>CAYVHL010000001.1:0-43623 GCA_964451255.1 uncultured Fimbriimonadaceae bacterium
CGAGTACGGGCCGATCGAGCGGGCGTGGATCTTTTCGTCCGCCAAGTGCTCGAGTTTCAGCATGTAGATCGTCCCGATCGTGATCGGGTTCGGCAGCTCGTCGCCCGTCAGCCCGTCGCGCACTACGCTCTTACAACTCTTTGGGTCTAGTCCCGCGCGTCGGAAGACATTGTGCTCGACCTTCTCGAGGATCGCCTTATAGACTTCGTCAGGAGCCTTGAACGCCGGGCCGGTCGGTCGGATGTCTTCCGCCTCGAAATTCTCCGCGTCGATCTTCATCAGTTCCTCCATCGACCTGGTCGAAGGGGCGGCGACGATGCGGCTGACACGCTCCAGATTCTCCTGGTCCAATGTCCTCAACTTAGCCTCCAGAGCCTTGAACATGTCGTCCAACGGCATGTCCGCGGCGAACCGGGTGTTGAGTTGTAGTTCGCTGTTGGCGTAGGCGCTGAGCGCCCGTGCCCGGAGGTTCTGCGCGAGCCGGTCCACTTCCGAAAGGATCTCGTGCTCGGTCGCTCCTTCGAAGGCCGGGCACACATAGCGCACGCCAAGGTGCTTGCCGACGTAGCCCAGGTGGGTCTCTAGTATCTGGCCGATGTTCATTCGGCTCGGGACGCCGAGCGGGTTCAGGATGATGTCGACCGGAGTGCCGTCCATCAGCATCGGCATGTCCTCGACCGGCAGGATCCGGCTGATGACACCCTTGTTTCCATGCCGGCCGGCCATCTTGTCGCCGACCATGATCTTGCGCTTTTGGGCGACATAGACCTGGACAGTCATATTGGTGCCTGCGGGGAGTTCGTCACCAGGTATCTGCAAGAGCGGCTCTTCGGTCCGGTCACAGATCAACCGGTCGCGCTTCTTCGATTCCTTATAGACGTGGTTGATCGACGGCGAGAGATATTTGAACCGGCTGAAGACCTTGACGTCCACCACCGTTCCCTTTTCGCCGTGCGGCAAGGTGAGCGAGACGTCACGGGTCTCTTCGGCCTTCTTGCCGAAGATCGCTATGATCAGCCGCTCTTCGGCCGTCATCTCCGTCTGGCCCTTCGGGGCGACCTTGCCCACAAGGATGTCCTCGGGCCTGACCTCCGCGCCAACCTTCACGATGCCGTTCTCGTCGAGGTCTTTCAGGGCCTCTTCGCCGACGTTCGGGATGTCCCGTGTGATCTCTTCCGGGCCGAGTTTGGTGTCGACGGCCTCTGTCTCATGTCGTTCGATGTGGATCGAGGTGAAGACGTCGTCTTTCACAAGCCTCTCGCTCAGCAAGATGGCGTCCTCATAGTTGTAACCGCCCCACGGAAGGAACGCGACCACCAGGTTCTTGCCCAGAGCCAAACGCCCGTTGTCGCAGTTCGGGCCGTCGCCCAGAGGGTCACCGGCGAGCACTCTTTGGCCTGGGAACACCACCGGGCGGTGGGTGAAACAGGTCGATTTGTTGCTCTGGAACATATGCAACAACACGTAGGTGTCGTCCACCCCTTCATCCGAAGTGACGACGATCTCTTTGCTCGTCACCGTCTTCACGGTGCCTGGACGGCGGGCGACCACGGCTGCCCCGCTGTCGACGGCGGCCCTGTCCTCGTGCCCGGTCCCGACCAACGGGGCGTCGGATCGAAGGCACGGCACCGCTTGCCGTTGCATGTTCGCGCCCATCAGGGCACGGTTCGCGTCGTCGTTCTCCAAGAACGGGATCAACGATGTGGCGACCGAGATGATCTGCACAGGGGACACGTCCATGACGTCCACCTTCACCCGCGGGACGACCGGGTAGCTCGCGCCACCGAACTGCTTGTCGCCGCCCGGGCAGCGGACGTTGACCTGGTCGGCGATGATCCGGCCGTCGTCATCGAGCTTGGTGTCGGCCGGGGCAACACGGAGATAGAAGTCTTCTTGGGCGGTCAGGTACACGACTTCGTTCTGCACGACGCCGTCTACCACACGACGGTAGGGCGTCATGATGAAGCCGAACTCGTCGACACGACCGTGCGTCGTCAACTGGCTGATCAATCCGATGTTCGGGCCTTCAGGCGTCTCGATCGGACAGATACGCCCGTAGTGTGAACGGTGGACGTCGCGGACTTCGAGCTTGGCGCTGGAGCGCTGAAGACCGCCGGGGCCGAGGCTTGAAAGACGCCGCTTGTTCGTCAACTCGCTGAGCGGGTTGGTCTGGTCCATGAAGGTCGAAAGCTGGTTGGAGCTAAAGAAGCTCTTGATACTGGCGCTAACCGGCTTGACGCTGAGGATGATGGACGGCAGGAGGTTGTCCTGGTCGGCGCTGGTCATGCGCTCTCGGGCGACCTTCTCCATCCGGACGAAGCCCAAGCGGAGCTGGCTCTGCAACAACTCTCCGACGCTTCGGACCCGTTTGTTGCGCAGGTCGTCGATGTCGTCGTGCTCGGCTTCTTTGGCCAGGTACGGGCCCATCGCCAGCATCGAACCGGTGAGGTCGTCACTGGTCAGGTTCCGGATGTTGAGCGGCACGTTCAGGCCAAGGCGGTTGTTCATGTGCCGTCGGCCGACCTTGCCCATGTCATACCGGCGCAGGTCAAAAAACAGGCTGTAAACAAGCTGCTTGGCCGCATCCTCGTTCGCGGCCTCGCCTGGCCGCATCCGCTTATAAATGTCCAGGATCGCTTCTCGCGTGCTCGAGGTCTTGTCGGCGGCGATCGTGGCTTCGATGTGGTTCGCGAGCCGGAGGACGTCCAGGCTCTCGAACTCCAGTTCCGCGACCTTCTTCGCCGTGTCTCCTTCGATGCGCTCAAGCTTCGCCACAAGGGTCTTGCCCGAGGTGTCCTTGATCTCGCCCAGAGGCCGGACGCCCTCCAGATCCTCAGCTGAAGGCTTCGCGAGGGTGACCTCCTCACCAAACGCCCAGATCATCTCGTCGTTTGTCCCGAGCGGGGACTCGACCAGGATTTGGGTCTCGCGCGCTTCGGCGGAAAGACCTTCAAGAACCGCCTTGGTCAGGATCGTGCCCTTCTCGAGCAGGACCTCTCCGGTGTCAGCGTCTGCCAAGGGGTCGACAAGCTTCTTATGAAGGCTATAGCCGACCTTTTGGGTCTGTCGGTCACGGCCCTTTTCAAAGCCGTGCAGGGCCTTGATCAATTGGGTGATCGGCAACTTCTTGGTCTGGGAGATCTGGGTGTTGACGACTTGGTTGGCGTCGTTCTCGACTTCGAGCCACGGGCCTTCCATCGGGATGATGCGGGCCCGGACGATCATCTGCATCGAGGTGTCGACGTCTTCCTCGAAGTACAGCCCCGGCGATCTGGAAAGCTGGCTGACGATGACGCGCTCGCGGCCGTTGATGACAAAAGTGCCCTTGTCGGTCATCAGAGGCAGGTCGCCGAGATAGACCTCGGACTCGATGACTTCCCTGTCCTTGCCTCCGAACCGCACGACCGCCTTGATCGGCGCCTCGAATGTCATGTCGCGGTCGCGACAGTCGTCAATTCCGTACTTCGGCTCGCCCAGCACAAAATCTGAGAATTCGATGTAGTTGGTCTGTGTAAAATCCCAAATGGGAGAAAAGGTAGTGAACAGTTCGGGCAGGCCCTCTTCCAAAAACCACTTGTAACTGTTCAGCTGGAGTTCAATAAGGTTGGGAACCTCGAGGAAACGACCGATTTTCTTCGAGGATGGTTGAATGACTCTCATAGGGCTCCGGGCACGAAAAGGGGGAAAGGCATCTTACCACTGCCGCTTCCCTTCAAATGAGGCTGTGGCGGGCCCCTACTAGGGCTCTAAGGGAGCCTTTGAACCTGGGGCGTTTTCAACCAGATCACAATTATTCAGCCTTCTTGGGGCTTAAGACCTAGAGCGTCCCTTAGCCAGGGTCGCTCGGCAGGTTCTGCGGGCCAGGAAGCGACTTCAAATTGTCCAGTGCGATGGTCTGCTCGTGCACCAGTTCGCGAAGCTGGGCGACCTCAGCCTCCAGCTGACCGACCCGCGCAAGCGTCCCCGCGTCGGGTTGGCCCGCCGGCCCGCCCTGACGATAGAGTTCGGCCATCTTGCGCTGGTGGGCGGCCATGATGGCCACGATCGGGATCATCAACGGAACCCCGATCGCGCAGACGATGGCGACGATGGGGATCAGCTCGCCCACTACCTGGCTCCTCGTTCGATTGATTCGACGCTGTGTTCGCTCGACAGCATGGGAACCGGGTCGTTGGCTAAGACCTGTCGGTTGACCAGGTCGCGCGTCTCCGCCAGTTCGTCCTTGACGCGCTGGAGCTCGTCCTGTAGTTGCGCGACGACCTGGTTGCTATGGCTGCTCTTGTGGATGATCTCAGCCATCTTGCGCTGGTGCTCGGTCAGGATTGCGATCAGTCCGATGCCCATGGGCAGGCCCACGACGATCAGCAATATCCAGATCACGGGAAGCACTAAGACACCCCCTGCGTTTCGGCCCCCACCCGCCCCGGCAACGGGTCAGCCACCACACGGTCTCTTTCGAGAACCTGCTGGTTGACCAAGTCGCGGAGTCGAGCGACCTCGGCCCGCAACTGGGCGACTTCGACCAAAGTATTCGGGTCAACCGCCCGATCCGCCGGATGTCGCTGATGGAAGATCTCAGCCATCTTGCGTTGGTGCTTGGTCAGAATTGCGATGACGGGGATGCTGAACACAAGGACGCAACAAATCAAAGGGGGCAGATCGCCCACGATGTCTGCCGTTCCGAATCGCCACACACTGAGGAGCTCATACATCACGTTTTTCTATTGTCCCTCGGTTTGAGCTAGCGCCCCTGCGAAAATTGTGACAGGATCGACTGGTCCGAATCTCCGGCTGTCATCGGCGGAGGGAGGGCAAGTTTTCGGCCCACACCGCATCGCCCTGCCGACCCGATTCACAATCTCTGGATATCAATATCTTGAAAAGATTGAGTCGGTTTCGGAAATCCTTTAGATTCTTCAAATTGGGACTTTCGATTTAGGCCAATGACCGCAACGCCTGGCGTAGATCGAGCTTCCCTTCATACAATGCCTTGCCGACTATCGTCGCTTCACAGCCCGTCTCACCGAGAGCCACAAGGTCTTCCAGGGCCGAGACGCCGCCGCTGGCCATGACCGGGATGCCGAGACCCTCGACCATTTGTTGCACCGCAGCGACATTTGGGCCGACGAGCCGGCCGTCCCGTCCGATGTCCGTGAAGATGATCCGGCGGCAGCCGAGAGACTGCAAGCGACGGCCGAACTCCAGGCCGTCTGTGTCCGAAGTCTCCGACCAACCGTGGGTGGCCACCTTGCCGCCCCTGGTGTCGACGCCGGCGACGATTCTGTCGCCAAACCGGCGAAAAATGCGCTGAGACCAGTCCTCGTCGCTGATCAGCCTCGTTCCGACGATCGCCCGTTGGGCGCCCGCTTCCAAGACCTCTTCGATATGGCTTGACTGGCGGAGACCACCGCCGACCTGCAACTTGATGCCGTCGACTGCCGCCAGGCGCTTGACCACACTTATGTGCACGGGATAGCCCGATTTCGCACCGTCCAAGTCGACCACGTGTAACCACTGTGCGCCTTCGTCCCTAAACCGCACGGCCACGGAGACGGGGTCGGCGTCATAGACGGTCGCACGGGAATAGTCGCCTTCCGTCAACCGCACGCAAGCCCCGCCGATCAGGTCGATAGCGGGGATCGTCAGCATGCGAGGAAGTTCCTGAGGATCGTCAGGCCGACGTCTCCGCTTTTCTCTGGGTGGAACTGGGTCCCCCAGACATTGTCCATTTGGACGGCGGAGGCGAACTGGACGCCGTAATCAGTGGTCGCGGCGGCCACACCGTCGGCACAATCGGTGTAGAGGGAGTGGACGAAGTAGACCCGCTCGCCGGGCTCGACTCCTTCCAGGAGCCCGCTGGGCTGTTTAACTGCTAGCTCACTCCATCCGACGTGGGGCACCTTCAGACCTTCGCCACGTGGGAGGTATCTGACAGTCCCCGACAAGATTCCCAGGCCGGCGTGCGATCCTCGTTCCTCGCTGGACTCGAACAACAGTTGTTGGCCCAGGCAGATCCCCAACAAGGGGCGCCCGGACGACGCCCAGGAGCGCAGGTCGTCCGCGACGGGCTCCAAGTTTGCCATTGCCGCCCCGAACGCGCCCACGCCGGGCAAGATAACTTTGTCAGCCCCATCGGTGACCGGGCGCACGTCCGCTTCGAATCCCAAGTGCTCGCACGCCTTTTGGACGCTTCGAAGGTTGCCCATGCCGTAGTCGAGGATCACCGTCCGGCCGCTCAAAGCGTCCCCTTGGTCGAAGGGACCCCCTTGCGGTCGCTTGTGCGGGTAGCGACGTGCAGGGCCCTGCCCAACCCCTTGAAAACAGCTTCGCAGACGTGATGGTCGTTGTCGCCGGCGACCTTGTTGACATGCAGGGTGACCTGGGCGTGGCGGACAAATGCAAGCAGGAACTCCCGCACGGACTCCGTGCTCAGACCGCCCAAGCTCTCCCGCTTGAAGTCAATGTCAAAGGTCAAATGGGATCGGCCCGAGAGATCCACGACAACCAAGACAAGCGCCTCGTCCATCGGCGTGTGGTTGCTGGCGTAGCGGTTCAAGGATCCAGACTCGACCAGAGCCTTTCGGAACGCCTCACCAAACACGATGCCGACGTCTTCCACCGTGTGATGGTCGTCGACCTGCAGGTCGCCCTCGGCTTTCACGCCCAGGTCGAAGAGGCCATGAAACGCGAGCAGTGTGAGCATGTGGTCGAAGAAATCGACGCCCGTGTCGATGTCTTGGCGTGTGCCGCCGTCCAAGTCCAAGACGACGTGGACCTTGGTCTCCTTCGTCTCACGGTCAATCTCCGCATACCTGACGCCGGGCGCCCCCTTGCTCATCAGGGGGATTGTAGCCGTTTTGGGTTTCTTGGGCGCGGGGAGACGTCCACGTATCCGCCAGACTTCAAGACCCAGTAGACCTTGCGCTTTACGATCCGGGCGACGTTCACCACCCAAAGCCCTCCTGTCCGCACCCAGCCCTCCTTGGCCTCGACGAACTGCTCGATGTGCCCTTCTCCCAACTGGCTTGAGCCGGGCACGCCGCGCAGATGGCGCACGACGTCCACCGTGTACCCACCCAACTCGCTCGAGACTGATTTGAAACGGGCGTCCCCGCTCTCGACCTTCATGCTCACCTTGAGGCCGTTGCGGAGCATCGGCATGAAGTCAGACCGCTGCACGATGTCTCCGTTCAGCATCCAGATGAACTTGGGCCCATAGAACCGGGACAAGTCGTCCCAGTCGCCTTTGACCCATGCCGCCATGTAGGAATCGTACGCCCGATGGAACTCGGCGAGGTCTTGCGAAGGGTCGGCGTGCCGCGGGCTCACGACTAACGCGAAGAGGAGAGACACGGCCCCGCCCATTGATATTCTTACGCGGCCAGGCGGTCATGCGTCACCACCGGCTACAAGGTCGATCCCTGCCAGGTCGGCGGGCAACCGGTATATTTGGCCGTCCCATGGCAATTCTCGTCGACAAGTCCACCAGGGTCGTCGTGGCCGGCATGACCGGACGCGAAGGCAGCTTCCACACCCAGCAGATGATCGAATACGGCACCAAAGTGGTCGCCGGCGTCACCCCTGGCAAGGGTGGACAAAGCCATCTCGGCGTACCAGTTTTCGATACCATGGAGGAGGCGGTGAAGGCGACCGGAGCCGACGCGGGCCTCATCTTTGTCCCCGCCCCGTTCGCCGCCGACAGCGTGCTCGAATGCGAGGCGGCGGGCCTTCCCTTCGTGACCCTCATCACCGAAGGCGTTCCGACCTTGGACATGGTCAAGGTGGTCTCCAAGCTCAAGGCAAACGGGAAGACCAGGCTCTTGGGAGGCAACTGCGCCGGGATCATCACGCCAGACGAGTGCAAGATGGGCATCATGCCCGGACATATTTTCAAGCCTGGCCCGGTCGGCCTTGTGTCGCGGTCCGGCACGCTTACCTATGAGGTCGTCTGGGAACTCACACGGGCGGGCCTCGGCCAGACGACTTGCGCCGGGATCGGGGGCGACCCCGTCCCTGGCACCCGCTTCTTGGAGGTGCTCCAGATGTTCGAGGAAGACCCGCTCACAAAGGCAGTCGTCATGGTTGGCGAGATCGGGGGCACTGACGAAGAGGTCGGGGCGGCGTTCATCAGGGACCACATGACCAAGCCGGTCGTCTCCTTCATTTCAGGCCGCACCGCCCCTCCGGGCAAGCGGATGGGCCACGCTGGAGCGATCATCAGCGGCGGGTTGGGGACACCGCAATCCAAGGTCGACGCCCTCCTGGCGGCAGGCGCCGTCGTCGCCGACTCGACCAACGAGATCGCCGGGTTCGTCGGCGCGGCACTTTCCAAAGTCGGCGCTGCGGTCTAGGGTCGAAGCAGCTTACGGCTTAGCCAGCTTGTATCTGAGCCTGGTCACGGTGGCCCCCACCTTGACGTTGCACGTCAAGAGCGACACCTTCTTAGCGCCAAATCCGATATCAAAGACCAAATTCTTCTTGGAGTCGCCACCCGGCACCAGATCGCCTAGATCCAGGGTTCCGCTTGTAGATTTGGTCGCGCCTAGCTGCACCTCCAGGACTTGGACGCCGTGGGCTGTGCCAGAGCCGTTGTTGGAGACGGTCACCTCGACTTGGGTCGCGGTTCCCGTTGAGACCACTCTGGCCCTGAGGTGGATCGCGGGCGTGCCCGCACCGCCCGGCGACAGGGTGCCGCCCTCAAAGTCTTGGGCTGGTCGGCCCGAGACCGACCGTTCCGCGGACACCGGATAACCCCAACGGCCGGTCGGGCCGCCCTCTTGTCCGTACTGCGCGTAGACCCCCCCACTCACCTGCCAAGTCCCCTTTGCCGTGGTCGAGTAGATCGCGCCGCCCTCAAACATTTGCGCCACGCCTGCCGTGCCAAAGGGCGAGGTACCCCCAGCGGTCTGGTCACTCGCCGGGAACCCGAGGGCAGAGGTCGGGCCACTGTAGGCGGCCCCGATGGGGCCGCCCACCCCCCAGACGCCTTTCACAGAAGAGTAGACGCTCCCGCCGCTAAACGCCTGTGATTGGCCGATGCTCCCTTGGGGCGACGGCCCGGCCACGCGCGAGTCTGCCGACGGCCATCCGAGGGCTCCTCCAGTCTCGCCTTCCGCCTGGTAGTAGGCGAGGAACGGGCTGGTCACCATGTAGGCAAGCCCGACGCCGGACCTCTCGTAAACTTTGCCGTTCTGGCACAGCAGGGACCATCCGCCCGTCACTGCGGTTTGGTCGCCGACCAGGTAGCCCAGGGGGCCGTTCGGGCCACCCGTGTTGTGATACACAGTGCTGATCGCGCCATAGACCAGACACGCCGGGTACGTGGCCGACGCCCCTTCGTTGTCAATGATCTTGCTACTGGAGATGTTGCCGCCACTGAAGGGTTGCTCCTCGGCCCTCTTCGGGCTGAAGTTCGCCCATTCGACAAGGCTTTGCGGCTTGCCCAACGCCGCCAACCCGCCGTTCCGATTGTAACAGTCGATGAAATGCTGGGGGTTCTGTCCACCCTCTCCGACACCGATCTGGTGTCCGTAAAGCTTCAGCATGTCCAGCGTCCCATAGAAGACGTCTCCGTCCACGTTGCCGGTCACGCCGGGCACGGTCTCGCGGTCGCTGTATTGGCGCATTGCGACGAAGGGCCACGGCGTGCTCGGGGCCGAAGCGTCCTTGTCGTAGTCCCAGTAGGCCAACCAAAGGCCATAGTCGCCGTTGATCACCGGCGACCAATCGTAGGCCCTGGCCGTCGACCGGTTGATATAGATCAAGGGCTTGACGCCGAGCCTCGCCTGCACCGTGTCGAGCCAGGTCTTGCACCACGCGACCTTGTCACCCGACCAGTTCTCCTCGAAGTCCAGGACGGCGAATTGTCCGGGCTTCAGCGGGCCGACATTGTCCGCAAAGTAGTTGGCCGACTCGGTCGCCGAGTGGTACTGCGGGTAGGCGTAGTGGTAGAAGCCGATCTCGGTCCCCTGCGCCTCCAGCCCTGCCCGGTTCTGGAGGTATTTCTGGTCACGGGTCGTACCGTAGTCCGAACGCATGACTACGAACGAGACCGCTGATGCCAATGCAGGGAAATTGATGTTCCCTTGCCATTTGGAAATGTCGACGCCCCAGATCTTGGGGCCGCGAGTCGGGCCGGGAGAAGCGCCGGTCGCACGGCCATATGCCGGGTTCCGGCCCATCGCGCCGTCCTGGTTCCTCTCCTGCCAACCTAGCGCGAAGAGCGGCAGCCCCACCAATGCAAGCAGGCCGAATGCCCGGACCAAGCGATTCATCGGGACAACACCGCCGGGTCGTAACTGACCGTGCATGTGCCAGCCGAGGTAGGCGAGACGCCGGTGATCAGGACGCGGTAGTGGACGCCACCAGAGACACTCAAAGCGACGGCGGCGTCTGTCCCCCCGCCGCTGTCGTCGTCTTCGGAGACCGTCTCATACGTGCCGTCCGCGTTCATCTTCTCGACGCTGAGGAATGCGTCGAACGCGGTGGAAGAGGCTTTGATCTGGGACGTTCCCGACCCCGAACCGGTGAGGTCCAACGAGGCGTAGCTTGACCCGTCCTCGAACTTCGGGGAGGACGTGCCCAAAACAACTGAGAAGGTTCCGCCGGTCGATCCCCCATTGGAGCCGCCGGTCTGTCCGCCCGCGCTGCCCCCGCCACCGCCGCAACTCGTCAGCACAAGGGCGAGGACGAACGCTCCTCCGCCAAGAACACACTCACGCGCCTTCATCCGTGATCCACCTCGGGCTATACGGATAGCACAAATACGGGCAAACCGTGGCGTCCCAGACGGATAAAATTCTGCCCTGCTCAGGCATGGGTCGCCCTCAGACGAGTTGGTCTTGACCCCATGCAGGTTCAAAATCGGGTATAGCCGCATCCGGTGGCCGACAAGCTAGAAAAGTACCGGGGCAAACGCTCGTTCGACGAGACGAGCGAGCCCGAAGGCGTCGTCACCGAGACCGCCGGACACATTTACACCGTCCAAGAGCACCACGCCAGACAACTCCACTGGGATCTGCGCCTCGAACACGGCGGTGTGCTCCTAAGCTGGGCGGTTCCCAAGGGTCCGCCGGAGCGCGAGGGCGTCCGACGGCTCGCCGTCAAAGTTGAAGACCACCCGGTCGATTACGCGACTTTCGCGGGCGAGATCCCCAAAGGCAACTACGGCGCGGGCAAGGTCGTCTTGTGGGACAAGGGCACCTGGCAGCCGATCTACAAAGACACTGACACTCAGTTGAAAGAAGGCAAGCTGGAGTTCACGATCCGTGGCCAACGGCTCAACGGCGACTTCGTCCTCATCCGCACCGACGACGAGAAAGACGAATGGCTTTGGATGAAGATGAAGCCTTCCACGACCGCCGCCAAGCCCCGCCTTGTCGCCGATGTGCCCGGACCCCCGGCTGAACTGCCCAAGTCGCTGGCCCCGATGCTCTGCACGAGGACAGACAATGTGCCGGTCGGCGAACAATGGGTGCACGAGATCAAGTGGGACGGCTGGCGCATCCTGGCCAGGTGTGTCGATTACGGCGTCGAATTCCGCACCAGGAACGACCAACCCGTGCACTTCACCGGGCTCGGAACTGTGCTCGCTAGAGCGATTCCCGCCGGTTCGATCATTGACGGCGAGGTCGTCGTGTTCGACGAGTTCGGCGTCAGCCGGTTTCCGCTCATCCAGCAGGCACTGCGCAACAACAAGACCGAGTCGGCGGTCTTTGTCGCGTTCGACGCCCCGTTCCTGCAGGGTCGCGACCTTCGAGACTTGCCGCTCCACCGGAGAAAGCAGCTTCTTCAAGAGGTGCTGGAACCGAACAAGAACAGTCGGTTGCGTCTGTCAGAACACCACGGCGGCGACGGCAGCGAGTTGTTCCGTGCAGCTTGCAAGGCCGGACTGGAAGGCATCGTCAGCAAAAGGGTCGACAGCCCCTACCGTTCAGTCCGCAGCAAGGACTGGACAAAGGTGCGCTGTGAGAAGAAGCTCAAGGCGATGATAGGGGGCTACACCCTAATGGCCGGAACAAGCCGTTCGGTCGGGGCTCTGGTGCTCGGCGCTCGGTCGGGCGGCGACAAGCTGCAGTACATCGGTAGGGTCGGCACGGGGTTCTCTGACGCGCTACGCTCCAAGCTCTTCAAGACTCTGAGCCCGTTGCAACGACTGGACCCGCCTTTCGAGCCCTTGCTCGACCGAGAGCAAGACAAGGACGTCACCTATGTCGATCCAGAGTTCATGGCCGAGATCATCTTCCTGGACTGGAGCGGTGACGGTTTGGTCAGACAGGGCAAATTCGTGAGCTTCGGCCCAGCCCCCGTCTCCCAACCCGAGCCAGAAGCCCCTAGGGAGCCGGCCCCGACACCCAAGCGCACGGTGGCGATATCCAGCGGAGACCGTGTCCTCGACCCGTCTAGCGGGATGACCAAGGGCCAGGTCGCCGACTTCTACGAGGCCGTCGCCGAGCGCATGCTTGTACACCTTGGCGGGCGACCGCTGTCCCTCCTTCGGAGTCCGGAGGGCATTACGGACGGAGTCTTCTTCCAAAAGCACCGGATGTCCGGCCTGGGCAAGGCCGTCCACAGTGTCCGGGTCAAGGAGTCTGGGAGCGAGAACGAAGAACCGTATATGTACGTCGACACCCGCGAGGGCCTGCTGAACCTCGTCCAGATGGGGGCGGTCGAGTTTCACCCCTGGGGGAGCACTGTCGCCGACCTCGAACGTCCGGACGTCCTTGTCTTTGACCTCGACCCCTCGCCCGAAGTCTCGTGGGAAGCGACGACTGAGGCGGCGATTGAAGTCCGGGACGAGCTGAGGCGGTTCGGATTCAAACCCTTGACCAAGGTCACCGGCGGCAAAGGCGTCCACGTGGTCGTCCCGATCGTCCCCGATTTGGATTGGGACGAGGCAAAGGAGTTTTGCGAGAAGTTTGCCAAAGCCATGTCGGGCCGAGACCCTCATCGGTACATCGCCAAGGTCTCGAAGTCCGCCCGAAAGGGCAAGATCCTGCTGGACTACTTGAGGAACGGGCGTGGCGCCACCGCTGTCGCTCCCTACAGCCTACGGGCCCGCCCCTACATGCCCGTGGCCATGCCGGTCAGTTGGGACGAGCTTCCGTCATTGGGCCCGGGGGCGATCACACCCGATGAAGCTGTGCGGCGAGTCCTGGAAGAACTGGACCCTTGGGCAGACTTCGAGGCGCACCGGGTCCAGTTTCCGACCGGCTAGGCCTTCTTTTCGTTCGCTCGGTTCTTGACGCTTTCCGAGAGGAGCGAAGCCAAGTCGATGACGTTTCGTGTCTCTCGGGGTTGGTCGTCGCCTTCGACAGCCGCGATGCGAGGTGTGAGGCCACCAGACTCGACCTTCTTGTCGATCCATTCCAGCAGGGCCTCCCGATATTCGTCGTGGTACTTGAGCGGCTCCCAATCCTCTTCCATCGACTGGACGAGTTGCTCGGCGAGTTTGACCTCACGGTCGGAGATGTTGTACGCCTCGTGCCCCTTGTCCGGGAGGTTGTAGCTGTCCACCTGCCGTAGCTCGTGGGCGAACCGGAGCATGATGACCACGAGGGCGTTGTCCCGTGGCATGAGCGCAGCGAGATACTCGCGGGTCCGGATGGCGACTTTCGCGATCCCCATGCGGCCGGACTCCTTGAGGACGTCCCGAAGCAGGACGTAACCCTTCTCCATCTTCTTTTTGGGGACGAGGATATACGGCTTCTCAAAGTACATCTCGTCGATCGCCTCTCGTGGGACGAAAGCTTGCACGTCGATCGTCTTCAGGGACTCGACGGCGAGGTTCTCAAAGTCCTCCTTCGTCAGGACCACGTAGTTCTCGTCGCTGTACTCGTAACCCTTGACGATCTGATCCCAGGGCACTTCCTTTCCGGTCACGGCGTTGACGCGCTGGTACTTGACGTTCGCTTTGTCCCGCGCGTCGAGCATCTTGAAGCCCAGTTCATTGCGCTGTTCTAGCGAGAATAACGACACCGGGACGTTAACCAAGCCGAACGAGATGCTGCCCGTCCAAATGGGCCTCCCCGTGCCTTCTGGCCGTTCGTTTTCGCTCTCTTCTGTCGTCGCTTTGCGCGCCATAGGTCACCACTGGATACGACGCCGCGGCGCGGCGCGATCCCCTATTCTAAGCCAACTTCCGAAAATGTCAAAGCATCTGCATCGCCGAGAGGGGTGTCCAGCGGATAAGCACCGGGCAAAAACGAAGCCGCCCTGGTATCCAGGGCGGCCGAACATCTTGTGCGAGCGGTCAGAACCGATAGTGGCTGAAGGCGCGGTTGGCCTCTGCCATCTTGTGGGTGTCTTCTTTCTTCTTGACCGCCGAACCCGTGTTGTTGTAGGCGTCGACGAACTCACCGGCCAGCTTGTCGACCATGCTCTTTCCGCTTCGGCGACGGGAATAGGTCACCAACCAGCGCAAGGCAAGGGTGCGGCGCCGGGCGGGACGGACGTCCATCGGAACCTGGTAGGTCTGGCCGCCGACACGGCGAGGCCGGACCTCGACGTTCGGCATGATGTTGCTGAGGGCCTTCTCAAAGACTTCGAGCGGTTCGGTCTCGAGTTTGGCGGCGGCCGCTTCCAGAGACCGGTAAACGATGGTCTCAGACTTGCCTTTCTTGCCGTCGAGCATGAGGCGGTTGATAAAACGTTGGAGGAGTTCGTTGCCGTGGACGGGATCCGGCAGGACGACTCGGGGCGGGACTTGTCCTTTTCGTGGCATGGTTTACTTCGCTGCCGCCTTGGGCCTCTTGGCGCCGTACTTGCTGCGGCTCTTCATCCGCTTGGTCACGCCGCCAGTCTGCTGCGTGCCCCGCACGATGTGGTACCGGACGCCCGGCAGGTCTTTGACGCGTCCGCCGCGGACGAGGACGACCGAGTGCTCCTGCAGGTTGTGCCCTTCGCCTGGTATGTAGGCGGTCACCTCGATGCCGTTGACCAACCGGACGCGCGCGACCTTGCGGAGGGCGGAGTTGGGTTTCTTCGGCGTCACGGTGCGGACAATCGTGCACACCCCCCGTTTGAACGGGTTCTGCTTGAGCGCGGGCGACTTCGATTTGCGCGAAGCCTGCTCGCGGCCTTTGCGGACAAGCTGGTTTACGGTCGGCATTCGTTCCTCAGGTCTTCCTCTAATCTCTTCTCGGTATTGTCCTGCCCGACCCTATCCGGAGCCAAATCAAAAGGCCCCTGGCTGTCGCCATGGGCCCCTTCGCGGTGACTTTGCTTGAACGTGAATGTCTTTCATGCCGTCGTCATCTCGAGAGTGGCCTCCTGCGAAAGGCGGTCAAGGTCGTGGCACGGTCAAACCGGGCCAGGTTCGGATTATAGGCCCTCAGCTCGGTTGGCGTCAAGGTCCTAGTTCGGTCGTACCCTCTCCGCCGACGTGTCCCCTGCTATAGTCTCGCTTGATTTCCCACCATGTCTGACGAAATCCGCGAACAACGCCTGGCCAAGCTGGCCCGCCTGCGCGAACTGGGGCACGACCCTTATGCGGTCGAGCGCTTCCCCTTCGAGTGTTCGGCCGAACGACTCTTGGCCGACTTCGACTCCTTGGCTCCGCGCACCGAGGAGGAACAGGCGACCAAGCGCGTGCGGTTTGCCGGTCGGCTGGTCGGGCAGCGGTTGATGGGAAAGGCGGCCTTCGCCCACATTTCGGACGGCGACGGACGCATCCAAGGCTATTTCCGTAAAGATGACCTGGGCGACGTCCTTTGGGAGGTCTTCACCTTGATGGACGTCGGCGACCACGTCGGCGTCGAGGGCTACCTGTTCCTGACCAAGACCGGCGAGAAGTCGATCCACGTGACCTCTCTCACGCCCCTCAGCAAGAGCCTACACGTCCTGCCCCTCGGCAAGGAGAAGGACGGCCAGCACTGGTATGGCCTCGCGGACGTCGACCAGAGGTACCGGCACCGCAACCTCGACTTGGTGTGCAACCCCGATGCCCGACGTCTGTTGCTCACAAGGTCGAAGATCGTGCGGGCCGTCCGGGACTTCTTTGGCGACAAAGGGTTCGTCGAGGTGGAGACGCCGCTTCTACAGCATGAGGCCGGCGGCGCGACCGCCCGCCCCTTCCTCACCCATTACAACGCCTACGACATCGACGTCAAGCTACGCATCTCGCTCGAGCTGTATCTAAAGCGCGTCCTCTGTGGCGACGTGCCCAAGGTCTACGAGATCGGCCGCGTCTTCCGGAACGAGGGCGTGAGTAACCGCCACAACCCCGAGTTCACATTGCTCGAATGGTACGAGGCTTACGTGAACCTGGAGGACGTCATGGCGACCGTCGAAGACCTGATGCGCCACGTCGCGACGACGGCCTTCGGAACGGAGGTCGTCGAAATCCCCCTGCGGGCCGGAGAGCCGGAGGATGAGGTCACCCCAGGTGAGGTTCTTCGGATGGACTTCGGAAAGCCTTGGCGGCGCGTCGATCTGATGGCCGAGATCGAACGCCACACCGGATTGTCACCTGCCGACCTCTCAACGTTGGACGCGGCAAAGGCGGCCCTACGGGAACGCGAAGTCGTCAACCCGGTCACCGGGAAGCGCATCGACCCCGATGCGGAGAACAATTTGGGCGGTCTGATCGAGAAGTTGCTGGAGGTCTTTGTCGAGCCGACACTTCAGGAACCGACCTTTGTGGTCGGATATCCGCTAGAGACTTCGCCCCTCGCGAAGAAGGACCCGAAGAACCCCGGCCTCACCCGCCGCTTCGAGGGCTACATCCGTGGCAAGGAGCTGTGCAACGCCTTCAGCGAGATCAACGATCCGCTGGACCAGCGTGAGCGGTTCGAAGACCAACTCCGCCAACGTGCCGCGGGTGACGACGAGGCGCAACCGATGGACGAAGAGTTCATCTTCGCCCTCGAGAACGGCATGCCGCCCACTGGTGGCTGCGGGATCGGGATCGACCGGATGGTCATGCTCCTCACTGGCGCCGAGCACCTCCGGGAGATCCTCATGTTCCCGATGATGAAGCCGGCCGGACTGGATCCGGATTAGCCGTCCCCCGTAGCCTCCTCTTCCGTCGGCGCCACCTTGCTAGCCCAGTCCGGCCCCAGAAGGCGGCTGAGGGCGCGGTCGGCGAGGACTTTGCCGCCCGTCTGGCACGTCGGGCAGTAGTTGGTCTCGTTGTCCGCGTAGCGGATACGCTCGATCTTGTCCCCGCACACCGGGCAGGGCTTTCCGAACTTGCCGTGGGCGGCGAAGTCGGGTCGAAACGCGGTCACCTTCCCGCGTCCCGGGAACTTGTCGGCGCACTCCGCGACCAGTTTTTCGCGCCAACGGACCAAGACTGCCACGGTCGCGGCGTGCAACCTCGACCACTCTTCTTCGGTCATCGCTTTGGTCAGACGCACAGGGGACACCCTCGCCGCGTGAAGAATCTCGTCGGAATAGGCGTTACCGATCCCCGACAAGAGCCGAGGGTTGGTCAACGACCGTTTGACCGTGTGGTTCTCGGTCGTCATCGCGTCCGTGAACTCCTCGAGAGTCGTCAGGAGGGGTTCGACCCCTCCAGGATCGAGGGCGGCCAACCCGTCGTCTTCGACGATGTGCAGTGTCGCCCGTTTTTTCGAGCTGGCCTCGGTCAACAACAAGTGCCCTTTGGAGAACTGGAACAGCACCAGAGTGTTCCGTCCGCCCGGCTGACGAGACGACGGTGTCCCCTCAGCCCAAGCGAACCTTCCGGCGACCATCAAGTGCACGACCACGTGCAGGCCGCCCTCCATGTCGAGCACGATCCTCTTTCCCAGGCGCCTGACACCCTGGACCCGCTTGCCGACGACGTCTGCCACCCCGGGCCGAACCGTTCGAAGAATGAAGGGCGGGAACAGCTTGATGGCCTCCAGCCCCGTGCCGACCAGCCGCTGGCCCAGCGCATGCCGGTAGAGCTCGATATCGGGTAGCTCGGGCATGGGGGCAAGATATCCGGTCCGACCCGGCGAAAACCCCTGATTCCCCGCCAGTGCCTTGGACGTGGGTGCCCACCCGGTACACTCTCTAAGTTCAAGCGACGCTAAATGGAGATCAAGAGACCGACCCGAGGAAAGCAGACCAACCGTGTCGACGACGTCAGGATCGACGCGACCCGCCCACTTGTGTCACCGGCGATCCTCATGGAAGAGATTCCGAACAGCGAGACGGCCACTCGTTTCCTATCCCAAAGCCGTGAGACCGCCGCCGCCATCGTGGCGGGTGAAGACCCTCGTCTCCTGGTGGTCGTGGGGCCGTGCAGCATCCATGACCCTGTGGCCGCGCGCGACTACGCGGAATGGCTGAAGGTGCGCGCCGACCGACACGCCGATAGGCTCTACATCGTGATGCGGACCTACTTTGAGAAACCGCGGTCGACGGTGGGCTGGAAGGGTTTCATCAACGACCCGGACCTTGAGGGCAGCCACCGCATCAACAAGGGACTGAGGGAAGCCCGTACGCTCCTCCGCGACGTGACCGATCTGGGTTTACCGTGCGCCACCGAGTTTCTCGACATGATCGCACCCCAATACATCGCCGACTTCGTCACCTGGGGCGCGATCGGGGCCCGGACGGTCGAGTCGCAGCCCCACCGCGAGTTGGCCAGCGGCCTCTCCATGCCGGTCGGGTTCAAGAACGCGACGGACGGCCGGGTCTTGCCCGCCGTCGAAGGGGTCATCGCCGCCCGCGAACCGCATTGGTTCGCCTCCGCCACCAAGGACGGGGTCGCTGCCCACTTCCGCAGCACCGGAAACGACACCTGCCACATCATCCTGCGCGGGGGGAGCAAGACGGGGCCGAATTTCGACGCCGCCTCGGTGGCCGACGCGTGCCGACTCTTGGGCAAGGCCGACCTGCCCGAGCGGCTGATGGTCGACTGTAGCCACGCCAATTCCGGAAAGGACGCGGCACGGCAGCCCCTGGTGCTCGCTGATGTCGTCGCCCAGGTTCGCGCAGGCGGCCCGGTCATGGGCGTGATGATCGAGAGCAACCTTGTAGCCGGGAGGCAGGACGTCGTCGAGGAGCAAAGCCTGGTCTACGGCCAGAGCATCACCGACTCCTGCGTCGGACTGTCCACGACAGACGAGATGTTGGACTCGCTGGCCTCAATCGTCTAGTCCGGATCGCCATCTTGCTCGATCAACGATTGATGGCTCCTGCAAGCGCAAGATCTTGTAATTACGATCCGGCAATCTAGCATTCAGACCGACCGGCAGGGACATACTGGGCACGCCATGCCGACCGTGTTGTTACTCGCCTTGGCTCTGACGCCGGGCCATGCCATGCCGATCGTCCAAGAGCGCGACCTCAGCCAAGACAAGACCGCCATCGAGCGCGAGGCCGAAAGGGAGGAGCGAGAACGACAGCAGGAGCAGTACCGAAGCGGCGAGGATCCCCGTGTCCAACGGATGAAGCTCCACCAGCCCGTCAAGGGCAGCCCGGCGGAGCTGCGGACTGGAGCCTGGTCCCTCCACGAAAAGTTGGCGTCAGAGTCGCAGACCAAGGGGGTCAAGTGGCAGGAGATCGGGCCGGTCGAACAGGGCGGCCGCATAGTCCAGATCGCCGTCCCCACCAAGCACCCCGGAACCGTGTTGGTCGGATATGCCACCGGCGGACTGTGGCAGACGGACGCCGCGGGCTTGAATTGGAAGCCCCTCTTCGACAACCAAAGCGCGTTCGGCATCGGCGACTTCGACGTCACCGCCGACGGCAAGACGATTTGGGTCGGGTCAGGCGAGAACAACAGCCAGCGGACCAGCTATGCGGGGACGGGGATGTTCGTCAGCCACGACTCGGGCCAGACGTGGTCCTTCGCAGGGCTGCCCGAAAGCCACCACATCGGCAGGGTCATCATTGACCCCCGCGACCCGAAGACGGTCTGGGTCGGCTCCGCGGGACACCTCTACTCGCAAAACCCCGAGCGGGGCGTCTACAAGACGACCGACGACGGCAAGACGTGGACTCAGGTGCTCAAGCTGGACGACTGGACCGGAATCATCGACATGGCGATGGACCCGCGCAACTCCAAGGTGGTCTACGCCTGCGCGTGGGACCGCGACCGCAGAGCCTGGGACGTAAGCGAGTCCGGCCCTGGATCGGCAGTCTATAAGACGACAGACGGAGGAAAGACCTGGAAGAAGATCGAGGCCCTGCCCAGCGGATGGGACGGCGGACGATACAGCATCGCCATCGCGCCGAACAAACCTGACCGGGTCTACGTCTTCATGGAGAACCAGGGCAAGGATCCCCTGACCGGCGAGTTTGACGAGTTCACACCGGACGGAAGACTGACGATGCAGCGCTATATGCGCGCGCCTTGGGACGTGGTCAAGCAGATCGACGAAAAGGTGCTCCGGCCCTTCCTCTCCCGATACCTTCCATCTTCCGAAAAGGCCGCCGACGTCCTCAAGAAGATCAAAGACGGCTCAATGGACGAAAAGACCCTTGACGCCCTGTTCTTGAAAGCCAACGAACACGTGTTCGACTTGGCTGGCGCCGGCTCGCAGGTCTGGCGAAGTGACGACGCAGGCAAGACTTGGGCCAAGACCACCCCGCGTATCGGCACACACGGCGGCTATTACTATAACCGGGTCGTTGTAGACCCCAACGACGCGGACACCGTCTATACGACCGGGCTTTACCTCCTGAAGTCCACCGACGCCGGCAAAACCTGGGACGCGGTCGGACGGAACATCCACGTCGATTTCCACTGTGTGTGGATCGACCCGAAGGACTCCAAACGGCAGTACAACGGCAACGACGGCGGCTTCGCCATCAGCATGGACGGAGGCGAGACCTGGCAGGCCGACAACCGGATCCCGGTCGGCCAGTTCACCACGATCGCCGTTGATGACAAGATCCCCTATAACGTCATTGGTGGCCTGCAAGACAACGGCACGTTGCGCGGGCCGAGCACGCACAGGACCGGCATAAGCGACCCGAGCCAATGGAAAGAAGTCGGCGGAGGCGACGGGAGCATGGTCGCCGTAGACCCACGGAACGGGGGCGACACCATCTACGTCGCGTCCCAGTTCGGAGCGTTCGTGAGGCGTGACGGCGACTCTGGCCGTGGATCGTTCATCCAGCCTCGTCCGCAAAGAGGCGAAAAGCTTCGGTGGAACTGGCTCGCGCCGATCACCGTCTCGAAGTTCCATCCGGACGTGATCTACGTCGGCTCCCAGAAGGTGCACCGCTCATGGAACCAAGGCCGTGCGTGGGAAGAGGTGAGCGGCGACCTGACCAAAGACCTCCCAAACGGAAACGTCCCGTTTTCGACCATCACCCAGCTGATCGACAGCAAGTTCAGCTTTGAACGGCTTTATGTCGGCGCCGACGACGGGTCAATCAAGACGACGGCGGACGGCGGCCAGCACTGGACGGACATCTCGACACCGGCCAAAGACAAGTGGGTCACACGCCTAGTGTCCAGCACCCACGTCGATGGGCGGGTCTATTGCAGTCAAAACGGCTATCGTGACGACGATTGGACGGCTTACGTGTGGACGAGCGAGGACTTTGGCAAGACTTGGACTTCGATCGCCCAAGGCCTCCCCGCTTGTCCAGTGAACACGATCCGTGAAGACCCGGGCGACCCCAACGTGCTCTACGTCGGCAACGACTACGGAGTCTACGTTTCCCTAAACCGTGGAAAGTCTTGGCAAGTCCTGGGTGGCGGTCTGCCGAACACCCCTGTACACGATGTGGCGATCCAAGCTCGTGATCGGGAAATCGTCATCGCGTCCCACGCCAGAAGCGTATTCAAGCTCAGCCTGAAGTGGCTGGACGAGATCGTCAAGGGAACGTTCAAGGACAAAACCCTTGAGATCTATGAGGCTCGTAACCTGAGCGGCCAATCCGACTGGCCCTACGCGAACTACTCGCCCTATGCGGAAGGAAAGCCAAGCGAACATCCGTTCGGCCTGACCGTATGGTCGACGGTGATGGGCGAGGGCACTCTGGAGCTCCAAGACAAGGACGGTAAGGCAGTCGTCAGCCAGAAGGTGACTCTGGACAACGGCATAAACTTCCTCACCTTGTCCACCCTGCTCAAGCCGGGTGACCGGTGGGCGCCATACAACTCGCCTGACAAGGCGAAGGATCCTGCTGACGCGTTGAAGGACCCCTACGCCCAACGAAGGCCAAGGTACGTGCCGGTCGGCGAGTATAAGCTCGTCCTGACTGCCAATGGTCAGAAGGCGGAGAAGGCCGTCAAAGTCGAGGAGTAGCGACCCATAATCTCGTTGACGGGCCCAGCGAAGCGCCTGCCGACGGATTGGGTATGGCTTGGCTCGGCATTGTCGATGAGTTCCGCAGGCGCCTGGAGGTCTCTCCGGGCGCCAAGGCGGTGACCCTGCTCGAAGGCGACACGCCTTTGATCCCGCTCCCGCGTCTGGCAAAGCATTTGGGAGGAGGATTCGAACTCTACGCCAAATACGAGGGACTGAACCCGACCGGGTCGTTCAAAGACCGTGGTATGGCGGTCGCCGTGACCCAAGCTGTGCATGACGGCGCTTCGACGGTGGTCTGCGCCAGCACAGGTAACACCGCCGCCTCTGCCGCCGCCTATGCGGCACGAGCCGGGATCAAGTGCGTCGTCGTCATCCCAGAAGGAAAGGTGGCCTTGGGCAAGCTCGCCGGCTCCCTTGCCTACGGGGCGCGAGTGGTCCAGATCAGAGGTTCGTTCGACGACGCGTTGGACATCGTCCGGACGGCGTCGGGACGGGCACCCCTGAGCTTGGTCAACTCCGTCAACCCGAGCAGGATCGAAGGCCAGAAGACGGCAGCGTTTGAGATCGTGGACGCGCTCGGCGACGCCCCGGACATCCTCTGCCTTCCCGTCGGGAACGCGGGCAACACGACGGCTTATTGGAAGGGCTTCCGAGAAGACGCCCCACGGACGACCAAGCTCCCCAAGGTCATAGGTGTCCAGGCGGCCGGGTCCGCGCCCATGGTCGTCGGA
Organism: uncultured Fimbriimonadaceae bacterium; assembly: GCA_964451255.1. Classification (GTDB taxonomy): domain Bacteria; phylum Armatimonadota; class Fimbriimonadia; order Fimbriimonadales; family Fimbriimonadaceae; genus JAHBTB01. Next base: position 22,934 of record CAYVHL010000001.1, read on the forward strand.
CACGTCGTCAAGGAGCCCCAGACGGTCGCCACCGCCATCCGCATCGGCAACCCGGCCCGGTGGGAAGAGGCCGCGACGGCGTTTCGAGACTCTGGCGGGCACGTGCGGGCCGTTTCAGACGAAGCCATTCTCGCCATGTACCGTGCCCTAGCCGAGAATGAAGGTGTGTTTTGCGAGCCGTCTTCAGCAGCCGGTCTGGCCGGATTCGCGGCCGCGCTCGCCGAAGGTGCGGTCGACGCCCGCGGCAAGACCGTGGTCGCCGTCCTTACCGGCCACGGGTTGAAAGACCCAGACAACGCGGTCTCCGGTCGGCCCGTGCCCAAGACCATCAACGCCGACGCCGACGCCTTCCTGCAGGAGATCGGGGCGTGATCCGCGTCCGCGTTCCCGCGACGACGGCGAACCTCGGCCCCGGTTTCGACTGTATGGGCATGGCCCTGGACCTCTGGAACACCTTCACGATGGAGCCATGGGGGCAGACCGGCGAAATCGAGGTCGTCAACCAAGGCGAGGGTGCCGACCGACTGGCCACCGACCGAACCAACCTCCTGGCTGACACCACCCTGTCGTTGATCGGCGCTATGGCCGACACGATGCCCCACGGATTGCGCTTCACATGTCAGGCCGACGTGCCGTGCGGGAGCGGCCTTGGCTCCAGTTCGACGGCGGTGGTCGCCGGGGTGACGTTCGCTGAGGCCCTGCTTGGCGACCTCGATAGAGACCGGATCCTCCGTCGGTCTGTCCAGATCGAGGGGCACGGCGACAACGTAGGCCCGGCGATCGTCGGAGGGCTCTTGCTGATCATGCCGCACGACGGCGGAGTCATCGTCCGCAGCGTCCTCACCGAGCCGCTGACGGTCGTCGTGTGCGTCCCAGACTTCGACTTCCCTACCTCGGTCGCTCGGGCGGCCCTTCCGCAAGAGGTGCCCCACAAGGACGCGGTGTTCAACTTGGGTCGCGCCATGTTCGCTCTGCAAGCTCTTCGGAACGGCGACGACGACCTCCTCGCCATCGCGCTTGAGGACCGCATCCACCAACCCTACCGCCTCGGATGCGTCCCCGGAGCACAGGATGCGATCAAGGCCGCGCGCGAGTCTGGCGCGATCGGCAGTTGCCTGAGCGGGGCCGGCCCGGGGATCATCGCGTTCGCCAGGCAAGGACATGAGGCGATCGGCCGTGCCATGAAGTCCAAGTTCGAGGCGGCTGGTCTGGCCGCACGATATTGGATATTGGACAGCTCGCAGGAGGGAGTCTCGTTTGAGCGCACCCATGCCGTGGCGTCGAACTGAGGCCTTTCAGCCGCCCGATGAAGCGAACACCGTCCAGGAATCTTCGGTCGTCCCAGTGGTGAACGTGACACGGATCGAGTTTTGACTCTGGTCGCCCGTCTTGGCCACCAGTTCGAAGTAGTAGTCGGTCTTCGGCTTCAACGGCTTTTCGGGAATGCAGATCACAGAACCGAATGGGAGCTCTGGGTCGTTGCCAGGGTGGTCGACGAGGAGCTTGATCTGGTCACCCGACCGGTTCGATAGCCGCGCACCGACAAACTCCAGGGTCTTGATCCCGTGATACTGGACTGTGATCGGCATGCCGACCTCATTGGGCGTGCCAGGGAACAACCTCAGGGGATCCGGGATCTCGTTGATGACCACTTTAGGCGGCACGCCTTCCTGACCGTCGAACGGGAAGACGACGGGGCGCGGTGGAGGAGTCTTTGCCTTTCCCGTGCTCAAGTCCATCACCATGAATCCCTTGCCAAGCCCTAACCCGACCGACATCGGCCCGGCATCGAAGAGTGGAAGACGATGGTAGGGCTGGAGCATTAGCCGGACAAGGCCGGACTGATAAGCTTCGCTCCCTTTTCCGTGCACGGTGGAGACGATCTCGGCCAACGGTTTGACGAACCCCTTCAACCTAGCCCGGTCACGGGGTGTCGCCGCCAGAAAGCCTCGGGCTCCGGGCGTTTCCTGGTGCGAAATCTTGCCGCTGATGTCCAGGTAGTCGGCATGCGCCTGGGCAGAGGCGTCAAGTCGGTCATCAGGCAGGGCGATTTCCAGTCCGAGCTTCTGCCGGAAAGCGTTGAGCAGGATGACGGTCTCCGTCCTGAGCCGGACCTGGTCATCATCGATCGGCCTCCCCCCACAACCCAGTAGCAACGCCATCGCCCACATGGCCACCAGATAGTACCAAGGTAGGGCCGGCCCCGTCTTCTGCTATATTTGCGGCCGGTGAAGCAGGGCCTCGTCATCTTCGTGACCGGATCACCGGGGGCTGGCAAGACGACGCTTTGCGAGGCCCTGGCAGCCTGCTTCGAGAGGGCCTTGCGCATTCCCTTTGACGACCTTCGTGAATGGGTCGTCAATGGCATTGCGACCTCGATGGATTGGACCGACGAGACCGAACGTCAGTTCCAGATCGCTGAAGAAGCGGCGTGCGCGGTCGCCAAGTGTTACTCGCGGTCGGGGTTCACGGTTCTCGTCGACCATTGCCGAAACCCCGAACGCCTGGACGCGGTGGTTTCGACCTACCTTGCGGACACGCCAGTCCTCAAGGTTTGTCTGGCCCCGACCGTCGACACGGCGTTGGCGCGTAACCGGGCACGGACCAACAAGACCTTTGACACAAAGCTTCTCGAACCGACCATCCGATATGTGACCGAACACCACTTTAGCCACAAGGCTCGACCAGGATGGCTTGTCATCGAGAACAACCAGCTCGGTGTTGATCCAGCGGTCGCCATGGTTGTCGAGTCGGCCCGTCGCTTGACAAAGGGCTAACCGGTGCTCCGGTTGACACGGGAGCCGTGGCGCTTCGCTCCGAACCTCAACGGTATGCATGTGAGTTACCGGTACACTTCCAACATGAAAAGATTGGTCGTCTTCATCGTTGCCGCGCTAGTCGGCTTGGCCTGCGCCCCGTCCAGCGACTATCCGGCCTACGTCAAGAAAGAACTCTACGCCAAGAACGACCTTCGTGGCAAGACAGCGCCGAAGCTGGAGGTCGGTAAATGGCTCAAGAACGGCGACCCCAAGACGGCCGGCAAAGTGGTGCTCATTGACTTTTGGGCTACGTGGTGCCCGCCGTGCCGCAAGACCATCCCCGAACTGAACGAGTGGCAGAAGAAGTTCAAAGGCGACCTCGTCGTCATCGGCGTCAGCGACGAAGCTGAAAAGACGGTCAAGGACTTCATGGGCAAGACGGCCATGGACTACTCGGTCGCGGTCGACCCAGAGAAAAAGATGTCGAACATCGTCGGCGTGCAGGGCATCCCCCACATACTGGTGGTGACGCCTGACCACATAGTCCGATGGCAAGGATTCCCCCTACAGGCCGAAGACACCTTGACGACCGAGAAGCTCGCTCAGATCATCAAGGCGAGCAAAAGTAAGGGATAAGCGATCACAGACAGAACGAAAGCGGCGCGACAGTTGACAGGCGAAGAACGCGGCTGCAAACCGGGTCAAGCTGAGGTGCTGGCCCGGGCGGAGGGACTCGAACCCCCGACACCCAGTTCCGAAGACTGGTGCTCTATCCACTGAGCTACGCCCGGACAGCGGCGAGGATACCTGTGGGCGGCCGCCTCCCCGGGCCTCGTTCCAGGTAGAACCGCCCTGTGACCCGGACCCAAGCGCAAACCCTTTGTTACGGTCGGCCCGACCAGGTCTTCGACTACTACCGGCCCGACACCTCGGCCGCCCTCCCGTTGCTTGTGTGTATCCATGGCGGCGGCTGGATCTCAGGTGACCGGACAATGTACGCCGACGAAGCTGCATGGGCGAGCCAACAGGGTGTCGCGGTCGCCTGCCCGTCCTATCGCCTTGCCCCGCTCCACACTTTTCCTGCCGCCGTGTCGGACATCCAAGCGTTCATGCGCCAGGCGCGTCGGGAATCGACAAGGCTGGGGATCGACCCGGGTCGGATCGTCGTCATGGGCAACAGCGCCGGTGGCCACCTCGCGGCCATGGCAGGCCTCTGCACCAAGGCCTTTGACGACGACGAGCCCGTCGAGCTTGCCGATGCGGTGGTAAGCCTCTCAGGCATTAGCGACCTGCAGGATCCTGACGCCAAATCAGCCCCGATCGCAAGGAGTTTTCTCGAAGAATTCATGGGCGCGACCTACAATGACGATCCTGCCCGATTCGCCGCCGCCAGCCCGATAACCTATGTCGACAGTCATGCCCCGCCGTTCCTCATCGTCCACGGCGCCGCCGACGAGATCGTCCCGATCCAACAGTCGAGAGACCTCGTAGACGCTCTCCGTAAAGCTGATCGCCCCGTGTCGTACCTGGAACTCCCTGGCGAGGGGCACTCTTACTCGCTTCCGGCTTGGGAGAGGATCCGGTTCGCGTATATGGAGTTCGTGAGGGGACTATGACGGTGGACCTGCGCAGCGACACGGTGACAAAGCCGACGCCGGAGATGATGGCGGCGATCGCCAACGCCCCACTTGGAGACGACGTACTCGGCGACGATCCGACGGTCACCGATCTTGAAGCCGTCGCGGCGAGGATGACTGGCATGGAGGCGGCCGTCTTCGTCCCAAGCGGCACGATGGGCAACCAGATCTCCCTGGCGTCGTGGACGCACCCCGGCGACAGCGTCCTCATCGAGGACGAAGCCCATGTCCTCTACTACGAGTGCGGGACACCGGCGGTCCTTTCCGGCGTCGTCTTGCGAGGTGTGCCCTCTGTCGGAGGTCGGATGTCGATCGCCGACTTGGAGAAGAAGTTCCTGCGGGGCGACATCCACACGCCGGGGACCACCCTCCTGTGCCTGGAGAACACCCACAACCGCGCAGGCGGGACCGTCCTCAGCGTTGACGACCATCGCGACTACCGCGCCTTCGCCGACGCACGGGGCATCAAAGTCCACCTCGACGGCGCGCGCGTGTTCAACGCGTCGGTCGCACTCGGCGTCGATGTCAGCGAGATCACGGCCCTTGTGGACTCTGTCAGCATCTGCCTCAGCAAGGGCCTCGCATCCCCGGTGGGATCGGTCGTCTGTGGACCTTCAGAGTTCATCCGGCGCGCACGACAGTGGCGCAAGAGGATGGGTGGCGGCATGCGCCAGGCCGGGATTCTGGCCGCCTGCGGCATCGTCTCGCTGACAAAAATGGTCGACCGCTTGGCCGAAGACCATGCCCGGGCCAAGCGCGTAGCCGAGGGGTTGCAGGGCGTTTCGGGACTGACACCCCACGAAGCCGTGACCAATATCCTTATGCTTGACACGGATGTTGAGGCCGCGCGCTGGCAACGCGAACTTGAGGCAGGCGGCACCCGTTGCTACGCGGTCGGCCCTAACCGGTTGCGACTGGTGTTCCACAAAGACGTCGGTGACGAAGGTGCCGACCGTGCGGTCGAAGCCTTCCGTGAAGTCGCTGGCTCGATGAGCTAGCCTCAAATCTCGGTAAGGCCGGCTTCGCCAAGGGCCTGCCTCTTCGACCTCTCGAAAGCGACCTTGGCGAGGTACTTCATGTTGACGACGTCCTCCTTGTTGTATGCGATGAGGACGCGCAGGGCTTCTTCGTTGCCGAACTGGTGCATCCGCCAAAGCCGGATGGCATCCCGGCCCGTGAGGCCGGCTGTGTCATCGCCCCGCCAAACGCCAAACTGCCTTTCGATCGACTTGAGCCCGCCCCGGATGCCCAGGTTTTTGAACGTCGGACAGAGGTCTAAGTGGATCTGATCAAACTTGACGCCCTTGAACGCTTTCTTGAGCATAGGCACATCAAAGCCTTCCCCAAAAAACGTCACGATCATGCCGCAACCGGCGAACACCTCCGGGAACTCAGCTAGGTCAGCCCCCTTGACGAGACACCGGAAATCGTCCCCGTCATAGAGTCCGACCAACGTGATCGCGTCGCCCTGGCCCCCACCGTCGGTCTCGATGTCCAGATACAAGATGCGGTCTTGGAACTCTGGCCAGGCTCGCCAGGCGTCACGCTGCGACAGGGCTTCGGAAAAGAACCGGTGGTCGCGCTTTTCGAGAGCCTCCGCCGACCATCCGATGACCTCTCGCACGAGCCCACGGTCGGCGCCGCCGATTTTGAACGAGCCAGGGTCTGAAAGGTAGGCGTCCCAAGTGGTGCAACCTTGTTGCCAAAGGGACTGCTCCGTCGCCGATCCGATGCCCGGCACGTGACAGAAGGTGCTCCTCAGCACCTGCCGCCGCTAGCCTCCGCCCGATCTGCGCTCGCGGGGCACGGACTTTGTCGTACCGGAATAATCAGGTTTGGGCATGTACACGGTCATGACGCTCGATGCGGGCCAAGACTGCTTTTCCGCAGGATCTTCGTACCAGTAGTCACCGGTCCTGAAGCTGCGGTCGAACTCGCCGTTGATGCGGAGCGCGCCGCTGCCGTACCAGACGGCGTGCATGTCCTTTCCGAACCACTCAAGTCCTCGCCATTCGCCCTCGGCGATGATCCTGCCGGTTCCGGTGAATACGGTGCGGCCGTTCTTGTCGTACTCCTTCCGGATCTTCCCTTCGATCTGCAGGGCTTTCCCGTTGTACTTGGTGATGAGGTATGTGCCTGTGAACGACACGTCGAGACGACCCTTGCCATCTATGACTTTGAAGCTACCGAGATTGGCGTTCATGTGCAACACGCCCATGCCCGACTTATCGGCGAAGGTGCCCATTTCCTCCGGCGTCGCCTTTTGCGCCATGGCGCCGGCCGATAGAGCGGCCACCGCCGCCACAATCCCGATCCACTTCAAAATCCGCATTTGTCTCGCCTCTTTGATCCCTGATTATAGACTGACGTGGGTTCGGGCCCATCACCTGCGTCCGAATCAACCGGATTCGAGAACAGCAAGTTCCCAATCGAACCGGCTCAGGTCAGGCTTTGTGCTCCCAAACGCGGTGAAATGACGTTCGGTGGATGACATCCAAAACTTGAAGCAAGTTCCTAGGGTCGGAACTGGTGAGCCCGTAAGGTTAGCAGGCCGCAGAACCGACTTTTTCAATGGACAATGGCGCTCCGACGAATCACCCCGACGACATTTCTTGTCATCAAGCGACGCATGGCCGCCGACAACTTTGTCGTCTGCCCCCTTTGCGGCGCTCTCAACGTCGTCGAAAACGAGGAGTGTTTTGTCTGCAGTTGGCACGGCACCTTCGACGCCTCGCCTGACCTAGTGGAGGGCAAGCTGGAAGAAATCGTCCGTCAATGTCCGGGCCTGTCTCGTACCCAACCCGAACTGACGCGATCCGGACTTTTCCATAGAGTTTTCCACATCGTTACCAGGCTCGTGCGCAGGCCGCTAGACCTCTGGGCCTGATCGACGGGTCAGACTTCGCCCATGCGAGCAGAGTTGACGATCCGGAACGCCGGACCGGGCGACACATCGACTCTTCTGAACCTGATCCGCGGCCTTGCAGAGTATGAAAGGCTGCTCGACGCCTGCGTCGCCGATGAAGAGTCGTTGGATAGACACCTCTTTGGGAATCATCCCAAGGCGTATGCTGCCATCGCCGAACTCGACGGTGATGCGATAGGCTTTGCCCTCTGGTTCTACAACTTTTCCACATTCCTATCCCAGCCTGGAATCCACCTTGAAGACCTCTTCGTGATCCCCACAATGCGGGGCAATGGCTATGGCAAAGCTCTGATCAGCCACGTGGCCCAGTTCGCCGTCGAACACGGGTGCGCCAGGTTCGAACTCTCCGTCCTGGACTGGAACGAGCCGGCCATCGGCTTTTACAAGTCTCTTGGGGCCGAAGCGCTGGACGATTGGACAAACTTCCGGCTCGTGGGGGACGCTCTTGGTCGTTTGGCCCAAGCATCTGCTCCCCTGTCATCTTGATGGGACATCCTTGTCCAACGAGCCATGTTGACCGTTGGTGAGCCATTTCCGGATTTTTCCCTAGCCGACCAAGACGGCCAGAACCATTCATTGGCCGGTTTGCGCGGCACAAAGTTCGTGATGTACTTCTATCCAAAGGACGACACACCCGGTTGCACTGTCGAGGCCTGCGAGTTCCGTGACATGGCCCAAGACATCAAGGGCGCCAAGGTCTTTGGAGTGAGCCCCGACCCTGTGAAGAGCCACCGGAAGTTCGCCGACAAGTTCTCCCTTCCCTTCCCGCTTCTTGCCGACACAGACCAAACCCTATGCAAATCGGTCGGTGTCTGGGTCGAGAAGTCAATGTACGGCAAGAAGTATATGGGCGTTGAACGGACCACCTTCTTGGTCGACGAACAAGGAATCGTCTCGCGGGTCTGGAACAAAGTCAAACCTGCGGGTCATGCGGCGGAAGTCGCGGAAGCAGTCAAGGCCTGACGCTTTGGCACACATCGGTACACTAGGCGTCAGATGGCGGTGAAAGTGACTGCTCCGGCCGTCCGGGCGATGAAGGGCTCGGGCAACCGCATCGTCTGCCTAACCGCGTACGACACACCATCGGCGGCGGTCGCCGAAAGCGCTGGCGTCGATGTCGTCCTAGTCGGTGATTCGCTCGGCAACACCGTCTTGGGCTATGACTCGACCCTTCCCGTCACCTTGGACGAGGTCGCCCACCACCTTAGGGCGGTGCGACGCGGCCTGTCAGCACCGCTGTTGGTCGCCGACATGCCGTTCGGCTCCTACAACTCCTCAACGGCGGCGGGCGTGGACGCGGGGGTCGAACTTGTCAAGGAGGGCGCAGAAGCGGTCAAGTTAGAAGGCGACTATCCTGAAGTCGTCGCCGCCCTCGTCCGCGCCGGGGTTCCTGTCATGGCCCACGTCGGGTTCACGCCACAGTCCGTCCTGAGCTTCGGAGGGCACCGCGTCCAGGGCAAAGGCGACCACGGAGACCAAGTCATTGCGACGGCGCTACGCCTTCAAGACGCCGGGGCGTTCTCCGTCGTCGTGGAGCTGGTGCCAGCGAGCCTCGCACAAAGGCTCACCGCAAGTCTGGACATTCCGACGATCGGGATCGGCGCCGGTCCCCATTGCGATGGCGAGATCCAGGTCTTCCACGATGTCATGGGGCTCTCCGATCGTGTCTACAGACATGCCAAAGCCTTTACCCATGGCCGCGTCGCCTTTCGGCGTGCGGCAAGAGCTTACGCGAAAGCTGTGAGGGAAAACTCCTTTCCGGGGCCGGAAAACAGCGTGTGAAAGTCGTCCGCACAATAAGCAGCCTGCGAGATGCTCTCGATGGGCACACTGATGTGGGATTCGTCCCTACCATGGGTGCTTTGCACCAAGGGCATGCTTCTTTGCTTGCCCGTGCAAGAGCCGATTGCCGCACCGTCGTCTTATCCATCTTTGTCAACCCCACCCAATTCGGGCCAGGTGAAGACCTCACTAAGTACCCGCGCCAAGAAGCAAGCGATTTGCAACTCGCCGAATCCATCGGCGCTGACATCGCGTTTATCCCGACTGTCGAAGAAATGTATCGGCGCGATGACGTGGTCGTACGCGTGTCCGGGCCGAGCCAGCTTTGGGAGGGCGCGTCAAGACCGGGCCACTTCGACGGAGTGGCGACCATCGTCAGCAAGCTCTTTCTTGCTGTAGGGCCGTGCCTGGCCTACTTTGGTCTTAAGGACCTTCAACAATGCGCGGTCGTCCGAGCCCTCGTCGAGGGCCTCGGCTTTCCCGTCCAACTGGTGTTATGCGAGACAGTCCGTGAACCTTCTGGTCTCGCGTTGTCCAGCAGAAACGCATACTTGTCGGATCAAGACCGCCTTGACGCCGCTGAACTCTTCAGGGTCCTATGTGCGACTGCCAAATGCCTACGTCTCAACGATGGCAGGAACAAAATAGACATTTATCTACAGGACTCCGAAATCGTCCTGAAAAAGTACGGTTTTGACCTCGACTATTTTGAAGTCGTCGAACCTAATTCAATGAAGCCAAGTGAAGAAGTCCATGCTCTGGACAGGATCATTGTTGCGGCAAAGTGGAAAGGTGTACGGCTTATCGACAACGTGCCGGTTACATAGACTGCCCGTTGGACTCTTGCAATATGCTAAATGATAGTGCTAGGATTCAGCTGACGGGGCGTCTCACGTAGGTGATCAGACCTTCGTTGATACGAGAATTGAAATGGCTAAATCACTTGAAAAGACCAAGGCAGGTCTAAAACTCCGCACATCTCCTAAGGGCACACTCACCTTGAATTTAGGCAGAGGCAAGAAGTACACGCTGCCGTTCGAGGCCAGAATCTTGCAGTCGGACACCTATGTGTTCATCCATGTCCCACCCAGCGCCGAGATCTTCTCGATCGCTGACAAAGGGTTCAAGGTCGTCACGGACGCGGCGGAAGCCGAAAAGGCGGCCGGTAGCTTCCGCCGGAGCCGCAAGTCGTCGGGCCGTTCGAGCAAGGCGGCAGAGATCCCCGCAGAACTCAAGGCCGCGCTCAGCAGGCTTCCTGCCGGCCATAAGCTGGCACCATCCGCCGACGGCTCTTACAAACTTGTCAAGACCCGCAGACGTCGTAAAGGCTGAACGCGACCCAATCCAAGATCAAGCTTAGTTGACGGCGGGCCGCTTTGGCCCGCCGTCACATTGTGCCGAAAGTAAAATGGACTTCGCGCCGAGTTAGCTCAGTGGTAGAGCAACCGCCTTGTAAGCGGTAGGTCGTCGGTTCAAATCCGTCACTCGGCTCCACTCTCCACCGGCACAAGGGGCTCACGCACGGTGTTTCGGACAAAGTGGGCGGCCAGGCTCGCCACCGCCATCAGCATCCCTGACCAGACTAGGGCGGCTTGTAAGGACGTCGCCTTCGCCAGCCATCCGAACAGGATCGTGCCGATCGGCGCCAGTCCCACAAGTGCCCAAAAATGCATGGACAGGACCCGACCGCGCAAGTTTTCCGGCGAGAGCAGTTGAAACAGCGTGTTGGTCGTGTTGAACTGCAGCAGCGCGGCCGCGCCGGTCAGGGCGAGGGCGAAGAAGGTGACGCCCGTGTTGCGGCTCAGCCCCATCACCGTCAGGCCGACGGCAAAGCAGACCATCGCCAATCGGACAGTCAGCCCCTTGTACGGTAAGTGGGCGATCGATTGCAGGAGGAACAGGCTGGCGAGGGCGCCTAACCCGACCGCGCTGTATGCCGCTCCAAGCAACTCGTCCCCACCATGAAGGATCTCCGACACGAGCGCAGGCATTTGCACCATGTAAGGCATACCGATCAGCGATGCGGCCGCCTCCATGAAGAAAATGGTCCGCAAAGACCGGTCGCGGAAAGTGAAGCGGATGCCCTCCAAGACCAGATCCTTCATCGGCTGGCCGAAACTTTCTCTGTTGGGGGGCACCGCCTTCACCGTCATCGCCGCCCATATGAGGGCGACGAAGGAGACTGCGTTGGCAAAGAAGCACGAGGCTGCACCAAAGAAGTTGAGCACGACGCCACCGACCGCCGGGCCGACGACCCTTGCAAAGTTAAATGTCATCGCCTGCAGCGGTATGGCCTTGGGGAGGTCCTCGTCTCCCACCGCGTTGCGAAACGCTCCTTGCCGCGCCGGCATCTCCATGGTTTGAGCGAGGCCCGTGACCAACGAGACAAGCACGATCGCAATGTAGGAGAGGTTCCCTGTCCAAGCAAAAACCGCCAGGTACAGCGCGCCCAAGCCCATCACGAGGTTTGCCGCGGCCAATACGTGGCGTTTGTCAAAGAGGTCGACCACGATACCGACGAACGGGAAGAGAAATGTCCCTGGGATCAAGTTACAAAACGTGACGAAGGCGAGCTTCTCGTGGTCGTGGGTCAACTGCCAAACATAGTCTCCCTGCACCACCGTCTGTATTTGCGAACCTGAGAAGGAAACAAAGGCGGCGACCCATAGGATCTTGAAATCCCGGTACCTCAGTACGGACATCCCGGGCAGGAGCCGGTCCGTCACGATCGCACGGAGCCGGTGCATCCGGGCAGTCTAGACGGTGGCAGACGGCGTGACGGGGACCCCGGTATACTTTAGGACTGACTTGGTGACACCTTGACACCACCACGGCTTCGAGTCCTGCAGGTCGTCTCAAGCTCTGCCACATCCGGCGCCGAGCGCCAGACCATCGTCTTGAGCAAGCGGCTCTCCCGCGACGGCCACCATGTCGAGGTCGTGTGCCCGCCCATCGCTTGGATGGTCCGTGAACTGGAAGAAGCGGGCATCGAGTGCCACACCGTAGACATGCGGGCCGCATGGGGCGCGCGCGCCATCAAGCGGATCAACCAGGTCGCAAAATCGGGCCGGTTCGACGTCATCCACGCCCACCTCAGCCGCGCGACCTACCTTGGGCTGGTCGTCGGATCGTTTCGCGGCGTGCCCCTGGTCTCGACCGTCCATGTGGAGACCCGAGAGCCCGTCTACAAGTTTGTCGCCCACGGTCGTAACCGCTTGGTCGCCGTCAGCAATTTCATCCGCGGCGTCTTGCGAGGTCAAGGCGTCCGCGACCGCTTTATAGACGTCGTCTATAACGGCACCGATTTCAGTAGTTTCGAGTACGAGGGTGACCACACCGTCCACGAAGAGTTCGGCATCGAAGAAGGGCGTCAATTGGTCGGTCTGGTCGGCCGCGTGGCCGAAGAAAAGGGCCACGGAATCGCCGTCGCCGCCATGCCCCGACTACTAGACAGGCATCCGGACGCCCATATGCTCTTCGTCGGTCGGATGGACGGCGACTATCCGAAGCAACTACAGGACGAAGTCGCCAGGCAAGACCTGGAAGGAAGGGTCACGTTCACCGGCAACCGTGAAGACGTGCCCCGGCTTTTCGACGCGATGGAGTTCTCTATCCTGCCCAGCGTGATGGAGTCCTTCGGCTTGGCCGTCATCGAATGCATGGCCAGAGGCAAGCCTGTCGTGGCCAGCAACGTCGGCGCGCTCGGCGAACTGATCATCCCCCACGAGACCGGCCTCTTGGTCGAGAACACACCTTTCAGCCTCTTCAAAGGCATGGACTTCATGTTCACAAACGAGGACGACAGGCGTCGCATGGGCGCCAACGCTCAGCGCCTGATTCAAGAGAAATTTACGCTTGAACAAATGGTCGAACGATTGGAAGCCGTCTACTCCAAGGTCGCGTCCTAGGTTCGGCCGAGTTTATTCTGAGCCGAACACCACGATCGGCTCGGCATCGGTCATCCGAATTCCATTGATCTCGGGCTCGATCTTCCACGCCTCTTCCAGCTTGCTCCAAACTCTCGCCTGCAACTCCGGCGCGTACTTCAACGCGTCAAAGCTTGCGTGGTCTGTTGCCCGAGGCTTTGAACCGCGCCGGTACTTGACGATTCCCATGCTCCGGGGTGCCGGGGCGTCAACGACCAAATAGGACAGCGGCAGACCGGACATCGCTCCGACCACGTTCGGTGTCAAGTCGAACGGCTGGGCGGCCCGTTCGATGGTCGTAGGTGTGGACTGAGAGGCCAAGACATCGCCCTTGGGTGCGATCAGATCGCCTCCGCCAAGGTGGCTCGTCATCACCGCTAGCACCGTCGCTAGAAAGTCCAGGATGGCCCTCATGTCAATGAGTACAACGACAAAGGCGGTGCAAAGTTTCGTCACCTGCTTGCAATAGGACCGGCGGCTCGCCTATGGCACCAGGGACACAATGTCGCTGAACTCTGTCGGGACAAAGATGTGCAGGTACGTGGCTATTGCAAAACGGTCCGTCATACCCGCCACGTAGTCAACCGCCCCTTGCGAGCCTTCAAATCCATCAGGGAGGGTTCCCGGTTCCAAATAGTGCAGGAGCAACTCCCGCACGAGCTTCTTGGCCTTTGCGATCTCGTCACCTGGGTGGGGCTTGAGCAGATACACGTTCTCGTACAGCCACTCCTTGAGGCTGTTCATTTGCCCCATCATCCGGTCTGAGACGATGATGGAAGGCTGATCAAGTGAATTCTCGATCACGTCGAAGACCATCGCCGACACTCGCTTTCCATGGCTTGCTCCGATCTCTAAGAACTCGTCCGGGACGCCTTCGATAAGGCCGCTTCGTAACGCGTCGTCCAGGTCGTGGTTGAGATAGGCGATCCGGTCGCAGACACGTACCACCGAAGCCTCGATCGTCGAGACCGGTTCCCCGTCGGTCGTCTCCAGGTCCTTCCTCCCTTTGCTGTGCCCGCCGATTCCGGCACGGGTCTCATTGGTCAGGTTGAGTCTTGCGAGCACATCGACGACCCGCAGTGAGTGCTCGTAGTGCCGGAACCCGTCCAACCCCGGGGGCGCGTGGTCGCCGAAGACCTCCCGGAGGGTCGTGTCCAACGCTTCTTCGCCTGCGTGCCCGAACGGCGGGTGTCCCACGTCGTGCGCAAGCGCGATCGCTTCGACCAGATCCTCGTTCAACCGCAGGGCCCGCGCGACCGTCCTTGAGATCTGGGCGACCTCCAAAGAGTGCGTCAGCCGAGTACGAAAGTGGTCGCCCTTCGGCTCGATGAAGACTTGCGTCTTGTGCTTCAAACGGCGAAACGCCTTGCTGTGGAGGATGCGGTCTCGGTCACGCTGGAAGGCGGTCCGGACAGGGTCTGGCTCTTCTGGAAACGGTCGGCCCGCGCTGTCGGCCGAACAAGTGGCATAGTGGGAGAGGAAATCGCGCTCCCTGGCCTCGATGGTCTCCCGGATGCTTCCCACGTCTTGAGTATGGACGAGCCTAGACAGGCTCTTGCCGCGCGGCGTGCCGACCGTCGTGCGGTCATCCGACCCCGCAAACAGGACAGTCTGACCGAGAAGGCGACCGACCGACCATAATCCTGAGGACAGACACGAGGAGCGGTGTCCGAGTGGTCGAAGGAGCACGATTGGAAATCGTGTATACGGCAACGTATCGTGGGTTCGAATCCCACCCGCTCCGCCAGAACTGCGATGCCTCTATCCCCGACCAGCGACGAGGTGAGACGGCGGGACGCGGTCTTCGACATGTTGCTGACGGCGATCCGTGGTGGACAGACCGTCCGGCTCCCCGCCTTCGACCCGGAGAACTCCCAGGCCGAAGAGCACGCCGCCTTGCTCTCGATCGGAAGCGAACCGAATCCATTTGGAGCGACCGTCGGTGCCTATCGGTACCAGTTCGAAGGAGAAGACGACTTGCTCCACCTGATCGTCAGCCGTCTGGACGGCCTTCCGGCGTCGATGGAAGAGTGCCAAGAAGTCGCCCGCTTCCTGTGGCCAGACGTGCCGATTGGGCTCGTCTGGGCCAAGCCGGGCCACTACTCCCACCATTTCTATTTGGGGCACGACGTCCTCCTCGATCCCCCGGAGGCGGGCTAGGGTGGGCAGGCTGGTCGCCGCCGCCGACATCGGCAGCAACACCGCCCACATCCTGATCGCCGACGTCACGCCGTCGGCCCTGAGGCGGGTCGTCAACCAGTCGGAATGGCTATCTCTCGGGGAGGTCGTGAAGCGCGAGGGAGTCATACCGAAACGCGAGGCTGACAACCTATTCGCCTGCATCAAGACGTTCAAAGAGACGGCTGACAGCTACAAGGTGGAAGCCCTCTATGTGTTCGCCACCGAGGCGATGAGGAGAGCCGCAAACCACGAAGAGTTGCTCAGTGGGATCAAGGCCAGATTGGGCGTGCAGGTCGATCTCATCTCCCCCGCCCGCGAGGCTGAACTCAGCCTCCGTGGCGCGTCGCTTGACTGCCCGGTCGACGGACGCACTTTGTTGGTCGAGACCGGCGGTGGCAGCGTCCAAGTCGCCGATTGCCGCGACGGCAAGATCGTTGCCGAGGTCGGACTCTCCATCGGCACCGGAACCCTCATCGCAAGTTCACGCATCAAGCAACCGGCAAGCGATGAGGAGGTGGCGCGGGTACAAGAGTTGGTGGCCGCCGCACTAGCCGAGGTCAGCCACTATGCGCCACCCGAGCGGATCGTCGCCTGCGGCGGTGTCTCAAGAGGGGTGTGGCGGGCCCTCCACCCGGACGGAGACCGGGAAATCCAGGCTCGGGAACTGGAGTTCCTCGCCTGGGACACCGCAAGGCTCTCGACGGCGGCCATCTCGTCTCGTTACGGCGTTAAACTCAAGCGGGCCCAGACTTTGCTACCGGGCTCCCTGGTGTACCTGGGCGTCTTCCGATTGTTCGCCATGAGTTCCATGCTGGTAAGCGAGTTCGGGGTCCGGGAGGGAGCGATCCTCGAAATTGCCGATGATCGAGAAGGGCGATGGCGCACACGATAAACCAAGACTTAGGGCTGAGGACCGCCCCGCATAGGTTCGTCAACCGTGAGGCCAGCTGGTTGGAGTTCAACGCGCGGGTCTTAGCGGAAGGTGAGAACGCCTCCAACCCCCTGCTCGAGCGCGCGAAGTTCCTTGCCATCTTTGAATCCAACTTGGACGAGTTCTATATGGTCAGGGTCAGCGGCCTGATCGAGCAGGAAGCCACCGAGGTCGTAGAGGTCACCCCTGACGGGATGAACGCCTCCGAGCAGCTAGACATGATCTCCCTGCGGGCGTCCGAGTTGCGGTGTCGCTGTGGCACGGCGTGGGACCAGGAACTCAAACCCGCCTTGCTCAAGGCGGGCATCAAGTTGGCAGCCTTCGCCGACCTGCCCGCCGCCGACCGGAAGAACCTCGCCGAGTATTTCGCCCGCGACGTGTTCGCCCTTTGCACCCCGCTGATGGTCGAGCCGGTCGTCACCTTCCCTTTCATGAGCAACCGCTCGCTCAACCTCGCGGTAGAACTGCGCGACAGCACGGGGTTGAAGCTCGCACGGGTGAAGGTGCCGACCGTCTTGCCCCGGGCCGTCAAGGTTCCTGGCAGATCGAACACCTTTGTGATGCTTGAGGATCTGATAACCTCCCAGGCGGCCCTTCTCTTCCCCGGTGTCGAAGTCATCGGGTGCCACCCGTTCCGCGTCCTGCGTGACGCTGACATCGAGATCCGCCAACTGGAGGCCGCCGACTTGATCACCATGGTCGAGCAGACACTTCGGTTGCGGCGGTTCGGAGACCCCGTCCTTCTCCAAGTTTCCAACACTTTGAGCGAGCACTGGCTCGGCGTCTTAAGGGCCGGGTTGAACCTTGACGTCGAGGACGTCATGCGCTTGGACGGCACACTTGGGCTCGAATTCTTGTGGGAACTGACAGGGATCGACAAGCCAGGTCTCAAATTCGCCCCCCACCACCCCGTGTCCAACGACCGGCTGACCAATGCGCGGAGCCTTTTGGAGACCGTCAGGGCTTCCGATGTCCTCGTGCACCACCCTTATGACAGCTTCGCGCCGGTCGAGACCTTCGTTCGTTCGGCGGTCGACGACCGCGATGTGATCGGTATCAAACAGACCCTGTACCGGGTCGGACAAGAGTCGCCGATCGTCGAAAGCCTCCTCAACGCGGCGGAAGAAGGCAAGCAGGTCGCAGTCATGGTCGAGCTCAAGGCCCGGTTCGATGAGAGCAACAACCTCGTCTGGTCGAAGGCGCTTGAACGGGCGGGGGTGCACGTCGCCTACGGCGTCGCAGACATGAAGGTCCACTGTAAGCTCTGCATGGTGGTGCGCAAGGATCCCGGCGGCATCCGCACGTACGTTCACATCGGAACCGGCAATTACAACCCGGAGACGGCCAGGGTGTACACCGACATCGGCCTGTTCACCTGCGACCCTGACGTCGCCCAGGACGTCGTCGAACTCTTCAACGTCCTTACAGGCTATAGCCGCCAGACGAGCTACCGGAAACTGCTCGTCGCCCCCCACAACCTAAGGGAAGGCATCCTTGACCGCATTGAACGTGAAGAAGCCCACGCCAAGCGAACGGGACGGGGAAACATCGCCATCAAGGTCAACAGCTTAGTCGACCCCGAGGTGATCGACGCCCTCTATTCAGCCAGCCAGAGCGGCGTGCAGGTCGACCTGGTGGTCAGGGGGGTCTGTTGTTTGCGGCCAGGCGTGCCGGGACTGAGCGAGCGCATCCGGGTGGTCAGCATCGTCGGCCGCTTCCTCGAACACAGCCGGATCTACTACTTCGGGAACGACGGCGAACCCGAAGCCCTTGTCGGAAGCGCCGACATGATGCGGCGGAACCTAGACCGCCGGACAGAGGTGCTGGTGCCAGTGCGCGAGAAAGACCACATCAAGTACCTGCGCGACGTCGTGATCGAATCAGCCCTCCAAGACAACACAAACGCGTGGGAGTTGCGTTCGGATGCCAGCTACGTCCGTCTGAAGCCCAGCAAGGGCGTCGAGCCGTTCTCATCGCAACTTGGGCTTTGCCTTCAGCCCGCGACACAGCTCTTGGCCAAGAACGGACGGAAGAGACGTGGTTGAGGCCCGAGGCGGCTAGCCCCGGGCCTCAACTCAATGGTTCACCGGTGGCTTGCCTTTCTCTTGGCGAACGCTTTCTCAAGCACCTTGCCTAGGTTCTCCCCGCGCATCGTGTCGCCGGTGGCCAGGATTTCGCCGGTGTCACCGTCGACGAGAAGGGTGAAGGGAATGGCGGCGACGTCGTACATCTTGCCGATCGTCGTGTCCCAGAACTTGCCTTCGTAGACCTGCTTCCACGGCATGTTGTTCTTGGCCGTCACTTCCTTCACCTTTTGCAGACTGTTGGGCTGGTCGAAACTGATTCCCAGGATCTCAAGGCCCTTCGGGTGATATTCGCCGTAGTTCTTCACCACGTTTGGCACTTCTCCCATGCAGGGGCCGCACCATGTCGCCCAGAAGTCGACCATCACGATCTTGCCCTTGTAAGAACTTGGGAAGGAAATCTTTGAGCCGTCCGTCGCCGTCGCCTCAAATGGGACCACCTTGGCCCCCACCGACAGGTTCGGCGCCATCGGTTCCATCGGAACCTCCGTTGCCGACTTCTCCAGGGTGAGCCTCCCACCGCTCGATTTCACCACGTAGCTGGTGCCGGTGAAGTTGAACGGCTTGTTGAACGTCACCATCTCATGGAAGTAGCTCTGCTTGCCGTCGCCGTTCCTATCCACCCACAGGCTTCCTTGGTCACCAATGTCGCCGGCGACGAAGCTTGAACTCGTCTTGCCGCCGATCGTCAAGTTGACCTCATAACCATAGTCAGCGTAGAAGAGCAGGGTGGTCTTGAGGGCTTGGCGGTTCGGATCGTTTGGGTCGAAGCGATAGAACTTGACGCCGATCTTCTCCGGGAACCCCGCGTCGACGGTCGCTCCACCGGTGTGCATCTTGTTCTTCTCCGTCCACTCCGCCTTGGGATCGTTGGTCAAGTCACCGTCCCTGTTTGCATCGACGTAGATCGCGCTGTCGGTGACCATGTAGCCGACTTCAGTCCCATTAATGGCCATAGCGCCGTAAAGGCCCGTTGCGCCAGTCGGAGCCTTTTTCAGCCAGGCAGGCTTGGTCTCCGACATCACAGACCGGATCGGACGGTATCCACCCGCCTTGGCGACCGCACCCGAAGGCACGAAGTTCGTAGTGACGCCGTCAGCTTGCGTCATGAGCAGAATCAAACCTGGAATGATCATGTTAGTGAACCCCTTTTGAATAATACACCGTTGCGAAAACTGTGAAATGGGAAGGGCCACCGGCGTGACGCCGATGGCCCCCAGGAACCCGTGACTTCTTAGTCTATTTGTCCCGAAGCGGCAGACCCATCAGCTTCAGGAACGCCCGGCCCTCTTCGTCGTTCTTGGCGGTTGTGACGATGGTGATGTCCATCCCTCGGATCTTGTCGAACGTGTCGTAGTCGATCTCTGGGAACACCAACTGCTCCTTCAAACCCAGCGAATAGTTGCCGCGGCCGTCGAAACTTCGCGGGGAGAGGCCCTGAAAGTCGCGGATACGTGGCAACGCCACCGTGCAAAGCTTGTCCAAGAAGTAATAGGCGCGGTCGCCACGCAGGGTGACCATGCACCCGATCTTCATGTTCTCACGAAGTTTGAACTGGGAGATCGACTTGCGGCTCGTGGTGGTCACCGGCTTTTGGCCCGTGATGACCTGCATGTCGCGGACACCGCTCTCCAGTTCCTTTTCTTCAATGCCGGTGCCCATGTTGACCACGACCTTGACAAGGCGCGGCACTTCCATGGACGACTTGTACTGGAACTGTTCCTTGAGCTTGGCGACGACCTGTTCCTTGTAGACCTTTTTCAGCCTTGGCTCGGGCAGCTTGCCCTGCGGGCCGGTCGCGGTCTTCTCAGCGGTTTTACGTGCCATCGTCTCTTAGCTCTCCTTGGTGATGTTAGGTTTGTCGACTAGTGTCTTGCCGCTCTTCTTGCCATAGCGCACGACCTTGCCGTCTTCGACCCTTCGACCGATTCTGGTCGGCTTGTCGTCAGCCGGGTCGATGACCATCAGGTTGCTGACGTCGATCGGGACGGGGATGCGCAGCCTTGCCGACCGCTCGCCCTGCATCCGCGCCTTGCGGTGCTTGACGGCGGCGTTCAACGGCAACGGCACTTCTGGGTTATCTGGGTTCTCGGCCAAGACAATCGCCTTGTTCTCCTTGGGGGAGATCGCTGCGACAGTGCCAATCTGGCCCTTGTCCTTGCCCGCGATGATGACGACTTTGTCGCCAGTCCGGACTTTGAGCTTCAGCTTGTGGCTCAGTTTCTTGATTTCAGCTTTCGTGGGCATGTTCAAACCACCTCCGGCGCGAGGGAGACGATCTTCATGAAGTTGGCGTCGCGAAGTTCGCGGGCCACAGGCCCGAAGATGCGTGTGCCGCGCGGCTCCAGGTTCACCGGGTTGATAACTACCGCGGCGTTATCGTCAAAGCGCAACGTGCTGCCGTCTCTGCGTCGGACCGGCTTCTTGGTCCGGACGATAACGGCCTTGATCACGTCGCCCTTTT
>CAYVHL010000001.1:43633-92496 GCA_964451255.1 uncultured Fimbriimonadaceae bacterium
GCATGTTGGGTGTGGCGACTTTCACCGAGGCGACGATCACGTCCCCGACGGTGCCGTATCGCGGCTGCGACCCCTTGAGGACGCGGATACACATGATTTCCCGCGCGCCCGAGTTGTCGGCCACTTTCAACCTACTGAACTGTTGGATCATTGTCCTGTTCCTGTCTTATTTGCGCAGAGGGCTCCCGGGCGCGCCGCTTGCCTTGCGTCTTATGTCGTTGGCCCCGGCTAGCCGGGGCCGAAACTCACTTCACTTTCTCGACGATCCTGGTGACACGCCACCGCTTATCCTTACTGAGCGGTCGGGTCTCCATGATCTCGACGGTGTCTCCGATGTCGCAGCTCAACTCGTCGTGAGCCTTGACCTTCTTCGAAGTCCGGACGGTCTTGCCATACAGGCCGTGCTGGTAGGCACGGTCCAGTCTGACGGTGACCGTCTTGGTCATCTTGTTGCTGGCGACGACGCCTCGTCGCGTCTTCCTTCTGCCACGGGTCTCAATCTGTTCTGCCATTGGACTACGCTTCCGCTCCCTTCTTCTTCTCGCCGATGAGCGTGAGCAGGCGGGCGATGTTGTGCCGACGCACCTTGAGGCTGGCGGTGTCGGTCATCTGGCGGAAGACGAGGTCGCGGCGGGCTTTATAGAGGGCCGCGCGCTCTTGGCGCACCATCTCTTCTAGCTCCGGAACGGTCTTCTCCCGCAGATTGGTTGCTTTCAGGGCTTTCATTTCTTCGTCGGGCGGTTCTGGGTTCAGAGTCCGGCCGCCTCCTGATACTCTTCTTTCGTCACAAATTTCGTCTCGATGGGCAGTTTGTGCTGAGCGAGCCTCATGGCTTCGCGTGCCGTCTCCACATCGACTCCGTTCATCTCGAACATGACCTTTCCCGGTTTGACGACCGCCACCCATCCTTCTACGGAGGCCTTGCCCTTCCCCATGCGCTGTTCGAGCGGCTTCTTGGTATAAGGCTTGTCCGGGAACACCCGGATCCAGACCTTGCCACCACGCTTGATGTGGCGTGTCATGGCAATACGGGCGGCTTCGATCTGTCGGCTAGTGATCCATGCCGGCTGTAGGGCGATGAGCCCGTAGTCTCCGAAGTTGATGGTGCCGCCACGCTCGGCGTTGCCGCGCATGCGGCCTCGAAAGGCCTTGCGGTACTTCGTCCTCTTAGGCATTAACATCTGCTTTGACCTCCCCCGTGCTGCCGCTGGTGACCGCCGCTGGATCGGGCGCGCCACCGGACTCTGACTCTTGACGGCCACGAGCTTCTCGCGGCGGCCCGTCGTTTTCTTCTCGCGGGCCCCGGTCGTCACGGTGTCGCCTGGGACGGGCGTTGAAACTGTCGTGCATCTGGGCGAGTTGCTTTTCAGGCAACACTTCGCCCCGGTACACCCAAACCTTGACGCCTACGGTGCCATAGATCGTGTAAGCGATCGCGTAACCGTAATCAATGTCCGCCCGAAGAGTGTGGAGAGGCACCTTGCCGAACTTGTCGAGCTCGCACCGGGCGATCTCGGCGCCGTTCAGCCGGCCGCTCACCTGGATCTTCATGCCCCGGCCGTTCAACCGTTGGGCCCGGGTCATCGACTGCCTCATGGCGCGACGATGGCTGATACGCTTCTCGAGCTGGACGGCGATGTTCTCTGCGACCAACTGGGCGTCCAGCTCCGGCTGGCGCACTTCGCTGACGTTGACCTGGACCTGGGCGGTGGAGTCCTCCTTCCGCGCCATGTGGTTCAGTTCTTGGCTCAGAGCGTCGATGCCCTTGCCGCCACGGCCGATGACCGCGCCGGGGCGTGAGGTGAATATCGTCACCTTGACACGGTTGGCGGCGCGTTCGATCTCGATCCGCGAGACAAGACCCTTGCCGATCTTCTCTTGGAGATACCGGCGGACCTTGTCATCGGCGACGATGGCGTGGCGATACTGCTTCTTCGGATAAATCCAGTGGCTGTCATGCCCGGAGATCACGCCCAGTCGGAAGCCGTTCGGATGGATCTTCTGTCCCATGCTTAGTCTTTCTTCTCCTCGCCGGCTTCTTCGGCTGACGTCTCATCACTGTTGGTGGCGGCTGCCTCGATGGCATCGGTTGAGCCAGCGTCGGCGGTGTTGACAGCGGTCTCCTCGACCGGCGTCTCGACGACTACTTCCTCCACCACCGGTTCGGCCACGGTCTCTTCCTTCTTGCCCTTCGCAGCCGCCTTGGGCGCCTTGCCCTTTGGAGCGGCGAACGTCGGGCGCTTCTTGGCAGTGGTGCCGTGCGGCCTCACCTTCGCCTCGGCGGCCGTGTCTTCGACGACGACCGTGATGTGCGCCAGTCGTTTCAGGATGCGGTTGGCGCGGCCCATGGCCCGCGCCTGGATGCGCTTGAACTTGGGGCCCTCGTCGATACGGATCTCGCGGACCTTCAGGGAATCGGCGTCAAGCTCGTGGTTCGCCTCCGCGTTCGCAATGGCGCTCATGAGCACCTTGCGAAGGTAGAAGGCGCCCTGGCCGGGCTTGAACCGGAGTTGGTTGGCAGCGTCGACCGCCTTGGCGCCGCGAATCTCTCGGGCCACTTGGCGGACCATCAGGGGCTTGACCCTGACAAATTTGGCTACTGCTCTGACTTCCATGGTGCTGTCTCCTTCCGGAGGCTAAGCGGGGCTGCCTTTCCGCGTTCGCGGAGGTCGGCGCAAGGCACGGGATTGTACCGCGCGCCCGGCCCCAGCTTGGGCCTTACCGAATCTTGACCCCCCTCTCTGGAAGGCTTCCGTCGTGGCCACGGTAAGTCCGCGTCGGCGAAAACTCGCCCAGCTTGTGGCCGACCATGTTCTCGGTGACGAAGACGGGGATGTGCTTGCGACCGTCGTGCACGCCGATCGTGTGCCCGATCATATCGGGGACGATCGTGCTGCGGCGCGACCACGTCTTGATGATCCGCTTCTCGCCGGAAGTGTTCATCGCCGACACCTTGTCGATGAGGTGCTCGTCGATGAAATACCCTTTCTTGAGGCTTCTTGCCATAAGTCGTCTCCTGCGGGCTTAGCCCTTGGCCGGTCGCCTCCTGACGATGAACCGGTCTGTGCGTTTGTTGGACCGCGTACGGTGCCCCTGGGCCTTGTTGCCCCAGCGGTCGACCGGGCCCTTCTTGCGTCCGACGGGCGATTTCGCCTCGCCGCCGCCGTGGGGGTGGTCGCGCGGGCTCATGACGACACCACGGACGTGTGGCTTGCGGCCTTTGCCCCGGTTCTTGCCCGCCTTGCCGAGTTGTTCGTTCTCGTGCTCAGCGTTGCCGACCTCTCCGATGGAGGCGCGGCACTCCAGGTGGACCATGCGCATCTCGCCGCTCGGCAGGCGCAGCGTGCAGTAGTTCCCTTCTTTCGCCATCACCTGGGCGCCAGCACCGGCGCTGCGGACCATCTGGCCGCCCTTGCCCGGCTGGAGCTCGATGTTGTGCACGATCGTTCCCAAGGGGATGTTGCGCAACGGCAGGCTGTTGCCCGGCAGGATGTCGCTCTCCGGCCCGGACTCGACCTGTGTGTCCACGGCCAAGCCGC
This sequence comes from uncultured Fimbriimonadaceae bacterium, assembly GCA_964451255.1. Taxonomy (GTDB): domain Bacteria; phylum Armatimonadota; class Fimbriimonadia; order Fimbriimonadales; family Fimbriimonadaceae; genus JAHBTB01. The sequence goes on from CAYVHL010000001.1 coordinate 47,173, forward strand.
GGGGAGCCAGGATGTACCGGCGCTCGCCGTCGGCGTACTCCAGCAAAGCGATCCGGCAGGTGCGGTTGGGATCGTATTCGATGGCGACGACCTTGGCGGCCACGCCCTCTTTGTCCCTCTTGAAGTCGATGATCCGGTACCGGCGCTTGTTGCCGCCGCCTCGGTTCTTCATCGTGATCCGGCCGGTGTGGTTACGACCGCCTGACTTCTTGATCGGGGCGAGCAGGCTCTTCTCCGGCTTGCCCTTCGTGATCTCGGAGTATGTGCTGACGATCTGGTGGCGTCGTCCTGGTGAGGTTGGTTTGACTCGTTTCGTCGGCATCGTTAGACTCCGTAATCCTCAAGCATCTGGCCCTTGGCTAGGGTGATCAGAGCCTTCTTCTCGTCTGGCTTCTTGCCCTTGGCCCGCTGGCCGACCCGGCGTGACTTGCCGTGCTTCTTCACTGTGCGTACGGAAGCGACCGAGTACTTCTCGTCCTTCGGCCCCTTGCCCGCGTTGTAGATCGCCTCGAACGCCGCCTTGATCTCGATCTTGTTGGCGGTCTCAGCGACGATATACGTGTACGTCCGTTGCACGTCCTTCTCGTCCTTGGCGTCCGTGCCGTAGCTCAGAGCGTAGGATTTCTCCGTGATGTGCGGGCGGATGATGATGATGTGCGGGTCTTTCACGCTTTGGCCTCCCGGCCCGTCCAAGTGGCCTCGGCTTTCTTCAAGGCGTCCTGGCTGATGACGACCTTCCTGGCAAGGAGCAGGTCGCGGGTGCTGAACGGCTCGCCCTTGCCCTCTCGGTTCGGCGCGGTGCGCACCTCGACGTTGGGCAAGTTCCGGAAGCACTTGTAGGTCGTCTCGTCGTGGTCGCCCAAGACAACCAAAACGCGCTTGGAGTCTGCCACTCCAAGCGCGCTGAGGAACGCCTGCGCGTCCTTGGTCTTCGGCGCGGCGAAGCTGATCGCGTCGACGACGACGACTTCACCCGCGTTCAACTTCTCGGCGAAAGCGGCGATCGTGGCCAGGCGACGTTCCTTGACGTTGACCTTCTTGCTATAGCTGCGCGGCTTGACCGCCAACGCCATCCCGCCGTGCGCCCATTGCGGAGCGCGGGTGGTGCCTTGGCGGGCGTTGCCGGTTTTCTTCTGCTTATACGGCTTCTTGCCTCCGCCGCGGGTCTCGCTGCGGGTCTTGGCGCTCTGGGTGCCTTGGCGGGCGTTGGCCTCTTCGGTGACCACCACGCGGTGGACGGTCCCCTTCTTGACCTCCGTGCCGGCCACGGCCGCGGCGACGTCGTGCTTGCCGACGACTTTGCCCTTCTTGTCCTTGATCTCGAGTGTCGCCATGGTCACTTCTTCCTCGTGGTCTTGTTGACGGTGACCAGGCTGCCGTTAGCCCCGGGGACGCTGCCGCTGACCAGGATCAGGTTGCGCTCGGCGTCGACCTTGACGACTTTAAGTCCGGTCTGGGTCACCCGCTCGTCACCCATGTGGCCGGGTTTGCGGGTTCCCTTAAAAACGCGCTGCGGGCCGGTGGCGCCCGAGCTTAGAGGCCGACGGTGGGTCATGTAGCCGTGGGTCATGTGCTGGCCCTTGAAGTGGTACCGCTTCACACCGCCCGCGAAACCGCGGCCCTTGCTGGTGCCGACGACGTCCACGTCGTCGCCCTCGCTAAAGATGTCTGTCTTGATCTCCTGTCCCAGCTCGTACCCGTCGGTCGTGTCGACCCGGAACTCGCGCAGGTGGCGGAGGTTGCTCTTCACCCCGGCCCTCTTGAGGTGGCCGAACTTGGGGAAGGAGAGGTTCTTGTCGCTGATCTCTTGGAAGCCGACCTGGACCGCCGTGTAGCCGTCCTTGTCGTCGTTCTTGATCTGGGTGACGTAGACCGGCCCCGCCTCGATGACGGTGACCGTGACCATGCGACCGTCTTCGTCGAAGACGTTCGTCATGCCGATTTTCGTGCCTAAAATTCCCGGAAGCATGTTCCTCCTATCGCTGGCAGCCTCAAATTCGGTCTGATCCGGACGGTTTCCGGTCGCGTCGCCCCCTTGTTTAGGGTGAGGGTCGCACCGTCCGGGCCTGCGAGGCCGTCTTGATTATCGGGTCGCGTCGTGCATGGGCAAGCCCACGTCAAGGCGCGGAGTGGAAAGATACCCGAAAGTCCACCTTGCCTGGGACTTATTCGCGCGCCACGTCCGGCTCTGGCCGTGCCCGCTAGGGCTTGCGGCGATTCATCGTCCGGCGTGCCTGCTCTATCCTATGAGCATGCTATTCGTAGCCTTGGTCACGACGACCGTCGCCAGCCCGCCCGTGACGATCAACGTCTCGCCAAGGGGCGACGACGCCGACCCGGGCACGACGGACAAACCGGTCAAGACCCTGCACTATGCGCTCAAGCTCGCCAAGAAGCAGGGCGACCGACCGGTCCGGATCGTCCTCGGAGGCGGCGACTACTATCTCGACGGCCCGCTCCACGTCGACCGTAGCGACACGGAGTTCCGGGCCAAGCGCGGCGAATCGCCGGTCTTGATCGCGGGGACGCAGATCACCGGGTTCCAGAGCGACGGCGGACCCTACACCGTCACCCTGCCTGGCAGCTTCCCGGTCACCCAACTCTTCGTCAACGGCGTCCGGTACAACCGCCCTCGTCTCCCCGAATCCGGCTACTACCACGTGAAGGCGGCGATACCCGACCAACCACAAGGAGACGACCGGTGCATCGGCCAGCCGGGCACGATCGACCCCGGTTGGCATGCCTTCCACGAGGTCGAAGTCCTTGCCTTCCAGAACTGGACCATGACGCGGTTCCCGATCAAGGCGTTTGACACAGGGAGTGGGACGCTCTCGTTCTTCGGGCGCACAGTCCCCGCCGACTGGCACCGGTTCAAACCCGGCCTTCGCTATGTTGTCGAGAACGTCCGCGAGGCCTTGCGCAAGCCCGGCCAGTTCTACTTCGACTCAGCGACCCGGAAGCTCAGCGTCATTCCAATGCGCCAGAAGGACAATCCCCTGGCCCAGGTGGTGGTGCCCCGGTTCGAGCAGGTAGTCGTTGTCGGTGGAACTCCCGAGAAAAGGATCACGAACGTCAAGTTCGACCACGTCACCTTCGCCTACGCCGCCTGGGGCATGGGCAAGGAAGGGCGGAACACCAGCCAGGCGGAGGTCGACCTGCCAGGAGCGGTACAGGTGCACGACGCACGGGCCGTCTCCTTCACCAACTGCCGGATCACCAAGGTCGGCGGATATGGCCTGGAGATCGGCGCCAACGCCCAAGACGTCAGCTATGTGGACGGCGAGATCAGCGACCTGGGGGCGGGCGGCGTCAAGGTGGGCTTGGCCAAGCACGTCCCCGATGACGACCGTCTGACCAGCCGCGTGACCATCGCCCGTGACGTGATCGCAGGCGGTGGACGTGTCCACCCGGCCGGAGTGGGGGTCTGGGTCGGCGACTCTCCGGACGTCTCCGTCATCGACTGCGAGATCGCCGACTTCTACTATTCGGGGGTCAGCGTCGGCTGGACATGGGGCTACGGCCCGACCAACACCCGCCGGAACCACGTGACCGGCAACCACATTCACGACATCGGTTACGGCGTGCTCAGCGACATGGGGGGCGTCTACCACCTCGGCACCGACGACCACTGCATCGTCGACGGCAACCGCATCCACGACGTGACCAGCTTCTCCTATGGAGGATGGGGTCTCTACCTGGATGAAGGCTCGACCGGGGTCACCATGGCCGACAACGTCGTCTACGGTTGCAGCGCGGAGAGCTTCCACCAGCACTACGGCAAGGAAAACGTCGTCCGGAACAACATCCTGGTGGACGGCCACGAGGCGCAGATTGCCCGGACCCGCGCCGAAGACCACCTCTCATTCACCTTTACGGGGAACATCGTCGTCTGGCCAGGACCCAAGCCCCTGCTCTGGGGCAATTGGGACGGCGACGGGGTCTCCTTGGACGGCAACCTGTACTGGCGTTCCGACGGCAAGCCGGTGACCTTTGGCAAGCTGTCGGTGGCCCAGTGGCAGGCGTCTGGCCGCGACAAGCATTCGTTGTTCGTCGACCCGGGGTTCGTCGATGCTGGTGACCATGACTACCGCCTACGACCAGGTTCACCGGCCCTTGCACTGGGCTTCAAGCCGATGGACCCTGTTGCCAGACCCTGGCCCACGCGGTGGGCCAACCTGCCTCGTGCCTGGCCGAGCGGGAAGTAGCGAGGTGCCTGGCCACCCCTGCCTTAGTCCCGGTCTTCGTACTTCTCCCGACTCGGTCGGGGCACGAGCCGAACCGGCGTCCCCTCCAGCGGAAACTCGCGACGGATGCAGTTCTCCAGGTACCGCAAGTACGAGAAGTGCATCAAGTCCGGATCGTTGCAGAACAGGATGAACGTCGGCGGCTTGGTCTCGGGCTGTGTGACGTACCGCACCTTCATCGGACGGCCCTTGCGGGTCAGCGGCTTTTCAAACGTCGCGTCCTGGACAAGCCGGTTCAAGACACCGGTCGAAACCCGGAAGCACGAATTGGTCACGGCTTGCTCGGCCGCCTTGATGACTCCGTCGAGCCCCGTCGACTCCGACGCCGACGTGAAGCGCACCAGGGCGTAGGCGATCTCGGGCATCTCGCGGAAGACGGTCGCCTTGAAGTCTTTCTTTATCGGCGAGTTGCGTCCCAGATTGCCGTCCGGAGGCTCGCGCAGGTCCCACTTGTTCACGACCACGACGAGGGGCTTGCCCATGTCATGGGCGGTCTTGGCGACGCGCTTGTCGCCGTCGGTCATCCCTTCCTTGCCGTCGACGACCAGGACAGCGCACTCCGCCCGCTCCATCGCCTTTTGCGCCCGCAACACCATGTAGTACTCGACCGAGCCCTGCACCTTGCCCCGCCGCCGGATGCCGGCCGTGTCGATCAGCCGGACGTGCCTGCCCTTCCATTCGACCACCGTGTCGATGGCGTCCCGCGTTGTGCCCGGGATGTCGCTGACGATCGCCCGCTTCTCCCCGCTGAAGGCGTTGAGCAACGAGGACTTCCCCACGTTCGGCCGCCCGACGATCGCCAAGCGTAGCTCCTCCTCTGGCGCGGCCTCGGCCTTTCCGAAGTCGGGGACCTGTTGGAAAACCTGCACCAGCAACTCTTCGATGCCGCTGCCGTGGATGCCGGAGACCGGGAAGACATCGCCTAAGCCGAGGGCGTGGAACTCCTGGGCCTCCGCCTCCCGCGCCTTGTTGTCGGTCTTGTTGGCGACGAGGAACACGGGTTTGGGGAAGCCGCGCATCCGTTCGGCCAAGTCCCAGTCGGCGGGGTTGAGCCCTCCTTCGGTGTCGACGACGAAGAGAACGGCGTCGGCTTCGGCCATCGCCACCTCGGCCTGCACCCTGATCTGTTCGACCAGCGGGTCATCGTCGCCGAACAAGATCCCACCTGTGTCAACGATCCGGAACGGGCGGCCCTGGAACTGGGACTCGGCGTAAAGACGGTCTCGGGTCACCCCCGGGGTGTCTTCGACGACGGCAATGCGACGCCCTGCCAGGCGGTTGAAGAGCGTGCTCTTGCCGACGTTCGGACGTCCCACGATGACCAGGGTCGGTATGCGGCGCATGTCAATTCACGTTGTTGATGTCCGGTCAATGCGCCGTCAGGCCCGGCCATCGGCGACTCCCAGCCCGCCATTTCAGGCGGTGATTGGGGAAAGAGAGGTGCCAGGGTACCCGCCTTCGGTTTGGTAACCTGCGACCCCGTATGTCCTGGCGATCGGCGGTACTTGTTGGCGCATCGGCCCTGTCGGCTGTCGCCTTTGGCGCGGATGACGGACGCAAACCCCGCGACGAGTCGTTTTGGTTCGCCAGCGCGGGCCCCGGCTTCGGCCAACCCATCCTCGGTTCGGAGGACATCCGCCGCGGCGGGTTCTACTCTGTCGGCTACGCCACACCGTGGAACGGCATCACGTTTCGCAAATGCGAGGGACAGATAGTCATGCAGGGCTACTACATGTTCACCAAGGGCGGCGGGTTCGAGGACATTCCCGTCAACAAGATGGACACCACCGGCCTCTTGGTCACCGGCCGCTACCACAACCACTGGTTCAAGGGGATGGACACCTTTTACGAGATCGGTTGGGGGTTCAGCTACAGCAGCCTGACCACCCGCGACCTGGACTCCCACTGGAACTCCACGCCTACAATCGGTGTCGGCGCGAGTTGGTCTAACGGCAGAGACCTGGTCTTCGCGCTTGTCAGGTGGTTCCATATGTCGAACGCAGGCACCGACGGGAACAACCAAGGCTTCAACCAATTCCAGTACATCGTCGGTATCAAGTTCTGATGCCCGTCACTTTCGAGTTAGTCGGCGTATGCCCGCATACCGGGGCACGGCGGGGCCGTCTGCACACTCCCCACGGGACGGTCGAGACGCCCGCCTTCATGCCTGTCGGCACGCAAGGGACGGTGAAGGGCGTCAGCAGTGAGGAGGTCGAGGAGGCAGGCTTTGAGATGGTCCTCTGCAACACCTACCACCTGGCCCTGCGCCCGGGCTCGAGTTTGGTCGATCGCATGGGCGGTCTGCACCGATTCATGGGCTGGCGAGGTGCGGTGCTCACGGACTCTGGCGGCTACCAGGTGATGTCCTTGTCATCCCGTCGGACGATCTCGAACGAGGGCGTCACCTTCAAATCCCACCTTGACGGCTCCGACATGTTCCTGACTCCGGAGAGGTCGGTCGAGATTCAGGGCGAACTCGGCGTTGACATCTCTATGGCGTTGGACGAGTGCCCGCCGTACCCATGTTCGCGTGAAGAAGCGGCCCGGGCGATGGAGCGGACCCATCTCTGGGCGCCCCGCAACCTGGCCGCCCGCCGCGAGGGGCAGGCGGTGTTCGGGATCGTCCAGGGGGGCGTGCACGAAGATCTGCGTCGCGAATCGGCGTCCTATGTGTCTTCGCTTCCGTTCGACGGGTTCGCTGTAGGTGGCGTCAGCGTCGGAGAGCCGACCGAGATGCAGTATCCCGTCGTCGCCCTCACCGCGCCGTTGCTACCCGCCGACAAGCCCCGTTACCTCATGGGCGTCGGGCATCCTCGTGACATCATCCACGCCGTAGGGTGCGGAATAGACCTTTTCGACTGTGTCCTGCCGACACGCATGGCCCGCCACCATGCCCTCTACACGCTACAGGGACGTGTGAACATCCTCAACACAAAGTGGCAGGACTGCGATCTGCCCGTCGACGAGGCATCGGTCTTTCCTCCGCTGGAACGGTACTCCGCCGCCTACCTGCGCCATTTGTTCAAAGCCGGCGAGACACTCGGCCCGAGGTTGGCCACCCTGCATAACCTATGGTTCTACTCAAGGCTGTTGTCTGAAATCCGCGGTGCGATCACCGCGGGGACATGGCCCGAACTCACGTCCCGGTACGCCGACTCGTAGGCCCTGACACGACCTCGGGCCGCCACACTGGGCGACCCGAGGTCTGCTGACGATCTCACGTGCGAACGGCGTCAGCCTGTCGCCATCCCCAAGTCTTTGCGAAGGAGGGCCCTCGCCCGGAAGAGCCAACTCTTGATCGTGCCTTCGGGCTTCCCAAGTTCGGCGGCGATCTGGTTCACGTCCATATGCCGACAGTGCCTCATCATCACGATCTCCCGATAGCGGGCGGGCAGACGTCCGATCGCCTCGAGCACCGACTCTAAGCCCAAGGAGCTTTCGACGCCCTCGCCGACGTCGACACGTCCATCCGCCAAGTTGTACTCGTGGTCGTCGATGTTCTCGACGTGGTTGCGGCGCGACCGGATGAGGTCTACGCAGCAGTTGGTGCAGATCCGGAGGAGCCATGGCAGCATGGGGCGTCCAGCCTCGAACGAGTGCAACGCCTTGCACGCCTTCAGGAACGTGTCCTGAGTCGCGTCCTGGGCGTCCTCGACGTCCCGGAGCATCCGAAGGGCGTTGGCGAACACCGCCGGACGGTGCATGTCGACCAACAACTCGAAGGCCACGGCCTCTCCCGCTTGGGCGCGGGCCACCAGGTGTTCCTCCCACCCAGGGATCTTCTTCAACATTTGTGAACTATTGCGATCCACGCTTTTATTTTATGAAGGAAATCTGAGCAAATGGGTCACTTTCCCTAAATGGCCTATCAAAATTGGGTCCCCCGGTGGAATTGCTGGAATGCCAGCAGATTCGCCGGAAAGGTGCCGATAACCCGTGATATGGGCGCACGGAGGCTGATTTACACCCTGTTGGCAATGATGCCTGTGTTCTTCACAGTGAGCGTCGCGGTGAGCACACGGATGACCCAGCCCGACTGGACGACGCCAGAGTTCGGGCCTCAGACCACCGAGAACTTGATCCAGTATTCAAAGCTTGTCCACGCCTCCCTGAGTGACTGTCCCGCCCAGAACCATCCCGACGAGGCGTCGACCCTCAAAGCAGGACAGTCTTGGCTGGACAGCGACCTGCCGGCCGTAGGCCCAGGCGACCTCCCTGCCTCCGGTCTAGAGGGCCCGCTCTATGAAATCGTCCGCGCCCGCCACATGGTCGTAGTGAACCTGATGCGGTGTGCCACTGACAATTGGGATTCGGGCAACAAAGACAAAGCGGCACATTGCCTGGCGATGGCGATGAAAGTCTGCGAGGTCGCACGATACTCGTCGGTCAACAGCGTCAGCACGTCCACGGACTTCGAGCGTGAAGCCATAAAGACTGTCCATGGGTGGGGCGATGAGTTGTCTGCGAGCGCCAAGCAAGAACTTTCCCAGGCCATCGCCGAGATAACGCTGAAGGACGACTTGGTCGTTGATCTGGCCAAGAGGCTCCAATCCGCGACTCGCGACATGTATTCGACTGAGCGGTCGCTGAGCCGCTACGCGGCTAACACGACGCTTACCACCGTGTCGTTGTCCAATGACCCCGCGCAATCAAGTCTTGGCGACCTTTCGACCGACGAAGTGACGAACTTGGCCCTCAGTGAAGAAGCCCTGTCAGGTTTGGCGGAGCTCGAAAAGGCGAAGGGACAGGCGCTCAGCGCCCTGTCCGGTCGTTCAGCCGTTCGATAGCCTCAGCAGGCCGGACTCCATCAACTCTACGCTCAAGCCTGACGACGTCAGTCGCTGCGGAAGGTCGGAGGCGGTGTCTTTGGCTTGGAACTCCCAGTGGTAGCTCTTCATGGCATCCGGGGGCGTCAGGACGACGGGCGTGCCGAAGTGTCCCGCCACAGCCATCGCCACCGCGAAGAGGTCACCGTCACCGCTAAGCGCTTCAGTCCTTGTCGTGCCAGGCAACACGATAAACATGCTGCTTCCGGTGGAGAGTTTGACGGTGAGCGCGACAGGGTCGGCGGTGTTGTTGATGAGCGGGGCGTCGATCTGGGTGCCGCGACCAGCAATGGAATAGGTCTTGACGACCTCGTCGGTGTCGGTGCGTTTGACCGTCACGCTCAGCTTCTGATCGGAAGAAACTTGAAGGTTGATCTTGCCGCCGACATAAGCGAAGCTTGCCTTTACTGGCGCGGAGTTCAAAAGCCCGATTCCCGAACCTGCGACGGCGGGCGTACCGGCCGGGCCGGTCATTGGACGCTTAACGATGGCTACCAAAGCCACTGCGATCGCCGCCACGGCTAGGCCGCCGAAAGCCCAGTTCGGTAGGCCGAAAACCTTTCTTGAGGTGGTCTGGCTTTTCTCCCACACGTGTTTGTCGATGCGTGCGGATATCGTCTCGTGCAAATCGGCCGGGACGTCGATGGTCTCGTTGCTGAGAGCGGACATGCTCTCGATCGCTTGCACAAACGCTTCGTACTCCTCACGTAGGGCCGCATCCTGCGCGATGGCGCGCTCGAACACCTTCCGGCTGTGGTCGTCGGCCAAGCCTTCGTAGTAATCCGAGAATATGTCTCGCGCACGGTTGACGTTCATACGGGTCTCAGTGGTGTGACTTCATGCCGTCGAGAAAAGTTCCGTCTGGTCCTTCAGAGCGTCTCTCAGGGCAAGCCTGGCGCGGTTCAGCCTGCTCTTCACCGTGCCGATCGGCAGGTCGAGCGCCTGCGCGATCTCTTCGTATGAAAGCATCTGCACGTGGTACATGACAAGCATGGCCTTCTGATGGTCAGGCAAAGCGCCCAAGGCTTCCTGGACGGCGTCTTCCTTCGCGTTTCGCTCCGCCTCTTCCGCCGGGCCGTCCGAAGGGTCGACTATCTGCCTCTCGCTTTCGCTCCCCTCATCGCCAGTAGACAACTCCAGGCTCAACGTCTGCTTACCCTTCTCACGCTTCCGGGCGTCGAGGAAGCAGTTTGTGACGATTCTATAGAGCCACGTCCCGAACGCGCTTTGACCACGAAAATTGTGGATCGCCGTGTACACGCGGACAAAAGCATCGGCGACGACGTCAGAGGCAAGGTCAGGATCCCGGGTCAACCTGAACGCGTATTGGTAGGCGCGCGCCTCGTATCGGCGCACAAGCGTGTCGAAGGACGAACGGTCGCCTCCCTGGGCCTGTGTCACGAGGACTGCGTCGTCTGCCGCCTGAGTCATGTGCCGATCCGTGGGCGGCTCTTGGCCACCGCCGCCTCGATTGCCTGTTGTTCCTCAGCCGACAGGCTCACTTCAGACTTGCCGCCATAGAGCTGCTTGCCAAAGACCCTGGCCTGCTCACGACCGATCTGGCTGGTCAAGACGGCGCCGTTGCCGTCTTCGTCATACACGGCTAAGGAAAAGCTCTGTTGCCCACCGACATCGTCGAACGCGTCAAACCGGATCAGGCCCACATATCTCTTTGCCGACTTGAGCTTGGTCTCGACGCCTTCCATCCTGGATTCCAGGCCCGACACGCGGCCGTCGGTCTGCAGGGCACGGTGCATGTGCTCTTGCAGCAACTTTTCAACGTTGGATCCGTCGACGCCGTCAAGCAGAACGGACCAGCCTTGCCTCAATCTCTTCACGTGTCGGGACAAGAGGATGACCCATGCGACCAGTAACAGGGAGACAATGCAGAGAGCGGAGAGGACGCCGACCCCGAGCGGCCCGAGTGCATCGAAGAGACGCGGCATAGGTAAGAATACGGTCTGTGGAACCGACAATCCCAAGTATAACCGTCCTGACAGGAAGGATGGCGGATTAAGATGGGTTCGGGCGTAGCGACAAAGGCTCGCAAGGTGGTCTTCACCGGTTTTGGTGTCTTCCTCCTGTTCGTCCTTGCCTTCGTGCTGTTCTTCTATTGGAACTTCAACACGATTGAAGTGAAGGGCAACTCCATGGAGCCCACCTTCCATTCGGGCCAAAGGCTCCTTATCAGCAAGGCCTATTGGCTCGTGGGTGACATACGGAAGAACGACATCGTCGTGGTGAAGAACGTCGATGGCGGCGACACGATCATCAAGCGGGTATACGCGTTGCCAGGACAGACGGTCGACTTCTACAACGTCCCGGAGAGCTACGACTTCAGCAAAGGCGAATACAAGGTGCCGGCTGGGGAGTTGTACATCCTCGGTGACAACCGTCCGGTCAGCGACGACAGCCGTCTTTTTGGCCCGGTCAAGTACGGCGACGTCCTGGGGAAGGTCGTCCGGGTCCAGTTCGGCTTCCCTGTGGCCGCCATAAAGTGAGCGGGTTCCCCAGCACCGAATTTGATGGCGCCGCCTTGCGGTTCGACCCTGGTCCTCCCCCAACTGAGCGCAAGATCCGGTTTGTCCTCGTCTTTGTCTTTGTAAGTGGCGGCGTGCTCCTTGCCGACATCTTCGGCCGAGGTTGGTGCGTCCCCAGTGGAGCCGTCGAACCTGGTGAGACTCCGATGCAAGCGGCAATGAGGGAGACCCTGGAAGAGACTGGCTGGCGTGTCGGCAGGCTCGCGCCCGCAGGGTTCTTCGTCGCCAACCGGTCCGGCCAAGAAGTTTGGAGCCAAGCCTTTATCTCCCTTGACGGGGAAGAAAAAGGCCCTCCGACCGGGAATGACTCCCTAGATCGAAGGGTCGTGCCTCTCGACGGCCTCGCGGCCGTATATTTTCAATGGGATTCGTTTTATGAAGCCGTGTTCAACTACATGGCGAAGCTAGCCAAGGCATAGGCCTTACCAGCGGTTTCCGCCTCCGCCTCCCCTCCGGTCGTCCCGGCGTCCGCCGCCCCGACCACCCCGGTCGAAGCCACCTCCGCCCCCACCGCCTCGGTCGTAGCCACCGCCGCCGCCTCCGTCGCGAGGACCCCTGTTGAATCCACCACCTTCACGTGGCGGCCTGTCTGTGCGGGGTTTCGCTTCGTTGACGACGATGCGCCGTCCACCGATCGGACTCTCGTGCATTGCTTCGATCGCCGCGTCCATCTGCTCGTCTGGGACTTCGACGAAGCCGAACCCCCTGCCCTCGATGATCATGGCCGAAACAGGCTCGAATGCCTTGAAGGCATCCATGAGCTCGGCCTCGTTTGTTGAATAAGGCAAATTGCCAACGTACAGTCGCTTAGCCATGTATGTTTTTCAAGCGGAAAGTCCGAAACACGGATGTCCGCCCGGGCCGGTTCCCACCGCTCCCGGTCTATTATGCCCATACACTTGCCGAAGCTGAAACAGTTTCGATGAAAAAACTGCGGTTCTAAACTACGACGAGGTAGCAGGAGTTGAACCCGCAGAAGGTGCGAAACCTTGAATGAGGCGCTTGTTGCGATAGAGTCGGGCGTCGGCGACGTGCAACAGTTCATCAAACGCCAACCCGTCTCGCGGAGCGACCGCAAGACCTGATGATATCTTTATCGCAAATCCAGCATCTATAGAGGCTCGTTCCAACTGCGACCGGATCCGACCCAGGCAGACCTCGGCTTCCAATCCGCCCGCATCCGCGAGAACCATCACAAACTCGTCCCCGCCAAGCCGAAATACCTTGTCCGTTCCGCGTACCGAGTCGGTCAGTGCGGATGCGACCGCCTTGAGGGCCGCGTCGCCAGAACTATGCCCATGGCGGTCATTGATAAGTTTGAATTCGTCGCAGTCCAGGGTGACGACCGCCAATCTCCCGGAGGCTTCCCTCGCCCGATTGGCCATCGCTCTCGCTTGAGAAAAGCCGCTCCGACGGTTGGCGATGCCTGTGAGCGGGTCGGTGCTCGCCGCCGACCGTGCCCTGGCAAGCTGACGTCCAAAGGACTCGAAGATGTATCCGACCAAGAGAAAGGCGGCAAGATTGATTCCAAACGCCGCCCATTGGGATCCGGCAAGGGCCTCCTCAGACCCATGGAGGTTTGAGACCACGAAGGCGCTCAGGATGCTGGCGACGATCCCGGCGCGCCGGCCTCCCAGACTGACGCCGACCCACAGCGGCAACAAGTACAGGTAGTCGATTCCAGAATCACGCCCGATCCAAGCGTCGACGCCTCTTTCCAGGCCATATACAAGTGCCAGGCAGATCGCCGAGGCGACAACCCCGGTGACGGCTTGGTCGTCCCACCAGTTTCTTCGAATGCGCCTGTCCATACCCATACATTCTATTCGACGTGGCCCGGCCCCGTAAATGCGCGACAGAAAAACAATGTCGCATTACGGGCCCGGCGATCAGCCGCAAGACGCCTGGTTCGGATATGCTCTAGCACTTCGGGCCGCAGGCCCGCGACCCACCAAGAAGGCTCTCGTGAAACAGTACACACCCGACCAGATACGCAACGTCGCCATCGTCGGTCACGGCGGCTCAGGCAAGACGATGCTCGTCGAGCACATGCTCTACACCGCCGGCGCCGTGGAGCGCGTCGGGACCGTCGACGCAGGCAACACCCAGAGCGATTTCGACCCGCTGGAGATCAGACGCAAGATCAGCGTCAGCGCCAGCGTGATGGCCCTCGAATGGCACGGTCACAAGATCAACTTGATCGACGTCCCCGGTTACCCCGACTTCATCGGCGACCTCCACGCCATCGCCCGCGTGGTCGACGCGATGATCATCGTCTGTGAGGCGAAACGAGACCTCGACGTCGGCTTTGACCTCGCGTGGGAAGTCGCCGAGAAAGAGAACCTGGCCCGTTGCATCTTTGTCAACAAGTTGGAACGCGACAACGCCGACTACCAGGGTCTGATCGACACGCTCGACGCCAGGTACGGCCGTCGCATCTGCCTGGTTCAGATACCGATCGGCCATCAAGCGGCGTTCAGCGGTGTCCTCGACCTCGTCAACATGAAGGTCTACAAGGGCAAGGACAGGGGCGAACAAGTGGAGGAGGTCCCGTCCGGCTATGCGCCCGAGGCTGCCGAGCGCAGGGAGAAGATGATGGACGCTGCGGCTGAAGGGGACGACGAGCTCGCCATGAAGTACCTCGACGGCCAGGAACTCAGCGCGGATGAAATCGAGCATGGCCTCTTGGAAGGCACCAAGAACGGCAAGGTGGTCCCGGTGCTTCTCGGCTCGGCCATGAGCGGTATTGGAGTTGCGACCCTGCTCGACCGAATCGTGGGCGAAATGCCATCACCGGTCTACCACCCGTTCACTGTCGGGGACAAGAAGATGCCGGAGGATCCAAAGGGCCCGCTCGCCGCTTTCGTGTTCAAATCCACCGCCGACCCATATGTCGGCAAGATCAACTACGTCCGTGTGTTCAGCGGCACCCTCAAGGCCGACGACCACGTGTTGAATAGCAGCCGAGGGCGCGACGAGCGCCTGCACAACCTCTTTTGGCCGCACGGCAAGCAACAGGAGCCCGCGACCGAGGTGGGCGCCGGTGACATCTGTGCCGTCGCCAAGCTGGCCGACACCCATACCGGTGACACGCTCACGACAGCGAAAGACAAGTTGAGACTCGACCCGGTCGAGTTCCCCGACCCGATCTACCGGGTCGCGATCAAACCGGTCGCCAAATCCGACGAGGACAAGCTCGGGAGCGCTTTGGAGAAGCTTCTGGAAGAGGATCCGACCTTGCATTACGCCCGTGACGCCGAGGTGCACCAAGAAGTGCTCGAGGGAATGGGCGACATCCACATCGAGACTGCGATCGAGAAGCTCAAGACACGGTTCGGGGTCAACGTCACCATCGAAGAAGCCAGAGTCCCCTATCGGGAGACCGTCCGCAAGAACGCCAAGGCTCAGGGACGGTTCAAACGGCAGACGGGCGGCAAGGGCCAGTTCGGCGACTGTTGGCTCGAGCTAGAGCCTCTTCCTCGGGGCGGCGGCTTTGTCTTCGAGAACAAAGTCGTCGGCGGCGCGATCCCTAAGAACTTCATCCCCGCCGTCGAGAAGGGCGTCGTGGAGACGATGACCAAGGGGTTCCTGGCCGGATATCCAGTGGTCGATGTGAAAACGACCGTGTACGACGGCTCGTACCACGACGTGGACTCCTCTGAACAGGCGTTCAAGACCGCCGCGGCGATCGGCTTCCGTAACGCCGCCGCCAACGCCTCGCCCGTGATTCTTGAGCCGATCTTGACTCTGTGGGTCGAGGTGCCAGAAGAAGCGGTCGGCGACGTCGTGGGCGACCTGAACACGCGACGAGGGCACATGCAGGGCATGGACCAATCATCCGCTGGCAAGACCAGGGTGAACGCCACCGTTCCTCTGGCCACGATGATGCGTTACGCCCTCGACCTCAGGTCCATCACCAAGGGACGGGGACGGTTCGGGACGACGTTCTCCCACTACGAAGAGCTTCCGAACCATGAGTCCGACGCATTGGTGAAGGCATACCAAGCCAGCAGGGCGGCAGAAGAGGACTGACGAGGCTCAGTACAGCACAGCGTAACGGATCACATGCCCCTTCGATTTAGGCAAGGGATCACCTGCGAGCCCTTTCCAATGAGCTGTTCCACGATGCTCGATGGAGGGGGTTCGGTTGTGAAAAAGTCCCAGTTCCAACGGCTTGCGCCCAAGCCGCCGTCGGGCCCCTTCCAGCATCTAAAATCAACGTTGTGATGTGTCACGGACAGATCCTTTCGGACGACAAGGACTTTGCCGATCACCGACAGGACGGGGTTGAGGTCAGCATCTTGGGCCCAATCGCCATGCATTAGACATGCCCAAAGCCCATGGTTAGGATCAGCCTGTTCAAGGGCCTCAAAATAACCGGAGAAGACAGTCAGTGGCGAAAAGTACGACACCCTCGAACGCATCTTCGATGAGGAATTGACCTCCGCACCTGGATTGAAGGTATCCAAGGGGCAGGCAAATACCTGCTTGTTAGACTTGACGTAAGGCAAAAGGGCTCGCGCCTCACCAAAGAGAACCTCCGGGCCTCTGCCACCAGAATCCTCAGAATAGAGCAAAGTCGCCGCGCCAATTTGGTGCAGATTTGAAATACAGGCGGCTTCGGCACCGCGACGACGAGCGTTTCCAATCACAGGAAAGAGAATGGCCAGCAACAATATCACGATCGCAATGACGCACAACAGTTCGATCACACTGAATCCGACATGAGCGCATCTTCGATGTTTCATCGCGCTTTCGTATCTAAAGTACCGGGAAAGTTGAGAAAGTAAAGCCTAGAGAACACAGCGGCACTAATTGGGACGAATACAAGGAAGACCAATAAGTCAATTAGGTTGTTTTCCATGTGACCGTGCCTTGCCACGAGGATGATCACCACGACTCCAAAGCAGACTACGACGGATCGACGCAAAAACTTCCCGACACTCTCGCGATCGTCCCCCGAGTGGTACAACCGCATCAAAACGAAAATGATCAAGACCGTCAGTGAATACCAAAGACAGTCCGAGATCGTGGTCGGATAGGTAAACCACCTGGAAATGATAATTAGACCATTCCACGACTTCGAGAACTCGCCTGCCGTCAACAAGAATATTATGGACTTAAGGGCCATCGGCCCAATCCAAAAAAGCAAATAGTTCAACAAGAGAATCATGGCCCCAGTTCGGGTCCAAATCGTTAAACCACCGAGCGGACGGCTCTTGATCGTCATCAGCAATTAGCCTGGGTCTGAGGTCGACTGACAGAGTATCTCGCCAGATCCGTTATTGCAAGCTGGCCCAGCGTCGTATGTAGTGCAACAACTCACATTCGTATAATCGCTGCAGGTCACAAACACGCCTGTCGTACACTGCCACGACGTCTTTGTCCTCTTGTCACGATACTTGTTCAAATCCGGGCTACACTGCCAAAATGGCGGTGGATTGTTGCAACGATACTGGTAGGCGTCTGCTAACTTGGTACAATGCACGTCCGTCGGGCAGTCGGGAAGGGACATTGTTGTCTCCGTTTCAAGGATTCGTTGCTCAATAATGCGGTTCCTAAGCGTGCAACCTGTGACCGGCTCCGTACTGGGAGCAACTAGACGTGATTGGACTGAAGCATTGTCGAAGTCCGCTCTGGCATATGCAAAGGCAAAGGGAAAGCAAGTCGAGCCAACAAGGACAAGTGCTGTGGAAATGAATGCAATTGGCGACGATTTTTCAATCATTTGCTCATGATGTGCCAGAAAAGCCGCCAATCATGCCGAAATTGACGATGGCCACCTAGTTGAACCTGACTTTTATTGGGGGGGGGGGGGGGGTATTTAGACCTATTATGAGGCCAACTGGTTCCCTCGCGTTAGACCATGGATCGGTCACGCGCAATGGGTTGGAACTTCCCTATGCCGCGATCTGGTACGTCTCCTGAGCCTTGGCGACTTCCGCGAGGATCACCTGGCGGATGACCTCGATCTGTTCGGGCGGCATGTCCATCGCATGCTCAAGCTCATAGTTCAAAGAGAACGTGCCCTCCTTTTGACTGTTTGAGAACCCGCATTCGTGCGCGAGGACGTTAGCGGCCGCCACCAGGGCCGTCGTCTTGAAGTTCTTTTCGTCGCCCAACGGGTCGTGATGGAACCGGACGGCGCTTTGGATGACCTCGCTCATCTGCCACTTCTTGGCCAGGAGGCCGCCTACCTCGGCGTGGTTGTAGCCGAGCGTCTCTAGTTCCGTGAGATAGAGGGGCACCGAGGTCGCGCTTGCCTGAGCAAAACAGTCGTCGAGTTCGGCAGGGATGTACCGCTCGAACACGATGAGGCCGATGTCATGGATCATTCCCGCGCAGTACAGTTCTTCCGCCTTGGAGGGGAAGCGCAGTTTCCCGAGGATGCGGGCGCCCACCGCCGTCGCTAGAGAGTGCCTCCAAAACGCTAGTTTGTCGAAGTTGCGAAGATTCGACTTGCCCGCCATCATCTGCTGCATCGCGATGCCGACGACGATGCTGCGCACGGCGGTCATGCCCAAGAAGCTGATGGCCCGGCCGACACTGTTGATATCGCTGCCACCGTAGTATGCGGAGTTCGCCGCCCGGATGATCTTCGCGGTGATGGCGCTGTCGACCTCCAATGCCTTTTCCAACATCCGTTGCGAGGTGTTCGGGTCATCGACGAGCCTAAGGGTCGTACTGACAGCTTGCGGCAACACGGGCAGGTTCTCGCCCCTGGTCATCCTAATCTCTAGGCTCACGAGGTCCATCAGCTTGAATTCTCGGTGAACCTAAAGTTGAACCATAGGCCGTCTGGGCGGTTCTCGCAACGAAACGGGGGCTAACTCCGTCACCTGATAATGGTAGACTCATGTACTTGAGTCTTGACCAGACATGTCCAAGGACTATTACAAGACGTTAGGGGTCGCGAAAGGCGCGGATGAAAAAGACATCAAGTCCGCGTACCGCAAACTGGCACGCCAATACCACCCTGACCTCAACCCTGGTGACACGGCCGCGGAGGCCAAGTTCAAGGAGATCGGTGAAGCGTACGACGTGCTCTCCGACCCTGAGAAGCGTCGCAAATACGACACCTTCGGTGAGAACTGGGAGCAAGGCGTCCAGTTCAACCAGGGCGGGGGCGGAAGCCAGTCCCACGTCACCGCAGGCGCAGGATTCGAGACCATCTTCGAACAGATTTTCGGCGGAATGGGGGTCGACGGACCGTTCGGCGCTTACCGCCAACGGCAAGTCGCTCCCAGCGACATGGAGACAATCCTCGACGTGACCCTTGAGGAAATTGACTCGGGAACCACCCGGAAGCTGGTCTACCAGACCATGGACGCCTGTACTCAATGCAAGGGATCGGGTGAGGTGAGGCTCACGAACGGGCAGGGCGGGGCGTGCCCGAAATGCCGCGGGTCGGGAACGGTCGCCAACGAGCGGCGCATATCAGTGACGGTTCCGGCCGGGCTTGCCAGCGGCAAACGCTTGCGTCTGGCGGGCAAAGGGGTGACAGGCTCGAACGGTAAGTCAGGCGACCTCTATGTCGTCGTCAATGTGCGCCCGCACCATAAGTTTGTCCGTCGTGGTGACGACCTCGAGGTCGAATTCGATGTGCCCTACTATCTTGCCGCCCTCGGGGGCGAGGCAAAGGTGCCGACGTTGCACGCGGCCGGTACGATCCATGTGCCCGAAGGCACCCAAACAGGACAGTTGTTCCGGCTCAAGGGCAAGGGCCTGGCAAAGATGGGGGGCGGTCACGGCGATCTCTTGGCCAGGGCGAAAGTGACGGTGCCGAAACGACCCGAAGCGGAGGAAAAGAAGCTGCTTGAACAAATCCGAGACAAGGCGATCAAGAAATGAGTGAGAAACGAAGGCCCGTCTATATGATCGGGGTCGCGGCCGAGTTGTGCGGCATCCACCCGCAGACGCTCCGCCAATACGAGCGTCTCGGACTGGTCATACCCGCCCGTGTCGGGGCGAAAAACCGGCTCTACAGCATCGAAGACATCGAGCGTGTCCGTCGGATCCAAAGGCTGACCCAAGAACTCGGCGTGAACCTGGCCGGGGTGGAGATCATCCTGCGCCTCTTGGACGATATGGACTCCATGCGCACGGACTTCGAAGACCAGATCAAGGAGTTTGTCAAAGACGTCGAGGCCAGGATGCAAGCCTACATGGCCAACAGCAACGCACCGATCCGGCCGGGCACCAGCCTGTTTCCTGTGCCGAAAGTACGTGCCACCCGCAAGCCAGACATTTAGAAGCGTAGATGAATTTGGTCGTGTCGGCAATCGCGCGGTACATGGCGGTCACCGGTCAGCACGATTGAGGAAGCCATCAGATGAAACTCACACAGACCACGCCGACCGCACGCCTTGTCTCCCTCGCCATCCTCGTCGCGGTGGCCGCGACTGTCCAAGCACAGTCAAAGCTAGACATTCGGGCGACGTTGGGGACCGCCGCCCAAGTTGGGGCGAACAACCTGACGGTCCTCTTGAGCGAAGGCGGCAAACCTGTCCCAGGCGCAAAAGTCACCGCCACCGTGACCATGGCGAGCATGGACATGGGCACGGCCCATCCAGACCTCAAAGACCAGGGTGACGGAACCTACGCGGGTGTGGCCAAGTTCAGCATGGCTGGCCCGTGGCGTGTCGTGATCGAGGCTACTTCCCCATCGGGAGCGACCGGCAAGAAGGCGTTCGATTTCGAGACCACGACTGCCTCAGGCCACATGGGGGCGGAGCCCATGCTTGGTCGCTTTGGGCCCTGGTCCATGGCCCGTGAAGGGTCGGGCACGAGTTGGCTGCCCGATTCCTCCCCCATGTGGATGAAGCATCTGCCGAAGTCGGGCCGCTACGACCTCGACGCTATGGGCTTCATGACGTTCAACCTTAGTGACGCGGGCGGACTCCGAGGCGAGAGTCGAGGCTACTCCAACTCGATGATGATGCTGATGGCGCGCCGTGAGACGGGCGGAGGAACCCTCGGCATGAGCTTCATGGCCTCGCTCGACCCCGTATTCAACGGCGAGTTCGGATATCCGAACCTCTTCCAAACGGGTGAGACCGCCTATGGGGCGAAGCTGGTCGACTACCAACACCCTCACGACCTGGTGGCCGAGGCGGCGGTCTCCTACAGCCACCCGGTCGGTGGTGGAGGCAATGTGTTCGTCTACGCCGCCCCGGTCGGCGAGCCCGCCCTTGGGGGCCCGACATTCATGCACCGTCCGAGCGGAATGGAGATTCCCGAGGCACCGATCAGCCACCACTGGTTTGACAGCACGCACATCTCGTGGGGTGTGCTTACAGGCGGGTACAGCACCCCGACATGGCAGGTGGAGGGCTCGTTGTTCAATGGACACGAGCCGGACGAGAATCGATACTCTCCGGATCCTGTTTCTCTAAACTCGGCTTCTGGAAGGTTCACTTTCAACCCGACACGCGACCTCTCGTTCAGCGCGAGCTACGGGTACCTGAACTCGCCGGAAAGCAGCGAGCCCGGCGTCGACCAGCACAGGTTGACCCTCGCCGCGGTGTGGAGCAAGCCCTTGCCTCGCGGCGACAACCTGTCGGCGACCGCCGCCTTCGGCCGCAACATGCTCCATGGCGACCACTCGGACGCGTTCTTGGCGGAAGCAACCTATCTGACTCACGGCACGTCGTGGTTCGCCCGATGGGAGCACGTAGACAAGGACGAGTTGGTCGGCGTGCCGGATGGAAGCTACGTGGTCAACAAGTTTCTATTCGGAGCGACGCGGGACGTCGCCAAATGGGAAGGGCTCGACGTCGGAGTCGGCGCCTACGCGGGCCTCTACCTCTTCCCTTCCAGTCTGGAGCCATTCTATGGCAAGAACCCCTTGACGCTCGGCGCGTTCATCCGGATCCGACCTGAACGGATGTCACACGACATGACGCATACGGGACGCTAGGCGGTGGGCCAGAAAGTAAGATGACGGCATGGCCCTCGTAGCGCTTGCCGCCTTCCTCACTTTGTCCCGAGTGTCGGGGGTCGCTCCCCAGGTCACCAAGGACATCACGTACCGCACGGTGGCGGGCACCACCCTCAAGATGGATCTTTACCGCCCTGAGGGAGACGCCAAGGTTCCGGTCGTCGTGATGGTCCACGGCGGCGCCTGGATCAGTGGGAAGCGGGAAGATGTGGCCGATCTCTGTGAATGGGTCGCCCGATCCGGGCTCGCCGTGGCGAACATCGACTATCGGCTCTCGCCCAAATTCCACTGGCCCGCCCATCTGGAGGATTGCCAGGCGGCCGTCCGCTTTCTCCGTCAAAACGCGGCGAAGTACAACCTCACGACCGAGAAGATGGGTACCTGCGGCGTATGCGCGGGCGGGCACCTCAGCCTCCTGCTCGGCATGAGAGACACCGTTGAGAAGGGAACCACGGACTACCCGGGTCAGTCGAGCCGGGTGCAAGCGGTCTTCAACATCTTCGGCCCGGTGGACGTCACCCAAGACTTCAACCCAGCGACGGCCTCGATGGTGTCCCTACAGGTGATCGGGAAGGACTTCCTCAAGGCCCACGACGAAGCCGTCGAGTTCAGTCCCGTCACCTATGTCAAGAAAGGCGTTGCCCCTGTTTTCACCCTGCAAGGTCTCGCAGACCCCCTTGTGCCGCCCATCCAGGCAAGCCGATTGTCTGAGGCGTACACCAAGGTCGGGGAGCAGTGCGTGACCTACCTGGTGCCCAAGCTCGGGCATACGATCGACATGAAGAACCTCGAATGTGTCGAGGCGGTCAAGCAAGGGATCGCCTTCCTTCGCAGGCACTTGGTCGAGGAGTGAGCCGCCTAGTGCAGGTCAACTGAAGGGGCGAAGGAAAGGAAATGGCCACCCGGAACGGGTGGCCGATCGCTTACGCGTAGGTGTCCAACCGGGCCGATTGGCCCGTCGGTATGGTTGTTGGTTTGGGGGACTGGAGGAAATGGGTGCGAAAAGCGTTGCGCGCCCGAAGGACGGCGGGGGCGATGCTGCTGACCGGCATGACTCGGCGGGAGGACTCGGAACTCGAAGTCAGGACGCGCTGGTTTCGGTCGATGCGGTTCATCTGACGACAAACCGCGCACAACCGGTGCCATCCTCGGGCCGGGCCGAGGAATCAGGCGGTTATACCGGCGACGCCCTACTTGAGGCGGCCGGTCGTCGTCCAACCCGACCAGTCACCGAGGTAAAGCACCTCTTCCTCAAGCTGAACTCTGTACTTTTCAAGCACTGAGGCGGCGACGTGTTCGGCGAGCCTGCGGATGTCAGAGGCGGTCGAACCACCGACGTTGAGGATGAAGTTGGCGTGCCGTTGGCCGACCATCGCTCCCCGATACCGAAAGCCCTTCAGCCCGACCCTCTCTATGAGGTGGCCGGCAGGGACGACTCCCGCCTGTTTGAGCGGCCCAGGCAAGTCGGGCAGGCTGGCCGCGAACTCTTCGTCGACCACATTCTTGAAAAAACTTCCGGCACTCGCGGGGGCTGGCTGCTTACCGATCCGCTGCCGTTGAAAGTCACGCGCCTGGTTGTAGAGGGTTGATTGCTCGCCCTTGTCGAGTTTGAACCGGACCCTGACCAGACAGACTGGACCACCGCCCAGCCTGCGCAAGCGCGAATCGCGATAAGAAAACTCCATGAACGACGGCGGAACCCATCGGCGGACCCCCGACTCGACGACTTCGAGCTCGACGATCTTATCGCTGATGTTCGCCCGGTAGGCGCCGGCGTTGCTCACCAACGCACCGCCGACGCTTCCCGGAATCCCGACCGCAAACGGGAAACCGGCCAGGCCCCGTTGGGTCGCCTTGAGGAAGAGTTCCTGCAACGACGCCCCGCAATCCACGACCACCTCGCCTCCGTCGCCGAACACGATGTCCGATGCCGAGTTCAGGACGGTGAGACCGGGGACACCGGCGTCACTCGGCAACACGTTGCTGCCCCCGCCAAGCGTCGTAACCGGGACACCTTCCCGTTGGGCGTAGAGCGCGGCCTCGGCAAGGGCGTCGGCCGACCTGGCGACGACCATGGATTCGGCAGGCCCGCCCGCTCGCAGGGTGGTGTAAGGGGCCAGTTGTCGGTTACGGACCACCTGACCAGGGTCGAAGGCCGTCTCAGCCAAACGTCTCCCCCATGATGTGGGCCCTCTTTGCCTGGCTGATGCTCGGCTCGGCCACATAGAAGCCCTCCAGTGCCATCGGGTCGGCAAACACACGTCTTGCCGGGTCAGCCTTGGCCGCATGAGGGCGAAGGTCGCCGCCGGGAAACCCATAACCTTGCGCGGCGGACAGAGATTCACCTGGCACGATCGACACGGCTCCGTCTTCATCTCGAAAGAAGAACTCGCCCTTCTTCGAAGGCAGTGCCACGGCGCCTGACGCCGAGACCAAATCAAAGGAGGTCACCCCCGCGACTGGCACACCAAGCGCATAACCCCACGTCTTGGTGATGCTCAGTCCGACCTTGACCCCCGTGAAACTACCAGGGCCAACGTCCACGACGATCCGTCTCACGTCCTGTAGGTGCAGGCCCAGACTGGTGAGCGACCCAAGGGTCATGCGTATGACCGCTCCGCTCGCCGCCCGTGGCGCCTCTGTCTCGTCTTGGGCAAGCAAGCGCCAGTCGTCGCCGAAGACCGCCACACTCACCAATGGGGATGACGTGCTGAGGGCGAGGGTCACAGGACGGTCTCGACCGACATATGGTCGATCAGGTCTTGGACGAGGGCCTTGTCAGCCTCATAATCCGCCTTGCTGGTGGCCCTGTAGTCGAGCGTCCAAAACTTGTCGTCGTTCCAACCGATCGCGTAAACGGCAATTAGAGGACCGTTCGCAGACGAACCCCAGCGCCTCCCGACCAGGACACCGAAACCAGCGCCGTTCGGATAGGCGGGCTGATCCTCACGGCTATCGACCTTCGTGAAGTCTTGGAGCGACAGTCCTCCGGTCCTCAGCCATCCTGCCCTGGCCTGGTTCGCGTTCCCTGCCGCGGCACGTAGGGCGATCTTTCCCTTCAGGCCGTCGTGGGTCGCAGTCTCACCGGTGACCTTCCAACCCTCTGGCATGTAGAAGTCCCACCCTTCCACACGTTGACGGTTCGGCGCCTTGGCGACCTTGGGCAAGGCCTTGGACTTTGGAGCCCAGATATCTTCCTTCTTGGGCTTTTGCGGCGGAGCCGTTGGAAACTCTACGCTTGTTCCCGGGGCCTCCGGCTTCGGTATCGCGCCGCTGATGGTGCGCAGGGTCAACAGTGCCTGCCGCCAGTCCGCCTCCGCCTGGTCGGCGGCACCGCTGGAAGAGCTGACTCGAAAGTTCAGCTTTTCGACCGTTCGGGAATACAGCAGGCCGATGAGCGTCACCTTCGTTTCCCCTCCCACGACCTCGGAGACCCGGGTGAGCAAAAGGGGCACTCCTAAGAGCTCTTCCTCCCACTGCTTCAAGACCTGGCGCTTGGAAACTTCGTTGATCTCGACCTGGAGTTGCTGCCACTTCTTGGCGTCGCTCCGATAGGCCGTGTCGATCAATTGGATCTTGACCGGGTCCCCTGCCTTTGTCTTGAACTCAATGACCGAGAACAGCCTTTCCTTACGGACATCCCAGGTCTTTGGATAGGAGAACTCCAATCCTAGGCTGTCGTCCTTATACGTGCGCAGGTCTTTGGCCTGTCCGACGGCCAAGAGCGCGAGGGCGCATGTCATCACCGGCATAGCTTCTTTCTATTGACGTGCCAGCCGTGCCCGCAGAACCGCGGGGCAGGTCGCAAGGTCACGTTACCCCATCCAGGTACCCTGTCCGCGTGGCCCTTGGAAGCTGGATGGAACGCGAGATCCGGGAGCAACCGGAGGTTCTTTCGACCAATGCCTCCCAGTATCTAAAGGGCCTGGCCGGCTTCCTCGACGGCCGCCGGTTCGCATTGGTCGTGCTTGCCGCACGAGGGACCAGCGACAACGCCGCCCTCTATGCCCGCTATTTGATCGAGATCCACCTAGGTGTCCCGGTGACATTGGCCGCCCCGTCCGTGATCACCCGCCACAAGTCGGACCTACGATATCCAAAGGACACCTTGGCCATCGGCATCTCACAGAGCGGCGCGGCCCCGGACGTCAGCGAAGTCCTTGCGTACGCCCGCAACCAGGGCCATGCGACCCTGGCGATAACCAACACCCCTGGATCACGTATCACGACGGAGGCCGACCACACGGTCGATCTCGGCGTAGGCGCAGAGACAAGCATCGCGGCGACGAAGACTTACACGGCTTCCCTGCTCGCATTGGCCCAGGCTGTACGCGCCATGGGGGGCGGATTGCCAGACCCCGTGCTCCCCGACGCCGAATGGGTAGCACGGTGCGAATCGGCCGCTGAGGAGGCCTCAGGGCTCGTCGTCCGGTCGTCGCCGGTCTTCTGCCTGGCCCGGGGCTACGACTTCGCGACAGCCCAGGAGTCCGCCCTGAAAATGATGGAGTGCGCCCTGATACCGGCCAAGAGCTTCTCGACCGCCGACTTCGCCCACGGCCCGCGCGCCTTGGCAGGGCACGGAACGGCGGCGGTCGTCTACGGCGAGGTGCCTGACGGTCTGCCCGAGACGGGGACGGCCATTGTCAAAGCTCCTGAGGCTGGGCAAGGGGTCTTCGACCCGATCTGGAACGTCGTATTTGGCCAATGGCTGGCGTTGAAGGCGGCCCGGGCGAGGGGCCTCGACCCCGACCGCGCCCAGCACATCCAAAAAGTGACCCAGACGCTCTAGGCCGTCGCCGCAGCCGCTTCCCCGCCTGACTTGCCGAAATCCAAATCCAAGGGGATGTCCGTGAGTTCGCCGGTGTCCTCTGCGAGGAGGACGGCCTTCAGCGACTCCACCGCGACCTCAAGGTGTTTCTCGTCCGGCTCTTCCGTGGTGATGTACTGGGTGAGGAGGCCCGGCTTGAGCAAAATGTTGACCCACCGTTGGTCCTTGGCGCGGCCGGCCGCGCGGATGACCTCATAGCTGATGCCGGCGATGATCGGCAGCATCAAGAGTTCAAAACCGAGCCGGATCAGCACGACGAGGGCCATCGGGGCGTCCGACTGGCCAAAGCGCGGGATCAGTGGAAACAGGAGGAGTCCGACCAACAAGACGACGATCGCGAAGTTGGTGCCACATCGGGGGTGGAGGCGGGTCTGGTGCTTGGCCGACTCGACCGAAAGGGGCTCGTTGGCTTCGACGGCGTTGATCGACTTGTGCTCTGCGCCGTGGTACTTGAAGACCTCAAGGATCGCGGGCAACCGCCGGATGAGCAACAGGTATCCGATGAAGAACGCGATCTTGATGACCTCGGCCAGGTAGTTTGTGCCGGTGCCTTGAAAGTCCTTTTGGCCGGGTCGTAACCATTGGGCGATCCCCTCTGGCGCAAGTTTGAACACGACAAACCCGAAGGCCAGCGAGCCGATCAGCGTCAGGGCCAACGTGAGGTTCGTGAGCACCTTGCCCTTCTTGGCGTCCCCTGAACCAGCTGACTCGGCCTCAAGTTGGACGTTGGAGGCAAAGTTCATCGCCCTAGAGCCCAAAGCCATCGTGTCCAGCATCGCCAATGTGCCACGCAGAAACGGCTTCTTCAGCCAGTTCTGTTTGCCCACCCAAGTTTGGGCCAGGTGCTCGGTTTTGACGACGATCTGCCCGCTGGGAGCGCGGCAGGCCACCGACCAATAGTGGGGCGATCTCATCATGACCCCTTCGACGACAGCCATACCGCCGAACTGTAGATACTCGCCTTGGGGCATGTCCTTTGAGTCTACCGAAGCCATGATTGGATCATCTGGCAAAAATCCTGATGCCCGCAGGGGAACATAGACAAGGTTGAATACGTCACAATCTATGGACGGAGGGCGTTCGCGCCTTTCGCCCTATCACTAGACACAAAAGGAGTAACAACCATGGAGATCCGCTTGGATCGGTTGGAGCTCACGGAAGACGAAGCCTTCGCCTTGCTTTCACTGGCTTTGACCAGCGGAATCAGCTTAGACTCCGTCGGGGAAAAGGCGGTTCGTAAACTGGCTGAGTATTGTAAAGCCAGGGGCCGCAAGAACAGCAATCATATCGAGAAAGACCGTGAGTTCTGTGAGGCGGGTTGAAAAACCCGCCTCCGACCGTTTTTCAGGGTCGGTAAAGTGGGATCGATGGTTCCCCTTTCCGCCGTAGTCGCCGCCGTCGAACGGTTGGCGCCCCCTGAGCTCGCATTCGGATTCGACCATATCGGCCTGCAGGTCGGCTCCCCCGGCGACCAGGTCGGGCGGGTTGTTGTGTCGCTCGACAGCTCATTGGCGGCCATCCGGCACGCCGTGTCGGTGAGGGCACAGGCCCTTGTCACCCACCACCCCCTGATCTGGGATCCAATCACCACCTTGGCAGGCGACGGAAGGCCAGCGGCGGAGACCCGGCTTCTGATGAAGCATGGGATCGGGTTGGTGGCGGCCCACACCAATTGGGATTGCGCCTCCGGAGGCATCAACGACGTCTTGGCGGGAAGGCTTGGCTTGACGTCTGTGTCCCCGTTTGGCTTCGCGGAGCCACGCAAGGTGGCCAAGATCGTCGTCTTCGTCCCCCCGGAGCACGAACAGGCGGTCATCGACGCGATGGCCGGGGCGGGGGCCGGACATATCGGCGCTTACTCGCGTTGCGCCTTTTCGTCGCTCGGAACCGGCACGTTCGTCGCCGGGGCGGAGGCCGACCCGCTCATCGGGGAGCCGGGGGAGGCCACGAGTTTAGGAGAGGCGCGGGTCGAGAGGGTGGCCCCTGTCCGGCTAGTCGAAGCCGTGGTGTCGGCTCTGAGGCGTGTGCACCCCTACGAAGAACCGGCGTACGACGTGTGCAACCTGCGCGACCTCCCCGGGCAACCTGCCGGTCGGGTCGGCCACTTGCCTCACCCGATGACCGCCGCTGAGTTCACCAACCATGTCGACGTCGCCCTGTCGACCAATTCATGGACGTGGAAGGGACACGATCGAGCGATCGAAAGGGTGCTCGTCATCGGCGGGGCGGCCGCAGACGGATGGAGGGACGCGATTGAGGCGGGATGCGACGCGTTCGTCACCGGGGAAGTGCCCCAGCACGTGGCTCTTGAGGCTGGCGAATCGGGCATGACCGTGCTCGCCAGCGGCCACTATGCGACGGAGAACCCCGGGATGTCGTGGATGGCGGAAATGTTGGCTGAGCTTCTCCCCGTCGACGTCGAGTTCTTCGACCCGGAGCCGGGGTGCGCGGGACGACCAGTCTAAGCCGCCCGCGCTGCAGTCTTGTGTCCGAACGCAGCCAAAGCGGCAGCTCCGGCGACGCCTGCCGCAACCGAAGTGAACAGGACCGCCATCTTTGCCTCGGACAAGGCGTCCGTGCCACCAAAGGCGAGGCCCGCGACGAAGAAGGACATGGTGAAGCCAATCCCGGCCAGCAGGGACGCACCAAAGACATGGCGCATTCCGACACCGGCGGGTAGTTGGAGCCCGAAGGCTCGCACGGCCACCAGAGTGCAAAGGCATATCCCGACCGGCTTGCCGAGAAACAGACCCAGAGAGACACCCCAAAACGCCTGGTGGGAGACCGCCCCGGCCACGGCCTCTTGACTGATCGGGAGCCCGGCGTTCGCGAGGGCGAAGACCGGGACGATCAGGAAGACGACCCACGGGTGGACCATGTGCAACCACCGGTTGACGGGGGTAGAGACCCGCTCGACGTACCCTTCCAGGCGGTGGAGCGACGTCTCCTGCTCTTCGCCGAGCACGTCCTGGCCACGGGCCGCGCCGATCTCATCCAGACGCTTACGCGCCTTCTCGACGAACTCGGGCACGTCGATTCGCGAACGGGCCGGGACGGCGAACGCGGTCAGTATCCCCGCCAAGGTGGCGTGGACTCCCGAATGGTGCAACAACCACCAAAGCACTATGCCCCCGACGGCGTAGAAGACCAACTGCCGGACGCCCATCCTGCCGCAGGCCACCATGACCCCCCACACGACAAGGGCCGACAAGAGGTAGGTGACCTGGATGGTGCCCGTATAGAAGACGGCGATCACGATCACCGCGCCGATGTCGTCGACGATGGCGAGGGCGGCAAGGAAGACTTTCAAACCAGGGGGCACTCGTGGACCCAAGAGTGCCAAGACACCCAGGGAAAACGCGATGTCGGTCGCCATCGGCACGCCCCATCCCCGTTCGAAGGGAGTACCGCGGCACACCAGCGAGTACAGAAGGGCAGGGACCAACATCCCGCCAAGTGCGGCGGCCATGGGCACGACCGCCTTCCCCACTGAGGACAGTTCGCCCGAGACCATCTCTCGCTTGATCTCCAGGCCGACGGCGAGGAAGAAGACGGCCATCAGGCCGTCGTTGATCCAGACCAAGAGGGTGTAGCCCTCTTGGTGTTGCCGCCATTGCAAGCCGTACCAACTGTTGAGAAGCTCGAAGTAGCCACCGCTCCACGGAGAGTTGGCCAACCACATTGCGACGAGGGTGGCGAAAACGAGCACCAAGCCACCTGCCGCTTGTTGTTCGGCAAAGGCTTGGAATGGGCGGACGACCCGCTCGATGATCGGCGGCCGGCTCGACTTCACGGGCTCAGGTCTTGGCTTGAGCGACAGGATCCTTCGACACGTGCGGCTTGCCGGAGTTGAGGACACCCTGTTGCTCTCGGCGACGGCGGCGCAATATGAGCGCCTCCCGAGCCGATTCCAGATGGAAGAGCGCGGTCGCGTTCTCTTCGCAGGCCAAGCCTCTCCCCTGGTGGTCGAGCAACCGGTTTTGAAGGACCTCGATGACGTCTTCTATCCGACACCCGTTGTTCTTCATCTCCTCGGCCTTGCCGTGCTGAAAGACGATCCGAATGAACGGCGTCTCGACGAGGCTGTCGCTGCCATCGAGGCTGCGGAAGGCTTCCATGTTCTCTGACATCCATTGACTCCTGACGCCGGGGCGTCACCTTCATTGTGGGAAATCGGACACCCGTCAGATCGCAGGTTGTCCACAGGGCCCTGTGAATTCCCACCTCTTTGAACCTGAATATGGGTAGGCGACCCTACACCTGAGAATGCGCTGAGGTTTTGAATCCTACGTCCCCGCCGTTCACGTCCGCCCATAATAGAACCGTGATCGGACTCAAGCGCCTTGTCGTCGTGGCCGTCGGCCTGTCCCTGGGAACAATAGCTATGTCCAAGTTAGAACTGGCCCACGTGTTCAGCGACCACATGGTGCTCCAGCAGCAATCGGAAGTCTCGGTCTGGGGGCACGGGGCGGCGCCTGGCCGCCAGGTCGTCGTCTTCGGATCGTGGGGTTCGACAGCCGTCACCAAGGCAGACGGCAAGGGAAACTTCAACGTCAAGATCAAGACTGGAAATGCGGGCGGCCCGTACCTTCTGCGCGTGAGGTCGAAGGAAACCGTCGAAGTGACGGACGTCTTGCTGGGCGAGGTCTGGGTCTGTTCCGGCCAATCGAACATGGAGATGCCGGTCGGCCCACTCTGGAACCCCTCGATCACGGACTCGGTACAGGAGACTCGAAGCGCAGACCATCCCAACTTGCGTCTCTTTCACGTCCCCAACCGCAGGTCACTGACGCCACAAGCCGATGTCGACGCCAGTTGGGCCGTCTGCACCCCTGAGAGCGTCCGAGGGTTCTCGGCCACCGCCTATTTTTTCGGACGCGACCTGCAGGCTGCCCTCGGCGTCCCGGTCGGGCTGATCGAGACTTGCGTAGGCGGCACAGAAGCCGAGCTTTGGACCAGCGAGGACAAACTCAAGACCCTCCCAGACTTTGACGCTTCGCTCAGTCGCATGGCCAAGTCGCAAGAGGAGTACCAGACCCAAGTCCGCAAGATCAACCAAGAGAACGTGCGGATGGATCCCGGATATGGAAAGTGGGAAGCACCGGGCTACGACGACTCCAGTTGGGAAAGCACACGCGCTGCGGCATGGTCCGAAACGGGTCTCGCGGACTTCGACGGGGTGGCCTGGTACCGGGTCACCGTGGACGTCCCGTCCGCCGGCGCGGGCAAGGCGGCGACGCTTACGCTTGGGCCGATCGACGACTATGACATGACCTACGTGGGCGGCAAGCAAGTCGGCATGACGATCCGATATGACACGCCGCGCAAGTACAACATCCCGGCCGGGCTCCTGCGGGCGGGCGCCAACGTGGTCGCCGTCCGCGTCCATGACACCGGTGGCGAGGGCGGCTTCACAGACCCCTCCAAGATCGCTCTCCAAGGCGACGGGTGGTCCGCCGACTTCGGCACCTGGAAGCGGAAGGTGAGCACCCCTCAAGCCAAGATGAAGCCGGTTCCAAACCCGCCTGGGGGCAATAGCCAACTCTACAACGGAATGGTGGCGCCGCTGATCCCGTACGGCGTTCGCGGAGCGATTTGGTACCAAGGCGAGTCGAACGTCGGGCGCGGCTACCAGTATCGGACACTCTTCCCCGCCATGATCCAAGACTGGCGCGCCCGCTGGGGAGTCGGAACGTTCCCGTTCTACTTTGTCCAGATCGCTCCGTGGAGCGGCTACGGTGGCGCGGCTTCCGCCGTCCTGCGCGAGTCGCAGCTCCTGACATTGTCGACCTTGAAGAACACGGGCATGGTCGTCACCACCGACATCGCGCCCGACCTATCAAACATCCATCCGCCCGACAAACAGGACGTCGGCAAGCGGCTGTCCCTGCTGGCGCTCCACGACACCTATGGGCGCTCTGGGTTCCTCCCCAGCGGGCCTCTATACCAATCGGCCAGCTTTGCTGGTGGCAAAGCGACCGTGTCGTTCAAGTACGCGATCGGAATGCACGGCACGCTTGAGGGGTTCGAGGTCGCTGGCTCGGACAAAGTCTGGCACCCGGCCCATGCGGCCGTCGAAGGTGACAAGGTGGTCGTCTCCAGCCCCGACGTGAAGAAGCCCGTGGCTGTTCGCTACGGCTGGTCGGACGTGCCGAAGGGAACTCTGTTCAACGGCGCGGGCTTACCCGCCAGCCCGTTCCGTAGCGACAGGTGGGAGAGGATCACGCAGAACACCAAGTGGTGAGTGTGTCGCTCTCGGTGAGGCAGACACGGATGTTTTTTCGCTTGCGGATGTGTAGAATGCCGCAACCATGGACGAAGTCGTCTCCGCCGAGGCACGTAGCGAGAAGAAAATATGGTCGGTCATCGTCGCCAGCTCCGTCGGCACCCTGATCGAGTGGTACGACTTCTACATCTTTGGGTCGCTGAGCGTGGTCTTGGCGGCCCAGTTCTTCCCCAAGGGCAACTCCGCGATGGCGTTGCTGAGCACGCTAGCAACGTTCGCGATCGGCTTCGTGGTGCGCCCGTTCGGCGCCCTGTTCTTCGGGAGGATCGGCGATCTTGTCGGTCGCAAGTACACCTTTCTGGTCACCCTGCTGGTGATGGGTGGGTCGACGTTTGCCATCGGCCTGATGCCCGGGTTCGCTACGATAGGCTGGGCCGCTCCGGTCATCCTCGTCCTCATCCGCTTGTTGCAAGGGTTGGCCCTCGGCGGCGAATACGGCGGCGCGGCCACTTACGTCGCCGAGCACAGCCCGGACGGTAAGCGGGGCTACTACACGAGCTTCATCCAGACGACGGCGACCCTTGGCCTTTTCGTCTCGCTCGGGGTCATCATGGCGTGCGAAGCCATAATGGACAAGCAGGCGTTTTCCGACTGGGGCTGGCGTATCCCGTTCTTGCTCAGTTCTGTCTTGATCGTCTTCTCGCTCGTCTTGCGT
Organism: uncultured Fimbriimonadaceae bacterium; assembly: GCA_964451255.1. Lineage (GTDB taxonomy): Bacteria > Armatimonadota > Fimbriimonadia > Fimbriimonadales > Fimbriimonadaceae > JAHBTB01. The sequence goes on from CAYVHL010000001.1 coordinate 80,492, forward strand.
CTGCGGATGGCAGAGTCTCCCTTATTCGCCCAGGCGAAAAAGGAGGGCAAGACGAGCACGAACCCGCTCCGCGACAGTTTCGCCAACTGGGGCAACGCCAAGGTCGTGCTCATCGCGCTCTTCGGCGCGACGATGGGCCAGGGGGTCGTGTGGTACACGGGCCAGTTCAACGCCTTGTTCTTCCTCCAGACCGTCCTCAACGTGGACAAGCTCCAGGCAAACTGGATCGTGTCAGGGGCCCTGCTGATCGGCGCTCCGTTCTTCGTGGTCTTCGGATGGCTCAGCGACAGGATCGGGCGCAAAAAGATCATCCTGGCCGGGTGTCTCCTGGCGGCCCTGCTCTACTTCCCCATCTACCACGGTATGGCGGCGGCGGCGAACTTTGACCCGAACCTCCCCAAGGCTCCCGCCCACGACATCAACGTGGCGGTGCTCGTAGCTCTTGTCACCGTGCAAGTCATCTTCGTGACGATGGTCTACGGCCCGATCGCCGCGTTCCTGGTCGAACTCTTCCCGACCAAGATCCGGTACACCTCGATGTCGTTGCCCTATCACATCGGGAACGGCGTCTTCGGCGGCATGGTGCCTTTCTTCTTCAAGCTGATCCAGTCGAACACCGGCGACATCTACGCCGGTCTCTGGTACTCAGTGATCATCGCCGGGCTGACCTGCATCGTCGGCGGCCTACTGATCAAGGAGAACATGAACGTGAAGATGTGGGGCGAGGGGGCGGCCGCCTCGTGATGCAAGACTGGTTTCCCGACGCCAAGCTCGGGATCTTCATCCATTGGGGAATCTATGCCGTGCACGGGACGATGGAGAGTTGGGCGTTCTTCAACGGCGATTGCACCTATGACGAGTACTTCGAGCAGGCCAAGGGCTTCACCGCCTCAAAGTACGACGCCGAAGACTGGGCGGCGCTGTTCCAGTCCTCGGGCGCCCAGTACGCCGTCCTGACCACGAAACACCACGACGGCGTCGCCTTGTGGGACACCCAGGCAGGCGACATCTCTGTCGTGAAGTCGACTCCGGCGAGACGAGACTTGGTCGCGCCCTTCGCGGACGCGCTGCGAAGACATGGTTTGCGCGTCGGCTTCTACTTCAGTCACCTAGACTGGTCGCACCCGGACTACACCAGCATCGGTAGCGACGACCCGAAAGCCAACCCGTTCGCGTTTCACCAAGGCCCGACCGACCAGGCGGCCTGGGAAAGGTTCCTCGCCTTTCACCGAGCCCAGTTGAAAGAGCTGTGCCACGGTTTCGGCCAGATCGACCTTCTGTGGTTCGACGGCGACTGGGAACGCGACGCCGAGACTTGGCGGATGAAAGACTTGCGCGCCCTCCTGGACCAATGGCAGCCAAACGCGGTCATCAACTCCCGGATGCAGGGCTACGGGGACTACGCAACCCCCGAGCAGGGCATGCCGATCGTGCCGCCCGAGGGGCCATGGGAGTTCTGCGTGACCCACAACGACAACTGGGGCTGGCGATTTGTCGACACCAATTGGAAGTCTCCCCAGTACGTCCTCAGGATGTTCCTGGAGACCATCGCGATGGGGGGCAACCTGCTGTTCGACATCGGCCCCCGCGAAGACGGCACCGTTCCACCCGAATCCCGGGAGGCGTTGGTCTTTCTAGGAGACTGGATCGGCCGTCATGCCGAGGCGGTTTACGGTTCTCGTGCCGGTATCCCAACAAACTGCTTCTATGGCCCGAGCACCCGGAGCAAGGACGGCAAGACGCTCTACCTGTTCGTGATCGGCGATCCCAAGGGCCATATCGGCCTGCGCGGCGTCAAGGGCAAGATTGTCTCGTCCACACTGCTGGATGGCACGCCGGTGACATGGAGACGGTTCGGCCACAGTGACTGGAACCCGGTTCCCGGAGCTTACGAGTTCGCCTTGCCCGTGGACCGGCTCGACCCCGAGGTGACCGTCGTCAAGCTCGATTTTGAAGAGTCGTTCACCGTGTACCAGGGCCCCGGAAGGGACTAACCGTTGCGTTCCGGCAACGTTTTTTTCCTTGACTTGTCAGGATCGGTCGTCGGGGGGCCAAGAATATACACGGGGCTCAGGCCCCGACCATGCGAGCGGTCGCGACGATCACCTTGGCGCTGCTGGCGATAGGCGCAGCACATGCCGACGACCCGAAACTGACGGTCGGCGGCAAGTACGAGGTGTATTTCCTGCTCGGCGACAACCGTGGGCGAGCCATCGGCGACGAACGGATGTCTTGGGGCCAACTGCGCCTCGACTATGGCCCCCGATGGAGCTTGACCGCTACCCACTGGTGGTATCCCGGCGCCGACTTCAGCACGCTCGACGAAACATACCTGCAGTTTGACGACGGCCGCTTCCGGGCTTCCTACGGTCGCATCCGACCTCCGTTCGGGCTCAACTCGTGGAGCGACGAATGGTACTACGGCTTCAACTTCGTCCCCATGGTCCAGTCCAACCCATTGTTCGGGGAGTACGGATTGACCTTGACCACAATTGGCGCCGACGCACAGTACAACGATGGACCGTGGCAGTACCAACTCGCCTTCACCGACACCGAGTCGACTTGGGACAAGCTCAAGCCGACCAACCTGTCACGCGCCTGGGGCAGGGTGCAGTGGGCCGGAGGCCCGTGGATTCTTGGGGCGAGCCAGACATTTGACACCCGCGACACGGCTCACGAGTTCCAACGACGCGGATTCGACTTCAGGTGGAGCGAGCCTCACATTCAGTTCCGCGGCGAAGTCCAGCACGCGACGGACGAGCAAGACCATGCTTGGGGTTACTACGCCGAGGCCTACTACCGGCCTGACTGGCTCAAGGAGGTCACCTTGTTCAGCCGCACGGAGACCTTCGAGAAGGAGTCCGGGGCTCGGACACTTTACACACTGGGAGCAAAGAAGTGGCTCTTCGAAGGCATGACGGCGTCCGTCAACTACGTTTTCGGCCCCAGCTCTTGGAACGCCTCCCGCGGCAGCGGTTTCTCGTTGCAACTTCTGTACGCCTTCAGCTTTTAGGACTCAAGACAAATGATCACCACCCTTATCGCCATGGTCGCAGTTGGAGCCGACACTGTCACCGGCCGCGTGACCACCGGCGGCCAACCTGTCTCCGGGGCGGCCGTCTGGCTGGAGGGCGCCGTCCATAGCGAACCATTGGCCGGGGCAAAGATAAACCAAAAGAACGTCCGGTTTGTCCCTCACCTTCTCATCGTGACAAAGGGCAGCAAAGTCGAGTTTCCGAACAGTGACACGGTCTATCACAACGTCTTCGCCCAGTTTCAAGCCAAGAAGTTCGATCTTGGCCTCTATCCGAAGGGCACGAGCAAGTCCGTGGTCTTTGACAAGACCGGCATCGTGTCGGTCATGTGCAACATCCACGCTGAGATGAGCGCTTACGTCGTCATTGTGGACACCCCCTATTACGCCATCACGGACCGGCAAGGCCGCTACACGATCTCCGGGGTCCGAGCCGGGACCTACGTGGCCACGGTCTGGCACGAGAGCGGCAAGACCGGTTCGTCAAGAGCTAGCGTCAGGGGCGGCTCCGACCAGGTCGACATCTCCATTTCACGTTAGGAACCGTCGTGCGCAAAATCTCCTCGCTCAAGACCAGGCTGATCCTTGTGGCGACCGTTTCGGTCGCAGGCATCTCGGGGGCGATGCTCGCCACCGTCGCCTATGTCGCGCACTTAGAGGTCGACAAGGCGGTCAGGACCAGCGCCGGACGTGCACAATCGGCCCTCAGCGTCATCGTCCGCAAGCAGCAAGAAGCCCAGACCCAGTTGGTCGAGCTCGTCGCTGATCTGCCGGTAGTACGCTCGGTGACGGAAACCCACGACCCTGCAACCATCGCCTTGGCGGCCGAGCACTACCACACGCTGATCGACACGGGTTGGATCATCATCACGGACGACGAAGGGAAGTTTATGGCCGCCTCTTCACCGAGTGGAGAGAAGGTGACGGAGTGGAAGGCGAGCCCTTCAGTTCTGGCGGCCGCCAAAGGGTCGGTGAGCTCAGGCGTCATAAGGATCGGAAACGAGCTTGCCATGTCAGCGTCGGCACCCGTTTACGTCGGCGACTATATCAGGGGAAGCATGACGATCGGGCTCCCCATTGACGACACCCTGGCTCAGGACATCGCCAAAACCGCGACGACCAACATCGCGTTCATTCTGGACGGTAGGGTTGTCGGTTCCTCTCTCAAGCTCGACTCAGTTGATCCTGAGGCCCTGTTGCACGGCAAGTCCGTTTCCATCGACCACAGGTCATTCGCCGCATCGACGTCCGACCCGCCCAAGAGTTGGTATGACTCGGGCCTCAAGGTTGTCAGCCTCTCAGACACGGCTACGATCGAAATGCCGTTCAAAGCGATCAGTCGCGTCCTCGGCATCATTTTCGGCGTCAGTCTGATCATGGCTCTCGCTTTTGGCTATGGCATGGCGACAAGGCTGACCGAACCGCTTCACTCATTGGTGGCAGCGGCGCGCAAATTGAACGACGGCCAGTGGCCAGAGCCTGTGACCGAGTACCGGAATGACGAGGTCGGCCTGCTCCAGACCGTGTTTGACGAGATGGTCGTCTCTCTCCGCGCCAGCCAGGAAGAGCTACTTGAGATGGTCCAGGTCGACCCCTTGACCCGGCTGGCAAACCATAACACCTTCCGCGACAGGTTGGCGAGCGCAGTCTTAGCCGCCCAGACAGCGTCCCGCCCCCTTGCCTTAGTGATCCTCGATCTGGATAACTTCGAGGAGTTCAATCTGAAGAACGGTCGGGACGCAGGCGACCTTGCTCTCATCACCGTTGCCGACATCCTACGTTCTCGCTTCGCCGACAGCGCCGCGATCTCTCGATTCGCGGGGAACCAGTTCGCCACCGTGCTCGGCGACGAAACCGCCCAAGAAGTGTTCGAGGCCGTCGAGCTTGTGCTCGAGGAGATCTGGGCGCGCACCGGTTGTACAGCCAGTGCCGGCGTAGCGGAATCCGGCGTCGCCACACAACGCCCCGACCTGCTGATCCTTGCCGCCGACCTCGCAGTCCAGCAGGCCAAACTGGCAGGAAAGAACCGTTGCCGAGTCTACGACGGCGATATCACGGCATCTTCGGTAGAAGATCTCAAGGCGTTCCTACAAGGCGGAAGTTATGCGGCCGTCCGCGCTTTGGCCGAGGCTGTCGACGCCAAGGACCGGTACACCCGGGGCCACTCGCAGCGCGTGGCGGAATACGCCCGCGACTTGGCACGGGCCGCAGGCTACGAAGACGGCTTTGTCGAGCTGGTCTTTACGACCGGCACCCTGCACGACGTCGGCAAGATCGGCGTGCCCGACTCCGTCCTACACAAGACGGGTCGGCTCACGGAGGAAGAGTTCGACGCGGTCAAGGCGCACCCAGTCCTAGGCGAGAAGATCGTCGGCCAGATCGCGGCGCTGCAAGAGACCCTACCAGGCATCCGACACCACCACGAACGTTATGACGGCCGCGGTTACCCAGACGGCCTGGCCGGGGAAAACATTCCTCTCATCGCCCGGATCTTGGCGGTGGCGGACACATATGACGCCATGACGAGCGACCGGCCCTACCGCACCGGCATGCCGGTCGACGTTGCCCTAGAGGAGATCGCCCGCAACGCGGGGGTTCAGTTCGACCCCAGGCTCGCCGAGCTTTTCGTCGAGATGCGAACCGTACGAAGGGCGGCCTGAAACATTATCTGGCCCGCACACCGGTGATGCGGTGCAAGGGCCAGATCGGCTGTGCACCAGGTCAGTCCTTCTTCTTGCGGTGCTCGCGGAGAAACGCGGGAATATCAATCTCGCTTTCGTCAAAAAGCTCTTCTGGCTGAGGCGTGTCACGATTTTGAGCCGTGCTCGCCTTGTCCCAAATGTCGCGCAAAGATGTTCGGTTGGCGCCCAGCCGCGCCTCCGACCCCGTGCCGGTGGTGGTGAACGGCGTCACCGACGCTGGGCTGGCGACGGGGTCGCTCACGACAGCCGTCGGGCTGGCGACCGTCGCCTTCGCGGCCGAATGCGTCCCGTAGGCGCTGCTTGTGAAACCAGTGGCCAACACCGTGAACCGGACTTCGTTTTCCAACGACTCGTCGACCACGGTGCCGAAGAAGATGTTCGCATCCTCTTCGTCGCAGAGCGAATGGATATAGGCCATCGCGTCGTTGACCTCGCTCAAGGTGAGGTCGTCGCTGCTCGTGATGTTCACGAGAAGGCCCCGTGCGCCATGGATGGACTGCTCCAACAAGGGGCTGCTGGTCGCCTGCTGGGCGGCTTGGAGGGCGCGTTGGTCGCCAATGCCGTAGCCGATGCCCATCAGGGCCGGGCCTGCGTTGGTCATGACCGCTTTGACGTCGGCGAAGTCGACGTTGATCTGACCGGGGACCGTGATGATGTCGCTGATACCCTGCACGCCTTGACGCAACACGTCGTCGGCGACGCGGAAGGCGTCAAGGAACGTGGTCTTGCGTTCTACGACGTCTAGAAGCCGGTCGTTCGGAATGGTGATCATTGTGTCGACCCGTCCGACGAGGGAGGTCACGCCGCCCTCGGCCATCCGACCACGGCGCGGCCCCTCAAATCCGAACGGCTTCGTCACGATCGCCACTGTCAATGCGCCGATCTCACGGGCCAGGTCGGCCACGACCGGGGCGCCACCAGTACCGGTGCCGCCACCCATGCCAGCGGTGATGAACACCATGTCAGAGCCTTCGAGCACCTTGCGGACCTCGTTCTTGCTCTCTTCCGTCGACGCCTTGCCGATCTCGGGATCGCCACCAGCACCGAGGCCGCGGGCAAGGTTTGTGCCGAGTTGGATCTTCTTCCCTGCCAACGAGCGGTCGAGCACCTGGACGTCGGTGTTCATCGCGATGAACTCCACCCCTTGGATGTTCGATTCGACCATGCGGTTGACGGCGTTGCATCCGCCTCCTCCGACCCCGACGACTTTGATGACTGCGCTGCTACTGCTCACTGTGACTCCCTGGTTGACCAACTTGACGAATTGCACCGGATCCGGCCGCTCACCGGGCACCGAACAACGATTTTAGACTACGGACGGTGTCCTGCCACCCGGTCTGGGCAGAAACGGGGACAAACTCTTCCTCATGCCCGGAGAGGGCGTGCTTGGCGACACCGACCACCGTGGCCATCTGGGGGACGCCGATGTCTCGCGTGTGACCCCCGGCCACGCGGGGATAGGCAGTACGGGCCCGCTTGCCGTCCGTCAGGCGGTGGAACAGCTCCTCGGTGCCCGGTAGAAGGCTGCCGCCTCCACAAAGTATCACCCCGGTTCTCGGAACCTCCGTTAGCCCAGACTCGTAGAACACGCCCATCGCCAACTCGGCGATCTCCTTCATCCTGCTTTGCACTATCTCCGCCAAGACGTGGCGCTGCATGGGCCTGGTGCCGCCTCCCTCTTGGGCGACCTGCACGATGTCGTCCGGTCCGACTGCGTCGGCCAAAGCGCATCCGTGGGCTGTCTTCAGCCGGTCTGCCTCGTCAAAGCTGATCCGCAACAGTTGGGCCACGTCGTTGGTGACATGCCAAGATCCGACAGGTATGGCTCCGAAGTGGACGGCGGCCCCGTTGTCAAAGACGGCCACGTTCGTGACGGTCCCGCCGATGTCGACGACAACGGCGCCAGACTCCGTCTGCTCGTGGTTGGCTACGCCTAAACCCGAGGCCAGTGCCTCAGGCACCATCCATTCGGCGTGTCGGCCACCCGCGGCCACAACCTCCTTCACCGACAGCAGGCCTGTTTTATCGGCGGTGACCAGGTTCGTCGACACCTCGAGCCTTTCGGCGGTGTGACCGACCGGCGGGCCGCTGATCCGTCGCCCGTCCACCCGGTACTCGCTTGGCACCGCCATGAGGATCTCCTGCCCTTCAGGCAACATGACCTGTCGGCTGTGGCCGAGGACTTGGTGCACGTCTTGTCGCCGCACCACCCGGCCCGGAGGCACGATCGGCACGTACGCCTGTGTCCGTTGGCTCTGGACGTGCGCCCCGCCGATGGTTACGGCGAGAGACTCGGCGCGTTCGCGGATCTCGGTCTCGACCCGCCCGACTGCCCTGTCAATAGCGAGCGCGACCGCCTCCTTGTCCTTGACCTGGCCCTTGACCATGCCGCCGCAGGAGGCGGTGGCGACGGCCTCGACCTTGACGTGGCCCTGGTCATTCAGGGTCGCGGCCACGGCGGCCACCTTGGTGGTTCCGAGATCAACGGCAAAGACACGAGGACTGTTCATAGCGGTGTTTGGTGTGCTTGTTGGACAGATACCTCAGAATCGATCTGCTTGCGTTGTTTAGCGTCCTGCCATCGGGTGAGGGCCATCCGCCGGATGAGGCTGAGGTTGTTGAAGATCCTGGCGCCAAAGACAAGGGCGGCGACCAAGTACATGTTGATGTTGATCCGTGTCCCCAGCCAGACCAAAAATACTGCGATCAGGATGTTGGCAAAAAACCCGGTGATAAAGACGTCGGTGTGGAACTTGCCTTCCAGGCCGCTTCGCGAGCCGCCGCACACCGAGTCCAGGCCGGCCAAACAGACGACTCCCAGATACGCGGCGACGTCGCTGTTGACAGGAGCCTTGATGACCGTTCCCAGAAAGATGCCTATGATCAGCGCCAGGATGGGGACCAGGATCATGGCTTGGTCGGGGGCTCCTTGGCATATTTGCGGGTGATCGGCCCTGACCAAGCAGGCAGGTGCTGCATGTCCACGACGTCGACCTTGACCATGTTCGGGTCGACAAGACGGATTTCGTCCAGGACACCCCGCGGAATGTTCACGCCGCCGTACAAGTCCTTGGGGTTACCGATCGCCTTGATGGTGATCGGGCTGGCGATTCGCTCGCCGTCGACGAGCACGGTCGGACCGACGCACCGCACGCTGCTGCCGGTGGCTAGCCTGCGGTTGTCCACTGCAATGGCTTCTGCGCCGGCAGCGTATAGTTCATTGGCGACCTTGATGATGTCGGTGTCGTGGATGGTGCCCGCCTCGCTGCTGGGAAGGTCGGCCTTCTTGGAGTCGCTGAGGGTGATCGTGATGCCAGGGCCCTCGACCTCTGTCAAACCAGCGAAGAGCGACGTCTCCTTCAGGTTTTTGTTGATCTCCTTGCTTGCGGAACTACCCTCCGACACCTTGCTCTGCAACGTCGCCAGGTCGGCCCGCAGTTTGACGATCTCGCTCTTTTGCTCCGCAAGCTTCTTCCCCAGTTCTTGGTCCGTCAGCAGGGGCGGCAACTCACCGGGAGAAAACATCCTGCCGAGATCCCGCTGGAGGTTCGCGCTTCGATCGGTCACGATCCAAGCCGTCGAGAACAAGAAGCCCACGACGAGCATCAGCAGACTGACCGGGACGACCCAGTTGTTCGGCTGTTTGCGAAGATGGAACGGATTGATCATGGCTCAGCTTATGGCTTGAACACCGGTTGGTCTGGAGCGATCAGGTTGATCACCGATGCCGAACGTACGATGTCCGGCCGTGTGGACAAGATCGCCTGGAGCTTGTCTACCTTCTCTTTCAGCCTCTCCGACGTCCCAAGCACAACTTCGGGCCCTTTGCTTGGAAGAAGAATTATGACGGACCTTGCGTCCACTTGGATAGTCCAGTTTATATCAGGCATCGAGGCTACTAACGACTTAGCCAGCCCGGCAATGTCGCGGGTAGGCACCGGGGTCGTGATCAGCGTCGTCGGGCCGTCGCTGTCCGCCGGAAAGACGACGGTCGGCAGACCTCCAGGGTTGTGCGTGCCCAGATAGACGTCGCCTTGCTCACTGAGCAACGACTTCACCGGGCCCCCAACCACCGCGACGGGAACCCGGTAGATCACTTTGAGCACGCCGCGCCCAAAGATGTTCCCCTCATAACGGGCGCTCTTGATATCGGGCGACCGCATCGCCTCGTCCTCGATCAAGTTGGCGTTCACCCGCGCCCACGGGACTGATGCCCAGTGCTGGAGCCCCGCCGAGATCGCCGGCTGTTCGCCGGGCATCGCGCCGATCACCCGGATCCGACGGGGAGCGGTGAGCGGGCTGAACCACATACCTGCGGCCAACGAGACGCCGAGGAGCGCCCAGAGCACAGGGCCCCAATCGACAGGCTTCTTAGATTGCTTGGCGCGCGGCATCGCGGACCATCCAATCCACCAGGTCGGGGAACTCCATCCCCGTCGCTTTGGCGGCGACGGCAACAAGGCTCGTGCCGGTCATGCCGGGCAGTGTGTTGACCTCTAGGATCACGACACCCCTTTCGCCCACGATCATGTCCGTGCGCGTGACGCCCCGGCACCCCAACGCTCGCACCGCCCGGGAAGCGTAATCCTGGACTCTCGCGGTCGTGTCCGCGTCCAAGCGCGCCGGACAATGTTTGTGGGTCTCGCCGGGCGTGTATTTGCTCGCGAAGTCGTATTCTCCGCCACCCGGGACGATCTCGATGGGCGGCAGGGGCTTGTCTCCCAGGCAGGGGACGGTGATCTCCATGCCTTGGGCGAACTCTTCGACGAGCACCTGCCCGCCGTAGGCGAGCGCCTTGGCGACCGCAGGTGCCAATTCGTCGTCCCGCTTCACGAAGGTCAGGCCCACCGTCGACCCTTGGGCGTTAGGCTTGACCACAAGCGGAGCGTGCCAGTCCGGCAATGGATCGCCCTCGTGGAGCACGACACCCTTGGCCACCGGCAAGCCTTCGCGATGCAAGACCTGTTTCGTCATGTCCTTGTCCATCGCGAGGGCGCTGGCCAGAATGCCGCTGCCCGTATAGGGGACATGGGCGCACTCGAGGAGCCCTTGGACCGCACCGTCCTCGCTCCGCACTCCGTGGACGGCAAGGAACGCCACATCGGGTCTTTGGTCGCCGACCAAACGACTGAGGTCGCCTTTTCCCAGCAGTAGATCGGCGACGTCGACCATGTCGACAGAGTAACCGAGGCCCTTGAGCGCCGCCGAGACCGCACGGCCGCTGTGCAGGCTGACTTCGCGTTCGGGCGAATCGCCGCCCAGGATCACGGCCACGCGCTTCACCGGGCCGCGCGACATCTCATCGATGAACGCGGGCGGAAATTCGCTGATGTTGCCCGCCCCCATTCCCACAACGACATCATTCGCGCACACGAACTTGCGGACTTCCCGTGGCAAGAGGTGACGGCTCGGCACGTACCGGACGTCACCGGACATCGCTTCGACGATCCGGAGCGCGCTCACCCCCGGCAAGGGCTCCTCCCTGGCCGGGTAAATGTCCGTGACCACAGTCAGATCGGCGGCCGAAAGGGCGTCGGCGAACGCTTGGTACTGTCCGTCTGTCCGGGAATACAGATGGGGTTGGAAGGCGACGACCAGCCGCCGACCTGGGAACCTCTCACGAAGGGCGGCGATGCTCGCGGCTATTTCGGTGGGGTGGTGGGCGTAATCGTCGACGACGGTGACGGCCGCTTCTCCCTCATGACCGGCGAGCGGTCCGGTGTGGACGACCTGGAGCCGCCTTTCGGCCCCGCCGAAGCGGGCGATGCCGCGGGCGGCCAGGGCTGGGTCGGCGCCTACCTCGATGCAAGCCAGCAGGGCTCCGGCTGCGTTCTCAGCGTTGTGCCTTCCTGGCAAGACTAACGTCTCTGCGGGCGCGAGTCTCTCGAACGTGCTTCCATCGTACGCCTTTGAGTTGCGGCCCAACAAGGCCGCGACGTCGTTGGCCCCCTTTTGTCCTGAATGAACCAGCACCCCGTTGATCGGCAGGCTCTTGGCAAAGCTGAGGACGCTCGCCATGAGGCTTGCGTAGTCTCCGTGGAAATCGACGTGGTCCAGTTCCAAGTTGGTCAGCACGACGATCGTGGGGTCGAGGTCCAGGAAGGAGTTATAAGCCTCACACGCTTCTACCACAGCCCAGGGCGCTTCGCCGACGACAACGGCGGAGCCGAACTCGGGCACCTCGGCGCCGACGACGATGGTCGGATCCATGCCCGCGGATCGCAGACCGGCGGCGATCATGCCCGTGGTCGTGGTCTTGCCGTGAGTGC
>CAYVHL010000001.1:92506-721530 GCA_964451255.1 uncultured Fimbriimonadaceae bacterium
GTTCAGCGGGGCATTCCTGGCACCTTTTTCACACCTAGTAGGAAATGGCGATCACGCGCTCGTCCAGCGGCAGTATGAGACGGCGACCCGGTTGATGGCCTTTATGGTTCTCCCGATGGCTTTCGGGGGGGCGGCGATCATGCCCGTGCTCGTGTTCTTGCCGTGAGTGCCCGTGACCGCGATGACCTTGCGGTCCTGTAATAGCCAACCAAGCGCCTGGGAACGCCGGTAGACCCGGGCGCCCACCTCCTTGGCCCGAGCGAATTCGGGTGAGGTCGCGAGGTCGATCGCGTCAGAGAAGACGACTGCGTCTCCTTCACTGATTCCGGCCCCTTTGTGACCGACCGTCACCTCGACGCCCATCAGCGAGAGTTCGTCGGTCAAGTGAGTCGGGGTCGAGTCGGATCCCTTCACCGTGAGCCCCCGGGCCAGGAGCATACGGGCGACCCCGCTCATCCCCGCGCCGCCGACGCCCACCAAATAGAACGACCGTGCCTTGTCCATCCCGGCCCGGTCGTCGAAGAGCGTCTCTATCTCGGCCTTAGTCCGCATCAGCTCGCCGCCCTTTCGATGATGGCAATGATTCGGTCAACAGCGTCCGGCACGTCCCATTCGGCCAAGGCGCTTTCGGCCTGCATGCGGCGGTCTTTGTCCATCAACCAACTCAAGATACGCGCCTCAACTTGGGCAGGGTTCATCTCTCCTTGGGCGACCACCTCGGCCGCGCCCATCGCCACAAACTCCAAAGCGTTGTGCCGCTGATGGTCGCCGAACGCGTGCGGATAGGGCACAAGAAGCGAAGGCTTGCGGAACGCGGCTAGTTCAGCGAGCGTCCCGGCGCCACTTCGACACCACGCCAGCGAGCATTCGAACAGCGCCGCCGCCATCTCGTCGGCGTCCAAATAGGCCCGGACCTTGTAGTCGCTTCTCACCGCCATGCGCTGGAGTGACTCGTTGGTGACGTCGAAGTGGGAAGTCCCTGTTACATGGAGCCACTGGACCTCGCTCTTGGCCATACGCACCGCCGTGCTCAGCGCCATGTCGTTGAGCGCCGAGCTTCCTTGCGACCCGCCCATAACGAGCACAACCGGCGAGGCAGAGCCGTGCCCGTGTTCGAGGCTCAGGCGTCCCTGCGCGCTCTGCCGGAGCGCCCTCCGGACAGGCATCCCTGTACGGACGACGTTAGCGTCGCGGAAGTGCCTGGCCGTGCCGTGGAACGCGGTGCAGACAGCATAGGCATGGCGTCCGAAGAGGAGGTTGGTGCGGCCGGGGACGGTGTTCTGCTCGTGGACGACGAGGGGGACGCGTCGCTTGCGGGCAGCCTGCATGACCGGCGCGGCGGCGTAACCTCCGGTGGCGAAGACCGCCTGAGGCCGGTCTTCGTCGAAGGCTTTCAAGACTGCGGACGTGGCCCTAAGCAGACTTATGAGGGACCGGGCGCCCTTCGGGGTTAGCGGCTTGTAAACCGGTCCCGTCTGGAAAACCCGCAAGGGCATGGCCGCCCTCTCACAGGCGCCGACCTCCTGACCCCTGGCCGCTCCGTAGAACTGGACGTCCCAGCCCCTTTCTCGGGCTTGCGTCGCCGTCTCAAGCGCCGGAAACACGTGGCCGCCCGTGCCGCCACCCGTCACGATCAGTCGCATCGGCTCCCTCCTTGGCGGACACAGGTTCGCCACAGATGATTGATTGGCAAACGCCCAATGCCGCCCACAGGGCGACGAGGCTCGATCCACCCGCGCTTATGAATGGCAACGGCACCCCGACTGGCGGGAGCGTCCCGTTCACCATCAGCACGTTGACGACCGATTGGACCGCGATCCATGCAGCCACCCCGCCGAGGACGCTCCTCCCGTAAACGTCGTCACGGTTGACGGCCAGCCATGTGAGCCGCCAGCAAAGCAAACCGAGGACGCCGATGACGAAGAGCGAACCGAGCAACCCGAACTCCTCGCCTACGGTCGCGAGCACAAAGTCGGTCGTCGGAGCGGGCAACCGCTGTTTGGCCAGGCCGTTGCCCAGGCCCACGCCCAAGAGACCGCCCCTCGCCAACGCGGTCTCGGACTGTGTCGTCTGATAGCCGGGCCCGTCGATGTTGTCGTCGCTCCAGCGGTGGATGTGCTTCTCTATCCGCTCTCCGCGATAGGATTCTTTGCCGATGAAGAACACGCCCCCTGCGCAAGCCACCAAGAAGACGGCCAAGAGCGCCTTTTTATCGACTCCAGCCACAAGCAGGACGGCGAACCCTGCCACCCCGACCACGAACATGGTTCCGAGGTCTTTCTGTCGCTCGACCATGAGCATGGCGATGACGACCAGGACACCTGGTAGCAACCGTCCGATCCTCGGAACCCAGATCCGGTCCAAGGCCTCGCCCCAGTTCTTCACCGCTATGGCCCTCACTGGCTTCCACCAAGCCAACATGGCCCCGACGAACATGATCGTGGCGAGCTTGACGAACTCCGCGGGTTGGAGGGTCGCGAACCTAAAGTCGAGCCAACGCCTCGCGCCATTGATCTCTTTGCCGAGGCCGGGGACGTCGACAAGCGCCATGCCGACGATTGTCAAGATCAACACCCATGCCGACAGCTTGCGTGCGACGCTGGGACGGACGCGGCTCACGAAGACGCCCAAAAACACAGCGATGGCACAAAAGAGGAGTTGGCTCTGCAACTCACGCGGCACTAAGTTGCCGTTGGCGGCGGCCCTGGCGTAGCCTGAGTCCCATACGGCCAAGAGCCCGAGCACCGTCGCGACCAGCGCGAGGACGGTGACGATGGCGTCGCTCTGTCCTTGAGTCTTGTTCATTTCCCTAGCCACTCCTTGGCTATTTGCCTGAAGGCGTCTCCACGTTCGCGGAAGTTGGCATAGGGCTCGGCGCTTGCGCAACCGGGAGACAGAACCACGACATCCCCGACCGCCGCCGCTTTGACCGCCGCCATGAAGGCGTCCTTCAAACTATTATACGCGGGCCACTTCCCCCCCAGCATCTTGTTGAGGTCTTGTGGTTTTGGGCCGAACAAATAGATCCTGTCTTCGGTGCTCTCAAAGTAACGGCCGACGGGAGTGAAGTCCAAGTTCTTGGTGTTGCCACCCATCAGGAGGTGTTGGCGGGCTCCGATCGCCATGCTGCTCGCGATCACAGCGGCAGGGTTCGTGCACATCGAGTTGTTGACGACTTGGACGCCGTTCTTCCGGCCCACGAACTCCAAGCGGTTGCTGAGCCCGGGGAAGGTCGTCAGACCGGCGATCGAGGCCATCGTCGGCTCGACCACGGCACGAGCCATTTCCCACGCCACCATCGCGTTCGCCAAGTTGTGCTCACCTACGAACGGGAGGTCCGCCAACGGGAACCACTCCTCGCCGATCCAAAGCTTTTCCGTCGTCCGCTTGATCTGGGCGTTCTCTCCGACGCCTTGGCCTCTTGGCGAGACCAAGATCAGGCGCGCCCCGTGCGACATCGGCTTTCTCAGGCGAGACACCGGCACACTGCGCTCGTCCACGTTGGCGACGATGACGTCGCCTTGCGCCATGTTTTGGAAGAGGCGCATCTTTGTGTCGAGATAGTCGTCGAAGCTCGGATGCCGGTCGGCGTGGTCAGGTGACACGTTTGTGCAGGCCGCGACGTGGGGCTTGAAGGTCGAGACGAACTCGAGCTGGTAGCTGCTGACCTCGGCCACGAGGAAGGAGCCTGGATTCGCAGCCATGGCGGCGCTGGTCAGCGGCTCTTCGGGGAAGCCGCTGCCGCTGATGTTTCCGCAAAGGCGCGCGTCGTGACCGGCCGATTTGAGGATGGTGTAGAGCATCGCGACGGTCGTGCTCTTGCCGTTCGTCCCGGTGACAGCCAAGATCGGCGCGTCGGCGACCCGCCCCGCAAACTCGACCTCGCTGAGAACTTGCCGGCCCACCATGTCGAGCACGCACGGGTGGTCGCGACGGAAGCCAGGGGAAACGACAAGGTAATCGTGGTCCACCGGCTCCAGCCGTCCGTTCCAGCCGGTCATGACGTCGATCCCCTGTGCCTGGAGCTTCTCCGTCTTCTCCAGGACCTCGGGTGTGTCGCCCGGACGCTGTTCAAAGACGGTCGGCTTGGCGCCGAGTTGAAGGCATGCCTCGGCGACGGCCACGCCGCTGACGCCCATACCGGCGACCGCGACGCGGCGACCATGGAACTGCCCCCTGCCGGTCTGGCTCATTTGTTTGAGAGACCCCACATAGCCGCCACGGCTCCAACCGAGCAGACGATCTGTGCCGCGTGGAACAAGCTCACGATGCGAGGCTCGTCCCAACCATGCTCCTGGAAGGCGTGGTGCACCGGGGTCTTGAACTGGAACATCCTCCGCTTGAGCACCTTGACGCTGGCGATTTGGAGGACGACCGGCACCACCATGACGAACATGACGACGGACAACACGAGCACAGGCCAGACGGACTGGCTCGCCGGCTGGGCGACAAGTCGAAACGTGGCGAACCCAAAGTACGCTCCTATGGGCAGCGACGCGACGTCTCCCATGAACACCTTGGCAGGGGCCGCGTTCCACACCATGAACGGCAAAAGCGCGGCGAAGAGGGCCGACAGGGACGGGTCGAGTCCGGTCGTCTGGGCGAGGATGACCTGCAGTCCCACGACGAGCCAGAGGGCGATGCCCCCGGCCAAGTTGTCCAAGCCGTCGGCGAAGTTGAACGCGTTGGCGTAGAAGAGCACCCACACGACGGCGACGATCCGCATGTTGGGTTGGATCTCTGTCTCATAGGGGATGAAGGCGGCCGGGATCGCGGCCAACACCTGCAGCCCCAGCTTGGTTATCCATCCAAACCCCCGCTTGCCCGGCTGCAGCCTCGGGACCAAGTAGTCGTCCGCGAACCCGATAGCGGCGAAGAGCAGGATGACGGCGACCCCGGGCCCGAGCATGGGTGTTGGGGACGCGAGGCTGCCCAACACCCAACCGACTAGAACGATCAGGCCGCCCATCGTCGGGACTCCTTGTTTGTGGGCGTGTTCGGGCAGATGTTGGCTGACCGTCTGTCGACTCTTCGCTGCGACAAGGGCCCGCATGATGAACGGCGAGGCGACCGCGGCGACGACCAGTGCGACGGCGAATGAGAGCAGGTTGGGTCCCAGGTGGTCGATCACTGGCTTTCCTCCATCGCGCGCTCGAGGCCTAGGGCCCGGCTGCCTTTCAAGAGCACCACGTCTCCAGGACGTGCCGAGGCGATGAAGCGACGCACGTGGGCGAGGTCCAGGCTGTCGTCAGACTCCAATTTGTCGACAGGAAAGCCGACTTTCAGGGCCTCGTCGGCGATGAACGCCGTCGGCCCTCCCGTGAGAAGAACCCGGTCGATCGGCAGGGTCGCGAGCGCCGCGCCGACTTGCCGGTGCCCGCCCTCGGTGAAGGCGCCCAACTCTTTCATTTCGCCAAGCACGGCGAAGCGCCTTCCTTCGACCGTCGTGTCGCACAAGGCCCGGAGGGCGGAGACAGTCGAATCGGGCGAAGCGTTGTAGGTGTCCACGAGGACGCGCACCCCACCCCGTTCAACGACCTCCATCCTCATCGGCATGGCCTCCACAGTCTGTACGGCTGCGGCAGCCTGGCCAACTGGCACGCCGCAGATGTTGGCGGCCAGAATGGCGGATGCGACGTTGTTCGCTTGGTGGCGGCCGATAAGCGGTAGATCGACCTCCCATTCCACCCCGTCGAGCGACCCCCTGACCACACACCCTTCGAGCCCGACGGCACGGTATCCGAGCACCTGGCAGTCAGAGTCCGGACTGGCGCCAAACGAACGCACTAGGCCTGGTGCCGCCTTGGCGAGGTCGGCGAAGAATTCGTCGTCGCGTGGCAAGACTGCCGCCATCGCCCCGGTAAGGTGATCGAACATCTCGGCCTTGGCCCGTGCGATGCCCGCACGGCTGCCCACCATTTCCACATGGGCGGTTCCGATCATCGTGACGAGGCCGACGGTCGGCCGAGCGACACTTGCCAGATGGTCGATCTGACCAAAGCCGCGCATGCCCATCTCGACGACGACCGCGCGTTTCTTCGGGTCAAGCCCCGCCCACAGCAGAGGCGACGTGTATTCCGTGTTCTTGTTCCCTTGGCTCTTCAACACGAGCCCTAGAGGGGACAAGGCGGCGGCGACAAGCTCCTTGGTGGTCGATTTGCCATTGCTGCCCGTGACGCCAACGACCGGGCCGTCGAACTCGGCGCGCAACGAGCGTCCAAACCTAGCCAGGGCCTGAACCAGGTCTTCGACCAAGATGTGCGGCACCCCGACCTGGTGCTCGACCACGCAGACGCAGGCGCCGCTTCCAGCGGCCGCTTCCACATAGACATGTCCGTCGACGTTCGAGCCCTTGATCGCCAGAAAGGCGCACCCCGGACTCACCTCCCTCGAATCGGTGGCAAAGCCCTCGACACGCCGGGAGCCGTCTCCGTGCAACTCACCGCCCAGTCTCTCGGCAAACTCAGTCACGGTCATGGCAAGGCCGCCAGCGCCGACGCGGCCAACTCGCGATCGTCCATCGGGTGCTTGGTGCGCCCGATGATCTGGTAGTCCTCGTGGCCCTTCCCAGCGATGACGACGACGTCGCCCGCGCGGGCCATCGCGATCGCAGCGGCGACCGCCTCCGGGCGGTCGATGATCTGGTGGCTTTCCTTGCCAGGGACGAGCCCCGTGGCCACTTCGTTGATGATCTCCACCGGGTCTTCGGTGCGCGGGTTGTCGCTGGTGAGAACCGACACATCGGAAAGGGAGCTGACCACCGCCGCCATCTTGGGCCGCTTCGTGCGGTCACGGTCACCGCCGCAACCAAAGACGGTGATGATACGGCTGTGCCGCAGGCCCCTGATCGAATCAAGCAGTTGCTTGAGGGCGTCGGGCGTATGGGCGTAATCGACGATCACACCGAAGCCCTTTGTGTTCGGCACTGTTTGGAAACGGCCCGGCACGGGTGGCACGGTGGCGAGCGCGGCGAGAGACTCATCCAGGCCGTGCCCGAGAGCCAGCAGTCCCGCCAAGGACGAGGAGGCGTTCTCCACGTTGAAAAGTCCGCCGACCTGAAGGTCTTGCACCGCCTCGGTGCCTTGATAGGCGGCACGCAAGCGGATACCGTCGACCCTGACGTCTTCGGCGGTCGTGACCAGATCGGCGTCCGCCGTCCCGAAAGTCAGGACGCGGCACGGAACTTCGAGCGCCCAATCGCGGGCGACGGGATCGGCGACGTTCAACGCCGCCAGGAACGGCTTGTCCGACGCGACCGCGTACTCGGTGAACAGGAGCTTTTTCGACTCCGCATAGGCGTCCATCGTCCCGTGGAAGTCCAGATGGTCTTGGGTGAGGTTCGTAAAGACGCCGACGTCGAACCGCGTCTCCGCCAGCCGCCTTTCAAACAGTGCATGGCTGGACGCCTCCATCACCACGTCTTGCCCTCCTTTGTCTGCCATCAGCGCATACAGGTTCCAGATATCGGCCGGGAACGGCGTCGTGTTTTCCAGGGGGCAGTCGTAGGGGTGGCCCTGTGAGACCAGTTGGAAGCCCAGTGTGCCCAAGTAGCCTGCACTCCGGCCCATCGCGGTCAACGCGCCTCGCATCATCCACGCGGTGGTCGTCTTGCCGTTGGTGCCGGTAACGCCGACGACCCTCAGGTCGCCCGTCAGGTCGCCAAAGACAATCCTGCAGGCACGGGCGACGGCGGAATAGAAGACCTGCGCCCGGGGCTCGACGAACACGGCCGACAACCCTTGGCTTTTGGCTAATTCTAAGCCCTCTCGGCTGTGGACGAGCGCTGCGTCAACACCGGACTTGGCGACGTCGGCAAGGTAGGCGTGGGTGTCCCGCGATTTCGACGGCATGCAGACGAACAGGTCGCCTCTTTGGGCTTCGCGAGAGTCCGCCACGACCCTTTCCAACGGTCGCGACGGCGCGTCACCGACGTGCTCGCCGGGGCGGGCGCCGAGGGCTGCCAAAAGGCCGGGCCATTGGCCGGAGATCACTGCCGCAGGGTACCGCTGGCCGGCGTTTTGGGTAGGCGGATTGTCGTCTTGCCTTTGGGCTTCACCTTTCCGGCCTTGGCCGCATTCGCGTCGGACGTCCGGGTCGCCTTATCAGCCTTCGACCTCTTCGGAACCGAAGACGATCTGTTCTCCTTCCGTGCGTTCACGGATGTCTTGGCCTTTCCCGCTGGCACCACTGTCTCGGGAACCGCGCCGATCGCCGTCGACTTCGCCACCGGAACGTAGGGGCTCGGGGCCAGTTCCAGGCGTTTGATGACCGCTTTGGCCAAGTCATGGAAAACCGGCCCGGCCACTTCCGCACCGTAGTAGCCGCCCTTCTTCGGGTTGTCGACCATCACGAGAATGACGGCCCTTGTCTTCTCTGCCGGCACGAAGCCGACAAAGCTGGCGACATGCCCGCTTGACTTCGACCCGACCTTCTGCGCGGTGCCGGTCTTGCCTGCCAGCGTGTATCCGTCGACCCGAAGGGCGTAGCCGGTGCCGTAGGGCATCTCGACCGTCGACCGCATGTAGCTGCGGACAAGGTCGCAGGTCGATGCGGAAAACACTTGGCCTGCAGGCTCGACGGGGGTCTCCTTCCCGTTGACCGACTTGATGAGCCGGAGCTTCATCCGAAGGCCTTCGTTGGCGAGGGTGGAGTAGGCGTCGGCCAGCGCGGCGGGAGTCGAGGCGAGCGCCTGTCCAAACCCAAAGTTGGCCAGTTGCATGACATACCCCTTGTCATTGACGTTGTAGAAGCCGGCCACCTCGCCTGGAAGCCCTGTGCCGGGCTTGTCAAACAAGCCGAGCTTTTGCATCATGTCCAGCATCTTCTGGCGGCCGACAGCCTGCGCCCAACCGACGGCGGAGACGTTGCAGCTTCTTGAGATGGCGCCGTCCAGGTCGACCGGCCCATGGGCGCGGTTCCCATGATGCTCGTCGCACCTGACGAAGTGGCCCCTGGTCACTTCCACCTGGCCCGGGCACACAGAATGCCAGTCGGTGTTCACCGCATGGGTGTCCAACGCCTCTGCGAGGGTGAGCACCTTGAAAGTGGAGCCGGGCTCCAGGTCCGCCATCGTGCCGGTCTCCAAGTCCGATCCCTTGTGGATCGCCCCCTCGGGGTCGTAGCCGGGCCAACTGGCAAGGGCTAGAATGTCACCCGTCTTAGGGTCAAGGATCACCACGCTCCCGCGTGTGGCGGCGTGTGACTCGACGGCTTGGCGGAGCGCCGCTGCGGCCAAGCTTTGCAACGTCGAATCGATCGTGAGCACGATGTCCGCCCCGTCCACCGGCTCTGTACCCTTGATGCCGTCAGTCGGCAGGAACAACCCGGTGCGGTCGACGATGCCGACGAGCTTTCCGGCTTTGCCCATGAGTTTGGAGTTCAGAGAACGTTCTAGGCCGGTGATCGCATCGTCGCCTCGCATCATCCCGACGATGTTGCTTGCCGCCGACCCCATCGGATACTCACGGTCCAGAACAGGGACAAGTGAGACGCCGTCGGCCCACCACTTCTTGCGAACGGCTTTCACAGCCCGTGCCTGCGCGCCGGTCAACGGTGTCTGGAACATCTTGTACGTGCGCTCCTCCCCTGGTCCGGCGACAAACGCGCTGGCCGGGCGTCCGGTCGCCATCGCCATATCGACGGCGAACCCGGGCGATTGAGGCGACTTGGAGAATGAGATCCCCAACTCATATGAGTCCAGGCACTGGGCCAACACCTTGCCGTCCGACGTCGCGATGCTGCCACGTCTTGCGGGCACGTTCTTGTCCACTGTGTCGTTGTGGGTCGCTTTGGCCAGCTTCAGGACCTTGCCAGCGTTGACGATCTGTAGGTTCGCCTGGGTCAATGCGGCCGCGACGAAGGAAGCGGCCACGAACAGTAATGGAAGCTGAGCCCCGGCGAGCTCAATAGGTTTCCGGGGCATCCCCCACCTGCACGACGACGTCGGCGACATCCTGGTCGGTCGGCTGCCCTGCTTGCACCGGGACGACGGGTTTGGCGTGGCGAGGGACGAAGCCTTGGTCGAGCGCCCATGCCGCAAAGCTGGCCTCGGTAGTCAACCGGTCATACGCCAGTTTCAGCCGAGTCACATCAGCCCTAGCGATTCGCGCCCGGATCGTCGATTGGGCGTAATCACGCCTCTCTAGTTCGATGGAACTCTTGCCCAGAAGCGCGGAGGCGCCGTAGGCGACAAACCCGGCGGCCGTGGCTGTGACGATCCAGCGCAGACAGGCCACGTAAGCCGATGTGGCGGGCCTTGCCTGCGACTTGACGCGAACCTTTGGCACCGAGATGACATCGGGTTCGGCGGCAAGTTCGGGCTCGTCCCAAACAGCAGGTTTGACACGCCGTGGGCGGGAATAGACCTCGCGGGGGTCACGGGAACCGAGAAAGGGTGCTGCGCTCATGTCTAGTGGATCCTCTGGACCGCCCTCAACTTGGCGGACCGGCTTTTGTGGTTGCGGGCGACTTCCTGTGAAGTCGGCGTCAGTGGCTTCTTATAAAGGTCTTGGAACTCTTCGGTCTCGACGAGCCTTCGGATGGCGCGTTTGGCGGCCCGGTCTTCCCCGCTGTGATAGCTGAGCACAACCAGCACACCATGCTTGGCCAGCTCCATTCCCGCGGCGAAGAGCGCGTCTTCCAAACCATCAAGCTCATTGTTGACATAGATGCGGACCGCAGCGAACGTGCGGGTCGCCGGGTGGATCCTCTTGTCACGCTTGGCGGCGGGAATGGCGGCCAACACGCAGTCCACCAGGTCTTGGGTCGTCCGCAACGGCTTCTGCTTGCGACGCTCGACGATCACCTGGGCGATGCGGCGCGCCCACCGTTCGTCGCCGAGGTCGAACAGGGCGTCCTCGATCTCGCTGGGGGACATCCGGTTCAAGACGGCGCTGGCCGGTTCGCCGCTGCTCCGGTCCATGCGCATGTCCAGGGGCCCGTCCGACTTGAAGGCGATGCCCCGGGAAGGGTCTTCGATCTGGGCGTTGTTCAAACCCAGGTCCAGCAAGATCCCGTCGACGCCGCGCGGGCGGCCCGCCTCGTCCAGGGCGGCCGCGACCACTTCGGGAAGCGCGCGGTAGTCCGCGTGATGGAGACTCACCTGCGCTCCGTGTCCTTCTAATCGTTCGTTCGCCATCCTCAGCATCTCCTGGTCCCAATCCATACCGACCAGCATCCCGTCCTTACCGACCTCTTCCAACAGCCGCAGCGCGTGTCCCGCGTGCCCCAGAGTGCCGTCCACGACGACCGCCCCGGGCCTCAGGCCCAGCGCCTGCAACACTTCATCGACCATGACCGGCTCGTGCCACGCGGGCGCCAAGCCTAAACCTGCCCCCTCATCTTTCCGTAGGTGTCCAACACCATCTTGCGGTGCTCGCGCTCGTACCCGTCGCGATCATTCTTGTAGGCTTCGTACTCGTCCTTGGCCCAGATCAGGTAGCGGTCGCCCACACCGACGATCACCACGCGCTCGCTGATCTTCGCCGTCGCTCTGAGCGACTTGGGAAGAGTGACGCGCCCTTGCTTGTCAAAATTCATTTGGCCCTCAGCTGGCCCAAGGAAGATCATCGCGTACTCCACCCGGTAGGGGTTGCCGGCCGGCACCTCGAAAATCTCCTTCACCTTCACCCTCCAACTCGCTTCGGGATAGGCCGCGAGACAGCCGTACTCGCTGACCGTGACCACAAAGTCATAGCCGAGCCGGTCGCGCTGTTTCTTGCTGACGATGATGCGCCCCTTGATGTCCACCGACGATTCTTCTTCGCCGATCAACGCCGAGGCCAGCAACTCGTCGAGCCCGCTATCCAGCGCCATTTGACTTCACACAGACAAAGGAGACCGGCCACCTTCCCTGGCCGCCGGCCTCACGTACTTCTTCCGGACACCCCGCCCGGCGTGACATAGGCTCCACATGCCTGTAACACCCTGCCACCTGACGACATTATGCCACCACGATTACTCCACTTGTCACCCCCAATCTGGACTTTTTTTCCAATTTCCTCCACCGCATTCTTTGGCCGTTTCCAGCCTCAATTTCTGGCCACTATTGAAACGTCTGTACCATAATCAAGACATATGTCTACTATATAAACAAGGACTAGAGTACGCCTGTCAATGACACAGTCGTTCCGATCCTGGACACGCAAACTTTCATCAGGCGATTCAAGTGCCAACCGGGTTGCCTAGGATCACTGGCCTGCGCCCCGACAGCGCATGTCTTACAGGTCGCCCAAGGGCGGGCCCGCCCGCCTCCCCGTTGACAGGCCCGAGCCAGGCCTCAGGTAATGCCAGTCGGTCTTTGGCCAGAATAGGCCGATGATGCGCGTGATCATGCTCAGCTGGGAGTACCCGCCCCGGATCGTCGGGGGGATCAGCCCACATGTCTATGAGCTGTCACAGGAGCTGGTCAAGCGCGACATCGAGGTGCACGTCGTCACCAAGGCCACTCCCCTCGCCCCGGACGAAGAGGTCGAGGCCAGTGGCGTCCATGTGCACCGCGTCCACATCGACGGCGAACCGGACAACTTCGTCCACGAGATCCAACTGCTGAACAAGGCCACCGACCTGCGGTGCCGCCAACTCCTGGAGGACTGGCGGCCAGGCGGCCAGCCCACCGTCTTCCACGCCCATGACTGGCTCTCGCTAGACTCGGCCCGCAGCCTCAAGTACGAATATCAACTGCCGATCGTGGCCACCGTCCACGCCACCGAGCACGGGCGCAACAAGGGCATCCACAACGACCTGCAGAAGTACATCCACGAGCAGGAGTACTGGCTCACCTACGAGGCCTGGCGGGTGATCGTGTGCTCGGAGTTCATGCGGCACGAGGCCAACCGGTACTTCAACTGCCCCTACGACAAGATCGACGTCATCTTCAACGGCGTCAACGCGGCCAAGTTCGAGTTCGAATGGAGCGAGAAGGAGAGGGCGGAGTGGCGTGCCAAGCTCGCGACACCCAAAGAAAAGGTCGTCATGTACGTCGGCAGGTTCGTCCGGGAGAAGGGCATTCACGTCCTGCTCAACGCGGCGAGCGTGATTCTCAGCGAGGAGCCGGACACCAAGTTCGTGATCGTCGGCGGCGGCTTCCGCGAGACCCTAGAGAAGTTCGTCCGGTGGTACGGCCTGCAGGACAAAGTGCTGTTCACCGGGTTCATGGCCAACAGGTCGCTCCACCAGTTGTTCCGGTGCGCCGACGTCGCCGTCTTCCCCTCCCTCTATGAGCCCTTTGGGATCGTCGCGTTGGAGGGCATGGCCGCGGGCGCGGCGGTCGTCAGCAGCGACGCGGGCGGCTTGCGGGAGGTCGTCCTGCACGACAAGACGGGGACGCTCTGCTATGCCGGCGACCCGCAGAGCCTGGCCTGGGCGGTGCTCCGCGTCCTCCGCGACCCGTCTCGCGCCGCCAAGCTGAAGACGGCCGCACGCAAGAGGCTCGACGTCGATTTCAACTGGGGGCACATCGCCGACCAGACGGTCAAGGTCTACGACCGGGTCTGGGAGGAGTTCCTCCACTCCTACTGGGCCGACAAGACGGTCTGGCCGGTCACGCCGGGGGCGGAAGAAAGGGCCAATGTCGCACGACTTCGCGAGAAGGCGGCCACCGGCGCCTACGTTCCCAAGCCCATGCCCTACGTCGCGATCCCGAGCGTCAAGATCGACCCTGACTCTGCTTTGGCGGCGGGGGCCCCGGAAGAAAGCGACGAACCATAACCGCGATTTCACCTGTTCTCCCTAGCACTATGTCTGTATTAGTTCACTCGTTCTATAAAACCTGTTGTACTGTAACGGTCGAGAAGATCATGAACAGACACCTCTTTGTTCTCGCCATCGCATCCATTGGAGCCCTCGCCAACGCCGGTATCATCTGGGATAACACGGCCTTGTCCGACAGCACGACGTATCGCTCCGTGGAAAATGCACCTGCTCTGCACATCACGAACACAAATGGTTTCGGCGTGACCCTCGATCACGTCGCCTTTCAAGGTGAGAACCCTGGAGCCCAGGATCTGAAGTTCTTTCTTGCCGACAGTTCCGGAACCGTCCTCGACTCCGTGGTCGACAGTTTTGCCGTCGCCGGCCCCCACAGTCTCATCGGCGTCGAAGTGAACTGGACGCTCGCAGCCGGCGGCGAATATTACATCGGCGCGATGTCTTCGGCCGTCGGCTGCAACTACGACTACACTTATTCTCCCGGATTCGTTTTGCAAAATGGTCTGCAAAGCTCTGAGAACGGCAATTTCTCCGGGTATTCC
This sequence comes from uncultured Fimbriimonadaceae bacterium, assembly GCA_964451255.1. Taxonomy (GTDB): domain Bacteria; phylum Armatimonadota; class Fimbriimonadia; order Fimbriimonadales; family Fimbriimonadaceae; genus JAHBTB01. The sequence continues at coordinate 106,756 of CAYVHL010000001.1, forward strand.
AGTCCTGCTTTCAACTATAACGGCGCTGCTGACATGACTTGGCAGTTGTCAGCCGAAGCGGTCCCCGAGCCGTGCACGATGGCCCTGGCCGGGCTCGGCCTCGTCGGTCTCGCCCGACGGCGTCGGCTCGCCAAGTAAGCCTGCCCCGAAGATCAGAGCCAAGGGGTGCGCGCCAAACTGAGGCGCGCACCCCTTTTTCATCTGACGTTTGGACGGAATCAATGGCGGCATGCCGTTCCCATTCATACCCTCCCGGAGCAAGACTCTTGAACTGTGCCGATCCTCGCGCAGACCCGATGGGCTTAGCCGCCATCACCCACGGTAAAGACCTGCGCAAAACACAGGGGAAAACTTCCCTAGTACTTTCGACAAGGTGCAACGTATGCACCGACCGTGTCGGATATTATTCCCTTGAGAATATGGAGTCCGTCCGGTCGCTTGGCTTGGTGTCCACCCGTGAAGCCTCAGAACTTCTGGATTGCTCGATCCAACACGTCCGGCTTTTGATCCGCCAGGGAAAAATCAGGGGAGAGCGGGTTGGACGCGACTGGTTTGCCAATGAAGAGACGGTCCGAGAGTTTGCCAGGTATCGCTACGAGCGAAAAAGAGCAGAGCCTTTGTATGTGCGCGAACCTCAGGTGGAGACCTTGTTTCCTGAAGTGGAACCCCTGCAGATCGTCAACGTCGCTTCAGTCCCCCAAAGGAGCCCCTTCCGTTACCCGGGTGGAAAGACTTGGCTCATTCCGATCGCCCGTCTGTGGCTCCGTAGCCTCAATCGAGCACGGCTCTTGGTCGAACCCTTTGCCGGAGGAGGGGGAATCGGTCTCACCGCCGCCTTTGAGGGGTTCGTGTCCAGGGCCCTCCTCGTGGAGCTCGACCCGGATGTCGCGGTCGTCTGGCGTGTGATCGTGGGCGGCCACGGGCCCGCTCTCGCCAGGCACATACGCGACTTCCAACTCACGCCTGCCAGCGTCAAGGAGGAGTTTGCAAGGGTGCGGGACGACGACCTGGGCAGGGCATTCCAGACCATCGTCCGCAACCGGGTCAGCCGTGGCGGAATCCTGGCCCCCGGAGCCGGTTTGGTCAAGAACGGTGAGGCAGGAAAGGGCATCGCCTCGCGTTGGTATCCGGAGACCCTAGCGAAGAGGATCGAGGCCATCCACGAGCACCGAAGCACGCTCGCCTTTCGGGAAGGAGATGGGCTGGGCGCCCTCTGCGAACATCGCACGAACCCAGACGCCGCCTTCTTCGTCGACCCGCCATACCCGGTCGCAGGCAAGCGGCTCTACCGGTTCCACGACCTCGACCATCGAAACCTGTTCAGGACGATGAGCCTGCTAAGGGGCCCCCTCCTCGCCACATACGACCACAACCCCCAGATCGAGGGGCTCGCCCAAGAGTTCGGCTTCGAGACGCGGCTCGTCCCCATGAAAAGCACCCACCACGCGAAAAAGTATGAGTTGCTCGTCAGCCACTCATTCGATTGGCTGCCCGAAGTGGCTAATGGCCACCTCGTCCGAGCTTGCCTTTGATCTCGGTCTCGAACTGGTCCAAGGTCACTGGTAGCCCCGCCGTGAGTCCTTCGACGGCTCGTTCCAAGGTTGTATAGCGGACGGCCCTCGGGACGAGGCGGAAGGAGTCCCCGGTCTCATCAAATCCCACGACAAACCACGCGATATCGGCGTTCGAGACGTCCGCCACGTCGTCCATGCGGCCGAGCGACGCAAAGAAAGCCTCGTCCACGACGACTGCCATTTTCTTTCCCCACCTTCGAAGTGTCGGTACCTTGATCTGAAGCTGGGGCATGAGACGCTTTGGACCGGAACTCCGATAGTCCGGGCGTCTCGTCTTTCCGGGGAACGGGATCCCCGTCGTGACCGGGTCTAAGATGAGCGGGTAGTCGTCACTGAGTGCCGGACCGCTAAAGTAGACCGCTTGCATCTCCACCGCGCACCAGTGCAGGTGGCTAAGGTCAGGGTGGATCAGGACGCTGTCGATGCGGCCGACGCTTCCACCGGAGTCGGCTTCCGCCCCATCCGGCCCATCGGCCAAGGCCCCGTCGGCACGGGAGTCCGGTCGGAGGAACGGGACCTCCCCCACCGCCAGGGGTGCTTTCGTCCCGAGGAGGCACTCGCCGACCCACGCGTCCACGACCCGGCGCTCGCGGAACCGGTGGGGGCAGAGACACCGCAGGGCACCCGGGTCGCCAAGGGCAGGCATGACCACTCCGTCGGCGTTCCGGTCGTACAGGCGGAGCGAACAGACTCCGCTCTGCTTTGAGCAAGGCTGAGCGCCACCGCAAATAGTGGGTTTGAATGGGCAGGGCGGGCGGTCGTCCTTCCGCCTGGACTTCGTCGCTTCTACGCTGCGGCGTCGCTCTTCGACGGTCATCCCGGCGAAGGAGTGCCCGAACCATTCGCCAACCCCAAACCGCGACCCGCCATGCCCGGGGTCCCTCCTTGCCATGCGAGGATTCTACAGCCTTGGGCACGCCCGCCTGTGTCCGGAGCTGTGTGCCCTGGCCCGTGGCCGGCATAACCGTGCGACGTTGGCACGCCAGAGTCATGTACATTCTGCGCCCTCCGCCACGGGTTCTGCCCGACGTCTCCGCGCCTTGTCCGGATCACTACTTCACCACCACCGGATCACTACGGGATCACAAGCGAGCGATCCGAAAGTCTTTCGACAATGGTCCAAGAGTCCGCCGTCGTCCCGCTCGGGACGGTCGTCGTGGGTTGACCGGGGCACGGCCCGCCGTCTTGTCCGGGCCCGGACAAGACGGACCACCCGGGCCGGAACCCTACTGGTCGAGGCCGAGGCTCTTGAGGAACGCGTCCATCTTCGGCTCGCGACCGAGATAAGAACGGAGCATGTCCATCTCGTCTTCGGTGCCGCCCTTGGCGAGGATGTGGTCGCGGTACCACTTTCCCGCCTCTGGGTTCAGCAGGCCCTTCTCCTCGAACCGTTGGAACATGTCCGCCGCATAGACGAGAGACCAGAGATAGCCGTAGTAGGCCCCCTCGTAACCCACCAGGTGCCCGAACGAGGCCTGGGGGAAGGTGTCCGGCAACGCCTGGAACGGCATGTTGGCCTCGTACGCCTTCGTGGCTTCCTCAGACGTGTCGATCTTGCCGCCGGGGGCCAGGTGGAACGCCTGGTCCATCTCCCCCAGGTACATCTGCCCCGCCGTCTCGATGCCGCTCCCCAGGGTCCGCGCCTTCTTCATCGAAGCCAGCATCTCGGCGGGTATGGGTTCGCCGGTCTTGTAGTGCTTGGCGAACGTGCCGAGGACCTTCGGGTCCCAGATCCAGTTCTCCAGCATCTGGCTGGGCGCCTCCACGAAGTCTCGCGCGACGGCGGTGCCCGCGAACCGCGAGTACCGTTGCTTGCTGAGGATGCCGTGGAGCCCGTGGCCGAACTCATGGAAGAGGGTCTCGACGTCGTCGTGGCTGAGCAGGGCGGGCTTGTCCCCCTGGGGCTTGTTCAGGTTGCAGACGAGTGCGACGAGGGGAAGCCGCTCGGTGCCGTCGTCGTCGATCCGGTGCCCTTGCAACCCCCAACAGGCGGCGTGCGTGTATTTGCCAGGCCGAGGATAGAGGTCCATGTAGGCTCGGCCCAACAGCTTGCCGGTCGACTTGTCGAACACGGCGTAGAGCTTGACGTCCGGGTGCCAGACCGGAAGCCCGAGCTTGGGAGCCTCGGCGGTCACATCCTTGTACGTCACGTCGAAGAGCGTGCCGGTGACGTCGAACAACCCCTTGATGACGTTGGGGACGGAGAAGTACTCCTGGACCTTCTGTTCGTCGATCGCGTACTTCTTCTGCAGCAAGATCCGCTTGTAGAAGCTGTAATCCCACGGGTCCAACGTCGCCTTGTCGTCTTGGACGTACTCGCGCTTGGCCTGCACGAACTCGGCCAGGTCTTTGGCGACCTTCTTCTGGACGAGGGGCCTGAGCTCGGCATAGAACTTGGCGATCGTCTCGCTGTTCTTGGCCATGCGCGTCTCGACCTCGTAGTCGACCGTGTTCTTGTATCCGAGCAGGTGGGCGAGCTCGTCCCGCTTCGGCAGGATCTGCTGTAGAAGATCTACGTTCTTCTGGCCGCCCCGGCGGAGCCACAGCCAGCGCACCTTCTCGCGGGTCGCCGGGTCGACCGCGTCGTCCATGATCGCGGAGTAGTTGGGCCCGGTGAGCCGGACCAGGTAGACGCCGTGGTACTTGGTCCAGCCGGACTTGGCGTCGTCGGGGACGCCGGCCAGCTCCACCTCGGTCAGCGACAGTGTCGTCGCGTCTTCGGCGATGTTGGTCTCGAAATCAAGGCCGAGCTTGTTGAGGTCCTTCTCGATCGCGGCGACCTGGTCGCGCTTGTCCTTAGGCAGGTCCATCCCGGCGCGGCGATAGTCGCGCATGGTGAAGTCCAACAGCCGCTTCTGCTCCCCCGACAGGTTGGGCTTGGTGTCCGCATACTGTTTTATCGCGCCGTAGAGGTCTTCCCTCTTGCCCAGTTCGACGTAGTAGTTGGCAAGGAACTCCTCAGCGGCGCCCGCGTCGGCCCTCACCTTGGGGTCAGGGGACACGTTACGCAAGAAGACCGTCAGGCTCGTCTCGCGGTCAAGGTCGTCGCCGAGCAGGTCGAACGCGCCGAGGGTGTTGTCGAACGTGCGGTTCCCTCTCGGAATCTGGACGATCCTGGCGATGGCCGCGTTGGCCTTGGCGACGGCCGCCTTGACGTTCGCCGGGACTTCCTGGGCGTGGAGGAACGCGGAGCACAGGACGACGGCGGCCAGTGAAAGGTGCTTCATTGGCTATGTGATACCGCCTCCACGTCCGCGTTTGTTTCCCGGGTGGGCAACCCGGCTAGGGCCCAGCCCTGGCATTGCCTATCATGCTGGCCAGTCTCCGTCTATTTTCATGGACCCGTTGCGCCATGTGGGCGACGTGCCCCAACGGATTCTACGGATCCCACGGAAGCCGATATCCGACACCTGCATCGTGGATGTATGTCATCGCCGCCTGCAAAGTTTCGAACCTCAGCAAATTACCCCTTGGCGTACGCACGCAAAACGTAGGCGTTCCGGCGAATCCAGCGGACATAGCCTCGTCCAGGCAAACCTTCGCATTGTCTAGAAACCTTGCATCTCGCATGAGCCTTTGCACATCCGTGAATCGGGCGTCTGTCTTTGCAAGCGACTCAAGCGTTCCCTCAGTATCCAAAGACTTGCCCTTCATAAGCGCGGCGTGGAGTATCCGATCGACGCCAACGACTTTGGCGGCCATCATCGCGGCCGCGGCCTGCGCTGCGTGTGGGTGCATCGCCAGTGGAAGCTGCGCGACGACGCGGGAGCAATGAACACTCGGCATTCTCGACATCACACTAACTTGGGCCTCGATCGCCCGGCATGCTGGACATTCATAGTCCAAGAACTCGACTAACTCAAATCGGCCAGTGCCTCCGCCGAGGTTTGTGGCTGTTGAAAGGCTCGATTCTATTGTCCTTTCGTCCACTCTCACCCATGCCTGTCGATGCCATGGACCTGAGTTAGAACTTGCGAATGCGATCCCTGAAAATATTCCGGCCACCGTGCCTATGCAAATCCACGGCACCACCGACTTCAAGCGTCTGATTTCAGCCATTTTGAAAATCATTCGTTCCAGCGGCGAATCCTGTGTACTCAGGAGAGTAGAAACCTACGGTTTGCAACTCTCGGACTGGCCAGGAAACGTACAATCGAAATCAAATCCTGGTGTCGGAACATGCTTGACATGCCAGTCCCCGAACAATATGTTCACCCAACTCCCATGGCCGGTCATGGGGATTTTGGAATTTGGGTCGCCAATGATAAATGCGTCCATCAGGATATAGGTCTGGCTTGGATACGGCAACGCCGCGACATTGATTTTGAGATAGTTCAAATCCTTCGGCGACAGGTCGGAAAACCCGATTGAATAGGTGTAGCTCTTATACGTGTGGTCGTAGTTGCCCTTCTGGTCGAACGTTCCCTTAAATTGATCGAGAGGACAGAAGAACTGGTTTTTGTCGACCCCAAATTTCAACATCGTGTTGACGAGCTCTTGCGATTGATCTGGATGGTCTGCGCTGGCCGCATTTTCAAAGTAGGGTGGCAGGAAGCCGCCGTTGTCTTCGCAGTACATGTCGTAAGCTTTGCCGATCGAGGACAAGTCTTGGGTGCACGTCGAGACTTTCGCAGACCAGATCGCGGTCTGAAAGGCCGTTGTCAAGAGCGCCGCCACGATCGCCACAATGGCAATGACAACAAGAATCTCTACCAGCGTCCAGCCGCGACGGTTCATTTACTTAGTAAGCGCACTCGTTGACGTTCTTATAGGTGTTTTGCTGAAATATGATGCATTGCGAGTCGTTGTAGGTCTTGCACTGGCATTGGTTGAATGAGCACTCGTCACCTGAGCATGATTTGTGGCCAGAAGCCGTGCAAATACTATATCCGCCCGATCCACCACCAATGGTACACGTCAAGGGGGCGCATGAATCGGATCCGGGCCAGCAGAAGTGCCAGCTAAGTGCCCCGTTGCGGGTGCCTGCGGTGACGGGCCTGGGTGGTGCGGATTGCCAGGTGACCATTGCACTTACGACGCCTGCGACTGCCAAGGATAATGCGACTAAGAAGATCTTTTCGTATTTCATTTGCTTCGTACCCAATGAACTATAGTAGCACTGCAATCTTGTCTCGGGAACATCAAAGAAAAAAAAAGAACATTAAATTAGGACCTTTTGCAGAAACATTGCATAATCTTTTTTTGCATGTCCAGATAACGACGGAATATTTGTGAATACCGGCGAAATCGGTTGCAGGCTGGCCCGGGGGGCCGTTCCGTAACATACCTTCGCATCCAACCGGACAAACCAGCCAGGATCTGGCACAGTAATTGCCACGACGGTCACAGGGGCCAAATGCAAAAGACCGTCCCCGTGAACTGTTGCCACGTGGACGGCTTTGCGGGACAGACTCTGGCGGGTTAGTCGCCCATCCAGTGGACTTTGTCGTCGCCAAGCAGGTTCTGGACGTAGTTGAACTGACCGTCGTGGTACCAGACGTGGCTGACCGCGATCTGCGCCATCATGAACAACGGCGCGGGCATGTTCCAGGGCGGGGTGACGACCGCGTTCAGCGCGTCGTCGCTCGCCGCCGCCAGCGCGGCGTTGAAGTTGCCGACGCACTCCGCGAACTTCGCGACGGCGCGGTCTTGGTCGGCGCACACCTCAGTCAGCGCCTTCATGGCTCCCTCGTACCCCTCGCCGATGACGTTGCCTTTCAGGGCTTCGGTCGTCCACTCGAGCAGCGACAGCATGTCGGCGCAGAGTTCGTGGGAAGGTCGGGTGGTGCCGCCGAACGTCACCGTCCACTTGTCGGCCGGGATCGCCTTGATGTCGGCGGTAGTCATTCCTTGAAGGCCCTGCAACCATCCGCTGAGATAGCCCTTGGCGTCGATTCCTTGCAGTGTCAAACTCATCTTATTCTCCTCGTGGCCGGGACAGTTTGCCACGACTGGGCCAGCCTCAATGCGCGACGACCTCGATCGTGACGACCGAGGCAGGGCTCGCGGTCACGACGGTCCTCCCATCACGGACTGTCGTTTTGACCGGGTCGGGGTGGGGCGGTGTGCCGAAGTCCGCCGCAAAAGCGGAAGCCTTGCCCTTGACAGGAAGGCTGAAATCTAGTTTGTCCTCGCTACGGTTGATCAGGACGAACACCCACCTCCCCGGGCGGTCCTTGTCACGGGAGGCGTAGGCCGAGAACAGAGCCGGGTCGCCGGCGGCCACCCGCGTCGCCACCGCCGTGTCGCCAAAGCGCGATCCCTTGCCGTCGTAATCGAGGAACGCTCTGAATCCGGCCAGCACCGCCGGCTGGTTCGAGTCTGCGCCCCAGTTGCAAGCGGCGAAGACACCGCTCCTGCCAAAGACCCCGAGCACGTCGGCTTGGGCGACCATGCCGCTCGCCTCGCGGCCGCCGCCGTAGTTGTACTCCGTCACCGCCAGCTTCGTCCCCGGATACGACCGGTCGATCCGCTTCTTCAGGTAGTCCAGCAGCATGATCGGTTTGCCGCCTAGGTTGTCTGTGATCCAACTCTTCTCGACATAGGTCGGATCCCAGAGGGAGCGAGGAGCCTGCATCCTGGCTTGGCTGAGTCCTCTGCCGCCAGGGGTGTCGGTCGTGATCCGCTTGCCTTCTCCCTGCGCTTCGGGATACCAGTGGACGTCCAGCACGTCGAGGAGGCGCTTGCCTGCCTTGGTCGAGGCCGCCTTCATCCCTGACAGGTAGAAGTCCAGGAAGTCGCGCCCTTGGGCGTCGGGCGCGTCCTGGAACGTGCGCATCCCCTGCCACCCGTAGTTCGCCGGGCCGAACACGAGCGCCTTCGGCGCCGCGTGTTTGATCGCGGTGGCAAATTCGATGCCGATGCGGAGGATGTCGGCGTACCGGACAGGCTGAGGCCACAGCCGGGCGTGGGTGCTGTGCCAGAGGTCCGGTTCGTTGTCCAGCGAGTACCAGACCGGTGTCTTGGGGCGCTTGATCCCTTCCACCCAGGCGACCATCTCGTCCTCGTAGACCACGCCGTCCTTGGTGTCGGGCGGGTACTGGTAGCGGCCGCCTGGTTTGGACGCCTTGGCGGGAAGGAACCGCTTGTGGATGTAGTCGGGCGTCTTGCCCACGTCGCCGTCCTCGTCCTTGTCGGCGGCGACATAGCCCGCGCACGGGACAGTGACGATCGCCGCCGCGCCGTGCTTCTCGGTGTCTTCCAGGTAGGTGCGGACTGTCCAACCAGGCTCGTCGGTCTTCCCAAGATAGCCGTCATTCTGCATGTGCCAGTCGTTCCCCGCGTTGCTGGCGTTCGTCTCCCAGTTGTAGGCGGTCATCCGGTTGCCGCCCTGCCTGGTGAGGGTGTACGGCACGTGGGCTTTGTCCCAGTCGGGCTGGTTGGCCCCGTAGATGTAAGGCGAGATCGGCCGGGTGTCTTGGAGATCCAATTCGACCACGATCGTGCGCAGTGCTTGCGAACCGGCGAGCAACAAGCAGATCAGCATTCTTCCCTTCGTCCTTAGTATGCGCCGTGACGGACGTCAATATGTGAAAGGACATGGCGGACTACGTTGAACTCGACCCATCGGCTCTGACGATCTCCGCGAGATACGACCTCTTGGCGAGGGTGGTCGTCCCCCGTCCGATCGCCTTGGTCAGCACCGTCTCGGCTGACGGCGATCCGAACCTGGCTCCGTTCAGCTTCTTCACGGCAGGAGGAGCGAGCCCTCCTAGTCTGGTCTTCTGCCCTGTCCGAGCGAGTTCGGGCCGTAAGAAGGACACCCTGGCCAACATCGAAGCGACCGGCGAATACGTCATCAACCTCGTCGACCGCGCGATGACCGATGCGATGAACGCTACCTCCGCCTCGTTGGCAAAGGGCGACAGCGAGTGGGTCGGAAGCGGGTTCGAGCCGTTGCCCAGCGTCCGTGTGCGCCCGCACCGCGTCGCGACGAGCCCTGTCTCCTTTGAGATGAAGCTCTTCCAGATCCTGCACCACGGCGAGGCGGACGGCGCGGCCAGCTACGTGGTGGGCGAGATCGTCTTCGCGCACGTCAGGGCCGACATCTGGAACGGCGGGGCGATTCTGCCGCTCCTCCCCATCGCTCGCCTGGGCGGCCGTTCCTACCTCGACTTGGAGTCGGTCGAGATGTTTGACCTCGACCGCCCGGGGTCGTGACCCGCCTCCGTTCGTCGGGCAATTTTCCGGACGCAAGGAACCCTTGGCCGAACTCGACGCCATGGACGTCGGGTTCAGGCTAGTGGGGCACGCCGACCCTCGCCCCTAGCTCGTCCCAAGTGGCTGTGACTTCGTAGGAGCCCTCCGCATAGGCGCCCATCTCGTAGGGGTCGAACCGCCACGTCAGGCCCTTCTCGGTGATGTAGAACCGGTCGGCCTGCTCGCGGGTGAGGGTGGTCACCGTCCCGTCCACCACCGACGTGGCCCCGGCCTCCTTTAGCTTGGGGATGACGATCTGGGTGGCGAACCCCTCGGGGGTCATGCGCACGCGCATGACGTCTGCCAGCCGCACCCTCTTGACCTTGCCGTCGACGAGCATGAAGTTGAACGTCTCGGAGTCGTGGTTCGGGTGCGCACCGCCGGTGAAGAAGTGGCATTGGGCCAGGAACGAGAGCACCGTCTCGTGCCGTAGCTTGGGCTCGACGCCCCAGGTGACGCTGTACTCGAAGCTGGGCTTCTCACCCAGTTTGTCGAACTCCTTCTTGAAGGCCCGGAGCCGCTTTTCGGCGGCTGCCTTCATCTCGGCGCTGGCGATCTTGCCGATCGAACTCTGATACTTGGGGTACGTCCCGTGGATGTCGTACCACCCCGACTTCGTGAAACGGACGTGGCCGTCTTGGTCGATGGCGGCGAGGGCCAGAGCGGCCAGGCAAAGGGCCGGGACGACATACAGGTTGCGCATGCCCCATTTTGGAAGATCGAGACCGCCGCTCGGTCGGAGTCTAGGACTGGCCGCGCTGGTCGAGCTCGGTGCGGGCGGTGTCCGACTCCTGTAGCTCGACGCGCGACGCGCGAAGGTACGTCAAGGGGTCGTTGTCGGCGAGCTCTCGATCGAGCCGACGTTCGCGATCGTGCCGGTCGAGGGCGTGGTCGGTGGCGGCCATCTCTTCCAAGAGCGGCAGGGCCCAGCCACGGGCGAGTTCGATCTGTTGCTCGGCCGACGACTCGGCCTGGCCCAGTTCCAACAGCTTTGCCATCGCCGCCTCAAGCGCCTCCCGGGCCTTTACGGTGGACTCGTCCGACTGGTCGGCCTCGCGCCCGGCGTGCTTCAAATAGATGCCCGCGCCCGCGTCGAGGACTTCGGCGACGTCGGGGGCCAAGGCGGGCATGAAGCCGACCACGTTTTGAAAGGCGGAATACCTCTCGTGGAGTTTCGTCGCCAACTCGTGGATGCGCGCGCGGTGGGGCGGCACCGACTTGTGCAGGCGCTTGAACAAGACGTGGGACCAGGCGGCGAGCCCAACCGTCACCACCAGACCCGCGACGGCGGCGAGGACCCCCTGCCAAGTCATGAGTGCCCGGTTATATATCGCCCCGATCAGGCTGGCGACCCCAAAGAACCCCACGACGCCGGGGACGATGTACGAGAACAGCCGGTAGTCGACGACGTCCTTCTGGGCCTCGCGCTCGAGCAGGGTCTCGAGGTTGGCGAGTTCCCGTTGCCCCCTCATATTGAAGGCCCGTTGGATCATCCGGAAGAATCTCATGCCGCCCATTGTCAGTTGCCTTTCCCAAGAAATACGCCGACTGATTGTGGCCGGGTTTCGGGTCTGGGGAAATGGGGCCGGCACAAAGCCGCGGCAGACGCAATCGCAATTTATCTGTGATTATTGAATTGGCTAATGTCGAGATGGGAAATGGCTTATATAATGTAGAAACACTGATTGGTGGTGAACCCCATGAAATTCGAGGAGAGAAACTTGCGGACGGCCGTGGTCGCCGCTTTGGCCGTGGTCGCAAACGTCGCTTATGGTCAAGGATTTGTTCAAACAAACTTAGTCGCCAATGGCGGAGGCGCGAAGATAAGCGACCCCAGCCTTGTGAACCCGTGGGGAATGTCCTATTCCCCGACCGGTGCATTTTGGGTGTCGAACAACGGCAGCGGCACATCGACGCTTTATGATGTTGCCCCTGCCGACGACGCGACGACGAAACTCGGGCTGACCGTCACCATCCCTGGGGTCGGGACAACGGGCCAGGTGTACACCGGCGGAACCGGATTCAACGGAAACCTTTTCCTCTTTGTAAACGAGGACGGGACGATCTCCGGTTGGCGAAGCGCACTTGGGACGGTTGCCGAAATCTTGGCGACGGGCCAGTCGTCGAACGTGTACAAGGGATCGGCGGCGAGCAACATCGGAGGCCACGAATACCTGTATGCGGCGAACTTCCGCAGCGGAGCGGTCGATGTGTACAAGGGTGACGGTGGCGCACCAAACCTGACCGGCTCGTTCATCGACCCAAACCTCCCGTCCGGGTACGCGCCGTTCAACGTCCAGAACCTGGGCGGCGACCTCTACGTGACCTACGCGCTCCAGGCAGCCAACCAATTCGACGAGGTGGACGGCCCTGGTCTTGGGTTTGTGGACAAATTTGACATCCAGGGAAACCTGCTCGGCCGCGTCGCTACAGGCGGCACGCTCAACGCTCCTTGGGGGCTGGCGATCGCCCCAGGAAGCTTCGGGGCGTTTGCAGGCGATCTCTTGGTCGGCAATTTTGGCGACGGGACGATCAACGCTTACGACCTGACGACCCAGGCGTTTGAGGGACAACTCCAGGACGCGGGAGGCGACCCCTTGTCCATTGACGGCCTTTGGGCGTTGATGCCGGGCAACGGAGGGAGCGGCGGCTCAACGGACAGGCTCTACTTCACCGCAGGCCCCAACGGCGAGGCGGACGGGCTCTTCGGCTCCTTGGCCCCCGTGCCTGAACCGGGAAGCTTCCTCGTGCTCGCTGGTCTGGGAGCCATGATCCGCCGACGCCGACTTCGGGCGTAAGTTCCGTTAGGGCGTCACCCGGGCCACAAAGCCACCGTCCTCGGCAAGCCGGACTTGCAGGTTGGTCGATGCGGTCTTGAATGTCCGCGTCTTCAGTTGGTTGGGGTCGCTGTCATCAAGGGCGTCCTCCCAAAGACTCACCCGGTGAGACCCGGGGCGTTGGAGCGGTAGGGCAAACTCCACCGTCCTCGCCGGGCCGGCGGACATGCCACCGATCCACCATTCCTTTCCTTTCCGCCGCGCGGTGACGATGAGCCTCCCCGGCTCCGCGAGCAGCACACGCGTCTCATCCCAATAGGTCGGCACTGCCTTGAGAAAGTCGAACCCCGGCTGCCCCCGATAGGCGTCCGGATAGTCGGCGACCATCGGGTTCGGGTTGTCCATGCACACATAGCTGGCGAGCATGAAGCATCGCGTGCCTTCGACCAACGGCGAGATATTCTGGACCTTGAAGTCCTGGGGGCGCACCGCCCGAAAACCGCCGAGGTGGTAGTCCATTGGCCCCGCGACCATCCGGGTGAAGAGGAGCTTGAGCGTGTGCGTCGGCGTGACGCGGTCGCCCCACTTCATGCACTCCTCGTTCAGTGAGCCCTCGTGGTTCATCAGGTTCGGGAAGGTTCTCTGGAGGCCGGTCGGCTTCCAGATCCCATGGAAGTGGATGAGGATGTGGTGTTTGGCAGCGGCCCGTAGGATGTGCTCGGCAAGTTCGACTGTGTCTTGGTCGTCGTGGTCGAAGAAGTCGACCATCATGCCCGACCACCCCAACTTTTCAAACGCCGCGAACGCCTCGTCCACGTGGCCGCGAAGGGCGCCGCTGTGCACCCAGGTCCATAGCTTGACCCCCTTCCGGTCGGCGTATGCCCGCACGGCTTCCAAGTCAAGGTCGTCACGGACCCGGGTCACGTCGGTGCTCTCGCTCGGCGCGAGGCCCCTGCTGTTTTGGTGGTACCAAGGTGTGTCCGAGTTGTCGGCGATGACGCTGTGGTACCGGACGTTGCTGTCGGCGGCGAAGTCGATGTACTTCTTCTGGGCCTCCAGGCTGAAGATCGGCGGCTGAGCCTTGCCGTCGTCGACGACGTTGCCGTTCCACCAGGGCCACGTCATCTTGCCGGGATGGATCCAACCGGTCTCGCCGATCTCGTTCGGGTCGGCCAGACAGTAGACGGTATTGGATTCGAGGAGCCGCCCTGGGTCGTCCGCGACTAGCACGACCCGCCAGGGAGTGAACAAGTCTCCCTTCACGGCCGCCTTGGTTCCGTCGGGCCGTGGGGTCAGGTCGCTTACCAAGCGGTCGCCCGCTTTGCGCAGGCCCATGCCGGCGTACCGGCGCAGGTTGGCTTCGGTGATGCTCGCGACGTCACCTCCGAATACAAGGGTCAATGGCGTGTCTAGTAGGGCGTCCTTCCTGACCTGGTCGAGGGGCGCCACGTCGACCTCGTGTTCGTGGCTGGTCGTGTAGCTCTCGAGATACTGCACATATGCGGTCGGCGAACCGACCGCGCGGAAGGACGTCTCCTCGGCGACCACGACGGTATGGTCCTCGCCGCGCTTTGCGGGGACTTCATAACGGAAGGCGACTGCATCCCCAAAGCATCGGAAGACGACGTCGAACCGACGGCCCTTCGCGCTCCTCATGGCGAGGCGACGCTCGTTGTAGTGGTCGTCAGCACGGCTGGCGCGTCCGAAGAGGACTCTGATCTCCTTGTCAACCGACCGGCCGCTGGTGTCAACAAGAGTCGCCCCTTGCAACATGTCTCCTTCACCCTTCAGGCTGAGGCCAAGGCGGTTGCCCTCGAAGAGGCGTCGGCCATTGAAGTCTATGGACCAACTGGGGAGATCGAACGCGACCTCGACGCGGCCGTCGGGGGACCGGAGGGACGGCACGTCACGCATGCCACTTGTAGCGACCGCCAACACCATCACACCGATAAACATGACCCATTATGCTTGGCACAAAGAAGCCCCCCACCCATGCTGGTTGAGGGGCGTCTGTTCACCGATGGGCCTTTACTGGCCGTCGGCGGGCGGGTTCGACGGGGCATCGCCGGACATGCCCCCAGGCGTCGACGGCGGGTCAGTCGGCCCGACGGGCGCGCTGTTCACTCCTACATAGACCACGTCACGGTAGACAATGGCGACGGCAAGCATAGCCAACGGCGCGGTGACGAGGATTCCGACCCCGCATGCGATCATCCCCACAGCCGCCACAAGGCTGGCGACCAGGTAGAAGACCGACGCCATGAGCCACTCGCCTTTCAATGCGTTGACGCTCGCGGTGATCGCCTCCCAGGCTCCCAACTCCTTGTCCACCATGAATAACGGTGAGAACATGAGCAGGCCGGCAACCACGAGAGAACCGACGCAGCACGCGACGATGCCCAAAGTTGTGAAGATGCCGTAGAGCAAGCCGTACAGCAGAAAGATGTGGATCTTCGGCATGACCCGGAAGAAGTGGCCGACGGTCACCGCTTCACCACGCAACAAAGCCAAGGTCATGTGCGCGAACCCGCCTAGCATGACGCCTATCAGCAGGTTAGTGACGAGCTGAATCAGGATCCTCAGCGGGATCGTGGCCATGATGAGCGCGGTCGGATCCTGTCCGCCTTGCGTGGCGGCAATCTGCATCCCGATCATCGGGATCATCATGATGAACGTGACCGCGTAGATCACGACTCCAGCTATCAGGGTGGCGATGGCGAACGGGGCCATGTTGCCCTTGAGCAACTCCCACGCTTCCCCGATAGCGGCAAAGTCTACGGCACCTCGCGGCGTGCCTCGGAAGGGGCCGCCGGAACCTGGTCCGCCGCCCCTTGGATATTCGACATAAGGTGATCCCACTTTTCTTCCTTCCTCCTGGCATTTATGACGGGCTGGCGGCTTGAATAGTCTCTACACCGGTTTCTGGGAAGGAATGCACACCAGGGAATGAACCTGGCAGAATTGCTGGTTCTCTCAGGATCGGGTCTCAATTGCCCCGTAAAATTAGCAATCTCGCGTCGAGACGGGTAAACACCTGGTGCACACCTTCTCCGGAGTAGCGAAAATGAAGAAGAGGATCTTGCTCTCAATTGCCGTCGCCTCAGTCGCGGCGTTCTCTCAAGCTGTTGTCATCACCCAGTGGAACTTCAACTCCGTCTCGCCAGATGGCGACACCGGAACCGGATCACTTGCCCCGTCTATCGGTGCGGGAAGCCTTCTCACATTGGACGGCATCGGCCAGACGTACTACAGCGGAAACGGCTCCACCGACCCGGCGGCCAGCGATAACTCGGCGCTCGGAACGAACACCTATCCGGCTGCCGGTACGGACTCCGGTCTGGCGGGCGTCGAGTTCGACGTCAGCACCGTGGGCATGAGCGGGATCGTCATCACCTACGACGAGAGGCACAGCGGCACGGCCTCGAAGTACATGGCGCTCAAGTACACCACCGACGGGACCACTTGGACGGACTTTGGCAGTTACTCGATCGACAACACGACCTTCAACAGCAAGAGTTTCGACCTATCTGGAGTCAGCGCCGCCAACAACAACCCTTTGTTCGGCTACCGGTTGGTCACGGTGTTTGGGCCTAGCGGCGACTATGAGCCAACGACCTCGACCAGTTACAGCCAGAACGGCACCATCCGCTACGACATGATGACGGTGAGCGGCCAGGCCGTGCCCGAACCGGCGACGATGGCCGTCCTCGGTCTCGGCGCCTTGGCGATGGTCCGACGCCGACGCAAGGCTTAGTAGCCTACGGGCCTTCCGCGAGAAGAGAGGACAAAGGGGCGGTTGCCGTGGTGGCTGCCGCCCATGTATTCGTTAGTCGACAGGCGTGTCGTGTCTTCTTCGTCCTAATGGTTCGCGCTACCAGAAGCCATGTTTGAACCATTGGTGGCAGTTGGAGAGGCAAGAGAGAGGCCCAGGCATACAGCGAACAGGAGCGTGACGCTGAACTTGGCCGGGCTCAGGAAGACGACGTCTGTCATGTTCATTACAGCGATCGGGACTAAGACCGCAACGAGAGTCTTACTCTCATGGTTCCAAGTTGACCGCCACTTGTCACGAAGCTCTACGGCTACTAGCACGATGGCGGCAGTGGCGCCGAGGCCCCATTCCACCATGATCTGTGCCAGGCCGGTCCCCGCGCCAGCGAACGCGACGATCGTCTCCCGGCCAAAGCGGCTTGCCACCGCTTGCCCTTGAAACATGCCTGGCCCGACGCCTGTAAGCCACCATTTGTCCATCGTGCGCCAGGCCTCGGAAAGGGCAAGCATACGCCCGTTGACTGACTGGGCAGAGACGAGATGGTTTACTCCTGGTGCCTCCCGTGCAAACAGGACGACTGCTGTCGAGGCGATAACCAGAGCGACAACTGGCGCACGTTCAGGCCAAGAAGCACAACACGAAGCCATTACGAACGCCGACCCTGCAAGTAGCCCAAGCACTCCCGTGCGGTACCCGGTCAAACAAACCGCCCCCAGGAGCAATACAATCAGAAATGTCCATGCCCACCTTTTCAGACGTCGCGATCGTAAGTACTGACTAATAGCAAACACAGCGACGACGACGAGAATCGGATAGAGTGCTCCCGGCTCGCCAAGGAATCCTCCGAATCTCCTCAACGTCCCTGATACCAGCCATCCCGTACCAGTCGCCGCCTGCCAAACAACCGCCACGGCATCCACTGTCGCTGCAAAAAGCCCGATGTACAAAAATGTGCGGGCATATCCAATCCGACCCAGTAGCAGGCCAGCCGTAAGCCCGACACCGACCGGCAGGACAATGAGGACGAACCGCCAAGAATCCCCAGCCGTGTGAGGTTGAGTCAACCAATGGCTGAACGTCACCGCTAGTGACGCGACAATGACCCAATTCCTCCATCCCGATGAGAAGTTCCTTGCAGAAATGAAGACGGCAAAAGCCATCATCACAATGGACATTGAGACCAAACACCACTCTGCTAGTCCCGGCTGGTTTGCTTGATCGAGATATGGGAGAAACACACTCGGTGGGACGAAGGCGGCTACGAACCAAATCGCCGCCGACACTATCCCGGGGGTCCAGTCAAGTCGTTTTGCCACGGAAGGCCATATAGAATGAACCGCCGACAATCACAACAAGTAAACTGCCTATAGCATATATGAACCAGGGCAGAACGACCGACGAGGGACCTGTCGCTGCCCTCTTTGAGACTGTGGGTACCGCGACTCCTTCTATTTCGTCCACGCGGGGTATGCGACCCTGTAGACGATAGGAGGCAGGCTTTTGCGGACGTGAATCGACAACCAAGGTGTTCGAAGGAATCATCGCAAACAAATGCTTTGTGTCGGCCCTGCTAATAACTGAAGAATAGACAAGCGAAAAATCTCGGCTCTTGCCTCTTGTCCCGTCTTTGTTCCAATCCACAATATGGAACGTCTTCGCACACTTTCTGCCTCCTACATCAAGCCAGTCATCGACGACAAGGCTCTCACCCACGTAGCCAACTGGACTGGCCACTTGCCACGTAATCTCCGAGAAGGGATCGTCGTCGGCACCTGGTTTTAGGCGCCAATAGTAGCGGCCCTCCCTATAGAGCCTTGCTCCCTTCTCATCGGACTGCAATTGCATCATCCCGAGTACTTGCTTAATGGGTGTGAACCCAACCAAGCATAGGGCGAACCGATGTCCGACTGTATCTGGTAACCAGTTGTTGGGTGGTCCCTTCTTGGCGTCGTTGGACGTGTAGTCTACAGACGCGACACTGCCATTGGCGTATTCTGGAACCTCCTTGTTTGACCCATAGAAGAACCCGTATACGTCGTCGTCCAGATACTCTTCGATGGCGTCTGCTCCGCTCGCTGACTGCCTCCGGACTGCAAGTTGGTGGTCTTTGACGATGACGTCGATGTCATATTGTGTCGTGCGCCCCTTGCGGATCAGATCATCCTCCTTGGCATGTACGGCCAAGTTTTGTCTGACTTGATCGTCAGTAAGACCCTCGTTTCGATATGTGTTCTCTAACCACTGAAGTTGATCTTTGCTAGCAGACCAGTTTGGATTTGGCGCAAACGTCTCAAGCCGCCGATAGCTAAGGACCACGGAGTCGGAAGCAAAACCCTGACCAGCAACCATGGCGATCAGGGCAATCGCTACCGCTTTACTACAGGTTCCCACTCTATCCGAGATAAGGGTCATTGCACGGTCTCATTACGCACGTCGAAGTTTGCTCGATGCCTGTGGACTCAGACCAAGATGAGTGGCTAAAGTCGCACTCGTTGTCAAGACAGGTCGATGTAGATGTATACCACCAGTGCTGGCCCACCGTGTAATCGCTACAATAGTCGGAATGCACATTTCCGCCGGTATAACAACTATGTCCAGCGTTGTGCTTCTCAAGATTGCACCCTGCTGGACAGTAATTGTTTACGAAATAGTTGAACCCATCGCCATATGGATTTCCTGGGTTCATGAGGCATTGGTAGCCGTTGCAGTTCGGGTTTGCTTGGCCTGGCGTAGCACCGAGCACAAAAGTCGCGAAGATGCAAAGCAATGAAACGAAGCGAAAGGGACGGATATCTAACGACATTCGTTGAAATCTCCTTCTATTTACTATAACCCTGCTTTTGTGAAGGGGGGGGGGGGCTAAAGTCCCACAGTTGGAGCGGGGCTGCCTCTCAAGTTGACCGACAGTTGTGCCTCGCGACAACGAGAAGGCTCAGGATGCTGTCGCTCAGGCGACTCATAGGCTCCGAGAATAGGGACGCCTCGCCCTGGCGATGGTCCGACGCCAGACGCGAGGCTTAGGGCCTCACTGGACTTCCGCGAGAAGAGAGGACAAAGGGGCGGTGGCCGTGGTGGCCGCCGCCCCTTCTATTTACTATGACCAGAAACCTCGATCTCGTCGGCTTGCTCCGATGGGACAAGAGGAAGCCGATCACAATTCGTCGTCTCAGTTCCCCGAGTAGAACTTCTTGAGGTCTGCGGCCAGCATTTTCCGGCTGGTCTCGTCGATGTACATCATGTGACCTGCCGGGTAGTGGCCGGTGGTGATGTTGCCGCGTAACCGTGGGTCGAGGTTGAGCGTGTCCAGCGATTCCTCGACTGTGCCCATCGGGCACGCCAGGTCGTAGTAGCCCATGGCCACGAAGACCTTCATATGCGGGTCGGCGTGCATGGCCCGGGCCAAGTTGCTGCTGGAGTCCGCCGTGTCCTCACCTACCCACTCACCATTGATGTTGCCGCCGGGATAGTAGTGTGCGTCAGTCTCATAGCCCAGTTCCTTGTCGTAGTAGTTGAGAATGCCAGACACAAATGGTTGCTGGATGGCGATATCGGAGGCGTCGCCTTCAGGCCGGTCGCCTGTCCACTGCGTCCGATAGGTGACGTACCGGGCGTCGTAACGGCCCACGCTCATGTGCTCCTTGTTCAGCAACTGTCCAAAGAAGGAGAACTCCCGAATGCCAAGCTTTGTGTTCTCCAGGTACTCGCGGTTTAACCCTGTGAAGTGGACGAGTTGGTCGAGAACGTGCTTCTTCTCCGCTGGTGTCAGCGACTCGCGGCGAATCAAGGCGGGCAGGTACTCGGTGTCAGCCCACTTCTGCGCTTCGTCGAAGACTTGTCCGACCGTCTTGGCCTGCATGTCCTTGCTGAGTTTCTTGTGGTACCAGGCGCTGGCCGCATAGGTTGGGAAGAAGAGCGCCTGTCCGAGCGGTTTGCTGGTGTCCAGGTTAGAAAAGTCGATCGCGGGAGACACGAGGACCACGCCGCCGACACCGATGCCGTTTCGCACCAGCCAGTTGGCGACTCCCGGGGCCCGGATACCGCCATAGCTCTCGCCCAGCACGTAGACGGGCCGGTCCATATCGCCGTGGGCGCGTAGGTAGGTGCGGATGAACTCGCCGACCGTGTTGATGTCCTGCTGGACTCCCCAGAACATCTTGCCGTACTCGGGCTTGGCCGGGCGGCTGAACCCCGTGCCGACCGGATCAAGAAGGACTAGGTCGGTTTCGGGAAGGATCGTCTCCTGGTTGTCTACCAGGCGATAAGGCGGCGCTGTCTTGTAGCCGTCCGGCCCAAGCTCCACGCGGCGCGGCCCGACGAGGCCAAGGTGCAACCAGAGGGACGCGCTGCCCGGGCCACCGTTGAACACGAAGGTGATCGGGCGCTTGTTACCCGCATCGGACTTGACGTTATAGGCGATCGTGACAAACGTGCCAGTCGTCTCGCCCTTGTCGTCGGTGATGTTGGTCGACTCGACGGCGCTTTGGTAAGCGAACGACTTGCCGTTCAGCATGATCGTCTGGTCGCGCCGTGTTCCTTGGCCGTTGGCAAGGGAGACGACGGCAAGTGCGCAGAACAGTAGGGGCGTTCTCATGGTGTCACGCTGATTATGCGCGAAGACATTAACGATTCGCGAATCAGGACACCGACGGGTCGTCCGGGACGGATCTCAGTCAGAAAGAGAAATGGCGCCTACTCTTGGGCCAGGGCCTCGCCGTCTTCGTCGTCGTCCAGGTCGCTACCCTCGTCCGGGCTCATGACCAGCCGGGCCATCGATCCGACGGAGTCACCTTCGGCCAAGTTGATCAGCTTGACGCCCTGGGCGATACGCTTGACCAGACGGATCTCCTTGACCTTGACGCGGATGCCTTTGCCGTTGGTCGTCAAGAGTATCAGGCGGTCGGCGTCTTCCACGACCTCGGCCCCCACGATATGGCCCGTCTTGTCGGTCACGTTCATCGTCAGGATGCCCGAGCCGCCTCGGTTCTGGACACGGTACTCCTCCAGTTCCGTCCGCTTGCCAAACCCATGTTCGCCGACCACGAGGAGCGTGCATCCCGGCCGCACGACGTCGGCGCCCACCAAGACGTCGCCGTCACGCAAGGAGATAGCCCGCACGCCGCCGGCCGCGCGTCCCCTACCTCGGGCGTCGGTCTCATTGAACCGGATGGACTGGCCGTTGCGGGTGACAAGGATGATGTCCTCGCTGCCCTTGGTGACCAGCACCCAGCCGAGTTCGTCGCCTTCCTCAATGTCAAAGGCGCGCAGTCCGTTGGAGCGGATGTTGCTGAAGGCGTCGAGGGCAGTGCGCTTGACCTCGCCGTGGCGGGTGATCATGGTCAAGAACCCGTCGCCCTTGATGTCCTTGACACTGACCGTCGCCGTCACCCGCTCTTCGCTCTCGATGGCGATGTAGTTGATGACCGGCATGCCCCGCGCGTAGCGGGTGCTCTCGGGGATGTCGTAGGCGCGCAGGCGGTAGACCCGGCCCCGGTCGGTGAAGAAGAGTATGAAGTGGTGGGTGTTGACCTGGAAGAGGTGGGCAGGCTCGTCGTCCTGCTTCATCACGCTCTTAAGGCCCTTGCCGCCCCGTTTCTGCGACCGGTAGCTGTCGAGGCTGATGCGCTTGATGTAGCCGTCTCGGCTGACGCTGACGATCGCCTCCTCGTCGGGGATCAAGTCCTCCTCGGTGAACTCGCCAACTTCCCTGCCGATGATCTTGGTGCGCCGTTCGTCGCCGTGCTTGTCCCGGAGGGCGACGATCTCCTCGCGCATGACGTTGGTGAGCCGGATCGGGTCGGTGAGGATGTCCATCAGATCCTGCATCTTCCTCAGGGCCTCCTTGTAGTCAGCCTCCAGCTTGCTCTGTTCCAGCTGGGTCAGACGGCGCAACGGCATGTTGAGCACCGCGTTCGCTTGATACGGCGACATGTCGAACTTCCGCACCAACTGGACGCGGGCGGCGTCGGGATCCGGCGACTCGCGGATGACCTTGATGACCTCGTCCAAGAACCGGCGGGCGATCTGGAAGCCCTCGAGCCGGTGGACTTCCTCAAGGATGCGGTAGAGCTCGTAGCGCGTGCGGCGTTCTATGACGTCGCGTCGGTGCTTGACGTACTCGTCCAAGAGGACGAGCAACGGCGAGACGCGGGGAGCCCCTCCGACCAACGAAAGCATGATGCACCCGAACGTCGTGCGCAAAGCGGAGTGCTTGAGCAGGTAGTTCAGCGCCCGGTTCGGGTTGACGTCGCGACGGATCTCGATCTCGATCCTCATGCCGCGCTTGTCGGTGAAGTCGTTGACGCTGACGATGCCGTCAAACTTCTTCTGCTTGGCGATCGACGCGATGTTCTCGACGAGGTGCTTCTTGTTGACCTGATAGGGCAACTCGGTGACGACGATCACCGACTTCCCGGAGTCACCCGGTTCGATCATCGTCTTGGCCTGCATGACCACGCTTCCACGGCCTGACTCATAGGCGTCGCGGATGCCCTTGGTGCCCATGATGAGGCCATATGTCGGAAAGTCGGGCCCTGGCATGTGCCCCATGACGGCGTCCAGTCCGCAGTCGGGTTCGTCGATCCGGTGGAGGATGGCGTTGCAGACCTCCGTCAAGTTGTGCGGGGGCATGGAGGTGGCCATGCCGACAGCGATCCCTTGGCTCCCGTTGCACAAGAGGTTCGGGAACTTGCCTGGGAAGCAGACCGGCTCCTCACGGGTGTTGGAATAATTCGGCATCCAATCGACCGTCTCGCGGTCGAGGTCCTCCATCAACTCCATCGCGATCGGCGCGAGGCGGCACTCCGTGTACCGCATGGCGGCTGGAGGGTCGCCGTCGTTGCTGCCGAAGTTGCCCTGGCCCGTGATCAGCGGGTAGCGCATCGTGAACGTCTGCACCAACCGCGCGAGGGTCGGATAGACGATCGCCTCACCGTGGGGGTGGTAGTCGCCGCTCGTCTGGCCGCAGACCTTCGCGCATTTCTGGGTCGCGCTGTCCGGTGTGAGGTTCAGGTCGCGCATCGCGTAGAGGATGCGGCGCTGGACGGGCTTTAGGCCGTCGCGGACGTCCGGCAACGCGCGCGCGATGATGACGGACATCGCGTAATTGACATAGCTGCGCGCTAGCTCTTCTTCGATGGGGACGAGGGAAACTTGAGGGTCTTGGTCGGGCACAGAGACTCCAGGAATACGGTTCGCCGACGGCTTGCTTTGAGCCTGAACCGCCTGTCATTCTACCAGGCCGGGAGCCGCCTCGTTTCGGACTGTCCCGACGCGACGACGAGGGTCAACACACCGCAGAGTCACGGCCCGGCCAATGAAGGCGGGCTTGGAGTCCTCCGCCCTTTCCTGCCACCGAAGGAACCTCGCCTTTGATGACTTGGATCGCCTTCGCTAGCTGCGAGTCCTTCTTAGGGTCGCCCAGGGTCGTGTCCGGCGTGATCGCCAGGTCAACCGGGTAGTCAGGCACGAGTCCGCCCTTGATGTAGGTGCCGTCTTCGTCGATCTTACGCGAGTAGTCTTCTCCGCTCGGCAGGTAGTACCGGGCGATCGTCACCTTGAGGCTCGCCATGTCTTGCGGGATCGTGTGGACGGTCTGGACCGACATCTTGCCATAGGTGTGCTCCCCGACCAGCTTCGCCTTGCCGTAGTACCGCATGTCGCCCGAGAAGATCTCGCTCGCGCTCGCAGACTCTTCGTTCACGAGGATCATGATCGGCCCCTTGACGCCCCAGACACCGCCTGGCGGCATGTCCTCTTCAGTGGTCTTGCCACCGCGCATCTTCATGGTGACGACCTCTTTCCCGTCGACAAACCGGCCGAGCATGGCGGCGGCCGTCGTCAGAAGCCCGCCTGGGTTGCTGCGCAAGTCGATGACCAGACCCTTGCAGTTCGCGTTCATCACCTCTTGTAGCGCGTCGTCGAACTGGCCCGGCGTGTTCTCGGCAAAGATGGAGACGGAGATGTAGCCGATGCCACCGTCCAGGATCTTCGCCTCCGCCGTCGGGATGAAGACCTGCGCGCGTGTCGCGTGGAGCTTGAGGAGACCAGCGGTGCCCGGACGCTGCACGGTCAGTTCGACCGACGATCCGGCTTCCCCCTTGACGTGGGTGACGATCTTGTCGACACCCCAGCTCTCGGCCTTCTGTCCATCCACCGCGACGATGACGTCGTTAGCCTTCAGGCCGGCCCGTTCGGCCGGACTACCCTTGAAAACCACGGCCACTTTCGCACCCTGTGGGTCTTCGCCCAGGCGGGCGCCGATGCCGACGAAGTCGCCGCGGGTCTCGAGGCTGAAGTTGTCCGCAGACACCGGCTCCAAGAATTGGGTATGGGGGTCACCGACGCTCGCAACCGCGCCCTGCATGGCGGCATAGCGCAGGTTGTTCGGGTCGACCGGCCGCCAATACTTGCGCAGGATCAGGTCGTAGTTCTGCTTGAAAATCTCCGTCGGCGTCAGCTTGCCGTTGCCGCCCGCAAGGGCGGCCAAAGCCGCGCCGCTCGGGATTCGTCCAGCGGTGACGTCACGCAAGAAAAAGCCGATTCCAAAGCCGCCGAGGCACCCGAGGGCGACGACCGGGACCTTCCACCACTTCACTTGGAGCCCTCCTTGCTTGTCGGCCGGAACTTCCCGACCGCGAGCGTATAGCCGCTCCCATCGGGAAGAGCATGGTCTTCGATCCATTCTAAATCGGATGAAGTCTTGCCTTGGACTTTGGCAAAGCCTTGGGAGGACAGGGCCTCGGCAAACGCCGCCGCCGCGCCCGAAGTCGAGTCATCGACAAGGAGCGTCACGCCATCCGCCTTCAACCCGGGCCCCTTCGAGGCTACTTCAAACTTGCGCCCAGCCTCGGCGCTCACCTCACCGACCTTTCCGGCCGGCAACAAGGCGTCGATGCATTTCAGCATGACCGCGAAATCGCCCTGGGTGGATTGGCGGAGATCCAGCGTCACCGGTTTCGACCAATCGAGCCTAGCAAGAGCGGTGTCCGCGCCTTCGACCATGCGGACTGCATAGGAGCCGTCTGGCGCCTGCTTCACGGCTGGCAACTGAATGCGCTTCTTGTCCATGCTCGCCTTGACCTCCACGCCGTTCCTTGAGAGGACCAAGTCGATCCGACCCTTGTCGCCGAGGGTCAGTTGGTCTCGTACTTTGTTGGGAGGGATGTTGAGCTTGACTTTGTCTTGAAGGCTCTTGCGTAAGGCTTCCAGCTTTTCAGGCGACTCCTTCTTTTCGTTGACGGCCACCTGCATATCGCGGAGGGCCTTTATGTCTTTGGCGGTGACCACATACTTGTCGCCGACCATCCTGACCTCGTCACCAGCCTTGATCCCAGCCTCTTGTGCAGGGCCACCCGGAATCACCGCCGCGACGACGACCTGCGGCAAGAGCAAGAGCGGGTCGTATCCCTTGGCGCCGCTCTGGGCTTTCTTGATCGTATCGGCGTCGAACACATAGCGGATCTCGACGCCAACCCCCTCCACTTCGCCTTGGCGGACGTGGCGGAACTGCTCGTAGGCAGCTGGGGCCATGAACACGCTGTCGGGGTCGAGAAGGCTGTTGACCATCCCCTTCACGGCACCGGCGGCCATTTTGTCATCGACTTCGATCGGGTCGACGTACTCACGTTGGAGCAACTGGGTGACCGAATAGAAATACTCACTGGGTGTGAGCTGGTCCTGGTTTGTGTTGCTCACCCGCAATCCGGGCTGGCTAATGATGGACTGCGCGAGTTTGTCGGAACCAGGGTGTCCGATATCGACGTTGGTCCTCGCGAAATGCCCGAAAGCGACCGAACCCAGCACTGCAAGCACACCAAGTGCCGACAGTACGACCTGGAGAGATTTCTTCATATGGCGACCGACACCGTCAGTGTATCAACAAATTAGAGGATCGTCGAGTTTCTTGACCCGCCGATGGTGCCTTTCGGCCGGGTCTGGCGGTGTGCTCAAGAAAACTTCGGTGATTTTCTTGGCTTCTTCCACGGCGAGAATACGGGAGCCGAGACAGAGGAAGTTGGCCTGGTTGTGTGATCGGGCCAGCTCCGCGATCTCGACGTCCGTGCAGTCAGCCGACCGGATGCCTGGATAGCGGTTGGCGCGGATGCAAATGCCGGTCCCGCTCCCACAACAGAGGATGCCAAAGTCTTTCTTGTTGGTCAGGAAATCGCAAACGGCGGCATCCGAGGCGTCCGAATAATCGTAGGGTTCCGTGTCTCGCGCACCGACCTGGTTGACCTCGTGGCCGATGTCCCTCAGCCAAGCAGCTATCGTGCTGGCGAGTTCAAACCCGGCGTGGTCCGCACCGACGACGATCCGTAGCTTCGCTCTGCTCACGCTGCCTCCCCATTCTTACGGTCGCGACGGCGAACCACCTTCCCTAGCCTCCTCCCAGCTTTGTCGCCAAGGCGGCCACCTCGGCGTCTTGGCTCGCCTTGAGCTTTGACACCAGGTCCGCGGGCAGGTCGAACTTCTTGTCGATCGCCACGCGTAGCAACGCCTTTTGCACTTCCACGTCGTCGTCTGCGAGCAGGTTTTGGACCTCAGGAGTCTTGATCGGCCCGGGCAACGCCGCCAGGGCGTAGACCGCCGCCGCCCTCACCTCGGGCCGCGTGTCCACTACCGCAAGCAAGACCGCCGGACGAAAGTCCGCCTTGCCAGACTTACCCATCACTTGCAAGATGTCCAGGGCCACCGTCGTCGACTCGTTGCGCACGCTCCGGAGGGCTTCTGTTCTCACCGGGTCGATCTTTGAGAAGATGAGCTTTTCGAAACTGCGCACCCGCACATATTCGCTTGGGTCGTTCACCGCACAATAGAGCAACCGGCGGGCGCTCAAGTCGTCGTCCACTTCTGCCGCGTCGACGACGGCGGCGCGTACGCGGGGGTCCTCGTCTTGCAAGGCGGTGATGATCTGCAGCGCGCGATGTTCCAAGTTGATCTTGGTCAAGGCGTGGACGCCGTCTACCCGGCCCATCCACGAGCGGCAGACGACCAACGCGTCGACTTCCTTGAGGGTCAGCTTTGCAATGTCGTCGGCGAGGACGAGATAGGCGAGCCGCCGGTTGGTGTCGAACGGCCCATGGTTCAGGACGTCCTTCAGCGCGGCAAAACCCTCTGGCGAGTCTTGGAATTTGAGGCCGCTCAACGCCGCGTAGACGAGGCCCATGTCCGCCATCTGGGCCTGAGAGAGGAGCGCGGTGACCGCGCCTGGTGCTTTGACTTGGCTACAGAGCCAGGCGGCCTGCGTGGCGATGACGGCGTCGGTACCCGTCAGGGCGGCAACCACCCTGGCGGTCTCGGCGTCTGTCAGCGTGCGCGCGCCGCTTGTCGGACGCAGGTCGGCGAACGGGTCGGCCCACGTTTGTGGCTTGACCGACCGGCTCGGGTCGGACACGAGGTCGATGTCGGCGATCTCGACCGTCGATGCGGCAGGGTCGGCACGTCCGACGTCGGCGAAGGTCATGACGAACTCGCTTTGGCCCGTCCTACGGTCGAAGAGATCGCCCCTGGACGTCTTTGACAAGGGCAGGGAGACCGATTGCCACGTGCCGTCAAATTTGAGCTCGGCCGTAGGAACGTCCCGTCCGAACCCGCCGTCGGCGTCGGCAATCACAAAAGAGTTGTCTCCGACCGACACCCTCCAAGCGTCGTGCCCCTTGGCGCGGATGCGGAACGTCAGGCTGGCGTCCGCGGTGCCGAGGGCCTTCGACACGTCAACGGGCACACGGAGTTGTCCATAGGAATAGTTCGCCTTCGGAAGCTCGATGACGGTGCGCTTCCCTTCCGCGTCGTCGACCTGACGTATCGTCAAGTCGCCCGCCGGAGACAAGTGAGGGTCGTAGTCCGGCGACACTGATTGTCCTGGGTCTGGCAACCCGAGCAAGACCGGCAAGCTGGATTCGGCCTGGTTTGACAGCCTGAACACCGTCCCACCAAGACCGAGGGCGGCCCTAGCCTTGTCACCGAGCCTCTCTTTGACCCAAGACGCCACGGCGGGGACGGCGACAAGAGATCGCTCCCCGTTGACGATTGATAAATTGACTCCGCGATGCGGACCGGACGGAAGGATCGGTGTCTCCGGCCTGACCGGCACAAGGATGGCGTTGCCCGTCACTTGGGGCACCAGACTCTCTCCGATCCCCATCGCGGCCAGGATCGCGGGGGCGAGCTGGCCCTTGGCCTTGGCGTCGTGATAGGACACGACGCCGAACCGTCCGAAGTTTTGGGTCTCGCTCGGGACGACTGTCCCGGAATGGATGAGGACAGTCGCGGAAAACGGCCCCCAGTAGCTGTTGTCGTCGGTTGTGAAAGGGCTCTGGTTGACCAGCGGAGCAAGCGCTTCCCCCGAAATGAGGGTGTCGATCGGAAGCTCTCTACCGTCTCGGACGACCTGGACGGTGGGAGACTGTTCGTAGGAAAGCGAATACTCGATCTTGACCAGGCCGCCCGCCTCTACTTCCAGCAATGCCTTCACCTGGGCCAGGGCCTTGTTGACGTCGGCGATCTCCGCGTTGGTCATACCTGCGCGAACGGCGCGGAGTTGCCTTCCCTCTACCGCCGTGAACGCAGAAGTCGCGACGACGACCTTGATATGCCTGACCGTGGCAGTGTCGAGTTTGAGGGCTGGCCACGCGGTGAGTTCTGACCACCCGCCTTGCACCCGGTAGGGCTCGCTCAGGACACCACCCGGCAACCACGCCATTTTGAAGCCGTCGGGTAACTCGACGAATTTAGAGTTCTCGTAAATGCCCTTTGTCGTGGGCGCCACCAACGGCACTTGGCGACCGCCTACATCGACCTGGCCGAGGACGGTCTCTCCAGATTGGCCAATCGCACATGCCGAGGCGACGAGCCCCAGCATGACAAGCAGTTGTCTCACAACATTTTTACAGACGAAGGACATCATTCAAAAACACGGACGTCAAGACCAGATGCGGCGTGGCCGTCGCCCCGGGTGTGCTTGAGGGCCTCACGCGCGCCAAGCGCATCCAGATCCGACGGCATCCTCTTGATGATATCCAGGACGACCTTTCGGATGTTATCGCTGTTACGCTTGAAAACCTCCAAGACGTCGTGGGCCGTCACCGCAGTGGTGTCCGCCACCAGTCCGCTGTCGAAGTCTGTGACAAGGGAGATGTTCACGACTGCCATCCCCATCTCGCGGCAGAGATAGGCCTCGGGGTACTGGGTCATGTTGATGATCTGCCAGTCCATCTTGGTGAACCAGGCGCTCTCCGCCTTTGTGCTGAACCTCGGCCCTTGGATCACGACGACGGTGCCACCATCGTGGGCGACGATCCCGTGCTCTCGGATCACGTCGACCGCCAGTTGACGCAAGGTCGGGTCGTAGGTGTCCGCGGGGGAGACATGGGTCACGATCGGCCCGTCGAAGAAAGTGTCGTCCCGGCCCTTTGTGCGGTCGACAAACTGGTCGGCGACCAAGAAGCTACCTGGCTCGATCTCGCGTTGGAGCGAGCCGACCGCACATGGCGAAACGACTGCTTTCACACCCAGCTTGTGGAACGCCCAGACGTTAGCGCGATAGGGCACCTTGTGCGGTGGCAGTGTGTGCTCCCGTCCGTGACGAGGGAGGAACGCGACCTTGCGGCCCTCGACTTCCGCAAGCATGATGCGGTCGCTCGGAGGCCCGTATGGCGTGTCGACCTTGATCTCCTGGACGTTTTCTAGCAAGCTGTAAAAGCCCGATCCGCCAAAGACTCCGATCTCGGCGAGGGCCATTACTTGCTTGCCACCCGTTGGATCTCTGCCCCGAGCGCCGAAATCAGCTTGTCTACACGGGAACCGGCGCGGAACAGCAGGTCTGGATCAACCGATAAGACCTTTTTGTTTTTGACCGCCTTGACGTTCGCCAGTCGGGGGTCTTTGCTGACCGCGTCGAAGGCGGTGACCGGACAGAAAATGATGTCAGGGTCGCCCGCGATGATCTCTTCGACGTTCACTGGCACCCATCGGTCGCCTTTGGGCCCCATAAAGTCGCCGCCCGCCGCCTTGACTTCGCTGGCGACAAACGACCCCGTGCCTGGCGAAGAAAGCTCGCCGCCGTTGCCGCCGTCGAGCACCATTGTCTTGATTTCGGCCCCCCCGACCCCCGCTTTCGCGTTCTCCGACGCCGCATAGACCTTGTCAATGTATTCGCTGGCGTTCGTCTCGCCTCCCATCAAGAAGGAGAGTTGCCGGATGTAGTCCTCGTAGCCTCGCAAGTCGGTGGCCTTGAATGGCATCAGCGTGGCCCCGGTCTGCTTGAGCTTTTCCACCTCGGCATCGGAGTAGAGGTTCGCGTCGAAGACGATCAGGTCTGGCTTGATGCCAGCCAGCATCTCGTAGTCGATCTTGGTGTTGTGAACGACCACGGGCACCTTGGAGATCGTCGTCGGCCAGTCGTCAGCGTCGGTCCTGCCTTTCAGGTTCCGGTTGAAGGACAGTTGGTACATCAACTCGGATGTGCCCGGGCTGAGGCTGACTACCGCCCTCTTGGTGTTACTCTCGTTTCGGGCCACACCGCCGATCGGCTTGGCACCTTGACAGCCGACCAACGCCACGGCCACCAAGGCGACAATTGCGGGGACGGAGAAGCGCATAGGGGCCATTTTGTCCGAAAGCTTGGCCGCCGGTCAGGACAAGCGTCTCACTTGCCAGACGTGGGTGCGCTCACAGGCGCTAGCGCACCAGAGAAGTTGTGCAGGTCAGCCGACATCACGGTGACGAACAGCATGAAGATGATGATCATCCCGACGTTGCTGACAAGGCCCTGGACGGCAGGGCTCAGCCGTTTGCCACCACGGAACATTTCGACCACCGCCACCAACATATGCCCTCCGTCGAGCGGGACGATCGGCAACAAGTTCATGATGCCCAGCGAAATGCTGAGCAGCCCGGCCAGACGGACGACGTACCAGAAACCCAGACTGGCGGCACTGGTTGTGACGACGGCGACCGTCCCGATCCCGCCCACGTTTTCACGGGCTTCCTTCACCGAGCGGATCTTGACGAAACTCATGACCGTCTCAGCGGGGGTGTTGAGGGCCTCGACAAAGGCCTCGCCTGGATCAACCGGGGTGAAACCGGGCTTGAAGATGACCCCGAGCCGCGCTACCTGGCGATGGGCGACGAGCTTCTCACCCTCGAACACGTCGGTCGCCTCTTTGTCCACGCGGGGGACGATGGTGAAGTCCAGGTCTTGCCCCTTGCGTAGGACGGTCACTATGACGGGCCGGGCGACGGCCGACTCACCTTCACCATCGTAGGCGAACCTGACAAGGCGGGTCGCGTCCAGGCCCGATCCCACTTTCTGTCCGTCAATCGCCAAGAAGATGTCGCCGTCTTGCAAACCGGCCGCTGCCGCAGGCGTGTCTTGCACCACCTTGGAGGCGACGTTGGTTGCGGGCGCGACCTTGCCCTGTCCAAGCAGCGCGGCCCAGAGGATCAGGACCCCCGCGATGAGGCTGAACGCAGGCCCGGCGGCGAAAACTACGAAACGGGCGAACGGCCCCTTGCTGTATTGTCCACCCTCGATGTCGACTTCCCCACCGTCGTCGCGTGGTTGGGCGCCGTGGATCTTGACAAAGCCACCGAGAGGTATGGCGTTGAGAGCCAGTTCTGTGCCGCTCTTGGTGATGCGGTGCCAAATAGGTCGATATCTGACCCGGACTGTCTGTCCCTTGATCAATAGGGCGCCGTGCCCCATCTCTTCGTCAGCATGGTTGTCCGAGACGGCGTCGGAGACATGCGCCCCCAGCGGCGAATAGTAGACGGCGAGCAATCCCACCCACGCCCCGACAGCGGCGGCGCCGATCCAGACGAGTGCCACAGGCCCGCTGACCGCCAGACCGCGGCCCGAACCAAAATATCCCAATGCGAACCCCGCGACTGCGGTGAACGCCACCCTCTTGACACCCTTGAACGGAGGCATGTGATAGAGCTGCTCAAGCCGGGTGGCGACCATCGCCGGGGCGATGAACCCCACAAGGACCAATCCAAGGATCCCGAGCCACGCCTCCGACCTCCACGTCCCGGCAGCGAACAGGACAGTGCCGACACCTATCACAGTCCAGAGTTCAAGTACCCGCGGCAGCGGCTTGTCCAAGTACTGGTCGAGCGGAGTCTTGCGGATACCGCCCATGAAGATGGCGAAGGCGTCCACCTTCATGCGATACATTCTCGCGGCCATGTAGTGACCGAGTTCATGGACCGCCACGAGCACGGTGAGGATGAGGACGAACACCACCGCTCCCCGCGCAATGTTGAACACCTGCTCGACTGGAGTCATCCGTTCCCTATCCTAACCCCAATTGTCCCCGCACCGTTTCACGGGCCCACGCGTCGATCCTTTCCAAGTTATCCAACGTCACCTCAAGGGGCTCGTGCTTGTCGAGCGTCCCCTCTACTACGTCGGCGATCTTGAGAAAGCCGCACTGACCGGTCAAGAATGCGGCGACTGCCTGTTCGTTCGCCGCGTTGAGTGCGCACGGCGCCGTCCCTCCGGTTTCGGCGCTGCGTCGGGCGAGCCCCAGGCAGCGGAAGGTCTCCAAGTCCGGCCTTTCGAACGTCAAGGCGGGTGTGTCGGCAGGGTTCCAAGGCTTGAGACCGCTTTCGACGCGCTCAGGATAGAGCAAGGAGTATTGGATCGGCAGTCTCATATCGGGCCAACCCATCTGGGCGAGGGCGCTTCCGTCTTCCAGGAAGACGAAGCTGTGCACGACGCTCTGGGGATGGACGACCACTTCGACCTGGTCGAGGCGAAGGTCGAACAGCCACTTGGCCTCGATGACCTCCAGCCCCTTGTTCATCAAAGTCGCGCTGTCGACGGTGATCTTCCCGCCCATGCTCCAAGTTGGGTGGTCGAGGGCTTGGTCGCGGGTCACTCCCCGAAGCTCCTCCCTGGTCTTGCCACGGAACGGTCCGCCACTGGCGGTGAGGACGACCTTCTTGACCTGGTCGGGCCGATAGCCTTGGAGACACTGGAACACCGCGCTGTGCTCGCTGTCGATCGGGGTCAGGAGCGTCTTGTGCCTCTTGAGGAGCGGGCTGAAGAGCTCTCCCGCCGCCACGAGAACCTCCTTGCTGGCCAAGGCGACCTGCTTACCCGCCTCGACCGCCGCCAAGGTCGGGCGTAGGCCGATCACACCGGCCACTGCCACGACCACGACGTCGGCTTCAGGAAGGCGGGCAAGAGCCGACACCGCTTCGAGGCCGTCGCGCTCCATCAGGACGGCATGCCCGACGCCAAACTCGGCGGCCTGACGAGACAGCTCGTCGGCAGACGAACGGGCGGCCAGTCCGACCACTTCCAGCCGATCAGGCAGATGTCGAACCACGTCGAGAGTCTGCCTGCCGATGCTGCCCGTCGAACCGAGGACGACGAGTCGCTTGCGCACCGTCTAGCCGCCGTCGGTTGCCGACCGCACGACGCGCGGTCGGTTGGCCTCGTTGCCTAGGCGATATCCGAGCCCATAGACGGTACGGGCCACATCGGCCATCTTCTTGAAGTCGATCTTGGGCACTTCGTCGCCGACCTGGTGGTAGTCGACGTGGACGCCGTCGAACCAGAAGATGATCGGGATTCCTTGCTGGGCGTAGTTGAAGTGGTCGCTCCGGGTGAAGATCGACTCAGGGTCGTTCGGCTCGTCGTAGTGGTAGTTGTATTTGATCTTGTATAGGTCGTTGTTCGCCGCGACGCTCAGGTTGTAAAGGTCGTCGCTCATCCGGCGGCTGCCGACCACGTAGATCTCGTCCGGCCCGGACAGCATCTTGTCGCGGGCATCGGTGTCACCGGCAGGCTTGCTCCGCCCGATCATGTCGATGTTCAGTTGGGCGATGATGCTGTGGATGGGCACGGTCGGGTGGGTCGTGAAATAGCGGCTTCCCCAAAGTCCTTTCTCCTCGCCGCAGTGCCAGACGAACAGAAGGCTCCGTTTGGGCTTTGGCCCGACAGCGAAGCCATGGCAGATCTCCAAGATCGAGACCGTCCCAGAGCCGTCGTCGTCTGCGCCGTTGAAGATGCGGTCCGCGCCAGAGTTGCGCATTCCCAAGTGGTCGTAGTGCGCGCCGAAGGCCACGTACTCCTGGCTGAGCGTCGGGTCGGTCCCAGGAATGATGCCGACCACGTTCTGCGTGTGCAGTTCGCTCGGGTTCATGACGACGCTTAGGTCGGCTTCGGTGTCGATGTCCGAGCCCGCGGCGGTCGGCGTGTTAGTGGCGAGGATTTTGTTCGCCTCGTTAGCCAAGAGCCTCTGGACAACCTCCTGCTTGACTATCACCGTTGGTACGCTGCGGCCCGGCTCGCGCGGGCGGCCGGCTCGCTGGGGCGCCTTGCCAGTGTCGCGGTCCCATGTGACTTGGTCGCTCTCGTTGGCGACCTTGACGATGCCGAGCGCGCCGTACTTCTTTACCGCGCCCTCAGGTGACAGGTAGTCGTCGCCCTCCTTTCCCGTTCGCATCAGGTTTCGAAAGCCCGACGGATTGTCTCCGGAGATCAGCAAGACCTTTCCCTTGACATCGACGCCTTTGTATGGGTCGACATTGTCCTTCTTGAGCATCCAACCGTTCCCGACAAAGACGAGTTTGCCTGCCGCCGATCCTGTGGCCCCCTGGCCGACGAAGTCGTCACCGTACTTCAGGCTCTGGCCGGCAAGTTTCAGGGTTGTCTTCGTACCGTCGGCCAAAGGAGTGCTCAGGTCGATCCTTTGGAAATACGTGCCGTTGTCACCCCCAGGCTTGACACCCCAGAGCTTGAGTTGGGTCGAGATGTACAGGGCGACCGTGTCCAGACCGTGGGACGGCGTGTCGCGGCCCTCCATCAGGTCGTCGGCGACGAACTCTAGGTGCGCCCTGAGTCGCCCTGGGGTGATCGTCTCGGGCTCCCCGTACAGACCGGACCCGGGGTCGACGCCCGATTGGGCCGTGACAGCGGCGAGGACAAGAAGGGCTACAGGAAGGCGTCGTAACATGGCGTCCAGCCATCATACTTTCCTGCCGACCCACTTCTCGCCAGTTTTGTGGTGAAATGGAGGCGCATGCCCCTGATCGACCCTAACAAAACGCAGATGGGCGCGCCCCCCGTCTCGGATCCCAACAAGACTCACATGGGTTCGGTCGCGGATCCCAACAAGACCATGATGGGGGCGCCGAGCCTGAACGCCACACAGACGATCAAGCCTGTCCAATGTCCGGTGTGCAAAACCTTCAACCCTCCGGGACAGGCATGGTGCGTCGACTGTGGCCTGATTTTTGAGCTCGCGCTGGACGGTGACGCCTTCGGCGCGCCCGCCGTACAACTTCCCGTCTTGGTCGACAGCAACGGGCGCGAGCACGTCCTGCGTCCCGGTGGCAACGTCGTCGGACGTCAAGGCGACGTGCTGGTCGAGGACACCCGGGTCAGCCGACAGCACGCCCGGGTCACCTTGGACGGACAACAGGTCGTTGTCGAAGACCTTGGGAGCACCAACGGCACGACCGTCGGCGGGGCAAGGCTGGGTCAAGGTGAGAAAAAGAACCTGGCAAACGGCGAGAAGGTGAGCCTGGGCGGATTTGAACTCACCGTTAGTTTTCCCGGCGAGGGCAACAAGACCCTTGCCGCCATGGGTGGCAAGACTTCGTCCATGTCGGCCGCCCCGACCACGAACACGGCCGTCGCCTGGCTTGTCTTGCCCGACGCGGAGATTCCACTGGAGCGCGGCACGCACACGTTCGGCCGTAAGAGTGACAACCCGATCGTTATATCCGACCCCTATGTCAGCGGGCGGCACGGAGAGATCGAGGTGACAGAGACGGGGGTCTGGCTGACCGACACAGGTTCGACAAACGGCACCCTGCTCAACGGCGCCAAACTGGCGTCAGGACAAAGGGTGGAACTCACCAAGGACGACGTCGTGAAGCTTGGTTCGCTTGAACTTCGCGTGCGGTTCAAGGACTGACCATGGAAGAGATCACCGCAGAGTTCGCCGTCGAGTCGCTCGTCACGCCAGTCGAGCTGCGTTTCCGACCCGTGGCGACCTTCGGCTGTAAGACGGACATGGGTCGGGTCCGCGAGAACAACGAGGACAAGTTCGAGTACTTCGTCCCCGACACGGATCAAGAGCTTGCGGCAAAGGGGATGGTGTTCGTGGTGTGCGACGGCATGGGCGGACACGAAGCCGGGCAGATCGCGAGTGAATTGGCGACCAAGACCTTCATCGACGTCTACCGCCATCACAGCGCAGACATGGAGGGCGCGTTGAAGGGGGCGGTCGCGGCCGCCAACCGCTTTGTCCACGACGTGGGTCGGACGGTGCCCTCTCGAAAAGGGATGGGAGCCACTCTGTCCGCGCTGGTCTTGTTACAGGACAAGGCGTATGTCGCCCAGGTGGGCGACTCACGTGTGTACCGGGTCAAGGGGGGAGAACTCCAGCAGGTCACCGTCGACCACACGTGGGTGGAAGAGACGGTGAGGGCCGGGGTTATGAGCCGGGAGGATGCCGAGCGGAGCCCGTACCGCCATATGATAACCCGTGCGATCGGGCCCGAAGCAGAGGTGCCGCCTGACATCTTCGAAATGTCCCTTGGCGCCGGAGACGTCTTTATGTTGTGCTCGGACGGTGTGACGAACCACGTCTCCGACGAGGAGATCCACCGGTTGCTTGGCGAATGGGGGCCGAGCGAGGCGGCTTGGAGGCTCGTCGGGGCGGCCCTGGTGGGCGGCGGATCGGACAACGCCACGGTGATCGTCGTCCGCGTGGACAGGGTCGTCGATTTGGAAGACGAGTCCCGGCTTTCGCCGGGATGACGGAATCCGGGTGAGAGTTACCGGGCGTAGAACTCGACGACTTGCTGTTCGTTGAAGAAGCTCGGGAAGTCTTCACGTTCGGGCAGGGCGATCACCTTGCCGCTCATGTTGGCCACGTCCGGCTCCAAATAGACAGGAACCGCCGCACCCTCATACTGGTTGCGTTTGGCCAGGTCACGGCTCTGCGACCGGTCACGGACCGAGACGACGTCTCCGACCTTGAGGCTGTACGACGGGATGTCCACGAGCTTGCCGTTCACAAAGATGTGCTGGTGGCTCACCATCTGTCGCGCCTGGAAGATCGTCTTGGCGTAGCCTAGGCGATAGACCGCAGTCTGGAGGCGTAGCTCCAGAAGCCGCAAAAAGTTGAGGCCGGTGTTACCGTGCATCCGACGGGCCTTGTCGAAAGTGTTTCGGAACTGCTTCTCCAGCATGCCGTAATAGCGGCGGATGACCTGTTTGGCCAAGAGCTGCTCGCCATATTCGGACAACCGGTTGTCGCGGACGTTCGGGCCGTGCTGGCCGGGTTTGTAGGGGCGCTTGGTGCTCGGGCACTTCGTCTTCCCCCAGATATTGAAGCCGACTTTACGGCAGATGTCTGATCTTCTTCCTCGATATGTCGCCATGCTTTCTGGTCCAAGCCATTCCTGTCGGTTGCACTCCCGACCAAGGCCGGGGTGGGCGTAACCGAGGATTATGGCACCACCTGGCGACCGGACGAGCGATCTCCTGCCGAGGGTCCCGGCTTCCGGGCTAGAGAACCGGGTCAGAACGACTGACAATAACAGAAGGCCAGCAGACGCGGAGATACGATGTCACACACGATAAAGTCGCTGCCGTTCGACCTCAAATTGGACGACGAGGTCAAGATCATCGTCGTCAGCCAGGACAAGTCAGTCACTGGCAAGATATCGATGGCTGCCGCACCGATCTACGAGATCAAGCTTGATGACGGCGATGCAGTCGAGGCAGGAATGTCCGTGAGGTGTGAGCCGACTAAGTGCCCCCGCCAGTCCCGGATCCTCGCCACAGTGATCGGTAACAAGGAAGGGGACACGAAGATCTGGATCACCGCCATGGAGCTCCAAGTCGGTGTCGAACGCGAACCCCGCTATCCGGCCCTTGGGACACGCGCGATGGTCGGCGACGGTGTGGGTGGAGTGGAACTCAAGGACGTCTCCAATTCTGGGCTTTCGTTCTTGACCGACCAACCGGTGACGCCGGGGCGGACAATGGACATCAGCGTCCTGAACGGCGACAATCCGGTCGAACTCGAAGTCATGACCATGCATGTGAGCCAGGAAGTCGGTATGCCGATCGCCACCGTGGGTTGCAAGATCACACGGAGAACGGACGGTGACCAGAAGGCATGGGCCGAGATCGTAAAGCGGTCGCAAGAAGTCGCCAGCCAGCGCCCAAAGAAGGCCAGCTGATCACGAGACCGTGCCGGTCGCGAAGGTCTCAGATCGCCAACTGACCGGTCATTCGCGGATCTTCGTCTCGGTGTAGTCGTCTGGGTTCAGCCCCATCCGACGGATGGCCTCAGAGTCGAAGTTGATGTCTCCGCCCAGGTATTTGCCGGTTTCCTTGTTCACAAAGTAGCGGTCGTAACCTGTCGCGACCTGCCAGGTCTTACCTGCAGAGTCGGAGACCGTGTTCTCGTCGTTGATGTAGTTGAGGAACCGCTGCTGTTGTAGGTCGCTCGCCGCGCTACGTTCGAAGAAACTCTTGACGCTCGCGTCGCTGGCCGCCCACATCGACTCCATGCGTCGCTGGTGGCTTTCCGCGCTCGCTTGAATCCAAGCCATGTTCCTGTTGTGTTGGGCCGTCATGCGGTCGGAGAAGGCCTGCATCTCGGCCATCCTCTGCTGGTGCTGGGCTGCTTGCCTGGCGGTCCATTCCGGGTTGGTCTTCTTCGACTTCGCCATGGTGCGCGTCATCTGCTCAAAGTCAGCGGGCTTCCCTGCCGTGGTGATCCCGCCGACGTCCGCCATCCAGAACGCCGAGGTCTGGATCGTTATGCAGACGACCCTGGCCGACATTTTGGTGCCGTGGTCGGTGTACGTGAAGTCCTGGTCGGCCGCGTCCCCTGCGCCAAATGGCACGCCCGCATCCGCGAACGCCTTCTTAAAATCTTCGACGCGCTTCTCGTTCCGGGTCAATTCACCCAGTTTGAATCCCTCCAACTTGCCGAACTTCCTTTGTATGTAGTCAGGAAGGTACTGCTCCGCCGGCACGTACTCCGAAATCTTCACCATGCGGTTGACCTCGACGATCTGTTGCAAAACGGGGTTGTTCTCGGCATATTCGGGTGTCCAATACTGGGGGATGTTGGGGTCACCCATGAACACGACGGTGTCCCTGTTCGGACTGACAGAGATGACGACCTCACGATGGATGTCGAACGCCCTGGAGGAATACGCCCTCGTGAACCAGCCCTTGGGAACCTTTACGGTGAAGCAGTCCTCCACCGGATCACGCACGGTCACGAATTCGGTCGCCGGCTTTGTCAACTTCCCATTCGCACTCTTCTTTTGTCCGGGCTCGGTAGAGGATGTCCCGGGCGTCGAGCCCATTTCTTTGGCCGCGAACGTGCAACCGAGCAAGAGCGATGCGATGACGAACGTGACGGTCACTCGGTACATACACTTATTCTACTGTCGGCTAACTGAGAATGCACTAACATTTGTTGATCATTCGACCCGACCAGTCGCGAACGCGTCTAGCGCGGTTCCCTCGAACTCAAACCTGGGTATAGGGCCGGGGCCAAAGTTGAGCCGCACCAATGGCTTGATCACCTGCTCCGTCATCACCTGGTCGGCCAGGTCCCGACGAGCGGCTTCCGTCTGCAGGAGCAACACCTGCAGGTGGATCTTGCCCAGAGCGAGGGAGCCGACCCGCCTCCCCTCGTCTGTGGTCAGCGTCTGACCCAATATCGCCCGCGCGATCTCCCGGTTGTGGAACTCGATGGCCTCCATGAAGCCGGCGGAAGGCCCCGGTTGTCCGCCCAACGTGCTGATCTCGATCTCGCTGGGAAAGACGACGCTCACGTTGTCCTGCAGGTTCTGGAGCGCGTCGGCCACCGCCTGTTGCTCCTCGGCAGGCAGGCCGCGCTCATACTTTCCGAGGATCGTCGGCATGGCGAAGCGGCTCAGGTGGAACTTCCAGGCGGCCAAGAGTTCGCTCTTGGCCTGCCAATGCTTGTAGGCGGCGTCGAGGTCGCTCTTCCCCTTTGGGTCGGCATAGGTCGGACGGTTCGTGAACACGATGAATTTGGCAGGGTCCAGCGTGCGCGGACCTTCCCCTGGAAGTCGCAAGATCAGCCCCTGGACGACGCCGAACTCGTCCACCTCCAGACCGAATCCGCCGGGGTCCTTGGGGCGTGCCGCCTTGAGGACGACCTTCCCGCCGACAAGCGCGTAAACCGCCTCCTGAACCGACCAACCCGTCACAAAGGCTTGCATCGCTTGATCAAGGATGGTCAGGGGCGATCCATCCATGTTCGCGAAGTTCTCTTCGACGAAGTCGGCCCGGCGCTTTCCCTCCTCACTGCCGTCGTGGGTGATCCGATAAGGGGCGGCGACCACCGCCTTGCGTTTGATCGTCACAGCCGTCTGCACCATCGAGTCGGCCAACATGGACCGGTAGGTCTCAATCGGCAATCCGCCGGAAGCGGGGCCGGGATATTCCAGAGCCCTCCTTTGGTAGACGGTCAGTTGCGGGGCCGATTCGGAGGCGAGTCTGTTCTTTTTCTTTGCGAAGAGGTTCCACATAGTCGTTGGTGGGTCAGTCGACGGTCAGCCGTCGGAGCGGGCCGACCATGATGGCCGGACGATAGGAGGTCGGCAACTGGCGGCAAGCGAGGGCCAAGGCGATGACCAAGTCGTCGTGCTCGGCGCCCGCCGCCTGGAGCTTGACGTTGCCGGCGCCGCTGGTCGTCGCTTCAAACCGGTCGAGCTGCCGAAGCAACACGGGGTCCGGGGCCATATGCAAGGCCCGGCGGTCGATCATGACCGCCAGGTTCTCGATGAGGTCGCGCTTGGACGGTACGGTGAAGACCAGCCCCTCGACCCTGGCCTTAGTCGCCTGCCTCTGCAACATCTCCAGCACTGGGTCGCCCCCGCCGGTCGCGTCGCACAGGACACGGCACCCGGGATAGCGGTCGATCGTCTCGCACGCCAACCGGACGGTCTCGCGCCAAGACGTGCCGTTCCATTGGGCGAGTTCCAACAGGCGGGCTTCGTCGCGGTGCCCGGCGACGGCCGCCACCGCCGTGTAGTCGCCGTATCGAGCCCAGTCGACCCCCACGGCAACGACTTCGTTCCCGACGGGCCTCACGTGGGGGACAAGACATCCTTGGACGGCTTCGCTCGGAAACACCTTCCCGACCGCCTCGTCGAACCGTGCCAAGTACTCCACAGCGAACGCCCTCTCACTGACCAGTTCGCGCTGGATAGCCAGGAACTCGGGCTTGACGGTAGGGTTCTCCGAGGTCGGCGCCTGTCGCGACCACACGCCGTGCTCTCCGTGCACTCCCATCTCAAAGAAGCGCCAAAAGTGGTTGCGTCCGAATGGGGTGCTGACGAGGGTCAGGCGCCCGTCGCTGGTGGCGAGCATCGGCATCGCGACCTCGGTGACGAGGCTCTCGGGCAGGAACGCCGCCTCGTCGACCACGATGTCGGTCGCACCGTGGCCGCGCAAGGACCGGGGGACGAACCCGCTCCGGGCAAGCAGGACGTGATGGCCGTATCGGAGCTCGGGGTGGGGGCCACGGCGGATCTTGGGTTGGTAGTCGCCGCCGTCGTGGGAGACAAGGGCGTCCAACAGCTCGACCACCCGTTCGAACAGGAGGTTCGCCTGTTCGAGGGTCGGCGCAAGGGCCAGATGGCGGGTCGGGGCCGGGCGGTGAAGGGCGGCGAGCACTGCCACCGCGCAGGCGTCCGTCTTCCCCCACCTCCGGCCACAGGCCAAGACCTTCGTCTTGGCATCGGCGAGAAGGAACTCGCGCTGCCCGGCATGGGGCTCCCACACCGGCGCGACGCGCTGGAGAAATGTTTGCAAGTGATTGGCGTCAGACGGGGTCTGAGGAGGCCGGGGAGCCCAGGCTAAGCGAGGCTACATGGCAGGGGCGACAGGATTCGAACCCGCGACCTATGGTTTTGGAGACCATTGCTCTACCAGCTGAGCTACACCCCTGCGGGAGAGGCCGATTTTACCTCAGAGGCTGAGCACCAACTGTTTGGCGACGGTCTGTCCGTAGGCCCCCAGGGGCAAGACTCCACGGACGGTGTACGACGCACCGTTCCAGGTCGCCACGGCCCCGACACCCGTCGTGTCACTGACGGATACGGTGGCCGAAAGCCACGGCGGCGACCCCGCCCCGTAGGCGGCCGCGGTCAGGAACCGCTGGGCCAACACCGGCGACATGAACGAGACCACGCCACGGTGGGCGACGGCGGACACCGTGAAGGTGTCCCCGAGCCTGTCCACGGCTCCGGCCAAGCGGGACTGCAATCGGGTCATGTGCCGTCACCCTCTGGCTTGGCGCCGGCCAAGACGCCGGCCAAGCCCGTGATCGAGGGCGTCACGTCTGTTCGCAAGAACGGAGCCAACCGGACCAGTGAGGATACGATCAACCCTGACGGGTCTCGGACGTCGCCCGACCAGCGGGCCTTGACCGTCAGGTTGCCGACCGTCACGTCATCAAGCGCGCCTGGCTCCCGACCGAGTTGGGCCAGCACTTCGCCCGCCACATACTCCGTCGCAGCCGTGTCGAGCAGACCGGTCAGCCGGGTGTCGGCCGAACCCAACGCCGCCGGAGCGATCCAATACTCCAGCAATGGCACGAACTCGGCCACCAAGTCGGAGACGGCGGTGTCGTAGGCCGTGTCCGTGAGGGCGGCCTTCGCCTTGACGCCCGCAAGGGTCACCGTCAGCGGCACCCGTCACCCCTCGTGAAGACGACGTTCAACCGCTCGGCGACCCTGCGCACGACGTGGGTGTTCTCCCGGACGCCGTCGTCCAGATGGGCGACGGCGTCTCGGAACTGTCTCAGGGCCTTGTCGTGCCGGTCGAGGCTCGCCTCTACAAAGGAGACGAACCTGTCGGTCAAGGCACGTTGCTGGCGCATGGCCAGTTGCGCCACCGCAAAGGCGGCCGCCGCGACTCCGGCCACCAGGCCGAAGAAGCCTTGCCAAGGAACCTCGTTCATTTGCCGAAGACCCGCTTGACGATGCCCAGGAGCGAGCGGCCCTCTTCTTCCAGCGTGGCCGCCTCCTGGACGATCGCTGTCCAGTCGGCGGAGAGGGGGCGCTTCGCCGCTTCCTCAAGCTTAGCCCGGAAGGACGCAAAGTGGCCCGCGAACCGATAGAACCCGTACAGCGCACCGAGGGCGAGCCCTAGCGAGCCGCCGATCAGGCTAGGAAAGAGATCCAGCATAGGCCGCCTGCCACAGTCCGTAACCCACGTTGTAACGGGCTCTTACCCCGTAGAAATACCGGTCGCGCATCCAAGCCGACTCGCTGCCGCTCGTCGCCTCCAACGCGGTGAACTCGACGGGCACGTCGGAGCGTTGTTGCAGGATGACCCCCTTGATCGGACGCTTGGTGTCGAGCAGGAACCAGTTCGACGCGGATGCGCCAGTGATGTAAGGGCTGACGATCAGACGAAGCCTGCCCTGGAAGGCGTTGACATAGTCGGTCGGGGGCGTGCCTGTGCTACCCGTCGCCTTGGCGACAACGACCGGGCTCTCGACGAGTTCGATCGCGTCCCACATCTGGCTCGGGCCGACGACGAGCGTGTCCGGGACGATCCCGAGCGGGACGCCCGCGTCGTCCGGGTACTGCATCATCGCGCTGACCGCCGTCGCCAGGGCGTTGGCGCTGAGCCCGGAGGCGGATTTGTTCGAGGCGGTGCCGCCGGGCACGGGATGGGCGGTGTTGAAGAAGGACAGGCCGTCATAGCCGGTGCCCGTGCCACCCGAGGTGAGCGCGCCGACCACGATCTGGTGCCGGTGCTGGCTGACTCGGCTGGCCAAGTCTCGCACGCGGAGCCGGATGAGACCGAGTTGGTCGTCCTCCAAGGCGCGGCGGTCGACCGCG
Source organism: uncultured Fimbriimonadaceae bacterium (assembly GCA_964451255.1). GTDB lineage: Bacteria > Armatimonadota > Fimbriimonadia > Fimbriimonadales > Fimbriimonadaceae > JAHBTB01. Next base: position 150,957 of record CAYVHL010000001.1, read on the forward strand.
ATGCTGCTCTCGAAGACCTTGTCTTCGATCGTCACGGTGTAGGGAGACATGCCGGTGGGGCGGCGTTCGTCCACGAACTCGCGCATCGGCGGGGTCGCCCCCAACCAGGCGTACTTCTGGACGGGCAACGTCGTGGTGACGACGGTGGCGATCTGGTCGGCGATCGAGTTTTCAACCTCGGAGCGGTAGGCGGCTTCGAACTCGGTCTTCAGGCCGGGAGAGACAAGGTCGGGGATGTCAGAGCGTTGTAGCGGCAAAGTGGGGTTTCCTCATGGTTAGGGTCTGGTCAAGTTTTCGTGCAGGGCTCATACGGAGTGGTTGTCGATCCGGACGCGGACTCCGGCCTCTCCGGTGGAGGTGGTCTCGACTGCCACGACCGTGCCGGTCTTGTAGGCGTTGGTGAGGCCGGTGGGAGAGGCCTGGACTTCCCAGTCCGACGCGGCGTAAACCTCCGCGCCCAGGTCGGTGACGGCAGGCGTGTAGCCGCTGGCCGCCTTGAAGACAAACGAGCCGGACTTGGTGACGTTCAAGCTCTTGCCTCCGGCGCTTCCCGCGCTGTTGTCGACGGTGTCGTTGGCGACGCCGACGAACTTGAGGTTCGCGGTCGCCGGGGCCATAGGGACGGCGAAGCCTGACGCGTTCACGCCGACCGCCGCCCCCTTGTAGATCTTGGTGTTGCTGACCTTGTACGACACGACCAATCCAGGCCGTTCGTAGGTCTCAAAGCTCTTGGTGAGTGCTGCCATGTTCTGTGTGTTAGATCAGGCCCGCCGGTTGCGGGCGATTTCGCCGAGGTCTAGGCCGGGAAAGTGGCGCTCATAGAAGGCGCGCGCCTCGGGGTCAAGGGAAGGCTCGGCGGGTGGACGCGGCCCGCGAGTCTCGCGGAAGAGCCCGTGCGGCACCCCGCTCTCGATCAGGCGTTCGACAAGCCTTGCTAAGGGCACGGTGTCTCCGTCGAAGACGACGTCCTGCTGTTCGCACAGGAGGGTCTCGGCGAAGGCGGTCTGGGCAGGAACCAACCGACCAGCTTGCAAGTAGTCGGCGACTTTCCTCATCGCCTTGTCGCGGGCCTGTTCCTGACGCAGCGAGCGGTACTTGTCTTCCCAGCCAGTTTCCTCTTGGAACGGGGCGGTGAACACGGGTTCACCCCCGAACAAGCGGGCGGAAGGGACGCGCGGACGACGCACCAGGCTGACCTCTCGGATCTCGTCGAGTCCGGGCGACAGACCTAGCGACAATGACTGTGCGCCAGACTCGCGGATCAAGGCGTCGGCCTCGGCCGTGAGCGACACGGTGCCGACCAGGTCGTCGCCGTCGGCCTCGACTTTCGTCAAGTATCCGAGCTCGAGTGGCGACTTGGCGTGTTCGATGAGGATCGGCACCGGCAGGTCGAACCGCTCGGCAAGGCCGACTAGTTGTTCCCGGGTGACCCTGACCCCCTTGTCGGGGTAGTCGCCCGCCTCGAATAGCTTCGCCCGTCTTTCTGTCCACTTCCTGGGCTTGCCCAGGTAGGGGGGAGGCCGCAAGCCTCCCTCCGCGAGGGCCTTGGCGAGTTGGCCGCCTGTCTCTTCGTCCATGTCTTGCCGCCTGCCCAGATGGCCCGGGCCTGCGGCGGCGGCGGCCCGCAACAACTCACGCTGGTGCGGGGATATCTCTTCTTGTCTTGTCTTCAACCGTCGTCTCCAGAGCCGCGTCGGCTCCAAGACCTAGGAGACATATGTCTTGTATGTCAACCAACCCTCCCTGACGTGGAACGACCCCTGCCGACCATAGTCGGCGGGGGTCGTCTTGGGCGATGCGCGTGCTGTCTTAGCGAGAGCGGCGACGGCGCACCAACGCCAGCGCGCCGAGGCCGAGAGCGGCCATCGAGCATGGCTCAGGCACCGACTCGACCTCAACCCGGAATGCCGAAGTGACTTGCGTCGAGTAGCTCCAACTTGCACCGCTGTCTGTGCTATATGCGTGAGGCCCTGTCATGCCCTGGTCGTTCTTATTCAGCGTGCCCCATGTGTCGTCACCGGTTGAGCCAATCACCCAATACTTCTGGCCTGCTGTCAACGTGATCCAGGGAAATGCGTTTGGAAGCACGGTGGGTGGGGCCCCAGAGCCAAAACTTGGGCCACTGAAACTCCAAGTCGTGATCCATGAACCGACGCCGTCGGCTCCGTCGTCGTTATACAGTCCAAATGAAAGAGCGTTCGAACCAGAAGCCCACTGCTCAGCCACAGTGATGCTGACGAGGGTGCCTCCTGCCCCGGCGACAAACTGGTCGCCTTGCCAATTGAGACCCACCGGGCTGCTCGCGCCGCCTAGCGTCCAGCCGGTAGTCGTGTTGTACGAATCTCCGGCACCGAATGAGTTGAATGCGATGTCCGCACAGGACAGCGTCGCCATGCCAAGCACGACGGCAAGAGATGCAATCTTTAGGTTCATTTTGTAATCCTTCTATGAGCTAACGAGCAAACCGGACACCATGTTCGGGATGGTCGTTGCCGTTTCAGACTACATCACGCCTACGTAGATTGAGAGTATTATAAGTATCTTCTGGTAGCAATTATAGGAATTACACGTATATGTCTGTGGTTCAAGCAGGTCGAAGGTGCGAACCTTTAGAACATCCCCATAGCGTCCCTGACCTCGGCTAAGGTCTGGGCGGCACGTTCGCAGGCCCGCTCGGCACCCGCCTTCAAGATGTCTTCGATCGTGGCGTCGTCGAGTTGGGCGCGGCGCTCGCGGATCGGGCGCAGGAACTCGTTGATCAGCTCTGTCAGCTCTTTCTTGTTCTGCATGCAACCACGCAGGCCGTGCCGGTCCTCGTCCCACTGCCTTTCCCAGTCCTTGGAATAGAGCCGGAGGTACTGGCACACGGCGCAACCCTCGGGGACGCCGGGGTCGGTCATCTTGATCTTTGTCGGGGTCGTGAACGCCTGCTTGATCCGCTTCGCCGTCTCGTCTTCCGTGTCCGACAAGTAGATGCAGTTGTCATAAGACTTGCTCATCTTACGCATGTCCAGGCCGGGAACCTTTGCCCGGCTCTCGTCCTCCGGGATCATGTACTTATAAGGGGTAAAGACTTGTTTTCCGTACAACCGGTTGAACCGCGCGGCGATGTCATTGCCGATCTCCAGGTGGGGCGCCTGGTCTTTTCCGACCGGCACACCGTACGGCTTGTACAGCAGAATGTCGACGCTTTGCAGGACGGGATAGCCCAGCAAGCCATAGGGCTCGCGCTCGGCGCCGCCCAGGTCTTCCTGTTTCTCCTTGTACGTGGGCACCCGCTCCAACCAGCCGAGCGGCGTCATCATGCTGAACAACAGGTAGAGCTCGCTGTGCTCTCGAACGTGCGACTGGACGAAGACCGCCGACCGCGCAGGGTCGATGCCCGCCGCCACAAAGTCCTTGGCCACTTCCCTGGCGTTCCGGCTCACCTGGTCCGGGTGCTCGTATTCGGTCGTCAGAGCGTGCAGATCGGCGACCATGCAGTACATCTCGAACCCTTTGTCCTGCAAGTCCACCCAGTTCCGCAACGCGCCTTCGTAGTTGCCGATGTGCAGCCGGGGGTTCGTGCTGCGCATGCCGCTGAGGATGCGTTTGTTTGCGGGTAGTTCCATGTCAGGTTGCCTTGGTTGGGGTCAAAAGCTGACGCCGATCAGTGACTTGGTGATCAGGGCGCGCAACGGCTCCATGATCGTGATGAGGACAGGGTCTCCGTTCGGAGGCATGGGGATCAAGACCAACGCCAAGAAGATAAAGGATCCGATCTGAAGGTTGAAGCGTGTCCAACTGAGCCTGGTCTGGTCGGGCAAGAACGTGCCGACCAGCCACATGCCGTCCAAAGGGCCGATCGGCAAGAGGTTGAAGACAAACAGGGCGACGTTGATCAGGACCCCGAACAGGAGGATGTAGAAGAGGAAGGACTGCCCAAGATATCCGCCGAGAAATCGCAATAGAACAGCGAAGACGGCCGCCTGGACCAGGTTGCTCATCGGGCCTGCCGCCACTGCGATGAAGTGGTCCCACTTTGGATTCTTCATGTGCCTGGGGTCCATCGGCACCGGCCTCCCCCATCCGATCCCGAAACCAGCGAACGTGGTGATCAGGATCATGATCGTCCCCAAGAGGTCGAAGTGCTTGAACAGGTTCAGAGTGACCCGGCCGAACGACCGCGGAGTCGGGTCGCCCGCCATATCCGCGAACTTTGCGTGGCTGTACTCGTGCAGGCCGATGGCGAGAAAGATCACGACGAGGATCGCCATGATCTGCTCCGGTGGCGGCATGTGCGCACCGAGCTGGGCGAGCGGCAACAGGTTCACAGATCCCCCGGTAACTGCTCGCGGGCGAACACCTCGTCCCACGACTCCGGCCTCTGCACCAGCGCCGCTTCCCCGTTCTCACGCAGGAGCACAGTGCCGGGCCTCGGGTACCGGTTGTAGTTGCTCGCCATCGCACTGTTATACGCCCCGGTGACGAGGACCTGCAGGTAATCCCCCGGGTGTAGGTCGCCTGGCAACATCACGTCCTCGAACAGCATGTCGGTCTCGCAATGCTTGCCGCTGACCGTGACGGGGCGGGACTCCCCAAGCGTCCGGCCGTCGGCGCTGGTGGCGACGACGTCGTACTTGGAGCCGTACATCACCGGGCGCGGGTTGTCGCTGAGCCCGCCGTCCACCGCGACATAGGTGCGGTGACCCTTGGTCGGGCTCGGGACGGTCTTGACCGGGCCGACGGTGTAGAGGGTGACCCCGCTCTCGCCGACGATCGACCGTCCCGGCTCCTGCACCAATGTCGGATGCAACCCGGCCGCGTCCAACACCTGCTTGATGGGCGCGACGAGCCGCTGGCAATACTCCTCGACGGTCAGGGGGCGCTGGTCGCCGACGTAGTGGACGCCCAGCCCGCCGCCGACGTTGATGACCTGGGCCTCGTACCCGTGCCTGACCTTCATCTCGGCCGCGAACTGGGCGATCAGTTCCCCACCGCTTACCTGGGCCCCAGGGTCCAACAGTTGCGACCCGACATGGCAGTGGAATCCTTTTACCGACAATCCGGCCTCCAGACACTGCGAGAGCGCCTTCTCAGCCGAGCCGTCGGCGATGTTGAAGCCGAACTTCGTGTCCGACTGCCCGGTGCTGATCTTGGCGTGCGTCTTGGGGTCGACCCCCGGGGCCAAGCGGACGACCACGTCCGGCCGCGCGCCCCCGACGCCGCCAAGGTAGGCGATCTCCTCGAAATTGTCGACGACGATCTGGTTGACGCCCTGGCTGATCGCGAAGTCGATCTCCCCGGGCTTCTTGTTGTTGCCGTGCAGGTGGCACCGGCTTGCGGGCACCCCTGCCCGCAAAGCCGCCTGTAGCTCGCCCTCGCTCGCGACGTCGACGAGCAAGCCCTCTTGATGGGCTATCTTCACGACGGCCAAGGTCGAGTTGGCTTTGCTGGCGTAGGTCAGTTCCCCGCCCGGCCACGCGGCCCGGAATGCGGCCAGGTAACGCCTGATCCGCCGCCGCAGGTGGCCTTCGTCGACGACATAGAGAGGCGTGCCCGACGCGGCTAGCCGCCTGACTTGGTCGTCCGACAGGACCAGACGGGTCTCCTGGGCGCTCGCCACAGACATGCGACCGATTATGCCCCGTCGCTTCCCTTGAACCTGGGGACTGGAACCCGTCCGAACGGCACGCCGCACCGGCCCACAGGCGCGCACGACCGGCAGTACACTTCTGACATGGCCAAACGCGACCTCGACGAGTGGATGTTGCAAGTCGCCGCCGACTTCCAGAGGCACACTTCGGGCGGGCGTAACCCACGGGCAGGGGTCGCCCAACAGCGCGACTGGGCCCCAAGGGTCGACCTCTTTGAGGCGGAGGGCCACTTCATCGTCCGCCTTGAACTGGCCGGAGTCGAAGCCGACCACGTTACCATCCAGTTCGACCACAAGCGCCACACACTGGTCGTGAAGGGAGTGAGGTCGGACGGCGTCTGTGACGGCAGGCGGCGCTACAACCCTCTTCAATTGGAGATCGAGACTGGGGCGTTTTACCGGGAGATCGCCTTGCCCCACGTCGCCGTCGACGTCCGCGCGACCCAGGCCTCTTGGACGAACGGCCTGTTACAACTCGTCGTACCGAAGGAGACGGATTCTGTGGACGTAGTCGAAGTCAGACAGATCACTATCGAACGCGTGAAATGAGCGAACTCGAAGCAAAGGCGACCACTGAAGAAGCGGCGGTCGTCAATTTGGAAGACGCCCCCAAGGAGGTGACGCCCGAGGCACCGGAGGACACCAAGCCGGTGCTCCCCGAGGTGCTCAATATCCTGCCCCTGCGTGAGTCAGTCGTGTTTCCGATGCTGATCGCGCCGCTTTCCGTCTCGCGCCCCAGTTCGGTGCAACTGGTCGACGACTCCGTCGTCAGCAGCGAGAGGGTGATCGGCGTGGTCGCCCAGAGAAACCCTGAGGTCGAGGAGCCCGGATTTGACGACGTCTATGGCGTGGGCTGCGCGGTCATCGTGCGGACCCTGATGAAGTCCATGGACGCCACCCGGCTGATCGTCCAAGGCACCACCCGCTTTCGTATTCTGGAACCTGTCGGTTCGTCGCCCTACCTGAAAGCCCGTGTCGAAGCGATCATCGAGCCAGAAATCCCCACCGAGCAGGCCGAGGAGATCGAGGCCTTGCGCCGGACCGTGGCCGCCCTCTTCGACCAGGCGGTGCGTCTCTCGCCCGCCATACCGGACGAACTCGGCTCGCTCACCGACAACGTCCAAGAGGCCAACGTCATGGCGGACCTGGTGGCCGCCCACCTACCGTTCAGCGTCACCGACAAGCAGAACGTGCTGGAGGCCGTCGACCTGCAAGAGCGCATGCACAAGCTCCTGCACATGCTCTCGCGCGAAGTCCGCATCCTAGAACTCACCAGCAAGGTCCAGCACGAGGTCAGCGCCGAACTGAGCAAGACCCAGCGCGACTACTACCTCCGAGAGCAGCTCAAGGCGATCCAGCGAGAGCTTGGCGAGAGCGACGGGCCCAGTGCAGACGCCGACGAACTGGCCGTCAAGGTCGAAGAAGCGGGCATGCCTGAGGAAGCCCTGGCCGCCGCTGAACGCGAGCTTGAACGCCTTCGCCGCATCAACCCCGGCTCGCCCGAGTACACGGTAGCCCGGACGTACCTGGAGACGATGGTCGCCGTCCCTTGGAACAAGTCGACCGTCGACAACTTGGATCTGAAGCACGCCCAAGCTGTGCTCGACGCCGACCACTATGGGCTGGAAAAGGTCAAACGCAGGATCATCGAGTTCCTGGCGGTGCGAAAGGTGAAGCAAGACGGCGCCGTACGCCAGCCGATACTCTGCTTTTGCGGGCCACCGGGCACGGGTAAGACTTCCCTGGGTCGTTCGATCGCGCGTGCGCTCGGACGGGAGTTCAACCGCATCAGCCTGGGTGGCATGCGCGACGAGGCCGAGATCCGCGGGCACCGACGCACCTACATCGGCGCGTTGCCCGGCCAGATCGTCCAAGGACTGCGACGGGTCGGCACCAACAACCCGGTCTTCCTCCTCGACGAGATCGACAAGCTGGGCAGCGACTTCCGAGGCGACCCGTCGTCCGCTTTGCTCGAGGTCCTCGACCCCCACCAGAACAACGAGTTCCGCGACCACTATCTGGACGTTCCCCTCGACCTGTCCAACGTCTTGTTCCTGACGACCGCCAACCGTCTGGACACAATCCCTCCCGCCTTACGTGACCGCATGGAGATCATCGAACTGGGCGGATACACCGAGGAGGAGAAAGTCGAGATCGCCCGGTCTCACCTGGTGCCGCGCCAGATCGAGGAGCACGGCCTGGCTGTGTCGAAGCGACGCAAGCCCAAGGTCACCTTCGACGACGACGCGATCCGGGAGATCGCCCGGGGATATACCCGCGAGGCTGGCGTCCGCAACCTCGACCGCGAGATTGCCTCCGTCGTGCGTCACGCCACCCTCAAGTTCGCCGAAGGCCGCAAGGCCCCGCTCCGGATCGATGTCGCCTTCGTCCATGCCGCCCTGGGTTCCCCACGGTTCACCAACGACTCCGTCGCCGAACGCGAGCTTGTCCCCGGCGTGGCCGTCGGCCTCGCCTGGACCCCGGTAGGGGGCGACGTGCTCTTCATCGAGGCCGTCCGCACGCCAGGCAAGGGCAAGCTGACCGTCACCGGCCAACTGGGCGACGTGATGAAGGAGTCGGTCTCCGCCGCGCTCAGCTACTTGAAGGCCCACGCTGGCGACCAGGGGCTGCGACCCGAAGAGTTCGACAAGTGGGATGTTCATGTCCACGTCCCGGCGGGTGCCACCCCAAAGGACGGCCCGTCGGCCGGAATCACGATGCTCACCGCGCTGGCGTCCCTCTTCACCGGGCGCAGGACCAAGCCCCGTCTCGCCATGACCGGCGAGGTCACCCTCACCGGCCAGGTCCTGCCGATCGGAGGTGTCAAGGAGAAGGTTCTCGCCGCCTACCGGGCAGGCGTGACCACCCTGCTGATCCCCGAAGACAACCGCAAAGACTACATGGAAGACGTCGCCGACGACATCCGTCGAAAGGTGAAGGTGCACTTTGTCAAAGACGCGGCCAGTGTGCTGGCCTTGGCCTTGGGCAAACGGATCGCCCGACCCAAGGCCACGAAAGGATTGCCGCCGTAGAATCCTGGGCTAGAGACCCAGACAGCCCAGTAATTCAAGTCTTGCGATGTAGGCGACTTTACTTGCCAATGAGCGTGTTTCGTTACTTTTGTAACGCAAGTAGCCGGGAAATATACGGGTATTGATTCAGACGGGGACATTCTTTCTTGACTGGTTGTACAATTGTCTAACACTGGTTTTGCAAGGAAAAGCTTTATGAACTATCGCACTCTTACTACTCTCGCGGTGATCTCCGCCGCGTTTGTGTCCCACGCCAACCTCCTCGTCAACGGAAGCTTCGAAGACGGGGACTTTCATGCCGACGCAAACAACACGATGGACCTGGCCCCTGGCGCCACAAACATGACCGGCTGGACGGTGTCGAGCGCCAATGTTGCCTGGATAACCGACCCGAACCCGTTCAGCGGAATCTACGCTACCGACGGTGTCCGGAGCCTGGACTTGACCAGCTACGAGGAAGACGCCGGTGGCGTGGTGCAGACTCTTGCCACAAATATCGGCTGGACCTACACCATCGAATTCGACCTGGGCGCAAACAGCGCCTACGGAGATGCGAGCATTTCCGTCAACACGGGTGGGGCCGACACGGACTTCACCTTGCACAGTGATGCTGGACAGGTGTGGGAGCACCACAGTGTCGACTTCGTCGCCACCGCCGCATCAACCGACATCCTCCTGGTTCACCGAAACGCCCAGTACAAATACACCGGACTCGACAACGTGTCCGTGAGCGTGGAGTCGGTGCCTGAGCCGATGACGATGGCCGTGCTGGCATTGGCTCCTTTAGCGCTTCGCCGCCGTCGGAAGTAATCGAAGCGGACAGGGAACGCCCCAGGCTCAGAATTGAGCCTGGGGCGTCTCTGTGCCTCTGTCGGATACTAGGCGCTCTTGGCGAGCCGGGAGAACGAGTCCTTGTCCACCGAGCGCATCAGGCACTCTTCGAAGCTGACCTGGCCCTGACGGTACAGGTCGCTTAAGGAGCGGTCCATCGTCTGCATCCCGACGTTCTGGCTCGTCTCAATGACCGAGTACATCTGGTGCGTCTTGCCTTCGCGGATCAGGTTCTTGATGGCTGGCACGCCGATCATGATCTCAAGCGCGGCGCATCGGCCACCGCCCAGCCTTGGCAGAAGCTGCTGGGACACGACCCCTTCGATCGTGTTGGCGAGCAGGACGCGGATTTGGTCCTGCTGGTCGCTGGGGAAGACGTCGACGACACGGTCGATGGTCGAAGGCGCGTTTCGGGTGTGCAGCGTGCCGAACACCAAGTGGCCCGTCTCGGCCAAAGTGAGCGCCGCCTCGATCGTCTCCAAGTCGCGGAGTTCGCCGACAAGGATGATGTCAGGGTCTTCGCGGAGGACCGCCCTGAGCGAATTGTGCAACGAATACGTGTCGCTGTGCAGCTCGCGTTGGTTGACCATGCACTTTCGGTGCTTGTGCAGATACTCGATCGGATCCTCGATCGTCATGATGTGCGACGACTCGCGCGAATTGATGTCGTCGATCATCGACGCGATCGTCGTCGATTTACCGGAACCAGTGGGGCCCGTGACCAAGACCAGTCCAGAAGTCCGCTTGGCGATCTCACGGATGATCGGAGGCAGGCGCAGTTCTTCGAAGGTCGGGATGCGGTTCGGGATCAGACGCAACGCCGACCCGACTGCGGTGCGCTGCATATAGACGTTCATACGGAATCGCGCCAAGTCCTTGACGGTGTATCCGATGTCCAGTTCGTGAGTCTGTTCGAACTTCTGCAGGTGCTCGTCGTTCAGGACCTCGTAGATCAGCCGCTGGGTCTGGTTGGGATCGAGGACCTCATATGGCAAGGGGGTGATCTCACCGTCCAAACGGATCATCGGAGGCAAGCCCGCCGTCAGGTGGACGTCGCTCGCCTTCCTTTCGACCGCCATGCGCAATATCTCGTCGATGTGGACTCGTTCTATCGGGTTGAGCTGTTCTGTCACCCGGGCGTATGCGTCGGCCTGGTCTTCCCCTACGTGATACTTTCCTGTCGGCTTCTCGGGTTCGAGCAAGTCCATGGGGACAGGCGCCGGCATGTAGGGGTTCGCCGCCTTTTCGTCGTCTAGGTCGTTGTCATGGAACGCCGATGCAGGAAGGTCGCGGTCGAGATCATCGTCCGGCCTGGCCAAGTGCTCGTTTGTCTCGACATAGAGCATCGGAGGAGCGGACACCTCTTGTGGCGGAGCGAACTCAGCTGGTGGCGGAACGGGTGCTGAGGCAACGACCGGCTCCGGATCTGTCGATGCGGCTGTACACTCTTCCATCTCTGCTCCGCCGACGAGTTCCCCTGGTTCTTCCATTGCGGCGACTTCCGGTTCGGGCGAAAGCTCTCCCTCTGACTGAATAGCCTCAGTCATGGCGTCTTCGGCTTCTGACCCGAGGTCGGCCGTCGGCTCTGCTTCAGCGACCACAGGTTCGATTCCTTCAGACTCGGACGGCGTGGCCTCGGCGTTCTGTTCTTCATGAGGGGCATCCTCGGCCTGGCCCGTGTCCGTGCTCTCGGCAACCGCCTCCGTATCGTCCTTGGCCTCCTCGTTGTCCTTCTTCGGCCCCAGAAACTTCTCCCAATCAAACTCTTGCGGCATGTGTGTACTCCTAGCCTCCCGCTCGCGCGGTCTCCGACAGCATTGTCAAGGTCTCGTGTCCCAATCCAATCAACTTCTCTGTGCCTAGCCCAAGGCAGGCAGCCGACCAGTGGCCGGACAACTGGTTCGCGTCCACCTTTCCGTCGATAGCCATGCCGGAAATCAGGCTCGCGAGGCAGACGACAGCCCGGAGATTTTTGGCCGGGTCATCTTCCGCAGGTTCATCGTCGTAGTCCAGCCCTTCTTGCAGGGACTGTGGGAACCCCCAAGCCGATCCTGCGGCAGACAAGATTTCGACGTGGTCGCATCCGTAGACGGACCGTTCCGCGTCGCGCTCGATCCTTCCAGAACTGACAAGGCTCTCAACTTGCTCGAATTTGGAGCTGTCGTATCGGCACAGGATGGTCTTCCCAAGCAAGTGCAATAGTCCGCAGGTGTAGGCCGTCTCTGCCTCGCACGCTCCCAGCTTGCCCGCCAAGAACCTTGCCGTCGCGGCGGTGTCCAGCGAGTGGCGCCACCACTTGCGCCGTCTAAGCGACTCTTTGTCCGTCTTGCCGACGAACATGTCAAAGACGCCGACCGTCATGGCCAACGACCGGACTTGCCGGAATCCGAGGAACATTATCGCCTCGCGGATGGACGAGACCTTCTTCGGCAGTCCAAGAGAAGCCGAGTTCGCCTGGCTCAGCAGCTTGGCGGAGAATCCCGGATCAACGACCACGGCTCTCTCTAGAGAGCCCGCCGACGACTCGTCGGACGCCGTCATCTCCATGATCTGGAACACGACGTGCGGCAAGACCGAGATGTCCTTGGACTTGCTCATGACGCGCGCGATCGCGGCGTTCGGGGTCCCATCGGAAATCGGAGCTGCTGACATTTCTTCTATCTCGCGGTTTGGTCGCTCCCCTAATCTTCGGCATCCGCTTGGTCGTTCCTCAAGCGTAAATCACCCTGATGACCTCATCGACAGATGTCACGCCGCTGAGAATCTTGTTCATCGCGTCGACCTGCATGGTCTTCATCCCCGACTCTTGGGCGAGCTTATAGACTTGGTGGGTCGAACCACGCTTGAGCACTTCGTCCTTGATCTCGTCGGTCATCACCATGATCTCATGGATGCCCGTCCGCCCCTTGTGGCCGGTCTGCTTGCAGATCTCGCAGCCCTTGCCCCGGAAGAGGGTGATCTCGCCGTTCGTGTCCTGCCCCAGGTCGTCAGGCACTGGGAACCCATGGCGCATCAAGCTCTCGCGGGTCGTCGTGTAGGACTCCTTGCAGTGGTCGCAGATCTTGCGCACGAGCCGTTGGGCCAAGACCGCGTTGATCGCCGAGGCGATGAGGAACGGCTCGACCTCCATATCCATCAGGCGGTTCGGCGCCGATGCGGCGTCGTTGGTGTGCAGAGTGCTGAAGACCAAGTGACCGGTCAACGCCGCTTCCATCGCGATGGTCGCCGTCTCCGTGTCGCGCATCTCACCGACCATGATCACGTCCGGGTCTTGTCGGAGCATCGCCCGGAGGCCAGCGGCGAACGTCATGCCGGCGCGCGCGTTCACAGAGCACTGGTTGATGTTGTCAAGCTCGTATTCGACCGGATCCTCGATCGTGATGATGTTCTTGAGACCGTCGTTGCTTTGATTGAGCAAGGAATACAGGGTCGTCGACTTGCCCGAACCGGTGGGCCCCGTCACCAACATGATGCCGTAGCTCCGCGACGCCATGTCCTCGAGGATCTTTAGGTTGTGCGGCAGGAAGCCGAGCTTGCTCATGCCGACGTTGATGCCGCCTTTGTCCAGAACGCGCATGACGATCTTCTCGCCGTACACGACAGGAAGGGTCGAGACGCGGAAGTCATAGGGCTTCCCGCCGATAACCGCGCTGATCCGGTTGTCTTGGGGAACCCGCTTTTCGGCGATGTCCATGTTGGCGACGATCTTGAAGCGGCTGGTCAACGGCGCGATGACCTTCTTTGGCAAGGCCATCGCCTCGATCATGATGCCGTCGATGCGGAACCGAACCACCAGTCCCTCCTTGCGGGGCTCCATGTGGATGTCGCTGGCTTTGTCTTGGACCGCCTGGTTGATGATCATGTTCGCCAGGCGGATGATCGGGGCGTCGTCGGCCTCCTTCTCGTTGCCCCGGTCGTCGTCTGAGTCCGACGACGCCAAGTCGATGCCGAAGTCGTCGAACTCCTTCATCAACCCGCCGATGGCTTCCATCTGGCCGACGTCGGTCTTATAGTGGAGGTTGATCGCCTTGAGGAGGTCTTCTTCCACAGCGATCAGTGGCTGCACCTCAAGACCGGTGTTCATCCGGAGCTCGTCGATGACGAAGACGTCCAACGGGTTGGCCATCGCGACCGCCACCCTGAACTCGTCGCGGCCGAGCGGAAGGGCTTTGAATCTCTTAGCTAGTTGGGGCGACAGGAGGTCGAGCGCCTCTTCCCGTGGCACGACCTCGTCGATCTCTATGAACGGGATCTCCCAGACCTTACCGGTGCACCGGACACGGTCCTTCTCGGTGATGAGCCCCATGTCGACCATGACCCGGGCGATCGGGTCGTGGCCGCCAAGCTCAACCTGCTTGTTCACCGCCATTTGGAGCTGGGCGGCCGAAATCAAGCCCTCCTGTACAAATACCTCGCCCGTGAGCATGCTAGTGACTCCTCTTCATCTTCGGCGCAGGTAGGGCGGAACACTCCATTGGATTTACCGGTTCTCGCCCATTGGCAGGACTAGATATTTTTCGGCTGGGATTTGGTCGGACTAAAGCTTGTTCCACATTTCGCCGAAGATTCCACACAGGAAAATTGCCGGATCGCAGAACCATGGGTTTCTGCCTCTGGCGACCAGCGGGAACCGAGCGACATGAGCATTCGGATCAACACGAACATCCCGGCGATGGCGGCCTTGCGCTACTTAGGGGAGACCGACAACCAGTTCCAGGGGGTCATCACCCGGCTGAGCACTGGTCTTCGCATCAACAAAGCGTCGGACGACCCGGCCGGACTGATCAGCAGCGAGGGCTTGCGCAGCTACATTAATGGCATTGACGCCGCTGTGCAGAACAGCCAGGACGCTTCCAACATGTCCAAGACCGCGGAAGCCGCCCTGAGCGAAGTCTCTCAGCTCTTGCTTGAGGTCAAGTCGATCGCCGTGCAGTCGGCCAACACCGCCGTCGTGGACGCGAACCAGCTTCAGGCCAACCAGACGACGATCCGATCCATCCTCGCCTCCATAGACAGGATCGCCAGCCAGACCAGTTGGGGCAACAAGTTGCTGCTCAACGGAGCGTCCGGCGCGCAGGCGAACGTGACGCGCACCGACCTCGTCAACAGCCTGTTCATCGGCAGCTCTTTCAACGGGGAGACCGTGCAGACCGGCAACATCACGATCCAGCGGACGACCGCCGCAACCCAGACGACAACTGGTGCTATGGCAACGACCTTTGCGTCTGCGGGCACGGTCGTCAACACCGGCACATTTGCGATCAACGGCTCGACTTTCACCGTCGTGCCCGGACAGACGATCACCTCGGTAGTAGCGATGATAAACCAGCAGTCCGACCAGACCGGCGTCATCGCCAATTGGACGGCCGGTTCGGGCGTCACGCTGACATCAGCGAAGTACGGTTCTAACTTCCCGATCCGCTATATGGAGACCAGCACGATTCTGAACGGTGGTAGCCCGTCGAACCCCGCGCCGGGCGCCAACGCCGTCTTCAACGTCACCGTGCCCACGTCACCGTCCGGCACCCAGACGGAGCAATTCGTCGCAGGAAAGGGTCCGGGGACTGACGGACTGACACTGACTTCCCCGTCCGGCAACCGTATGTCTGTGAGCATCTTCGGTAACGCCAGCGGCTCTTCGAACCTCATCGGCTCTCTCAACGTCGGCGCCCTCCAGTTCCAGATCGGAGCCACCGCCGACCAGACCGCCACCTTCTCGATACCCAACATGGCCTCCGCAAACCTCGGCATCAACGCCGTCCCGGGCCAAAGCCTTGCATCCATGGACGTCACGAGTCAGGCCGGAGCCAACAACGCCATGAAGATCGTCGACGACGCCATCGGACAGGTGTCCACCTTCCGAGGTCAACTCGGCAGCTTCACCAAGGACTTCATCGAGTCGAACATCCGGTCGCTCGGCATCGCCAAAGAAAATCTGACCGCGAGTGAGAGCGACATCCGCGACGCCGACGTCGCCTTCGAGATGACCAACCTCACCAAGTTGCAGATCCTGAAGCAAAGCGGCATGGCAGTCTTGGCGCAAGCCAACCAGTCACCGCAGTCGGTCTTGCAGCTGCTTCGTGGCGGCTAGGCGCCGCCGAACATAGCAGCTCAAACTCCGCTCGTCTCGACGGGGCGCGCTCCGGCGGCCCGAACGGCCTCGAACGCCGGGGATTCAGTTGAGACATGGACCGGTCTTCCCGCCCGGATTGCCAACCTGGCCAGCCGCTCCATATTGCCTCCCGCCTTGACCCAGGCCAACGCGATCTCTCCAGACAACCCAGCGACCAACCGGTCGCGGACGCGGTTCGCGTTTGGATGGAAGGGCCGGAACGGATGCACCGCGCTGACCGCCAGGTCGGTGCGCGCGTCAAACTGGAACCGCCAGAGGCGGGCGGCAGGAAACGGCTCCTCTTTCAGGTCGTCACCCAGCACCGAGAAGAACCCGGCGTCCAACACCATGATCCGTGGGGCCCCCCACCGGAGCGGAACGACAGCGGTGCGCTGATACTCCGGCGTGTCATGGCTGCTGACCAGGGTGCGGGCGGCAAGGACGCCCTCCTCGGCCATCGACTCAGCGCGTGCCAAGGCGTGTGGCGGGGCGTCCCTCGACAACAACACGCAGAAGGTGTCCGTGTCCAGCAGGGCTGTGTTGCCATAGAGATAAAGGACGCCAGGAGGATCAGGGTCGATCTCCTCGACTCGGCGGGGGTAATGGGCGTCCGCTGCTGTCACGAGGGTGACACCGTGGCCGTCGAGCCTTGCCAGCAACTCCTCGGCCTCTGACAGCCAATGCCTGGGATCTGAACACCAAGCACCGGCGGCTTTGGCCGAGAAGCGATACTCTTCCCTTAGCGTCTGTTCGCCCAGGCTAATGAATTCGTCGCACGAGCGGCCCAAAAGGTCGTTCCGGGTCAACGTCCTCGTCACCGTCTTCCCGCCGACGCCGGGGACGAGGGCTAAGGCCAGGGTGAACGTCCGGCGGGGAACCGTCCTCATTGCTTGACCCTCTTCGCCGTGCTCAACAAGACCTCGACGACCCGCGCACCGCGCGATTCTAATGCGTCGGTGACGTGCCCGTGCTCCAGGACCTCGTCCGACAGTCCGGCGGCCAGGTTGGAGACCACGGCCAGACAGCCGTAGGGCACTCCGGCTTCCCGAAACGCAACCGCCTCAGAGCCAGCGGTCATACCGACCACGTCGCCTTCTTTCGCGAAAGCGCGGATCTCGGCCGGAGTCTCGTAACGAGGCCCGTTGACGTTCACATAGGTGCCGCCAAGGCGGACTTCCCTGCCCCCTGCCTCCGACAGCAGCTTCGCCAGCGGAAAGGCCGAACCCATGTCCGTGTGCCGCACGGCATGGGCGAACATGGTCAGGTTTCGACCGGACACGTCAAGAAAGTCGGTGCAGGCGACCAGGGACCCGATTCCGCACGAAGGGTGCAACGACCCCACCGCCGCGGTAGACAGCACGCCGCCTACACCAAGGCGTCTCAGGCCCCAAGCCGTGGCCTGGTAGTTCACGGCGTGTGGCGGCAGCTTGTGACCGGCCGCATGCCGACTCACGACGGCCAAGACCAACCCCTCCCGGTCGACCAGCCGTCCGCGCATCGGCCCGAACGGAGTCGGGATCAAAAACCTGGTTCCCCCGAACTCCGCCAGACGCGAGCCGACCCCCGTCCCGCCGATCAGCCCGACATCCGCTCGAAGCACCCGGCGAGCTTACCGCGCCATAATGACCCATGCCCCAGAGCATCGCCTTCCATGGCGCGGCCCAGACGGTCACCGGCTCCAAGCACCTCATCACCCTCAACGATAAGAAAGTCTTGGTCGATTGCGGGCTCTTCCAAGGCAGTCAAGAACTCAGGGACCGCAATTGGAAGCCGTTCGGTTTCGATCCTGGCTCGCTCGATCTGGTCATCCTCACGCACGCCCACACCGACCACATCGGCCTGTTGCCCAAGCTTATCAAGGAAGGCTACCGGGGCCCCGTCTATGCCACCCACGGCACCCTCGGCCTGTGCAAGATCTCACTCCCAGACGGTGGACGCCTTCAAGAAGAGGAGGCGAATTACCATAACCGGCACCAGACCAGCCGCCACGGCGTCGCCTTGCCCCTCTACACCGAGGCCGACGCCTACGAGGCCCTGAAGCACATCCAGCCTCTCCATTTCCACGACTTCCACGAACTTCCAGGCGGAGGGTCGTTCCGGTTTGTCCCGGCCGGGCATATCCTCGGCTCGGCCTTTGTCGAGATCTATTTCGACAACGGCGAGCGCATCCTCATGGGCGGCGATCTGGGACGCTACGACCGGCCGATCCTGAAAGACCCGGCCCCGGTCGATTTCGCGGAGCACCTGGTCATCGAAAGCACCTACGGTGACCGCCTGCACGAAAAGGCCGACGCCAAGGAAAAGATCTTTAGGATCCTGGAACAGGCCGAGCGGGACCGCAGCGTCGTCCTTGTGCCCTCCTTCGCCATCGGTCGTACACAGGAGATGCTGTGGTACTTCAACGAGTTGCGGGAGGAGGGCCGGTTCCCCAACATGCCCGTTTACGTCGACAGCCCGATGGCCACCGCCACGACACTCCTCTACAACCAACCGGGAGACGACCTGGACGCAGACCTGAAAGTGGATCTTTCGGAGGGCAACAGCCCCTTCCGGTCCGACCTCGTCCGCTTCATCCGTGACCGCAACATGTCCAAGTCGCTCAACGAGGCAAGCGGCCCGATCGTCGTGATCAGCGGCAGCGGCATGCTCACCGGAGGACGCATCACCCACCACCTGGTGGCCCACGTCTCCGACCCGTCGACCGTCGTCATCTTCACCGGCTATCAGGCCGAAGGCACGCTGGGACGAAAGCTCCTGGAAGGGGCGCCGACTGTACGCCTCTTCGGCCACGAAGTCGATGTGCGGGCCAGGGTCGAGAGGCTGGACATGTTGAGCGCCCATGCCGACTATGAAGAAATGATGCGGTGGCTTTCCAACTTCAAATCTGCGCCTCGCAAGACCTTCATCGTCCACGGCGAACCGCCAGCCCAGTTGGCGTTGCAAGACAGGATCCACAAGGAACTCGGATGGCAGACCGAGATCCCCCACCAAGGCCAGTCATTCGACCTGTGAGGATGTCGACAGACACAACGCCTCGTGGACCGGCAGTTCGGTTACCGAAGGCTCTGACGACCTCGTGCCCGAGGCCGCCGGGGGTCAAATAGTGCCACGTCCCGTAGTGCTAGGCAACAACCGGCTGACCCTCGCCCTCGACCGTCGCCACAGCGTCCGCGACCTCTACTATCCGACCGTTGGATGTCCGAACCATCTCTCCGGCCACAAGATCCGACTCGGTGTATGGGCCGACGGCCAGTTTGCCTGGTGTGACGAAGGCGGGTGGTCGGCCAGACAGGCCTACCGGATCGGCTCCCTGGTTTGCGAAGCCCACCTAGAAAACCCAGACCTAGCGCTCCGTCTGGACATCGTCGAGGCCGTCCACCCTGAGCACGATTGGTGGTTGAAGAGGGTCACGGTCACAAACCAGGCGGACTCATGGCGCGACATCCGCCTTTTTCAGACCCATGACCTCCGCATCAACGAGACGGACATCGGAGACACCGCCTTCTACCACCCTGGCCTCCCCGCTCTCGTCCACTACAAGGACGACGTCTACCTCTCATTCGGCTTCCGAACGGACGACGGTCGTGGTCTAGACCAGTGGGCATGCGGCGTCAAGGCTTTCAACGGCTTCTTGGGCACCTACAAGGACGCGGAGGACGGCCATCTTGGTGGCAAACCCGTCGAGCAAGGCAGCGTCGATTCCACGATGGGGGTCAGCCTGCCTGTCGGCCCTGGAGAAGCCGTCTCGCTCTGGGTAGCCACGGCGGCGGCAAGGCACGTCGCCGACATTGAGACCGAGCACAGACAGCTCCTTTCCTCGCTCGGAGACGATTGGTTCGCCTTTGCGTCTAGTGTCGAAGAAGGGCGGGCCGGAATCAGCCAGGCCGTCGATGACCTATTTTGTCAAAGCCTGGCCATCGTAGAAGCCCATTTCAGCACCACAGGCGGATTGGTGGCGGCGATGGACAGCGACATCATGCAGACGAACCGGGCCAACTACGGCTCCGTCTGGTTCAGGGACGCCAGTCTGACGGCTATGGAGTGTTGGGGCAGGGGCCACCGTCGGCCCGCCCTCGACCTTATCCAATTTGGAAGGCAGATCCTGGGTGACCGGGCGGAACGGTTCAGGCCGTATTTTCTCCAGAAGTATCTTCCGAACGGCTCGCTTTCTGCGAGTTGGCACCCGTGGGTCACTGATTCGGGAACCGAAGCGCCGTTCCAGCAAGACGAGACGGCCCTTTACCTTTCCTTGCTTACGACCGCCGCGGCAGACCATCCGGAGCACGTCCCTCTTGTCCGCGCCCTCACTGACTTTATGCTACGCCACCGCGCCGAGGACGGCCTTCCCCTGCCAAGTTGGGACCTGTGGGAGGAACGGCGCGGCGTCCACCTATGGACGACCGCCACTGTCATCGACGCCCTCGACGACGCCGCCGGCTACCTCGCAAAGCATGATCCCGGTTCTAGCCATTCGGAAGCCAAAGAAGCCTCGGAGCGAATGAGGACGGAAGCTCTGCGCCTGTTTGTCACGCCCGGTTCGGGCAGGATGGCACGCACCATCCACCGGACTTCATCGGGAGCACTCGCCTACGACGACACCCCCGACGCGAGCGTCTTAGCCGCCTTGCTGCGTCCGGCCTTCAAGAGCGAAGCCGTTCGACTCGCCGACACCGTGAACTGGATCGAAGAGAAGCTGGCGGTCAATTCTATGACCGGTGGAATCGCCCGCTATGAGGGTGACTACTACTTCCGTCGCTCAGACGCCTTTCCAGGCAACCCCTGGGTCATTTCGACGATGTGGGTCGCCCAGGCCAAGGCCAGGCTCGCCAAGAGCAGGCATGACCTTTCGGAGACCGAACGATGGCTCAACTGGGCGGTCGAGCGGGCCGAGAGCACTTATGTCCTCGCCGAACAGTACGACCCGGAGACTGGCGAGCCTCTCAGCGTCAGCCCGCTGCCTTGGAGCCACGTCGAGGTGATGGAGACGGTGAAGGCTTACAGACTGGCCTTGACCGGGCTTGTCTGAGACTTCACCGCCGAAGGGGTCTCCTTGCAGACGTTCTGTGCGATCAACATCCGCCCTTCTTCAGACCCACCGCACACCATATAAGCCATACCTGCGGAGCAATACCAGCCGACGTGCTCGCCGTCCACATAGAACATCTTCGGCGTCCCTTTGACGACGTGGGCCCTATCGAACCAATGTTGGTCTTGTCGACCCCACAAGGTGTACTCCTGACCGCAGTACCGCACTTTCCAGGAGATCCAATCCTTTCCGCTGCTTGCCCCTTCGATGCTCGCGTTTGAGAGCCCGGCAAGCTGGATGACGGGGACCGGCATAGTCGTCTTCGTAGCGAGCCACGCTTGCACCGCCGCCGGCTGGGTCACCGTCGACTCACTTGCCATGACCGGTCCGCCGGGGTCGTCGATCCTCGGGATCGACCGGTCCAAGACGAATGCGAAGGCGATGGCGGCGACTGCCACGGCAGACACCCAGAAGTATGCCTGGCGTCGTCTGGTCTGCATCCCACCCCGAGTGACGGTCGCCAACGACGACCGTAACCGATCGATCGGCACTTGCTCCGCCGAACCGAAGTCGTGCAAGGCGGCCTTGAACGTCCGGAGGCTCTCCAATTCTAACCTTGCTTGGTCGGAGCCAGCCAACCAAGCGTCGGCCTGCGCGCGGGTCGCCGCGTCCATCGAACCGTCTTCATAGGCTTGCCAATCAAAGCGCGTCATGTCGTCGCCTCCTTCGCGTCGGGAAGAAGAAACTCGAGCCTCGACCGTAACATCGTACGAGCTCGGAAAAGCCGGGAGCGCACCGTGCCGACCGGGACGTCCATCGCATGGGCAGCTTCCTCATAGGACATCTGCTCGACATCACAGAGTTGGATCGTGTCCCGGAAAATGTCTGGCAACTGGTCAAGCTCTTCTATCAAGCGGTCGGCCTCAAGCTTCCACGAGAGTCGATCCCAGAACGGTGGCTCGGCGACTTCCTCGGCTTCCGGTTCGTCCAGGCTCGTCGTCGGTTTTGCTCCTCGTAACGCCATAAGCCGTTCGTTGCGCAATATCCGGACAAGCCAGCTACGAAGGTGCCTGCCATCAAAGCTGTTCCATGCCTGGAACGCTTTGACCAGGGTCGTCTGTACGACGTCCTCCGCCTCCTCGGCCGAACAACCCATGCGACGGGCGACGCGATAGAGCACAGGGAGCTCGTCACGCACGCTCGTCTCGAAGTTCCTTGGCCGAGAAAACAAGCTGATAGCCGGCCTCCGTTCCTTGACGCCAGTGACCGTAGCAGGAAGCGCGAAAGTTATCGCCACTGGCCTCCTAAATGGATGATATCCCGTTACGGTTCCCCGGTCCTGCGATTTGACACCTTTTGACTGGGCCAGAATAGGATGTGCTCGCCCCACTTGGCCGCGTTAGGCTCACCTCGCCGCTTGTAACCGCCTGGCAAGACTCGCTTGTCCGTCAAGGCTTGGCTCACCAGTGGCGCATGTGTGAGGAGACGGGCCGGATCGAGAACTTTCGCCGTGTCGCCAAGGGCGAAAAAGGCGGCCACCAGGGGATCTACTTTAACGACAGCGACGTCTACAAGCTCCTTGAGGCGATGGCATACAGCTTGCTTGTCCAGCCCACGCCTGATGTGCGCGACATGGTGGGAGAGGCAGTCGGACTGATCGAGGCCGCGCAAGAACAAGACGGCTATATCAACACCTTCATCCACCTCGAACACCCCGACAAGCGCTACCTGAGCTTGGCCGCGAAACACGAGATGTACTGCATGGGCCACCTTCTAGAAGCCTGTTGCGCCTACGAGTCGGCCTTGGGGGACGGCCGTCTGAAGAGCGTGGCCACCAGGGTGGCCGACCACCTAGCCTCGACGTTCGGCCCGGACAAGCGCAAGGGATATGGCGGACACGAGGAGATCGAGATGGGCCTTGCCCGGACAGGCATCGAGTTTGACCGCCCGCAAGACGTCGCGCTTTCCAAATGGATGACCGACACGCGCGGCACGCGCCCGAGCCCGTTCGAGGACGAGATCAACGACCCTGTCTCCCGCGAATTCTCGCCCTGGCTCCCATCCCTGTGGTGCAAGGCCGGCAAATATGACGGCGCTTACGGACAGGACGACCTGCCGCTCAGCGAGCAGACGACGGCGGTGGGCCACGCCGTGCGAGCCATGTACCAATATTGCGGAGCAATGGACTCCCGCTGCCATGGTGACACCGCGCTGGACTCGACCCTCCAGACCATCTGGTCCAACTTGGTGGGCAGGCGGATGTACGTCACGGGCGGCATAGGCTCGTCACCCGCAAACGAGGGATTCACCGACGACTTCGACCTCCCCAACCGGACAGCTTACGCAGAGACATGCGCAGGTATTGGCCTGTGCATGTGGGCCGCCCGCATGGGCGTCGCCTTTGGCAAAGGCGAGTACTTCGACGTCTTCGAACGCTCTCTCTTCAACGGTGTGCTTTCCGGCATGGACCTCACGGCGACCGCGTACCACTACGAGAACCCACTTGAATCGACAGGCGCGCACGTCCGCCAGCCGTGGTTCGTTTGTGCGTGCTGTCCGCCCAACGTGGCCCGGTTCGTACTGTCGCTGGGACGCTACGTCGCCTCATGGTCAAGGGGCACCGTGTCGGTCAACGTCCCGCTGGGCATGGAAGTCGAAGCGAACATGAACGGCGTCCCGGTCAAAGTCGTCGTCGAATCGGCCTACCCCCACGGAGGCCAGGTCATCGTGCGAGTGCACCCTTCGCAGCCGGTCAAAGGGACGCTGCGAGTCCGAGTGCCGTCGTCCGTGTCCACTTGGTCGAGCCCAGACGGCGGCGAACTGGCGGACGGCTACTTGTCCTGGTCAAGGGAGTGGAACGACGGGGACCAAGTGCGACTCGACTTAGTCATCCGGCCCGAGTTCGTGCGCTGCGACCCCCGTGTCGGCCACAACATCGGTCACGTCAGCGTGAAGAGAGGACCGCTCGTCTACTGTCTTGAAGAGGTCGACCTAGGTTCCAAGGCGCAGCGCTTCGCTATCGACGAAGCGGCGGGCCTCAAGGACGAGAGTGATCCAGATCCCAGGGTGGGCAACCGTCTCCGCGCCGAGGGCCTTCTGGACGAGACTGACTGGAACGGCCCGCTCTACCAATCCAAAGAGCGACGCCTCACCCCCGCGTCTGTCGCCTTGGTGCCCTATGCGACCTGGGGCAACCGGAGCACTGGATCCATGCAGGTGTGGTTGACGACGGCAAGAGCCTGACCAACTTAATCTACGACACTTGTGGCACGTCCAACGCGCCCTTGAACTGCTCACGGAACATGTCCCGGTAGATGCCGGGTCTGGTGACCAACTCGGCGTGCGGCCCTTGGTCCACGATCTGTCCGTCTTCGATGACGATGATCCGGTCGGCGTCGACGACGCTGGCGAGGCGGTGGGCGATGATAAACGTCGTCCTGCCCTTCATGACCTGCCTCAACGCCTCTTGGACACGTGCCTCGGTCTCGCCGTCGAGAGCGCTCGTCACATCGTCCAGTATCAAGACCGCCGGGTCGGTGACGAGGGCCCTCGCCAAGGCGAGCCTTTGCCTTTGGCCTCCAGAAAACCTGACCCCAAACTCGCCGATCATCGTCGAGTAGCCGTCTTCCAACGTCTCGACAAACTCATGGAGGTCGGCCGCCTTGGATGCCGCGACGACCTGCTCGTCGGTAGCGTCGCGAAACCCATACTTGATGTTCTCCCGGATGCTGACGCTGAACGCCATGTTTTCCTGCGCGACCAAACTGATCTGGGATCGCAAGGAGTCGATGCGCGCTTCGCGCAGGTCCATACCGTCCACGGTTATCCGCCCCGAGGTCGGGTCATAGAACCGCATCAACAGGTTCATCAGGGTCGTCTTCCCGCTACCACTGTGCCCGACGATCCCCAATATCTCGCCGCACTTGACCGTCAGGTCGACACCCTTGATGATCTCGTCACCTTGTTCGTACTTGAAGCGGACGTTTTCGAATCGGATCTCTCGGGCCAAACGAGGCAGCGGCTCCGCGTCCGGGTTGTCGACGATCTCCGGACGGGTGTCCAGGGTATCGAAGACCCGGTCCATGGCCGCGACGGCCCACTGGATCTGGTTGTTGAAATCCACGACACGGACAGCAGGGTCGAACACATAACCGACGTAGAACGCGATAGCGACCAGCGAACCGACCGTCAGTTGTCCGTTTTGGACGAGGAACCCGCCATATGCGTAGACCACGCCTCGGCCAAGGGCTGAAATAATGCCTGAGATCAGGCCGAGCCGACGGTTCAGGTGCATCTGCTTGACATCGACGGCAAACCGCTCGTTCGCAAGCTTGACGAACTGCTCGGTTTCGGCGTCCTCACGCACGAACGCCTTGACGATGGCGATGTTTTCTATGCGCTCGGTGAGCTGACCGATCTGCTCGTCATAGAGGCGTCGCCGTTCTTCTCGGATCGTCCGGATGTGCTTCAGAAAGAAGATGTAGCTGATGACATAGAAGGGGACCAACCCCAGGATGACGGCCGCGATCCGCCACTGCATGGCGAACAAGATCGAGATGACCACGACCAACGTGATGAGATCGCTGAGGAAGGCCACCAACTGGCCTGACACAAGCCCTTGGATGAGCTCGACGTCGGCGGTCGCCCGGGCCATGATCTTGCCCGTCTGCACCTGCTTGTGAAACGCCAGGCTCAGCCGCTGCAGGTGCCGCCAGGTCGCGAAACGCAGGTCGAAGCAGAAGCGGTGGCCGATATAGTTGACCAGGATCGCCAGCCAGTAGTTCAAGAACGCCCGCGTCGCGATTGTCCCGACCAACAAGAGGCTGAACAACAACAACAGGCGTGGGCCCGCGACGTCGCGGAGTTCCGCCCAGCGGGCCTGTGCCACCGCCTTGCCAGCCCCAGTGGCATTGTTGAATTCTTGCAGAGCGGCGAACGCCGGCTTGATACCGCTGTCGATGGCGAACTGGAACAGCCGCGGCGGGACGATGTTGAGCATCGTGACGCACACGGTGAGAAAGATCGCCAGCGCCAAGTGCCGACGATAAGGCTTGAGAAACTCCAGCGTGCGCTTGAACGAGCGCATATGACATAGGAGTTTGGCCCAAAACGACGAGGACCCCCGGCCAATGCCGAGGGCCCGTCGCCAGGGCTACAGGACTCTAGGGTATGGGGTCCGACTTACGACTTGGTGGGCGGCTGGCGCAGGGCTTCCTTTGCCAACCCCCAACCTCCGACGATGGAAGCTAGGGCTACAGCCACGACAACTAAACCATACATGTGAACTCTCGACCTCCGACACAGCTTGTATGCCGTATCTTGGGTGGTTCTCAGGGTGAGAAAACAGGGATGGATACCTGAGTTCAATTGAACTCAGGCAGGGTTGCTGACGGCGAGGTTATTGGCGGTGGATTTGCTAGCCGCCACCCCTCGGCGTGACCCGAGGAAGCCGGTCAGGCATGTCAGCCAAGTGGTAGGCCAACGCCCCTACATAGGTGGCGTTCTGGGCGATGCACTTTTGCTGCACGTAGCTGATCCGGTCGTTCTGCGTGTGCCATATCTCCGTGTAGGAGACCGGGCCGGCGGCGTGGTCGAGTTGGAATCCAGGCACCCCGAGTCTGATGAAGGAGTTGTGGTCACTTCCCCCGCCTGTCAAGCGGGCGACCGTCCGGATCGAGAACGGGTACTGAGGATAGGCTGATGCAAGCTGGCTCACCGTGTCCTTGATATAGGGCTCCATCGCCTTTTCGACCGCGATCCCTTCGTAGGGGTTCTGTCCTTCGTCTTCGACAAGCACGGCTTGGATCTTGGGAATCTCGTCTTTGTGCTTCTCCACGTAACCCCGAGAGCCGAGGAGGCCCTGCTCCTCGCCGCTCCACAAAATGAACCGGATCGTCCTCGCCGGACGAAGGTGCAGCTTGGCAAACGTGCGCGCCAGCTCGAAGACAAGCGCACAGCCGGTGCCGTTGTCCATTGCCCCCTGCGAACCTGGCCCGTCCCAACTGTCGAAGTGACCGCTAACGATCACGTACTCGTCAGGCTTGGACGATCCCTTGATCTCGGCGACGACGTTATACAGCTTTGTCTTCTCGTCGGTCAGTTTGTTGTCGACGTTGAACTCCAGGACAGGATTCCTACCGTTATCCAAGTTGTACGTGACCAAGCCGAAGTCAGCTTTGTCGATGACGACGAGCGGGGTCTTCGGCAAAGTGTCCTTCGTGTAACGAGACCAGCTGCCGTGCGTCCAAACGTACTTTTCGGCTGTCGAACTGTAGACCCGGCCTGCGATTCCCAACGAGTCCAGGTACTTGTCGACTTCGGTCGGCCTGGCCAAATTCGCGCTTCCCATCCCCACAGGTCTAGGCATCAGCACCCAAGCGCCCTTGAAGGCTCCCGGTGTCTTCTTGGCCGCTTCAAGCGTGTCCGGGCACCGGACGGCAGGGCCAGCTACAGGCCCGTTGGTGCCGACTGTGTAGGCAGGTGTGCTGAACGGCATTTGGTAGCGATATGGCGCGGCTAGGCAGCCTGAGTTGTGGGGTCCGCGCTGGAACCGGACCGGGGCCTCCATGTACTCCTCCAAGTGCGCCTCGTCGACGCCCAGCGCACGGAACTTCTGGACTGCCCAGTGTTGGGCGTTCAGGAGCGCGTCCGAAGCTGTGGACCGAGGCCCAAAGCTGACGATCTCCTTGAGGATGTCTAGGCCATGGGGGTTGTCACGTGTCTCGGCGACGATCTGGGCGATCGGGTCGGTCGTTTGGGCAGAGACAAGGCTGATCGCCGCGATGGCGGCGATCACAAAGGGGGTGCGGATGCGGAACATAGGCGGTCTCGCCTAGTCTAGCCCGCCGAGCGACCAGATTAGAATCTGACCGAGTAATCGAGGCGCATACCCCAGTTCTGCAAGTTCGCGCCTGCCGGTCGGCTGTCGCCCCAGTTCAGGTTTTCCAGCCAGAAGGAGAGGGATTGGTTCTTGCCGGGGCGTTGGTCGAAATGCAGTCCGATCTTGTTAGCCGTCTGCCGTTCGCCGTTTCGATCCCACTGCAACAAGCTGAAGCTAAGGTTCAAAGGCGACGGGTTGCTGGCAAAGAACGTCGTGTTGATCTTGGCCTCGCGATAGAGCGACTGCGCCACCGCGTCACGGGCGACTTCGCTCCAGCTCATGTCGAACTTGAAGTTATTGTCCTTCGTATAGTTGAACGACCACGTGTTCTTGCGCTCGTCGACTGGCACCGAGCCAAGGATCACGTCGTTGCGCTGTTGCAACGGGTTGGTCGTCATCTGATGGACGAGTTGGGCGTGGTCGTTGAAGTTGACCAGGAACGAGTAGTCCCGGATCATCACGTTCTCGTCTGTCGGCAACGTGCGGACACCGTATTTGACGTCGCCTCGTACCGCGGCCTTGCCTGTCTTGTCAGTGGTCAAAGTCAGTACGCGGTCGATCGCCCTGAAGCCGTCGCCGGCGACCTGGCTGATATAGTCGAAGCCAAAGCCGATGTTTCCGTATGAGCCGCCGAAGCCCATGCGAAGGTTTTCCTTTTGCCAGGCGAAGTTGTCGCGGGCCGTGTCGGAAGAGTAATTGAACCTCAGGTCGTGGAATCCCCCAAAGGAGAACGGCTTGACGTTTTTAAAGCTGAAGTTGCCGATGTTTTGGTTGCGCTTGTCGTCCCAACTGTTGTTGGTATAGCTCGCGCTGTCGACCTGCACTCCTTGGATCTGGCCCGGCGTCAGAGACACCCGGTTGTTCAGCGTGCCGTCAGTCGGTCCGTCCAGATGGCGAGCGGAGTTGACGTCCAGCTTGATGCCCTTGCCGAAATCAACAGAGACGCCGAAGTTCTTCTTAGCGTCGTCCGGCCTGTCGCCGTCGCGGAGAGTGCGCTCGTCAGTGAGGCTCACTTGCACCCTCGGCGTGATCTGCTGGGCGATCGTGTTCGCCGTCGTCGTCTCACGATCCCCGTTGCTGTATTTCGTTTCGCTCTGTTCGGTGCGCAGTGCCGTGGTCTTGCTGAGGTTCGCCTCGTAGACGACCGCATTACGGTTGGAGTCAGGCTGCGTGTCTTGGGTGCCGCTGAAGCTCGCCTGTTCATTGACGACCGTCAACTTGCCCAACTTTCCGAAGTCGCGCGCCACGGTGAACAGCTGGGCGCTCTGGTCTTGGTTGACATGGTCGATGTCGTTGACCCTGTTGAGCATCGTCTGGAACGAGACCGCAGTCAGCCGATCCAGCTTGTACTCGATCAGTTTGTTATCGACCTCTCGGAAGATGTTCAGGTCGGTGTTCTGGTCGTTGTTGTGCTTGAAGTCGACCTTCAACGAAGGCAGAAGCTGCCACTTCAGCGACCAGGCGGTCTGGTCATATCCCATCAGTTGCTGGAATACGTTGCGTTGCGGATCGGCCATCGTGGCCAAGCCATTGAACATGGAGGTGACGTTTCGACGGGCATAGGTGCCCTCGAAGCCCTTGTCCGTGTAAGAAAAATCAGTCCGCGCCGCCTCGCCCGTGGCATCGGCCGCGTGCATCGTGTCCAGATTGATCTTGCCGCTCTTCATCAAGTCTGCCGACAGGCTGAATGCTGTTCGACCAAGACCGTCCGAGATTCCGACTGCCTTCTGCTCGGTCGGCATGAGCTGGCCCGCGGCCCCGAACGTGTCGGACACGCCTTGTTGGGTGAATCCGGCCTTCACCTTGGGCGACTCAAAGCGGACGGTGCTTTGTCGGGCTCCCCCTGTTTGCGAGTTCACCGAGTAAGTGTCCGCTGCCAGCTTCGACTGCTTGCCCAGATCCAGATTAAGGTTCCACCACGACCGCTCGAGGCCAGCCGCATACCCAAAGGCGCCGATGTCGCCCCCTTCTGCCCGTGGGTTACCCGCCGCGGCGAGCACATCGTCCACATACCCCTTTGTCTCTTGAGGTGTCAGTGAGCTGAACGACGTGAAGCCACTGCCTGACCCGATCGAACCGTGCTGGACGCTGAACTTTGGACTGGCGATAGAAAACTTAGTCGCCACCAAGCCACCGGTGTCACTGCTGATCTGGTTGTCGCTGAACTTCAGTTCCCAGCCCTTAGCAAAGGGACTCTCTAACCCAAAAGAGTGACGGGCAAGCCCGACCTCTTTCGCCAGTTGTCCACGGTCCGCGTCCCTGAGGTCACCGAACCGGGAGAACCCGTTGTCGACCTTCTGATCACTGAACCAAGCCTTGGACTTGCCGTAATCAAGCGACATCGCCCTCCGATAAAGGCCGGTGCCGTTCTGATCCTGAGTGCGCGAGTCCGTGTATTGCAGTGCGCCGCCCTTGAACTCTTGCTTGGCTCCGATGTTGTCGAAGCTGAGCCCGCGCTCCTTCGCCAGTTGGTTGCGGTCGGCCTCTCTGAGGCTGTCGAAGCGGTTGAAAGTCGGGTCGACGACGCGCGAGTCCCATGTGAAGCTGAACCCGCCCAAGCCCATTCCGTAGTTGCGCCAAGACACGCTGCCGGTGTCGTCACCCACCGTCTGCACGCCGCCGCTAAGCTTGAGGTCGCCAGCCTTGACGCCGGTCAGTTCGAAACCGCTGCGCTTGAGACCCTTTTCCTTCGCCAATTCGTCGATCTGAGCTTGCGAATACCCGGCCGAAGCGAATGATTGGAACGCGCCGAACCTGTCGTCTATATCTTGGTAACTGGCCTTGAACTGGCCGCCCAGCACCTTGGTCGCAAGGTTCTGGACGATGGCCGTGCCCTGACCTTCATCGACCTTCTCCGTCGTCGTGCTTCCGTCAATCAGGTTTTCCGAATCCACCTTGTGACGGTCGCCCACCATGAAGAGGCCACTCAACGAGCCTCCGCCGGCCAAGCTATAGGAGTTAGTCAGGCCGTAGAGATTTGAGGACATCAGCGTCCCGCCGCTGGTGCGCTCCGCTAGACCAAGACCGAAGATAGCCTTGGATCCCGGAGCAAAGTCCATGGTAAAACCAGAAAACTTGTTGTTTCCACCACCGCCGTGCATAAACACGCCTTTACCGTCTTTCTTGTCGTCATAACGGTAGGTGAGGCGTAAGCTTTGCCCGTCAAGATAGGGCACGCGAAGGACGATGCTCCCGGCGTCGTAGTCGATGGAATAGTCCTGGTCGCGCACGAGGTCACGGCCTTCCAGATCCACACGTTCCGAGGACGGTATGACGTGGCCCTGCCTTAGAGGGATGACCATCGTGCCAGGGTGCAACCGCACCAGTTCGATGGCGTTTTTGCCACCGACTTCGGGCACGGGGTTGGCGAGGCTCGGGGTCTCAGGGGTCGATTGGGCGTTCGCGACGACTGCGGCCAGCGCCAATACCGCTAACCCTAACCGCCGTGTCGTCCTATTGACCCTCATGGTCATATACTCCCTGGTTTCTATTATCGCAGGTCCAGGCCAGCAACCTAGTGCCCTGAGCACTCAAAACCACTAGGTTTTTATTGGCATGGAACCTGATCCCTGTATGACTGACGGCTGTAAGTCCAACTGGTTTCGCATTTCTGACCCTCACTGGACGCAACGGAACGCCCAAGTATCGGCTTGGGATGGAACAGCAGGAATCGTACGTCTCTATAAAAATGACCCAGGAGGAGGCCTATGAGCTACTCAGCAGGTGCTTGCAAAGCCAGGAGGAGGACACGCCAGTGTTCCGCTCCGCTCTGCGGCGCCTCGCCCGGGCGGCCGAGACCCCTTGCGTCCTGGAAATCGTGCGGCAAGCCGCCTAGACGCTGACCCAACCTTGGCCCGAGTGGCTGCGCTCCACCGCGTCCAAGACCACCTGGTTGCGTAGCCCGTCCTCAATGTCCGGGCTGGGTGACTTCCCTTCTGCAATCGCCGTCACCGCGTCGGCCAGCAAGTCGATGAACGTGTGCTCGTAGCCGATGATATGGCCGGCGGGCCAAAAATGCCCGGCATAGGGGTGGACACCGTCGGTCACCTGGATGACCCGGAACCCTTGCGTCTCCGCCGGATCCTCGTTGTTGTAGTACTCCAGTTCGTTCATCCGCTCCAGGTTGAACACTACCGACCCCTTTTCGCCGTTGATCTCGAACTTGTTGTGGTTCTTACGGCCGACCGCGAACCGAGTCGCCTCGAACGTGCCGATGGCGCCGCTCTTGAACTTGGCGAGGAAGAGGCTGGCGTCGTCCACCGTCACATCGCCGGTCTCGTTGCTCGCCGCCGCCCCGAGCCGGTCGTCGATCGCGCCTGCCAGGGGACGCTTCTTGATGAACGTGTGCAACATGCCCGCCACTGATTCGAACTCGCCCATCAAGTGGCGGCCGAGGTCGATGATGTGGCTTCCGATGTCTCCGTGGGCCCCCGACCCTGCTTTCTCCTTCTGTAACCGCCACACGAGCGGAAAATTCGGGTCCGCGATCCAATCCTGCAGGTAGACGGCCCGAATGTGATACAGCCTGCCTAGCCGCCCCTCTGAGACCATCTTCTTGGCCAGCGCTACGGCCGGGGCCTTCCGGTAGTTGTGGAAAACCACGCTCGGCCTGCCACCTGCCTTGACCGCGTCGTAAATCTCCTGCGCGTCAGCCAACGTGTTGCCGATCGGCTTCTCACAGAAGACCATTTTCCCCGCCTTGGCCGCGGCGACCGCGATCTCCCTGTGGCTGTCGCCCGGCGTGCTGACGTCTACGACATCGATCTCGGGGTCGTCCAAAACCTTTCGGTAGTCGGTCTCATAGCCATCCCAACCAAAGTTGCCTGCGGCAGCGCGAACAGCTTCTTCGTGCCTGCCACAGATGGTCTTCATGCGGATGTCCATCGGCAGGTCGAAGAAGCGGCCGACCTGGCGGTAGGCGTTGCTGTGGGCCTTGCCCATGAACTGGTAGCCGATCAGGCCGACGGTCAAGGTTGGTTTAGACACGGGCGGAGTTTATCGGCCCGCGGCCCGTACTTGCCCGCCCGACATGAAAATGTGCCGCGGACGAAACGGTGCGGGCCGTCCGTCAGGACGGCCCGCACCTATTTCTTGCCCGTCGCAGCGGCGACTAACTCGCTTTGCGCCGACGGACGAGCGCAAGGAGACCCAGTCCGGCGACCGCCATCGTCCCCGGTTCCGGCACCGCTCCGTTGGCCATGGCCCAATCCCGAACAGCCTGGTTGGTGACGTCGATCGCTCCGCTCCCGAAGTAGGCGACGCCCGGATCGATATAGACGTTGACCTGCTGGCCTTGATAGGTGCCGTTCCACGACCAACCGCTTGTGTTGGCGGCTGCGAACCCGTAGTCGGGCAACTTGTCCGGCGGTGTCGGCGTCCCGCCCTCCCAGTCTGTGTCGTTGAAATAGAAGGAGTTGATGCCGACCAGGTTTCCACTGGAGTCAAACCAACCGCCGCCCGAGTCTCCAGCCACCAGCGCCGCTTCACCCGCCACGTCTAAATAGGCGATGAGGGCCGAGCCCAAGCTTGTGTCGAACGTTCCGTCGATGGTGTTCTCGCCGGCCCGGCGCTTGCCGCCGCCGCTCTGGATCGTGTACCGATCCATGCTAGCCGCCACCACCCCCGTGTCACCGTAACCCACCATCGTGACACTGTCGCCAGCGTTGGGCGAACTGCCGATCGCGTACCAAGACGGCAAGGTCTCGGCGACTGTGACCATACGCAGGTCCGTCTGGACCCCATTGACAACCGGGCCTTCCACGGTGCCGACCTTCGTGTAGGTGACTCCACCCATGACAACGTTGTTGGCGCTGAAGTGGCGGGCGGACAGAAACGCGTGGGGACCTACCGCGACCGCGCCACCGGCGCCCATCCGGCCGACGTACTGCCAAAAAGAGTCTTCCCCGTTCGGGGTCGTCGTCGAGGTCGTGGCCACGATTGCAAACGTTTGGGCCACGGCGCCCAGGGCCAAAATCACGAGTGAAAACTTTCTCATTGATGCACTCCTCATCCAAATAATCGCGTGGTTGGCGCGCGTCATATCAGTCTAACTCCTTCTGCCGCGCGAATTGCCCGAACGGGCGATAACCCGTTAGAAATACCAGTTCCCGAGCGTGCCTCCCTCACCTTGCCACAATCAGAGTCGCTTGTCAGAACGGTCCCCAGGATTCTCGATCGGCCCGGTCAGGGTCGACCCGCCTGTCCTCCTCGCCCCGATGGAGGACGTCAGCAACCTGCCGTTTCGCCTGATCGCCAAGGAGATCGCCGGGCCCGGGATCATGTTCACCGAGTTTGTCTCAGCCATGGCCGTCCACTTTCAGGCCAAGAAGACCTTTCGAAAGCTCCGCGTCCACCCGGAAGAACGTCCCCTGGGCATCCAGATCTTCGGCGCGGTCCCCGAAGTAATGGCCGAGACCGCGCGGGTCGCCGAGGAGGCCGGGGCCGACCTCGTCGACATCAACATGGGCTGCTGGGTGCCCAAAGTCTGCAAGACGGGGTCTGGCGCCGCCCTCCTCAAAGACCCTGTGCAGGCCGAGCGGGTCGTATCCGCCGTCGTGCAGGCCGTCCGGATCCCGGTCACCGTCAAGATCCGGGCGGGCTGGGAGCACTCGCAGTTCGCCGCGCCAGAGCTGGCCAAGCGGTTCGTCGATGCAGGGGCCAAGATGGTCACCCTCCACGCCCGTTTCGCACGGCAGGGATTTGAGGGGCAGGCAGACTGGGACCTGCTCCGTCGTATGCGTGACGCCGTCGAAGTGCCGTTCATCGGCAACGGTGACGTGAAGGATCCGGACGACGCCGTCCGCATGTTCAGCGAGACCGGCGTCGACGGCGTCATGGTCGGACGGGCCGCGATCAGCGACCCGTGGCGTCTGGGACGCATCGTCGCCGCCGTCTCAGGGGCCCCGCCTCCTCCCATGCCGACGATCGAAGACCGAGTGGACACCGCCCTGAAGCACATGCGCATGATGGTCGGCTACCAACTTGAACTGGACGACATCGCCGACCTTCCCGACCATGTGGACCCGACGGAGGAACTGGCCGCGCTCCGTGCCCTTCGTTCAGTCTTGTCGCTATACATCAAGGGTGAACCAGGCGCAGCCGCCTTGCGAGGAAAGCTCACCTTGGCCGAATCGATGGCAGAGATCGAAGACCTCCTCATGGGCTTCTTACATGCCCGGCTTGCTTCGGTCTAGCGCCTTAGTCTCCCAGCCAGTCACGGAACGGATTGGCCTTGCCTGCCTCGACCAAGTTGTCGAGCCGGTCGTCCCGCGTGACCCACCTCAAGACCTGAAACGGCACTAACGACAGCGTCGCCTCGTCCAGGGGTGCGGGCCAAGCCAGGTGGGTGACGGGACGCCCGTCAGGGAGGCCCACGCCCCTCATGACGCTCAATATGCGGGCGTCTGCCGGGGCAGACTCGACCACCATTTCCTGTGCCGCCGTGATCGCTTCCTCCCGGTTGAGCGACGAATCCACCGGCACCTCGATCATCGACCTGGTCGACTGGCTCAACATGGCCGGCGGTGTCGGCCGGTTCATGTCGCCGCGCCGAAGCTCATGGTCCTCCTCCTCCGCGTCCAGGTTCTCCAACCACCGGGCCGCCCGCGGGCCCACCATGCGCCGGGCACAGTCGTCGTGGACGGTCAAGATGACGTCCGTCGCTCCGTCGAGGGCTTCCGCGAGTTCGTTCGTCCCACGCAACACGGTCTCGTTGCCGGTGTGGTCGAAGAGCAGGCGGGCCAGCCGGTCGAACAGGTCCAGTCGCTCGTCGTTGGCGTCGAACATCCGCACCTCCGCGGGGACGTCCGGGTACCAGGAGGCCAGCGTGGCCAGCACCGGAGGGCCACAACGCAAGTTGCCGCAACCGATGACGGCGACCGCGCGGGAAGGCATGCGACGATGATACCGCCGGGTATTCTCGCCTCCCTAATGGATCCTTTTGAGGAGGAGCGTCCGGAACTTTCGGGCAGCTTGATCTCGATCGAATTCGGCGCGGGCGGAAGGATCCAGCAACTCTGGGCGAGCGACCCTGGCCTGCCCGAAGAAGGCGAGGACTTCCAGTTCGTCTTGCCACCGCTCCAGTTCGGTGAAGAGACCGCCGACGACTATCTGCCCGGCACAATCCTTATCGGTGCCCGGACCAACCCCGACGACCACTGGATCGTGAGCCGCAACGGCCAGGCCAAGCAGCTCATGGACTTGGACACCGAGTCGTTCGACCCGAGCAAAGTCTCGTACGAATACACGTTTCCTTTTCTGGAGGAGATCAAAGCGACCGGCAAGTTCTATGAGATCGCCCAGCAGGTGCCGCAGATCTGTTGGGACTTGGACATCAAGAACGAAGGCCGCATCAGCATCGAGATCGGCGAGCTTGGATTCCCCCTTGCCTTCAACAACCTCTACGAAGGCTTCGGTTGGTCGGACGAACAGCTCCGCAAGCTCTGGCAAAGCCGGGTCTACATTCACAAGTACATCGGCGGCGCGTCCAGTTGGCTCTTCGCCGAACGCATGACCGCCGAGACGCCGGGTCTGCTCGTCTTCCCTGGCGAAGGAACGGGCTGGGAGTTCTATAACCACGTCCGCAGCAGCCTCAACACGCCCTACCAATGGGAGGGCATACCGATCGTCTACGCCCACAGCAAGGCGACCATCGAACGCGAAGAGTGGCAGCCTTGGATCAACGAGCACTCTTCGCTCATCTTGGAGCCGGGTGACAGCCGAACCTTCCAGATGCGCTTCGTCCCGACCGAGTCGGACAAGCAGGATGGAGTGAACCAGACCCTGATCGCCTGCGGGCGGCCCACGATTCGACTTCTACCCAGCGCTGTCGCGCCCATCGACGTCGGCATCGGGGTGGAGGTCGCCGGGGTCTCGCCCAAGCGCTTCTACGTCGACCGGGCCGCCGAGACCGAGGTCGACACCGACGACGAGGGCGGATTCTGCTTTGTCAAGCCCACCGAACCCGGGCCGATCAACGTCAGCTTCATGGACGCCTCGGGCAAAATGTGCTACACGCACCTGATGGTGACCGAGCCGATCCGCGACCTGATCAAAAAGAGAGCGGCCTGGATCACCAAACACCAAGTCGTCGACGACCCGGACAGCCCGCTCCACCATGCCATCGTCCTGACAAACGTCTCGACCGGCGAACAGGTGACCACGCCGGAGGAATATCAGGAGTCCAGCGGCCTGGAGTGCGCCATGGCCGACGCCCTGTTCTTGGCCGAGAAGAACACCGTCTACCCCGACCGAGCCGAGATCAAAGTGCTCGACGCTTTTGTCCGTGACTTCCTGCAGGACGACGTCCAAAACCCTGGGGACTACGCCGTCGGCAGCGTGCTCGCCGAGACCGGGTCGAGCAGCTATTTTGGCCGCCCCCTCAACTACCCCCACGTGTTCAACCTCTATCATTCGATGTTTCGCTTGGCGAACACCTTTGGGGAGACCGAGAAGAAGCCTGAGGAGTACCTCCGGGCCGCCTTTCTCACCGCGCTCGCTATGTTCCAACACGGCTGGAGGCTCTACGTCCGCACGGTCGGCGTCCTAGGGTTCGCCCGGATCTACGACCTTCTTGACGACCTGCGACGATTCGGCCTGGGCGCCGAGGCCGACGAGCTCCAGGCGTGCGTCGACTTCAAGGCCAGAGAGCTTGTCAAGCAGAAGTACCCCTATGCGGGCGAGACCGTCATGGACACGAGCGGCTTTGAGGAGGTCTTCGCCGCCGCCCGGTACCTGGCAGACGACGACCACCTGGAACGCACCGCCCGCTGCGCCTTCGCCGCCCGTTCACTGTCGCCCAGTTGGTGGTGGTATGGCAGCGACAAGCGGTGCTGGGACGGCGGCGACTCGACACCCCTCAAAGCCCTGGTGGACCGTGGCGAGGCGTGCCTGTCGCAGACTGTCATCCCCAACTCTCTGATCTTCTTCGGGATGATGGACCGCGACTATCTCGCCCTCCCCGACGCCTACATGCGCATGGCCTTCGGCGGCATGCTCGGCCCGTGGGCGCTCGTTCGTCCCGACGGATCGGCCAGCATGTGCTTCTGCCCCGACCTCTCGTCCCAAAACGCCGGCCACAACCCCTTCACCGGTGCGGGAGGACTCGGTTACTTCCACTACCTCCGGGGTACGGGCGCCTACGTGCTGCCCAACCGAGAGCAAGGGGTCTATACATTCGGTTGCCATTACGGCCTGATCGACGGGATCCATGTGGTCGACCCATGGGACGGAGTCGGGCGTCGGGTCGTGATGCGTCAGATCGGGGCCGAGTTCCAGTTGGGGTTCGGCTGCTTCCAACAGGTTCGCCTGGACGAGCGAAAGCGATGGTTCGAGGCCACGGTCGACAACCCGAGCGACAAGGAGGTTGAAGCCGAACTCCGCTTCCGTGGGCTTTGGGGGGGCAAAATCCTGGTGGACGGGGTCACCGTTGAAGCGAAGGACGGCTGGGCGCAGGCCAAGGTGACCCTGCCCCCCGGGCAAAAGACGGTCGTCAAGGGTAAGGTCGTCGCGTGAACATGCCTGACTGGTGGCTGACGGCCTCCGGCACGTTCTTTGTGCTCGGCTCGGCGGCGATGCTCGTGCTCGTCGGCGTCTTGGCCTATCTCGCCAAGGTGATCGCCGACCTGCGGCATTCCATGCTGGCCCTCGCCGGACGTGTGGAGGCCCTAACCGTCAAGGTCGACTCCATTGCCGAACAGGTGAAGACGGTCACCACCGAGGTCGGCGCGCGCACGACCGGGATCGTCAGGATGGTCGACGATGTGGCCGGGCCAGCCGTCACCATCGTCGAGCGATTCGCCCCCGCCCTCGTCGGCCTCGCCGTTGTGGGCCGCATCATCGGCTACTTCAAGAACCGCCGTCCGATGTAGATCGAAGTGTGGATAAGTGCGACGGTCCGGGCCTAACGCCGTCTCCGCCGCCCGTGGTACAAAGGAGCCGTTACCGCGGGGTGGAGCAGTCCGGTAGCTCGTCGGGCTCATAACCCGGAGGTCGTAGGTTCAAATCCTACCCCCGCACCCAATTTTCCATTTCCGAACCGGCATCCCTGGTTCGTGACGGCATAACCCAGCGACCGCATTTCGCGGGTTCATGCATTTCTAGTCTTCAACCGGCTGGCCGCCGATCAGCCTGACCTTTGCCCCGACGTGCAACCTCGTCCGCATGGCGTGGAAGTGTCCTTGTCCGGAATCGTCAAGCCTCATGGCGAAGGTTCGGCCGTCGGCCTCGAGGACGACGTCTGTCAAGACGCTCTGGCCGTGATCGCCAACAAACTCCTTGACCTCGGTGATCTCGACGACGGTCAGTGTCGTCAGGGGCGAAGCGACCAGCGACGCGAGCGGGACGGGGAGATAGACCATCTGAATCCCTGGCACGGCAAAGTTCGTGCCAGGAGACGGGCTCAGAGCTTCGTCGGGTTCGGCGCGTCGCCGTAGACGGCTTTAGGGTCGAACACCTTTTCGGACTCTTCGAACTCCAACGGCCCGCCTGCCCCACCAGAGAAGGGCACGGACCGATAGAAGCACGATCGGTAGCCCACGTGGCAACTGGCACCGCCCTGGACGTCGACGCGTAGCCAGACACAGTCCTGGTCGTCGTCGATCCGGATCTCCTTGACGATCTGCACCAGGCCGCTCGTGGCGCCCTTGTGCCAAAGCTGCTGGCGGCTACGGCTCCAATACACGGCCTCGCCAATCTCGATGGTCTTGCGCAAAGCCTCGGCGTTCATGTAGGCGTGCATCAACAGTTCACCCGAGGCATGGTCGGTGGTGACGACGGGGATCAAGCCGTCCTTGTCGAACTTGGGGGCCAGCACCGCCCCTTCCTCCACTTCCTCCACGCTTTTCCGGGCGTGGAAAAGTTCTGTCGTGCCGTCCATCGAAGGCAAAGGGTACCGCGCCAAAGTCCGAGGTGCGGGACAAGTAAAAGCGCCGTCCCACGGCGGGGCGGCGCGAATGATTGCAGTCTGGTAAGGGAGCCGAGTCAGCGCACGAAGTGGATGACGGGCTCGTTCAGGTCGTCGAGGAGCATCAACGAGACGACCGGCATCGGCCGTTCCTTGGCTATCTCCCTCGCTTGGTCAAAGGCTACTTCCTCGCACGTCATGCCGCTCAGATCGATTTCTTTGGCGAACCGAAAGGCTCGTTCCTCGGTCGAGAAGCAGGCGAGGCCATGCACCCCGTCGTGGCAGTAGCAGCCGTACTTGTTTGTCGGCGGGTGCCTGAGCACATACAACGTGTCCGGAAACACATCGTCGAGCCCCGACACCGGGCAGTCCATCAATTGGTTCATCGTCGACACCATTAATGTCGGTACAGCCAGAGAAAAAGTCAGCGACCAATCCACCGAGCCAAACGCGACATCACGTGTTAGGCGCGTTTGAAGAACCGTTTGTTCGCCAGCACGGCACTTTCTGACTGGCCGCGCACGTCCACCGTGCACGGCGTGTCCGCCTTGTGGCTCGCTCCGAGAAGGGCGAATCCGATTCCGCAACCTAGCAAAGGCGAGTAGACCCCGCTGGTCACGGTGCCGGCCGACTCCCCTTCGACGGTCACATCCGCACCCAACGGCGGAATGCGTCTGCCGTCCATTTTGATCCCGAGAAGTTTCTTCCGGGGCCCGCCCTCGCGTTCCGCGTTGTAACTCTCGGATCCGACGAACGCCTTCGCCTTACTGACCACCCAGCCCAGCCCGGCCCAAAGCGGCGACATGTCGTCACCCAGTTCGTGGCCATAAAGGGGTAGCCCTGCTTCCACACGCAGGACGTCGCGCGCACCCAGGCCGCACGGCGCCACCCCCGCGTCGGCAAACGCGTTCCAAAGGCGCTCTGATTGCGCCGCGTCGCAAACTAACTCGAACCCGTCCTCTCCCGTGTAACCGCTGCGCGCCGCGAAACACTGGACACCGGCGACCTTGGCCTCGATGGTGCCGAAGAACGGCAACGCCCCCATGGCGTCCGCCGAGTCAGAAAGTCTGGCGACTGTGGCCGCCGCGTTCGGGCCCTGCACAGCGACCATCGCCGTCTCTTTAGTGCGGTCCGCCAAACTGACTCCGGCAGGCATCAAGGACTTGATGTGGGCGACGTCCTTCGCATGGTTCGCCGCGTTCACCACCATGTTGAAACGACCTGCGGAGACCTGGTAGACGATGATGTCGTCCACGGCGCCGCCTTGGGCGTTGGACAAGATCGAATACTGCCCGTGACCGTCCTCCAGCTTGCTGACGTCGTTGGTCGTGATGTGCTCTAAAAACGCGAGGGTCTCCGCGCCCTCGAATGTGAGCCGGGCCATGTGGCTGACGTCGAACATCCCCGCTCCCTCGCGCACCGCTTTGGACTCGGCGATCACCGAGGTGTACTGGACAGGCATATCGTAGCCCGCGTACTCGACCATTCGGGCCCCCATCGCCTGATGGGCAGAATGCAGGGGTGTGACATCCAGGTGCATAGCCCGCGCAGTATATTCCCCCGTCCGGCCCTGCCCTCGCGCGACCTTGTTTGAAGCCTCCGCATACCTCCTGCAAG
The DNA here is from genome assembly GCA_964451255.1 of uncultured Fimbriimonadaceae bacterium. Classification (GTDB taxonomy): domain Bacteria; phylum Armatimonadota; class Fimbriimonadia; order Fimbriimonadales; family Fimbriimonadaceae; genus JAHBTB01. Next base: position 191,992 of record CAYVHL010000001.1, read on the forward strand.
GGGAAGGGTCCCGGTGTCCGACGGGACTTTTCACCAGGTTCCCACCGACCACCGGTTGACGGGCTCTAGCCCTACTGACTAGTAGACGTATCTATACTATATTCTCAGGCCTGGCCTGAAATGCACAAGCCACCCTTGTCTCAAATCGCCGACGACATCCTGCGTCAGGTGCCCCGCGACCCCCAAGCGCCGCACTATATCGAAGACTCGTTCCGGAGAAAGCTTCAAGACGCTGACAAGCGCGAGTCCAACCTCGCCTTGCCCCGGGCCCGACAGGGCGCGCTGTACCTGTATCGCCAAGAATGGGCTGACATCACCGAGGCCGCCTGTCTCACCCGTCGTCAGCACCAGGTGGTCGCCTTGCGCTTGGCCGGACACACCTTTGAACAAATCGGGACGAAGTACGGCACCACCAAGCAGGGCGCGTCGCGGGTCTTCTTCCAGGGGGCCAAGAAGCTCGCGAAGGCTTGGCTGGATTATCCCTACCGAGGGTTGCCCGCCGTCTACGAAGAAGAGACTTCGCGGGGACTTCCGCCCGCTCGGTGAACGAACTCCCAAAGAGAATGCGTCAATCGCCAGAGGGCCGTTGGTACAATGACACCCCAAGGACGTCCTATGCCCACGATCGAGTGTGAGGCCTGTCGAGCCACCAACACACTGGACAGCAGGTTCTGCCGCCAGTGCGGTTCGCCTTTGCCCGAAGGTGCTGTGGACGCCGCCCGTAGCGAGATCATTGCCTTGGTAGGCGACGGTCGCCGCCTCTTGGCCGACGGTCGCGTCGGCGAGGCCCTCATGATCGCCGAGTCCGCGCTAGAGTTCGACCATGACTTGGTCGAAGGACTCGCGCTCTATGGCGACTGCCGGGAGCGTCAAGAAAGGTTTGTCGAGGCGGCCGAGAGCTACGAGCGCATCCTTGAGCTCCGGCCCGACTCACCGTTGGACCGCATCCGATTGGGACACCTCCGCAAGCTCGCCCAGCAAAAGGAGATGCAAGTCGCGGAGCCCCGGCAAAGGAGGCAGTTCCTCTTCCTCACCGGAGCGGTGACCGTCGTCCTCGTCTCGGTCGGGCTCGCCCTTTCGCTATCATCGAACACTAAGACCGAAAACGGCAAGGCCGACTTGGTCGCCAGTAACGACACGGGGGTCTCCGTCTTCGATGTGGTGCCGCCTGTGCCCAACCAGGCTGGCCCGGACGCCCGCAAGTCCGATCCGACGACCACACCCACCAGCACAGACACACCGATCAACCACATTGACCGCCTCAATGAACCTGCGTTCCAGGCCTTTTCCGGCGCGTCCAGACTGCTGCCACGTGAGGGGGTCAGCCCCGTCATCATCGACCCCAGCCTCGTGCCGACCCAGGGGAACGTGAAGAACACATCAGACACGTCCAATCCGCCTGACGTGGCTGGCAACCGTGCCGACACGGGAGGCGCGTCCGACCCCGTGCCGCCCAAGAAAGACCCTCAAGGCATCGTCGAGATATCCGCAAGCCGATCGGCATCTTCGGCGGCAGGGAACCAGCAGGAAAACGGCGAGATCGCCATCCATAACCTCATCCGGGTCGCCCGAGACCTCTACATCCAAGGCAAGTACGACCGATCCGCCGACGCCTACGAAAAGGCCCTCAAGCTTGGCGCCGAGAAAGGAAGCACCAACCAACGCCTGGCTCAATGCTACGAAAAGCTCAAGCGCAATGAAGACGCTATAGCCGCATACCGACGGGCCATAGCTGGGTTTGAGGATCAACTCAAGAAGGGCCCCGACCAGAGGGCCGAGCGCGCCCTTGCAGCTTGCAAGAAGGCGCTCTCAATCCTCGGAGGCTAACAGTTTGCGGCGGGTCGCTCCAGCGCTTGTCTTCCTTTGGGCTTGCGCGGTGGCGTCCGCTGTCGTCCCGCCCACTGTCCTCGTGGCTCAGCTCAAGGCTCCCCCCACAGACGGTGTCGACCACAACCTCATCGTGGACGACCGCATGGCGGCGGCCCTTGACCAGATCGGCCAGGTCAACCCTGTCGTCTGGTCGCTCGCGGACGCCTACATCCGGGCCGCGAACGACGAGAGGCGGATCGTGTTCAAGGAAGACGCCAGCGAGAAGGACATCCGGGCGGCCGCCGAACGGCTACGGATACCTTACGTGCTCTTCCTGACCGTGTTCAAAGATGGCGACAGCCTGCGGCCCATCGCATATCTGTATAACGGGCGTTCGAACCGGCCGTCTTGGCGGTTTGGCGAGTACGACAGCAAGAGCCAATACCGACCCCGTCTGTTTGTCGACGGCAAGTCCCAAACGAACGTGGGGCAGTTCGGCGAGGTCGGCAAGGTGTTCGAGACTATGGTGGTCCTTGCGGACGGAAAGCCAGACTGGGAGAGCACTGCACTGACCTTGGCCCGTTCTTGGGCCGAGGTCCTGGGCGACACTGTTTTCAAGGATCTCCCCCGTCGACCGCAGCTCACAAGGCCCGTCGCCGACCACGACCACCAGGGCGGGACGGTCGCGATCGACCCTGCCCCATCGGACGCGCTCGAAAGGCAGATGAACCAGCTGTTGGCCGAAGGCAAGACGGCCCTCGCCATTCTGACCCTCCAAGAAGCGATCGACCGATCGCCCTACAACACCGAGCCACGGCTCCTGCTTGTCCGGCTCCTCACCCGCCAGGGGCTCTACGACGAGGCGGCCAAAGAGGCGCGCCGTACGGCCAGGTTGATGCCAGACGATGTCAGCCTGTGGCTCCGGTCGGCCCGGGCCTGGTTGGTCGCTGGCAAGCCAGGTGAAGCTCAGACGGACCTGAACGAAGCCACCAGGCGCAATGCTAAGGCCGTCGCCTCGATGGCCGTGCTCGGCGACATTTTGCTGGCCCAGAACCGACTCACCGATGCCGTCCAGGCCTACTCCGCATCGATGTCCGCCGGCCCCACCCCCGAGGCAGTCGTGGGCTTGGCGGTGGCAAAAGGGCTCCTCGGAGACGCAGAGGGTTGCAAGAAAGAACTCGACACCCTTGCCGGGGCAAACCCTGAGACCCTTGAGCGCACATATTTACGGGCTGTGGAACTCATCGACCAGGCGTCGAACCAGGTCTCGGCCGCATGCCGTGAACTCATCCCATTGGCCCGCCACAGCCCCAAGACCACGGACGTCATCGCCCGCGCCGTCGTCGTCCGGGCGCGGACCCTCGCGCTCTCGAACCTGGTCAGCAATTTACCGGTGCCCGGCAGATTCAAAAACTCTCACGCCGAGCGTGACTTGGCACAGAAGTTGCTCGCTCAATGTGGGCAAGAGATCTTGGATTTTGCCCAGTCGGGCGACGAGGACCTTGGAGACGAAGCGACCCTGAGCCTGGGAGAGGCTCTGGACCGGGTTCCAATGGTCAAAGCGCTGTTCGACGACGAAAACAAAATCTAAGCCCTCCCGCCAATCGACTTCGGCAGGACATAGATGAGCTCTCTCCTTCAGGTGATCGGATACTTCGCCTTAGCTTTGGCCTTGGGTGCGGTCATCGGCTCCGTTTTTTCCAAACGCAGGCGCCCCGGACGCCCAAGGATCAAAATCGCGCAAAGTGCTAAGGCCCGGCTTGTCGGCCCACAAGGCGTCTACCGTTGCTACTTTGTCGCCGAGGAGGCCGCGGGGCTCGTTTTCAGTTCGCCCTTACAAAGAGACAACTACGTCCCGCTCAGGGTCGGTGAGCCGTTCATGGTGCAGATTCCGACCACCGAAGGCGTCATCACTTTCCGAACAGAAGTCCTCTCCCGCGATGCGACCACCCACCAGTTCGTCGTCGCCTACCCTGACACATACCGGATGATCGATCGTCGCGCCGAACTCCGTGAGACGGTCTTTGACGGCCATGAGGCGACGATCAACGGACACGCCGCCCTTCTCTGCGACCTGTCACCGTCTGGCGCGAAGCTCGTCACCCAAGGTGAACTCTTCGCGGGAGAGTCGGTCACTGTCACCCTTCCCGACGGCCGGGGCACATGCGACGGTTGGGCCTTGGAGTCGATTCCAGGCGCATTTGGCAACGCACCTGGACGCGTGGTCCGCGTCAGGTTCGCCGAGCCAATCTGCGGCCCGTCTACCTGGGCTCGGATCTGAAATAGGGGGCCCCCGCACGAGGCGGGGGCTTGGGTTGGAGTGGGCAGGCCTGGGACACCTACCCCGACGCGTGGGAGGAGGAAATGCGCGTCACCTATTCCAACGCGTCATGCGACCGTTTGTGTCCCTGGGCCCACATCAGCCGTAGGACCAAATATGCCAAACCCTAAACGGCTGGTCTTTGGCACATTCTTACTGCCCGGGCGATCCGGGGACCGCCTCACCCCCGACGTAGAGTCGCTGGAGGGCCCCGCCCTGCCGAGGGTCCTTATCGAAGACGGCGAAGTCCGCCCACTTCCCTGCTTCCAGAACCGATTGCCCCCTGTCGCCGTTGCCGTCTGCGCCCGCAGTTGTGTACGCCGCGTAGGCTTCCTGCCACGTCACCTGCTCGCCAGGGTCAAAGCCGTCGGGCTTCTTGACTGAGCTTTCGATCCCAATAAGCGGCTCGCCCGGAACCACGGGCCGGTCAGAACTGAACGACAGCGGCACCCCCGCTTCCAACAGGCTCTTGGCGCGGTTGAGCTTGCGTGCGGTCTCAGGGGGAAGCTGCGCCCGGTAGGCGGACCCGCGACGGTAGAGGAACTCTGGTTGCATCGCGACGTGCGACCCCAACTTGGCCAACCGTTCGATCTGGGCGTCGCTGAGGATCATCGCGTGTTCGATTCGGTGGCGGCTCGGGTCGGCGGTCGCCTCATAGGCGTCCATCACGTGGTCTGTGGCGCGGTCGCCGATGGCGTGGATGGCGACCCGCCAACCAGCGTCGTCCGCGACCCGGACCATCTCTCCCAAGCGTTCCGGGCTGTAGATGAGATGACCGTTGCCTCCCGTCAGGAACGTGCCGTGGATCGCCGCCGTGGCCGACCCGATCGCACCGTCGGAGAAGATCTTCACCCCCTCGGCCCGGCATCGGTCGCCGTCCATGTCGTCCATGAGTTCACGGAGCAGGCCCGGATCGATCGCACGCCTGCCTAAGACGTCGTTCCACTGCATGAAGAGCCTGAGCCGGATCGGGCATCCACGTTGGCTGGCCAGGTGGTAGGCGCGGAGCTCCGTTTCCAGTCCGTACTGCCCGGTCATCATGTCGGTGGCTGTGCCGATCCCCAGCTTCGCCATCGACTCTCCGGCCGCCACGATCGCGTCGACCATCTGCTCGAGGGACGGCGTCGGAGCGGCGCCGCTCACGATCTCCAAAGCTCTTTCCAGCAACACTCCGTCGACGCGTCCGTCGGCGTCGCGCCGATAGGTGCCGCCGGGTGGGTCGGGCGTCGAGTCGTCTACACCGGCCTCCAGCAGGGCCGCCGAACTCGCCACACCGGCGTGGCCGTTGAAGTGGCGAAGCAGGGCCGGACGTGCGCCGACGACCCCGTCCAACTGTTCCTTGGTGATGTGGCGCACCCCCGGGTATTTGTTCTGGTCGTACTGGACGGCGTGGAGCCATCCCTCCGGCTGCTCCCGATGACGCTGGGCCACGGCGTCGAGCACTTCCTCATGGGAACAACACTCCGTCAAGTCCAATCGGTTCAGGCCGAGGCCCGTGGGAAGGATGTGGCAGTGGTTGTCGACAAAGGCCGGGGCGACGTGGTTTCCCGGCAACACCTCGACTTGACCTCCCCCGAACCTGGTGAACACCCCGTCCTTCACGCCAAGGAACGGCTTTCCGTCAGCCAATTGATAGTCAACCTGCATCCATGACCTCTTCCACGACCCTCTCCGCGCTCGACAAGGCGCCCTCATAAAACCCGATCCATCGCGACGTCCCTTCCCCGGCGAAATGGACCCGCCCCAACGGTTCGCTCAGTGTCTGCCGATGACGCATTGAACCCGGCGCCAGGGACGTGTACGCGCCCCGGGCCCACTCGTCCCTCACCCAGTCGTGCACCGCCCCGTCGACGAATTGCTCCGTAGCCTTGGGAAAGGCCTCGGCTACGGCCCGGAGCACCAATTTGACCGGGTCTTTGGATAACAAGACCGCTTCCGCGCCGTCGCCACAAATGTATGTGCAGAGGAGTGGCAGGCCCTCTCTGCCTCCGTCCCAGACCTGTTGGAAGGGCAGGTCGGCGATGGTCCGCGCCCTGTCCCAGAAGCGCGTCCTAAATCTCAGCGCCACCTTGATCGCCCGCGCACCCACCACCGCCCCCCATGCCGCTTGTTGGGGGATCGGGTCCGGCCCGAAGTCAATGGTTCGCAGGACGCTCGGCGGCACCGTCAGGACGACCCGGTCGGCGACGACGACCTCACCTTCCGACCAAAGCGCGACATGATCCTCCTTTTGTTCGACAGACTGCAACCTCCAACCATGGGAGACCGGTCCGGCGAGGGTCGTTGCCATCCGCTCGCAGATGCCTTGGGCGCCCTCCGGAAACCGATACGCGCTCATATCACCGGGCTCGCGTCGGATGTACTGCTGTTGTCCGTCCAGCCATCCGAGCAATCCGACGCGGGACGTGTCATCGCCTTCGTCGCTTCTCATCGACGCCTCAACAAGCCAACGTCCACGGCGTGAAGTGCACTGTCTGTCCAACCAGTCTCCGAGGTTCGTGTCGTCCAGTCGATCCAGTTCCTGTTTGCCGAAACTCCCGGAGGCGACCTTCTCCACGAGCGCCAAACTAGCCGCTTCCACGGCGTCGGCGTCCGCGGCCGCATCGGCCCATGGTTCGTCCTCTTTGGCCTTCTCACCCTGACAGATGACTGTTCCCGGCCATTGGTCGCTGGGCTCGGGCTTCTGCCCGAACTCCTCAAGCAGAGCCGCGCACGCGTGATGGTCGGCGTCGATCCATTCGCCGCCCGCCTCATAGAAGCCATCGTCGAAACGAACCGTGTGGGCCCTCCCACCGACCCGTTGCCGGGCTTCCAAGACGACGACCTCGTGCCCCGCCCGCTCGAGCAACATCGCCGTCCTCAGGCCTGCGAAACCGGCCCCCACCACGGCGACCCTCACTTTCTTCCCCCTCTCGCCGCCATGTCCCAGACCAAGAAGACGCCCAGCAGGAGACCGGCCGTCCAGCGCGCCCAGTTGGGTCCCTCCAGACCCAGAAGCAAGGCAAACGCCGTCATAGCGGCGAACGCGAGGGTCATCGGCAACGCCTTCATGCCCATCTTCGGCAGTCGGAAGACCCAGACAACCAGGAACAACGCGGCGACTGTCGCCATCAGCGTGTAGACGTTAACTTCCAACCGTCGCCCCCAAGGCCGCCAGCACCTCGTCCGCAGACCGGACGTCCACCAACCGGACGTCGCCTGATCCGATCCCCACGACTCCGACCCGACGCGAACGGGCGAACGCCGCCACATCGTCCAGAGCGGCCTCGCCCGCCAAGGCGAACTCGAAGGCGTCGTGACGCCGCCAGACCGGCTCGACCATCGGCCATGGCCCAGCCACCCGCAGTCCCACGAAACGGACGACACCGTCTTGGCGTGCCGACTCCAAGGCTCTCAACGCGCCTTCGATTTGGCCGCCCCAAAGGGGTTGCCGAACAGGTAGCACGGCCAAGCCGACCCGAGGCGCGCCGATCAGTGTCATGGCTTGCAAGAGCGCCGCGCTGACCGTGTCGACGGTCTGGCTAGAACTGCCGGCCGTCTCATAGTCGAAGCCGATGTCGACCAAATGGACCACGTCTCGACCTCGGAAAGCATGTCCGGCGACGGCTCCCGACACCGCCACGACGCTCCCGTCCGGAACAGAGGCGGCGATGCCCGACATGCTGTCCAGGGTGTCGGCAAGCGGCCGTAGCCAAACGCTTGGCGCGTCCCAGTTGGTACGCCCGAACACCCGGTTCAACGGCGTACCGCCCGATCGAGGAGGACAAAGGCGAAAAAGCCGAGGGAGACGAAGCCGTTCAGGGTGAAGAACGCCATGTTGACTTTGCTCAGGTCATCCGGTTTGACCAACGACTGCTCATACAACAAGAGCGCGGCCACGACCGCCACGCCGACCCACATCACCCAGCCAACCCCCGCGAGCCACGACGCTCCGAGTAGCGCCGCCACCGCCGCCACATGGCAGCACCGGCTCAGCGCAAGCGCCTTGCCGCGACCGATCGTCTGGGGTAGCGAACGCAGTCCGTGCTCTGCGTCAAAAGCGTCGTCCTGTAGGCTGTAAATGATGTCGAAACCAGCCGTCCACATGGTCACCGCCAAGGTAAGCAAGAGCGGCGCCCATGCCAGCTCGCCCGTGGTCGCGATCCATGCCGCCGACGGTGCGATCCCAAGCGACAAGCCGAGAACAAAGTGGCACCACGCCGTGAAACGCTTGGTCACGCTGTAGAACAGGACCACCCCGAGCGCGACCGGTGACAAGGCGAAGGACAGTGGGTTGAGCGCCCAAGCGCAAACAAAGAACACTGCGCAAGAGGCGAAGAAGAAGACGTTCGCGTGGCGTAGGCCCAGCAGACCGGCTGGGATCGCCCGCATCTTTGTCCGAGGATTGGCGGCGTCGATGTCTCGGTCGGCGATCCGGTTGAAGGCCATGGCCGCGCTACGACAACTCACCATCGCAAGGACAATCAGCCCGAACACCCGCCAACCGGGCCAGCCGCCCTTGCCCGCCGACACGGAAGCCCACACCATTCCAGTCAGCGCGAACGGCAAGGCGAACACAGAGTGCTCGAACTTGATCATCTCCAGGTAAACCTGGAAGGCTTTCCATCCACGGGCCGCGACGGCCATGGGCACGATTCTACAGCCCGGACCCCAGATCTTCCAGGTCGAATCATAGAAATATCCCCACGCTTGGAACGAATGAACTCTTAGAGACATCTTAATGGATGACGGCTTCGAAGACAGGAGCCGAGACCCGATCCGGATAGGATTTGGGCTACAAACGGCCCCGTTTCCGGGGTCAGGCAAGAGAGCAACGAGCGATGTCGGCTGGGTACTGTCCTCTCCACCCAGCCGACCTTTTTTTGTGTCAGGCTGCGGTGGGGCCGAGCGGAGGCCTAATCGGGCCAGACGAAGTGCTTTGCGTCGACCATCCCGTCCACAAAGGCGACGCCCTCGGACTCAAGAAGCCTTTGTTGTTCGACGCCAAACCCTGGCCCTCGCTTGAAGACCGGCAGATTGCCTTTCGCGCCCACGACGCGCCACCAAGGGACGTCCTGCGGACAGGACGCCATCCAATGCCCCACGACAAGTCCGGAGACGGGAGGCACGACCGCTGCTCCCAAAGCGCCGTAACCGACGACCTTCCCCGCTGGCACGGACCGGATCATCTTCCACACATGATCTAGCCGCTCGTGGTTTGCCATAGCACGCATTCTGGCGAACCTCGTTCGATAGCTTCCTCGGCCGATCCTACTCCGGCCAAGTCCAAGGCGACCAAAGGTGAGCGGGAACCCGGTTTGATCTCCCAATCTGGGAGTCCGAGTGACAACGCGCCCATGGTCGTGGCCATGTCCCACACCTCTTCTCCGCTCACCGCCCGATGCCGACCGATCGAGACGGCGAGGGCGGCCCGCATCTCTTGGAACATGTCGGGTAGCCCGCTGCTTGCCGCCGAATCTAAGCCGAGGCCGACTATGATCCCCGCGTCCAGCATCTCCCGTACCGGGGCGGGAGGACATTGAAGCCGGACGTTCGAACGTGGGCAGTGTGCGACCGTCGCTCCGGACGCGGCGACCTGCCGGATGTCCCTGGAGTCCGCGTCGCACATGTGCACTAGTTGCGTGCCGTGGCGCAATCCCCCGGCCCCTTGCAAATAGTCCAACAACCGGCCTGCGAACGGCCGCTCAAGCCTCGCTTGACGGTAGAACTCGGCCAGCGGCCCTTCATCCCGCTCCCAGAACGACCGCTCATGGACAGTCTCGGCCACATGCACGCTGAGCGGCGTCCCCGCACCACAAAGCGTCGCAAACGTCCCGACGTCCACCGTGTGAGGTGTATGCGGGTTCAAATAGACAGCGTCGCCAAACTCGTCGCGCGCACGCTCGGCCTTGGCTCGGACAAGCGCAAGCCTCTCGCCTGGACCTTCCTTTTCCATAAACGTGATCACTTCCTGAAAAATGACCCCATTGAGTCCCTTATCGCGCATGGCGACGGGGGCGCCAGGTCGGTCGCTGTGTTCTGCGACGAACGCCACACCCGTAGAGACGTTCTCTTCTGCCGCCAATTGGCAGTCAGACAACACATCTTGTTCTGACTGTGTGGTTTTTCGACGTGTGACCTCACGGATCCATCCGACGTACTCCGGCTCGTCGATCGAGTCCAGCAACCCTCTGTATTCAAAGTGAGAGTGCGCGTTGACAAACGCCGGTGACAAGACGTAGTCATCTGGCAGGCCGGTTTGGGGGCCAAGGCTGACGATTTGACCGTCCTCGACCTCCACATCGAGGCCGATTTGAACGCGGCCACGCATCATGACCCCATAAGGCCTAAGGATCACAGTTCGGTGTTCCAGGCTACTTGGATCTGGTCGAAGCTAAGCGACTTAGCGTGCATGTCACCATATAATGTGTTGTATCGGAATCCCCGCAGCTTCGACTGGAAAAAGAACGGGTTGACATCTGCCGTCATAACGCCGCCGTCTCCGTGCCAATGCCCAGCCGCGTCCATCAAGACATTGATATCTGCCGGTAGTCGGAACGATGTTTGAGTAAAAGCCTTGAATGCGATTTCTGTCCTAAAGAAATATGATGTGCCGTATGTCTGGTACATCGACGGCGAAGTCTCGAAGTCGATATTCGGGCGATCGTCGAGGACCTTGGTGCCAGAGTCCGCCGGACAATGAAATATCTCTTTGCTCTTCACGTAAGGCTGCACTGCCTCGTGTAAGTAGGGCATGTGGGGGATTTGTGCCTGAAAGTCGGGAAACGGAGCCCAAATCTCCGGCCTGATCTTGTCGATCGGATCAACAGCGAACGGGAACCGGTCGTCATAGTCGTCCATGTAGAGCAGGAGGGTGGCCCCGATCTGCTTCAGATTGCTCAAGCATTGCGTCTTTTTTGCCGCGGCCTTGGCCCTCGCGAAGACCGGGAACAGCAGGGCGGCCAAGAGGGCGATGATGGCAATGACCACCAGCAACTCGATCATCGTGAAAGCCTTGCGCGCCACGTCATCAGGATACGCCAGAACTCGCTGGACAGTGCCGGAAACCAATCGACAGCGCAAAGGGTTGATTCCAGTGGGAACCGCCCAGACTGGGACTTTCCCGGCTGGTACCCTGGATCACTTCAATGGCCATGCCGCCAAGGACAAATTGGAAGAAGTTCATCGGCATCGCCGCCTATTCGATGTTGCTGGTGGCGGTCGTAGCGATGGCCGCGGCGTTCGGATGGCTTCGCTCGACCCCAGCGGGAAAGGCAGTCTCAGACCACATCTTCACGTTCAACCCCAAGCCGCCGAGCAAGGTCTTCCTTGAGGACGGGAAACCCAGCGACCACCTCACTGTCCTTGTCCTAGGTTGCGACGAAGACCTCACCACTGGTGGCAACAGGGTCACCAACGCCCGAGCGCGCAGCGACATGATGCTGGTCGCCCGGCTTGATTTCGCCAACAAACAGATCACAGCCCTGTCGATCCCCCGCGACCTAGAGTTTCGCCTTCGAACCTACGACAACAAGGTGCACAAGATGAACGCCTTCCACGTCTACGGCGGCGATGATCTGACCAAGGAGGCGGTAGAACACTTATTGGGGCTCAAGGTTGATCGGGTCAGCACCCTGGACTTCAACGCGTTCCAAGACATCGTCGATCTGGTTGGTGGCGTGACGGTCGATGTGGAGAAGCCGATGCGCTATACCGACCGCGCCGCCAAGTTATACATCGACTTGAAGCCGGGAGTCCAAAAACTGGGCGGCTACAAGGCGATGGGCTTTGTCCGCTTCCGTCACAACGACTCCGACTTTGCCCGCCAAGAAAGGCAAAAACAGTTCATGTTGGCGATGAAAGAGCAACTGGTCTCGCACTGGACCGCACTCCCGCAGGTGCTGGACAAGGCCGTGGCCCTGACCGGCGACGCGTTCAACTATGACGAGTTTGCTTCCCTGCTCCTGTTTTCCAAGAGCGTGGGCCAGGACAACATCAGGATGGGGATGGTCCCCGTCGTCGAAAAGGACAGGGCCGTCAAACTTGACGAGGAGAAGCTGGCCGACACCCTTGTCGCATTCGACTTCATCCCCGGAAAGAAACCATTGACCAGCGAGACATCCCTTCGCAGGCGGGATCCGAAGGGGTCGGCTCGCGCATGATCCTAGCTAGCCAAGGAGCCTACGACCCCGACGCGCCGGAGGGGTCCAAACCTCGCGGCTCGGAATATATCAGCGTCAAAGACGTCCGCTGGATCATCGGCATCCTTGCCGTCCTTGGTGTGTTGTTCTGGCCTGTCTACGACCATATGCGGCGTGACGGCGAAAAGACCGTTTGCAAGCGCAACTTGGAGTCGATCAGCAAGGCGATGCTGGGGTACGCCGAATTTTACGACGGAAGGTTCCCGCCGCTCTATGTCGAAGGCGACAACCAGACGCCGTACTTGGAGAAAGGTCGGCCGGTCGTCTGGGCGAGCACGGTCTCATCCTATATGTCCTCCTATGGCACCTTCACCTGCCCGTCCGCGCAAAAGGAGGAGGCGACTTCCATCCGTATCCAGGCTGCCAACGGATCGGCCGACGCGCACCTGGACTACGGCATGTACCGCCCCATGTCCACCAAGGCGCCCCAAGAGCTGGCGAAGCCAGAAGGAACGGTCCTCGTCGCCGAAACCTCCAACATGGGGGCGCACAAGACATATTCCCCAATCGACTATCAGAACAGCAAGGAAGAAGTAGTCCCATTCAACGGCTTCATGATCGGCTGGAACAACAGCAACTTCGATTGGGACAAAGATTCGAACCTTGTCACCCATTTGGCCTTTTATGACACCGCAAATGGTGACTTCCAGGAGGGTAAGAGCGGCCGTCACGACAAAACGATCTTTTGCATCTTCGCGAACGGCAGGTTGGGCAAGCTCGCTGCAACCGACGCGGTCGTGGTCAACGACGCTGGCAACAGGCTTGAGGGCTATTGGGCCAACCGCTAGACACGCATCCCCGCCAAGGGCGTCCACGTATTGAGGGTGTGACATGAGGATCAGGGCGTTCGTTGTCGGTTTGCTTGTCCTATTGCTCTTCGGTGTCGCTGTCTTTGTGACCAAGTCCTGGGAGCACAAGGACAACACGTCCCCCCCCAGCCTCGAGTCAAACGCCAAACCGGTTAGCCTGCCCAAGGGGACCAGCCTCCAGTTGCTTTTGCTGACCGCCCTTGATTCAGGAGGGAGCAAGGTCGGCGACACCGTCGACCTTGTCCTTGCCAAGGCGGTCGAGGTCGGAGGAAAGCTGCTGGTGCCCGCCGGAGCCCGGGCCAAGGGCAAGGTGGTCAAATCGCGTGGCGCCACTGTCTTTTCTGCCCTGGGCAACGAGCCAGCTCGTCTGGCCATCGAGCTCGAGAGCCTCCAAGCACCCGACGGAACGCCTGTCCCTCTCGTGGTCGCAGATCCCGACGGCACCTACGACTTCACACAGGAGAACACGGCCAGGCGGCGTGACGCCGCCAACATCGACAAGCTTTGGGACTCACCCGAAGGCAAGCAGGCCCTGCAAGACCTCTTGGCCCGAACGACCGGCGCCGAACCGTCCCAGGACGTGGATCTCAAGCGGATCTCCGACGTCATCGGACTGAAAGAAACGGGAAGGCTCGCCGACCGGCTCCATAAGGACGCGGATGGCAAGTCGGGCCCAGATACCGGAGACGTCGTTTCGAAGCTTCTCAAGGGCGACCTCTCCAGTTTGGTCGGCGGCGACCTTGTCTTAGCCACCAGGGCCCTCGGGGAGATCCAGGGCGTCGTGGCCAGTGTCGATGACAAGTTGCGCGGCACTTTCAAGGGCTCCAATATCCACGCCACAGCAGGGACACCCGTCAAAGCCTCCGTCGCCGACGACGTACGGCTCGTCCCAGAACCTTCCCATTAGCCTTACCAGGTTTTGCCCCGCAACCGTAATGGCCGGTGACCATGCGGGCCGAAGATCATGCCAGGACTGGGGGATGCCCATGGGCAAGACAAGGATCGGGGGCGGTCAGGGCGGCCGCTCCCCGGTCGACTCTCCCAGAGACGTAGGGCCAAGGAGGGTTCGCATGGACTCAGGCAAAGAAACAACACAGATCACAGAACTCAAGAACCTGAAGAAGCAACTTCAGTGGTGGCGCTGGAGCCTATTCGGCGTCACACTATTTGTCGTCTGCGCGACGATCGCGACAGTCGACGGCGCCGTCAAGGGCCTCACTCAGAAGGGCCCTCGTCAAGACCAGTACATCTCGGAGGTCTCGACCGGCCTCAAGCAGGACGTGCTGCCGGTCGTGCAGGACCTCGTGAAGCAGACCGTCGAAGAGGTCAAGCCGGAGATCCAAGAGGCGTTCAACCACGTCAACAGCCGGTTGCCGGAAGTCGCCGAAAAGGCGATGACCGAGTTCGAGATGTTGCAGACAGATCTGCCGAAGCGTGGCGAGAAGGTCTTGAACACGACGTTCGTGGCTATGCTTCAAAGCAAGGAGAGCAAGCTCCAAGAGATGTTCCCCGAAGCGACGGAAGACCAGATCGAGCGTCTGTTGCAGAACCTCGCGTCATCCTGCACCCAGGAAGCAAGCTTCGCAAACGAGGAACTCTTTAGCAAGCACTTGAACACGCTGCAGGAGATCAACCGCAACCTCGAGAAAATCCATGAGGATGAGAAGGACAGCTTGGCCGGTGTGCAGCCGGGTTGGGAAATGGCCGTCTTGGTTCTCGACCTCTTCAAAGAGGACGTCCAAAACATGCGCCCCGACCTGAACGGAGCTGGCCTCGAGGCAAGCACCATGACCGACGCGATCAAGGTCGCATCGCCCGTTCACAAGGAAGCGACGAAGCCGAGCAAGCCTGAGAAGGCTCCTGCTCCCAAGACCGCCAAGAAGGTGACGAAATGAGCGAAGAGATGAACAACAACGAGCACCACGACCATGAGGAGCATCACGAGCACCACGAGGAGAACATGGAGCACGGACACTTTGACGGCGACGGTGGCGACAGCTTCCGCGAAGAAGCCACGCCGGTGACGCCCGAGCAGTTCGTCAGCGACGAGCTGGCCTCCGCCAAGAAGGCTCTGGCCGGAACCCAGATCTGGGGCAGCATCTTCGTCCTTGCGGTCGCATGCGTACTCGGCGGGATCGGCAACGGCTTCGCATCTAACCTTGCTCCCAAGGAAGCTGCAAAGATCACGAAAGGCATGATCATGCAACGGCTGGACGGTCTGCAAGAGCAAGCCTCGACCTATCTCAAGGAGCAGATCCCGAGCTACATCGAGCAGGCTCCGGACTGGGCCATGGCGCAGCTTCCCGAGTACCGCAACAGCCTCGAAGAGAAACTGGAAGAGCAGTTCTCCAGCTTCGCCCACGAGACCAGTGGCAAGCTCGACACCACGTTCGACACGTTCATCGACGAGAACGCCGACGACTTCAAGACCATCATCTTGAACGGCCAGGACAAGGAGACCACCGACGCGGTCGCCGCACACTTGCGCGACTCGTTCATGGCCTACCTTACTGAGCCGGGCGAAGACGGCGAATCCGTCCAGGACAAGTTCGACAAATCCCTTGAGATGCTCCAGGAGATTGAACAGAAGACGCACTGGCTTGCCTTCGGCAAGGGGCTCAACCCGACCGACCTCAAGACCAAGCGCGCCGTCGCCGTGCTCTTCGGCACCATCACCGAGAACAAGGACCTGATGCCGATCCCGAGCAAGGAAGACGTCCAGGGAGCCGTGTCTTCAATCCTGCCTGAGTCGGCTGAGCAATCCGCCGAGGGTGACACGCCGTCCACCGGCGACGACACCCCGGCGGCCTCGGCCCCCACACCTGGCAAGTCCAAGGCCGCTGCCAAAGGCAAGACCGTGACACCACGGTCCGCCAACCAGGCGGCCGGGCACGCCCGAGCAGCGGTACGGCCAGCCACGGACTGGTCCAGAAAGAGCACTAAGGCACCAACCAAGCTGACCTCCCCGGCCGTCGTCGGGTCGGCACGCGGCGCTGGGTTGGATCCTGAGGGTGCCCGCAAGCAGGCGGTCTCGAACGCCCGTTCGGCAGTCGCCGGTCAAGGCGGGACGGCCAAAGTGCAGCACGTCCCGAACACGGGACGGCACGTCGAAGACTAACCGCACGCCCTTGGGCGGATCAACGAGGCGCCCTGGCCATAACGGCCAGGGCGCTCTTCTGTTTACTGTCCCGGTAACATCGTCGCAGGATGCCGGGACACGAGCCGAGAGGCCCGGAAGGTTGGACGGGCCGCTCTTGGGCCCGGTCAAAGTTCGGTTTGGAGACGCCGCTCGTCGGCCGATTCTGGGGTGAGAACAAGCGCTTGGTGTTTGCTCCTCCTCTTTGGTACGACTGGCTGGTGCTCGCTTGCGTCTTTGGTGGATTTGGCGCGTTTGTGCTTGGGTTCATCGGCTGGGGAAGCGGCTATTGGGGCAATGTCGGCGTCTTTGTCGGATTCGGCGGCGTCTGGGCCGCCCTCAGTAGCGAACGTATGACCATAGATCTGCGCCAGCGCACTTACTGGCGCCGCGAGGGCCAAGGGCCGTTCAAACGCATGACCAGGGGCAGCCTGGACAGCATCGACGCGGTCGTGGCCCAGGCTCATGAGTTCGGAATCCCCGGCCTGGTCAGCCGCCCGGTGGTCTATCGCATCGTGTTCTTCTGGAAGGGAGCCCGAGAGCCTTTGTTCATCGCCGAGCGGGTTGAGACCGTGATCGGCCACGGGGCCGCCATCCAGAGCCGAGCCCACGAGATCGTCGCAAAGGGCGCCCGATATGCCCAAGAGATGAAGCTGCCGTACTTCGACAACACCTACTTCCACACGGCAGATCCCCTCCTCCCCTTCTGAACTGAAACACCCACGGCCTAGCCACTCTGCGGCAGTTTCTTCAAAATGAACCCGAATGGGACGAAGCCTCGCATTCCTGATCCTGGGCCTGACGGCCGGCTTCCTCCTTGGGGCCATGACCACACGCATGGAAGAAGAGCGCCAGGAGCACGAGGCCGAAGACTTGGCAGACGACCTCGCCGAGCGCCTCGCCCAACTGGAAGCGACAGTCAAGTAGACTCAGCGGCATGGTCGCCTGGGTCGCCGCCTTCGCCATCGTCGCCGCCAATCCTCGGGTCGAGTTCCGGATCCAAGACCGTGGGAGCTTTACGATGGAACTCTTTGCCGACACTGCGCCGAAGACCGTCGCCCACTTCGTCGAGATCACGGAGAAGGGCTTTTTCGACGGGCTCTTGCTCCACCGGCGTGTCGAAGGATTTGTCTTGCAGGCCGGTGACAGCAAGTCGCGCGGCTGGTTCCCCGACGACGCGGTCGCCCGGCCCGGGCTGATGAGCGCGACGGAAAGCCTTGGCGACGGAGGGAGCGGCCGGTCCGTTCCCTTTGAGAAGGGTGCCGGCCACCACGCCCGTGGCACCGTCGGCATGGCCCTGGAGTCACCGGGGGACGACAGCGGCGACAGCCAGTGGTTCATCAACCTCGCTGAGAACACTCGTCTTGACGGCAAATACTGCGTCTTTGGCAAGGTCGTGAAGGGCATGGACGTCGTCGACAAGGCCAAGCGCGGCGACCTGATCCTCTCCGCCACCGTCGTCAAATAGCCCCGGGCGCCAGCCAATCGCATCTCGAAAAATGTCTGCGAGAATAGTAGACATTTGTGCTATACTGGACAAGGGTCGGCACCAGGGCCACTGCGACCACTTACCCCCATTCGGGAGTAGAACAAGTGGAAAAAGAAAATCCCCGCCGACCGCATCATCTTGTGTATTCTCACCGTCTCGAACACAAGATGGCGCGGTCACGGGAACGTGGCCGGGGCGCCAGCTCCACCCGAACGGCTTGCACCGGAGCGAGGGCGAAGCCGCCGAACTATGTCCTCGGCGACAGACTCTCGGGCTAGGTGCACCCAGTTTGGGCCAAGGAAGGACTTTGATGAGCAACATAAGACATGACCTCGAGTTGAAGCGCGCAGCGCTCCTGTCCCCGGGCGAACGCCCGAGCCCGAAGTGGGGCGAAGAGATCGCCCGACAACTGACGATCGACCGCAGCGTCCGCATCGTCGGCCCGGAGACTGAGCGAGACTTCCAAGTCGCCGAAGTCGGCAACATCATCAGCGACGCCATGGCCGCCGTAAGCCTGGCCCGAGGCGACGCAGACCTTGACAACGGAACCAACCGGGCCTTTGCCCAAAGCATCGCCGAGCAGGTCGTCGCCAAACTCGCCGGTCTGGCCGGCGACACGGTCAAGATCAGCGAATACGACCTCAGCGTCCTGATCGAAGCCGTGCTCGTCGAGGCTGGCGCCTTCGACGTCGCCAAGTCCCTGGTCACCCAGCGGGCGAACATCCCCCACGGCACCGCGGCCGCGACAGAGGTCAAGCTCATCCGCCGCAATGGCATGGTCGTGCCTTGGAGCACCGACAAAGTCGAGATCGCCGTACGTAAGGCTTTCTTGGCCCAGGGCCTCAACAGCGAACCGGCAGTAGAGGTCGCGCAGGCCGTCGGCGGACGAGTCCTGGCAATCGGTCAGAGCTACGTCAACATTGAGACCGTCCAAGACCTCGTACAAGAGGAACTTATGCGCGGCGGCCACTTCAAAGTCGCCGAGGCATACATTGTCTATCGTGCCCAGCGCGCGATGCTCCGTGCCCAGGAGGCGGCCAAACCCACGCGGGGCGACGACCAGTTCGCCCTCATTTCCGTCGTCACTGAGAACGGTAACACGGAGTTTTGGGATGGCGAAGACCTTCGCAGCCGCATCCAATACGCCATGATCGGCCTCAACCTCTCTTTGAGCGCCGAGAAGATCGAGGTCGAACTCCGACGGTCCGTCAACCAAGACATCCCCATCGACGACCTGCGCAAGCTTATCGTCCTGAACGCAAAGAGCCTGATGGAGCGCGATGCGGACTTTGCCTTCTTCGCGGGCCGAATCTTGCTCACCTATATCTATGAAGAGACCCTCGACTGGAACATCCTGCGTGATGGAGTCGACACTCTCAAACAAGCCCACCGGCGTGCCTTCTCTGCACACCTGCGCCGTGGCGTCGCGATTGGCCGGCTCAGAGAGGACATCCTAGACTACGATCTGGAAAGGCTGTCGGCCGCGCTTGACCCGACTGCTGACCTCGATTTCGACTTCCTTGGCATCCAAACCCTTTACGACCGTTATCTTATTACCGACAAGACTAGCGGCTCGCACAAGCGGCTTGAGACTCCTCAGATATTTTGGATGCGCGTCGCCATGGGCCTCTTCAAAGATGAAGCCGACAAGGAGACCAGGGCGATCGAGCTCTACAACCTGTATAAATCGCGTCGGTTCTGCTCCTCGACGCCGACACTCTTTAACTCCGGCACGAACCGTTCACAGCTCAGCTCATGCTATCTCTATAAGGTCGATGACAGCATTGAGAGCATCATGTTACGAGGCATCGCTGAAAACGCATTCCTCAGCAAGTGGGCAGGGGGCCTCGGCGGTTCGTGGACAAGCGTCCGCGGCACCGGCGGATACATCCAGGGCACCAATGGTGAGAGCCAAGGCGTCATCCCCTTCCTCAAGATGCACAACGACCAATTGGTCGCCGTCAACCAGGGCGGCAAGCGCGCAGGAAGCGGTTGCGCCTTCTTGGAGAGCTGGCACAACGACATCTTCGACTTCCTGGAACTCCGACGTAACACCGGCGACGAACGACGCCGGACGCACGACATGAACACGGCCAATTGGGTTCCGGACCTGTTCATGAAGCGCATGGAGGCCCGTTCACACTGGACACTATTCCGCTCCTGTGATGTGCCGGACCTACACGATCTTTATGGGCTAGCCTTTGAGAAAAGGTATGAGGAATACGAGGCTTTGGTCGACAAGGGAGAGCTATGGGGGCGACGCATAGAGGCGCTTGAACTTTGGAAGGTCATGCTCAAGATGCTCTTCGAAACAGGGCACCCTTGGATCACATTTAAGGATCCCTGTAACCTGCGCTCACCGCAAGACCATTGCGGGGTCGTACATAGTAGTAACCTTTGCACAGAGATAACGCTGAACACTAGTGCGGAGGAGACAGCAGTCTGCAACTTGGGCAGCATTGTGATTGACAACCATCTCAAGGCAGACGGCTCCCTCGACCACGCCAAACTGCGCGAGACAGTCCGTATCGCTGTGCGGGCCCTAGACAACGTCATCGACATCAACTTCTATCCCACCGAAGCCGCTAAGACCAGCAATATCCGGCACCGCCCGGTGGGCCTCGGGGTCATGGGTGTGCAGTACGCCCTGTTCAAGAAGCGCGTCGCCTTTGCCAGCCAGGAAGCTGTCGAATTCAACGACGAGATGATGGAGGCGATCGCCTTCTACGCCTATGAGGCGTCGTCCGACCTTGCCGCCGAGAGAGGCGTCTACTCTTCCTACAAGGGCTCTAAATGGGATCGAGGCCTCTTGCCTCAGGACACCCTCGAGATCCTTGAAAGAGAGCGCGGTGTAGAGGTCGAGGTCCCGCGAGGCGGAAGAATGGACTGGGAGCCTGTGCGGGAGAAGATCGCGAAACAAGGCATGCGGAACAGCAACGTCC
This sequence comes from uncultured Fimbriimonadaceae bacterium, assembly GCA_964451255.1. Classification (GTDB taxonomy): domain Bacteria; phylum Armatimonadota; class Fimbriimonadia; order Fimbriimonadales; family Fimbriimonadaceae; genus JAHBTB01. The sequence continues at coordinate 212,677 of CAYVHL010000001.1, forward strand.
TAGCGATCGCCCCCACGGCCACAATCGCCAACATCATGGGCACCTCGCCTTGTATTGAGCCTGTCTTCAAGAACATGTTCGTCAAGTCGAACCTCTCGGGCGACTTCGTCGTCGTCAACCCCTTCATGGTTGAAGAGCTGAAGAACCTCGGCCTGTGGTCCAAGGCGGTGATCGATCAGATCAAATACTTCGACGGCGAACTGGGAAATGTCGAGGGCATCCCGGACGAAGTCAAGAAGAAGTATCTGACCGCTTTCGAGATACCGTATGTCTTCATCGTGGACGCCGCCGCCCGTCGCCAAAAGTGGATCGACCAAGCCCAGTCCGTCAACCTCTTCATTGGCAAGCCGGACATGAAGACGATCTCACACATGTACCGCCACGCCTGGCGCACGGGTGTCAAGACCACTTACTACTTGCGTTCCCAGGGGGCATCAAACATCGAGAAGGCCACCGTCGCAGTGGCGAAGTCAAAAGGTAGCCTGGTCACAGAGACCAGCCTAGCTGAAGATGCCAGCTTGTCCAATCCGGGAACAGGCGATCGTGGATTTGCCACGCTTGATGGCGAACCGGCCCCGACGACTGATGCCAAGAAGGTCTATACCGAAGCCGAACGTCAGGCGTGCTCCATCGAGGCGATGCTCAATGGTGAGGAGTGTGAAGCGTGTCAATAACTACTAGTTCACTCTATATAGGCTCTAGCAAGTATTGCTTAAAGAAAACAAAGCATTCCAATACTACTCCACATTTCCGTCCACCTCATACTCTAGCAGGTAGTTCTACTAGAATTTGACAGCAAACAGAACACTAAAGCCGTCATCCTTATGTAAACTCATCGTTGCTTTCTTGTCAAATCAAAAGAATTTGCATTGAGATTTGCCGAAGAGCAGAGGAAAACAATGAAAATCATTCTCGGAATCGCCACGGTCATACTTGGAGGAACCGCGTTCGCCCAGTCTGGCTCCCTTTATGTCGATGCCAAATCCAACATCTTTGGCTATGGAGTCGGTACCCCCGGCGGGGGGCTGCTCGCACCCTCCATCACCTTGAACCCTGGAACTGGTCGCACTTTCACCTTTGCCGCAGATGGAATGGCAGGATGGAACGGCAGTCTATACAACGGCCCCGATGGCGGCAATTTCTCTGCCTCGACCAACATCTCGGCCGTCGACCCGATCTCAGGCTATTCCGGCCCGCTCAGCGGCATGTTGGTTGGTGTTTTCATCGAAGGGGGGGACATTTCGGGCTTGACTGCTCCTGGCGACATGCTGTACGGATCCCTTGCCGACTACGACCTGACCAGCTATTCCCCAGGGATCCGGCAGGTGTTCTTCATTGGTGACGGCATGACTACAACTTCCGTCGTCCAGAACTTTGCCGTGCCGGACTCAGCCTCCGCACTTGTCCTGGGCATCGCCGACGCGTTCGGCTTCAACGGCCCTCCCGGCTGGTACGACGACAACGTCGGCGGATACAACGTTACTTATAATGCGGTACCGGAGCCAGCGACGCTGGCAGTCCTTGGGCTCGGTGCACTGGCCCTGCGGCGGCGCAGGAACCGCTGACAAGCGGGCTTCAAGCGGATAGGGGGCTGCAGAATCCATGTCTGCGGCCCCCCGTCTTGCCGCTTGGTTGGATATCGGTGGCTTGAGATTCTCTCGAATCGATCCATGGCTATGAACGAGTAAAGTCTCCTCATGGCCCGTCTTCGAATGGCTCCACCGGTATATGCCCTTGCCCAGACCAAGCTTGAGACCAACCATCAGCCACCCGGAGCCCTAAGGACCGGCGACAGGTTGGCCGTCATCGGCGACTAGATCACAGAGGTCAAACATCGAGAAGGCCACCGTCGCCGTGGCGAAGTCAAAAGGTAGCCTGGTCACAGAGGCTAGCTTAGCTGAAGATGCCTCCTTGTCAAATCCGGGAACGGTCGATCGTGGATTCGCCACGCTTGATGGCGAACCAGCCCCGACGACGGACTCCAAAAAGGTCTATACCGAAGCCGAACGACAGGCATGCTCCATCGAGGCGATGCTGAATGGTGAGGAGTGTGAAGCTTGCCAATGAGTATTGAGGCATAGCCTTTTTCGGTCAAGAATGCTATCTTCGCAAACAATGAAGCACTCCGCTTTGATTACAGCCTCCTTGCTCGCCATTTTCCTAATCGGGTGCGGCGGCCCTCATGTCGAGCTCAAGGGTGAGAACGGTGAGACGGTCAAACTGAACAACAGCGGGCACATGGAGGTCACGGACAAGAATGGCAAGACCGCATCGATCGACGGCGGTCAAGGCAAGATGACCGTCCAGGACGCAAAGGGAACCACGACGATGGAGTCCAAAGACGGCAAACTCAGCGTCAAGGGGCCCGAGGGCAACATGGAGATGAGCCCGGACGCGGTAAAGGAAGGCGACCTTGGAGTGCCCTTTTATCCCGGCTCGACAAGCGTCAACTCGCAAAAGACAACCACCAGTGGCAAGATGGCGCTTCTCAGTGTCCGTGAGACCGCCGACACGCCCGACAAGGTCGGTGAGTTCTACAAAGGCAAGTTCAAATCTGAGTCGAACGCCAATAGCACCCAAGGGGACACCCAGATGGTTGTCATGGCCGGCAAACTCGGTGACGGTCGCACTATTTCCCTGAACGCGAGCCAGGCCAAGGGAGCAAAAACGACGGTGACGATCGCTGTCGGGCAGGAGTGAACCGAGGGGCTGCCAAGCTGAACCGGGGCCATGAGGGAGTAAAGTCTTCTCATGGCCCGAATCTCGGTGGTCCCGTCGGTTCTCCTTGCCCTGTTCCCGACCGTCGTCCTTGCCCAGACCAAGCTTGAGACCAACCATCAGCCACCCGTAACCCTAAGGATCGGCGACAGGTTGGCCATCATCGGCGACTCGATCACAGAGCAGAAGCTCTACTCCCGCATGATGGAGTCCTACTTGACGCTCTGCCGGCCCGAGCTCAAGGTCGACGTCCGTCAACTCGGCTGGAGCGGTGAGACCGCCACCGGGTTTGTCAACCGGATGCAAGACGACTGCCTTCGGTTCAAGCCGACCGTAGCCACAACCTGCTACGGCATGAACGACCATGGCTACAGGAAGTACGAGCCGTCGATCGGGGACACATACAGGACGCAAATGTCCAAGATCCTCGACGCGTTCGCGGCCAACAACGTCAGGACAGTCGTGGGCTCACCCGGCATCGTCGGCAAGAAGCCGACCTGGGTACAGGGCACCGGCACGATCGAGGACATGAACGACGGCCTCGCCCACCTACACAACATCGGGCTGGACTTGGCTCGCGAACGCGGCCTTGGGTTTGCCACCGTTTACGAAGACATGTCCATGCTACGGGATAAGGCCAAGAACGTGTGGGGCACCAAGCTCGAGGCTAGCGGCGCGGACGGTGTCCACCCGGGAGCGGCGGGCCACCTCGCTATGGCCTACGCATTTCTTGAATCACTCGGGATGGGAACACAGGAACTCGCCCGGTTTACGGTCGACTTAGCCAAGAAGAAGGCCATTGCCACTGACGGACACAGTGTGACCAGCTTTGACGGTAAGAACCTCAAGATCCACAGTACTCGCTATCCATTTGTCCTCCAGGGAAGTGAGAACCCGACCAACTCATCTCTGGAAGCGGCAAAGTTCATTCCGTGGAATCAAGACCTGAACAGGTTCATGCTCGTCGTGAAGGGGGCCAAAGCCCAAAGATATAACGTCAAATGGGGACAGGCCACCAAGACGTACACACGGGAACAACTCGCAGCGGGCGTCAACTTGGCTGCGGACTTTCCAACCAACCCGTTCTCGGATGCGTTCGCGGCATGCCGCGACGCGATTGGGGCCAAGCAGGCCTATGAGACCGAGCAGATCAAGATGATATTCCGCAGTGCCGAATACAAGGCCCATCCGGATTGGTACTTTGGCGACACCGAGCGTGTCAGAGCCTCTCTTCAGTCCGTCGTCCACTCCAAGTTCGTGCCCGTCGACCACACGATCACCATTACGGTCGCCAAATGACGATGAAACCAAGAGTTCAAGGCTTTTCGCTGGTGGCGTCTTCGTAGGGGAAATCCGCCATCAGAAGCTTGCGTACTTCCCGGATCCAAGATATCCGCGCCTCCGTCTCCTTGAAAGCCCCGATGATAGCTAGTTCCCCGAACCTGTCCCCCAACTCGACATGAAGCCTTTTGGTGGACTCAAGCTTTGACAACATATGGCCAAGCTCGGTCTCGACAAAGTCGAGATAGCTGAAGACCTCATCCTTGGTGAGGACCTCCATGAAGTAGAACCTCGTCCGGAGCGTGTCGAGGTTGGTCGACACTTCCCCCTCGTCCAGCGGTGGTCTGAGCCATTCCTGCAATGCACGCCGCCCAGCAGGGGCCAATCTGTACCTCTTGTCGGCGTAGTTGACAAAGCCCGCCTTGGCCAAACGCTTCATCAACGGATAGATCGATCCCGCCTTGCTTCGAAAGGCCAGGGTCGAAGACGACGAGAACTCGAGGACTACCGCATGAGCTCGGCATGGCCCCAGCCTCAACAAGATGCCGAGCACCGTATGCTCCAGAGGCGTCAACTCCCGACCCAAGCCCACTCGGTGATTATCCCCGCTGGGCGCTTCCATGAGAGACTTGACGTCCATGCACCGACACGATTCTGCTCACGAGCCAAAATATAGAGGATGCTGACCACACTTCTTGCCGCCGCGTCGATAGCCGGGACGACGACGACCGTCTTCGCCGCCGGGGACGGAGGCTTCCAGCAAATACGCATTCCCAGCGTCGTGCGGACGAACTCAGGGACGCTCCTCGCCTTCGCCGAAGGCCGCGCAGATGTGAAGACCGACCAGGAGATGAACCGGATCGTGTTGCGTCGGAGCACCGATGAAGGCAAGTCATGGGGTGACCTCCAGATCGTGGCCGACCCGGGAAAGGACTGTTTCAACAACCCCTGCGCGGTGGTCGACCGCCGCAACGGTCGCGTCCTCCTTATGTTCCAGCGCTACCCGAATGGGCTCAGGGAGGCAGGCGGCAAACTCAAGCCGGGAGTGAAAGGTGCGGACATCGTCTCGACCTTGGTCACCCAATCGGACGACGACGGTAAGACGTGGTCGCCACTCCGTGACATCACGGGCGAAGTCAAGAGACCGACGGTCGCCACGACGGTGGCAAGCGGCCCGGGTGTCGGTATCCAACTTCAGAAGGGCCCGCACAAGGGCCGCTTGGTCTTCCCCATGAACCAGGGGCCGTTCTACCAGTGGCAGATATACGCCGCTTATAGCGACGACGGCGGCCAGACATGGAAGTACGGCCAAGACGCCCCCGGCGCCATGCTCGTGACCGCCAACGGCCAATACCGGAGCCAAGTCAACGAGGTTCAATGTGCCGAGGCCTCCGACGGTTCGATCATCATGATCAGTCGGCAATACGCCGGCCGAACGTGCCGTCGGGCTGCCGTAAGCCGCGACGGCGGCCAGACGTGGTCGGACATACGCGAACTGCCCGAGTTGACCGATCCCAGTTGCATGGGAAGCGTCGTGCGGCTTTCCGATGGTCGGTTGCTCTACAGCGGCCCCGATGCTTCCGACCGATCGCGCGGCACGGTCTGGACGAGCCGCGACGGCGGCAAGACTTGGCCGCTGAAGCGTCTGATCGAACCGCGGGAGTTCGCCTATTCCGTACTTGTGCCCCTGTCCGCCGGAAAGGTCGGGTGCCTATACGAGACGGACGGATACAAGAAGATCGTCTTCGCCGACCTCGGCAAAATGTGACCCGACACAGAGGTCACCGACGAACTATCGGTCGGGTGCCGAAGGGTCGCCCTTTCGGAGCCACACACGCTCAAGCACCTTGACGAGCCCAGGGTCGGCCTTGACCAGGTCAGCACGGTCAAAGGGATAGAAGTCGTTCCTGCCGAAGTAAGCCTCTGTCCCCTCCGCGAAGTACTCCCGCTCGTTCGTCATAGCGTAGGCGCGCTCAAATGTGTCGGGGATGCCGGTGCCGTGCCAACGCTCGACCCTGTCGTAGACGCCGCTTGCCATCGCACTCTTGTAGGCTGCGACGATGTCCTTGTCTTCAAAGCCCAGCACCTGGTCGTGGTAGGCGTGGGCGAGTTCGTGAAGCATGAGCATCGGCATCCGGTCCACCTCTTTGGCCAAGATCCGCATGTTCGTGACCTCCACACCCTTGACCATTGACGGATCACGGCCGTTCTCGCGGAGCCAGTCCGCCCCCGGGTGGTACTCGGCCCTTGGCTGGACGCCGGGATACTCGGGTGAGACGTAGACGGTCACGTGTCGCAACGACTTGAGCGCTTTAGGCGGCACCTTCTCGGCCACAAGTTCCAACTGCGCGGCGATCAGCTTGAGCCCGGCCTCGGTTCCCGCTTTGTCCGATGTCAGAAGCTCCGTCCGCACCTTGACCGTCCAACCGGACACGTCGCGGGTCACGTACGACCACGGCCCCGCTGCCATCGCCAAGACCAATGCGCTCAACACGGCGGCCATTTTACGCTTGGCCCGGCCTACCAGAACGCCGGTAGATCAGAGGGACCTCGGCTTCGTCGTCCAGTACATCACCTACCTTGAGAGACGCATGGTAGCCTTCTGACAACACATTTCGCACACCGTTGAATGTCGAACCGTCGGGCATGTAGGCGCAGGTCATTGCCCGTCGAGGCTTGTTGGTCATGTTTGCCCCTGCACCGTGGGCGACAAGTCCGTTATGGTAAAGAGCCGAACCGGCCGGACAGGGGCACGCCACCGACTCGACCTTCAACCACTCTGGATAGGCTTTGAACAGGTCGCTCTGGTTCGCGCCGATCGGTGTCTGCTCAAACCTGGCAGATCTGTGCGTTCCGGGCAGGTAGTACAAACAACCGTTGTCTCTGGTCGCGTCATCTAACGCCACCCACAGGGAGATCGCGTCGCGTGAGGAGAACGACCAGAATGGATTGTCCAAATGCCATCCGGTCGGGTTGCCAAACGGAGGCTTGACCAGTGCTTGGTCGTGCCAGATGCGGACACCATCGACCCCCGCCAGTTCGGCGGCCAACTTCCCAAGGCGTGGATCGTCCATGATCTCCCTCATGCCTTCGTGGACGTCGCGCAACTTGATCGCCTGTGTGAAAACCTGGGCGTAATAGCTGTCGGGGTCGCCTTGGTTTTGCAAGTGTTCCGTCTTCAGGCGGGCTGCGATGCCTTCACGGACCTGCTCGCGCCATGTTTCCAGTTCCCCTTCGTCAAGGAATCCTTCGATGACGAGGAACCCGTTCTCACGGTAAGCCTCGACCTGCGCGTCAGACAGTTCTGTCCTCATTGCCCAGGTCGATCTTATCCCCTTGTCGCGGGCCCGCCCGCACGTCTCCCTATTTTCGAAGTCCCGACAAGCCAACGTAAAGGGTAAGGACATGTCTGCCATCGATCGCGTCTCTCGATACGTCTACGGTACGACCAGGCTCGGCGACAAACGCATCCCGTTCGAAGACAGGGTCGGGATCGCGCGGGCCGCGATGGGCCTCGACGTGTGGTTCCACGCGAGCCACCAGTACGGCGACGCCCTGCAAGTCCTGCGGACGGCGTTCGCGTCGAGCCCCGACCAAGTGCCGGGACTCATCTTCAAGACCGGCTTGGAGTCTGCCGCCCAGGTAAGGGGCCAGATCGAAGAACAGCTAGAAACAGTCGGCCGCGACCACCTGGAGATCGCCCAGCTTTGCGCGGCCGGCGGACTGGCCAGGTCTCTACGCGAAGGAGGGCTGGATCTTGACGAGTTGGCCAAGATGAAGTCCGACGGATTGGTGGGCGGCTTCGTCCTCGAGGTCTTTCCGTGGACTTCGGCGACGGCGAAAGGAGTCCTGAAGGGCCACCACGCCGACGGGCTGGTCGACGGTTACATCTTCTATCTCAACCCACTCCAACGCTTTGTCGACAACGAGCTATGGAGCCTCCTCCAAGAGACGATGGCGCCGATAATCGCCATGCGCACGGTCGCGGGAGGCGACATCCGGGAGGTCGCCCAGCGCGACCCTTCCTCCGGATACCTTGTCGAACGGGCCAAGCTCGTGCTTCCCCTCTTCGAGAGGTCGGGCATGAACGACTGGCCGGCATTTGCCGCCAGCTTCTCGTTGGGATTCTCTAATGTCCGGGCGACGGTGGGCTCCACAAGCCACCCGGAACGCATGAAGGTCTTTGAGCGCGCGGTCACCGAAGCAGCGCCGCTTGACAAGTCGGTGGTCGATCAGATCCTCGCCTACCAAGCCGCTTGGTTCGACGGTGTGGAAGTCCAAGGCGAACCGTGGGCGCTCTCCAACGCTTCCTGACACCAGCGCACTGGTAGCATGGGCTGTCTGGAGGGGTCGAGCCATGCCACCTACATCGTTCCAATTTGAATCTGTTCTGTTGGGTGAAGCGGAAGGGCCGACCGGAATCCAGGTTCCGGCAGAAGTCATCGAATCCATGCAGGCGGGCAAGAAGCCGGCCGTGGCACTCGTGGTCAACGGCTATGCGTACCGGAGCACAGTGTTCGTCATGGGAGGAGACTTCATGGTCCCATTCAGCTCCGAACACCGTAAGAACGCCGGGTTGAAAGCAGGTGACAAGATCGCCGTCCAGATCGCCGTCGACACCGAGCCCCGGACGGTCGAAGTCCCCGAAGACCTCGCCCGCGCGCTCGAGTCGGCCGGTCTGACACAGGCCTTCGACAAGCTGTCGTACACACACAGAAAGGAGCACGTGCGGGCGATAAACGAAGCGAAGGCACCTGAGACCCGCATTCGGCGGATCGAGAAGGCCATCGAGAAGCTCTCGGGCTAGGGCCGCAGGTAGCATCACGCCATGCCTCCCAAAGGGCCAGCGAAGATTCCGCGCCGCACTCTCCTGAAAATGGCCGGCGCAACGACTGCGGCGACGTTCGTGGCCCCCAAAGTGATGGCGGGGCCGTTCACCCAGGAAGACTTCCGGAGCCTGGTGCCAACCGACAAGAAGCTGCGCGCCGAGTGGGTCAAGTCCCTCTACGAACGGGGTGAGCCGACCGAGTACACGGGCCACGCCTTACAAAACATCTGTATGCCGATCGGCGGCGTTTGTTGTGGGCTCGTCTATCTGAGCGGTGACGGCAGGCTCGGCCACTGGGACATCTTCAACTCAAACCGGTTCGGCGTACGCAAGGGAGACACCGAATACAAGGGGCAGAAAGTCGGCCCCGGTGGCGGCAGCGCCTATCTTGACCCGTTGCCGGTGGAAGAACCTTTCGAATTCGGCTTTGATTTGGCTGTGGACGGCGACAAGAAGCGGGAGATGGACTCCACTGGCTGGAGTGACGTCCTGTTCCGTGGCCAGTACCCCGTCGGTCTGGTCACCTACCATGACTACGCGACTGACTTGGAGGTCAGGCTCGAGGCGTTCTCTCCGTTCATCCCGCTCGACTTCGAGAACTCCAGCTATCCGCTGACATACCTCGCCTACACCATCACCAACAAGGGTAAGGCGACCGCCACGGGCGCCCTGACGGGAAGGCTGGAACACGCTGCCGGACGGTCGGCCGTCAAGGACGGTTCCGCGAGGCCGGTCACGAAACAGGGGTCGGACGGCATCCAGCACTCGGTCGAGCCCGTCCCCCAAGAGACGGCCCTCAGAAAGGACCTCTTGATTGAAGACTGGGAACGCGCCACCTATGCGCCCTGGGTCGCCGAAGGAACCGCGTTCGGCAAGGGGCCAGTGGCCCGAAAGGACATCATCCCCTATCAAGGCAACGTCGGCGGGCCTGGGGGCCACGTCGTCAACACCCACTCCAGCGCGCCGGCCAACGACGTGGTCGCCAGGGACCAATGCGTCGGCAAACTGACGGGCCCCCAGTTCACGATCCAGCGCAAATTCATCCATTTCTGGGTCGGCGGTGGAAACCACCCAGGCAAGGAGTGCGTGAACCTCATCTTAGACGGCAAGACGGTGTTCAGCCAGACGGGTTACGACTCCAACCGCATGCGACCGGTCGCCCATGACGTCTCTGCCTTTGAGGGCAAGACCGCCCATTTCGAGATCGTCGACACCGAGACCGGTGGATGGGGTCAGATCGGCGTGGGCCGCATTTGGCAGTCGGACGTCCCCAACGACGCCCCGCCCCTCAAAGACCGGCCCGACAACGGCTCCATGGCGCTCGTCGCTCTCGGGGACGCGCCGCAGACGACGGAGACGACGGTCTCCCAAGCCTTCACGGTCGAACCGGGCCAAAGCAAAACCCTTGAGTTCGTCGTCGCATGGCACTTCCCCAACCTGCAGATCGACGTCCCCGACGACGCCACCAAACGCCATTACTCGAAGCGGTTCAAAGACGCCCTCTCTGTCGCCCGCCATTTTCGCACCCACCGAGACTTCTTGGTGGACACGACCCGCAAGTGGCGCGACACATGGTATGGCGAAGACGACGGCCCCGGGTTGCCCCATTGGTTCATGGAGCGGGTCTTCGCCAGCGCCAGCACCCTTGCCACGTCCGTCTGCCAGCGGTTCGGATCGGGCCGGTTCTATGGCTTCGAGGGCGTCGGCTGCTGCCCGGGCACCTGTGGCCACGTCTGGCAATACGCCCAGGCTGTCGGGCGCCTGTTCCCCGAACTGGAGCGCGACACCCGCGAGCGTGTCGACCTCGGCCTGTCCTTGAACAAAGACGGCGGCATCGGGTTCCGCGGCGAATTCGACATGAACGCCGCCATCGACGGACAGGCAGGGACGATCTGCCGCTTCCTGCGTGAGCACCAGATGTCAGCCGACGACGCCTTCCTCGAGCGCAACTGGCCACGCATCAAAAAGGCCGTCCGGTTCCTTATGAAGATGGACGACGGCAAAGGGATCCTCGAGGGCGAGCAGATGAACACCCTCGACGCCGCGTGGTATGGCCAGATCTCGTGGATAACCTCCGAATACCTGGCCGCCCTCGACGCCGCCCGGGCCATGGCCGACGCCGTCCATGACACTGCCTTCTCCAAGGAGTGCTCCGACCGCCTGGCCAAGGGGCGAGAAAGCTTCCTGACGTTGTTCAACGGCGAGTACTTCATCCAAAAGCCGGACCCGTCCCACGCCGACGCGCTCGGCTATTACGAAGGCTGCCACGTCGACCAGGTGTTCGGCGACAGTTGGGCGCACCAAATCGGCCTGGGGTCGGTCCTGCCGGTTCCAGAGACCAAGAAGGCCCTCCAAAGCGTCTGGAAGTACAACTTCACACCCGACGTGGGGCCTTGGCGCGACAAGATGAAACCCGGGCGGTGGTACGCGGTCGCCGGAGACGCGGGCCTCATCATGACCACCAACCCCAAAGGCCTGAAGAACCCCTACCACGACCCCAAGGGAACGTTCCTCTTCTACTTCAACGAGTGTTGGACGGGCCAAGAACACCAAGTGGCCTCGCACATGATCGCGCTCGACATGGTGGAGGAAGGCCTCGCCCTCATCCGTGCCGTGCACGACCGCCATGACGGCCACCGACGCAACCCCTATAACGAGATCGAGTGCAGCGACCACTATGCCCGGGCGATGTCTTCCTACGGCGCTCTCGTGACGTTGACCGGCTTCCGTTACGACGGGCCGTCGGGTGCTCTGGGATTCGATATGAAGGCGCCGTTTGACAAAGGTGATTTCCAGGTGCCCTTCGTCGCCGCCGAGGGATGGGGGATCTTCGGGCGCAAAGGCGCAAGGCACTATATCGCCATCCATCATGGCAAGCTCAGATTGACAAGCCTGCAGATTTCAGGGCACGACCGCAAAACCCTTGCAAAACCGACGACGATCGAATCGGGTCAGACGTTCTGGATAGACCCTTGAGCATTTCGGACTTGTCCACGCAACGGCTCTGAGCCATATATTTTCTAAGGACATTGACAGCAAGAACTAGTGTCTTCCTCGTAAAGATCCGTCATATCTTACGATGGAACCTAAGAAACCGCTCATGTTCGCACGTTTCTGTGGTGCAAGCTCTGGGATAGACATATACTATCCTCGTTCTGACGATAGTGGGCGACCAGGGCTTGCGCTCCTCGGATTGGGTGCACTGCGTCTGATCCGACGCAAACGCAAAGCGTAAGACCGCTTGCTTGTGTTCCCATAGGGCCAGATCTTCGGGCCTGGCCCTTTTTGTGGCTCTTCTTCACCACTGGGTGAGGTTGTCGGGTGTATCTGGCTTGAAGGGTACAAGCGCAATGCCGTGGCTACCTAGCCCCAAGCCGTTGGCCCGGCCCTTGCCGCGTTGTAAGCCGTCCTACTTTCTAAATTAGTCCTAGTTTTGCGTTGTTAGGATACGGTGATCTGACATTGAATCCGTCCCGATCCCAACAACTTGAACAGAGGCACTTCGTCAACTTCTGTCGTATACTATGTCCAATGCCGAGAGCAGGGTTCACGGCAAGGGAAACTAGTACCATGAAGAAACTTGCATTCACAGCCGTGATCTGCGCGGCTCTCGGAGGGGCGGCGTTCGGACAAACCTTCCAACTCGTCGATCAGAACTCGGTTGTCGATGGCGACGCTGTATCCCAACTTGCTGCCTGGCAGGTCGATGGCATCAACCAACTTTACAACGAGGACTACTACTTCCGGATCGGCAATAACCCCGAGGCACAGGTCTCGTCGCTCGGTAACCCTCTGGTCAACCAGATTGCGGCGAACATCGTCGAGGTCAGCTACGCCTCGACGGCGGTTCAGATCGACATTCTCTACTCTCTCTATGGTGGGAGCACTGGAAGCAACACTTCCGACATTGCCGAGACCGTCCGTGTTAGGAACCTGTCAGACGCCCCCCTCGACTTTCACCTGTTCGAGTACGACGACTTCGACCTCGATGACTCCGCCGACGGAGATCAGGCGATGGTCGTGAACTCCACGACCATCAACCAGTGGGACGGCGGAACCCAGGCGATGGTCGGCACCGTGCCTCCGTACGACCATTACGAGATCACGACCTTCGCCGACACCCTGAACAAGCTGAACGACGGCGTCGCCGATGTCCTCTCGGACACCACGACAGCCAACCAGCCGGGCGACATAACGTTCGCGATGCAGTGGGACAGGACGATCGCGGCCAACGGCACGTTCCTTCTTTCGAAGGACAAGCAGATCACCTCAGTCCCCGAGCCGACGAGCCTTTCTCTCCTCGGACTGGGTGCGCTAGGACTGATCCGACGCAAACGCAAAGCGTAAGACCGCTTGCTTGTGTTCCCAAAGGGCCAGACCTCCGGGTCTGGCCCCGACAATGTATCACTGCACCCCTAGGCCTTGCCTCGTTTGTAGACCTTAGCGATCAGAGAGTAGAGGGGTTTGATCCGGCGTAGACGTGCGTCAAGAGCCAGGCCGATTTTGACGCAACGCCTGCCCAGTTGATCTCTCAACCGTTGGTTTTCTTCGTTGAGCGACTTCAGGTAGGCGACAGAGTCGCCCCCCTCAGCGAGTTCGAGCCGCTTGAACTGCTCCAACGAAGCATCTCTGGGGAAGGTCGCCGGACGGATGGGTGCTGACATCGTCGCGGTCAGGCTGGCCAGTGCCTGTTCCGGAGTCACAAACCCGGTTATGGCCGCTTGGGCAGATGCCTCAAGGAGCAAGTCTCCCTCCAAATCTGGGGTCACGCCCACGCGCTCACATGCCGATCCGTAGAGCCCGTTCGCCGAGCCAAATGGCTGGCTCTCGCACAGTCGCAACGTCGTCGCCAAATTGTAAACGTTGCGTAAGACGAACCATGATTTACGCATCGGCGCTGGTAGCCGCCACTCCAAGTCGAAGTGCGCATATCCGTCGGGGGTTTTGACGGTGTTTTGGCTGATCGCGTCGAAAGCCTTGCCGTCCAAATCCCCATCCTCCCGACCCCAATAAGAAAACGACCATTCAAGAAACGCCACAAAGTCGTCCACAAACCTGTCGACGCCGTCAAAGTAGGCTGTCCGGCGCAGTGTCCGGTTAAGCTTGTCGTCCAAGAGTGCCCGGCTTGTCTCTCCTCCCTCCCAGAGTACGACTGGCTGTTCGGCCACCAAACCTTCCGTGGGAGATCGCAAAGCCTCCTTTTGGACGACCGGAGCTTGGTCGGCTCCGTCCGGGCAGGACAACACCGTGCGGATCGGCGTCCGGCGCGACAGGGAGTAGTGCCAGGCTCGCTCCTTGCCAGCCTCCAGCCTCCGCAAGAGCCTAGATCGGATCGACGAGCCTCCAGGAGCCCCACCAAGGAACAAGAACGAATTGGCAAACTCGGAATAGAGCCCGCTGCCCGCCGTTTGGTACAGCGCGATCGATGTTGGAAAGAACCGGACTCCCTTCACAGGCTCCCGCATCACGGCGTCCACCGCCATGCCCACGGCGAGATAGGAATAGTCGTCAACCAACCGCTTCGACACTACGCAGTGCGGTGTCTTGTAGTCCGGCCAAGGATAGAACTCTTCAACTTCACCGATGCCGGCGCCCCGAAAGAGCTCCAGCAGACTGCTGCGTGAAAACGTCCGCACCGATTTGCCAGATGGATATCCGCAAATGCCATCAAACATCTGTCCGGTGTGGTCTTCCGGGGCTCCAGCCCAGTACTTGATCCCGTTTCGATTCTCAATCGCGACGGCCACGACTCCTCCCGGTTTCAAGAGCGACACCGCCTTGTCCATCATCCAGGTGAAGGCGGAACTCCCGTCTGGAGGAGAGGTATAGAGTTCGGCGTACTCCAAGACCCCGACCAAGAGCACGACGTCAAACCTGCGGTCGGTCTCAAAGGCGTCGATGTTCGAGGCGACCGCTTCCCAGTTCTCCAGCCCACGCATCCTCTTTCTGAGGGCGCGCAAACGTGGCTCCGTTCCCTCCACGGCCAAGAAGGAGGCGGCCGACTCCGCGACCACGCGCGACGCCCCGCCCATGCCGGCGCCGAGTTCAAGCACGTCAAGCCTCGAAAAGTCGAGGTGACGAAAGAGATTGCCACGCTCCGGGCAAAGGTGATATCTGACCGGCCAGTTATCGAACTCGACGGCGCCAAACGTGCTGAGTGACGAAACGTCCTGCGCCGCCGCGATCAAGTCGCCTATGTGGGCTTCCAGTTCTTCCCCGTCGGTGTACGAGACCTTCATTGGACGCCCACAATCTTGGTTGGACGCACCGAGCGACCTTTGGTTCTGTTGGAACCGAGCTTAGGACGCCCGCCGCTAAGCTATGTCCCCGGGTAGTAGATCGGATCACGACGCCAGTCGTTGTCTTTGTTGTAGGCAAACTCGGTCACACGGGGTCGCCTTTCACGCAATCGGACGGACTCGACCAACAGGGCCGAACTACTGCTGAGATGGTTCTTGCCTACGCACTCAAGCCTCAGCACGTACCGCCCGGGCTCGGGCCAGAAATCGAGCAAGTGGAACTCTCTCTGGCCGATTTCTCCAGCATAGAGGTCCATCTCGTCACCCAGAGCGACCCCGTCTAAAGATACGACGAAGATCCCGAGGTCAGGGCCTATCCCAAGATTGACGAGAAGCCGGAGAGGCTCCCTGGTGCTCACGTCGAACGGAAGCTCGATGGCATCTCCCAGGGTTAGAGGGACATACACGACGTCGGCGGCGAAGTGTTCGGGATAGCGCTGGGAGACGCGGGAAGTCGGCGAAACACGTGGGCGACCGTCATATTCGAGCCGAGGCAGCGGATCTTCCGGTTGGATCCGCCGTTGGCCGAGTTCAAGACTGTCGACAAGCACCACAACCCGGTCGATGGACGGCAACCTTCGTTCACGGGCATGGGGGGCACGGGCTTCGAACGTCGATGGCCCGGCCTGGTACCAAAAGGCGACTGACGCGTAGTCGTCCTCGCGAGGGTTCCAACTGTGGGCGCGTCGCTCGACGTTTTCGTCCGGGCTGATCCATCCGAACGTCTCGAATTGCACTTTGATCGACTCGTTGAAGAGGATCGGGTCGTTCACGTGCCAGCGGTATGCGCTTGTGTGTCCTCCGACGATGCCCCATTGGTCGAAAAACGGAACACCAAAGTAGGGGGTCAGAGTCTTCTCCAAGCCCCAGGCGCACAGGAAGTAGTCCTCGGTGCCCGTGCCCCAGACTGAAGGGACCTCTTCGCCGTCGATCGTGATCATCTCGTCACCCTCGCCAAACCAATACGGGCTACGGGTACGTACGGAGAAGACCGTTCCCACGTAGTGCCCTTTTCCACTCGTCTCCAGCAGGGTGTAAGGCTCACCGTCGCCAGTCGGGTAGCGCTGTGTGTACTGGGCATAGAAATAGGGGGTCTCTTCGGGCAAGTCATCCTTCTTGACCCAGTCAACGTTGTAGTAAAGCAAGCTCAACGGCTTCTCGCTCTCGTTGACGACCTCAATTCGGCAACGTCGCTGAAACGGCATGTGCCAGAAGCAGTTGTAGCTGTCGCCGCCCTCGACCACAACAGGAAGGCTCACGACTTCACACCGCTTGCCGAAGCACCCACCGAAGAAGTCTCCGACCGGCGCCTCGACCCCGGGCCTCTCCTGATCGTCGTACCATATGCGAAGAAGCAGTTCTTGGTGGTTCGCACTGCCGTCCTTTGCCCACGGGTGCGGTTCGGGACCGAGGAATGTCATCCAAATATGGGTCACCACACCAGGGCCTTCGACGTCCATGATCACATGGGTCGCACCAGGGGGCACACGGAAGTTGTCCCGGTTGCTCTTCTCCTCCAGGTCGCTCTTGGGGCGTGCATGCGGGTCGTAGTTTCCGTCCGGCCCTTCGCGATAGGTCGATGTCGCGCGCATGCTCCGGCCATGGTGCGGGGCAGCGAGGGCGCCCAGGGGACTGGCGCCGACTGGCAAAAAGTCCATCGTGCCCGATCTTGGCACTTCCGAGCCTCAGCCTGGAACTGACCAGGGCGACGATTGGCAGTGTCGCCAAGGTTGTCGGTCACGCAGCGACCGAGGGCTCGTCGATTTGACCGGCGAGATAGGCCTCGAACTCTTCGGGCGACAAGGGCTTGCTGTAGAGATATCCCTGTGCCATCTCGCAGCCGAGACCTTTCAGAAACGCTTCGTGGTCAGTCGTCTCGACACCCTCCGCCACGACAGACATTCCAAGGTTTTGAGCCAGGTTGATGATCGCCTGGCAGATCGTCGCCGAACCTTGGTCGTCCAAGACGCCTCTCACAAAGCTCTGGTCGACTTTGAGGCAGTCCACTGGATAGGTGTGCAGGTAGCCCAGCGAGGAGTAGCCGGTGCCAAAGTCATCGACCGCGACCATCGCCCCCGACTCCTTGAGTTCGCGAAGCGTCGTCGCCGCATCTTTGGGGTTGCCCATCAAGACACCCTCGGTGATTTCAAGCTGTAGCGCTGTCGAAGGAAAACCGCTAAGCTCGATCGCCTCTCGCATATGCCGGACAAGGTTCGGATCGGCGAACTGCTTCGGCGAAATGTTCACCGACAATTTGAAATTGCCGGCGCGCCCGTCCGACCATGGCTTGGCTTGCTTGCAAGCGGTGCGCATGATCCACCGACCCAGGGGGACGATCAGGTTCGTCTCCTCAGCCATGGCGATGAACAGGTCGGGGCGGATCAAGCCGAGTTCTGGGTGGATCCACCTGACGAGGGCCTCGGCGCCTATGGGTTTTCCCGTCACCAAGTCGACGATCGGCTGATAGTAGAGCGTGAACTGCTCTTTCTCGACTGCTTCGCGCAGAGCCAGCTCAGCCGACAACCTGGCCTTTTCCCGCGCGCCCAACTGGACCGAATACTGGACAGAGGAACCGCGTCCATGTTGCTTGGCCTCGAAGAGGGCGATGTCCAGACACTGGAGCAACTGCAATGAAGTTTCGGCGTTGGAAGGAAACTGGCAGGTGCCGATGGACAGGTTGACGAATATCGGTGTGCCGTCTGAATCGACGGGAACGTCGGTCGCCCTGCGGATCTTGCCCGTCAGCTTCTCCATGTCATCAGCATGGGTTCCCGCTGCAAAGGCAAGGATCGCGAACTCGTCACCGCCTACGCGGGCCAAGACGTCGCCCTTGCCGAGGCACGAAGTCATACGGGTGACGAGTTCCCTAATGACCGTGTCACCACGATCATGTCCAAAGCATTCGTTCAAGTCCCGGAACCTGTCGATGTCGATGAGAGCCAAACCGAACGGTCTGCCGGACGTGATCGCCTCGTCCAAGTCACGCAGGAACCCGTGACGGTTCGGCAGACTTGTCAAGTCGTCGAAGAGGGCCATGCGCCGGATCCGTTCTTGGGCGACCCATTTGGCCGACACATCGACAAACGTGGCGATGGTCATCAGCTCGTTGTCAGGTCCGACAACCGGCGAGAGGCCGACTTCGAGATGGAGTTCATCACCAGACTTCTTGACCCCTACCATCTCCAGCCCAGAGCCGATCTGGGGAGTCCCTTGGTGTTCTTGGAAGGCGCGAATGATCTTCGAATGCAGCTTGGCCAGACGCTTTGGCACAAGCTTGACAATGGGTAGCCCGACCAGTTCCTCCCTCGAATAGCCGAAGATCGCTTCGGCTTCGCGGTTGACCCGGCAGACGACGCCATCGCTGTCGAGGAGCAAGATCCCGTTCGGCGATGACTCGATGACGGTACGGAACTGTTCCTCCTGCTGGCGCAATTCCAGTTCTCTGCCTGTCCGCTCCGTCACGTCCAGTAGTGTTCCGACCATGACGGTGCTTCGGCGTTCCCTCTCGACGACCTTCGCGTTCAGGTGGATCCATCGCACCTCCCCACGACAGCGGATCCGGAATGTGTGGTCCAGGTCTTGACCGTTGGCCACCGCTTCGTGCAACTTCGCCATGGCCGCTTCCAGGTCGTCCTCATGGATGACTTCTTTGAAGTCTTGGATCCGCCCGAGGCCGGCCGGGAGCCCGATGATCTCCTCGCTCGTTCCGGTCCGGACGACGATTCCCGACTGGGTGTCCAACTCCCAGACCATCATCCTTGACGACTTCAACGCGAGTTGGAGCCGCGCCTCGCTCTCTTCCAACGCCAGGCCCTGATACCTGACCTCCGTCACGTCGGTCGCGACACCGCAGAGCCCGCAGACCTCTCCGTCCGGGCCGTAGAGGGGAACCTTCTTAGAGAGGAACGTTCCGACGGTGCCAGTGGCCGCCACCGTGTACGTGTTCTCGCGCAGGATGATCTGCCGACCCTGCAACACCATTTCGTCTTGGGCCGCGACCACCTCCGCAGTCGCCTCGTCGAAGATTTCAAAGTCCTTCTTGCCAAGGACTTCATCTTGGCTGCGCCCCATGAACTCGCAGGTGGCGTCGTTAGCAAAGGTGTACCTTGCTTCCTTGTCTTTGATGAACACGAGGCCAGGCAGCGTGCCCAGGATGTCGGAGGTCTTCTTCTCGGACTCCCTGAGTCGGTCGGCAGACTCGTCTAGCTCGCGCCGGTTTCCAGCGATTCCCTTTCCAAACCGGCTGACCAAGGCATAGAGCATCCAAGTTGTGGCTAAGACGAAGAACCAACCCTTGAACAGGCTCGCCCTGTGGAACGCTTCCACGTCTCTAAACAGGGCCCGCAAGACCTCGTCGGACACCAATATCCATGCGCATGCGAGCCCGAAATAAAGCGCCACGACCCTAAGGCTGCCGCTTACGACTCCCTCTTGCCCTTTATCGGATCCAGTTCTAACGGGATCCCGCCCTGGCGCGCTGGTTCTCACCACCACTTCGAATGGTCGGGTCGCCACCGTCAAAATGCAGACTTGAACAACGACCGTGCGGCGAAAGTTATCGCAAACTTTGGCTACCAAGAGCCTGTATGGAGCGCAACTGCCATAACGTAAAAGCTCACACAGCGTACGTGGGGAGGCGAAATGACCTCGTGTTGTACAAAAACGACTCGCCCAATCAGAGCTCCGTCCGCCAGAGACCCCAGACGTTGGCCTCCTCCCATTCATCGCTCGGTTCCTGCCCGGCATTGACCAAACACAGCATCATCTGGCCGACGTGCCAGCCTTCGTGCCAAACCATATGCTCCAAGAACAGCACCGGGTGGTCGTACCCGCCGAGAGGCTGGATCCCCTTTGCGACGGCGTCCTCGACGCAGTCCTTGACAGCCTGGCCGCTGACCCTGAGTTGGTCGCGTATCTGCCCGAGGTCGTCGACAGGCACCCAGTCGTCGCCATCCTGGCGCACGACGTCACCGAGCCTTCCCTGAAACTCCTTGTTGGTCTGTCCCAGCCACCAGTAGCGGGTTTCGTGCACGTGGCATAGCTGCATGTCCAAGGTCATGCGCTCCGGGTGGGGCTTAGATTTTCGGTTACCGCCGTCTACCAGGGCCGCGATGTTGTCCAGTATTCGGCACTGTCTGTCCCAAGACACAAACATGGCTTCTATGGCGTCCATGGCCAGACTCTATACTATACGTGTGTCTAGTGTCAATGCGACACAATAGTTTTCAGTCTAAGTCGACCGCGCAACGGAACCCGATCGTCGCACTGCGATCCATGCCTGGCCAAAAGAGGATCAGTTTGACGTCACGCTCCGGCGGCATCGGACCGGTCTCGACGTACCAACCCGAGCCCTCGGCCCGCCAAGAGCAACCTCCTTTCAAGACAGCGAACGAGGTACGCCCGTCCTCGTACTCGCTCTCGGTCCAGTTCCAGACCTCGCCATGTGACAACTTATGCTCCGTAACGGCGACCTGCCACTCGTCTTCGGTCGGCAACCGCCAGCCCTTCCACTTCGCGTAAGCCCGACAGTCGTCCAGATCCACATGAACCGCCGGAGAAGACCCCGACTGGGCGCCTGGCCAGGCGCGGCCCGTCGCCTTGGCGAACTCCCCGTACTCGTCGAGCGTGACCTCACGCCGCATCAGCCCGAATGTTCGGATCCGCACATGGCGGACGACCGGCTTGTCCGTATGCAGGCCAGGATAGGCCGAGTCGGCAAAACGCCCCGGCTCATAGTCGCCGCACTCCCGTACCCGGAACACGGACTCGATGTCGCGGTCGCCTCCCTCTACCCGGACGAAGCCCTCGGGCAACCCATGCTTCTGGCCTGGCGCGGCCGGCACCCGCATGGGCAACCTTTCCACGCGACGCGGCACGAAAATCGCCCTGGCGAACAGTTCCGCCTGGCTTGCCAAGAGTCTCCGGAACCCGTCGTCCACCAACCGTGTCGGCAAGGAGACGAGGCAGCCGACCCATCGGCCGGGCAAGTCCAACTCTGCATGGTCGAGCTCTTTGCCACGGACGAGGTCGAACAGCCGGTGCGCGCCGTCGGAGGCTACGTGCTCAACAAAGCCGGTCGAAGCCTTCTCGCCTCGGTTGACCGCCGTCCAAATTGTCACGCCGTCCAACTCCCACCTGGAAGCGTACAGCCCTTCCCCGCTCACTTCGACCAAAGGCGTCCAAACGCCATAGTTGAAATGGCGCCAATACCGGTCTTGGATCGCCCGCACGGAGCGTAAGACGGACTTGTCGCGGTCCGTCCAACCGTTCCACGAGCCAAAAATGTTCTCCCAGACCAGGCAACCCGTGCCGTTCATCCAGGCCATCTGGATCTCGCCGGTGTGGTCGTGGTCCCAACGTCGAATGGTGTGCATCATGTGGCGCTGTTCGAACCACTTGTTGCGCATGACACCTGGCGCCTCACTGTCCCCAAACCACTGCGCCCAACTGGCCAGGTGGTCCTTGATCGCGGTCACCGGCAGGTCAAGCTCGCTTTCCAGAACGACTCCTGGTTTGGCCCTGTCCAGAGCCGGACGCAGGGTCCGGCCCCCGTCGCGCAGTGTGTCCAAGAAGACGCCGTCGAATCCGTAGTCCCGCACCATCTCGACGAGGGCTAGCTCGTCTGATTGGCCCTCGCGCCGCGTCCCTGTGTCCCACGGGTTGTAGGCGAGGATCGCTTTGACACCCTTGGCGTGGATTCGATCGACGATTCGTTTCAGACCGGGCACGGCCCGGTAATGGTCGAACTGGTTGCGTTGGTCGACGCCGATGCGCGGATAGGCCTGCCAAAGGACGAGCCCCTCGATCCCGCCGAAGTCCTCCCGCCGCTTGTCGATCCATGTTTCGACATGGAACTCGCTCTTCGACGGATCGACCCATTCGCGGTCGAACATCATGACCTTAGCGACGCAGAACGCCCTTTGCACCCACTCGTTGACAGGGTCGTCGTACGGCCTGCCGTCGTAACCGGCCGCCGACCGAGCGTCGGCGCGCCATTTGTGCAGGCCCTCTCGCCACGCGGACCATGCGGCCGGGTCGCTGGGTGCTGGGATCAGGGGCGGCTGGTCTTGTTCGATCTGCTGAGGCTACCTCTACCACCGACCATGCGAACCCCATGGGAGGCATCAACTGATATGTGGCGTAGATACAGCCATCCAGGAACCGAATCCGAGTACGATCACGGCATGGTCTCTGCAGTCCTATTGCTCGCCCTCCAGACCCACGGTCTCATCTTCGACGGCAAGTCGCTCGACGGTTGGGAAGTCGTGGGCGGCGGCACGTGGACGGTCGCCGAGGGCGTCCTCAAGGGCCACTGCTCCAAGAGCGACGAACAGGGCGTGCTGGTCTACAAGAACCCCGTGAAGGATTTCACCGCCCACCTCGAGTTCCGGATATCTGAAGGCAACAGCGGCTTTTACTTCCGGACCGAACGCATCAAGGAGCAGCCCTTGCTCAAGGGCATGCAAGCCGAAGTGGACGCCATCGAAGACGTCGGAGGCATCTGGGAGACGGCCGGACGCGGCTGGGTCAGCAAACCCGACGCCGCCCTCCACGCCAAGACCGGCTTCAAGCCCGGAGAATGGACCAAGATGGACGTCGCCGCCAAGGGGACGCACTATACGGTCAAGCTCAACGGGACGACGACCGTGGACATCGACGACCCCGCCGGACGTAAGGAAGGCTTCGTCGCCCTGCAACTTCACGGCGGGATGGAGATGACGGTCGAGTTCCGCGACATCCACTTGTCCGAATCACGCTGACTCCGCTAAGGTAAACGCCCGAACACAGAGGCGAACCTAGAATCCGACCGCACAACCATCTTTGCGGTGATCCGAGCCGGCCTCGTAGGAGTCGCCATGCCGGAGGATGATCTGGGCCCCGCCGAAGATCTGGTTGGCGTAGCCTGGCTCCACCACTACTTGGTGACCCAGCCGTCTCAGTCCGTCCACCGTCGCCGGGTTCATCGCCTCCTCCACTTTGAGCGTCCCGTCAGCCATCACCTGCCATCGAGGCGCGTCGCTCGCCGCCTGGGGTGACTGTCCATGAACGAGGATCCGGACCGCGATTTGGACATGGCCTTGCGGTTGCATCGGCCCGCCCATGACGCTGAACCCCATGACCGGCATGCCGTCGCAGGTGACGAAGGCGGGGATGATCGTGTGGAACGGCCGCTTCCTCGGCCCGACCGAGTTCACGTGCCCGGGCTTGGATCGGAACCCGTGGCCCCGGTTCTGCAGGCTGATCCCCGTGCCTGGAACGACCAGCCCCGAACCGAACCCGGTGAAGTTCGACTGGATGTACGACACCATGAGGCCGTCTTGGTCGGCGGACGCCAAGGTGACCGTACCACCGACGGGGAACAGGCCGGGCCCGTGCTCCTTCGCCTTGCCCGGGTGGATCATTGCCGCCCTGCTCCTCAGGTAGTCCGGATCCAGGAGTTTCTCGGGCGAGACCTCCATGAACGCTGGATCTGCCAGGTGGCGGTGCAAGTCGGCGAAGGCGACCTTCATCGCCTCGATCTGCAGGTGCATGCCCTCGGCGCTGTCCGGGTCGAGGGAACCCAATGTCGGAAACTCTTCCAACATCCTCAGCGCCATGAGGGCCGAGATCCCCTGCCCGTTCGGGGGAATCTCGTGCACGTCGTGCCCGTGGAAACCAGTCTTGATCAAGCCGCACCAGTCGGCCCGGTGAGAGGCCAGATCGTCGCGGCTCATCACGCCTCCGCACGCATCGGAGAACGCGACGATCTTCTCCGCCAGTTCACCCAGATAGAATGCGTCGCCCTTGGTCTCTGCGATACGTTCGAGAGTGGTCGCCATGTCTTCGCATCGGAAGGTCTCCCCGACGGAAGGCGTCCGTCCGCCAGGCATGAAGGCTTCCTGAAAGCCCGGTTCGCCAGCCAGGACCTCGGCGCCGCGGGCCCAGCTCTTGGCGATGCAAGGGGTGACCGGAAAGCCGTGGCGCGCGTATTCGACAGCAGGCTCAAAGAGCTTGGAGAATTCGAGCTTGCCAAAGCGCGACGACAGTTCCACCCAAGCCGAGACCGCTCCGGGCACCGTGACCGCGTCCCAACCTCGCAGGGGCATCTCGTCGAGATGTGCGAACCGTTCCGGCGTCCAGCCTGCCGGGGACCGGCCCGACGCGTTGAGGCCGTGCAATTCAGATCCGTCCCAGACGATGGCGAAGGCGTCGCTGCCGATCCCGTTCGAGGTCGGTTCGACGACGGTCAGCGCGATCGCCGTCGCTAGCGCGGCGTCGACCGCGTTGCCGCCCTGCCCCAGCATCCGCAATCCGGCCTGGGCCGCCAGCGGTTGCGACGTGGCTACGACGTTACGGGCGAAGAACGGGCGGCGGAAGGTGGGATATTCCCGGTCCACCCGCCCAGTTTGGCCCATGGCGTCAATGCGCCTTCGGAGGTGCCACGACGGGATTTTGTGGCCGGTCATCGTCCTCGACCGGAGCCGGAACCACCTCGGACGCGACACTCTTCTCAGCCACACCCAGCGACTTGAGCTTTTGAACCACGTCGATGCCGAACAGTTGCTTGACCTGTTCGAGCATCGGTATGGCGCCCGCGATGCCTCCCCCACCTGCCCGGGGATCGATCATCGTCACCTTTTCGACGGTGGTTGTCGGGATCGTGTCAGTCAAGGCGGCGACCACGCTGGACAGTTTTTGTGTGAGCAAGACCTCACGGGCACTCGGCCCGGCCTTTTCGTAAGTCTCAGCGAGATTGCGCAAAGCTTCGGCACGGGCGCGGCCGTCTTCGATGATCGCCGCGGTCTTTGCCTTGGCCTCGTTCTCCGAGGCCTCCTGGCCAGCCTTGGCGGGGACGACGACGTCGGCCTCCAACTGGTTGCGGACCTGCTCGATGCGCGCCTTCTGGACTTCAAGCTCTGCCTTGGCCTGGGCGACCGCCGCCGCGACTTGGGCCTGCTCTTCGGCCACGAGGGCGTCACGTTTGGTCAGCGTCTCCGTCAACCGCTTCTGGGCGTCCGCCTTGGCGATATTCGTGTCGGCGTCGAGTTGGGCCTTGCGTTGCCGCTCCAGGTTTTCCGCTTCTTGGATCAAGGCGTCGGCGTGGGCGATGGCTTCGGCGATCCTCGCCTTGGAGATGACCTCCGCGTTCCTCTGACGGCCAAGTGAGTCCAGGTACTTGCTTTCGTCTTGGACGTTTTGGATCTTCATCGTGTCGACGACCAAGCCCAAGGCGGTCATGTCCTGTTCGACCTCCTGGACGAGCCGCTCGGCGAAGAGCAGCTTGTCCGCGTTCACCTGCTCCGGCGTCATTGTCGCGAGGACGCCGCGCAACGAGCCCTCCAAGGTCGCCTTGGCGATCGACATCACCTCTTCCCTGGTCTTGCCAAGGAAACGTTCGATCGCGTTGTGGATCAACGGTTCGTGCCCGGCGATCTTGACGTTCGCCACCCCTTGGACGGTGAGGGGGATGCCGCCTTTGGAGTAAGCGTTCACCGCCTGGATGTCGATGCCCATGTTGGTCAGGTCCATCCGGTCGACCCGCTCCAAGAGAGGAATCTTGATGCCGCGGCCGCCCTTGATCAACTTGTAGCCGTAGCTCCGGTTGCCCTCTTGCTGCCGCCCGCCTGAGAAGATCAGCACTTCGTTCGGCGCGCAGATGTAGATGAGGCCCTTGATCGCCCAGAACCCGACAACGACGAAAAAGACGACCACGCCGACTGCGATCAGGATGATGTTCACGAATTCGCCTCCTTCTGCACCGGTTTGCCGTCAGGCGTTGTGCGTCCGGATATCGCCCCAGGTATGTCGATGCCCGTCGAGACGTTAACGGCGTCGAAGATCGACGCCAACATCGCGGGGTAACTGCCCACGTAGCTTGAGAGGACCTTGCCGTCACCCCCGTCGATCATGTTCAGGTTGTCCACCTTGACCTTCGCGACCCCGGTCGAGGCGCTCGCCAAGATCTTCTCAAAATCCTCGATCAAGAAGATTGTCATCGCGTTGGAACCCGCCTCACGCCAAGCCGCGCTCATCATGTCGAGCGCCTGGGCCGCGGCTAGGCCGCGTTCCCGAAGGATGGCCGCGTCGCCCTTGGCTTTGAACTCCTGTGCCCGCTGAGACGCGCTCGCCGGCAAGATTTTGTCGGCCTGCAACCTCAGCCCCTCCAGTTCGGTGCGCACCTGCTGGAGTTCCTGCTCGGCCTTGGCCCGAGCCTCTCTGGCCGCCGCCGCCGTCCGCTCTTCCTCAGACTTCACCTTCGAATCCAGTTCCGCCTGAACACGTCGCAGTTCGTTCACCATCGCGACGACCTTGGCGTCCACTTCGGCCTTTTTGACGTTCGCCCGCCCCCGGTTCTCGGCTTCGGCCTGTTCGGCGGCGCGCTGAGCGTTGCTTTCGGCGATCTCGGCGTCGCGGATCACGTTGGCGATGGCCTCGCGCCCGATGGAGTCCAGATAGTGTTTGTCGTCGCTGATGTGTTGGATTTTAAAGGTGTCCAGGTGGATCCCTAGCTTCTTGAGATCTTGTTCACTCTCTTGGCTGAGTTCGTCCGCGAACTTGAGCCGGTCCTCGTTGATCTCTTCGGGCGTGAGCTTGGCGAGGACGCCGCGCAGGTGACCCTCCAAGGTTTCCTTGGCGACCCGTCGGATCTCGTTCGGGTCACGGCCCAAGAACCGCTCGATCGCGTTGCCGACGACCACCGGGTCGCTGCTGATCTTCACGTTGGCGATCGCATCCACGTTCAGCGCCACGCCGCCGGCCGAGTACGCCCCCCGGATCATGATCGGCACCTCCATGATGTTCAGGCTCATGTGTGTGACCGTCTCCAAGATCGGGAACTTGATCCCCCGTCCACCGAACACCGCCCGGAACCCGCGTGTGCTGCCGTCAGCGAGCTTCTTGCGGCGGCCGGAGAAGATCAGCACCTCGTTTGGCGGGCAGATCCTGAGAAGGCTCTTCAAGAACGCCACCAGAACCAAGAAGACGACGATGATGCCGCCCGCGATCGTCAGCCCCTGCCCGATCTGAGCCACGTCCACCTGCGCGAGTAGATTCATTTCCCTTGTCCCAATTCTAACGTGTCGTCGCCAAGCACGGATTCACGCCGCGCGACGTTCGCCCTGTCCCCTTCGACCTCCAACACGACGACCGACGCTCCCGGTTCGATCGTCTCCCCGTCCGGGGCGACAGCCAGAAAGTCGATCAGGTCGCCCTTCACGCTGAGCCGGATGCGCCCCGGGGTCGTCCCCCGGATCGTCACGAGGACCTCCGCCTCCTTGCCCAGCATGTCCTGCTGTTTGGCGCTGCTGGAGGATTCGGTGATCCGGAGCAGACGCATGACCCACGAGACGACGAAGCCGCACGCCAGTCCGACGAGAGCCGCCACGATTGCGGCCACAGGCTCCGGCGTCTTGGCCAAGACTGTCAGCAGAAGGCCGGACGTGCCGAACCCCGCGAAGAGGTACGTCCAGAACCTCAGGCTGAGGAACGGCATCCACCTGCCGTTCGCGGCCTCGCGGGCGGCGACGTGGCCCGAGGCCATGTCGTGCCCTTCCACCAAGTCATGTCCCAGTTGGAACTCGTGGTCCACCGAGACGTCCGCGTCACCTCCGGCGTGGTCGACCCCGAGCAGGCTCAGGACGACCAGCACACCTGCCACCACCGCGGACACGATATATGCGAGCAACATGGCGTCTTAGCCTACTGCAAGCTCTCATTCTAACACGGCGGCGGGCCGATGGGCTTCTGCCACAAGGGAGCATTGCCAAAGAGAGAGGACCCCCGGGCCATGAGGCTCGATATTCTCCAAAGTCTAGGCACATCCTGACAGTGCCAAGCAAGCCACTAGGCAAGGTATGACTCCCGAAACATGGGCGGCCTTGTCATCATCTGCGGCGACCGGTACCACCCGGCGGAAGTCGTCATGGAAGGAATGGCGGCGATCACGAGGGACCAAGTGGTCCGGTCGTCAGAGCCTGGTTGGCCCAGTCGGCCCACGTCTATTGTCGTATTGGCCAAGTCCAACTCCACGTCTGCCGACGACGACTCACCCTGGGCGTCACCCGCGTCTGACGACGTTGTCCACGAGTGGGTGCAAGCAGGCGGTGGCCTCCTCGTGGTCCACAGCGGCACCGTTCGCTATGGGTGCTGCCCTCAGATCCGCCGAATGACGGGCGGCGCATTCGTCCGGCACCCGCCGCCAGGGCCCATCACAATTCTTCCTGTGGGCGACCACAGACTGTCAACAGGCATGCTGCCGTTCACCGTTCATGACGAACACTACATCATGGAAACCGACGAGGGCTCGGACGTCTTCCTTGAGTCTCGCTCGGAGCACGGCGTCCAGCCGGCTGGCTGGACAAAGGAGGTCGGCAAAGGCAAGGTCTGTGTCATCACCCCCGGGCACTTTGCTGGCGTCTGGGCGGATCCTGGTTTCCAGGAGGTGGTCAGTAGGTCATTAGGGTGGCTGACCGGTGCATAGGGTCGCTCTCGTCACCGGCGCCGACCGCGGCCTGGGCCGCGCCGTCGTCCAGGCCCTGCTCGAGGATGGTTGGACCGTCATGGCGGGGCAGGTGCTGGATTGGCCGGAGTTGACCGGGCTTGTCGCCCGCTTCCCAGACAGGCTACACATCCTTCCGCTCGACGTCAGCGACGACCTCCAAGTCCAAGAAGCCGCCCGACGAGCCGCCGACATCTCCGGACACATTGATTTGCTCGTTTCGAACGCGGCCATCAACCGCTCGCACAGCGTGTCCTCGGTTCGCGAGCCGCTCAACTTTGCCGACATGGCAGACGAGTTCAGCGTGAACGCCCTCGGCGCCCTGCGGCTCGTCAATGCCTTCTTGCCCTTCCTCGACCAGGGTGCCATGAGGCGACTCTGCTTTGTCTCGTCCGAAGCAGGGAGCGTCGGAGCTAGTCGACGGACAGGCTGGTTCGGATACTGCATGTCCAAAGCCGCCCTAAACATGGCGGTCAAGAACATGTCCAACGATTTGGGGCCTCAAGGCTACACTTTCCGTCTCTACCACCCTGGTTGGCTTCGAACCTACATGTCGGGGACAAAGAACATTGAAGCGACCCTTGAACCAGAAGACGCCGCCGTCATCGCGCTCCAATACTTCCTGTCACAGGATGAACGAGGGCTCGTTCTTCGATCCTTTGATGGCGACGACATGCCCTGGTAAAAAAGCCGGCCCAAAGGCAAGCACCTCGGACCGGCAAATTGATTGAAATCTCGTTATCTTGCTTCGGGCATGATCGACTTTGCTCTGCCCTGCTTCGGAACACCGCTCACACCCCCCGACAACCTCGGGGAAAGCCGCCGAATGGCTCTTTAGCTCCTACTCCTTGGTTCGCTCGAAGCCACAATCTGGCCAAATTTGCGAACACAGTAAATGATACTACGGTTCTTGGTTTTTTCTTAGAGTTTTCTCAGTTGTTATCAACACCGCGACCAAATTGAACCAGAATGCCTACCGACGTCCTTTGAGAAGGCATCGGAACGACGAAAAGCCCGCCGAACGGTTCATGTCCGACGGGCTGTCGCCGATGGAACGATCAGTTCTTCTTCCTCCGTGCCACCAGGCCTGCGATACCGAGTCCAAGGATAGCCATGGTCGCCGGCTCCGGCACGCACCGCGTGTCGATGACCAGCTGGTCGGCATAGATGAACTCGTCCGTCAGGTTCTGGATGATGAACTGCTCATACGGTGGTTGGTGCTCCAACACAAAGGAAGCCGTCGTATGGTGCCAGCCATTGCCTAAGTCAATCGTTCCGATCAAGGTGCCGACGTTAGGATCTGCCGCCAGGGGGCTGACGACGACGTCATGGCCGGGATCTGCCCACCAAGTGAGTTGAACCCAGATGTCCTTGTGGTTCGCATCGTTTTCCTGGTTCGGGATCAAGAAGATCAGCGAAATGTCCGGCCCGATTCCGATGACTCCGGTACGAGGGCTGGTCGTGCCGGGGTTGAAGGACGTGTCGTCGGGAAACCAGAAGGCGTCGCCTGGGTTTTCCACCCGAGGATCGCCGTACGGATTCCCAAACGGGCCGATCGGGTGCCCGAATATGTCGTTGACGTCGTCGAAAGTCCACTCCTGCGTCGTCGTGGCGGGCAACCCACGGTCCCACGGTGGCGGCACCAAGTCGTCGGCCAATGCGACAGAAGCCGCAGTGGCGAGGGTAGCCATAGATATCAGTACCCTGGCAAATTTCCAGTACATTTTAATGTTCTCCTAGAGCACTTGTATTGACACATAAACGATTTGATGAAGATTATAATCAACAAGTTTTCGTTTAGGTTTACAGGCCAACTCTGCAATCATCATACATCACATTAGAGACTTCTCAGCAATATAACTGGCAAAATTGCTGGGCACGCGAGCCAGAGCGAATCTGTCGCGAAAGGTAGAGATAGAGTTCACAATCACACTGGAAGATGCAGTGTCCGAAAGCACAGCGTCAAGGACGGCGGCGGGGACAACCCACGCTCCCGACACCGGGGCTAGTCTTCATCAGAAGGCACCGGACAACTGATCGCCTTGCTGTAGATGCCTGAGCGGTCGAAGCAACAGACCTTCTTTTTGCCCTTGGCCAACATGTCGCAGGCGGCTTCGATACGCTTCGCCCTGGTCTCGGCCCTCTTGGATGTGTCAAGCCAGTAAATCCAGTCTGTCCGGATCGCGGCGGACACTTTCGACCAAAGGGCCATGGCTTCCGGTGATCGGCCAAGGGCAGCCGACAAATCGTTCGGGACGGTGGGCTCGGGCCATTCCTTCACAGGTGAGATCTCGACATCGACTTCACCACCCGGTCGTTCGCCCGATGCCAACTTCAACCAATGTCCGCCCTTGCCGTCGGGCCAGGCCACCGTCCACAGATCGACGCCACCGACCGACCCTTTCACGGCCACCAAGCCTCGGGAGGGCAACTGGTCACTCATATCCTGGGGCAACAAAATGACAGCCGCTGCGTCGCCGCCAGAGGACTCGTGAAGTCGTGCTCGGAAGGAAATCAGGGCCGCGGGTGTCGCCATAGTATTGATACTACGCCAACGGATCTCTCGTTTCGGCCCAAGGATCCTTGAGGCGACCGGCTTATATAGGTATCTTGGATACCAATTATGAGACTGACGACTCACACGGACTACGGCCTCCGGTTGCTGATGTTTGGCGCCGAAGCGTGCCCCCTGCCCGTCTCCGTCGGCAATGTCGCATCCAAACTGAATGTTTCGCGCAATCATTTGAGCAAGGTCGCCCAAAACCTGACCAAGGCGGGCATCTTAGAGACCACACGGGGGCGGTCCGGAGGATTCCGGCTCAAGAAGCGGCCGCAAGACATCCGGGTCGGCGAGGTCGTCCGAATATTGGAGTCGGAAACGGGGCTCGTCGAGTGCATGCGGGCTCAAGATTCCACCTGCCCCCTTACGAAAGGCTGCCGTCTGCCCCGGCTCTTCAACAAGGCTTCCGAGGCGTTCTTCCAGATACTGGACGACTGCACCTTGGACGATTTGGTCGCCGATAACGCGCAGGTGTTTCGCCTTCTGGAGGCACGGTGAGAATCGACCTCATGTCCCAAAAGGCGTTGGAGACCAGAAAGGGACTCCAGGACCACGCCCGGTCGATAGGCGTCTCCGAAGAATATGTGTCTTTGCTTGTCGACACGTTCTATAACAAGGTTCGCACCCACCATGAACTCGGCAAAGTGTTTGACGACGTCATCCAGGACAGGTGGCCGGTGCATCTGGCGAAGATGAAGTCGTTCTGGGGTTCTATCGCGCTCAGAACCGGTGGTTACAAGGGTAACCCGATGATGACTCATGCGGCCCTGACCGAAGCGAAGAACGGTCACTTTGCCATTTGGCTACGACTCTTTGAGGAGACACTTAATGAAACAGCCCCGACACCAGAAGTAGTCCAATACTTCATGGGTTACGCCAATACCATGGCGGCACGCTTGTCCAAGGCGATGTTCGCATGATCAACCGGCGTTTGCCTGGACAGATCGCCTTGCTGTGGGCTGGTGTCGTGATCGGTTGCTCGTTCGTGGCGACGCCCGCTAAGTTTCTTGTGCCGTCGCTCAGTTTGCCGACCGCCTTGGAGATCGGTCGTGTCACCTTCCGATCGCTTGTCGCAGCCGAACTTGCCCTCGTTGTCTTGGGCATCGTCGTCCTGATCCGGCTCCGACAAAGATGCCGCCTGTTCTGGTATGCGGTGGCCGTCTTGGCGGTTCAATGGATCGTGGTGATGCCACTTCTCAACGCTCGCACCGACGCGGTCGTCAGCGGCGTCCCGGCTACCGGCCCGCCATGGCACGTCGCCTACATCGTCTTGGAGGTGGCCAAACTGGTGATCTTGATCATCTTGGCCTTTAGCAACAAGGAGACAAACATTGGTTCAAATCAAACGAATATATGACGCTCCGAGCAAGGAGGACGGGTATCGCGTCCTTGTAGACCGTTTATGGCCCAGAGGTGTATCAAAGGAAAGGGCGATGCTCGACCTTTGGCTTAAGGACATCGCCCCGACCGACGAACTCCGACGTTGGTTTCAGCACGACCCCGCAAAGTGGGAAGGGTTCCGCGAAAGGTATCTTGTCGAACTGCAAGCGAAAGGCGCCGAACTGTATAAGTTGCGCCAAGGCATGTCCAGCCAAACCCTCACCCTTCTCTACGGAGCAAGAGACCAAGAACACAATGAAGCCGTGGTGATCCGTGACTTGCTCACGCAGGCCTGACCACGGTTCACCTCTTCAGTCGGGCCTTGATCGCGGACTTGATCCGGATGTGTCGGCCCGCGTCTTCTTCCTCGGAGATCCGCGACGTGTGAGCCTCCAGGAGGTCGCTCCGTGTGATGATCCCGATCACCACGTCTGGCTCCGCCCTTGAGACGATCGGTAGCCGCCCGACCCTGCACTTGACCATCAAGTCGGCCGCTTCCCTTAGGGTGAAGTCTTCAAACGCCTTGATCGGTGGCTTCTTGATAAGCGATCCGACCGTGACCTCTTCAGAGGCGTTGGGGTCGAAGATCTCCTTACGGGTTATGACGCCGACCATCTTTCCTTCGGTGTCGACGATGGGGTAGCCATGGTGTGGTTGTAACCCCCGGTAGAAGGATATATCGTGACGGACCTTTGCTAAGGTGTCGCCCGCCTGGATGCAGACGACCTCTTTCAAACCCATGGGCGTGACACGCTGCCGAGAGAGGTAGTCCGCTTCGTAGTCGCTGGGGACCAGGACGCCGCGCCGGACGATCTTCTCCGTCATGATCGTGTTGCGCATCAGTGCGAGCGAGACCAGGTAGGCGATGGTGCAGCTGCCGAGCAACGGCAGGATGCCCACCGGTTGAAGCGTGGCTTCGAAGGCGAAGATGACCGAGGTCAAGAGGGCACGGGACGCCCCCGTGAACATCGCCGCCATGCCGACCAACGCGCACAGCCTTATGTCGATGCCGATGCTCGGGAAGGACGTCTGGATCGCCAACCCGATCGACGCGCCGAGCCCGCCGCCGATCGTGAACAAGGGCGCAAGCGTTCCCCCTGAGGTGCCGCTCCCCAAGGCCACGATCCAGGAGACGAGCTTCGCGAAGGTAAGGATGACGAGCGCCTGGCCGACGATCTTCCCTTCCAGAAGCGAGACGATGTTTTCGTAGCCGACACCCAAGGTCGCAGGGGAGACCAACCCGATCAGGCCGACCGCGACGCCACCGATCGCAGGCCACCACATCCAGTGGAAGGGTAGGTGCTCGAAGAGGTCTTCTATCGCATAGACGAGCTTTGTGACGACCACCGCCGCGACGCCGATGACCGCGCCGACCGCCAGGTAGGTGATCAGGGCTTCCTTGCCCGGCACTTGCACGTTCGGCATGGTGAACACGGGCCCGCTTGGAAAGAACAGCGACCTCGCCCCCGCCGCGACCGCGCAGGCGATACCGATCGGCGCGATCGAACGCGCCCGGAACTCGAAGAGTAACAGCTCGATCGCCAAGACCACCGCCGAGATCGGCGTCCCGAAGATCGCCGTCATACCCGAGGCCGCACCGGCCGCGAGCAGAACCTTCCGTTCCGAGGCCGTCGTCTTGACGATCTGTCCGAGCAACGAGCCCATCGCCCCGCCTGTCGCGATGATCGGGCCCTCCGCGCCGAACGGTCCCCCCGTGCCGATCGCTATGGCGGACGACAACGGCTTGAGGATCGTCACCCGTGGCGGAATACGGCTGCAGTTCGTCAGCACCTGCTCCATCGCCTCGGGGATGCCGTGGCCACGAATCGCCGCGGAGCCATATCGGGCGATGAGACCGACGATCAGGCCGCCGATGGGCGGCACGATCACGATCCAAAGGTTGCTTGTGGCCTGTGACGGCGCCACCCCGGCCACGGAGAGCCGTTGCAGGAACACGAGGTTCGTGACGAAGTTGAT
Organism: uncultured Fimbriimonadaceae bacterium; assembly: GCA_964451255.1. Classification (GTDB taxonomy): domain Bacteria; phylum Armatimonadota; class Fimbriimonadia; order Fimbriimonadales; family Fimbriimonadaceae; genus JAHBTB01. The sequence continues at coordinate 247,197 of CAYVHL010000001.1, forward strand.
GAGGACCACCAGGAGCTTCGCGACGACCACCGACGCCAGGGAAATCACTACGGCGAGGACGCACAAGACGGCGACCCGCGACTGAGAGGCGGGCAGATCATCCTTGATCAAGCTTTGTTCAGGCTTCACATCCTCGTGTGACGGGGTCTCAGGCATTTGTGTCCTCTAATATATCCCATTGGGATATACTGCGGCCAGACCAATGCCCCTTGACAAGTCTGACTATGAGGCGTTGTTACAGCTCCGTTCGGCGATCCGGAAGTACATCCGGTTTGTCGACGAGGGCGCCCGGGCCGTCGGCGTCACCCCCCAACAACACCAGCTCCTCTTGGCGGTCAAGGGACAGCAAGGGAGAGACTGGGCGACTGTGAGCGAGATCGCCGAAGAACTCCAACTCAAACACAACTCGGCGGTCGGGCTCGCCCACCGGTGCCAGTGCGCCGGGCTGGTCCGAAAGGAGGTCTCGTCCCAAGACCACCGGTTCGTGCGGATCTTCCTCACATCCGAAAGCGAGAGGCTCTTGGAGGAGCTTTCCTTGCGCAACATCGAGCAGCTGCACTTGCTCCAGCGGGCCATGACTCTTGTCGCTCAGTGAAGCGTCCCGAACCGACTCCGCACTAGCTTGCTGTCCTAGTCGGCGCTGTCGAGGGGGTTATCGTTGACTCCCCCCAGATGAGGAAGAGCAAGGGCGCGCATGAACTTGGCGATCCTGCTCTCGGCTCTTTCTGGTTGGCTCAAGCACTCTTCGTACGCGGCCTGTGCCCAATCTCCGTGCGGGAACGACGGGATCATCTCCCAGCTTCGCTTTAGCATGTTTACAAGGTGTTGGTAGTCCAGACACTCTCTGATCGCCCCGAGATTGGCTGGCAGATAGCCATGGTCAAAGATGGATGCCGCGGATCCCGTCAGATACACGCCGCCGCCCCCGCCGACCGGCGTCCAACTAGGTATCGCCGGGCATTCATTCTCTTTCCACAGGATTCCCGAACCCAGAACGAGCCACCACTGGGCTCGCCCGATCGTTGAGACTTCAGAGAGCCGTTCGATAAGCGCTGACAAAACGGGGACGGACTGCCCCAAGGCGTTGAAACTCCAAAGCGGACCATGCAGATTGTCAGGCCCATCCTTGACGTATGCCACGGACAGGTGACCGTCCCAGGCGTCTACGCCATCCATATATGCGTCGACAATCCAATGAAACACCTCATTGCGCCTGGTCTCCCCCATCATCTTGGTGAACACTTCTCCGTGATCGATGGCACGGTAGAAATCACATTCCGACTCAGGGCCACCACGCCGGTCAAGCTGACCCTCCCACCATTTGATCAAGAATGCTGGAAAGAGATAGTCAAAGAGATCTTGTTGCAACTCGACGTAGCAAAGATCGAGCAAGTAGTGCCAATAGTCGCTCTGGTCAATCTGATGCCAAGGCTTCGATGCGGTCGCGACCAGGTCGGCCTGCGCATCGTCAAACTGCTTCTCGGTGATTTTTCGAGGCGGGGATGGATCACCGAATATCCTTGCCATCCGAGCGACGAGAGGGCGGTCATAAAACGGTGCTTTCATGGCGAATTGGTACCACAGGGCGCCGGCCGTCTTCTCGCCCCTGGCCGAACAAATCGGAATGTACGCCAGTTCTGAGTTTGGCGATCAAGACCTAGGCATTGGTACGAATCGAACCAGATGCAGGTGGTACTCCGGACGGGATTCGAACCCGCGACCTTCGCCGTGAAAGGGCGACGTCCTAACCGCTAGACGACCGGAGCACGCTTCTAGTGAGGTTTCATTCTAGGCCAGATCGGTTGTGCGCCGATAGTCCGGCCCCAATCAGACCCCCGCCTGGCTCAGGCCCGGCCACACCAGCCCAACCAATCAACTTAGCCCGCGACGATGTCGACGCCGATCGGCTTCGTCTTCTTGCTCTTCTCGTCGTCGGCCGCTTGGCGGCGCAGACGAGCAGTGCCGTCCTCCAGGGGCGTCACCGCAAGGGTGTTGGCCGAAAGAGCTTTCGCCGTTTTCGCCACACGTCGGGCGCACTGGTAGTTGCGGTCGTAGTAGGCCTCGTCCAAGCTGCTGATCTTGACGTGCCCGCCCCCGCTGCTGGCGTGGATGAAATTGTTGTTGCCGATGTAGATGCCCACATGGCTGACACGGTCGCCGCCACGGGTGTGGAAGAAGACCAAGTCGCCCGGCTGGAGTTCGCTCCTTCTGACGGGTTCACCGGCGCCGCTCTGCTCGATGGACGTGCGCGGCAGATCAACTCCGTAGCGGGCGTAAACCCAACCCACGAAGCCTGAGCAGTCAAAGCTGCCGCGTGAGCCGGTCGCGCCCCAGACATAGGGCGAACCGAGCTTGGACTTGGCCGTCTCGATCAGGTCGCCGACATCGACGCCGTTCCCTTTCAGCACGGGTGCCGGGTCGCGGGGAGCCGCAGGGGCAGGCTTGGCGACCAAATCAGGAAGGGGAGCGGCGTCCGGCTCCTCGTCGCCGTCGATCTCGATGACGACCTTAGAAGGTTTCTTGGTCGCGTCCTTGGCGTTCGGGCCTTCAGGAGTCAGGGGGATTCCCTTCGGGGCGTTCTTGGCCAAGACGTTGACGCCCTTGGGCGCCGAAAGCATGTCGCCGCGCACCCATCCGGATGTGCCGCCCTCAAAACGAACCTTGTACCATCCGTCCTTGCGGGCCAAGACTTCGACCTTGCGCCCGATGTCGACCGTGACGACCTTCTCGGCGTCCGTGCTCGGCTCGGTGTGCACGATCACGTTGTCTTTGGCGATGCGCGCCCGGTTACCGCCGAACTCGGGGAACTGGGGCTCATCGGGACGAGGATTCGGATCTGGCAATATTCCTTGGCGGACGACCCCCGGTGCCAGCCTGACGGCCAGCAGTCTGTTTATGGCTTGGGTGGCGATAGTCGCGCAGGCGATAGCAAGTCCGATCGTCGGCAAAAGTCTTTCCTCCTCCAGTGCGAGAGCGTCATGGCAACGGCCCTCACGACCAGTAGGTTACCAGGATGGCACAGCCAGGTGCACCTTCCCCCAGAAATCTACTGTCGGTGTTTAGAGATACGAACCTGGAACAACCCCGGGTTCCACCGGGCACGAAGGCCCAGGAAGGTAGCATCAAACGTCCCGATGCTGAGCGTCTTGGTCGTCAACTGGAACACGCGGGACAAGCTCAGGGAGTGCCTCGGCTCTCTGCGAGACCACGCCCCGAGTTTCGACCACGAGGTCATCGTTGTCGACAACGCCAGCACGGACGGCAGCGCGGAGGCCGTGCGGATCCAATTTCCCTGGGCCAGGCTAGTCGAGGCAGGCGGCAACACCGGATACGCCCGGGGCAACAACATCGCCTTCGGTCTGGCGCGGCACGAGTGGTTGCTGACCCTCAACCCGGACACGGTCTTCCACGGAGGCGAACTCGAAACGGCGGTGCGGACCCTCGCGATGAACCCGCGCTTCGGAGCCCTCGCACTCGAGCTCAGACTGCCGAACGGCGAGACCCAACGGTCGGTGAGAGGCTTCCCTTCTCCGCTCGGTGTCGTCGGGGCGGCCAACAAGTTGGACCGACTATTTCCTACTTCGCCATGGGGAGGCTACAGCCTGCCGACGTTCGACTATTCGGCGGAGCAGCCCGCGCCCCAGCCGATGGGGACGTTCTTGCTCTTCCGACGCCTGGCCCTGGCGGCAGTCGGGGACCCGTCAGCGCCGTTTGACGAGCGCTTCCCCATCTTCTTCAACGAAGTCGATCTGCTGAAGCGTATGGCCGACGCAGGTTGGCCATGCCTCTATTCCCCTCGCGCTTGGGTGGCGCACCACCACGGCTCAAGCACCTCGCAGGCTCGGAAAAGTATGATCTGGGAATCGCACTCCAGCCTGACGCGTTATTTTGACAAGCATCTGGCCGGCGCGGAACGCCTGTGGTTGCCGGCCTTCGCCGTTTCCAACTGGGTCGCCGCGTTCTTGCGGGCTCGTGGCTACTATGACGGATTTCGACCTGAGCGTGACCATATGCAGTTGGAACACGATCCATGACCTGCGCGCTTGCCTCGCCAGCCTGCGGGAGTGCCAGGACGAAGGCAACTTCGAAGTCGTCGTGGTGGACAACGCCAGTTCAGACGGGTCGGCGGACATGGTCGCGGAAGAGTTTCCCGAGTTCAGGTTGTTGCGCCAGACATCGAACCTCGGATTCACGGGCGGCCATAACCTGGCAATCAGCCAGCGCCGCGGCCGGGACGTGGCGCTGCTCAACTCCGACACAGTCGTGCACAAGGGGGCGATCCGCACCTTGACGGCATACTTCGCCGAGCACCCAGAGGCGGGGATCATCGGCCCAAAACTCCTGAACCCAGACGGGTCGCTGCAGTTCAGCTGCCGCCGGTTCCCCAACCCTGTGGCCGCCGCCTTCCGCAACACGGTTCTCGGCAGGCTCTTCCCCAACAACCGCTACGTACGCGACTACTTGATGCAGGACTGGCCCCACGAGCAGCCCAGGGACGTCGATTGGCTGAGCGGCGCCGCACTGTTCGCACGGGGTGAAGTCGTCGACAAAGTAGGGGTTCTGGACGACAGCCTGTTCATGTTCTGCGAAGACGTCGACTGGTGCAAGCGCACTTGGCAGGCGGGCTGGAAGGTCGTCTATGTGCCCCAGGCGGTCGTCACCCACGCGATCGGTCGGAGCACCGACCAGGTCGCCAACAAGATGATCATCCGGTTCCACCGCTCCATGTTCCGGTACTACCTGAAGCACGACGTCCGCTCGGCGTTCGTCTTGTGGCGGCCGTTCCTGGCCCTTGCCGCGCTCATGGCGCTCAGTCTCCGGGCCCTCGGGTTCCTCGCCAAAAACTGGCGCGACGCGCTCCGTAGGAGATGGCGAAAGTGAAGGGTCTGCGGGCCGAGGTCTTCGCCCTCGCCCTGGCCGGTTTCCTCGCGCCGATTGTCGGCGGCCAGGTGAGCCAGGAGCCCTTCCCCCTGTCGGGCAACGTCCTAGCTGAGATCTTCGGTGGCCCGGCCCTGCCCTTGGTGTCCCGCGCAATGCTTGCCGCTCTGGTGTTGGGGACGCTGGCCTACGCGCTTGTCAAGAGGCAGGTCTCGCCTGTCCCGGGTGCGCGCCTCGTCGTCTCGCTCGCCCTCCTCGTGGGACTGCTCGGCCTGACCTCCTTCGTCTCAGAGTTTCCCAGCGTCAGCACCTCGACATGGCTGACCTGGATCCTCTACGCCGGCGGGTTCGGCCTTGCAGTGGCCGTCTCGGGCAGGGAAAAGGGGCCCGTGATCGTCCTCGGTTCGGTCGCGGCAGGTTGCGGCGTCGTCGGTGCCAGGGGGCTGATCGAATACATGGGGGAGGCGGCGACCAACCCGACTTGGCGTGTCTTCGGCGGTTGGAACAACCCTAACGGCGTCGCGAGCATGGTGCTGGGCGGAGCGTTGATCGCAATCGCGGTCGGATCGGCGGTCAAGGGCCCTTGGCGTTGGGGGACCTGGTTGTGCGGGGGCCTCAGCCTGGCCACGCTCTGGCTCACCCAATCCAAGGGAGGTTTGGCCGCCATGCTGGTGGGAATCCTGTGTCTGGTCGTGCTGGCCTTCGTCGTCAAACGCCCCAAGATCCTCGCCCTCGGAACGCTCGTGACCATCTTGGTCGCGGCCGTGGCAGTGGTCGGGGTGCGACCCCACTCGGCCAAGCCAGGGCCAGGCGGGGGGCCGCGGGTCTTCCAGGCGGCCTCTACTGAAGTCCAGAGCGCAGATTTCCGCGTCAACCTCTGGAAGTCGGCGGCCGACCTCGCGATGAGCCACCCCGTCGGCATCGGGGCGGGCAACTTTCGCTTCTTCTCGGCTCAACCCGGCCTGAGCGACCAGACCACGTTCGCCCACCAGAGCTTTCTTCAGGTCGCTTGTGAGGGGTCGTTGCTGGCTATGCTCGCCCTGGTCTACTTCCTTCTGAGGTGGCTTAGCCGGGTCGTGCGGACGAACCCGTACGAGTCCGACACCAGGCGGTTGCTCAAGGCCGGTGCCGTGGCGGCGGTCGTCGCTTGGTGCGCGCACGGCTTCTTTGAGAGCAACCTCTATTACACCGGGCTCGGGCTCGTCTTTTTCATCGTCGTGGGTGTCGGCGTCCAGTTTGCCGACGATCTTTCTTCGCCAGAGTGGTCGCCATCGTGGCTACGGGCATCAGTCGCGCTCAGCTTTTGTCTCGCGCCCTTGTTGGCGATGGTCATGATGGGCCAGGCCGAGATCGCCCGGGCGACGTTTTTGGCTGACTTGGGGACGCCACAACTGGCGACCCAAGCTGAGAGGCTGGAGGCGGTCGGCGATCCCGAAAGCCTGTACTTGGTCGGTGTCTATGCAAGCAGGACGCTGGAGGAGCGGCTCGACCGACTGGACCGGGCCACCGCCCACTATCCGCGGACAAAGTGGCTGCGCGCGCTGGCCCGAACCCAACTGCAGGCCGGCAAGCCTGCATATGCGATCGCGACCCTTCAACGCGCGCTCCGTTACGACCCCTACGGCCTCCCCACTCTTGCCGAACTCATGCGGACGCAAGACGCTGACAAACGGTTTGAAGACGCCGAAGAGACTGCCCGGCAGATCATCAACGTGGAACATAGGCCCAGCTACCTCGTCCGGGCGATCCCCGAGATCATCCCTACGGAGACTTTTGAGGCCCGTGTCTACTTGGCGGAACGGAGCCACGATCCAGAAGAGAAGATCCGTTTGTTCGGCGAGGCTGTCCAAGGCTACAAGAAGTTCCTTGCCGTGACCGTTCCTCAGGTGCTGGCCATCGGAGACCTGGGCGGAATCGACAGGCAACGGGCCAACGAGATAATGATGACGGCCCAAGCGGCCAACGCACAGCTTGTCCAGGCTCTCAAAGACGCCGGCAAGCTCGCCGAGGCCAACAAAGCGCAGGCCGACGATCAGCTCTTCGTGAAGGGGTCAGAGGCTTTGGCCAACCCCAAGTAGTGCTTGACGATCTCGCACGCGATCGGTGCCGAGGCCAATCCGCCGTGCCCTCCGTTCTCGATCAGGACGCAGACGGCAATCTTCGGGTCGTCAGCAGGTGCGAAACCGACAAACCAGGCGTGCGTCGCTTTGCCCGGCGTGTTCTCCGCCGAACCGGTCTTGCCTCCCCATACCAAGTCCGGTATCTGGGCGGCTCTCGCCGTGCCAGATTGTATGACGTTGACCATAGCGCCGCGGACGTCGTTCCAGAACCAGTCGGGAGCCTCGACCTTGCCGAGTTCCTCCCGTGGCGTGACGACACCCTTGTTAGTCGCCGGATCGACGATCTCCCGTACTACCCGCGGCTTGTACGAGACGCCGCGATTGGCGACTAGGCTGGCGACCTCGGCCATTTGGAGCGGTGTCACGGCAAGCTCGCCCTGGCCGATACCCATGTTGACCGTGTCGCCGACATACCAACCGTCCTTCGTGCCTTTAGCGATCCTTTCCTGCAGCCATGCGTCTGAAGTCACGAACCCGCTGCCCTCGCCCGGCACGTCCAAGCCGGTGTCCTGGCCCAAACCGACCTCTTTGCATGCTTCCCTCATGGCGTCGATGCCTGCCCGGCGGGCTAGGTCGCCGAAGTACGAGTTGCAAGACTTGGTCAACGCCTCTTTGAAGTCGAGGACTGCGCCCGGGGAGTGGTTCTCACACTTCAGGTGCCGTCGTCCGACCGCCAGATAACCTGGGCACGTTATCGACCTGTTTGGGTCGAAGACACCCGCGTGCATCGCCGCGATCGAGGTGACGAGTTTGAACGTCGACCCTGGAGCGTAAGATGCTTGGAACGCCCGGTCGTAAAGCGGCTTGCCTGGATCATCGAGCAAGGCTTTATAGTCGTCCTGGCTGATGCCTCCCTGCCACACTTTTGCGTCGTAGCTTGGCGAACTGGCCAGGACAAGCACCTCGCCCGTTGACGGGACGAGAGCGACCACTGCCCCGCGTTTGCCTTGAAGCATCTGGTTGGCCATCTTCTGTAGCTCTAAGTCGATGCTGAGCACAAGCTTCTTGCCGGGGATCGGTTGGTCAAATCCCATGAACCGGATCGGTCGGCGGCGGGCGTCCACGGCGAAGCGTTCGTTTCCAGGGACACCCATGAGCTCCCGCTCGTATTGCTCCTCGATTCCGGCGCGACCGACGTATTCAGCCGGTGTGATCCCGTTCGCCTCAAGGTCCTGGCTGACCTTGTCGTTCGGCGTCCAGACATAGCCGAGCACGTGGGCCAGATCGACTGTGTCCCAGTACTTGCGCATCGGAGTCGACTGGACGTCAAACCCCGGGAATCGGTCTGGTGACTCGACGAACTTTCCGGCGACCTCGACGGAAACCCCGACGGCGACAGGCGTCCAGAGATCACGGCGCGATCGGTCTTGTTGCAGTTTCTTGACGATGGCTTCCGGAGTCGTGCCCAGAAGTTCCGCCGCCTTGGCCAAGGAATCCTTGTTGTCTTTCTTCGTGATCACGCTCAACTTGGCAACCACGACAAGTTCTTCTCGGACGTCGGCGATCGGACGGTCGTCTCGATCGACGATGCGCCCACGGGGAGCCAGGCTGGTGTCGGTCATCGTCGCCGACTTGCTCGCTCGTTCCACTACCTCTGGCGATTGCAGGACCTGCAGGTTCCACAGCTTCCCGATGAACCCCAGGAAGGCCAATAAGATCAGGGCCGGAACAGCGAGTTGACGGGCGTCCAAAGGTGTCTGCGGGGGCGCATGGATCACCGACACGGTCTAAACCGCCCCTAGTCTGTGGAGGAGCCTGTTGGCGGTCCGCCGGGCCCTTTTCACCAGCGAAGTGAGCTTGTGACTGACTCTTGTCTGCAAGAAAGCGTCAGGTCGCCGAACAGGATTGGGGGAGACGGCGGCGACACGGGGTTCGGACGTCCCCTTATCAAATAGGTGTGCGAGCGTCGGTGGTTCAGTGTGGCCAAAACATTGGATGTTGACGACTTGCACGCCGAACACCACGAACGACGCCAATATCACCGCGAAATACGCTCGCTGACGCCTAACCATGGTGCTGGGTGCAATACTCCTTGGGTTCGGTGCCCTTGACAAAGCTACGCTTCACGCGCTCCGGGCAATAGACTGTCGCGCGAAGCCCGGTGTCCGCGCAGATCTCCACGCTGACTGTGCCACGCCTGACGACATCAGGCTTAGACTTTGGCAGCTGGAGCCCATCGTCGGGCACGGTCGCCGCACCACCCGGGGTGTCTCCCTTCGGTGCGTCCGTCTGTTCCGGAGGCGCGTTCGCCTCAGGTGGGTCGACCTCGGGCACATCGGTTGGAGGCGCGTCTGGTGTCGTGGGCTGTGCTTGAGCCTCGCTTGCGGGTTGTTCGTTGTCATCCCGATGAACCCGTCGTGAACTCGACGCAGGCGATTCGCCCAACTGGTCTTGGATAGCAGACATGAGCTTCGCCCAGAGCGGGCACGAATACTCACCTCCCATGACCCCGTTCATCGCCAGACGCTTCTTGCTGCCGTCGGCCCTCGTGACCTCGCTGGCGAGCCAGACGATGCCGACGAACCTGTCTGTGTACCCACAGAACCACGCGTCCTTGTAGTCACTCGTCGTCCCTGTCTTGCCGTGGGCGTTGGGTACGCCGGAGGCGTCCCGACCAGTCCCGTGCAGGACGACCTCTCGCATCAGATAGTCGACACCACGTGCGGCATCCGAACTGATGACGCGACCGATCTTTGTGCCGGAAAACTCATGCAGCACCTGTCCACCGGGCCCGATGATGCGCTTGATGGCGAAGGGCCGCACACGATAGCCGTCCTGCTGGAATGTACTGAACGCCGACGCCATTTCCATCATCGTCACGGTGTTGGCACCGATCGCGGTGGTCTCGACGCCGTCTTTCAGGTACTTGAACCCGAAATCTTGGCGCGCGTACTGCATGACGTTGTTCAGCCCTGCGGCCTTCTGTGCCCACATCGCCGCCCGATTGTAGGAAAAGGCAAACGCGGATCGGACAGGGACCATGGTAGGGGGCCCGCCGGATTTGATCGCCCGCTTCCCACCGCCTGCGGTGTTGATGTAATAAGGAGCGTTGTTCACGTCCCCGTAAGGGCTGAGGACACCCAGTTCGAAATCCGTGGCATAGACGAACGGCTTGAACGCTGATCCTGGCTGCAACTTTGCCTGGGTGACGTAGTTGAATTGTTGCTTCGAATAGTCCTGGCCGCTGACCATCGCCAAGATCTTGCCGTCGTCGTCCGTACAGACGAACGCGCCCATGTTCACCTTTGCCGACCGATAGGAGCGCAAGGTCTTGTCGAAGATTTCTGCCACCCGGCCCTGGAGTTTGGTGTTGATCGTGGTTTCGATCCGGTAGCCGCCAGAAGCAAAGTCAACTTCAGGGGCCACCTCTTTGAGTTCATCCCTCAAGACATAGTCTACGAAATACGGTAGCTTCTTTCCCGACCGGGTCTCGCCCTTATCACGAGCTCTGACCCCGAGCGGTTCTTTGAGCGCGGCTTCGTACTTGTCCTCCGTGATGAAGTCCTCTTCTCGCATGATCTTGAGGACCGTGTTACGGTTTTCGAGCGCCGTCTCCGGGTCATCGATGGGGTTCTCCCGGCTGGGTGTACGGACGCACCGCGCCAGGGTGGCCGCCTCTCCAAGGGTGAGTTGGTCAAGTGATTTGCCGAAGTAGACCCGCGCGGCCGCGGCGATGCCGTAGGCGCCGTGACCGAAGAACATCTCGTTGAGATAGATCTCTAAGATTTGGTCCTTGGTCTTCATGCGCTCCATCATCGTGGCGAGCGCCATGTTGTTGACTTTCCGGTCTAGGGAGTACTCGTCGCCCGTGAAGACCTTCTTGGCGATCTGCATCGTCAACGTCGAAGCGCCACCAGGCGTCTTCGCGCCTCTCAGCGCGTTGGTCAGGATGCGCCCGATTGCGTAGAGGTCGACGCCTGCGTGCTGATAGAACCGCTTGTCTTCGGCCGCCAATGTGGCGAGGATGACCGTGTTGGGGATCTTGTCCCGGGTGACGTATTCCCGGTTCTGCGGGGACTCACGGAACAGGACTTGGCCGTCTTCGCTCAGGATCACGCTGGGCTTCGTGTCGATCTCGTGGATGACGTTGGCCAGATCGGGGACGATCTTCGAGGCTTCTTCGAGTCTTTGCTGCCACAGGGCAGAACCGATCACAAACGTGATGGATCCGAAGATCAGGGTCGAGACCAGGGTGATCTTGAGCCCACGCACCCAGCGCTTCGGTGGTTTTGCTGCCACCCGTCGGTCGGCGACGTTTACAGCCACTTCAAAGCATTATAACGGTCAAGATTCAGGTGCGTTCCTCGACTGTGACTTGTTGCTGGAACCTTTTGAGGTCGCTTTCGTCCACGTCGCCAAGCAGGACTAGGGTCAGGTCCCCGATGGTCCAAACACGCGATCGCACCCTGTCGCCACCCGACCTGATCAGCTTTTCCGTGGATACCTCACCTTTACAAAGGAAAAGGGACACCTTGACTCTGCTACCGGCATAGGTTTGGCGCATCACCTTGCGGCCCTGGAACTCGAAAACTCGCGCGTTCTCTAGACGCAGGCCGCTGTCCTTGCTGATGACGTACGGCTTCGTGCCCATGCGCCGCGCCATCTTGATGACCTCGTCGCGGACGGTGACGACTTTCGCGTCCGGGAAGTTGAGGGTGAAGGCACGCGACGGTATATCCACGTCATAGCGGACCGCCTCAAATTCGAAGCTCATCACCAATCGCTTTCCTGGTGCAAAGATCTCCAGCTTGAGCACGGCCCCATGCTCTGGGTCGATGTACATCCTCAGGGCCTCTTCGCCCTGGTCACTCGTTCCCACGACCAAGCGTGTCTTATGGTGGGCGACAATACCCCCGTCAGATTCTTTGAAGGTGAAGTCATCGCCGCCCCCTGGCAATCCACCCATGAACCCAAAACCAGGCACACCAAAGGGATTGAACGTTTCGAAGATCTCGTTCTTCGCCGGGTCATAGACCGATCTCTTGCGATCGACGATGACGGTCACTGTCCCGTCCGACGATTCGATTCGAAGTTTGTCGCCGCTCTGCAGGATCCGTTCGGTGTGTTTCTCCTTGCTTCGGCCGAAGACGACCGTCCGTCTACCCGCGAGGACGAGGTTTGGCCACGCCCTGAGGGCCTTCCGCATCGCCGGCGTGGCGGAATCAGGTGCCCGTCGACCGTGCTGCGAAAATGCCACCGTGCATCCGGTGAGAAGCAGGACGCAGGCTAGGCATCTCAGGACTTGTCGAGCTTGGACCAATCGAACACCGGGTCGTTAGTTTCTTGCACGGGCGTCGCCCCGACGCTCGATTGTGCGGCACCTTGCATATGAGACGAAATAAGGGCGTCCTCAAACGAGGAGTGCGCCGCCAGGTTGCTGTCGTTCGCGACCACCTGCTTCCTAGAAGGGTTCTGAACCGGAGTTTGGTTCATGAACAGGACCAAGGCCGAGGCGGCGACGGCGGTGAGTCCGCCCGCCCAGCCGACGAGCAACTTCAGCTTCGGCGCTCGGCGGGTCGTGGCGAGACGCTGGTTCAACTCGCTTCGCCAGGCGAAACTCGGAGCGGCGTCTTCACAATCCGTGAGCAACCCACGGCAACGGGTGTCGTCCGCTTCGAGGGCTTCGTCCAAGCGCAAGGCGTCGGCAACCGAAAGCGGTTGCTCCTCGTCCAGTTTGCGCAAAAGATCCTTGTCTAGCATTGCGTTATCCCTTCGCCAAATATCGGCCGACGTGCTCCTGCAAGTGAGCCCGTGCCAAAAAGAGGCGGCTTTTCACCGTGCCCACCGGCACGTCCACCGTCCTCGATATCTCTTCATATCCCATGTCTTCCTTGTCATGCAAGAGCAACACGGTGCGTAACTTCTCGCTCATGGTTCCGAGGGCTGCCTCGACGACCTCCATGAGTTCTCCGTTCATCACGACGTCTTCGGGATTCCACCGGGCGTCGGCGACTTCGCGCGGCTGCCCGTCGTCGCACTCACCTGGTTCCATGGTCAGCATCACCGGGGCACGTTCGGCGCGCCTGGCCCGGTCTACGCATAGGTTGTGCGCGATCCGGAACAGCCATGTCCGTAGGCCGGATCGACCGTCAAACCTGTCGATAGCCTGGAAGGCGCGGACAAAGACCTCCTGGGAGATGTCGAGGGCGTCTTCCTCGGAACGGACCATGCGTTTGACGAAGCCGTATATTCGAGCTTGGTAGGCGTCGACGATCTTGGAGAAAGCGGCAAGATCCTGACGGCGCACTTGTTCTAAGAGCGCTTGCTCCGCCGCCGCGTCGATCTTTTTACCAAGCACCAAACTCGCTACTCCGGTAGAACGGCTCATCCTTGTAATAGCGGACGAATGTCGTTCCCAATTGTTCACTCCGGACACGGGACCAAGAAGAACCGCCTGGATCCCGTGCGGGCCAGGCGGTCATCGATCGGCCCTAGAACCGGACGCCGGCGACGACGCCGAAACCGTTCAGTTCTCGGCGGCTGCCGCCGAAGTACTTGACCTCGATGAAGGAAGGGGTCTTCGCGACGTTAAGGTCGTGGCCGACGGTGAGGCTAAAGCCAAAGTCAGTGCTCGTGCCTTGGGTCACACCATCGTTGTAATGGTTGAACGCTGGCCCGGCCCCGACTCCATAGTAGAAATCTTGGTTGCGGAGCGTGTAATGCAAGAACAACGGGACGCTGCTGAAGCTCCCCTTGCCAATGTAGTCAACCGCGATCTCGTACGTCGCTTGTTGACCGCCATAGGTCAAGTCGCCCAACTTGTACTCGCCGCCCATGATGAACCAGGTGCGACCCTCGATGCTGTTGGCGGTGTCAGAGTTCGTGAAGAACAAACCCGCGTGGACTGATATCCCAGTCGGCTTCGAGTACTGGGCCATGGCCATGGCTGAGAGGCCCGCGCCAAGCGCCAGGCCGGAGATGACTTTTGCGATCGCTTTCATCCTTGATCCTTAGTGTCAACCTCGCGCAAGCAAGAGAGACTTGCCCAAACGATAGCACGGAGCGGCCCTCCCCGTCTATGTCCCGGGTCTGGCGATACCCTTACGTCTTCGCAGCTTGTACGACGATCTCATAGGCGAGCCTCGCGGTGTCCACCAGGTCCTTGACCGCAATAAGCTCTTCGTGGGTGTGGATTTTGTCCATACCCGTGCCCAGGACGATGCACGGCACGCCCTTAGCGTTGTACACGTTGGCGTCGCTTCCCCCAAGCGTCGTCCGAAGGGCCGGGTCGAACCCGAGGTTCCTGCTGGCGGATTGGGCGACCTGGACGACCTTCGCGGCCGGGTCAATGTTATAGGCGTCGTAGTGCCGCTTGTGGTCGACCTTGAGCTGGGCACCCCACTTCCTCGCCGCTGACTCGAGGCACTGTAACATGTGGTCGATCTGAGCGTCCAACTGGGCCACCTCGGTCGAGCGCGCCTCGCCTCGTAGCCGGACGACAGGGCACACCACGTTGACGGCCGTCCCGCCTTGGACGATGCCGAAGTTGGCCGTCGTCTCGGGGCTGATGCGCCCAAGGCGCATCGGGGCGATGGCGTCGGCCATCACCTGGATCGCACTGATGCCCTTCTCGGGGTCTTTGCCGCTATGGGCCGGTTTGCCGACGATGGTGACGTCCAGCTTGTCGTGGGTCGCCGTCCGCGTGACAAAGGTGCCGACAGGCGGTCCAGTGTCGAGCACATAGCCAAAGTCGAGGCCCAAGTCGTCGATCTTCAAATTCGCCGCTCCTTTGAGGCCGATCTCTTCCGCGACGCTGAACAAGAGGACCACGTCCCCATGCTCCGCGCCAGTCTCCTGGAGCATGCGGACCGCCTCGATCGCAGGGGCCATGCCGCCCTTGTCGTCCGCCCCGAGGATCGTCGTGCCGTCGGATTTCAAGACGCCGTCCTCCTCGACGATATTGAGTCCTGCCGTCGGCTCCACTGTGTCGAAGTGGGCGCTGAGGAAGACCCGAGGCGCGCCGGGCTTGTTGCCTTTCAGGGTGGCGACCACGTTTCCAGCATCGCCAGCGATAGCGGGTCCGGCGTCGTCTTCGACCGGTTCAAGGCCCATCCCGGCGAGAATCTCCTTCACCCTGTCCACGCAGGCCCGTTCGCCCAGCGACGGTGCGTTGATCAGGACGAGTTCCTTGAACAGGTCGACGAGGCGCTTTTCATTGACCACTCCTAGGATTCTAGACCAAGGCTGGTAGCATCACCGGCTGTATGGCGACCCACCCCGTGACCGTCGAGGGATTCGGCACCTATCAGATCGAGGAGGGCACAAAGCTCGTCCTCGCGATCGAGCAAAGCGGCATTGACATCAGCCACCGTTGCGGCGGCAACGCCCGGTGCACCACTTGCCGCGTCCAGTTCCTCTCCCCGGAGCCTCCCATGCGGGAGAAGGAGCACGATTGCCTGGAAGAGGACGGCGTCCTCGGCCAGTTCCGTCTGAGTTGCCAGAGCCGCGTGACCGGGCCTATGCACGTGAAGGTCCTCATGCTTGCCAGCGAACAAGGCTGGAACCCAGGTATCGAAGTCGAGCCTTGACGCCGAGGTATCTTGCCCCCGTGCCCAAGCTGCTTGCCGAGACGCTGATCCGCGACGTCCCCGACTTCCCGAAGCCCGGGATCCTGTTCAAGGACGTCACACCTGTCCTGCAAAGCCCGGCCGCGTTCCAAGAGGCGGTCTCACTCTTGGCGGCAGAAGCCAAGGCCAAGGGTGCTGAGACGATCGTGGGCATCGAGAGCAGGGGCTTCATCTTCGGCGCGCCCATCGCCTTGGACCTAGGGTTGCCCTTTGTCATGGCGCGCAAATTCGGGAAGCTCCCCTATGAGAGGATCAGCGAGGAGTACGCCCTCGAATACGGCACGAACATCGTCGAGATGCACTTGGACGCGGTGAACCCCGGGCAACGGGCCTACGTCGTGGACGACCTGCTCGCGACCGGCGGCACGGCGGCGGCCTGCGCCCGGCTCGTCGAGAGGCTCGGCGGCCACGTGTGCGGCATGGGCTTCCTCGTCGAGTTGACGTTCTTGGAGGGGCGCAAGAACTTGCTCGGCTACCCGCTGCAGTCCCTGATCCAGTACTAGCCTCAGAGCATCCTAGAACAAGGTCTCGGCAGGGCCCGGGGTCAGGAGTTCCGGCCCGTCCAGCCGTGGGTTGCCGACCCCCTTGTTGGCCATCGCGAGGGTCAGTTCGCCGGCGAAAGGCTTGATGAGGCCTTGGACGGCGACGCCCGGCACGTCACCAGAGTCCAGCCAGGCGTCCCAGTCCGCCTCATCCAGGATCACGGGCATGCGCTCGTGGAAGAACGTCATCTGCTCGTTTGCGTCGGTCGTCACGACCGTGAATGTCGGCACGTCGCCGTCTGGGCCGTGCCAGACCTCGTACAGGCCGGCCATCGCCAGCCGCTTGCCGTCGCTTCGACGGATGAAGTACGGCGTCTTGACTTTGCCAGCCGTGTTCCACTCATAAAAGCCGTCGGCAGGCACGAGGCATCGCTTCCGATCGAAGGCGCGGCGAAAAGTCGGCTTCTCGGCCAGTGTCTCACCACGCGCGTTGATGGCCCGGACTCCGGACGACAAGTCATCGGCCCAGGGTGGGACGAGCCCCCACCGGTGCAACGCCGCCGCCCGCGATCCCCCCTCGTGCAGGATGACCGGCATCACTTGGGTCGGCGCGACGTTATATCTGGGCTCGATGTCAGGCAAAGGGACGACACCGAAGTCGTCCTTGATCAACTTGCCGTTGAAGTAAGCGTATCTTGCGCACATCTGCGGCTAGGGGGGCGGGGCCTCGCCCTCGTATCCGCCTCGGAAGCCCTGCATGGAGAGGTTGATCAGCTTCATGAACGGCGACGCCTTGATCAGTGCTTTCTTCCGGTCGAGTTCTGCCCGAAGGTCCGGCGGCAACGAACTCATGGTGAACTCTTCTCCACCCGGCTTCTGGGGATCCATCAGGACACCGTGCAGGCCACGAGAGGGCGCGACCTCGATCCGGAGCCGGATGACCGACCGTTTGCCCACTCGGAACTTGACCGAGTCCAACTGCATCTCGTCCTTCGGGAAGTCGGGCATGCTCGACATGATGTCGAAGAGGCCGAGCTCCTCGAGGCCGAGCGCCCTCTCCCCCATCATTTCGAAGCCGGCTCCGCTACCCATCAGGTACGTCTCGCCAAAGGACGAGGCCGTGAGTCGCCCTCGCATGTCTAGACCGGTCGGCAAGAACTCGGTCGGTTCGTCAGCCAAGTCGTTAGCAAAGTCGCCGAAGCCGGCCATCATCCCTGCGGCCATGGTGTTCATGATCTGGAGGTCGCCGTCCGGCCTCGGTGCCTTGAGCTTCTGTACCCTGCTGTCCGCTCCGAACACGGCCTTCTCAAGTTGTTGTTGGGCGCCGCGGGGGAGCGCGGCGAAGGTGACGGTATCCCCTCGCCTCAGTGCCGTCCTCGTGCCCCTGTCGAGCATGCCCCACAGACGCAGAATGTCGTTGTCCCCGCTCCCGAACACATTCTGGAAGGCCGAAGTGTCCATCAACGGAGATACCAGCGCGGTCTGCGTGTTGATGGCGTCCTCGGAAGCGCTGGCGACAAACTCGGCATAGTCGTCCAGAGTGAGCCAGGCTCCTTTACGAACCTGCTGGATGACCTTGGTGGTGGTGGCCCGGTCTATACGGTTCCGGCGGGAGCCCTCCGCGTCGCTGGGATAGACCACCCACCATCCGGGGGTCTTTATCGCACCCAGCAACCCGGTGCGCTTGTCTTCCGGCCCCACTCCAAAGTAGCTGTTTGTAAGCCGTTCGACAGTAAAGTTGTCGGGACGGCCATACATCGCAGAAGTCAAGATCATGTCGGGAAGGCTGGCGACGATGTTCACGCCGTTTCTCTCGGCCTGGTCGAAGAAGAAGTCCGTCGGTACAAAGCCGAGGGGGTCGTGATGGACCATGTCGGAGGCAAAGTCCAGGTCCTCCTCCTTCGTCTTCTCTGCTTTGCCACCACTGTTGAACCTGTTGGTGTAGACCTTGTTCCAAGTGAGCGTGCCCTCGCTCCAATTGATCTTGGTCTTCTGGATCTTCGGCTTCGGAGTTTCTACGCCCTCGGCCTGGATGCCTGGCGCAAAATCTCCGTAATCATTCACACGAGGGTCGTCCGACAGGTTAGAGTCCTCGGTCAGCGCGGCCTTTCCGGCGCGGTCAAATGCGGCCAAGTGCAGGTTGACCTGCGAGACGTTGCCCCATCTCTTGGGCTTGCTCACGACCAGAAGGAGCTTGACCGGCATCGATTCGACCTTCTTTTGCCGGTAGTCGTATTCCGGCTGGTCGATGCCCAACTCCTTCATGATCTTCTTCATCTCCTCTTCTTGAGGAACGATCGTCTGCACGTCGTCTCCGGTCTCGGACACCGCCACCACTTGGTTCCATTCGGTGATCCACTTGGCAATGAAGGGCGTCGGGTCGATGTTGGGCAGAGCGGTCTGCATCCTCGTGGGGGCGGACGACATCACCACGCGGCTATCAGGTTCCAACCCCGCGAAGAACCCCGGGCCGAGCGCGCGGACGTACGCGGTCAGCAGCCGCCTTCCTGTGCCGGCCGGACCCATGAAGCCTTCTTCTTCGTCAGGCGTCGCACCTTGCCCCTGCTCCTTCTTGGGAGGCTTCGGATCAAGCGAGTCGATCATCTTCTGGATGTTCGCCCGATACCCTTGGATGCTCTTGGACTTGTGCTCGGCCTCCGCCCGTTTCCGCAGGTCATAGTCGGGAAGGAGCGTACTGGTGTCCCCGCTCTTCGACCACCGGGCTTGGCAGGCCTCGGCGACTTTGGCGAGAAGCTCGTCAACCGGGACGTCCTTGACAGAGACGCAGAGGTAGTCCTTCCACATGTTGCGGTCGGCAGTGAGCTTCAGACCGGTCTGTCTGGCGATCTCATCGACAACCTGGGGGGCGGCGGCCGCCCGTATCTGGACCGTCACCTTGGTTTGTTGGGCAAAAGCGACACCACAAACCAAAACAGCCGAAAGCGACACCAATGCGCGCATAACGCATTATCCTACGGGCAAGTGGCCATATGGGTTACTGGCCTCACGGCCACCACTCAAACCGGGGCGTTGCGGAGGTGGTGGGCCAGGCTGAAGACATCTTCGAGTTCTTCCGGGCTGAGTTTCGCGGCCACGTCCGGGTCGCTCCCGACACTGGTTTTGAAGTCCGACCCGTCCCACGCGGCGGCGGCGTTGCGCTGGGCGATCTTGTACGCCTCGCGCCTACCCATCCCCTTCAGGATCAGCGCCGACATCAGGTGCTCGCTGAAAACGAGGTCGCCCATCAGCCGGAGGTTCTTCGCCATGTTCTCGGGGAAGACCACGAGCCCGCGGAGGATCCTCGTCATCCGGCCCAACATGAAGTCGGCGAGTTGGCAGGAATCGGGCAGGACGATGCGCTCCAGCGAGGAGTTCGTCAGGTCACGCTCATGCCAGGTCGAGACGCTCTCGAGCATCGCGTGGGCGTTTCCGCGCAGTATGCGGGCGAGGCCGACCACCGTCTCGCTGTTCCAAGGGTTGCGCTTGTGCGGCATCGCGCTGCTCCCGGTCTGTCCGGCGGCGAACGCCTCTTGGACTTCGAGTATCTCCGTTCGCTGGAGGTTGCGCAGTTCCGTGGCGATGCGCTCCAGGCCAGCCCCCAACAAGGCTAGGGCGTTCATGAAGTTCGCATGGCGGTCGCGGTTGATGATCTGGGTGCTGACTGGCTCGGGCCTCAGTCCGAGAATCTCGCACACGCGGGCCTCAAGGGCCGGTGAGACGTGGGCGTGGATGCCCACCGCCCCGCTGACCTTTCCATGGGCAACCTCCTCGCGGCACCGCTCGATCCGGATCCGGTTCCGGTTGAGTTCTTCTTCCCAACTGGCCGCTTTGAAGCCAAACGTGATCGGCTCTGCATGGATGCCATGGGTGCGACCGATCATCGGGGTGGCGACGTGCTCCTTTTTGAGCCTGGTGACCTCGGCGAGAAGGGCGTCGATGCCGTCGATGACGACGTCGCACGAGTCGCGTAGCATCATGCCGAGTGCGGTGTCGATCACGTCGTAGCTGGTGACGCCGAAGTGCACCCACCGGCCCGCCTGGCCGATGTTTTCGTCCAGGTTGCGGACAAAGGCGGCGAGGTCGTGGCGGGTCTCGAGTTCGATCTCGTCGCAACGGGCGAGGTCGAACGCTGCTTTCGACTTGATCTCCTCGAAGTCGTCCTTCGGGATTGTCCCGGCCTCGAAGTGTGCCTGGCAGATGGCGACTTCGACCTCCATCCAGCGGCGATACTTGTCCTCTCGGCTCCAGATGGCGGTCATAGCCGGGGTGCTATATCGGTCGATCATGCGGTGCGCTCAGGGTACCTGGCGTCGCCCCGCCGCCGGGCCAAGGGGTCAACGCGGCGGGATGTCTCCGCCAGGATCCTCGGGCGAATCCTTTGCGCCAGGGATCCTCACGTATCTCAAGCCGATCCGGGCCGGAAAGTAGTCGGTCTCCGGCAACTCGATCCAGAAAGCCGAGTCGTGCCACGTGTACTGATAGGCCGCGCCAGAGTACGGTTCGACCAACCGGTCCTTTGGAGCGGCCAATTCAAGCGACTTCGGCAAAGTGCCGTGCTCCGCCCGGTAGATGTCGACGGCACAATACAGCCAAGCGACCTCGAGCAACGCCCTCCGCTTGATCTCGGCTTTGAGGTCTTCGGTGAGGATGGATGCCGTGCCGCGCACGAGGACGCCGTCAAGCCCGGTCTGGGCGGCGGCGCGGTCGCAGAGCTGCTTGAGGTTGTGGTATGTCGTTTTGTCAGCGGTGCCCAACACGACCGTCGCCTGATCCATGAACTCCCGCAGCTTGGCGGACGCCGCACCCTCAAGTCTTGCCTTCTCCTGGGCACTCAGTCGGGCGACCTGCTCTTTCTCCGCGTCGGACATCAGGCTGGTGAAGTCGGGTGTCTGGCCCTTGCCGAGGTCGGTTTCAGCCTTCAGGTGGCTGAGGAATACGTGAGGGTCGAGCGAAGCTTCGGCCTCGGCCTGCAACTCCTTGGCCTTCTCAATCGGCAGGCTCTGGGCAAAGGGCTTCAACGAGTCGATGGCGATCGCCACCACCGCTGACTCCACCAAATGGCCGATGACCGCCCCGCCGTTAGTGGAGAGCCGTGCCATTTTGAGGTTGGCGATACAGGAGTCGGCAGCTACCGCCGTGTTGCCTTGCGCCGCGGCCAAGAAGGCCCGACGGCTTGCTTCCTTCGCGATCCCTTTGATAGCGGTGTAGCGGTCGAATTGACCAACCCTCTCTTCAAACCGTCGTTGGGCCGCCCAAGCGTTGATATTTGCCAGCCGTGCGTTGAAGTCTGGTACGACGGCCGCCGATTTGGCTAAGAACTCGACGTATTTGCCACCGTCAAGCGCCTGCCTCATCAGCTCGTTATAGTCCGTGATCGTTTCAGAAGGAAGGTGGGAGGCCAGTTCGACATAAGGGTCGGGCGTCTGACCGGTGGCCCCGCCAACAAGACACGCCAAGGCAAGGACAAGCGAACTCCCCATGCTCAGGTTGTATCACAGTCGGGCGATGTCCGTGCGAAATTGCATGCCGTCAAACTTGATCTTTGCGACCCCGTCATAGGCGAGGTTTCGGGCAGAGGCGATGTCGACGCCGATGGCCGAGACCCCAAGCACCCGGCCACCAGAAGTGACGACTTCGTCGCCCAGATAGGAG
Source organism: uncultured Fimbriimonadaceae bacterium (assembly GCA_964451255.1). Taxonomy (GTDB): domain Bacteria; phylum Armatimonadota; class Fimbriimonadia; order Fimbriimonadales; family Fimbriimonadaceae; genus JAHBTB01. Next base: position 268,896 of record CAYVHL010000001.1, read on the forward strand.
GTCCCGGCATGGAACACGACGACGCCCTCCGGCATGTGGCCGAAGGTGATCGGCTTCCCCTTCTGATACGGCCCTGGATAACCACCGCTCGCGACCATGACGGTTACCGCCGCGCCGGGATGGACCTCGACAGGCGGAATGGGCCAACCGTTGGCGACGGCGGCCAAAGCGTCGGGGAGCCCAGAGCCGAGGCGACGCACGAGAGTCTCGATCTCCGGATCGCCGAAGCGTACGTTGTATTCCAGGCACTTGACGCCTTCCGGCGTGTCCATGAGTCCGGCAAACAGGACGCCGCGAAAAGTGCCTCCCCGCCTCTTGACCTCAGTGAGGAGGGGGGCGACCACCTTCTCCTCCGTGAACCTGACCTTGTCTCCGGTGACCCAGTCGACCGGCGAGTAGGTGCCCATGCCGCCAGTGTTCGGCCCCATGTCATGGTCCGAGGCGCGTTTGTAATCCTGGGCGACAGGAAGGCTTTGGAAGCCGGTCTCGTTACACAGGCAGATCAGGCTGAACTCGCGCCCGACAAGACGCTCTTCCAAGACGACGGTCCGGCCAGCCTCGCCGATCTCACCCGCCAGCATGAATCGGGACAGAGTGTCTTCGGCTTGGTCGAGCGTGTCACAGACGACGACCCCCTTGCCGAGCGCCGTTCCGTCCGCCTTGACCGCCACCTGGCGTCCCTCGGCGTATTCCTTCAGGACGTGGGCGAGCGCCTCCGTGTGGTCGGCGGTCGTGAGAGCGGTGGCCGTCGGCACGTCGCCGGCCGCCATCAGTTCTTTGGTGAAGGCCTTCGAGCCCTCGATCCGCGCCCACTCCTGGTCTGGCCCGACGACTGCGAAGCCCGCCGCCCGGAGGGTGTCGGCCAATCCATCGCAGAGCGGGTCTTCGGGGCCGACGACGACAAAGTCCGGGTTCGTCTGACGGGCCAGGTCGACCATCCCTTGGTGGTCGCGCACGGACACTTCGAATGTCGGATAGTCGTCTTGGATGCCCGCGTTGCCGGGGGCGCAGATCGCTTCCCCGTCCTGCGCGAGTTTCCAGCACAGGGCGTGCTCCCGCCCCCCGCCGCCGATGACGAGCGCCCTCACATCTCCCTCCGATACTCAAGGGCGGAGAGGAGCGTCGCGCTGTCGGCGTAGTCAAGCTCGCCTCCGACGGGCATACCGTGGGCCAAGCGCGTCACCTTGACACCCAAGGGCTTGATAAGCCTTGCGAGGTAGAGGGCGGTGGTGTCGCCCTCGACAGTTGGGTTCGTTGCGAGAATGACTTCCTCGACGCCGACCTCGAGTCGGGCGACCAGTTCGCGCACTTTGATCTGCTCGGGGCCGATACCGTCAAGAGGATTCAGCAATCCGTGCAATACATGGTAGACGCCCTTATACTCGTTCAACCGCTCGATGCTGGCGATGTCCTTGGCCTCGCCGACGACGCAGATCTCGCGCTGGTGCCGGGTCGGATCCGCGCAGATCGGGCACGTCTCGGTCTCGCTGACGTTTTGGCACTGGGTGCAGAGGCGCAGCGACTCACGGGCGTGCCGCAGGGCGTCGGCCAGCCGACGGACGTCGTCTTCGGGGATCCGGAGGATGTGGAAGGCCAACCGTTGGGCCGACTTTGGGCCGACCCCCGGAAGACGTTCGAGCTGGGCGATCAGGTCGGCGAGCGGCCGGGCGAACTGCATGAACGGTCTACAGACCGAACTGGTCGATACCGGGCACGTCGGGCATGATCTCCTTGACCTTGCTCTCGCGGAGGGCCACGGCCTGCGAGAAGCCGTCGCGGACAGCGCCGACAAGCAGGTCTTCGAGCGCCTCGACGTCGTCGGGATCGACGACGGACTTGTCGATCTTGAGCGTCTGCAACTCGCCAAGGCCGTTGAACACAAGCTTCACCTGGCCGCGGTCGACGATGATGGGCTCGGAGGCCAGCTCCTGGTCGAGCTGTTGGGCACGGGCCATCGCGCCCTGCGCCTTGGCGAGCATCCCCTGGAAGCCCTGCGGTCCGAAATTCTTAGGCAGTTTCATCTGTGTCTTTGTCGCTCTGTGGTGTGATGGTGGTGAAAATCTCTCTGGCCGTCTCGGCGAGCCGGTCCCCTTCTTGAGGTGATTCTACCGTCGTCGTCGTGGCTCTGGGTGCCGCCTTGGACTGGCCGACCTTGGCCGCACCGACGAATTGGAAGGCGGCGTCCTTGCCGGTCTTGGCCTTCCATGACTCGGCGATCATTTTGACAAGCGGCTGCTTCTCCCTCACCCAGTCGGCGTCGCTGATGCGCTCGAACTCCACCGTCACCTCGCCGTCGGCGCATTGGGCGACTGATGAGCGCGGCAGCCGGGCTGCGGCCGTCTTCGACTTGGCGGAAATCTCCTGCACGATCTCGTGCCATGTTGCGTCGTCAGGCCCGGCCGGTTCCTTGGCCGGGACGGCCGAGGCAGGCTGAGGTCGGGCGACTTCGGGTGTCGGCTCCGGTCGATGGGGCTCCGGCCGCGCGGGGCCTGTGCTGACGACCGCCCGAACCGGCGTCGGGCTATCGACTACCCGAGCAACCCCTCTGGTCAGCAATTGTCCGATGCGCACCAGTTCTGCCTCAAGCCAGAGCCTAGGGAGTGTGACGTCGCGGACCGCACGGTGCGCCTCGGCCACGGCAGAACGTAGGTCGAGCAGCTTGTCTGAGCCAAATCGTCCCGCGGCAGCGGCCAGACCAGCCTCTTGCGCTCCGTCGTTGCTCGCGCCGACGTTGACATGGTACGCCGCCCTGGTGAGGTCGCTCAAGCGGTACAGGAGAGACTCCAGGATCACCCGAGGGTCGCGGCCCTGGCGGTACAGCTGCTCCAGTTCGGTGACGGTCTGTGGCACGTCGCCGTCCGCAATAGCGGTCAAGAGGGCGTCAGCCTGGTCGTCGGCGACGAGCCCGAGTTGCCTGTAGACGTGATCGCTGGTGATTTTGCCTTCCGTCGTCAAGATTGCTTGTTCCAGCAGGGTCAGGGCGTCGCGGTACCCGCCGTCGGCCATCCGGGCGATGGCGTGCAGGGCCGCGGGTTCTGCGTCGATCTTCTCTTGCTTGGTCACGTGCTCCAATCTGGAGACGAGATCCTGGACGGTGCCGCGATAGAACTCGAACCTTTGGCAACGAGACTTGATCGTGGGAGGCACCTTGGCCGACTCCGTCGTGGCAAGGATGAAGATCACGTGGTCGGGCGGCTCCTCGATGGTCTTGAGCAAGGCGTCAAAGGCCTTGGCCGAGAGGTCGTGCACCTCGTCGATGATGAAGACTTTGAACCGGCACTCGGACGGCCGATATTCACTGGCCTCGACAATGGCCACACGCACCCTTTCGACGCCCGACTCGCTTGCCGCGTCGATCTCGATCACGTCCATGCAACTGCCGTTCGTGATCGAGACGCAGATCGGGTCGTCTTCGGGCGGTTCCGGGGACGGCCCGTCGGTGCAGTTCACCGCCTTGGCCAGGAGACGTGCCGTGGAGGTCTTTCCCGTCCCCCGGGGGCCGGTGAAGAGGTACGCGTGCCCGATCTTGCCCTGGGCGATGGCGTTCTTCAGGGTCCGGACGACATGGTCTTGCCCGACCAGATCCTCAAAGGTCTGGCTACGGTATTTGCGGTAGAGGGCTACGTGGGGCACAGTAAGAGATCGAGAAGGTAAGCGCCGGGAATGATGCGTCGCCCAGGATAGCGGCTTACCGTTGCTGCCTTCCGGCCCTGGCGGGGTTCACCGTACCGCTGCCGCGCAGTTCCCGGCGGGACGCTTCATCTTAGCATCCCGCCGGGGGCGCCTACCCTCTTTAGTGGTTTATGTTCGGTCGGACTGGCGCAACCGGGCCGCCCTGTCCAGGTCCCATCCCAGGCGGACTGACGACTCCTCGGGGTGGTCCAGGCGGCTTGCCGGGCGGCGGCGCAGGAACCGTCTGCTCGGTCGCTCTGAGGCCAGGGACTTGGATCGCATCACCAAATGACGCGGCCCCGAGCGGCTTGAAGTTCGGAGTTTGCAAGACCGGGGTCTCCTTGCCCATCGCCCATTTCCCTTGCCTCAAGATCTGGTCCTTGGTCAGGTTCATGCTGTAGTAGACGACGCGTTGACCCGGACGGGCTTCCGTGTTCAGGAAGTTGGGATCGGTCATCCCCTCGCCGTTGAAGCCGAACTTGTCCTGGATGTGGGCCGGTGCGGACCGTGGGTTGTAGTAGAACTCGACGACGTAGTCCTCGGATCGGAACGGGTACATCGTCCGGTCGCGGCTCATGTCGATGCGGCGTCGGAACTGTTGGTTCTTGACGAACAACTGATCCTGCATGAATGTCGTGTCCTTGTCGGGCTCCAGGTTCACGCCGCTTGCTGCGTCCCAGTTCATCTCTGCGTACTTGGCGCCTTTGAGGTCCCGGTCACGAAGGACGATCCGGATTCGCGTGCCAACAGGCAGTACGTTCCACGTGCCTTCGACCTTGAGCACGGCCGGCTCTTCGACGGTCACGCGGGCGCTGAAACCGACGTCGAACGGGGGCTTCGTGTCGTAGTCGCCCTGGTCGTAGTAGCCTCCCTTTTCGGCAAAGTAGCCGCGTTGGGCCATGCGGACGAGCAGGTTGTCGAGGTTGCTCTCGATCGTGTCCCGGTTCTGGTGGTTCTGGAACTCATCGCTCGACTCGTATTCCTTCTCCGCCCGGCTCAGCAGGTCTTGATACAGGTCGAGGGCCTTCTCCACCTTTCCGTCGCGCAGGTAGGCGACGGCAAGGATGTTCCGGCGGGCCGGAAGGATGTCCTTGTGGTCCGAAGCGGCTTCCCACCACTTCACGGCCTGGTCGTAGTCGTCGTCGATCTTGTGGTACCAGAGCCAGCCCGTCTCAAAATAGAGTTCGTAGGTGTTGGAGTTGGCGGCCGCGCCTTCCTTTCCAAGCGCGATCGCCGCCGGGATGTACCTTCGATCTGACCGCGACTCCTCGTCGGTGAAGTTGTAGGCGATGTGCCACATACCCGTCGCGTAGACGTCGATCTCGTGCGGGTCGAGCCACGTCACAAGGCGGATGATCGGCAAAATGGCGTCGTAGTTGCCCTCGTCAAAGAAGGAGTCGGCCCGAACCCAAAGGATGCCCGCGACCAACTCGCGGAACCCGGCCAAGGCAAAGAGCAGTTGGTCGGCCGACAGGCCTTGCGCCTGGTCGCCAGCATAGTTCTTGACCGCGTAGTTCCTCTGCCAGAAGGGGAAGATCAACGCCTTTTGCATGACCCCGCAGACAGCAAGGCAGCCGATCAAGGCCCCGATGAGTCTCGGCCTGTTGACGCGCATGGAACCTTACACCTCCCGCCGGTCGAAGACCAGGATCCCGCCGATCAGGAAGACGAGCACATAAAAAAGCGCGTAGGCCACGAGCTGCACGTTATACATCGTCTCGTTCTGCATCACCGAACCGGGGTTGATGACGCCGTTCGCCTCGTTGTAGTTGGCGAAGTTCGGGACGACGGTGTGTATAAGCGTGGCCGCTCCCTTCACCAATGCCGGCAACTGGTCGTTCTTGCTGAAAGTGTCGAACAACGGGTTGAAGAAGGTGCCGACCAGGTAGACGCCGCCGGAGAGGAAGAAGTTGACGATGGGCGAGACGAAGGTCGAGAAGAAGATCGCGACCGCCGCCAGCAAGCTCATCTGGACGAAGTACATCCCCGTCACCTTGACGAGGCCCCCGACCGTGTCCATTCCCGAGCCTTTGCCCAGGATGAAGAACATGGTGACCATGACGATAGTCATGAGCGCCATCATCAGCGCGAGGGCGCCGACAGCGCCGAGGAACTTGCCGACCAAGAACTGCCAACGCTGGACCGGCTTTGAGATGATCGTGTAGATCGTGCGCCGCTCGATTTCGTTCGGGATCAGATAGACCGTGAGCACGACGGCGATCACCGCGCTGGTGAGCTGGATGACGCCGAGCGTGAAGCTGGTGAGGATCGTCAGGTTTTGACGCGCTGTGAGGACGCTGAGCCCGGGCGCGACGGCGACAAAGAGGACGCCGATCATCAGGATGACCAGGAGCACGCGGCGGCGGACGGCCTCGCCCACTGTCGTTTTGGCGATGGCAAGGATCACGTTCACGCGGTCACCTCATCGGTCGGAGCGTCTTTGTCGGTCATCTTGAAGAGGCGTCGGCCCTTTGCGACGTTGTCGCTGGCGACCGACTCGAGGAAGAGGTCTTCCAAGCGCTTGCGCCGCGGCACGACGCTGAGCACGTTGCCCTTCTTGGCGATGATCGCTTCCAACACCGAGTTGACGTCGCCCGTGTCCGCCATGTCGAGGATCATTCGGTCGCCGCTGTGGGAGACGACGGTTTCCTCGCCCTTCAACGACTCTGCAAGTGCGTGGTCGACGCCGGTCGCCGTGATCTCGAGACGACCACCTGCCAAGAGCGTGTCCAGGCCGCCCTGTTGGACGATCTCACCCTTGTTGATGATGGCCACCCGGTCGCAGATACGCTCGACGTCGCTGAGTTCGTGGCTGGAGATGAAGACGGTCTTGCCTTCTTCGCGGAACTGGAGGATCAAGTCGCGCACCTCGATGTGGGCGATGGGGTCGAGCCCTCCCGTCGGCTCGTCAAGAAAGATGAGCTCGGGATTGTTGAGGAGGCTTTGGGCCAGGCCGACACGCTGTTGCATACCCTTCGAGTACTGGCTGATCGGACGGTTCTTGTCGTTCGCCAGGTTCACCCGCTCCAAGAGCCTCTCACAGAGCGAGCGGTCTCGGATACCGAAGAGCGACCCGTAGAACTCCATGATCTCAAGGCCGGTCATGTGCTCGTAGTAGTAGGGCTTCTCCGGCAGGTAGCTGATCTTGCGGTGGACTTCCATGTCCCCGGCTTCTTTGTCCAGGACAAAGGCTTCGCCGGAGGTCTGGTAGATGATGCCGAGCAAAATCTTGATCGTCGTGGTCTTTCCGGCCCCGTTCGGGCCGAGACAGCCAAAAATCTCGCCCCGCTCGACTTGGAGGTCGAGGTCGTGGACGACGTTGATCGGCTGCCCGCCGCGCGACTTATATGTTTTGTAGAGTTTTCGCGTCTCAATAGCAAGGCTCAAGGGTACGGGCCTCCAAAAAAGTGCGAGCGCATTCTACCATCGCGAACCTGCGGCGCACGGGCCGACGGGCCGGGGTCGAAGCGTCCTTGGTTTCTAACGCGACGGTCAGGGAAATCGTGCCCGGATCAACCGGCGGACTTGGCCTCTTGGACGAAGCGCCGGACCTTGTCGTGGTCTTTGACGCCCGGACCAACCTCGAGCCCGCTGCTGGCGTCGACCGCGTATGGTCTCACTTTGCAGACCGCCTCCTTCACATTTTCGGGGCCAAGCCCGCCCGCGAGGATCACGCGCTTGTCCTTCGAGACGGCGACGAAATCTGCCGCGAGACCCCAGTCGATTTGCCTTCCGGTCCCTCCATAGCCTGAGCCGACCGCGTCAAGGAGGACGACGTTCTCCCTCTTTGTGCGGGCCATAAGGGATTCGAGGGTGTCTTCAGGCGAGACCTGGACGGTGCGGATCCAGCGCAGGTTGCTCTTCTCGGGCAACGGATCCAAGCATTGGACATGGCTGAACGCGGAGAGGACCGTTCCCTCGCGCCAGGGGCCGAACACCGCGCAGAACGGGATATACGGCGCCGCCTTGTGGAAACTCGCGACCGGGTACACGTCACTGAGGAAGCGCGGGCTCGAGGGCTCCTTGATGAAGCCGAGCATGTCCGCCCCCGCCTCGGCGGCGGCGACGACGTCTTCGAACCGGGTCAGTCCACACACCTTGACCCTTACCATCCCATCATCTCCCTCACCGCCGCCCCTATGTCTGGCGACACGCTGAACGCGGTGCCGATCAGGACGGCACGGGCCCCGGCCCTTGCCACCCGCGCCACGTCCGACGGAGAATGCAGGGCGCTCTCGCTGACGACCGTCGCACGGCTGACGACCTGTGGAATCGTCGTCTCGGTCGCGCCGAGGTCCGTGTCGAAAGTCTCCAGGTTGCGGTTGTTGACTCCGACCAGCTTCGCGCCGGTTTCTATGCCGGTTTCCGCCTCGGCTAGCGAATGGGCCTCGACCAAAGCGTCCATCCCAAGGCTCTCTGCCAACTCCCGGTACTCGTGGAGTTGGGTTGCGTCGAGGCCGTTGACGATCAGGAGCACGGCGTCGGCGCCCATGGCCCGTGCTTCATATATGTGGTAGGCGTCGGTGGTGAAGTCTTTCCGTAGGACGGGCAACGACGTGGCGGCTCGGCATTGCACAAGGTAGTCCGGCGAGCCCTGGAAGTAGTCGACGTCGGTGAGCACGCTCAGACAGTCGGCGCCGGCCGCTTCATAGGCCGTGGCGATGGCGACAGGGTCGAACTCCGCCCGCAAGGTCCCCATCACCGGGCTCGCCTTCTTCACTTCTGCTATCAGGCTGACCGGATGTCGGCTCTGGGCCAGTGTGCGGTGAAACCCCCGTGTCGGCGGCGCGTCGAGAGCGGCGGCCTTGACGTCGGCGAGGGAGCGCACCGCCATCAGGCCGTCAAGCTCCTCACGCTTGCGGCTGAGAATCTGCTGGAGGATCGTCAAGTGGCCGCGCTCCCTGCCTGAGACACCCGAACCAGGGCTTCGAGCACGGCGACCGCCTTTCCGCTGGCGACCGCCTCACGGGCCAAGGACACTCCTTCAGGGAGGTCATGGGCCAACCCTGCGAGCACAAGGGCGACGGCTGCGTTGGGCAAGAGGGCCAGGAACCGGGGCGAATGGACGTCCGATATCGCTTCGCACAAGATCGCCGCGTTGGATGGAACGTCTTGGCCCGGTTCGAGCGCACCAGAATCCAACGGCTCCAATCCGAAGTCTGCCGGGCTCAATCGGGCGATACGCACTTGGCCGTCCCGGACGGCCGCGACGCGTGTCGAGCCGGTCGCGGACACTTCGTCCAGGCCCGCCTCGGCGAAGACGACCATGGCTTCCTGGCTTCCCAGTTGGACAAGAGCCTCGGCGACCGGGACGACAAACCTTTGGTCATAGACGCCGATCAGCTGCCTTTGGGCGCCGGCCGGGTTGGACAAGGGGCCGAGAAGGTTGAACACCGTCCGAACACCGAGCGACTTCCTGACCGGCCCGACGTGGCGCATCGCCGGATGGTGGCTTTGCGCGAACAGAAACACGACCCCGGCCTCACGCAGGCAGGCGGCCTGGCGGGGTTCGTCGGCCATGATGTCGACCCCAAGGTGTTCGAGGACGTCAGCGCTGCCGCAGGCGCTGGTGACGCTCCGGTTGCCATGTTTTGCCACCTTTGCCCCCGCCGCGGCGGCGATCAGGGCAGCGCCGGTGCTCAGATTGAATGTGGTCCGGCCACCGCCGGTCCCGCACGTGTCCAACAAGCTCGCCTCGGTGTGGGCGAGCGGACGGGCGTGTCGTCGCATGACCTTTGCAAAGGCGGCCAGTTCGTCGCCCGTGACGCCTTTCGCCTGAAGGGCGACCAACAGTCCGCCGACGAGCCCGTCGGGCAGTCCGCCTTCCACGAACCGCTCCATAAGGGCTTCCGCTTGGTCGGGCGTCAAGTTCCGCCTGGCCAAGAGGTCCGCCAGCACATCGGTCACCACCATCTGCCGGATTGTACTGGAGGGCACCGACGGCAAAGGTAAGATCGCCGTATGCAGAACGAGTTCATCCCGTTGCTCATCCTGATGGTGCTGGCGGCGGTGATCTGCACGGCGATGGTGACCTTGAGCTGGGTGCTCGGGCCAAAGAAGAACACTCCCTACAAGGCCTCGCCTTACGAATGCGGCGTCGAGCCCTCGGGCAACGCCAACGAGCGGTTCCCCATCAAGTTCTATCTCGTCGCGATCCTCTTCGTCATGTTCGACATCGAGGTCGTGTTCCTGTGGAGTTGGCTCACGGTCTTCAACAATCAGGCCACTGGACTGGACTTCAAAATCTTCAGCTTTGCCGAGGTCCTCGTCTACCTGTCGACGTGGATCATCGGTTACGCATACGTGATCAGGACCGGCGCGATCGATTGGGACGAGACGACTTCCCTCCGACCTGAGAAGCTCGGCCTGAGCGAGGAGAAGAACTGATATGTCCGCCCCGTCAACAGACAGCGTCCGGCTTGAGCAGGCCCGCACCGGAGCCCGTTTTGGCGACAAGGTGCTCTTCAAGACAAAGCTCGGCGAGCTCTATATGTGCATCGCGCCGGAAGACTTGGTCGCGGTGGCCGAGTTCCTCAAGACCGACCCCGAACTGGAATTCGACTACTTTGTCGAATGCGTCGGGGTCGACTACAGCCGGTGGAAGCACGAACGAGACCTAGACGGTCGGTTCGAAGTCGTTTACAACCTCTATTCGACCAAGCACCACTCCCGTGTGTTCGTCAAGGTCTCCGTCGACGACGGCGCTTCGTTGCCTACCCTGCGCGCCGTCTGGGCAGGGGCCGAATACCCCGAGCGAGAGATCCAGGACCTGTTCGGCGTCATCTTTGAGGGCAACGGCCCGAAAGAGGGCGAACGCTTCCTCCTGCCAGACGACTGGATCGGTTATCCGCTCCGAAAGGAGTACCCGCTGGGTGGTGAAGACATCACATTCGACCAAGGCATCCGCGGACCGGCAGTCGAGGATCTCCAACGTCCCCATGCAGGAGAAAGCTTCGAAGGCAAGACAGGCAGTGAAGACTTTGGCGGTCGATAATCCGCATATTTGACGACGACGTAACCATTTTATCGGCATCGGAACCTTGAGCGGTTCCGGTGCCGATTTCTTGTTCCGAAACAACGGAAATTGACAAAGTCAATTGTTGCAGAACATTCGGGAACAATCGCCTGCCAAAGGGCGGTATTGACGTCAACTATCGCTGTTGTGCCGTAGTTTTTTGCCATTTTTGGCGCGAGTGTGGAGTCTTTGCCGGTGTTGACGAGACGACGTGTCCGGTGGCGGTGGCCCTTCGATCTGACGGAGGAACCAACGCAATGATCAAAAAAGCATTTACTCTAATCGAGCTATTGGTCGTGATCGCCATCATCGCCATATTGGCGGCGATCCTATTCCCCGTGTTCGCCCAAGCCAAAACGGCCGCCAAGAAGGCCACCAGCATCAGTAACCTGAAGCAACTGGGCACCGCGTTCAACATCTACACCGCCGACAACGACGACGTCCTTCCGATGGGCTGGTCTGTCCGAGCCAACGGCACCCATCGCTATAACACCGTCCACCCGACGCCGAACGGTTCGATAGGCTCAGGTTGGGACGACCCGGTCATCATGTCGCAGGTCGCTTGCCAATGGGCCAGCTCGCTGTTCCCGTACATGAAGAGCTGGGACATCCTTGCCCAAGCAAACCAAAACCAGGCGCAGATCTCCGGCGAAGTGTTCACCGGCGTCGTTAAGCCAGCATATGTCGGTTCGACCTACAACGGCCTGCTCCACACCTTGAGCATGACGTCGGTGGGGAACCCCAGCGTCGTGCCGCTCATTTGGTCGGGCACCGGCAACACCGAGTTCCTCGGCCGGTCGGGGGCAAACCCTGCCCTACGTTGCACCGCGGCGGGGCCGTGCCAGTTCAATCCGGGCGGGCCAGCCCAAGCGGGATTGGCCGAGGGCAACCAGTCTGCCTTCTTTGGCTACGGCAACTTCAGCGCCGGATACAACGTGTGGACATTCGGCAGCAAGCACACCGATGGGGGCGTGGTCTTCTCCAGGGTCGACAGTTCGGCCAAGTACCAGAGGGTCGGGATCGCCCTTGATCCGAATGTCAACGTCGCCGCCGACCGCGACCCCTACGCGCTCGTGCAAGCGACGCCGATCGAGGGTCAGTCTTGGTCCTATTTCGCGACCAACGACAACCAATGCGGCAACTTGACCGATGCGAACACCGGCGCCGGGTTCCGCTACGTCTGCTTCTTCCGACCAGACAGGGAGAACTGATCCTCCCGATCGACATTGGGACGGGCGACACGCCCGTCCCGTCCCCACATCATCAAGAAACATGACCAAGCCAATCAAATCCATCTTTCTCGTCGTATTGCTCGCACTCCCGCTCGCCTTCGCGGGCGGCTGTTCGTCCGAAGAGCCCGCAGACACTTCCAAGGTCGTCCCCAAGAGCCAGGCGCCTTCGATGGAAGGAAACGAAGGGGTCGGGCAGACAAAGAAAACCGCGACCGACCAATCTGCCACGGCTCCGTGACCCAGCTGGGCCGGCACGTGCGGTCGGCCCACCGTTTGATTCGAAAAATCCAGGAACCTTTCGGCGATCGTCACATCCGCACATGCCAGGTGTCCTGATCGAGCACAAACATGACTTCAGCCAAGGGCGGCGGGAAAGTTACGGGGATTGATTGGAGATTCTGAAGTTTTTGACAGAACAATTGCCCAGTGGGCCAAAAGTCGGGGCATAATAGGTCGTCGGCTGGAGTCCTAGGACTTTGGTCGGCCGTCCGCCGACGACGAGAAGGCGGACGATCATAGATCGGACGTGTTGAACTCATGCAGAAGAAAGCATTCACCCTTATTGAGCTTCTTGTCGTCATCGCGATCATCGCCATATTGGCGGCGATCCTTTTCCCAGTCTTTGCCCAAGCCAAGGAAGCGGCTAAGAAGACCGCCGACCTTTCCAACGTCAAGCAGTTGGCGACGGCCACGGCCATCTATCTGAACGACTACGACGACATGTTCCCGCTTCAGGCCGGCTTGGATCCTGCCACCGGCGTTTGGGGCTACAACTACAACAAGTACGTGCCTTGGGACTGGCCCGCGACCGGCGTCCCCGCCCAGCGCGTTCCGTTCTCCCAGACGTTCTTCATGAACTCGATCTACCCGTACGAGAAGAACTACCAGCTGGACGTCACCCCCGGCGCGAGCGTCGTCGAATACCAACCGACGAACCCGGTCGCCGTAGGCAAGACCAAGCAGACCACGAACTACGCGTACAACGGGTTCCTGACCGCCTATCCTTCGACAAGCGTCGCTTCGGTCGCCACTGCTCCGCTCATCACCGAGCAGAACGGCAACCAGGCCGGTAAGGGCTGGGGCTTCGCCAATCCGGCGCTGACCTGTGATGTGCCCAACCAGGGCTGTTCGTATATCCCGTGGTCTTCGGGCTGTTCAAATGCCACGAACGGCGCCACCGGCGCTGTGTACACCACCTACAACGGTGGCAGCTACTGGATCTACAGCCACGGTGCCAACTGGGGCATGACTGACACCCACGCCAAGTTCCGCCGCATGGGCGCGACCTTGAGCCCGGGCGACACCGACTACAACGTCGACCCGATGACCGGGTACGACGCCACCGGACACGCCGGGTTCTACTGGTACGACGGTTGCCACGCCTGGTTGTTCCGTCCCGACTATCAGCCCTGAGCTGATTGACGCCGGGCCCCGACCCACGGTCGGGGCCCGCCTCTTTTTCGCCGCGTTTCGACGCGACAGATATCTCACGAACTAAACATCACGATGAAAGCCATTGTCATTTGCCTTCTCCTCGTCGGCGCCGTCGGACTCGTCGGTTGTGGTCCACAAAAGGATCCTAACGACGAGACCGACTCGATCAAGAAAGCCGACTATAAGCCGGACGCATCCAAGCCCGCTTCCAAGGTCAATCCCGCCAACCAGCAGGCCGAAGCCCCACTATAGAGAACCATGACCCCGTTGCGTTCGCTCGCCCTTGTCTCCGTCGCTGTCTTGGCCGGGTGCCAGGGCGCGGATGACGCGGCAAAGCGCGACGCGGCCATCAAGAGGGTTCAAAACCAACAAGGCCCGGGCTTTGTCCGGGCCATAAATCTTTCTGCGGACTCCCTTGTGGTCAAGGATCGGGGACGTGCCCTGACCGTTCCCGTCGGTTCTGGCGAGGCGAGCCGCTTCGCCCCGTTCCGATCGGGTGAGCACGCTTTGGAACTCCAGGTCGGCAGCAAGAGCACGACCAAGCAAATGGACATGCAACCCGACGAACCCGTGACGGTCGTCGTGTATCCGGGGGGTTCCGATTACTTGGTCAAGGGAGAGTTTCGGAAACCGATCGACTCGGCGAACTTGCGAGTCTTCTTCCTACCTGGTGCTGATCTCAAGTCTTTCACCCTCGACGGACCGACCAAGGTCAATGTGACTTCGACCACAAAGGACGCAAAGTTGGCGCCAGGGGATTACACCTGCGACGGGGCTTCGATCACGATCGAGCCGAACTACGCCTACTCCATGATCGTAGTGAAAGTAGGGGGCAAGGATAAGGTGTTCCTCTTGCTCAACACACCGAACGAAAAACCAGTGTCCGCCGGCGCCGCCGCTTCCTGATCGCGAGTTCGGCCAGATCTCCCGACGCCGCCCTGCTTGCGCATCGTCTCCCGGGTATCGTTCTACCATCGCCCGACTATGAGCCAGCACACCTTCATCCCCTCGACCGAGACCGTTTTTGAACGCACGGGCGAGAACACCATGATCGTGAACATGGGGCCGCAACACCCCAGCACGCACGGCGTCTTACGGGTCATTTGCGAGCTCGAGGGCGAGGTCATCGTTCAGTGCAAGTCGATCATCGGCTATCTCCACACCGGCATGGAAAAGGAGGCCGAGTACCAGACCTATCACAAGTGCGTCGTGATGACCGACCGCATGGACTACCTGAACGCGAACGGTAACAACCTTGCCCACGCGTTGGCGGTCGAAAAGCTGCTGGAAATCGAGATACCGAAGCGCGGACAGTATCTCCGGGTCATCCTTGCCGAACTCAGCCGCATCGCCAGCCACTGCGTGTGGCTAGGCACCCACGGCCTTGACCTCGGGGCGATGACGCCGTTCTTCTACATCATGCAACAGAGAGAGCTTGTGCTCGACCTGTTCGAGATGTTCGCCGGGGTACGGATGATGCCCTCGTGGATCGTACCGGGCGGACTGCGCGGGGACATGCCCGAAGGCTTCGAGTTCAAACTCCGTAAGTTTCTGGAAGGGTTTCCCCCCGAACTCGATGCTGTCGAGGGTTTGCTGGTCGAGAACCCGATCTGGAAGGAACGCACCCAAGGCGTGGGCGTCATGACCGGGGCCCAAGCGTTGGAACTCGGGTGCAGCGGGCCGATCGCCCGGGCCAGCGGGGTCGCCTTGGACCTTCGAAAGTCCAACCCCTACTGTTCGTACGGCGACTTTGACTTCCAAATACCGATCGGGCAGGTCGGCGACGTCTATGACCGGTTCCTGGTCCGCATCGCGGAGATGAAGGAGAGCGTCAAGATCATCCAGCAGGCGATCGACGGGCTACCGGATGGGCCGATCAACTCCTCGAACCGCAGGGTCGTCCCGCCACCACGCCACGAGTTAGACAACTCGATGGAGTCGGTCATCCACCACTTCAAGATTTACACCGACGGGTTCCGCGTGCCCGTCGGCGAGGCGTACGCAGGGATCGAGGGCTCGAAGGGCGAGCTCGGGTTCTACATTGTCAGCGACGGGACGCAAAGACCCTACCGGTGGCACGAGCGGCCGTCTTCCTTCATGAACCTCAAAGCGCTGGAGGTCTTGGCGATCGGGCGGCTGATCGCGGACGTGATCGCTATCATCGGTTCCATCGATATCGTCCTCGGCGAGATCGACCGATAACCTGTGCACCCCCTCACCCATCTCGGTGACAACGGAGCGCGGTGGCTACGACACCGCTTTCTCTCGGACGGGCCATGACCGTCCGACGGGCGGAACTGGGGGAGGCCGCCGAAATCGCCCGTGTCCATGTCAGGAGCTTGACGAAGGCATACGCGGACATTCTTTCCCCTGGCGACCTGGCACTGTTCACCCTAGAACGCTCCACCGAACTGTTCCAAGGCCGACTCTCGCGCGGCGAGAACCTGTTCGTGTCCCTCGTAGACCGGCGTATCGTGGGTTGGGCGCGGTGGGGAGAAGACTTGGAAGCGGACTGGCCTTACCCGGCGATGCTCCAGACCCTGTTCGTCGACCCAGACCATCAGGGTCAAGGTCACGGCAAGGCCCTGATCGCGGCTTGCGTCGCCGACGCGTTGCGGTGTGGCCACTCGGGATTGTGCATCGGTGCTTTGACCGAAAACCCCCGGGCTTGGATGCTCTACGAGAAACTCGGCGCAGTCAGGTTTGGCGAGGGCCCCATCAAGATTGGCGATAACGAATACTCCGAGATCCTTATGGCCTGGGACGACCTTCCGGGTCTCCTTGCCCGGCTCGGATGACGTTTGGAGTGCGGGGGCTGCGACACCGCTGTGGAGTGCGGGGGCTCTGACCCCGCTTTGGAGTGCGGGGGCTACGACCCCGCTATTGGAGTGCGGGGCTCTGACCCCGCTATTGGAGGGCCGGGCTACGGCCCCGCTTTGGAGTGCGGGGGCTACGACCCCGCTTTGGAGTGCGGGGGCTACGACCGCTTTTGGAGGGCCGGGCTACGACCGGCGCTCAGAAGTCGTCCGGCGCATTGACCCGGCTGACGTCGAAGCTCATGACAGTTCTATACCAAGCCTGCTCAGACCGTTTCTCGAACCAAGCGGCCGAACAGAACGGATAGTCAGCCGCCGACTTCGCCAGGCCGTGCCTTTCGGCGTTTCGATGGACGTAGGCAAGCCTGGCGAGGTACGACTTCTCGAAAGTCAGATGAGTGTCCCAATACTGGAACCAAACCTTTCGCCCTGGCCGGTCGTCCATCAGGTTCAATTGTCTTGCGGTAGCTGAGTGCACATAGGAGACAAGTTGGGAAAGCCGAGGGTCTTCCCGCCGACTTTGACCAACCCAGTGGTAGTGGTTGGCAAAAACGGCCCAGGCTTCGACCTGCCACCCACCCCTTTCAGCCGCCTGCAACAGGACTTGCTCCAGGAGACGAAGTTTCACGTCTCCGCTGAAAAGCGGTAGCTTGCAGTAGGTCGCCGCAGTGACCATGTACGTACCTGGGCCGAGGCTCTGGCGCATCGGCCCGTGTGGCCATGAACGAGGATCTTCGGGCATTCTCCATATTGTCCTGAAATGTGCCGGTCAGAGCCCAGCAAGGCAAAGCGGGGTCAGAGCCACCGCGCTCCACAACTGCCCGGACAAAGCGGGGTCAGAGCCACCGCACTCCACAACTGCCCGGACAAAGCGGGGTCGTAGCCCCCGCGCTCCACAACTGCCCGGACAAAGCGGGGTCGTAGCCCCCGCGCTCCACAACTGCCCGGACAAAGCGGTGTCGTAGCCACCGCACTCCAAAGCGGAGCATAATGGAAAGGCGCGACAGGGCGCAACCAGGCCTCCGGGAAGGGTCGAACCCACCTGAAAAGAATAGGAACGAACAAACACCGACTTGTGTCCGGACGAGAGGCCGCGGACTACAAGCAAGACGGTCATATGGAACACCAGCTCCCAGAAAACGCAAGCCTGGAACACCTCCGATCCCAGGCCAAAGACCTCCTTTCCCACTTGCGGAAAGACGACCCTTCTATCAAGCTCCACGAAGCGCAGCTCCGGCTGGCCCGCGACTACGGATTTCACAGCTGGCCGAAGCTCGTCGGCCATGTCGAGGCCCTCGCGGCGTCTCAACTCACGCGCTCTGAGGCCATCGCAGCAGCGGAACAGGGAATCCGCGAGGGCCAGCCTGCGAAAAGGGCCAGAGCCCTCCTCGCAGGCGACCCGTCGCTCCGGGCTGCAAGTCCGCCAATCGCGATCATGTGCTTTGACAAGGGGTTCCCAATCCCGGCAGACGCGGTCGGCGCACCGGTCGGCGCACTCAAGACGCCCCCGATCGTCTATGCGGCGTTTTCGCCATTTGCGCGCGAGCGGCCCGACGACTACGCCTCGATGATCGGCCGCCTCCTTGAACTCGGGGCCGACCCAAACACGGCCTGGCAAAGTCCTGACTGGGCGCACAACCCCCTCCCAGTCCTCTACGCTGCGGCAGGAGTCGCACGTAACCCGGCCGCGACCAAGCTATTCCTCGACGCCGGGGCACGTGTCGACGACACGGAGTCGCTCTACCACAGCACGGAAAGCCGCGACCACTCCTGCCTCAAACTCTTGTTGGACGCGCATCCTCAGAACGACCATCACTACGCGCTCCTGCGCATGCTCGACTTTGAGGACATGGACGGCTTGATCCTCATGCTCGAGGCGGGTTGCGACCCGAACAAGCACCTCGCCCTCGCCCATGCCATCCGAAGGGGGCGGTCTGTGGCGATCCTGCGTCGACTCATTGAGGCAGGTGCGAAGACGATAGTGCCCGACCACGGTGGCCTGACTATCCAGAAGATGGTCTACGAACGGGGGATCGACCTGCCCGAGGCGATGCCGGGCTTCGTGCCGGACAACCAGGACGAATTGCTTCGCGCCTGCTGGACCGGGGACGCTGCGAGGGCCGCCGCCCTAAGTGGCGCTCTGTCCGGCCTGTCCCCCTTGCGGCGAAAGGCTTTCACGGACGCCATGTGGGCAGGCCGCGCCGAGACGGTGGACGCCTTTCTGGCCGCCGGTTTCACCTGGCAAGACCGCGACGACAGCAAGGGCACGCCCCTCCACTGCGCCTGCTTCCGAGGCTCAAAAGCGACGGTGGAGGCTTTGCTCAAACACAACCCGCCCATGGACGACCACGAAGACATGTATGACGCCATTCCAATCCAGTGGGCCATGCATTCGTCCGAATCCAACAGCGACGAGCCCGACCGGGACTTCGTCGGCGTCGTGCGGGCTATGGCCGAGGCCGGTTCGCCATCGCCGCACGCCGTGTCCGGGCATCCGGACGTGCGGGCAGTGCTCGTGGAGTTCTGGCCGGACTTGCCGACCCAGGACTTCGATTAGGTACCGGACACATCTTGCCAAGGCCGGTCGTTATCGTATGTAATACAAACATATGCGACGCGTGCTCCTTTTCGTCGGGACGAACCTGCTCGTGATGCTCACGATCGGAGTCGTCGTCCAACTGACCGGCCTCTACCGTTACACGACCGCGTACGGCGTCAACTTGCCGATGCTCATGGTCTACTCCTTGGTCGTCGGCTTCTTGGGTTCGGGCATCTCCCTGCTGAGCAGCAAGTGGATCGCCAAGACGTTCATGCGCGTCCAGGTCATCGACCCGGCGCGACCGGGGGACGCGACCGCGACCTGGCTCGTCCAGACCGTCCATGAGGCGGCGCGCAAGGCTGGCCTGACGAAGATGCCCGAAGTCGGCGTCTTCCAGTCACCTGACATGAACGCCTTCGCCACCGGCCCGGGCCGCAACAATTCGCTGGTCGCCGTGTCGACGGGGCTCTTCCAACACATGGACCGCGACGCGATCGAGGCCGTCATCGGCCACGAGATCGCCCACGTCGCCAACGGCGACATGGTGACCATGGCGCTGCTTCAAGGGATCGTCAACACCTTTGCCGTCTTCTTGGCCCGGGTGATCGCCTCCTTGATCGGCGAACGCGACCGCGGCGGGATGGTCTACTTCCTGACCGTCTTCGCTTTACAGACCGTCTTCCTGCTTCTTGGCAACTTGGTGGTCATGAAGTTCAGCCGTTGGCGTGAATACCGGGCGGACGCGGGCGGTGCTCAGATCGCCGGTCGCGAGAGCATGATCAAGGCGTTGCAGACGCTCAAGTTGAACGAGCGCATCGGCGCGCCCCAACGGTCGCCAGCCATGGCGACGATGGAGATCGACCACCCCGGCGGCTTCGCCTACCTGTGGCGCAGCCACCCTGCCCTGGACGAGCGGATCGCCCGGTTGCGGCAAGCCAGTTAAACGACGCTACGACGACCCTTCTTGAGTCCGCGAAGGCGCTTCTTGAGTTTGGTCGTCGAGTGCTTTTGTCGGGGCTTGAGCACCGCACCCGAGGTCTTGGACTTGGCCATGGGCCGAGGATACCCTTCGGCCACGACGCCCACAGACATGGGTGTCCTTTCTGCCGCTTGACCTTCCCGCCGGTCTAGGTAACATCAATCCCACAAATGAGCGACCTGATCCAGTTGGGGGCACGCAACGAACGACCCCGCGCGCCACGGCCAGATGAGATCGAACTCCGGTTCAGCGAGACGGCGGTCGCCCAACTCGACGCCTTGCGAGGGCATTACCCGGAAGAGAAGGCCTGCGTCCTGCCCGCCCTGTGGATCGCCCAACGCGAGTACGGTGGTTCGCTGAGCCCGTCAGCGATCGCCGAAGTGGCCCTCCGCCTGAACCGCAGCTACGCGGAAGTCGAAGGCGTGGCGACGTTCTACTCGATGTACAACACGGGGCACGCGGTCGGCAGGCACATGATCGAAGTCTGCACGTGCCTTTCATGCCACGTCTGCGGCGCGTACAGGATCGCCGACTACCTCAAGCAGAAGCTCGGCGTCGAATTCGGCGAGACGACGGAAGACGGGGTTTTCACCCTGCACGAAGTCGAGTGCCTCAACGCCTGTGACCGTGCCCCTGTGCTGCAGATCGGAGACCAGTACCACGGGCCGGTGGACGCAGGTTACATTGACAAGCTATTGGACGACCTCCGCGCCAATCAAGACAGCACTGTGGTGCAACTTGCTGACGAAGTCGTCAAAACACACCTGCAAGACGGCAAATTGTAGTCGCCTGAAAGTTCCCGCAACTTTTTGGAATTATCGTCCAGGCTAGCTCGTAACTCTTCAACGAGAAGGGTTTTTGTTCCTTTGTCATTTGTGGAGTCCATACCGTACGCGCCGACCCTTCGGCCGGTTGGAGCCGGACTCAAATATGTCAAAGAAATCATACGCGTTCACTCTTATCGAGTTACTCGTCGTCATCGCGATCATCGCCATCTTGGCGGGGATCCTTTTCCCTGTGTTCGCCCAAGCCAAAGTCGCGGCGAAGAAGACCAGCTCGCTCAGCAACGTCAAGCAATTCGGACTGTCGATCAACATCTATATCACGGACTATGACGACAGCTTCCCCACTACGATCGCCGACTACGGCGGCGGAAACGGCGGCGACCCAGCTCTGATCGTCCCCGTCCCTGTCGACGGAGGCCTGAGTTGCTACACGCCCGCCGACCGTGATGCGAGCCGCGGCGCCTATCCCGCCAACGTCTACCCGTACATCAAGAACTGGCAGATGTTCGACCAGCCTGGCCAGGAGCACTTTGACTTCGCCTCGCTCGGATGCCCGGTCGATCCGGGAACGCCGACGTTGTTCGTGGGTCTGGCCATGAACGGGTTGCTCCATGCTTTCAACAGCACGTCGGTCGTCGCGCCGTCCACGGCCATCCTTGGTTGGCCGGGTTACGGCAATCTGGCCACGAAAAACGCCGCCCAGGGAGCCAACCCTCAGCTTAACTGCGACAACCCGTCGTCATGCCGGTTCTCACCGTCGGGCGCCCCAGGCAACCCCTACGCCCCAGGCAATCCGGCCTCGCTCACGTTCATTCCGTGGACAGAAAGCACGACGCAATGGATGTACGGCAAGGGCCAGCCGTTCGTGCGCACCGACAGTTCGGCCAAGGTGCTACGGGTCGGCATGGCAATTGATCCGGCCGTGAACCAAGACGCTTATAACGAACCGTTCCGCAGCGTCGGCCCAAACGGGGAGTTCTCATCGACGCTCGGCAGCTATTGGACCTGTGGTTCGACCCTTGAGACGGCCTACCACTGCTTCTTCCGACCGGACAGGCAGGATTGATGGAATGAGGTGGGTTCTCTTGGCCTCGGCCCTGGTGGTCGCACTTTGCTTCATGGCTGGATGCTCTGAGCCCGAGGCAGAGACGCTCAAGACTCCGTCGCCCGGCGAAAGCAAAAACGCCCAGCCGTTCGGTGCGATGAAGGGGATGACCGGCGGACAGGCCGGCGCGGCGTCGCCACTGCGGCGCTCCCTCGGCCGAAGGGGTGCGGGCCAGTAGAGTTAAAGGGGAGTCCGTCGTCGATGAGGCGGCCCGGATTGATTTCCGGGCCGCCTCGATATTTTTGCGGGCTGACTAGAAAAACAGCCCTTTAGAACGGAAACCTACAAATACTGCGTTTCTGTCCATGACTTGATCTGGTTGGCGCGTATGCCCACTTTTTTGCCCCTTTCCATAGGTCTTTCGGGCTATAAATGCAAGTTCCAGTATTACAGGAAACTCAGTCCTTGGGAACAATGGCACTAACTTTGCTGTCAGAGCGTTTATCGCCACGCTCGACGGAAGTGCCGTATGCGGCGCCTTCTTCGAAGGCGCGGTCGGCAACAAAGGGAAAAATACTATGACTAAAAACCGTGCGTTCACGTTGATCGAGTTGCTCGTCGTGATCGCGATCATCGCCATTCTCGCAGCAATCCTCTTCCCCGTCTTCGCCCAGGCCAAGCTCGCCGCTAAGGGAGCCGCCGACCTGAGCAACGCCAAGCAGAACGCCCTGGGCATCTTGATGTACTCGGGCGACTACGACGACGTCGTCCCGACCGACACCAACTGGAACACGGGCAGCGACCCGTTGACCTTTGGCGACGGCCTGGCATTCAGCACCTGGGCCTTCATGATTCAGCCGTACCTCAAGAACGGCGAAATCTTGGCGGACCCGACCGGCCCCGGAACTCCGACGTTCTGGAACAGCCGCGTCCTCACGCTGACGAGCTATCCCGGTTATGGCTACAACTACGTCTATATGGCGCCTTGGGGCCCGAACCCGCTCGTCCAGTCCCCGATCTCGACGACCAAGCCCGCCCAACCGGCTGACACCGTCATGTTCTCGAACCGCGGTTCGTACAGCGACGGCGACGGCTACTTCTGGGGCTTCGACTTCACGCCATGGACGACCACCTCGCCGTTGCTGAACGTCTCCGTCGAAGTGCCGAACTGCTACACCATCCCGCAGTACTGTGCGGACAACTGGGGTGTCGGCGGCTTCGCTGACGGCGTCAACGCCGGCAACGTGGCGGGCGGCGCCAACACTGGCGGTGTCGCGCTCCACGCCCAAGACTCTTCTGTCGTCGCCTTTATGGACGGCCACGTGAAGAAGATGAAGCCGGGTGCTTTGGCCGCTGGCACGAACTGGACCACCACATCCGTTCCTGGCGACCTGGTCGTGACCGACATCACCAAGTACCTCTGGGACACCGACTAATGAAGCGCTGCGCATTGGCCTTGCTTGCCGCAGTCACTGCTCTCGGTATGGTCGCTTGTAGCGACCAGCCGTCGGCAGGCGGATCACCAACGGCGGAAGGAACTCCTCCCGTGAAGTCGGCCCCCATCAAGGGTCAACAGCAGAGCGCCCAGGGCGCTAACAAGGTCGGTGGCATGTCGGCGGACTCTGTCCAGCCGACCGGCAAAGGCGACAACGTGACCGGTAGCAAGCTCAACGGCCGGTGAGCAGACCAAGCCCCCTCCCGGATTGTCCGGGAGGGGGCTTTTTTGTTTGCGCCTTTGGCGACTGGCACACTGTCCCCGGCCAGTCTTAAGTAGAATCTGGCTGACCCGCCATGCCCGAGCACCGACTTCTTCTCGAACACAGCCATGACGACGCGTTCGCCACCGTCGACGGCTATTTGGCCAAGGGCGGCTACGTAGGGCTCAAGAAGGCCCTTGGCATGGAAAGGCAGGCGGTAATCGACGAGGTCAAGGCGAGCGGCCTGCGGGGCCGAGGAGGCGCCGGCTTCCCCACTTGGATCAAATGGAACGGCATCCCTAAGGACAAGAAGTCGCCCCACTACTTGATCTGCAACGCCGATGAGGGCGAACCCGGCACATTCAAAGACAAGGAACTAATGGAAAGGGTGCCTTTCCTGCTGGTCGAGGGCATGACCATCGCTGGCTATTGCACCCAGGCCGACTGCGGCTACATCTATATCCGTGGAGAGTTCGTGGACGCGGCCCGGGCGGTGCGACGGGCCATTGACCAAGCCTACGAGAAGGGCTATCTCGGCAAGAACATCCAGGGCTCTGGCGTGGACTTCGACCTCTACGTCCATCTTGGCGCGGGCAGCTACGAATGCGGCGAGGAGAGCGCTCTGATGAGCAGCCTTATGGGAGAACGCGGCATGCCTCGGCTGAAGGCGCCCCACGTACCTCTGCCGACCATCGCCGGGGTCTGGGAAATGCCCACTGTCATCAACAACGTCGAGACGTATGCCTGCGCCCCCACAATCCTGGCCCATGGCGGCGAGGAGTACGCCAAGCTCGGCGCGTCGACCCAGCGGTCTCGGGGGACAAAGATCTTTTCGGTCAGCGGACACGTCAACAGGCCCGGCAACTTCGAGATCGAATTCGGAATCAAGCTTATGGACCTGCTCGAACTCGCGGGCGGCATGAAGGGAGGCAAGCTGAAGGCCTGTGTGCCTGGCGGATCCTCCGTCCCGATCATCAACGCAGAAGACACCGCCAAGGCAGTCATTGGCTACGAGGAGATGTCCGAAGTCAAGTCAATGGTCGGCTCGGGCGGGTGCATGTTCCTCAACGAGCACACCTGCATCGTCAGCTTCATCTGGCGGACAGCCCTCTTCTATGCCAATGAGAGCTGTGGCAAGTGCACCCCGTGCCGCGAAGGCACGCGATGGATGGAACAGATCCTCCGCCGGATCGTGCTGGGCAACGGCCAGCCTGACGACATCCAGAACCTGAAGGACATCTGCTCCCAGATCGACGGTCGCTCGTTTTGCGGGCTTGGCGACGCCGCCGCGTGGCCCGTCGCGGCCGCCTTGCGGGTCTTCCCCGAGGAGTTCGAGTACTACATCCAGCACGGCCGCTCCATGGTCGACACACCTGAGTCGCGTGCCATGGCCCCGGCGTGGCAACAGGCGGTCTTGGCCTGAACTCCTTGCCAGGAGGCGCGTTGGTTCATGGCCCGATGTCTGCATCGGGTCCAAGTATCATGAAGCCCTCGCCCGGCCGTAGCTCAGTGGATAGAGCGCTTCCCTCCGGAGGAAGAAGTCGGAGGTTCGAATCCTCTCGGCCGGGCCAGATTCACCGAGCCATGTCTGGGAGCTTCTAGGCACCGGTCAATAGATGACGATCGGGTTGTTCTTGCTCCCCGGAGAGACACGGGGCGTCTCGTGGCTGGCATCCTTAAACCCGATCAACTTGATTTGACCCGCTCCTCCGCCGGCAATGCCTTCAACGGCAAACTGATCGTCCAGTTCCTCGGTCCGGCCGCCGATCATCACGGCTTCGCAGCCGCCTTTGATCCGAAACGCCGTTGCAACGTGGCTCGAATCGCAACCAAGAAACTGCATCCCCTGAATGTAGGCCGAACGGTGGTAATCCGTGTTCGCATCCACCAGGAACGCGGCGTCGCTGCAAAAATTGACACTGCAACCCGTGAACTGGAGGTCTTTGGAGTTGCCTCCCCATATCCAGAATCCTGTCCCCAAATAGCGGACGGCCGACCCCGAAGCGCCCGAAACCGAGCAATGGTCAAACGTGAACGTGTTCATGTCGTTAGAACCTTGGCCGAGGTCGGTGTTATCGTCCTCTGGACCGATCCAGAACCCAGACTTCTGACCTTCTTCGTTGCCAGACACCGCACACAGTTGGATGACGTTGGCACTCGTG
The DNA here is from genome assembly GCA_964451255.1 of uncultured Fimbriimonadaceae bacterium. GTDB lineage: Bacteria > Armatimonadota > Fimbriimonadia > Fimbriimonadales > Fimbriimonadaceae > JAHBTB01. The sequence goes on from CAYVHL010000001.1 coordinate 294,272, forward strand.
CTCTGGTACGTGGAGTTCGTGGTGAACCAGAACCCGACCCCCGATTTGCCCCGTAGCTGGATGCGGACACCGCTGATCAGGCTGGACTTGAGGCCATATGTCTTCCAGCACACGCCGGAACCGGTGAACCAGATCGTCGGCGAGCCGTCGGGCTTGTTGTAGGCGGTTATCCGAAGCCCGACTGCCGTCGTGCCCTTCTTGGGTTGGAGTGTCACGGTGGAATCGATGAAAAGAGGTTTGTCAGTGGCGTCCAGGTAGAGCGGCCGCCCAGTTGCAGCACAGAGGTCCAGTGCGCGCTGTAGGGCGGGTGTGTCGACCTTGACCTTGCCCGTCCCTTTGACCGTGATCGCCAGTCGAGCGGCGTTTCTCTGAAAGGGAATCGACACCAGGTCGGCGCTCTGCCCCATGGCGGGTGCAGACAGCGCGGCGAAGATGATGGCGGCAGCACATATGCGATAAGTCATGGCCGTGAAAGAGAGCCCCGAGTTCTATTCAGGTTGAGGAGCCCGACACAAGTTCCGGAGATGGGGCGACGAAAGCGCGTGCTTGGAGTTTCTTGACCACGCAGGCGCTCACTTGAGATTCGGAAGGATCCGGTGACGCACCGATTCGGCGAATCGCTCTGCGAAGTACCGGATGCCGTGGGGGTTCAAATGGGTTCCGTCCGAACTGACCAGAGCCGGGTTCGTGTCGCCGACCGAACCCACGACGGTCGCGGTGCCCGACTGGCCGATGCCTGAGTGCCCCGTCCCCGCGAACCAAGCCTGCGGGTTGAGCACGTCCGTCGTGCTGACGGGGACAAGGAAGAGCGTCGGGTCGTCGGTCGGCAACAACGAGAACATCGCCGCCTCGGTCGTTGCCGCTACACCCGCCGAGCCGTTGGCCGTCTGGACAATCCCCAGCCAGATGATCGGCCCAGAGAAGTTAGTCCGCAGGAGTTGGTACAGGGCCAGCGCGTCGGCGGCGAGGGTCGGTTGGGAATAGTCGTTCGCGGATCCCTGCACGACGACGACGTCCGGCTGTCGAAACTCCGCGCCGGACTCCGTGAAGGCCGTGGGCGTCTGGGGGACGATACGGCCCGTGCCGAACAGATCCTTCGCAGCCCGCTCACCGTACTTGTAGTAGCCCGATGCGGCGGTCGAGACTCCGTCGCCGCCCACTCCCGAGCCGTTGCAGACCCGCCACCCCAGCAGCTTGCAGGCGACGTGCGCCCAACTGTCACCAGGGTCAAGGGGCATGTTGTCCCCGCCTGCGACGTAGCTGTCCCCTAGGAACGCCGCCTTGACTTCGTCGCCAGGAGACCACCTGAAAAACCTCCCGTAGTCAGAAATGTAGAAGCCGTACAAGGCACGGTTACCCGGCGCCTCCACCGTGATCTCCCGCACCTTGCGACCGGAGGCCGCCGACCAATCCAGCTTGATGCCGTTGTTGCCGCTCGTCCCCGAACCGCAAAGCCGGGCACCCGGCCACAAAGGAACTCCATCGACAAAGACGCGGAGGACGGCGGCGCCGTTGGGCCAATACAGGGCGACCACCGGCGAGTCGGTCTTGACAGAGAAACGTTGTTGGCTGGCGCTCAGGCCAGGGTATGTCGCATCGCCGGTCGAAACGTTGCCGACCTTGCCGATGCCGAGCGTGGCGTTGACCCCAGTGAAGTAGTTGTTCCGGAACAGCACGTAGTTGGCCGAGTCACAACGAATGTACTGGAGGGAGGGGTCCTCGGTCGGGGTGAGCTTGTTGGTCAGGGAGGGTGGAGCACCGGCAAAGTCGGTCAAGGCAGGGGCATCGACCACAGACACCGCCGGCTCGAGCGCGCCGACGAACCTCCATTTGCAAGTGCTGTCTGAGTAAACGAGCTTCTCGTCCGTGCCGGACGGCTCGACTGCGCCAGATGTGCCCGCGACGACCAGTTGGTACATCTTCGACGACGAAGTCTTGACCGTCGCCCCGATCGCGGAGGGAGAGGCGTAGTCGTGGGACGACTGCCAGTCAGGCGGGGCCGTGAGCGGCTTTGCCATCACCGGGTTACACGCCGAAGCCTTGGCCGCACATCGTCGAAGCCGCTCTCCGATGGTGCCCCCGTCGGGTGGCACGGCTGGCCCGAAATGCTGTGACAGGGCCATCAGTTGACCACCACTTCTTCCTTGGCCCGCACGGTGCTGGATCCAGCAGATACGACCGCCACAGTCTCGCCCGGTGAAAGCTCCACCGTGAGGGACTGCCCCGCCGACAGGCGGAACAGGTAGTCCGAGGAGGAAACCAACCCGGCCAAGGACGCCGTCGCATCGACAACCTGGAAGAAGCAGTCGCTTCCCGAACACACGCACGCGGTCACATAACGGTGCTGGCCCTGGCCAAGAGAGTCCTCGCCCGACCAGGCAGACGCCCCAAAGACCCGGAGGACGGAGGTGGATACGGTTTGTGAGGCGTTTTGCCCCGACTTGATATCAGCGGTCATCATGGTTTACGCAGTGTTCGGAAGCCAAGGCCCCGTGGGTCAACCAGAACGTGCCGCGCACGGCTAGAATCAGGCCATGGACGGGCGATGGCCGATGGTCGCGACGGCTCCAGAAGTGGAGTTGAGCGCCGACCAACGCCTCGCCCTGGACACCGTGCCCGACATGCCCACTTTCGGGCGCGTCATCTTCGTCACTGGTAAGGCGGGCACCGGAAAGTCCACGGTGCTCCGGCAGCTGGTGGCGGGGACACCGTTGAAGTCCGTCGTGCTGGCGCCGACCGGACTCGCCGCCATCAACGCGGGCGGACAGACGATCCACTCCTTTTTCAACTTCAAGCTCGGTCCTCTGGACGACGACCCGGAAAGAGTGCCGACGTTCAAGCGTGGCGCACCCAAGCAACGGCTTATCGCCGCACTCGACATGGTCGTGATCGACGAGGTCTCGATGGTGCGAGCCGACGTCATGGACGCGATCGACTTGAGTCTGCGTCGCAACACGGGCAGAAAGGAACCCTTCGGCGGGAAGACGGTGGTGGCGTTCGGCGATCTGTGGCAGCTGGAGCCCGTGGTGCCCCGTGGCGCGGAGGGCGAGATGATCGCCCACCGGTTCGCCAGTCCGTTCTTCTTCGACTCGGAGTCCGTTCGCGGAGGCAGCCTCGACGTTGTGGAGCTACAGACCGTCCACCGTCAAAAGGACGACCCGGAGTTCTTGTGGGCCCTGAACAAGCTGCGGAAGGGCGACGCCAGTGAGCTTGCCTACTTCAACTCACAAGTCGGGGCGAGTCTGGAGGGAGACCACATCGTCACACTGACCGCCACCAACGCCCGCGCCCAGACGATCAACATGACAAGGCTCGCCGCGCTGGGCACGCCAGAGTCCATCTTGGAAGGCACCCTCGTCGGCGACTTCGGCAAGGACTTGCCGACCGACATGGTCTTGAGGCTACGCCCCGGAGCCCAGGTGATGTTTGTCAAGAACGCCAAGCAATGGGTGAACGGCACCCTCGGGACAGTCAAATGGGTCGAACCAGACGCGGTCGGGGTGCGGACCTCCGACGGGTCGGACGTCACCGTCGAACGGGACTCATGGGACAAGACCAGGTACACATGGGACCGGGCGAGCCATCGCATCGCCGCCGAGCCGGTCGGCACATTCACCCAGTTCCCGCTCAAACTTGCCTGGGCCGTGACCATCCATAAGGCGCAAGGGCTGACCTTCGACCGGATGGTGGTCGACTTGGACACCCGGGCGTTCGCGCACGGCCAACTCTATGTCGCCCTCAGCCGGAGCAGGACGCTCAGGGGGATGTCCTTGGTACGTGCCGTCCGCCACGACGATTGCGTCGTGAACTCGCGAATATGGGATTTTGAGCGGATGGCCGGCTTGACTTAGCCGTGCCTGGTCACCCGGAACTGTTGATCTTCCTGATCAGTGGCCGCCGCTGATGATTTTCTTGGAACCGGGCTGCAATCTGGTTGTCTATGGACTCGGGGGCCGCCGACCTGTCATGCTGGGGCCGTTATGAAACGCTACGTCCTCATAGCCGCGGCGCTTGGCGTCGCGACACTCTATCTCGGCGGATGCGCACCGGAGGAGCACCAGACGGTCAACAAGGCACCCGCGAGCGCGTCCACGGCCGACACCACCGGGCAAAAGAACCAAGGTAACGGCGCTGTCTTTCCGGCCACCGACCCGCCGCCACCAGACGGTGTGAAGGGCAAAGGCGTCGAATTCGGCTCGAAGGCCGGCGGCGGTTAGGGGAAATGGGCTGGCCGAGCGCCAGCCCTTCTTTTATCGCCCTGCACACAGCTTGGCGAAAATTGAAGCGTAAGGATTACGCACCCAGATCCAGCATGAGTGCCGCAATTTTTGGGAACTCCCTTGTTTTAGGACTTTCGGCGTGGTAGAGTGAAAGGGATCTTTTGGAGATCGAACTCATGAAACGTGCATTCACCCTCATCGAACTGCTGGTTGTGATCGCGATCATCGCCATCCTCGCAGCCATTCTCTTCCCGGTCTTTGCCCAAGCGAAACTCGCCGCCAAGAAGACCTCGGCCCTCTCAAACATCAAACAGATCACCCTGGCCGCCAAGATGTACCAGGGAGACTACGACGACATGTTTCCGCTGTCGCTCAGCGGTCGATACGGCAACCTCGGCTGCCCGACGACGACCGGTTGCGCTGACGGCCTGCCCACCCCGTCCATGACTTGGGTCGGCATCACCGCTCCCTACATCAAGGCGATCAACATGATGGTCGACCCCGTCGTGGGAGACAGCCAAGGAAACATCGTCGGCCCGAACGCCTGGTACTACACGCAGAACCGGCGCCCGCAGGTTGGTTACAACTACCTGTTCCTTGGCCCGTTCTATGCCTGTGACTCTGGCGTCGCCCGAAGCGAGAGCTCCGGCATCCACCCGGCCGACACGATCATGTTCACCCAGACCCAAGGCTTCACGACCAACCCGCCGAGCGGCTGGTACGCGGCGAACGCTCCGGGCGCATGGCCCATCATCGCCCCTGCCCCGACCGCCTGTATCTGGTGGGACGGCACGCAAGGTTCCGGTAACTGGTCGGCCAACAACGGTAGCGTCGGCAAGATCACCTCAGACGTCCGTGCGGTCAACCCGCTCGGTGGCGCGGTCGTCGGATTCGTCGACGGTCACGCCAAGTTCCTCAAGGACTCGGCCATGGCCGCGGGCACCGACTACGGCACAGCTGCCTATGACAACGCCAACAGCGGCGCTGCCATCACCGACCTGACCAAGTACCTCTGGACGCTTGACGGCACCGACAACGACCTTAGGTTCTAACTGAGACCATGCGGGGCCTTGTCTGTGCTCTATTGGCGGTCTGCTTTTGCACCGGCCTGATGGCTGGATGTGAGACGACGGACTTGACCGGCAGAGAACAGTACAAGGCCTCGCCCGAAGCTATCAAGGCAAGGCAAGACTTGAGTTCGGGCAAGAAGACGGGACAAGGTGCCGTCTTCCCGGCCTACGACCCATTGCCGCCGAAGGATATCGACGCCAAAAACAAGGATCTCAAGTTCGGCGAGAAGCTCAGCAAGTAGACGATTCTCTCATAGCGACTTGTAGGCTCGGTTGCCTTAGAGCGCGCCCAACATTCAAAAACCGACTTTTCTTCTCATGGCGATCGGGGGTGTCGGGGCCTTAGTGCCCCGCGCCCCTTTAATCTGTCTCAGTCAGCGTGCGGATGCTGACATCCGCGTGTCATTCACAATAAGTTCCACAATCGCCGCTTGGTCTATACAAATGGGCCGAAAGTCATGATATAGTAGACATTGGGAGCAATCCCTGGAGTGATGAATCATGCAAAGACGAGCGTTTACTCTCATTGAGCTGCTTGTCGTTATCGCGATCATCGCGATACTGGCAGCAATTCTCTTCCCCGTTTTCGCGCAGGCCAAGGAGGCTGCGAAGAAAACAGCGACCATCAGCAACCAGAAGCAGGTAGGCACAGCCGCCGCGATCTACCTCAACGACTACGACGACACGTTCCCGCTCATGCTGCGCTACAACTCGGCTGGTGGGGTGTGGCAATACGGGACCTACTACGTCGTCCCCAACGGATGGGTCACGAACGGCGCCCGGAACGTCGATCCGCGACGCTCTGAGGAAGGTGCGGTCTTCCATAACAGCATCCAGCCGTATATGAAGAGCCTGAATCTGTTCGAGGCGTCCGGCAAGGCGGTGCACGATCCGGGTTGGACGTCTGTCGTGACCGGATACCAAGCCCCTTCGGTCAACATCTTCCCGAACGGGTTCCTGCATGGCTACAGCGCGACCTCGATCAACCAACCGGCTGACGTGCCGTTGGCTTGGGGCGGCGCTTACTATATGAACCTGAGGGGATCGGCGATCGCGAACCCGAGCCTTTGTTGCTCCGGGCCAAGCTGCCACTTCAACCCAGGCAAACCGCCCTCAGAGGCTGACGCCCTCGGTTACTGCGCGTTTCCGTCCTATGGTTACGTCTGGTGGGGCTTGGGCTATGACACCAACGTCCACCAGTACGGCAACGGCATGCCGTTTACCTACGCGGACACCCACACTCACTTCGTGAACCTGAACTTCCCGCTCTGGCCAGCCTATTCGGAGAACGTCAACGCCAACCCGTGGTCAGCAGGTGATCCGAATGGTTCGCCAGGCACGGCGTATTGGATGACCGACTGCGTCGCCCCTGGCTCAGGTAAGAACCCTGGCGTGAACACGTTCTACGCCGGATACTTCCGACCGGACAAGGCCAACTACACAGCCGCTGACTGCGACTTCGGAGGAGGCTAGGCCCACCTGACATGAAGAAGCTAGGTGCATTGCTCGTGGCTGTTTGTCTGGGCCTCTTTTGTCTGGCGGGTTGCCAATCCACAGAAGGAAGCTCCGACTACGGCGGAGAAGTGAAGAAGGCGACGGACGTTGACGCCGCCAAGAAGACGCCGAACCGGCAGGGCGGTAACATGCCGCAGCCAAGCCTCGACTAGCGCGAGGCGAAGCACCTCAGAAGACAAAGCCCCTTGGCGTCCGCCAAGGGGCTTACTTCTTCAGGTCAAGCAGCGACATTTGGCCCAGGCCCGGAGTCGGGGACACAACACATTGTCCAGGTGCGCAACATCCACGCCGCTCTGCGGAGCCTGGCCGAACACTGGCAACGGGCGGTGCTGAGCGGCCTGGGCGTGGCGGTCGCCAGCATCGCCATCATCCTGCTGGTGAGCATCGGCCTCGGCGTACAAAAGGACGTCAGCGGACAGGTCGACTCGCTTGGTGTGAACCTCTTGGTCGTCGTTCCTGGTCACGTCGAGTTCGGCACATTCAACCCGAACCTGGCCGGCAAGAGTTACATAGACGAACGGGCCGCCGACGCCGTCCGCTCGGTGCCGGGAGTCCAAGACGTGGCCGAACTCAGCTTCGCCGGCGGTTCCGTCAAGGTGGGGGACAAAGAGACCTTTCCCTTTGTCATCGCCACCACCCCGACGTGGAAGGCGGTCCACCGTGTGACGATGGTCGAGGGCCGTTTCTTCGACGTCTCGGGTGAGACAACCGCGGTCTGTGTCCTCGGTGACGCCGCGAAGACCGAGCTCTTCGGCAAAGGCCCGGCGGTCGGCAAGACGGTCAAGATCGGCGCCCGGGACTACCTCGTGGTCGGCGTCGCCAGCGAGAAGAAGGCAGGCACGAGCCTATTCGCCAGCCTCAGCCTTGACAACGTCGCCTATATCCCCCTCAAGTATCTCCGCTCACAGGAGGACGACGTCCAGGTCGACCGCTTGTTTGTCCAGGTCAGCAATCGGCACGAGCCAAAGTCGCTGGTCAAGAGCGTCGAATCCGCCCTTGGGACGGTTCTTGATAGGAGCCAATACAGCGTACTCACCCAGGAGGACCTTCTCGGCTTGGTCTACCAAGTGCTCAGCATCCTGTCCACTCTTGTCGTCGGCCTGACGAGCATCGCCTTGTTCGTCGGCGGCGTGGGGGTCATGACCGTCGCTCTCATGTCGGTGAACGAGCGGCAGAAGGAGATCGGCGTCCGCAAGACGGTCGGCGCCCGCAGGTCGGACATCTTCATCCAGTTCTTGTGCGAAAGTGTCTGCGTCGGCACAGCCGGGGTCTGTGTCGGCCTGCTTGTGAGCGCCGTCGCTATCGTTTTGATCGCCCGGTTCACGGCGATCAAGCCACTCTTGACCCCGCTGACGGTGGCAACCGCCTTTGCTGTGGGAGTCGGCGTCGGGGCAGTGTTCGGCCTCCTGCCCGCCCTCAAGGCCGCCCGACAAGATCCTGTGGTCAGCCTTCGCAAGGAGTAGGCGTCACGGATAGTGGACCGTGCAGTGGACCTCTTGGTTGGCGTCGCCGATCGTGTAGGTACCACCGCCGGGACAAGTAGGAAACTTCTTGAGATACTCCTCAAGCTCAATGGGAGTGGCCACGTCCGTCGCCACCTTGCCGTGGTCTTGGACCCACATTTGTTTCGCCTGGTTGATCTTCCCCCGGTTCTCCTCACAGGCAGCCTGTTGGCTCGTCTCGCGCACTTTGATCCAGGAAGGCACAGCGATAGCAAGGAGGATGCCGATGATCAGGACGACGATCATGATCTCGACCAGGGTGAATCCGCTTCGCTTAGACATGGTCCGACAGTCTCATGGTTCTTATCGGTTCCAATCCGAATCTGCTTGACCCGTATATTCAAAAACTAGATAGACCGCTGGCATCCAGCGGTCTATCATTCCCACTAGGGGCCGATCCTCAGTGCTTGGTCGTGCCGCCGCCGTGAGAGGATGTTTTCGTCGTCCCCCCAGTATGGGTCGACCTCGTCGAAGTCGTGGTCGAACCCGTCTTGCCCATTTTCCGGATGAACGTGATCTCGATCTTGTTCGCCTTGAGGGTCAGGCCCTTGGCCGTGCCATAGATCGTGACCGTCGAACCCGGTGTGAGAGACTTGAGGCTGGCCGCCTTGCCTGCTTTGTCAACTACCTTGGCCGTCTTGGCGTCGACGGTGAACTTGCCAGGGTGCTTCTTGTCGGCGGAACCGAACTTGAAGGTGTTGTCCTTCATCGGATCCTTTGTCACCGTCCCCCAGAACTTGTCACCGATGGGCGCCTTAGCTTGCGAGGTCGCTGTCGTCGCGTGACCCCGCGGGTTGGCCGGTCTGGCGTTCTTTGGCGCGGTCGGTGGCTTCGTCTTGGTCTGTGCCATAGCACCGGTGACCATAAGCATCGCCATGGTGGTGGCGAAGAATATTCGCAGCAGCGGTTTCATTTGTAGTCTCCAGTCTCGGCAGGCATGGTTGCGCTCTGCCGCCTGAATACTACGACGCTAAAGCTCCCCTAGAAAGCACGGGTCACGCCTCAGATTGTAGTTTTCTTAGCAAGTCTGGCACCGTCATCGCGCCAAGGTCGTCGCCGCTCCTGGCGCGCACGCCGATCGTACTGGCTTCCGCGTCCTTGTCCCCTACGACCAACATGTACGGCACCTTCTGGTGCGTGTTGTCGCGGATCTTCTTGCCGAGAGACTGCCGACGGTCGTCCACTGTCACGCGGAACGAGCCCGCCCCGACGACCGGTTGGAACACGACGCTCTCCTCCGCCTGGTCCGCATGAGATTTGAAATCGAATCCCTGCAGGGCCGAAGCAACCGCGTAGGCGTAGGCGTTGTGCCGGTCGGCGATCGGCAAGACCGCCACCTGCACCGGCGCCAGCCACAAGGGGAATTCGCCGGCATAGTGCTCGGTGAGAAGCCCGATCATGCGCTCTAGTGAGCCGAACGGCGCCCGGTGGATCATGATCGGGCGGTGCGGCTTGCTGTCCTCGCCGATGTACTCGAGGTCGAACCTCTCAGGCAGGTTGTAGTCCACTTGGACGGTGCCCATCTGCCAGTCCCGGCCGAGGGCGTCTTTTATGATCAAGTCCAACTTCGGCCCATAGAACGCCGCATCCCCGGGAGAGACGAAGTAATCCATCCCCATCCGCTTGCACGCCGTCTCGATCGCCGATTGGGCGGCCTGCCAGTTCTCGTCGTGGCCGATGTACTTGCTGCTGGCGGGGTCCTTTGTGCCGAGGCGGGCCTTGAAATCGGTCAGTCCCAGCTTTTTGAGCACAACTTGCATGAGTTCGACGACACCGACGAACTCATCGACCAATTGGTCGGGCCGGACGAAGAGGTGGGCGTCGTCCTGCGTGAAGCCTCGGGCACGCAATATGCCGGTGACCTCCCCGCTCTGTTCATAGCGGTGGACCGTGCCGAATTCGGCGTACCGGATCGGCAGGTCTCGATAGCTCCGCATCGCCGACTGGTAGATCTCGATGTGGAACGGGCAGTTCATGGGCTTGAGAATGTAGGTCTCCTTCTCGTCATCCTCCATGAAGGGGAACAACTTGTCCCTGAACGTGATGATGTGCCCGCTCTTCTCGTAAAGCTTGATGCTGGCCAATTGGGGTGTGATGACCGGCTGGTATCCACGGGACAACTGCTCCTCACGTAGGAACTGGACCATCGTCTCGCGCAGGACCGCACCTTTCGGCAACCAAAGGGCTAGACCCGTCCCGACGCGGGGCGAGAACATGAACAGGCCAAGCTCACGGCCAAGCAACCGATGGTCGCGTTTCTTGGCCTCTTCGAGCTGGTGCAAGTAGGCTTCAAGCTCCTCTTTCGTCTCGAAGGCCGTGCCATAGATACGCGTCAGTTGCTTGTTCTTGACGTCGCCTCTCCAATAGGCGCCGGCCAAAGACATCAGCTTGAAGTGCTTGATTTGGCCTGTGTTCTCGACGTGGGGCCCACGGCACAGGTCGATAAAGACGTGCTCAGTTCCCTGCTTGTCGACACCGCGCTGCTCATAGAACGTGATCGGCTGGCCGTCGGGGATGGCATCGAGCAGTTGCAGTTTGTATTCGGCGTTGCTCTCACCCTGGCCGTTCGTCGTCTCTTTGAGGATGATGCGCCTGGCGTCGTCGCGGTCGGCCGCTTGTCGACGCTCAATGGGCTCCTTGAGGTTTGAGAGCTCGCGCATGCGCTTCTCTATCTTCCCAAGGTCCTCTTCTTTCAGAGGCTCCTCGAAGTCGATGTCGTAGTAGAAGCCGTTTTCGATTGGCGGACCGATGGATAGCCTGGATGATGGCCAGAGTTCGCTGACGGCTTGGGCCATCAGGTGGGCGGCTGAGTGTCGCAACCGGTATAGGTCGGACTCTTCGTAAGCTTGTGGCTGCATTTTGTGATCCCTCCCAGACAATGGGATTGAGCTGTCGGTGGCATTATACTGTCGGTGATCGTGGGTTCAGGGAACAGCGCCCTACGTTCCAGACGTCTAATGAAGACCTTGAAAGCGAGCTTATTGCCCCTGTGCGTGTTCAGTCTGGCCGCTTTCGCTAGGGCGGACGACCTCTTGGCCGCGCGCCAGATGATGGCCCAAGCCTTCAGCCACCTGGCTGTGATGGACACGGTCACGATCAACCTGGCTGGAGACGTCCGCGTCACAGGTTATCGAGAACGAAAGACGTTCGCTGTCCAAATGGTCGTAGTCCGAAAGATCGTCAACAATCAGGAGCGGATTTACTTTGAAGGTTTGGAAAGCGAACAATCTTCCAAGACCAGGCGGTATGTCGGCGACGGCGACCACCTGTGGGTCTATGACGCAAAGAGGAACACCTACAGCGTCGTGGATTACGGCAGCGGCCAAACCCCCGCAGAACGAGGCGGCAAGCTGTTCAACAGTCTCAAACGGGTGACAAGCGGCCCCGCCCAGTTTGTCGCCGGCCTCTTGGCCGACATCGACAGGAGCCGGACGGCGGGATATGACGTCGTCGCCTCGACCTGGACACCCTACTTCAGCTTGGCTACGGTGGAGACAAGCCTGATGAGCATCGCCTGCAACACGCGGCCCCCTCAGGACACCCACCTGACCTATGGCTTCCAGCTGGACAAAAACAACTCGCAATGGTTCACGTCAGCCGCCTGCGACAGCAGTGCCGTGATCAAAGGTCGCCGGACGACGACCGCCTGGTCTGCGTCGTTCTCGGAAGTCGCGCCAGAGCTCACGGATTTCACATTCAGCCCAGGGAACGCGACCCCAGTGAGCATCACACTCTCGCAAGGCGGCGGCTAGCCTGCAAGTATCTTCTCGAACCGGTCCGTGATCGATTGGATATCGAACGTCTTTTCGGCGTACGCGCGTCCGTTCCTACCCATCTCCGCCCTCATCGACTGGTCAGCGGCGAGTTCTTTTCCCGCGCAGATGAAGGCGTCCTCGTCCAAAGGCGAGACGGCCTTCCCTGCCCCGTGGCCGGTGACGATGCGAGCGATGAGGTTCTCCGGCGGGACGGCGAGGAGGATCGCCCTACCGGCGCTCAGATAACTCAATACCTTTGATGGAACCGAAAAGATCCCTGCCGACGGCTCCAGGATCGCGACGAGGACGTCAGCCGACCCAAGCACCTGGGGAAAGACGTCCACCGGCTGGAACGGCAAGAGGACGACGTTGTCCAGTCCCTTGGCGACGGCGTTTTCTCTCAGCCAGTCGACGCTCGTTCCCTCACTGACCACGACCAGCCGGAAGCAGGGGTCTTTGCGGTTCAACTCGGCCAGACGTAGCAAGAGACCGGGGTTGTGCTTCATCCCCAGCGTCCCTGTGTACACCCAGTTGTTGGTCTTGTCCAGACCGTGCGTGCGAGACCAGTCGTTGGCCTTGTCACAGAGCGGGATCTGCTCGATGGGCGACCAGTTTTCGATGGTGTGCACCCGGGCGTCTTCGACCGGCACGAAGGGCCGGAAGTCGTCGCAGATCATCACGACCTGGTCGGCCCGTTTGAGCAGCCGCTGCTCATACCCGACCCACATCTTGCCGAGGAGGCCGCCGACAACCGGCACCTTGTGCCGCATGATCTTGTCCGCCGCCACGCCGATTAAGTCCTGGACCCAGAAGAGGTGCTTGGCGCCACCTTGGTGGGCGGAGGCCTGGATCTGCTTCAGGGCGTCGAGCGGGGTGTTGGCCGTCACGACCCAGTCGGGTTTGAACTTGGTGATCCGTTCGACAGCCAGGCGCCCGTGCTCCACGTCCGCCTTCCTGCGAGCGTAAAGGTTCATCTTGTCAAAGCCGCCGCCCGGCAGGGTAAGGGCCTCAACCTCGAAGGTAGGCGCGTCGCCCTCGCGCTTCACCAAGTCGCCCTGCGGACTGAGGAAAGAGCCGGAGAAGAGGTGCAAGACCTCGTGGCCGCGAAGGGCCAGAGACCGGCTCAAGCTCAGTGCGCACAAGTGTCCGGGATAATCGTGGACGACGATCCTCATGTCAAGACTTGACTGGCATGAGGTTCTCGTTGGCGACATACCACGGGATGGTCTTCTCCAGCCCCTCGGCTAGGGTGACCTTCGGCGTGTATCCGAGCGCGCCGACTTTGGTGATGTCAGGCACACGGCGGTGCGTCTGTCCAGCTGGTTCTGGGCCGGGGACCACGTTCGCCTTACGGCCGAAGTGTTCGATGACCAACTCCGCGACATCCTTGATCGTGTGCTCGAAATGCGTGCCCACGTGATAGATGTTCGTGCCAGACCCGAGGGTGAACGCCCTGACGCAACCGTCGGTGAAATCGTCGATGTAGCAGAACGACCGCTGGGCGGACCCGTCACCCTGGATAGGGAACGGAACGTCACCACTGGGATTGTCCGCCACCGCGTGTTTCGCACGCAAGGCGAACTGGGGAAGGACGTGCTCCCACCCCATGTCAGGCCCGTAAACGTTGTGCGGACGCACGATCAGAACCTTGTCGAAGACCCCTCGGCCATAGTTGATGGCGAGAAGCTCCGAGATCATCTTGCCTCCTCCGTAGCTGTACCTCGGGTTCAACGGGTCGGGGACAGAGAACGGGACGCTCTCTGGGGTGGGCACCATCGGCGGTGTCTGATAGACCTCGCTGCTCGACATGTACCAATACTCTTTGACGCCGTGTTTGGTCGCGGCGTCGAGCGTGTTCAGCGCCCCCTTCACTCCCACCTCCAGAACGAGCTTCGGCTTCTGGTAGAAGAACTCGGTCCCGTTGACAAAGGCAAGGTTGGCGACGACCTCCATTCCCTTGGTGGCCCGATCGACCGCGTCCATGTTGCGGACATCACCCTCGACGAACTCAATGTCGTCCATGACGTCGCATAGCCTTCTCGGGTTGCCCCGGGAGTTGTCGTCCATACACCTGACGTGCCAACCCTCGTTGAGCAAGCCCTTGACAAGGGCGCTGCCGATAAACCCGGATCCGCCTGTGACCAATACCTTTCTGCTCACGACCTCTTCCCCCATGCCTTGACCGAACCAAACCGTAGATAGGTCACGCCGTCGGTGAAGTCCTGCCCGTCTGCCGAGATGCAGTCCCAGCAATCAAAGATCAACGCTGGCTTCTGCATCGTGCTGGACAAGCCTTCGTAGTCGAGCCGCGAGTAACCAAGGTGGTTGTTTGCCACGATGACCACGCTTGACCCGTCAAACGCCTGTTCGACTGTCGCCGGTTCGATGCCCAATGTGCGGATGTCTTCGTCCTTGACGGCGAAGTCCTGTCCGAACAGCTTAGCCTTCGGAAAGGCCTTTTGCACCGCCGGGATGATGAGCTTTGCCGGTGTCCCTCGCAAGTCGTCGGTCTCAGGTCGGCCCTTGAAAGCGAGCCCACAGATCGTCACCTTCATGTCTGGTTTGACGCCGTGCTTGGACGTCCAGTCAAGGATCATCTTCGAGACGATGACCGGCAGGTCCTCGTTCAACTTCCGACCGTGGTGGATCAACTGGGGCACAAAGTCAAAGTCGCATAGGCTGTGCTGCAGGATGTGCGGATCCTTCTCCAGACACGGCCCGCCGACAAATCCCGGCTTGGCGATGTTCGTCCGTTCATATCCAGTGTTGGCGGCTCGTATGACCTCGATGCCGTCCAGACCGGCCGCGTCGCAAAGCAACGCGACCTCGTTGCCAAAAGCGAAGTTCAGATCACGATAGGAGTTGTCCAAGAGCTTGATGACCTCGGCCGTCTCCAAGCTCGAAACACGGATGGTCGTGGGGGTCAGGCTCTGGAACAGCCTGCTGGCCCGCCAGGTGCTTTCCTCGTCCATGCCACCGACGATCTGCGGCAAGGACCGGAGTTCTTCCAGCGCCCGGCCTTCGATCGTGCGCTCGGGACAGTACGCCTGGTTGAACTTCTTTCCGCTCGACCGCAAGATGGGTTGGACCACGTTACGAGAGGTACCCAACCGGACGGTCGACCGAAGAATGATCAGACTGTTGTCGGGCATCACGTCCTTCACATAGTTGCTCGCACGTTCGACCATGTCCATGCGTGGGTTGCCCTGGTCGTTCAGTGGCGTTCCTACCGTCAGGATGAAGACGCGGCATTCCTTGGCGACTTGCGCTGCGTCGGGGGTCTCAAAGACGAGGTTGCCCAGTTTGACCTGCCTGGCTAACCTGGACTGCAGCCCCAACTCGTAGAAGTGAGCCTTGCCAGCTCGAAGCCTGTCGACTGTATCGGGGTTGATCTCGACCCCGAGAACCTCAAAGCCGCACTCAGCCATCACGACAGCCAGCGTCAATCCGACGTAGCCCATCCCGACAATACAAACCTTTTTGTTCTCAACGTCAATCATCGAATATCCATTTCCTTATGCAAGCGCGACCTCATGGTTCAAGAACCACTGATAAGTTTCGGCAATTCCCGCCTCCAAGTTCACCTTGGGCTCAATTCCGAGGGCAGCCTTGATCTTAGAACCGTCAAGCGCACGCTTGTGTGCGCCCCCTGGCTTCGTGGCGTCGAAGAAGAGCCGACCCTCATATCCGACCTGCCCGACTACCGCCTCCGCCAGTTCACGGATCGAAGTCTCGCGGTTTGAACTGAGGTTGTAAACCTGTTGGCTCGCGGGCGACCCAGCCACCTTCAGCAACGCTTGGGCCGCGTCCGTGACATAAAGCAGATCGCGCGTCTGGGTTCCGTCTCCCCAAACCATCATCTCGGCGGTCCTCGCCTCCTTGTGCTCGTGGGCACGCTTAATCAACGCCGGGACGACGTGTGACTTGGACTCCTCAAAGTGGTCGCCGGGTCCGTAGAGGTTCGTCGGCACGATATAGGTAAACCTGGTGCCAAACTCGCGGTGCATGGCCTCGGCTGCCACATAGAGCATCCGCTTGGCCAGACCGTATGGCAACGTGTCGTAAGCAGGGATCCCTTCCAAGAGGCAGGACTCTGGCGTCGGCACCGCCGCGTCTGCGGCATAGGCGCATATCGTGCTGACGATGACCAGGTGGGTCTCGGGCACGTGCTTGTGTGCCTCGATCAAGTTCATGCCCATCCGCAGGTTGTCGCTGATCATGCGCCCGGGATGGGACTTGTTCAGCCCGATACCACCGACAAATCCGGCCGCGTGGACGATCGCGTCGTACTTGCCCTCGACCAGTGACGCTCGAAGCCGGCCCAGATCAAACAGGTCAAGAGCTTTACTTGACGGCGCGTCCACGCTCCAGTCGGCCGCTTCACGGACGAGATGACGCCCGAGAAATCCGTTACCGCCCAACACCAATAGTCTCTTCATCTTTCAAGTCCAAGCTTAACCTCGGTTAAGGAGGGACGCGAGGGTCGCTCGTAAAAGTCCCAGATTCTCCTTATTGAACCGGCCTTCGGGCCCGACGACGCTAGGCCAATGCGACCGGGGCAGGCCTCAGCACACTAAAACCTCTGGCGCGCCAGGGTCGTTCCCTGTCGGGCCGTCCAGCCCGCCTTTCGCTCTGCGTTCCTGAGGATTCCTTACTGGTCAGGCAGTCGGCCGATGGAAGTCATCTCGCTCCAAACTTCTTGGCCATGGCCAAGTCATGTTCGACGAGGATGCTGCACAACTCCCGGCACCTGACCGTCGGTTCCCAGGCCAGTTCCTCCCTTGCCTTCGCATAGTCCCCTTGCAGCACATTGATCTCAGTCGGCCGGTAGTACTCGGGGCTGACTTGCACGACCCTCTTGCCCGTCTTGCGGTCGATCGCGCACTCGTCCGCCCCCCCACCACAAAACTCCAGTTCGATACCGGCGTCCTCGAACGACCAACGGACGAAGTCTCGGACGGAATGGGTCTCGTTTGTCGCCAAGACAAAGTCGTCCGGGGCGTCCTGTTGCAACATGCGCCACATCCCGTCTGTGTATTCCGGCGCGTAGCCCCAGTCTCTTCTGGCGTCCAGGTTGCCGAGGGTCAAGACCTCTTGGTACCCAAGGGCGATGTTGGCGGCGGCTTGGGTCACCTTTCGGGTGACAAACGTCCGGCCCCGGCGAGGCGACTCGTGGTTGAAGAGGATCCCGTTGACGGCGAAAATATCATACGCCTCGCGATAGTTGACCACGATCCAATAGCCATAGAGCTTCGCCACCCCATATGGCGACCGTGGATAGAACGGTGTTGACTCCCTTTGCGGGACTTCGTCCGCCATCCCGAACATCTCGCTGGTCGATGCCTGATAGAACCGTGTCTTGCTTCGGAGCCCGACCTCCTTGATGGCGTCCAAGAACCGCAGGGTTCCGACCGCGACGACCTCGGCCGTGTATTCGGGCACTTCGAACGACACCTTCACATGGCTCTGGGCGGCGAGGTTGTAGATCTCGTCCGGGGCGACCTTTTCCAGGAGCCGGTTGAGGTTACTGCTGTCGGTCAGGTCGCCGTAGTGGAGGAAGAACCGGCTGCCGTGTATCTCCGGGTCGTTATAAAGGTGGTCGATCCGATGGGTGTTCACACTGGATGCGCGTCGGACCATGCCGTGCACCGCATAGCCTTTGTCGACCAACTGCTCGGCTAGATAGGAGCCGTCTTGGCCTGTGATCCCGGTGATCAAGGCGACTTTCATAGTGTGTTGGGCTCCCCCGTAATTCTAACAGGTTACGGCATCATTGTCGGCGCAAATGAGCGCGGCGACAAGGGCGCACGCCCGTTTGGCCTCGACAACATCGTGAACACGCAAGACAGAGGCGCCGTTCCACTGGGCCAGGCTGTGTGCGGCGATCGTCGCCGCCGACCGCTCGTCAGGCGTCTCCCCGCCCCCAAACACCTTCAGAAAGCTCTTGCGGCTCGCGCCGACGACGACCGGAAACCCAAGATCGGCGAGCCGACCGACGCCAGCCAGGAGGGTCAGATTGTGCAATGGAGTCTTCCCAAAGCCAATGCCCGGATCGATCCAGACACGGTCAGGGCCGGCTCCAGAAGCGACCACGGCCTCACATCGGCTGAGGAGGAACGCCCGGACTTCTTTGACAACGTCGTCGTAGTGCGGGTCCCTTTGCATGGTCCTCGGTTCGCCCTGCATGTGCATCAGGCAGACGTGGGCACCCGCCTTCGCGACGACTTCCGCCATGCCCTCGCTTTGGGCCGCCGTCACATCGTTGACCATCCATGCCCCAGCCCCTAGGCACGCTTCCGCGACCTCTGGCTTCGTGGTGTCGATAGAGACCCTCACGCCCTCTCTCGCCAGAGCGCTCACGACGGGCAACACGCGCCGCAGTTCCTCTTCGGCGGTGACGGGATCAGCCCCCGGCCGAGTCGACTCGCCGCCAACATCGACAACGTCCGCCCCGTCGGCCCACATCGCCAACCCGTGCTCGGTGGCCGAAGGCACGTCCGCGTAGCGGCCCCCGTCGCTGAAACTGTCCGGCGTGACGTTCAGGACGCCCATCAACCAAGGGCGAGACGGAGTCGGCCGGTCAGGCATAACCGTTGAGCCGCTCGTGCAACATCGCGACCGTCCGCCGGAGTTCGGACTCGGGGATGAGGACGCTCAGTGAGAAGTCGCTGTCCCCCGTTTGCAACACCGGTATCTGGGCTTCGTGGAGGGATCGGAGGACAGCGAGGAACACGCCGGGCCGCTGGATGTACTCCTTGCCGACGACAGAGACCATCGTGCAGCCCTCCGTCACGGTGAGCCGGACGACCCTGACGTCCTCCATGCCCGAGAGGAGCTGCCTCTGGATCGCGAACGCCTTGCTCTCCTTTTCGCTCGACTGCACCAGGTAGACCGCCCTCTTCTCCCCGCCGACCGGCATCACCAAGGCATCGAAAATGTCCTGGACTTCGGGAAACTGCTCGCGAAGGACGGCGAACCCGATGCCACCGGAAGTCAGGGTGGTCATGTAAAGGTTGACGTGGTATCGCGCCAAGGTCTCGTACACCCGGGCTTCGAACGACGACCTATGCTCTTGGTCCACCCCGGCCAAGTCGATCTGGATGTAGACCAGCTTGCCGGTGTGGGTGACCCCGGTGACACGTCGGCCAGGCAGTTCCACCCCAGCCACGATCTCGGTGCCGCTGTCGTCACTGAAGGTGTTCTTGACCCAGAGGGGGATGGAAAACTTCATCGCGATCTCGGCGGCCCGTGGGTGTAGTACTTTTGCCCCCAAGTGGGCGATTTCGGCCACCTCGTCGTAAGTGACGCGCCGCAAAGTGGGTGCTTCCCGCACGAAGTCGGGGTCGGCGGTCTTCACACCGTCCACGTCCGTGTAAATCTCGACCGCGTCGGCCTTGAGCGCGGCGCCGAGGGCGGCCGCCGTGGTGTCGGAGCCGCCACGACCAAGGGTGTTCAATTCGCTGCCCGGCAGGCGACCCTGCGTCCAGACTCCCTGGAAACCGCACACGACCGGGATCAGACCCCGCATCATGGCTTCCACCAAGCCGTGGGGGTTCACTCCGAGGATCCTGGCGTTCCCATAGACACCGTCGGTGCGGATACCCGCCTGGCCGCCTCGCATAGATATCGCCGGGTGGCCGAGGGATTTGAGGGTCTGGACAAAGATGACACTCGATAAGATCTCACCTATCGACATGATCATATCCAGTTCTCTGGGATCGGGCTTTACCGTCTCCTCCACTCCTTGGATCAACTGGATCAGAGTGTCGGTGGCATAGGGCTCGCCCTTGCGGCCGATCGCGCTGACGACGACAAGCGGGGCGAAGCCTTGCTCCTTCGCGGAGATGACCCGAAGAGCCGCCGCCATCCTGGCCTCGGCGGTGCGGACGCTCGTCCCACCAAACTTCATCACGCGAACCTTCACGACCCGTCCTCCTGGAGGCCGTTAGTCAAACATTCCTCCAACTTCGCCACATCGTCTTTGCTCACGACGAACAAGACCCGGTCGTGCATGTCGCCCATATGGTCGATGGACGTTCCCGAGGCGATCGCGCGAGAAACCAACCGGGCGATCAGACCTTCCTCGTCACGCATGTTCACCGCATGCGCCAAGACGACGGAGCGGCCACCCTTTGTCTCGTATTGCACGCCCGCCCTACGCATCGCCTCTTCGACGCCGCTCTGGTCCGAATCCGGAACGACAAACGATAACCCATCCGGCGTGAACTTTAAGAAATCGAGGCTAATGCTCTGTTCCGCCACTTCCGCGAGCACCCGGATGCGCGACGCCTGGAGAGGTGACTCAAGCCCCCACGCGCGCACATTACTATAACCGTCGCGCACCTGGATGTCGCTCACACCGCGCGGCCGTTCGAATTCCGTCTCTCCGGTCGACGGGACTTCGACCGTCTCACTGAGTGAGCGTTGAAACGGAGCTTTTTCCAATGGCGGCTGATCCATGCGTGCAGCACCGATTTTGGCCGGTCGCGCTATCGCGACCGGGACTCACTCGACCTCGAACACCAACCGACGCCCGAAGGTCTTGACAAGCTTCAGCCGTCCACCCCTGACCGCCTCGGCGAGAAGAACCTTCCACTTGAGGTTCAGATCCCTTGACATAGCCGTCTGCTCCTCATTGCTGTAAGGGTCACCCGGCACCAAGCCACTGGCGGCAGACCACCGTTCGATCGCTTCGGGCGCTTGAAACTTGGTGTCCCAATACACATGGGTGAACCCCTGCGCTTTGAGCGCGTCAGCCAACCCTTCCCCGCTAGTCAGGGTCTCGTAGGGGATCTTCATGCTGTGGCCCGGGTTCGCCCAAAAATACGGCTTGTCCAAGAGGAACCCGAACACCTCGTCATACAGGGCGACCTTCTTGACGTCACTCTGACCGTTCAACCAGTTCGCCGGCTCGACAAACGCGATACGTCGCTGCTGATAGGTCGCTTGGGGAACGACGCCGAGCAAGACCTGTAACTGGTCCTTGGTCTGGATCAAGTAGAGGACGAGGAGCACGACGACCGCCTGTAAGGCCAAGACCCCTCGCCCGAACCACCTCATGACGCCTTGGTCAATGGCTACGCTCGCAAACGGCGCGGCGATCACAACAAGGGTCGCCAAGTACCGGCTCTGCTGGCTCAGCACGAACCAGGCCGCCAGGGAGATGCCGACGGTCGCGAGCACGAACTTGGCGCCCCGGTCTCGCGGCCCGCGGACGGCCAGCAGGAACAACGTCATAACGGCGAAGGCGCCAAGCGCGCCGGTCGGCGAGCCGCCTCCGTTCGCCTGGTTGGGATTTGTATATCTTCCTGGCTGATAAGCCAACCCTAGTATCGCGTTGCCAATCTGAACCGGGTCGCGTCCCGTCGTAGTCCGACCGACGCCGAAGCTCTGCTGTTCGTCCTTGTAGATCGAAGCGCGCCACGTGTTCCAGTCCTTGCCCCCGAGCTTCTCATAGAAAAACGGGTAGACCGGGTTGCCCGTGTAGACAAAGGTCTTGACATACCAGGGTGCGGCGATGGCCAGGGCCGCTGCTCCCGCCGTGAGGAGTTGGCCCAGTCGCTTGTCCTTGGAGACGGCCAAGAAGAGGAGGGCGACAAACCCCGCGATAAGGAACGTCTGCAAGCCTGTGTACTTGGAGGCGCAGGCCAATCCGAGAAACACGGCTCCGGGCCAGACCGAGGCCTCCTCGCGCCTCCTGAGCCACTCTGACAAGTACAAGACCCCTAGCCCGGCAAAGACGCCGTGCACGTGGTCGATGTAGGCCGTGCCGCCTTCCCAGGCGATGACGGGCGCAGCCAAGAACGCGAGCCCTGCCAATTGGCCGGCCCTACCGCCATACCATCTTTGGGCGAGTCCCCATACAGACAAGGCTCCAGCGACCATGAGCGACCAACTGATGAACTTCGCCCCGGCGAACGATCCGGCCGCAAGTCCCCACATTTCCGCACATTCGACGACAAACGGAAAGTTAGAGTGATGGATGCCTTGCACATATCCGATCTGTCCAGCTTGCAACCAAAGCTTCGGGACGGCAAGGTGATAGGCGAGGCTGTCCCACTCGAGGGTGTCCGGAAACGACAAGGCCCCGATCAAGGCGAAAGCCGCCAACAGGATGCACCCACCGAGGACTAGTTTGCCGATGGGATCCAGTGACGGCGCCTTGATGTCCAGCCTTCGAAACTCGCCAAGGCCCCGCCACGCGGGCCAGGCAAAGAGAAGCGGCGCGACAAAGAAGACGGACTTCAATCCCCCTGGCATCACACCGACTAAGAGCGTCACCGTCCCAAGGGCGCCGCAACCAAACAAGACCGCCCCGCCCAGACGCTCGCAGACCGACCACCCCCACCGGGCGGAGATAGGCAGGACGGCCAGCCCAGCAATTACAACCACGAAGAGAGCGACGAGCACGGCCACGATCATCGCTCAGTACCCGATCCCATTGGAACCAAAGACGTTCTGGCCCCGTTGCCCGACGCCGAAGTTGTTCGTGAACGGCAACGCCTTGATGCGGATGTAGAGCCCGATCGTCCGCCCTGACCGGAAACCTGCCCGGTTGTCGCTGATCTCAAGGACCGCCTCGCCGCAGTGGAGGTCGTATTTGATCTGGTACTGTTGCGCCTCCAACTGCTGCGAGTACCCGTTGTATCCGGCGAGAAAGCTGAACTCAAACTTCCCACGCTTGATCCCCAGCATCTGCAGGTTCACTGCTGCCCATTGCGACCTCAATCCGTCGTATCGAAGCCCGATGTTGACCTTAGCCCCACCGAGGGGAAATCCTCCGTCGAGCCGAAAGGTGCTCCACGCGCGACTGTAGGTGTCATAGTTCGCAAAGAACTGCACCCTAGTGTCGCGGCTCGGGTTATAAAAGCTTGTGAAGCCGACCGTCTGCCAAGGCACTTGCCCCTGTGACGATTGGTAGATGTCATATCCGGTCTGCATAGTGAATGTCCAGTTTTTCCCAGGTCTGTACGCCTGGTCGAAGTAGAGGGCGTCGTAGCGGCTAGTCTGATCTATTGGAAGCGGCGTGAAACCGACGCCTTTCAGGCTTTGATACGAGATATTGAAGCTCGACCTGTCACCATACTCATAGCTCCACCGTCCGTTATATCCAATGACATATTGGGCCGTGTCGTCGCTGTAGAGTCCCTGTTCAAATTGTCCGTTGAGGTCCAAGGAACTACGGCCGTGAGTGAGAAGCTCGTGGGCTTGCGAGAGCCAGTTCATCCTGGTCAGCGGGCCTTGGCTGCCTGGGTCGATGTACTCCCCAATTTCGGCCGTGAACCGACCCAGGTCGCTTGGCACCTTGCTACCAAAGAGCCTCTGCGTGTCACTTGTCAGACTTAGTTGAGGCGTCCGGTCAGAGATCCGTGATATCTCCCCCGCCCCCGAGACAGCCACCGACCGGACATATTGGAAATCTGCGGTCACCGGCTTCCATTGTTGGGTCGCCTGAAACCGGATGTCGACCCTTTGGTTGTCCGCCTGTGACGTTCCACCTGTCGAATAACTGTTCTCGGCATAGTTGAGGTCAAGCCGCGTGTTTAGGGCATTGTTAAAGCGATAGTTCTCCCCAAATGTCAAGGACTGGTTCGTCGAGTCAAAGCCACTCGATGACGCGCTCGTCCTAAAGAATCCGATGTTCATCGTGCTTTGCCGACCGTTAAAGGACATCTGCCCGCGTGTACTCCACAATGTGGAGTCGGGGGCAGTCAGGTAGTTGTTCCGTTGATAGGAGTTCTCGAATGATAAGACGTTTGAACCGAAAACCTGCCGGTGCGACCATGCTCCTGCCAGGGTGTTCCCTGGCCCAGAGATCGAGTAAATGTTGGCGCCGCCAGAAGCGCCGCGGTCCAAGTAGCGGTAGTCCAGGCCGGTACCGACGCCGAGTTTCGACATCAAATCCAGCCGCGTGATGAAGTAATTCAGCCCTGCGGCGGGGATGAAGTACTTCGACTTGATGAAGAAGCCCTCGTCCTGGCTTTGGCCGATCTCAGGGATGAACCGGCGGGCGCCTTCCTCAAGGGGGATGATGAGTTCAGGCAACCGCATGAGCGTCCGGCCCAGCACCTTGACCCGCACGTCTCCCAGCTTGACGAACCGGCCGGCGACGTACTCGATCCGCCCTGCGTCGAATGAAAAGTGGGGGTTGTCATACTCGCAGGTCGTCACCCTACCGTCTGTCCCGACGAAGAAGCCCTGCCTGCCCTGCCCCTCGGCCGCCTTCACAAAAATTGGCCCCGTGACCTGGCCGCGCGCGTGCTCCGGCCCGATTTCGGCCGAGCCGTCAAAGAGGCGGTAAGTGCGATCCTGGAAGTCGACGACCACACGCTCGGCGATCAACCGGTCCGACTGTCCGACGACATGGGCGTCGCCTGTAAGGACGAACACTTTGGTCGCCTTGTCGCCCTCCACCTTGTCAGCCCAGAACTCATAGCCTCGGTACCGCCCACGGAAGCCCCCGGTGGCGGTGATCTTGTCCCCAGATACGGACACCCCGTGGCTCTCCAATATCCTCAGGGTGTCGTCCGAGTCACGTTGCGGCTGAGGCAAGCGGACCGGAGTCGCCTCTCGAGGCATGGCCCTCAGCGCTCGATTGATCGACAGCCCGATCTGAGACGGCGCCAACGCAGGTGCCAAGGCAAGCAGGACCAGCAGGCGCGCCTTCATTCCATCCGGGCCGCCAAGGCCAGCGCGACCACTGCGAAGATCGCGTTCGTCAGCCACGCCGACGGCACCGGCGGCAGCCAACCGTGGTGCCCGATGATCGTCGTGGAGATCATGTACATGTTGTAGTAGACGACAGCCATCACGAGGCTGACGAAGACGCCGGCGAACGCTCCGAACCGAGCCACCCGGACCGACAACACCGCGCTGACCAATGCGATGAAGAAACAAGAGGCGGCGTTTGAGAACTTCGAGTAGAACTGCACCTCCAAGTCTCGCGAGCCCCGTCCGAGGCGGCGGTTCTCCTCGATCTGGTTCCAGGTGGTCTCGATCGTCTCGTCCGTGGGCAAGGGCGAGGCGAAGAGGTCGGGGATCTCGATCTTCTGGTTCACCTTGAAGTCCTGCAACATGCGGAATGAGGTCAGGGTGGTGTCCTCGACCGCGAAGAACCGGGCGCCCTCCAGGGTCCACACCCCGTTGTCATAGCTGCCGGACTCCGCCATCGTGATCCACAACCGCTTCGGGGCGGGCTCCTCGACCAGCAAGATGTCTGTGAGCGTCAACCTCCGGTCTGTCTCCCTCCGGACGCTGCCGAACCTGGCGGTGTAGGGTGGCAACTTGATCATCACGTTGCTCTCGAACCGAGGGTTGGCGGCCAGGAGCGAGAACTCCTGGCTGAGCTTCATGAATCGTTTGCTCGCCACTGGGACGATGCGTTCCAAGAGCAGAAAGCTCGCCCCCGAGAACAACAATCCGACCACGAGGACGGCCACCAAGACCCGGCGGATGGGTATGCCCGCCGCACGCATCGCGGTCAACTCGCTCTCGCGCACCAAGCGTGAGACCACGAGCGCCACCGAAAACGCGAGGCCGGCGGGTAAGGAAAGGGTCAGCCAGCCCGGAAGCTTGACGACCGCTAGTTGGACGATCGCCAAAGGCGGCATCAAACTGATCTGATACTTGTACAAGGCGATAAACTCGTTGGCCTCGAACAGTAACGCGATGACCACGGTTCCCGCGAGTAAGGGCAGGAACAAGTCCTTCAAGACGTACAGATCCAGCTTGCGAGGACGCATCAGGCCATCGGCTCCCCGAAGACGCGGACAAGAGAATAGATCCCGCCCGCCATCATCGTCACGACCAAGGCGACCACCACAGCGGTGGGCCAGCCGCTATGGGCCACGGCCGGGATGCCCACGACGGCGAGAGTCCCCACCACCCAAGCCGAGACGAGACGGTGGCTGATCGTCGGGCCCAACCAGGAGATTCGGGCGTGGTCCAACACCACGCGTCCCTGACAGCGTCGACAGTAGAGTTCGCCTGGATCGTTTTTCACCCCGCATGAAGGACAGGTGACGGCGTCATAGGCGTTCGGGCCGTGTGCCATCGCCTTCCAGCCCGCCAGCTCTTTCAACTCGCCCCCGAAGGCGGGCAGTGTCATCAGGGGCACGCACGGTTCGACGAGCCGGACGGCGGCCGCGTACATGCCACGGGCGGCGACGACCTCGGCCATCCGGATGCGCGGGCCGATGTTGTCGGGCTTCGCATCCAGCAGGTCGTAAGCACCGGAGATCAGTTCCAAGTCGATGTGGGCGTGCGCCCTTCCCTCCAGGGCTTTGCGCAGAGCCGGGTACACGACGACCGCTCCGACGATGCCCAGAAAGGCGAACGGCGAGACGACCGGGTCGGGCGGTTTGATGGTCACCATCGCCAAAGCAAGGACGACCAGAATGGCTGGAACACCGTAGACCGCCTCGATGTCCCCGTTCACCATCCAGTGCACCATCGACAGCGTCCAGACCGCCGCCGGGATGAAAACCACGCACCCGAGCATGAACACAAGCGGCGTCGCGGACACACGGTCGACAAAATTCATCTCTTGAACTGGAACTTGGGCTCCTCACCCTTGCTCAACCGTCGAAGATTGGCCCGATGGCGATAGACGACATAGCCACCAAGGGCAAGGTAGACGACGATGCAGAGCGGCGTCTGACGTGTCACGGCGGCTCCGATCACCATCCCGGAGACCGCCGCCATGCTCGCGACGCTGACGATGCGGCTGGCGGCGAACAGCACGATGAACGAACCCAGGGCACAAAGCGCGACAACAGGTGTGGCAGCGGACAGCACACCCAGACCGGTGGCGATTCCTTTGCCTCCTTTGAACCTGATGAACGGGCTCGCCGTGTGTCCGATGATCGCGCACAGCCCAGCGAGGACGGCATGGTCGGCGGGTGTGAGACCGAACTCGTTGCCACGTAGTAGGGCCTTCGCGGCCAAGGGAGGTATGAGGCCCTTGATGACGTCCAACACGAAGACGAGCACTGCCGGGCCCTTCCCGATCGTCCGACCGATGTTGGTGGTCCCCGTGCTGCCGCTGCCCGTGTGGAGGATGTCCACACCATGTGCCTTGGCTACCAAGTATCCGAAGGGTATCGAGCCCAGGAGATACGAAGCCAGGTAGATGAAGATCGGCAGCATGCTCATGGGACAAGACGGGCCAGCACGCCCTCAAGGATGGATCGTACCGCTGTGGTCGTCTCGCCGAAGGCCCGCAACACTTCGTTGCCGTCGGGACAGCCGATGAGATCGGCAAGTCGCTGGAGCCTGTCCGGGTTCTCGGGCATGACATCTCTCGGGTACCCCAACAAGGCGATTTGGGAGCGTAGTCTAGCGAACATCTCCTTCGCCCGTTCAAGGACTAAGACGTCGTCCCCGGCAATCACGCCCGCCTCCTTCAGTGCCGTGAGACGTGGCGTGGTCTCCGCCGACGGGCATGCTAGCGCCACCTCAGGCTGAGACATGAGAAGGAGTTGGACAGTCCAGAAGACATCATCCAAGGCGCCGGAGCCGAGTTTGAGGTGGCGCGTGCGCTCCCTGGGGCTTACGCGCTCTTTCTCTATCCGCCGCTTCATGTGGGCGAGGGCGGCGAAGTCCTCCCGCCCGACATACCGGCCAAAGGCGGCCAGCCGGACAATTTCAAGGGCCTCGGGCCTGCCGCACACGAGCCTGGAACGACCGAGGGCGAACCTCTCCCATAGTTCCATCGGGCCGACCTCATACCGCTTGAACCCCTCGTCGGTCACCACGACGTGGCCCTTCCTTCCCTCCGGGCGAAGGCGAATGTCCACTCCGATCGGGTCGCCGCTCACATGCATCGCCTGGATCGATGCGAGCAGGTCTTGACCTGCCCTCTCGGCGTCGGCCCAGTCGTGGTCATCGGCGCACATCAGGACGATGTCGATGTCTGAAAAAACCACCGAGTCTCGAGAGGCAAGGCTTCCGAGCGCGATCACGTCGAGCCCAGTACCGTGGGCGAGTTCAGTGAGGACGTGGTCGTCACGGGCTGACAATGCCTGGCCAAGAGAAGGTCCGGCCCCCAGGCACCACCGTGCGACACCCGCCAGCCAGGCGTCCATGGCTGCCACGACGCCCCTGGATGAAGGAGGTCTCGACCGCAATCCTGACAGATCTGGTGTCACAGGCTCCTCGAGGACCTCACCGCTGATGACGGCCTCTGAAACAGCTGGTGACGAGGAGAGCATCCGGGCAAGCTCGGGCGCGTCTTGGGCCAGACGCACGACCCGGCCTAAGCTGTCATGGTTTTCTGTCAGGCTGCGCCACACATCCTCGCTGGCAGGGAGCCCGTCGATCCAGTGCCTGACGATCGGGTCGCGCTTGGCCTCGACCACCTTTGGGCCACCACCTGGCATCAGGGACTCATAGAGCGACCTCACGCGGCCACGATGTCCGCGAAGTTCCGCAAGGAAGCTGTCTGGATCGCCATATCCCATCGCGTGGGATAGGGCAGCGAGGGCCACCGGGTCATCCGGGACTTCGTGTGTCTGCAGGTTCCCGACGATCTGGCACCGGTGCTCTGCTTGGCGAAGGAAAACATAAGCCTCGGCAAGCGGGGCCGCGGCGTCGGGCGACAGATAGCCCGCCTCGCACAAGGCGCCGATCGCCGGCACCGTCGCCCGCTCCCGACAAGCCCCGCACGTGGCCCCGAAGACCATTTGCATGGTCTGGACCAGGAACTCGATGTCGCGGATTCCGCCCCGCCCCCGCTTCAGATCGTTGTCCGAACCGACGTCCTCGACCCTCGACCGCATGGAAACAAGGCTCTCTAGGGCCATGTCGCTCCGAACGCTGCGGAAGACGACTTCTGCCCGCATGGCGTCCCACGTCTCGTCGAGTCCCTCAGTGCCGGCGACGACACGAGAACGCAGGAGAGCCAGATGTTCCCAGGTCTCCGCATACTTCTCGTAGTAGGATCGGTAGACCTCTATCGGGCTGGCGATCGGGCCTTGGCTCCCAAAGGGTCGGAGCCTCAGGTCCACCCGGTACAAGGCGCCCCGGCCCATCTTGTCGGCCAAGGCCGCCCGGAACAATTCGCACGCCTTGCTGGCGTGCCTTGCGTCCTCTTCATTGAGATCCCCGTCGAGGACAAAGACCAAGTCGATGTCCGAGCTATAGTTCAACTCTCTGCCGCCCAGCTTTCCGAACGCCACGACGGAGAAAGGACATCCCCCGACCAGCCCCTTCCCTTCCCGATAGTTGTCCCAGACCACTTGGCGAAGGGCCCGCACGATGGCGTCGGCAAGGTCGCTTATGCCCGTCCACACCACCTGCTCGGGCACCAACCGCCCTAAGTCAAGGGCGGCTAGCCGCAAGGTCTCGCGTTGCTTCAGGAACCGGAGCCGGTCGAGCCGGTGCGCGTAGCTGACCGAGTTCGCCAAGAGCCTGGCCGCTTCGTGGCCGAGACTCTCCCTCGATTTGGGAGCGGTCAGCTCAGCCGCGTCCGTCAAAATTGCCCCGGTCTCCGGGTTTTGGACAAGCACATCGGCAATGTGGTGGCTCGCTCCAAGCAGAGACACCGCCAACCGGGCGAGGGACGGCACCGTCGTCCAGTGGTCGAGCATCATCGCCGGGGACGACAAGACGCCGAGCCACCGCTCCAACCGCAACAGGGCCTCCGAGGGCCTGGCGCAGTCTCTTGACCATTCCGGCCAATGCGCCGTGATTTCACGGTCACTGATTCGCCTGATTCGCGCGAAGGCGGCTCCTTCTTCCGTCATTCCGCCTTGCTCTTGCCGGGCCACGGACAGATGTCGTTGATCGGGCATTGAGGGCACCGAGGGGACCTCGCCGTGCAGACGGCCCGACCGTGTTCGATCAGGAGCATGTGGAACCGATAGGCGTCACCTACTGGCACCGCTTTGTCTAAGATCACATGCGCTTTCTCTGCTGTTGTCGCATTGGGTATCAGTCTGAGGCGTAACGCGACGCGATGGACATGGGTGTCGACCGGCACCGCATGTTTGCCAAATGCGAAGCACATGACGATCGCCGCTGTCTTAGGCCCCACGCCAGGCAGGGACGTCAAGTAAGTCAGGGATCCTTCCACAGGCTGGCACCGTAGGGCCTCGAGTGTGATGCTCCCAAACTTCTCTTCGATTGCCCTCAGCGACCCCAAGATGCTCTTCGCCTTTTGATTGGCGAGACCTGCTCCTTTGACAGTTTCGGCCAAGAGCTTGGCATCAAGCTGGGAGACTGTTTCCCAATCTGGCCATCTCGCCTTGAGAGCGTGGAAGGCCGGGAAGCTGTTCACGTCGGCCGAATGCTGGCTGAGGATGCAACACACGAGTTCGTCGACCGGCTCTAGCCTGGGCGTGTGGAGAGGCCTCCCGTAGGCTGTGTCAAGCCGATCCATGACCTCGACAATGCGTCGGGTGAGGGCAGTGGGGCGGCGCGGGCCCGGCCGCTGGGTCGCCATTGGCAACAGGATACACTCAACAAATGCCCCGCTTGATCGTGCCTGCCGCGATCTTGATGAGCTTCCTCTGCTTCGGTTGCGAGGAGCCGTCCTTGGTCGGCGGCTGGGTGTCAGAAGGCGTCGCCTCACGTACTATCGAGCTTTCTAGCGACGGGAGGGCCAAGTTCACGGTCGAAGCTGGACTACAAGTCGCCCTCGAAGGCGACTATCGCGTATCCGGTAACCGGATTGTCGTAACCGGAATCAAGCCCTTACCGGACGTCGACGTGCCCGACTTTGCCCGGGGGTTGCTACCGACGAAGATAGAGGCCACCGTCTCCTGGAAAAACGCACAGGAGATCGTGTTGTCGGGCGACCGATTTCTTGAAGGGGGATACCGAAGGAAGCAATGAAGCGGGTCGCGATCGTGATGGCAGGCGGTTCTGGTGAGCGGTTCTGGCCGGTTTCCACCAAAGACCGACCAAAGCAGTTCCTCCACCTCTCCTCGCCCGACAAACCCTTGCTTACTGAGGCTGTGGAACGGGCGGCAGCCGTGGCTGGCCCAAGTTCGACCTATATCGCGACGGGCAGACACCTTGTCGAGGCGTCCCTCGCCGCCTGTCCCGGACTCGGCCCTGAGAACGTCCTGGCCGAGCCCGCTAAGCGCAACACCCTCGGTTGCCTCGTGTGGGTGGCGGCAAACCTGATCGCCCGAGATCCGTCAGGTTGGCAGGACACCAGCGTCTCAGTGCTTACCGCCGACCAGAGGATCGAACCACTGGACGGATTCGTCAAGACTGTCGATAGTGCCCTCACCGCGGCAGAGAACCACGGCGGCACCGCAGTCATCGGCGTCCGTCCCACTCGGCCCGAGACAGGATTCGGCTATGTCGAGGTAGGCGAACCTCTTGACGGGGTCTTTCGGGTACAGCGGTTCCGAGAAAAGCCGGATCTAGCCACTGCGGAGATGTTCCTTTCCAAAGGCGGCTTTCTCTGGAACTCGGGAATGTTCTTCTTCACCCTGGACACGTTCATGCGCGAACTCGGAAGGCAGACCCCGGAAGCGGAAGAGACGACTCGTACCCTCGCGACCCTGATCCAAAGTGGCCAGACCAACGCCGCTAACGATCTGTTCTCGCGGCTTCCCAGCGTCTCGATTGACTATGCGATGATGGAGGGCGCCGACCCGGTGTTTGTGGCACCAGCCGAGTTCGAGTGGGACGATCTGGGGGCCTGGGACTCGTTGTCACGTTCGTATCCTCTGGACGCGGCCGGGAACGTCGTGCAAGGCGAGGCGCATTTACTCGAGGCCGGAGACAACACCGTCTATGTCGACGGCACCGGCCAGAAGGTCTCGTTGCTCGGCGTGGACGGGCTGGTCGTGGTCGTGACGCAAGACCGCGTCATGGTCGTCCCAAAGGATCGGGCGCAAGACGTCAAGAAGTTCCTGCAGAGTTGAGCAAAGGCCGGATGAAGTCGTCCAACGGCCCGTCATCAACCAGATAACTTTGGATGCCGAACGCCTCGCCCGCCTCGATATCGCGCGCCATGTCGCCGAGCAGAAACGATCGGGCTCGGTCTATCTCAAACAATCCAGCGGCGAACTCCAGCATATAGGGTGACGGCTTGCGACAACGGCATCCCTCCCAGGGAGCATGCGGACAAGCGAGGATGCCGTCGAACGGCGCCTGCTCCATCATCCACTCTGAAAGGCTGATGACGCTCTCGGCCGAGTAGTAGCCCCTGCCAATACCTGACTGGTTCGTCACAACCACAGCCCAGAAGCCCGCTTCCTTGGTCAGTCGAACCGCCTCGACAGCGCCCGCCCTCCACTCGAAATCATCGAGCTTGCCCACGTATCCCCGTTCGACATTGAGGACTCCGTCTCGGTCGAAGAAGACGGCTGGCTGAGGCGGTTGGGGCTCATGAAGACGCCTCAGGACGATCAGTCCTGAGGCGGTTGTCTCCGTCACGAATTTAGACGTCACGCGATTCGGTTGGCGGCGTCCTTGTCCTTGTTCATCACCATGCCGAGCAGCTTGCCACCGGCGTGCCTCATCATGTCGATCGATTCGGCCAGCTGAGACTTGGATGGCTTGCCGGACTCCACGACCATCAGGACGCCGTCCGTCCGTCGACCGACCTCGTGCGCGTCTGCTGTGGTGAAGGCGGCCGGCGCGTCAATGATGATGTAGTCGAACGCGCCTTTCAGGCTCGTCATGACCGTCTCGAATCCTGGGCCAGCCAAGGCCTCGGTGGCGTTCGCCGCGGTTCCGCCCGCGACCAACACCTTGAGGTTGGGCACGCCGGAATCGAGCGCAAGCGAAGCCGCGTCGCCGCCCTGTGACAGCGCCTGATTGAGGCCGCCGTTGGGCGATAGCTCAAAGAAGCGCTCTTGGATCGGGTCGCGCATGTTGGCTTCGACAAGAACAGTCTTCTTTCCCTCTTGGGCAAGTGCCACGGCGAGGTTTCCTGCCACCGTCGAAGCGCCTTCGCCCTTCGTCGAGGCGGTGACGACGATCGACTTGAGCGATTGCCCGCCTGCGCCCGACAAGATGTTCGTCCGCAGGATTCGATACGCCTCAAAGCTGAGCGCTTCTCCCGCCGTCATCATGATCGGCTTGGCGCTGGCCAAGCGACGCGGGATGCGGGCGAGGACGTGGCTGTCAGCGAGTCGGACCGCATCAGATCCGCTGAGGACTTTGTCCTGGCTGAAGTCCCGCATGATCGCGGCGAGTACGCCGAGGAACAGGCCGAGGGCAGCCCCGACACCCAGGTTGACCGGCCAGTTCGGCTGGGTCTGCTGGGCCAAGGACGCCTGGGTCATGTTCTGCACTGGCGCCTTCAGCTGGTTGGTCTTCAACTTGATCGATTCAAGCGTTTGGTTCAGCTGGGCGAGCGTGGTCTCGTGATCCGTGATGTTCTTCTCGAGATCGGAAAGACCCTTGAGCTTATCAGCGTCCTGCGACGCCCTACCTTCTTGCGCCCGCTTCTTCTCGCGGATGGCGTCCAGCTTTTGCTGTGCGTCAGCGAGGGTCGCCTTGGCTTCCGTCGCACGCAGTTGGTACTGGTCCAGTTGAGGATTACGGACCTCCTGGTATTCCTTTTCTTCGGTCTTGATGCCGGCGATGAAGGCCTTCTGGCTGTCGACCTGCGCCTGGGCTGCCTTCACGAGCGGATGTTGGGGGAAGTACTGTGCGCTCAGGGCCTGTAACTGCGTCTGCAGCACCTGCAGTTGCACCTTGGCTTGTTCGATCTCCTGCACGTTCGACCTGGTGACTGGGAGCATCACGGTTTTCGGCAGGTTCTCGTAATCCTGTTGGACCCTGGCGAGTGCCGCCTGTGCACCGTCAACGGCACCCTCGGCGTCGCGCTCGGCGATGTCGTAGCTCTGGTAAAGAGCCGCGGTCACCTGCATCTGGAGGGTGGAATTGGAGACGTTGTTCTGTTTCTGATAGTCGGCGAGCTGCGCACGCGTCGCGTCCAGGGTCTGCGTCTCCTCCTTGACCCGACGATTCAGGAACGACACCGCGCTGTTGACCACTTCGGTGGTGTGGTTGCTGACAAAGTCGGCGTAGATCTTCGGCAACTGCTGCGCCATCGTCGTCGCAGTCGCCTCGTTGTCGGCGGAGATCCGAGCCGAGATGACGTTCGTGTCGCCCAATTGGATGACGTCGATCTTTGGCTTGCGGTCCGCCTCGTCCTGTGTCCTGGGAAGACTGACTCCGGCAGCGCCGTACAGTTGGAACAGCATGTCCTGCGACTGCAGGATCTGAATCTGGGTCGTCACGTCATAGGCGTCAAACGGCGTCGACACGATCTGACTGATGAGGTCGCTGCCGGCCGGTGTCGTCACGGTCTTGCCAGGGACGAGCAACCTCGCCTCGGACACGTAGACCTTCGGCATGACCACGCTAACCCCGGCGGCGACCGCCAAGCCTACGACTACCCAGCCTAGGACCGCCCACTTACGGCGGCCTAAGAGGGACATGAAGTCCCGGTAGCCCATCTCGGAGACGCTCTGCGTCAGAATCCGTTCATTTGCATCGCTCAAGTTCAAACCTCTGGCCTGGGCCGGACGTCAGGCTGACCTATCCTACCATATTCGGGACTTCGGGGGCTCGTTATTAGGTTAAGATTGCCGGGGTCGCGGGCCGACAATTCCCCTTGTCGGCGGCTTATGCGCGTGTCGGAAGTTCAAGTTCGAACCACTTGACCAAACAACGAATCCTCAAGCCGACAAGCCGGCCAGAGCGTATTAGGCCATAATATGAACCCAAGGCGATCCAGATGGCGACAGCAGCGATAGAGCAACCCAAGCCACGGCTGGCGATCCCACCGGCCATGCGAATAGCGCTCGGCGGGATGTCCCTGTTCCTTATCTTTGTCTGCCAGATCGCCGTAGGCGCCAGCCTTCCCTACGCGAGCCTAGTTTCTCTCTATATAGTCTTAGCAGTCTGGACTATCACTAACCTCGGCGGGGTTCTCTCCGTACCAGGCCTCGTCGTCACGGCGAACGCCACTATTCACGTCGCTTTCAGTCAAATACTAAAAATCTTCAAGTGGCAGAACCCGGAGGTAGGATTGAACGCCCCTGTCGCCACGATGTTTGTCCTCGTGCTCGGCATGACAGGCTGTTTGCTTGCGTCTTTCACATTACGGTCTCTTCGCCACAAGACCTGGAAGTCGCTCCTTCCAACGAAGCTTGACCCATTCACGCTCAACTTCATTGCTGGATCTCTCTTCATCTTGAGCGTGATAGCAGAGACGATGCTCCTCCTGGGCAACGTCTCCACGGATCGATTTCAAATCGGCGGCATCTTTGGAATCGCGCGGACCCTAATCAAACTTCTCCCCATCAGCTCGGGCTTAGCCTGTGCCGCGAGCATCCTTAAGAACAAGAGGATTTTCAGCCCGCTCGTGCTCGCTATCTTCGCCTTTGGCTTTGCCGAGGCGACTATCGAGGCGTTGCGCCAGACGTTTTTGTCACTCGTCATCATCGTCCTTCTGACAGCTTTGCTATTCCGGCACAAGTTCAAGTGGTATGAACTGGTCGCCTTTTTGGCAATGTTCGTCTTCTATCAACAAGTATTCTCGCCTTATTGTCTCTACGCCCGAAGCCGCATCCGTCAACAGTCCACCTATGACAGAGTCACCGAGGCGACTTCGCTTCTCAAGGAATTTGCATTGGGTAGCGACAAATATATCCAACAACGCAAAGTCGAGCGAGCGCGGTATCTCGAACCCCAACGTAACCTGTCATACTTCAAAGGGATCGACCGCTTCACGTTCATCGACCGCTTGAGTCTTTTGCCCGTCATTGACAACCTCGTCTCGGCCAACCTTGACACGCAAAGGCTAGGTTTTGAATCGACTATTTGGGGATTTCGCCTGTCCGTGCCATCTTTCATTATGCCCGACAAGCCAATTGTCCCGGCAAACAACCTGATCAGCCATAAGGGCAAGAACCTCATTGGCCCTATCGACCAATTCACTCAGCCTGCGATAGGCTTCGAAGCGGATGCATTTGTCTCGTTCGGGTTCTTTGGCGTGTTCGCCACCAGTTTCATATTGGGATTCATCGTCTTTAGTGGATTGCGCATCGTCTACGGACAGTCCTTGTTGCACAACGCGATCGCCGCGGGCATCATGTTCGCCAATGCTATGGCTTTCACTGAAGGGTCAATCTCAAGCATAACGACCGTCCTTCTGGTTCAAACGCCGATGTTCGTCGTCGCTATGTTGACATTTAATGTCATTGCCAGGAGCTTGAAGGTCCAGCGAAAGGTCACGCTACTACCAGGCGCCGCACCGACAGAGGTATAAACTACAAAAGGAGAGTGGTCCGCGCCACATCTACAATGTTGCGCGAACCACTTGAAGGGACTCTCTCCGGGCCTACGGGCGGATCACCTGGATCTTTTGGTTGCCCCCAAACTTCGGGCCGCTCTTCCTCTTGCCAGACTCTGTGCTCATCGCCGTGGCCGGTGGCGCATAGATAATGTCCGGGTTCAAGGTGCGGCTACCGACGTCTGCACCGTCGATCGGCTGCCACCCTGGTACCTGGATTGCCGTCTCCGGCCGTAGCGTCAGGTCACCGGTCGAGGAGTTCACGAAGGGATCCTGTGTGAACCCGACGTTCCCAGCGTTGGAGCCGCCGACCGCGAACACTTTTGGCCAATTCGGCTTATTCCAGACACCATTGGCACAGTTCACGAAGATGTTGTTGTCGACAGTGTAGTACATGGGTGCGGAAACCCCGGACACAAGCCACTCATAGAGGTGTGGGAAGGATGTTCGCCACAACGAACCTTGCCAGGGCTGCCTCATGTAGTTGGAGTACTCGAAGGGGTCGGCCGAGGGGATGAATTCCGTGGATTGCGGGTTGATCGCGTAGGTGCTGCTGCCGAAGAACGCATTGTTGCGGACGGTCACATCACACGCGGGCAGGAGGTTCACGGCCCTCGCAATGTTATGGAACGCGTTGCCTTCGATCCGGAGGCCGCCGCCGCCGCCATCGACCATGACTGCGCTCACGACCTTCCAATAGCCGTATGGAAGCAAGTTGATCTCCTGGAACTTGTTGCCAAGGATCGCGTTACCATGGTCTGCGACATTGTGGTTGCTCATGACGACACCGCAGTCACCTTCCTCTTGTGAGAGCCGAGCGAAGGAGTTGTTTTCGACGGTGTTGAGGTTGCCACGAAGCAAGACACCCTCACCTGGAGCGTCCGAGATAGTGTTGTTGCGGGCGGCATTGCCACATCCTTCCAGGCGGACGCCTGGCGTGTAGAACTTCAGAAGGCGCCCGAAGTTCTTGATAATGCTGTCGGACACGACGTTTCCGCCCTGTGTCAAGGTGGCCCGGTCTCCGGACTGGATGTCGACACCGCCCTCGCCGGTTCCGGTGATGACGCTGCTGGAGACGGTCGTCCTATAGCTGTTGTCGATTGCCACGCCGTAATGGCCGACGTTTCTGACTATGCTGTTCTGAAGGTTGACTTCATAGCATCCGTTGAGATACGCCCCCATGAACCGGCCGTTCTGTATGACCAAGCCGTCAAACGTTATGTACCTCCCGCCTTCCACGTCAAGCACGGGCTGCTGGTTCATGGTCAGTTCTACAGTGGAGGTTCCTGGGTTGAACGACGTCGGAGGAATCATCAGAAGCCTCCTGTTGGACCGGTCAATGTAGTACTCACCGGCCTGGTCAAGCTCGTAGAGAGAGTTGACGATTGTGAACCTTCCCGGTTCCGTCACACCGAAAGTCGTCATGGACGGACGGCGGACTCCGTTGGTTGGGAAGATGGGCGCGGCAGGATCAAACCTGAGGAGCCCCTTGTCCTTTCCACCACCGAAATTCAAGCTGGTCACATGCTCCCAAAACTCTCGATACCGCCGACCCGTCACGCTTCCGCGAAGCCAAACATCGTCGCCAGCATTGATCGTCGCAGGCGTCTTCATCCCTTGGAAATTGGCCTGGAACTCATAAGTCCACTTGTTGGGATCGGGGTCGGAGTAGTCGCAGGCGGGACCGACCCCAGTGATGAAGTTGTAGCCGCCAAAGAGTCGAGGACATCCGTTAGGGCCGTTGGGATCAAGAGCGTCAGGATTGGGCCATTGTGCAAGGTGCATCGGCGCGTCGTCGACCACTATTTCGGCCGCATGGTTGAAGTTTTGGCTCTCTCTGAAGGTGAACGGGTCCCATGACGCATTCCATCCCGTAAATCGGAACGTGAGTGTTCCTAGGTCGGGGACGGAGGAAAGATCGGCGACGTAGACTTGAGACCGAACGCCCGGATCAACCCTGGTTTCGGAACTCCAAAACTGTGACGCCGGCTTGGACACGCTCAGACGTTCGCCGGCATCCAAGACCGCGGAGAACGGCTCTGAGGCCTTGTAAATGATCGGAGCATTCCGACTTGCCCCACTGTCCTGCTGTTCGAATACCAGCGACGTCCGACCGTCGTACGTGCCGGACTGAACGTGGACGACCGCACCGCGAGTTGCTAGGCGTCGCTTGCCCGCTGCCACAACGAGTGGAGAGACGGTGCCGCCAGGGCTTTGGTTCGAGCGGATCAGGCGAAGGGCGTCGCGGCCACCTGCGATCGTCTTCTTGGGCCCATCGGTGCCGTTCGAGTTGGGACTGCCCAGTAGGCCGGACCAGGCGTCGTTGCCCGATGTCGAAACATAGACATCAAGGGGACCG
The DNA here is from genome assembly GCA_964451255.1 of uncultured Fimbriimonadaceae bacterium. GTDB lineage: Bacteria > Armatimonadota > Fimbriimonadia > Fimbriimonadales > Fimbriimonadaceae > JAHBTB01. Next base: position 332,964 of record CAYVHL010000001.1, read on the forward strand.
CTGTTCTGACTGAATGCAGTGCAACAAATCGAGAAAGCTATAGTTGCAAGCGCTAATCGAAATCCACTTCGTGCTGACATGGAATTGCTCCATGGGCTACTTTCCACAGCACCTTGGGCGACTCTCAGCCACAAATGCCAGGCTTATATCCTGGCCCCGTACAACTGTCGAAAGATTAGTATGGTTGCTGTCGGCCTAATTGCTTGCGTGACATGATGTCGCAAACCGCCTCGACGACAGTGTCCCCATAAGAATGCCAACCCATCAGTCCCTCGACCTTCTTGAGGGAGGCCTCCGACATCTCCTGTCGTCTGTCAGGGTCGCAGACTATCGACTCGATCGCGTCCTTGAGGGCGGTCACGTCCCTTGGCGGCACGACGATCCCTTGGACTCCCTGGTCGACGATGTCGAACGCAGCCGAGTTGGTCGTCGTGATCACCGGGCACCCGCACGCCATGGCTTCTGCTAGCACGAGTCCAAAGCCGTCTTCGACGGAAGGTAGGACAAGGACGTCGGCCTGGGACATCCAAAATTGGATCGCAGCGCGCTTTTGCGGGCCAAGAAAGGTCGCTCTGCTGTCTCCGACTTTCTTGACCAGCTTGCGCATGCTCGGCCCCATCGAGCCGATCGCGATCAACTCGACATTGTCGCCCTTGATCTGGTTCACCGCCTGTAACAAATAGAGGAAGCCCTTTCGCAGGGTGACCGCCCCGACAAAGAGGACGCGCAGTTTGTCAGTGGGCTCTTTGGGGAGCGGATAGAACTCCTCCAATGAGACACCATAAGGCACCTTGACAATCTTGTCAGGACTGGCGCCGCGCTCCAGGAAGGTCTGCTTTGAAAACTCCGAAGGGACAAAGACGTAATCGCACTCTTCGTATTCCTGGAGCTCACGGTCGATGATCTTCGGGTCGATCGGACTGTCGGTCTGCCCCCAGATCTTGTGCTCTTCTACGAGAAGTTCGTTTTGGGTCAAGATGTGGGTGCACGGACGGTCACAGACCCACAATCTGCCGTCCTGCCGGATCACTCTGCCGGCCTCGAGCCCGCTGGCCGCTATTGCGATCAGGACGTCTGCCTCGTTGAGTTGCCATGACGCATACATCGGGAGCGTGCAGGCGGAGAGGTACTTCAACTTCCGCAGAAGTGGGGTTTCGTCGCCTCTGATGTACTTGGCGTTCAGGGCCTGCAACGCCCGAAAGTAGGGAAACGACTTGATTTTGTCGGCCGGAAGCCGGTCGTCCGCCAAGAGGTGCGCGGGATAACCTGTGAATAGATGGCCGAGGACACCTCTCTGGGCTAGTTGTTTCGCCAAGTCGATGTGATGAAACCGACTTGGCGCAATGAGAGAGATGACCATCGGCAGCTCAGCGCCTAAAGAGTTCCGTTGCTTGTCGCTTTTGCCGCAAGCATGTATTCCTTGATGAAGTGGATGAACTCATCGCCGGACATGTTAGCATCTATTTGGATAAAGCGGAACGAGAACCCAACGTTGGGATGGCCGGTCTTGAACTCGTCGAGAAGGTAGTCGATCTGACCCATCTGGTAGTTCAGTCTAAAGGCGCTAGGCGTCTTGAAGGTGAACGCGGCCATCTTCGGCGTTTCCTCGCCCTTGCTGAGCTTCATCAAGAAGATCGGCATCTTGCCGTAACCCGGGATGTCCAAGATGGCTTTCTGTTCGTCCGTTATCGTCCAACCTTGGCTCTTGAAACACCATCGTTGGTCGTGGAAGCTCTCCATCCGGTCACCGGCGATCACGACCGCGTCGATCATGCCGTTTGGCCCGCTGAAAGTCTGGCCCGCGATCCCGATCGGCTTGAGCTCGTCATACGTCTTTGGATCCATCCGGTAGCTGACGTTCCGGTTGCCTGCTCCAGGCAAGACGGAATAGTCTAGGACGTGGGTCGGCACGATCGAATAGAGCCAGTCTTCGGTCTTTGGCTGGTAGTTCTGGATCTTCAGGCCGTACATCCGGTAAATGCCAGCACCCAAGAACAAGACGAAAAGGGTCCAATAAATCTTCTTCACGCGTCCCACCCCAATTTCTGAGCGACTTTGTACAAGATGTAGAAGCTGAGGGCCAAGACCCCATAGCTGCCGTAATCGTGCATCCACATGCCTGCTTCATGGCCCATCTCGTTGCCGCAGACGCCGATCAGGGCGATCCGCAACGAGTTCATCGCCATCGACAGCGGCACCGCGAGCGCGGCCAAGAGGATCTTGCCCCACCACTTGATCTTTGAGACCAGGGAGATGAAGACGACACAGGCGAGCATCGCCAGGGTCATCTTCATGCCCGAACACTCCGCCGCGATGTTCAACGAAAACTTGGGCAGTTCGATGACGGTCGGCCCAATGAGCATCGGGTGCATGCCCAGCTTGTCCAGCATGAAGTAAGAGCCGGTTGTCGACAGGATCTGCAGGTTCAGCGTGTACCGGTCGATGAGACCGTTCCAAAACGGGAACGCGAAGGCAAGGAACAACGGCCCGGGCGCCATCTTCCAAGCCCACCGAAAACCGAACATCGCCCAGCTGAGAAGCATCAGCACCGCAATGAGGGTGAATGATGCGACGCCGACCATATTGGTGCGTGATGAGACCACGACCAACAGCAGGACGGGCAGCAAGATGAGTAACGGGAACCAGGTCGGCTTAGGCGCGGTCTGGCTGATCTTGTCCCATCTCTTGTAAATGATGTAGCCGGCAGCGAGCGGCACAAGCGGCCCGTGTTGGTAATAGCTCTCCGCGTTGAACCAGAGCTCAGGAAGCCGGAGGATCAGGTTCCAGTACAAGGGAACCATCGCCGCAGCCATCAACAGCCCGGCCTGCACCTCCCTTTTCTTCAGGTGCTCCAACAGCGCGTCGATATCGAGGCCTCGGGCCCGAGAGCCCTTTGGCACAGAATCGGGAATCGGCGCCCCGACAGTAAGTGTCTCGTTGTCACCCATCAAAATCTAATTGACCCCCCACAATTCATATTCGGTATTCCTTGGCCCGATCTGTCACGAGAAGTTTCCAACGACAGACATCCAACTCAACGCAAAACGCGAGCCAAGCATTCCAGTTTGGCCCCAGCAAGCTTCCTGGATTCAGCCTAATAGGCCCCGTCGCCCTTCAATATAGCCAAGGGCGTCAGGAAAAGTATCTTCAAATCGACCCAAAGGCTCATTTCCTGCATGTACTTGTGATCCAGCCGGATCCACTCGTCAAAGGAGAGGTCGCTTCGACCCATGATCTGCCAATAGCAGGTCAACCCCGGACGCACGGACAGCCTCTCGGCGGCATAGGCGTCGTATTCGTTCACTTCGTTGGGCAACGGCGGCCGCGGCCCGACCAAGCTCATGTCGCCCATGAGGACGTTGATGAATTGGGGTAACTCGTCAAGGCTGTACTTCCGCAAGAAACGGCCAAATCTCGTGACCCGTGGGTCGTCCTTCATTTTGAAAATCGGCCCATCTTTCTCGTTCTTGTCCAGGAGAGCGGCACGCCTTTTGTCGGCGTCAACGTACATAGATCGAAACTTATAAAAGTTGAATATCCTTCCACAGAGCCCAACACGCTTTGACACGTAAAATATTGGGCCGCGGCTGGTCACCTTGACCAAAAGTCCGATCAGGAACATCACCGGAAAGAAAACGACGAGAAAAGCTAGAGATCCGACGATGTCCAAAATCCGCTTTCGTTTACGGTAACGAATGGTGCGCGGCTCGACTCGCGACACGATATCGTTCTCGACCGTGAGTTGAATCCGCGATGTCGGCGCTGCCATTTCCTGCTCCAAGTCCTCAGTAACCGTCCCACGTTGGGCGTATACGGAGGAACCGGCTATCACTGCCGCCCGTCAATCACGGGCCTCCAACCCAGATTGTACCAACGCTTGGACGCCGTCGGTAGTTTCATTCCGTCATTCGACGGTGACAGACTTGGCAAGATTGCGAGGTTGGTCGATCTCACACCCCCGCAGATTGGCCAGATGATAGGCCAGCAGTTGCAAAGGCACGACCGTCGACAGGGCCGCCAGGGCGCGTGTGGAGCATCTGGGCACCCGCAACACAGTGTCGGCCTCGACGTCCAGCCCGTGGCTGTCGTCCGTGGCGAGGGCGACTACCGTGCCGCCTCTCGCCTGGACCTCCTTCATGTTGCTGACCAGCTTCTCCCGCGTGTCCGGGTCGGTCGCGCCGAACACCGCCATGACGCCGTCTTCCACCAAGGCGAGTGGGCCGTGCTTCAACTCGCCCGCCGGGCATTCTTGCGTGGGCACGTAGGCCACCTCCTTCAATTTGAGCGCTGCCTCCAAGGCTACATGGGCGTCGGCGTTGCGGCCGAGGAAGAAGACGATCTTGGCGTCCCTAAACCTCTCCGCCAACTGCACCACCTGCGGTTCCAGGGCCAAGGTCTGCCGAATGTTCTCGGCGAAACCCCTGAGGTCTTGGACGATCTCCGGGACACGGACCCCAGGCATCTCCCGGACCTTGGCAATGTGCAGGACCAAGAGCAAGAGCACTAAGACCTGCGCCAAGTAGGCCTTGGTGCTGGCAACCGATATCTCCGGCCCGGCCTGCGTGTAGAGCACGCGGTCGCACTCCCGGGCGATGCTCGACCCCACCACGTTCACGACGCCGAGGGTGCGTATCCGACGCGCCTTACAAAGCCGCAGTGCCGCCAGACTGTCGGCCGTCTCCCCGCTCTGGCTGACGAAGATCGCCAGCGACCGAGGCGACAGGAGGGGTTCGCCGTAGCGGAACTCCGACGAGTGAAAGACGTCGACCGGCACTTGGAGCATCCGCTCGAACATCCACTTCCCCATCAGGCCCGCATGGTAGGCGGTCCCGCACGCGATGATGTTGATCCTGTCGATCTCGTGCCAGACGTGGTCGCTGAACAAGCCGTCCAGCCGGACATGGTCGCCTTCGATCCGACCCGCGAGGCATTGGTGGACGACCTCGGGTTGTTCGTGCACTTCCTTGATCATAAAGTGGTCGTAGCCGCCCTTTTCCGCCGCCTGAGCGTCCCAGTCGACGACAAAAGGCTTCGGCTCGACCGGTCGTCCGCTCAGATCGGAGAACGAGGCGCCGCCGACAGTGATCTTTGCGACCATGTCGTCCTCCAGAACGGCCACGTTCCTGGTGTACGGCAGGAGCGCCGGGATGTCGCTGGCCACCATCGTCTCTCCTTCGCCAAAACCGACGATCAACGGGCTGGCGTTGCGCGCACAGACGATGGTCTCCGGTTCCGCCGAACTCACAACGACAAAGGCGAACGCGCCGCGTAGCTTGGCCACACCGAGTCTGACCGCCTCGGCTAGCTCGACGCCGTCGCGATACTCCTCCCCGATCACGTGTGCGGCAACCTCTGTGTCCGTCTCGGACTGGAACGTGTGCCCCCTGCTCACAAGGTCGGCCTTGAGGGCCAGGTAGTTCTCGATGATCCCGTTGTGGATCAGGGATATCCGAGCTGTCTGGTCGTGGTGGGGGTGTGCGTTCAGGTCAGTCGGGCCGCCGTGGGTCGCCCAACGCGAATGGGCTATAGCGGTGTGGGCGCACGGTGACGCTTCCTGCAGGAGTTGCCCGAGGCCCGCCAGCTTTCCCGCCTTCTTCAGGACGCGGAGTTCACCGGAGTCCACAAAGGCCAATCCTGCGCTGTCATAGCCCCGATATTCCAGCCTCTTGAGTTGGTCGAAGACGACCTCGACCGCGTTTCTTGGGCCGACATATCCGGCGATGCCACACATGGGTCACGCAAAAGTACCAGACCGTCGTCTGGCCAGCGACAACGGACGGGACTGGCGAACCAGTTCTGTTTCGCCTACAATTTTGGAGCCGGGCTCCGTGTCGAGCTCGACAGCGTAAAGATAGAAAGGCTCGATTCCATGCGTATTCTGCACGTCATCCCCACGATGGACCTCGCGCTAGGCGGCCCGGCCAACTGGACCCTGTGGGCAAGCGTCGAGGCCGAAAAACTGGGTCACGTCTCGGAAGTCGCCACCGTCGACTCACCAGAAAGCGCCTTTCTCAAAGACTTGCCGGTCACCGTCCACGCGCTGGGGCCCGTCAACCGTCTGAATGTATCCACCAGGTTCAACGAGTGGATCTTCGAGCACCACGGCGACTACGACTTCGTCGTCAACCACTGGATCTTCGGCCCTTGTTGCTATTTCACTTGGAAGGCGATGCGCGGCCAGCACGACCGGCTGGTGACCTTCGTCCACGGGTTCCTCGATCCTTATTTCAACCGCGCCTACCCGCTCAAGATGGTCAAGAAGTACTTGTTCTGGGGCTGGATGGTTTACCCACAGCTACGCGACGCGGCCGTCACCCTCTTCACCACGGAGGAAGAGAAAGTGCTGGCCAGACAGTCGTTCTGGCCATACCGCTGCAACGAGGCTGTGATCGCCTACGGCATCACCAAGCCCGACTACGACGTCGAGCACGTCAAGTCTGTCTTCCGGTCCAGTGTGCCCGAGGTAGGTGACAAGCCCTACCTCCTCTATCTCAGCCGGATCCATCAAAAGAAGGGCGTCGACCTCCTTCTAGCCGCATTTCACCAGGTCTATGGCGATGACGGCTCGACCATGCTCGTCGTCGCCGGCCCGGACCACTCAGGCCTCGTGCCGGGATTCAAGGCATGGCTCGACCAACGGAACATGTCCGACCGGGTCGTGTGGCCGGGAATGCTCAAGGGCGACATGAAATGGGGCGCCTTTGAAGGCTGTGAGGCCTTTGTCTTGCCGTCCCACCAAGAGAACTTTGGCCAGGTCGTCGCCGAAGCGATGTCCTGCGGCAAGCCCGCCCTGATCAGCGACAAGGTCAATATCCATCAAGAAGTGAGCGGTTCTGGTGGCGGACTTGTGGAATCAGACTCACTAGAGGGAACCATCCGGCTGTTGAGCCGGTTCAAAGGACTTACAGGAGATGAGCGTGTCGAGATGGGTTCCAGAGCCCGTGCCTGTTACCACGAGAAGTTCGAGCTGGCCAGCAGCGTCGAAGATTTCTTGCGCGTCCTTGGCGACCTTGCCCCAGGCAAATCAGCTTCAACGAACCGACTACCGGCCTGAACATCCGGGCGTCGCCGACCATAATTCCCCTTGTTCCCTATGAAGATTTGTGTTGTCGGAACCGGCTACGTGGGCCTTGTGACCGCCGCCGTATTGGCTGATTTGGGCCATGAGGTCATCGGCGTCGACCAGGACGCCGCCAAGCTCGCGAAGATCAACGCGGGGATATCTCCGATCTATGAGCCGGGACTAGACGAGATCCTCCAACGGACGATCGCCAACGGTTCTTTCAAGACGTCCAATTCGGTCGCCGACGGGACACGCGCCTCCGATGTTGTCTTCATCGCCGTCGGCACGCCGCCGATGGCGGACGGGACTCCTGACATCCGGATGGTCGAGGCGGTCGCCAGGGAGGTCGCCACCGCGATCGACAAGCCCACAGTGGTCGTCAACAAATCGACCGTCCCCGTCGGAACCGGCGACCTCGTCGAGAAGATCATCCTCAAGGCGGGTGTGCCTGCCGATCGCTTCTCCGTCGTCAGCAACCCCGAATTCTTGCGGGAGGGCACGGCTATCTGGGACACCATGAACCCAGACCGAATCGTCATCGGCACTGAGGACGAGCGAGCAGCCAACCTGATGAAGGAGGTCTACGCGCCTCTGAATGCGACAACGCTCGTCGTGAGCCGCCCTAGCGCGGAGCTGATCAAGTACGCCAGCAACAGCTTCTTGGCGGTGAAGATCAGCTTCATCAACGCGATCAGCAGAATCTGTGAAAAGTGCGGCGGCGACGTCGAGCAAGTCTCAGTCGGCATGGGCCTGGACAAGCGCATCGGCAGCCAGTTTCTGAAAGCCGGCCTAGGCTGGGGCGGAAGCTGCTTCCCCAAGGACGTGCAGGGCCTGACAAAGACCGGCGAACGCCTGGGTTACAACTTCGACTTGCTCACCGCGGCAGACCAGATCAACAAGGAGCAGACTCTGCACTTCTTGGATCGCCTTCGAGAACGACTAGGTTCCCTCCAGGGCAAGACGGTCGGACTCCTTGGTCTGGCGTTCAAACCCAACACCGACGACATTCGGGACGCGAAGTCCTTGGAGATCATCGAGTTTTTGCACGAAGCCGGCGCCACGATCCTCGCCCACGACCCCGTGGCGGTGCCGAACGTTAGGGCTCTCCACCCTCACATCTGCTACCTGGAAGACCCTCAGGACGTCTTCAACGACGCCCATGCCGTGGTCCTTGTGACCGAGTGGCCGCAGTACAAGGAGATTCATCTGCCCTCAATGAAGGGGCGGGCGACCCATCCGATCTTGTTCGACGGTCGCCGGCTGTGGAACCGCGCGGAAGTCGAGGCGGCCGGGTGGGAGTACTACACGGTCGGCGTTTAGGACTGCTCTAAAGGTACTTCTCGGGATCGCGGACGATCTCAGACTCGTCACGGATGACTCGATCCTTGATCACTTTGCAGGGATAACCTCCACAGACCGACCACTCCGGTAGGTCTTTGACCACGACAGACCGGGCCGCGACGACCGTCCCGTCACCGATCGTGATCCCGGGGGAGACAAACACGTCGGCGGCGATCCAACATTCCGAGCCGATGGTTATGGGCGCGAAGTCAAGCGGGAACGTCGGATCCGTGTAATCGTGGGTGCCCGTGCAGAGGTAGGCGTGTTGGCTGATCACGGTCTGCGAGCCCACCGAGATCCAGTCAAAGTTGTAGAAATCGGCGCCGTCGCCGATCAAGCAATGGTCGCCGAGTCTAAGCTTCCACGGTTGCAAGACCTTGATGGTGGGCGGCACCACGCAGCCTTCGCCGATCTGCGCGCCCCACATCCGCAACACGCGGCAACGCCAGCCGTTGCCGAACCATCGCACCCCCGGCCTGATGAGCACCGCTTGGGCGACCAACCATCCGAGGCGTCGCAACTTTGTCTTTCGCGGCCAAGGCGTCCGACTATCCTGTAGTCGCATGCGCGGTCTGCGGTCGCCAGCTTCCATGCTTCCTTGCGCGGACATCGTACCAGGTGCCCTGAGCGTCGCTCCCGAGGTGGCCAGTGCCCAAAGGTATCATCGGTTCTGTTGGATCAGGACGGTACTCCTCAGTGGATCCGGTCTCAGTTCCCTGCGTTGCAGCAAGTCTTGCAGGGCAAGAAGCGGGCGGTCATCGGCACTCACATGAACCCAGACGGCGACGCCTTGGGCTCGGCGGTCGCCGTCTCCCTGTGGCTCGACCAGATCGGTCTGGAACACGAGGTGCTCTGCCAGGACGGCCCACCCGAGAACCTCAAGTGGCTTCCAAATGTCGGACGTGTCCGCCAAGCGCCGCTCGACGACCGTTTCGACGTGGGCGTGATCGTCGACCTTGAGGCGATGAACCGCCTCGGAAGGGTGGCACCTTGGTTTGAGGGTCTCCCCTTGGTCACCATCGACCACCACATTCCCATCGAGTCTCCCGGCGACTTACGGATTGTCTCGACGATGTCGCCCGCGACCGCCGCCATCCTGTGCGACCTGTTCTTCGACTCGGAAGTGGTCGTCACGCAGGAGATGGCGACGTGCCTCGCCACCGGCATCGTCACCGACACCGGGAGCTTCCGTTACTCCAACACCACCGCCCACTCGCTGCATCTGGTGGCCCGGCTCCTAGACGCCGGGGCTAGGCTGGCCGACATCAGCGAGGCCGTCTACATGAGCCGTAGCCTTCCCGCTGCCCGGCTTTCAGGGCATGTCCTTTCAAACATGAAGATCGAAATGGACGGCCAACTAGCCTGGGTCGTCGTCCCGATCGAGGTCTTTGAGAGGTTCGGCGCCCGGGACCAAGACACCGAGGGACTGGCAAACGAACTGCTCAGCGTGGCCACCGTCCGAGTCGCCGCCGTTTTGCGCGAGCACAAGCCAGGCAAGATTCGAGGCAGCCTGCGCTCTCGGTCCGACTTCGACGTCGCCGAAGTCGCCAAGCAGTTCGGGGGTGGCGGACACAAAAACGCCGCCGGTCTGTCGTTCGAGGGAGATGTCGGCAAGGCCGCCCAAGACTTAGTCGAGGCGTTGCGGCATTGCTTGGCTTCCTCCTGATCGACAAGCCATCAGGCTGGAGCTCGCATGACGCCGTCGCAAAAGTCCGCACCCGTCTGAAGACGAGGCGGGTCGGCCACTCCGGCACCCTCGACCCTTTGGCCACGGGGCTTCTCGTCGTCGCCGTAGGCCATGCCACCAGATTCCTCAACTACCTCGACCTCGAGCCGAAGGTCTACCAAGTGGAGGCGAGCTTTGGCTACTCGACCACCACTTACGACTTGGAGGGCGAGACAGTGGCACGTGGTGAACCCCCCGTTGACCTAGTAGGCGCGCTCGCATCGGCGTTTCCTTCGTTCCACGGGCAGATATTGCAGAAACCACCGGCGCACAGTGCGGTCAAGATTGAGGGTAAGAAACTGTATGAATACGCACGAAATGGCCATTCCATCGACCTGCCCGACCGCGAGGTGTCCATTGATTGCATCAAGTTGAAGGGAATCGAAGGCCATGTCGCTAGCCTGGAAGTGACCTGCGGGGGCGGCACGTTCGTGCGGAGCCTTGTCCATGACCTCGGCGAGGCAATCGGCTGCCCTGCCCATGTCAGCGGTTTGCGTCGCGTCAGGATGGGCCGGTTCGATGTCCGCGACGCCGTCTTCCCCGCTGACTCGTCGGAAGGAGACCTGCAGAGCCTTCCCTCCTGCCTGCCTGGCTTACCACGCCTGGAGGTCGCTGAATCCGCCGAGGCAGACCTGCGCAACGGCCTCCCTATCTATGCAACTGAAACTCAAGGGCCTGTGCTCATCCTTAATAGGCACAAAGCAGTCGTGTGCCTCGCATTGGGCGTGGGAAACCAGTTGAAGCCGAAGATCGTCATTCCAAATGGTGACAGCGATCCTGACATTGCGTCCCGTTCTTAAATCCCGGCATCTCCAGGGCCAGGCGGCTTGGTGTGTCGCTTGGGTGTTGTGCACGGCCGCCGGCGTGTTCATGCGCCCGTCACCCGTTGGCCACGCGACCCACACCCAACTCGGCCTGCCTCCCTGCCCCAGCATGTTGCTGTTTCATCGCCCCTGCCCAGGGTGCGGTCTCACCACCAGCTGGACATACCTCCTGCACGGCGACCTCGCCGCCTCGTTCCATGCCCACCCGTTCGGTCCGCTGCTCTACCTGCTCTTTACTGTCGGCACCGGATTCGCGGCATACGGGCTGTTCACCAAGAGGTGGGTGGACACGAACACGAAGCCCATGAACTGGTTTCTTGTGTGCCTCATGGTCGCCTTCCTCGGCTTCGGGTTCTGGCGGTTCGCCCACTCGTCGTATAGCCTTCTCGACGCCGATTACAGCATGCGCTTGTTCTAGGGGGCTATTCGGCGAACACGGCAGGTGTGCCGCCCGTGTGCCAAAAGCAGACGCTCCCTTTCAGTTCGCCCAGTTCTGCCATGGCCAACAATCCTGCAAACGCCTTGGCCGAATAGACCGGATCCAACACGATCCCCTCGGTGCGCGCCAGTCGCTCCAAGGCCGCCAGGCCGTCCTCACTCGGCAAGCCATATCCAGGCCCGACCCAGTCCAAACGGAACTCAAAATCCTCCGCACTCAACACCGGCGCAGCACTGTTGGCTTCGTGGAGTGCCGCCGATAGCGAAGCCAAGTCGTCGACGATTTCCGGTTCAGGGTCGGCCGACACACCGACGACCCGTGTGCGGCTCCCGTGGAAACCACACGCTAGACCCGTCTGTGTGCTGCCGCTGCTGCTCGCGGTGACCACGGCGTCCAGCACACCGTCAAACTGGGCTTGCAACTCATGGGACGCATGCCAAAAGCTGAGGGCGCCGAGGGGTCCGCTCCCGCCCAGGGGGACAAGGTGCACCCGGCGCCCCTGTCCGCCTAGGCCAGCCGCCAGTTCTTTCGCTCCTTCCTCCAAGGCGGTCCATCCACCGTCCTCGATCCTGTGGATGTGGGCCCCGAACAGCCGGTCCAACACCAGGTTGCCTCCGCTGGTGGGCGGCGTCCCCTTGGGCCTTGGACCGGCGTCCGGATAGGGCAGATCCATCACGACCGCGTGGCAAGCCAAACCGTGCACCGAACAGGCCGCCGCCATCTGCCTGACGAAATTCGACTGTGTCGAGCCACAGGTGACGACGGTGTCCGCACCAGCGGCGAGGACGGCCCCCAAGATGTATTCGAGCTTACGGCCCTTGTTGCCCCCCATGGCGAACCCGGTCAGGTCGTCGCGCTTGATCCAGAGGTCGACGCCAAGTTCCGAAGACAGCCGGGGCAGGCGGTGCAGGGGTGTCGGAAGGCAACAAAGGGAAACGCGGGGCAGTTCCGCCACGTCTGGATTCTACAAGCTGAACGATGGGTAAGAAGAAAACAGTCAGGCTCCTTGTCGCGACGGGAGCCGTGGTCGTTGTCGGAGCATGCGCATATTTCTTTGGCCCGTTGGTGGGATTCGCCGCCCGGACGGGCTACCTGGCGCCCACGAAGGAGCGGACATACAAGGGCGACTCCGAGGCCAATCTCAAGGCAATCCAAATCGCGATCCAGTCCTACTACGAGTCTGAAGGCCAATACCCTGACGCGACCGGCTGGATGGACGAGGCGTTCAACCGTATGAAAACCGCCGACATGAAGGATGAGGAGACTAAGAAGAAGCTGGAGGGCCCGGCCGGCGGCGACGGCGGCTATGGGTATGCCTTCAACGACAGAGTCTCACAGAAAATCAAGAGGGAGTTGGGCGACCCTGGCGTCACCGTGCTCGTGTATGAGTCCGGCGACACCGCCTGGGACGCGCACGGCGACCCTATGGAAGAAGCCAAGAAGAACCCCCGCGCCAAGGCGGTCATGCTCGACGGCACGGTGAAGACCCTGGCCGACCTGCCCAAAACAGCCAAGGCGCCGGGCCCATAATGCTGAAGAGTCCCGCCCAAGAGTCGGACCCTGGTTTCAATGGCGAAACGTGAGGAAGCGATGTCTGTGGTGTCACCAACCCATCTGTTAAACAAACTCGACTATCTGCGACTGATGATGCTCAGTCGAGAAGGAGACCGCCGCGAAGGAATCCTGTTGCGGCAAAGCAAGGGATGGTTCCAAGTGAGCGGCATGGGCCACGAGGCCCTGGGTTGCCTCGCCGGCCACCTGCGCGAGGACGACTGGATCTACCCCTATTACCGCGACCGGGCCCTCATGCTCGCTCGCGGGCTCACAAACTACGAGCTGGCCCTGGCTTATTTCGCCAAGAAGGCCAGCAGCAGCGGCGGCCGCCAGATGCCCGGGCACTACAGCAGCCGCAAGCACAACGTGGTGAGCGTGTGCACACCGACGGGAGGTGGCCTGATCCCCGCCGCCGGGACGGCTTGGGGCATGACCCTCGACGGAAAGGACTCGGTGGTCCTCGCCACCGTGGGCGACGCCGCCATGCGTCAAGGCGAGTTCTACGAGGCTTGGTCGTTCGCGGTGCAGGAAAAGCTTCCCGTCATCATGGTGATCGAGGACAACAAGTACGGCATCAGCACCCCGACCGAGGACTTCATGCCGCTCAACTTCGGCGGGGTCGTCAGCGACACCTATCTCGTCAAGGCCGACGGCAGGTACGTCGCCGAAGTCGACAGGGTCGGCGGTGAGGCGGTCGCCAAAGCCCGTGCAGGCGAAGGCCCGACCTTGATCTGGTTCGACATCGACCGGCTGAGCAGCCACACCAGTTCCGACGACCAGCGCGTCTACCGCGCCCAAGAAGACATCGACGCGATGGCCGCCCGTGACCCGATCGTGCTCCTCCGCGACGAACTCGTCGGGGCAGGCAAACTCACCATGGCCGACTTCGAAGCAATGCAGGAGAAGATCGTCAAAGAAGTCGACGAGGATTACATCCGGGCAGAGAAGGAAGCCGACCCTAAGGCCGCCGATCTCTACGCCCACTGCTGGGGGGAACAGGTTCCTGCAGAACGACCGCCCATCAAAGCCGGGCCACAGACGATGGTCGAGGCCATCAACAAGACGCTTCACAAGGGACTTGCCGACGATCCGAACGTCATCATGTTCGGCGAGGACATCGAAGACCCCAAGGGTGGCGTTTTCGGCCTCACCAAATCTCTCAGCGACGCCTTCCCGAAGCAGGTGTTCAACTCGCCGCTCGCCGAGGCGACCATCCTCGGCGTCGCGGTCGGCCTGAGCTCCTACGGGCACAAACCGGTCTTCGAGATCCAGTTCGTCGACTTCCTCGCCCCCGGATGGAACCAGCTCCTCACCAACATCAGCACCCTGCGATGGCGGACAAACGGAGAATGGAAGACGCCGATGGTTGTCTACACGCCTTACGGCGCCTACCTCCCGGGCGGTTCTCTCTGGCACAGCCAGGCGAACGAGGCGTTCCTTGCCCACGTCCCCGGCGTCAAGATCGCCATTCCATCGACCCCCAACGACGCCGCCGGCCTGTTCTGGACGGCCATCCACAGCGACGACCCCTGCTTCATCCTCGTGCCGAAGCACATCTTCCGTAAAAGGATGGAGGTCAAGGACGTCGAACCGGTGCCGTTCGGATCCGCGAAGGTCGTGCGCGAAGGCACCGACGTGACCATCGTCGGATGGGCCAACACGCTGGAGCTCGCACAGGCCGCCGCCGACCAGATGGCAGGCGAGACCAGCATCGAGATCATCGACCTTCGGAGCATCGTGCCCTGCGACTATGAGACGGTGGCCAAGTCACTGGAAAAGACCGGACGGCTGGTAGTGGTCCAAGAGGACACGCGGACCTGCGGCTTCGCCCAAAACTTGGTCGCCGAGATCATCGGCAAGCCCGAGTGGTTCTCCTACCTCTTCGCCGCGCCACAGGTCGTCAGCCGAGGCGACGTCCACATCGGCTATAACCCGATCTACGAATACGCGGCGTTGCCGAGCGTGGAAGAAGTTGTGGCGGCGGTCAAGCTGACCCTGGAGTGACGCATGACCGCGGCCCTTTGCCCGCCCTGTCCGGACAAGGAGCGTTAGGAAGAGTCATGGCAGAGAAAGTGCTTGTCACCGGCGGTTGTGGCTTCATCGGCTCGAACTTCCTCAATTGGGCCACCCTGGCGCATGCCGACTGCTCGTTTGTGAACCTAGACAACCTCGGCTATGCGGCCAACCCCATGAACGTCCACGAGGCCGCGTCCCGGGACAACTACCTGTTCGTCGAAGTCGACCTTCGCGATGAAGAGAACCTGCTCGCGGTCGTCCGGGAGCACCAACCCGACTTGGTCGTCCACCTGGCGGCGGAGACCCATGTGGACCGAAGCATCGAGTCACCTCGGGGGTTTGTCGAGTCCAATGTGGTCGGGACGTTCAACTTGCTTGAGGCGTGTCGTACGGTCTGGGGGAAGGATCCAAAGGGCAGCACTTTCCACCATGTCAGCACCGACGAGGTGTATGGCTCGCTGGGCGACGAGGGCGCGTTCAAAGAGACCACGCCATACGACCCCAGCAGCCCCTACAGCGCGACCAAGGCCGCGAGCGACCACCTCGTCCAAGCCTACGGTCACACCTACGGACTTGACGTCAAGATCACAAACTGCAGCAACAACTACGGCCCGTTCCAATATCCAGAGAAGCTGATCCCGCTCGTGACGCTCAACTGCCTGGAAGGGAATCCAATCCCCGTCTACGGCACCGGCCACAACGTCCGTGACTGGTTGTTCGTCGGCGACCACTGCCGCGCGATCTGGGAGGTGGCCCACCGGGGAATGTCCGGCGAGACCTACAACGTCGGCGGAAACAGCGAGCGCAGCAACATCGAGGTCGTCCGGACGATCTGCAAGATCGTCGGCGAAGAGACGGGCCGCACGGGACTTGAGTCGCTGGTAACCTATGTCGAGGATCGGCCCGGCCACGACTGGCGGTACGCGATCGACGCCACCAAGATCCGAACCCAACTCGGCTGGGAACCGTCCAAGACCTTCGACGAGGGTATCCGCGAGACCGTCCGCTGGTACATCCACAACCCAGAATGGGTCGAAGCGGCGCGATCCGGCACCTACAAGGATTGGATCGCCGCTAACTACAGCCAGCGAAGGGGCGCGCGTGCGTAAAGGGATCGTCCTGGCCGGGGGCACCGGCACCCGGCTGTATCCGATGACCCGGGCGGTCAGCAAACAGCTTGTGCCGGTCTACAGCAAGCCGATGGTCTACTACCCGCTCAGCGCCCTTATGCTGGCTGGCATCAGAGATATCTTGGTCATCACCACACCCCACGACCAAGACAGTTTCAAGAGGCTGCTTGCGGACGGCTCCCAGTGGGGGGTGCAGTTCACCTATGCTGAGCAGCCCCAACCGGGCGGCCTCGCCCAAGCTTTCTTGATCGCCGAGGAGTTTCTGGCGGGATCACCGAGCGCCCTCGTCCTAGGCGACAACATTTTCTACGGGCACGACTTCACCGCGCTCCTACGGCGGGCGCACGACCGGGAATCAGGGGCCACCGTGTTCGCCTACCACGTCGAGGACCCTCACCACTACGGTGTTGTCGAATTTGACAATTCTGGCCAAGCGGTCTCATTGGAAGAAAAGCCAGCGGAACCCAAGTCCAACTTCGCGGTGACCGGCCTGTACTTCTATGACGGCAAGGCGGCAGAGTTCGCCAAGAGCCTCCGCCCGTCGGCCCGGGGCGAACTGGAGATCACCGATCTGAACCGCGTCTACTTAGAACGCGGAGAACTCGACGTCGTCACCTTCGGCCGCGGCTTTGCCTGGCTGGACACCGGCTCTTACGAGACGATGTTGCAGGCCTCCAACTTCGTAGCCGCGATCGAAACCCGCCAAGGCTTGATGGTCGCTTGCCCGGAGGAGATCGCCTTCCGCCTGGGTTGGATTGACGCCGACCGGATCCGCGCGCTCGCCGTCCCGATGGCCAAGAACCCCTATGGCGCGTACCTGTTGCGCGTCGCCAAGGAGGGGCGGTGAAGGTCATCGAAACCAAGATCCCGGGCGTCCTTGTCATCGAACCGGAGATCTATGGCGATCCACGGGGCTTTTTCCTTGAGACGTTCCATAGAGACAAATATGACAAAATCGGCCTGACAGGCCCGTGGATCCAGGACAACATGTCGCGGTCCGCCGAAGGCGTTTTGCGCGGGCTGCACTTTCAATGGCCGGAGCCACAAGGGAAACTTGTCAGCGTCGTCGAAGGAGCGGTCTGGGACGTCGCCGTCGACATCAGACGCGGCTCGACGACCTACCGGCAGTGGGTGGGCGTCGAACTCGACGCCGAGAGCCACCGCCAACTCTGGGTGCCGCCGGGGTTCGCGCACGGCTTTGTAGTGACTAAGGGGCCAGCGACCTTCACATACAAAGTCACCGCACCCTATCACAAAGAGTTTGAGGCCGGCATCATGTGGGACGACCCCGACCTTGGCGTCGACTGGCCGACCCGTGCCGTGCAACTCAGTGAGCGTGACAAGAAGCTTCCGTCCCTCAGCCAACTACCGGAGGAAAGCCACCCGGTCTATGGCCGGTAGGCGGCGCTGACCTGTTGCACCCTGGGGCCAGTCCGGACTTCTGCTTGTTCGTTGGCATACGCCGGGTTGAGGAACCCTGCCAATGCGGTCCAGCCCAACAGCGTGAGGACGACGAACGTGCCCGCCGCGAACTTTCCTGTCGCCTCCTGCGAACGCGGGTTGATCGTGATGCCCCAACGGATACAGAAGTTCCAGATGCCGTAGGCGAGGTGGTAGGAGCAAGCGACGACGCCAAGAACGTAAAAGAGCAAGCCGAGATGCAGGTTGTTTGGCCAAGCCATCATCTCCGTCATCGCGTGGAACTCGATGGCTTGGTGCCCCTGCGCCTTGGCCCTCAGCGTCGTGGTCGCAACATGGGTGCAGAGGAAGAGAAAGGCCAGAATCCCCGACCACCGTTGCCAAGTGTAGTAGCGGTTCTCCCGGAACCTATACGCCTTCTCTGAGTAGTTGGGATCAGCACGCGCGACGATGAACAGTCCATAGACGGCGTGGAAGAGCAACGGGATGCCGATGACGAAGATCTCGAGCGAAAGCAGGATGTGGGGCGGGAACGATGCGAAGAAGCCGATGACACCGTCGTATTTAGCCGGCCCGAACAAGGCGAACGAGTTCAGCGTCAAGTGCTGGACCATATAGAAGCCGACGGGGATGATCCCAGAGAGCGAATGCAGCCGGTGAAGGATGAAGTTCTCGCGCATCGCGGGAACCCGAGAGTACCACCGTGTCAGGCCCGGTGGGCGGCCCTTCCTTCCTGATAACATCACGGGGCAAGAGGAACCTATGCCAGCCATCGTCGACATCACCGCACGCGAAATCCTGGACAGCCGGGGCAACCCCACCGTCGAAGTCGACGTGACCCTAGAGGACGGCACCGTCGGACGGGCCGCCGTCCCGAGCGGTGCAAGCACCGGACAGTTCGAAGCCGTCGAACTCCGCGACGGGGATAAGAAACGCTACATGGGCAAGGGAGTCCTCAACGCGGTCGAGAACGTCAACGAGAAGATCGCGGGTGCGCTGGAAGATTTTGAGTCTGCCGACCAGGAAGGGATCGACGCCCTGCTCTTGGAGATCGACGGCACTCCCAACAAAGGGAACCTCGGCGCAAACGCGATCCTGGGTGTCTCCCTTGCCTGCGCGAAGGCCACGGCCGAGTCGCTGGGACTGCCCCTCTTCCGCTACATCGGCGGCGTCAGCGCCAAGACCCTGCCCGTCCCCATGATGAACATCATGAACGGCGGCAAGCACGCCGATTCCAACGTGGACTTCCAGGAGTTCATGGTCGTGCCCGTGAAGTTCGAGAGCTTTTCCGAAGCCCTTCGGGCGGGCGCCGAGGTTTTCCATACCCTCAAGAAGGTCCTGCATGACAAGGGTCTGAACACTGCTTACGGCGACGAAGGCGGGTTCGCCCCCAACCTCGAGTCCCAGGAGTTGGCCCTCGACTCGATTGTCGAGGCGATCCAAAAGGCGGGTTACACACCCGGAGGCGACATGTGGCTCGCCCTTGACCCCGCCGCCAGCGAGTTCTACAAGGACGGCAAGTACGTCTACAAGACGCAGGCGGCCAAGACCGGCCCAGAGCAGGTCGCGTACTTTGCCCACCTGACCGAGAGATATCCGATCATCAGTGTCGAGGACGGCTTTGACGAGGAGGACTGGGACAGTTGGAAGGCGGCGACCGACGAACTTGGCGGCAAGGTCCAGCTTGTCGGCGACGACCTCTTTGTGACCAACGTCGAGCGTCTGTCACGCGGCATCAAGTCCGGCACCGCCAACTCGATCCTCATCAAGGTGAACCAGATCGGTAGCTTGAGCGAGACTCTCGCGGCTGTCAACATGGCGACACGGGCCAGCTACACCAGCGTCATGAGCCACCGCAGCGGTGAGACCGAGGACGCGACGATAGCCGACCTCGCAGTCGCCACCAACTGCGGCCAGATCAAGACCGGCGCGCCCAACCGCACCGACCGCGTCGCCAAGTACAACCAGCTTCTACGGATCGAAGAGGTGTTGGGAAGGTCTGCGGTCTACGCCGGGCCGCAGGGCTTTGGTCGGTTGGCTTCGCGCTTCGCCTGAGCCCAGCTGGAACGAAGTTCTGTTATCCTGGGTTCAGGTGACCAGGGTATGAGCGCGTATTGGAGGGCGGTCGGGGCGGCGATCAAGGGGTTTTTGACCCTAAAGCCAGCCAAGAAGGACGAGGAGCCGGAAGCTCGACCTCGCAGGGGATTCGGTATGCCCATGTCGTTCGCCTTCTACTCTGGTAGCACGTCCGACGCGACGGTTGACACGTTCCAGGACGCGTCGCTCTACGGCCAGTCTCAGCACGGCGAGCCGACGACGGCGGTCGACCATTCGGCCGCCGAGACGCCAAAGGTCAGACTCCCCAAGAAGTAGCTCATGCCCCGCCCCCTCCCGCTCGCCCACCGCCTGCTCCGACTGCTGGTCATTGGTTTTGTGCTGGCCGCGCTGGCCGGCGGATACGTGTGGCGAGCGCGGCATCGGCTTCCCAAAGTCGTCCCACCGCCCTCAGCGGCCACACAAACGAGGAAGACAAACCCCATCGTCCAAGCCGCCCGCGACCAGATCGACCAGGGCACCGGCTATGACGGAAGCTATGTTTCGATCTCGTACCCCGGCGGTGACGTGCCCATCACGATGGGTGCCTGCACCGATGTTGTCATCCGGGCCCTGCGCAAGGTGGGCGTCGACCTGCAGAAAGAAGTCCACGAAGACATCAAGGCGCATTGGGACAAATACCCGCGCTACCGGGACAACTCAAAGCCAGACGCCAACATCGACCACCGACGCGTTCCGAATCTGCGAGTCTTCTTCCGCCGTCATGGTCAGGTGCTGCCGACGGATCTGAGCCAGGCCACCCGCGACACCTTCCAACCCGGCGATATTGTCACGTGGAAGCTCCCCATGGGCAAAGACCACATCGGGATTCTCACAGACAAGACAGACGCCCTCGGCTGGCCCTGCGTCGTCCACAACATCGGCGCCGGGCCGCAAGAAGAGGACGTGCTGGGCAATTGGGAGCTCGACGGGCACTACCGCTACCCCTCCTCACGGCCTTGACGGGAGTTCGGCTTTGTTGTCAGACCGGTAATCGGGTTTCGTAGACCAATTCGGCAAGTTCGTCCACGTGACCAGGTTTTGGCGCGGGTATGGACACTGGCTCACCGGTGACGGTCTGGCATGCTAAGGCGGCTTGGATGTTCGCCCAGTTAGTGAACCGGTCGCAGGCCCAAACGGCGGCCCCACCAGCCCGCCTGGCCCGCAAGCGGCAAGTCTGCACGGCGTAAGCGAGCATCAGCAGGTCGCTCTGCGCCCCGACGATGGTCTGGTGGCCGGGCTCCACCGCCATACCCTGGGCCAAGCAATCGAACACAAAACCGTCGCCCACGGGCATCGCCGCCCTTCCCTCCCGCACACGCCTCAAGAACCGCGACGAAATGAAGACCCGGTTGATCTCGTTCGTCCCCTCATAAATCCGGCTGACCCGAGCGTCTCGGTAAATGCGGGCAAGCGGAAACTCTTCGGTAAACCCGTACCCGCCGTACACTTGTAGGGCCTCGTCGACGATCCGAGCCTCGGCCTCGGTCGCCAAGACCTTGCACATCGAGCATTCGACCGAGAACTCCTCGCTGGCCGCCTTGCCGCCATCGACGCTTCCGTCACAGACCGCGAACGCTCCGTCGATCAGGGCGCCGGTCCGGCACAGGCACGACGACGCGGCGAAATACCAGGCGGCCATGTCCGCGAACTTCTGCCGGACCAATCCAAAGTCACCGATCGGTTGGCCGAACTGCCGTCGTTCACGGGCGTAGCCACTTGCCTGGTAGACGGCCTCCCGCACCGGGCCCAGTGACATCGCGCCCAGCTTGAACCGGCCCAAATTGAGCGAGTTGAACGCGACCTGGTGTCCCTTGCCCACCTCATGGAGCAGGTTGTCTTCCGGCACTTCGCAGTCCTCCAGGACGACTCTCGCCGTCGAAGAGTCCTTGATGCCCAACTTGTGCTCTTCACGCCCCACCGTGAGGCCAGGAAACGACCTTTCGACCAAGAAGGCGGACACCTGCTCGCCGTCGACCTGCGCCATGACCAAGAAGAACTCGGCCCATTTGGCGTTGCTGATCCACATCTTGGTGCCGTTCAGAACCCACTTGCCTCCCTTGCGGTCAGCGCGGGTGGACAGGGAGAGGGCGTCGCTTCCGCTCTCAGGCTCGCTGAGGGCGTACGCGCCGATCCATTCCCCGCTTGTGAGCCGAGGCAGGTATCGCTGCTTTTGGGCCTCCGTGCCAAACACAGACAGGCCGAACTGCGAGATCCCACTCGTGATCCCGATGGTCACGCTGAACCCCGCGTCAAGGGACAACCGCTCGAGGATCGCCGCCGCGATGTTCTTGCCTAGGCCCAGGCCACCATATGTCTCTGCGGTGTCGATACCGCAAAAGCCCAGTTCGCCCGCCTTTCGAACCAAGCTTGGGGCCAAGCCTTCTTCTTGGGCGTCGAGCCGTTGCGCGCAAGGGAGGACCTCGTTACGGGCGAACTCCTCCGCCGTCTCGACCATCAACCTCTCGTCACTGTCGAAGTCTTCGGGGATGAACGTCCTCTCCGGTTCACGGGAGGCAAAAGAACACCCTTGTTCTGATGGGATCGCGCTCATGTGGACTCGGGGATTATACGGAACTGGCCGCCCTCCCTGGAAGCGTACAATGGTTGAGATGTTTGGCGTCACCGCTGGCCTCCTCCTTGTCTTTGCGCAGTCTCAGGCCAAGGCCGCCACTCCCGTAGACCGGTCGGGAGAGCAAGATCTTGTCCGTTTGCTGGAGAAGTACGGCAAATTGCCGCCCTTCTACTGCTGGATCGACCGGTACAGCGGCGACGGCGAGTCACAAGGCTACGACAAGGGTGGCACCGCCCGGCTCTGGTTCGGTGGGGGCAAGCGGTTTCGTGTCTACACCGCCGGTTCCTTTGGTGACGGCATCATGGCGGTCTCAGACGGCAAGACCCTGATGTTCGACCCCCTTGACTTGAGCAGCACCGTCGAACTCGAGGACATGCCGACGACCTGGCAAAAGATGCCAGACCAGTTGGCCCCGAACCAAAACGGCTTTGTCCTGATGTGGTTGTTGGACGGCAAGGCGTCGCTCGACACGCTGGCCGAAAAGGACAAGCCGATCACCGTCGCTCACAGCGGCAAGACCCTGGTTGTATCCTTCACCAACAAGACCGTCGGGCAGGTCAACTTGGAGATCACGGACGGATGGCTCACAGCTGACGAACTTGTCCAGTCGTTCGAGTCTGACGGCCAAAAGTTCGTCTTCAAGACCAGAAACGTTTATCAGACACTCGACTTTTCACAGAGATTCCCAAACGGACTCTTCGATACCAAGCCTGCCAAGGGCGTGGTGGTGGAGGACACACGCAAGAAACACGGCCATGCAGGACTCCAGGCACCGTAGAATGCGGCCATGCCAGCCAAGACGCATATCTCGCTCCGTGTGCGGGACCTCGCCGCTTCGGTGAGGTTTTACGAGGGCTTTCTCGGGGCTCCCCCACACAAAGTGCGCCAAGGATATGCGAACTTCGATATCGAGAACCCTCCCCTCAAGCTAGCGTTGAACGAGGTCTCTTCAATCGAAGGCGGAGGGACCCTCGACCATCTCGGTATCGTCGTCGAGAGCAGAGACGAGGTCGAGGCGGCCCGCGCCCGAATGATTGCGGCCGGGCTGACCACTTTCTCAGAGAACGAGGTCACCTGTTGCTACGCGACCCAAGACAAGGTGTGGGTCACCGACCCAGACGGGCACTCTTGGGAGGTCTACGTCTTGCTGGACGACCTTCCCGAAGGTCGCTACGACGGCCGTCCCATGCAAATGTTGCCCGGCTTCCGGCAGTCATGACCAGGTAGGCGTCCGGTAAGGTCCATCGGCCCGGCTCGGTGACACTCCCCGGCCAAGCACGTAACAATCTGGACATGACTAGCCCGACCGGAGAGGTGGTGGACCAGCCGGAAGCCCGTGCGGACGCCGACGTCTTGTTCGAAGTAATCCGATCCCGACGCAGCATGGGTTTGGCCCGACTGAGCCCGGATCCGGTCGATCGCCATGTCTTAGAGCGGATGTTGGCAGCCGCCGACTGGGCGCCAAGCCACGAAGACACCGAGCCGTGGCGCTTCGGCGTCTACATGGGTGCCGGACGAGAGCGGCTGGCGGACCTCTTCGAAGCCGCTTTCCAGCAGGATATCGAGGCGGGCAAGCCTGTCCGCGATGCCGATCCTTCGATCGCCCGGCGCAGGGCGTTTGCAGCCCCCGTTTGGATCACCATCGCAGTCTCGCCCATGCTCAAGGATGACGGCTCGATGCTGATGACCGAGGCCGAAGAACTTATGGCGGTGGCCAGCGCAGTCCAGAACCTGCACCTGATGGCGCAAGCCCAGGGATTGGCCGGCATGTGGCACTCCAAGGGCCTGTCCGTCCATCCAGGCGTCGCTGCGGGCCTCGGGATCGAGCCGCCCGACCGCCTGCTCGGGATGTTCATGTGCGGCTGGCCCTCGTCCGACTGGCTGACCAGTTCCCGGCGACCGATCGAAGGCAAAGTCTCTTGGTTCGACTAGCTCTTGTACATCCGGTCGAAGGCCTTGTTCGCCTCGGCCACGGCTCCACGGATGATGTCTTCGGCGACAGCGGTCTTACGGTCCGCGAACGCTGCGAACAAAGCTCCCTGGTCCAGTCCAGATGCGGCCTGCTCGCAAGCCTCCCAACTTAGAACCGAACGGACGACCCGGTCAATACCCTGCTCTTCGTCGTCGTATGGCCTGGCCTGCATGTCGTGGCCCAACCAACGACCGTAGCCAGCGTCCAACACCAGGCCGGCCATGCCGATGTTCATGGCCGTGATCTGCGTCCCGAAGTCAATGTCGTACTTGCCGGGGCCACCAAGGTGGAGACCGTCGTTGTAACCCTGGCTGTTCAAATGGATATGGTGCAGGGTGCCCGCCTCGATCTCCTCGACCGTGTCGTAGACATGGTCGAGACCGATCATCTCCGAGTGGCCGATCTCTTTGTTCACGCCTTTCTTGGCGCGTGAGACACCGTGCTCTTCTTCCACAAGCCGCCACACCAGGATAGCGCTCGCCACCGTAGGCAACAACATGGCCGGGTGGCCCTCGTTGGGCTTGGGTTCGATGACTATATAGAGTTCTCCGCCTTTAGATTCCTCATATCGACAGAAATCTGCCAACCCCTTCCGCATGTGCTTGTGCATCTCGCGCACACCTACGGTCGCCATGTCGTAGCCCCAGGAGCCGTTCCAGAGAACCACGCTCGGAGCAAGCGCAGGGTCGCTGTGCCAAGTCTTGCGGAGCGGGCCATACGTCAGGTCGATGACCTTCTGGCCCAATTCGCCGGCTCTCGCTCGCTCGTCGGGATCCAACGAGCAGATACCTCCATACGCGAAATGGGCATGTGCTCCTGGCGTCGACATCGCCAGAGGCAACTTGGCGTCGACCATCGCGTCCGCGACCGCCGCGACGTTCTTCTCGTTCACTTCCGCGTCATAGTGGAGTTCGAACCCTAGCTGGATATGCTCCGGCAGGCGGTTGGCGATCCTAGAACGGATCAGACCGGGGACCGCTTCGGTCGGAAGGTTCTCAGGGCTCCAGGCGGGCCGCGCGTCTCCGGGGACGAAGCCGCCTTTGCCCGCGTTGAAGGTCCATCGGCAGATGCTGTGGTTGCGAGGCTTTGACATCGTTGTGCTCAGCGCAGATTATCCTGCATTCCGTTCAGCCACCGCCCATAGGCTTCGTTGTACGGCTCGGGGTCACCCGGCTCGAACCGGGCCGTTTCGTGCAGGGCGGCAAAGGCGTCCTTCGGGTTAGGCCAGAGCCCCAGACCGACGCCCGCCCCACGGGCGGCGCCGACAGCGCCGTCGGTGTCGAAGAGCGTGACCTCACAGCGCGTAGCGTCGGCGAACATCTGGGCGAAAAGAGGGGATAAGAACATGTTGGCGTGTCCAGCCCTGACGCTTGTCGCACCACATCCGAGTCCGCGCATGGCCTCCAGCCCATAGCGCAGGGCGAAGACGATCCCCTCCATGCTTGCCCGGATCAAGTGCGGTAGCCCGTGCCGGGCGAAGTCCAATCCGTCAATGCCTGCCCCTGGTGCACTGTTGCCCAGCGAGCGCTCTGCGCCGTTGCCATAGGGCCAGGCGAGGAGGCCGTCTGCGCCAGGCGGCGCCTCGCCGGCGACCACGTTCAACTCATGGAAGCTCATCCCCTGGCAAAGCGTCCGACGCAACCAGCTGTAGAACGAGCCCGTCCCGTTGACGCAGAGCAATGTCCCGATCTTGCCGTTCACGTGCAGAAACGGATTGACCCGCTCGATCAGGTCGGGCGAAGCCTGGTCGCTCACCACATAGACGACACCGGAGGTGCCAGCCGTCGCTGCCGCCTCCCCGGCCTCGAGGACCCCCAGCGAGAGGGCGTTGTTCGGCTGGTCCCCTGCTCGATATGTCACCGGAGTTCCGACGGGAATGCCTGTCTGCCCGCTCGCCTCGTCGGTCACTTCACCTTGGAACCCGAACGTCGGCACCAAGCTGGGGATCAAGCCAGACAACCCTGCGACTTCCAGGAGCCCCTGGAACGGTGACGAGGCGGCGAAGTCCCAAGCGGCCATTTCACTGAGCCCGCTTGGCGTGGTCGAGACGGTGCCCGTCAAGCGTCGGGCCAGTTCGTCGCCCGGCAACAGCATGTGCGCGGCCCGCGCGAAGTTCGCCGGTTCGTTTGCCCAAACCCACGCCGCTTTGCTCACCGTGAAGTTGCCCGGCGTGTTGAGAGCGTGCTCCAGGCACTCGGCGGCCCCGACCGCCTCGGCCAACCCGGCACCCGTTGAGACGGCCCGCCCATCGCACCAGATGATCGCCGGTCGCACGGTGTCACCACGCTCGTCCGCAAGGACGAGGCCGTGCATTTGGTAGGCGATCCCGACCGCCGAGACCCGCTCGACCCCGTTTCCCAGGCCACGGACGGCCAAGACGAAATGTTCCCACCAATGAGCCGGGTCTTGCTCGGCATAGCCAGGTTCGGGCGACCGCAAGGGGATCTCACCTGATTCGGGTGATTGCCGCGCGGCCACGACAGTCCCGGTCGAGGCGTCCACCAAGGCCACCTTGACCGCCGAGGTGCCGACGTCGATTCCGAGTAGCAAGCCGCCAGGGGACATGGCGATGAAATCTTAGCCCACCGACCAGGCGTACACACGACTAGCCGAAGACGAGCTGGCCGCCCAAGTGGCCTGCGACTGACAACAGTGCCATGCCAAGGACAAGGAGCAACCAGTAGCCGGCCTTGTCCACGGGGCCTTTCCGACGCCAGTATGAGACTCCCAGCATGCAGGCGCAGGCTGACAGGGCGAAGATCATATGCGTCTCGGCCTTGCCTTGCAAACCGTAGCCGAGGCGGATCGCCGCACTGAGACCAAGGCTGACCGCGACGACGCCTGACAGTGCCCCGGCCACAAGGCACGGCATGGCTGCCGTCTTGGCGACCTCCGAAGACCGCCATCGCCCATACAGGTCCAGAAGCGCCCCGAACAAAAAGAGGGCGATCGGGAAGTGGATCACCATGGGGTGGAAGGAGTGGGGAGGGATCAAGGGCGCCGACGAGGGCCCGGAAGACCCTAGCCTAGCCGGCATCTCTTCACCGAACGTCTTGCCGTTCGCGTCTGACATCTTTTCGACACGGGCGAAGACGGCCGCGTCCGGCATGTCCACCTTCAACTCTGCCATCGCTTCCTTCACGGCGACCCCGTAGGCGTTGTGCTCCGGTGGTGTCGTGTGGCAGTTTCCGCACGATGCTGTGGCGGCAAGCGATCCTTGAGCGGGCCGATAGTGCTCGACGAACTGGGTGAGAAACTCGGGCTTCGCCTGGGCGACGCCCGTCAGCGAAAGCAGGACCAGGAACACGGGGAGGATCCTGCGCATCTTCAGTCCATAAATGCCCAAAGGGATCGCAAGTTCCCGAAAGAGACATGGCGCGCTCGAGAGGACTCGAACCTCCGACCCTCAGCTCCGCAAGCTGATGCTCTATCCACTGAGCTACGAGCGCGCACGCGGGACGCGAGTATACCGAAGGGCAGGCCCACGCCAAGGCCATAGGTAATCTCCGTTTTGATGGCTCCTGACTGCCGAAAAGTCTGCATTCTTGGCGCGGGGACGATGGGCTCTGGCATCGCCGCCCATCTGGCGAACCTGGGCTTCGACGTGACCCTCCTCGACGCCACCGAAGAATCCGTCCGGGCCGCCTTTTCACGCGCAGTCGAAGTTCGGCCGCCTCACTTCTACCTACCTGGCACGGCAAACCTGATCCGCCTCGGTTCGGTCGAACAGGATCTCGCCTGGGTCTCCGAAGCCGACTGGGTCTGCGAAGCAATCATCGAAAAGCTCGAGGCCAAGCAGGCCGTCTACCGAGCGATCGAACCCTACCTGCGAGAAGACGCCATGGTCTCGACCAACACGTCGGGCCTCCAGTTGTCCCTGCTCAAGGTAGGCATGCCCGAATCGTTCCGTAAGCGCTTTATCGGGACGCACTTCTTCAACCCGCCGCGCTATCTCAAACTGCTGGAACTGATCCCGACCGACGAGACCGACCACGCCGTCGTCTCCCACATGACCGAGTTTCTCGAATCGAAGGCTGCCCGCCGCGTGGTCGTCTCAAAAGACACACCCGGCTTTATCGCCAACCGGTTCGGCATGTGGTCCATGTTCGCCGCTGTCCACGCGGCTGAACGCCTGGGGTTGACGATCGAGGAGGTGGACGCCATCACCGGGCCATTCTTAGGCCGACCCCGCACAGGAAGCTTCAGGCTCAACGACCTTGTGGGCTTGGACATCATGGCGGACATCGCGTCCAACCTGGTCGAAAGGTGCCCTGACGATCCGGCGACGAGGCAACTCGCGATGCCGACTTCCGTCCAACAACTGCTCGAACGTGGATGGACGGGGGCAAAGGCGGGCCAGGGGTACTACCGCAAGGAAGGCAAGGAGTTGGTCAGCTTCGACCTCAAGACGCTGGGCTACCGCCAACGCCAAGAGCCCGACCTCCCCGCCCTCGCCGATCTTGGCAAGCTGCCCCTTGGTGAGAGGATCGCCAAGGCGCTGCAAGGAAGGGACCAGGTAGGCGAGTACTTGCGCACCTACTTGGTGCCGACCCTCAAATATGCCACCCAGATCAAAGAAGAGATCAGCCATAACATCCGGGACTTCGACCGGGTCATGCGATGGGGCTTCGGGTGGGAGGCGGGGCCGTTCGAACTCATCGACGCCATCGGAACCGCGAATCTGGGCCTGTCCGGCAGACGGTTCTATGAAGGGGCGGAAGTCTTGTCGTTCGAAGGCAGCTATTACCTGCCAGAACCTGAACCACTCTTTAGGCCGCTCCATTCCTTTGCGGCCTCGCAGACATGGCCTGGCTTTGTCCTGCGAGATATGGGCGACGGTGTCACGGCCATCAGCCTGACCACCAAGATGGGCACCTACGGGCCGGACGTCGTCAGAGACCTGACTACTTTCCTGGAGAGCGGCCAGGCCCGACGGATCGTCCTCACCAGCGAGGCCCGCTCCTTCAGCGCGGGCTACGACCTTCGCTTTATCGTCGAGCGTATGGAGGCCAAGGACTATGCGGCCATCGATGCTGTCATAGCCGAGTTCCAGCGTCTTGGCGTCCTTCTGGGGCAACTGCCTTCAGTGGCCGCCGTGTGGGGACACTGCCTGGGCGGCGGATTCGAGATGGCGGCTTCCTGTTCCCTCATCGCGGCGGCGGCCGAGACCCAGATCGGACTACCCGAGATCAAGGTCGGTGTCATACCGGGCGGCGGAGGCACCGCCCTGATGAGGACGCGCAACCAGTCTGGAGGAGCAAAGCAGATCGTCGAAGCGGTCAAGACCGTCGCGACAGGCACGACCAGCGACAACGCAGACCACGCGCGCAAGCTTGGTTTCTTACGTCCAGAGGACGTCACCGTCTACCATCCCGACATGCTCTTCACTGAGGCGAAGAGGCTCGCTTTGACTGCCACAGCCCGTGGCAGCAGCCCCTGGATGCAAGTTGAGGGCCCACTTCTCGGCATGATCGACAGAGCCCTCGACGAGTTGCGGGCCAAAGGCCAGCTGACCGACCACGATGTTGCCGTCGCCGAGCAAATGAAGCACTCGTTTGCGAAGGCCACGAGCTATGAAGACGCCTTGGACAAGGAGAGGGCCGGCTTTGTCGCCGCCTCGAAAGAAGGACTTAGCCTAGCCCGCGCCAGGCACATGTTGGAGAGTGGCAAGGCCCTCAGGAACTAGCGAATGGCAGGAATCACCCAGCACACCGGCACCATCGCCGTCTATAACGCCGACCATATCGACACCGACCGGATCATCCCGGCGCGGTTCCTCAGCATGGTCACCCGCTCGGGCTATGGGCAACTGCTTTTCAACGACGTCCGTCGCCAAGAGTCGTGCTTCCCGCTCGACCAAGATGCCGCCGAGGGTGCAAGCATCCTGGTCGTCGGAACGAACTTCGGGTGCGGCTCATCGCGGGAGCATGCCGTCTGGGCGATCCAACAAGCGGGGTTTGTCGCCGTGGTCGCCCGGGTGGATCCGGACTCGCCAGGTTACAGCGACATCTTCCGGAGCAACGCGGGAAATTGCGGCCTCTTGCTTGTGGAACTGCCTCCCGCTCTCCACGCAAGGCTCACGGAGGCTGGCTCTGGCGCCCGGGCCACCGTCGATTTGGTCAGCCAAAGAGTCATCTTGAACGATGAAGAACTTCCGTTCGAGATCAACCCCGCGACAAAGGCCCAGCTTCTTGCCGGGCTCGACCTCGTCGGGACGACCCTCGTCCACGAGGCGGAAATCGCCTCATTTGAGCAGCATTGGGATTCATTTGCCGCCCGCACGTGACGCCTTTCCTTTCATCGGGCGTCAGAATGGTTTAGGAACAAAAATGATGGTCAGCCTCTATGCGCTCGCGTTTCTCACCCAAGGCTTCGTCGCCGCGCCCCCACCGCAAACTGCGGCGCAAAACAAACAGGACAAGACCAACCCGTTTCGGCGCTATCAGCTGAAGGATCTTGACAAGGCCGCCGTCACGATAGATGGCAAGCACAAACTCACCCTTTGGGTGATGGACACAGAGGCCAAGAGGCAGGAAGGCATGATGTTCTTGGAGGAGAGCGACTACACCGAGCAACAGGGCATGGTGTTCGTGTTCAAGGACGCCGAGCCGCTCAGCTTCTGGATGAAGAACACCAAGGTTCCGCTAGACATCGCCTATCTGGGCCAGGACAAGAAGGTCATCCAGACCTACACGATGAGCGCGTTCGACACGACTTCCGACTACTCCTCTCACGGATCCGCCATGTACGCGATCGAAGTGAAGTCGGGCCTGTGGAAGAAACTTGGCGTGAAGGTCGGCTCGAAGTTCGAGATACCGGCGACAGTCAAGGCAAAGGACTGAGGCTAAGCTGAGGGGAAGGGCGACGGTCCACCCTTCCTCTCGCCCATGCAACTCCCTTGGTCAGTCGCAGACGCCGTACCACGTGCCCGACCACGAGTCCGGGTTGGCCTCTCCTGACTTGTGGCCTTGGGCGTCCACAGCCTCCTGGTCAAACGCCCCGGCAGAGACCACGAACTTGGCGTGCCCGTCGGCAAAGATGATCGTCCCGCCCAAGTCGCTCCACTGCCGGTAGTAGTTATAGGGGACGTCGCAGTCGTAGCCGTAGCGTGAGCAGTCGGTATCGACCTTTCGGGAGAACCACGGCAACATTTCCTCACGCATCACCCGCGAGTCCGCCGGGTATTCGATAGAGGTTTCGGTCACGACTCGGTTGAAGTCGTAGGGGACGTTGTTCTGGCTCGATTCGCCTGCGGCGACCGAGTACAGGCACTGGGTGAACCGGTACGACGAGCCGTAAGCCTTCCAATAGCTGTCCGCGCCCGGGACGTCGACCGAAGTATATGGCCCGCCGTTATCCCAGGGAGATCGAAAGACTTCCCTGTTCTTGAGGTACGGGAACAGAAGCACCTCGACTCCCTTGTGCCCTGGCTGGCCCGCAGGAGGCTGGCTGTTATAGGCATAAAAGAGCGGCATAGTGTCATCGTAATCGGACAGGTAGAGCTTCACAGCGATGCCGATCTGCCGGCCTCCGCTCAGGTCTTGGGTGTTCCTGGCAGACGCCTTTGCACGGGCGAACACCGGGAACAGGATCGCGGCCAATATCGCGATGATCGCGATGACGACGAGAAGCTCGATGAGCGTGAACGCGCGCATTCTCATGGTTGTCTCGCGGCCCCAGAAATCAAGAGGCGCGACAGCCTGTGTGGCCGTCGCGCCTCTGAAACCTTGGACCAGAGACCCCGGCCGCATTCCCTCCGCCGGCATAACCCGGATCAGGTTCTAGGGGACAACTTCTGCTCTCAGAAGAATCTCAGCCCGGCTCTGGGCACCCCCTGCGGTCGCGCGTCAAGTGACTGACGCCTCAACCATAAGTTACGCCATTAGGTCGGGGAACACTAGGTATGGGGTTCGCGTCCCCCCAATTCAACGTCGGCCGAAAAGGTACTCCAGCATCAACGGGAAGCGCCTTGCCCAGGCCGCCTCGTTGTGTTGCGCGCCGATATCTTCGTAGTAGACAAAGTCACTGGGCTGCTTCCAGCCCTTGCCGGACATCACCTTGGCCAGCTCGCGGGCGTCCACATATGCGTTACCTTCACGGGTCCCGCAGTCCAGCCACATCTTTTGCCAGGGCTTCATCTTCAAGGCGCCGACCCTCTTGACCATCAGCTTTTCGTCCCACCACAGGCTCGGCGAGACCACTGCGAGCTTCCCGAAGACGCCGGGTTTGGTCATGCCCATGTAGAGCGTGATGATGCCGCCGAGAGACGACCCGCACAGTCCCGTGTTGGCGGGGCCGGTCAGAGTCCGATAGGTCTTGTTGACGAAGGGCATCACCGTGTCGGTGAGGAACGCCGAATACTTGTCGGCCTTGCCCCCCATCTCGGTCTTCCCCACCTTGGAACGTGTGGGCAGGTACTCGTCGCCGCGCGCCATGCCGCCGTTGTCGATCCCGACGATGATGATCGGCTCCACTAGACCCGCGTCCACCAGGGCTTTGAGCGTCTCGTCGGCCCGCCACTCCTGGTTGGGGATGAACGAAGTGAATCCGTCGAAGACGTTTTGGCCGTCATGCAAATACAAGACCGGATATCGTCTTGTCGTCTCCGATTTGTATCCTGGAGGCAGGCAGACCCAGACCGTGCGTTTGTTTCCGAGCTGGGGGCTGGCAAAGTCTTCGTGCCGAACCACGTCCAAAGCTAGGGAGTGTTCTCGCTGATTTGGTTCGTTGACCTGGGTATGACGTCCCCCTATGAACGCGACGGTCACCGCCACCACGAGGTTGAACATTGCGGCAAGACTACCGGATTGCTCCGAATCCGTGAACTTTGGCACGACCCGTTGAACAACCGGGCGTCCCGAACGTCAATGGACGTGTTACGATGAGGGTGGCAGCCACGTTGGATCACGAAGACCATGAAATGAACGGTCGGGCGACTTTGGGTCTCTCGACCGTCGATCTCGACGAGGTCAAACCCGAGGCGAAGGCGCTGGAGGCGATTCCGAGCGAATATGTCCTCAAGTACCAAGTCCTGCCGCTAAGCCAGACCGACGAGGCGCTCGTCGTGGCCGTAGGCGGCATTGACGACCTGTTCAAGGTCGATGAACTCGGTGTCCTTGTCGGCCTGAACCTTCGGCCGGTGCTCGCCGACCCCAACCAGATCCGCGACAAGATCGAAGAGCGGTTCTTGGAAGGGATGATGGAGGGCATCTCCCACGATGACGACGGCCCTTCCACCGACGTCGACATCGACGACACCACAGACCTGACGGACCTCCAACGGATGGCCGGCGAGGCCGCCGTCGTCCAGATGGTCAACCTCATGTTCGCGCAAGCCGTCCGCGACAAAGTCAGCGACATCCACATCGAACCGTATGAGAAAGAGGTCAAAGTCCGGTTCCGCGTCGACGGCATCTTGCACGAGGTCGCCTCACCGCCCAAGCGGTTGCACGCCGCCATCGCCAGCCGCATCAAGATTCTTGCCGAACTGAACATCGCCGAGCGACGTCTTCCCCAAGACGGTCGTATCAAGCTCAACATCGCCGGTCGCCAAGTCGACGTCCGCGTCTCCGTCATCCCGACCGTCCAAGGTGAACGCGTCGTCATGCGCATCTTGGACAAGGGCACGTCGACGCTCACCCTCCCGCAACTAGGCATGCGCGAAGACCAGCTCTTGCTGTTCCGCAAGCTCATCAACATCCCCTACGGCATGCTTCTTGTCACCGGCCCGACAGGTTCCGGTAAGTCGACGACCCTATACGCCGCCCTCCAAGAGATCTATTCGCCAAAGCGCAACATCCTGACTATCGAAGACCCGGTCGAATACCAGGTCGCGGGCATCGGACAGATACAAGTGCGGTCGAGCATCGGCCTCACCTTTGCCAACGGACTCCGCAGTATCGTCCGGCAAGACCCCGACGTGATCATGGTCGGTGAGATCCGTGACCATGAGACGGCGGAGATCGCCATCCACGCCGCCTTGACCGGCCACCTCGTCTTCAGCACCCTGCACACCAACGACGCGCCGAGCGCGATCACACGGCTTCTCGACATGGGCGTCGAGCCGTACCTCGCCGCCAGTTCGATCGTCGGCGTCCTCGCACAGAGACTGGTGAGGGTGAACTGCCCCTCGTGCAGCACGCCATGGATGGAGTCGGAGGAAGCCCTCCTCTCGATCGGCATCACACCCAAGGACTACGATCCGTCCAACCCGCCGTTCCGACACGGCGTCGGTTGCGACAAGTGCGGTGGCTCCGGGTTCAGGGGCCGTCGAGGCGTCTTCGAACTCTTGACCGTCGACGAGCCGATCCGCCGGATGACGGTGGAACACGCCCCCGCGAGCGCGATCCGCGACCACGCGCTGGCGGCCCAAGGGATGCGCACGCTCCTCGGCGACGGCCGCAAGACCGTCCTTGAAGGCCACACGACTTGCGACGAGGTCCTGAGGGTCTGCCAAAGAGAGGACTTCTAACCCGTGCCGACATTCACGTATGCCGCCGTGGATCTCCAGGGCCGCCAGAGGGGCGGAACTGTCGAAGCAGCCGACTCCAAGTCGGCGGTGGCGCTGGTCAGCCAAGACGGACGCTTCGTCACCGAGATCCATGAGACGGCCGAGGGTGAGTACCACGTAGCTCCTCCCAAGGGGGAGAACCGGCGCAGGGGGCGCGCGTCGCGGCAAGACTTGGCCCTGTTCACGCGCCGAATGGCCGACCTGACCACGGCTGGGCTACCGCTCGACCGTGTGCTTCAGGTGCTCGCGGAGCAGACCGAAAACCAACAGCTTTCCGATGCCGTCGCCGACTGCTTGATCGAAGTGCGGGGCGGCCTGTCCGTCTCGGCCTCCATCGAGCGCCACCCGCGCGTGTTCCCGGAAGTCTACGTCCAGACGCTCAAGTCTGGAGAAGCCAGCGGTCAATTCGCCGAGAGCGCGGAACGGATGGCTGACCTTCTCGAAAACGAAGTCGCCCGCCGCTCGCTCGTCGTCTCGTCCCTGGTCTATCCGGCCGTGCTGATCTGCGTGGCGACGTTCGTCGTCATCTTCATGCTCACGTTCGTCGTGCCCAGGTTGTCCGGTGTTTTCAAAGGCTTCGGCGCCGAACTGCCACTGCCGACCAAGATGCTCCTGGCCCTGACCGGGTTCATCACGACCCAGTGGTTCTTGATCATCGGCGCTGCCTTGGCTGTTTTCTTCGGATACCGGGCTTGGACGCGGACAGATGCCGGCGCTTTCACACGCGACCGCTTCTTTCTGAACGCGCCTGTTTTCGGACAAGTGGTCACCAAGGCCACCGTCAGCCGTTATGCGCGGGTGCTGGGGACGCTAGTCTATGGCGGCGTGCCCATTTTGGAGGCGATCCAGCTTGCCGGACAGTCCGCCGGGAACAAAGTGTTCGCCCACACAAACGACAAGATCGTCCAAGACGTGAGAGAAGGCGTCCCCCTTGCCGACGCGATGCGTTATGCGGGCGTCTTTCCGCCGGTCCTGACCCATATGGTGGCGATCGGCGAAGAGACAGGCGACTTGCCCAAAATGCTATCGCGTGTGGCAAACAGCCTTGATTTCGAGGTCGAACAGGGATTGAGGCGCCTGACCGCAGCACTTGAACCCGCGATCCTCCTCGTCATGGGAGGCGTCGTCGCCTTCGTCGTCCTCAGTATCATGCTTCCGATTTTCGAAGCCCAGCAATTGGTGAAATGATGTCTCAACCACGAACCTTACGAAGCCGCCTGGCGTTCACCCTCATCGAACTCTTGGTGGTCATCACCATCCTCGCGGTCTTGGCCGCGTTGATCCTGCCCAAATTGATGTCCCGTGCCGACGACGCCAAGGTCGCCAAGGCCACGACTGACTTGGCGGACATTTCCAAATACCTGGAGACCTACCGCCTCGACACAGGACGTTATCCGACGACGGACGAGGGCCTTGACGCCCTCTACACCCAGCCGGCCGACGCAACCGGATGGAAGGGGCCGTACATCACCCAGCCGGTGCCCGACGACCCCTGGCAACACCCTTACGTCTATCAGTGGCCCGGAGCGAACGGTGAGGACTCCTTCTCGCTCCAGTGCCTTGGCGCCGACGGCCAACCCGGCGGCGACGGCATCAACGCAGACATCGTGCAAAGTGAGTAGGCGCGGCATCACCCTGGTCGAACTGATGATCGTCACGGCATTGCTGGTCATATTTGCCAGCCTGTCCGCGCCGAAACTGTTCGTGATCCGAGACAGTGTCTCGGCGCAGGCGCTGCTGATCGACCTGCGGAGGACGCTGGACGACGCCGCCAGCCGGGCCAGGACATCTGGTGAGCCGGTGGCGATGCGCATCGACCAGAACTCCGGCGTCACCCTTGCGACGACAGACGGACAAGGAAACGAGACCGTGTTTGAGACGACACCCCTGCCCGCAGGAGTCCAAGTGGCCGCGACGAGGCTCAACGACTCGGACGTCGCCCAAGACGAGTGGGTGGCCAAGGTGTTCCCGGACGGACAGTCGACCTCAGCCGAACTCGAGGTCACCACGGCCACCGGCACCCTGTGCCTCAAGCGGGACGTGGACGGAAAGCCCTCGTGGCGGACCGGAAAACTCGTAGACCAGCCAGACGGCCGTTGGGAGGCGGGCGAAATTGAGAAGCGATTCTCGAACTAGCGGCTTCTCGATCGTCGAAGTCGTCATCGCGACGGTCTTGATGGTCGTCGGTGTGTCCGCGCTCATCCGCGGCCTCGGAGGCTTGGACAAGGCCGAAGCCGCATTGCTGGAGAAGGACATGGTCACCAGGC
The DNA here is from genome assembly GCA_964451255.1 of uncultured Fimbriimonadaceae bacterium. Classification (GTDB taxonomy): domain Bacteria; phylum Armatimonadota; class Fimbriimonadia; order Fimbriimonadales; family Fimbriimonadaceae; genus JAHBTB01. The sequence goes on from CAYVHL010000001.1 coordinate 369,894, forward strand.
TCGCCCATCAGAAACTGGACGAAATCTTGGCGACCGGCGAATGGCAGAACTCCACGGGGGGCACATTCGACGAGCCCTACGACAAATTTCAGTGGACCCTTGAAAACGTCGCGACCGGGGTCGACAACCTCAACGGACTAAGGCTTACCGTCACCGACTCGACCCGGTCGGACGGAAGGCGAGGCGTCGCAGAGACGCTGCAGTTCGTCCCACCGACCACCACCGACGCCGGAGCAGGGCCATGAAGAGACGTCGTGGCTTCACCGTCATCGAGATCCTTATGGTCGCCGGCATGACGACCATTCTTGTCATGGGCCTTTCCACGGCGTTCACCGCCGCCCTGACGACCCTGCAGAGGGCGCCGGAACTCGACCGGCGAGTGGAGCAAGGTCGACGGACCGACAATCGTCTGGTCACGTTGCTCCGCGGCGCCTATATCACGGCGGACAACACCGACACCCTCACATACTTCGTGGCGAGCAACCAGAGCGGTGCCACGCAGGATCCCGACACTCTGGTTTTCACCACCACCTCCGCGCCGCTAGACATGGCTGCCATCGACGACACGGAGAGCGACTGGGAGACGAAAAACCGGCTCTACGGCCCTCAAGGAGGCCTGACCGAAGTCTCGCTCTCGCTGACGCCAGTTGGACAAAACGCGACGGGCCAGGGACTGTTCGTCCGAACCCAGACTCCGTCCGACGGCGACCCGACCCAGGGCGGCTACGAGACACTCCTGATCGCCAACGTGACCCAAATACAGTTTGAGTTTTGGGACGGAACGGAGTGGACTCCGACCTGGGACACCTCGACCGGCGTACGCCGGATCCCATCACTCGTGCGGATCACCTATAGCGTCGACGGGGAAGCCAACCAACGCATGCTCACTGTCCGTCTTGAGCAGAGCGACGTGACTGCGGACAACCCGGTGGTGCAGGGATGAGACGACGCGGCATGGCCTTCGTCATGGCCCTTCTGGTCATGGTCGTCTCCGTCATCGTCTTGACGTCGGTCGGGATGGCCGTCCGCGCCAAGATGGTCAATGAAAGCGCACAAAACGAAAAGGCTGAGGCCGAACGTGCGGCGGAGTCCGGCGTGCAACGTGCGCTCGCAGCCCTCGTCAACCAATCCGTCACATTGACCACACTCCAAGACGACTGGTACACGCTCAGTGCGAACGGCGACACCAATTTTCGTATGGGCTCGGCCTCCTTCCGGGTCCAGATAGTCGACGCCTGTTCTAAGTTGGACATCAACACGGCCTCCGAGGAATGGCTGCTACGAACCGGACTGACTCAAGACCAGGTCGATTCGATCATCGACTGGCGCTCCTCGGGCAACGCACCGAGTCCGCAAGGTGCGAAGGATGAGTATTACAACGCCCTTCCAAACCCATATAACACGAAGGACAGGCGGTTCGACAGCTTTAACGAACTCTTGCTGGTCAAGGGGATCGACGCCAAAACACTCTATGACCCGCCGACAAACTCCACGACCGCGCCCCTCATCAGCGGCCAGGACATCGACCAGCCTTCTCTGTACGACCTCTCGACCATCCAAAGCCGCGCCACGGTGCAGCGACCCACCGGGGAGGCTAGGTTGAACTGCAACAACGCCAACCAACAGCAACTGATGTCCACCGGGCTCAGCGCGACGACGGCCCAGGCCATCATCAACCGGCGGAACACGGTGAGCACTTTTTCCCGGCTCGGCCAGGTATTTGAGGTGCCAGGGATATCCAGTGCAGACGCCAAGGTGATCCTTGACAACCTCACGACGGACAACAGCCCGACCGCGGAGGGCAAGATCGACCTCAACACCGCCGACGAAGCGGTTCTCAATTCGATCCCCGACATTCCACCGGGAGTCGCCCAGGCAGTCGTCGCCCGAGGCGGTCAGTTCAACTCTCTTGGCGAGTTTGCGGACATTCCCGGGGTCACCCCTGAGGCTCTCCGTACCCTCGCAGACTATTTCACAGTGTCCAGCCAATCGTTCTTGGTCAGGGTGGTCGGAAAGTGCGGGAGCGCCAAGGTCGCCCTTGAAGCCTCGGTCTACCTCGACAACGGCAGCCCAGTGGTCAACCGGGTCACCAGGCCTTGGTTCACCGACGCAGAGAGGCGTTGGGGCTGGGCCGACCAGACGACCTCAGAGACTGTCCTTATGGAGCCAACCCGATGAGCATCTCCGACCCGATTCCCGTCCTTGAGTGGTCAGGCGGCGCCGTCCGGGCCTTCGACCCGGTCCAACACCGTACAATCCTCGCCGAGAGCTTGACGGACGCCGTGCACGCTCTTGGAGATCCGAAGCAGGTCGGCCTCGCCGTCGGAAGACGGGCCGCCCTTGTCCGGCAACTGACTTTGCCCGAAGTCAACCTTGACCAGGCCGAAGCGATCGTCCGGGTTCAGTTGGACCAGCTGTTCCCCGTCTCGGCCTCGGAACTCACAAGCGACTTCGCCTTCGCCCAACATCAGAACGGGACCGGAAAGAGAGTGGTCGTCACCGCGATGCGGACCGACCTGCTCAAGCAGGCCAAGCACGAGCTAAAGAACCTGGGCGTAGACGTGGCATGGGTCGCGCCGATCTCCACCGCTTCCGGGCTGCTCGCCCGGGCGAACGGACTGGACAGTGCTGTCCTGGTCGATGAATCTGTCGACGGCACCGGCATCGACATTGTCCAGCACGGGGACGTTTTCTACTCTCGGTCAGCGCCGATCGGGCTTGGAGACAAGGATCTGGAGCTCGAAGTCCAACGTACGGTCGCAAGTGCCAAGACGACGCCGAGCCAGGTCATCCGGGCAGACGACTCCGGCGGCCTTGCCGCCCTTTCGAGGCAGCGGCCGTCCATCAACCTGGAACTGGCGGAGGACGTCAGCCGCCGACGCGCCGGCAAGGTCAGGAGCCGCCGTAACCTGGCGCTCCTCCTGACGGCTTGCTTCGTCGCTTCGGCCGCTTATGTCTACCTCGACTTTGACGGCGCTAAGAGAGACATTGCGAAACAACTCTCGCCCCTTCAAAGACAACTGGACAGGAACAAGAAAGACAAGAAGAACCTTGAGACGCGGCTTGCGCCGAGGGCCGATGCCGCAGCGACCCTGCGCCAAGCGTTTCAGCCCGTGCAGAGCCTCAGCGACGTCCTGTCCGTCGTCACCGACCATGTTCCCGAAGGCGTCTGGCTGACCGGCGTCACCGTCGAGCGGGGCAGAAACCTTCAAGTCCGCGGAACGGCGAAGAACAATTCGGCAGTTACCACGTTTAACCAAGCAATGTCCGCAGACTCGAGGTTCAGGGACTTCCGTCTGGTGTTCGCCAACGACGGAAAGATCGGTGAGCAACCGGTCGTCCTGTTCGCGTCAGCCGGGCACGTCATTGGTAACACGACCGTGTATTCCGCGACAAAGGCGGTGAAGAAATGACGCTTGGCGACAACATCCCCAGTTGGAACCTTGCGTGCATCGCCGCCGTGGTCGGCATCGTCGGTTGCGTCGCCTTTGACCTGTACGGTCCGAAGCCCACCCTCGGCAAGCAACGGGCGAAGTTGGCGGCGGAAAGCCAGAAGCTCGTCGCCGACCAAGCTAAGGGCCAGCAAGCGCTACTGGACGACACCCGACTCGAAGCCGAGCGTGCATGGGACGTCCCCGTGGCCAATATTGGCCCCGCCGTTCTCGACAAGGTGAACGACTTGGCCAAGCAAAAGGGCATCAAAGTGAGCACGTTCCGGCCGCAGCGGGTGCAACCGGTGACACCGCTTCAGGCCGCCGAGTTCACCATAAGTGTGCAAGGTCCGTATTTGCAGATCCTTTCTTTCGTCCACAGCTTGGAACAGGCCGACACCAAGATCGTCGTGTCCATGGCCATGCTCTCCTCGTCAGACGCCGATTCGAGCGCCGTGTCCGCCACCATCGGCCTTGTCGCGTTCGTCAAGGACCAAGAAAAACAAGTCACCTCGCAAAAGTTGAACAATGGCTAAGGTAAATCGTTGGATTATATATGGGGGCGTAGCGATCGTGGCAGCTGTTGCATTCAACATGGCCGGATCCCCGTCGTCGCCCAAAAAGGCGACGACGGTAAAGAAACCTGTCACCGCCTCTTTGAACAAGGGGAAGGCCTCAGACGTCGATCCTTCCGAGCTGAAAGCGACGTTTGAACCTGTCAACCTGTCCACTCGCGACGTATTCAAGCCGTTGGTTGTGCGCGAGGGCCAAAGCGGCGGCATGGCTGCGCTTCCCAACCAGGTGCCCCCCGCGTTCACTGGAGGTGACGCAGGCTGGTACTACACTGGCACCGCCGTCGTCGACCAGGTTCCGACCGCCCTTGTCGAGAACACGGGCACGGGCGAGGGCCTCTATCTGAAGCAGGGCGACCAGTGGAAAAATTGCAAGGTGGAACGGATCACCCCGACGACCTTGACCCTGTCGCAAGGCGACACCGTGCGCACGTTGCTCTTGCTGGCTGACTCGCCGAGCCCTTCTAGTGAAGGCGGATCTGCGCCCCTCAACCCGCTCAGTGGACAAATCGGCGTCCAGCGTCGGCCGTCCCCCGCACCTGGTGCGAACGCACCAGGAGCAAACGCAAGCCCACAGACGGCGTCGAACGGCGCCCAGTCGGACTCCCGCCGCCAACGGCGGTTCGGTGGAGGTGACAACGGTCCCGGCGGTGGTAACTTTACATTCGGCGGAAATGGCCAAGACGCCCAGCCATCGACCGCCTTCGGCGGCCCGGGCGGGCCCCCACCGCCCGACGACTTCTTTCAAGACGACCTTGACCTCTCGAACGAGGTGACCCTATGAAATTGACTCGACTTATCGTCATCGCCGCCTTGGCGACCGCCATGTTGCCATCCGTTGCTCCGGCACAAGGCAACCCGTTCAGCAACGGCGACGAGGTGGCTGCCAAGAAGGCTTGGGAACAGTTCAACCTGGACAAGAAGAAGAAGATCACCCTCAGCTTCCGAAACGCGAACATCGACATGGTCCTCGACCTGTTTATGCGCGTCTCAGGGATCACCATCGTCAAGGATCCAAGCCTGAAGGACGCGGTCACCGTGTCTTCACCAAATCCGATCAGCCTCAATGACGCTTTCAACATCCTGAACACTGCGCTCAGCCTGCGTAACTACGAGATGGAGAAGTCGGGCAACCTACTTGTCATCCGGCAAAGGCAACAGCGACCGCAGAACCCCCAGCCTGACACCAGCGGCCAGCAGTTCACGCCGCCGTCACCGAACGAAGTCAAGGTCTTCCGCATCAAATACGCCAACGCAAGCGAGGTGGCCCGGGTTATCAACGACGTGTTCGCCGGGCAAGGCAACACGAACAACCCCTTCCAACGAGGTGGCAACCCGTTCCAGAGGGGCGGCAACAACTTCGGACGGGGAGGCCGGGGCAACAACCGTGGTGGCTTCAACTTTGGATCGTTCATGGGGCAGCAAGATTCTACGATGCGCGCCTCTTCCGACGACTTCAGCAACACGGTGATCATCAATGGCCCCCGCAGCCAGTTCAATGACATTGAAGACCTGATCAAGCAGATCGACCAACAGACCGACGCGCCCCAGACGACGCGGGTCTACAAGCTCGAATACGCTTCGGCCGAAGACATGGTGCCGGTCGTGCAAAACGTGCTCACGTCGAACGCACCTACTGGCCGTGGCGGACAAGGCAACCAAAACATCGACCCGCGGCAACGCTTCCAGCAGGCGTTCCGAACCGGCTCGTTCCAGTCGGCGTTCGGCACTGTGGCCGCCGACACCCGCTCGAACAGCCTGGTCGTGACAAGCACCGAAGACAACCACAAGATCGTCGCCGAGGTCGTCTCTGAACTCGATCAAAAGGTCAGGCTCGAGGACTCGACGGTCGTGGTGCCCCTGATGAACGCCCGGGCCGACCAACTCGCGCAGACGCTGCAAAGCGCATTCGGCCAGCGTGCCGGCACGAACACATTGAACCGTGGCAACCAGACGACGAACAACAACAATAACAATCGCCGAACTGGCAACAACAACCGTTCCAACAGCGGTCCGCCGTCTCTCGGTGGGAACAACCTCGCGCCAGGGGTGAACGGCGGCGACGCCCTCGCCAATGCCAACCCGCAAGGCGCGTCATCTCTTGACGTTCCCTTGGAAGACCCCAATGCCGACAGTGGCGAACTCTTGACCCAGATCCAGTTCGGCGGCGGATTCGGTGGCAGGGGCGGGCAGGGCGGCCGTGCGAACACCAACGGGGCGCAAGAACCCACGATGGCCAGAGGCGCCGACGGCCGCTTGGTCAACATCCGCGACCTCACCAACCAAGTCACGATCATCCCCGACAACAACACCAACAGCTTGATCATCGTCGGCGCACCAGACGCGGTCGACATGGTGAAGAAGATCCTCGCCCAGCTCGACGCGATCCCCCAACAGGTGATGATCGAGACGATCATCATGGAAGCGACCCTGGACAAGTCGGACAAGCTTGGTGTCGAGTGGAATTTCGTCCAGGCCAAAGCCTTTGGTCAGAACGGTGTCACCGGCAACGTGGGCACGAACTTCGGGTTGCAAAGCACGACGCCGGCACTCCAAGGGTTCCGATATACGATCGCAGGAGGCAACCTGACCTCGTTCCTGAACGCCCTGCAACAGGACGACAAGTTCCAGGTGCTCAGCACACCTCGGATATTCACAAGCAACAACATCCAGGCCGAGATCAACATCAGCCAGAGCATCCCGTACGTCGTGAGCCAACGCGAAGACGCCAACGGTAACCTGACCTTCAACTACTCCTTTGTCGACGTCGGCATCATCTTGACGGTTACGCCGCACATCAGCGCCAACGGAGCGGTCACGCTCGACGTCGACCAGACTGCCAACGACCTGCAAGGGTACACGAGCTTCAACGCTCCGATCGTGAACCAAAGGGAAGCCTCGACCACCGTGACGGTCAACGACGGCGACACCATGGTCCTCGGCGGGATCATGAGATCCACCGTCACATCGTCGGTCAAGAAGCTGCCCCTTCTTGGAGACATCCCCATCCTTGGACAGCTCTTCAGATCTTCAAGCCACGAAAAGCAGAAGACCGAACTGCTCGTCATGCTCAGGCCGCACATCGTCCGCAACGCCGACGACGCCGCCAAAATCCGAGAGCAAGCAAAGAAGGAGATGGGCTCCCAATTTCCAAACCTCGACAAGACCCTCGAACCAACCCCTAAGAAAGACGACGGGGCCAAAAAGGACGGGGGGGGACACTAAACGACCATGAACCTCAAATCAATCCTGACGATCAGCCTCTTCGCTGTCGCTGCCCTGGCACTGGCACAGGGCGGCGGGGGCGGCAGGGGCCAACGCGGCCAGCGCTTCGGCGGTGGCTTCATGATGAGCAACTCCTTCCTTGTGAACCGAGAAGACGTTCAAAAGGATCTGAAGCTCACCGACGAGCAGAAGTCCAAGCTCCAGGCCTTCCAAGAAGACCAACGGGCGAAGATGCGCGAGATGTTCCAGAACGGCGGTGGCGGCGGCAGGCCGGATCCGTCCGTTTTTGAGAAAATGCAGAAGGATTCCGACGACGCAATCGCCAAGATCCTGACGCCCGAGCAGGTGTCCCGTCTCAAGCAGATCGGCATCCAACTCGCAGGTACCAGGGCCGTCCTCAACCCGGACGTCCAAAAGCAACTCGGCCTGTCCTCCGACCAGGTAGCCCAGCTCAAGAAGCTACAAGAGGACCAGGCGACGGCCAACCAAGAGATCATGCGCAAGTCGCGTGACCAGGAGATCGACCGCGACCAGGCTACGGCTCTTCGTGAGAAGAACAACAAGGCCTTGGAAGAAGCGATCGGCAAAGTCCTGACGAGCGATCAAAAGCAGAAGCTCGAGAGCTTGAAGGGCCCCAAATTCGAGGCTGATCCGAACGCCGGCTTTGGCGGCGGATTCGGAGGCGGCGGCCGACGCGGAGGCGGTGGTGGCGGCACTGGCGGCGGCGGTGGCACCGCTGGCGGCACCGGCATCGGCGGCTGAACGACCAGACGGCTCATTCGAGCTTGACAATGAACCCCAGGGGACATCCTCCTCGGGGGTTCTGCTATGGGCCCCGCATGATCTGGAACATGGCCACGGCTAAGACGGCCACAAACCCCAACCGGATAAACCTCAGTTGCCAGAACACCCGGTTCCTCTCACGGCCGCGTGCCGAGAAGAAGGCAAGGAACGCGCCGGGAAGGTAGACCACGCTACCGTAAATGATAGGCATGGGGAAGCTCCCCGGCTTGACAACAGCGGGAACCAGGCTAGTCAGGGCTATGACCAGCCCGACAATGCAGAGCGACGTACCCAATTGCACGCGCCTCTCCGGACTCATAGGTGGAAGTTACCATTGCGCTGGTACTCTCCCTACGACCATGGACTTCCCTTCCCTGCGCGCCGTCGCACGGGCGCAGGGCTTGGCGTTGGACTCCAAGCATACAGACTGGCTTGACCGGTTCTTTTCCGACCTCTACCGACAGAACGAGACAACCAACCTCACCCGTGTCAGGCTTGAGGACGCGGACGCGTTGCACGCCGCCGACTCATTGCTGGTCGCGGAGTTCGTCCACCACGGGGCCAAGGTGCTCGACATCGGGCCGGGTCCCGGGTTGCCCACGGTGGTCCTGGCGGTGTGCCGCCCAGACGTCCATGTTGTCGCCGTCGAGGCGACCGAGAAGTTCGCCAAGTTCATCCTCGCCTATCAGCCAGCCAACGTCGAGGTCGTCATCGGCCGTGCCGAAGACCTGACGGGCCGAGAATCGGTCGATGTCGTCACCGGACGAGCGGTCGCCCCGCTTGGCATCCAGCTTGAAATCAGCGCGCCCTGGTGCCGGATCGGTGGGCTCGTCGTCCCGTTCCGCACGCCGACCGAAGCAGAAGACTGCCTGTCCCTCAACGCTGGGCAACTTGGGCTCGAACTTGCGAGCCTGGAGAGACGCACAGTTCCTGGAACCGACGTAGTCCGCCTGTTCCCGGTCTATCAAAAGGTGCGCGAGACCCCACCGGAGTTTCCCCGCCCGTGGGCCCGGATCAAGACCCGGCCCTTGCGTCCGGGTTCTTACTCGGCTTCGCGCTCGGCTTCGTCTCCGCGGCCTGGATCATCTTGATCATGGAAAGCGCCGCCGAGTTTTGAGGATCGACGCGCAACACCTCCGAAGCAACCTTTCTCGCACCGTCGAAGTCACCCTGCTGCAGAAGCACCCTGGCCCGGGTCATCAGGTAGCGCGGGTCGTCAGGAAAGAGGGCGAGGGCTTGATCGGCTTGAGCCTGCGCGCCTTTGAAATTGCCCGAGTCAAAGTCAAGCATGGCCAAATCGTGATGGGCTTCGGAGATGAGGGCCTTGTCGCCGGTCTGGTACTTGTCGTTGAGAGCGATGGCCTTTTCTATCTCTGCCCGCGCATCGTCTGTCTTTCCCATAACCCAATAACACCGACCCAAGAGAACGACATAAGCGGGCTGGTTGGGCTCGTTCTCGATCAGCCTCTTCACGATGGGTACAGCTTCGGCCGCATTCTTCTTGTCGCTCTCGTCCAACGGCTCATCGGCGAGCAACTTCGCAATTGACCCCGCGGTCAGGGCCTTGGCTTCCAGCACGGCCTGGTTCTGGCCCCCGACCGAGCCGTTGTCGCCAGAACCTTTCAGGGCGCCGCACCCTGCAAGGAAGACAAGGACAGGCAAGACACACGTGATCTTCATGACACCACGATGTTGACCAGTTTGCCTGGTACGACTATGACCTTCCGCACCGTCTTGCCCTCCAAAAACGGCTGGACTTTCTCGCTGGCCAGTGCTAACGATTCCAACTCGCTGTCTGCCGAGCCAACCGAGACCTCCACCGTGCCCCTCAGCTTGCCATTGACTTGGATCGCCACGGTGACGACGTCTTCCTTCGCCAGGCCGGTGTCCGAGACGGGCCATGGCAGATGGTATGTGAACCCAGGCATGTCCAGGCCCTCCCATATCTCGTCTGCCGTGTGCGGAGCCGCTGGTGCCAGACAGGCCACCAGGTATTGGAGCGCCTCGCTATAGGCCAGTTTCTCGGCCTCGCTCGGGCGTTCGACGCCCTTCACAAGGTCTGTCAACGTGTTCACGGTGATCATCGCAGAAGAGATATAGGTGTTGAAGGCGAAAGCTTCGATGTCGGCCGTCGCCTTGGCTACGAACTGGTGCACCGCCCGGCGGACCTTCCGGGAGATTCCATCCGGCGCCACTGCGCCGATCTTGTCGGCCCACTCGGGATCCCACCAAGGGGCCAGCCTGTTCACCAAACCGAAGACACGGCCCAAGAACCTTCCGGCCCCCTCCATCCCCTCGTTGTTCCACTGCACGTTCTGCTCAAACGGCGCGACGAACAGTTCGTGGACACGAAGGGCGTCCGCGCCAAATCCGCCGACCGCCTCCTCCGGCGTGACCACGTTGCCCTTCGACTTACTCATCCGCACCCACCGCCAGGTGACCTGGTCTTCAGGCATCGTCTCTGCTTCCTTGAAGCTCATCAGAATGCCTTCTTCACCGACTCCGAGCGTCTCGCCCCCTCGGGGTTGGCGGTAAGGGGTGCGGCCCAGAACTTGGCCCTGGTTGAGCAAGCGCTGGAACGGTTCCTTCACCGCGACCAAGCCCGCGTCATAGAAGACCTTTGTCCAGAACCGGGCGTAGAGCAGGTGCATGACCGCGTGCTCGGCCCCGCCGACATAACAATCCACGGGCATCCATTGGCTGGTCTTCTCCTTGTCCCACGCCTTACGGGTGTCGTGGGGGTCGATGAACCGCAAGAAGTACCACGATGAACAAGCGAATCCGCCCATGGTGTCCGTCTCTCGACGACCTAGAGTCCCGTCGGCGGTCGTCACGTTGACAAACTCATCAACCCGTGCCAAGGGGCTGCTGCCATCGTCGCCAGGTGCGAACTCCTCCACCTCCGGCAAGGTGACGGGCAGTTGGTCGTCGGGAACCAACTCCATCGCACCGTCCTTGTCGTAGACGACCGGGATCGGACAACCCCAATATCTTTGGCGGGAAATCAGCCAGTCGCGCAGCTTGTAGTTGACCTTTCGCTCGCCGATCTCCTGGGCCTCGACCCATGCGCCCAACTTCGCCGTCGCCTCGGCCGGGGTCAGCCCGTCATGGCTGCCGCTGTTGATCAAGGTCGCATCCTTGGAGACAAACACCGGAACAAAATCCTTCGTTCTGTCTATGTATCTCTTTAGAGACTGCTCATAGTCGAAGCCCTCACCCTTATGGAAGCCGCGCAGATAAGCCTCGTCGGGTCGGATGACGGGCACGACTTCCAGGCCGTGTTTGACGGCGAAATCAAAGTCACGCTCGTCGTGTCCGGGCACGGCCATGATCGCACCCGTGCCATAGCCCATGAGGACGTAGTCCGCCACGAACACCGGCACCCGGTGGTGGTTCACCGGATTGACTGCGTACGCACCTGTAAAGACGCCGGTCTTCTCGCGGGTCGTCGCCTGTCGGTCGATGTCGCTGAGGGTCTTTGCTTCCTGCTGGTACGCCTCCACCGCCGAACGATCTTTATCCGACACCCGGTCCTTGATAGTCTCGACCAAGGGATGTTCCGGCGCCAAGACGCAGAAAGTCATGCCGTAGACCGTGTCCATGCGGGTCGTGAAGACCCGCAACTTCGGCCGCTTTGTCTTGACCTCGAAGCCGGAAGTCTCGTCCGGCACGGTGTCGAAGACGACGTCCATCTCGAACTCGACTCCCTCGCTACGTCCGATCCAATTGCGCTGCTGTTGCTTGATCCCCTCGGGCCAGTCGATGTCGTCCAGGTCGTCCAGGAGCCGCTGGGCATAGTCGGTGATCTTGAAGAACCATTGGGCGATCGCCTTCTTGACAACCGGTGTGCCGCATCTTTCGCACAGGCCGCCGACGACCTCTTCGTTGGCCAGGGCCGTCTTGTCCTTCGGGCACCAGTTGACGTCGGCCATGCGCCGGTACGCAAGGCCCCTCTCGTAGAGCAACTTGAAGCACCACTGCGTCCAGCGGTAATAGTCGGGGTCGGAACTGAAGAACGATCGCGACCAGTCGTAGCCGATGCCGACCAACTCCATTTGGCGACGGTAGGTCGCGCCGTACTCGTGGATCATTTCCTGGGGATGGCGCTGGGTCTTGATGGCCTCGTTTTCGGCCGGAAGACCGAAGGCGTCGAATCCCATCGGGTGCAAGACATTGAAGCCCTGCATATACTTCATGCGGCAGAGCACGTCGGTCGGAATGAAGTTGCGGCAATGCCCGACGCTCAGCCCGGCCCCGCTGGGGTAGGGGAAGAAGTCGAGGCCGTAGAACCTGGGACGGTCAGGGTCTTCGCGCGTGACAAAGAGGTCGGCCGCCTTCCAGCGGTCCCGCCATTTCTGCTCGAAGTCCGCAGGTTCGTACCGGTCGCGCATGCCGCAAGGTTTTACCTCTGCCGATGCCGAGCGTCGGGGGACGATCCGTCACGGCGTCGGAGGGATCGTGCCGCGTCCCCTGGAAACGAACTGGGCTCCCTTCTTGTATGCCTCGTTCGATCGCTTGTAGGACGCTTCGATCTGATCCTGGATGCCCTGCGGAAGTTCGTTCCAAGTGACCAATTTGGACTCGGGCACGGGCGCGTAGTCCGACAAGCTCCGGGCCATCGTGTATTGGCCGCCAAATTCGAATTGGAATGAGACTTGGCGTTGGGACATGATTTGAACCTTCATGTCGGGGCCAAGGCCCTTTGAGAACTGTCCGCCCCAAGGCTGTTCTCCCATCGCCCTCTGCGACCCGACCTGTTCCGGAGCCATCATTTGCGACTGGCCTGTCTTAGGGTCGTAAATCCGCAACACGGCCTTTGCAGAGCTGTTCATGACGATGTTGGTCTGCTGCGGCACACTGGCGAACACGTCCGTCCGTTCGAATCCCGAGCCAAGGATGGACGGCATGAAATCCGGGTTGTCTCCCGAGCTGCTGATGGCCACACTCACCCGCTCCCGCGGTTGTCGTTGCCCTCGCCTAGACAACGGGCGTGGTCCGTCGTTGCTACGGAAAATGAGGTCGAAGAGGTCACCCCGAGCAGATGCGGATCCCAACGCCCCGGTCAAGGGCGTTCGTCCGGTTCGGAGCCGCAGTGCGTCGGGCAATGTCGCGTAGAGCCTGAGGGCGTCGCGGTTCGGGCCCCTCGTGTCGCTGACTTCCCTGCCCACAGTGGCTCCATAGAGGGCGTTGGCGTAAGTCACGTCCCACAGCGTCGCTCCTGCGTCTGGCGACACGACGGCGTATTTGGCGACGACGGCCAGAGGTGCCGCCCCATATGCCGCCGCGGCTTCCAACAGGTTCTTGAACTCCTTCCGGTCGATCCGAGTTTGGCGACACCTGTCCAAATCCTCGGGTGCGGCGATGTTCCAGCCGTCTTCCTCTGTGAACTTGTATCCCTCCGATTCCAAGCGGGCCCTCACGGCGCCCAATGACACGTTCTCGCCCCCAAGCATGCCACGCAACGATTCGAACATCTCGTCGCTCAGTACCGCTACCGTCGGCTTGTCTGCAGACATGGACTGGCGCACAGACTCGCCGACAAAGTAGGACAGTGGCTCGTGGGCGACCGGGTCTCGCATGAGGTCGGCCGCTGCGCCCGCCCGGACATCGGGCGACCCGGCCGAGGTCGTGGTGAAACCATCCTCGGCGCTGGCTACGACGAGGATCTCTTGAAACTGCTGTGGTCCTGACCGCGCGGGCGACAAATGGCACAAAGACTTGGCGTCGTCGGAAAGTTTGAGCGGAGCCTTGTCCTGTTTCGTCGTGTCAGCCGGTTGACCGCCCTCATCGTTGCCGTTCAAGAAGAGCGTTCCACCCGCCATGTGTTCTCCTTCTGGATCCACGATGCTCAAGCTGACGACAAAGTTGGGTTCCCATCCCATCCGCCGGACCGTGACGTAGGCCTTGCCGTACACACCCCTTCGCAGGCGTTCGATCGACTCGTCCTTGCCGTTCGGACCGATCTTGACAAGCGACCGTCCGCCTGTCCCCCGCTCGGCTGCCTTGAGTTCGTCGGCTATCGCCCGCCGAATTTGCGCGATTGCCGCCCCTGGCATAGGAAGTTGAAGGCCGAACGGGTTTGTAGCGAAAACGATGCGCGCGTTGGGGAGGATTCGGGCGAGCGTCTCCGGCGAGATCAACTGCAATATCTTCACCAAAGGCTTTTCGCCGGCTGTGCCGCCTCCTTGTGTCACGAACACCTCAGTGCCGCCGGGCTCGTCAATGATCTTGGGCCCGCCAGAGGGAACAGCGAAGGGTTCATCCGGCTTGGCCCGCTCGGCTAGCTTAGAAATCGCCGCTCTGACCTTCGCCGCGTCACGGGCGAAGCGGGCCGACTGTTCCTTTCGTATCTCCGTGTCCCGAACGAGAAGCTGGTACATTTGGTCGGACTTCGCCCACTCGGCCCCCAAGGCTGAAGCCAGCCTCGCCATGAGGTCCTTCGCCGGGACATCGGCGACATCGACGAGGACGACTTCGCGGGCCGCCGTCGGCACGCACTGCAGGTCGGCATGGGTCGCCTCTTTGAGCTTGGCGAGGACGTTCGCGACAGTCATGCCGGTGGTTTTCAAAGTGACCTTGGCGTCAAGATCCTGCGCGTTGGCCAAAGGGGCCAAAAGCAAGAAGGACAGGGCCGCGCTAATCTTCATGGTTGCAACTCCACTACCCTCAACAATACCGCCGCCCAGAATGTTTCCGTCACCTCGGCTTCTGCCAAACTGGGACGTGTTGTTCGTCGCCGAGGAGAAAGAGAGGCTAGACAAGTTCCTCGCGCGCAAGATGCCCCACGAGAGCCGTTCCCGGTTGGCCCGGCTGATTTCCGGCCACGGCGTCCGGGTCGAGGGTGGGCTCGTCGACAAGCCAAGCTTCGAACTGCGGCCCGGTTGGGCGGTCGAGTGCCCCGAGGTTCCGCCGTCCGCTCCCCACGATTTGACACCCGTGCCGATGGACCTGGACGTCGTCTTTGAGGACAGATCTTTGCTCGTGGTGGACAAGCCACGCGGCCTGGTCGTCCATCCAGGCCCGAGCGTGCGCGGCGCGACATTGGTCCAAGCGCTCTTGGCCCGGGGAGGCGCGTTGTCGTCGGGGTCCGCTACGTTTCGGCCAGGGATCGTGCACCGCTTGGATAAGGGGACGACCGGGCTCATGGTCGTGGCCAAGTCAGACGCCGTGCACCGCGCCCTGGCCGCCCAGATACGCGACAAGACGGCGGAACGGCGCTACCTGGCTGCGGTCAAGGGTGTCCCGGAGCAAGCGCGGTTCACCGTGGAAGCACCGGTCGGGCGCGACCCAAGGCGGGCGACGCGTATGGCGGTGGTCGCAGGCGGCAAGCCCGCCGTGACACACTTCAAGGTTTTGGGTCGGCTCGACCGGGGCTCGCTCATCGCCGCGAGGCTGGAGACAGGCCGGACCCACCAGGTCCGTGTGCACCTGTCCGCCGTCGGATTCCCTGTGCTTGGCGACGACCTCTACGCGCCGCCTCCTTGGGACGACGGCCCTATGCGGCTCCACGCCGCCTACTTGGCCTTTGACCATCCAACCACCGGCCGGCGGGTTTCGTTCTTTGCCCCTCCGCCGGACGACTTCGGTGTCCTCCCCATGGATCCCCGGCTGTCCTTGGAGGAGTGGGATTGAAGGAGGTTTCCGCCTGGCAGAGGATACAGACGCACGGGATCCGGGCAGTCGGAAACACCGATTTGCTGGCAGTCGCCCTCGCCCGCGAAGAACGCGACCTGGAGAAGTCCGAGGCCCACGCACAGACGTTCGTCCGTCGGCATGGCGCCGGGCGACTTGCCGACATCTCCAAAGGCGACCTGCTCACACTCGCCGGCCTGGAGTCTTTCGAAGCTGACCGTGTGCTCGCGGCGATCGAGCTGGGCCGACGGTTGGCAGGTCAGGCCAAAGAAATGACTGAAGAGATCACCACGCCTGAAGCCGCCTACGCGCAGTTCGCACACCTTGCTGACGAGCCGCGAGAGAACTTCTGCGTCGCGTTCCTGGACACCAAGGCCCGTCTCTTGACCAAGCGGACCATCCACACGGGGACGCTCACCATGAGCGTCGTCGGGCCGCGCGAGGTCTTCCGCGAGGCCGTCCGCGAGAACGCCGCGATGGTCGTCCTCGCCCACAACCACCCGAGCGGCGACCCGACACCTTCACCCGAAGACAAGGCGGTGACCCGGAAGCTGGTGGAAGTGGGAGACGCCCTTGACATCCTCGTGGTCGATCATATTGTCGTTGGCCGGGACGGCAAGTTCGCCAGCCTGAAGTCGTTGGGCTTGATGTAGCTGGATACAATGTCCAGATGCAATGGGACGCCGTCGTCGCCGAAGTCAAAGCCGACATGGAGTTTCGGCACAAAGCGCGTGAGCAAGCCCTGCACCTCTGCCGAAAGCTCATCCAGTGCTGTAGCCGATGCATCAAGCACGTCCACCGTGGACAGTTTGAGGAATCGCGCGACATACTCGCCGAGGCGCTGGGCATCCGCGACGAGTGTCGCGCCGCCTTGCGCCCCCACGGGGAGCTCTACTACGCTGGCTATCTGCAGGACGCCGAGAAGGAGTTGGTGGAAGCGGCGTTCACCCTCGCAGTCGTGACTGGGGGCGACCTGCCTGGGCCCGAAGAGTTGGAAGTCGGCTCCGCCGTCTATTTGAACGGCGCCGCTGAGGCGGCCAGCGAGTGCCGCCGCGCCGCCCTGGACAAGATGCGACACGGCGACCTTGAGGAAGCCGAGCGACTGTTGGACTCGATGGTGATGGTGTACGAAGACCTCGCCACCTTCGACTTTCCCGACTCGCTCACTGGGGGCTTGCGCCGCACAAACGACGCGCTTCGGGCGGTCGTCGAACGCACCCGTTCGGACCTCACCTTGACCCGGGTCCAGCACGACCTCATGGAAGAACTCCGCGCCGGGAGAGAACACAGGTAGCATCATTGACACCATGGCCGTCATGACCGGACTAAGCGGCAACGAGATCTACTGCCTCAACAAGAAGGGATTCAAGCCGGGCGAACTCACAATCGGCAACTGCGTTTACTCAATGGGTTTCGTCGGTGGAATCGGCGCAGGGATCAACACATTTCTTGGCGGTGAGGTCACCCAAGTCACCGAGATCATCCATCAGGGTCGGCTTTACAGCTACGACCGCATGCTCCAACATGCGGGCCGCAACCAGGCGACCGGCATCACCGGTGTCACCAGCGAACTGATCCAGCATGGAAACAACATCGAGTTCCTGAGCGTCGCGTCGTGCCTGCACAGAATCGATGGAGACTCAAAGTTCGAGTTCAGCACCAGCAGTGACGGCCAGGAACTGTATTGCCTCATGGACTGCGGGTTCACCCCAGTCAAATTCGCCTTCGGCAACGTCGCCTACTCCATTGGCATCGGCGGCGGATTGGCGGGCATGTTCCGAGGGCTCCAACGGGGCGAAATCACGGATTACAGCGAGGTGTTCAACACGACCCGCCACCTGGCGTTGCAACGGATCAAGAACGAAGCCCGGGCAGTGGGCGCGAACGCGGTCGTCGGCATCCAGACGACCATCGTCCCTTTCCAAGGGATGCAAGAGATGCTGATGATCGGCACGGCTGCCCACCACCCGATGCTCCCTCCTCCAGAGACAGGCGAGCCTGTGACGAGCGACCTGACCTGCGAGGAGATGTGGAACCTAATCAATCTCGGCTACATGCCGCTCCAACTTGTCTTAGGAGTCTCCGTCTACTCGATCGGTCTCGCCGGAGGCATTTCCGCCGCACTGAAGAGTTTCACGAAGGGCGAGATCAACGAGATGACGACTCTGATCTATGAAGCGCGAGAAAATGCGATCGCCCACTTGCAGCGGGACGCCTCCGCCGCCGGTGCCGATGATGTGGTCGGCATCAAGACATACGTGTACTCGATTGGCAACGGAGTCATCGAATTTATGGCGATCGGGACGGCCGTCAAGCAGATGCCTGGAGTCGGCACCGTGTCCGACAACCTTCCACCGCAAGCGATCATCCGCGACAAGGACACCTTCTTCAACACCGCCGAGACAGCGCTAGGTAAGAATCTAAACGAAGGAAGTTAACAAGCGCGCCGGTCACTCGGCCAGTTCACGGCCATAACCATCGTACTTGACGCCGCCGCCCATGATGTAAAGGCCGTCGATGATCGACCACAACCAGCCGACTCCGCAAAACACCGCGGTCATCAGCTGGAGCGCACCATGTGCGGAATAGCCCAAGTAGAATCTTCCAAATCCAGGTAAGAAGTTAAGGATTCCCGCCGCCATGCGCTTCTTATCGCTTTTCGGCGCATGGAACGATGTCAATTGAACATGCGGGGCGCCCTGCCCCCAAAGACCGGGCATCGGGTCGGAGAATGTCGAAGGAGGTTGGTACACCTGCTCAACCGGACCCATAGTGGCTGGAGGGGTGCCGAACGTCGGCGGCGTGATCGGTACTTGTGGCGGCCCTTGCGGCGCCAACTGCGGCAAATATCCGGTCAACTCTGCGACGAACTGCGCCATCTGCCAGGTCGACATGCCGGTTTTCCATACATACGTCTCGCGATCGACGACCCCGTCCCGACAAAGTTCGCCCATCTGCTCGAGCGTCAGCGGGCCCAATTGGCCGTAGTGCCCAACATAGAACCATTCAGCGGACTCTGGTGTGCTGCTCATCGCCCTCGCTGGCCTGCCTGGATCATTGATTCTAAACGGACTACCGCAAAATGCGGTGCTGGGTCCCACCCGAACGGCCCGCTCACGTCGCCCTCACCTCCGCGTCAAAGGCGTGCCCAGGGAATCCTTCTGCGTCAGCGAGTGTGGCGATGGTTGGCGATAATATCGCCAAGTCTGATTGGGTCAACATAGACACAGACTGCACCCGTAGGAAGTCCACGACACTCACCGGCGAACCAAACCGGGCCGCACCAGAGGTCGGCAGGGTGTGCGACGGCCCGCTGCAGTAGTCCCCGGCGCTTTGCGGCGTGTGAGGACCGATCAGGACGCACCCAGAGGATGCCACGCCCTGCGCCACCTCCGCCGCGTTCTCCACAAGGAGAGATACGTGCTCCGGCGCGAACCGGTTGAGGACTTCTACCGCCTCCTCGTCACCGGACACCAGCACCGCGCACGACCGCTCGCCAACGGATCTTCGTAACACGTCTGACCGGGCAGATTTGATCACCTGCTCGTCGATTGCGAGCAATATCATTTGCAAATCCTCCTCAGATCGGCATACCAACATCCCCACATTGTCAGGCGCGTGCTCCAATTGGCACAACAGGTCGGCCGCCGCCCAGCGCGGGTCCACCGAGGCGTCTGCATAGACAGCCACCTCGCTAGCGCCCGCGTAGCCGTCCAACCCCACCGCGCCCCACATCTGCCGCTTTGCTTCGTTCACGTAGGCGTTGCCTGGGCCGACGATCTTATCGACTCTCGGGAGCCCCTCTATCCCCAGGGCCATGGCCGCCACCGCAGACGCGCCCCCTGCTTTCAGGACCAGATCCACCCCAAGTTCCCGACAGGCGATCAACACCTCCGGACAGACCGTGCCGTCTTTGCGCGTAGGCGTCGCCACCACGGTCCACCCGACGCCTGCGACGGTCGCAGGCACGACGTTCATGACCACGCTGCTTGGGTAGGAAGCCAGGCCGCCCGGCACGTAGACGCCGACGCGGGCCATCGGCAACATCCTTTGTCCTTCGAAGCCGGTGTCCTCGGCGTCGGTGGCGTCGGTCCGCCACCCCCAACCGGACGGAAGCTTCTCCCACTCCGCCGTCAGGACCTCCAACTGCACCTCGTGGAACTCCCGCACCCGTTCGATCGCGGTCTTCAAGGCGGCCTCCACTTCGGGCCCTACGACGGCGTCGGCGATTTCCTCGTCCGTGACAAACAGGGAATCGACCAGTGCGGAGTCGAACCGACGGGACAACTCCAACACG
Organism: uncultured Fimbriimonadaceae bacterium; assembly: GCA_964451255.1. Classification (GTDB taxonomy): domain Bacteria; phylum Armatimonadota; class Fimbriimonadia; order Fimbriimonadales; family Fimbriimonadaceae; genus JAHBTB01. Next base: position 389,834 of record CAYVHL010000001.1, read on the forward strand.
GCTTCGGCCCCACGTGACCGGACGTCAGCGATGATCTCGGACACGACCGACAGCAGCCCAGGCTCGAAGGACGGCGACCGGTCCAGCCACCGGGCCAATTCGGGGTCGCCATAGCGGACGACGGGCAACAGGCTCAACGCAACATCCCCTTCGCCCTTTCCAGCCTAGCTGTCATCCGGCCCACGCCTAGAACGGACATCAGTTCGAACAACCCCGGCCCGGTCGTCTTGCCCGTGAGAGCGACACGGACGGGATGCACCACCGGTCCGAGTTTCTCGATGCCGTTTTCCACCGCGTAGCCGCGCAACAGGTTCTCGCACCACTCCGGCCCCACCGCACCGGTTTTGTTCGAGAGCGCGGCCAAGAACGAGCTGAACATCGGCCCGACGTGCTCCTGGCCGAACCACTTCTCCACCGACTTTGGGTCGAACTCGACTTCGTCCACCATGAAGAACTCACATGCAGGGCCGAAGTCGGCCAGCGTCGTCACTCTCTCCTGCTCAAGCACGACCGCAGCCAAGGCGTACTCTCGGTCGGTGCGGGCTCGATCTGCCAGAAGGGTCAACGCGTTCCACGTCTTCTCCGGGTTCAGCTTGCCCAGTTCTTCGTCCGCCTCCGCCCAATAGGCTTTGGCGTGGGCCGAGTCGGACAACGAGACCACGGCGTCGAGCAGTTCCGGCGGCGACATCGAACGGATGGCGACCCCGTTCATCCAAGTCAGCTTGGCCATGTCGAACCGGCCAGGCGAGGCCTGCAGTCCATCGACGCTGAAGTTTTCTATGAGCTCGGCCGGAGTCATGACCTCCCGGTCTTCGCCCGGCGCCCAACCGATGAGGGCAACAAAGTTCTTGAGCGGCTCTGGCAGTATCCCCATGGCGGCGTAATCCAGAACGCGGGTGGCCCCGTGCCTTTTGCTCAGCTTCTTGCCGTCTGCTCCCGTGATGACACTGCAATGCACCCAGACCGGAGGTGTCCACCCGAACGCCTGGATCAACGCGGTGTGCTTGGGAAGGCTCGGGATCCACTCCTCACCGCGAAAGACGTGAGTGATACCCATCATATGGTCATCCACGATGGCGGCGAAATGGTAGGTCGGCATGCCGTCGGCCTTGATCAGTACGGGGTCGTCGACCACGTCGCTGTCCCACTCCAACCGTCCTCGGATGGCGTCTTGGGCTACGATCGTCTGGCCTCGAGGCACCTTGAGCCGCACGACGCTCGGCTTTCCTTGGCCTTCGGCTTCGGCGACCTTGTCGGGGGAAGCGTCGCGCCACTCCCCGCCGAAGTAGCCGGTCGCCATTTTGTTCACCTGCTGGAACGTCCGCATCTCGTCCAGTTCTTCGGGAGTGTCGTACGCCCGATAAGCATGGCCTTTGGCCAACAACTCTTCCACCCAAGGCAGGTAGATGCCTGCCGCCTGCCTCTCGCTTTGACGGTAGGGTGCATGCGGCCCGCCGACATGGGGCCCTTCGTCAAATGTGATGCCGACCCACTCGAGCGTCGAGACGAACTCCTCCTCCGACTCAGGGTTGTATCTCGTCCGGTCCGTGTCCTCGATGCGCAGGATGTTCACTCCGCCGTGGTGCTTGGCGAAGAGGTGGTCGTAAAGCGCCGTCCGCAGCGCCCCGACGTGGAGCAGGCCGGTAGGGCTGGGGGCAAATCGGACGCGCACGGACATTGCGCGTCAATGTACCGGCTGGCCCTCAGTCCGGATAGGCTCGGACGCTGGACGCCCGCCGAGAGTCAGAATGGCTCGACAGGCCTACGTGCTAGAAGCGGGGTTTGTCGGCCGACACGCGACCCTCAGTCGCGTGATTCCACTGACCCGCCGCGGTGGAAACGGTTGCGGAATCGGGCCATTCACTAACTTCACCTAACTTGCCTTGCTTCCGTGACCTGGCCCTGACATCATAGTTTGAAAGGCCGACCATCAAGGTCGAGCCACAGGCAGGGCCCGGCAAGTGAAGTGCACGAAGCCCTGTCAGACCGACGGCCGAGGGAAGAAGCACCTAGGGCTGTTCTGTTCGGCCGGGGCGCAGACCTGCCTGCTCCGGCTGTTTTTTTTTGCCTCGAGCCAGTCCCAGGGCACCGGCTCGTAACCGAAGCGGATCCGTTGCACGAGCGGGGAGCCCGCACGTCCCGTTGGCGGTCGCCGGGGTAAAAGACCAAACCTAATGGCGCGTGTCGGGTTTGTCGGTCTTGGTGTCATGGGAGGGCCGATGGCGGCGCACTTAGCACGTGCCGGACACGACGTCCGTGTCTGGAACCGGACGCCGGGAAAGGACGGCCTTGCTCTCGAATCCGGGGCCACCCTGGCGCCCAACCTCCTGCAGGTAGCCAAAGATCGAGAAATCGTCTTCACCTGCGTGGGAAAGACAGAGGACGTGCACAGCGTGTTGGCGGAGATGCTCCTGTCAGCCGCGCCAGGGACTCTTTTCGTCGACCACTCAACAATATCTCCCAAGGGAGCGGCCGAGTTTCACCGCCAACTGGCCGGCCGAGAAAGACGGTTTCTTGACGCGCCCGTGACCGGCGGCTCGATGGGGGCGGAGAAGGGCCAGTTGACCATTTTCTGCGGCGGATCGGAAGCGGATTACAAGCAGGCAGAGCCGATCATGCGGTCCTACGCAAAGCGCACAGAGTTGGTCGGCGGGCCAGGTGCGGGCCAGATGATGAAGGCGGCAAACCAGATCGCCGTCGGTGGCGCGCTCCTAGCCTTGTGCGAGAGCCTCGCCTTTGCCGAGAAAGCCGGACTGAACCTTGCCCAGGCCCGTGAACTCCTCGCTTCTGGCGCGGCAGGATCCTGGGCGTTCGAAAACTATGGGCCCAAGGTGCTCGCCCGAGACTGGACGCCTGGGTTCAGCATAAACAACCAACTGAAGGATTTCACATACTGCCGAGAAGCGGCGCATGAACTCGGGGCCACGTTGCCGGGCACCACGATCGTCGCCAACCTGCTCCAAAGACTTCAGGACAGGGGCCGGGGTGACGACACGACGGCGGCGCTTTTTGATCTCCTCACTGAAGTAGGCGGGACGTGACAGACGCTCCAGACAAGGGCACAATCCCGCGCGTCCAAATGCGCGGCGTCACCCAAGATTTCGGCCCGGTTCGCGCGTTAGACGCTGTCGACCTTGATGTGCGCAAGGGGAGTGTCCACGCCCTTCTGGGTGAAAACGGCGCTGGCAAGACCACGCTCATGCGTGTGCTCTACGGCGCACTCAGGCCAACTTCGGGTGAAGTCTTCCTAAGCGGGAACCGGCTCGTTCTTCACTCCCCTGCCGAAGCCCTCCGATCGGGCATCGGCATGGTGAGCCAGCACTACGCGATCATCCCTGACTTGACCGCCATCCAGAACCTGATCCTTGGTGCGGAAGGCGCCGCCGTAATCGACCTGCAGAGGGCCAAATCGCGTGCTGAAGACCTGGCCGCGTCTATGGGATTTGTGTTCGACTGGGATTCGAAGGCAGCCTCCCTTGGACCTGCCGGATCCCAGAAGCTGGAGATCCTCAAGCTGTTGTGGCGGGACGTCGACGTGATGATCCTAGACGAACCTACGGCGATGTTGTCCCCAGAGGATTCGGATGCGCTTTACGCCAGCCTCCGCACCCTCGCCGGACAAGGCAGGACCGTCATCGTGGTCACCCACCGGCTGGGCGAGGTCACCGCTCACTGCGACCATGTGACGGTCTTGCGACAGGGGAAACGGGTCGCGGACTTTCCTGTCGGTGAAAGGAGCCAACGAGAAATCGCCGAACTTGTCGTCGGCAAGACATTGACAGAGACCTTTCTGGGCCACCGCGACCCAGGTCCCGCCTTGTTGTCGGCGACGGGCCTCCGCGTCAAAGGAGACCGTGGAGACATAGCGGTGGACGGTGCGTCCCTGGAACTGCGGTCGGGTGAGATCGTCGGGTTGGCGGGCGTGGACGGAAACGGCCAGCGCGAACTGGTCCAGGCTCTCATCGGTGTCCGTGCGATCCAGTCGGGCGCCGTCTCCATCGCAGGCAACGACGCCACACGCCAATCCACCAGCCATCGGATCGCGGCTGGCCTCAGGTGTATTCCTGAAGACCGGCATGCGGAAGGCATCGTCGACGAGTTCGACTTGGTGGGGAACGCCAAATTGGGCCATCAGAGGCTCGACGCCTTTCGAAGCGGACCGTTCACAGACGAGCGGTCCTGCCGACGGTTGGCGGCCGCCGTCGCCCAACGGTTCGAAACAAAGCACGCGAGCCTCGGCCAACGGATGGGAGAATTAAGCGGGGGGAACCAGCAACGGTTCGTCAACGCCAGGGCGTTGGCACACGAAGCCAAGGTCCTCCTCGCCTTCCAGCCATCCCGGGGCCTCGACATCGAAGCGACAAGGCGGGTCTACGCCGCCTTGGGAGACCTCGCCGACGCAGGAGGGGCGGCCATCGTCGTGTCGTTCGACCTGGACGAGCTCCTGGAGTTCTGCGACCGGATCGTGGTGATGCACGGCGGAAAGTTGGCCTCTCCACCGAGGGGCCAGGACCGCGACAGGGTGACCATCGGCGCGATGATGGTGGGCACGGCGTGAACGCGAGGCTGGGGTGGCTCCTCGTCGCCGCGACAGGGTTGGTCTGGGCTGTCATCTCTTCGGCAGGCGCCCCGCCGATCACCGCCGTCCACGAGATGCTGGTAGGCGCCCTTGGATCGCCCCAGGGTTGGCGAGAGACATTCAAGGAAGCGACACCCCTTCTCGTGCTGGGCGCTTCCGTCTTCCTCGCCCTCAAGGCCGGCCTCTTCAACATCGGCGCGGACGGGCAGTACATCGTCGGCGGGTTGTCAGCGACGGTGGTGGGGTTGCAAGTCACCGGCCCGGCCGGGGTCATCCTTGGAACGGCGGCGGGGTGCGGGGCTGGACTTGCCTGGGGGTTCTTGCCCGGTTGGATCAAGGCCTATCGCAACGGCCACGAGGTCATCACCACGATCATGATGAACAACATCGCCCGCCTGGTAACGACGGCGTTGGCGGCGGGTGTCCTCAAAGCCCCGAACCAAGAGAACGCGGAGACGCGACTGCTTGACCCGGGCACGACCTTGCCCAACATCGTGCAGAACGGCGCCTTTCGTCTGAACTGGGCGTTCCTCGCTGGCCTCGCGGTCGTGGCAGCCATGGCCGTCTACTTCTCCCGCACCGTCTCGGGATTCGAAACCACCGCATCGGGATCGAACCCCAAGGCGGCGCGGTTTGCCGGTGTGGACGTGAGGCGGACGACACTCGGCGCGATGTTGGCAAGTGGAGCGGTCGCCGGATTCGCCGGCGCACTTCAGGTGTTCGCCGTCAAGCACCAGTTCAACGCGGACTTCAGCCCTGGCTACGGCTTTGACGCCCTCGGCGTCGCCCTGCTTGCGGCGGGTCAAGCTTGGTTCGTCATTCCGAGCGCGCTCCTTCTGGGAGCGCTTGCCCGCGGCACTTCTGCGCTGGCGATCCTGGGTGTCCCAAAGGGCCTCAACGGCGTCCTGCTCGGCCTCATCGTGCTTGTCTTCGCCGCGTTGCGCTACCGAAAGGAGGTGGCCTCAGATGGCTAGTCCTATCCTTCAGTTGGCGACCAGCACGGCGATATTCAGCGCGCCGCTCGTCCTTGGCGGACTCGGAGCGATGATGAGCGAGAGGTCCGGTGTGATCAACATCGGGATCGAGGGCAAGATGCTCTTTGCCGCATGGGCGGCCGCTTTCGCGGGGGCGGCCACCGGCAACCCGCTCCTTGGGCTCGTCGCGGCTGTCGTAGCCGCCACGGTCGTAAGCCAGGCCCACTGGTCGATGACCCAGATCTTCCGAATCGACCACGTGATCAGCGGTATGGGCCTCAACGCGGTGGCCGCGGGAGCGACCTCACTCCTGAACCACAGCCTCCTGGCCAAGTACGCCGGGATCAAGGCCGCAGCCCTCCCGCTTCCCTTCTTTTGGGTCGCATCGGTTGTGGCTGCAGCGGGCGCAGCATTCGTCCTTGCCCGAACTCGGGGCGGCCTTCGGTTGTCGGCCGTGGGCTTCGATCCCGACAAGGCCCGGCAAGTCGGCCTGCGGCCAGAGGCCATCCGCTTCAAAGCCCTGCTCGCCACCGGCCTCCTGGCGGGTCTGGCCGGGAGCCTGCTTGTCAGCAACGCGGGCGGCTTCACCGACAACATGACGTCCGGACGCGGCTACATCGCGCTCGCGGCGGTCATCCTCGGTGGCTGGCGTCCCTGGCCGACCTTAGCGGCATGTCTACTGTTCGGCTTCGCCGACGCCGCCCAACTCCAACTCCAAGGGACAGACTTTTTCGGGGCGGCCATACCGCCCGAGGCGTGGCAGTGCCTACCCTATGTGGCGACCCTTCTCGCCCTGGTCGCCAAGTTAGGCGGCACACAGGCGCCAGCCGGTTTGGGCCGCCACTGACGCCAGAAGCCACTATAATGGACAGCGATGGTCATCGGTCTAATCCTTCTAGCAAATAGTTCGGACGTGATTTCGACCACTCTGAACAGGATCGCGGCCGCCCACGAGGCGATGGGTTCCGCTTCGTTCTCGGCGACCGGACGGGTGACCCTTCAGGGCAAAGTCAGCGCGACCAAATCCGTCGTGCGCTACACCAGACCGGGCTCCTTCGTGTTGGAGCAGACGACCGACGACTCTCCGGACCCGGTGCGCGTCCTGAGCTTGTCCGGCAAGACGTTGACCGTCTATGACCCCAGCACCAGGCAATACGCGCGACGGATCTTTAGCAACGGTGTCGGGGTCAAGGAGGCGCTCGCCACATCCGGAATGCAGATCGACCCTCTGGTCGTCAGCCTCATCGCTCCAGGCGGGATGTCCGAGTGGGTCAAGCAATTCGATAAGACCAAGAATTGGAAATTGTCGGAGGCCGGCCCCCGATACAAGCTGACGCTGTCAGGCGCCAGCGGATCGGCCGTCCTCGACGTCGAGTCGGCGACGGGCCGCCTCACCGGCTTGCATATCGGCGCGATGGGCCAGACCATCGACTGGACGATCAGATACGGCGCCACGCCCGGGAACGCGACCTTTGCCTTGCCCAATGACGCCTTCGAAGTCACCGAGCTCGACCCGTCGCTTATCAATCCCAGATACGAGGACGACCAGGCCAGACACATCGCGGAGAAGATGTTCAAGGCGTACGACAAGCCCCGCGCCCTAGCCGTCGAAGTCAGTACAAAGGATCGAAAGTACAAGGTCTGGTACAAGCCAGGATTCGTCCGACAAGACGACGGTAACACCGACTGGCTCTATGGACGTGGTCGCTTGACCGTCGCATACAAAGGCACGACCTACTCCGGAGAAAGCAGCCTGCGAGAGACGGTCAACCGGCTCCCCAAGGCGCACACCCGCGTGGAACCGTTTGCCCGCGACTTTATCAGCGGCCGCAATTACTTCCGGGTCGTCCTCGGGAGGGGTCAGAGGATCCGTGCCCAAGGGAAGACCAAGATCGAAGGTGACGACTGTACGATCCTGGGGACAACGGGAGGATCGGTCGAGTACACACTGATCGTCCGCGAGAAGGACGGCTTGGTTCTTAGCCTGGGTTCACAGCCAACGGGGGGCAACACCGACCTCTCCGAAGAGATGTCGTTCCGCTACCTGCCCGTCAGCGGCGTGCTGAACGGACGGGACATGAAGGTCTCTGCCGGTGGCTCGGGCACAAGGCCGATCAGCGAGTTGAAGTAGGCGGTGTGACGGAAGCCAGCCAATCGGTCGCGTCGACCAAAGCCTCGTCCGTCTCACCAAACCGTGGAGTCGGCGCGACCTTGTCGGGTACCAGGCCGTGGCCCTCGATACGCAGGCCTGTGACCGTCACATAGTCCGTCAGCGGATACTGCAGCCAATAACCCTTGCCACGCGGGATCTCGGTCAGGATCGAGGCGAGGACCGCCCCGGCCGTTTTCGTGCCGAACAACTCCGATCCTTTCAGCTCCTTGAGCGCCGCCGCCATCATCTCGGAGGCGCTCCCGGTGCCGCCATTGATCAAGACGGCCACCTTTCCAGTGAACTTGGGCTGGGTTGTGAGCATCGCCCGGACGTTCGGCTTGGAGGCCGCCGCAATCGCAACCACGTCGTTGGTCACCGGGTGGTCTCGCTCGTACATGTCGACCATGTTGCGTGTCACAAACGTGCCCAAGGGCTCCTTGTCCCGGTCGAAGAAGTGGCTCGCCAGATGGAGCAGGTTCGCCACTCGTCCTCCGCCGTTGCTCCTCAGGTCGAGCACAAGGCTCTTAGCCTTCTGGGCCTGGTCAAACAGCTTGTCGATCCGGGCCGCGTTGTAGCCGACGTCAAACGTCGGGATCTTGATGACGGCGACGTTTCCCTGCCACGTCAGGGATTCTGGGATGATGGCCACGTACTCCCGCCTGGTCACGCTGAAATCGAGCTTCTTGTCGGCCCGCATGACGGTCAGCTTGGATGTCGATCCCTTCTCACCGAGCAGGTCGGCCTGCTTGCGGGCGGGCTTGCCGTCGCTGTCAATGATCAGGTCGCCAACCTGTAGGCCTGCGTCGGAAGCCGGGCTGTCATCAAAAACGTTCGTGACCCGAATGCCCTTCTCTTCCTCCTGGATCATGATGCCGATGCCGGACCGTCGCCGGGTCGTCCGTTGTGCGCCGAACTCGGGCGGAAAGAGGTTGATATGACTGAAACCGTACTTTTGAAGGGCCCGGTTGACCGCAAGGGTGAACTCGAATTCTGTCTTGGCCTTGTCGATCTCGGACTTCTGGCTCGCTAGCATCTCGTCGAACTTGCCGAAGTCGACACCAGGAACGAAGGCTTGGCTCGAGAGCACCTCGGACACTCTCTTGATGACCGTCGCCTTGTCTTCGGCGGTGATCGTCTTCGCCTGTTGAGTGCTCAGTTGGGCGGTCGAAACAAACGGAGAGGCGACCGCAAGACTCAGCAGGAGGGCGGCGACGACGGTGCGGGGGCGGGTCCAGTCCATGATTTCGCTTAGGCCTTACTTACTCTGGATTGACGCCCGATAGTGCCAGGTGGTTCTCCAGCGTCCTGATGAGTGTGCGCCATCTTGCTCGGATCACACCGACTTTCGCTCGGTAATCTGTGGTTTGTGCTGGAAGAATTCGACCGACACTTGATGGCCTGCGGCTTGTTGCCGGTCGGTTCCCGCGTGGGGGTGGCGTTTTCCGGTGGTCCCGATTCCATGTGCCTCCTCCATATGTTGGTGAGGCTGGGCTGGGAGCCGGTCGCACTCCATCTGGACCATGGCCAGCGCGAGGAGGCAGAGGAAGAGGCCTCGCGCCTGGCTGCCTTCTGCGATTCTCTTGACGTCGCTTTCGTCGGAGGAAAGGCGGACGTGCCTACGCTTGCCAAGCACAGGCGGGTCGGCATCGAGGAAGCAGGTCGTATCGCCAGATATGAGTTCTTACGCCAAGCAGCCGCTCGCACAGGCTGCGACCTGGTCGCGACAGGACACACACGCGACGACCTTGTGGAGACCGTACTCTTCCACCTTGTCAGGGGCACGGGCCTGGCTGGTTTGGCGGGCATTCCCTCCTCTAGGGACGGCATCGTCCGCCCGTTGCTGCCATTTACCCGAGGCCAGACACGGACTTATTGCCACGAAGCCGGTTTGCCGGTTTTGGAGGATCCCAGCAACCTGGATCTCGCGTTCTCCCGAGTTCGGCTGCGCCTGCTGGTCGTGCCTGAGCTGGAACACGTCCACGCGGGGGCGTCCGCGAACATCGCGCGGGCCGCTGAGACGGTGCGCGAGGAAGACGCGTTTTTGGACGCCATGGCGGCGGCGGCGTTAGAAAAGTGTGAAGTCCCACTGAACGGGCCACTGAGGTTCTTGACGATGGACCGCGAAGTGGCATTTGACCGAGGATTGTTCAACAGCCATCCTGCCACGCTGCGAAGGCGTGCGGTCCGATTGGCGGCCGGTGTCCTCGGCGCGTCGCCTGACCGGGATTTCACCTTTATGGCCGCAGACTCCCTCGTTGAAGCGTCTGCGGGCTCGATGTCCGTCGCGGAATCGCCCGTGCGTATCATATGGGACAGCCAAGTGGTCCGCTTCGAACGAACGGACAAGGAGGAGCCGTTCCACTTCAACTTGGTCGTCCCAGGGGTGACAGAAAGCGACGTTTTCGGCTGGCAGATCACTGCCCGACCCTGGGAGCCGACAAGCGAACCCCGGCCCCTGGACAACCTAGACGTCCTGATCGACGCCGACGCAGTGATGGGGCGCCTCTACTTCAGGAGCGTCCACCCGTCCATGAAACTGACTCCTCTCGGCATGCGGGGAAGCAAGAGTGCCGCCCAGTTGATGGCGGAGGCCAAGTTGACCAGGCTTGCAAGGGCGAGGCTCCCGATTGTCTGTGATATGGTGGGAGCCGTATGGGTACCTGGTTGTCGTATCGTGGAGCGGGTCAAAATAGCCGATACCAGCACCAGGGCCTTTCGACTGCAGTTTGGTCCGCTGGACGACGCGATGCGTCATGAAGGAGGGGAACGCGACAACCAGAGTTAGCGTAAGCTAAGGCTAGGTCAGTGCGGGCCTCGATAAGGTGAAAGTTTGAACAACAAAGGTGCGCGGGTCTTTCTGGTGTTGGTGCTGGTGGTGGTCGGAGCCATGTTCATGCTCCAGAGCATCGGCGTCAATGGCAGCCCTGGCCTGCCGTTCACCACTAGCGGCCCTCAACAATTGTCCTTGAGCGAGTTCCGCCAGAACGTCGAAGACGGCCAGATCAAAACTGCCACTTGGCAACAGCAGACGATCACCGGCAAGTTTGCCGGTGAGGGCGACAAGACCTACACCGTTCACGCCGTGTCCTCCGAGTCGGAGCCGGGCGGCGACCTGCTGAAGCTTCTGGACACCTACAAGGTCAAGGTCTCGATCAGCGACGCCCCACCTACCCAAGCGATCATGCAGTTGATCGGGATCTTCCTTCCCGTCATCCTGATCGCTGGCTTCATCTATTTCATGATGGTGCGACAGGCCCAGGCGAGCGGAAACCAAGCCATCAACTTCGGGCGCAGCCGGGCCAAGCGAGCGGGCGAGAACACGCCCAAGGTCACCTTTGAGGACGTCGCCGGCATCGAAGAGGCCAAGGAAGAGCTTTACGAGGTCGTCGACTTCCTACGAAACACCAAGAAGTACGTCGCCTTGGGGGCAAAGATCCCGAAGGGCATCCTGTTGACCGGCCCTCCAGGTGTCGGCAAGACCCACCTCGCCAGAGCCGTGGCGGGCGAGGCCGGGGTTCCGTTCTTCCACATCAGCGGCTCGGACTTCGTCGAGATGTTCGTCGGTGTCGGCGCGGCGCGCGTCCGCGACCTCTTCGACACCGCGAAGGCCCATCGGCCCTGCCTCATCTTCGTCGACGAGATCGACGCCGTCGGCCGACAGCGCGGAGCCGGACTAGGCGGCGGCCACGACGAACGCGAACAGACCCTGAACCAGTTGCTTGTCGAAATGGACGGTTTCGACCCCAACACCGGCGTCATCTTGATCGCCGCGACGAACCGACCTGACGTCCTTGACCCGGCCCTCCTCCGTCCCGGCCGCTTTGACCGGCAGATCGTGGTCGATTCGCCGGACGCCAAGGGACGCGAGGCCATCCTCAACATTCACGCGAAGGGCAAGCCCTTCGACGGCGACGTCAAGCTGGACGTCTTGGCCAAGCGGACACCTGGCTTCACCGGCGCCGATCTGGCCAACGCCCTGAACGAAGCCGCCCTCCTCGCCGCACGGCGCAACAAGTCGCGCATCAGCACCTCGGAAGTCGAGGAGGCCGTCGACCGCGTGATGATGGGCCCGGCCCGCAAGAGCCGGGCGATGAAGAAGGAGGAGATGAAGATCACCGCCTACCACGAGGCGGGACACGCGATCGTCGGCGAACTCCTCGAGCACTGCGACCCGATCCACAAGGTCACGATCCTCCCCCGCGGAATGGCTCTCGGTTTGACGTGGAGCTTGCCGGAGGACGACGCCTCGCACGTCAGCCGTTCCAAATTGACCGACGACATCACGATGTCATTGGGTGGGCTCGTGGCCGAAGAGGTCGTATATGGCGAAAGGTTCACTGGAGCAAGCGGCGACCTCGAACGCGTGACCCGCATCGCTCGGGCGATGGTCATGCAGTTCGGCATGAGTGACAAACTCGGATCACTGGCCATTGGACGCCGCAGTCGGAACCCGTTCCTGGGTCGAGACATGGCGGAGGACCGGGACTACAGCGAAGAGATCGCGAAGCAGATCGACGAGGAAGTCCACAGGATGGTGAACGACTGCCACAGTCGTGCGACCCAGATCCTCACCTCTCACCGCGACACGATGGACCGGCTGGCTGACGCACTGCTCGAAAGGGAAACCTTGGACCGCGAAGAATTCTTGGCGGTCATGGAAGGAAAGGAGCTCCCGGCCCTGCCCCAGACCCCTCAAGCACCCCCGTTGCCAAATTCAACCTCAGGTAAGGACAAGGCCCGACCTGTCCCGCCTCAGCAGCTTGAGCCGGGCCCTGCCTGATACAGACTTTCCTAGGCCCTCTTCGGTCCGGTATATTAGAACCTGACGCGAAGGGGGCTGTCGCGATTCAATGAGCGTCCAAGTTCTGTACCAAGAGGGTTTCCAGTTGCGCTGTGACGGTAGGTACCGCGAGGCGAAAGTCAAGCTGGAACAAGCCCTTCAAATCGAGCCAGACCATGCTGACGCGATGTGGCAGCTGGGGCTCGTGCAAGGCTTTGAAGGCGATTTCGACCGGTCGTTGGCGACACTGCAGCACGTCGTGGGAACGAACCCTGGCCATGTGAACGCTCGGTTCGATCTTGGTATGACGATGATGATGCTGGGCATGCAAGAAGACGCCTGCGCCCAGTTCCGCGAAGTCCTGCGCTTGCAACCCGGTCACGAAAAGGCCAAGCAGCAACTCGTCTACTGCCCCTGAGCCGATGAAGCGGCCATTCCCCTGGACGTGGGCCCTGCTGGCGCTTTTGCCGCTGGTTCCCTTGTGGCGTTGCGTCTTCTTGGGCGAGGTGATCGGGCCCTGGGATCAGGTCAGCAACTTCTGGCCATTCCAACCACAGCCCTTGCGCGGCGCTTGGGACGTGCTCCAGGCTGACAGCGCTTTACAGTTCTTCGGATGGCGCGACCTCGTCTTCCACGCCTGGGCGAACGGCCAGATGCCGCTTTGGAACCCGTACCAGTTGGCCGGTTCGCCGCTGTTGGCGAACTCCCAGTCGGCCGGTTTCTATCCGCTCCACATCTTGATGGGCGTGCTACATGTCCCGACCGGCCCCGCGATCACCCTCTTGGCATGGATCCACCTGGCCCTGGCGGGGTTCGGCGTGAGAGCCCTAGCAATGCGGTTTGGCTCAGGGGAAGCGGGTGCGACCGTCGGCGGGGCGCTCTTCATGCTCTCCGCCTTCGTCCTGGGCTGGTTGCCACTGGCGAGCGTGGTCACCACGGTCGCGTGGATCCCTTGGGTCCTCTGGGCGGGGCTCGGGCTGTTTGAGAAACCCACACCCGTTCGAGCCGCCGGTCTGGCCGCGCTCGTCGCCATGATGTGCCTGGCCGGACACCTGCAGTTCGTCTTCTACGGCCTCCTGGGCCTGGCTGTCTTGGTGGCAGGACGGCTTGTCACAGCGGCCCGGGCCAAGGAGGCGACTCTGGCAACCATGGCCTATGGGGTGCTCGGCGTGGCGCTGGGCCTCGGGTTGGCGGGCGCGCAACTCCTGCCTGTCTTCCAGCTCTCCAAGCTGAGCCACCGCCATGTCACGCCGGACGCGACCGGATACCAGTCCTACATCGCCGGCGCGCCAAAGCCCTTCGAACTCGCCGGAGCTGTCTACCCTGGTGCCCTCGGCTTTCCAGGTCGGGCCGAAGAAGGCGTCGAGGGCGAACCCTACCCACAGCACTGGCCTGCCTCCACCAGGATCGGAGCCTCGTTCGCCGAGTCGGCGTTTTGCATCGGGCCTGCCGCCTTGGCGTTGCTGGCCGGTCTCCGCAGACGACGCTCGTGGTTCCTTGCCGGCCCCGTCGTCGCAGTAGGCGCATTTGGACTCTTGGCCGCCTTGGGGACGCCTTTGGACGCGGCCCTCTACTTTGGCGTGCCAGGTTGGGCGTCCACCGGCAGCCCAGGAAGGGCATCTGTCCTCTTCGTGTTGGCGGCGTGTGCCGTCGCCGCGCTCGGCTGGCCGGAAGAGGGTGAAGAGTGCCCGCGCCGGACCGTGCTGGCCGTGAGCCTGGCCGGAGCCCTACTGACCATCCTCATCCTCGTCAGTGCCAAGTCGCTTACGACATGGGCAAACCCCGCCGCGACGGTGGAATGGCAGGTGTCCCGTCGGATGCTGGACGTATTGCCGTCCGCCGGCCTCGCCCTCGCTCTGGTCGCTGCCTATATCTGGTTCCAAAAATCCAAACTAGTCCCCGTTGCCATCGCCTGCCTACTCGGCGCACAGTTGGCGACCCAGGTGACGACTGTCGTTCCCAGCGGCACGTTTCCGAGCGTTAAGAGCGGCGTCAGCTTTGACCCGGCGACGCGGTATGCGTTCGAGAACGACGCGTGGCCGCTCTTAACGAGGGCGAAGCACGCTTTGCTCCCGCCCGACCTCGCCTCGGCCCTTCGTGTCCAGGACATCGCGGGCTACGACTCGCTGCTCCCCGAAGCTTCGGCCAAGATGATGAGTGACATCGACGGCAAGGACGCCGCGCCCGAGGCCAATGGCAACATCCAGTTCGTCAAGCCGGGGGCCGACCGAACGGCGCTCGCCGACGCGGGCGTCTCCGTCCTGGTTCATGGCCCGGATGCGACTGCCGAGCAGATTCGATCCTCGGGAATCGTCGAAACCGACTACGGCGACGCAGAAACCCCCGTGTTGCGTGCGGACGGGTTCGACCTCCGCGTCCACGGGCCTTCGGAGGTCACCGTCCGGTTTCTCCGACTTCCTGGCTGGACGTTAGACGGCGATCCTCCCGGCCACCTCGACCCCCACGGCACGTGGCTGACATACCGGGATCCCTCGCGGTCGGACGCTGTCCTTCGTTTCCGCTACGTCCCGCCAGGCCTGGCTACCGGGTTTGGCCTGACCGGTCTGAGCCTCGCCGTCGTGCTTGCGCTCCTCATCTTGGCTCACCGTCGCCCGCCCGGCCAAAGTGCCAAGAGTGAACCGGCCCTGGCGGTGTGAGCGTCCATACTTGACAAGGGACGATGCCCGAGACGCGCACGATCGACATGCCCGAGTGCATGGGGACAGGGACGGGGGATCATGTCGTGGTCATATTCAACAACGACCACACACCCTTCGAAGTCGTCGTCCACGTCCTTATGCTGGCCACGGCTTGCGGCCTCCAGGAGGCGTACACGAAGACGATGGAAGCGCACCTAAGCGGATCTTCGATCGTCTACGCGGGCCCCGAGGAGGACTGCCAGGCGACCGCGGGGGTCATCGAGAGGGCGGGCGTCCGGACCCTCGTCCGGCCCGACTAGCGAAAAGCGTCGTATCATGAAGTTGCCCAAGTCATGCTTGACCTGTTGAAAAACTCGACCACGACTCTGCCCGAGTCGGACACCGGATCGGCTGTCTCCGCCGAACCGGATTGGATGGTCGTGGTCTACAACAATGAGACCAACACTTGGGAAGAGGTCATGGTGATCCTCATGTTCGCCACCGCTTGTGACGAGCAAGAAGCCTACATCGAGACCTGGGAGATCGACCACTACGGGCAGTGCGTCGTACATCGGGCGTCCAGCGGCGAGTGCCGACAGGTGGCAGAAGTCGTCGCTACCATCGGCATCCGTGTCGAAGCGCTCCCCGGCGAATGAACGGGATCCCAGTTATTTCGGATTCTCGACGTACTCGCCGCCGCGACAGGCCTTGAGGTACTTGAGTCCGTGGACTTGACCCGTCATCTCCAGTTCGTCACGATAGATCGGGTCGTGCCAACCCTCGATGTCGATCGCCCCAGTGAACCCGCCCTGCCGGAGGACGGTGATGACATCGGTCCAGTTGGTGTCGCCAAAGCCGGGGGTCCGGTGCCACACGTACTGGTGGCCGCCACGAATGCCCTTGGCCTTGACGATGTCCCAGGCGACCGTCGCGTCCTTCCCGTGGACGTGATGAATACGGTCGACGATCCCCCTCAACTGCGCCACCGGGTCGATGAGTGAGACCATTTGGTGACACGGTTCCCATTCCAGGCCGATGGCCTTGCTGGGCACTTCGTTGAACATCATCTCCCAAGCCGTGGGGCTATGGGCGATGTTCCAGGCCGGACGCTCCCAGGTGCCGCCCATATCGCAGTTTTCGAAGGCGATCTTGCAGCCCTCGTCCTCGGCGACCTCTGCCAGGTGGCCGAAGACCTCTTTGAACTTGGGCATGCTTTGGTCCACCGGTCGGTCTTCAAGGGCCCCCGCGAATCCGCAGACCACGTTGCAACCAAAGTGCCGCGCTCCCTTGATGAGGGTCTCCCAATCGGCGGCGGTCTTTTCGTCCTGAAGTGGGTTGCCATAGATGCCGACGCTGCTGATCACCGCCAGCCCCGCGACGATGTCCTGTACTTGCTTGCCGGTACTGGCCAAGTCTTGGTCACCAAGGTATTGCCAGTTGGTCAGTTCGAAGCTCTCAAACCCATGCGGGAGGATTTGAGGCAAATAGCTGATGGCGTTGGCCATCCCTGCCAGCGTGCCGATACGAATGTCTTGGTGGTTTTCGCGTCCCATGGCGTCTGATCCGGGAGGTTACCAGTGGCCTTGGTTGGGCCCAGGTTCAGCGGACATCAAAGGCGTTCGGCCCCTTACGCATCGGCGGCGTCTCCCCCTTGAGGAAGCGGCCCAGTTTGTCCACAACGGCTACGGCGGCGTCTCCGATCTTGGGTTGTCTGCGAGTCGAGCCGACCTGAAATCCAATCCGCTTTCCATCCATTTCGACGACCCCGACTACCGCGGCGTCTTTGAGGCTGAACGACGAGCCCATATAAGTGATCCGTTGGCCGTCCACTCGGACCCCCGCTTTCGCCAGCACCGGTTTCAGGGCCTGCATCGTGTCGGGATGGCCGATCAGGGTGACCCGGTCAATCTCCGAAGGAACGGTTTCTGGGAGCCCGGGCGAGGCCCAGTCCTTGTGGTTGCTGTCCACGACCTTCTTGAATCCGTCCGTTCGGGCAAAGGCAAGCGGCGCGGTCTCACCCGTCGGCCGACCTGGAAGCGTCCGCCGATAGGGGTCGAAGACGACCAAAGTCGGCTTGGACTTTGCAGTCCACGCGACAGTCCCCTTCTTCTGGTTGCCTTCCTTGTCGACGTCCACCGTCTCCAGGTGGCCACCGTTGGCGTCTTCCACCCAAACTTCGAGCTTCAAACGATAGGGATCTCCGTTGAACTCGTAGTCCCCCATGATTCGGCCGTTTTCGAAGCGGACGTTCGAAAAGTTGAGGGCGGGCCAGCCCGGTCGGGCGAGCCATTGGTTGAAGAACCACTTCCAATCAGGCCCGACCGAGCGTTCGAAGTCCTGCCATTCCGCCGCCTCACCAGGTTTGCGGCTCGCCACCCAGTTGGCGAGTGCAGTGTCCATTTTGTCCCCGCCCATTTCCAACTCCAGTTGCTGGAGCACGAACGCGCCCTTGCCGTACCCCAGAGACGAACCCATCGCGCCGGACTCCACCCCGGAATCCTCGCACGTCCCGTCGTTCCAATCCCTGCCTGGGTTTGGATGGTCGAGGAACGCCCGTTCGCGCTCCTGGTTGTCTCCGACTGGGAACCGTCGCGAGGCCCGGCCGTCGCAGTAGTTGGCGAAGGACTCGTTCCAGAAGCTCCGCAGATATGTGTTAGACAGCAACCCGCCGAACCAGGTGTGGGCAGGTTCATGCTGGTCGTCGTCCGGCAACCAGCCGACCTGATAGGTGGCGAACGAATAGGCCTCCAGCGCCCCGCCGACATAGAGGTCGGTGACCACCGCCCCCCATCGGGAGAATGGATAGCGGCCATATCGTGAATGGGCCTTCGTGACGTCGGGCATCAGGTCGAGTTGCATCTGCATCTGCTCGTCGGTCATCCGCTTGGAGGCGACGAAGAACTCTATGCCGTCGACCTTGCGTTTTGCGACCTTCAACTTGCCTGCCGAAAAGCTTAGGTAGCTGACCGGCACGTCCATGCGCGTAACCACTGTCTTTTCGTCGCCCTGCACCGTCTCTGAGGCAGGCTCACCTTGGGCGATCACGACCCAGTCTTTGGGGACGTGGGCCGTCGTCGTCTGGCTCACCGGTTGCCGACCAGTGTGCGGCCACCAATAGTCTTCACTGAGCATCACCTCGTCGTCACGAATCGCTCCAGCGAACCCGCGTTGGTCGACGACGGCGTCATAGGCCAACTTGACGGTCGCCTGGGAATCCCGTGGAGTCGGTAGGCAGACGACGCCCCCTGCCTGGGCGAAGGGCAACACCTTGCCGTCCTCAGTCGCGTTGGCGACCCGATAGTTGGGGGAAAGACGCAGGAAGTAACTCGGCCCGGTCGGGCCCGTCTTGCGGAGCTTGACGTCGGCGACGATGTGCGCCTCCTTCTTCTCGGGCTCGAACCTGAGGTCGATGTCTTCGTGGACGGCCCGGACTCCGAGCACGTCGGCCTCAGGCACGTACTTCTCGATCTGACCGTCCTTCATCGTGAAGACAAAGTCCCCGTAGTCCTCGCAGGTCATGGGGCTTGAGAAGACCACATACTGCGCGCCGCCAGACGGAGCTGCAAGTGCGAAGGCGTGCCATCCGAACCGGCCGCCGCCATAAGGCCCCGGGCGTCGGATGAACGCCAGGTGGGGTTTGGCCTCGGACGAGGCCACCGACTCCAGGGACGCCAGGTCCCGCTTCGTCGCCCATTCGTCGAGCTGTTCAATGGTCGCCCTATGGGGCACGACGAGCAAGAAGGCGATGGTGGCGAGCATGGCGACCCATTTTAGCCAGGTGAGGTCGAAATGGGGACCCGTCTTGCAGAATCGCCCCAAGGGGCGCATAATAGGGGCGGACGGCGACGTAGCTCAGTTGGTTAGAGCGAACGGTTCATACCCGTTAGGTCCGCGGTTCAAGTCCGCGCGTCGCTACCAACAGAATTCTTCCGCCCAACATCATACAAAACACCAACTGCCATACATTCGCCCTGCTACCCTAGCAGGGCTTTCTTTCTTGAGACGGTAGGCAATGGCGGGCATAATAGGCGACTTATGCTGAAGATCGAGGGTATCCACGTGTACTACGGTGCCATCAACGCCCTGCACGATGTGAGCCTGAACGTCGAGGCAGGCGAGATCGTCAGTATCATCGGCAGCAACGGCGCCGGTAAGAGCACGCTCCTCCGTACGATCAGCGGGTTGATACGCCCGCGCGAGGGCAAGATCTCCTTCCTGGGCCAAGAGATCCAAAGCACGCCGCCCGACCAGATTGTGCGCCTGGGCATCTCCCAGAGCCCGGAGGGCCGCAAGATCTTCACCAACATGAGCGTCCACGAGAACCTGCAGCTCGGCGCTTACGTGCGCAAAGACAAGGACATTGCCTCCGACCTCGACAAGGTGATGGACAGATTTCCCCGCGTGCGGGAACGCCTTAAGCAGAGTGCCGGCACGCTCAGTGGTGGCGAACAGCAGATGCTGGCGATCTGCCGGGCTCTGATGAGCAGGCCAAAATTGCTCCTGCTCGACGAGCCCAGCATGGGCCTAGCGCCTAACCTGGTCACCGAGATCTTCAGCATCGTCGCCGAGCTCAACCGCGACGGCACGACGATCCTGCTGGTCGAGCAAAACGCTCACCGTGCCCTTGAGATCGCCAACCGGGCGTATGTCTTGGAGACGGGCAACATCGTGCTGAGCGGGACAGGCAAGGAACTCCTCACCGACCCCAAGGTGAAAGAGGCGTACCTTGGCGGCTGACGGCCCGACACCCCTCAAGCACGTCCGAATACTCCCCCTGGAAGAACGGCACATCCCCGCCGTCGTCGAAATCGAAAAGGCCTCCAACTCTGCGCCGTGGTCGGAAAAGTCGTTTCAGAACGAAATCGGCCATCCAGACGGCATTTTCCTCGTGCTCGAAGGCTCCGCCAAGCCTGTGGCGTTCGGCGGCGGTTGGGTCTTGGCCGACGAACTCCACGTGATCAACCTCGCGGTCGATCCTGAACACCGCCGCCAGGGCCTGGCACGCAAATTGATGGTCGAACTGCTTCTCAGGGGCCAAGAGCGAGGCGCGACCTGCGCCACCTTGGAAGTCCGTGTCGGCAACACTGCGGCCATTGGACTCTATCATAGTATGGGTTTCCAATCATGTGGGAAGCGAAAGAAATACTATCCCGACAACCAAGAAGACGCCGAGATCATGTTTCTGTACGGGCTTTCCACATGGACAAGCGAGCAATGATCCGTGTGGTTTCCTGATTGCCTGATCGCCATAGAGACGAGCTGCGACGAGACCTCTGCGGCCGTCGTCCGGGGTCGGACAGTGCTCAGCAACGTTGTCGCAAGCCAAATGGACATGCACGCCAAATGGGGTGGGGTCGTGCCCGAGGCGGCGGCGCGCGCCCACGTCGAAGCGATCGTGCCCGTCCTTGACGAGGCTTTGGCCCTTGCCGGTCGGCCCAAGGTTGCGGCCATTGCCGCGACAAACCGCCCTGGCCTCGTCGGCGCCCTCAGCGTCGGGGTGACGTCTGCGAAAACTCTGGCGGCGGCATGGGACGTGCCACTGGTGGGCGTCCACCACTTGGAAGGCCACTTGCTCTCCCCGTTCGCGTTGCCGAATGTCGAGCCGACGGTCCCGGCGATCGCGCTAATCGTCTCCGGAGGCCATACGGAGCTAGTCGCCATCGAACGCCTTGGCGAATATCGAGTCCTGGGCGAGACACTTGACGACGCGGCCGGAGAGGCCTTCGACAAGGGAGCCCGCCTGCTTGGACTCGGCTACCCAGGAGGGCGGGCGATCCAGGAACTGGCAAGGTCAGGCGATCCGGAGCGCTACTCGTTGCCGCGCGCGTTGCCCAAGGATCCTTACCACTGGAGCTTCAGCGGCTTGAAGACCGCGATGCTCCGATTGGTGGAGAGGGAGGGCCAAATGCTCGACGTGGCGGACGCGGCGGCCAGCCTTCAGGCTGCGATCGTCGACGCTTTGGCGGACAAGGTCTCGGTCATTCTTGACGAGTTGGCGCCATCGTCGTTCTTTCTTGTCGGAGGTGTGGCGGCGAACCTGGCCCTGCGACAAAGACTCCAAGACGAATGCGAGCGACGTGGCGTCGCGTTCTGGAGTCCAGGCGTTGACCTTTGCACTGATAACGCTGCCATGATCGGCGTCGCCGGCTCGTTCCGGCTCGCCGCCGGAGAGAGGGACGACTTCAACCTCGATGTCTTTGCCACCGCCCTATTGCCCGGACTCCGCTAAACTGCACTCATGAGCGACGAGCAGAACCCAAGTGCACCCGAGAAGAAGCTGACGCAGTGGAAGCGCCAGGTCTTCATTGCAGTCGTCTGTCTCTTCGTCCTGTTCCTCGTCTACTGGTCGTCTCAGCTCCAGCGCGAGGCGACAAGGCGCCGAGAGATCGGACGCGGGGTCGACGCGGTCGCCACCCTGCTGACCCGGTCCATACTGGAAAACAACCCCGATAAACTCCGCCAGACTCTGGGAGGACTGGCATCCAACGCCCATTACCAATCGGTGACTGTGACGAATTCCAAGGGAGACGTCTTGGCCTCCACGGACGCTCTCGCCGAAGGCAAGACCCGGCCAGAGCTTGTGTCGGCGCCGACTCCCGCCGAAATCAAGTTTGAGAAGGGGCGGTATGTCGTCCGCCGCGCGATCAACCTGGGAGAAGGCAACCAGATCGGCGGACTGGAAGTCCAAGTGGCCCCTTGACCACCCTTCACTTCCTTGGATGGGCCCTGCGATAGTCGGCGACGACGGCGTCGGTGTCCAGTTGGGTGTAGACCTGGGTGGTGTCTATGCTCGCGTGCCCCAAGAGCTCTTGGACGGCCCGAAGATCGGCGCCGCCCCGGACCAAATGGACGGCGTACGTGTGCCGCAGGGTGTGAGGGCTCACCGTCTTGGTGATCCCGCTCCTCACGTTGGCCCGATGGACGATGTGGTACGCCGACTGGCGCGAGAGCGGCTTGCCCGAGGTGCCGACGAACACCTCCGCGACCGCCCGCGTCAACATCTCGGGCCGACCTTCGACCATCCACTTACGGAGCCAAACCATCGTTTCGCCAGGTAGCGGGACCCAGCGCGTCTTGCCGCGTTTGCCGGTGACCCTGACGGCGGCGTCCTCCAGCCGCAGTTCTTCGACGCAGAGCCCCGCGGCCTCGCTGACGCGTAGGCCGGCGCCATAGATGAGCTCCAAGAACGCCCGGTCGCGCAACGAGACAAGGCTATCGCCCGGCGCGGTCTCCAGGAGCCGTGTGAGTTCTTCCCAAGAGAGTGCCTTGGGGAGCCTCTTCGGCGATTTGAGACCGCCGGTCGAAGGCAAAGGTGCCTCCGGGCCGCCGCCGTTGCGCTTCAACCACTTTAGCAAAGACCTGAGGCTGCTGACTCGCCGCCGAGCGGTGGAGGGGGCGAGCGGTGGGCCAAGGGTGGCTTGGTATCGAAAGAGATGGTCGGCCAGGAGGTCCGACCAATCGGTCAGGCCAAGTCTCGAGAAGAACTCGCCTGCGAGTTCGATGTCGCCCCGATAGGCGTTCAGGGTGTGGCGGCTGGCCCCTCTCTCGAACTCGAGGTGGTCGAGGAACCGGTCGGCGTCGCGTCGGAAGGCGTCTTTCGTTTCCAAACGTATAGGACAGGACGAATGTACATCAGGTCGTGGACCGTCGGTATGTTGTCCCGAAACTCCTCGGACTCAGTGTAATCGGTGGTCAGAGCCTGCATGAAGGACTTGAAGTCGGCGACTTGGGCCCTGAATTCGGCTGGAACGCCGTTCATCTCGGCCAACGTCGCCAGACCTTCCGTCTCGAAGCTGCTGTAGACGATGAAATCCGGTTGGAGCTCCGTCACCAGACGGCTGTCCCATGCCTTGCGGAGGTCGGGGTTTTCGGGCACAAACTGGAGGATCCGTGGGTGGGTCTGCGAATTCTGTGTGGCGAGTCGCCGAAGGAACGGCACTGCCCTCGGCTCCGCGACTTCGGGGAACAAAGTGGGCGTGTAAAACCAAGCGTCGCTGACCAAGCCCACGGTCGTCCCATCTGTCGCCTTGCCCTTCATCTCCTGACCCAGGGTGTCACGCGGGTCTTGGCTCGCCATCCAGTTGGACCAGACGGCTGCGCTGGCAAGCCCACCCCCACCGATGCCCGCCAGGCCACAGATCACGATCAAGTTGGCCGGGCGCCACTTGGGGTTCGGGTTGGTGTGGAACCTATCGAAAACCCAACCGACCCCGACGGCTAGCACGGGGATCAGGGGCAGGACGTAGCGGAAGAACTTGACTTCGGCCCGACCGATGAGGATGTAGTAGCAGACAGCGAAGGCCAGAAACACCCCGATCCAAGCGTGCTTGCGCACCGAGCCCCAGACCAGGCCGAACGCGCCGGCCAGGGTCAGCAGGAAGCTGAACCCCAGGAAGAGGTTCATGACATGGTAAATGAAGCCGCTCGACGTGCCCGCGAACACCAGACCGTGGCCTTGCGACGTGTGCAACAGTTCGTACTTGAAGTCGCGCAGGAACGCCGTCGGCTCCAGGACGGCCCCTGGGGTCGTCAGCAGGAAGACGACGACGGACGCGAGGCAGGCTCCGGCGAACGGCGCTATCGCAGACTTCCAGTCCCGGGTGCGTGAACCCACAACGACAGAAGCGACGAACAGACCGACCAGAGCGAGGACGCCTGTGTACTTTGTCCCAGCCGCCAGACCGGCGCAAGCTCCGGCGTAGAGGGCGTACCGCCAGAGCGACCTCTTGTCGGGTTGCTCCTCGCCCGGAGGCAGCCATCGTGCCGCCCAATAGAGCGACAGGACGACGAAAAACGCACCCAAGACGTCAACGGTTTGGAACCGCGAGTGCATGACATGTCCCGGTGCGACCGCGACGGCAAGGGCACCAGCCAAGGCCGCCCAATCGTGCACTCGGTGGCACAGAAGGGCAAAGACAACCCAGACGGTCGCCGCGCCCGCCAACGCGCTGATCCACCTTCCGACCAGCATGTATTTCGCCCGCAGCCTGGCCGCGTCGGCTGGGGTCTTGACCTCCCCTGTCGGCGCATAGGCGTCCGAGACGATCGTCCCGACGCGGTCTAACGTCAAGTATAGCGTCGCGTAGTTGTAGAAACCAGTCGTGAATTTTCCGGCCGCGGGGTTGATCGTCTGGCTGTAACCCAGGATCAGGTCTTCGTCAGGGTGGAGGCTGTTGAAGCGCTCGGCGGAGGGGAGGCCCCAGGAAATGCCGATCAGCCGGATCAGGAGCGCGACACCAAACAAGGCCAGGCCCCAGCGCGAGACCTTGGGGTCGAGGCGGCTGAGCCAAGCTTGCACGAGGGGATGATATCCCCTATTGCCCGACCAGGGCGAGAGTGCTGTTCCCGGTGATCTTCTCCTCGACGGCCGGTTGGTCACCCAACTGGATCACGAACATCGTCCAGCTTCCCTTTGTGTCCGCCTTCGCCGACAGTGTCTTGAGTGTCTTGGGCTCGAGGTCGAAGATGATGGTGGAGTTGATTTTGAGTTTGAGCGCTTTCAAGCCGGACTTGCTCGAAGTCGTACCCATCGATTTGTTGACGAAGTCGGCGGCGTCGGTGTCGAGCGAGAGGGACGCGCTGACCCGCTCGATGTTCTTGCCCTTGACCTGCATAGGCCCGTCGTACCGGTAGGTCAGGTCGAGCCGCTGCACGGCCTGCTTTCCGCCCTCACCCTTGAGGGCCTGGGGCTGGTAGGAGACCGTCCGCTTCCACGTGTCGCCGACCTTCACTTCATCCAAAGGAAGTTTTGGGTTGAACTCCAAGCTTGAATCGAGCGAGCCAATGCAGAGGGCCAGACGATACAAGTCGGTCACAAAGCTGAGGGCGGCCTGTCGGGCCTTCGGCGCGAGACCGACCGGAAGGTCGGCCAAGAGCAATCCGCCACCTCCTCCGCCGCCACCCTTCTTTGTCTTCGGATCCTCGATCTTGGACATTTCGGTCACCTCATTGATCGGTGACAACGTCATCGTCAGGTTGAAATCTACTTTTTCGGTCTTTGACTTTGGTGGCGACTCGGCCGTCTCCCCTTCGATCTCAGTGATGGTGGGCCGTCGATACTCCACGGAGGCGAACCCGTCGGCCTTGACGTCCTTGACCAACATCGTCGAATCGTAATTGATATCAAGCTCGTTCGGGATGCCGATGGGAAACTGGTAGGAAGACCGCTCCAGAAGGAGATGGGACCGGACCTGATAGGCGAGCTTCTCCCCCTTGGTGAACTTGCGGACGAGTTCCACGTCGGGCGTTGCGGTGAGCACGACGAAGGCAAGCGCGGAGATCATGGCTTGAACTAGTTTAACGGATCAAGCTCAAGCCAGTTCCAAGACCCCTACTTTGTAAGCTGTTTGGCGATGACCATGCGTTGAATTTCGCTACAGCCTTCCCCGATCTCCGTGAGCTTGGCGTCACGCCAGAGCTTCTCGACAAGGTGCTGCATGGTCATTCCGCGCCCTCCGTGGATCTGCAAGGCGTTGTTCGTGCAACGGTTGGCCGCCTCGCTGGCAAAGAGCTTGGCCATCGAGGAGATGCTGACCACGTTTTCACCCCGGTCGAACATGGCCGCGCCTTTGTACAGGAGGAGCTTTGCCGCCTCGACGTCGGTCGCGTTGTCGGCGAGCATGTTTTGGACGCTCTGCATGTCGCACAGTCGACGGTTGAACTGCTCGCGCTGCTTGCTGTAGGCGACAGCCGCTTCGGTGGCCGCCTCGGCGATACCGATAGCCATGCCGGCGATCCCCAGCCTGCCGCGGTAAAGAAGCCCGATCGCCTGGTCAAACGTGCACGGAGTGTGCCAGGCCCGCGCGTCGGTCAGCTTGAACCGAACTGTGTTGCTTGCCTTCACGCCGACGGTGTGGATGCGTTCGACGAGCTTGAATCCTGGTTGGTCCGTCTCCAAAAGGAACGCGGAGAGTCCCTCACCCATCTTGGCCATGATGATGATCAGGTCGGCCTTGCCGCCGTTCGTAATGAACATCTTTTCACCGTTCAAATGAAACCAACCAGGCTCACTATCGATAGCGGTGGCAGCTGTCTTCACCCGTCTGGCGTCGGAGCCCGCGTCGGGCTCGGTGAGGCCCCACGCCATCTTGATCTCTCCCGTCCGAGACCCCTTTAGATACTTCTCTTGTTGTTCTGGTAGGGAGAAATGGACCAGGTGGCCGATGCAGAGACCGTTGATCGCCGCGATGTTCATGGCCAGAGCGGGGTCGCCCTTCGCGAGCAGGCGGATGCAGTCGACGTAGACCCGGCAACTGTGTCCCGGTCCGCCTAGTTCCTTGGGCACCGCCAAGTCAAGCAGACCGGCTTTGCCCAGCTTGGGCCAGATGTCGTCGGGGAAGGCGGTGGCCTCCTCCCACTGACGGCTGAATGGCGCGACTTCGCGGTCGACGAACTCCTCGACAGAAGACAGAAAAGACGCTTCCGAGGCAGAAAAGGAAGGGACAAGAGCTTCGGACCCCATCGTCATGACGCTACTCATGGGTTCAGTCTACTTGTCGGGAGTCGGCCACTCAGACTGAGACCCACCGCACGATCGGACCAGATCCATTCAACGCGACAAGGCGTTGCCAAGTCCGTTGATGCACAACGAGGCCAGGTAAGCCAAGACGGTCATGTAGGTGAACGCGAACGCCGCCCACTTCCAACTGCCGGTCTCCCGTGTGATCGTGGCGAGGGTCGCCATGCATTGGCAACAAAGGGCGAAGAAGACCATGAAGGACACCGCGCTCCAAGGTGTGATCAGTGGCTTTCCGTCGGGCCATGTCGCGTCACGCATGGATTTGGTGATCGTCGCCTGGTCGTCAGTGTCGCCCTCGCCAAAGAGGATGCCGATGGCTGGCACCACGACCTCCCGTGCTGGAAAGGCCGCCAGGATCGCGGTTGTCAGACGCCAATCAAATCCGGCTGGTTTGAAGGCAGGTTCGAGGGCCTTGCCGAACCTGCCTAGGGCGGATTCTTCGCGCTGCCTCTCGGCGATGTAGTGGTCCTTGGTGACGAGTTCCTGCCGCGCAGTGGGCAGATGGGAATACTCCGCCTCATACTTGGCGGTGTCGCCCTTGGGGAACTCCAATAGCGCCCACATGATGATGGACATGGCGACGATGATCGTGCCGGCGGTTTTGACAAAGACCCTGACCCGGCTCTGGATGTTGAGCCAGACGTCGCGCATCTTGGGCCGCTGGTAGCGGGGCAGTTCCAGCATGAACGGCAACCGACGCCCTTTGAAGACCCCCCGGTTGAGTATCCAGACCGTCGGAATCGCGACGGCAAGACCGACGAAATGCATGCAGAACAGCGCGAACCCCGCCCACCACGGACCGTATTTGGGCTGAATGATCGCCCCGATCATGAGGACATAGACCGGCAACCGGGCCGAGCAGGACATGAGCGGAGCGACAAGACAGGTCAAGAGACGGCTCCGTTGGTCGGGCATCACCCGGGCCGCCATGATGCCGGGCACCGCGCAGGCGAAACTGCTCAACAGCGGAATGAAAGCGCGACCGTTCAGGCCGCACCAACCAAGCAGGCGGTCCATCAGAAAGGCAGCACGGGCCATGTACCCAGTCCCTTCGAGCAATGAGATACACAGGAACAGGATGCATATCTGCGGCAGGAAGACCATGACCGCGCCGACCCCTTTGAGCACGCCGCCCACCACTAGCGACTGGAGGAACGGCACCGGGGCCAGCAGGCCGCTGGCGATGTCCGACACCCACGAGACACCGTGGTCGATCAGGTCCATCAGCGGCGTCGCCAGCGTGTAGATCGACTGGAACACCGCGTACATCACGACCAAGAAGATCACCAGGCCGAACACCCGGTGCGTCAACCAAGAATCCAAGCGGTCCGACCAATTCCGTCTGGTCGGGTCAAGGTCGGCGACGACGTCCCGGCGGACACGTGCCGCCCAGGCGTACCTGGCCTGCGAGTCCACCGTCTTGCCCTTGGCGCTCGCCCCCAAGACTGCGACCCGGGCGTCGTCGATGGCCTGCTTGAGTTCCGCCTGCTCCTGAAACCGCACGTAGGTCGAGCAGTGCTCCTCCAAGATCACGCAGCGCGCTTCCTTTCGAGTCAGTTCGACTCCTCCGCGGGAGAACGTCTCGACGAGGCCGTCGGCCGCGTCCATGACGACTTGGGGGAACCCCAAGTCAATCTCGGGGACGTCGGGGTCGTCGACGGCGCGGTGGACAGCCTCCTTCAACTCGGCCACCCCGATGTTTTTGTGCGAGACGATCGGCACGACGGGGACGCCGAGCAACGAGCTGAGTTTCACGACGTCCACCGCCCGCTGGTCGCGGGCGAGCACGTCGGTCATGGTGAGAGCGACGACCGTCGGCTTGTCCGACTCGGCGACTTGGCTGAAGAGGAACAAGTTGCGTTCGATGTTTGTCGCGTCGAGGACGTAGACAAGCAGGTCAGGAGCGTCCGGCCCCTCGCCCCTGAGGACGCTCGACGCCGTCTGTTCGTCCACCGACACGGGCTGGACACTGTAGAGGCCGGGCACATCGACGACCACGAACTCCATCCCGTCGACCGTCATGTTCCCGGTCACCCGCTCCACCGTGACGCCCGGATAATTGCCAGTTTTTTGTCGGGAGCCCGTCAGCGCGTTAAAAACACTGGTCTTTCCGGCATTGGGGTTGCCAACCAAGGCGACGGTGATAGCGCTGGTGGTCGATACGGTCAGCACTTCTCAGTCCACAAGGGCGACGCGCAAGCAGGAACATTCGCTCCGCCGCAGGCAGAGCTTGTAGCCGCGCAAGTTGATTTCGACGGGGTCGCCCAAAGGTGCGACTTTGGTGACGGTGAACTCGGCGTCTGGTGTGAGGCCGAGTTCCATGAGCCGGTCACAAAACGGTGCGTCTTCCGACACCCCGGCGATGCGCACCCGCATCCCCTTCTTCAGGTTGTCGAAAGTCAGATGGTCGGTCATCGACGCCTCATCACTATCGTACTTCAGGACCTGTGCGGGGGAGGGGGGCTGATGCCGACCCTAGCCGCCGATAAACCTTCTGACGTCTTGTCCGTTGGCCGCCATATCCGCCACGATCTTCTTGACGACTTCTTTGTTGATGGTGAACGCCCCTTCGTCGATCTTGTCGTTCAACTTCACCGACACGTCGAAGCTGTAGTACACCTTCACCGCGCTTTGGTCGTCTCCTGGGTTGACGCTAAACCGTTCTGTGAGTTCATACCGGACGATGTCGTCGCTAGCGTTGACACCCATTTTCCACGCGCCGGAAACGAAGGTGCCGGTAGGCTTGTAGTCGCCTCCGATCCAAGTGACCTCCGTTCCGTTGTAGGTTCCCTTGCCCAGCGATGTGATCGTCCCCCACTGTTCACGCAGGTACTCCAAGTGCTCCTTGCGCGACATGACGATGTCAAGCGGCGGGTTGTCGGCGGTCGGCAACAGGGGCCGGAAGCCACCGTAAAGGTCGGGCACAGTCCGCATGTAGCCGTTGTTCAGCTTGACGGTCTCAAGGACCGGCAGCTTCTGTGGCCTCCGAAAGATGCCGTTGTCTACGAACGGCGGGTCATAGACCAATAGTCTGCCGTCGCACTTGGCCGCGTAAGTCCAACCGTTCACTCCCGTTTGTGTCTGCGTGACCCAAAGGAGCGACGGCTTTACATAGGCGAACTCTGTGACGATGTCTTTGCTACCCTTTCCGTCCGAGACCGTTTCCTTGACTGTCCCCTTGGCCGAGACCGTGTTGCGATAGTGGAGCAACACGCGCGACAGGAGCGCGACTGCGTCGTTGTCCGCCGCCTGCGCAGTCGATGCAAGGGCGATTACGGCGATCATCATCATCTTGGCTCCCATTCGGCGTCAGCGAAACCCTCTTCGCGGTTCGTCCACCGGGCGGACGTGAACAGCCAGTCAGAAAGGCGGTTGAGGTAGGCGAGAACCTGAGGGCGAACCGACCTTTCCTCCGCCAAGCTTACCACCGACCGCTCCGCACGTCGGCAGACGCTCCTCGCATGGTGCAACGCGGCGCCGGCCGGGCTTCCCCCCGGCAACACGAACCGCTTGAGTGCGGGCAGGTCTTCATCCAAGGCGTCGATCGAGGCCTCGACAGCCCTCGTCTCCCTTTCGAGGTCGATCTGATATCTTGCCGCTTCTGATTCGGGGGCGGCGATTTCGGCGCCGATTGAAAGCAACACCGCCTGGGCTTCCGCCAGCACGGAGACGACAGGTTGTCCAAGCCGGTGGGAGCGGGCCAGGCCGACGGTGCTGTTGAGTTCGTCAAGGTCACCAAGGGCGTTCATGGTCACCGAGGCCTTGGATTCGCGCCGCCCGCCGATCAGACCGGACGTGCCATCGTCCCCCCGCTTGGTGTAGATCTTCAACGCCCTTCTCGCAAGACGTACCAGACGAAACGAGGCAACATCTTCACCTTGTGGATCTTTCGAGGGTTCTGCAGGAGGCGCCACAACCACTCCAAGTGGAGCCTTTGCACGACCACCGGCGCCCGTTTGACACGGCCGCTGAAGACGTCGAACGAGCCGCCGACACCCATCGCCACCTTCGCGCCGATCAGCGGGAGGGTCGCGGCTATGAACTTCTCCTGACGGGGGATCCCCATAGCGACGAAGAGGACGTCTGGCTTTGCGTCTGCGACCTCCTTGGCGACGAACTCGTCGTCGGTGGCTGGGAAGAACCCGTTACGGGTCCCTACGATGTTGCAGCCCGGATGGCGAAGGCGCAACTTCTCGGCGGCAAGTTCGGCGACGCCGGGCGCGGCCCCCAAGAAGTAGATCCGATAGCCCTTCTCCGCACTGAGCCCGCACACGTGGTCGACGATATCGACACCGCTGACCCGCTCGACCCTGGCCCCCTGCCGCCGCAGAGCCCACACGACGCCGATGCTGTCGGCAGTCGCAAGGGCGGCCTGCTTATAGATCGCCTTGAGGTCGGGGTCGTTGTGGGCGGCGGCTAGACCGCTGGAGTCGGCCGTCACGACCATGTTCGATCCTCCCGACTCCAACATTTGACCGAGCGCTTGGAGCGTCTTCTCCATGTCCAAGATTGACACAGGGACGCCGAGGACGTCGGTCGTCATCGGGTTGCGGTCGGTCGCAGGCGTGGTTCTGGCCATAGCCGTTCGGTCGGACACGGATATTTTACAGGCCTCCCGGGTCAGAAGGTCGGCACCGCTGGGCAGATTCCACGTAGAATGTGGCGGCAAACACATGGCAAAGACAATCCGGCTCCGGATCAAGCGCCAGGCTGGTAAAGGCGCACCGGTCCGTTGGGACGTCTTCGAAGTCCCCTATCACGACAACGCCAACGTCATTTCGACGCTCATGGAGATCCGCCGGAACCCGGTCACCGCCGACGGCACGCCAGTCGAGCCGCCGGTCTGGGAAGCCGCCTGCCTGGAAGAGGTCTGCGGCACCTGCACGATGGTCATCAACGGCCGTGTACGGCAGGCCTGCACCGCATTGGTCGATGAAGTCGGCGTCGAGTCAGAAGACGCCATCGAGGTCACGTTGGAGCCCATGACCAAGTTCCCCCTGGTTCGCGACCTTGTCGTCGACCGGCAGCGAATGTTCGAATACTTGCTCCAGGTCAAGGCCTGGGTGCCAATCGACGGCTCCTATGACCTCGGAATGGCCCAAGCCCAGGACGACGAGACCCGCAAGCTCCGGTACGAACTCTCTCGATGTATGACCTGCGGCTGTTGCATGGAGGCTTGCCCGCAGTACGGCGACAAGACACAGTTCGTCGGGCCTGCCCCGATTGGCCAGGCGTTGCTCTTCAACCTCCACCCGGTCGGCAAGACCCTCTCCGGCGACCGGCTCGAAGCCCTCACGGGCGAAGACGGGATCACCAACTGTGGCAATGCCCAAAACTGCGTGAAGGTCTGTCCGAACGGCGTGCCGCTCACCCAGTCCATCGCGGAGATCAACCGTGAGGCGACCGTCCACAAGTTCAAAAAGTGGTTCGGCCTGACCGTGTGACCGGACCACAGGACCCGCAGAAAGGAACCCCCGGACACGCCCCCACATTCTCAGGGCGTATCCTAAAAAGACAATGACCACCGCCATACTTGTTTGTTGCCTGGCCAGCGGGCTCGGCCAAAGTCGACCGCCAACCTTGTCTGTCACGGCCGGACAACGGACTCACTACTCGGGTGGCCTAGTAAGGTGCGACGTCAAGATCGGCATCCAGGACGGGTTGCACGCCTATCAAAACCCGCCAAGCCAGGACTACATGATCCCGCTCGAGATCGAGGCTGGGGACGGGACGACCGTCGAGTCGGTCCGATACCCCAAGGGGACGTTGGCGACTGTCGGCGGTGAGAGTTCCCCGGTGGCCGTCTACGAGGGCCAGATCACGGTCCCCGTGTTTGTCAGGCTCGGCAAGGGGACGGGCAACGTGACCGTCAACTTGAAGCTGAAGATCCAGCAGTGCAACGACCAGACTTGTTTCCCGCCGGAGACCAAAGAACTCCACGTCGCCGTGGCCGCAGAACCGGCCCCTGCGTCCCTCTTTGACCGGAAGGCCGCCGACCTGGCCGTCCTCGCGGGGCGACACTAGCTTTGCGTAGGTTCGTCGCGGTCTTTTTTGCGTTTGTCTTGGCCGTTGTCGCCTTCGGGCAGGGCCACGCCACGTGGTCGGCGAAGCTCGCCCGCGAGGACGTCCGCCCGGGCGAGCACGTCCAAGTCTTGGTGTCGGCCGCAATCGACGAAGGCTGGCACATTTACGATTCCAAGCTGGATGGCGATTGGATCAAGACGACCGTCACGGTCGACGAGGGCCAAGCGTTCAAACCGGACGGCGAGGTCGTCCAGCCCAAGCCCAGCACCAAGTTCGACCAAGGATTTAAGGTCAACGTAGACACCTTCGCCGGGACAGTGGTCTTCGGCCTTCCCGCCGTGCTGGACGCCTCGGCCAGTGGCTCGGGAACCCTCAAGATCAGCGCGCACTATCAGGCCTGTGACGCCCATAGCTGCGACATGCCGCGGACGGCCGAGATCGAGGTGCCTTACACGGTGACGTCAGGCTCAGCACGACCCGAATTCGCCGCCGCGATTACTTCGGTTCCGCCTCAGTCCGGTCTGAAGAGCGAAGCGGCTTCTGATTCGAGCCAACCCCCCGTCGATCCGACCACGGCAAGCGTCAACAAAGCCAAAGCCTCAGGCCTTTTGGCGTATTTGGGACTGGCCTTTTCCGCCGGTCTGCTCGCGCTCTTGACCCCTTGCGTATGGCCGATGGTGCCGATCACGGTCAGTTTCTTCAGCAAGAAGACAGGCGATGGCTCCAAGAGCAACGTGAGCGGCGCGGTCTGGTACTGCGCCGGGATCATGGGGACGTTCACGCTCCTTGGCCTCCTGACGACGCTTGTCTTTGGCGCCAGCGGCATCCAACGCCTGGCTGCCAACCCGTGGGTGAACCTGGCGCTCGGGGTTTTGTTCGTCGTGCTGGCACTCAACCTGTTCGGCGTGTTCGAGATCGTCCTTCCTCAAAAGCTCGTCAACCAAGCGCAACAAGGGACGAAGGCTGGCGGCATCGTCGGCCCGCTGTTGATGGGCCTGACGTTCAGCCTCACCAGCTTCACCTGCACGGTTCCGTTCGTCGGCACGCTGCTTGTTTCCGCGACACAAGGCGACTTGCTGTGGCCCACCCTGGGCATGCTGGCGTTCAGCCTTGCGTTTGCCTTGCCGTTTTTCTTCCTGGCGCTCTTCCCCGGCTACTTGGCGAAGTTGCCCCGCTCTGGCTCGTGGCTGGTCTCGGTCAAGGCCTATATGGGCTTCCTGGAACTGGCGGCGGCACTAAAGTTCTTCTCGAACATCGACGTGACGGCGGCCAAGCAACCCCTCGGACTCCTGCCACAAGAAGTGTTCCTGGCGGTCTGGGCGATGATCTTCGTCCTCGCCTCCCTGTACTTGCTCGGCTGGATCCATCTGGCGACCGACCCAGGAGAGAAGAAGACCGGCTGGGCCAGACGATTGTTCGGCGTGGCAAACGTGGCGGTCGCCGTGTACTTCCTTGCCGCGATCAACGGGAAGGTCACGTTGGGGCCCCTGACCGGCTTCTTGCCCGCTTATCAGGTCAACCAATCGAGCGGCGCCCTCACGTGGCACATGAAGCTCGATCCGGCTATCGCAGAAGCACAGGGCGATAACAAGCTTGTGTTTATCAATTTCACCGGTCAAACATGTACGAACTGCCGCGTGATGGAAAAGGACGTCTTCCCGAAGCCGGAGGTCAAGAAGGCGCTGCAAGGCTTCGCCAGGGCCGAACTCTTCACCGACCGAGAGTTCCCGGAAGACCAGGCGAACGCCAAGCTGCGCGAGCAACTCACCAACAGCTCGACCAACCCGGTCTACGTCGTCATGACGCCGGACAAGAAGATACTTGGCATCCAACCGGGCCTCACCTCACCAGAGGACTTCGTCGCCTTCCTCAACAAGGCCAAAGGGGCAGCTAACTGAAGACGTTCTCGGCAGGCGGCGTCAGCTTCGGCGGGTCGCAGTTAGTGATCATCGGCGGCCCGTGCCTCGCCGAGTCCAAGGACGTCTGCCATGAAGTGGCGGGGGCTTTGCAAGAGATATGCCACGCCCTTGGATTCGGATATGTTTTCAAGGCCAGCTTTGACAAAGCAAATCGAACTTCCCTAGCCTCGGCCCGTGGCGGCGGCATGGAGGCAGGCCTCTCGCTCCTGAGCGACGTCAAGGAGCAATTCGGCGTGCCCGTGACCACCGACGTCCATTTGCCCCAGCAATGCCCGCACGTGGCCTCAGTGGCTGACATCCTGCAGATCCCCGCCTTTCTCTGCCGCCAAAGCGACCTACTGGAGGCAGCGGCCCAAACCGGGCGACCGGTCAACGTCAAGAAGGGCCAGTTCTTGGCTCCTTGGGACGCCAAGAACATCGTCGAGAAGCTAGAAGGCTATGCCGCCCACGGCATCATGCTTACCGAGCGCGGCACCAGCTTCGGCTACAACACGCTGGTCGTGGACATGCCGGGACTGGAGACCATGCGCTCCTTCGGACATCCGGTCTGCTTCGACGCGACCCACTCTGCCCAGAGGCCTGGAGGGGCGGGCTCGTCCACAGGTGGTGTCCGCGAGTCGATCCCGGCGATGGCCAGGGCCGCGGTGGCGGTCGGCGTCGACGCTCTGTTCCTGGAAGTCCACCCAGACCCTGAGCACGCCCAAAGCGACGCTGCCACCCAATGGCCACTCGATAAGGCCGCCGACCTACTTTCGACATTGGCCAGTATCCGACAGGCGTACGCGCCCTGATCAGACTGGACGACCGATCAATTCTTCGTAGGCCGCCGTTGCCCGCCGGGCCATGTGTGCCGGAGTGAACTGCCCATAGAATCGGTCCCGCGCCGCATTTCCAAGCCGGCGTGCGAGACCAGGGTCATCGGCCAAGGCCATGACGGCGTTCGCCAAGGCGATGGGCTGGCCAGGTGCAATCAGAAGCGCTTCGACCTGATCGGTGACCGCCTCCGGCACACCGCCAACTGCTGAAGCGACGACCGGCCTTCCCAGTGACATGGCCTCGAGCAAGGCCATCCCGAGCGCCTCCTCGCAGGTCGTCGGCAAGATGACGGCGTCCACGGCCGACATCGCGGAGGAGACGTCGGCGACGACCCCGTGGCACCGGACGTGTCCCGCCGATTCCACGTTTGCCTTCAACGGGCCGCCACCGAAGACGTGGAGAGTTGCTGACGGCAACAACCTGCACGCCTCCAACGCGACGAGAATCCCCTTCTCTTCAACAAGCCGCCCAAAATAGCCGACGCAGAACCCCTCCATGCCCAATCGAACGCGAACCGCGTCTCGCCCGGCTGTGGGGGAGAGAGGTTCGCAGCCCCCCAACACGGCCCGGACGCGGTCGGGCGGGAGTCCCGACGACACCAAGGACGAGGCTGACGCCTGGCTGACACCCACAAATCCCTCGGCCAACCGGGCCAGCGAGCGGGCTCGACCAGCCCGAAGGGGCATCGCCATGTGCCGCGTGACCACGACCCCCCGTTGTCCGCACATCCTGGCGGCGACCAACGGAACGTCATAGTCGGGTGAGAAGTGCGGGACGACAATATCAAATCGGCGGGAGGTGAACAACCGGAGGTAAGCAGGCAAGCCGGCGAGGCGGAACTTCCGAGGCACTCTGGCGGGGTGTTGGGGCACGGAAAGCCGCGCCGACAAGGGCGAGCCGGGCCAGGCCGTCGCCTCGACGTCGTGCCCCATCGCCGCCTGTGCCCGGGAGAGAGCGGCCACGTATCGCTCGATCCCGCCCCAGTCGTCGGGCATCGAAGACCCGACGTGCAAGATCCTCATGGCGCCAAGTGGGCGTCGAGCCAGTTCTGGTTGCGCTGGACCATGCTCGGGTGCCAGTCGTGTCCCCAATCGAGCTTCTCCAGATGCTTCTCGCCGGGTAGCGCCTCATAGACGGCCTCCGCCTGAAACGGTCGGACAGCGGGGTCTTTGAGGCCGAGAGTCACCAGCGTCGGCACGCGGCAGAACCGAGCCTGGTTCACCGTGTCATAGAAGTCAAGCGTGCGGGTCAGTAGGGTGGGCCTGTCTGCTGAAATGTCGCGCCAATCGGCCAGTTCCTTGAGCGGATATCGGAAAGCCCTCTGTTCGGCGAGCACTTGGTTGATCATGCCGAGAAAGGGCATGTCCGCCACGACCGCGGCCACCGACCGAGTCCACGCGGCCAACCAGATCGCCAGCCCGCCGCCCTGGCTCATGCCCATGGCCCCCGTCCTCGAAGGCTCCAACGAACCCAGCTCTTGCAGGAGTCGCACCGCCAAGACGCAGTCTTGAAACAGACGCCGGAACACCCACGTCTCCGGGCTCCCGACCCCCTCGGCGAAGTAGCCCCGTTCAGGCGTGTAGCTTTCCTCGTGGAAGGCGCCTTCTCCAAGGAGGTTGGGGCTCAACGACGTGTGGCCTGGCCGAGTGCCGTACTGGTCGGGCTTCATGGACCACCGGCTGTAGGGCGGGATCCACAAGAAACCACGGCGTGCCTTCGCCTCGCGAGGGGTCGCAAGCCAGGCGTGCCGTGGTGACCCGTCCGCGCCGCGAAAGGTGACAGTCTGGACGATGTGGCTGTCGGTGGACCGGTCTGACGGCTTTGGCCCGTCGAAGTCGAGGACCAACCCTTCGGCGGCGGCCGCCGTGTCGCGCCAGAAATCCTCGAATCCTGACGGGACGGTCATATCATCCAGATCAGGCGCCGACGGCCCGTTGCAGGGCGTCGACGTGCATGCCGGTCGTCATCAGCCATGCGGTGGCCCGCTGGATCTCCTCGACCGGGCCCTCCAATCTAACCTGAATCGTGCCGAAATCACTTTCGACGTTCGCCTTTTCGATGTAGACGCGCACCGCGAACTCCTTGCACAACCGCCATATCCAAGGCTCTTTCACCTGGGCGTCGCGGGCGGTCAAGTTGATGGTGACGGACTGCATGTCGGCGATCATTCTACCGGTGTCACTTCAGAAAGTCGAAGGCCTCGAGCTTGCCTTTGACGGCTTGCAAGAACCGACCAGCCGTCATGCCGTCGACCAACCGGTGGTCGTAGGTGAGGACCGCGTTCATCATATGCCGTATCGCGATCATGCCGTTGACCGACACGACCCGCTCCTGAATCCCGTAGACGCCGGTGATGCCTGCCTGAGGGGCGTTGATCATCGGCGTGCCCAAGACCGCGCCATATGAACCTGGGTTGGTCAGCGTGTGCGTGCCGCCTTGGACATCGGCCACGCCGAGTTGGCTGGCCCGAGCCTTCTGCGCGATCACGTCCAGGTCTCTGGCGATCTCCACGATGTGCTTGCTGTCGCAGTCCCGGATGACGGGGACGATCAACCCGCCGCTCCCGTCCTTGCCAAGCGAGACGGCCACACCCATGTGGACCTTGTGGTACGTCGTGACGTTGTTGTTATCCAAGGCGGAGTTCAGTGTCGGGTACTCCAGCAGGGTCTCGGCGAGAACTTTGATAAAGAACGGCGTGTAGGTGAGCTTGACCCCGTGCTGCTCCAAAAACGCGTCCTTGTTGCGGGACCGGAAACCGACCATGTTGGTCACGTCGATCTCGATGAGCGTGCTGACGACCGGGACGGCGGCGTTCCGGACCATCGCGTCGGCGATCATCTTGCGCATGCCGGTCAGTTGGACGGTGGTCGATTCGGAGCCGTCTGAGGGTCGCGTCGGAGCGGAAGGGGCGCGAAGTTCCGGTGCGGCCGTCGTGGCGCCCCGGCCCGCCAGGTAGCCCTGAAGGTCCTTCTTTGTGACCCTTCCGCCCTCGCCTGACCCGGAAATCGCACTGAGCTCGCCCAACGCGACACCGTGCTCCTTGGCCATCGTTTTGACAAGTGGCGTGTAGAACTTGCGTTGTCCGTCCGTCTCTTTGGACACCGCCGCCAGGCTCTCCTTGGGGGGCGTTTCCGCCTGGCTCGGCTTCGGTTGTTCGGTGGCCGGTGCGCCGCCGTTCTGGATCGCCTTCTTCGCCGCCGCCTCGTCGGGCTCGATGACGCCCATCACGTGGAAGACCTCGACCTCATCGCCTTCCGGGATGTTGATCTTGACAAGCACGCCGCTCGCCGGGGACGGAAGCTCGGTGTTGACTTTGTCGGTCATGATCTCGACCACCGGCTCGTCCTCCTTGACGAAGTCCCCAACATTTTTCAGCCAGCGGCTGACCGTCCCTGAGTGCACAGACTCGCCGATCTCCGGCATCAAGATCTCGACAGGCATGGGGTGATTATGGCCGAAGGCATTCTCAGGTGGATGGTACGGCGAAGGGTCCGACCCGGCCCACCGGTGCCACAAGGCGGCCCCCAGGGGCGAAGGACACACCGGATGAGACCGCAGCCATGCTCCTCCTGGCCGGCCTCGTCACTTGGGTCTTAGAGCGCGGCGATCCGCTCTTCCAGCATCGCCTTCACTTCTGGCCACTCGTCCACTGTGACGCTATACATGGCAGTGTCCCTGATATAACCATTAGGTTGGATGCAGTGCCGCCTCAGGACTCCCTCAAACTTGGCGCCAGCCTTGAGGATCGCCGCCCGAGAGAGTTCGTTTCTCATGTCGGTCTTGAGCTGAACCCGAACGTAATCGAGTTCTTCAAAAGCATGCTTCATCATAGCGTGCTTCATTTCTGGGTTCACATACGTGCCTCTCGCACGCTTGGACACCCAAGTAGCCCCGATCTCCAAGCCTCGGTGCGCCGGGCGGATGTCCAGGTAGGAACTCTTCCCAACCACTCGGTCAGACCCCTTGTCACGCGCCACAAAGCTCACGAAAGTCGGATCATCAAGGGTCCTCTGCAGGAACGCCTTGAAGTCATCCAACCCAAGCGATGTGGGCATGTGCCCGACAAAGAGCGCGAAAGTGTCGGCGTCTACCGTTTCGAGCAACTCCTCGGCGTGTGCCAGCGTCAAAGGTTCCATGACAAGGCGCCTCGTCTGCAGGGTGACGGGTGCAGGATCCATCCCTCAGACCTGCGCCTGGATGAAGCTGGCGATGTCGGCTTCGCTCAGATTGGGCTCGCCTGGGGCCACATTGTCCAATTTCCCTTCTTTCATCCAGTCTTCAAGTCTACCGACCAAGCCGAACAGGTGGTCGAATGAGTCCACCACGAACAGCAGAGGCTGGTAGTGGTCGATCTCGAAATACTGGTTGACGATCCACTCCAGCTGGACAGGATATCGCTGGACCAGCGGCGAGTCGATCGAGTGGGCGAGTTCGCCATAGCTTGAGAGCAGTCCACTCCCATAGGCTTTCAAACCATTTGGCCCCCTCATCAACCCAAATTCGATCGTAAACCAAAAGAACCTGGCCATCGCCTTGATCACGCTCGTCAGCTTGCGCGCCTGCTCGTCCCGGTCCTTTGTCTCTCGGGCCAGGAGGGCGGCCGTCCTTGCGCACTCGCCAAAACGCACCAAGGTGTCTGCGAACGCCCGGTCTGTGTGCATCGGCACGTGCCCCGCGATGTCGTGAAAAATGTCGGGTTCGGGCAAGTAGTCCAGGTTGTCGTGCTTACGAACCGTGATGGTGGTCGGGAAGTCTCGGTTCCGAAGGCAGTCGAAGAACAAGTAGGCGGGCACGTATCCGGCCACCGGCTTGGCGCGGAAGCCTGTCAACGGATTCAAGAACTTGTTGACGTCCTCCAGACGCGGCACCTGAGTCGGATCCAAGCAGAGGTTTTCGATGCCTTGCAAGAAGTGCTGGTTGGCGTACCTTTCCCAGCGGGGAAGCATCCGGGCGTACAGATCCCGCCAGGTCTGATGGTTCTCCTTGGAGTAAAGCTCGTACGGCTGCGTGATGTAGAGCCGGCCTTCCGCGACCGCTTGCTCGATGAATGGCGCCTCCGTCGTCGTCATGTCGACGCCCGCCGGAAAGCCCGACCCCGTTGTCGCAGGCATGTCTCATTATGGATTGGGCGTGCTGATGGGCATGCGCCCCACTTGTCAAACCACACGATCGATAGTCTCATTCTCGACGGGCAGGCATGTAAAAGCGGGCCCGAATCGGGCCCGCTCGACTAGTTCCCCACCTTGGGGGGTCCGATTCACGCCTTCTTGCGTCGCCGCACGATCGTGCCAATCGCGCCTAGGCCAAGGACAACCATGGTCGCAGGCTCAGGCACAGCAGACGACAACTGCCACGACATGTCTGCGCCAGCGTCTCCATAGTAACTTGGATTGGTGTATCCTGAAAAGTTGCCGTTATTTGTACTATGTAGGCCGTTCTGCGAGGGAAAAGTCTGGCCGTAATCGTAGTGATTGCCGTCTACGTTCGCAATCGCACCGATGTAATAGGCCTGGCCGGCCAAAAGGACCCAGTTCACGTCCGTGCCGATGAGAGTGTGTTCAGCTGTGGCGCCAGTCGCCTGAGAGACCATGTCAAGGAGGCCGCCGCCTGAATTGGCTATGAAGAAATGCAGTTCTTGTTGTACCGACGCCTTGCCTTGGAACGCGACGTGGCCGAGTGCGATGTCCGATCCACTGGTGTTGATGATATGCAACGCAGGCGCGTCGTCTTGATTGCGGGTCGTGAATGAGGTCGTGAACGAGGTGTTGTCCCAGATGACCTGCGTACAACCCAAGGCGGCCAGGGCCAAGGTTCCGAAAGCGAAGATTGTTTTCATTCAGGTAATGCTCCTTCCAACCCTAATGGTACAGGAGAATGTACTAGGCTCAATCGCATCTGCGCCAAATACCCGTAATACTACTGGCTGCACTGAACTGCCTCGCCCGGAGGAGCACGCACACGCGGTCATCCCCCGGCTCTCGGGTCGCCTGGAAAATTCGGGGTGCCGCCACCCGCGTTCTCCGGCAGGTTGTATTTCTTGCGGATCTCCGCGATCTTCTTGGCCTTCTCAGCCGCTGGCGCTGGCGAGGCCTCCCACATCTTGATCTGGTCCTCCGGCTTTTGTTGGTCGACGTACGCCTTCATTTCGTCGGCCGACTTGCCTGAAGGGGCGTTGCCGATGTTGTCGCAAGCGCAGAGCCCAAGAGTGGAGATCGCCAACAGGATGCAGGCCAAAGTTCTGATGTTCATGGTTTGTATTCTGAGGTCGGGGCGGCCCGGTCACCCAGGCCGCCCAGGTCGTCGCTTACTGATTCGCCGGATCGGCGTAGTTGGTACCCCACCAGATGAAGCATTCCCCAGCGTGCGGGTCGCCGCTCCAAGCGTTGGCGGGAGGACAGGTGTCCCAGTCGCCGAACGAGTCGTTCCAACGTCGTCCGTAAGTGCCCATCATGGCCTTGCTCTTATAGAACTTGGCGTGGCTGTCCACAAACGCCAGGTTATTGCCGTCGCCATGCATTCCCTTATAGCCGGTACCCCAGAATGCAGGCCCAGGCCAGTCGGTGTTGTCCGGCTCGAACGTGTAGAAGATGACCGCCTTTGCGACCGAAGTGAACAACTTGGCTGGCGAGGGGCCGATGCCCTCGTTGCCTTCCGCGCTCACCGACCCGGTCGTCAGGTTGAAGCCCGGCTGGGTGTAGTTGCTCGTCCGTGCTGAGATGCACAGGCGGCTGTCATAGCCGAACTGACGGATGTTCACATCGTAGTCGGTCGCCGGGTAGATGTCGTTGAAGTAGTGGCTGTTGGCGTTGTCGTCGCCCGAGCCGTACTTTGACGTGCCGACGCCGATGCAGCCGTCGTCTGGCGGGGTCATGTAGTAGCCGAAGCCGTTGTCATGCTCCTTGCGCTGGACCATGCCTTGGGGTGCCGGCGAGGCCGGGTCTTTGAACATCTGCATGCTCTTCACGTACGGCATCAACCGGGCGTGGAACACGTAGGCCTCGTAGATCTTGGAATGCGGCGACATGTCGTCGTAGTCATTGCCATAGATCTGCAGGGCGGTGCCGAGCTGCTTGATGTTCGAAAGGGACGAGGTCTTCTTCGCCGCGGCTTTCGCCTGGGCGAACACGGGGAACAGGATCGCGGCCAGGATCGCGATGATCGCGATGACGACCAGCAATTCGATGAGTGTGAATGCTTGAGATTTGTGCTTCATTGCTTTACCACCAAGAAATCAGTTTCTTCGATGCAGATAGCTTATGCCGAAAGTCGAGAACGGCCCTTTGCCGGTAGCACGATGGCGCCGGACAGGGGGGCCAGGGTCAGGCGAAGCTTACTGTCTGCACCGACCGTGACCGGCCGGTTGGACAGAGCTTCGACGCAGGGACTGGTCAAGAGCAGACGCAGACTGGCCGGGAGTTTGAACTCCACGGACTGCTCCGCATCTGATCGGTTGATCACGACGAGGGCGGCGTCACCGCCAAAGGCCCGCCCATAAGCGACAATCCGTCGTTGGTCGTTGGTCACCACCCTCACGGGGTCGCCGACCATCAGCGCTTCCGACCCAAGCCGGACGCGCGCCAACGTTTTATATGTCTTCAAGTAGTCGTTTCCGGGGGTGGCGAGGTCCCACCTCATGCCGCGCCGGTTGTCAGGGTCGCGGCCACCCTCCATGCCGAGTTCGTCCCCGTAATAGACGCTCGGCGCGCCGACCCAAGTGAACTGCACCAGGGCCCCAAGTTTGGCCAGCCTAGGGTCGTCGCCGCATTCGGTCAGGAACCGCGGCGTGTCATGGCTGCCCAGCAGGTTCATCATGTTCCGGCTGACCTGCGGAAGGTAGCTGTTGTAGACCCGCATCAGACTGTCTAGGAAGACAGTCGCCGAGGACTCGCCATGGGCGACAAACCGAAGCACCGCGTCGCGGAACTGGTAGTTCATGACGCTGTCGAACATGTCGCCTTGGAGCCAGGGCGACCCGTCGCCCCAGATCTCGCCGACGATCCACTTGTCCTTGCCCAGCGACTTCAGGTGCTGGCGGAACTTCGGCCAAAACTGGGGATCCACCTCGTTCGCCGCGTCCAGCCTCCAGCCGTCGATGTGGGCGTTGCGGTTCCAAAAGTCCAGGGTGTCGAAGATGTATTCCGTTGGACCAGGGGTGTTTGTGTTGAGCTTGGGGAGCGACGGGAACCCAAACCAGGCTTCGTAGGGCGGCGGGTTCTTGACCACCACCGGGTAGCTCTTGATAAAATACCAATCCTTGTAAGGGCTCGCCTTGCCGCGGTCACGGACGTCCCTAAACGCGAAGAAGTCGACCGACGTGTGGTTGAACACCCCGTCCAAGACGACCTTGATGTCGTCTTTGTGCATTTTTTTGACCAGAGAGTTGAATTCTTCGTTAGTCCCGAACCGCGGGTCAACGAGCCTGTAATCGGTGGTCTCGTACCGGTGGTTGCTCGGCCCGAGGAAGAGCGGATTGAAGTAGACCGCTTTCACCCCGAGGTCCTTGAGGTAGCCCAGGTGTTTGCTGACGCCTGCCGCGTCGCCCCCATACCAGTTGGAGAAACTTGGCTTCGCCCCCCAATCGACCGTGCCTCTAGGATCGTTCGCCTGGTCGCCGTTCGCGAACCGGTCAGGAAAAATCTGATAGATGACGCTCCGCTCGACCCACGCAGGCACGGCAAAGGG
This sequence comes from uncultured Fimbriimonadaceae bacterium, assembly GCA_964451255.1. Taxonomy (GTDB): domain Bacteria; phylum Armatimonadota; class Fimbriimonadia; order Fimbriimonadales; family Fimbriimonadaceae; genus JAHBTB01. The sequence continues at coordinate 433,917 of CAYVHL010000001.1, forward strand.
CTTGAACTCTCCAGGGCGGAGGACAAAGTCGCTCTGCCGGCGGCCAATACCGTCACGGCCAACCTCCAGCGTGGTCTTGCCGTCGACTACATTGAAGTGGAAACTCAACGGCTTCGTATCCCGCCATGGCAGTACGACCGACCACTGCGTGACAAAGTCGTCGAGGGTGACCGGCGTGGCGTCAAAGCCCTTGCCGCGTGTGACCAGGACGACCTTTTGCACATCGTCCTTGCGTGTCTGTATGCGGACGGTCAAGTTGCCCCGGTCCAGGTTGACACCCGGCTCGACCGGCGTGAATACGATGGCCGATTTCGTGATCGTCCCGTCGCCGACGACGCCAGGAAGCGTTGAATAATCCCGAGGCGTGAGGAGAAGGATCGAGTTCGTGTTGCCTTGCCCGTCCGATTCGTTACGGAATGCCTTCGGATCGACGATCCAACGGTCACCGTCCAAGACGAACTTATAGGAGTGTTTCCCCGGTTTCAGCGAGAGGTTCAGCCGCCAGGTAAGTCCGTCCGCGCCGACCTTCATCGGATCTTTGCCCTTGTCCCAGCCGTTGAACGTCCCCGCCACGCTCACTGAATGAAGAGGCCCGTCAGCCACGAATACGAATTCATGGTTCACTGACTGAAGAACGGAGGCCAAGGCCATCAAGGACATCACAGGGTCACCCCCAACGGCTTACGGGAGGAGCCGCGCACCTTCAGCTCGCACGGAATGACTAAACGGCTTGGCACCGGTGGAACCTTGCTTTCGATGATTTGGATCAGTTTCTGGCAGCTATCCCTTACTAATTGTTCAAATCGCATGTTGACGCTTGTGACGCCGCCGTCCACCAGGTCGCACAAAGAACTGTCGTTGAAACTGACGAGCCCGAGGTCGCCGGGTAGCTTCAGCCCGGCCTTACGCGCCGTCCGTGCCACGCCCATCGCCATGAAGTCGTCCAAGACGACAAGGGCGTCTGGCCGGTCGGGAGAGTCCAAGATCGGCAGGGCAGAGTCGCATGCGGCAGAAAACCCGAACTCGGATGTCCAGACACGTGGCGCCAGGCCATGCTCCGCCATCACCATCCGATAGCCTGTGAGTCGATCCTCGCTCACTGCGACTCCCGTCGGCCCGCCCAAGAATCCGATTCTCCGGTAGCCGTTCTCCACCAGGTGAAGAGTGGCTATACGGCCCGCCAAGACGTTGTCGTTGTCGACGCTGTGCATGACCGAGGTCCTCGGATTGCCGATGACCACGAACGGAAAGCGGTCGTCCTGCAGCTTGTGAAGCCGCTCGTCCCCTGTCTCAGGCTCGACGAGGATCAACCCGTCAACCCTCCGCGTACGCAAGAGTTCGTCGTAGACCCCGGTCTGGGAACCGCTGTCAGGTGCGACGTCGAGGCAAAGGTGGTAGTTCGACCGGCTGAGAACTTGCGTGATCTCACTGATCAGGGCGCTGAAAAAAGGATCGTCCTTCAGCCCGCCGTCCGGCCTCTTCAGAACCAGGCCGATCAAATTCGTGCTACGGCGTCGCAAAGCCTGGGCCCTGACGTCCGGGCGGTAGTTGCTCTGCTTGATGACCTTGAGTACACGGTCACGCTTGTCCTCTTCGACCCGAGTGTCACCCGCCAAGACGCGGCTGACGGTCGCTTGCGACACGTCTGCGAGTCTGGCTATGTCCTGCTGGGTGACCCTCATTGGCCTACCTAACTCCGTCGGTGAACACGTGCATACGTATTCACAGTAGGATCAGGATAACACAGGTCCCGCCAAATTGCAAGAGATTCTTGCAAATATTGCTTTGGAGGGACCCGGCTGCTCGATCAGTAGTTGGCCCGCCGTCCGCCGCCAGTGCCGAACTTGTCGTAGACGGCCAGTGCCACGGCGGCGATGGCGGGCAATGCCCACATGGCGACAAATAGGAACAACGACTTGCGTCCGAAGTCGCCAAAGTCACGGACACCTGGCCTGTTGAAATCAACGAACGCCACGACGCCCATGATCGCGCCGAGCAGGAGGGGGATGTAAGCCGAGTTCTTCAACTCGGGGCGGCGTTGCATAAAGCCGAAATAGAGCGCGGCGGCAAGAGCGGTGGGGACGATTGCGAGCGACGCCACGACCGGCATCCCCCAACTTTCGACCATGCCAAGCGGCATCCTGGCCAATCCGGCGATGAACATCGAATCCATGAGTTGCATCTTTTGCCAAGCTCCGCAAGGGCCGTGCCAACGGCCTGAGGGCAAGAAGATACCCCGGAACCTACTTGGGCTCCGGGGTCGCTTCGTGAATCTTCAGGCTCAGAGGTCGTATTTTTTAGGGCCCGTGTCGTCCCCGCCTTGGGTGATGCGTTTGACAAACGCGACGAGCTCCATCGGGTTGAACGGCTTGGTCAGGTACATGTCCGCGCCGTAGTGATAGCCCTCGAACACGTCCTTGTCCTGCGCCTTCGCCGTCAGCATGATGACCGGCAAAGTCTCGGTGGCCGCGTCCTTCCGGAGCGTTTTGAGCACCTCGAATCCGTCCATGTACGGCATCATCACGTCCAGAACCATCAAGTCGGGCTTCTCGGTCTTGACCTTCTCTAGCCCCTCTTTGCCGTCGTAGGCGGTGACCACTTGGTAGCCCTGTTTCTCCAGGTTCACCTGGATAAGGCGCACGATGTGTCGTTCGTCGTCACAGACCAAAATCTTCAGAGCAGGCATCGATGGATCCCCGACCAAGGCGAATGTCGCGTTGGCACCTGCCGATGCTACCTCAAGGCCCTGGGTCAGCAAAAGGGGTCCAGGCATCTGGCCGCTCCAAGCTGGCATCGATGGCCCTCAGCTGGTGCGGCAAAGCCCTGCCTGGTACCCTACGCGCCAATGAAATTGGTCCGGTTTGAATTGGTGGAGCAGCCCGGGGTCCACCGCTCGGGCATCTTCCACGACAACCGGGTCTACGAGACCGACGGCGAGAAGGCAGTGGGCATACACGAACCCAGTGCCTACCGGCTGCTTTCCCCGATCGGGACCGCGACCGGACTCAGGATCTTTGAGACGGTCAACGACGGCGCCGGCAACCGGTATCTCACCTATTCCCACCGCCACCCCGGGCTGGTGCGGGGCCCGCTCAGCGAGGTGGAGATGTCGCCGGACGTGGACGGGCTGGACTTCGACGTCCACGTCGCGGCCGTCGTCCAAGCCACCGGGATGGCGGTCGACGAGGCCGAGGCGCCCGGGTTCCTGCTCGGCTACACGATGCTCGTCGCCTTTAATGTGCCCGCCGTCGTGGTGGACGACCAGATGCGCGGGGGGACAGGCGCGCCTGGCCGCGACGCCGGCATGCTGATGGGCCCCTTCTTGGTCACCCCGGAAGAGATCGCCGAATACCTGGTCTCGGGCGAACAGGACGTCTACGCCTGGCCCTACGAGGTGCGGGTGGACGACGACGTCGTCGCGGCGGGCGTCGTCGAAACCTGGCCGGGGTTCTCATCCTTGGTCGTGCAATCGACCTTGGTCGGCGCGGTGACGGCCGGAGAGGTCATGGCATGGCCCGCCCTGCCCAAACCTCCGCTTGAGGAGACCACGTTCGGACGGTTGTTGCTGCCCTCGGACCGGGTGTCGTGCATCGTCGAGGGGATCGGGACGCTCGTTGGCAAGGTCGGTTGACCGCGCCCGGGCTATCGCACGCTGACCAAGTGCCGCAGATCCTCGTCGTTGACCTCTTGCTTTTGGTCGGCGACCCTAAGGAACGCCTCGTAGATCACTTCGAACCGCTCGGACGGGAACTCGAACCCCAACTCGCGGAGCCTATGCTTCAGGCCGTGCCGCCCTGAGCGCGCGGTCAAGATGATCTCCGATCTCGCCGCACCGACCAAGAGGGGGTCGATGATCTCGTAGGTCGACCGCTCCTTCAAGACGCCGTCCTGGTGGATGCCGGAGCTGTGGGCGTAGGCGTTGGCGCCGACCACCGCCTTGTTCCGCTGCACGATCATGCCGGTCAGTTCGCTCACCAGCCGCGATACTTCCATCAGCTTTTGGCTCTGGATGCGCGTCTCGCAGTGATAGTAGTCGTTGCGGATTTGCAGAGCCATCACCACTTCTTCGAGCGAAGTGTTGCCTGCCCGCTCTCCGATGCCGTTGATCGTGACCTCGACCTGCCGGGCGCCGCCGTGGACGCCGGCCAGGGTGTTGGCGGTGGCCATACCAAGGTCGTTGTGGCAGTGGCAACTGAAGGTGGCTTTATCCGAGTTCGGCACGTTGGAAATGATCCCGGAGATCAGGTCGCGATACTCCTCCGGCGTGCTGTACCCGGTGGTGTCGGGGACGTTGATGACGGTCGCTCCGGCCGCGATGACCGCCTCGGTCACCCGATAGACGTAATCCTTCTCGCCTCGGCCCGAATCCTCCATGAAGTATTCGACGTCGTCGACAAATTGGCGGGCCAATTTGACGGCGGCGACGCCAGCCTCCAAGCCCTCCTCTTCGGTCATGCGGAGCTTGTGCTCCAAATGGGTCTTGCTGACCCCGAGGCCCGTGTGGATGCGCGGACGCTCGGCAGGTTTGAGGGCCTCTGCGGCGACCTCGATATCTTTGGCCCGGGCCCTCGTCAGGCCACAGATCGTGACGCCCTTCAGTTCCCTGGAAAGAGTGTTGACCGACTCGAAGTCACCAGGCGAAGAAATCGGGAACCCGGCTTCCAGAACATCCACCCCGAGATCCACCAGCGCGTGGCCGATCGTGAGCTTCTGGGTCATGTCCAAGTGCACGCCTGGGCTTTGTTCGCCGTCGCGCAGAGTGGTGTCGAAGACAAAGACTCGGTCGCTCATCGTGGTTTCCTGGGAACCCGGGGCGGGCTACCCCGCCCTCATTATACGTCTCCTACTCAATCTACGACGGCAACTGTCACCGGGGGCACGAGACCGGCTTCGGCACCCTTCTGAAGAAGCATCCGGATCGCCTGCTCGCCTTCCCTTCCCATGTCACGGGTCCGCTCGTTCACGTACATGCCGACGAACTCGTCGCTGGTGTCGGGATCCATGTCCCGTGCGAACTGAAGGGCGTATTCCAGCGCCTTCGGTCGGTTCTTGAGGCCCGCGTCGATGCTCTCGCGCATGCACCGGCTGACCTCCTGGCAGACATCGTCGCCCAAGTCTTTTCGGACGACGTTGACGCCGAGCGGGAGCGGCAGACCGGTCTTCTGGTGCCACCAACGGCCCATGTTCGCGAGCTCCACCAGTCCGTCCTTCTCATAGGTGAGTTGACCCTCGTGGATGATCAGACCGACCTTGTGCTTACCCGCCTTCACCGACGGGATGATCTCGTCGAACGGTACGACTTCGTGCTTGGGCGCGACACCTTCGCCAAACTGGTCGATAAACCACAGGTTGAGTTGCAGGAACGCGCTTGTCAGCTTGCCGGGGACGGCGATCGTCGTCTCCCTGATCTCGTCCAGGGGCACTTCGGACTCAGCCACCAACATCGGCCCGTAGGACTCGCCGAAGGATCCGCCGTGCCGTAACAGGGCGTATTTGTCGGCGACGTGTGCGAAGGCGTGGACGCTGACCGCGCTGCTTTCGAGCTTCCCTTCTTTGGCCCAGTCGTTGAGCGTCTGGATGTCCCGCAGGATATGTTCGAACTCGAAATCGCTTTTGACTGTGCCCGAGGCCAGGCCCCAGAACATGAACGCGTCGTCTGAGTCGGGGGAGTGGCCGATCCGGATTTTCATGGCAGACGGTAAGTTACCGCCCGATCTCAACGCAAAGGAAGGTCCAGAGGGGCCGAGCGGCCCCTCTGCTTGAGGAAGTCAGGTCAAGCCGAGATGTTCAGCATGAAACCCGAACCAGGCGTGCTGGTCGGAGTCCGGTTGAACCGGCTCTTGGTGTCGGCGAGGAACTGTGCCCATGCCTTTTGGGCGGCGCCCAAGTCGTCGGCTGACAAGGCGTCGGAGATGGCCTTGAAGTCGCTGCCCGCCTTCACTGCACGTTTGTGGTGTCCGGCGGAGCTCTTGTGGGCGTTCTGGATTCTGTCGAAAGCTTGCTTGGCGCTGCTCAGGTCTCCGGACTCAAGTGCCGTACCAAGGGACTTGAAGAGACTCGACGCCCGGCTGGATGTGGCCGACGACAACTTGAGCGATGTCGGGCTGACGACCGCGTCCTCGGTGCCGTGCGACGTGGCGCTTGAGAACCAAAGCCGGGTCGAGTCCTTGGTCGCTGGCTTGCTGAGCGGCCCCGGGTCGTTGATCGTGCCCGGCGCGTACGGTTGGGTCGGGCCCAGGTCGTTGATGACCAGCGGGCCAAGCGGGCCGGGATCCAGCATGGATTCCGGCACGTAGGGCTGGTTGGCGACCTTGGTCATGGACGACGGGTCCCTGTCTGCACTCTTGCTCTGAATCTGTTCTTGTGCGTTGAAGCCCGTCCTGCTAATGCCGTTGATACTCATTGCGTTCTCCTGGACTCGGCATCCTTGTCAGGTCCTTCTACTGGAATTGTCGGCATCCTTCGGCTTCAGTCTTCAGGCCCCATAATCAAGGAGTGTCGCGGAAGCCGTCCCTCAGCCCCAGCAAGATCACGACATATCTGGCCTGCCCGACCAAATACGCGCTGACCAACCTGGACCCCCGCGGCCGGTGGTACATCAAATCCAAGCGCTATTACAGCTTCGGCACGTCCCTCCATGCCGTCCTGCAGCGCTTTCACGACTCGGACGACCTCGGGGTCACCACGACGGGCGAGGCGGTGGCCGCTTTGGAGGAGAGTTGGATCGATGCTGGCTACTCCAGCCAAGAGGAGATGATGGAGGCCCTCGCAGAGGGAAAGGGGATTGTCGAGGACTACGTTGAGGAAGTCCAACGAGAGCCGGTGACCGCCAAGACACTGTTCGTCGAGAAGACTTTTCGCATCGACATGGGCGACTTCGAACTCGTCGGCCGCATCGACCGGGTAGACGAACGTGATGACGGCGTGTTGGAGATCATCGACTACAAAAGCGGTCGACAGGATGTCTCCGAGCATGATGTCGCCAGCGATCTGGCGATGGGTTGCTACCAGCTCATGGTCAGAGCCGCCTACCCCGGGCAGAACGTGATCGCCACGATCATCGCCCTGCAGACGCACAAGAGAGCCTCCGCCTCCCTGACCGAAGACGCGGCCCACGAACTGGACGGCGACATCCGCTTGATCGGGCGAGAGATCTTGTTCCGTGATTACGAGAACTTGGTTCCTAGACCCAAGGCTCTCTGCCACCGGTGCGACTTCTTGCCGCTGTGCCGTAGGCATCCTGACTTCGAGGATGCTTACAGCGAACTCGGAGCCTAAGCGTCGCTACAGAGCCCCATACACCTCGGCGACGACATCCCAATAGGCGTCGCCGACCCCGCCGAACAACGAAACACCGGCCGCGCCACGGTGGAACGCCGCCTTGAGGCCGGTGCGGAACTCGTCCGTCGTCTTGAACGCGGGCATGTAGAGGCCCGCGACGATCGGGAACCGGGCCGCCTGGATGTCCTCCCGGACGCAGTCACCGATCCACGGGGCCTCCTGGTTGTAGAAGCTGTGGTAGATCATCGGGCTGACCCAGTCCATCGGCCACTTGTCCCAGTCCTGACGACAGATCTTGCGGGCCAGCGACGGAGTCGGGAACACGGCCCCGGTGAGAAGCTTGTCGTGCGCCTTGACCGTCTTGTGCACTTTTTTGACCAGGGCCGTGACCGCGTCGTAGCGGAACTCGAGCCACTGTTGGTCGATGTCTGGCCTCTCGATTGTCTTCGGGTCCCGGCCCGTCGCCTTCTTGAACGCCGTACACGCCGCGTCCCCGTAGTCGAAGTCATAGTCCGGAAGTTCGTCGGTCTGGTCCAGTTTGTATTGGCTCCAGAGCGCGTCCGGAAGGATGACGTCCGGATACCGGACATAGTCTAAGTGCACGCCCTGGACGTACTTGTGCCTCGCGATCTCCTCCGCCCTGTCGCACACATACTGCACGGCGGCGGGGATGTGCGGTGATATCCACCTGTAATAGGCGACGTAAGGCGGATTGTCGTGACAAGACTTCCCGCTCCGGCTAACTTGGTACCACTCAGGGTGGTTCTTCATGACGCGCTCCTCGCCCCGGTTGGTCGTCCACATCCATATGTGCAGGTCGATCCCGGCTTCGCGCACGGCTTCAAATTCGTGGTCGACCGGGTCACCGTTCAGATAGATGCCGGTCAGCCCCTTCGACTTCAGATCCCGGTACTTCTTCTTGCACTCGGCCGGTGTCGATTTTGGGTTGACGTGATCCCACACGAACAGTTTCGCCTTGCCAGCGTTTGGGGTTGTTTCCATGGGTTTCTCAAGGGAAAGGCCGTGACGCAACGCCAAGGGCGCCGTCGCCGCCGCAGCCAAGAACTGCCGCCGGTCGATCATGTGGCGTGCATACCTGATCGCCGGGGCACAAGTCACAAAGCGTAAGTGTAGTCGCCGTTGTGGGCGTCCTCGATGTACGCGGCCAGAAGGTCGATGCTCGCCTGGACGTCGCCACTGTGCACTGTCTCGTTGACCGTGTGTACATAGCGGCAAGGGATCGACAGCGTGAAAGCCGGGATGCCGCCGTTCTGACGTTGCACGCCTCCGGCGTCGGTCCCACCGAGCGGGAGCAGTTCAATCTGGTGTTTGATCTTCTTAGCGACCGCCAACCGTCGGAAGTGCTCGACGACTTTGGGGTGGCAGATGAGCGAGGAGTCCATAAACTTGATCGCCGTGCCCTCGCCCAGTTTGGTGACGCTGATCTCCTCCGGAATGCCGGGGAAATCGTTGGCAAGGGTGATGTCGAGGGCGACCACGACGTCCGGCTTGATCGACGATCCGACCGCCGTCGCTCCACGCAGACCGATCTCCTCCTGCACCGTCGCAACCGCGTAGAGGTCCACGGCGTGTTTGGCCGCCTTCTTCACGGCCTCGATCATCACAAACACGGCGACGCGGTCGTCCATCGCCTTGCAGGTGAAGCGGTCTCCCAAGACCTGGAATTTCCTGTCCATCGAGACCCCGTCTCCGATCCGCACAAGCTTCTTGGCTTGTTCCCCGTCCATCCCAAGGTCGACAAAGAAGTCTTCGATCTTCATCGTCCGTCCGGCCTCCTCTGCGCTCAGAAGGTGCTTGGGCTTGACGCCCAGCATCAAGAGCCCTGGCAGGAGCCCAGACTCGGCGTCCACCATCACGCGCTGGGCGGCCATCATCCGTGGGTCCCAGCCGCCGACCGGGACGATCCGCAAAAAACCCTTGTCCGAGATGTGGCTCACGACGAACCCGATCTCGTCCATATGGGCGGCGAGCATCAGCTTCTTCGCCCCCTTCTTGCCCTGGCGATGGGCGATGAGGTTGCCCATCGGGTCGGTCGATAGGTCGGCCAAGGGCTTGAGCTCCCGGGCGACAATGGCGCGGACACGGTCTTCCTGACCGGGCACGCCATGGGCTTCAGTCAGTTCTTGCAGGAGGGCGACGTTCACGCCGGGCGTTTTACCCGGGCCCGTCCATTGACCTCGTCAGAGCGGTACAGGCAAGTACGGTCACGCCCGGTCTCTTTCGCCTGATAAAGGGCCTGGTCAGCCCGTTCGATCAGGTCGCGGGTCTTCTCCACCGACCCGTCGAGCATCGCCACGCCAAAACTGGCTGTCACTTTACGATGGGGCCATTTGGTCGCCGCGATGGCCGACCGCAGGTCTTCCGCCATCGTCAAGGCTTCGGCTTCAGTGACGCCGACTGCCACGACGACAAACTCTTCGCCACCGTAACGAGCGACCAAGTGCGGTTCGGGTACCCGGCCCTTAAGGCAGGTCGCGACCGCCTTCAAGACCTTGTCCCCGGCTTGATGGCCGAACTCATCGTTGAAGGACTTGAACTTGTCGACGTCCATAAGCAACACCGCCAGGCCCGTCCCGTCCCTCCGCGCCTCGTCAAACCGGGCGGAAATGTAGTCTTGGAAGTGCCTATGGTTGTGGATGCCGGTCAAGCCGTCGGTGGTCGCGAGGGCCTTGAGGTGGGCGTTTGCATCCTTCAGTTCCCTCTGCTTGGCTTCCAGGGCCTTGTTCGCCGCGTTCGTCTTCTGGTGGGCCTCGAACAACTCCTCCATCACCTGCTTCCTCTCGCTGACGTCCTCGGTGATCATGGCGATGCCTCCAATCTCCCCGTCGACGTCGAACCATGGCCTGACTTCCCACTTGAGCCATTGGACGGCGCCGCCGCCCCGCTCAAAACGGTCCTCGTCGCATGTCACGGTCTCACCCCCGAGCGCCCGTTGGTGGACGGCTTTCCAGTCATCGGGCACTTCGGGGAACACCTCGTAGTGGCTCATGCCGATAATGCTTTGCTGTTCGATGCCGTAGTCCGAGTACCATCTTCGACTCGCGGCCAGATAGCGCAGATCCTTGTCAAAGATGGCGACGGCAGCGGGCGCGTGGTCGATAAAGGCGCGCAGCTTCGCCTCACTGAGGGCAATCGCCCTCGCCGCCTGGGCCGCGCTGGTCACGTCGAACGCGCACATGATCCCGCCGACGATCTCGCCAGATTTTTGCCTCATCGGGAACACGCTGACGTGAAGCACGAACGGCGGACTGTTAGTCACGGCCAACTCAGCCTCGAAGGAAGTGACCTCGCCGGAACAGAGCGCAGATTCCGCGGCCCTCTCCAATTGTCCGCCTCCCAAACCACTGAAGACCTGGTTCAAGGGTCGGAGCATCGCTTCATAAGCTTGGCAATGGGCCACATCGCTCATGGTCGCGTTCCACTCCATGATCTCCGTTTGCAAGTTGAACGTCGCGCATCCGACGGGAAGACCATTGAACAGCGACTCAAAACGTTTTGAGGCGTGTGACACCAAAGCCATTTGCAACTCTGCGTCATCGAGGGCACGTTGCAGTTCAATTGCGACTTCGGCGCGATCTCTTGCCTGGATCGCTTGCTCCGTGTTGGATTTCTCCAGGCGGCTGACCATCTCGTTGAGTTCAGCAGTCTGCTCGTCTACCTTTTGCCTCAGTTCCCTCTGGGTCGCGACGTGCTTCGCCCGCCACAACCCGTTGATGAGTATTACGCCAAGGATCGAGCCCCCGAAGAGAACGGAGACGAAGACTCTTACTCGAAACAAGAGGTCTGTCGAGGAGATTCGCTCGTTGTTCACGAGAACCCTGGACAGGTCGTGCTGGCTTCCTGCGATTTCTATCCGAGATTGGAGTTGTCGGACGGCGTCGACCCGCCAGGTAAGAGACAGCCAGACCAGCAATCCGGTCACGCCAATAGCAAGGGCCGCCGCCAGCAGGCTCCTGCGGTCAAGCAAGTTCAATCGCGCCATGTCGTTCCCAGTCAAAAATTGGCAGGCGGTACTGTCGGTCGCCAGTTCACCCGAAGCGAATCCGGCGCCTGTTCTTGATTGTCGGCATTTCTGTCGGGCATGCCCAACTGCGTCCTGATAGGGATTTAGTTAGGCATCGCCGCCAGTCCACGATTTCAGGTGTCTGAATAGGAAGTCTATGGAAAACGTGATTGTCGTCGGCTCCGGCCCGGCCGGATATACGGCCGCGCTCTATGCCGCCCGGGCTGGGCTCGAGCCTCTTGTCTTTGCCGGCCCCGAACCTGGCGGTCAGTTGATGATCACGACCGACGTTGAGAACTACCCTGGCTTTCCGGACGGAATCTTGGGGCCCGACATCATGGACCTCTTCAAACGTCAGGCGGAACGGTTCGGCGCCAAGATCGTCCATGAGACGGTCGACAGCGTCGACCTTGTGAGCACACCAGCGAAGGTGCACACGGACAGCGGTTGGTTTGAGGGGAAGACCGTGATCGTCGCCACTGGTGCCAGTGCCAAATGGCTAGGTTTGGACTCAGAAGTTACCTTTGGTGGCTACGGAGTGAGCGCCTGTGCGACCTGCGACGGCTTCTTTTTCAGGGGCAAGGAGGTCGCAGTTGTCGGTGGCGGCGACACCGCCATGGAAGAGGCCAACTATCTGACCCGCCATGCCTCCAAGGTCTACTTGATCCATCGACGCGATCAGTTCCGCGCTAGCCGCATCATGCAGGACCGCGTCCTCTCCAACCCGAAGGTCGAGGTCGTTTGGAACACTCGCGTGGACGACATTCTGGGCGAACTCGAACCCAGAAAAAGGGTCACCGGCCTAAGGCTCGTGGACACTGTGGACAACTCTGCGCGGGAAATGCCGGTCGAGGGGGTCTTCGTGGCGATCGGCCACCACCCGAACAGCGACATCTTCCGAGGCCAGATCGACTGCGACGAGAACGGTTATTTGCTTGTCAAGCCATTTTCGACCGAAACGAACATCCCAGGCGTCTTTGCATGTGGGGACGTCACCGACCACAAATACCGGCAGGCCGTGACGGCGGCGGGCTCGGGGTGTATGGCTGCCATCGACGCCGAAAGGTATTTGGAGGCACTTGGTGCGTAGTCTCCAAGATTGGTGGAGTAAGTGTTAGCCGCTCTCATCGCCCTGACGCTGGCCTATCCCCAGCAGTTGCCAGGCTCGCTCAAGCCGCCCGCGGGCACGGCACCGTCCTACGCGACTCTGGACTTGACGAGCATCGAAGACCCCAGGCTCGTCCACACCCAATGGATCCGGCTCGCTGCGGCGGAAGAACCCCAGCGGTGCCCACGCCACCCGTGGCTCTTCCCGTTTGTCACCGCAGGCTACGGGCGCACCGCCGCCAGTGAGACGAGCGCTAACACCAGGTTCCAAGTCTTTTCCCAATATCGCAACGAAACCCTCGACAACGATCCGTCTGTGTGGACGTCTCGCCTTTTACTGCGGCTCTGGGACATGAACCTCCACCGGCTCGGAGTGGACAACCCTGAGCGATACCGGCGCATCGTCGACGTCTTCCTATGCACCGAGGGCGAGCCGGGCGGTGAGCAAATGTTTGTCAACGCCGACCTTGGGACTCCTGCCCAACCCAAGCTTGTGGACATGAACGCGATCTTCATCTACCAGGTGCAGACCCTGACCGATCCCGGTGAGTTCGTCCGGGAGGTGTCACATGAATTCGGCCACGCGACCTTGCCGCAGGTCGGCCCGTTCACCGGCCCAGAACCATGGGCAAACGGTGATGTGGGCGAAAGGATTTACATCAAGTGGCTCGACGACGCCCTCAGGTCGGGAAAGCTTGTCTCTTCTGATGTCGCCAAGTCGACACCGGAACACCTGAACAAATACATTAGAGAACGTGTCGACCCCTACATCGCAAAGTTTGCCAAATACGGGCCAGATATGGCATTACTCGCCAAAGACAGCGAAGACGCTTACCATGCCTATGTCGGTCTCACCACATATGCCCAAGCCATCTTGCCCACGAAAGTCTTTGGGCGGTCGATGCGCTTGATCGGCGGCAACAAAGGCAGCGACTATGCCAGGGCGATCGTCGACGCCTGCGCCGAGGTCCCTTTGGTTGAGTTCGCTGTGCCGGGCTCCGCCGGGAAGGGAGCCTTGTGGTTGCCCGTCGGGAAGGGAGCTGTCGAAACAGGCACGGTCAAGGCCAAGAAAGGCGCCTGGGCCTTGGTCGCCCCAGCCGGCCCCACGGTCCGGGTGAGAAATCCTGGCGTGAAAAGCTGACAAGGCACTCTAGTTCCTGGCAAATTCACCGATATCCAAGCTGAAGCCCGCGAGTGGACCTGGCGATAACCGCCATCCCTGCTTCGGGCCAAGGCTGCAACGTGTCGGACATCCTCTCCCAAAACGAAATCGAGTCCCTTCTGAACTCGCTTGTCGAGTCGCAGCCGATCGACCCTGCATCCAACGGCGTGCAGACCGACCAGAATCTGTCGGCCGGGTTCAAAGGGGCGGGCTCAAGCCGCGGGGCGGTCTCCTACGAAGTCTACGATTTCCGTCGGCCGGACAAGTTTTCGAAAGAGCAACTCCGCACGTTGCAGATGCTCCACGAGACTTTCGCACGGTTCGCCAGCACCGCCCTGAGCGCCTACCTCCGTAGCACCATCAGCATCGACTTGATCTCCCTCGAGCAAGTCCCCTACGAAGAGTATTTGCGGAGCATCAACCAATCGGTCTTCACAATCATGTCCCTGCCACCGCTGAACGGTCAGGCGGCCCTAGAACTTGAATTCGGACTTGTCTTCACGATGATCGACAAGCTGTTGGGCGGCCCGGGCAGGTCGCTCGACCGCAACGTCCTCACCGATATCGAGCAGCCGTTGTTCCGCCAGATCGTCGAGCGGATGTTCATGGCCCTCAAGTCCTCGTGGGAAGGCGTCGTCATCGTGAACCCTTCGATGGAGGCAATCGAGACCAGTTCTCAATTTGTCCAGATCGCGCCGCCGACCGATATCGTGGTCAGCATTCTCTTCGAGGTCCGCATCGGCGAGGCGCACGGCGCCATGAGCCTGTGCGTGCCGTACATGGTGCTCAAACCCATAACCGCCAAACTCAGCGCCCAAAAATGGTTCGCAGCCGCCAGCAATAGGAAGCAGACCGTCGCCAACCGACGTGCCCTCGTCGGACAACTCAACGCCACCACCGTCGATTGCACCGTCCGCCTGGGCCAATGCCGGCTCAGTGTCAAGGATTTTCTCCGCCTCCGACGAGGCGACACCCTCCGCCTCGACCAGAAGACGGAACGTGACATCCAGTTTTTGGTCTCTGACACGGCCAAGTACTACGTCCGCACCGGTCTGGACGGCAAGAAACTCGCCTTCGAAGTGACCGAACCCATCCGCAACAACGAGTGACCCGAAACATGACCAAGATCACAGAAGAACTGGTTTCCAAGTTCACCAACGCGCAGAGCCAAATCTGGCAGACCGTCTCGAACACCGTGACGGAAGCGACTGAGATAGGCCTGCAGTTTCATGACGCCAAGGTCCAAGTGACCCCGCTGACTGACCTCTATTCGGATCTGGCGTCCCCAAAGATGATCGTCCAGTTCTGCTTTGCGGATTCGCCGGACAGCGTGCAGGCGATCCTGCTCTCGTCCGACGGTCTGGTCGAACTCCATGAGGCTCTGACCGGCGACGGCAAGTCCGTCGCAGACGACCAGATGGCCGGAAAGCTCCGACCGTTGGTCGAAGGCCTCGTACAAGGCATCTGTCAAGCGACAGGTTCGATCCGCAATGAACCGGTGGTCGCTAGCGGTCTCACAAACCGTTACCAAATCTTCAACCTGCCCAACAATTTACAACGCCTCCCCGAGCTGCTCCAAGTCGATGTGGCCATTACCGGAGAGGGGATCGAGACGACGATGCAATGGCTGGTCGACGTCAGCACCGCCCGGCATATAACGAACTCGCCGGCTAACAGCGACGAAGAACCGGCGGTCAGCGTCCTCGGGGCCCAACACGCCGAACTGGGGATCAGCGGCCCGACTTTGACGGTGGACGACTCGGCGCTCGAGATGATCATGGACATCCCGCTCGAGATCAGCGTCGAACTCGGCCGCATGAAGATGATGGTGAAGGATGTGGTCGAACTGGGCTCGGGCTCGATCCTTCAGATCGACAAGGCGGCAGGTGAGCCGGTCGACGTCCTCGTCAACGGGCGACTGGTGGCCCGGGGAGAGGTCGTCGTGATCGAAGACAACTTTGGTGTTCGGATCACCGAGATTTTGAGCCTGCAAGAACGCCTTGCCAAGCTCAACGAGGTCGCATGATGAAGAAGCTTGCAACTCTTGCCCTGTCCGCCGCACTCCCCTTCGTCGCCCTGGCTGGCGGCCCGCTCGGCACGAAGCCAGACCTGCAGACCGGAGTCCAATCACCACCGACCCAGATCATCGGCACGTGGGACGTCATCCAGATGGTCCTGGCTCTCGTCGTCGTGTTCGCCCTGCTCAAATGGGGGTTGCCGTTCGTGTTCTCCAAGTTCGGCCGCAAGATCACCCCTGGTCTCGATAACACGATCAGGAGCCTGGAGTCGGCCCCGTTTGGTGGCGGCTCGCTCCAAGTCGTCGAAGTCCGAGACCGAACCCTGCTCCTCAGCGTCACCTCGTCCGGGGCATCGCTGGTCTGTGACTTGACCCAGGACACCGCCAAGGCCGCCCGGACAGAGCCGAAAGCCTTCTTCGAGTTGCTCGACGAGAAACAGGAAGAACCTACCAGGGCACCGACACATGCCGTCGTCGACTTTGGCTTTGAGGATGAAGAACCAGTTCGAAACAAAGACTTCGAAGCTGCCAAGCAGCTGCTCAGCGCGGCAAAGTCGCGCCTGGACACTCCTGACGCCGACGATGCCAGCCCAAGCGACGGCAGGCAGGACCGCGTCCGCGAGGCCCTGGACCGTCTTTCTCGCTTGACTGGCTGAGGAACATGCTCCGCTCCTTCGCCACCTGGGTCTGGAACCGGCGCCGCGCCGCGCTGGTGTGGGCCAGCGTGATCAGCCTCTTGGCGATGGCAGCCCTGGCCTACACGCAACAGATCCCAGTGCCGAGCGTCAACATCGGCATCGGCGGCAACGCCGACCGCGAGCAACTGGGAGCCCAGTTCAAAATCCTGGCCCTTCTGACCGTTCTCAGCGTCGCACCGGCGATCTTGATCTTGACGACGGCGTTCACAAGGATCGTCATCATCCTGAGCTTCACCCGGCAGGCGATCGGAGCCCAAAACATCCCGCCTAACCAGGTGATCATCGGCCTCAGCCTGTTCCTGACCTTCTTTGTCATGGGCCCGACCTACAACGAGATCAACAAGGCCGCCATCGAGCCGTTTTTCGCACAAGGGTCGGTGATGCCGATGGACGTCGCCTTGCAACGGGCAGAGGAACCGCTCAAGAAGTTCATGCTCAAGAACACCTACGAGAGCGACTTGAAGATGTTCCTTGACTTCCGGCACCAGGAACCCAAGACCAGAGCAGACATCGACTTCATGTCGCTCGTCCCCGCGTTCGTCGTCAGTGAACTCAAGACAGCCTTCGTAATCGGCTTCTACATCTTTGTCCCGTTCGTCGTGATCGACCTCGTGGTCGCCAGCTTGCTCATGGGCATGGGCATGATGATGATGCCTCCTGTCGTCGTGTCCCTTCCCGCCAAGCTCCTGGTCTTCGTGTTGGCGGATGGTTGGTCGGTTCTGGTCAGGGCGATTCTCGCGGGGTACGGCACATGAACCACGGCATCGTCATGGAGCTGACGCGCCAGGGCATTCTTGTCAGCTTGATGGTGACCATGCCCATCTTGGCGGTGGCACTTTTTGTCGGCCTCGTCGTCAGCGTGTTCCAGGCGGTGACCCAAGTCCAGGAAATGACCTTGACTTACCTGCCAAAGCTGATCGGTTGCGCCGCAGTGATCGCGGCGATGGGGTCATGGATGTTGACGACGCTTGTGAAGTTCATGGTCCTTTGCTTCGACCAGATATCCCGGGTCACCCAATGAACCTGGACGCCGTTTGGCTGGTGGGATTCGTCGCGGTCTTTTGTCGGATGACGGCGATGGTCATGGTCGCCCCGATCTATGGTCAGTCCGTCCCCGTGCAGGTTCGAGCGATGTTCTGCCTGGTCGTGTCGGCCTCGTTGACCCCGGCCCTCGTCCCGCTGATGCCCCCGGTCCCCCAGACGACGGGCGCGCTGGTCGGGTTGCTCGTCCATGAATGTGCAATGGGCCTGGCGATCGGCTGGGGGATCCAACTGTTGGTCAACTGCCTGCAGATGGCCGGGTCGCTCGTCGATCTCCAAATCGGCTTGGCCAGCGCCCAAGTATTCAACCCCGCTGTGGGAAGCATGACCTCACCGGTCGCCCAACTCAAGGTGATGCTGGGTGTGACCCTGATCCTTGTCCTCGGCGGGCACCAGGTCATGTTCCGCGCCTTCATGGACAGTTACCACTTCCCCGCCTCCGCCTTGGTGCCAAGCGACGCGATGCTGGCCGGGCTGCTCGGGCTTGTCTTCCATCTGATGATCGTCTCGATACAGATCGCGGCACCTGTGCTCGCGGTGTCTGTGATCATCGACGCCGCCGCCTCACTGGTCAACCGGGCGGTCCCCCAGACGCAGCCGTTCTTGATCTCGCTCCCCGCCAAGATCGGTTTGGGCATGGTCGCCCTGATGCTGGGGCTTCCGATCCTCGTCGTCGCCGTCCAGCGCGGTCTGGACACGGTGTTCACCCAGATCCCGCGGTTGATCGGAGGAGGCTGACGTGGCAGAGCAGTCGTCTTCAACCCAAGAAAGGACGGAGGAGGCCACCCCCCGCCGCAAGCAGGAAGCTAGAAAGAAGGGCACGGTCGCCAAGTCGACCGATTTGAACGGAGCCCTTGGCCTGCTCGCCTTGGCACTATTGGGGCCGGCTGCCGCCGCAAACCTTTCGAAGGCGATGCTCGAAGGCATCGCGTCGACCCTGTATCGCATGCCTGCCCGCGACTTAACCCCAGCGACCGTACTCGGGCAGGCACAGGCCATGGCCGTCCCCGCCGTCATGGCCGCACTGCCGCTCTGCCTCGGGCTTTGTGTCATCGGTTTGGCCAGTAACTTCGGCCAGGTAGGGTTCGTCCTCAGCGGCGAGGCTATCAAGCCGTCGTTTGAGAAGATCAACCCGGCGGCCGGACTCAAGCGACTCTTCTCGCGGCGTGCCGTCGTCGACGGCCTCAAGGCGACCGCCAAGCTCGCCCTGTTTTCGTGGGTCGCCTACCAGGCGATCCAGAGCGACTGGGACAAGCTCATGACGATCGGCGGTCTGGCCCCAGCAGGGGCGGCGATGGTCATCGGCCAGGTCATCGAGACGATCCTTTTGCGGATCGCCATCCTTTGGGTCGTGATCGCGGGCTTTGACTACTTCTTCCAGCGGAAGGAAGTCGATAAACAGCTCAAAATGACCAAAGACGAGCTCAAGCGCGAGATGCGCGAGCAGGAAGGGTCGCCAGAGGTCAAGGCCCAACAGTTCCAACGCCGCCGGAGGCTCCTCAAAGGCGGCATGGTCAAAAGGATCAAAGAGGCTGACGTCCTCATAACCAACCCGACCCACTTTGCCATCGCCATCAAATATGATCGCTCGAAAATGCACGCCCCAGTCGTCTTGGCGAAGGGTCAAGACCTGCTAGCGATGCGAATGAGAGAGATCGCCGAGGAACTCAAAGTCCCCAGGGTGGAGAACAAGCCCTTGGCACGGGCCCTCTACAAGCAGTGCGAACCAGGCGACTTCATCCCCCGGGATCTGTTCGGTCCGGTGGCAGAGATCCTCGCCTATGTTTACAAGAGCACACAACGCACGAAGTCGTGACGCTTCCCGGTAAGATCAAGGGTGCTCAAAGTGGAGGCCCTGAAGTGGAAGACCTGACCCGACGACGACTCTTGAAGAACACCCTGACTGGCGCGACGATGGCGACCGTCCCGACCTGGTTTGCGGAGCGGGCCAACGCGGAGATCCTTGAGATGGTTGCCGACGAACCGGTCCAGAAGTCGGCGAACGACACCATTCATGTCGCGGTCATCGGCCCGGGTGGACGCCGGGGCGGATACCAACAGGGATTTGGCGACGCCCGCTACGTCCACAGCCAGCCGGGTGCGAAAGTCATCGCGGTCTGTGACGTCGACGACCTGCACCTGAACGAGGCGGCCGCTTACTTCGGGCCCGGCACCTACAAGACCAAGGACTACCGCGACATCATGTCCCGCAAGGACATCGACGCCGTGATCATCGGCACGCCCGACCATTGGCACTCGACCATCAGCGTCGCCGCGATGAGGGCCGGGAAAGACGTCTATTGCGAGAAGCCAATGACCTTGACGATCTCCCAAGGTCGCATGGTGGCCGACGCCGCCGCCCGTCACAAACGGATTTTCCAAACTGGAAGCCAGCAAAGGAGCGACCAACGGTTCCGCCTCGCCTGCGAACTTGTCCGCAACGGACGCGTCGGCAAGCTGAAGAAGGTCACCACGCACCTGCCGACCGGCCCGACCGGCGGGCCGTTTTCGGTGGAGGCTCCCTGGGAGGGTTTCGATTGGAACATGTGGATGGGGCCGACCCAAGCAGTCGATTTCTGTCACGAGAGGACGCACGGCACCTTCCGATGGTGGCTTGACTACAGCGGAGGAATGCTGACCGACTGGGGCGCGCACCACAACGACATCGCCCAATGGGGGATCGGCGCCGACGGCTCGGGGCCGCACTCGGTCGAGGGCCACGCCAAGACCCAACCGATCGTCGACATGATGGGCTACACGACTTTCCCTGAGTTCGACATCTTCTACAGCTACCCCGACAACGTCATGCTGCACTGCACCAACAAGGGCGAGAACGGCGTGACTTTTGAAGGCGAGGACGGATGGATATTTGTCAGCCGAGAGCGGATCGGCGCGTCCGACGCCAAGTTGTTGACTGACCCCTTGCCCAAGAACGCGGTCAAGCTTTACGCCTCCGATGGGCACGCCAAGAACTGGCTGTCGTGCATCCGGACCCGTAAGCAACCGATTTGCGAAGCCGAAGTCGGACACCGGTCGGTGACGGTCTGCCACATGGCCAACATCTCATTGCGTTTGGGCGGCCGCAAACTGGGTTGGGATCCCAAGACCGAGCGGTTCAGCGACGGGGACGCCAATGCGATGCTGAGCCGACCAGAGCGCAAGTGGGACTGAGTCTGCCCGACTAGGCCATCAGGAGGTCTCGGATCGACCCCTCGTGGGCGAGAAGCTTGTCCAGCTTTTCGTCGGCTGACTTTTGTAGCGACTGCCGAACCTCCTCGTTTTCCTTGAGCCGGGCCTGCCGCAACTCCCTCCGTAGCCGCCCCTCAAGGAACCGGAGTTTGTCGTCCCGGGTTTCGCAGATCAGCCGGGGCACCTCTGCTGGGCGTCCGTCCTTGAGGGCGACCATGGTGACCCGGGCGGTGTTGACGTGCCGTCGCTCTCCTTGAACCAAATTGACCGCGTGCACGTCGATCGTCACCTCGACGCTCGACCGCCCGACAAAGCTCACGAACCCCTCAAGTTCCACCAGATCACCGATCTCCACGGGCTGCAAGAAATCGACGCGGTCGAACGAGGCCGTGACGCACGTCATCCGCGCGAACTTCGCGCTGACGCTCGCGGCGGTCAGGTCGATCAGCGAGAGGATCGAACCGCCGAACACCTTGCCCAGGAAATTCGCGTCGTTGGGGGTCATACGCTGGGCCATCACCAGCCTGGTCTCGGAAACACGGCGCGCATCCATTGCGACGAATAGATTAGCCGACCTTGCCTTGAAGGCCGGTGGCACCGCCGGGACGGCCGCTCAGGGTCAAGCGCTCATGATGATCGCCGCAAAGGTGGCGGCGTCCAAACTCGCCCCGCCGACCAATCCGCCATCGATGTTCGGCTTGGCGAACAGTTCCTTGGCGTTGTCCGCCTTGACCGAGCCGCCGTACAAAATCCGAACGTCTTCGGCCACGTCGGCGTCAGCCAGGGAAGCGATTACACCCCTTATAAGACCGCACACCCGGTCTGCCTCGCGGGCGTCGCAGGTGTTGCCTGTCCCGATCGCCCACACGGGCTCATACGCGACAACCAAACCATAAAGTTCGGCGCTGTCACGACCGGATAACGCTTGACGCAATTGACGCTCTATCGTCGATTCGGTCTTGCCCGCGTCTCTCTCCGCCGCAGTCTCTCCGACGCACAAAATCGGCGTGATCCCATGATAGAAAAGGCGTTCGATCTTGAGGTTGACCGTCTCGTCTGTCTCAGCAAAGAAAGGCACGGTCGACTCCGGCGTGTCCAGCTTGCCAAACCGGCCGCGCGACTCGGAGTGTCCGACGATACAATAGGCGACCGACTGCTCGACAAGCTGCTTGGCGCTCACCTGCCCGGTGAACGCTCCTTCCTCCAGCCAGAAGACGTCTTGCGCACCGATCAGGATCCCCTGGTGGCGGACCGTGTCGCGGATCTTCGGGATCGAGAGGTAAGACGGGCACACGACGACGTCCACGTCGTACCGCACCGCGACTTTTTTGGCGAACGCTTCGACCAAGGCCGCGCCCTGCGCGGCCGTCAAGTTCATCTTCCAATTACCCGCAACCAACTTTGTTCGCATAGACACCACTCAAGTCCGGACAATTACCGGCTCCACCGCCACTTGTACCTTGTCGCGGATGGCGTTTGTGATGATGCAATAGCCCTCGGCCTTGTGGGCCATGTCCTCGGCCACCTTGGCTTGGGTGTCGTCGGCTCCCACGAGGGTGATCCTTGGACGTAATGTCAACTTTGTGTAGGTGAAACTGGGACCGTTCTCAAGAACCTCGCCGGTCACGTCGGCCTGGACGTCCACAAACGGAACCTTCCTGTTGGACAACACGATGCCCAGCGTGATCGAATAGCAGGCGGCGACGGACATGGCGAGAAGCTGCTCTGGGTTCGTGCCGTTCCCGGCCCCTCCAAACTCGGGCGGGGTCGAGAGCGGGACGGCGACACCGCTTCGCAAGTCGGTCACTTCCCCGGCGCCGTCTCGCCCGCCTTTCCAGGTGACGCGGACAGGGTACTCGTGGTTCTTGGACATACCCGCATTCTACGCTGGCCCAAACCGCGCCACAGGGCCGCGTCCATCTTAGGTCAACCGAGCAGGCCGGAGCATAAATAGATCGACAAGTCAATTTTCACTGTTCCGTGTTGAACTTGCTGCGCTTGATACATCGTTTCCACTCTTCTTTTAGTTGAACAAGCATTTGCTCCAACTTGTTCATTAAGCCAGTATGACATCTAGTATGTTTGGGCCAATTTGTGTATGAAACTGCTTTTGTTATGAAGAGCACTGTTCTCATACTCTCTCTCGTCGCTGTAGTCGGTGCCGCGAACGCGAGCATCGTCGACGACTTTGGTGGCCCGACGACATTCGTGCAGACGAGCTCAGCTTCTCCCATGGATTATGATTCCGTGGTCTATGCTGGCGTGCCTGGTGGAATACGCAACCTGGGCCAAGGTTATCAGTTCGGAAACTTGTTGAGCGGTGCCGCGATCACCGGTGGCCAACTGGACGTTGGTACGCCAAGCGACGCCATCACCACGACCGCCCTGTGCTATGGCAACGTCACTGGTGACGTAGGCTCGTTCTTCGCTCCGAACCCAGACTGGTGGATCGACACCTCCCTGTCGAACTTTAGCCTTTCCGGCGACAAGATCAGGTTCAACTTCATCTCGAACGAGCAGAGCCTCGGTGTCCGGGTCGTCCTCGCCTCGGAAGCTGGGTACACGTTCTACGACAAGACCGTCGCAGGGTCGCAATACTCCCCGTTCGTCGTCGATCTGACCTCGGCCGACATCTCCTCTGGCAGCCCGACCTCACTGGCGAGCTTTGACACCATGTATGTGCGGTTTCTGTCCGACTACTCAGGTGACTTCGCCCTCGGTAGCATCGAGACAGTTCCTGAACCGGCCAGCATGGCGGTACTTGGTCTAGGCATCGCCGCACTGGCTCGCCGCAAGCGATCCAAGTAAAGAACACCGCAAGACCATCGGGCCAGGCTCCGCGAGGAGCCTGGCCAACCTGGGGACGATGGGCCGAGAGTCACATCCTCCACGGCTAAAGGCAGTGCGGCCAGCCGGGGGCGGTTGTCTCGCCAGAATTGAACATTTGTGGCAATTACATGCTGAATACGACATAGATTTCGTCGCTAACCGGTAGGAAGGCGTAGATTCATGACCAGGTAAATACTTTAGACCTTTGCTAAGCAGGTAGAGCTTCTAGCTTCGATGGCACGAATGTTGTTTAGACTATCTGCCGGAATGAAACGAACACTCCTCGTCCTGTCTGCTCTTGCCACGGTCGGTGTCGCCAACGCGATGGTCGTTGACGACTTCGGTGGCCCCAACACCTTCGTCCAGACGAGCCAAGCGACTCCGATGGCCTACGACTCTGACGCCTATGCAGTCGTCCCCGGCGGAATGCGCTATCTGGGCCAAGGCTACCAGTTCGGCAACCTGCTCAGCGGCGCCGCGATCACCGGTAACGAGCTTGACGTCAGCACGCCCAGCAACGCCGTCACCACCACCGCACTGTGCTATGGCAACGTCACTGGTGACGTAGGTTCGGCCCTCTTTCCGAACCCAGACTGGTATGTCAATCTCGGGTCGAATAACTTTAGCCTCTCCGGTGACAAAATCCGGTTCAACTTCATCTCAAACGAGCAGTCGCTCGCGTTGCGAGTCGTGCTCGCCTCGGAGGCTGGGTACACATACTACGACACCACCGTCGCAGGCGCGCAGTATTCTCCGTTCATCGTCGATCTGACGTCCGCCGACATCTCGTCCGGCAGCCCGACGACGCTGGCGAGCTTTGACACCATGTATGTCCGGTTCACCACCTCACCGTCTGGAGACTTCGCGCTGAGAAGCATCGAAACCGTCCCCGAGCCGGCCACCATGTCCATCCTTGGTCTTGGCATCGCCGCCCTGGCCCGCCGCAAGCGCACAAAGTAGAAGCGACGGTTGGCCACGAACTAGAGCGCGGGTTCCCGACAGGGGCCCGCGTTTCTACATGTCCCCTCCGTCGCGCCGGTCCTGCCGAAGGCGAACCCAGAGGTATCATCTGAGGCCCTGGCGCCGTACCCAAGTGGTTAAGGGAAGGGTCTGCAAAACCCTCATTCAGCGGTTCGAATCCGCTCGGCGCCTCCATCCCAGATTGCCGCCCCGTGGGCATAATGGGGCTCATCGTCATGGCGAAGAAGACCGAACTGGCGGCTGACCGTGCCGTGGTCGGCCCGTTAGGCGTCACATTGCCGCCCGAGATCCTCATCGAGTGCGACGCCTTTCAAGGTTCGCTCGGCGCCCTGTTCCTATGCGTCCACGAGCGCAAGATCGATCTGCTCGACGTGCCGATCGCCCCGATCTGCGAGGCCTACTACCAGTACGTCTTGGCGACGACCGACGGCGACTTGGAGAGGTCGGCTGTCGCCCTCGCCGCCCTTGCCTACCTCATCGAGCGTAAAGCCTGGGCTCTCATCCCGGTTGAAGAAGAGGAACCTGACGACGACGCGCTCGCTATCGCGACCGAGCCCTACGCCCACCTTTTTGAACCCGCGGTGCGTTCCCTGCTCGAACGGAGGGAAGACCGTGAGAGGCTCTTCTTCAGATGGTCGGAAAGCATCGCGTATCCATACGAGCTTCCCTTTGACACGACCGACGTCCAGGTCGGCGACTTGGCCGGTGTGCTCGAACGCCTGATGGCCCGAGCAAAACCAGACACCATACAACCTCTCGGTAAGCCCCGTCGGTCGCTAGCCGAACAAATGGTCGTCGTCTTGAAGGCGCTTCCAATGGCGTTCGCTTCGCTCGACACCATTGTCATCGGCGAGTTCACCCGGAGCGAAGTCGTCTGGTGGTTCCTTGCCCTCCTCGAGCTCATCCGCCTTGGCCAAGCCAGGGTCAGGGTGACGGAATTGGACGTCCTCTTCGCCAGGGGGGCTGAGTCTTGAGCGTCATGAAGGCGTTGGAGGCCCTTCTCTTCGTGGCAGAGAGCCCGGTGACCGCCGAGGAACTCGCTTCGGTCATCGGCGTCCCAGTGTTCGAGGTCGAGGACTCCTTGGAGAAGTTTGGCGGCCGCCTCACACACAACAGTTCCCTCCAGCTTGTCAAGATCGCGGGCGGCTACCAAATGTGCACCAAGCCCGAGTACGCCGACGTCGTCACAAAGTTCTTACAACCTCAAAAGCACAAGCTCAGCCGGAGCCTGATGGAAGTCTTGGCGATCGTCGCCTACCGCCAGCCCGTGACCGCCGCCGAGATCGACGCCGTGCGGGGCGTCCAAAGCGACTACGGCCTACGACAACTTGTGGACAAGCGCCTCTTGTGCGAGCACGGGCGCAAGGCCGCTCCCGGAAGACCCGTCCTTTATGGGACGACCCAGCAGTTCCTCCACGTCTTTAATTTGGAAAGCCTGGCCGACCTGCCCGACCTCGGGTTTGGGCACGCCGTCCTAGACGCTGTCGGCACCCATCTTCCACCAGACCAACCTGCGTTGCCCATCGCCGAGGAGCAGAGCGTTTGAAGTACTTGGCCGTCGCCTTCGCCCTTGCGCTTGCCACATCGGCCTGGCCCGGAGAGGACGTCAAGGCTCAGGCGAAGAGCCCGGACGAGACCTCGGCGCTGTCCGCCGTCGTGATGGACGCCAAGACCCACCGCGTCCTTTGGAGCCGCGAACCCGACGCCAAGCGCTACCCTGCCAGCACGACCAAGATCATGACCGGTCTCCTGGCTTCCGAAAAGACAAGTCCGTACGAGATCGTCACCGCGCCCGATGGCATCGAGCAAGTCGGGGAGTCGAGCATGCACCTCAAGTCAGGCGAATCTCTGACTGCCCAGGACATGCTCTACGGCATGATGCTGCGGAGCGCCAACGACGCCTGCGTCGCCATGGCCGACCACATCAGTGGTTCCGTTCCGGCGTTTGCCGATTTGATGAATTCTAGAGCGAAGCAACTTGGATGTACTGGCACCCACTTCGTCAATCCGAACGGACTCCACGACCCGGAGCATTACACGACCGCCCACGACCTGGCACTGATCGCGTGTGCTGCGCTGGAAAACCCTCGCTTGGCGGAGATCATCCGCACCCGAAGGCATCGCGTGACCCGCTCAACTGACTCGAAAGATTTGACAATGACAAGCCGGAACAAACTCCTGACTCAAGACCCAGAGTGCATCGGCGTCAAGACCGGCTGGACAATCCCGGCGGGCAAGTGCTTCGTCGGCGCCTTTGACCTCCACGGCCGAACCGTCGTCACGGTGGTGATGGACTCCAAGAACTGGGAAGGAGACACGGAAGCCCTCTCTCAGTGGGCCGACACGAGCGTCGTCGACAAAGTCGCCGCCCGAAAGGGCCAGAGTCTTGGCATGGCCAGGGTCCTCGGTGGGACCTCGCAGGAAGTCGCCCTCGAGGCCGCGAAGGAATGCACCGTTCCTTGGGTCGCAGCGGCGTCCTTTGCTGTCATCCCGGGCCCTGTGCCACCTCCGGTGAAAGCGCCGGTGAAAGCAGGGCAACCGGTCGGCAAGGTCACGTTGAAGCTCTCTGACGGGTCGACGGTCTCCGTCGACGTCGTGGCCGCTTCCGACGTCCCTGCCAAACCTCCGATGGCGAACGCGATGAACCCGCTGACCCTAGTGGTCGGTGGTGGACTGGTCGGGGCGTGGGCGGTCATGCGGCGACGCAGGGGGAGGAGGCCCCAAACCCCATATGGCTGGCGATGACATGCGCCTCCATCGCTACCTGGCCCATGCGGGCGTCGCGAGCAGGAGGAAGTCGGAGGAACTGATCCTGGCGGGCCAAGTGACCGTCAACGGACAAGCTGTCGTGACGCTCGGCACCAAGGTCGGCCCTGGGGACGTCGTCGCCGTCGACGGCGAGGTCGTTCGCCCGGCTCGACTGACCTACCTTCTCTTGAACAAGCCACCCGGCTACGTGACCACCTTGGACGACCCGCAGGGCCGTCGCACGGTCATGGCCCTGATCCCCGACGTGGGCGCACCCGTCAAGCCAGTCGGCCGCCTGGACATGGACACCGAGGGCCTGCTCGTCCTGACCAACGACGGCGACCTCGCGGCCCGTCTCACCCACGCCCGGTACGGCGTCGAAAAGGAGTACCTCGCCACAGTGCAGGGGCAACCTACCGAACGTGATCTGGAGCGGCTCCGGTCCGGGCTCTTCGTCGAGGGCCACAAGACGGCACCGGCTCTCGTTGAAGTCGTCTCGCCCATCAACCAGGCCGGGACGTCGCTTGTCTCGCTTGTCATCCACGAGGGCCGAAAGAGGCAGGTCAGACTCATGCTCGCTGCCGTCGGCTGCCCGGTCGTCAAGCTTGTCCGCGTCCGCATCGCCCACCTTGTCCAAAAGGGGATGAAACCGGGCGAGTGCCGCGTGCTGCACCAAAAGGACGCCCAACGTCTCCGGGCCCTGGTCGGCCTCGAACGGTAACCTGCGGCCTATGCCGAACCGGTTGGCACGGGCCACCTCTCTCTACCTGCGGCAACACGCTGACAACCCGGTCGATTGGTTCGAGTGGGGTGATGAGGCCTTCTCACGGGCCAAGGCCGAGGACAAACCGCTCTTCATCAGCGTCGGCTACAGCTCCTGCCATTGGTGCCACGTCATGGCCCATGAATCGTTCGAGAGTGATCCGGTCGCCAATGCTCTGAACGCGTCGTTCGTCTCCGTGAAAGTCGACCGTGAGGAGCGACCGGACGTCGATGACGTCCTGATGGCTGCCGTGCAAATGGCTAACGGCCACGGCGGTTGGCCAATGACCGTCTTCATGACCCCGGATATGGAGCCGTTCTTCACGGGCACGTACTTCCCCTCCGTCAGCCGCGAAGGCATGCCCAGCTTTCTAAGCGTCGTGACAAACCTGGCGCAAGCCTGGAAGGAGCAAAGGTCTGAGGTGGTCACGGCTGCGAGGGAGTTCGCAGAGGCCATCCGTCGTGCCGGCGGTCGGGCCATGTCCGGCTCTAAGACCCGCTTTGGCGTCGAACTCTTGGACGACGCGGTCACGGCATTGTGGGCGAACTTCGATCGCGACTTCGGCGGTTTCGGCGGCGCACCAAAGTTCCCGCCGCACACGGCGGTCAGCTTCCTGCTGGACTATGCGGCGCTCCGCCATAACTTAGGAGAAGCGGATGCTTTGGTTACCAAAGCGTCTACGATGGCACTTGCCACGTTGCTCGCCATGTCACGTGGCGGGCTGTACGACCATGTCGGAGGAGGCTTTCACCGGTATTCAACCGACGCCCACTGGCTGCTTCCACATTTCGAGAAGATGCTCTCAGACAATGTCCTCGCTGTCTCGAACCTGTCAAAGGCGGTCGCCATCATGGACCCCGGCGAACCACGCGACGAGCTGTCCCGCGCGCTCGACGGCACTCTGACCTGGCTCGACTCGGAAATGGCCTCGCCGCACGGCCCCTATTACTCCTCGGTCGATGCTGACTCGGAGGAGGGGGAGGGAGCCTTTTACGTCTGGACACATGACGAGATCCGGGAAACGCTAACAGACCGGGCCGACGAGTTCTGCCAGGTGTTCTCCGTACAAGTCGACGGCAACTTCATCGACGAGGCAAGCCAGCACCCGACCGGCAAGAGCGTGCTTTATCGTTCGGAAACCACACCGATGGCGCAAGAACTCGCACGACTTCGTAGCGTGAGGGAAAGTCGTCCAAGACCGACAACGGACACGAAGTGTCTCCTGAGTTGGAATGGACTCGCCATCTCCGCCTTGGTCGCATCCGGCATGATTGCTTCGGCGGCCCGCAACGCCACCACATGGTGCGAAGCCAATGCAGATGGTCTACCCCACCACATGGCAGTCGACATAGCGGAAGGGCAAGCGTTTCTTGAGGACTACGCTTACTTTATCGACGCCCTTCTGGATCTCTACGAAGAGACGCATGACACCAACTGGTTATGTATCGCAGAGACGCTGACCGACGAGGCCATGGCAAAGTTTGCCGACAGTCAAGGCGGTTTTTGGACGTCCTCCCTCCAACATCAGACCCCTATCGCCCGCATGAAGTCAGTGTTGGACACGGCCGTGCCCAGCGGCAACTCGATCATGCTGCGGGTTCTCAGACGCCTCGGCCGTACTACAGAATATGAGTTTCATTTCCACCAAACGGTCGGGTGGGCCGAGCGTGCGCCGACTGCGTGCGAGTCGCTCCTTCGTGAACATCTCTATCATCTCCTTAGCCAACCAGACGGTCAGGTTCCGCAAATTGATGTGGCTAAACCCGGCGAAGCCATCCTGTATCTCACAGACTATGAGGTAGGTGCAGACGCAAAGGGCAACGGCGAGACCACATTAGTGATAGACCTGCCTGATGGATACCACATCAACTCGCACGAACCCCCAGCCAAATGGTTGGTTCCGACCACCGTCTCGGTCGAAGGTGTGCTGGGTGAGGCAGGGTTTCCTGACGAGCCCAGCGGAATCTACTCTGGTCGCATCGGGCTGCCGCTCAAGCTGTTCGCCAGCGCAGGCACCCACGAGTTCGTTCTTTCGGTGACCTATCAAATGTGCGACGACACAAGGTGCCTGGCGCCAGAGACCAAGACGCTGACGGGACTCTTGATCGTCCCTGCCCCGAACCCGCCAGTAAACTGACTTTCCATGAAAGTCTTGGTCGCCGACAAGCTCGAAAAGTCCGGTCTGGACGGCCTTGCCGCCATCGGATGCGAGGTTGATTCCCAACCGGATCTCAACGGCGACGCCTTGAGGCAGGCTGTCGCCGACTCGGGTTGCGACGTCCTCATCGTCCGGTCCACCAAGGTCCCCGCCGAGGCCATCGAAGCGGGAAAACTAAGCCTGATCGTCCGCGCTGGGGCCGGTTACAACAATATCGACGTCGACGCCGCGAGTAAACACGGAGTCTACGTCGCCAACTGCCCAGGCAAGAACAGTATCGCCGTCGCCGAACTCGCCTTCGGATTGATGATCGCGTGTGACCGGAGCATCCCAGACGGCGTCGCCGAGCTCCGCGCCGGACATTGGGACAAGAAGAGGTTCAGCAAGGCGAGGGGGCTCAGCGGTCTGACCCTCGGCCTGGTAGGTATGGGCATGATCGCCCAGGCGATGATCCCGAGGGCCAAGGCATTCGGCATGACCGTCATCGCCTACAGCCGGTGGATGACGCCTGAGGCCGCCGCCGCCCTGAACATCGCCAGGGCTGAGGATCTGAACGACCTCGCCCGCCAAGCAGACGTCGTCTCGCTCCACGTCGCCCTCAGCTCGATCACGAAAGGCATGGTGGACGACAAGTTCTTGTCGACCCTGAGGGACGGGTCGATCCTCATCAACACGAGCCGCGCCGAGGTGATCGACCAGGCGGCCCTGCTCAAGCACACGTCCAGCGGCAGGCTCAAGGCTGGCCTCGACGTTTTTGAAGGTGAACCGGCAGAGGCCCAAGGTTCGTACGACGGTCCGCTCAGAGAGGCCAAGAACGTCTACTGCACCCATCATATCGGGGCGAGCACCGAGCAAGCCCAGGAGGCGGTCGCCGCCGAGACGGTCAGGATCGTCGCCGACTACAAAGCGACCGGCGTGGTACCAAACGTGATCAACATCACCAAGGGTGAGGTCGCCACCCACCTCTTGGTCGTGCGCCACCAAGACAAGGTCGGGGTGCTCGCCCACGTGCTCAACGTCCTTAAGGATGAAGGGGTCAACGTGCAAGAGATGGAGAACATCGTGCTTGGCGGCGCCCAGTCTGCCATCGCCCAAGTCGGCCTTGACAAGGAACCGAGCCCTCACGGGCTCACCGCGATCAAGACCCACCCGTGGGTTTTCGACGCCAGCGTCCTGCCGATCACCCAGTGACGGGTCAGTCGTCGGGATAGACGTACCGCCGAGGGACCCTGGCGGTAACGCTCGTCAGGATCTCGTGGACGTTGGTTCCGGCGCGCTTGGCTTGGTCGGCTGCGCTCACGTTGGGCCCGATGAGCTCCACGACTGAACCGATCTCCAGACCCGGGACGCCGGTGGCGTCGATCAGCAACTGGTCCATGCAGACCAATCCGACGACGGGGGCCAGGGTGCCGCCTACCGCTACCACGCCCTTGTTGCTCAGCGACCGGATGAAACCGTCCCCATATCCCACGCAGACGGTCGCCACCACGGTCTGTGCCTTGGATGTATAGGTTCCGGCGTAGCCGACGTGGGATCCGGCCGGGACCATCCGCAAGCTGGTGACGCGGGCAAACCAGGACAGCGCAGGCTTGACCCCGCCGTTTGTGAGTCCGTAGGGGTCTACTCCGTAGGCAAGGACTCCGATCCGGACGAGGGTCCCTCTGCTGGCGGGGTACTTGACCGCCGCTCCGCTGTTCGCCAGGTGGATCTGCTCAAACTTCACCGAGCGCGCCCGGCACTCCTTCAACGCCTGCTCGAACACCCATAGCTGCTTCGCCGTGGCCTGTTCGTCCCCTGAACTGTCGCTAAAGTGTTGAGCGAGGCCAACCAGCTTTGTATGGCCGAATCCGACGATCTCATGGGCGATGTTCGCCGCATCCTTTGGAGCGCACCCGAACCTGTGGATGCCGGTATCCACCTTCAGGTGGAGCCTCGCCTCCCTTGACTGCTTGCCCGCGGCCGCGTCCATCACCTTGGCCATGACGACGTTTTCGACGAATACTTCTAACCCGTAGAAAACTGCCTGCTCGCATTCCACCGGGAGGATCGGCGACATCACCATGACCGGGACTTCAACCCCCGATTCGCGAAGGCTGACTCCCTCTTGGACTGTCGCGACCGCGATGGCGTCCGCCCCATTGACCGCGGCGTAACGGCAGACCGGCAAGAGCCCGTGGCCATAGGCGTCTGCCTTGGCGACCAAGGCGACCTTTGCCGGGTTCGGGCCAAGCTGACCACGTACGTGGGCCAGATTGTCGCGGATACTCCGCATATCCACGACCGCCCAAGTGCGCGGGTACGGATCCACACTCCTATTTTGGCTTCTTTCTAGAGAAAATGACACTTGCACCCTGACGGATTGCCCACCACGAGGTTAAAATGGAAATATGAAGACGCGCAGACCGGACATTTTGAAGGCCGCGTACGACCTGATGGGGATCCAAGGATTGGAATCCCTCACCCACCGAAACGTCGCCGCTGAGTTGGGAATCAACCACGCGACCGTCCACTACTACTTCCCACATCGAGCGGACCTGCTCGCAGGGGTGGCCGAGTTCGCCCTCGAACAGTTCAACCGTGATCGGGCAAAGTTTCAAACAGGAGCTGAGAAGTCCTCGGATAAGATCGAAGCAGAACTGGCCCTAGCCGAAGCTTATTGTCGCAAGAGCAGCCGGTTCGCGAAGGTCCTCGCCGGCCTCTACGTGGCGAGCATTGCGGACGCCTCACTCAGAAAGAAGCTGTCCGCCATATGGTCAGCTTGGTCAAGCCCTTTGGTTGGACTCAACAAGACAAGCAAGATCAGAAAGGATTCGCCATTTGGTGACGGGGAGCTGCTATGTGCGACCTTTTTCGGTCTGGCGCTAGCAAACCAGATGCTCGACGGCAAGATCGGCGCCGGTGACAAACTGGACACGGTCTACAAGTCGATGCTCGGTTAGCGGTCGACCGCTTGTTTAGCGTAGAGCCAACACTCCACACGCTGCGAGCCTTCCATAACCGGCGTCGGATCTTGGGAGCACGCCGTAAAGACGTGCGGGCACCTGGGGGCGAAGGAACAACCAGGCGGAAGGGACGCCAGATTGGGCGGTTGGCCCTCGATCACGTTCAACCGTTCCATCCCCACTTGCGGCACCGAGCGCAACAGTGCCTGCGTATAGGGGTGCTTTGCCGACCGTAGCACGTCTTCGGCAGGCCCAGACTCGACGACCCGGCCCGCGTAGTAGACCGCGATGTCGTCCGCCAAGCTTCCGATGACTCCGATATCGTGCGAAATCAGGATGACCGCCGTACCCGTCGCGCGTTGCATCTCCTTCAACAACTGTAGTATCTGGGCTTGGAGGGTCACATCCAAGGCCGTCGTGGGCTCGTCAGCTACTAAAACCTTGGGAGTCGACGCGAACGCGATCGCGATCACCACGCGCTGACGCTGTCCGCCGCTCATTTGGTGCGGGTACTTGTCCGCCGATTCGGCCGGCGCCGGAACCCCGACTTTGCCCAGCATCTCGATCGCCTTGTCCCAGGCGGCGGCTCGCGAAAGGCCATGGTGGAGTCTGAACACCTCGGCGATCTGGCCGCCGACCTTCATGACCGGGTTCAGACTGGTGAACGGGTCTTGCATGACCATCGAGACTTCCTGGCCCCTGATGTCCAGCCAGTCCTTGCGGGGCAGATAGAGGAGTTCGCGCCCGTTGAGCTTCACGCTGCCTTCGACGGCGGCACCCCTCGGCAACATGCCCATCACGGCGAGTCCCGTCATGGATTTGCCGCAACCGGACTCGCCGACCACCCCCAGGGTCTTGCCGGAGTCAACGGAAAGGTCCACGCCCCTCAAGATGTGCACGTCTCCCACCCGTACATGCAGCCCGGAGACCTGGAGCGTCGCCATAGGGAACGATTATGGCCCCATTGTCGGCCAAGGTATCCTTTGGCGACTATGTCCTCGTCCATACGGCTCGTGATCGCCGACGACGAACAGGCCTACAGGAACGCCGTCCAAAGGTCGCTGACACTCATGCCCGAGTGCCAGTTGATCGCCGCGTGCAAGGACGGCCAAGAGGCCCTGGAAGTCTGCCTGAACGATCCACCCGACGTCCTTCTGACCGACATCAACATGCCGCGCATGAACGGGCTCGAACTCGTCGGGCGACTGCTGAAAAAAGAAAAAGACGTCAAAGTCGTCGTCCTCACCGTGAACGAGGACGATGAGACGGTGTTTGAGGCGTTCCGGGCCGGCGCGTTGGGCTATCTGCTCAAGACCAGCACCCCCCAAGAGGTCATCGAGGCGATCCGGTTGGCGCACCGCGGCGAGGCCAAGATCACGCCTAAGATCGCCACGAAGGTGATCGAAGACTTCCGACGGGTCAAGGACGATGAGGAGACGGACGACACGGAACTCTATGTCCTCAGCGACCGGGAGACCGAGATTCTTGAGCTCATCGCCAAAGGAATGAGGAACAAGGAGATCGCCAACCACCTGAGCATCGCGGAGAAAACGGTCAAGAACCACGTCAGCAACATTCTCAAGGCTCTCCAAGTCAACTCACGGACCGAGGCGGCCATGAAGGCCGTCCGTGCGAGGTTAGTGCAGGGAAACTAACCGGGCCAGGCGACTGGCCGTCCGAAGAATAAAGAGAAAAACCGACAGAGCCGGTCGGACGGGTCACCCACGTCTGGCCGCTTCTATGGCGGCGATGTCGATCTTCTGCATCGTCATCATCGCCTCGAAGGCCCGTCGCCCCTCTTCGCCCCCGGCGGCGAATGCGTCCGTCAGTGCGCGCGGTGTGATCTGCCAAGAAAGGCCCCACCGGTCTTTGCACCAGCCACACTCACTTTCCTCTCCGCCGTTGTCCACGATGGCGTGCCAGTATCGGTCCGTCTCTTCTTGATCGTCCGTCGCGACTTGGAAGGAGAACGCCTCAGAATGCTTGAAGATCGGGCCGCCGTTGAGCCCAATGCATGGGATTCCGAGGACGGTGAAGATCACTGTCAAGACGTCGCCCTTCTTTCCAGAAGGATAGTCCGAGGGCGCCTCGAAGACATCTATCACCTCGCTGTCAGGAAAGGTCGCCGCATAAAATCGGGCGGCTTCCAGCGCATCCTTGTCGAACCAGAGGCAGATCGTGTTCTTTGCGGTCATGTTTGTTGCTCTCGTAAGCCGATGTTCGGGTCACCAATTTCTTGAGTCTCATTTTGCCTCAAGCGGAAAAAGTGGTGAACTCTAGAACGGAGCCCGCGTTTGAGCCAGGTGGCGATAACGCTAAGAAGCGTCCCGACAGGCGTAAAGCCGTCGAGGACGCGACCGCAACATAAGCAAAGACACTGTGGCCGGGACTAACCCGGCCATTTTTTTACGTTCCTGGATCTAGACGCTCGAGGGCCACGACCAGTTCCGTCCAGGGTGGGAGAAAGTCTTCAGACGCCCACAGGACGGAGATCACGGCGACGACGAACCCCCACCCCCAGACCCTGTCCCAAGGCTCGCCAAGTTCCCGGGTGAACAATTCAAGCCGCCTTCGGGTGAGTGCGAACATTTCATCTCCTGATGGCAAACGGTCGACCATGTTTCGGAGAAACGCGCCAGGCTCGACCGCCGGATCGCACCACATTCCCTTCGGATCGACTGCCACCCACTCGCCGTTGTGCCTGATGATGTTGAAATGGTGCAAGTCTCCGTGGACGAGCGTCCGGCGGGTCGTCGTCGCTTCCAGCCGACGGAAGAGGTCTTGGGCCCGTTCGATATTCTCGGGAGCGACCGGCACTTTGTCCATGTCTGCCTCCATGAGGGATTCGAACCAGCGGTCCATCCCCCAGACCTCGGCCCAGGGGGCCGCCTGCAGCCGACGCGAGACATCGGCCTGGACCCGCAGGTGCTCTTCGTCTGACATCCTGGCCTGGTCCAAGGTCGGGCCATGGGCCAAGGGCATCAAGAACCCGCCCGAAGCAGAGTCATGTTCCAAGACCTCTATTCCGCCGATGCCCGAGTGCGCGACGGCACAGGGTGTGCCGGATTGTCGCTCATCCTCGGCGAGCGGCACCTTGACCACAAACTCTTGGCCGAGCCTGTCCGAGCACCTGGCCACAAGGGAGCACGTGGCGCCCGGAAGCTGGGCGACAAACCCAAGCCTCCAACGAGCCAAGAGACGCTCAAACTCGACCGTCGCCGCCGCCCACGTCGGTGCGTCGCGCCAGCCATCGGGGGCGGCGAGATTCACGCGGTCTTATCCCTGGCCCGTTTGAAAGCGGACAGGGCCAAGGCTAGGTCCTCGTCGGTGTGCGCCGCGCTCGGCATGGTCCGGATGCGCGACTTGCCGAGCCCGACCGTCGGATAGACGATGGCGAGTGCATAGACCCCCTCGTCGAACAGGGACTTTTCCATCGCCTGCGCCTTGGCTTCGTCGCCGACGTAGACCGGGGTGATCGGTGTCTCGCTGCCCATCGTGTCGAACCCTTCCGCCTG
Source organism: uncultured Fimbriimonadaceae bacterium (assembly GCA_964451255.1). Lineage (GTDB taxonomy): Bacteria > Armatimonadota > Fimbriimonadia > Fimbriimonadales > Fimbriimonadaceae > JAHBTB01. The sequence continues at coordinate 470,372 of CAYVHL010000001.1, forward strand.
AAGCATCGACTTCCATTTGCGCGTGTTGTCCCACAGGCGGCGCATGGGCTCGGGGTCGTTCTCCATGACGTCAAGCGACGCGATCAATGCGGCCGCGACCATGGGAGGATGGGCGGTGGAGAACAGGTACGGTCGACCGCGGTTGACGAGCCAATCCTTGAGCGGCGCCGACCCCGCGATGTAACCGCCGACGACCCCGAGAGCCTTGCTCAGTGTGCCGAGTTGGATGTCTACCCTGCCGTACAGGTCGAAGTGCGAGGCGGAACCTGCCCCGTTCTTGCCCAGCACCCCGCTGGCGTGGGCGTCGTCGACCATGACAAAGGCGTCGTACCTTTCCGCAAGCTCGACGATCTGGGGCAACGGCGCGATGTCCCCGTCCATGCTGAACACCCCGTCCGTGATGATCATCCGCTTGCCGAAGTGCTGGGCCTTATTGAGGATCTCTTCGAGATGGCCCATGTCCTTGTGGCCGTAGACCCAACCCTCAGACTTCTTGTACGCCGCTGGTGACAACCGGACACCGTCAATGATCGAAGCGTGGTTCAGTTCGTCGCTGATGACGACGTCGTCCTTGGTGAGAACAGCCGGAATGCAACCGCTGTTGGCCGTGAACCCGCTGGTAAAGACGAGGACAGCTTCCACCTTTTTGAAAGCCGCCAGTCGGCGCTCCAATTCGTCGTGGACTTCCATCGTCCCGCCGATCCAGCGGACCGCCCCGGCCCCGACCCCCCACCTGTCGAGGGCGGCATGGGCCGCTGCCACGACTTTGGGGTGGTCGGCCAGGCCAAGGTAGTTGTTGCTGGCCAGATTGACGACCGACTTTCCGTCCATCGTCACCCGCCCTCCCGCGGGCGTCTCAAGAATCCGTGGCACTTTGTAAAGGTGCTTGTCTTTGAGTTGGCCGATCTCGCCGGTCAACCAATTCTGCAGGCCCGCGTTCATGCCGACCAGTTTAGTCGGTAGCCCGGACGGGCACGGGTACCCGTGGCCGACGGCTCACAGATTCTTCTTGGCCCAGCTTGCGATCGCGTCCAGCGCCTCTGGCAAGGCGGGGCCGAACAATCCCGGGTCGGTCGGTCCCTTGTAGGCCTTCAGGTTATGGGTCGCGTTCGGGATGAGAGCGGCGGTCGCCTGCGGCATGGCTTTCCTCAAGAGCGGAAAGTCCCTCTCTGCCGAGACCTGGATGTCCTTGTCCCCCTGGACGATCAAAGCTGCCCCCTTCCACGCTTCCCCAAGTGCGGCCGGGTCGATCGTCATCTCGGAGTGCAACAACCGTGTCGCGTAAGACGGGAAGACAGCGGCGAGGCCGGTGTCCAAGTCTGACGGCACCGTGGAGTCCTTGCGGATGGAGGCGACGGCTTCCTTGGTCTGCATGTCGAACCGGTCACGTAACGTCGCGTCTTGAACCTGGGTCTGGAGGCGGTCATGGATCTGCTCGATGACCACCGTGCCAAGGTCTCGGCCCGCGCAGGAGACAAGGATGAGCCCCTTTGGTTTGGCCTCTTGTGCGATGGAGAGCGCGATCAACCCACCCTCGCTGTGGCCCAAGACCGCCGTCCGGTTCGGATCCACCTCAGGGAGGGCCTTCAGCGCGGCAAGACCCGCCGCCGCGTCGCCGGTGAACGCCTCGAAGCTAAAGAAGTCGTTCCACTCCGCATGATCCTTGGGGAACAAGGACAGATACGTTCCAGGAACGGCCCGCTTGTCGTATCTCAGGCTGGCCACACCGACAGAAGCCAGCTTCTCGGCGATGTCCTTCAGGAGTTCGATCTTGAGCTGGCCAGAGTTGCCATCGCGGTCGGTCGGGCCGCTACCCGCCAAGATGAGCACCGCCGGTGCCTTCTTTGCCCCCGACGGAGCGAGGAAGGTTCCGACGATCTCAAGCCCCTTGTAGCCCTTGAACTTCAATTCACGCGACACAGGCGCACTCGGGGCTGTCGTCGAAATGCCTGACGGCGCACAGGCCGTCAACACGCAAGTTGCACCCAGACCAAGAAGGAACACGGCGTTCACAATATGATATCACGATGATATCATCCCTCAGGTTGCAACACCTCTAGTCACCGCCGATGGACTGGAGGTCGGGCGACCACTTGGGGTCTGGCTGGTGCGTGAGTTGGATGATCCGCAACATGAAGAAGCCCAGCGCGTCTCCGAACTGCTTGTTGTCCATTCCCTCGCCAGGGCCGGTTACCAAAGGCCCGACGGTGGCGACGCACCCCCACTGGACGAGCTTGGTCAGGATGGCACGAACCTTGGGGTCTGGGTTGTGCTTGTCGATGGAATCTTGGTAGACCTTGAGCGGTCGGGGAGTCAGCCTGAACTTGGGCTTGCACTCGTCGAACACCCGATCCATCTCCGCTATGACCATGGCCCGGGTAGCCACGGCGTCGGCTCCGTGTTCCGTCGTTGCCTTCGGCGCGCCCACGATGTTGCTCAGACCCGACTCATATTTGGCAAAAGCCGCCCACATATCGCTCTGCTTGAGCACAGAGGGCGCCGGAGTGGGTGCTTGGGCGCCAGACGTGGCCGAGACGACGGCCAAGAGGAAGAAGGTGTGTAGTCTCATGGTATCGGTGTGACGGCCCCACTGGCCACGATCGCGTCCATCTCGTCGAGCGCACGCCCGGTTCCGATGGCAACGGCATGCAAGGCGTTGTCTGCCACTCGCACGGGAATCTCGGTGACAGAAGAGAGTAGTTTGTCGAGCCCACGCAACAGTGCGCCTCCGCCAGTGAGGGTGATACCCCTTTCGATGATGTCGCTGGAGAGTTCCGGCGGAGTCACCTCCAAGACCGCGCAGAGTTTCTCGGCGATCTGGCGGACCGGGTCGGACAGCGCCTCACGGATCTCATCGCTTGAGACCTCGACCGTCCGAGGCAGACCGGCGACAAGGTCTCGGCCACGGATGGACATCCGGAGCTCCTGCTCCATCGGGTATGCGGAGCCGATTTTGACCTTGACATCCTCGGCGGTCGGGTCGCCGATCGCCAAGTTATAGACGTGCCGGACATGCCGCATGATGGCCTCGTCCATCTTGTCGCCTCCGACGCGCAGGCTTTGCGAAAGGACGATGCCCCCCATGCTGATGACCGCTATGTCCGTCGTGCCGCCTCCAATGTCGACGACCATGTTCCCACCTGGCTGGCTGATCGGCAGGCCGGCGCCGATCGCCGCCGCCATCGGCTCTTCGATGACCTCAGCGTGACCGAAACCGGCTGCCCGTGCCGCCTTGATGACGGCGCGCCTCTCGACGTTTGTGACCCCACTAGGCACACAAATGAGGGCGAACGGCTTGATGAGCTGGGGTCCGACCGTCTTCTTGCGGATGAACTCGAGCATCCGTTCGGTGACGGTGTACTCGGCGATCACCCCCTCGCGCATCGGTTTGATGGCGGTGATATGGCCTGGGGTGCGTCCGAGCATCTCTCGGGCCGCATGTCCGACGGCAAGGACCCTCTTGGTGTTGTTGGCGATCGCGACGACCGTGGGCTCGCTCAAGACGATGCCCCGGCCCCGCCGGTACACAAGGATGTTCGCGGTGCCTAAGTCGATCCCGATTGCGGCGACGAGTTTCAAGTCTGAGTGATCCTAGACCACGCTCGCCTCGGCGTTTCGGGACTCGCCCGCCAACCGCACGATGTCCCCGCCGAGTCCCGTCAACAAAGCCTCGAGATCCTCATAACCCCGGTCAATGTAGTGGACGTTCTTGACGACCGTCTCTCCTTCCGCCGCCAGACCGGCCAGCACCAGAGCCGCGCCAGCGCGCAGGTCTGTGGCCTCGACCGTGGCGCCGCTCAACGTGGGCACGCCGTTGATCACCACAGATTTGCCTTCGGTCCGCATCTTCGCACCCATCCGGTTCAGTTCGTTCACATGCCCGGTGCGTGATTCATAGATGGTCTCTTCGACGATGCTTGGGCCGTCCGCCAGCGTCAGCAACGCCGATATCGGCTGCTGTATGTCGGTCGGGAATCCGGGATAGGGCATCGTCTTGACCCTGATGCCTTGTGGTCGGCGGGTGCCCGCGACGCGTACCCAGTCCGGGCCTTCTTCACTGTCGATACCGGACTCGCGCAACTTGTGAACCAGCGCCGCCTGGCTCTCCGGAAGTATGCCGCGCACGGTCACGTCCCCGCCGGTTATCGCACCGGCGAGCAGATAAGTCGAGGCCTGGATCCGGTCAGACGGCACAGGGAAATCGACGTCGCCCAGTTCCTTGACCCCCTTGATCGTGATCGTCGAGGTACCTGCCCCCTCGATCCGTGCTCCCATACGCACCAGGAAGTGGGCCAGGGTGACGACCTCAGGCTCCATCGCCGCGTTCTCGATGGTCGTGACGCCTTCGGCTAAGGTGGCCGTCGCCATCAGATGCTGGGTCGCGCCCGCGCTCGGTGTGTCGAGATAGATCTCCGCGCCGGTGAGTTTTGGCGCCTCGGCGATATAGCAACCGTTCCGCAGCTCGACCGTCGCGCCCATCGCCGCCAGTCCCTTCAGGTGGAGGTCGACCGGTCGCGCGCCGATTTTGCAACCGCCCGGCATCGGAAGCACGGCGTGCCCCACCCGCGCCAGGATTGGGCCGAGCAAATAGAAAGATGTCCGTATGGGCCGCACCATGGCCTCGGTGGGCTCAAAGCTGTGGATGTGCGAGCAATCCAGAACCAAGTCTTCGCCATGAAGTCGGCTCTTGGTACCGTAGCCTTGAATCAGGCCGAGCTTGATCTCGACGTCGGAGATCTTCGGCACGCGCCGGAGCACGACCTTGCCTCGGCTCAGAAAGACCGATGAAAGCAAGGCCAAGGCCGCGTTCTTGCTACCGGGCACATCAAGCCCACCGCGAAGCGGCCGCCCTCCGTTGATCTTCAAAACATCCATTGGCATTGTCCCTTCCTTGGGCTCGGCGTGGTACCGATCGGGCCATTGTACCGGACAAATCTACCGGTGCCCCTTCCCGGCGAAAACACCAGGAATCTCCTAAAAAACACGACGATTTTCCGTGCGGCGGCCATCACAGCTTCCTTTTTGCCCCCGCCACCGTCGTATAGTTCAAGGACATGGCGCAGTTTTGTCCGGTGCCATGGGCCGCCCGAGTGGTGGTCCAGCAAGGAGACACCCGTATACGGCCCGATCTAATAGCGGTCCGAGGTCTGCACGCCACGGCGTGCAGACCTTTTTTTGGCGCCAGGGCTAGGAGGAGTTGAGATGACCACGTATGACGTCCTGTTACTGAACGCCAACTATGAGCCGCTCAACGTCTGCAACATCAGGCGGGCGGTCAGCCTGATCCTGCTCGGCAAGGCCGAGGTCATCGAAGGGTCAGACGCCGAAGTCCGCACAAGCGAAGGCGGGCTGCAGGTGCCGTCTGTGGTCAAGATGCGGTACCACGTCCGACGCCCGATCCCGAAGCTGCGCCTCTCGCGACATTCAGTCCTCGCCCGCGACAACTTCACGTGCCAATACTGCGGCGCGACCCGCGACCTGACCATCGACCACGTCGTGCCGCGCTGGATGGGCGGCCCCTGCTCTTGGGAGAACCTCGTGACGTGTTGCCGTCGTTGCAACCTCAAGAAGGGCGACAAGACCCCTCAAGGCGCGAACATGAAGCTGAAGACGACGCCCAAGCGCCCCCACTACGTGCCGTACCTTTCGTTGCAAAAGTACATCCGCGCCATGGAGCGCGACGAGTGGCAGTTTTATCTCCCGGTCTTTGACGAGTTCACCCGGGCAGTCGTGAACTAGCCTCGCTCACAGCACGCCCTTCGGCGGCGTCACCGTGATCTCGTCGACGACCCTGTCGGCTGGCAGTTTGACAAGATCTCGGACGATCTGCGCCACGGCCTGGGCCGTCAGCATCTCCTCTCGCGGAGGTGAGCCACTCTGAGAGTCCCACAAGGGTGTGTCGGTCGCACCCGGGAACACAGAAGTCACCCGGAGTCCCTGCGTCCGATAGCTGGCCGAAAGAGACTTGCCAAAGGCGTATGCGCCCGCCTTGCCCGCCGAATAGGCCTCCGCCCCGGGGAAGGCGGTCTGGGCAGCGATGCTGAGCACGTTGATCACCTGCCCCCTGCCTGCGTCCAGCATCTTTGGGAGCAAGGCGTGGGTGACGGATATGAGGCCGAGCAGATTGACCCGGACCTGCTTCAAGTGCTCTTCCAACGGGGTCTCGTGGAACGGGCCGAAGTGGGCTACGCCCGCGATGTTGACGAGCACCAGTTCGCCGTCCCCCAAGGCGTCGACATGCTCCGCCAATCGGAGTCCCGTTTCCGGGTCGGCCAGATCGAGGGCGGCCGCGTCCGCCGATCCCGCCCCCAGATCAAGGCAGTCTTGGGCAAGTTCCACAAGCCTGTCCAGGTGCCTGGCGACAAGCACCAGGGAGTGGCCCTCCCTGGAAAGCGCCAGCGATGCTTCCCGCCCGATGCCGCCGCTCGCCCCAGTGACGACGATCCGTTTACTCATCGGCGACGACCTCGAAAGCGTTTCTGGCTGTCTCGTAGAGCGTCACCTTAGCCAGGGTCGCGGGCAACTTGCCTTGCAACCGGTCAAAGATCGCCGCGACCACATTCTCACTCGTCGTCGGCCCGCCTAGCAACTCTTCGATCTCAGTGTCGAGGTTGTGGTGGTCATAGCGGTCGAGCACCTCGTGTCGGACAACGGCGTCGACCTCCTCCAAGCGGCAGACCATGCAGGACGCCGGGTCAGGGGCCCCCTTGACACTGACCTCCAGCACGTAGTTGTGGCCGTGCCCTGCCGGGTTGTGGCACTTACCATAGAGCCGAAGGTTCTCTGCTTCGGACAGCCCGTCCGCGTTCAGGCGGTGGGCGGCGGCGAACTCATATGTGCGGGTGATCGTGACCATGGTGTCGGGGGCGTTCCATTCGGCGCGGAGTTCCGGAGTCTCCTCTAGGCGCAGGCCAACCAGTTCGGCCCCGTCCGGGAGCTTGTCGAGGACTTGACGGAAGTAGCAAAGCAGGTTTTCCAAACTGGGGACGACGCCGCGCAGACCTTCGACCTCGTCGTTCAGGCTCCGCTGGTCGAGTTTGGCGACGACGTGGTCCTGCAGGACGTCGTCGATCCGTTTGATGTTGACGACCATGCCGTTCGTCCGGTCGACCGCCCCCCGCGCGCGCACCCAGAGCACGTAGTTGTGGCCGTGGTTGTAGGGCGACGCCCACTTTCCAAAGACCGCGCGGTTTTCCTCTGGCGTGAGAGCTTCGTTCCAATAACGGTGGCCCGCGCTGAACGCGACTCTCCTCGCCATCGTCACCTGCCGCCCCATCTTTATGCGTCCCCCTTGTAAGGTACGCCAAGCGCGGCGGGGGCGGCACCGCCTTTCCCCGCAAAGAGAAGCACGACGAATGCCAACACGTAGGGCAGCGCTCGCCAAGCCTGCGACGGCATACCGCCGACTTGGGCCCAAGCGCTGAACTGTGCCCAGTCCGCCGCGCCGACGAACACGGTCGCGACCGCCACCCAAACCGGTTTGAACCGCCCGAAGGTCACCATGGACAATGCGATGAAGCCTCGCCCGGAGGTCATGTTCTCCGCAAACGACCCGGCGATGCCCAAGCTCAGATAGCCACCGGCAAGTCCAGCCATGGCTGCTCCGACGGTCACAGCGGCCAATCGAATCTTCCTCGCCGAGTACCCGGCCGCCTCCACCGCCTCAGGATATTCGCCGCATGCCCTGAGCGCCAGTCCGACCCGTGTCTTCGTCAACACCCAACCGGCGGCGACCGCCGCCACCAATCCAAGCATCAGGACGACGTCCAATCCACCGTAGAGTTTAGGAATGCTCGGAACGCTCAACAGCTTTCCCGACGCGCCGAACTGGATACGGAACAATGCGCTCGTCAACCCCATCGCAAAGAGGTTCACGGCCGTCCCGACGACCACTTGGTCGGCCGCGAGCCAGATGGTGAAGTATGCCTGCGCTAGCCCGAGCACGATAGCCGCGCCAGTCCCCACCGCCAGCCCGACCCAGGGGCTACCGGTCACGAGGCTCGTGACCACCGCAGCGTAGGACGCGGCCAGCATCATGCCTTCGATCCCGACGTTGAGGACACCCGCCTTCTGGCCCACCGTCTCGCCCGTGGCGGCCAGGCCGATCGGCGTAGCAAACCGGAGGATGTTGACTACCGTCTCGATCATGCCGTCACCTCCTCCTGGGCACGTCGCTTGGTGGCCATCACCCGCCCCAATGCGAGAAACGCCAAGACTGCAGTGGCCTGCACCACAACCACGACCGTGTTCCCGATCGGCGTGTACCGAGTCAAGTTCTCCGTGCCCGCGAACAGAGCGCCAAAGTAGAGGGCGGAGACCCCGACCCACATCGGTTCCAGCCCGCCGAGAAGGGCCACAGGTATGGCGAGGAACCCCCAGTTCTGGCTGAAGCCGTCGCTGATGTTGCCCGTCACTCCGGCGAGGTCCACTGCGCCCGCCAACCCGCAGAGTCCGCCAGACACCCCCATCGCCAGCCACTGGACCTGGTCGAGGGGCAACCGTTCGGTACGTGCCAGCCTTGGGTTCGCGCCGACGACGCGCAGCATCAATCCCTGCCTCGTGTGGGCTAGGAACACCCACACGGCGACGACCGCGACAAGCGCGACGAAGATCCCGCTATGGAGGCTCGTCCCCCGGACGAGTTGGAGCAGCATCGCCGCGTTGGGCAGCGTGGCCGACATCGGCCGGACGTGGGTCGGCTCCTGCAACGGTCCGCGCACGGCGTAGGCGACCAACTCGATGGCGACGAAGTTCAGGAGGATCGTCGAGACCACAAGCTGGACGCCGCGCTTTACCCATGCCCAACTCGCCACCGCCGCCCACCCAGCTCCGCCTACGACACCTCCGACGAGCAAGACGGGGGCCCAAAGAATGAGTGGCACCGCCCACATGACGGAGGCCAAGGCTGCCGCGACGAGAGCCCCGACCAGGTACTGCCCTTCGCCTCCGATGTTGTACATCCCCGCCCGCCACGCTACGGTGATGCCCAGAGAAGTCAGGCAGAGCGGCGTCGCGCGGGTGAGGGTCGTCGGCCAACCATAGGGCGAGCTGAGCGATCCTTGGACGATCAGCCCTAATGACCGAGGCACGTCCAATCCGAAGGCGGCCAGTGTCAGGGCCAAGATCAGCACCATCCCGATGAGGGAGACCAGGAACTTCACCCTCCGCCACCCCCGACAGTCTCGGAGAACCTACCCCTTGACATATAGACCTTACGATCGCTGAGCAGGTCCAGCTCGTCCAGGTCGGTCGTGAACACCACCACCGCCGCCCCGTCGGCCGCGGCGCGACGCAAGACCGTGTGGACGAAGTCGGTCGCTCGAACGTCCAAGCCGCGGGTCGGGTTCATCGCGACCAGTAGTTCCGGGCTCTGGCTCATCGCCCGGCTGACGACGACCTTCTGCTGGTTGCCTCCCGAGAGGCTGCCGGCCGGCTCGTTCGTGCTCGTCGCCTTGATCTCGTACTCCTTGACCAGTCCCAAGGCCACGTCACCCGCCTTACCCGGCAATAGAAACGGCCCCTTCACGATCCTTGGATCATCAAGCATCCCGACCGTCATGTTTTCCTGAACCGACAGGTCAAGGGCCAAACCGTCGTGTCGTCGATCCTGAGGGATGTAGCCGACCTTCTGTGGCCTCTGCACCTGCCCTGCCGACGCGGCCCGGATGCCGACAAGCGCCTCGGCCAGTTCCAGTTGCCCGTTTCCATCGACACCTCCGATCCCGAAGACTTCGCCCGCCCTACACTCCATGCTCAAGCCGTCGACCGCCGGGTTGCCACGGTCGCCGAGGACGCATAGACCTCGCACTGAGAGCACCACCGGCCCACTACCCACCGAAAATGCCAGATCGAGAGGAGGGCGCTCGCCTACCATCCAGGTCTCCAGTTGCTTGGCATCAACCTCCGACGCCTCGGCCTCTGCGACCTTGTGACCGCGCCTCAGGACGACCACGCGGTCGGCCACCGCCAATACTTCGGCGAGTTTGTGCGCGATGAGAATGACCGTCCTACCTTCATCTGCAAGCTGCCTAAGGACTCGGAAGAGATCGGCGACTTCAGACGGGGACAACACGGCGGTGGGCTCGTCCAGGATCAGGACCCTCGAATCCAGAGCCAAGGCTTTGAGTATCTCAATGCGTTGCTGCACACCGACCGGCGTCTGACCCGCCAGTTCGTCCAAGGGCAGGCTCCAACCGAGTCTCTGCGCCCACGACACGGCTCGTCGGACCAAGGCGTCCGTGTCATAAGGCCCGATAAGGGCCCCCATCGTCGCCAGGACGATGTTCTCCCTTGCCGTGAACTCGGGCACAAGCATGAAATGTTGGTGGACCAAGTGCAGCCCGAGCCTCCGAATCTCACGGGCTGCTCCGAGGGGCAGAGACTTCCCATCGAAGGTCACTGAGCCTTTGTCGGGCCGGAGGAACCCGGCAAGCACCGACATGAGAGTGGACTTTCCGGCTCCATTCTCGCCAAGAACAGCGTGGATCCGGCCTGGGGCAAAGTCGACGTCAAGATCAACCAGGGCGCGAACGGGGCCAAACGACACCGAGACCCCACGGGCTTCAAGCCGGGCAGATTTCTCCGGCGCCTCCACGAGTTATAGTTTGTCCATCGGGACCTTGACACTGCCCATGATGATTCCAAGGCTGGTCTGGTCAACCTTCTCCCGAACCGAGGCAGGCACTTTGACCGCCAGCTTAGGATTGAACTTGAACTCGATCGCATTCTTGTCCATGCCGAATGTGGTGACCTCTCCGGTGTACTTGCCGTCCTTGACCTTCTTGGCCAAATCGAGGAATGCAGGCTTGGCGACGATCACCGCCGAAGCGAGCACCACGCCGCTGGCGTTGTCGTTCTGATCCAGGTTCGCGCCAAACGCGTACACACCCTTCTCCTTGCACGCGTCAAAGACTCCTTGGGCGGCGGCGTTCGCCTGGTGGATGACCATGTCGGCGCCCTGGGATATCGCGCTGAGCGTAGCCTGCTTGGCTTTGGCGACGTCTTGACCGTCTCCGGTGAAGGTCTCAATGACGTTCACGTTGGGATCGACCGCCTTCGCGCCCGCTTCAAACGCCTTGAACGTCGACTGGATGGACGGGACCTCGTCGCCGCCGATCATGGCCACGACATGGCTCTTGCTCATGAGGGCGGCGGTCATCCCGGCGAGATAAAAGCCTTGTTCCAGGGCGAAGCGGAAACAGCCGACGTTTTTGGCCGTCTCGTTGCCCGAACTGCTGACGAACACCGTGTCTGGGAACTCCTTCGCCACCTCGATGGCGGGCGCGTTGTACTCGTAGCCGTGGCCGATGACGAGGTTGTAGCCTTGTTGGGCGTAGGAGCGCATGGCGTCCTTGATCTGGGCGTCCTTGGCCTCCTGGTTGTTCACCTCCGCCCCCAGGTCGCTCTTGATCGCCTGCAGACCGTCGTAGGCCAAAGCGCTCCATCCCGAGTCGCTCACCGGGCCAGGAGTCAGCAGTGCGACCTTGAGGTGCTCGATCTTCTTCGGGCCGGACGCCGCCGGAGCTTCTGCTGTCTTTGACGGCGCCTGCGTGCCACCCGAACAACCAATGAGCCCGAGGCATCCGACTGCGGCGGCCAAGAAGAGGCTTTTCACCATAACCGCATTCTACGTCGCCGAGAGCCCTCCCGCACCGGGCCAAGTCCGTGAGACTGTTCTAAGCCAGTGGTAACTTCTGCCCGAATTGACCGACGACGCCCCTCTGCCGGGACGCGTCACGATGCGCCAAGTCTGGACTCTCTACTTCCCGCTCGCCGCATCGTGGTTTTTCATGTCCGTCGAGACCCCGGTCTCAAACTTCATCCTGTCACTGCACCGTGACCCCACGCTCGCCACAGCCGCGTTTCTCCCGATGATGGCGATGTGCATGCTCGTCGAGAGCCCGGTCATCGACCTTCTGACGACATCGACGACACTTGGCGCGCTCAAAGGCGCTTACCCCGTCCTCCGCCGGTACGCCCGGCTGTGCTGTTTGGCCGTGACACTGGTCCACGCGGCGGTCGTGTTCACGCCGCTCTATTGGGTTCTGACGAGAGGAGTCCTCAAGCTGGAGGCAGACGTCGCCGAGACCGCACATGTGCCGATGATGATCATGACGGTCTGGGCAGGTTTCGTCGGGTGGCGCCGGTTCCTCCAGGGGCTCATGATCCGCCGGGGCGAGACCAAGCGGATCGGCTTCGGCACCCTGTTGCGGGTAGTCACAGTCGTCGCCAGCGGGACGATCCTGACTTTCGCCACCCGACTGCCTGGTCTGGTGATCGTCGCCATCGGGCTGCTAGCCAGCGTGGTCGCCGAGTGCACCTATATCTTCTGGGCGAGCAAGCCCACGGTCGCCGTTTTTGAAGCCGTCCAGCACGGTGGAGACGACGAGGTCGATATTGGGCGTGTCTTCCGGTTCCACATGCCGCTTTTCGGGACGATGCTCGTCATCATGAGCATGTCGCTCGTTGTGACCGGAGCCCTGGGCAGATCGTTGGACTCCGTCGTGTCACTTGCGGCATGGCAGTTGGCCTCTTCCACAGCCTGGGTGTTCCGAACCGTCAATTTCGCCCTCCCCGAGGTGATCATCGCCCGCTTCGAAGACGGCCTCAACGCCAAGGTCTTTTTCCGCTTCGCCACGATAGTCGGCGGTGTCTGCACGGCGGTCTTGGGCGTGTCCGTCCTGTTCGGTTGGCAGACCTTGTTCTTTGATCGGGTCTACCATGCCGAACGCATAGTCAACACGGCTGCTTCCCTAGGCTTCGCCCTCTGCATTCTCATGCCGCTACTGAGCGCTTGGCTCTCCTATTGCCGAGCCGCGTTGACGGCCCGCCACGACACCGGCTCGCGGTTCTGGGCGATAATCGTCGACCTCGCCGTCCTCTGCGTCATGCTCCAGATGGGGTTGCTCATGAAGTGGCCCGGTGTGGTGAACACAGCGGTCGCGATGACCACGGCGCTGATTGCCGAGGTCGGATTCCTCTCGATGCGATGGCGTCGGTCCATCGCCTTGAAACCTCTCGACACGGGTCTGGCCCACGTCGAGACATGAACCCGACCGGCAGGTATAACCAGGTCTCCATGCGTTGTCCCCGGCTTTGGATCGCAGCCCTACTCGCAGTCTGCGGGGTGGCGGGCGCCGAGGCTCCTGCGTCTTCGGGACTGCAACTTGGCCTGTATGTCGACCGGGAACCGACCCAAGCCGAGATCAACGCCAATTACTTCGGCGCCAAACACGAGCCCCGCGTCGGGTGCTACATCGGCGCGTACATCGACTTGGACTCCAAGCTGAAAAAAACCTACGTCGATGACACGGGCAAAGTGCACCACCTGCCCGAAGAGTTCGAGGCCCTTACAGGAAAGAGCCATGCCAGCTACTTCTTTTATTTGGGCTACGGCGTGGACATCCCGCTCGACTGGGTGACGATGCTGGGCAAGAAGGGCAAGATCGTCCATATCGCCTTGGAGCCCAACGACGGGCTTGACCCGGTCAAGGACGACGGCTACCTCCACCAACTAGCGGACGACATGGCGCGCTCGAAGGCGCCGATTTTCTTGCGCTTCGGGAGCGAGATGAACGGGAGGTGGACGGCCTATGGCAAGGACGCCAAGGAGTTCCGGGAGAAGTTCCGGCTCGTCGCCCGGGTCATGCACGAACGCGCCCCCAACGTGGCGATGGTCTGGTGCCCGTTCACCGAGCCTAAGCGCAATATAGCCAGCTTCTATCCGGGAGACGACGCGGTGGATTGGGTCGGCGTCAACATTTACTCGGTCACCTATTTCAACCAAGACCGGTCGCAACCCGCGATGAACATCCACCCTACGGAGATGCTCGACTATGTGTACAGCAGCTTCGGGACCCACAAGCCGTTCATGATCGGCGAGTACGGCGCCACCCACTATTCGATGCTTGAAGACAAGCCCCAGGTGGCCTTCGCCTCCCGCGTGATCCGAGGCATGTACGAAGCCTTACCGCGAAAGTATCCACGCGTGAAGTGCATCAACTATTTCGACAGCAACGCTATCGAACTCGCCCACCGTCGCAACAACAACTACGCGGTCACGCAGAACCCGGACGTGCTCGCTGTCTACCGCGATGTCATCTCGTCACCCTATTTCCTGGGCTCGTCAATTGAATCGCTCAGCACGAAGTTCTCGCCAGTGGACGGCGGCCCGCCGGTCTCAGTCCCGGAGAAGCCCATGCCCCTACGCGACGGCCAGACGGTGTCCGGCGTCGTCAAACTCTCTGGCTACGCCAGGGACAAGTGGGGCGGCATCAAGCTCAAGTTTTTCGTCGATGGTGAGCCGATCCAAACCGGCGCGGACGTCTGGTACGTGGATGTGGAGACCCGCACCCTCGCAAACGGGTCTCACACATTTTCAGTCGAGGCCGTCAACAAGGACGGCAAGCGACTCGAGCAGATCACGACCAAGGTGGTCGTGGAGAACTAGCTCTTACGCATCCTGCGGATCAAAGGCAACGCCAAAAGGGCGATCAGGCCCGTGGCTGGTTCCGGAACCGGGTTGCCAAACATGCCGTTGATCTCAACGTCGGTGTTCGTGTATCCGGTGGCGTCGGCAAAGAAGATCCCGTGGTCAGAGTTGACGGTCGGCATCGCGTAGTTGCCGATGACCAACTGGCCGTCCACATAGACGTCAAGTGTCGCGGTAGAGGCGTGGGTGTCCAGCCTGTAGGTGTGGAAGGCGGACGCGTCGAACATCGTCGCCTGGTTGTTGTAGATCGCGTACCGGTCGTGTGCGAGCCCGAACATCGCGTAGCCGTAGTTGGTGACCACGCCGAACGAAAAGCCATATGGGCTCCAGTTCGTACCGGCCTCTTCACCGACCACCTTAACCGTGGCCTCAAACGAAAAGTCCGAATCTGGGTTGGGGTTTGCCATTGTGAAGAGCGCATGGCCCGGGGCCCCGTAAGACTGGCCCGTCAGGTGTTGGTTCAACACCCCGGTGCCGACCGAATAGATGTCTCCCTCGGTCAGACCGACGCGGTTTCCATAGGTGATCAGGTTGAAACCTTGTTGGCTCGGCAACTTGGTCACGTCAAGGGTGAACGCGAAAGAAGCGGCGGCCAGGGCGATGGCAGAAGTGACGAGGGTGAATCGCAATAGTCTCATTTAGACTCCTCCGCGGAACAGGATACTCCTAATTTTACGGGGGTGACCTTCCTATTGACATAAGTTTTCCCGATGCCAGAATCTCTGGACTGTGAGCAAGGATCTGGGCATCAGGACGAGGGCGGAGAACTACGCCGAGTGGTACAACGACCTCGTCAAGCGGGCCGACCTGGCGGACAACTCGGCCGTTCGCGGATGTATGGTCATCAAGCCCCACGGCTATGCCATCTGGGAGCTGATGCAGAGGGCCTTGGACGACATGTTCAAAGCCACGGGCCACGTCAACGCCTACTTCCCGTTGTTGATCCCGAAGTCTTTCATGAGCCGGGAGGCCGAACACGTCGAAGGCTTCGCCAAGGAGTGCGCGGTCGTCACCCACCACCGGTTGATGAACTCGCCGGACGGCAAAGGCGTCGTCGTCGACCCCGGGGCGAAACTCGAGGAAGAGTTGGTCATCCGCCCAAGCAGCGAGACGATCATCTGGCACACCTACAAAGGCTGGATCCAGAGCTACCGCGACCTACCCCTTCTCATCAACCAGTGGGCCAACGTCATGCGGTGGGAAATGCGGCCCCGGCTCTTCCTACGCACGGCCGAGTTCCTGTGGCAGGAGGGGCACACCGCGCACGCGACCGCCAAAGAGGCCAACGACGAAGCGCTGCTGATCCTCCACGAGTGCTATTCCCGCTTTGTCGAGGAGTTCATGCTCGTGCCTGTCGTGGCAGGATCGAAGAGCGAAGGCGAGAAGTTCCCGGGCGCGGACATCACCTACACGATCGAGGCCCTGACCCAAGACCTGCGTGCCATCCAGGCGGGGACGTCGCACTTCCTAGGGCAAAACTTTGCCAAGGCGTTCGACGTCACGTTCCAAAGCGCCGAAGGATCCCTGGAGCACGTCTGGGCGACATCCTGGGGCGTCTCCACCCGCCTCGTGGGAACGATGCTGATGGTGCACTCCGACGACAAGGGCCTCGTCCTGCCGCCCAAGCTCGCTCCCGTGCAAGTGGTCATCGTCCCGATCGGGCGCGGCGACGACCGCGGCCCTGTAGACGCGGCATGCGACAAAATCGCCGCGGGTATAAGGTCGACCAAATGGTCAGATTCACCAATCCGCGTGCATGTCGATAAGCGGGAGAAAGAATCACCAGGGTTCAAATTCAATCACTGGGAGATGCGGGGCGCTTGTATGCGGATCGAATTGGGGCCGCGAGACCTGGAAGCTAATCAGTGTGTCGTCGCACGTCGGGAAGACGGGTTCAAGGAGACTGCCTCACTTGACCAAGCGGTTGAACAGGTGGTCGCCGGTCTTGACCACCAACAGGTCAGTCTGTTCGCTCGGGCCCTTCAGATGCGCGATGCGAACACGCACCGTGTCGATACCTGGGACCAGTTCCTCAAACTTTTCGAGGGAGAGGGTGGAGCGGGATTCGTCGTCGCCCATTGGGACGGTACCGGAGAAACGGAAGAGGCGATCTCCGCCGCCACCAAGGCGACTATCCGATGCATCCCTATCCATCCGCTGCACCCGGACGACGCCAAGCCCGGCAAGTGCGTCTACAGTGGCAAGCCGAGTAAAGGCCGGGTCGTCTTCGCCCGCGCCTATTGAAGGTCGCCGAACTCCCGGGCCAAGGTAAGTTTGACCCATGTTTGCCACGGCCTGTGCCCTCACGTGCCTGATCGTCGCCACCCAAAGCAAGGTGGCCTACAACTTCGATTCGGGCGACGGACAGGCACCGACCGGATGGGCGACCCACACCTGGGCCGGAGAAGCGACGTTCAAGTGGTCGGGTGACGGTCGGAGCGGACGGTGCGCACAGGTGACGTCGGTCGTCGGTGCCGACGCCGGATGGACGACAAGGGTGCCGGTCATACCGCGCAGCACCTACCACGTCACCGTGTGGGTCAAGACTGTGGGTGTCCAAAACACCACAGGGCGCGGAGCCCAGATCAACCTCGAAGGCATTGACGTCAAGAGCGGGGCCCTGACCGGCGACAACGACTGGACGCAGCTTGCGATAGACTTCGCCACCCATGGCCAGACCGCCGTGCAGATCAACTGTCTCTTCGGAGGCTGGGGCAAATCGACCGGGACGGCGTACTGGGATGACTTGGTCGTGGAACGGACAGGCGAGGTGAAAGTGCCTCCGCTCAGAATAAGTATCGACGCCTCTCACGAACTCGCCCCGATCCGACCGGAGATCTATGGCCAGTTCATCGAACACCTGGGTCGTTGCATCTACGGCGGCATATGGGCAGAAATGCTCGAAGACCGGAAGTTCTTCTTCCCGGTCACTGCCACGTACGCGCCCTACGGGCAAGCGGACCACCAGGACCAGTTCCCACCGCTGGTCGCCTCGCCTTGGCAGTTGGAGGGGGACTCGACTGGTGTCAGCAAGGTCGCGGACCGCACCTATCGCGAGGAGCCGTTGCTCCGGATCGACCCCGCCCGGGCCAAGTCCATCGCCCAACACGGTCTGGGACTAGTCGCAGGCAAGGAATATGTCGGGCGTGTGGTGGCCCGCGGGACCGGTACGCTCACCGTCACTCTCGAGGGCCACAGCAAGGTGGTCACGGTCCGCAAGAGCCTGACCCGGACGGACTTCACGTTCAAGGCGGACAGATCAACTGACAACGGGACGCTGGGACTCAAGCTCGGTGGGACAGGTCACGTAGATGTGGCCGCCGTCAGTCTGATGCCTAGCGACAACGTAGAGGGGTTTCGGGCCGACACGCTCGCCCTTCTCAAGAGGCTGGACAGCCCGCTCTACCGCTGGCCCGGCGGCAACTTCGTCTCTGGCTATGACTGGCACGACGGGCTGGGCGACCCAGACCGCCGCCCGACCCGCACGAACCCGGCCTGGAGCGGCATTGAGACCAACGACATGGGCACGCACGAGTTCATTCGGCTCGCCCGACTCTTGCACACCGCACCGCTGATCGTCGTCAACACCGGGTTTGGCAGCCCCTACGACGCAGGCCAGTGGGTCGAGTACTGCAATGGAAAGGCGACGACCGCCATGGGCAAGCTCCGGGCCGCCAACGGCTCACCCGAGCCGTTCAACGTCCACTGGTGGGGCGTGGGAAACGAGATGTACGGCGAATGGCAGCTGGGGTACATGGACTTCGCCCAGTACGCGACCAAGCACAACATGACCGTGTCCAAGATGCGTCTGGCAGACCCGACGATCAAACTCGTCGCTTCGGGTGCGCCAGGCCGATTTAACGACACGATCATCCCTCTTTGTGCCGTACCAGGCAACCTTGACTTGATCAGCGCCCACTTTTACGCCCAGAGCAAGCCCGACGTCACCGACCACGTTTGGTTCCTGCGGGACGGCATACGAGACACCCTCAAAGCCTACAGAGGCTACGCCGACCGCTTCCCCGGCCTGCACGGCAAAAACATTCCCGTGTGCTTCGACGAATGGAACTATTGGTACGGCCCCCAGGTCTTCGGTGAGCTCGGCACGCACTACTTCCTCAAGGACGGCCTGGGCGTCGCGGCGGCGTTGCACGAGTTCTTCCGGAACAGCGACCTCGTCGAAGTCGCGATGTATGCCCAGACTGTGAACGTCATCGGCGCCATCAAGACAGACAAGACCGCCGCCGACATGGAGACGACCGGTCTCGTGCTAGAGATGTATCGCAAGTACTACGGATCCAAGCCCGTCAAGATCACTTCGACGGCCGAGCCGAACGACCTAGACATCGCCGCCGCCCTCTCCGCCGACGGCAAGGTGCTCACGGTCGGCGTCGTCAACCCCGGCGACAAGGAGGTGGAGGTTCCTTTCGCGGTCACGGGCTTCACCACAGGTGCGTGTGACATTCACTGGGTCGGCGGGTCTGACCCCATGGCCTACAACATTCCAAGAGCTCCCGCAAAGATCGCCATCCATCAAAGGAGGATTTCGGCCGTCCAGAAACTCAGCGTGCCGCCCTACAGTGCGACGGTGGCTCGTTACAAGAAGGGCTAGGCGATCGCCGTCTGTTCCTCGAACCCGCACATCACATTGAAGGTATGGACGACTTGGGCGGCGCCGCATTTGCCGTCCCTGTCTGCCATCGCCTGGATGGTCAGCAAGGTGTTCGGGTCGTCGGGAGTCATCCGCAGGCGATAGCTGGCCCACGGTTTGCCCGAGACGATCTCGGTGTCCCATTGGTCCGATTCCCGCACGAAGAAGCAGTGGGAATAGGATTCTGCGAAGAGCCGGTCGATCTCCCCCATGTCGGCCAGCGTGGCAACTTCCACCAGGGCGGTCACAGCTAGGACTGAGCCAAAGTCCTGCTCGTCGACCCTGACCAACGGCGGCTCTGTGAGGCCGATCGCATCCATTTCACGGTCAAGATCCGGCGACTCCGCGTTGAAACTTGCGACGAGCACGGGCTGTTCAGCCACGAGGCCGGCCCGCGCCAGCGGGCCAATGGCGACAAGTGCGAGGGTCGTCAGGGCGGTGGGCACGGTGACGACCTCGGCACAGACGAGAGGGTTGTTGTCGGCCAACTCGACCAGGCCACCAGCCTCGGCCGGTGAACCTTCGAAGACGAGTCTTCGACGCCAGCCATCTTGGTCCCATTCAACATAACCAGTTGTCGGACCGCCTTCCGCCCAAGCGACCCCAGGATGGTGATCGAAGAGCTCCCGTAGAGCTTGTGACGCGCACGGTCGTAGCTTGATCACGTCTAGATCCGTTTGACGATAGTGCGGACCGGGAGAGTCTGCTTGACGGGTGCCCCCTTGGAGTTTGTGGAGGTGACGACAAGGCGGTTCTCCGCGTCCACCGACTGCAGGACGCCGTCAGCAGTCGCTACCTGTATTGAGCCCGTGCCGGAACCGGAGACCTTAGCTCCCGTTATTGTCATGGCGACGGAGATGACTGCCACACGCTTGCCGCCCACCGAGCCGATCTTCCTGAGGGTCAATGTCGAAGAAACCTTGACTCTGCCGAACAGACTCTCCGTCGTCGAAGTGTTCTTCCACGAGTCACCGATCTTGACCGCCTTGTCGGGGAACTTGACCATCTCGAGTTCCGGGGATTGGCCCGCCACCACGTCTCCCTTGCTGTCGACCTTGCCGCTCACAGCTTGGTCGCTCGTCCCCTGAAGGCCCTTGTACTGGGTCACGACACTCGCGACCCCGTCCCTTACACTCTGAACCTTCAATGTGAACTGGCCAGACATATCGACGGGCCGCTTTCTGTCTGGAAACACGATCCGGTGGACGATGCTGTACGAATAAGTCTTGCCCCCCTCCAGCTTCATGCGAAGCAGATAACGGGAGCCTTGCTTGGACACCTGGGCCGGCGATGCTAACGCCAGGACGACAGTCAGTGCGCCGACGAGCCCAGATCGGAGAGTCATGACCCTATCTTAAGGAGTTTCACCGTGAACACGCAAGGCTGGTCCCCGCTGATCGTGTCGTTGCCTGGGTGGCCAAAGATCAGCGACGGCGGAGCCGTGATCTTACGGACGCCGCCGACCTTCATGCCCCTCAGGCCGTAGTCCAGCGCGAGGATCATCCGGTCAGCTGCCCCAGAGGTCTCACCGATTTTCGCAGTGACCGGTTTCGACCCAGAAGGCCTCTGTTCGGAATCGTCAAAAACGGTGCCGTTCAGGTAGGCGCCCTTGTAGTGGAAGGTGACTGTGTCGCCGACCTTGGCCTCTTGCCCGCTACCCACGGTGATGTCTTGGGCGTCAAAGACGTTGTCCTCGCCCTTCTTTTGGATGTAGACGGCTTTGACGGTGAAGAAGAGGTCTGACTTACCGGGGATCGTCGGGTTGCCCTGGTCGCCATATGCCATTTTGTAAGGGATCGAAAGCTCTCGCGTGCCACCGACCTTCATGCCGATGACGCCCTTGTCCCACCCTTCGATGACGTTCGTCATCTTCTTGCCGTCGCTGGTCCTCACCTCAAATGGCATACCGTCCGGCATATTCGAATCGAACTGCTTGCCGTTGGCCAACGTGCCCTTGTAGTAGACCCACACAAAGTCGCCGTTCTCGACGGCCACGCCGGTGCCGACCTGGGTGTCCTTGATGCCGAGTTCTTTGAGTTTGGGCTCGAGTTGGGGGTCCTTTTTGTCTCCACCGCCGCATCCAGCCAAGACAGCCAATACGAGGGCCAGACAGATGGTCCGACGCATGAGACTGATGGTACCTGCGGGCCGCCGGTACACTTAGTGCTCTATGGCCGCCAAAGCTGTCAAAGCGGACGGCCCGCGTGGGCCGGCCACGATCAACAACCGGAAAGCTGGTTTCGACTACTTCTTCGTCGACAATGTCGAGGCAGGTCTCGTCTTGGTCGGCTCCGAGGTCAAGAGCCTCTACCTGGGCCGCGCGAACCTGACCGACGCCTACTGCCGCGTCGTCGGTGGCGAAATGTGGCTCTTCAACCTTGACATCGAGCCGTATGACAAGGCCAGCCACTTCGGCCACGAGCGACGACGGGACAGGAAGCTCTTGCTGCACCGCAAGGAGATCGACGTCTTGGAGCGCAAGGCACAGGAAAAAGGTCTTGCTCTTGTCCCGACCAAGATCTATTTCAAGGGTGGCAAGGCAAAGGTGAACATCGCCCTGGCCCAAGGCAAAAAGGCGTACGACAAGCGCGAGTCGATCAAGGAAAAGGATCAGCGCCGGGCCATGCAGCGGGGGCTGGAAGACTAGTTACCGCTGGGCTTCAGGCCCTCCGACATGTCCACATCCGGGCGAACAGTGCCTGCCAGATCTGCTCGATCGACCCAAACCCGGCTGCCAAGAGAGAATCCACATACTCTTCCAGACTGACGGAGAAGACATCTTCGTGGTAGCCCTGCACGATGTCTTCGACCTTCTCCGCGTCGAAACCGAGCCCGAGAACGGACCTCCAGAGGGCCTCGTGGGGCCCCGAGAGGAGACCGCTTTCGACCAACAGACCGTTGTCCTTGAGGCGGTGGTGGATGCCTCGGAAGTGTTCCGCCCTGGCAGGCCCCGACGGCACGAAGTGGGCGACCAGCAGGTCGCATGCGACATCGAACGGCCCTGCTGGAGCGTCCCCAACCTGGCCGTGGACTAACCCGATGCGTCCTTCTATCCCGGCGGCTCCAAACTTTTCCGCAGCCAGGGCGAGCATATCGGCCGAAGGGTCGACCCCGACAATCTTGGCGTCTGGAAGGTCACGGGCCAAGGCCAACGCCTCCTCGCCGGTACCGACCCCGACGACGAGCACCCTCCTCACATCGGCCTCCAAGAGCACAGCTGCCCTGGCCAGACGGTGCATGGACTCGTAGCCGACGACGATCCTTGATATGATGCGGTCGTACCGCTCGGCCCGTCCGTCGTCAAAGAGAGGGCTCGGGTCAGGCATCCCAGCGAATTATGTCTTCTTTGCCCCTCCGGGCGTGACGAGATTCACCCTTCATCCGTCTGAGAGATTGGATGTCCCCGATGCTCCGCGTCCTCGCCGCCATTGTGTTGTTGGCGCTTTTGGCAAGCGTTGCGCTTGCGCAGTCCGCCGCTCCCAAGCCGGGTAAGGGCGAGACTTGGATACGGATGGATGTGACGGGACGCGGGCAGATTCTGATCCAACTGGAGACGACGAAGGCCCCTAAGACGACCTCCCACGTCATCGGACTCGTCCAGAGAGGGTTCTACGACGGCCAGAAGTTCTTCAAGGTGATCAAGGAGCCGCGCCCGTTCCTCGTCCAGTTCGGCGATCCCGAATCGAAGAAGGACAACGACCGAAGCGAATTGGGACAGGGCAACTCGGGCAAGCCGGTCGCCTACGAAGACAGCGGGCTGCCTAACGTGGAGGGAGCGGTCGGGCTCAGCACCCTTCCGCGCGATCCCAACAGTGGCGACAGCATCTTCTACATCTGCCTGAACGAGAGCAAGTTTCTTGATGGAAAGTACACGGTTTTTGGCAAGGTCGTCTTCGGCATGGACATCGTCAAGACCGTAAAGGAAGGCGACAAGGTATCTTCCGTCACGATTCTCCGTGGCTGATCCCAAACGTAATGCGTCCGGCGCTTGGCGCGCCGTGCTGCTCCGGCTCCTCTATGGCTTGGTCAGTCTTGTCTTTATCTCTCTCGTCACCTTCGCCGCCGATGAACTCGCCCCAGGGGACGCGGCCACTGCCGTCGCGGGTGAGAAGGCGACCCAGGCGCAAGTAGACCGCCTACGGCACCAGATGGGCCTAGACCGCCCTTGGCCGGTCCGTTACGCCGAGTTTGTCAGCAAGGCGGCCCGCTTCGACTTCGGGGACTCCTATTTCGGCACGAAGGAGCCCGTCAACCATATCATCGCCCGGACACTTCCGCTGACCCTGCTCTTGGCTGGGTCGTCCATCTTGTTCGCCTCTATGGTCGGAATCTCGTTCGGCACGCTCGCCGCTATCTACCAGAACCGCCTTCCAGACCGACTAGCCCTCACTCTCAGCACGCTCGGCGTCACTGTGCCCAATTTTGTGCTCGCCCCGATCTTGGTGTCGATCTTTGCCCTGAGATTGAACATGCTGCCTACGACTTGGGAGCCGGTGTTGGTGGCGCCGGTCATCTATTACTTGGTCCTCCCGGTCGTCGTGCTCTCTGCCCGGCCAGCGGCCACGCTCACCCGGTTGACGAGGGCGAGCATGGTGGACACCCTGAGCCAAGAGTTCATCAGGCTCGCCGTAGCCAAAGGCGTGCCCCCTTGGCAGATCTATTTCAAACACGCTTTGCACAACGCGATCTTGCCAGTGCTCACCTCTATCGGGACAAGCTTTGGCTATCTGCTGACCGGCTCGTTTGTTGTGGAGACCATCTTCACCATGCCGGGCTTGGGACACGCGGCCATCGACGCGATCCTCAAGGGCGACACCCCGGTCATCCTGGCGACGACGCTCATTTCCGGCGGCCTGTTCGTCCTCGTCAACTTGGCGGTGGACGTCTTGCTTCCGGTCATCGACCCGCGCATCCGGGAGTCTCAGATTTGAAACTGAAGTGGATGTTCTGGGCCGGAGTCGCGTACCTCATCGTCCTCGTGGTTTTTGCAATCTTCGGCCCCCACATGCGCCACTTGTGGAGCGCGCCTGTAGGTGCCCCTCGCTTGCCGCCCAACCCTGAGTTCTGGCTCGGCACTGACGAGCAGGGCCGCGACATCCTCGCCCGTCTTGCCTATGGCGCCCGGTTGTCCCTGACCATCGGCGTGGTCGTGCAACTCATCGCCGTCTCTGTTGGCGTCATCGTCGGGGTCCTCGGCGTCTATGGCCCGCGCTGGATCAGCACCCCGCTCATGCGGCTCACCGACGGCATGTTCGCCTTCCCCGACCTGCTGCTCGCGATCATGCTAGTCGGCCTGTTCGGCATGGGGGTGTGGCCGGTCGTGGCTTCGCTGGCGATCTCATCGTGGCCGAGTGTGGCCCGGCTCGTGCGGACGCAGGTTGCGTCGCTCAAGGACCGGGAGTTCGTCGTCGCAGCCCAAGCCATGGGCGCGCGCACGCCCTATCTCGTATTCAAACACATCCTTCCCCATTTGGCCGGCATCTTGTTGGCGGTCATGATGGTGGACGTGGCCGCGACCATCCTCAGCGAAAGCACACTGAGCTTCCTCGGCATCGGCGTCCAATTGCCCGAGGCCAGTTGGGGGAGCATGATCCAGACCGGCAACAGTTTCAAGGAGAGTTCGCCGTTGCTGCTCCTCTGGCCCTGCCTCCTCCTGTCATTGACCGTCTTCGCGCTCAACTTTGTGGGCGACGGACTTCGCGCCCTCGCCGATCCGAAGGGCGCGGAAGTCCGCTGAAGTACTTCGTATATCCGTCGTCAAGGCATCCGGCGCGTACTTAGTTAGCTCCGCACCAAGCGGCCCAAAGCCGCTTCTGGCGGTCCGTGGCGCTCGGGTCTTGGACGGCGCCGAAGTTGCTCACGTCCCGGCCCGTGACCGTCACCTTGACCGTCAACTCTTGGTCGCCTCGTTTCACGACAAGGTCGATCTGATCACCCTTTTTGGCATCAGTTGGGAGTTGGTTCGCCGCCCTGAAGCCACGGAACCCAGTTGGGACGACCTTGCCGTCGACCTTGAGTATCTGATCACCCTTCTTCAGGTCTCCTGCGCCGTCTCTGACGTCCTGGACGGTGACAGGGCCGTCGGCTCGGTCGACCGAAGCAAGGTAAGGCATGCTGGGCACCGACCTCGTGACCTCACTCAGCTTGACGCCGACCTTGGCTAGTTGCGCCTCTACGGGCAGCTCGCCGGGAGTCATGATCCATTTGTCATAGAGCGTTCCGAGTTCTGGCCCGCCGCGCTTCACCAGAGCCTTACGGATTCCGTCCTCAGGGAAGCCCGGTTTGCCGTTGCACTCGGCAAAGAGATCCTTGATCACGTCGTCCAGGGTCGTCTGGCCGTCGCTCATGTCGCGCAACTGGAGGTCGAAGCACATCCCCGCGAGCCAGCCAAAGGTGTAGTAGTCCAGCTTGTTTCCCGTGCTGGAGCCCCTGCCGCCGTTGGCTTCGTCAAGCGTGTAACTTGCGTCGTAGATCGTCGACTTCAACCGATCCGGGTTGCGGCGGGCGTTTGCGGTCTGGACGGCCGCCTGTTGCTGGAGATACTCGGGCGTGGCAATGCCGCTACGGGCCAGCACGACGCTGGCATAATAGTCCGTGACGCCTTCAAGCCACCACAGGGCGCCGGTCTTGGGCAGATGCTGGTAGTCGAACGGGCCGAGGACAAAGCTACGGATGCGCTTCACGTTCCAGGCGTGCCAGTACTCGTGGGCCATCACGCTCTTGGTGCTGGTGCTGAATCCGGTCGCCATACCGACTTCGGTGCTGCTCAGGTGCTCCAAGCCCCAGCCGCCTGCCGGGCTGTCCATGACCGAGACGTGCCAGACGTACTTGTCAAACGGGAACCGGCCCCAAAACTTGAGGTCGAACTGACTGATCTGCTCGAGGGTCTTGCGGGCCAGGGCACGGTTCAGTTTTTCGACCGGGCCGGAGTGATAGACGATGAAATGCGGTACGCCGCCGCACAGATAAGTGTCGACCGGAAGGTCGCCCGCACTGACCGGGTTGTCCGCCAAGACGTCGTAGGTCGGCGCATAGAAGGCGTTCTTACCGGTGTCCGGGTTCAGGCCCGTGTAGACACCCCAAGAGCCGGGGCACACGACCTGGACGTGGCACGGCTCTGTCTTGCGTCCGACGAGGTACATGTAGGTCGAGGGGCCGCTGAAATGGACGCTCTTCCCGACAGGCCCGTCGATCGTGTAGGAGACGCTGATCCTCTGGGGTGAGCCGACCTTTGTCCGCCAAGTCGTCTCCCCTGCTTTGGTGACCACCAAAGGCGAACCGTGGGCGTCCACGACTCCGACATCCTTGACCCTGGCCGCGTAATTGCCATAGCTGTACGACCCCGGAGACCACCGTGGTATCTGGAGATCGGTGTCGCCTTTCGGGGCGTCGAAGGTGATCTGTACCTGGAGGCCTTTGGCCCCGGGTTCGGCGGTGACCTTGTACCAAACATCTCCCCAGCTCAAGCTAGCCAGGGCCAAGGCCGATAGGACAACCCAACGTCGCATTGAAGCTATATACCTGTCAGCAGGGCCAAAGTGTGGAAGACTCGACGCCGTGAACGGATTCTTGGAGACGTGGCAGTTCACCCGTGGTCGTCTGGCTCAAAGCTGGGACGGGCTGTCGGAGTCGCAACTGCACTGGCGCTCGCCGGAAGGCGAAGGGCCGATTGCCGACATCTTAGCCCACATCGCTGGATGCGAGCACTTCTTGGGCAAGCGGATTCTCGGCGAAGACCCCCGGGCCACTGAAGCGGACGCCTACTTCGACGACAGCGCACGGGCCGTCTTCTTGAACGACAAGCCGTTCCCCTGGCCCGTGGAGGACATGACTTCGGAGGGCCTTGCAAAGCAACTGGCGACGAGCGGCGCAGTCGCAGAACGCGCCTTGTCCACCGGTGACACGACCAAGGATAACATCGTGCCCGACAGCCCCCTGGGCGTGCCGATCGACGGCATGGGCGCCGCCCAGCGCATGGCCCAACACGCCGCATACCACACCGGTCAAATCTGGATGATCAGACGGCACCCCGCGTTCCCGGCTGAGTAGCGGACCGGCTGGTATCCTTGGCGTCCCATGCTGGCGCGCAAGCCCTCTGCTGGCGGCTCGAACCCGAACTTCATACAGTGCCAGGCCTGTAAGAAGACTTTGTTCGCGGCCGAGTTCGAGGCTGGATTGCGTGTATGCCCGAACTGCGGTTCCCACCACCGCCTCAATTGGCGACAACGGGTTGACTTCACCTTTGACAAAGACTCCTTTGTCGAACTGGACACAGACCTGGGCTCCCTCGACCCCCTTGGCTTCCCGGACTACGCAGAGAAGCACAAGCAGGCGGTGGCGAAGACCGGTCTCGCGGACAGCGTCGTCACCGGCACCGCCAAGCTCGACGGCCAATCCGTCAGTGTCGCCGTCAGCGACTTCTCCTTCATGGGTGGCTCGATGGGCAGCGTCGCCGGTGAGAAAGTGACAAGGGCCCTTGAGCGGGGGGCAGAACATGCCTTGCCCGTCATCGTGTTCTGCGCCAGCGGCGGCGCCAGAATGCAAGAAGGATTGTTGAGCCTGATGCAGATGGCCAAGACCACCGCTGCCGTCGAACTCTGCCGCACATCCGGTGTGCCCTACATCGCCGTCTTCACCGACCCGACGATGGCGGGCGTCTTAGCCAGCTATGCGTCGGTCGCCGATGTGATCCTCGCCGAGCCAAAGGCTTTGGTCGGCTTTGCCGGTGCCCGGGTCAGCAAGCAGGCACAGGTCCACAAGGCACCCGACGACTTCCAGACCGCCGAGTTCGTCCACCGCTCGGGCATGCTCGACCGCATCGTCCACCGCCGTGAGATGCGCGCGACACTTTCTTCTCTTGTCCGACTCCTCGGCAGCCACCTGAGGCAGGAGATGAAGGTTGGCTAAGTCTTGGAAAGAGTGGGAAAAACCCATCCTTGAGCTCGAAGAGGGCATCGACAAGCTCAACCAGCTCATCGCCCTGGAGCGCGACCCGGAGAAGAAGGCGGGTCTCGCGATCCGCGCCAAGGAGTACAGCGACAAGCTCCACCAGTTCATCGACATCCGGTACAGCCGCCTCGGCCCGTGGGAGAAAGTACTTGTCGCCCGCGCCGAGACACGGCCTTACACCCTTGACGTCGTCGCTGCCGTCTTCGACGAGTTCGTGGAGCTCGACGGGGACCGGCGCATGGGTGCAGACCACGCCGTCGTCGCCGGGCCGGCTAGCCTCGGCGGCCGCCCCGTCATGGTCGTCGGACAGCAAAAGGGCCGCAACATCCAAGAACGCGCCCATCGCAACTTCGCGATGGCCAAGCCCGAGGGCTACCGGAAGGCGATACGCATGTTCGAGATGGCCGAGCGGTTCCGGATGCCAGTCGTCACGCTGGTCGACACTCCGGCGGCGGATCCTGGCGTCGAGAGCGAAAGCAGGGGCATCAGCGAGGCTATCGCCGCCTCCATGCTGGCGATGTTCGGGCTGACCGTGCCTGTCGTCACCGTGATCATCGGGGAAGGAGGCTCAGGCGGTGCGATCGGCATCGCGGCCGCCAACCGTGTCCTCATGCTCGAACATTCGATCTACAGCGTCATCCCGCCCGAGGGCTGTGCCGCGATCCTGTGGCGCGACCCGAGCAAGGGGCCCCAAGCGGCGGCCGCACTCAAGTTGACAGCGCAGTCTGCCCTTGAACTCGGCTTGGTCGAAGAGGTGGTACCCGAGCCGTTCGGTGGCGCCCATCGAGACCCGGCAGAGACCTTTGTCCGAATCAAGGAAGCCATTACCCGGCACCTGGGAGAACTCGATTCTCTAGCACCAGAGGCGGTCAAGAAGGCTCGGTATGACCGTTTTCGGCCGTTGGGCCGGTTCTCCGGAGCCTAGGCCAAGCGAGGCTCACCACGCCTGCGGCGAGACAACCCAAGGCCGCACCGCCGATCACGTCCCCAGGGTAGTGGACGCCAATATAGACCCTGCTCATCGCCACAAGGACGGCCCAAGCGACGACTCCCGCCTGTATCCACGTCCGACGCGGGCCACTGGCAAAGAGACAGACCGCCATCGCGATGGCCCAGGTCGTAGTCGTGTGTCCGCTGGGGAAGCTGGTGTCGCCATAGATCGGTTCCAAGGGATGGGCGAACGCCAAGTTGCTCGGTCGCTGCCGATGGATGAAGAGGATGATCAGGAGCCGCACAGCACCGGCAAGGAGGTAACTGGCGATCGCGGCGGCGGCAGCCTCTCGCCAAGCCTTTTTGAGCAGGCAGAGGAGGACAAGGACGATCTGCCATCCGTCGCCGGAGTAGGTGACCAGTAGCGCAGGCTTGTCCAGTGCAGGGTTGTGCCAGCCCACATGGACGGCTCGGAACAGTTCGCGGTCTAACTGGGCGAAGTCGGGCACTGCCTATTTTGCCTGGACTGCTTAGGTGCGGAAGGTGCAGTCGATCACGACGTCCCGGATGCCTGGCTTGGTGCGGATCACTTTGGCGATGATCTCCACTTCCTTTCGAGTGTCCGGAGGACCACCCTTGATGACGCCGATCGCCCCTCTGATGTACGCCACACCGTGCGTCACGCGCAGGTCTGCGCGGGTGATGTCGAGCATGCGCTTGCTGAACTCCTGGCGCAACATCTTGTTTGCCGCTACGTCTTTCGGGTCGGCCATGGTGTGATTTTACTTCCGTCGTGCCCGCGACGCCTTCTGCAAATACAAAGCTCCCCTCCTGTCTCATGAGAAGGAGGGGAGGGTTGCTAGCGGCTCAGGTTCAAGCGGAGGGGCTGGCGTGGTCATCGGCCGCGGCAGCTTCCATTCCGGATGCCATGCTGCCACGCTTTGACCAGTAGACCGCGCCGGCGAGCGCCGCCAACGCGACCAAGGTGATAATCACCAGGGTCGACTGGGGCCAGGGCCGGATGACCTGCGGGGCGATGAGCAGGGCGACCAGGTTCATGACCTTGATCAACGGGTTCATCGCGGGGCCGGCGGTGTCCTTGAACGGGTCGCCGACGGTGTCGCAGACGACCGCCGCCTTATGGGCTTCAGTGCCCTTGCCACCCCAGAGACCGTCTTCGATCAGCTTCTTGGAGTTGTCCCACATGCCGCCTGAGTTGGCCAACATGACCGCAAGTAGCTGGCCCGAGAGGATCGAACCGGCGAGGAACCCACCGAGCGCCTGGGCGCCGACCAGGTTGTACTCCTGGCCTCCGATGTTCGTGGTGGGCTGGCCGATGGCGAAACCAAAGGCGACCAAGACCGGGAACCCGATGGCGAGGATGCCAGGGCCAAGAAGCTCCTTCTGGGCCGCGGCGGTCACGATCGCCACGCACTTGGCGTAGTTCGGCTTGCTTGTGCCCGCCATGATTCCGGCGTCTTCCCGGAACTGCCTGCGGACCTCGTTGATCAGCTCGAACGCCGCCCGTCCCACCGCGTTGATCGAGAACGCGGAGAAGAGGTACGGCGTCGCGCCGCCGATCAGCAGGCCGAGGAAGATCTGCGGGACTTCCAGCTTCATGCCCACTTCTGAGAGCATGCCCTCCTCGACAAAGGCGTGGAACAGGGCGACGGCGGCGACCACGGCGGTGGCGATGGCGAAGCCTTTCGTCAGAGCCTTGGTCGTGTTACCGGCCGCGTCCAGCAGTTGCACGCGGCGGGCGCCGTCCTTGTTATCGTGCCCCGCACCGGACATTTCGAAGACGCCCTGCGCGTTGTCACTGATCGGGCCGAACGTGTCCATCGCGAGGATGAAGCCCGTCGTCGTCAACAAGCCAAGACCGACCAAGGCGATGCCGTAGAAGCTCAGGATGTAACTGCCGTATATCGCCGGAGGGAACACGATGAGCGGCACGATCAGGGAGAGCACGATCGCGATGAGGCTGAACACCGAGCTCTCCTGGCCGTAGGCAAACCCTGAGATGATCATGGGCGCAGGCCCCGCGCTCGCCATATGGCCGAGTTCATTGACCGGCTTCTTATGGAGAGAGACGTAGTAGTCGGTGAGGGCCTCGAAGGCGAATGCCATCAAGACGCCGAACAAGATGCAGACAAGGAACGTCCACCAGGGGACTTCGTTCGTGTGCAGCAAGCCGGTCGAAAGGTTCGCTTGTTGGGGCGCGGTCTTTCCTTGCGGACTGTCAAAGTAAGCCTTGACGTTGGCGACGGTGTCCTTGTAGATCGGAAGGTTCGCCCTAGTCGCAAAGATCGGGAGGCTCTTGCCGCCGGTATCGATGCCGAACGCAAGTTCCTTGCCGTCCTTGGAGGCAAAGAGCTTGGCTGGGAAGGGCCCGCCGATCTGCTCGGCCTTGTTGCCCGCCCCCATCGTCCCGAACTGCTTGATCTGGTTGTCCAGTTCAGCCTGGGTCATCGGCCCGGCGACGACCTTGAACTTGGTTAAGTTATCGACCGGTTTGTTGTCCGCCCCCATCTGCGGGCTGTTTTGGGTCAACTCCAGTTGGTAAACGGCCAGTTTGTTCTCGGTAAGGTAATCGCCAAGAGCCTTGTAATCCGCCTTGCCACCCGGTGCGGCAGGCGGGACTTCGACCGTATATTGGCTGGCCACACCGGCCTTGTCGGCCAAGTCCACCGCTGAATACTTCTGCTCGTTCTCCGGCTTCTTGGGCAACTGGTCGGCGGCGGCATGGAGAATGCCGTCAAGGTTCTGTAGGGTGTTCGTGTCCAGGGAGAGATCGACGATCGCCTGGTCTTTCTCGATGTCAGAGGCCTTGACCTCCTCCGGCTTCTTGTTGTTGGCCTTCGCGTATCTGTCTCGGACGCCCGTTATCGTCTTGATGTAGTCGTAGCCGACTTGCTGGGACGACACGAACTGGCTGGTCTTGACCTTTGCGGCCATGTCGCTTGGGCCGCCCATCATGAAATAGGCCAGAACCAAGGTGCCGATGATGCTGAGGACAGCGGAGCCGACAAAGCCCTTGCGGATCGACTTGAGCGGGTCTGCGCTCAGATCGTCGCTGCCCTTGACCATGAAGATCCCGACCACCGAGGCCACGATGCCGACGCCACGGGCCATGAGGGCGAAGAGGACGAGCTTCATCCATGTCGCCTGGTCGAAGATGACAGAAGTCGCCGCGCCGAGCACGATGGCCGCGACGAGGGTGACTTCGTAGCTCTCGAAGACGTCTGCGGCCATGCCGGCGCAGTCGCCGACGTTGTCGCCGACGTTGTCCGCGATGACGGCCGGGTTGCGCGGGTCGTCCTCGGGGATGCCCGCTTCGACCTTGCCGACCAAGTCCGCGCCGACGTCCGCGGCCTTGGTGTAGATGCCGCCGCCGACACGCATGAACAACGCGGCCAACGAGCCGCCAAAACCAAAGCCGACCAACAACTTGGTGGCGTCAGCACCGGCGAACAGGAAAATCGCCGTCGCACCGATCAGGCCAAGTCCGACCGTGAGCAGGCCCGCGATGGCGCCGCTTTTGAACGCCGCTTCCAACGCCGCTTTGTAGCTCGTGAGAGCCGCGTGCGCTGTCCGCATGTTGCCGTTGACCGCCGAATCCATACCGACGTATCCGGCCGTATACGACGCGCCGACGCCCAGGATGAAACAGACGACCATCAAGAGCGCGACCCGCACCCCGAACGACTGTTGGTACATGAAGAACAACAGGATCGAGAGCACGATGATAAAGGCGATCATCAGCTTCGCCTGCTGACGCAGATAGGCTAATGCGCCTTCCTTGATCGCCCTGCCGACCTCCTGCATCTTCTCGTCGCCGGGCGACTGCTGGAGCACCCAGTTCCTGACATAGAGCGCCACGAGAATCGCGGCGATGCCTAGGGCCAAGGAGATGTAGAGGAGGATCTCGTCGTTCTTAGAAAAGACGAGCTTGACGTTTGCTTCCGCGCCGGACCCGAAGGCCATGACCGGCAGGAAAAGAGTGAAAAGGATTGAAAGTATCCAAGCGAGCGGCTTCCTGCCGCGGCTCTGGAAAGGGGAAAAAGTCGTCATCGATCGGAACTCCATCGCGGTCCAGTTCTGTTGGCGGCGCCCCGGCGTCATCCAAAAAGAGAGGGCCCGCCAAGGCCCCCAGAGGCGTCCGTTCCGTCGCACGATACCCGAACGTCGTCCCTACTTCCTAGGCGGACCGGCCTTGTCGCTCAGGTGCGGGTCTCGGTGAAGTTCGCGTGTGCGCCGTGAGAGTCGATCTGCGCCTTGAGCATTTCCGCCTTTCTGCGCGGGATTCCGCTAAGAAGAACGACGGGCACTTGCTCGATGATCTGTTTCACCTGGTTCCGGTTCAGGGCCAGCATGTGTTGGAGGCACTCGATGACCTCCTCGTGCTTGTTTCCTGCATCCTGCAGGGTCAAGTCATAGGTCCCTGTGTCGTCGCGTGCGGAGAAGGCGCCGAAAGCCTTGGTCGGTGCGTTCTCCTCGTCCGTCGCAATCGGGATCACCCGGTCGCATTCCTCACAAATGAGGCCAGTGCTCTTTTCGCTGTAGTAGTTCAGCGTGTTGCAGTAACCGCAACGCACCTGGAAGATCCGGAGCATACGGCCATCCTGGATGGGCACCATCCGGTTGCAATGGACGCACCGAAAGTCGGAGGTCGGCTGCTCGACCAAGTGGTTTTTCTTTCCACAGAACGGGCAGTCGACGCTGAAATCGGGGATCTCCCGGGTCTTGCTGTACTGGACGGCGGCATAAACAAGCGCCGCCAACCCGCCTGCGCCCAGTAAGAGCCCGAGGACGATGAAGATGGACTTGTAGATGACGAGGATCAGGCCGACGACAAGCAAAAGCACACCGGGGACGGCGCCCAGGATAGCCCGCTGTACGTACACTTCCTTGATGTCGCTGCTGCGTTGTGACTCCGGCATGGGTGCCTCTTGCTCCCCCCCGCTAGTATACGGGTAAGGGAGCAAGAAACCTTCCGGCTCAACGGAAACGCCAGACGACGTTGCTCTGCGGAGACTTGATGGCGTTCACCGTCAAGGACTTGGCATGGCTGTCGCCGAAGATGATGGGTGTCGATCCTTCATCCCTGCCTGTCTTGCCGTAACGGGCGAAAACGGGCTTGAGTTGCGACGGCGACAGAGTGCCGCCAAGCTCCGCCACAAGGTCGCGGTCGCTCACCAACGGCCTGGCGAGCTTGAGGTCGGTCAGGGTCTCCCCTGCGTAAGCGGTCCCGTTGTCCGGGCCGACCACGTAGCCACGGTACTTGTTGGCCGTCGGTCCATCGGGCGTGTTGGCGAACAACGCGATGTCGACCGGGGAGTCCATCGAGCTGAGGGTCACCGCCGAAGTGAAGCCCTCGCAACCAAACGAGATTGTCCCAGGCGTGCAGCCGGTGGAATCGACCGCGGTCGTTCCGGTGTAGCCGACGCTTTGCGGCCCACGGTTGGCCCAACTGTCCGCGTACTGGCTGGTGCTCGACCCTGGCGCGACAAAGATCTGCTTGTTCTTGACATAGCTGAACATCGCCGTCGTCCAGATGCGGGCTGGATCTGCCGTGCTTGCGTCGTAGTTCGTCGATGGGACAAACGTGTCGTCGTAGTCGCCTGCATAGATTTGCACTGCCAGCCCAAGTTGCCGCATCTGGCTCAGACCCGCCGCCTTCTTGGCTGCCTCCTTGGCTTGGGCGAAGACTGGGAACAGTATCGCAGCCAAGATTGCGATGATCGCGATGACGACGAGAAGCTCTATGAGGGTGAAGGCCCTCTCCCCTGAACGGTGCATGGCTGAGTCCTCCCCGATTGCGGGGCTTGGAGTACTTTGTAGCACAAATATTTGGAGATATGAGAATATTCTAAGGATTCTGTCCAGAATCGGAACCAACGTCACGGGCGACAGCGCTGTTCCCGACGACGGGCTCGGGGTGGGCTCTAGGATCAATTGCCGGTACCACGAGGGCCGTGCTCTCGGTCTGTACGAGGATGCTGAAGCCGAAATTGCGTCCCATGTCCTGCATGACCAGCTTGGCCGGTTGCGAGCGGTAGTCCGCTTCGATGTCGATGTCCGGCATGTTTGGGGCGAACTCAAGGGAGACGCCTGCTTGCATGGCAATGGCGCGGAGGGCCTCCTCTAGGTTGGTCCGGTCGCTTTTCAGCGTCACG
Organism: uncultured Fimbriimonadaceae bacterium; assembly: GCA_964451255.1. GTDB lineage: Bacteria > Armatimonadota > Fimbriimonadia > Fimbriimonadales > Fimbriimonadaceae > JAHBTB01. The sequence goes on from CAYVHL010000001.1 coordinate 505,569, forward strand.
GGGTTGTCCCAGGGTGTCTTGGGGACATCGGGCTTGACAGGTGCGTCTGTGTGGCTGTCGATTGGCTGGTCGTTCCTTTGGGCCGGGTTGTCGCCTGGGCCCCTAAGGACGACGGGCTTGTCCGGGGAAGCTGATTTCGGCGGCGTCGGTCGGACCACCGATTCTTTGTGGGATTGGCCATCGAGCCACCTCGTCGCCGAGACGGTCGCGAAGACCACCGATCCTACCAACAAGGTCGCCGCCAAAGGCACGGCCCAACGGTTTGTCGTCGGCATAGGTAACGGGTCACCCGCCGGGACAAACTTGTCCTTGACCGTCCTTGACGGCTTGAACCCACGCAAACCTCGCACCATTCGGATCCGCTGAGTCAGTTCCGCTTTGTGCTCAGGGTAACGGGAGGCGAAGGCGTCGAGCGCGGATTGGTCGTCCGACTCGGCGAGCTCCCACATGGCCGCGTCGATTGCGGGAGGCAATTTCATCTGACTCCCTCCTCGTAGAAAACGCGGAACCTTTCTCTGGCGCGGAAGAGCCTCGTCTTGGCCGCGTTGGCACTGCATCCCAGGCTCTCGGCGATCTCTTGTAGGCTCAGTTCGTCCCAATAGAAGAGAGTCAGCAAAGCGCGGTCCGATGGATGGAGCCTGGCCATGGCGGCGGCGATGACGGGGTCGTCCGCCTCGATCTCGGGAGCTTCCTCGGCCTTGTCATAAGCCTCGGTGAGGGGCACCTGGTGCCGTCTGGCCTTACCACGCCTGGCCTGCTGGATGCTCCGGTTGACCGCGATGCGGAAGAGCCACGTGCTGAACTTTGCCCGTCGGTCGAACCGTCCGAGGTGGCGGTAGACCAGAGTGAAAATCTCTTGGACTGCGTCGGCGGCTTCCTCCTGGTCAAGCAGGATGCCACGGGCGATCGCAAACACCTTGTCGTGATACTTCTCGTACAGGTGTTGGAACGCTTCTTCGTCGCCTGTGGTGGCGCGTTCGACAAGTCGCAAGTCCTCGTCGAACGGCAGGCTCTTACCGTGTTCGTAAAGTGCCGACACCACTGACCTCAATGACGCTTTTCGAGAGAGCGCGTGTTACCGGACGGTCCCGCCTGGTCAGGCACCCGTCAGCCTCGACTGGAACCCGTCGACCATCGAAACCAAAGCAAAGGTATTCAAAACCAGCAAGAATACGGTGGCCCCGACCCAAGCCCATCTCGCCTTGGTCCCTGCCCAATATGCCGCCCCTAGCCCAAAGACGGTCGCCATCGGTACCAATGCGGGAAAGAGATACCGCGCCTGTCCTTGAAAGTACTGAAGGTTGAACCGCACGAACAAAACGGCGACGAGAAGTGCCAACAGCCCGTTGAGAAGGTGAAACGGCCAAGGGTCCGTTCTCGGGGCCTCGGGGTCGTCCTCCGCCTTCGCACGGGCCGACTTGACCACGGATAGCACGGCCCCGGCCAAGACGACGCCTAAGACAAGGAACACCATGACGTAGAACGTCGCCGACCCGTCTTTGCCCGCAGACTCGTTGATGAAGATGTCCATGTAGCCGAACGCGCCGACCAGGCTACGCGCCGTCCACCACAGCACCATTTGCGTCCAATAGGAAGTCCCTCCCAGCATCGTGATGAAGTCTCCGGCCTGGGGGCTGCCCTTGAACGCCGCGTTGAACACACTGACGGCAAAGTAATCACCGTAGATCCCCTTGTTGCGGGCCAACCAAGGCAAAGCGACGACCAAAGCGAGGAGACAGGCCCACATCCAGCCGAGCGACTGCCCTTTGCGCGGGCCACGGTACGCCAGGTAGGAGGCAGCGAGGAGGGTCGGAAGCAAGACGATCCCCGTCGTCTTGGTCAAGATCGCCAGTCCCGCGCACAGTCCGGCCGAAACCCAGACCTGCCTGCTCAGGCCAAGGGCGAAACCCTTGGCCACGAAGGCCATGCACCAGGCGCAGAGACAGTACAGCAACGGGTCGTTGGTCACCGCCGCGTGCAGCGCCAGGTTCATCGGCAGGAGGGCGGCGAACGCGGTCGCCGCAAGGGCGACGTCCTCGTCACCCAGGCCCCATCGGACGGCCTGGAAGACGCCGAGGAGCGTGACGAGCCCGACGAGTAGGTTCGGCAGCCGGACGATGAAGCCGGAACCCGGTTCAGTCGGGTCGGAACCGGTCAGCTTGCACCATATAGCCTCGATGGTGTAGTAGAGGGGCGGCTGGTGGCTTTGGTAGTGCTCGCCGAGTTCGGGGTCGTCGGGCCGCAAGACGGGAAAGCCTTTCCCGTCCATGAGCCACTTGACGTAGTTGGCGTGCTGCCTCTCGTCCGGTGCGCCGACGTCTGGGATGTGCGCCGGCTGTCCGTCGGCCCCACGTTGATAGCGCATCACGCCCGCATGACGGTACGGGGTGTTCGCGTTATAGACGGCGCAGAGGCACGCGAACAAGGCGGCCAGCACCCAGAAGGCGAGGGGAAGGCGCATTCCCGGCGATTGTAGCCGTTCGACCGCGGCCACTGTGATAGGATGGGTTCATGGGGGCCGCCGCTAGAAGCGGTACCCTAGCTAGTGGAGCGTTAGACAAATGAAGCCTAGATTCCTCTGGACCACTGCAGCCGTGGTGACCTCGCTGGCCGCAGCCGTCAGCGCCGCCCTCATCGGCGGCTCGTCACTCGACAAGTTCGATTCCGCCTTGGCCGCCGCCCAGGGGTTGGACGTGACGTTCTCGGTCCGAGAACTCGGCGGTGCGCCACACGACTACCGCGTGACCCTCGCCAAACCGGACAAGGCCAAGATCGTGACACCAGAAAAGACGATCGTCGCCGACGGCAACGAGATCACGACGTATCTGCCCAAAGACCACGTTTACTTCAAAAAGAAGCAGACCCAAGCTGAACTCTTAGCCGCGTTCGACGAGCCTGGTCTGTCGGTCTGGACAGGCTTTTTCGACACCAAGGCTAGTCTGCGCCATGCCAACGCCAAGGACAACGGCACGCTGAACCTCGGTGGCCAAAACTACTTGGTCGTCAAGGCTGAAGACACCCGTGGCGGCACGACGACCACGTACTATCTCGGCGCAAAGGACTACTTGGCCCACAAGGTCGAGTTCCAAGCGATCGACAAGGGCAAGACCCTGTCGACCCTCTTGAACGCAAATTCCATTTCGCTGAGCGCCGGCGACGTTTTCGCCTTCAATCCGCCGGCAAACGCACAAGAAGTCACGGAAGCGTCCCTTTTGGCTGGGCACTGGCTGAACGACTGGAGCCAGGCGATGGCGGCCGCGAAGGCCACTGGCAAGCTTGTCATGGTCGACTTCATGGCCAGTTGGTGCGGGCCATGCAAGGCGTTGGACAAAGAATCCTTCAGCACGGAGGCCTTCAAAGACAAGGCCAAAGACTTCGTCTTGCTCAAGATCGACATCGACCAACAGCCAGCGTTAGCCCAGAAATACGGCGTTGAGGCAATCCCCAACGTACAATTCATCGACGCCAATGGAAAGGTCGTCCACAAATGGCTCGGGTTGATCCCGCTTCAGGACGTCCTGAAGAACATGGAGACCGCGAAGTCCAAGGCCCACTGAGGCGACCGACGCTTCGCGCCAATACTAACAGTCAAGCCCGGTGGGCCGCATAGGTTCACCGGGCCCAGTTTTGGGGGAACCCACTGGTACACTCCTTGACTAACGTAAGTCCCCTTTGACGCGGCAGGAGCAGCGATTTGGCCACAACTTCCCCGACGCGAACAGGTAAGTCCGAGACCGCCTCGGACAACCTTCCCCAATTGCCGAGCAAAGGTCTCGGCAAAGAGCAATTTCAAGAGCTCCTTCATGAGCTCTACCTCGCCCGTTACTTTGACGTGCGGTTGATCAAAGAAAAGAAGCGCGGTCGGCTCAAGGGCACCCTCTATTCGTCCCACAACCAGGAGGCGATCCTCGTCGGCTCGCTTTATGCACTCAGCCCGACTGACTGGATCAGCCCGATCCACCGTGATATGCCCGCCTTTTTCTTGAAGGACTTCAAGTCCGGCTGGCGCAACCCTGAGCGGATGGGCATGTCGATCCAAGAAGTCTGCGCCCAGGTCTGGGGCAGGACCGGTTCTCCGGGCCGTGCCCGCGATAACTGGAGCCATATCGGCAGCCGCCGGGCCCACATCATCCACTCGACATCCATGCTGGCCGGGACGATCCCCACCGCTTGCGGCGTCGTCCTCGCCGACCGTCTGCGCGGCGAGAACACGGTCTGCGTCACATACAACGGAGAAGGCTCGACAGCCCAAGGCGTTTTTCACGAGGCCATCAACTTTGCCGCCGTGCACAAACTGCCGGTCGTGACCATCATCGAAAACAACCAATGGGCTTACGGCACCCCGGCGGAACTCGAATATGCCCAGCAAGATTTCGCGCGGCGCGCGGACGGGTACGGCATTCCCGGACTGATCGCGGACGGCCAGGATGTCTTGGACGTGCTCGACAAAGTCACTGAAGCCGTCGAATACGCCCGATCTGGACAAGGCCCGAGCATCGTCGAGTGCAAAACGTTCCGCGCATACGGCCATGGCGACCATGACGACGACCGGGCCGCAAAGTACCGCCCGAAACCAGAGGTTGTGGCCGGACGCAGCCGCGACCCCATCGCGATCATGAAAGAACACATGGTCAGGCTCGGCTATATTACAAAGGAAGATTCAGCGCTGTACGAGGCGGAGAACAAAGGGGCCGGCGAAGTGACCGACGCCGACTTCCCACCAGAAGTGGTCGCCTACCTCACCGAAGGCGTCGATTTTGCCGTCGCCCAGCCCGAGCCGCCCGCTGAAGAAGGTGCCATGTGGGTCTTCAAGGAGTCCGAGTGATGGCGACCGTCGACACGCCCGCGCGAACGAAGCTCAACTATCTCAACGCCTTGAAAGAGGCGATCGTCGAGGAATTTGAACGCGACCCGGACCTCGTCGGCATGGGCGAGGACATCGGCCTGCTCGGCGGCGCGTTCGGGGTCACCGACGGCCTGCTCGATCGGTTTGGTCGTGACCGCGTCTTCGACATGCCGATCAGCGAGGCCGCCATTGTCGGCACGGCCTGCGGCCTCTGCCTGAACGGCAAGAGGGTCATGGTCGAGATGCAGTTCATCGACTTCATCAGTTGCGGCTTCGACCAGATCGTCAACATGACGGCCACGTTCCACTACCGCACCGCGGGAGAAGTCTCGATGCCTATGGTGATCCGTGGCCCGGCCGGCGGCTACGGTGGAGGCGCGCTATACCACTCCCAGATGAACGAGGCTTGGTTTGCCAACTCGCCCGGTCTCAAGATCGTCTGCCCGTCGACTCCGTCCGACGCGAAGGGTCTCCTCAAGTCTGCGCTACGCGACCCCAACCCGGTGCTCGTCTACGAGATGAAGGAACTCTATCGACGCCGCGACATCGAGGAAGAGGTCGCGGTCGGCGACGACGCCCTGGTTCCCATCGGAAAGGCCCGTGTGCGGCGTGAAGGTGAGGATCTGACTATCGTCACCTATGGCAACAACGTCTACCATGCGTTGGCCGCCGCCGAGAACCTGGCGAAAGAAGGATATTCCGCCGAGGTGGTCGACATCCGGTCGCTCGTGCCGCTGGACGAGGAGACGATCAAGGATTCCCTGCGCAAGACGAACCGACTTCTCGTCGTGAACGAAGCACCGAGAACCTGCGGGTTCGCAGGTGAAATCTTGGCGCGGTTGGCGGAAGAATCGTTCGAACTCCTTGACGCCCCACCTAGCCGGATCACCCGTTTGGACACTCCTGTGCCCTGGGTCAAGCCGTTGGAATCCTTCGTCCTACCATCTGTGGACAAGGTGACCGAGGCGGCCCTCCGCGTCTGCCGCTACTGAGCCGTCGGATCGTCGACGATCCCATTGACGAGGTAGAGCCCGGTTTCACGATCCACAACCGCCCAGAAAAACGGGCGGTCGAACGAGAGTTTCCTGGAGTCGCCCGTCACCGAGGCGCCTGACGACACCGTGGCGGTCGTCGTCGCCGACCGGAACCCGTTCGCGCCAAAGTCAGCCGTCACCGTCTGCTCGACCCGGTTGAGATAGGCCTCGGTGTCGAACTCGATCGACATCTGGCGGAAGTTGTTCGGCGATTGGAGCCAGCCGTTGCCACCTAAATCACTCAAGATCGGCCGGAGATCCAACTTGTCGGCCAGGCTGAACTTGGGGACGGTGACCGTCGCCAGCACTGGCGTCCCGGTCGCCTTTGGCAGAAACTTAGCTTCGGCCAGCGTCTGCCGAACCGACTTGCCACCCCTTGGCGTAGCCAGCAACAGCCCAAACCGACCGTCTTTGAAGGGTAGGAAGCAGCCCTCCCAGGTCTTGTCGTCCACGATCGGACACTCCAAGGTTTTGGAGAGAACCGGCGACTGCACCACGCGACCGTCGGCGGTGTGGAACTGGCCGTCACCGATGTCGCTGAACGGCTCCGCCCACTTGGCATCCAGCCCGACAGTGTGCAAGACGACCATGATGGTGTCCTTGTTCAAGCCATTGATGGCCTTCGGGACTATGCCGTCGGTCCGCCGCTTCGCCCAGCCGTTGATCGCGTTGGTGGCCGCGTCACCTGCCGTGCCGATCTTCAGCACGTCCGCTTGGTAATCCAAGGCCATCCGACTGCTGAACGCGGGCGTGACCATGATCGGCCACACCATGAAGAAGCCCAGTCCCTGCTTAAGCGGGCTGTCGCCCTTGAGACTGGCGAACCAAGCGTGCTGGGCGTTGTCGATCTGGTCGATCCGGGCGTCTTTCAACCCCATAACCGCCTCTCCTGTCTCGAACGAATCACCATTTGCGGCGTTGAGTAACACCGCCGAAATCGACCAAAGGCCAAGCGGACTGAAGGCAAGGTTGCTGTCGTCTTCTTTGGCAGCCGCCTGTGTGGCCCTAAGGGCAAAGGCGTTCATCGCGTCCCAATGCGATCGGTTAATGGAATCTAAGGTCGGCGGGTTTGTGTCGGATCCAAGGGAGTCTGTGGGGAATTTGAAGGTGACATCCTTGCAACCAGCCACGGCCAAGAGGATCCCGAAGGTCAACCAACGGCGCCATCCGCCCATTTCCCTAGTCTAACGTGGTTTCCCAAGGGTGGACGGGCCAGCTAGAATGAAAGCATGGCACCAATGCTCGCCGCCGCAGCCTTCCTTACCGCCGCGCAGAGCCAGCACGCGCAGGCGGGGGTCGGGCTCGAGCCGCCGAAGAGCGCCACCGTCCTCTTCAACGGCAAATCGCTCGACAAGTGGTCTAAGGCGGGCACCAGTGACGCCGCCGGTTGGAAGGTCGGCGGCGGAGCAGCCGAAGTCGTACCGGGGTCAGGCAGCATTTGGACCAAGAAGCAGTTCGGCAGCGGCCATTACCACGTCGAGTTCAACGTGCCCTTGATGCCAAACGAGCACAGCCAAGGGCGTGGCAACAGCGGCTTCTACTTGATGGCCGTCTACGAGATCCAGATCCTGGATTCGGTGGACAACCCGACCTACGCGACCGGCGGTTGTGGATCTCTTTACAGCCTGAAAGACCCGGACTCCAACCAGGCCAAGAAGCCGGGCGAGTGGCAGGCCTACGACGCCTACTTGACCGCGCCGGTTTTGGACGCGGACGGCAATGTCTCGAAGCCGGGCCATGTGACCGTTTGGTGGAACGGCGTGTTGGTCCACAAGGATGTCGAACTCACTTACAAAGACGACCAACACAAGGCGGTCTCCACAGGGCCGGTGCTCTTGCAAGACCACGGCTGTCCCGTCAAGTTCAGGAACGTCTGGTACGCGCCCCTCTCGCACCGCTAAATGTTCTAGACGGCCTCGCCCAGGTAGGCCTCGATGACCCTCTTGTTCGAGCGGATCTCGTCCGGCGGCCCGTGGGCGATCTCTTCGCCGTGGTCCAACACCACGATCCGTTCGCAGATGCCCATGACGAACCGCATGTCGTGTTCGATGAGGAGGATCGTCTTCTCAAACTCGTCACGGATGCGTCGCACGACTTTGGAGAGGTCGTCCTTTTCAAACGGGTTCATCCCAGCGGCAGGTTCATCCAGCAGAAGCAACGACGGCTGGGTCGCCATCGCCCGGGCGATCTCCAAGCGCCTCTGCTTGCCATACGGGAGGTCGGCGCTCCGAGCTGACGCGACATCATCAAGGTCGACGATCGCCAAGAGCTCCATAGCCTCCTTTTGCAATCGAGAAGTCTCTTTGATCGCAGGGGGCAGATACGCCAAGGCAGAAAGCAACCCCGTCTGGTGTCTCAAAAAAGCTCCGACCACCACATTCTCCAGAACGGTCAGCTCCGGATAAAGCCGAATGTTCTGGAACGTGCGGCAGATGCCCAGTTTGGCGATCTTGTTCGACGGCGTGCCGCTGATATCGGCACCATTGAACAAGATACGTCCGCCTGTCGGCTTGTAGACGCCCGTGATCATGTTGAAACACGTGGTCTTCCCTGCCCCGTTCGGGCCGATCAGACCAAACAGGTCTCCTTTTTCCAAAGAGAAACTGACCTCGTTCACGGCGGTCAAGCCTCCGAACTTGATCGTCGCTTTGTCGAGTTCCAAGATCGGCGTCACGCTGGCGCCTCCCTTCTCCTGAAGAACCTCGCGAGCGAGAACTCATGGGTGGCCAATATCCCTTGCGGCCGTAGCAACATGAGAACGATCAAGGTCGCCGCCAAAATAGCCCACCGCAAGTCGGCGTAGGGCCACGCCTTGTTATGCAGGCCGGGGACAAGGTTGAGGACCATGCCGAAGAGAAACTGCGCGACAAGCGCGCCGGCAAAGGTTCCGACTATCAAGAGAGCCTTCCTCCTCCTGTCGCCATGGTAGTGGTTGATCAGGCGGTGGACCACTCCGACCGAGATGATCAGGAAGAACAGGAAGCTCAGTACCGAACCTGCCGTGACCAAGATCGGGTTGTGGTTCTTGTCTTCGATCTGCCTCAGCCATTCTGGGATCAAATACAGGAGGATGGCGCCGACAGTCGAACCCGTGATCGAACCCGTTCCACCCATGACGACCATGGTCAGGATGAGGAACGAGACCTCCATCTTGAACATCTGCGGGCTGATGAACCCTTCGAAGTGACCCAAGAGGGCTCCGGCCGCCCCGGCGAACGCCGCTCCAATGACGAAAGCCGTGACCTTGACCTTGGTGACGTCCACGCCCATTGCCGAACTCGCGACCTCGTCCTCACGGACGGCGAGGTAGGGTAGGCCGTGGGCCGTCTTGAGGAGGTTCCGGCACACAGCGATGCAAGTCACGGCCAAGAGCAATACCAGCCAGAGGGCGCTGATCTGTGGCTTGACCGGCATGCCATAGGCACCGCCGACCTGCGGGACGTTCTGGCAAACGATCCGGATGATCTCGCCAAAACCTAGGGTCACGATCGCCAAGTAGTCGCCTCGCAGGCGCAATGACGGCAATCCGACGACGAACCCTGCCACCGCCGCCGCCGCCGCACCGACGCCCATCATCAAGATCAACCAGATGCCGTTTTCTGTGTAGACGGCGTTGACACCAATGTGAGAGAGCGCCGTCACGAGCGGCGCCTTTACAAATCCCTGGTAGACGTTGTTCGCCAGATAACCGACAGCGTAGGCGCCGACCTGATAGAACGCCGCGTGCCCAATACTGAACTGGCCCGTTATGCCGTTGATCAAGTTCAGGCTGACGGCCAAAGTGACATAGAGGCCGCACAGGACGAAGATGCGGTAGATGTAGTCGTGGTTCGCGCCTTGGCAAAGGATGACCTCGGTGCCCCCACAAAGGGCGATCGCGAGGACGATCCATACAAGGCGCTTGAGATAGAACATCTAGACCTTTTCCACCTTGCCCGAACCTAAGAGTCCGCCAGGCCGCAGGAGAAGGACGGCGATAAGGATCACGAACGCCACGGCGTCCTTGTATTGGCTCAGCCCGATCCAGACCACGAAGTTCTCTGCGACGCCCATCAGAAGGCCGCCAACGACTGCGCCGGGTATGTCGCCGATCCCCCCAAGCACAGCGGCGATGAAGGCTTTCAAGCCTGGTATCGCCCCGTAAAATGTGGTCATCGCCGGACTGTCCCCTAGGGTCGCATACATCATCGCCCCCGCACCGGCCAAGGCAGAACCGATGAGGAAGGTCAGCGTGACGATCCTGTTGACGTTGACCCCCATCAGAGAAGCCGAGTCAAAGTCGTGGGAGACCGCCCTCATCGCCCGACCGACCGATGTGCCCATGACAAGGTAGCGCAAGAGCAACATCAACAGCAACGTGGACCCCAGCATAATTGCCTGGCCATGACGGACGATCACCGACACCGACTCGGCGCTCACCTCCGATTGCAGCTTGTGGACCGTCTTTTCACCGGTCTCGACCGCGCTGACGATGGACTTCTGTGCGGCCGGGAGGTTGGGGTCGAACCGGTTGATGCCTTGCTTGAGGAGTTGGCCTTTGGCACTTTCCAAGGCCGCCGCTTCTTTGTTCAGGTTTGCGACGACGACGGGGTCGGCGGTGCGAAGAGGAATGGTGAACGAGCCTCGATACGGGTTGACCTTCTCCGAAACGCTTGGAGGAGGCGATGTAGGCAGGAACAGTTGGCCCCCGTACTGCAGGAGCAGGGACACCCCGATCGCGGTGATCAACGAGGCGATGCGGGAACTGTTCCGCATCGGCCGATAGGCGGCCAGTTCGATGACGACCCCGACGATAGCGCAGACCGCCATCGAGGCCAGGATCATGAGCAGCAGCGTTACCCAGCTGGAATGGACGTTCCCGGCCCGGACGTTCTCCGGCGTGAACCCGAGTGCCCAACTGACAAACAGGGACGTGTATGCCCCGAGCATGAAGACCTCGCCGTGGGCGAAGTTGATCAGCCGCAGGACACCGTAGACCATCGTGTAGCCGAGGGCCAAGAGGGCGTAGATGCCCCCGATCAGTATCCCGTTGACAAGTTGTTGTGGCAGGCTCGCGAAGTCCAAGCCTGCCACGAGGTTCAGGGCGATGTCCATAGGTCGAAGGTTATTCGGCCGGATATGTCTTTGCGAACTTGAAGCCGTCCTTTGTAACCTGGACGATGGTCGCGTCTTTCTTGGGGTTGCCGCCCTGCCCCTTCAGGGTGATAGTGCCGGTGACGCCCTTGAAATCGACCGTGTTCTCCAGTTCCTGGATCAGGTTGGCCGAGGTCAGATCCTTACACCGCTTGAGGGCTTCGATCGTCATCTTGGCCGAGTCGTAAGCGAGGGCTCCCATCGTGGTCCCGGGCTTTTCGCCGTTGCTGACCTTCTCCCACTTCTGGATGAAGTCTTGGACTTCGGGCCGGGGGTCGCTGTTGTTGTAGTGGTTACAGAAGTAACCACCGATGATCGCGTCGCCGCCGCCCGAAAGGAGCGCCTTTTCGCTGTCCCAACCGTCGCCTCCCAGCAACTGGACGTGGTCCATACCGGCGCCACGGATCGCCTTGGCGATCGCGCCCACTTCGGTGAAGTAGCCGCTACAGAAGATGCCGTCGGGGTTCTTGCTCTTCAGGCTTTCTGCCTGGCCCTGGAAGTTCGCCTGGCCCTGCTCGTAAAACTGCTCGTCGGCGATCGTGCCGCCCAATGCTGTGAACGCCTTGCGGAACGAGTCGCTCAGGCCCTGCGAGTACGGCAATTTGTTGTCCGTCATCAAGGCGACGTTCCGGAGCTTGAGGTCGTTATAGGCGAACTTGGCCATCGTCCCGCCCTGGAAGTCGTCGTTATAGCAGACACGGAAGAAGTTGTCGCCCTTTTCCGCCAGGTCGACACGGGTCGATCCCACGGTGACGACCGGGATCCCCTTTGCGAAGGCGACCTGCTCAACCAAAGCGGTGGTGCCGCTGGCGACTTCACCCAGGATGCCGATGACGCCGTCGCTGACAAGTTTTTCTGTCGCCGACTTGCCACCCTCCGGGGTGCTGGCGCTGTCACCGACCAAGAGCTGGACCTTCTTCCCCTGGATACCGCCTGCGTCGTTGATCTCCTTCACCGCGAGGTTGGCGCCGGTGATACAGTCCATCCCCCATGGCCGGTCCGGGCCGTTTTCTGCGGCGACAAGGCCGATCTTGATCGTGTCCCCGTCGACTTTGACGCCCGTGTCCTCGGCGTGAGGGCGGGCCTTTGCGGTGGTGCCACCAGGTTTCGCGGTGGTCGAGTCCGTCTTTGTCGGGGCCTCGGGGGTCCCACTGTTGCAGCCGCCCATGAATCCTGCTGCGGCGATTCCGAGAGTGGCCAAACTAGCGATCAAAAAGCTGTTCCGAATCATAGGACGTGTCCTTCCTCAGGCCTCTACGTAGCCGGGCCTGTCGCGTAACGTCCGATTATAACCACTACGAGGGCCAAAGATCGGGAGAATGATCCGAGTAACCCGTTCGACAGTCGATTCGAGAGCCACCCAAGGAAGATCTAGCGCCACATGACCACCGCAGTTATCCTCAGCATCGCCGCCCTTGGAGCCGGCGCCGACATAGAAGTGCCCTTCCGCATCGGTGAGAACGCCATCATCGTGGACGCCCAGGTGAACGGCAAGACAGTCTCATGCCTCTTCGACACGGGCTTCTCAGGTTCGTTTGTGATCGGCCAAGACGTTAACGTGGGCCCGGCGACTGGTGAGGCGAACATCCAGGATTTCGTCGGTGTTTCAAAGATGAAGACCGTCGACGTGAAGTCCATCAGTTTGGCGGGCCATCCGGTCCCGGTCAGCGAGCAGACGATCATCCAGGACCAGGGCGGGTCTGACTACTCTTTCAGCTACGGCACCCACGTGGACGGGATCATGGGCCTGTCGGTGGTGGCGTCATACGTCGTCGAGATCAACTTCGAGCAGAGCAAGATGATCCTCCACCCCAAGACTTACGACATCACTCAGCGCCAACCGGACAATAAGAAGACCTTCGCTGCAAAGATGTTGCCGCTGGGTCGCCGGTCGGTGGAACTGACGGTGAAAACGCCGGAAGGAAAGAACATGCACCTGGCCCTGGACACGGGAAACGGCTACTTCGCCACCACCCACAAGGACGTCCTCGAACGTGTGGGGATATGGAAGGAGGGCCGCGACGCGAAGTTCATGAAAAAGTCCCTCGTGGCAAGCGGGCCTGTGAACTCCTGGTATTGCCGTATGAAGGGCCTGACCATTTTTGGCGTCCCCGTTCCCGACAGCGTCTGGAGCATCATCGACCTGCCTTCTGGCTCGGCCACCGGCGACGGCACTGTCGGGTTCGGATTTCTCAAGAACTTCAACATCACCTTCGACCTGGACCGGCGTCGTGTGTGGCTCGACAACTTCACCGGCAAGGTCGATGAGGCCCATCCCGGCGGGGTCGGCGTCGCCGCACTCTATGACGCGAGGACGAAGCGTGTGCGGGTCGCCTACGTGACGCCCGACAGCCCGGCTGACAAGGCCGGCATCAAGGGCGGAGACAATCTGCTCGCCATTGGTGACGTGACCATGACTTCTCAGAGCTTCCGCACCATTGAGGCGATGCTTGAAGGCGCCCCCGGCTCGACGATAAGGATCCAGACCTCGCGCAACGGCACGCTGCTGACCTCGAACCTCACCCGGGTCGAGATGGTCAACGACCCCTGACCAAACACGCGAACCTACCAATCACATCGTCCAGCATCGCCTCCGTCAAGCGTCCGGTGAACGTGTTTTGCTGGCTCGGATGATAGCTGGCCAGGACAGTGGACCCGTCGGCAAGGGCCGATTCTGCGCCGTGGGCGAACTTCGGCGCCCGGGTTCCGAGTGCGCGGTGCAGCTCCGTCCAAGCGATCCCGCCAAGGCACAGGTACGCGCTCCATTCCCTGTCCGTGACGATCTCACGCAAGAAGTGGGAGCAGTTCTTGATCTCTTCCCTGGTCGGCTTGTTGTCCGGAGGGGCGCAATGGCACGTCGCCGTCAAGAGGACGCCGTGCAAGGTGAGACCGTCCTCTTTGGAGGTTGCGGTGGGCTGGTTGGCGAGACCCGCGCGGAAAAACGCCCGGTAGAGCCAGTCCCCGCTCTTGTCTCCTGTGAACATGCGGCCGGTACGGTTCGCGCCGTGGGCGGCGGGCGCAAGGCCGACGACGAGCCCGGTAGCCTCCGGGTCGCCGAAATCGGGCACCGGCCGGCCCCAATACTCCTCCTCGACGAACGCCTTCCGCTTCTCCCTGGCGACTTGGCGACACCAAGCTATCAGCCGAGGGCACCTCTCGCACGCTACAATATCCTCGTCCCTGGCCCGCACGGCCAGCGGTGTACCCGATGCCGATCTACGAGTACGAACTGCTAGAGTTTGAGGCCCAGTGCCCGATGTGTCCTGGCAGGTTCGAGGCGTTGCAAGAAGTATCCGACGCGCCGCTGGAACACTGCCCGTCCTGCGGCTACCGCGTGCGCCGGGTCGTCAGCCGCGTGAGCGTCAGCTCCCGGAGCAAAGCCACCGCCGCAAAGGCCGCCCAAAGGGGCATGACGACCTGGAAGAAGACCGGCGAAGGCCGCTGGGAAAAAATCGACGGCCCGGGGGTCGACGCCATCGTCGGCTCGCCAGAAGACATCCAGGCGGTCAAAGACGAAAAGCGTCGCTGAACCCGGCCCTCAGGCCTTGGCCTCGAACACCCGCCACATGTACCAAGCGGCCGCCGAGCGGTAGGGCCGCCACCGTTCACCGAAAGACTCGACTTCGGCAGGCTTCATGCCCTCCTTTCCGACCAGCTTCTCCAGCCCCTTGCGCACTCCCAGATCCAAGACCGGCCATACGTCGGGCCGGTTCAATGCGAAGATCAGGAACATGTCCGCCGACCACACCCCCAGGCCCTTCACCTTGACGACCTCTTCACGAACCTCGTCGTCCGTCAAGTCCTCCATGTCGTCGAGCCGCAACGTCCCATCCAGCACTTTGGAGGCCAAGTCATGTGCGTACGAAGCCTTTGGGCGGCTCATCCCGACCGACCGCATCTGCTCGACGCTGACCGCCAGGACGTCCCCAGGGGTCGGATACTCGACACCTGGGAACAGGCCGAGCAGACGTTCGTGGATGGTGTTCGCCGCCTTGCCGCTGAGTTGCTGGAACACGATCGCCCGCAAGAGGGCTCGGAACCTGTTTCTGGCGAATTCCAGATCTGGTGGCGTCGCCCAGCGTACTACCGGGCCGAGATAAGGACAGTCCGCAAACTGGGCGAGAGCCGACGGCACGTCTAGGCGCGCTTGACCGCCCACTTGAGGCCCCCCACAATGACCTTGCGGAAGGCTTCGTCGGCATAGCTTTCCTTGGTGTGACCGAGACCGCAATAGAAGGCCCGGCCCTTGCCCACGGAATGGCACCAGCAGATCGGGTGGTCGCCCTCCATCGTGCCCCCTGTGTAACTCGACTCGTCGAGTTTCATGAGTATCCGGCAACCCTTCACGGGCTGAGCCCGGTAGTTGTAAAGCTCGTCAAAGTGCTCCCAGACTTTGGGAAGGTGCTTGGTAGCGGGGTGCTTTCTGTCGACCACGTCCACCTTGACCTTCTGTTGGGCCGGGTGGGACTTGAACCAGGCTCCGACAAGCGTGCCGTACCACGGCCAGTCGTACTCCGTGTCTGCGGCAGCGTGGATGCCGAGCCAACCTTTGCCACCCTCGACAAATTTTTGCAAGGAGGTCTGCTCGGCGTCGTTCAAAACGTCACCGGTCGTCGAGAGGAACACGACCGCATCATATTTCTTGAGGTTCGTGTCGTTGAACACCGTGTCGTCTTCTGTCGCATCGACGGTGAAGCCTTCTTTAGGCCCCAGTTCCTGGAACATGGCTATCCCGGCCGGGATCGAGTCGTGCCGGAAGCCAGCCGTCTTGCTGAAGACCAACACATGGAAGGGCGCGGCGCACACGAGGGCCAAAGTGGCTAACATGACCCCATTATGCCCGTGCGTTCAGCCCTTGGACCTTGTGGCGGTCACAGAAATGAACGGCTTGGCCTTGCCTTTCTCTAAGAGCGAGCGCACCCAAGTGGCGGAGTCACCGGACCATTGCAAGGACATTTGCTGCCGCTTGTCCTTGGTCGAGGCCGTGATCGTGTCGCCTTTCCAATCGCCGTAGAAGTCGGTGAATGTCGCCGCACCGTTGGTCACGTGGATCACGACGTGCGGCGTGATGACGCCTTTCGAGTCTTTGTCGCCGTAGAGCCCGAACACCAAAAGGCTACGGTTCTCGGCGGATCTGTACTCGAGGATCAGCGCGTCGTCGAGCGCCGGGCGGACGTCCCAGGTGCCCTTGATGTCGTGCAGGGCACCCTTCTCCACCGTCTCCCACTTCCCGACCAACGTGCGAAGCTGTTTGGCCAGTGGCTCATAGGGATCAGACTGCTGAGCTTGGGTGAGCGCGACGAGGGCAACAAGGCTGACCACGACGCGATTGTACGCGGTCCTTACATAGGGCAGGTCGGCTGATAAACTGTCAACATGTGTCCCCTGCCCTGGCGGGCGGCTTTGGCGTGCCTTGCCGTCGCCCTCATCGCCACGGGATGCCACCGATCCCCGCTTGTCCGCGTCGATGACGCGCCTCCGGCCAAAGAGCCGGTCAAGACTACGCCGCCTCCCAAGACCTGGCCCTGGCCCATGGCCGAGATTTCTAAGACCCCGGCCGGCGGCGACGTCATGGTCGTCATGCTCCACGACGTCATTGACCAGCGGACGAAGGACAGCGTCTGGTTCGACTGCACGACTGACAATCTGCGCGCGATCATCGAATGGACCGTCACCCAGGGCGGCACCTTCATTTCGATGGACGACCTCTATGAGCACTTGACAAACGGCAAGCGTTTGCCAGAGAAGAGCGTCCTCCTGACGTTTGACGACAACTACCAAGGCGTGCGTGAAAACGCCCTGCCGGTCTTGGACGAGTACGAAGTACCCTTCACTGTCTTCGTCCACACCGACTTTGTCGGTGACCAGCGGGGGCACCCCAAGATGACCTGGGACGAACTCAGGGATCTCATTGCCAACCACCGGTGTACGGTCGGCAACCACACGGCGAGCCACCCACTCGATTTCACCAAGTACTCGCCCGACAAGCAGCTCGCCGACCTCCAGAGGGCGGAAGACGCGATCTATGGCAACCTGGGCGTGCACACCCCGTACCTGGCTTACGCAGACGGTAAGTACAACGCCGTGACCATGAACGCCGCCCAGCAGATCGGCATCCGCATGGCCTTTCTCATGGACAGCGGGGCTGCCGAAGACTCGCAAAGCATTCTGCAGGTCAACCGGGTGCCCTTCAACAAGTTCTTCGACTACTGGGACGTGATGGAGGCCGAACGCTCACTCAACTTCGCCACCGTCTCAGGCGACTTGGACGTGAGCCAGCCCATCCGAGAACAGCGACTGGAGTTCAAACGGGGCGACTATGTGGCGCTCACGGGAGGTCAGCCGCATTCCATGCTCGCCGACAGGCGCCTGACGGTGCCCGAGTTCATGAAAAGCTCCGGCGCAGTGGCAGGAATCAACGGCGGCTTCTTCGTCATGGCCGCGGTTGCCGCCACAGACAACCAGATGATGGGGCCCGTGAAGACGGAGAACAGGCCCACGTTCGTTCCGACTGGCAAGGAATATGACGTCGCCCGACTGCGTCACCGGCCTCTCGTCGTGTGGGGGGGCGGCAAATACGTCATCGCCCCCTACTTCCCGGGAGCGATGAACCAGGAGGACGCCGTAGAGCGCCTCCTTCCCGGCTTCACCGACTGCTTCCTCGCCGGGGCGTGGCTGGTCGTTGACGGTTCGCCACTCTCGCCCGAGCAGATACTTGCCCATGGCGCCCAAGACGCCGAAGACCCGCGTAGGCGGGCCGTCCTCGGGTTCAAGGCGGACGGGACGATCGTGTGCATATGTTCGCTCGACAGCGTCCCGAGCTCCATGGCGGCGCAAGCAGCGGTCGCCTTCGGTTGTAAGACGGCTGTACTGCTGGACAGTGGGTTTTCAACGTCGTTGGTGCTCGGCGACGAAGTCTTGGCCAGTGGCCACAGCACGAAGAAGCAGCCGAGCAGGCCGGTCCCGCACGCGATTGTACTGACCGGTTCTATCGACGAGGCGTCTCGTAGCCGCTTGGCACCCGTCCCTGTCGAGGAGGAGACGACACCGACTACTCCAACATCGCAAGAGAAGCGCCGCAGCAACCCCGACGGTGCCGAACGCACGGCCACCAAGAAGGCGGAGCCGACCAAGAAGACCCCCGTCGACAAACCTCCTGTAAAGGTCTATCCGCCGGACGACCAGCCCGGGCAGGGTGCTGGCCTACCAGTCACCCCGCCAAAGGAAAAGACCAACGGCGGCGGCAACGGCCACCACTGACGATGACCAGAGACAAAGAAAGCCCGCAACCATTTTGGTCGCGGGCCAAAGGCTCAACGGAGAGGTTTCACTTGCGTCGTCGACGCGAGGCCAGTCCCACCAACCCAAGACTCAGAGCGGCCATCGTGCACGGCTCTGGCACCGGGTTGACCGAGGTGCCGACGGCACCAAGGCCTCCGACTTCGTCGGCGCTAAGTGCGGTATCCCAATAGGCGACCTGGCTGATCCGACCGGATCCGTTGTCGCCACTCTCGTCCATCAAGAGCCAAATGTTGTCACTCTCGGGATAGGGGTCGGTCGTCGTGTACAAAGACCACCTGCCGTCTACGCCGTCCAAGGGCACGGTGTTCAAGAGCGAGCCGTCCAAGTAGATGTTCATCGCAGGAGCCGTCTCGTCGACGGTCATGACCACCCGGTGCCAGGCTCCAAGGAACGGAACGTCGTTCCCGTACACGCCGTTGATTCCGAAGGTGCCGTCGTTCCCAGCACCCTGCCGGAAAAACAGGTCGCCGTCGTTCGAGTTGTTATCGCTCGTCTGGTACATGCTCGCCCAACCGCCGTTCGCGTCCGACATTTTGATGTCGAAAAGAATCGTGTAGACGTTGGCGTAGTCACCGCCGCCGTTAGACGGGATGCCGTGGTCGGACCGGAACCCCTGGGTCACGGCAAATTCGGCGACCTGCTTGTTGGTCGAGCCGACCGTGTCGGCCACATAGGTCGGCCCTCCTGGCAGCAACGTCGGGTCGCCGCCTCCCTGATAAAACGCCAAGGCTTTCGTGTCCGAAGTCATGGCATACGACGGATTGAGGGTGTTGTTGAAATCGAAAACACCTATGGGCGATGCCTGGGACAGACAAGCGGCAACAACGAACGAGAGCGTGAACAGGCTTCTTTGCATTGAACTCCTCGCAAAAATACGCTTGTAAACATACCGGTAACGGTGCGTCACGGCACCGCATTTGCAAAAAAACAGCAATTTTACGGGCCAACGACGACGGCGACCTTGGGTCGGCCAAGCGAAGCCAATGCGATGCTGAGCCCGTCTAGAAGTCAACGCCCTCATGAGACAGTTCATCGTCCTCTCCGTCGCATGCGGCCTGTGCCTTGTCGGCTGCGCCAGGCTCACAGGCACCACCGATTTGAAGCCTGACGGAACATGGACGCGCAAGGTCAAGATTTCGAGGTCGAACGCGGCAAACCAGACGGGACAGGTGCAGGACAAGCTGGACGACATGGTCAAGTTCGCCGGTTCTGGCTGGCAGACATCGACCCGCGTTGAGAAGAGCGACGAAGTCTACGAAGGAACCCGCACCATGGCGGCAGACAACAAGGGAGGCGACGACTACGTCCTCGGCACAAAGGACAAGCCGACCCTGGCCTGTGCGATCAAGTGGACGCCGATAGGCGACGGAAAGGTCTTGTACGAGGAGACTTACACTTGGAAGGGAGACCCGCCCGACCAAGCCAAGGACAAAGAGAGCCGGGACAAGATGAAGGCCGGCGTCGCGAAGGCCTTGGGCGACATCAAGACTTCGGAACAACAATTGGACAAGATCGTGGACAACCTGGTCGGTCGGCTCTGGAAGGAGATCATGGGCCCCAACGACCCCAAGTTCTTCGACTTGTTCGTCAAGCCTGAAGAGACGTTTCGAATCCTGAGGATCGATTTCTATCACCAGGTCCTTGACGACCTTCGTGCCGCAAACCTTGGGGGCGACGAAGCTACACGACAAAAGGCGGCCCGCGCCATCGCGATAGCCGTCATCGAGAGCGGCAACCTTGCTGGAGACCAGGCCATCGAGCCGCCCGGTCCACCAGACCAGCCCGAGAACAAGAAGGATCTCGGACCGGTGATGATCCAGTCGACGCTTGGGTTCCCTGGTACGGTTCAGGAGTCCAATGGAAACGTGGATCCGGTTGACGGGCGGGTCTACTGGTCGATGGTCAGCGAGGCCCCGCAACGCGGCACCGTGATCTTCCGAGCGCTCATCGACACCAAGAAATGACAGCTCGATACTAACTGGGCACTAGACGCCTGCCTACCAAAAATCGCGTATCATGGAGGCGCGTCCCATGTCCGCCACCATCGTCCGCTACGACGCCCCCTATGCCTTGAGCGAAGACTTTTCGCCAAAGGGCGATCAGGCCACCGCCATCGCGGGGCTGACCGATGGATTGGACTCCGGGTTCCGGTTCCAGACCCTTCTCGGCGCGACCGGCACCGGCAAGACGTACACGATGGCCAACGTCATCGCCCAGTCGGGCCGTCCCGCTCTGGTGATGGCGCACAACAAGACCCTGGCGGCCCAACTCTGCCAAGAGTTCCGCGCGTTCTTCCCCGACAACGCGGTCGAGTACTTTATCAGCTACTACGACTACTACCAACCCGAAGCCTACGTCCCCCAGACCGACCTCTACATCAGCAAGGACTCGAGCACGAACGAGGAGATCGAACGGCTCCGGCACTCGGCCACCCAGGCGTTGCTGGAACGGCGCGACGTCATCGTCGTGGCCAGCGTGTCCTGCATCTACGGCATCGGCTCGCCAGACGTCTACGCGGAGAGTGTCGTCACCTTTGAGACCGGGGTCGAATACCCGATGGACGAAGTTCTGCAACGCCTCGTGCGCATGCAGTTCGTGCGGAACGACATCGTCCTCGACCGGGGTGCTTTCCGCGTCAAGGGCGACCTCTTGGAGATTCAACCGAAGGATGAGGAGATCATCACCCGGATCGAGTTCTTCGGCGACTTGGTCGAGCGCATCCGGCTTATCGACCCGCTGACACAAGAGGTGATCGACGAGCCCACGCGGTGCAGCGTCTTCCCCGCCACGCACTACGTGACCCCGTGGGAGAAGATCGACACAGTGCTCGAACTGATCCAGCATGAGTTGGCCGTCCAGGTCGCGTCGTTCGAGGCCCAGGGCAAGCTTCTCGAAGCCCAACGTCTGAAACAGCGGACCGACTTCGACTTGGAGATGATCCGCGAGGTCGGCTACTGCAACGGCATCGAGAACTACTCGCGCTACTTCGACGGCCGCCAGCCGGGCGACCCGCCCTACACGATGCTGGACTTCTTGCCCAAGGACGCCGTCGTCTTCATCGACGAGTCGCACCAGACCCTGCCCCAGATCCGGGCCATGTATAACGGCGACCGGCAGCGCAAATCGGTGCTCGTGGACTATGGCTTCCGCCTCCCCAGCGCCCTTGACAACCGACCGCTGAAGTTCCAAGAGTTCTTGGAGCGAGTGCCCCAGGTCGTCTTCGTCTCCGCAACCCCGGGGCCCTTCGAGGACGAGCACGAGAGCCAGCGTGTCCAACAGATCATCCGACCGACCTTCGTCGTCGACCCCGACGTCGAGGTCCGCCCAACCAAAGGCCAGATCGACGACCTGATCCACGAGATCCAGTTGCGGGTCGCCAAGGGCCAGCGCACCCTCGTGACGACCTTGACCAAGCGCATGGCCGAGGACCTGACCGGCTACCTCCAAGACCTCAACGTCAAGGTCAACTACATCCACAGCGAGGTCCACTCGCTCGACCGGCCCGAGATCCTGCGCGACTTGCGACTCGGGGTCTACGACGTGGTCATCGGCGTCAACCTTCTCCGCGAGGGGTTGGATCTGCCCGAGGTGACCCTCGTCGCCATCCTAGACGCCGACAAAGAGGGATTCCTACGATCGGAGACCTCGCTCATCCAGACCATCGGCCGCGCAGCCCGCAACGTCGACGGCAAGGTCATCCTCTATGCCGACACTATGACAGGCTCGATGGAGCGCGCCATCGGCGAGACCGAACGCCGCCGGGCCGTCCAACAAGCGTACAACCTGGAGCATAACGTTCAACCCTCGACGGTCAAGAAAGAGGTTCGCGAGACCGTTCGCAGCTACGACGCCGTGGCCGAGGTGGTCGCCCAGTACAGCGTCGCTGGCGAGACCAAGGCTGGCGAGGCTGGCTCGCCGATCCGTGTCGAGGACATCCCGATGCTCATCGACAAGCTTGAAAAAGACATGAAGGACCTGGCCAGGGCGATGGAGTTTGAGAAGGCCGCCGCCGTCAGGGACGAGATCGCCGGGCTTCGCAAGACGATGGGGCTCAGCGACGGTCGCATCGGAGTCGACAAACGCAAGATGCGCCGACGCAGCCGATTCTAAGATCCCTCTCTCCCGCAGATGGGCGAGGGGGAGTAATCTCCTTCAATGAGCCGATTCGGCGTCGATCCCGACGTCACCCGCGCCGCGACGATCGCCAGCACCTTCTACACGGGCCAAGCCGCGTTTGACGAGGCAAAGGAGAAGATCTTCAGCCGAACTTGGCAATGGGCGGCGACGGCCGACGACGTCAAAGTGCCTGGCCAAGTCTTTCCCTTCACATTGCTCGAAGGTTGCTTGGACGAGCCCCTCCTCCTCGCCCGTGATATGGACGACGACGTCCGGTGCCTGAGCAACGTCTGCACCCACCGCGGCAACATCGTCTGCGAGGGCGCCGGTAACGAACGCAGCCTCCGTTGCCGCTACCACGGTCGAAGGTTCGGCTTGGACGGCAAGTGCACGTTCATGCCTGAGTTCGAAGGAGTCGAGGGGTTTCCGAGCCGCTCGGACGACTTGCCCCAAGTGCCGCTCTCCTTCTGGCGACAGTTCGCCTTCGTGAACCTTTCACCGACCGAGACTCTGGAGGAAGTCTTCGGAGAAGTCGAGGCACGGGTGGGTTGGATGCCGGTCCAAGACTTCGTCTTCACTCCTGGCCGCGCCCGCGACTATCTCGTGAAGGGTCACTGGGCGCTCTACGTGGACAATTATCTGGAGGGCTTCCACATCCCGTACATCCACGCCGCACTCAACGCGACGCTTGACTACGGCGCGTACAACACCGAGCTCCTTGCCCATGGCAACCTCCAACTAGGGGTGGCCGGCGACGGTGAGCCTGCGTTTGACCTGCCGTCCGGCTCGTCTGACCAGGGAAGGAGGATCGCCGCATACTATTTCTGGATCTTCCCGAACCTGATGCTGAACTTCTATCCGTGGGGGCTCTCGGTCAACGTCGTCCGTCCTTTGGGGCCGTCCCTGACCAAAGTGTCTTTCCTGCCCTTCGTCTGGGACGAATCGAAGCTTGACCAAGGCGCCGGATCGGCCCTCGACCGGGTGGAACGGGAAGACGAGGCGGTTGTCGAGGCGGTGCAGAAGGGGCTCCGCTCCCGCTTCTATGACCGTGGCCGGTATTCCCCGACCCGCGAGTGCGGCGTCCATCAGTTCCACCGCATGATCGCAGAAGCGATGGAGACGCCATGAAGACCGCGACGGCGGCCGCCTTGTTCAACCTTGCCGTGGCGGTGATGCTGGGCGCGTTCGGCACGCACTCCCTGCAAAGTCGGGTCACGGCCGACCAACTCCAAGTCTGGCGGACGTCGCAGTCCTATCACTTGAGCGTCGGAGTCGCGGTTCTTGCCCTGCTCGCCTTGCCTACGCTGGCCGAACGGGCCAGACAACGCGGGGCCCGGTGGCTGTTGGCGGGGACGGTGCTCTTCAGCGGCAGCCTCTACGCCCTCGCACTAGGGGCACCGCGTATCGTCGGCATGGTCACGCCATTCGGCGGCCTCACATGGATCGTGACATTGATCGTTCTCGGGGCGTGCGTCATGCGAGGGAAGCCTCAAACATGACCAGGACCCGGAACCGAACCGATACTTCAGGTATTCCGTAACCATAGGAACACAGATGAGAAAGCTCATGAGCGCCTTCGCCGTCATCCTCGCCCTCGCCGTCATCGCCCCCGCGCAGAGCCAATGGACCGACAACTACTCCAAGGCCGTGGAGATGTCCAAGAAGACCGGCAAGCCGATTCTCGCCTTCTTCACCGGCAGCGACTGGTGCTCTTGGTGCAAGAAGCTCAAGGCCGAGGTCTTGGACACCAAGGAGTTCGCGGCATGGGCCAAGTCCCATGTGATCCTTCTTGAGGTCGACTTCCCCCAAGCCAAGAAGCAATCGGATTCATTGAAGAAGCAGAACATGGCGCTGAAGAACAAGTACAACAGCCACGTCCCCGGCTTCCCAACCGTCCTGTTTCTGTCTTCAAACGGAAAACTCTTGGGCGAATATGGTTACAAAGAGGGCGGCCCCAAGAAGTGGACCGCCAAAGCCGACACGATGATCAAGAAGTCCTGACCGGCTTCTCACGAGTCCCAGACGGCCGTCGCGGCTAGCACCGCGGCGGCCGTCTCTTCGTCTGTGGTCAAGATGTCCGGCCCGAACCGGACATAGCCGCCTCTGGCGTCGGTGTTGACCATTCGGGCCCTGAGCCGGTCGGCCGCTTCATTCGCCCTGGGGTGGGCGACGCCGACAAAGCCCCCGAAGTCTTGGTCGTCGCCCGTGTCGAGGACCGGCAACCCCGCCTCGCGAAGGCCGGCCCGCAATCCGCTCGTGCGGCCGAGGCAATATTCCCGCATCCTGTCCACGCCGACCTCGCGCATAAAGCGCAGCCCCGCTCGAGCTTGATAGAACGGGAGGACCGCCGGAGTCGATTCGAGCCATCCGTCTCCGCCTCGCTTTCTTCGGGCCTCGTCTCCACGGCCATAGCCAAAGGTGTCCTCTTTGGCGAACCAACCGGTGTCCAGCGTCTTTGGCCCGTCCACGCCAAGGTGGCGCGGATGGACGGCGAGCCAACACGCGCCCGGGCCGCCACGGAGGTACTTGTAAGACCCACCCATGGCAAAGTCGGCCTCGCCGAGACCAAATGGCACGACTCCGACCGCATGGTAGGCGTCAACCAGCACCATCGCGCCGACGGAATGGGCTCTGCTCACCAGTTCGTTCAGCCCCTTCACAATCTGTCCAGTCGAGAATGTGACTGCGCTTATGACCAAAAGGTCAGTGCCTTGGACAACCTGCTCTGCGACCTTGCCTGCGTCCACCCAGGGTGCGCCGCAACGTCGCCCAGACGGCACGAAGGTGACATCCGCTCTCTGTGCCTCATGATAGGCGCGTAAGACAAAGTCGATCGAATCGAACTCTTGGTCGCTGGTCACGACCCGGATCAGTTTCTTGGTCGAAAAGCTGTTCAGGACGGCACGAAGGGCTTGCCCACAACTTGTCTTTGGCACAACGCAATCACGCCGGTCGAGCCCGAGGAGAGCGGTGGTGGCCGACCGCCAGCCGTCCATCTCGACCATCCATGCGCCCCAAGCGGTGTCCATGTCGGCGTACCAGTGGGACATCCCTTCAGCCACGTCCATGCGGGTCTGGTCGAGCGGGCGGCCCAGGGAGTGGTTGGCGAGATAAACCTCTTCACGGCCAAGCACTTCTGAGAACAGGGGTCTCACCCATTGGTGAACATACTCGCCAGTGATTGGTCCATCCGGGAGGTTCACCGACCGATCTCCGTACGGACATCCCACAATTCTGGGAAGAGCCTGATGCGGAGCGCTTGTTCCAAGAACTTAGCTCCAGAACTACCGCCCGTCCCAGTCTTGAAACCGATAATGCGTTCCACGGTCTTGAGGTGCCGATAGCGCCACAGCAAGAAGTACTCTTCAACGTCGACAAGCTTCTCCGCCATCTCGTAGGCTTCCCAATGGGTCTCGGGATCGTCATACACGGTTTTCAGCGCAGCGACCACGTCGGCTGATCCGGTGTAGGGCGAACGCCAGTCTCGCTCGATGGCCGAATCGGGCAGGTCGAAGCCGCGACGCGATAAGAGGCGCAAGAACTCGTCGTACAGGCTGGGCGCATTCAACTCTCCCTCTAGCTCTTGGAGGACCTCCGGCCGGTGCCGGAAGACACGCACAGCGTCTGCGTCTTTGTTCCCCAATAGGAACTCGATCAAGCGGTACTGGTGCGACTGAAACCCGCTCGCCTTGCCCAACACCCCCCTGAACTGCGCGTACTCGCTCGGAGTCAATGTCTCCAGCACAGCCCATTGCTCAAAGAGCATGCGTTGCACTTGCTTGACCCGGGCCAAGACCTTGAAGCAAGGCCCCAACGCGTCCTCCCTGACCCAACTCCTGGCCGCACGCAACTCGTGGACGATCAACTTCATCCACAACTCCGAGGTTTGGTGCTGGATGATAAAGAGCAGTTCGTCGTGGTGTTCCGGCTCGCTCAAAGGCTCTTGCGCGTCAAGAAGCCGATCTAGACGAAGATAACCCGCGTAGTCTAACCGATCGGTGAAATCCGTTTCTATCGACTGTTCGAACGGTCTGCTTCCCATGGCTCATTCCTAGAGACGTATGCGTGCCAGGTTCAGAACCCCGCGTCGGCGAAGCCGTCGAGGATCGGATAGTTCCAGACGGTGGTTCCACGCCGGTCGGCGCTTCTTCGGGCGCGTCGGACTCGCTCAAGGAACCCAGGCACAGTGTGGGGCGCCCGGGCAGGCTTTGCGAACACCCGGGCGAAAACCGGCCAAAACTGGTCGATCTTGTGCGAAGCATCGAAGACCATCACGCCCTCGCTGTTCCCTGCCGCCGCCTTCAACGCAAGTTCCAGTTCGTCCGTGCGCCCGTCATAATCTTGCAGCATCACCCCGGCGTAAGTGCACGTCGCATCATACGTGGAGGCGTGGCTGACAAGTGCGGCCGCCTCGACGGTAGAGCCTTCGGACAGGCCGTTTGCCCTGGCCTCGGCAATCGTCGGGACGCGATAGTAACACCCACTGACCAAAAGGTCGAGGCTTCCTGCGAAGCCAGTAGCTCGGTATTCTGGTGTCAGGAACGAAAAGCCAGCGCGGACGTGGACCGAGCCGTAGTTGCTGCCGTTCTTGGCATAGTGGCCATAGCTTGATCCGGCATAGACCCCAAACGCTGCCGAAGGCCGGACATGCTTCAGCACGTCACGGGCTTTCTCGACGAACGAGGAGATAGCCCTGGCTCGGAATGTCAGCCACTGGTCAAAGAACTTGCCCGGGACAATGTAGCTGGAGAGGTCAGGGCGGTACACGACGCTGTACACGTCGTCGGGCCACTT
This sequence comes from uncultured Fimbriimonadaceae bacterium, assembly GCA_964451255.1. Classification (GTDB taxonomy): domain Bacteria; phylum Armatimonadota; class Fimbriimonadia; order Fimbriimonadales; family Fimbriimonadaceae; genus JAHBTB01. Next base: position 532,794 of record CAYVHL010000001.1, read on the forward strand.
CACCTCGCCGACTTGGGCCTCGAAGCCCTTACGCGTTTCTTCGCTGAAGTCTCCGTCCAAGCCAGTGAATCGAAGTCGGTCGTCGAAGAGCAGTCCGTCGATCGGATACTTCTGCGCTACTTCGTCCACCATCGTCCAAATGTGCTCCCTAACCAAGTGGTCAAACGGGTTCATCATGAGCGGTATCTGGTTCTGGCTGTCAGCTGACCGTACAAAATCATACGTCACACTCAAGCGGCCCGCGATCACCTCCCTCAAGTCGTCGCCGCTACCAGTCAAGTGGGCCGATACCTTGTCTGGCTGTGAATCAGCCGTGGCAACCGAACCATCGACCAAAAGGTCGACATGAGCCGCGTCCGTCTTGCCAGTCACGTACTGCAGCGCGAACGTCGGGCCCTGCCCGACCGTCAAGAGCTTGCCGGAAGGGCACTTGATCACCGGAGAGTGCCGCAGGACGACCGACTGCCGCTCGGGCCATCGGTAACCTGGCCCCGGGGCACCAAAGGGGCTGTTTGGGCTTTCCACCGCCCGCTTCGCATAGAGGTGCCCTTCGCTGAAGGCGTTCATCGAAACGCACACCTTCAGGCCAGACTTGTGCCCGGCGGCAAGGACTTCCGCCAAGGGGTCGTATCCAGGCGGGAAAGACTCTCCTCGCCAAGCGAGTAACGGAGAGGCAAACCGGCTGGGATAGAGCGTCCTTCCGACGATCGGCTTGATGTCATAGACCACGGTGTTGAAGCCCACCGCCTTTGCCTTGGCCATGAACGTCGCGAGCCTCCTGCGGTCGGCGACCAGGGAGATGTTCGCCGTCCCGTCGATCCACAAGAGCCGACCCTGCAAGCCTTGGTCTCGCGCGTAGCGGTAGGCGAACGACGGCTCGACATATTGCGGGAGGCTCTGCCACGGTTGGGTCAGGGTCAGGATCGCAACGGCAAGAAGCACGATTCGGGTTTACCAGAAACAATGGCGGACCGCCTTCGTCAAAACCTATGTGGACAAATCGCCGATCTTCTTGGTCGTCAAGCTTCTCGTGCTGGGCTTTTGCGCGTTCATGGGTGGATACGTCGCCAATCTGGGCCCCCATCGGGCGGAAGCCCAGAGAACCCTGCCGCGAGGAGGTAGCGGGCGGATCCAGCCGACAGTCACGGACACCATCGTCGTGCCTCCAAACGGACTGAAGTTCGTCACGTCTGGCGGCGAAGTCGTGGCCGCCCTCGGAACCCGTGGCAACGAGTCCATCCTCGCCCTGTTTGACGGCCGGGGGCAACCGGCGGTCACGCTGACCGCAGGCTCGGGCGGATTCGTCGAAGTGTCCACAAACACCGGCGGACAAGTGCGGATCAGTTCCAACAACCGTAGCAACAAGGTCGCCCTTGACGCAAGCAACGACGGCACAAAGTTGGAACTTGCGCGTGGCGACACTAATGCCGTCACGATCAAGGACGACCTCGCCAACGGTTCTCGGTTGACCCTGGCGGACCGAGGCGGCCACCCGGGGCTCGACGCCTTTTTCTCTAACAGCAAGGCGACCTTGGCGTTGCTCGACTCGAACGGCGACCAACTTGCCACCCTGGCCTCCTCAGGAACCGCCGGGACAATTGAGCTCAAGGATCCCAAGAGGAAGTCGTCGAGCCTCGTCTCCGGCGAAGGCAAGGTGACACTCAGCGCCGACGAGAAGAAATGGGTCGCCCCTCCCGCCGACGGCGGCGGTTAGGCCACCACCGGATCCAGAGCTAGGCGGCACATGATTTCGACCGACCGGGGTAGCACCGCGTCGTTGAAATCAAACCTGGGCGTGTGCACACTGGCCGGGTTCTCGTCTCCGGGGCGTCGGAGCCCGACCAGGAAGAACGAAGCGGGCGCGTGGGCGCCGTAGAAGCTGAAGTCCTCGCCTCCCATCACGGGCACTTCCTTTTCTTTGAGGTCGTTGTCACCGACCACGTCGCGGGCGATCTTGCGAAAGCGGTCGGTCGCCCACGGGTCGTTGGCGGTGACGGGGTAGCCCACGTGCCAGTCGATCTCGGCCTTGCACCCCATGGAGGCGGCGACCCCCTCGACGATCGCGTAGAACCGCTCTTTGCCCAAAACTCGGGTCTCGCCCTTGAGCGTCCGCATGGTGCCGATGAAGTCCGTCCGCTCGGGGATCACGTTGTGGGCCGTGCCCCCATGCAGGGCACCAACGGTGAACACGATTGAGTCAAGCGGGTCGATGCTCCGGCTGGCGATCGTTTGGATGGCGGTGATGACATGCGCGGCGGCGACGATGGGGTCGCGAGTCGTGTGGGGGGCGGCGGCGTGGCCGCCTTTACCATGAATGGCGACCTTGAACTCGTCGGTCGCGGCCAGGAGCGGCCCGTTCCGGGTCTGGATCTCGCCGGCCGGGTTCTCCGGCCATCCGTGCAGGCCGTAGATGACATCGACCTTGGGGCCGAGCAACGAACCGTCCAGCGCACCCTCTTGGCACATCCGTTCGCCGCCCGCGCCACCTTCCTCGGCGGGTTGGAACACAAAGAGGACGTGGTTCGGGCGGTGCGGTTCCTCGGCCAAAGCCCGGGCTACACCGATCAAGTTGGCCGTGTGCCCGTCGTGACCGCAGGCGTGCATCTTGCCCGGGGTCTGGCTGGCGTAAGGCAACCCGGTGTCCTCAAGAATGGGCAGGGCGTCCATGTCGGCGCGCAGCGCCACCGTCTTGGCCCCGTCCCGTGCTGTCGCGGGCAAATAGGCGAGGACGCCCGTCCCCTTCGCCAAACCGGCCACGAACTTGAGGCCGATTTTCTCGAGTTCGCGCTGCACGACCCCGCTCGTCCTGTGCTCTTCGTACTGGAGCTCGGGGTGCCGGTGGAGGTCGTGACGGATGTCAGAGACATAGGCGTGGTCGGCGGCGATGCGGTCGCGCAAAGAAGGCATGTCCACAATTTACCGGCCAGAATGGGCAATGGCCGACAACTCCGCTGTCGAACGGTACAAACACCTCTGCGGGGGCCTGGGAGACATCACATGGAAGGCGATGTTCGGAGGCTTCTGCCTTTATTGCGACGGCATGGTCTTCGCGCTCGTCGACGACGGACTGCTATGGATCAAGGTCGACGCTGAGAACCTGGCCGCCTTCGACGAAGTCCGGGCAAGGCCGTTCACCTATCCCCAGAAGGACGGGACCATCGCGGAGATGAAGTATCGTCTTTGCCCCGACGTCTCGTCTGCGGAAGCCATCATGCCCTGGGCCGAGCTCGGCCTCGACGCCGCCCGACGCGCGGCGGCCAAGCGAAAGCCCAAGAAGCCGAAGAAGTAAGGTCAGTGCCCCCTCTCTGGGAGAGAGGGCGACCTGGCGACCATTCACTCCCCGTTCTTCTTAGCCAGGGCCATCCGGATCAGTTCCAGCTTGGCCTCGGCAGGCAGGTTGCCGTCTCCCATGATCTCGTCGATCGTCGAGTCGCCCTGTAAGTATTGGGCTAGCTCGGTCGTCGCCGCCGTCCGCTCATCGGGCGACAGGTCGTCGCTCTCGGGCGGCGCGTCATCCGGTTCATCGTCCCGGTCGGAGACTTGGTTCAACCGAGCCTGTACGAGCTTGGTGATCATCTCGCCGGGAAGAAACGGGGCAAGGGCGACCAGGACATGGCCGGGGATCCTCGCGCCGTTCTTGATCTCGCTTTCTACGAGCTTGGCCAGGTCTTCGCCCCGGGTGAAGGGAGCCAAGCCCATCAAGACGTGGTAGTCGAAGTCGCCACGACCACGGCCGTGACCACGACGCCGCCCATGGCCTCCGACGCCCCTGTCACGAAACCGTGGTCTGTCCTCGTCCTCTTCGCCCTTTATCGAGGCCAAGAGAAGTTTGCACTCGACGGCAAGCTCGTCGAACGTGGTCGACTCAGGCAGCTTGTTGAAGACTCCCTCGGGGACGACGTCGTCATCGACGAGCACGGCAAGCGCCTGGTTGTAGCGTCGGACGGCGGTGGCCTGGCCACCGGACATGGATCCGGTCAGGCTGGCGTGTTCGGCCAGTTCGGCCAGTTCACGCAGCAGGTTCTTGAATATCAGTAGTTGTGTTTCGCTCATGGTTCTTACTCGAAGTCGGGGAAGCGGCCGCGCAATGAGCGGCGCGCCTCGTGGAGACGCCACTTGACAGTGGTGACAGGAATGTCGAGGAACGTGGACACGTCGGCTACGCTCCATCCTTCGACGTAGACCAGCCGCGCGCAAACGGCATGGTCGGCGTCCAGTTCGGCCAGGGCCGTCGCCACGGGTCCGGCGTCAAGCCCGGCGTCCACGCGCACCCACGCCGCCTCCGACAAGCTCCGGCTGGCCTTGATAACCAGTTCGTCCAGCTCGTCGAGGGCATACGTCGGTCGTCCGGCCCGATGGGCCCGGCGGGCCTCGTTTCGGGCAATCGCATAGAGCCAAGGCGCGAACCGGTCTGGCCGTCCGAGACTTCGGATGTGGCGGAAAGCCGCTAGGAAAACAGTCTGGCCCACGTCCTCGCACAACTCCTCACTGTCGATGAGAGACCTGATGGCCGCACGGACTGCCGGTCGGAACCGGAGGACGAGCGCGTCAAACGCCCGAAGGTCGCCTTCCTGAGCGGCCAAGACCCAAGCTGTCACCGCGGTCTCGTCGCTCATTCCGCATTCTCCAAGCATCTCTCACTGAGTCCAGACACGGCTGATAGATAGTTGGATAGTGGGTCCCAGTCGCCGACGGTCCACAGGCTCCCCGATTAGAGTCGATACGGCGGACGGATGACTCCAGCTTCGGTGACGATGGCGCTGACCAGCTCCGCTGGGGTCACGTCAAACGAAGGGTTCCACACCGGGCAGGCGTCAGGACCGACCTGGACGCCCCCTACGTGCGTGACCTCCGTGGGATCGCGCTCCTCGATGGTGATGCTCTTGCCCGTCGGTGTCGCCGGATCGACGGTCGATGTCGGTGCGGCGACGACAAATGGTATTCCAAAGTGGTGGGTGAGGACGGCCAGGGTGTAGGTGCCGATCTTGTTGGCCGTGTCACCGTTGGCCGCGATCCGGTCGGCCCCGACGACGACGAACGCGACCTCGCCCCGGGATAGCAACGACGCCGCCGCACCGTCCGGGATGACCTGGAAGGGGATGCCGTCCCGTTGGAGTTCCCAAGCGGTCAGTCGCAGTCCCTGTTGCCGTGGGCGGGTCTCACAGGCGTAGACGTGGCGGACCTTGCCCTGACCAAAGGCTGTCCGGACGACCCCCAGGGCCGTGCCGTGCCCGGCAGTCGCCAAGGATCCCGTGTTACAGATCGTCAGCACGCTGGCGCCCTGCGGGACCAAGACGGCCCCGTGCTCGCCTATGGCGTGGTTCATGGCGAGGTCGTCAGCCTCGATCTGCTTCGCGGCGGCCAAAACCGCCTCAGGCCGCCAAGGAACCCCATCGACCACGTCCAACGCCCAGAAGAGGTTCACGGCGGTGGGGCGGCTTGCCGCCAGGCCGCCTCTCGCCGCCTGGCGGTCTGCCCCGGATGCGCAGGCGAGCGCCATGCCATAGGCGGCCGCGACGCCAATGGCCGGGGCGCCGCGCACAGCCATCGTGCGGATGGCGTCGGCTACCTCTTGCCAGGTGGCGAGAGACAACCACTCCTCCCTAAGGGGCAGTTCGCGCTGGTCCAACATCATCAGACGACCATCCGACCACTCCATCGGCCTCAAATGCATGCGGGAAGGGTACCAGTGGCCCTTCCGTGCCGTAGGATCAAGGGAGGCTATGACCGTCCTGATCTACGAAGACAACCTGATGTGGAGCGCTCGGCTCAGGCAGTCGGTCGTTGCGCTCGGCCACCATGCGGTCATCCTCACCAGCGCGGGCCAGGACGTGCCCGACGCCCACGCCGCTATCGTGAACCTAGGGTCTTCCACCATCCCTCCCGATGTCGTCGTCCCGTTGCTCCAAGAGAAGGGCATCCATGTCATCGGCCACGCCGGACATAAGGAGAAGCCCCTCGCCAAGCTCGGCGATGACCTTGGCTGCGACCAGGTCGTCAGCAACTCCAGCCTCACCTTTCACCTGGCAAATCTTCTGGAAAAGGCCAGCAATTCCGCTTGATCCGGGCCATAACCTTATCGGCTGGCCCCAAAACGCGACCACAATGGCTCAGCGACTGGAGAGGAACAAGTCGTCATCCTGATGTCGGGACGTGCCAAGTAGAGCGCGTCCCGCTTTTTTTCGCCCAGGGTCAGTAGACTAGCACCCAAGGTCAAACCCCTATGGACAAGCTGGTACGCGACGCTGCTACCGCTCTCGAAGGCCTCGTCTTCGACGGCATGACGATCATGGCAGGGGGCTTCGGCCTTTGCGGGATCGCCGAGAACCTCATCCTCGCCCTGCGCGAGACCGGTGTCAAGGACATCACCGTCGTCAGCAACAACTGTGGCGTGGACGACTTTGGCATGGGCCTCCTGCTCCAAACCAAGCAGATCAGAAAGATGATCTCCAGCTACGTCGGCGAGAACGCCGAGTTCGAGAGGCAGTTTCTAAGCGGGGAGCTGGAGCTTGAGTTCAACCCCCAGGGCACCCTTGCCGAGCGTTGCCGGGCAGGTGGAGCGGGCATCCCCGCCTTTTACGTCAAGACCGGTTACGGCACCATGGTCGCCGAAGGCAAGGAGACCCGTCAGTTCAACGGCGAGTGGTACGTCTTGGAGACGGCGTTGCACGCCGACCTGAGCATCGTCAAGGCCTGGAAGGGCGACCGATGGGGCAACCTGGTCTATCGTAAGACAGCCCGGAACTTCAACCCGATGATGGCGACTGCCGGACGGGTCTGTGTGGCCGAGGTGGAGCACCTGGTCGAGGTCGGCGACCTCGAGCCGGACTCCATCCATACGCCAGGTATCGCCGTCGACCGGCTCGTCGTGGGCGCCCACTATGAGAAGCGGATCGAACGCCGTACCACGCGCCCCAAGGAGGTGGTCTGATGGCTCTGTCACGCGACCAAATGGCGGCCCGCGCCGCCAAGGAACTCCGGGACGGCTTCTACGTGAACCTCGGCATCGGCATCCCGACCTTGGTGGCCAACCACGTCCCCCCTGGCGTCGAGGTGGTCCTCCAGAGCGAGAACGGCATGCTCGGCCTCGGGCCGTTCCCCTATGAGGGCGACGAAGACCCCGACCTGATCAACGCGGGCAAGCAGACGGTGACGGAGATCCCCGGAACTGCGTTCTTCGACAGCGCGACCAGCTTCGGCATGATCCGTGGCGGCCACATCGACCTCGCCATCCTCGGCGCGATGGAGGTCTCCGTCAACGGCGACTTGGCGAACTGGATGATCCCTGGCAAGATGGTCAAGGGGATGGGCGGCGCGATGGACCTGGTGGCCGGGGTCAAGAGGGTCGTGGTGGTGATGGAACACACCAGCAAGGCAGGCGAACCCAAGATTCTGCCCGCTTGCACGTTGCCACTGACCGGCAAGAACTGTATCCACCTCATCATCACCGACTTGGCCGTGATCGAAGTATCACAAAACGGACTGACCCTCATCGAACATGCTCCCGACACGTCGGTCGAAGAGATAAAAGCTAAGACAGGGGCGCCGTTCGCCGTCTCTCCGAACTTGAAGCCGATCGCCGTCTGAGCCTTGACCGGGGCGTCATTCGGGCCAGAAGTACAATCTGGCCCATGCCGACCCGCCCGCGCGAGAACGTGCTGCGGATGCAGCCCTATGTGCCGGGAAAACCGGTCGAGGAAGTCCAGCGCGAGCTTGGCCTGACAAGCATCGTCAAGCTCGCCAGCAACGAGAACCCGCTCGGCCCGTCACCGAAAGCGTTGGACGCCGTCCGGCGCGTGGCTGGGCAGATGCATATTTATCCAGACGCTTCGGGACACGCGGTCAAGCACAAGTTGGCCGAGAAGAGCCGTCTTGACGCGTCCCAGGTGCTACTCGGCAACGGCAGCGACGAACTCATCCACCTGCTCGGACTCGTGTTTCTGGAGAGGGGCGACGAAATGGTCGTCGCCGACCCGACGTTCGTCCGCTACGAGGCGGCCGCCCAACTTGCCGAGGCTAGGTTGGTCAAGGTGCCTCTCGACGCCGGGTGGGCCCACGACCTGCCCGCGATGGCGGCGGCGGTCACCCCCCGCACGAAGCTCGTCTTCGTGGCCAACCCCCACAATCCCACCGGCACGGTTGTCGGCAAGGCGACTTTCGACGCCTTCCTGGACGGACTGCCGGACACCTGCGCCGTCGTCCTGGACGAGGCGTACTTTGAGTACGGCCCAGGCTCTCCGGACGGAGTCGATTACGTCCGCGCTGGCAGGAACGTCATCGTTTTGAGGACGTTCAGCAAGGCTTATGGGCTGGCAGGCATCAGGGTCGGATATGGGTTCGCCTCCGACGAGGTCGTCGACGCCGTGAACAGGGCCAGGGAGCCTTTCGACGTCAACGCCTTGGCACAAGCCGCCGCCGTCGCCGCCTTGGACGACGAAGAACACCTGGCCAGGAGCCGCGAAGTGAACGAAGACGGGCTGCTTCGGATCGGCCGGATGATGGAAGCCCGTGGCTTCGCCACCGTGCCGAGCCACGCCAACTTCCTCTGTGTCGACATGGGCCGCCCCGCGCAACCAATTTTTGAGGGACTGTTGCGCGAAGGTGTCATCGTCCGCACGGGTGGGCCGCTTGGCATGCCCACTTTCCTTCGGATCACCGTCGGCACTTCCGACGAACTGGATCGACTCGAGAGCGCCTTGGACAAGGTCTTGCGAGAGGTCTGAGCCCACACACCGTCATATAGGACGACCAAGCCGCGCGATTCTCGGTCGGTCCGGGCAAAATAGGGGCATGATCGGGATGCTCGCATTCGTCATGGCCGTGTCCGACGACAACCACCTCACCGCGGCCGAAAAGGCTGGTGGCTGGGAACTCCTCTTCGATGGCACGTCCACCAAGGGCTGGCACAACTACAAGGCCGAGGGCGTCAAGCCGGGCTGGGTTGTCAAGAACGGCGTCCTCACAAGCGAGAGCCCGGACGACGCAGGCGACATCTGTACGGACAAGACCTTCACCTGGTTCGAGTTGAAGCTCGACTACCGCCTCACCCGCGGCGGCAACAGCGGCGTCATGTTCCGCGTCACCAACGAGGGCGAGTCCACTTGGAACAGCGGCCCCGAGATCCAGATCTATGACGACCATGGGGAAGAAGGCGCCCAGAAGTCCGGCTTCCTTTATGAGCTCTACGGCAGCAAGGTGGACAACACCTATCCGCCGGGCAACTGGAACACGTTTGTGATCCACATCGCTCCGGACACTTGCTGGGCCGATGTCAACGGGAAGCGGTACTGGGATTTCAAGATCGACAGCGACGATTTTTGGGCGCGAGTCAAGAAGAGCAAGTTCAGCGAGTTTCCGTACTTCGCGAAGAACAAGACCGGTATGATCGCCATCCAAGGCGACCACGGTGTGGTCTCGTTCAAGAACATCAAGATCAAGCCATTGAAGGCGGGCGGCGACAACTGAGTTTCTCGCCGCCATCCGGGCTTCCCTAGCCGAGGTGCCGTCCAAACCGCGCTAGGTAACCTGGGTCTTGGTTCATGAGCAACTCCGTCACCTTGCCCCCTGACTCCAACCAAGCCCTGGGGCTCGGTCAGTTCGCCGTCGATTTCATGGCTGGACGACTTGGGCCTGGTCCGTCAGAGGGGGTGCTCAGGAGGACGCGAATGTTCCACAAGGACGCCGTCCTGTGCGGGATGAGCGCGCTTGCCTTGGCAACCACCGCTCCGACGATCTTGAGGGACGAGGCCCTTCAATACCGCTCGGAAGACCCGGGCCACGCCGCCTTCGTCTTCGGCAGCAGCCAAGGAGTGATGGCGGAGAAAGCAGTCGTCGCCAACTGCGCGGCCGTACGCGAGTGGGACAGCAACGGCACGAACTTCGGCTACCGACCCGAACTCGGGCACACGGCAGGCGAGTTCGGCCACAACGACTTCTATCCTGCCGCCGTCGCAGCGTGTCAGCAGCGCGGGCTGGACGGATCCATGGCCCTGAGGGCGATGGTCTTGATCGACGAAGTCCGGGGGAGGCTCGCCGAGGTCTTTTCCCTCAAGAGCTACAAGATCGACCATGTCCTCCACGGCGCGGTCGGTTCGGCGGCGGCCTATGCCGCCCTCATGGGCGCGACCCCGGAACAAATCGAAAGCGCGATCGGCATGGTCGTCGCCCACTATGTTCCGTGGCGGGCGATCCGGGCCGGGAAGCAACTGAGCGACAGCAAGGGGGCAAGCGCTGCCATCACGACGGAAGCCGCCGTCCTGAGCGTCAAGCGGGCGATGGCCGGGTTTGCCGGGCCCCGCGACATTTTCCGCAACCCAGAGAGCCTGTTCCGCCAGTTCGTCAAGACCGACGGCGCGTCGCCGTTCGAACTGGTGCTCTCCCACAGCGGGGACGACTTCGCAGTGATGGGAATGCATTTCAAGCTCGGACTCTACGAGCACCAGAGCGCGGGGGCGTTACAGGCGGTCGTCGACCTGGTCGCCGACCGGCCAGACGCCTTTGCTCCGGGCCAGCTCAAGAAGCTGACGATCAAGGCGTATGAACCTGCCTTCGGCATCATTGGCGACCCGGCCAAGCGCGACCCCAAGACCCGCCAAAGCGCGGACCACTCCATGGTCTACATCGTCTCGCGGATGATCCGTCGGGCGACCGAGAAACGCGAAGAGGTCGGGGCAGAAGGCTTCCGTTCTTGGGCGGCCTCCGCATCCGGAGGCTCCCACGACGCGATCTGGCAAGAACTGATGCTCATGCCCGCCGACTATGGTCGGGACGCGCTCTCTGACCAGGCTACCAGGGCGACAATGAAGTTAATCGACTTCGAGCACGGCGGCCCGGAGTACGACGCGAAGTACCCGGACGGCATCCCGACGTCGCTCTTCGCCGAGTTGGCGGACGGCGGAACCTGGGACAGCGGCCTGGTCATGTACCCCGCTGGTCACGCCCGCAACACCTCAGCCGACCTTGACTCCATTCTGGCTACGAAGTCAGCGAAGCTTGGTGCGCTCGCCTTTACCGACACCACAACCCTGGACCGGCTGACAGAGAAGCTCGATCACATTGGCGAGCTAGACGCCTTTGAGTTGGCCAGCCTGTACGACGTCGAGCTCATCGTGAGCCCAGATCCTCTGTAGGAGGGTTCCGATGACTTGGTCACAGGTCAAGCTGTCCGTCATCTGACCTGGGCTTGAGTCGCAATCCCAGGTGACGTGCCGCGTCGGGGGTGGCCGTCCTTCCGCGTGGGGTGCGGGACAACATGCCGCGTTGCAGGAGGAACGGTTCTATGACGTCTTCGAGCGTGGCCGAGTCCTCACCTAGCGAAGCGGCCAATGTCTCCAGTCCGACCGGCCCCCCACGGTGGGTCTCGACGATGGCGCGTAGGTACGCCCGGTCCAACCGATCCAGGCCCTGGGCGTCGATCTCTAAGGCTGCCAGGGCCTTCTCGACGACCGGTAGCCCGATCGACGACAGTCCATCGACCGTGGCGAAGTCACGCACCCGGCGTAACAGGCGGTTCGCGATACGTGGCGTGCCACGGGCCCGCCGCGCGATCTCACGCGCCCCGTCGTCTTCGATCACGTAGCCGAGCAACCGAGATGACCGCTCGACGATGTGGTACAGGGCCGCGTCGTCGTAGAACTCGAAGTGCATGACGATCCCGAAACGGTCGCGGAGCGGCCCCGTGAGCAGGCCCTGGCGGGTCGTCGCTCCGACGACGGTGACGGGCGGGACGTCCAGACGGATGCTCCGGGCCGCAGGCCCCTTTCCGATCATGATGTCGACCCTCCGGTCTTCCATCGCCAGATAGAGGACCTCCTCGACCGGACGTGGGAGCCGGTGGATCTCGTCGATGAACAGCACTGAACCTGGTTCGAGGTTGGTGAGGATGCCGGCCAAGTCGCCGGGAATCTGCAGGGTCGGCCCGCTCGTCACGTGCGCCGTCGTTTGCATTTCGTTGGCCACGATGTGGGCCAGTGTCGTCTTGCCAAGACCGGGCGGGCCGTAGAGGAGCAGGTGGTCGAGGGTCTCCTTTCGCATTTGGGCAGCGGAAAGGAAGACCTTCAGGTTCGACTTGATGCTGTCTTGCCCGATGAACTCGGCAAGGTAGCGCGGGCGAAGGGAGACTTCCACGGTCGCCTCTTCGGGCTGACGGTTCGGGTCGAGTTCTTCGTGGACGCTCATCTTGACAGGGCCCTCAGTGCGGACTTGATCCGCGTCTCGACTGGATCGGTATCCGGTCCGGCGTCAGCGGCGGCCACCTCCGCCTTGGCTCGTGGGAAGCCCAGGGCGACCAGGGCGGCGACGACTTCGTCGCTCGGCTCCGATTGCGAGCGGGGCGTCACCAATGCGACACCACGAGCCTTGTCGGCCAGGCCGAGCTCCAGTACCTTGTCCTTGAGGGTCACGGCGATCCGCTCCGCAAGCCTAGGCCCGACACCGGGGGCCCGGACAAGGGCCTTCACGTCCTGCAACATCACCGCGTCACGGACTCCCCGGTCGCCCAGCGTCCCCAGAAGCGCCAGGCTTGTCTTCGTCCCACACCCTTGAACGTCGCGAAGGGCGTCGAACAGGGCCCTCTCCTCGGGTGAAGAGAACCCATAGAGGGAGACATCGTCCTCCCGGACCACCTGGCGGATCCACAACTCCGCCGGCGCGCCGACGGCGCCGAACTCGGCCAAGGTCGTCTCGGGAACGTTGACTTCGTAGCCGACCCCGCCGACATCGAGGACCAGCCGCCCGCCGACGACCTCCCACACTGTTCCCCGTAGCCGCGAGATCACACGCTTATGTTAGCTTGTGTCTACCACTTATTGATAGCCCCAACTCTCGCGTACAGAGCGGCTCTAATCCAGGCCGACACCCTTGGCGGCCCAAAGGAAACCTCGGCGAAGGGTCTCGCGGGCGGGGCCAGAAGAGACGTCGGACGGCCGGTGGCCGAGGGCGGAATAAAACACCCGGCCCTTCCCATAGCTCTTCACCCAGATCTGTGGCATCTCGCACCGGTTGTCGGTGTGCGGGCCCGGACCCATGGGGTTAGGAAAGGCGGTCGTCGCCAACACAGTGTTTCCCGGGTCGGTGTGCAGGTAGTACTGCTCACTGGTCACGTCAAAGTCTTCGATCCCGGCGGTGATCGGGTGGGAAACCTCCCGGTTGATGTTCACTCGGTATGTGACGCCGTCGTTGCCGGGGTGCGCCACCCATTGCCCCCCTGTCATGAACTGCCACTCAGTGTCGCTACGGAAGGCGTCGCACATGCCGCCGTGACACCCGGCCATGCCGACGCCATGGATTGAGACCGCCTCCGTGACCGGCCTCCGCTGGGCTTCGGAGATCTCGCCCATCGTCCACATCGGCAGGATGAGGCTCAGGCCCGTCAGATCCTTGTCCTTGAACGCGTCCAACGAACCGGACACCTCGACGGAGAACCCCTCGGCCTGCAAGATTTCGCTGAAGAGCCCTGCCATCTCCTCAGGCCTGTGCCCGTCCCAACCGCCCCAAACGACCAACGCCGACCGATCTGCCATGACCGGGCTAGGATACCGGCGGCGACACGACCACCGGTGAGGTAAGTGAATAGGGACCCACCACGCCGACGGCGGGCATCAGGACCTCCATAAACGAGGCCGTGAAACAAGAGTTCTGCATGGCGGGCCGCGCCACACCCTCAGTGACCAACCAATGCGCGGTGGCGAACTTGCGGTCTGCCGAATGGGCAGACCACAGACGCCATCCGAACGCTGATCCGAGGCCAGTCCACTGTTCGCCGTCCCACTTTGGTCGTGCCGGTGACCAAGCGTCCCCCGTCGCGCCCGCTTGGCACAGCGCCCCGAAAGCCCCTTGGGCGAACCCAGGCAGCCTTGCGACGTGGCCCGTGTCTGGGCAACAACAGAACGCAACCGACGACGGCAGGCGTCCTGCGTAAAGGGATGAGGCGTCGGTGCACCAGAACGGGTCGTTGGCGCCGTTGACGATCAAGCATGGGGTCTGAAAACCTAGGTGGGAAGCGGGATCAAGGGCGGCCGCCAAGTCGCCCGCCCGCCCGCCTTCTGCCGCCACTTCTTGGAGCCCGAGGGCGGTGTAGTCGTCTAGCATCGGCGAGTAGCCGTCCCAGTCCACCACTTGCTTACGCATCTGGTCGACGGCGAGGAGGTTGTCGAACATCCGGGGTGCGACGGCGACGATCCGGGGGTCGCCAGTGGCCGCGGCAAGCCAGGTGGTCCAGCCCCGCTTGCTGGCTCCCGTGATCACAAACCATTGCCACCGGCCATCGCTCAATTCTTGGAGGGCGGACATCGCAGCAAGGACGGAGCGCACCATCGGCACGAGTGCGGGCCAATCCGGGTCTCCGGTCTCCAGGGCTTGGACAAAGGATAGGGCAAGCAACCCGTCCTCCCTTTGATCAAAGAGCGGCTGGTTCGGCACGTCGAAAAGCGTCGCCACGGGAAGACTCGCTGCCCGGCTGATCCCGACTGACACCTGGTCGTCCACGGCACCGGCGTCGTCGCCGGTCACTTCAAGGACGCAAACGTCATCGCAGATCGGATCAGGGTGATGGGTCAAAGAAACCGCGTGACGCCACGGTCCGTTTTTCCACCCGTCTGTTTCCAACTGTAAGCGACCGTTTTGAACCTGTCTCCAATGCCAATCACCGGCTCTCTCAGCCCGCCAATCCAGCATAGGCGCACCCACGAGGTCAGGATACCGAACGTCTTCCTTGACATATGAGGGTGAAAGAGAGGACAATAGTGGGGAACGCGCCAGCTTGACCTCGGCGCGGCGGGTGGATCACATGAAGGTATTCAAGACGAAAGCGTGGTTGATTTTCGCAGGAGCGTTAGTAATGGGCTCCTTCGCCCACGCGAGCATGCTCGACGCATCGATCCTGATCGAGAGGGCTGCAAACAACAAATCCATCGTCGTCAAGTACGAGGGCGCCTCTGCCGCAACCGTAGAAATGCGGGTGAACGGCGTAAGCATCATGTCCAAGAACCTTGACGACGCGGCAAGCGCGGGCGAGACCGAATTCGCCATCGACACCGCGTACCTCAAGGACGGCGACAACGCCGTCGAGGTGCTCCTCTTTGACCGTAACGGCAAGCAGCTGGGCTCCCAAAAGACCAGCGTGACCGTCGACCGGACCGGCCTCGGCCCGGTCTATATCTCGAAGCCCGCGGACGGCGGCACGGTCATGGGCAGCGTGGACATTCAGTTGGGCTTCAAGAGCACTCTGAAGAACGTCTACGTGAGCTTCTTTGTCAACGACGAGTTCAAAGCCCTCAAGAACTTCCCGCCCTATAACTACATTTGGGACACCACCCGCGTCCCCAACGGGTGGCACGAGGTGCAGGCTCTGGTCGTGGACGAGAACAACGCCACCTTCCGCACCGAGAAGTTCCGACTGTTCGTGAACAACCCGGGTGGAATGACCAAACGCTTTGGCTCCACCGCCGTTGCCCCTGCCAAGCCTAAGAACCCGGACACCCCGGCTGTCGCTGCCCCGAAGACGACAGCACCGGTGAAGGCGACGTCTGAACCTGTCGTTGCTCCCAACGACGTCCAGCCGGGCGTGACGGAAATGGCGGGATTCAAAGGCGACGACTTGACCAGCAAAGCTGCCGGCCCGGAACCAGTCAAGGCCGTCAAGCCGAACATCGACGCCAGTCCGACGAGCGTCGTGCCCGCCAAACCCGTGGCGCCGGTCGTGGAAGTCAAGGCTAGTAAGCCCCTCGACAATTCTGCTCCGAAGGTGACCCCGAAGGTGTCTCGACCGGCCATAACGGCCCCTAAGATCGAGGATCCGCTTCCTGCCAAGAACTTAGTCGCCGTGAACTACGGAGTCCGAGTTCCCAACATGGGTATGTACGCGGTCTACTACGAAGGTGAGAAGATCAACTTCGACGTCCAACCTCAGGCCAAGAACGGCGTGCCTCTCACGCCATTCCGGTTCCTCTTGGAACATCAGGGCGCAAAGGTCGATTGGCATAAGGAAGACCAGACGGTGACCAGCTCGATGCCCGGCAATAAGATCTGGTTCCAGATCGGCAACGAAACCGCCAAGGTCAACGGCATGGACTTCCGCCTGGAGATGGCCCCGTTCATCACCCAAGGCCGAAGCATCGTTCCGTTGAGTTTCATCTCTGAAGCCTTGAATGTGGACGTTGACTTCGACGCCGCTACCGGCCACGTCCTGATCCGCAAACACAAGGATCTCATCGCCAAGAAGAACTGACATCCTCAAGGCGAGGCAAAGCAGACGGCCCTCGGGTGAACCCGGGGGCCGTCTTTCCTTTCCCAGGAAGCGAATCGGATACTTCGTTGGAGTTTATGCCAATTGCCATTGACATTTGCCATCACCTCCACTATGTCGGTGAGGCGTTCATCAGATTGACCTGCTCCAGTTTTCGTCTCCTTGAACCGAACCTAACTATGAGGAATCCGGTTTCCTCACTTCGGGGACGGGCCATGGAAGTGCACAAACCTTCAGACAGGCGCAACTTTGCGCGTTTCGAAATACTCGACTATGCGATGGTCATCGAGGCCGGAGACGTCTCGATCAGATCGGTAATCGTCGATGTCAGCCTAGGAGGCTGTCAAGTCCGATCGAAGGAGCAGTTCAAGGCTGGTGAGGTCTATACCCTCACGATCGGACGGGGCAACCACGCACCGGTCTCCATCCATGCCGTCGCTCGCTATAGCAAGCTTCTTGAGGATTGCGACCTCTATGCGTCAGGCTTCCAGTTCGAGTCTGCAGGAGCCGCCGAGCGGATCGCCTGGGCAGAATATGTCCACGAAGTCTTCAAAGAGCAAGGCGAGATGCTACTGGGCCAGTAAGCCGCAGACAACTCAGTTGTGCGAGCAGCCGCAACCGCTGCCACAACCGCCCGCCCCTTCCTCAGTCTGGAAAGACGAACCGCAACCGCACGTGCTGACCGCGTTCGGGTTGGAAATTTTGAATCCGCCACCCATCATGTCGTCGATGTAATCGACTTCCGATCCGTCCATGTACTGCAGGCTGAGGCCATCGACGAAGATCTTCACTCCGTCTTGCTCGAACACAACGTCGCCGTCCTCGGCGTCGGCGTCGTCTAGAGCCATACCGTAGCTCAGGCCAGAACAGCCACCGCCGGCGACCCAGACGCGCAGGGCGCTCCCAAGCTTGTCTTGGCTGGTCATGAGGTCTTTGAGTTCGTGGCTGGCTCGTTCAGTGAGGTTGATCGGCATTGTTCCAGGCTCCAGAGCGGCGCTACTGATTTGATTGTGCCATAGGAATGTCGGATTCCCAAGGATGGCCCGGGAACTTGGGGACCGTTCGCGGGCCGAAACATGACCTTCGGCCATAATCTCCAGCGGGCTCCAGTGCCAGCAGCCCGTGCAAGATAGCCATGCCCTACGTCATCACTGAGCCCTGTATCGGCGTCAAAGACAAGTCCTGCATGACGGTCTGCCCTGTGGATTGCATCTACGAGACGGAGAATATGCTCGTCATCCACCCAGACCAGTGCATCGACTGCGGATTGTGCGAACCTGAGTGCCCCGTTTCAGCAATTTTCGTGGACACGGACGTGCCGGGCAACTGGAAGGACTACATCGAACTGAATCGCGTCGACGCCAAGAAGGCTTGCGGCGAAGACTAGGTTCAAGTCAGCTCACGCACGAAGCGGTCCCACTTGGGCTTGTCAACACGTCCAAGTTCCAAGAATGAGAACCCTGCCCGGAACTTTCCGGGCCTGTCGGGATCCGCGTCGCAATGCCGACACTCTGCCTTGGCTGTTATCGCCCCAAGAGGTGTGACGACGGTGACCTTGACCTCGCACTTCAAGGGGATTTCAGTGTCGCAACTCAGTCCGACTCCAGTCGGCGACGCGTCGATAGCCGACCCTTTGACTGTCTTGCCGCCGTGCTCGACCTGAGCCTTGAGTTCTTGGATTCGATACCTGACGGATTCCGGTGAGTCCGCATAACGCATCGGAGAAGCCACCGAAAGGAGCAGAACCGATTTGCCAAGCGTTTGATCGGTGCCCGGCGTGATAGTCTCCAACTTCGTGTTGAAAACAACAGAGATGTGATCGCCGAAGCCTTCAAACCGGAACTCGTCCCCCGGCTTCAAGGTCGCGTCGGCACCGGTAGAAACCTCCAGCCGGTTGCCGAAAAAGGTCACGATCCAGCCGTTGAAAATCTTCGAGTCCCGCAGACGCTGAAAGCGGGCCCGTGTGCCAACGAAGTCACTGGATGTGACGAGAGACATCTACCGGTATATTCTTGGACGGCAAACCCTGAATCATCCGGAAAGAAGCCTAAATTGCCCGTCTAGAAGCGATATGCCCCCGAATGACAAACCGTCCGACTCCAAGCTGACTCAGGCGCAAGACCAGTTCGTGCTGGAGTGGGGTCGGATGAGCTCCAGTTGGGGAATCAACCGGACGATGGCGCAGATCCACGCGTTGCTCTTGGCCACAGGCGAGGGGCTCAGCGTCGACGACCTGATCGAGCGCCTGCACATCAGCCGTGGCAACGCGAGCATGACGTTGCGGGACCTGATGGACTGGGGCGTCGTCCAGCGCTACCGCAACCCGGGAGACCGCAAGGACATCTACCGGAGCACGGACGACATCCTGCACATGTTCGGTCGGGTAGTACGGGAAAGGAAGCGAAGGGAGATCGACCCGACGATCGCTGCCATCCGAGAATGCCTTGCGATGGTGCCAGAACGGGATTCGTCCCCAGAGTCGGCGGTGTTTCGCGACAGACTGGCCACACTGCTTGAGGTTTTTGGCATTATAGACACCGTATACCAGCAGGTCTTCGAATCAGACGAGAGCTTTCGGAGTATGGTCGAAGCATTCGGTTCTGGCAAGAAAGCAGAAGACACCAAGGACGAAGATGAGCAAAGCTGAGGCTATGGCGCGGACGAGACAGGCGATGTTGGAGCAACCGCCGATGGTGGGCACCGCCCCCGTCTTGCCCATACGGGGCGACACAGTCCACTTCCCTGGCGTCATACAGACCCTGCTTATCGGCCGCGACATGTCCGTACGCGCCCTACAATTGGCCGTCAGGAAGGATCGGGAGACGCTCGTCGTCGGGCAACGCGACCAAAGCCAAGACGAACCAACATCAGACGACCTCTTTGGCGTCGGCACCCTCAGCGAGATCCTCCACGTTCTGCCCCTGCCTGATGGGACGATGCGCGTGGTGTTGCGCGGCATGGGCCGGGCGAAGGTGCAGAAGTTCACTTTCCGTGGTGGCTCCTTTTCGGCCAAATACGAGATTCTGCCCGAGGTAGAGGCGCGTGGAGAGCAGGTCGAGGCTCTCATGCGCGAATGCGTCTCGACATTCCAGACCGCGGCCAACCTTGGCCTACAGGTGCCGCCCGAAGTCATGGAGACGCTCGCCTCCATCGACAACGCCGGCCACTTGGCCGACATGGTCGCCCACCATCTTCCGGGCACGGCCAACGTCAAGCAGTCCTTGCTCGAAGAGATCGAGGTAGAGAGCCGCCTTGAAAGGCTGGTCAAGCTCCTGGCGAAGGAGATGCAAGTCTTGGAACTCCAAGCGACCCTCAGGTCGAAGGTGGAGCGGGAGCTGGGCCAGACGCAACGTGAGTACTACCTGCGAGAACAGCTGAAGGCGATACAGGCAGAACTTGGCAGCGTCGAAGGGACGCTTAGCGACGAAGGCGAGGAGTACCGGGTCAAGGTCGAGCAGAGCAGAATGGGGCTCGATAACGCCGAGCGGGCCATGCAAGAGATCAAGCGTCTGGAAAGGGCGCCGAGCAGTTCGCCCGAAGCCCTCGTCATCCGAAACTATCTGGACTGGCTCGTGAGCCTCCCATGGGATCGCGCCAGCACAGACCGGATCGACGTGAAGAAGGCGGCGCGCATCCTTGACCGCGACCATTACGGATTGGCCAAGGTCAAGGATCGGATTCTTGACTTCTTGGCTGTCAGGCAGTTGTCGCACTCCCTTCGCGGGCCGATCCTTTGCTTTGTTGGCCCCCCGGGTGTGGGCAAGACGTCCATCGGCCGTAGCATCGCTGAAAGCATGGGAAGGGAGTTCCATCGCATCTCGCTGGGGGGCGTGCGAGACGAAGCGGAGATCCGCGGTCACCGTCGCACTTACATTGGATCGATGCCAGGGAGGCTCATCCAAGGCTTGAAGCAGACCGGGTCGCGCAATCCCGTCTTCATGCTCGACGAAATCGACAAGATGACCAGCGACCTTCGCGGCGACCCGACCAGCGCTCTTCTCGAAGCCTTGGATCCAGAACAGAACTCCCAGTTCAGCGACCACTACATCGAGATGCCGTTCGACCTGAGCGCGGTGATGTTCATCACGACGGCCAACCTCCTGGAGAACATCCCGCATCCCTTGCGCGACCGGATGGAGGTCATCCGATTTCCTAGCTACACGGAAGAGGAGAAACTCTATATCGCCGCGAACTACCTGCTACCCAAGAAGACGAAGGAGCACGGACTGGACAAGGGGCAGATCAAAGTCAGCAAGCAGATTCTGCAGTCCATAGTGCGCGGGTACACACGTGAGGCCGGCGTCCGATCTCTAGAGAGGGAGATCGCCACCGTGTGCCGAAAGGCGGCACGTCAGATCGCCGAAGGCGCCACGGAATCAGTGACCGTCACCAAGGACACCTTGGGCGAGGCCCTCGGCAAGACCCGGTTTCGACACGGCGTCCGCGGTGAAAGGAACGAGGTCGGCGCTGTCACCGGACTCGTCTACAGCGAGTACGGCGGCGACATTGTGACGATTGAAGTCTCCCTTACCGAGCCCTACGGAGAAGAACCGGAAGTCCAATTGACCGGTTCTCTGGGCGAAGTCATGAAGGAGAGCGCGAGAGCGGCCACCACTTATGTCCGCGCAAACCAGAAGCGCTTCAACAAGGAGAAAGCGTTCCATATGGATTTGCACGTCCATGTCCCGGAAGGGGCGGTGCCGAAGGACGGCCCCTCCGCCGGCGTCACGATCCTGACCGCCCTGGTGTCGGCGTACAGCGGGCGTCCGGTTCGGCGAGACGTGGCGATGACCGGAGAGATCACCCTGCGTGGAAAGGTGTTGCCGGTCGGCGGAGTCCGGGAGAAAGTGTTGGCCGCCCATCGGGCCGGGATCAAGCACGTCATCTTGCCTGAGGAGAACCAAGTCGACATCGACGATCTACCCGAGGTCGCCCGCAAAGACCTGACCTTCCATTTCGCCGCCACCGCCGATGACGTGCTCAAAGTGGCATTGGTCTAGGCACCGCAGATCTCGCCAAGAGGCTCTCGAGGGCTCGAGACGAAAGGTACAGTCGCGCGATGCGCACTGTGCTTGCTCTCGCGTTAGGGCTCGTCGCTGGCCTTTCCTACGCAAATTGGCAGAATTTGACCCTTGCTACGGGGCAGACCCGAGAAAGACTCGCCGAAAAGCTCACGGCCCCACACCTCGCCGAGCAAACCGTCGAACAAATCGACGACACGTTCGGCAAGAAGGGACTTGTCACAGCCAAGGAATACAAGGTGCCGGGCACCGGCATTGACAGCATCTTGGTTTATTTCGAGAAGGGTAAGTGCTGGTCGGTGACCTATGAGCTCGAGCCGAGCGTGAACCTTTCGACGACCTGGTGGCAGGACGCGGTGCGGACCGTCGGCCTTGACCCTACCAAAGGCAAGATGGACAGCGATGAGAGCGACGACTCATCGACCACCATCCGCGAGTACCCTGGCCTGAAGGGAAGGCTCAGAATCGACCAAAGCTTGGACAAGGACGCACACCAGTACATCGTCACAGTGGACTGGGAAGTCCACGAAGGCGACGAGTGATCGCTTAGTCGCGCGCGGCCACCGTACCGAGCGAGAGCATTCGTCGGAGGGCCACTCGCGCCCACTCGGCGATCTCGGGTGGCACCTTGACCTGATTGACGACCCGGCCCGCGACGAGCTCCTCCAGGGCGTACAGTAGGAAAGACGGGTGGATCCGGTACATCGTGGAGCAAGGGCAGATCTGGCTGTCCAGGCAGAATATGGTTTTGTCGGGGTTCTCCCTGGCGAGACGGTTGACAAGATTGATCTCGGTGCCGATCGCCCAAGTCGACCCGGCGGGCGCCCCGGTGACAGCCTTGAGGATCGCTTCGGTCGACCCGTTCAGGTCACTTTGGCGGACCACCTCCAGGGTGCACTCCGGGTGGACCATCACGGTCACGCCCGGGTGATCGCGTCGAGCCGCCTCAATCTGCTCGACCGTGAACCGCTTGTGGACGCTGCAATGGCCCTTCCACAGGATGAGCCGCGCCGACTTGATCTTCTCGGGGGTGTTGCCTCCCAGTGGCTTGAACGGGTCCCAGAGGGTCATCTCGCGGTCGGGGTCGATGCCCATTGCGACCCCGGTGTTACGTCCGAGGTGCTGGTCGGGGAAGAACAGGACCTTGGCGGCGCGGCTCGTCGCCCAGTCGACGGCGACCCTGGCGTTGCTGCTCGTGCACACTGTGCCGCCGTGCTCACCGACGAAGGCCTTGAGGTTGGCCGCCGAGTTGATGTAGGTGACGGGGAGGACGCCACCTTGCAACCGGCCTGCGTCCGGATCGACCTCGATGTCGCCGAGGATCTCCGCTAGTTGCCGCCAAGCCGACTTCACCTGGAAATGGTTCGCCATGTCGGCCATGCTGCATCCGGCGGCCAGGTTCGGCAGGATCACGACCTGGCTATCAGGTGTAAGAATGTCGGCGCTCTCAGCCATGAAATGGACGCCGCAGAAGACAATATGCTCGGCGTCCGGGTGGCTCCCGGCGTCCTTGGCGAGTTTGTAGCTGTCACCCCGATAGTCGGCATGGGCGATGATCTCGTCGCGTTGGTAATGGTGGCCGAGGATGACAAGGCGTTTGCCGAGCTTGGCTCGGGCGGCGTCGATGCGGGCCGCGCAGTCGTCGGTGTCGAGACCGAGATACTCCTGAGGGAGAGGAGCTTGGTACATGGTCAGTTTGTCCCGGCGGCCACGGATGGAGCCGAGTGGCCGCCTGAGCGAAGCGACAGTCCCGGTTCAACGGGACGGGGATGTTGTCGCTTTGCCTTGCTTTGAGTATACGTTCTGGGCCGGGCCACCATCGCGCTCAGGCCAGTCGACCCAGGGACTTGCCCGCTCGCACGGCGTCGGCGATCTCGACCGGGCTGAGGCCGCACTGGGCGCGGAGCACAGGTTGCGGCCCGTGCTCAACGAAGTCGTCAGGTAGCGCCATCAGGGTGTGCTTCAAGGTCAAGCCGTGTTCGACGATGTGGTCGCGGACATGTTGACCGAATCCGCCGCTCCGGACGTTCTCTTCGACGGTGACGACATGGCCGCATTGTTCGGCCAGTTCTTCTAACAAGGAAGTGTCCCACGGCTTGACCCACCTGGCGTTGACGACCAGGGCATGGAGACCTTCGTCGTCCAGCATGCTGGCGGCCTGCCAAGCGGGGCCCACCATCGAGCCGACGGCCCAGATCACCGCGTCTAGGCGCGTAGACCGGTCTCTAGGGACGCCGGGGATTCCGAGCACCTCCGCCTTGCCGCGCGAAAGCGCGGCCCGGCCCTCAGGAAGGGTGTCGTCCGTCGCGCCGCGCGGATAGCGCATGGCGATCGGCCCTCTGTTCCAACCAGCCATAAACCTCACCATCTCCGCGAGTTCGGTGGCGTCCCGAGGGGCGATCACGTCGATCCCGGGAATGAGGCCTAGATAGGAGAGGTCGAACGCTCCGTGATGGGTGGGACCGTCGTCTCCGACCAATCCGGCACGATCCAGGACGAACCGCACAGGAAGGTGTTGGATCGCGACGTCGTGGAGGACCTGGTCGAAGCCACGCTGCAAAAATGTCGAGTAGACAGCGCAGAACGGCTTGTCACCAGCGGCGGCCAGGCCGGCGGCGAAGGTGACGGCATGCTGCTCTGCAATGCCGACGTCGTGGTAGCGGCCAGGAAACTCCTTGGCGAACTTGTTCAAGCCGGTCCCGTCCGGCATCGCGGCGGTGATGGCGACGACCTTGGGGTCGTCGCGGGCCACCTCGACCAGCGCCTCCCCAAATGCTGCGGTCAGCGCCACTGGGCCGGATTTGGTCGGCAGTTCGTGCTTCTCCAACTCGAACGGGGACACGCCGTGCCATTTGCGGGCGTCGCCTTCGGCCACTTGGTACCCCTTGCCCTTGACCGTTATCGCGTGGACGAACAGCGGGCCCCGGACTTCTCGCAGGTTGCGGAAGACCTCGACCAGCGTCGGGAGGTCGTGGCCGTCCACGGGGCCGATGTATTCGAAGCCCATCTCTTCAAAGACGGTACCGGTCTGTTCTGGGGCGAAGTAGTGGGTGACCCCGTGGCGGAGACCGGCGGCGATCCGCGGCGCCGGGCCGGGGATCCGCTCAATGATCCGTTTGGCCATCTGGGCCATGTCCTGGACCATCGGGCGCGACCGCAACCTGGTGAAGTACTTGGTCAGGGCGCCGACATTGGGGGCGATCGACATCCGGTTGTCGTTCAGCACGACGGTGAGGTCGGCCTGCAGGTCGCCCGCATGGTTCAAGGCCTCCCAGGACATGCCACTGCAGATCGACGCGTCGCCTGTGACGGCGACGACCCGTTCGTCGGTTCCGGCCCTGTCCCTGGCCGCAGCGAATCCGAGGGCGGCGGAGACCGCCGTGCCCGCGTGCCCGGCCCCAAAGTAGTCGAGTTCGTGCTCTTCGCGCTTCAGGAAGCCGCTTATTCCTTTGTGCTGGCGCAGGGTTCCGAACCGTGGCAACCGCCCGGTCAAGAGTTTGTGGGGGTAGGCCTGGTGTCCGGTGTCCCACACCACCTTGTCTGGAGGCATCTCCAAGCTCGCATAGAGGGCGACGGTGAGTTCGACCGTCCCCAAGTTGCTGCTCAGGTGCCCGCCGGTCTGAGAGACATTGTCCAAGATGGCTTGGCGCACCTCCGTCGCCAGTTCCACAAGCTCGGCCGTCGACATCTTCCGCAGGTCGAGCGGGCTCACGATACTGGCCAGGTGCGTGTAGGTGCTTTCCAAAGTCCTTCGCCTTAGCTTAACACTACAAGACGCCGCCGAGCACCGATCCGGAGCAGGGCCACCGGGCCTACCAGCGTTCGGCAAGCACTGCGGCCACAGATTCTAGGAAAGTTTCCTCAGCTGGCCCGAACCGTCCCACGCGGTGGCCGTCTATGTCGATCTGGCCCAGGGTCGTGCCGTCGCGCTTGATCAAGACGACGATCTCGGATCGGGTCTGCGTGCTACAGGAAAGGTAGTTGGCGAGATCCCGGACGTCGTCCACGACCTGGTTCCTGTCTTCTGCGACGGCCGTGCCGCAGACTCCGCACCCGACAGGTATCTCTGTGTGGTCGGTCGGGGCCCCCACATAGGCGTCGAGACGTAGCATGTCGCCGTCCAAGACATAGACACCAGACCAATCGAACCCTTCCAGACTGTCCAAGAGCAACATCGCCTCTTCGCGTAGAGCCCTTCCTCGAGACGCTGACGACCTGAGCGCACACAGGATTGCCTCATATCGGGCTTCAGCTTCGGTCTCGATCATGCTCATTCCACGCCTGCAACGCCTCGTCCGTTTCACCCTCGACGCTGACCAGGTCGTAGCAGGCGACACCCTCCCAATAGCCACGGTCAAGTCCCCCATGGGTCACTTGGAACGAGGCGCCCTTCGCGCCAAGCTCGTCACCAACGTCGACCGGCCCATTATCCAAGACATGCTGGGCTGCGCTCAGCAAGAGTTCGGCGGCGGCCCCTTGCATGGATTCCCCGACCCCCGAGATCTCGAACTCGGGCAATCCGAACTTGCTCATCCCCAAGGTGCAAACAGATATTCCCTCGGGCGTCTTCCGTGGGTTGATCGACACGGCGGCGTCGGCAGGGATTTTGTCGATCACGACGGGAACCTGCTCTGGCAACAAGTACCGTCGCGCCAAGGGGTCGCCGACCAGGCCATGGGTCAACTGACCAGCGCGCCGCGCGATGTCGAGCATGAAGCTTACGGTCGGCGCAACAGCTGGGTCATGCGACTCGACCGTCAGTTGCAAGAGGGTCCAGGTCGACTGTAACCTCGCGATGGTCTCCTCGCTGAGTTCGCCCGTCATCTGCCTGGCCGCGATATCCGGGTCGAACCCGGCCTCCTCTTTACTGACGACTAGCATTTTCAGCACCGTCACCCTGTCCAGCGTGGCCAACCCGTAGCCGCCCCGTTCCATCGGCAGTTCGAGCGACGCCTTCCCTTCCCTCGCATCCATCGGGACGCCAAAGCCGACGACCGCCCCGTCCTGGCCCTTAGGCCCGACCAGTTGCGCTAGGGTCGGAAGAGGCATCTTGGCTGCAAGCACCGAGAGGTAGAAGCCCTTGCTGATGCCGTATCCGGGCGTCTTGGGCTTCTTGAAGCTGATTAGGTGCTTCAGGCGAACCCTAATGGATCGCCACCTCTTGTTTTTGGACGGCCTTTGGAGCGCCAGCCGGTTCGAAGGCGGCGTTCCACAGGCGACGCCATACTCCCGGAATCCAAGCCACCGGCCAGGCACCGACGCAACGCGCCCCGGACGCGGCAAAGCGTGGCCTGCTCCTCCCATCGGGGAGGGTGGCCTCCCAATGGTCGCCCTCCCCGGGCCCAACCTCAAGCAACCCGAACGGATCGGTCGCCTTCAACGCCGATAACGGCCCGGGGCGCGGGACAAGCGATTTAGGCCAATGCAGTAGCAACCGCCGTTTCGCCAGCCTGTCACCAACGCGCTTGGCCCAGTCTGTCACCTCTGCGCCTTCATAGTGGGAGATGTACCCGGCACAGATGATGAATGCGAAGAGGGGGATGTTCATCGAATATTCGATTCCCGCGTGGAGCATCAAGCCGCCGAGGAGCACCCACTTACGCAAGGGTTTGGCAAACACCAAGGTCGCCAGCGCCAATTCGATGAACAGTGTGCCATAGGTGAGGAGAGCGACAAAAGGTTGGGTGTCCAGGAATGGCGGGACCGGAAACCGGTCGAACTCATGGAGGTGCCAGGGATAGTGGACGGCGGTGCCGTCGCGCCACATTGATCCGTCGGCCTTGTGCCACACCGTCGCGAAATACACCACAGCCAACTGGTACTGGACGAGCCTCTGCGGCCAAGCTGAAACGAGGTCAGGGACAGGGGGCGCCTTGCCCTTCCATAGTCCGATGAGCCTGTCTAAAGAGCATGCTTTGCCGCTCGGACCCACCATGACAAAGAACGCCCATTGCCGCAAGAGAGTGTCTCCCGAGTGCAAGATGTCCGGTGACCTGTGGTTGAAAGTCACGAGGAGCACGAACATCACGATGCTCGAAACGCGGGTGAACAGCCCTAAGGCGGTGAACAGGGCCGCGACAAGCAGGACGACGAACCAGAAAAGGGTCACGCGAGAATCGGTCACACCGGCCAACAGGTTCAGCCTTGGGACGTCGCCAGCCCACTTTTCGGCCCAAGCGGCCGGGTAGTAGCCCTTGTCGGTGAACCAGGTCTCAAAGTCGATGCTCAGCATCAAGAAATTGACGAGGGTCAGCGTCCCGACCAGGATTCGGAAGACACCCATCGTCACGGGTGAAACGTAGCCGAACACCGCCTCGTTGACCGCAGACAACCACTTTCGGATCATTTCGCATCCGCCTCCAGTTGAATTTGATCGACCTGATAATCCCAAAACATGTAGCTGTTGTAGGTCGTCGGTTCAGGCTGGCCGACCCCCGTCCCCTGTTGCCAGTGTCTGTACAGCTGGACTTCGACCGGGCGTCTGCCGGTTTGTCGGTAGGCCTCAAGCGCGATCCGTTGGGCGGTGTGGTTCCACTTCCAACCGTACTCGTCTTCAGTGAGCCTCTCGCGGTACTTTCGATAGCGTTCTTTGAAGTACTTCTGCCAGATCGGAAGATCATATATCCGCGGGTACTGGTAGATGGACGTCGTCCCGTCCTCATACTGAATTTCGGCGTCCATCCACGCGTCGATGCTTGCCGGGTTCGGGGCGAACATGTCCCACCATTGCCAAAGGCCAGTCGAGGCCATATACAGATAGGGTAGCCGCCGTAGTTGGTCAGGACCGTTGTACCAACTGAACTCCTTCGCATAGACCAGGAACGCGGCCCTGGGCCGCACCAGGTTTTCAAAGGGTGTGTGTTTGTCGACCTCTTGGGTCTCGTTCGGCTTGGGTTGGGGCGCAGAGTATAGGATCACCATCAGGGCGTGGAAGGCGACCCACGCCTTGATGATCGGGTGGACGGTGCGCTTTTTCTTGGCAGTTGCGTCCATAGGCTTGAGGCCAGTATGCGCCACTTCTGAGGCTACTTTTCCGTACAGATTCAGGCTTGCCCGTTTGGCCCTGGCACTCGGGCCACCATTGCGGCCATGCTTATCGAACCATGCCTTTGGAGACAAGCGACTTCTTAGTCGTGGGTAGCGGACTGGCGGGGTTGACCTTTGCCTTGCACGCCGCCGGGTCGGGTCGGGTCACCGTCTTGACGAAGGCGCATGTCGTCGACAGCAACACGAATTTCGCCCAAGGTGGCATCGCCGCGGCGGTCGGCGAGAGTGACGACTGGCACCTCCATGAAGAAGACACCCTTGTCGCCGGGGCAGGTCTTTGCGACCGTGAGGCCGTACGCTTCCTAGTCCAACGTGCGCCAGACGCGATCGACTGGCTGCGCAGCCTGGGAGCACGGTTCGACCTTGACGGTTCGAACGCCCTCGACCTCGGCAGAGAGGGAGGGCACAGCAGGCACCGCATCGTGCATCACGCCGACAAGACCGGGTGGGAGGTCGAACGCGCCGTAAGCCAAGCAGTGCGAAGGAACAAGTCGATCCGAATCGTCGAGAACGCGTTCGTGACCGAGTTGAGACTCCACGAAGGGCGGTGCGTGGGGGTCTCTGCCCACCTGGCCGACCTTGGCATGAGGGCGTTCCCTGCCCGGGCCGTCATGCTCGCTACCGGAGGCTGTGGGCGCCTCTATTCCCACACGACCAACCCGCGTGTGGCCACCGGCGACGGAGTATCCCTCGCACACCGGGCAGGCACGACGATCAAGAACATGGAGTTCATGCAGTTCCACCCGACCACGCTTTACCATCCTCAGGCGCGCGGGTTCCTCGTCTCAGAGGCCGTCCGTGGTGCAGGCGGCATCCTCCGCAACCACCTGGGACGACGATTCATGTACGACTACGACGACCGGCTTGAACTCGCTCCCCGGGACGTCGTCGCCCGGTCGATCATCAGGGAGATGCAGCGCCTAGACACGTGGTGCGTCTACCTCGATACCACCCACCTCGACCCGCGCTTGTTGGAGACCCATTTCCCCACGATCTGGCTGAAGCTGCGTGAGATCGGAATCCAGATGGAAAAGGACTGGATACCGATCGTCCCCGCCCAGCACTACTCCTGTGGCGGCGTGGTGACAGACCTGAACGGAAGAACCGACATCCCAGGCCTCTATGCGGCTGGCGAGGTCACATGCACCGGCGTCCATGGGGCCAACCGGCTGGCGAGCAACAGCCTGCTGGAGGCCATGGTCTTCGCCGCTTCCGCCGCCGAAGTCGTTGGTGACGAACCACCCTCCTCGGTGAGGAAGTGGCAGGCGGAGACCCCTCATTGTGTGCATGAGACGGAGGCCGTCCGCATCCGCCATGCGATGCAGCACACCATGTCACAAGATCTAGGGATCTTCCGGACAAACGCGGGAATGGCAGACTGCGACCGGCGCCTGGACGGTTGGACCCGCGAGTTCGACGGGCTTCCAGATGCTCCGTTCTCCAGTTACAGTTGTGAAGCCAGGAACCTTCTGGACGTCGCAAAGCTGGTCGTCCGATCGGCGATCGCCCGGAAAGAGAACGTGGGGCTCCACTTCAACCAAGATCAGCCGGGATAAGAAAACGCAGGAGCGGCCGTGGGTAGGGGCCGAGCGTACTTGGGGAACCTTACGAAAACCGTCACCGGCCCGTCTTTGACCGGCGTGAACTTGAGGGCCATCGTGCCGACCGCCGGCTCAGGGACGACCTTGGCCAGATTTTCTCGCGGCTCGACCTCCACCGGCCATCCGCACACCAACACCAGGTCTCCTTCTCCGCGCTTGGCCGGTTCCCACCACAACAAGTATCCGTCCTTCTCCTGGGTCACGTGGACTTGGGTCGATGACAGGACGCGCACACCCGCGAACAGGGCGTTCAGGCTCGGATCGGTCACGAGTTTCGGCGGCCCCTCTGAGAACAGCCCCGATCGCAGCCGGTCCAGCGGCTGGGCGTCACCGAGCTTCGATTCCGGAAAGCCTCTCTTGGACTGGTATTCAGGTAGCACCCTTTGGGCGGCCAGACCGGCTTGTAGCATCGCACCGGTCAGGCGACGGTCGATCTCGGGGCACAGCTCGGAGGCCACGCTGGCTATCGCCGCTGCTCTTCCGGCCTGCTTGCCGTCGACCGCGCAGAGGGTCCAAGTCCACCAGTCCCGGCGCTTCAGAACGTCTGCGAGCCATGTGTTGCGCACCGAGTCAGATCCTTCGCCCCAATAGAGGGTCTGCTCGGCCAGCCCATGGGCGGCCAAGAGGTCGATGCCCTGCCCGTCGGATCCGATCGGTTGTGGCGAATCCGTCAAGGGCTCCCGGGAAGCCAACAGGCCATGGGAATATTCCTCGCTCGACCCCTTGATCATGTCGACGAGGGTCATCGGCCGGTCTGCCGTCAGCGCACCCAAGGCAAGATCGACGACCCCGTCCAAGTCCAACGAGGAGACTGTGGCAGGAAGGTCCAGTTTCGTCACCCCTACCACCAGTGGCCGACCGAGTGGCACACGGCGGCAGGGAAACGTGACGGCGAGCTTGGTCTCGGGGCAGTAGGCGACGGGCCCCTCGAACATGTCCGCGCCGGTTTCCACGACGCCCGACAGCGACCGTAGCGGATAGCCTCCCTGCCGGGCGAACAGCACACCCACCGGAACCACCGCGTTTGGACGGTCAAATGTCCAGACGGCGACAATGTGGTCGTCCTCTTGCCGTATGTCGACGTCGACTAGCTCGGGCGGCGTCCCTGTCCAAAAATCGATGTGCTTGACCACCTCATTGGCGACAAGGCCGAGGTCGTGTGCAGTGCTCTGTATCTTCTTCTGGCCAAGTGGCAAGCAGAACCTCACCCAGCCTGAGTACGGCTTGGCTGTGCCCAATGTCCAGTCGCCAGCCTTGCCCGTGACCATGAGGGAGACGGGGTGGTCGAAGACGATGAGGATCGGCGGTTGCTTTTCCTCAAAGGACAACACCGCCCACTTTCCGGGCGGCGTGGGCAAACCGCCGTCGACCGTTCCTTCGGACCAGGTCAAGAGGGGTGCGTTGTTGGTGGAAAACCCCAGTTGGAAACCGGACAAAAACTGACCGTCAAACCCAGGCGCGGCGAGATTCACCCTGAGGACGGAGGGATTGTCCTTCTCGACCGGCCCCTGGAAGACGACCTTCCGATCATTGACGGCGGTCGGCCGCATGTCGTGCAAGGGTGAGGAGAATCGGCATAGGTCGCCCCCCGCGTCCGTGACCCGGAACCCCTTCGCCTCGAGCGTGAAGCCCGGCGGGTTCGGCAGGTCTCGGAATCCGAAGCGGCCATAGGCCTGGCCGACGGCAAAAGCGGCGATCGACGCCCAGACAACGCTAGTAGCCGCCCGAGCCCAAAATTTCAATGCCCAGGCGTTTCGTCTGTTGGGAGTAACTGAGCCCGACTTCACGCAGGCCGAGTTTGTACCCGAGAATGACCGTCTGATTGAGGAACGAGACGCCCTCAAATTGATCCCAGATGTAACTATAGTGCAATCGCCACAGCGGCGAGAAGGCGTATGACATCGAAGAATAGATCGACAAGCGATCCATATCGAGCGTTTTTGTCGCCGAAGCGCTGAAGCGCATCCTGCCCTTGTTGAAGTAAGTCTCCGCTGAAAGCCGATGGCGGCCAAGAAGCGGGGCTGTGAACCCATCGTCCACAAAGTCGTAGACAAAATTCATCACGAAGCCTGGGCTCAGGGTCGTGTCCATGCTGAGGGTGGCGTAGTGGCTCAGGCCGACGTTCACATTCCTTCCCGTCAGTTGGGCGACCCTATAAGATGCGTTGAGGCCGATTCCCTTGCCGATGCGGAAGTACGGGGAGACAAGGCGGGCCTGAAGGCCGAAGGCTTCCTGTTCATAGCCGTCGCCTTCGTTCGTCAGCTTCTGTTCGTTGGCGGTCATGCCCAAGAACATCCTGACCCCAGAACTGCCGAGCCTGATCGGATCCTTTTCAATGGTGAGGTTGGCCTGGTCGTTGACGAAGCTGGGGCCGCCGAGGTTAGTGCCGTGGCTCACGTTCAGGTTGGCGTTGTACGAGCCCATCGGCTTGTTGACGCCGACATTGGCGAAGAGGCTCTGGTGGGCGGGGAGGTCGATCTGGGCGATGACGTTGGTGCGGTCGTGGGTCATCCAGAATTGACGCAGGCTGACCCCCCAGTCGTCCCGGCCGATTCCGCCCAGGGTGAAGGCGCCTTCCATCTCGTCGCCACGGTTCCAGTGCCGTTCGTAGTCCAGGAACATGCCGCCGCCATAGCCGACTCCGCCGCCGAACTGGTTCCCATAGCGGAAACGCATGAGGCTCGTTTCACCTGGCTTGAGGGAGAGGTAATAGGGATAGTTGACCGCCAGTTGGTTGCTGCTGACGTTGACGTATTGCTCCGTGATGATCGGCGACGTCGTGTAGACGTTCATTTCGAACAAGGGCAGTTTCATGACAGACTGCCCCCCGACCTTGACGTTCGCACGGTGGAACTGGATGGTCTTGTGCGGATAGGCCGTCGCTCGCTTGGCTTCTACGATCGAAAGGCTGCCCAAGATGTCTTTGAACTTCAGTTCTTGGCGGTTGTAGGCGGTGGTTCGCTTGTGGACGCCCATTTGGTCGAGATCGACCGCCCAGAGACCAGATCTCGTTTCTGGCACGACGACAGCGATGATCCCGTTGCTCTCCGTCCGATAGACGGGGAAGCTCGCATTGGCGAATCCCCACCCCTTGCGGGCGTTGAGCTTCATATACAGCTCGTCGAAATCGGCGGTCACCTTGCCGACGGTGACATGGGCCTTACGGGCGCGCACCTCATAAGTGGGCACGTTCAACTGCAGGTCGTCCGCCTTGATTTCCACCTCCCGGTACCGGAGATGGGCGCCATGGTTGCGGCCACTGGCTTCTAAGGTCCGTTCTTGGACGCTGTAAAGCAAGGAGTCTTCACCAAAGACTTCGATATATTCCTTAGCCGTGTTGAGGGCAGCTTTGTCGCCGAAGAACTGCACTTCGAACTGGCCAAAGGCGTTGAAACGCTGACAAGTGACGTGAATGACGCTGATACCCGGCAGGCTGCCGGCCTGCAGGACGGCTCTGGCGAAGCCGTTTTGCGTCTTGACGATGGTCTCCCGGAACTCGCCGAGTTTGGTCTCGAAGAGGACGGCGGTCCCGTCGGGAACCAGGCTGCCCGCACTGTCTCGGATCTCGGCGGTTATCGTCAGGGTGGATCTGCCGTCGGCCACCGTCGCAGAGGGAAACGCGTTGACGTTTATGGAGCCGTTTTGCGCAAAACCGCACGCGGCGACTGCGAGCAACAGCACCGCAAGAAACCAACGTGCACCGAGAGTCATGGCTTCCTCATAAAATCAGACGATGTCCGGGCCCCCGATTGATCGGAGCGCCCGGACATCCATGTTGTTTTCCGGTCAGCGGATGACGTTGACGGGGACGATCTTTCGGACGCGCTCGCCACTGGGAGTCTCGGCCAGGATTTCCACCTTGTAGGTGCCAGGCGCGACCGAGCGGTTTGCGCTGTCTCGAAGCATCCAAGTCACCGAGTTTTGGCCGGTGCCGTCGGCACGGCCTCGTGAGACCGTGTAGATCTCCTTGCCGTTAGCCGCCAGTATCCGCACCGAGACCAAGGCGTCGGCCGACAACGAGTAGCTGATCGTCACCGGGCCAGAGATGTCGCGACCGCTCCGGGTGACCTGCACGTCGCCGATGACGGGTCGAACCGAGCCACCGGGTTCCATCGTCAGGGTGAGCTCACGGGTACCTGGCTGCGCCATCTTGAACGTATATCCCGATTGAGACCGCAGATCAAACCTCTGGCCGCTGATCGGGTCGGTGACTGTGAACCGGACGTTGCGCGGCAAAGAAGCCACGTTCGGCCAAGTGACCGTCACATCGCCCGCCTCTTTGGCGTGGACTTCGATCTGCCAGTCTTTTTTCGCGATACGATCCGTGAACGACTGGGCCAAGCGGCTCTGAGATTTGGCGTTCGGATCGACGACTGCCATTTCCAGCTTGCCGTTGGGCGGCATAGGCGGCTTGGGGATTTCAAGAAGCTGAGCCTTCTTGTTGTCCGTGGTGACGCCTACGTAGTTCGTCGAATCGAAGCCGTTGGCCGATCGGGCGGACAGCTGCAACCTCCACTGCCGGTCGGTGTTCCGCCAGATCGGAGACGTCCGCGCAGATCTTCCCGCGTCGATCAACTGCTCCTGGTAGACAGGCGGCATGGAAAGCCGAACCGGGCTGAAGGTGTTCACGAACACCCAGTATCCGACGTGCGGCTCCAGGTTCTGGTCGTCGCCACTTATGAACTGGTAGCTGCCTCCATCCGGCAAGGCGGTGTCAGCCTGCCAGTAGGAGAGGGACGAGTTGACGAACCCGCTCTGGACCAATTGGTGCCAGGTGAGCGCGTTTTCAGGCGTGTCTTCGGCGACACCGACGATCTGGCCGAGTTTGATCGGATAGTTGTACGGGTTGCCGATGAGGTTCCAACCGCTTTGCAGGCTGATCAACAGACCGCCCGAGTTGGAGTCCGCGGGATAGGAGGCGTTGTTGAGCGTACGTTGTCCCAGATTGCCGGTAGTCGGCACGAGCCAGAACGCTCTGCCACGTTGGGCAGACGTCGTCGGGACGTACCCACGGAGGCCAGGATCCCAAGCGTAGGCCACGTAGTCTCGACCGGACAGCAAGCCGAGGGTCGAGTCAAGCGAGGAGTCACCCAGCGTGTAAGGGATCGTGACCAGGTTTGAGCCCGGAGAGAAGGTATACGTCGGCGAAGCGGCGACACGGATCGTCTTTGTGATCGAGCGGGTCGGACCAGGAATGGTCTCGGCTGTGAGGGTGATCGGCAGATCGCCGAAGGTCACTCCGTCGGACTGGACTTGCCAGGTGACATTACCCAGTTCGTTTGCACGAATCCTCGGCAGGGTCTTTACGATCTTCCAGTGGTTCGTGACCGGATCCCGCTGAGCTGAGGCGAAATTCGGGTCCGAGGGGTCGAAGGAAAGCCCCGTGCCAAGATCTAGGGTGAAACGGACGCTGCTCATGTCGATCGACTTGTCGACGTCCGCGTACTGGTTGTCCAACCAGGCGCCGATGGTCATCGGCGAGGGCGAGTGGGCGTTACCAGTCAAAACCCCTTCGTAATTGAGAGTCGCGGGCGCGTCTATCAACAGGGTGTAGGGATCGAGATAGAAACCTTGGCTCCAGTTCGACCTGATGTAGAAAACAAAGTCGCGAGAGGTGTTTGCAGGGATCAGCTTCTGCGGATATTCCTGCAAGACGGCTGGTTCACCCACGGCAATGTCGTTCTCGGTGACAAGACCGGTCGGGTCGCCGAACAAGTTCGTCGCCATCGTCTTGTTGTTATCGTCGCCGTCGGTGAGGATGGTCTCCCGGTTGGCGAAGATGAACATGTCCGTCGAGTCAGCGTCGTTGATTCCTGGGATCGTGCTGTTTGGAAGGAACATGCCGATGTTGTCTTCCTGACCAAACAGCGTCTTGATGTAGGCCGGGTAATCAGGGTTCGTGAGTAAGAACTTCTTCTCCAACCTCAGCGGCTTACGGTTTGACAACATCGTGAAACCGGTGTAGCCGTCGATGTACTTGCCGCCACCGGGGTTCTGGTTCGTACTGAACCGAGTGTTGGCCATGTTGAAGCCGGTGGCGTCGGTCTGGCCGTTCGCCAGGTGCATAGCGGGCGTCATGCCCCAATCCAAACCTATGCTGGCGTCCGCCGTCGATTGGTTGAAGACACGCCATCGCATCCGGACAGCGTCTCCGATAATCCGGTACTGAAGTTCGACTTCGACGTTCGTCCCGTTGACTGCGCCATCCCAGATGACCACGCCGTAGCGCTTGCTGGCCCCGGTGAAGGCTGAACTGTAACCGCCCGAACCGAACACGGCAGAAGTGGAGAGATCCGTCCCAGATGTCAGACGGGCATAGGTGAAGTCACCTGCCGGCTCGGCCGAGGGCCCCCTGTCCCAACCCATCGTATAGGCCATGTTGTCGTCGAGGGGTGTCTGGACGCTTCCTTCCGATCCGGCGCCGAAGGCGAAGCTGCCCTGGGCCTGCATGGAGACCGAGGGGTTGTAGCACGGGCCAGCGGTGCCGCCATAGGTGACCGTCCCGCCCAAGCCGACTGCGATCGCCGCTAGTCGGTCGTTAAGGAATGTAATGTTCCAATCGGCGCTGAACGGCGCCGTGTTGTTAGGGTCAATGCACTCGAAACTCCATTGACCGTGGGCAATACTGGCGGCCGCGCCGATGATTGCGGCTCCTGCGAGATTCTTCCAATTCTTCATGGCCTGTTGTCGCTTTTTGAGAAAGGCCTCCCTCACCCTTGATGGACGGGGAGAGAGGCCAGTTTAGTTCACTTATCGGTTACTCGATGCATGTCCAAGATCAACGCCTGATCGTGCGGATGCTACTGAAGATGTAGCGTTGGCCGCTGGCGTCCTGAACGGGACCGGGTTCATCGGCGATGTTCCTGGCTCCGACCCTCCAATAGAGGAGCGAAGACGTGGGATAGAGCGTCGATGGATCGACCGTGGCCGACAGAGGCTGGCCGCCGGGCGTCGTGTTGTCGGTCGTACCAGGCAACGTCGTCGTCGCCCCGGCTGGGAAGGTCGGAGACGTCGAGATCTGCACGACATACTCCAAGGTCAGGCTGAGAACCGATCCTCTTACCGAAGTCCACTGGAAGGCCGTCGGGCGAAGAACTGTCGCACCGTCCACTGGCGACTGGAGCGTCGATCGGTTGAGCGGCGTGGCCACTCCCTTCGCTTGCACCCGTCCGCTGACGAAGTAGCAGTACTGGTTGCCGTTGCCGCCTGTGCCACCCGTGCCGCCGGTGCCACCCGTGCCGCCGGTACCACCTGTGCCGCCGGTTCCACCTGTGCCGCCGGTTCCACCTGTGCCGCCGGTGCCACCGCCCGTGCCGCCGCCGATACCGCCCGTGCCGCCGGTTCCGCCGCCCGTGCCGCCACCGATACCGCCCGTGCCGCCGCCGATACCGCCGGTTCCTCCGCCAGTACCACCTGCACCACCCGAACCCCCAGCGCCTTCGCCGGGAAGGTCACGGACATCGACTCGGTAGACGACTTCGACTGCATATTGGAAGGGCACGCCAGCCGTGATCTGGGTCGTCGGGGTCACAGGCGCACCGTTCAAGGAGACCGACTGGCAAGCACTGTTGCCAGAGCTACTGTCAAGGCTGATGGGGCCATAGTTCCGGCTCGTGCCGGCGACGTCGTCGATCGCGGAGGAGGCGCTGCCGTCCACCACACAGGCCGGGGCGACGGCTTCGCCAGCGCGCCAGACCTGCCAGCGCACGGGGCCTTCGTTGTTGCCCTTGAGGAACACGTCGCGTTGCCAACTGACCTTGACACCGATGGTGTCGTTAGCCTGCATGATCGCCTCGGCGTTCACGTTGTTGATCAAGTCGCTGCTTCCACCGCGGCCCTGCGCCAACAAGAAGCCGAGGAGCACGACGAGGATCAACGCGCTCACGACGGACTGGTTGTTTCCGCTCGCTTTGTTGCGCTCGGTCTTCACCCTGCCGTCGCCGCCCCACTGACCCGTGGGAACCGGCGGGACGAACACAGACTCGACCTTGTCACCTGGCTGGATGCCCTTGGTGAACTTGGTGACCTCAATGAAGCCTGAATCCGGATCCAGGTCCTTGATGACCGCCTGGGCGACCTGTTCGGTCCGGCGGCGGACGACGACCCTTTGCCCGACGACGAAGCCGGAGCGGAGGCCGTGGTTGATCAAAGCTTTGTTGTCAAGGGTGTTCAGGATGGTCGCGCGCGGTAGCGTCCGTGCCGTCATCTCGCGGAAACTCTTGAACGCCGCGTCTCCCAACGCCTCAGTCAGGAGGCTGGCAGTCGAGACGTCGCCGCCCCTCTCACCAGAAAAACCTGTGATGGACGAGCCGTTCACGACGTCGCCAGTCGACGCGTCTCGGACGACGGCCTGGACGATCACTTCGCCCCGGTGTCCGCCCGGCACGTCCACGACCCGGTAGTTGTAGACCGTGCCCGTGATGACGAAGTTAGCGCCACAGGCTTGGCCCAGCCGGATAAGGTCGGAGTTCTTCTCCACCGGAGGCACTAGACCCAAGTCCGACATCGCACGGTCCACAGTCTCCTGAGGAACCGGCTCGATCGTCGAGCTACCGATCTTTGTGGTCTTGGCGAGTTCAGCCCGGAAGGCGTCACGGGCCGATTGGCCGAGGTTGACGTCTCCGCTTTGGTTCTTGACCGAAAAGCCGATCACCGCATAGGTTTCGGCCCGGTCGTTCGTCTGAGCCCGTGCGACGGTCGCGCCGCCGAACACCAAGGCCGAAGCCATCAAGGCTGCAAGTGGGGCGCCGAGCCCCGCCTTGAGTCTGTGAGAGATCTGTAAATTCACTGTGACGCGTCCTCCTCGTTCCAGATCGTGTCTTTTCGCATTTGTCCGTTCTCGCGGCTTGCCCGTCCCTGTTCCGGCCCCAGTGCACGCCAGTGCAAATGATAGCCTAAACTCCCGGTCAAGCGCAACGCAACCGACGGCGATAGCCAGCCGCTTCCACAACCTGCACGAAGTCCAAGCGCGGAGTATAGCACGGCATCGGCACGCAAGTCTCAGGTTGAGCCGCTGAAAAGAGCACAGATCCGTCCCGCCACTTGTTGGACGTGGTCAGCCCCTTGGTCCGTTCGGACGACTTCATCGGCGAACGGCGCCTTTGCCCGATCAACCAGTTGCGAATGGATGACCCGGTTGGCCGCGGCTTCGCTCCCGAGCCGGTCGACCAGCCTCTTCACCTGCTCGTCATGGCCGCACGTGACCAAAACAGCATAGTCATATGCGTCATACACGCAGGTTTCCACCAGCAAGGGGATCTCAGCCACATCGTGCGGCGTCGATTGGAGTTTTGTCCAGACGAGCGGGTGCAGGATCGCGTTCAGCTTCCTTCTTGCTGCTGGATCAGCCAAAGCAAGCCGCAGTCCGTCCTCAAGGTTTTCCTCTCCGACGCCGAAGTCCAACGCCAGCCTCCGTCTCACAGCCGGGTCTGAGCGGACTTCCCTCGCCACGTCGTCGGCGGACACAGTCTGCAGGCCCCGTTCAGCCAACATGCGGACGAACGTCGACTTGCCTGTCGCCACACCTCCTGTCACCGCGATCCTCATCGTTGACGACACTTATACAAGAAGTCGGGCGGACAATAGTGCCCGCCCGACTTCTTTCGTGACCGACCTTCGGGTCACTCTTTGGCGTCTTCGGAGGCCGCCGGTTCCGGCGCGTCTCCGCTTTGGGCCTCGACTTTCCCTTCGGCCTTGGGTGCGGACTTCGCTTCTGC
Source organism: uncultured Fimbriimonadaceae bacterium (assembly GCA_964451255.1). Taxonomy (GTDB): domain Bacteria; phylum Armatimonadota; class Fimbriimonadia; order Fimbriimonadales; family Fimbriimonadaceae; genus JAHBTB01. Next base: position 572,422 of record CAYVHL010000001.1, read on the forward strand.
TTTCGCAGACGTGGTGGCTTCTGAGCCCTCGTCACCGCCCGCATCTTCGCCCTCGGACCTCAAAAAGCCCTTGAGCAACCCGAGCCGTTCGCCGATCGTCGCGCCGCCCGTCGGCGTGCGCTGTTGCGGCGCGGCCTCGAAGTCTCCCCCGCCGGGCCTAGTCCTCGGCTTCCTCGAGCCAAGTCCACCAGGGCCTCGTCCAGGAGCCCCCCGATCGAATCCGGTGCGGCCATAGTCGACGCCAGGCGTGACGCCCGGCCGCAGGCTGAGGACCATGCGCCGTTCGTCGGCGCGCAGGTCGATGATCACGGGCTCGATATCCTGGCCTAACTCCAACTCCTCAGACGGTTTCTTGAGCCGGCGGGTGCTGATCTCGCTCAATGGCAAGAACGCCTCGGCGCCTTCCGGCAACCTTACAAAGACCCCGCTCTGAACCATCCGGCCGACCTTCACTTGGATCTTCTGTCCGAGCTTGTAGTTGTCCTTGATTGTGTTCCACGGGTCGGGCAGGACTTGGCGGAGACCAAGGCTGACGCGTCCGTTCGACGGATCCAAACGGAGCACCATCACCTTGATCTTCTGCCCTTCTGCAAGCACCTCGCGCGGGTGCTCGATCCTCGCCCAGCTCATCTCGCTGATATGAAGGAGGCCGTCAATACCGCCCAGATCGACGAAAGCGCCATAGTCAGTCAGCCTGCGGACGGTGCCCTCGAGCACGTCTTGTGGCTGGACGTTCTTGAAGATGGCGTCTTTGACCTCTTCTTTGCGCTCGCTCTCCGCTTCCTTGTTGGACAGAACCACCTTGCGGCGCTCCCGGTCGACCTCGATGATCTTCACCGACATCACTTCGCCGACAAACTTGTCGATGTTCCGCAACTTCCCGTTGCCCACGTGGGTGGCCGGCACGAAACCCCTGACCCCGATGTCGACGACCAACCCGCCCTTGACCCGCTCGACGACCTGTGCCTCGAAAACGTCCTTGGCCTCAAAGGCGTCGAGGACGCGTTGCCACGTCATGTCGAAGTCAGCCCGACGTTTGGAGACGATCGGGTTGCCTTCGGCGCTGTTCGTCCTCAAGACGATGACGTCGAAAGTGTCTCCAGGTTTGACGACCCCGATCGCGGAATCGACGTTGTTCTCCGTCAGCTCGTTGAGCGGAATGACACCCTCGGCCTTCGTCCCAAGGTCAACAAACACCCGGTCCTTTTCGACCTGGATGACTTTGGCCTCGATCCGTTCGCCTTTGGATATCCCTCCGGGGGATCTGGACTCACGTCCTGAATCGTCGGATTCGAGCCCGGCCAAAGCGGCCTCGAAGAGGAGTTCGTTCTCGGTTTTGCCGGTGCTCGGATCGGCCTTCAGGTCGGAGTCGCCTGAGATGGCGTCGGTCGGCGGCGCGTCGGCAGCGGGCACGGAAGCCGTCTCAGAAGGAGCCGGCTCGGGACTCGTCGCGACGCTCGCTGAGACCTGGGCTTCTGTCGATTCGCCCTCGGACCCGGTCAACGTCTGGTTGTCGTCGATCATAGTGATGTATCCCAGTCACAAACTGGTTGTCGCAGGATACCACGTGCCCAACAGCTGGCCCGTGTCACGCGAGCCTGCTAGGGACACTGGGCCCGCCGGGGCCCAGGCAGTAGACTCCGCCGCGTGGTCAGGGCCGTCGTCGACGTGGGCTCAAACTCGGTCTTGCTCGCGGTCGGCAGGCAGTCCGGCGGAACCTGGGAATGGATCCACGAGTCCACGCGGGTGACCGCCCTCGGAGACGGCACCAAGACCACCGGACAGCTGTCGCCCGACGGTGTCCAAGCCACATTGGCGGTACTACGCGACTTCTGGTGTCAGGCGCGGGCGGCAGGGGCCGCAACCATCTGGGCCGCCGCGACGATGGCGGTTCGGATCGCCGACGATCAATCGATGTTTCTATCCCAGGCCCAGCGACAGGCCACGCCCGTCTTTGTGCTTTCCGGGGACGACGAAGCGGAGCTCGGTTTCCTCTCCGTTGCGGAAGACCCCGTCCTGGGCGCCCGCGACGCCCTGTCGATTATCGACCCCGGCGGTCACTCCACTGAAATTGTCGTCGCCCGCCGGTCAGGCCCCGGCTGGGAGACAGTGTTCCGCCATAGTTTCCCGTTTGGCGCCCTTGGGCTACGAGAGAACTTTTTGATCGACTCTTCGCCGCCGTTTGACCAACGTCTTGCCGCCTCGACCTACCTGGACGGCGAACTTGCCCGCTTGGACTTTCCGGACGACCCTGGACAGGCCGTGACCTTGGGGGCGACGGGTGTGAACCTGGTTTCGCTCCGGGAGCACCTGGCGACATGGTCGCCGGAGAAGATCCACGGCTCAGCTCTCCTCTATGAGGAAGTCGGGCGGGCGGTGGGGTGGCTGTGCGACCTCGACGACGCTGGCAGGGCGAAACTCGTGGGGTTGGAGCCAGGCCGCGAGAGGACGATCCACGGGGGGTCGTTGATCCTAGAACGGTCGATGAACGCCATACACGCCGAGTCATGCTTGGTCAGCACGCATGGTTGGCGTCACGCTTTGGCCGCCCACCCTGAGTTCGTACCCACCGACTATCTGGACGCATCCTGATGGACGGATCCTCCAAGAGCCGCTGGGCCGTCGTCCTCTCCTGGCTTGCCGCCATGATCCCCTTCGTCGGGTTCTGGAGCTACGGTCTGACCGACCTCGACGAGGGTTTCTATGGGGCCGTCGTGACCGACATGCTCCGACGGCACGACTGGATCACCCCGACGTTCAACGGCGTGCCCTGGTTTGAGAAGCCGATCCTGAGTTATTGGCTGGCGATGCCGACGGTGGCGCTCTTCGGAAACGAGTTTGGCGCGAGGCTACCGTCGGTGCTCTGCACCCTGGCCACGGCGGCAGTCATGGCTCGGTTCGCACGCAGGCACTTCAGCGACGGCGTCGCCCTTGTCCTGCCCGCCGCATACACCGGTTGCCTCCTGGTCGGAGGGGTCGGCCGAATGATGATGACCGACCCGGCCCTCGTACTGTGCCTGACCCTTGCGTTCACCACGTTCTTCCAATCATTGACCGGAGAGCCTAAGGCCCGCCTCTGGACAGCCTTCTGGCTCGGCCTGGCTGTGCTGGCGAAAGGCCCCGTCGCTTTGGTCTTGTTCGCCGTCCTCGGCACTTGCACCTATTGGAAATGCCCCGACCTGAGAACCAACTTCAGAGGTCATTGGGCATGGGGCACGTTGATCGTCGTGGCGGTGGCCGCCACCTGGTATGTGCCCTGCTATCTGGCCAACGGCGACTCCTTCGTCCAGAAGTTCTTGATCGAACAAAACGTCGGCCGGTTCGCCGGGGGCGACAAGGCGCACGCGGTGCCGCTTTGGTCTCATCCCGTCTACTTCCCCGCCGTTATGCTCCTAGCTCTGTTTCCGTGGGTGATTTGGTCGTCCAAGGCCGTCGTTGCCAAGTTGCGCGACAAGGAGAGGGGGAACGCCTTCACCTACCTTTGGCTGTGGGGCCTGGTGGTCGTCGGCTTCTTCACCATCAGCGGCAGCAAACTGCCCCACTACGCCCTTCCCGCCGTAGCACCATGGCTCACGTTGGCGCTTGTCGCGGTCGTCAAGGAAGCGGACGCACTCAAGAGATGGCTGCCACTGGCGGCGGGCTGGTGTTGCGTCACACTTGCCTTGGCCCAGGGCCTGACGCAGGATTACTACAACGACAACTTCGCCGATGTCCAGCGTGTCACCCGCGAAGTCGCCCGCCGCTCGCTCCCAATCGTGCTCTTCCGCATCACGGGAGGAGGGTCGAACGATTGGGGAATCCATGACACAAGCCATCCCTCACAGTTGTTCTATCTGCGCAGGGTTGTTACCGTCACCGACGACATGACGGCGTTGGCGATCGGCACAGAACCAAAGACGGTGATGACCAGGGACGGAGGAATGGATGTGGAGACCGTCACATACCTTTTCGACCAAGGATGGGAGGTCAAACCGATCGACCTCACGACGGACAGCAAGGATTACCGCGTCTTTCGGGTGTCGCCCCGCTCTCTCAAAGGCTGAGATAAGGTTGCATCTGCGCGAACTTCTTGGGCCCGATCCCCTTGACCTTCTGGATCTCGTCCACGCTCTTGAACCCTCCGTTCTGACTCCGATAGGCGATGATCTTTTGAGCCGTCGCCGCCCCGACTCCCGGCAACTGTTGCAGTTCGGTCGCGCTGGCGGTGTTGATTGCGACCTTTCCGACCGGCATCTGTTTCTTGCCGCTCCGCTTCTCTGAGGTTCCGGTGGACGGCTTGGCCGACTTGACCGGAGCCTCGGCGACCGGCTCGCCCAGACGCGGGACCCGTAGCTCCATGCCGTCCTCCAACGGCAGGGCCAAGTTGATCGGATCGAGGTTCGCGTCCTCCGTCGTACCTCCGGCCGCCTTGATTGCCTCGTTTACCCGTTGGCCAGTGCCGAACCGATAGAGTCCGGGGTGGACGACGGCCCCCTTGACGTCGACGGCCAGGCTTTGGCCCCCGATAGTCCAGCCCTGGACGGTCTTCGGCGTCGTGGCCAGTTGGACGCCCGTCACCAGGGCCGCCAAACCAAACACCGTCCCACCGATTGTCTTTGTCTTGGTCGACAACGTGTCAAACATGAAACCTCACCAAACCGCCATATTACGAGAAGCGATGGCCGATTGGTCAAGCAACTATGGACACTATCTGACTGACTTTTCCGCAGCCTCAACCGTATTGGCAAGCAGACTGGCGACCGTCATGGGGCCTACTCCGCCGGGCACCGGCGTTATGAACGAGGCCATGGCAGCGCACTCCTCGTAATGGCAGTCGCCGACATCCGAGTCCCTCCCTTCGACTTTGTTGTAACCGGCGTCGACGACCACGGCACCCGGTTTGATCCAATCCCCTCGGACGAGTTCCGGCTTGCCGACGGCGGCGACGACGATGTCTGCGGTGCGAACCAGGTCCGGCAAGTCGCGGGTGCGGCTGTGGGCGACGGTCACCGTGGAATTCCGTTCCAAGAGCATCAACGACATCGGCTTGCCCAAGATGACGCTGCGGCCGATGACCACGGCGTGCCTCCCCGCGCATTCGATCTCATAAGCGTCCAGCAACCTGGTGATGCCTAGCGGGGTGGCGCACCGATAGCCCGGGAGGCCAGCGACGAGCCGCCCAAGGCTCGCGGTGGTGATGCCGTCCGCGTCCTTGTCGGGGCCGAGCGATTCAAGGACGCGTGGTTCGTCGATGTGACTTGGCAAAGGGTGCTGGATCAGGACACCGTGCACCTTGGTGTTGGCGTTCATCCGAAAGACGTGGTCGATCACCTGCTCGGTGGTGACGCTCTCTGTCACGTGGAAAACACCGCTCTCGACCCCGACCCACTTCGCCCACTGTTGCTTCATGGCCACGTAGGCCAAACTTGCTGGGTCCTGTGAGGCCACGACCGCCTCCAGCCGGGGGTTGACACTCCTCTCCTTGAGGACGCCCACCCTGACTTTGAGTTCTTCTCGGACGGCCCTGGCCAGTTGGCGGCCGTCCATGACCACGGCGCTCAACCTTGCACCTCTTTGTCCATTTGCATCACCAGCCTCTCTTGCTCTGCTCGAAACATTTCGAGTTTGACCGCCAGACCATCGTCCGCCAAGGACAGGATCTCGACGGCCAACAACCCCGCGTTTCGCCCGCCTCCGATGGCAACTGTCGCCACGGGGATGCCAGGAGGCATCTGCACGATGCTGTGGAGCGAGTCCACCCCCGAAAGGGCTTTGCCCGCCACCGGCACGCCCACCACAGGCAGGGTCGTCATGGAGGCGACCATGCCAGGCAAGTGGGCGGCGCCGCCTGCTCCCGCGATGATCACCTTCAGGCCTCGTTCCCGGGCTGACTTTGCATATTCAACCATCCGGTCAGGCGTCCGGTGGGCGCTGACGACATGAACCTCGTGGGGGACGCCGAACTCCTTCAGGGTCTCGACGGCGGGCGTCATCGTATCCAGGTCGGATTTGGACCCCATGATGACGCCGACGAGCGGTGACTGCATACGGGCAAGGTTACTCCCTGTGGAAAAATCGCCGCCTTTCCTCAGTGGGCCGCGCTTCAAGTCGGGTTCCTGGTCCGTCCCATTGACCAAGGCGTAGCTCGCCCCCATGTTATGGACGCCTGGGACCAACCTGAGATGAACCCTGTCAACTTGTTTGAGACCGTCGCCGAGATCAAAGTCATCGGCGTCGGAGGCGCCGGGTGCAACGCGGTCAACCGCATGGTTGAGACCGGTGTGCAAGGCGTCAAGTTCCTTGCCCTGAACACGGACAAGCAAGCGCTTGAGACCAGCAAGGCAGACACAAGACTCTCGCTCGGCCTCGGTCTGACACGTGGTCTCGGCACGGGCGGCGACCCGACCAGAGGCGCAGCTGCAGCAAAGGAGTCCGAGAAGGCGATCATGGAGGCGATTGACGGCGCCGACATGGTGTTCGTCACAGCCGGTCTCGGCGGCGGCACAGGCACGGGTGCCGCACCACTGGTTTGCGAGATCGCCAAGAGGATGGGCGCGCTCACCGTGGCGGTGGTCACCAAGCCCTTCTCATTCGAGGGGCCGCGCCGTCGCAGGCAGGCTGAGGAAGGCTTGGAGGCTCTCCGCCACCACGTCGACACGGTTATCACGATCCCCAACGACAAACTTGCCGACGTCGTCGAACGCAAGGCGTCCCTTCAGGAGGCGTTCTTGGCCGCAGACGACGTGCTGCGCCAAGGCGTCCAGGGGATCAGCGACATCATCCTTCGGCCCGGCCAGATCAACGTCGACTTTGCCGACGTCAGCGCGGTGATGAAGGACGCGGGTGTCGCCTTGATGGGCATGGGGCGCGGTACGGGAGAACGAAGGGCGCGGGCGGCGGCGGAGGCGGCGGTGAACTCGCCGATCCTTGAGACGACGATCGTCGGAGCCAAGAAGATCTTGGTCAACATCACAGCCGGGCCCGACTTCAGCCTAGGTGAGATCCAAGAGGCGATGGAGTACGTCATGCAGATGGCCGACCCCGACGAAGCCAACGTGTTCATGGGGCACGTGGTCGACAACAACATCGGCGACGATGTCATCGTCACCCTCTTGGCCGCCGACCTGCCGAGCAACCCGAAGCCGGTCGACCGCCAGGTCTTCACCTATACAGGTGAAGTCCGCCGGGTACCCGCCGAAGAGGAGCCAGCTTCGACACGAGTCACTCAGAAGCCGATCGAGATCGAAGACATCGACCTCGACATCCCTGCCTTCCTGCGCCGCCAGCGGCAGGGCAACTAAGCACGATATCTACCGAACAAACGTACTGGTCCAACGATAGCCCCGCCACCCTGGCGGGGCGTTTTTTTCTTGCTTGACATCCTAGACGCTGGGCTCAGTCCACAGCCTTACTTCGAGATGTCGACCAACAGATCATAGGCCATCGGGTCGAGCAGGATCGCCCGGATCCAAAGCTTGAGTTTGTCGTCCTCGCTGAGACTGTCGACCTTTGCGTTGGGATCGATCAATCGAGGGTCAAGGGCGTTGGCGGCCGCTTTCACCTGGCCCGCGTTCATGACCTCGACGAATTTCTTGCGGACCAACTCCGTGTTGTCGGCGATCACTATCATGCGCGAACCCTCCAGACCGCGGGCCATCCCCCTCAGGCTGCCGAGCACCTCGGACTTGGTCACCTGCTTCTTGTCCATCGCGTCGGAGATCGCACCGTCGAGTTGGCCCTCGTACTTCTTCATTTGCTCCAGTTCGGCCGCCTCTTGTTTACGAACCATGTCCCGAGCCTTTTCGACCACTGGCAACAGCTTCTTGATCTGGTCCTTTGTCATCAGCACGGGCAATATCTGGTTCAACAGGTCAAGCTTGTGGACCTTCATTGCGATCCTGTCCGCGACCGGGTTGGATTGATGGACTTGCGCCACGACAAGGCAAGGCAACAGGAAGAAGGCCGACAGAATCACGAGGGTGGTGGGGCGGCGAAGCATTATTTCTCCGGGGTTTCGGACGCTTGGTCTGGCACGATGGTTTCCCTTGGCCTTGAGGCCGAAAGCATGCAGAGCGCGCCGAAGGTCTGCATGGTTGTGAATCCTACGCCGGTCAGCGTCACCAAGGCCCAAGCCGAAGGAGCCATCGAACCGCCGTTTATTCCTCCCGTGGCCGTCGCGGCCAAGGATCCGACGACCAAGACAGCCAAGCCGCCGATCAAGCTGGCGGGCCCGGCCACGGCCGACACCTTTCGGCCCGTTGACTTCGTCGCCTTGGCCGCCAGGTAGCGCCCGAACCATAGACCGGCCACTATCCAGACGACAAAGCTGACGCCTGACTGCACCCAAAGCACGCCGGACAGGATACCGAGGCGGCCAAGAGCTAGAATAGGTTCATCAGCACCGCCGAGCGCTTCCGCCGCGTCCGAGAGGACCATAGCCGCGAGACCGCCGAGGACTATGTCGAGCTCATCCAGACGCTCACTGACGAGATCGGCGAGGCCCGGGCGGTGGATATGGCGTCCCGGCTTGGCGTCAGCCAAGTGACGGTCACCAAGACCCTACAACGCCTGGTGCGCGACGGCCTGGTGACGACCCAGCCCTACCGTGCAGTCTTCCTTACAGAGGAGGGACGCCACATGGCGGACGAGGCGCGCCTACGGCACCATGCTGTCGTGAGCTTCTTGCGCGCTCTCGGGGTTGGCGAACAGACCGCGGAGACCGATGCCGAGGGTATCGAGCACCATGTCTCGGATGAGACCCTCCGAGCCATGGCGAGGTTCGTCAGTTCCAGGAGTTAGGCGGTTTCGGAAGGTTCCTTCAAGTCGAACTCGCGACAGCCACATGGGCGGGCCACCCTCCCTCGAACACGACCCGCGTCATTGACGCGGTCCTGACCGGGGCTTCCCATGATGTGACGTCGACCCATACCACCCCGCCGGGGTTGCCGACTTCGACCCTGCCGGTGTATCCGGTCGAGCGGGCGTGCACTATAGCGGCGGCGACGCTTCCCGTGCCGCAACCCATGGTCTCGCCAGCCCCACGCTCCCAAATCCGTAGCCGGAGCTGTCCCGGGGCGACGGTCTGCACCCACATGACGCTGGTCCTGTCGGGGAAAAGCGGATCGTGTTCGATCTCGGGGCTCAGCGTGAAAAACTCGTCGTCACCAGGTAATTGGTCGACGTCGACGACCGTGTGGGTGGTGCCGGTGGACAGTGCCGATGCCACATGCCCCCACCTGCTCTCTCGCCACATCTCACGGGGGTGGAGAGTGCTGTCCAGAGGCACCCTCAGAGGCGAAAAGCTAGCAGGAGGCAGGGTGACCTCGACCAATCCGTCGCGGTGGACGTGTGCGGGTACGTAGATGCCAAGGTGGCGGACATCGAAGGAACCTGTGGCCCAGCCCTGGCCAACCATGTGGGCTGCCGCGATACGTAGCCCGTTGCCGCAGAAGTCCTCGGTTCCGTCCGGATTGAACATCCTGAGCTTCAGATCAGGGGACACGACCAGCAACCCGTCCGAACCAACCCCGAAATGGGGTTCCGACACCTCTTTGGCGAACTCGCTAAGATCGTTACCTGCTAAATCTCCGGCGTGGACAAGGACAAAGGTGTTGCCGACCGCCTCGACTTTCCAAAAAGGTATCACTGGACGGACTCCAACCACATCTCAGCCCGGGCCATCGTCGATTCAAACCATGCTCCGCCAGGACAGATGAGGGGGAACCACCAGGCGCTCGGGCGGTGTCCGGCCTTTTGCAGGCCTTCCGTCGCGATGACCGCCTCCCGGGCGAGGGTCATCCGCATGATCTCTGCCTCGAGAGCGATCTCGTCACGCCGACGCTTCGCCTTTGTGACCTGCTCGGACGCCAGGCTTTCCTCTTGTCGTTGAAGCAACGACCGCCATTCGGCCTCCAGTGCGGCCACCTCTGAAGTCAGTCTGCCCACCTGCCGCTCGTACTCGGACCGCTTGTCCAATTCAGCTTGGTCAGGTGACTGCTCGAACACTCGGTCTCGCCAATGGCGTCCCTTTTCGGCCTCGACTTCGTTCACTTGCCTCTTCACCGCGCGAATTCGTTCGGCGACCCGACGGCGTTCTTCCCTGCCGGAGGCGACTAGGGCCTGAAGGCCGGAAAGTCTCTCGTGGATCTGGTGGTATTCGTCCGCCAAGCACGACCACATCCCCCCCAAGGTCTCTTGCAGAAGGATCATCAAGTCTCTCGTCCTCCTGGCCGACGCGAGTCTTTCGAGCCTGAGTGATTGCTCCCGGTGGACTTCCCTCCAGCGGATCGCCAAGCTCGGCGCACTGAGTTCGTCTACGCCGAACGGTCGGTGGAGGGGGTCAGGCAGGCGCACCCAGGCGCAACAGTCAGACATGGCGTCCCACGGCTCGTAACGTACACGGAGGACCGGGTTCAAATACAGGTGCACGCCGTTGTCATCCAGAGTCTGGTGGAACTTTTGCGATGTCTTGACATAGCTGCTCGCCCCGACGTGGAAGACAAAGACGAACTCCCTGGCCAGCATCCCGATCAGGGAAACCGCCTTTCCGACCAGGACGCATCGAGGCCCAAATCGCTTTTCGATCACGCTCGCCAGTTCTTCGAGATTTTGAAGAGGCTTTTTGAAGCTGAAACCAACGGGGTCTGGCGTCATCACCACGCCGCCTTTGTTGCCCAACCGAAGCGTGCCGCGGCCCACACCCGGGATGATCAAGTCAAACGGAAGCGCGCCGGTGCCGAACCGGTCCAACGTGTAGATCTCCGACCCACGGACCGCGTCGTCGTAGGCCTTTCTCGCGGTTTCTTTGGTCGCCGGGTCGACAAACGCCCGGACGAGGTCGAACCGTGGCAACGCGACGGTGGTCGAATTGAACGCCAACAGCCTCGATGTCCGGGTGGTCTCGATCCCGACACGCTTACCAGCCGTCAGGTCGTAGAGTTGGGGCAACAGGCTTTCGTAGTAGTCCGCAAGGGTCTGGCAATCGTCGGAGTCAGACGCGCGACAAACAAGTTCGATCAGCCTGTCCCTGGCTCGTTCCGCATCCGCACGGTGGTACCCGGCCATCATGGCCAGAGACGTGTCCACCGCCCATTCGAAGGTACGGAAGAGTTCGGGAAACAATGGGCCAAGCCGACTCTCCGCGGTCGTCTGCGACTTCGACTCCAAGCTGGCGACCCCGCGCCATCCCCATGCCTCGGTCACGTCGTCGAGATAGCCCGGCCGAGCCGCTGCCACTTGGGCGATCCTTGCCCCAGCCTTGGCGAGGGCCTCTCGGGTGACCACGGTCTCCGATCCAAAAAGGGCGCTGAACTCGCCAGCGGCGCTCCACAGGCCCCTGGTAGTCGTGTCGTTGTGAGGCAGCGCCTTATATCCGGCCGACGGCCCTGGGACATAAGCCTTGGCAAAGTAGTCGGTGTCGTGGACGCCGGCCACAAACGGCCGGTCGTCACCTGCGGCACGGGCCGCCAGCGCGACCCCCGACTTCATCGGCTCGTCCCAAAAGACGGTCTGCCCGAGGGCAAGGAAAGGGGCACCGGGCGCCCGCTTCGCGAGCTCCTGGAACACGGCCTCCCTATCCCGACAGTCAGGCTCCATCGGCATCCCACATCCACCATACGGCGGCAGGACTGACATTGTGGCACTGGTCAGAGGGCTGTGCCCGCCAGGCTGGGGCGTGACCCTGCAAAATCACCGGGCACTGCCGATAAACAATCTAGAACCTCACGAAGCCGAGGGTCGATTTCAGGACAAAGCATGGTGCAGACAGGTCGCAGCGGAAAGGGCGAGCAGTGCGTGAGCATCAGCGTCGCCAGCCAAATCACCGGCGTCGAGGTTCACACGCTCCGATACTGGGAGCGCGAGTTCTCCGGCTACCTACACCCGATCCGGACCGCAGGCGGCCAACGCCGTTACCGACCACAGGACATTCAAACTGTCTTCTCACTCAAACAGCTGCTTCGGGAAGAGATGTTCAGCATCGCGGGCGCTAAGAAGCACCTGAAGAAGCTCTGGGCCTCGAAGGCGGCCTAGGCCTCCCGTAGCGCGACGACAGGCACCGGCTTCTGTTTGCCCTTCAGCTCCAGGTCGCCGATCGGTGTCGACCGCCACCCTTCCGGTCGTCCCAGCCGATCTAGCAACGCCTGGCTCACAAGGAACTCCTCGCCGTAGCGGTTGCACTCTCCCTGGATGCGCGCGGCGGTGTTCATCGCGTCGCCGTGGAGCACGATCTCGCTCTTGGCCTCGCCTACCTCCGTGGCGACGACCGGGCCGATGTGCATGCCCGCTTTGAACTCGGGTACGAGCCCAAACGTGCGTTCATAGTACGCGCGCCGACGGTCGATGAGCTCGTTCGACCTCTTGACAACCCGAAGGCACCGAGCATCTCTAAAGCCACGGTCTGGCCTCCAGGTGGCCACGACCTCGTCGCCAATGAAGTGGCTCACCTCGCCCTTGCACTCCTGGACCGCCCGGCTGACATCGCTGATGAAGGCCTTGACCAAGCCGCTGAACCGGACGTCGCCAAGCCGCTCTGCGAGGGTCGTCGAGTCGCGCATGTCCAGGAACATGACGATCCGCTCCTCTGCCTTCGGACGGTGGTATTTGCCGCTGATCCATTGCCAGAGCACCCCTGGGCCAAGTTTTCGGTTGATCTGGAAGAAGAAGTGGGTCAGGATCATGCCAAGAAACCCAAGTCCCATTGTCCAATGAATGACATCCGAGCCGACGATGCCTTTCATGGCCGAAATGAGCCCGGCGTTGACCGGAGAGATCCACTTGTGGTTGTCGATCATTCCCCCGATCCAGGCCGAGAGATAGATTCCGGTCAACAGCGCGAAGGCGAACACGGAAAAGTAGCCGACTGCGAAATAGAGGATGCTCGCAAGAAACGGCGGCGGATCGTCACGTCGCCGCAGAAACCACTGCATCGTCGACAGGTAGGCGGCCATCGGGATAGTGAAGGCCGGCAACGTGATCCATAGAGGAACGTTGTATCGCCCGATCAGGCAGAAAACCAGGCAGAAGCCAAAGGCGACGACGGCGTTATCTTTGAACCGCTTCCGCCACCAGGGCCAAAATACGACGCCGCCCGACACGGCGACATTCTAACCGTTCGCGGCTTCCGGTTCTTCTGGCTCTTCGATGGGAACTAGGGCACGCATTTTCGTGAGCTTTTGCTCGAACACTTCCGCTGACCGCCCCTCAAGGCCATGGGGTTTCTGCCCGATCAAGTTAGCTACCGCCGCCAACTCGGCCCGGGAGAACCGCACCGAACCAAGTACATGTTCTTCGAACGCCTCGTAGGCCAGCGGTGCGACCGCCTTGGCGCAATCCGCCATCGCCTCGGCGTACACCCTGATCTCGTACTGGGCGTGGGCGTCCATCCGCAGATGGAGGAACCTCAAAAGGTTATGTAGGTCGATCTGCCAATACCACTCGGTGTAAAGCGATAGCGGCAGGTTCGCCCGGGCGACCTCCCTGGCCAACCCCTTCTCGATCATGCCCGTGTAGTGGCCGTACAACGCCGCTTGGTCAGCCTGATACTCCTGGAGTATCGCCTGGGAGACGTCGGTCGGCAGCCGCTCGTCACCACGGGCCTGCTTGTTGTCGGCGCTCTGAAACCGCAGCTGGTCGGCGTCAGGGACATAAAACTCGTCCCGCATGACGCTGTACCGCCCGCTGATCTCGTTCAGCCTCGCAGTCCGGTGGCGCACCCACTGACGAGCGACAAAAACCGGCATCTTGCAGTGAAAGGTCAAGATGACCTGCTCGAAAGGAGACGTGTGGTCGTTCCGTAGAAGGTAATGGATAAGGCCGCGGTCCTGCCGGAAGCTCTTCGTCCCAGACCCGTAGCTGACGCGTGCGGCTTGCACGATCCTCTGGTCTCCGCCAAGGTAATCGACGAGCCGGACAAAGCCTTTGTCCAAGACGGGGATTTCTCGGTCCAGAAGCTCCTCGGCCTCCGGCACGACGATGCGGGCCATGCCCGTGATTCTGGCAGGCTCAGGCGGTCAGACGGGCCGACTGGACTCGCTCGACGAAGTTGCGCACGATCGTCATGCCGCTCTCGGTCAGGATGGATTCAGGGTGGAACTGGACGCCTTCGATCGGCAACGACACGTGCCTGAGACCCATGATCTCGCCATCGTCCTCCGCCGTCGCTGTGACAACGAACCCCGGCGGCAACGAGTCCTTCGTGACGATCAGAGAGTGATAGCGGATCGCAGAAAACGGGTTCGGCATGCCCTGGAAAAGGCCCTTGCCGTCGTGTCGAATTGACGACGCCTTGCCGTGCATGATGTTCTTGGCCTGCCTGACTACCCCCCCGGCGACCTGGGCCATCGTCTGGTGCCCGAGGCACACGCCAAAGAGCGGGACTCCCATCAAGGGGCCCGACAGGTCTAACGCCGCCCGAAGGACGTCGATACACACACCCGACTCGTTGGGAGTGCAAGGCCCGGGCGAAACCATGATCCCGGACGGTCGGCGGGCCACGACCTCGGACAACACCAGCTCGTCGTTACGCACGACCTCGACTTCCGCCCCGCATTGGCCCAAGTACTGGACGAGGTTGTAGGTGAAGCTGTCGTAGTTGTCGATGACGAGGATCATCCCTGCACTCTCATTGTGGATCAAGCGTGCCGTTGTCGAGGCCGAATCACCGGGGCAGAAAGTCCCCATTCTCTTGGTCGGGGTCCCAGATTGTCCCGGCTAGGGCCGAACGACGTCACATGTCCGCTTAAATGAACCTGCGAGTCAGCGTGAGAGAGGCGCCAAAGCTTCCAGTTTCAAGCATGACCGTGATAAGACAAGCAGTTCATCGCGCACCGTAAGGTGCGCGTTTTTTTTTTCAGCCTCGAGGTTGTCCCCTCGCGACCAGAGGTCGGCCACGAGCGCGTGATGCCGTCACACGACTGCCCGGCGTTCCGCGACCTTGCGCTCGCTATGGTCGAGGATCTTCTTTCGGAACCGCAGCATCTTCGGCGTGACCTCCAGAAGCTCGTCGTCGCGGAGCCAAGCGAGGGCCTGCTCCAACGAGAACTCCCGGTGCGAGTCCAGCACCGTCGTCGAGTCGGATGTGGCCGAGCGCATGTTCGTCGCCGCTTTCTGGATAGTCGCGTTGACCACCATGTCCTCGTCCCGGCTCGCCTGTCCCACGATCATGCCGGAATAGACCTCCACGCCGACCGGAAAGAAGAACGTGCCCCTCTCCTGGATATGCTCATACGCATACCGCGTGATCTTGCCCGGGTCCTTCGCGATCAGCGAGCCGTTGACCCTGGACAGGACCTCTCCCCGAAAGGCCTCATACCCCTCGAAAATCGAAGCCATGATGCCGGTCCCCCTGGTCATGGTGAGATAGACCGAGCGGAATCCGATCAGTCCGCGGGTGGGGATCGACGACACGACCCGAGACCTTCCGTTGCCAAGCGGTTCCATCTCTTGGATCTCCGCCTTCCTTCGGCTCAACTCCTCCATCACCTCGCCCATGGCCATGTCGTCGAACTCCAAAGTCAGTTGTTCGACGGGCTCAAGCCGTTTGCCAAGGTCACTCTCCTTGTAGATGACCTGCGGGCGTGCGATCGCCATCTCATAGCCCTCCCGGCGCATGGTCTCGATCAAGACGGACAGTTGCATCTCGCCCCTGGCGGCGACCGTCACGGTTTCCGGCCCGCTATCCTTGCTGAGCTTCAGGCTGACGCTGGTCTTCTCCTCTTTCTCCAGGCGCTCTCGGATCTTGTGGATCGTCAGGAACTTGCCGCCGTCCTTCCCCGCCAAGGGAGAGCTGTTCGCATAAAAATTCATGGTGAGCGTGCTTGGCTCGACCTGGATGCGCGGCAACGGCTCGACGAAGCTCGCGTCGCAGACCGTGTCGCTGATGAGGACGTCGTCCAGGCCGCTCAGCATCACGATCTCACCGGCGTCGCCGCTTTCGGCCTCCTGCATCTTCAGGCCCTCATAAGTCCAAACCTTTGTGACGTTGAAGCTGATCTGCTTGCCGTCGTCACGGACCTGGGTCAATCGGTCGCCCACTCGGACTCGGCCCCGCCTGACCTTGCCGCCGATCATCCGGCCCAAGTAGTCGCTGTAGTCGAGGTTGTTGACCTGCAACTGGAACGGCCCTTCTCCCTGGACCTTGGGGGCGGGGATATGCTTCAGGATCGCCTCAAAGAGGTGGCGGAGGTCGGTCTCATGCCCGTTCGGCTCAAGGCGGGCGAAGCCCGATGCGCCGCTGACGTAGAGGTGTGGGAAGAAGAGGTCGTCTTCGTTCGCGCCCAAGTCGATGAACAGGTCGATCGTCTTGTCATAGGCGTCGACGGGCCGGGCGCCATCCCGGTCGATCTTGTTGATGCAGACAACGACCTTTAGGCCGTTGTCAAAGGCCTTCTTGAGGACGAACCTCGTTTGCGGCATTGGGCCTTCGCACGCGTCCACGACGAGCAACACACCGTCCACCATGCTGAGGACGCGCTCGACTTCGCCGCCGAAATCGGCGTGGCCGGGCGTGTCGACGATGTTGATCTTTGTGCCCTGATAGACGCAGCTGGCCACCTTGCTGAGGATGGTGATGCCTCGCTCCCGCTCCAGGTCGTTGCTGTCCATGACCCGCTCCCGAACGTGCTCGTTCTCTCGGAACAGGCCCGCCTGACGAAAAATAGCGTCGACCAGGGTCGTCTTTCCATGGTCGACGTGGGCGATGATCCCGATGTTCCGGATGTTCTCAGGGGTCATGGACGCGGCGAGGATACCGGCGGGCGGGCTCAGCCCCCCGGGATCGCTAGACCGTATGGAGGTTCGAGCGGCTCGGTCAGCGTGGCCAGAACGGGTACATCTGCCTGTTAGTGGCAAATGTTTGGACTTTCCATTTGCCTGATTCTTTTTTCAGAGGCAATTGGAAGTTCTCTTCGTAGCTTGTGCCGTTGGGGTTGTAGTTCCTCTCGACGGCCACCCTGACGACGGCTTGGTCAGGGCCAGGCTCTTCGGCCGAAACGATCCGGTATTTGAACCGATAGTGCTCGGCGTCGTGGAGTGTCCTGTCCCATTCCTTCTTGACTTCGTCCGCGCTCCTGCCTTGGAGGTCCGAAAGATCTGTCAGAGTCTGGGAGTCCTTGTTGACCAGCGCGGCCATAAACCTTGCGCCGACCGTCCCGGGCGAATCCCCTGACGAGACGATGAAGCCAAGGATGATGATGATGCCGACGGCACCCGCAACGGCTACCAAGCTGGCGCGGCCAGACCTCTTCATACTCCCATCATTGTAGCCTCAGGTCACAGTCCGAAGGGCCGCCTGTACAGGTCCAGGGTCTTCTTCGCGTCCACTTGCCATCGGCCCTGTTGTTGGTCGAGAACAAACCTGACAAACGACCCGCCTCGAATCGGGTACCGGACGTCGACAGTCGCTTCCCGTCCGATCGAGGCCACACGTCCGAGCTCGACTCGGGAGTCGATCGTCAAGAGTTGGCGCACGACACCGATGAGCCGCGCTTGGTCGGCCCCGTCCGGGGAGCCGACGAGCACTTGGTCGATCGCGGCCTCGTCTCCTTCTTTGATCGCCTCGTGGAACCGTTTGACCGCGCTCTCCGGCCCACGGTCCGCCGCGACCGCGAATGTCGCGAGCGTCAGAACTGCCAAGGCAGCGGCCGCAAGGAACGACATCCTGTTCTCTTTGCTGAAATCAACAGCAGGTTGACCTACATTGACTGAACTTGCCATTGACCCCGCCGTCCCTGAGACCATACACTACAGTAGAGGAACGACCATGAGTATCGATTTATCCCGACGTGACGTCCTCCGGTCCTCCGGCGTGCTTGCCATCGGCCTGATGGCACCTCCCTGGTTGGCCGCTGTCGCCAAAGCGGACGTCGTGCGCGCCGCTAGAGGTGAAAAGGTGGATCCCGACACCGTATTGGTCGTGATCCAGTTCAGCGGCGGGAACGACGGTCTGAACACAGTCATCCCCCATGGCTTGGAAGCCTATTACAAAGCCAGGCCGACCTTGGGGATCCCCAAAGAGAAGACCCTTGACCTTGGCTCTGGCATGGGTTTCCACCCATCGATGACCGGTCTGCACGGTCTATTCAAACAAGGCAAGGTCGCAGTCGTCCAGGGCGTCGGCTACCCAAACCCCAACCGCAGCCACTTCAAGAGCATGGACATCTGGCAGTCGGCAAGCCC
The DNA here is from genome assembly GCA_964451255.1 of uncultured Fimbriimonadaceae bacterium. GTDB lineage: Bacteria > Armatimonadota > Fimbriimonadia > Fimbriimonadales > Fimbriimonadaceae > JAHBTB01. The sequence goes on from CAYVHL010000001.1 coordinate 590,575, forward strand.
CGACGGCAAGCTGACCAGCGGCTGGATTGGACGCTATATGGACGAAAAGGTGGAACACGGCAAGGTTGACGCCTTGGCGGCGGTCGGACTCTCGACCGAGAAGCCTCGCGCGTTGACCGGTCACGACGCCAGCATCCCGTGCTTCGCCGGGCTCAACGACATCCAGCAGATGGTGGGTGACCCGGACATGGAGAAGATGCTCCGAGAGATCCAGGGTATGCAGGCCCCGGAAGGGAGCGCCACGCGGGCCATCCAGATGGCCAACAACACCGCCTTGGACGCCATGTCTGCCCTGAAGGTCAAACTGGCGAAGTTCTCACCCAAAGAGACTTACAACAACGACGTCTTCGGCAACGGATTCAAGCAGATCGCCCAGCTCGTCTGCGCCTCGCCGCAGACCCGGGTCGTCTATTTCAGCGCTGGCGGTTTCGACACCCATGCCCGTCAGGCTGAACAACAGGAGAAACTTCTCAAGAGCTTCAGTGACGGGGTCACGGCGTTCATGCAAGAGCTGGAAGCCGCCGGGCGGGCCGACAAAGTCATGGTGCTCGTCTTCAGCGAGTTCGGTCGTCGCACCTACGAAAACGGCAGCGCCGGCACCGACCATGGACAAGGTGCGCCGATGTTCCTCATCGGCAACCGGGTCAAGGGAGGCCTGTACGGCCCGATCCCAGACTTTGCCGCGTTGCAGGACGGAGACATACGGTGGCAAGTCGACTTCCGGTCTGTCTACGCGACCGCGTTGGACGACTGGATGGGGTCGGACAGCAAGGTTGTCCTGGGCGAGTCGTTCAGTCGGTTACCGGTTTTGCGCTGACGGCAAGGTCTGGGGCTTATATCGCGTTCAATCGCCGAAAACGCGCTCAAACGCACGGATCACGGCTGGCTTCGCTTCATCCACGTGCACGACGCGCCCGGTCTCCTCGCTCAACGAAGTGACTCCGTGACCGACGATCCCGCAAGGGACGATGGTCTCAAATGCGGGCTGCTGTTCACAGTTCAAGGCGACGCCGTGGAGGCTGGCCCACCTTCGCACCTTGACTCCGATCGCAGCCACCTTCTTATCCCCGATCCAAACACCCGTGTGCGGTGCGAACCGTCGTGGTTCCAGCCCAAACGACTGGCAGACGATCAGCATCGCTTCTTCTAAGTCGCGTAACCATCGGTGGAGGTCGCCGCCGTGGCGCTTGACGTCAAACAGCGGGTAGATGACCAGTTGGCCCGGGCCGTGGTAAGTCACGTCCCCACCTCGGTCGGTCTTGACCACCTCGATCCCTCGCCTTTCGTATTCCGCCTCGGCTAGGCGCAGATTCTCTTGATGGAACCCCGCCCCTAGAGTGACCACCGGATCGTGCTCGACAATGACGAGCGTGTCCGGGCCACCCGCGAGAAGCCGCTCATGGACCTCTAACTGCCGATCCCACGCCAGACGGTAACGGACCCGGCCCCAATCTTCGACGACCAACCCTCAATCCTCCAAGAGCGGATTGAGGACGATCCTGACCTCATGCCCGTCGACCAGTTCTTGCAAGGCGGCGGTCGCTTCGTCTGGCAAGGCGGACGCGACCGAATCGGTCAGCGCAATGCCTCCAGCCGGGGAGATGTGCTCGACGTGGGCGGCTATGTCGATCAATTCGTTGAAGGGCACTTCCTCGAGCCCCACGGACGTCTTGCCGGAATGGAGGCCGATACGGACACGAAACCTATGTCCCAGCAAGTTCTTGGTCAGGTTGAAACTATCCATCGCGGACTGGATGGACTTAGCGGCCCTGAGTGCGTCCTCCGGGCTACCGAAGGTCACGACAGCACCGTCCCCTGCCGTGCTGACTACGGTGCCGCCGCGCTCTTGCGACACTTCCGCGACAAGGTCTTGGTATGCGCGAAAGCTGTATTCGATCTTTAGGGGGTCTGCTTCGGACTTCATCGCCGTCGAGCGGACCACATCGACCACCATAACGCAAGTCGCCAAAGAGGCCGGGCGTAGCTTCCACTGCAGGCGCAAGGTTTCGGCGAACAGGGCGACCGGGTCGTTCTTGTCCAGTTTGGTCGCCCGGGCGGTCTGCGCCTCCACCTTGGACGCCAAACCGGTCAGCACGCCAAGGAGGGTCAGAGCCGAAATCACGACAAGGGCGTCACCCGCCCGGAAAAAGTGGTAGACGTACTCTGGCCCGAATCTACCGATTGGAACCGACAAGCTCAGGGCCCAGCCGCTAAAGGCGACCAGCAGGGCCACGATCGACTTACGTATCCCACCGGCGAGGTAGCCGACAGTCGCAAAGACCGCCAATCCCAGCGGAACCATCAGCATTTGGAGCATGGTCAGGACGGTCGAACCGTTGGGACGAACAGCCTGGACGCTGCCAACCAAGAGCACACGAAGGAGCCCATATCCCGCTCCAGCCAGGAAAGCGACGAGGGGATAGCCTGCCCAGCGTCGGACGGACGTCACCCAACTGACCGCCCAAGGCACCGCCCTCTGGTTCTGGACAATCTCCCTAAACCGCTTTTCAAGCTGGAACAGCCGGTCCAGTTGCTCCTGTCGCGAAACCTGAGACTCTCGACGGTAAGCCAATCGCAGCCGGAATATGCCGCCCAACACCGACGCAGCGGTGGATGCCAACGCATAGAGCGCAGTCAATCCCATGGCGATCGCGGCGATGACCAACAGAGGCGGCCGCTCGGAGCCTTGGGGCGGCGGGATGACCAAGCCAATGGCGAAGAGCCCGGGTGCCAACGCGGCCGCTGCCACAAGCGGGACTCGGATCTCGCCGTGGCGGGCGAAACAAGCCAGATGGGTCGCGAAAACGATGATGAACAGGACACCGATCGCCCCGTCCAAAACCGGCCCGGTGCGTAGCACTTGGTAGGGGACGGTCACGAAAAACGCTATCAGGAAGAGGAGTCCGGTGACGAGGACGAACCTCAACGGCAACGCGGTCACGCGGAGCCAAAGTTTGACGGGCCCGTCCGCCAAGAACTTCCACAGACCAGCGATGAACGAGCACACGGCCCTGCCCGCTCCCACGAACGCTTGCCAACTGTCGACGGGTTCTTGGTGTTCACCAAGAGTTTGTTGGACCTCGATCACAAACTCGACCGGCAGTCCGAAACGTTGGGCGAGGTCGCTCGCGGAGTCGTTGATCCGGCCTGGAGATTCTTGGACATAACGGGCAAGTTGGCTATACGGGTCCAGCCCGTCCAACTGCGATCCGATCGTCTCAAGAGCCTGGGCCATGACGGTAAACCAACGGCTTCAACAGCCGCCCCACGAGGGCTTAACGATATCCGGCTGGCGGTCAAGCCCGCAATTGGGTCACTCGGCGGCTTCTTTTTTCGGCTTTGTAGCTTTCTTGGGCTTCTCGGCCTCGACTGCCGTTGCTTTCTTGGCTGCCGGCTTAGGGGTTGCGGCAGACTTGGGTGCTGACGCCTTTGTCGCTCTCGGCTTTCCGCCCCTAGCTTCGGCGATCGCCTCTTTGATGATTCCCTTGACCGCCTTTTCTTTCCGACGACGGCGGTTTCTCAATTCTTTGTTCCGGACTCTCATTCGTGTTCGATGCTCCTCGTCAGGCGGGTCAGGATACCCCGCGCCGCCCTCAGACCCGTGCCGTGCCGCCGGTCGACTGTTCGGCACGCTTGATGGCGTCTCGGGCCAAGTCCTGGCGGTCATGGGACGCGTAGATGCTCACCACCTTGGCCCAGGCGTTGGAGATGTGATGCGGCCTGCTCGCGAGAAACTCTTGTCCAGCCAACGTGTTTTGGTCCACGATCGTCGCCTTGTGCTGTTCGATGGCGTCTTGCAGGAGCCCGGCTAGCTCCAGGTCCTTGCCCTTGCCCAGGCCTTCGGGGACGACCTCGTAGAGGACTGACATGAGGATCGGCGCCTTTTCATCGGGTGGCACCTTGAAGGTCCCGCGACACAACGCGATGGCCTCGTCCACCTTGCCCAGGTGGGCCGCGCAGCGGGCAAGCTGCAGGGAATCGTTGACAAAGCGGTCGTCGTCGGGCGCGACTTTCACCGCGATTTGAAGAAGGCTGTAGGCGTCCTCCCAGCGCCCGGCCTGACGCAAGATGTCCGCATATTCCCAGGCCTTCAAGGGGGGTATCGCGCTCAGGTCAATCGATCCAGCATATGTCTGCACCAAGTGCAGGATCATGTCGTCCCGTTCTTTGGCGGAAAGCTCCCCTCGGTTCACCCGGTTGCCAAGGATCCGGTACGCCTCTTTGATGTTGCGTTGCACGATGGCCGGGTTGATATCGGTGTCCACCGCGTTCGGATCGGGATATTGGACTACGTGGCACCCAGCGAGCAAGAAGGATAAGCAAGCGACAGCGGCAAGATCACGCCAGTGCAAGCCGATACCTCTCGTCGCTGAAGCCGGGGTCGCGGTAGATCTCATTGCCGCAATAGGTCACAACGGCTTTACCCTGGAAGGTGGTTCCATGGAACGGGGAGTTCTTGCCTCTGCTGAACGTCCGGCCCACGTCAAAGGTCCATTCGCGGTTTGGGTCGATGACGGTGATCTGGGCGACCGGCGTCCGTCCGGGACGAAGGGTGCCGGCGTCCAACCTCAGCGCCGCCGCCGGGGCCGTGCTCAGCTTGCGGACCGTCTCCAAGGGAGAGAGGACGCCTGTCTGGGTCAGGTAGGTGAGGCTAGCCGCGACAGTTGACTCCAGACCTACGAGGCCGAACGGGGCCTCTTCAAACGGCACCTCGACCTCGAACGGGGCATAGGGCGAGTGGTCGCTAGCAATACAGTCGATCGTCCCGTCGTTCAGGGCCTGGAGCAGGATGTCGATGTCGACCTGGGTCCGCAGGGGCGGAGCGGATTTGAAGTTGGGGTCGAACTCGCCTACGGACTCGTCGGTGAAGACGAAATGGTGCGGCGCGATCTCGCATGTGACAGGAGCGCCGAGGTATTTGAACTGCCGGATCGCCTCGACACCGCCCCATGAACTGACGCGCATGATATGGATGCGGCAGCCGGTGTTCAGAGCCAGTTCGCAGTTCCGCATGATCATAGTCACCTCGGCGCTGCGCGGTATTCCGGGCAGTCCGAGCATCGCGCTCGTCGCCCCGTCGTTCATCGCCCCCCCTCGGCTCAGCGCCCGGTCGTCGCAATGCAGCATCAACGGCAGGTCGAGTTGGAGGGCGAACTCCATCGCCCGCATCATGACCCGTGAGTCTTGCACCGGCGCGTCTTCGTCGCTGGCCGCGACGATGCCGGCCTTCTTGAGCGCGGCCAAGTCCGAAATGACCTCGCCGCTGTTACCGACGGTCAATGCCCCGACCGGCGCGACAAAGACCCCTCCTGCCTCCGGTGCAGCCGCCTTGTCCAAGATGAAATCGACTAGGGCCGCGTTATCGAGGGGCGGAGTCGTGTTCGGCATGCAACAGATCGTCGTGAACCCGCCCGCAGCCGCCGCCTGGGTGCCGCTCTTGATCGTCTCGCGCCGCTCCTCCCCCGGCTCCCGAAGGTGCGTGTGCATGTCCACCAGTCCGGGCGTGATCCAAAAGCCGGTGCAGTCGTAGACCTCGTCGACGCCGCCTTCGTCGATGTCTGGCCCGACCTCGGCGACCTGCGAGTCCTCGACGATGACGCTGCCGACGATGTCCAGTTCTTGGCTCGGATCCAAGATGCGCCCGTTCTTGAAGAGCGTCCTCACTTCTTGCCCCCTTCGAACACCCATTCGATTGCAGCCATTCGTACAAAGACCCCGTTGGTCACCTGCTGGGTGACTCCGCTTTGGGCGCCGTCGGCCACGTGGTCGTCCAATTCGATCCCACGGTTGAGCGGGCCCGGGTGCATGACGATCGCATCGGGCTTCGCCGCTCGCACACTGCTACGGTTGACTTGGTAAAGCCGCACGAACTCGGACACCGAACTGATCATGCCGTCGGCCATGCGCTCCTTCTGGAGCCGAAGGCACATCACCACGTCCGCGTCGGCGATACCCGCCCGAAGGTCGTAGTGCACCTGGCCGGGCAAGAGGGCGGTGTGGCTGGGCATGAGCGTTCTAGGACCGACGAAATTGACCTCGTTACCAAGTTTGCTCAGGAGCCAGGCGTTACTTCGTGCGACCCGGCTGTGCATGACGTCCCCCACGATGGCGACTTTCAGCCCGGAGAGGGTCCCTTTTCGTTCGAGGATGGTCAAAGCGTCGCCCAAAGCCTGGGTCGGGTGCTCGTGCTGACCGTCACCCGCGTTGATCACCGGGCCCCCAAAGTATTTCGCGGCAAGGTTGCATGCGCCGCCGCAGTAATGCCGGACGACCATCGCCTCCAGCCGTTCGTGCCTGAGCGTCAAGATCGTGTCTTTAAGGGTCTCCCCCTTGCTGACCGAACTGCCCGCCGAACTGAAGCTCACCGTCCGGTGGCCGAGAAAGTACGCGGCTTGTTCGAAACTCACCCGAGTCCGTGTGGAATTCTCAAAGAAGAGCAGGCCCACCACGCGCTGCCGGCTTGGCTTCTGCGGGCCGTCCTGTTCGACTCTGCCTTTCAGTTCTCCCGCCCGACGGACGAGCCCTTCGAGGACGTCGGCCTCCAAGTGGCGGACGGCCAATAGGCTTCGGGTCACGGTTGCGCTACCTCCGACGCGGGCAGAAGTTCGACGGCGTCCTCTCCTTCGATCTCCTTGACCTTGACCACGATATGGTCTCCCCGTTTGGTCTGGACCTCACGTCCGACGTAGTCCGGTTGGATCGGCAGCTCGCGGTGTCCACGGTCGACCAAGGCCGCCAGTTGGATGGTACGGGGACGACCGAACTTGAGCAGGGCGTCCATGGCGGCTCGGACGGTCCTCCCGGTGTAAACGACCTCGTCGACGAGGATCACGTTCTTCCCGGTCACCTCAAACGGTATCTCGGTCTGGTCGCCATCTTCCGGTGTGGGACGGTCGTCACGTGAACCACGGGCGTCGATCTTGCCGCATGGAACCGTGAAACCCTCTGCCTGGGTGAGCATGAAGGCTAACCGCTTGGCAACCGGATAACCCCGGCGCAGGACGCCGACGACGACCAAGTCCTCTGCCCCCCCGTTCCGGTCGAGGATCTGGTGCACCATGCGTCCCAGCGTGCGCTTCATCGCCTCGCCGTCCAGCAGCACGGTCGCCATGGGGGTGATTATGACGAGCCGCCACCGTCGCCCAAGACCTTCTGGGTCGTCTTGAAGTGGAGTTTGGCCAGTCCTTGCAGTGCCTGCGGGCCGCTGTTTCGGACTAGACGCCGGGCCGCGTCGTCAACCTGAGGCCCCGCGCCTTTGGGGAGTACGTTTCCGATTTCGTCGCCCAGCGACTTGAGCCGCCGTAGGAACTCCGCCCTTGCCAGGACACTGGCGGCCGCGACTGCCAGGTCGCTTTCTGCCCGGACACGGCTCACGAGCTTCACGTGCTTCCCCTTCTCCTTTGCGTTCAACGAGCGCTGCAGGCCGGACGGGTCGGCGAACTGGTCGCTGATCACGAGGTCACAATCGACCTTTTGGAGGACGTTCTCGATCGCTTGGGCGTGGCCCCAGGCGAGGAGCCGGTTGAGATTCCTGATCTTTTCGTAAAGTTCGTTGTATTTGGCCGGGTCTACCCGCACGACCGCGTACGGGCACGTGCGCCGAATGACGGGGTCGAGCTTGAGGGCCGTGTCATCCGTCAGTTTCTTACTGTCTCTGACCCCCTCTAATTCGGCGTCCATTGACGGGTCGACGTAGCAAGCGGCGATGACGAGCGGCCCGAAGTAGTCTCCCTTGCCGCTCTCATCGACACCGATCCGGCCTCCTTCGGTCACTCGGCCTCCCTCGCCTTGAACCGATAGACGGTGCGGCTGGTGAACACCTCGCCCGGCCGTAGCATGGTCGATGGAAATTGAGGCTTGTTCGGAGAGTCGGGGAAGTGCTGTGTCTCCAAGCAGACCCCTCCCCAGCGTGCAAATGGGTCGTTCGCGAGGTAGTTGCCCGTGTAGACCTGGATCCCGGGTTGGTCGGTGAACACCTCCATCCGCCTACCGCTTGAAGGGTCTTCCAACACCGCTACAGGATCCGATCCGTCTGGGTCGAGAACGTAGCAATGGTCGATGCCGTCCGGCAAGTTGGCCTGAGCACACATCGAGTCGATGGCGTGCCCTAGGCGCGTCGGCTCCCCAAGGTCAAAGGAAGTTCCGCCTAAGGGCGCGATCTCTCCTGTCGGGATGCTTCCCGCCTCCCCCGTCGCCAGATACCGGCTCGCGCACACCCGCAAGATATGGTCTCGCACGTCGCCACGACCAGACAGGTTGAAGTAAGCGTGGTTGGTGAGGTTGATGTGGGTCGCCCGGTCGGTGTGAGCGAAATAGTCGATCTGGAGACCATCGTCTTCCGTCAGCGAATAGGCGACGCTCACGAACAGGTTCCCGGGATAGCCTTCTTCGCCGTCGGGACTGAGACGGGTGAACACGGTGCGGTCTGCGGTGACCTGGTTCGCGGCCCAAAGGGCGCGGTCGAAGCCACTGCGACCACCATGAAGGTGGTTTGCACCCTCGTTGGCGCCTAAGTCGTGTCGCGTCCCGTCAATCTCGAAACATGCCCCTTCGATACGGTTGGCGAAGCGTCCACACGTGGCCCCGAGGTACCAACGTCCCTCAACAAAGCCCCGCAAGTCCGGGTACCCGAGGACGACTGGGCCAAGTTGTCCATACGCGTCCGGAACCTCCAACGACACGAGCGTCGCGCCGTATTCGGTCACCGAAGCACGGCATCGGCCATTCCTAAGTTCAAACAGGTGTGCCACGCGGCCGTCCGGCAGGGTTCCAAACACAGTCGGAGAGGCGGCCATGGCTAGGCTGAGATGTTAGCCGATCCGGTCGTCGGCAAAGGGAAACCCAACCTGGGCCCCTGAGTAGCACCTGAACACCCGCCGATCGCAAATCCCATTGGTCATCCGATACTAAGGCGTCCGTGGGATACTCTCCTCTCACCGCCGGTCGGAGGAGCCACAACCATGAGCAAGATGTTTCACGGCGTCTACCCAGCAGTCACAACCCAGTTCCACGACGACCTGAGCCTTGACCTTGAGGCCACGAAGCGGCATCTGGAGGTCTTGATAGATGCTGGCGTCCAGGGCCTGGTGATGCTCGGCTCGCTGGGCGAGAACAACATGCTCGACCCTGAGGAGAAGGTGGCTGTGCTCCGGGCGGCCGTTGAGGTCAGCCAAGGGCGCGTGCCTGTCGTGAGCGGCGTCAGCGAGTTCAGCACAGCGCAAGCCGTGCGCCATGCCGAAGCTGCCGCCCGGGCGGGTTGCACCGGCCTGATGGTGTTGCCCGCGATGGTCTACCCCGCCGACGACAGCGAGGTCGTAGCCCACTATCGAACCGTCGCCAAGGCCACCGATCTGCCGATTATCGTCTACAACAACCCCATCGCCTACAAGATCGACGTCACACCGGCGATGCTCGCGGAACTCGCGGACGAACCGAAGTTCCAGGCGATCAAGGAGTCCAGCGGCGATCCGCGCAGGGTGACCGACCTCGTCAACCAACTTGGCGACAGATACGTGATCATGGGCGGTGTCGACGATTTGATCCTAGAGTGCGCCTTGCTGGGGGCCAAGGGCTGGATCGCCGGCGTCGGCCTAGCCTTCCCTCGGGAGAACCAGCACATGTGGAACCTGGCCATGGCCGGAATGTGGGCCGAAGCGGTGGAGATCTACCGCTGGTTCACCCCCCTGCTCCACCTGGACATCGGCCCCAAGTTCGTCCAGAAGATCAAGCTCTGCCTCCAAGAAGTCGGCCTGGGCAATGAGACGGTGCGCCCGCCCCGCCACATCCTCTCTGGTAGGGAGAGGGAAGAGACGCTGAAGACGATACGGCATGGCATCGAGTGGCGTCCGAAGGTCTGACCTATGCCCGCGCCGATCCACGTCATCGACAGCCACACGGGAGGCGAACCGACACGTGTGGTCATCGAAGGGATGCCTCCCATCCTCGGCGAGGACATGGCGGCGGTCCGGGCGACCCTCGCCTCAGACCACGACCTTCTGCGAAAGTCGATCGTCGGCGAGCCGCGGTCATCGGACGTGGTGGTCGGCGCGTACTTGTGGCCGCCTACGGGGGACGACCGTCCGTGGCGGGTCGTCTTCTTCAACAACGTCGGCTACCTGAACATGTGCGGCCACGGCACGATCGGCGTGGTCGAGACACTCCGACACCGTCGATTGGTCGATCTGGGACGGGTCGACCTGGTTACTCCGGTCGGCCCCGTGACCACGTGGCTTCATCCAGACGGGCAGGTCAGTTTTGTCAACGTCCCTTGTCGGAGGTCAGGGGCCGGAGTGACCGTTGAAGTCCCCGGCTATGGGGTCGTGAGGGGCGACGTCGCCTGGGGCGGCAACTGGTTTTTCCTCATCGGCGACCCTCCGATCCCAGTAGCCAAGGAGCACATACCTGAACTCCAAGCCTTCACCATGGCCGTCCGAAAGGTTCTCGGAGAAACCGGGGTCACTGGAGACGACGGCGGCGAGATCGACCACGTCGAGGTTTTCGGGCCGAGCGAGTCCGCTCACAGCCGGAACTACGTGCTCTGCCCGGGCTTGGAGCACGACCGCAGCCCATGCGGCACGGGCACAAGCGCGAAGATCGCTTGTCTGGCCGCCGACGGCAAGTTGGCGCCCGGACAGGTCTGGACGCAAGAGTCCATCATCGGCAGCATCTTCGAGGCCACGTACCACCTCATCGACGGCCAAGTCGTGCCGACCGTCACGGGCCGCGCCCACGTGGTTGGCGAGGGTGTCCTCGTCGTCGACGAGGAAGACCCGTTCCGGTGGGGCGTCTCCTAATGGCCAACGTCGTCGTGGTCGGCGGCGGGATCGTCGGCCTGTGTTCGGCCCTCTACTGCCGCGAAGCCGGGTTCGATGTCGTCGTCCTCGAACGCGGTCGGGCCGACGACAGGCCGTGTTCCTGGGGGAACGCGGGCATGATCGTCCCCAGCCATATCGAGCCGTTAGCCGCGCCGGGAATGGTCGGGCTCGGCCTGAGGATGCTTTCCGACAGATCCGGCCCCTTTGGGTTCCGTCTGCCGCCGACGCTTGAGACGCTCTCTTGGGCGGCCCGCTTCGCGCTGAGCGCGAACCGGGCCAACGTCGAGCGCGCCGCGCCGTTCTTGAGCCGCCTTAACCTGCTCAGCCGTGACCTGTATTCCGACCTGGATTCGCGCGTCGGCGGCTTCCGATACGCCCAGACAGGCCTTCTTGAACTGTTCCGAACCCACGAGGGCCTGAACCACGGCAGACGCCTCGTCGAACTTGCGAAGACAGTCGGCCAATGCCCGTCGGTGTTGGACAGGGACGCGGTGCATGCGATGGAGCCTGAGGCCGTGCCCGACGTGATCGGTGGCGTCCTCCACCCGTGCGACGCGCACATTGAGCCGGGTTCTGTCCTCGAGTCCCTCCGTGAACACCTCGTGGGCTTAGGCGTCGGGCTGGAGTTCGTAGAGCAGGTGGTCGGCTTTGAACTAGACGGCGACAAGGTCGAGGCGGCCATCACCGAGACCGGTCGCCACGAAGCGGAACACGTCGTCCTCGCGGCCGGGAGTTGGACAGGCGAGGTCGCCAAGGCACTCGGGACGCGGGTGCCGCTTGCCAGCGGCAAGGGCTACAGTTTCGTGGTGCCCGACCCACCGGTGCATCTACGTGTCCCGAGCATTTTGGTCGAGGCCAGAGTGGCCGTCTCCCCCCTGAACGGCGGCACCCGGTTTGCGGGCACGATGGAGATCGGCGGCGTACTCGGCGAAGACGATCAGAGACGGGTCGATCGCATCAGGTCAAGCATCAAAGGCTACTATCCCGCTTACAAGGAGACAGACCTGTCCAGGCATCCGGTCTGGTCGGGCTTGCGGCCGTGTTCTCCCGACGGCGTGCCGATCATCGGCCCTGCGCCTAGGCTCAAGAACGTCGTCTTGGCCACGGGCCATGCCATGATGGGGATGAGCTTGGGCCCGGCGACCGGCCTCTTGGTGTCCCAGCTTCTGCAGGGCAAGGGGACGGAGGTCGACCTGCGACCCGCGTCACCGGCGCGGTTTTCATAAACACAATGGTGATCACGGGACATCAATTGATCGGGTCTTCCGAGTCGGCAGACGGTGATCGTAGCTTGAGGGCGTACTCGGCGTCGGCGGGTGGCGAGATCGAGCCCGCTTTCGCACTTGCCGTCACGGACGAAGTCGAACGCGCGATGACCTTGGCCGACAGGGCCTTCGAGACGCTCGGCCAGACGAGCCAAGGTGCGCGAGCCGACTTTCTTGACAAGATCGCCGGCAACATCGAAGCGCTTGGAGACCAGTTGGTCGAACGCGCGGTCCAGGAGACCAACCTGCCCGCCGGGCGCATCGCAGGCGAAAGGGCCCGCACCAGCGGTCAATTGCGGATGTTCGCCAGCCTACTGCGAGAGGGCTCGTGGCGCGACGCGACGATCGACCTGCGCCAGGTCGACAGGCTGCCCGCTCCCAAGCCGGACCTCAGGCGCCTTCTCGTCCCCCTCGGGCCGGTGGTCGTATTTGGGGCGAGCAACTTTCCCTTGGCGTTCTCAGTCGCCGGAGGCGACACCGCCTCGGCGCTGGCGGCCGGTTGCCCGGTCGTCTTCAAGGCGCATCCCGCCCATCCCGGCACGTCGGAACTGGTCGGACGCGCGATCGTCCAGGCCTGCGATGAGACCGGTATGCCCGAAGGGACGTTCAGCCTGCTGCACACGGACGCGGCGACCGCCCAACACCTTGTCACCCACCCCCTCACCCAAGCGGTGGCGTTCACCGGATCCCAGGCCGTGGGCAAGACCCTGATGCGGCTGGCGGCCGGGCGCGACGTGCCCGTCCCGGTCTACGCCGAGATGGGGAGCGTCAACCCCGTGTTCCTCTTGCCTGGGTTCGGCCAGAGGGCCGATGCAGTCGCGCAGGGGTTTGTCCAATCGCTGAACCTGGGCGTGGGTCAGTTCTGCACGAACCCCGGAGTGGTGGTCGGCATCGTCTCGGCTGAACTGGAAGAGTTCGTGACGGCGGTGACGGCGGCCCTACTCGAAGTCGAGCCGGCGGCCATGTTGACACCCGGCATCGCGGCGGGCTTCCGGGCCGGATGCCGCCGGTTGGCGGACCACCTCGACGTCAAGACAGTCTTTGCGGGCACCGACGAGGGCGACAGCCCGGCGCCACGGCTATTCACGACCCGGGCGGAGACATTCCTGAGCGATCCGGCCCTTGGTGCCGAGGTGTTCGGCCCCACCGCTTTGGTGGTCGTGTGCGACAGCTTCGAGCAGATGAAGCGGGTCGCCAGGAACCTTGAAGGCCAACTGACCGTGACGCTCCAGGGCTCGGGAACGGCGGACGGTCATATGGCGGAGCTTCTGCCCCTCGTCACGCGCAAGGCAGGACGGATCGTCCACAACGGCTATCCGACCGGTGTCGAAGTCTCCCCGGCCATGCAGCACGGCGGCCCCTTCCCGTCCTCGAGCAACCCTCGTACGACCTCGGTTGGCACTGCGGCCATACAGAGGTTTGTTCGGCCGGTCTGCTTTCAAGACCTGCCCGTCGACCTCTTGCCCGACGAACTGGTCGATCACAACCCCCTCCACATCTGGCGTCGGGTGGACGGACGCCTCAGCCACGATCCGGTGCGCCCACCCGGCGTTCACGGGACCTAATCCGACGATTGGGAGGATCAGTGGCGACGAAACCGAGTATAATGGTCGGACTCTGATGGAGCGACCGGAAGCCCGCGCACTGCGACTGAGCACCGCCAACACGGCTGGTGCTTCGGTTTTGTGCCTGGACATCCTCGTCCTTCTCAGCCTTCTCGTCCTCGTTCTTATTACCAGAGCGTGACCCGGGAAGCATAGACGATCCGAATTCGAGAGCGGCCTTCCCGGGAAACCGGGGAGGCCGTTCTGCTTTGGGACCATGGCGACGATGCCTAATCCCAAAGTCAAGAGACGGTGACAATTGAAAAAGCGATCACCGACACCGCCGTCGGCCAACCCGCCCGAAGCCGGGCAGGGAGAAAAACATGACACGAACTGGAGCAACGGTGGTGATGGAGGCGTTGGCGCGCCACGGGGTCGAAGTGATGTTCGGCTACCCCGGTGGCGTCGTCCTGCCTCTCTACGACGAAATGTTGAAATGGCCGCAAGTCAAGCACGTCTTGGTGCGGCACGAACAGTGCGCGGCCCATATGGCCGACGGATACGCCCGCTCGACCGGCAAGGTCGGCGTCTGTCTGGGCACGAGTGGCCCGGGGGCGACCAACCTGGTGACCGGGATCGCGACGGCGATGATGGACTCGGTCCCGATGGTCGTCTTGACCGGCCAGGTGAGCACCTGGGCGATCGGCACCGACGCCTTCCAGGAGACTGACATCCAGGGCATCACGATCCCGATCACCAAGCACAACTACTTGGTGACCGACGTCGACGACCTCCCGCGGGTGATGGCCGAGGCGTTCTACTTGGCCGGCACCGGACGAAAGGGCCCCGTCCTCGTGGACATTCCCAAGGACGTCTTCCAGGGCAAGACCGACGTCGAGTTTCCCGAGGTCGCTCAACGCCGCGGCTACCTGCTTCCCGGCCCTGCCCTCCAACCGATGATCGACGAGGCCGCAGAGATGCTCGACCAAGCCGAAAAGCCCGTCGTCATCGCGGGTGCGGGAGTGGTCTGGTCTGGCGCCCATGAAGCCCTCCGCAAACTGGCTGAGAAGGCCGACGTCCCGGTGATCAACTCGCTGCTCGGCCTCGGATCGTTCGACCGCGAAGACCCAAGGAGCCTGGGCATGATGGGGATGCACGGCGAAGCCGCGGGCACGATCGCTACACAGAACGCCGACCTGGTCATCGGCATCGGGATGCGGTTCGACGACCGGCTCACAGGCAAGATGAGCGGCTTCGCCCCTCACGCGAGAAAGATCCACTTCGACATCGACCCCACAGAGTTCGGCAAGGCGATCCCGGCCTATTGCCGCGTCCTCGGCGACCTGTCAGACTCCCTGCCCCGCTTCGTCGAGGCGGTCAACACCAGGAAGCACCCCGAATGGTGGTCTCAGATCCGTGAATGGCAGAGGACATACCCCCTTGTCGTCCCCGAGGGCGACCGGTTCTTCGCCCGCCACGTAATGGACTCCTTGAACAGGGTCACCAAGGGCGACGCCATCGTCAGCACAGACGTCGGCCAACACCAGATGTGGGCGGCCCAGTTCTACCGATTCAAGAGGCCATACCAGTTCTTGAGCAGCGGGGGACTCGGGACGATGGGCTTCGGCCTCCCCGCGGCTATGGGCGCGCAGTTTGCCAATCCGGACGCAGAGACGTGGGCGGTTGTCGGCGACGGCGGCTTCCAGATGACCCTGCAAGAACTGATCGTGGCCGCAGAACACAAACTGCCGGTCAAGATCGCCCTCGTCAACAACGGATTCTTGGGCATGATCCGACAGTGGCAGGAGCTCTTCTACGACAATCGTTACAGCCATGCGCACATGGCCAATCCGGACTACGCCAAGCTGGCCGAGGCATACGGCGTGGACTTCATTCGGGTCACCAAGCGCGAAGACATGGACGAGGCCGTCAGACAAGCGGGGGCCATCCAGGGCCCGGTGCTGGTCGAATGCGTGGTGGAGATGGAGGAGAACGTCTTCCCCATGGTCGCCGCAGGCGCGACCAACGACGACCTGATCATGGATCCAGCGCTCGACGCGCGCGAGGGGGCGAGGGCCTGATGCGCCGGCAACACACTGTGACCGCCCTCCTAGAAAACCAGGTGGGGACGCTCAACCGCCTGACCTCGGTGTTCCGGCGGAAAGGCGTCAGCCTCGACAGCCTCAGCGTCGGCGACTGCGAGCAGCCCGGCTTCGCACGGCTTACCCTGCTGGTCAGCGGCGACGACAACGACCTGAACGTGGTCCTCGGCCAGCTCTTGAAGCTGCTGGATGTCGTGGACGTCAACGACTTGACGCCGGAGACGTCGGTGCGACGAGAACTCGCCCTGGTACGGGTGAACGCCACCCCCCAACAGCGAGGGCAAGTCTTGGAGGTCGTCCACGTCCTGGGCGGGCGGGTTGCCCACCTGGCTCAAGACGGGTTGACGATCGAGTTCACCGACGAGCCCCGCAAGATCGAGCACTTCCTCTCCCTCATGGAACCCTACGGCGTCCAACAGGTCGTCCGCACTGGCACGGCCGCGATGAAGGTCGAATAAACAACAACGAAAACTATGGCAACCCTCTACTACGATAAAGACGTCGATCCAAAGGTCATCCTCGGCAAGAAAGTGGCGGTCATCGGCTACGGCAGCCAAGGCCACGCCCATGCCCTCAACCTCAAGGACAGCGGGGTCGATGTGCGCGTCGCCCTACACGAGACATCGAAGAGCCGAGAGAAGGCCGCGGAAGACGGCCTCCAGGTCATGACGGTGGCCGAAGCCACCCAGTGGGCCGACGTCATCATGTTCTGCACCCCAGACGTCCCCATGCGGGACATCTATAACGAAGGCGTGGCTCCGCACCTGCGCCCCGGCCAGTGCCTGCTCTTCGCCCACGGCCTCAACATCCACTTCAAGTTGATCGAGCCGCCTGCCGACGTCGACGTCGCGATGGTCGCCCCGAAGGGGCCAGGACACCGGCTTCGGGCCGAGTTCGTCGGCGGGGCCGGAATGCCGTGCCTCGTCGCCGTCTTCCAGGACGCCACCGGCGACGCCAAGGCCGTCGCCCTGAGCTACGCCTGGGGCATCGGCGGAGCAAGGGCCGGCGTCTTGGAGACCACCTTCAAGGAAGAGACTGAGACCGACCTGTTCGGAGAGCAGGTCGTGCTTTGCGGCGGGCTGTCTGCTCTTATCAAGGCCGGGTTTGAGACGCTCGTGGAAGCCGGGTACCAGCCCGAGGCCGCCTATTTCGAGTGCCTGCACGAGACCAAGCTGATCGTCGACCTGCTCTACGAGGGCGGCCTCAACTATATGCGCTACTCGATCAGCGACACGGCAGAATGGGGGGACTACGTGAGCGGGCCCAGGGTCGTCACCGACCAGACCAAGGCCGAGATGAAGAAGATCCTCGGGGACATCCAGAGCGGCAAGTTCACCCGGGAGTGGATCGCTGAGAACGAGGCGGGCCGTCCGAACATGGATCGGATCCGAGCCGAAGAGCGGACCCACCCGATCGAGAAGGTCGGCAAGGAACTGAGGGCGATGATGCCGTTCATCAAGGCTAAATGAACCCGCTCCTCCTCGTTGAAGAGGCCCGCGTCGTCCGAGAAGGCCAGACGATCCTGAACGTCGACCGCTTCGAAGTGGCCGAAGGCCAGCACACACTGGTCACCGGCCCGAACGGCAGCGGTAAGACGACCCTTTTGCGGTTACTAGCGGGCCAAATCCACCCCTATGCAGGCGAAGGGCAGGTCCTCGTGGACGGCCTGGGTGACCGGAACCAGGAGGAGTGGCGGCGCTTGGTGGCGTTCGTCGAAAGCGACGTCGATTGGGAGCACGCCGTCGACAGGACGGTCGAAGAAGTCGTCTTGAGCGGCTTCTTCGGCACCCAGGGCCACTTGTGGCACAAACACCCGACCGAGGAACAGGTGACGGAGGCAGTCCAAGGGCTAGGGCTAACCGGCCTCACGTCCTTACGCGACCGCACCTTCGGCACACTGTCGACCGGTGAGCGCAAACGCACCTTGATCGCCCGCGCCCTTGTACAGGAGCCCCGCGTCCTCCTCCTCGATGAGCCCACCGCCGGTCTTGACCCCCAAGGCAGAAAGGACCTGTTGCAATGGTTCAAGGATCTCGCGACAACCGGGATCTTCACGGTCGTCATGGTGACTCACCACCAGGAGGAGGCCGACGACTATTTCGAACAACGCCTTTTCCTGCGCGATGGCCAGATCACACCGTTCGACCGAGAATCCGTGGCACCACGCGTTTACGAAGTCGCGAGAGAGACACCCCTTGAGTTCTGCTCCATCTTGAGCAAGGCGAACCGGTGTTTCGCGTGGCTCAAACGTGAAGACCAACAACCCATCTTCTCCTTCAAACTACGTGGTGCCTACAACTTCCTTGCCAGCCAGCCTCCGGAGAGGCTGGCCAAGGGAGTCGTCGCTGCGAGTGCCGGGAACCACGCCCAAGGGGTGGCTCTCGGGGCCAAGAAGCTGGGTTGCCGTGCCGTCATCGTGGTCCCGGAGACGACTCCCACCGTAAAAATACGGGCGATCGAACGCTTGGGCGCCGAACTGGTCCTCCACGGCGACAGCTACGACGACGCCTACGCCCATGCCGTCCAGCTACAGATAGAGCAAGACCTGGTCTTCGTCCATCCCTACGACGACCCACTGGTCATCGCTGGCCAGGAGACGGTCGGAGAGGAGATCGCCGCCCAGGCACCCCTGCCGCTCCACGCCGTCTTTGTGCCGGTCGGAGGCGGAGGGTTGCTCGCCGGTGTCGCCCAAGCGATGAGGCGGCTCTCACCGGACACGGTGGTCGTCGGGGTGGAACCGGAAGACTCCGACGCCATGCGCCGTTCCCTTCTGGCTGGCAAACGGGTGCGGCTCAACCACGTCGGTCTTTTCGCCGACGGCGTGGCCGTCCGCGAGGTCGGCAAGACGCCATTTGACATCGCCGTCGCCTGCGGTGTGCAGACGGTCACGGTGAGCAACGATGACATCTGCGCCGCGATCATGGACATCTTCGAAGACCGCCGGGCGATCCTCGAACCCAGTGGCGCACTGGCCTACGCCGGCCTGAAGAAGTGGGTCGAAAAACACGGCTGGCGGGGCAAGCGTGTAGCGGCCGTCGCCACAGGGGCTAACCTCAACTTCGACCGTCTGCGCCACATCTCCGAACGCGCCCAGCTGGGCGAAAAGCGCGAGGCCGTCTTTGCCGTCCACATCCCCGAGAGGCCCGGCTCGTTCCTCGCCCTTTGCGAGGCGTTGGGGCGGCGGCCGATCACCGAGTTCAACTATCGGATGGGAGACGCGGACACGGCGACGGTGTTCGTCGGAGTGGAACTGCGCGGCCCTTCGGACAGAGACGAGGTGCATCAGGGGCTCTTGACCAGCGGGTACGAATGCCTGGACCTCACCGATGACGAGATCGCCAAGACCCACCTGCGCCATATGGTGGGCGGAAAGAGCGCGACGGCCGAGGACGAACAGTTCTTCCAGTTCGACTTCCCAGAGCGTCCGGGGGCGTTGCTCGATTTCTTGCAGAGGCTTGGGCCAGAGTGGAACATCAGCCAGTTCCACTACCGTAACCACGGCACCGACCGAGGACGGGTCCTCGCCGGCATCCAAGTGCCCGCGACTGCGAAGCTCAGCTTCGAGCAGAGCTTGCTTTCGGTCGGGTATGAGGTGAGCGAGGTGACGGGGAGCCCGTCCCTGAAGTTCTTTTTGTAGACCCCGGCGGCGCGGAACCAGCGGCGTATCAAAATCCTAGAATCGACAGGCAAGACAAGCAGAGATGGCATTCGACAGCAAACACAAATCAAAGACGATCAGCGAGGGCCCCGACCGTGCGCCCAACCGCGCGATGATGCGGGCGATGGGCCTCGGTGACAAGGAGCTCGCCCAGCCGTGGGTCGGGGTCGCGAGCGTATGGAGCGAGGTCACGCCCTGCAACATGAACT
This sequence comes from uncultured Fimbriimonadaceae bacterium, assembly GCA_964451255.1. Taxonomy (GTDB): domain Bacteria; phylum Armatimonadota; class Fimbriimonadia; order Fimbriimonadales; family Fimbriimonadaceae; genus JAHBTB01. The sequence goes on from CAYVHL010000001.1 coordinate 610,167, forward strand.
TGGACGAGCAGGCCGTCGTCGTCGCGGACTCCGTCGCGGCAAACGGCGGCACGCCGCGCCGCTTCAACACGATCAGCGTCAGTGACGGGATCGGAATGGGCCACGAGGGGATGAAGGCTTCTCTAGCCAGCCGCGAGGTCATCGCCGACAGCGTCGAGCTGATGATGATGGCGCACTGCTACGACGCCCTCGTCGGGATCGCCGCCTGCGACAAGAGCCTTCCCGGCATGTTGATGGCCATGGCCCGACTGAACGTGCCGTCGGTCTTTCTCTACGGTGGCACGATCATGCCTGGCAGTCATCACGGCAAGGACGTGACGATCCAAGACGCCTTTGAGGCGGTGGGGTCGCATGCGGCGGGAACGATAGACGACGACGAACTTTATGAAGTGGAATGCGCAGTCTGCCCGGGAGCCGGTGCTTGCGGCGGACAGTACACGGCCAACACCATGGCCTGCATCGCCGAGGCCCTCGGGATGACGGTGCCTGGCTCGTCCGGCCCGCCCGCCCTCTCCCCAGACCGGATTCCGTTCCTCCAGCAGACCGGCGCCGAGGTCATGAACGCCCTCCGGGCGGGCATCCTTCCTCGTGACGTCATGGACCGCAGGGCGCTGGAGAACGCGGTGGCCATCGGCGCGGCGACCGGCGGATCGACAAACTTCGCCCTCCATCTGCCTGCTCTTGGGCACGAACTCGGCATCAAACTGACGCTGGACGACATCGACGCGATCAGCCGCCGGACCCCGACCTTGGCCGACCTGAGGCCGGGTGGCCGGTTCGTCGCATATGATGTCCACAAAGTCGGAGGCGTGCCTGTGATCCTGAGAGCGATGCTCGACGCGGGTTGCCTGCACGGCGACGCCCTGTGCGTGAACGGAAAGACCATGGCCCAGAACTTGGCCGGCGTGACCGTGCCGGAGGGCCAAGAAGTCGTGCGTTCGAAAGACCGCGCCGTCTCGCCGCACGGCGGCATGGCGATCGTCCGGGGCAACCTGGCCACCGATGGCGGGGTGATCAAGACCGCGGGGGTCAAGAAGCTCGCCCACACCGGCCCAGCCCGGTGCTTTGACTCCGAGGAGGCCGCCATGGCGGCCGTACAAGCCCGGCAGATCCAACGGGGTGACGTGGTCGTGATCCGCTACGAGGGCCCCAAAGGCGGGCCAGGCATGCGGGAGATGCTCGGCGTCACCGCCGCCATCGTCGGGCAGGGATTGGGCTATGACGTCGCGTTGCTGACCGACGGCCGTTTCAGCGGGGCGACCCGCGGCCTTATGGTCGGCCACGTCGGCCCGGAGGCGCAGGTCGGCGGCGTGATCGCCTTGGTCGAGGACGGTGACATGGTCACCGTCGATGCTGAAAGAGGCGTGCTTGCCGTCGATGTCCCGGAAGAAGTCTTGGCCTCGCGCAAGGCGAAATGGTCGGCCCCACCACTCAGGTACGGCGGAGTACTGGCCAAATACGCGAAACAAGTCGGCCCCGCCTGTGACGGGGCGGTGACGTGGTGAGGCCGTGCGCCTAGACGTCGTGGTCGATGGATGAACTGAAATGAGCCGGGCCCTCGAACTCCTACAGGACCTCGTTTCTCTCCCGGGCCCACCCGGGCAGGAAGATCTTGTCCGGGACTATCTCATCGAGAAAATCCAAGCGACAGGCCACAAGTGGTCGGTGGACGCCAAGGGCAACCTCCACGTCCCCCTCGGCCCTGATCCTAAGGTCGTGGTCACCGCTCACATGGACGAGATCGCGATGATGTTGGGCGGAGGCATGTGCGGTGAGTACGCGGTCAGGGCGTTGGGAGGGCTTCACCCCTGGAAGCTTGGCGAAGGCCCGGTCCAGATCCTCGCCCCAGGTGGGCCGGTCAACGGAGTGCTCTCGATGGGCAGCGTCCACACCACGTCGAAGGAGTCTCCGGCGACACGGGCAAAGGAAAGGCCCGTCGCATGGGAAGACTGTGTGGTCCGAATCGGCGACGACGAATTTCGGGAACCTGAAGACGACCAGGTGTGGCCCGGCCTTCGCGTCGTCGTCCACCCATCCCGACGTGGGCTCACCGACCTCGGCGCCTATGTCGCCGGCCACTTTCTCGATGACCGGGCCGAGCTCGTCTCCTGGCTCCTTGCCTTGGAGCAGTTGAAAGATCTTCCTGTCCTGTTCCTCGCGACGACAAGCGAAGAAGTAGGTGGTGAGGGCGCCCTTTACGCCCTCCAGACCATACGTCCGGAAGTGTGTCTCGCCCTTGAGATCGGGCCAGACGTGCCCGACGCCAGACCCCACCATCGGGACGGCCTCACCGTTTGGGCAACAGACTCTTATGCCAGTGTCTCGCCCTCCGACCTGGCGTTGGTTCGAAGGCTGGACCCGAAGATCGTCCCCCAAGTCCTCTCCAGCGGCGGGAGCGACGCTTCGTGTGCGGCGAGCAGAGGCCTTTGCGCCCGCCCGATCACACTGGGCATACCGACAGAGAACACCCACGGATACGAGATCATCCACAAGGAGTCGATGGACAAGTTGGCTGACTTGACCGCACGGTTGACCCGCGCCATCTGCTCTTAGCCTGGCTTTGACCCGTTCCTGTGATAAAGTCACCCGCATGGCCACCGCCGGTCGCGCATGCATCCTTGAGGAGCCCGGTGCTCCCGCCGTCGTCCGAGACATCACCGTAGACGACCCCGGCCCGAACGAGGTCCTCGTCAGGCTCGTCGCGAGCGGCGTCTGCCACACGGACCTGACCGTCAAGGCATTGAACGGCAACGGCATGGCGTTCCCGATCGTCCTCGGCCACGAGGGAGCGGGGATCGTCGAGAAGGTCGGCGAGGGGGTCACCCACTTGCAACCCGGCGACCCGGTCGTACTGGCCTACCGCGCACCGTGCGAGCAGTGCCCGGCCTGTCGGCGCGGTGACCCGCGCCGGTGCTACATGGCCCTGCGCCCAGGGCCCCGCGTCCACCGGGCGAGCGACGGAGCTGTCTGCTCACAGGTCCTCCGGTGCGGCACGTTCGCGACCCACACCGTCGTCCACGCCAAGGCGGCCGTGAAGATGCCGGCCGCGATGCCGCTGGACAAAGCCTGCTTGATCGCATGCGGGGTCGTCACCGGTGTCGGCGCGGCGATGAACACCGCCCCCGTCTCACCAGGTTCGCGGGTCGCCGTCATCGGTTGCGGCGGCGTCGGCCTCAGCGTCATCCAAGGCGCCAAGCTACAGATGGCAAGACAGATCATCGCCGTCGATGTCAACCCCACGAAGCTCCAATGGGCTAGAGACTTCGGGGCGACCGACCTGGTGGACGCCAGCAAAGTCGATCCGGTTTCCGAGGTGCGAAGGCTGACAGAGGACGGCTGGGACGGCGGAGTGGAATACGCCTTCGAGGCCACGGGCATCCCCAAGTGCACCGAACAGGCGGTGAAGATTCTCAGCTACGGCGGGACGGCGACGACGATCGGATTCCCGGCCCGGGAAGACAGCGTAAACCTGAACCTTGGTGACTTTGCGACCGGCGTCTACTGGAACAAGGCCTCCCTGCGCGTCTGCCATTGCGGCGACGCCCTTCCCTCCCTCGACTTCCCCCTGATCGCCGACTTGTATCTCAGGGGGAAACTGGACATCGACCGGATGGTCACACGGACGATAGGATTGGAAGACGTCGAGGACGCCTTCCATGTGATGGAGACCGGCGACGTGATCCGATCCGTAATCTTGCTCTAACTCAGGCCCGACGCCTCTTGATCCATGCGCCGATGCCAACTGCGGCCAGAAACATTGTGGACGGCTCAGGAACCGGATTGACGGTGATTGACACGTTGTCAAATTCTTGCGAAGTCTCAATCGGCGTCGTGATAGGCCCCAGGGTGTTCGTCGCGTATCCGAACCCAAATTCCATCGACGACCCCGAACTGGAAAAATCCGGGTTGGACAGGAAATTGAACGAACCGTCTGAGTTCATCTCAAAGAAGCTGATGTCGATCAGGCCGCTCTTCGCCACAGGCGTCCACGGACCACCCACGGTGAGGTTCACAAAGTCAGTGAAGCCAAAGTACAACTTCGAACCCTGCTGTAGGTACACCTGCAGGTTCGATTGAAGGATCGAATCGTTGCGGATATCCCCGCCGATATCGATGGAACTAACAGCTCCAGTTACGGAGGGATCGTAGACCCATGCCGAATTGAGCTGTACCAGAGCGACCTGGACTTGAGTCAGCCCTGTCGTCCCAAAGCTGTCGGTGAGCCGGACAAACTTGTCTGGATTGCCCCCAGAGACGAAGTTGGTGACAGTGCCCGAGCCGTTCGGTGTGGCGGCGACGACGGTCGAGTACGTGCCGCCGTCAAAGTCGCCGTCAAAGAAGTTTACGGCGCTGGCCGTCCCACATAAGGCAAACACGCCGTTGACGACAAGCAAAATGTTTCTGTTCATTTCATAACCTCCGATTACATCCGCTTCCAGATTCAGTGTATGAAGGCTTTTCGAAATGCCAAATACTGGTTTTGCGGCGACTCGGCTAAGATTCTTATAAGCATCCAGCGCGGCCCATTCAGGCTCAACACCTTGCATCCACGGGCGACAGACGGCTAATCTGACGCCATGTCTCGTTTGTCAAGCCGTCGCGATGTTCTCAAGGCCGCCGCCTCCACAACCGTCGGCCTCGCGCTAGGCGGCCGCGCCTACGCCACGACCCCATTTGACCTCGTCCGGTACGGCGTGATCGGCATCAGCGGCCGAGGCGCGAACAACCTTGACTCGGCGCACCAGAACGGGACAGTCGTCGCCCTTTGCGACGTCGACGCCGGCTTTCGGGCGAAGGCGATGACCGACTACCCGATGGCCGCCACTTTTTCCGACTACCGCCGGATGATCGACGACATGCACAAGTACGTCGACGCGGTCACCGTGAGCACTCCCGACCACAACCACGCGGCGGCTTCCGCCCTGGCGTTGCGCGCCGGTAAGGCCGTCTACTGCGAAAAACCGCTCACCCACTCGATCCACGAGGCCCGCGTCCTGCGAGACCTCGCACGCCGCGCCGGTGTCGCCAGCCAGATGGGCAACCAGGGCACGGCTGAGGACGCCTTGCGCAAGTGCGTCCAACTCGTCAAGACGGGCGTGTTCGGCGCACCCAAGGAAGTCTGGTGCTGGACAGACCGTCCGGCGGGATGGTGGCCGCAGGGCGCCCCGCGCCCACCGCGCAAACCCATTCCTGCCGGCCTCAACTGGGACTGCTGGATCGGCCCTGCGCCGTTCCGAGACTATGGCGACGGATACCACACCTTCGCCTGGCGGGGACGGTGGGATTTCGGCACGGGCTCATTGGGTGACATGGGCTGCCACGTTATGAACCTCCCGGTCCAAGCCCTTGACCTCTACGACCCTATAGCGGTCCAATCCGAGACGAGCGGCAACAACAAGGAGTGCTACCCGCTTTGGTCAAAGACCACATGGGAGTTCGGGCAACGCGGCAAGCGAGGGCCGGTCAAGATGCATTGGCTCGACGGAGGCAACAAACCGGACAAAGCCCTTGTCGGCGGCAAGGAACTTGAGTCGAACGGCTCCATCATGGTGTTTGAGAAAGGGACGATCTACAGCGCCAGCGCCTACGGCGGGGCATTCGAGGTCATCAACGGCCCTTCGTCGTTGCCGGATGTGACGTGGGACCACTCACCGGGCCACTTCAAGGAGTTTGACGACGCCATCAAGGGCGGCAAACCGGCGAAGTCCAACTTCGACAACGCGGTGGCCCTCGTAGAGACCGTTCTGCTCGGAAACCTGGCAATCTGGGCCTCGGGGCCACGGTTGGAGTGGGATCCTCGGAGCATGTCGGTCAAGGGTACCAACGAGTTCGAATCCATATTGAAACCCACGTACCGCGAAGGGTGGACGCTCTAGGCTCGTACTTCCCCGACGCGCCCAGTGGCGTAAATGCATAAAGCCGTGTAATATTGGCCCTTATGCGGCCCTATCCGGTCTTGCTCGCAGCCGCGCTCGCCTGCGCGGCTGGCGCCCAGAACGACGACGCCTACACCAAGAAGATCAAGGAATACACGACCGAGTCGTTCTTCTTGACTGACATTGTCGACCACATGCCCGCCAGCAAGACGGTGCCGAGTCCGATGAAGTACTTCGGGGACATCATCGGGGCACCCAACGTCCTGCACCACGTCGACGAGATCAACGGCTACATGCGCGCACTGGCGAAGGCGACCGACCGCGTCCAAGTGGTCTCCATGGGCAAGAGCGAGGACGGCAGGGAGATGATCTGCGTCGCCATCTCCGACGCCGCCAACCTGCGCAAGCTTGAGCAGGTCAAGAAGACGACGGCGCTGCTCGGCGACCCCCGCTTGCTCACCGACTACAAGGGTGACGGCAAGCTACCCGGCGCGGACGAAAGGGCCGAGAAGCTCATCAAGGAAGGGCTCCCGATTTACTACGCGACCGCAGGGATGCACTCGCCTGAGTCGGGCCCGCCGGAGATGCTGATGGAACTCGCCTACCGCCTGGCGGTGGAGGAGACGCCGCGCATCCAGGAGATCCGACGGCATTCCGTCGTCATGCTGACCCCGGTCCTCGAGACCGACGGGCGCGACCGATACGTGGACACCTATCTGTATCGAAAGAAGAACCCGACGAAACCGGCCGTCCCGTTGCTCTATTGGGGCAATTACGTCTCCCACGACAACAACCGCGACAACATCGGCATGGCCCTCAAAATGAGCAAGAACCTCGCGGAGACCTGGTTTGACTTTCACCCGACCGTGCTCCACGACCTGCACGAGTCGGTGCCTTACCTCTACATCAGCACGGGAACGGGTCCCTACAACGCCTGGCTCGACCCGATCACGATCGACGAGTGGCACCTGCTGGCCTACCACGAGGTCGACGAGATGACGAAGCGCAACGTTCCAGGCGTCTGGACGCACGGCTACTACGACGGTTGGGCGCCGAACTACGCCTTCTATCTCGCCAACGGACACAACTCGATCGGTCGGTTCTACGAGACTTTCGGGGGCAACGGCGCCGACACGGGCGTGCAAGGGGCGGGCGAGACAAGCCGGGAGTGGTTCCGTCCGAACCCACCCTTCCCACGGGTCAAATGGTCAATCCGCGACAACACCAACCTGATGGAGTCTGCGCTCATCCTCGGCATGGAAAACGTCGCCTCGCACCACGAGCTGTTTTTGCGGAACTACTACCTCAAGTCCAAGCGAAGCGTGCTCAAACCATGGACGGAAGGACCGGCCGCCTATGTCCTTCAAGCTAAGAAAGGGCGGGAGTGGAACCTGGAATCCCTGAAAGCCGCCCTCGCGCGGCAAGGCGTCGAGGTGACCACCCTCGACGCCGATTTTGCATCGGGCACGGACAAGCTGGCGAAGGGATCGTTGGTGGTTCGAATGGACCAACCGTACTGCCGGATGGCAGACATGCTTCTGGACAAGCAGTACTTTTCACCCCAGGACCCGTCGCCTTACGACGACACCGGATGGACGCTCGGACCCCTCTTCGACGTCAAGTCGACCCGGGTGGTCGCGCCGTCGATCCTCGCCAGCACATCCAAGCCAAATCCGGCGCAATGGGAAGACACCCCTGCGTTTCCAGTCGACCGCAACAAGGTGCCAAGGGTCGCCATCGTCCACACGTGGCAGAGCACTCAGACAGATGGTTGGGTCCGCCTCGCCTTTGAGGCGGCAAAGATCCCCTACACATATGTCTCTGTCCATGAGCTTCGCGACAACCCCGACCTGAAGTCCAAGTTCGACGTCCTCATCATGGGACCGGCAGGGGGCTCGGCACAGGGCATCGTGAACGGCCGGTCGATGACGGGGGACCCTATCCCGTGGAAGCCGTTGCCTGGTTTCCCGGCTCTGGGTGCTGTGGACCAGACCGATGACATCCGTGGCGGGATCGAGTTGGAGGGCATGGTCCATCTCAAGAAGTTCCTGGACGCGGGCGGCCTGTTCATCTGCATGGGCGGCACGTGCCGGGTACCGATCGACTACGGGCTGGTCTCCGGAGTCTCCATAACCGAGTCTCAAGACCTGTTCGCCCCGGGCAGCGTGTTCTTGGCCGAGAAGGTCGCCAAGGATTCGCCCGTGACCAAGAGCTATGACGACGAGGTGGGCGTGTACTTCTCCGAAGGGCCTTTGCTGAGCGCCGGAGGCGGGGGTTTTCGGTTCGGACGAGGCGGCTTCGGAGGCGGGGCGACCAGGACTTCTGGTCGTGGCGGCGCGGGCGACCCCGACGTCATACAAGGTAGGCCGCCTTACACGCTTGAACCAAGCCAAAGCGATGGCCCGGGTCAACGGCCCAGGTTCGGGTTCCAGCAAGGCCCACGGCCTGAGGTTTTGCTACGGTTCACACCGACGGCCACCAAGTTGCTGATCAGCGGGGGCCTTGACCATGGCGACGAACTTGCCGGCAAGGCCGCGGTCGTCCAGTGCCCGGTGGGTAAGGGGAACGTGATCCTCTTTGCCATCAACCCGATGTGGAGGCAGTCCACCCTCGGCTCGTGGCCCATGGTCTTCGATGCGGTGACGAACTGGGACAAGCTCCGGCCAGCGAAGCCAGCGGATAACAATTGAGGCGATTCCGACGACGCCACTCCGACAACCCACGTATGTTGGTTAGGAGCATGTAGGGCGCGTCATGGAATCTCAAGTGTTGCGACGAGGCTGGCCTTTCGCTATAGGACTTGTCGTTGTCGGCTCCGCCTGCGCATTTGAGTCCTCTGGTTTGAGGAGCCAGGATAGATCGGCGGCGGGGACAAGACCTGCCCCTGCGGCACCTGAGGTCGATCCGAACTCGCCACTCGGTCGCGCACTGACGGCCCGTGCGACATATCACAAGGACAAGAAACGCGACCTGGCAGTGTTGAGGCTCGCAAGGAAGAGGATCGGGGTCACCGAGGATTCGCAGACCCCGAACAGCGGACGCGAGATCGACCGCTACCTTTCCTTTTGTGGCATTCGCCAGCCAGGGCCATGGTGCGCGGCTTTCGTCGCCCAGACCATACACACGGCGTACCCGCATTCACTGTGGCTGAAATCGGCGTGTTGCCAACACGTCTATCTTTGGGCGGCACACAACAAGTTGATCGTGGACGAGCCGGTAGCCTCGACCGTGGTTCTGATCCCTGGCCCGGACAACACGTTCCACCACACCGGGTTCGTGATCGGATATGACAAGGAAACAGGCGTGATCACGACGATCGAAGGCAACTCGAACACCGAGGGTTCATTCGACGGGGGTTCCGTCCTGAAGAGGCAGCGGGTCGTCGAGCCGGGGTTCGTATTCGTCCGCATCGTCTGAGAAGAAAATGAGCTGGCCGTTCCCGATTGCACCCGTGGTTCTTATCGTCGTATCTTCCACAGTCTTGTCCCCAGCGCCCGGCGACCGATTGGGAGAACTTGAGGCCAAGATCAAAACGGCCCAAGCGGAGAAAGACTATGCCAAGAGCATGCCTCTGTTCTTGGAGGCGCAGGACGGTGTGGTCGGCATGATCGAAGATGACAAGCTCAAGACCGCGTCGGACTTCCGCCGGGCGGCCGGGCTCTTCGCCCCCATCAGCGGCGACCTGTTGCCGCTCGAGGCCCAGTACGAGCTCATGCTGACAGCCACCGCCGAGGGCGACGTCTCAGCCCGACGAGATATGGCCCTCAGATGGGACAACTTGCTCCTCGGGATGGGTCGACGACGCCGGATCGGCGTCGTCGAGATCAAGCCGTCCTTTGGCGAAGAGCGGTTTGTCGTCGAGCCGACCGCCAAAGTGGTGGTCGATGTCTACACCGACTACGACCAGGCGGTCCTGAGGGCCAAGTCTGGCAAGGCCAACCCCGAGATCAAGGCACTCGTGGACGCCGACCAGAAGGCGCGGGCATTCGACTTTTCCAAGGCGACACCCAAGGAGCTCGACGACATGGCCAAAGGCGATGCCGGTCGCCTGAAGCGGGTCAAGGAAATTGCCTTTGCAGGGGGTCTCATGACGGCCGACGATTTTGCCAACGCCGCCCTTGTCTGCCAGCACGGCGTCGTCTTTGAAGATTACGCGTTGGCCCATGAACTCAGCGTCTGCGCCCTAATGCTCGGCAAACGGGACGCGTCGTGGCTCGCAGGCGCATCCTACGACCGCATGTTGGTCAACTGCGGAATCCCTCAGCGCTTCGCCACCCAATACGGCGGCTTTGGCGGATATATCAAGCTACAGCGCTATGAAGCGGCGATGATGAACGACACCGAGCGCAAGCTCATCGTACGCATGACCCTCGAACAGGCGAAGAACCGAAAATGGGACTAGCCCACCATCAGTACGCAATCCCCCTCAGGTAGTCATTCGTGAACTTTCGCTCGGGATCATAACAAGTCACCAATTGGTGGAAGTCTCTCAAACGCGGGTATCGCGAAACGAGGACCTCTTTGGGGATGGTTGAGAGTTTGCCCCAGTGAGGTACAGGACTGAAGGGTGCAAGAGCCTGTTCGACCAGCGGAAGCAACCGTCGGACTCTTTCCCAGTTGTTCCGCCAGGTGAAGTGGATGCCGACCACGTCACGTTTGTATGCAGGGCTCATCCAAAGGTCGTCAGCAGCGACGAACCTGATTTCAGACACGTGCAATAAAGGTGAGACCTCCGATCCAATGGACGCCACCGCCAGGTACGCCGCGAGCCCGTGTTCGGCGGAAACAAAGTACTCCGACTGAAGCTCGTCGCCCGCGCTTGGGGTCATGTCGCGGCGAAAGTGCGGCAGGCGGTCGAGCCATGCGCCAGGGACACCGACCTGCTGGGTGCAGTTGGCAGGATCCAATCCCTCCAATGGGTGCAGATCCTTCATTGAAGCATGCGCACCAAACAAGGTTTCCTTCGGTTTCGCTTCCTGATCGATGCGACGTTTCACCCAAACTTGGTTGACAGACCGTTTCGACCAATTGGTAAAGAGACTGACACTGTATCCGCAGGATTTGACCTCGTCAAAATGAGCCTTGAGCTCTTCCAAAGGCAGGTCAAGATAGACCATCTGAGCGACTTGGTAGGATGCTTCAACTCGTAGGGTTGTCTCAACGACGATCCCCAAGGCACCGAGAGCGACGATAGCACCGGGAAAGGTGTCGGGGTCGCCCTTCCGTGATAGCGAACGGAGTTCGCCAAGGCCGTCGACGAACTGGATTGCTTCGACCGCGGTCGAGAGGTTGCCATTGTCAACCCCGGAACCGTGGGTGGCGGTGGCGACCGCGCCCGCCACGGAGATGTGAGGCAAGGATGCCATGTTGTGCAAGGCGAGGCCGTGTGATTGGAGGTGCACGGCGAGGGCACCATAGTCCACCCCGCCGCCGACTCTAACCTGACCGCCCGCCGGAGTGTCGATTCGGTCCAGCGGGCCCAGAGAGACGAGAACCCCATCGCCGTCTGCGATCGTGTTGAACGAGTGCCGGGTCCCCTGTACTTTGACCCTATTGTTCCGTCGCACGACCGAACGTAGTTCATCGATCGACCCCGGCGTTTCTACATTGTCGCTAGTGAACTGTATGTTCCCTGCCCAGTTTTGCCTGTCCATTTCGCTCCTAGATGATGGACGGACCGCGGACGGTCGTGACTTGTTTTCCCGGCCAGACTCGACGGCATAGGAGCAAACTAGAAGCATATGGACATCGACCTCCGGCGGTTTCGGGTCAAAGAAGGTGAGAAAGTCGACCTCAAGGACTGGTCGACCAAGGTCAAGGCGTTTTACAGTTCAGACGAGGATTACAAGGAAGGGCTCGCCGAGCAAGTCGGGCGTATGGCCGAACTCCAGAACCTGCTCTACGCCCATGACCGCTATGCCCTTCTCTTGATATTCCAGGCTATGGACGCGGCTGGAAAGGACGGGGCGATCAAGCACGTCATGTCTGGGGTGAACCCACAGGGGTGCCAAGTGTTCAGCTTCAAACAGCCCAGTGCCGAAGAATTGGACCATGACTTCCTGTGGCGGACAAACCGGTGCCTTCCCGAACGTGGCAGGATCGGAATTTTCAACCGGTCTTATTACGAAGAGGTCTTAGTGGTCCGCGTCCACCCGGAGATTCTCCAGAGCCAGTCCTTGCCGCCCGAGTCGATGGACGACAAAGACATCTGGGATCGCCGGTACCGTTCCATTAGAGACCTGGAGAAGCACCTCTTTCTCAACGGCACGAGGACCGTCAAGTTCTTCTTGCACCTCTCCAAAGAGGAGCAAGCCAAGAGGTTTATTGCCCGCTTGGACGACCCCAGCAAGAATTGGAAGTTCAGCAAGTACGACATCTCCGAGCGCGGACGCTGGAAGGACTATCGCAAAGCGTACGAAGACTGCCTTTCCAAGACCAGCACCGAGGAGTCACCGTGGTACTGCGTGCCTGCCGACGACAAGGAGAACGCCAGGTTGATCATCTCGGAGGCGATCGTCCAAACATTGGAGGGCCTCAAGATGGAGTATCCGAAGGCGACTTGTAGCCCTGAGGAGATGGCTGGGTTCAAGCAAGCCCTCATGGAAAAGGACTAGTCCTGACCTTGGGAGCCCTATCGACGCCGAAACATGATGCAGACGGCTTTGCTCGCCTTGATCGTCGACTTTGGCCCGCCTGGGCGGCCCGTGGCGGGGTCGACGGGGAGGCTGACGATGTCGCCGCTGTTCTGTCCGGCCACGACCAGCCACTTGCCACTCGGGTCGACGTCCATGCCGCGCGGCTCCTTGACGTGGACAGAGTCAATGCCCGCGAGTTCAAGCTTCCCGGCTGTGACAATCCGATAGACCGCCACCGAGTCATGACCCCGGTTGCTCACATAAAGCCACTTTCCAGAGGGGTGCAGGACGATCTCGGCCGTCGTGTTTTGACCTTTGTAGTCGGGGGGCAGTGTCGGCAAGGTCTGGACGTTTTCCATTGCTCCTGTCGCCGGGTCACGCTTCATCGCGGTCACCGCGTTGCCCATTTCGTCGTTCACGTAGACCATTGTCCCGTCAGGTGTGAAAACCAGGTGGCGCGCGCCTCCCCCACGGTTCACCGAGTGACGAAGCGGCGCGCCCAACTTGCCACCTTGAACCGGAAAGCTGAGCACCTCGTCGGTGCCAAGGTCGCAGGCCAAGAGGAAGCGGTCGTCCGGCGAGAAGGCGACCATATGCATGTGGGGTCCCTCCTGCCTGCCCTCATAAGGGCCGCTTCCTGTGTTCTTGAACTCGCTGAGGGCCGGGGTCAGTTCTCCGCCAGGGCCGGCGCCGAAGAAGCCCAGCGTCCCATCGGCATATCCCGCGGCAGCCAGGTGACGGCCGTCGTGGCTCAAGGCCAGATGGCATGGCCCCTGTCCGTTCCAACGTGAATCCGAGCCTTCTTCCCAAGTATCCTTCTTCACAAACGAACGCACATGGGCGCCGTCCGCCTCCTCAATGGCGTACACGACATTCTCGCTCTTGCCCCAGACCACAAAGCTCGGGCGTTGGGAGGCACCGATCAGAACCGGCGTGCCAAGGACGCCGGTCACCGGGTCGAGCGAACAGGTGTAGGGGCCCTCGCTACCCCCGGGCGACGTGTAAGCGCCGATCAGGAACGGTTCGAGGTTCGCGGTGGTCATGGTGGAAGCGGCGATCAGCGGGAGGAGCCACATGAGCCTGGCCCGATTATGGCGGGCGCACAACGTATTGGTGGGTGCCAGGGACCGGCTGAGATGGCTTTGAGGTTGCCAGTCCCAATCCGACCTGCGTAAAATGGCCCAGATGGTGGGCCGAAAGAGATGAGGTGGACCACCGTCCTAAGCGGTTACGACGAGGCGTTTGACGCGCGCGGATTGCCAAGGCGGCACTACGGGCGGGTGGTCGACGCCCTTGGCGTCCTGACCGACGAGCAGATCCAATACCGGGGACGCTTGCAGGAGGTCTCCGCGCGCAACAACGGGATCACCTTCAACGTCTACGGCTCAGACGAGGGCGAGGAACGGGTCTTCCCATTCGACTTTGTGCCCCGCGTGATCCCAGCCGACGAGTGGGACACGATCGAACGTGGCTTGGTCCAACGGACGAGGGCCATCAACCTGTTCCTGCAGGACATCTACACCAAGCAGGCGTGCCTCAAAGACGGCGTCGTACCGTGGGAACTGGTGCTGACGCGCTCTGACTACCTGCGCGTCCTGTCTGGCATGGTACCGCCGCACGGCGTCTTCACCCACGTGGTCGGAAGCGACCTGATCCGCGACGACAAGGGCGACTATCTCGTTCTGGAAGACAACTGCCGGTGCCCAAGCGGCGTCTCCTACGTAGTTCAGAACCGGGCGACCCTTCAGCGCACGTTTCCCGAGCTTTTCTCCGGCTTACCGGTGCGGCCCGTCCAGAACTACCCGGAACTCCTGCTGGAAACCTTGGAGTTCATGGCCCCGCGTGGTGGCGGCGCCGGCATCTGCGTGGTGCTGACGCCTGGCCGGGCCAATTCCGCCTACTTCGAACACGCCTTCCTCGCCCGCGAGATGGGTGTGCTGCTCGTAGAAGGCTCGGATCTGATCGTCGAGGACAACTACCTGTATGTCCGCACGACCTCCGGCAAACACCTGGTAGACGTCGTCTACCGGCGCATCGACGACGAGTTCCTCGACCCACTTTGCTTCCGGCGCGACAGCATCCTCGGCGTGCCGGGGATCGTCAACGCCTACCGGGCCGGGAATATCGCGATCGCCAACGCCCCGGGGGCCGGGGTGGCCGACGACAAGGCCGTCTATCCCTTCGTTCCCGCGATCATCAAGTACTTCCTCGACGAAGACCCGGTCATCGGCCAGGTGCCCACCTACATGGGATTCCGTGACGAGGAGTTCGCCTACATATTGGACCACTTGGCCGATCTGGTCGTGAAGAAGACCGACGGCGCGGGCGGCTACGGCATGCTCATCGGGCCGCAAAGCACCAAGGAGGAAAGAGAGAAGTATGCCCGCAAAATGAAACAGGATCCGGGTAAGTACATCGCCCAACCACTCGTCGAGCTTTCCGCCCACCCGACTTACCTGGGCGGCGAATACCGGGCCCGCATGGTCGATCTTCGGCCGTATGTGCTCTATGGCGACCAAGTGCGCGTCCTACCCGGCGGCCTGACCCGTGTCGCCCTCACGGAAGGCTCATACGTCGTGAACTCGTCCCAGGGCGGCGGCAGCAAGGACACCTGGGTCCTAGATGGCTCGGAGGCTGAAGCCTAGTGCTCCTTTCAAGAGTCGCCAACTCGCTCTACTGGATGGGCCGGTACCTCGAAAGGGCCGAGAACATCAACCGGCACTTGCTCGTCGCATGCCAGTTCTCGGTCGAGCTAGAAGGGATCAGCGACGAAGTCGCCCGTGTCGAGTGGCGGTCCTTGATGGAGTCTATGTGGACGCCGGGGGCAGAAGCCGTCTCGGACGACCCGGACGAAGCGCTCAGGCACCTAGTGTCCTACCTGTTGGACAAAGACAACCCTTACTCCGTGATCTCCTCGCTGGGTAAGACGCGCGACAACGCCAGGACGGTGACCGAGACGCTGGCGGCCGAAGTGACTTATAACCTGAACGAGGCGTACCGTCGACTGGGTGCGGTCCGGCGCGACAATGTCAGTGACCTCGGGATCGTGCAAGACCTCCTGACCCGCACGCACAACTCGATTTTGACCACCCTGGGGGCGATCGAGCACTCCCTCACCCGAGGGGAGGGATGGAACCGGATGAAGCTCGGCGAGGCGCTCGAACGAACACAACGGACCACCTTCGTCCTTCGCAGCCGGCTCCCAAGCCTCATGAAGCACGGGGACGACGAGAGTCCGCTCCACTTTGCCTCGTGGCGCAGCCTTTTGCGATCGCTGGCGTCGCTGGAGAACTTCCGTCAGGAGCACGGCCCACGCTTCCTGGCACCCAATGTGACCGGATTTCTTCTCTTCCACCCCTCAGCCCCCCGCTCTGTCTACTGCGGCATCAAGAGGATGCAGGGCTACTTGCACGGGATGCCGGATGAGGGCCCAGGCATACACGAGTCGAGGCGGCGCCTCGGCAAGCTCGCCGCCCAACTTCAGTTCGATGATGTCGAGATCATGTCAGACGAGGCGCTCTTCCCATTCTTGGACACCTCGCTCATGACGCTCTACGGAGTCCATGAGGCGGTTTCCAACCCGTCGGGGGTGCGATAGAAATGTTCCTGGAAGTCGGGCATGACATGTGCTTCACCTACGACGATTTCATCAGCGAATCGTGGGTGGAACTCCGGATCGAGCCCGTCTCCGCCGCCCTCCAGACCGTGAACTCGTTCTATCTTGCTGTCGGGCCCCGGACACGGGTGTTTCGATATGTCGATTGTTACGGCAACGCCGTCCGCCACTTTTCGATCGCGGAATACCACCGCTCGATCGAGGTCAAGTCGCGGTCGGTGGTGGAGACAAGGCGACCTGAAGTCTCGCTCGGCGATGTGGATGAACCGGTCGGAGAGAGGACGTCTTTCGGAGGACTGCTCGACTTCCTCTACTTTTCCGGCCCGATCACCGACTCTCCCGCGCTTCGGAAAATGTACAGATCCATCGGACTGGGCAAAGGGATGCCAGTCGGCGAGGTCGTCGCCACAGTAGGCAGGCACGTCCACCACCACGTCCGATACATGCCGAACCTCACCACATACGAGTCCACCATCGATGAGGCGCTCTCCCATGGCGCGGGCGTCTGCCAAGACCTTGCCCAGATCATGATCGGCCTCTTGCGCCTGGCCGGTGTCCCGGCGCGGTATGTGAGCGGATACGCGTTCTCACCCCGGTTGGATCGCGAGTCGGCGGAAAGCCACGCCTGGGTGGAGTTCTACTCCCGACGGTTCGGTTGGGTCGGCTACGACCCGACCGCCAACCGACAGCCAGACGGGCGGTACGTCCTTGTCGCGACCGCCCGCCACTACGACGAGGCGCCTCCCAACCGGGGCATCTATCGCGGCGCCGCAAAGGAGACGCTCAAGACCGAGGTGCGCGTCAAGCAGATTGATGCGCCGCCGTTCGCCTTGTCCCGCGAGGAGATCCGAGACATCGACCTGCCGGTTTTCGCCGAGGTCCCCAACCGTCGCACCTTGGGCCCGCCCGACGAGCAGTCGGAACAGGCCAGCCAACAGCAACAGTAGGCTCGCCCGCTACTTGGCCACCCACTGTTGGATACCGGCCGACCAGTCCTTCTGCAAGGTCACCTCAAGACGCAGCCCGGTGGTCTTGACCGGCTCGAAACGGACGGTGTTGAACTGGTCCTTGGCGGTGCCAAAAGTGGCCGTCGTCTTGACCGGCGACCAAGCTCCTGAGCCGTCCTTGTACTCGAGTTTCCATGACGCGGGCACCCGGCATTCGCCGACACCCGTGTCGTCAAACCAGTAGAGGCGGCATTCGGACAAGGTGGCCGCCTGTTCGAACGAGTACTCGACCCATTCGGTCGTGCCCTTCTTCGGCCACCAGTGGAAGAAGTCTCCCTGCTGTCCCGACGCCTTGACGTCGTGCATGTCGTTGATGGATTCGAGCCCGGTGCCTCCAGACGATGTGACTTTGGCCGTCGCATAGACCGGGACAACCTTTGGCATCGGGTGCGAAGCCGCTTCGGTCGCCGCTAGCCACACCGCCATCTCGTTCTTGCCCCGGTTCGCCCAATCAGCGTAGGGCACCATCGTCAATTGCACAGGGCGACGCTCCAGCGTTCCGTCCTCCTCCCGGTAGATCTGGGCCGCCTGGCCCTGCAACACGACGACTCCGCCGAGCAGGTCGGGCTTCCAGACGGGCTTGAGCTTGGTGTCCTGCGAGGCGACCAGGTTAGCGACGTGCCCGCCAGGCACGTCGCGGCCCTCGACGCAGTAGACGATTGGCCCGCGCTGGAAGGCGACGAGCCCACGGTCAGCCATGACTTTGTCGTCCGCCCGGACCTCGCGGACGCCCATCGGCAACTCGAGTTCGACGACATCACCTTTCGACCACGGACGGCTGAGCGTCGCATAGCCGTCCTCGATGGCCACATTCACAGGCTTGCCGTTCACTTTGAGTACGACTCGGGCCCCATCCGCTGACTCAAAGCCATAGAGTCCACCGGGTGACGCCACGTTTCGTGCCCACCCCGGGATTCTCAGTTTCAAGTTGTAGACGGCCCGTTTGGAGGGTTCGACCTTCACTTTCACCGAACCGTCCCACGGATATTTGGTCTCCTGGGTCACCTTCAGGCTGCCGCCGGAGGGCATCTTGATGTCGGCCCTGCTACCGACATACAGGTTCACATAGAGATCCTTCCCCTTGACGGCGTACACGTAACCCGGGACGGAGGCGATAAAGCGTGTGATGTTGCCCGGGCAACACGCGCATCCGAACCAAGGGGATCTTTCGTAGCGGCCGTTGCTGGCCAGCGGGTTCTGGTAGAAGAAGCTCCTCCCGTCCAGTCCGACGCCGGAAAGGAGGCCGTTGTAAAGGGTGCGCTCCAGCACATCGACATACTTTGAGTCGCCGTGCAAAAGGAACAGGCGTTGGTTCCAATAGTCGTTGCCGACCGCCGCACACGTCTCTGCGTAAGCGTTTGCGTTCGGTAGCTCGTAGTTGTCGCCGAAGGCCTCGCCATTGCCCCGGGCGCCGATTCCACCGGTGACGTAGATCTTCTTATCGACGACGTTGTCCCAAAGGCCGTCGATGGCGTCCACATAGCTTCGGTCGCCAGTCAGGGCGGCGACGTCGGCCACCCCCGAATAGAGGTAGACGGCACGGACCGCATGGCCGACCGCTTCCTTTTGCTCGAGAACCGGCTTGTGGGCCTGCCAATATTCTCCGCCCCCACCACGGCTGTCGATAAAAAACTTGGCGAGGTCGAGGTACTCCGGCCGCCCCGTCGCCCGATACATCTTCGCCAGACCCATCTCGACGATTTCATGCCCTGGCCATATCTTGCGCTTGCCTGGCCCGAAGGTGCGGACGAGCAGGTCGGCGCTCTTCTCGGCGATTCTAAGGAGACTGGTCTTACCGGTAGCCTGGTAGTGGGCGACGGCCGCCTCATACAGGTGGCCGCAGTTGTACAACTCGTGGCTCTGTTGCTCCTCGTTCACCCACCTTTCCGCTCCTGACCAAGCGTGCGGATGCTTGGGGTTGATGGTCCGTGCCGGATAGAGGAAGCCGTCCGGCTCCTGGGCGGCCCCGATCTTCTTGATCAATTCGTCCAGGTATGCGTCCAGCTTCGGGTCGGGTTTGACCGCAAGGCAGTAGGAGGCCCCTTCCAGCACCTTGTAGACGTCGGTGTCGTCAAACGGATAGCCCGGGAGCGGTTTCCCGGTCGGATCTTGCCCCGCCAAGGTTTCGGCAGCGTGGACGAAGTTGGCGACACGTCCAGTGTCCTCGCACTGCTTGAAGGCATAGGGGACGGTGACTGTCCGGTTGGTCTCGATGCGGGGCGCCCAAAAACCATCGTCGATGTGGACGTCGGTGAACGGGACGGGTTGGATCGGATAGTCCAGTCCAGGCAACGGCCAGGGTGTGTGCCCCGGACCGGGCGCCACGGTGACCGATGCGATCAAAGCGATCAAGATACTCAAGCTTGTCTTGTACCTCAGCTTGGCTAACGGCGCAGTCGCTGGGGTCTCCAATGTTAGACTCACATGTGGAATGAGTGCCGTGCTCGCCGCCGTCATCGCCGTCGCCCTGCAACCGCAAAGGACAACCGGGCCTCACGACCCGGTGACAGCGCCGCCCAAGAGCTTGGCTCAAGATGGCTTCTACACCAAGTGCGTCTACTTCGACGGCCTGCCGATCATCGCGTCAGCGAAAGTTGACGACAGGGCTCTGCACGGGGTGGTCTTTCTGATCGGCAACATGGTCGCAAAGGCAGACAAGCGTTTGATCCCGTCCCTGGTCAAGAGGGGCAGCCACTTCTCAATCATAGGCAAGGACCAGGGCCAGACGGACCTCCCGGAATACGCCGACCTCCGCCACGATCCGAATACCGACTGGAACAAACGCGCCAGGGGACTGGGCGGGCTCGTGACGAGCTGCGGCGAGGAGAACCTTCTCGAACTGGATACCGACCGCTACCGCGGCGAGAGCATCTGTGTCCACGAGTTCTCCCACACCTTGGCAAGCGAGGGCTTCTCAATCATTGACCCCACCTACAGAAGAGACTTACGGGCCGCGTTCAAGCACGCGACCGAAAGCGGCTTATGGAAGAACACCTACTCGGCGACCAACGAAGACGAATACTGGGCCGAAGGCGTGCAAGCGTATTTCGACTGTTGCCAGTCTGCGACGCCGCCCAACGGCGTGCACAACGAAGTCGCCAACCGGAAGGGACTTGAAAAGTACGACCCCATGCTTTTCCGCCTTGTCGACCGATGCTTTGGTTCAAACCCATGGCGTTACGAAGGCAAATACAATTCGGGAGGAGCCTCGCAAAGCTTCACAAGTCAATAAGGTCTCTCAACAAAGTCTCGGATCAATGACCGAACTCACGCCCAGATCGCTCGTTGGTCGATCAGCTTTGCGACAAGGCTGGTCCAGCCCGTTTGATGGCTAGCACCCAAGCCTCGGCCCGTATCTCCGTGGAAGTACTCAAAGAAAAGCAGATAATCGTTCCAAAGAGGATCCTCTGCATACCTAGGGTTTTCATGGACCGGTCTCTTATGGTGGGCATCCGCGATAAACAACGAACTGAGCCTCGCCGAGAGGTCAAGGGAAACCTTCCATAAGTCTGCGTACTTTCCAGATCCAGTTGGATACTCCACCTTCCAGTCGTCACCAAGATACCAATGGTGCTTCTGAATAGATTCGATCAAGAGAAAGTTGATGGGAAACCAAATCGGCCCACGCCAGTTGGAGTTCCCACCAAAGAGGCCGGTCGACGATTCGCCCGGCTCATAGTCAATGGTGTGGCTCTGGCCACCGATCGAGATGGTGTAGGGTTTGCTGCCCAGTTCCTTTGAAAGGGACCTTATGCCATACGGAGACAGGAACTGGTCTTCCGCTAACATGCTCTCAAGGACCCGCCGCAGTCGGTCAGGGGGCACGAGAGACAGAACGCGGCGCTCGCCTTGACCGGTCTCTTCGACAGACCCAAAGTGAGAAAGAAGCTCCGGTTTATGCCTGACGAACCACTCCATCCTGGCTCTGAAGCCTGACATCTTCTCCAAATCGCCGGGTTCGATCGTGGTGACCGCCATCAAAGGTATCAGGCCCACAACACTCTTTGCCTTGACCGGTTCATGCCAACCGCTGTCGGACTTGACGACATCGTAATAGAATCCGTCTTCTTCATCCCAAAGGCCTTGTTCATAGACGGCCTTGGCGATGTAGACGAAGTGCTCAAAGAACTTCGACGCCACGTCGTCGTAGGCGGGGTCCACACGGGCTAGTTCGATGGCGATGGAAAGCATGTTGAGGCAAAACATCGCCATCCAACTTGTTGTGTCCGACTGTTCGAGGACGATCCCAGAGGCAATCGGCGAGTTGCGATCGAACACGCCTATGTTGTCCAGGCCCATGAATCCGCCCTCGAACAAGTTGTTGCCACCGGCGTCCTTACGGTTCACCCACCATGTGAAGTTGAGAAGCAGCTTGTTGAAGACCCGCTTGAGAAACTCAATGTCGCCGCTTCCTCCTTTCAACCGTCGTTCTATCGTGAAGACACGATATGCGGCCCAGGCATGCACCGGTGGGTTGACATCGCCAAACGCCCACTCATAAGCAGGTATCTGGCCGTTCGGGTGCATGTACCATTCTCGGAGCAAGAGCAAGAGCTGTTCTTTGGCGAACTTGGGGTCGACCAAAGTCATGGGGACTGTATGGAACGCAAGGTCCCAAGCGGCGAACCACGGGTACTCCCACTTGTCGGGCATGGAAAGGACTTCGCCGGCGTCAAAGTGGATCCAGCCCGAGTTCCGGTCACCGTGCCCGAGTGGCGGTTTGGGGCAGACCGGGTCGCCCTGCCTCCAACGCTGGACGTCGTAGCGATAGAACTGCTTGCTCCAAAGGAGGCCAGCCAGCGCACATCTCTGGACGTGCTTCATTTGCTTGCCGGGGGCGACGATCACTTCGTCATAGAACTCGTCCGCCTCTGCCTTTGCCTTTGCGACGAGGTCATCGAACGCCAAGCCAAAGGGCTCCTCGAACTCTCTCGGAGAGAGCCTCGCCCGCACAGATCGGCTTTCGCCCGGCTTCAGGTGGATCTTGTAGAGACCACAAGCCTTTGTCCCCGACTTGGCGGGGTTCACAGCACCTTCGTCGTTATGGAGCACGTAGCGGTCAAAGGCGTCCTTGACAAAGGGTTGTTGGTTCTTCGTTCCAAATAGGCGTTCGCTGTTCGTTTCGTTCTCTGTGAAGAGGACATCTTGTGGTTCCTCCATGTAGAACCACATCGTGCCGTGGCGTGTTGATCGGAATTTGATCTGGCCAGGGCCCACTTGGGAAAGTCTCTCGACGTGCGTCTCGCCACCCCAAGACCACCGGTTGCGAGACCACAGGTGCGGCAAGACCCAGATGTCGGCGGCCTCAGGGCCTTGGTTTGTCACATGCCACTTGAAGAGAAGGTCGTCCGGATCTGCCTTGGCAAACTCGATGACAACGTCGAAGAACCGGTTCTCGTCGAAAACCCCGGTGTCCAAAATCTCATATTCTCGATCTGTCTGGCCCCGAGAGCGGTTCGTCTCCACGATGTCCAGGTAAGGAAATGCCGCTTGCGGATAGCGGTAGACCATCTTCATGTAGGAGTGGGTCGGCGTCCCGTCCACATGGAAGTAGATCTCCTTGACGTCCTCGCCATGGTTCCCCTCGCGGTTCGTCAGGCCGAAGAGCCGCTCCTTCAGGATTGGGTCGCGGCCGTTCCACAAGGCTACGGCCACGTGGACCGCGCCCGACCGGTCACAGAACCCGCCGATCCCGTCTTCTCCCCAGCGATAGGCGCGCGACCTTGCCTGGTCGTGGGGAAAGTAGTTCCAGGCGTCACCGTTGGCGGAATAGTCCTCGCGCACGGTCCCCCACTGTCGGTCGCTGACATAGGGGCCCCAGCGGTGCCAAGGGGCGTCCGGCGCGTCGTTCTCTTCAAGTCGCTTATGTTCTGCGGTCGCCACGGTCTAGCCTCCTGTCGCAAAACCTTCGCAGAGGCACATGCCGCCGTCGACGAAGATCGTCGTCCCCACGATGTAGTCGCTGGCGTCGGAGGCGAGGAACACACATGCCTGACCGATGTCGTCGGGAATTCCCACCCGATTGCAGGGGATCAGACTCAAGAGCTTGGCCTCAGCCTCGGCAGTGTCCCATGCGGGACGGTTGATCGGCGTGGCGATCGCCCCTGGCGCGATCGAGTTCACCCGTATCCTCCTCCCCGAGACCTCCTGGGCGATCGACTGCATCATGAGCTTGATGCCGCCCTTGGAACCCGCGTAGTTCACATGTCCCGCCCACGGGATGACCTCGTGGACGGAGCTCATGCAGATGACCTTTCCAAGCGCCTTCGAGACATCGTGCATGCCGCGACGGTCAAACTCCTTGACCACCTCCCGAACGCAGAGGAACTGGCCCTTGAAGTTCACGTTCATGACCGTGTCCCATTGGGCGACGGTCATCTCGGTCAGTTTCGCGTCGCGCTGTAGGCCAGCGTTGGCTACCAAGATATCGATAGTGCCGAACTCGGCGACCACCTGCCGCACCATGGCGGCGACCTGGTCTTCCTGACTGACGTCCGCCATGACCGCAGTGGCCCTGCCACCCGCACCCTTGATCTGGTCGACGACCACTTGCGCTTCCTCGGGCCTGACGACGTAATTGACCGCCACCGCCGCCCCGGCCGCGGCCAAGTGTCGGGCACACCCTTCACCGATGCCGGAGTTCGCGCCTGTTACTAATGCGACCTGACCGGCCAAGGGCGAGTGTGGATACATTTCACTGAGTTCCACCTGGCGTTGCTGGTTGTATTCCGGTAGCCGCATGGTTCCATTCAACCTGATTGGCTGGGACACGACTCCAATGGCCTGGTTCTGGACAGCGCGACTTAGACAATTCTTAGGCGTCCCGCTTGCTCCACTCCCACTCAAACCCGCGGCATCCTGGTGACCGGCATAATCTGGGGCACATGTCACTGACGGCAATGCTTATCGGAATTTGTTCGATGGTCGGCCGACAGGCCACCATCGGTGAAAAGACGCTTGTCGTGTGGGCCGCACCGGCCAACCTGACCGATCGCGGCGGAAGCGCGCTGACCCTGGAAGGCGACGGCGGCACCTTTGACGGGGTGGTGTTCGGCGAGATCACCCCCGGCAAGTGGATGGCAGGCAGCGACAACTTTAGCCGCACCCTGAGGGACCAGTCTGCCTATCGGGCCGAGGCACGGCCTGGCGTAACCACTCAAATCGCTATCGTCTACCGAGGGAAGACGGTCACGCTCTATCGCAATGGCCAAGAAGTCTCCTCGTACGCGGTTCCGATGTCACAACGGTTCTCCGTCGAGAGTTCTGCGGTGTTGATCGGCAGGCGGCACACCGCCGCTGCCCCTCGCGCCCGGGACTTCATTGGCACGGTCGACGAGGCCCGGATATACGACAGGGCGCTTACAGCCGGTCAAGTGGCCAGCCTCAAACGGCATGTCGCCGATCTGCCCGCACCCTATGCTTGGTGGGACTTTGCCGACGGTCGGGTGTCGGATAAGACCGGGCGTTTCCCCGCGACCACCGTCTTCGGCGGTGCACGGGTCGTCGGGGGCAAACTGCACCTAGACCGGGAGGGAGACTATCTCATGGCCGAGACCGCGCACGCCGACTTGACACCCGCCGAGACCAACCGGGCCTTCCGAGAGAAACTGCTCCATGACCGTTACCGGCCCGGATACCACTTCGTGATCCCCGAGGGGGTGGCGATGCCCTTCGACCCGAACGGCGCGATCTATTGGAAGGGCCAGTATCACCTCTTCTACATCTACCAAGACCATCTCGGCCATAACTGGGGGCACGTCAGCAGCACCGACCTCTTCCACTGGCGCAACCACCCGACCGGGTTGCAGGTGGGCATGTTCAGCGGCAACTGCTTCGTCAACAAGGACGGTGTGCCGACCTTGTGCTATCACCAAGTCGACCAGGGCAACGCCATGGCGGTCGCGCTTGACGACAATTTGGACACATGGTCGAAGCTCAAGACCAACCCGATCACGCCCAAGCTCAAGCCGGGCGATCCGGCTGAGGGCAAGTACCGATCCTGGGACCCTTACGGCTGGGTGGAGGGCGGCGACTACTACGCCATCTTCGGTGGAGAGCACCCTGCGGTGGTCAAGTCCAAGACCCTGGGCGGGCCTTGGAGCTACGTCGGGGACCTGATGGCCAACACGGTGCCGGGAGTCTCGATCAACGAGGACGTCTCGTGCGCCGACTTCTTCGAGCTCGGCGGCAAACGTGTCTTGCTCTGCATCTCCCACCGCCTGGGCGCCCGCTACTACGTCGGAGACTGGGACGGCAAGCAGTTCCACCCAGAAGTACATGAACGGATGAGTTGGAACGACAACTCCTTTTTTGCCCCTGAAAGCCTGATTGACGACAAGGGTCGCAGGATCATGTGGTCTTGGATATTCGACAAGCCCAGCTTCGGAGTCAGGGGTGACGCCGGATGGTCGGGCACGATGAGCCTTCCCCGCGTGCTGACCCTCGGCCCCGACAGCCGATTGCGAATGGACGTGCCCAAAGAGATCGAACGCCTGCGATACAACCCGGTCGACTTCGGCCGCAGGGTCGTGGACGGTCAGGACGTTACTTTGGACAAGGTCAAGGGCGGCTCTCTGGAGGTCATCGTGACGACGAAAGCCCCTTCCCACGGCCGCGTCGGTCTCAAGGTCTGCTGTGACGATGGCATGGAGACGACCCCCGTCTACTACGACGCGGACACGAAGAAGTTGGTCGTGGACGCCAGCCACTCCTCTGAGGCAGGCTCAGACACTGGCCTGGAGGCCGGCCCCCTGGATCTGAAACCAGGCGAGGACCTCACCCTACGGGTCTTTGTCGACAAGTCGGTCGTCGAGGTCTTCGCCAACGGACTTCAGGCCGTCATGCGACGGGTCTACCCTTCAGCGGACAACCCGCTCGGTGTGCGGCTCTTTGCCACGGGCAAAGCAGAGTTTTCAAGCGTCAAAGCTTGGCAAATGATGCCTTCCAACCCATACTGAGCCATGTTCACGGTCAAGCCGCTGGATCAAGACACTTGGGCCGCGTTCGACAAGTTCGTTGAAGGCGAAGGCGGCGTCTGGGACGGCTGCTGGTGCATCGGTTTCCATTTAGACCCGCAGGGGCCAAGGGGTCAGTGCCGACCCTATCGGGAGACCAAGCATCGGCTGGTCTGTGAGGGCCGGGCCCAAGCAGCAGTGGTCTTTGAGGGCGAGGATGCGATCGGCTGGTGCCAGTTCGGCAGAACCGAGGAACTCCCTAATATCAAGAACCGCAAGAACTACGAGGCCTCATTGACTGAGCTGCCGGACTGGCGGATTCCCTGCTTTTATGTGGGCAAGCGCCATCGGAAGAAGGGCGTCGCAAACCTCGCGTTGCACGCCGCCTTGGAGATGATCGGGCAACTTGGCGGTGGCGTGGTGGAGGCCTATCCGTTCGTCGTGGAGGGGATCAAGACCTCGTCCTCGTTCCTGCACGGCGGGACGGTGGACATGTTCCTCAGAGAGGGTTTTGAAATTGATCGGCAAATTGGAAAGACGCAGTGGGTCGTCAGGAAGAAGATTTAACTCCTCTCTGAATGCCGATTTGGTCTCTGACAAGTCCGAAGACAGTCGTGGCATGATGGACGCATGATCGCCGCCTTGGCCCTCTCGGTCGCCGTCGCCCAAAACCCATTGGCTGACAAGGGTGTCTTCCCGATCGCTGTCTGGCTGCAAAGCCCGGCGATGGCCACCAAATACAAGGCGGCTGGTATCAACCTCTATGTGGGCCTATGGGACGGCCCCACCGAGGAACAGCTCGCGCGGCTCAAGGGGGCCGGAATGTCAGTCGTCTGCGACCAGAACGAGGTGGGCCTCCGCCACGTCAAGGACAAGACGATCGTCGCCTGGATGCACGGCGACGAGCCCGACAACGCCCAGCCGACGCCCGGAGGCGGTTACGGACCCTGCGTGCCGCCCCAACGCATCGTCGACGACTACCGCCGCATCAAGGCCAAAGATCCGACAAGGCCGGTCCTTCTCAACCTGGGCCAAGGCGTCGCCAACGACCGTTGGATCGGTCGAGGCTCCGGCGCGAAGCTCTCTGACTACGAAACCTATGTCAAGGGTTCGGACATCGTCTCCTTCGACGTCTATCCCATGGCCAGTCTGCACAATCCTGATGAGATCAGCCTTGTCGCCAAAGGCGTGCGTCGGCTTGTCGGCTGGACGGGTGGCAGACAACGCGTTTGGAACTGCCTGGAGTGCACCGACATCAACGGCGAGGGCAAAGCGACCCCGGACCAGGTGAAAGCGCAGGCTTGGTCGGCGATCATCAGCGGGTCACGCGGCCTCATCTACTTCGTCCATCAGTTCAAACCCAGCTTTGACGAGCACGCCCTGCTCGACGACCCCACCATGCTGGCGGCCGTGACGAAGTTGAACGCCCAGATCCAGCGCTACGCCCGCCGGCTCGACGACCCGGTCGCCCAGGGTGTCGGCGCCACCGGCGACGGGGTCCTTTCGTTTGCGACGAACGACGGCAAGAGGGTAACTATCTTCATCGCGTCGATCCTCGGGCGATCCACGAAGGCACGGTTGACCGCCCATGCTAACCAATTGGTTGACTCTGAGTCCGGTAAGAAAGTGAACCTGACCGACGGGTCAGGGACGATCACCCTCCAGCCCTATGAGGTTGAAATACTTCAGTCGCCGTGAGTTTCAAGCCATCGCCGGATCGGTGACCGACCAGGCTCCGTTCTCGATACGGCCGGAAAAGCGGTAGGACGCACCCCCGTGACTCGCCACAACGTCGTACCAGCGGTGGCTGGCCTCGGTCGAGACGGCCACACGCTTGGACTGCATTGGCCGCAGTCGCACCGCGTCCAACTTCTGACCGTACGAGCCGTCTTGCAGACTGATCACTTGCTCTACGTCCGAGTTGTTAGCCAAGGTCAGCACGAGCTCCGTGCCACGGGCGCGTGCAGTAGCCGAAAACGCGACCCCTTGCGAGGCTTCCAACTGGCGGACAAACCCGTTCAGTCCGTCGATCCGCACCAGGCACTTCGGGCCGGCAGGCAACGAGTCGACGACCGAGTCCCCCGGAGAGACCGCGTACGCCCGGGCGACGAACCCCGCACCGTAGGAGTAGGCCTTGAAGGCGCTGCCAGACGACCTCTTCCCAAACACCTTTTCTCCAGCGGACATCTTGATCTTCGCGCCTCCGTCTCCGAGCGAAATGCTTGCCTCGAGCTCGTAGGGCAGGGGGCACGACGGGCGGGTGCCGCGCTCCTGGAAAGCCCCGACATCGAAACCGGCCGTGTCGGACGCGCTGATATGGTCAGGCGGCACCGGACGTCCCTGGAACTTGGCGTTGTGGATCCGCTCGACAAACGGATCCCGCTCGAGGAACTTCGGAAGTTGGAGCTTTTCGCCGTTGTACGGACGGAAGACGGACGTCAGATCCCCGCTGACCGTCCTTCGCCAAGTGCTGATGTTGGACTCGCGGACATCCTTCGATTTACCGGCCAGCCACTTCTCTAAGAACATGAGAACGGACGTGTGGTCGAACACTTGGGAGTTCACGCACCCGCCGCGCGTCCAGGGAGACACGACGACCAACGGCACCCGATACCCGAGACCGATCGAGTGGTTGCGCCCGTGCTCCTTGGAGATGTCCGGCGCCGTGTCGATGTTACTGGACGTCTTGCCCGTCTCAGGCCGGTCGGGATGGGGCGCGATGAATGGTGGGACGTGGTCGAACAGGCCGTCGTTCTCGTCGTAGCAGAGGATGAACACCGTCTTCTTCCAAACCTCGGGGTCGGCGGTGAGAATGTTGATGGCCTCACTGAGGTACCACGCCCCGAACCACGGGGATGCCGGATGGTCGGACAGCCGCTCGGACGGCACCATCCACGACACACGAGGAAGGTTTCCGCTGGCCACGTCGGCTCGGAACTGGGCGAGCGCGTCGCCCTTCGGGACGTCGATCTCCCTGGCCGTGCCATGGTCGTCGTAGGCGTGTTTGTCGAGTTCCCGGTAGTTCGGGTCGATGCGGTTGTCGCAGAAGGCCCTCTTATGCAGCGACATTGACTTGGCTGGGAGCGCGCTCCATTTCGCCTCCGTGTATTCCTTATGCTCCGCCGTCAGTGAGGCTAGCTGCTTGACCGCCTCCTCCGTCTGCTTGTCGATGTCGGCCTTTGACTTCTGGTCGGCGTCCTGGGACTTGGACTTCAGATCGTCGATCTGCCTTTCAAGCTTCGGGATGGTCTCGGTGACATACCTTCGCCTGCTCGGCGAGAACCGGATTCTGAACTGGCTGAACCACTCGATCGGGTTGTCGGTGAAGTTGGCCAGCCAAGCGTCGTGCTCGCCATAGAGACCCGATTCGATCGAAACTTCGTTTTGGTAGATCTTCCAGCTGACCCCGGCGTCTTCCAGCCTCTCCGGGAACGTCGTCCAAGCCGCCTCGCTGTCGTAGTCGGTGTCGCCGTTGGAGACCCGGGCTGGATGTGAGGCGTCTTCCCGGATCGTGCCGGTCCAAAGGTAGAGCCGGTTCGGCGTCGTCCCCGTCAGAGAAGAACAGAAAGCCTGGTCGCAGATCGTGAAGGCGTCGGCCAGTGCGTAGTAGAACGAGATGTCTTCCCGTGTGAAAAAGCCCATGGTCATCGGGAATCCGTCGCCGCGTCGTTTGGCCGGGAGCCACTTGTCGTACCTGCCCCCGTTGTAGGCGTCGACCTGGTCCGACCATGAGTGCGGGGTACCGCCGATCCATGTCACGTTCGAGTGGTCAATGTCCAGGCGGAAGGGCGGCACGATCTTGCCGTCGGTGTCGGGCTGGAACCAGACCGGCTCTCCGTTCGGTTGCCGATGGACGCGCGGGTCCCTGAATCCGCGAACACCTTGCAACGAGCCGAACGTGTGGTCGAAGCTGCGGTTCTCTTGCATGAGGATGACCACGTGCTCCGCGTCCATGAAGGTCGAGCCAGCCTCCGGATCGATGGAGAACGCCCGCGCGACCGACTCCGGCAACCCTGACCAACTGGCCGCGGTCGATCCAAGTGCTGTCGCCGCCTTCAGGAAGTCGCGCCTACTGTACATACGCCTTCATTCTGGATTATTCGAACTGGGCTCCGAGACCCCATCGGGGACGCGCGCTAGTTGGAGAGCAGTTCCACCAGGCGGTCCGCCCACTCCCACGGCGCCTCGACATCGGTGTGGCGGCAGTAGACGTGGCAGTCCTTACCCTCACCGGCCTTGGCACGGAAGTACGCCGCCCAGTCCTTCAGTTGGTCGTCTGAATATTGCGTTTTTCTCAACCTGACGTAGACATGCCCGGCGGTCTCGACGCGGGGCGCGTCCTCTTCATCTGTGTCGGTGATGACCCAGCCGACCCCTGCCAGCCGCAAAGCGTCGTGGGTCTCGTCCGTGGCCCAGGAGCCGTGGCGGAACTCCATCGCCCATCTCAGCGTCGGACGGCGCGGGAGTGCGGCCAAGAATCCGGCGAGCAGGCTCTCGTTACGGGCCAGGTTCGGCGGAGTCTGCACCAAGACCTGGCCGAGCATGCCTGCACCTTCGAGCGGCACGAGCTGGGCGACAAAGGCCTCCAGGGTCTCGAAGCCAGCGGGCTTGAGCCGGGCGAGGTGGGTCACCTTTTGGTGCATCTTCGGCGACAATTGGAACCCGGCCGGGCATTGTTCGATGTACTTGGCGATGGTCGACTCAGTCGGCATCCGCTGCCACATCCCTGGTGCCTCGACCGTGTTGTAGTGCCTGGAATAGTGCGTCAAGTAGTCAGCCTGCTTGAGCCCGGGCGGATAGAAGAGCCCCTCACCCTGCCACTCCTTGTAGGAGTATCCCGACAGCCCGACATAGACCGACGCCATATGCCGATCATGGACGATTCCCACCTGTCTGGCATGTGCGTTGTGGGGACGAATCTCTGGGAATGTGAGAGAATCGAGATGTCAGTCCACGAGGTGAGGGAAAGTTGACCATGCTGACCGAACTGCTGGAAAAGGACGCCATACCCTTCGAGACGCTGCACACACGGTATGGCCCGTTGCTCGAATTGGTCCGCACGTTGCTCGGTGTCGTGCCGAATTGCGACCGGTATTTGGAGATCTGGCCGGCAGCGTTCCGCACGTACAACGTGATGGTGCCGAACCTCATCAACCTGCCGTTCCTGCTGTGGGGTGCAGGGGCTCCGCGTGACAAGGTGGGCTTGGCGATGTACGTGTCCAGCCGTGCCGCCAGTTGCGCGTACTGCTCCGCCCACTGTTGCTCGTTCGCCTTGCGTCGCGGCGCGACCGTCGATCAGGTCCGCTCCGCCCTAGAAGACCAGCAAGCTCTGAGCTCGGCCGACCGTGCAGTCGTGCAAATGGCTTCAGCCCTCTCGACGGTCCCGGCCACCTTGGACGAATCCATCCGTGTCGAGTTGCGCCGACATTTTTCGGAGGCAGATGTCGAATGGCTCGTCCTCTCGGTTTCGATGATGGGGTTCTTGAACAAGTATATGGACGCGCTCGGCGTCCCGCTCGAGGAGCCCGTCGTCAGCGAGGTAGACCCCGTGATCGCCTCCTCGGGGTGGACTCCTGGCCAGCATTTCTCGGGCCCGATCAAGCAAGGAAGCCCTCCGGGCCAGGACTCCCTGCTGAAGCGGGCCAAGGTGGCCCAGTTCGCTCCCCAAGCCCTGAAACTGGACAAGGCTTGGACAGCCGGTGTGCCCGACCGTTGGCCCGAAGTCGGGGACTACTTGCGCGAGAAGACCGGCCACGACTTCCCCGTCCTCTCACGTATTCGCCACCGCCGGGCCGTCCGCGCCGTCGCCACGATGATCAAGGACAACTTCGGGGACAGCGTCGTCGGCCTTGGCGAGAAGCTCTCGGCCGGCCTGGTCTATGCACGGATCGTCGACGATTCGAGCTTGGGCGAGGAACTGCGCGCGGTCGGCGCCCAAGAACTTCCCGACTCTCCCGTACAGACTTTGGCGCGGGCCGTCTCACCCAGCCCGGCCGTGGTTGACCAAACGACGGTGGACTCATGCCGCAGCCTCCCGCCAGCGGGGATCGTCGAGGTGGTGAGCTTCGTCTCGGTACTGCAGTTGCTCCACCGGTTGTCGACTTACTATCCGGCCGCGCAAAGCTGAACTTGCGAGCAGGCTGTAATGGCTCGCTGCGTACCATAGGCTCGACTTAGAGTCGGATGAGATAGCTATTCGCCTCAAATGTGAGGCGAATGCGGGGCATATTCGCCTCAATACGCCTTCCAACACCATGGCACAATGCACCTTTCAGATAGCCATCAACTCGCTATGGCCGGTGGTCAGGAACAATGGTGGAGGTAAGGGGACTCGAACCCCTGACATCCTGCTTGCAAAGCAGGCGCTCTACCAACTGAGCTATACCCCCACGCGGGCGGCGGCAAGGATACCCGCCACGGACTGGAGCACCCCTGCGAGGGCCCTTCTTGTTGTTGGCGAGGCGGGGCGTCTACTTCACCACGAACCGGCCCTTGAGCGGGGTGTCCACCGACGAGCCTCCCACAAAGACCTGAAATTCTCCGGGCTGGACCCGCCACTTCATCTGCCGGTCGAGGATCGCCAACTCGTGCCCCGGAACCGTCACCGTCACCTTCTTCGCCTGGCCTGGCGCAAGCGTCACCCGGTCGAAACCGCCCAGTCGGCGCACATAGGTCGTCACGTCCGACACGACCTGGTGGAAATAGACTTCGGCGACCTCGGTGCCCGCGACGTCGCCCGTGTTCCGAACCGTGAAAGACACAGTCACGTCCCCACCTGGCTTGATCTCGGGTGTCTCCACGGAGAGGTCTGAGTACGCGAAAGTGGTGTAGCTGAGGCCGTAACCAAAGTGGTAAAGCGGCCCGGCCACCGCCGCGGGATCACGAAGGCCCTCGTCGTTCGATGCTGGCTTGTAGGGGAAGTTCAACGGAATCTGCCCGACGGTCTTCGGCACCGTCACCGGCAATTTGCCACTCGGGTTGTTCTGCCCGAACAAGGTCTCGGCCACGGCTTGACCCGCGAAGGCGCCAGGCGAGAAACCGTAAAGGATCGCGTCGGCGTGGTCTTGTAACCAGTTGATCGAGAGCGGTCGACCGGCGATCACGACGGCGACCAACGGTTTTCCGGTAGCCGCCACCGCACGGGCAAGCTCCTCCTGCCGGCCAGGGAGGTCCAGGCTCGACCGCGTGCGGCTTTCGCCGCTTGTGCGGTCATTTTCGCCCAACACCAACACCACCACGTCCGCCTGCTTCGCCACGTCGACGGCCTCGGCGATCCCTGCGCTCTCTTCCGGCGTGAGGTCGCGTCGGTATAGCTCGTCGTTGGGGAAATCCTTTGTCGTGACCGAACAGCCCCTCGCATAGAGGACCCGTCCGGACGAAGCCTTCTCTATCATCGACAGGATCGTCGGCACCTGGACATGCATGGGCCCATAGCTCTTGTGGGCCCAGTCCACGTTCTTAGCGTTCGGCCCAATGACGGCAATTGTCGGGGTGTCGTGCTTGAGCGGTAGCCTGGCGTCCTTGTTCTTGAGCAAGATGAGGGACTCGCGGGAGGCCCTCAGTGCGGCTGCCTGATGCTCCGGACGCGCGACCAGCTCGTCGGCGCGAGTCAGGTCGGACCGATAGGGTCGGTCAAAAAGGCCGAGCCAGAACTTCACGCGTAGGACGTCGCGCACCCTGTCGTCCAGGATCCTCATGGGGACCAATCCTTTCCGGACCACCTCGCGGGCGGGCAGGATGTAGACCTGGGGAGGCGTGAAGGTCGTCCGCACGTCCAGTCCGGCGAGCATGACCTGCCGCACGGCGTCCGGATAGTCTTTCGCGACATGATGCTTGCTGAACACGTACTCGACGGCGTCGCTGTCGCTGACGACGTAGCCGCGGAACCCCCACTCCTTGCGTAGGCGGCCGGTCAGAAACTCCTTGCTCGCCGCTATGGGCACGCCGTCGTAGTCGTTGTAACTCGCCATGACGCCCAAGATGTCGGCCTCATGGACCGCGTCCTTGAAGGGCTTGAGGGCCAGTTCCTCCATCTCGCGCGGGGCGACCTGCGGGTCGGTGCGGGAGTAGCCCTCGCGGGCTCCCTTGTTGAAACTATAGACGGCAAAGTGTTTGGCGGTGGAAGCCGAGCCGTTGGCCTGGATACCTTTGGCCAAGGCGACCCCCATGCGGCTCAGGAGAAACGGACTTTCACTGAAAGACTCCTCCGACCTCCCCCAACGCTGGTCGCGCACCGCGTCGAGGATCGGCGCGTAGACGTTGGTGAAGCCAAGCAGGCGGTTCTCCAAACCCGTGATCACGCCTTCTTGGTGGACAAGGTCCAGATCCCAGGTCGCCCCCATGCCGGTCGGAATCGGAAAGAGCGTCCCTGCGAAAGACGAGCACCCTTGGATGCCCTCGTTCGTGAAGTCCACCGGCACGCCCAGACGGGTCTGCTCGACAAAGAACCTCTGGATCTCGTTCAGGGCGGCGGCATGGAGGCTGGGCGGCCACAGGTAATGGCCGGATTTGGCGTCGAACTTGCTGTTCTCCTGTTCGTCGATGTTGGCGATCCCATCCTTCCAGACCTCTTTCTTCCAGCCAAGGGTCGGCAACTCGTCTTTCAGGACCGCCCCATGGCCGTAAAGCGTCGCCAGTTGGCAAGTCTTCTCCTCAAGGGTCATCTGCCCAAGCAGGTCGTCCACACGTTCGTCGACTGGTCGAGAAGGGTCCTCGTAGACGTCCCTCTTGCCGTTCTTATTCAAGTCGATCCAGTCCTTATGGTAGATCGTCGGCATCGGGGGGTAGACGCTCGGAACTTGGCTCGCTGGCGGCGACACCGAGAGGGAGATTTCGGCCGGGATCTGGACCGGCCCGGGACGCTGGGCCACCGCGAGCCAAACCATGCTGAGAAACATGGTTCAACCGTACCACGAGTACAACATCGCGTTGCCTGAGTCCAGGGTGCCGAGAGTCTTGAGGAACTGCAGGATCCTGAATCCTGGCTAGAGCCCCTTGGGCAAAGACTGGAAGAACTTCACCATCCACGGCACCGAGTCGCCTCGGAAGGTGTGGTCCCCGTCGTAGATGAAGGTCGCCAACGGCGCCTGGCCCGAGTAAGCGCGGACTTGGTCGCCCACCTTACGCCCTTCTTCCGGCGTGGATCGCAACAGCCTCTTCAAGGCATCCAGTGAAGAATGTTGAAGCTTGGGGTCCACCAACTGGTCCTTTTCACCAATGACGATGAACGCGGGCAGGGGCTTCGTCACCCGGCGTGCTCCACCGGCGTTGGCCGAGGCGACACCCGCGATCACGTCTGGTCTTGCCGCCCAGAGCGTGTACACAAAGCCGCCGCCGTTCGAGTGCCCCATGATGAAGACCTCCTTCCGATAACCAGGATCCTCTCCGACCCGCTTCAACATCTTGTCGAAGAAGTCGATGTCTTGGTTGTCGGTCAGCCGCGTCATGTTCCATCCCGGCCTCTTGCCCTCTGGATCGACGCGCCTCGTCACCGTCGGCAGGCCCTGCGGATAGATCACCAGCGCCTCTGGCCACAACTCTTGAAACCGGTAGGCGCGAGCGGCGTACCGAGAAGTCCCGCCGTGCCCGTGAAAGCAGATTACGACAGGATGCGGCGCGTCGCCACGCGAGGGCTTATAGACGAGGGCGGTCCGATCTCTGCCGTCAACGCTCAACGTCCAAGTCTCAGGTTGATGGGCGGTCGCTGTAAGTGCGACCAAAGCTGCGAGCAAAGCGCTCATATGCTCCCAGACGGTGCGCCCCTACCCATGTTCAGCGGCGGTGTCCTTCGGCCCGCGCACAAGAACCGGCCAAACTGTGGCTTGTTCCGTCATGGATCCGCGCCTCGCCTTTTGTATCGAGACCGCCTTCGAAGCTGGGCGGAGCACACTTGCCCACTACCAGACCGGCGTCGCCGTAGTCGAGAAGGAAGACTCGTCGCCCGTCACAGTCGCCGACAAAAGCGCCGAGGCCATTGTCCGGAGCCGAATAACCGAGAAATGGCCCGGAGAGGCGATCCTTGGCGAGGAGCAAGGAGCGACCGGCACCAGCCTCGACCGTTGGGTCGTCGATCCCATCGACGGCACGAAGTCCTTTGTCGCCGGGGTCCCCTTGTTCGCGACCCTACTGAGTTACGAGCAGGACGGGCGGCCCTTGGTCGCCGCCGTGTACTTCCCCGCGCTAAACGAGATGTATTGGGCCTCCAGGGGAGGCGGCGCGTTTTGGGATGGCCGTCCTATCCGTGTCCGGCAGACAACGGACATCGTGCAGGCGACCCTTCTCAGCGGCAGTTTCCGGTCGATGCAGGGTCAAGGGAGGCTGGAGGGCTACCAGAGGCTTGCGGGTCAAGCCAAAGTGAGCCGGGGCTGGGGCGACGCCTACGGACACGCCCTGGTCGCAAGCGGGCGGGCAGACCTGATGCTCGACCCTGTCATCGCCCATTGGGACATCAGCGCGCCCTCGTTGCTCGTCCGGGAGGCTGGTGGGATATTCATGCAGTTCGACGGCGACGAAGCCTTTGGTCGAAACGCGGTCAGCGTGGTGCCAGGCCTCCGGGACACGGTGGTCGAGGCCTTTCGGTGAGGTTGCTCGGGATCGACTTCGGAGGCGCCAAGATCGGCGTCGCCGTCGCTGAGTCATCCAGGAGGATCGCCACGCCAAGACAGCCGATCAAGGCATCCGGCAGACTAGCCGATGACGCCGCACAGATCGTAAGGACACTCGGAGAAGAAGCGGCAGACCAGGTCGTCCTCGGCCTCCCGCTCGACGCCGAGGGCGAGACTAAGATGTCGCGGGTGTGCCGCCAGTTGGGCGCACTGATCGAGGGCCTCGGCACGCCCGTCGCGTACGTCGACGAAAGCCTGACGAGCCATTCTGCCGAGACGGAGATGCTGGGCGCCGGGCTGAAAGGCTCGCAACGAAGGAAGTCGGTCGACGGTGAGTCCGCTTGCCGTATCCTGGAGCGCTATTTGGAGTCCCATGCCGAAGCCTAAGCCAAGCCGTCGCCCATGGAAGATGGCCACGGGATTCTTGGTCCTTGCGGTCGTCGCCGGTGGCGCCTGGGTGATGTACGGATTGTCGCCAGAACCGACGGGCAAGGCCATCTATGTCAGATACAAGCAACCGACGCCGCTCGCTTCCGTCACGGGCGAACTCGTCGGCAAGGGGATCGTTCGGAACGCCAGGTTATTCGAGGAGGCGGCAGGGCTCAAGGGCCTCAAGACAGTAAAGCGGGGAACCTATCGACTCCACCCCGGCATGGGTTGGCAAGAAGTGGTCGCATCCCTTCAGAAGCCGGTCAGGCAAGAGGTCATGATCCCCCCAGGTTGGTGGATCGCCCGTGTCGCCAAGCGGCTAGAAGCCAAGGGGGTTTGCGCAGCGGGCGAGTACATAGAGGAGGCCCGCCACCCAGAAAAGTTCCAGTCCGACGTCACGTTTCAGCTACCTAAGGGGAGCCTGGAGGGGTACCTGTTCCCCGACACCTACGACCTGCCTCCGATGCTCGGCGCGGACGAGACCATCCGGCGACAGCTCAAGGCGTTTGAAGAGAAGGTCGTCAAACCCCTGGGGACGCAGAACCTTGAGCGCGCGGTGACCATCGCCTCAATGGTCGAGCTTGAGGCGGCCAAGGATGTCGAACGGCCGGTCATCGCGGGCGTCATCGAGAACCGCCTCGCCCGCAAGCAGAACCTGGAGATCGACGCCACCGTACTCTATGCCCTCCAAGAGTGGAAGAACCTTGGCCCCGGTGTGGTTCGGACGGTCAAGTCGCCTTACAACACCTACCTCCACCCAGGCCTGCCACCTGGCCCCATCGGATCTCCGGGCAAAGCCAGCATCGAAGCTGCCCTGAACCCATCGAGACACGGGTACTTTTTCTATGTGGCCAAGCCTGACCGGACACACATCTTCTCGGCCACCTACGCCGAACATCTGTCGGCGATCCGCGTGGCCCGAAAGGAGTGGACCGAGGCCAAGGAGAAGGCATGAGGCACTTCCGCCAAGGCAAGTTCTCCCGCGAGTCCATGCACCCCGTGCTCCGGCGATTCAGCCCGGCTGAATCGCTGAACAATCTGGAGGACGTCGACTTAGAAGCTCTCCACACGGCGGGCAAGAGGCTCGTCTTGCTGGACGTGGACAACACTCTTTTGCCGTGGAAGAGCGAAGACATCCCCCTGTCGACCATGGATTGGATCAACCGGGGGCGTTCGCTCGGGCTCGTGTTCTGCGCGCTCAGCAACACGCACAACCCCGCGAGGCTCGAACGGCTTTGCGGCCAACTGGGAATCGACTTCATCCGCGACCGGGCCAAGCCGAGCCGGAGGATGTTCCTTCGGGCTCTGGAGAAGTCGGGCGTGGGAGTCGAAGAGACCGTCATGGTCGGCGACCAACTGCTCACTGACGTCTGGGGGGCCAACCGTTGCGGGATCGACGCGGTGTGGGTCAAACCCTTGCATGAGCGCGAGTTCATCGGGACCCGGTTGTTCAGCCGGAACGTCGAGCGGCTGGTCGGACACTTCCTCTACCGGTTCTTCCAGGGCGATGGGGCGGACGAGGAGGGCAGACCCGGCTTCTTCGGACGGCAGGTCGTCCGCCAGGTCATGAAATTCGCCGTCGTCGGCGGGCTGGCGACGGTCGTCGACACAGGGCTCTCCTACATCCTCATGTTTGTCGCCAGCGTCAACGGCACGAGGCTCATGGAAATCGCCGGAAAGTGGGCCATCCAGACCTTTCCGTGGGACGCGGGTCTCAACCCGAATGACCTGAACGACGTCCAAGACGCCGCCTACGGCCCTCTCACCGTCCTGCCGGTGCTCTTGGCGATCCTCGTCTCCTACTTTCTCAACCGCGTGTGGACCTTCCAAGCGACCCACCAGAAGGCCACCGTACAACAAGCAGGCAAGTTCTATGTGATCGCCTTGGTCGGCGCGGCGATCGCCACCGTCGTCGGGGTCCTGGTCGAGCGGGTCGTTCCTCTCACCGGCAGACCCGCATGGGCGGTGGCCAAAGCGGTCGGCATCCTCGCAGGATTCATTTGGAACTTCAACGGACAAAGGCTGTGGACGTTTCGGCACAAGTGACCTGGTGGGAATGGCGCGAGGCGCCGGCCGGCGACTTCGCCGTCCTGGGCGACCCCGTCTCGCATTCCCGCTCTCCTCAGATGCACGCGGCCGCCTACCGGGCCCTCGGCGTGGACTATGTCTATCGGGCGGTGCGGGTTCCCCTTGACGAGTTCCGGGATGCGGTCAAACATCTGTTCTCCCTGGGATACCGAGGTCTCAATTGCACGGTGCCACTCAAGGAGGCCGCCTTCGACTGGGCCGTCGATGTCGATCCGGTCGGCCGGAAGTGCGGCGTGGTCAACACGATCGAACTGGCCACCCGGCGGGGAACCAACACGGACGCCCCCGCGTTCTTGACGACTCTTGACGCAAGTCCGCCGGGACCGGTCTTGGTACTCGGCGCAGGAGGCACCGCCCGCGCCGTTGTCGCCGCGCTGGAGAGCAAGGGGTTTCAGATCAGGCTGTGGAACCGGACCCCGGAGAGGGCCGTCGCCCTTACCCGCTCACTCGGCGCCGACCTCGAAGTCTTTGCGAGACCCGAACTTTTAGGCGTGAAGGCGGTCGTGAACACGACTTCGGCCTCTCTCCATGGCGAGGACCTGCCCGTCGACTGGACCAAGGCCGATCCCGACCTGTTGGTCTATGAGGCAGCCTACGGCCCCTCGTCGTTCCTCGACGTGGCCCGCGTGTTCGGCCTGCGGACGACCGACGGCCTGCCGCTCTTGGTCGAGCAGGGGGCTCTCGCGATCACGTGGTGGACCGGTCTTGTGCCCGACCGGTCTGTCATGATCGAAGCGGTGGGATGAGCGCCAGACTCCCGACACCCGAAAACATCGCGGCCGCCGCAAGGATCATCCAGCAGGGCGGGGCCGTGGTCGTGCCGACCGAGACGGTCTACGGTCTGGCCTGCGACGCCTTGGACGAGAAGGCGGTCGCCAGGGTGTATGAGATCAAGGGCCGACCGGCCGAGAACCCGCTCATCGTCCATATCGCCTCCTACGAGGACGCCGCCCTCGTCGCCGACGTCTCCAACCCGTTGGTCAAACTCCTGGCCGACGCCTTTTGGCCCGGGCCGCTGACTTTGGTCCTCAAGAAGAACCCCCAGGTTCCCAGGATCACCACGGCAGGACTCGACACCGTGGCCGTGCGCGTCCCCAGCCACCCGGTCGCTCGGGAGCTCATCCTCGCCTCCGAACGCCCGCTCGCGGCACCGAGCGCGAACGTCTTCATGGGGCTCAGCCCGACGCGCGTCGAGAACATCGACCCCGAGATCCAGGTGGAGGTCGAGATCATCTTGGACGGCGGCCCCTGTGAATACGGCCTGGAAAGCACGGTCGTCGACCTCAGCGGCCCGAACCCGGCCATTTTGAGGCCAGGCGCGGTCAGCCGGGCCAGCATCCAAGCCCTGATCGGCAGGCCGCTCGGCGAGAACCCGCCCAACGGCCCCCGCCGCGCCCCCGGCATGTACCCTCGCCATTACGCACCCCGGGCCCTGCTCAAATTGGTCGACGGGCTGCACTACGACGATTCAGGCCTGACGTTCGGCGAGACCAAGCACGAGCATCAGATCAAGATGCCTCGCGACCCCAAGGCCTACGCGGCGAACCTCTATTCCGCTCTGAAGAGGCTCGACTCGGAAGGTGTGGAGGTGATTCTCGTGGAGAGGCCGCCTGAGAATTTGGACTGGGAAGCGGTCAACGACCGTCTGCGGCGTGCCTGCGGCTAAGCTCGGACTAACACCCCATAGGAGGCGAACGGCGAGCGGTTGACGCTCTTCTCGCGGGCGAACTGCATCGTCGCTCGCGGGTGCCGTCGAATCCCACACCCTCGCCGCGGCCTTCCACGAGCGGCACCTTATGATCCCTGCGCTTGATCAAAGCCCCCAGAGAAATCTGACAACCTTCGGTTGGTGTTCATTCTCCGACAAAAACTTCAGGGCAGGTTCGAGCTCGTTGAAGTACAGGAAGTTGCCCCCGTTTGTTCTAACAATGAAAGATGGTGTCGCGCTGATTCCCAGATCCGACGCAGCTTGGCGCGCGTCTCTTAGCTCTTGCGAACATTTCGCATCCAGCCGAGAGCTGTTCCATTCCGAGGCTCGCAAACCCAGACTTGAGGGAATCTCGGAAATCTTCTTCTCAGACAACATACTCTCGGACATGAGACTCGCATATACTCGACGACCCCAAGACGCCGACTGTCCGTTCCACACATCCGGCACATACCTTTCATGGCCGATTTCTTCGGCCTTGAGGACAGCTTGCGCCGATCGACTCGATAAAACTGTGTCATCTGGCACGAGGATAATCCAAACTCCAACATCACCGGCTTTCTTGATTCTGGCTTCGTCCACGAGCCATCGCTGCCGACAAGCTGGGCAAGTGACATTGGATACAATGTAGATCGTCGGCCCGTGTCCTATCCACGAGAGCACCTCGCTATGCACAAGCTTCGCGACGGTTATCGAATCGAGACGGCGAAACTCTTCCGGGGGACGTGGCAACGCCGTAAAACCCAAACCCAATAGCACGCCAACCGCCATTGCTACAAGCACCTTCTTGGAGGCGAGCACATTCAACAGTCCTTTCATCGCATTCCAGGAGGGCAGGTTGAGTTCTGATTCGGATACGTACAACCCGGTACTTTCAAGTCTTGCCTTGTGAGGTGTCCGTCAAACCAGACCACATTGCACCACTCACCGTGGACGGAATTTGCAATCTGAGTAGATCCTGAGCCGCTCACTCCCCAGTAGTCGTCAAAAAAACTCCTGCGTCCGGGACGGTTCGAGTATGTTTGAGCGCGCAGTCAATACTAGAAATCCTGAGCGTCGACCAAACACAATGAATGCCGGTGCTTCACTGTAGCTTGAGTATCGGTGGTCTAGTTGCTGCCGTCCAATATAGCCTTGCTTGCCAGACAAGGGATCCAACGGACAATAGAGTTGGGCTTCTGAGACTTTGTAATTCATAATGGCCAATGCCAGCAGTTCTCTGGGATCGTGACCATCGATGGGTGGCGAAAAGCTTCTGTATGGTGGAAAGTAGTCATCATGGTCAGACGCGTACAGGTCGAGGCCGATCGAAATCGACTTAAGATTTGATGCACACTGCGAATCCTTGGCCGTATGAATTCCATAGATGAAGACCGACGTGGTAATGCCGACCAAGATAACGATTATCGTGATCACGGTCAGCAGTTCGACCAAGGTGAGACCTCGCTTGTGACGCATCAGTGTTCGCAATAGGCTTTGGATTCGCTATACGGTCCCACATCGTTCGTGCACTGCGAGTCGCTATAGCTCCTCCCGGTACAGTTCTTTACGGGGCAATCGCCCTCACCGGCGAACTGAATGCACTCCATCTTGCCAAACGGCGTGGAGGTCACATAATATCCGTTGCGGTGATCGCAAGTGTAGTTGCATTGATTTGAGCCCCATACGCAGACATGCCCACCCTCGCCGAGGATCCGCGCCGACGGCACCCCGGACTCGACGGTGGCAGAGATTAACCCGCTCGAGAAAGCAGAGGCGATGAGTACTGCGGGAAACAGGAACTTGTCCATACCAAGACTATATATTGGGGGGGGGGGAGTCAATGGTTGGTGGTCAATTTTTTTGCGAAATGTGGTTGGGCGAGAGATTGCGGCCAAAATGGCCAGACTCTTGAAATCCGAGGACACCCGGCTGTCGGCGCCCGGCATAGACCAACTCTGAGGGCGTCGGACTAGGCGGTTGAGGAAAGGCCGAGGGCAGTCTCGCAGGGCCAAACGTAGCCCTAAAAAAATCTGGTGGAGGCGCCGGGAATTGAACCCGGTTCCAAAACTGTCGTTCCCGAAGCGTCCACGAGCGTCTCCTCCCGTTTAGATCTCGACGCCTCGCTGCCAGGGAGGCAAGCCACTCAGCGTCCAGCCCGATTGATTTAGCCGCTTAAGCCCCGGACAGAGGCCTCACGGCGATCCTGCGTTTGCTAGGCCGTGGTCAGACGAGGCAGGAACCCTGCTGAGTGGCCCGCGGCATCTTAGGCCGCGTAAGCGAAGTTGTCGTTCGCAGTTGCTTTTTTTGCCGCTTTTTACGAGGCCAGCGGCGCCTCGGCTCGCAACCTCGGAGCGATCCAGCCTTGTCGAAGCCTGACGCCCCCAAGAGTCACTATTATAGACGGGGCTTTTTCCACACCCGTTCCACCTTGACTAGGGCCAATACACGAAAATGCGGCCACTCGTGAGACGAAAACGTCGATATCATATAGGTGTGAGGGAGGCGACATGGTCACAAAAGTCTACGAGACTCTCATCGACGCCCCGGTCCAGCAGGTGTGGGACTTCCACAGCAGTGCCAACGCGCTCAGGCTGTTGACCCCGCCCGAAGACCACATTGAACTCATCAGCCGTAACCTGGAAGTCAGGGAGGGCGCGACCCATGAATACCGTCTGAAGAAGTTCGGGCGACGCCACCTGTGGCGGGCGCGGATCAGCGACGTGAAACCGCCGTACACGTTCACAGACACGGCGGAGCACTCGCCCTTCGCCTATTGGAAGCACGTCCACGAGTTTATCGAGGACCCGCAGGGCACGCTTGTCAAGGACACCGTCACATACAAGGCGAGCGGCTGGCTGTTTTCCGGGCTCGTCAACGCCCTTGTGGTCGAGGAGGCCGTAGACCGACTCTTCAAGTACCGTCACATGAGCACCCACGAGTTCATCGAGAACGCCCAGCGGGCGACGATCAACGACGACCTGATCGGACGTTCAGCAGACCACTACGAGCCTCACGTCACCTGAAGATAAACTTGTCGAGGCCCATGACAAGGCCCTCGAACGAGCGGATCTGACGGACGGCCAACAAGACG
Source organism: uncultured Fimbriimonadaceae bacterium (assembly GCA_964451255.1). Classification (GTDB taxonomy): domain Bacteria; phylum Armatimonadota; class Fimbriimonadia; order Fimbriimonadales; family Fimbriimonadaceae; genus JAHBTB01. The sequence continues at coordinate 654,157 of CAYVHL010000001.1, forward strand.
CCGGGCATAAAGGAGCGGCGGTCGACAGAGTCGTGGCGGAGGGTCAGAAGTTCGCCGTCACCTCCGAACACGACCTCTTGCGAGGCCACGTAACCGGGGAGCCGCACGGAGTGAACGGTGACGTCCTTGTGCCTGCCCCCCCGGGCTCCGGCGACCTTCTCCGTTGTCCCCTGCGTCTGACGCGGCACCTCTTGACGGGACTCGGCGATCCGTTCGGCGGTGTAGAGTGCGGTGCCGCTCGGGGCGTCGAGCTTGGCCTTGTGGTGTCGTTCGACGATTTCGACGTCCGGTAGCCAGGCCGCCGCCATCTCGCAAAAGCGCACCATCAGGACCGCCCCGATCGCAAAGTTCGGGATGAACGCGGCCGGCGTCTCGTACTCACGGCACGACTCACGGATCGCCGAAAGGTCGGTCGGGCTGATGCCGCTGGTGCCGATGATGACCGGAACCTTACGCTTCAAGCAGCTCATCGCGTTTTCGGGAGCCGAGAGCATGTGGGTGAAATCGACGGCGACGTCCGGCTTCGAACTGTCCAGAGCCTGTCCCAGGCGACTGTCCACCACGATGTCGGGGGCGGTCAGGCCCGCGTAGTTCTGGACCGGATCGCCTTGGCCCTCCCTGTCCACTGCGGCGACAAGCTCCGTGTCAGGGGCCGCTGTCACCGCCCGCATGACTTCCTGTCCCATCTTGCCGGTCGCGCCGATGACGGCGACCCGGATCAACCCTTCGCTCATGCCACCATTCTGGCCGCTTGGTTCAGCCCCTTTCCATGATGGAGCGGCCGTTCTCGATTCGGATCGGATCGCCGTGGTCGTCCAAATAGGACTTGACGTCGCCCATCAAAACACAATGGGCGTCATACGTCTTGCCGGCGACCTTGATCTTGCGTAGCCCCACGTACACGCACTTTGTCTCCACCCATTTGCGTGAAGCCAGGTCGAACCGCCAGTAGGTGGTTTCGCCCCCCGGCTCGACCTTGTCGCGTATGAACCAGAATTCGGGCGTCGCACGCCATTGGTGGGCTGGGGCCGGAACCGACGACTTCTGCGTCTTACCGCCCTCTGTGAGCGTCACCTCGGCTCTTGTCTCGGTGAACTTTACTTCGAGGTCCTGCAACGCCTTGCCACCGGGCATCGAAGTCTTTTGCGACATCGAGACGGGTCTCGCTTGGCGGTCATAGACAGACTTTTGAATGATGACCCTGGTCACACCGTCACGGTTCCGCAAGGTCATTTCCAGCCGCAGACTCTTGGAGCCGCCTTCAATCAGCTCTTGACGCACGACCGCGCGCCCCGTCAGGCCGTCGGCGGTGATCTTCATCTCCACCGTGTTGACCAGCATGCTGATAATCAGAGCAGTAGTCACTTCATCCCCCCGCAAAACCGTTCGGCAGCGGCGACACCAGACTCGTAGGCGTGCTCAATCCGACCCTGGGCGACTCCATCCCCCGCCACAACCAGCCTCCCGCCGATCCGGTTGACGCCGTCGAAGGCAACAGACGTCTCCGGTTGGCTGTACCGCCAACGGTGGACCTCAGCGACCTCGGGTGTGTCAAACGCCCTGCCCAACAGACGTTCCACATCAACCAAAGTGTCGTTGAGAATCCTTTCGTCCGGCAAGTCGAGCGCCCATTTGCTGTAGCTCGCGCTCATCTGCGCGACGACGGCCGTAGAGCCTTCCGGGGCCCGCCCAGGACACTTCGCCGACTCGATGCTGAGCCACGCGAGCGGCTGGGTCTGGTCAGGGTCGATTGACGCGAAGTACGGTGGATCAAGGGCTGCCTTGTAGCCCAGCATCACCGAGACGCACGAACGATAGAATGCCTTTTCCAAGTGGCGCGACTCCCCCAACGAGTCGAGCAGCCTTGTCGTCTCCGGCAACGGCGGGGTCAAGATCACCGCGTCAAAGGACTCGGAACAGACGGTGTACCCGACGCCGTCCCGTTCAATTCCCTGGACCGGACTTTCCAGGCGGACATCCAAGCCCTCGGCAAGAAGCCGACCAAGCACGCTCATGCCGCTCTTGTAGCAAAAGCGCTGGAGCGAATGAGGGTCGCCAGGCATGAGCCTGCCCGAGCTGTGGTTCCAGATCGGCTTAGTCACCTCAACCAGATCAGTCTGGTCGAGCTCTCGTAAGATGACCTGCTCGATCGCGGTGTGGCGGGGCGCTACCGATGTCGCCCCGTGGTCAAAAACATAGCCACGGATCTTCTTAGTCGCGACCCTGCCTCCCACTTCTGCCGACTTCTCGAAGACGACCGGCCCATGGCCGTATTCATGGAGCTTCCGGGCAGCGGCCAGGCCCGAGACACCGGCCCCGACGACCGCCACTCTCACGCAGGTGCTTTCTCCCAGACCTGGTCGAGCACAGCCACGGCGGCTTGTTGGCCGCTCCTGGCCGCCCCGTCGGCGCCGACAAACTCGGTGACTTCGCCGGCGAGGTAGAGCCCTTCTGTGGATGTCTTGACCGTCGGGCGGTGTTCTCGAAACCCGACCGGCTGCAGTGGCTGGGCATGGGCCACACGTCGGACCGCCAGCGGGCGCCATGCGGCGACGTTTGCGTCAGGAAACCAGTTTCTCAGTTCGTATTGGGCAGACTTGGCGAAGTACAGGTCTTGCCCGGTAGGTAATCCGATGTGGGTTGCGGAGACGAGGTGCTGCCCCTGTGGAGCCAAAGCCGGGCTCGCGACGCTCGGGCAGACCGCGAAATCGACGATGCCCGTGCCCGGGCCGTTGAGAGCAAGCGTTGCGTCCGGCGTCGGACGAGAGTCAGCGGCAAAATAGACCGTCGTGCACGACTTCCAGGTCTGGACGGGGACCACGAGGCCGAGCGCGGCGGCTGCGGACGCGTCGGTCGCCACGACGACGGCCTCGGCATCGAAGCTTCGGCCGTCCTCGAGTCTCACGCCCACAGCACGCCCTCCTGCCCGGATGACCTCCGCCGCGCGGACGCCTAACAAGACGTTTTCGACCGGGATGTCCGCGGCGATCTGGTCAGGGATCGCTTGGATTCCCAACGCAGGAATCACGGCGTGGCCCTCTTCGAACATCTTCCAGTAGTACTGGACGGGCAGGCATGAACCTGCCATATCGCGGTCTAACATGATCGCCCCGAAGAAGGGCCTGATAAAGCGCTCGACAAAAGTGGCCGTGAACTTACGCTTGGCGAGAAAGTCGTCGACGGACATGTCGGTTCCCGACCAGATTTCAGCAAAGGTGCTTTCTCGCAGACTCTGACAAAGCGTGCTGACCCGCAAGAAGTCAGGCAAAGGCACCAACCCGTCGGCCAGGGTCTGAATGAGGTTCTCGCGATGGACTTCCCTCTTTTTTTTCCCGTCCCAAACAAGAGCCCCCGGCTCAATGGGGCAAAACTCTAGTCGGTTCACGTCCAGTTCGAGACGTAGGTGGGGATACTTGTCGAAGACGAATTGGAAGCCGTGGTCTAATCTGAACCCGTCCACAACATCCGTCCGCATCCTTCCGCCCAAGGAGTCGGAAGCCTCGACCAACAAGACAGGCACGCCGGCCTGATGGAGGCGGCGGGCGCAAACGAGACCCGAAAGGCCCCCACCAACGACGACGACTGGCTTGCCCATAGTTAGACGTCCCGTTTTACCTGGGTCTGTAGCCTGGCCGCCTACGGTTGTGTAACCCGTCTGGCCTTGGCACGGTACATTCATTCTTGGCGATGCCCGACGGACAGGAGCACCTAAGGACAGAAGAGGATCTCGAAGCCATCCTCCGGCTGGCCGTACGCAACTCTCCGGTCGACGGGGACCTTCGCGATCGCCTCAACCAATCCGCCGCCGAGCTTGGCATCACGCCCGAGCAATTGGCCGCCGCCGAAGCCGAGTACGGGGAGAACAAGCGGAGAGAAGAAGAACAGAGGCGGCTCCAGGAAGCTCACGAAGCCGACCTCAAACGGTTCCGCTCGTATCGGTGGAGCGTGGTGTGGTCGTCCGTGATGAAGTTCGTCCCTCTCATCATCTTGCTGAACTTCATCAACTTCGCTTCGTCCAACGGCCACGGGTTCAAGTACTGGGCGATCTGGCCGACAGTAGCCTTCGGAATCATAGTTCTGGGGCGGTTTTTGCGGACAGCACTGACACCCCGCCACGAGTTGGAAAGGCGCTTCCAAAAGTGGCGGATCAAGAACGGCGTGCTCAACCGCGTCGAACAGTTCGTGTCGCCAAAGGACAGATGACCGACTGCCGTCGCGACTTAGACCTTGGTGCGTTCGCGGCCATCGGCGGCCACTGCCGCTTTTTCAGAGACCGGCGCCAAGTCAGACCGCCCTTTCTCGACAGTGGCAAGAACCCGCCCGACGACCCCTTCCAAGCTACTCAGAACGTCGTAGGCGTACTTGTCGGCGCCACGCTTGACCTCGCGGGCGTCACGTTCGACCGTGTTGCGGATCTCGTCCGCCTGGGCTTTTGCGATCTTCAAGACCTCGCTCTCACTGACAAGCTGGGACTGCTGGATCTTGCCCTGCTCAATAATCCGGTCTGCCTCCTTCTGGGCGTCGTCTTTGATGGAGGCCGCTTCCCGCCTTGCTTGGGCCAGGAGGCTTTCTGATTCCTCCTTGGCGGTCTCCACGAGGCGTTCGCTCTCCTTGGCAAGCGAGGCCGCATCACGAAGGTCTCGCGGCAACGAAGCCCGGATCTTGTCGACTTGCATCGACATGTCGTCCTGGTTGAACCCGAAGGTGATTCCCATGAAGGACTTGGGACGTCGGAGCTCCTGCTTGAGGTTGTCCAGCAGGCGCATGACGTCGATCGAATAGTCGTTGCGAACGGACATTTTATGAACTCGCCACAGTCTAACACGCCCAGCGGACGATCGGTGGTTCCCTGCCCTGGTGTTTATGCTAGGGCTTGCCGGATCTTTTCCACGACCGGCGGCGGAACGAAGCCAGCATAGTCACCCCCGAGCCGGGCGACTTCACGCACGACAGAGCTTGCGAGGAAGCTATGTTCCTCTTTGGTCATGAGGAAGACTGTCTCGATCTCCGGCGCCATCGACCGGTTGGCCAACGTGACACGGAACTCATAGTCAAAGTCGCTGATGGCACGGAGGCCCCGAACGATGCAACGGCAGCCGTTCTGACGGGCAAACTCGACCAACAACCCCTCGAACGAGGTGACAGTGACGTTGTCAAGGCCGGTCACGCACTCGCGCAAGGCCGCGACTCGGTCTGCCGCGCTCAGAAACGGCCGTTTCTCGCTGTTGTTGCCGACACCGACGATCAACTGGTCAAAGAGGATGGACGCCCTTTCGATCACGTCCAAATGGCCAAGGGTAGGCGGATCAAAAGAACCCGGGTAGATCGCCAGTCGAGGCATGCCCAGGATTCTAGCCCTTTGCCACCATCTGGACGGTGATCGGACGCCCGGTAAAGACCTCGACCGTTTCGTCGAGCCTTGCTTCTTGGCCGTCGACCATGACCGATTTCGGCCTTGCCACCAAAGCGAAAGTCGGCACGACGTCACCGAACCCGGTTTCATGGACTTCCGTCCGCAGTTGGACCTCGTCCTTGTCCGCGATCACGTGGAACTGGACGACGGATTGCCCGCCTTTGCGGTAGGCGTATGAGATGCCGTCGTCAGCGAAGTAGGTCAGGCTGGAGCGTCCAGTCCAGCCCTCGGGCACGGCGACGAGGACGGTGGGCCGGAGAAGGTCCACATCGTTCGTCATCGGCAACCGATCCTGGATGGGCACCAGACCGCCAGAGCGGATAAACAAGGGCGATTCTTGCCGTCGCACGGTGACCTTCCTTACACCCGGCTCCGACCAAGTCCCCGACGCCAAGTCGAACCACGGGTCCTTCCCTGGCAAGGTGACCATTCGACCGCGCCCTTGCGCTGACAAGACAGGGGCGTGAAGGAGCATGTCTCCTACCATCGCCTCGTCTCCGACCTCGTCCAAGGCGACATCGTCAAAGTCGTGGACCAACGGACGATAGACCGGTACGCCCTCATTCTCCTGCCGGGCGAAGAGGCTGTAGAGATAAGGCAGAAACCGATACCGAAGGCGAATGAAGTGGGCCAAGACCTTCGCCACGGGTGCAGGGTAGGAAAACGGCTCCTGCAGGCGAGTGTCGAGGGTTGTGTGGTTACGCATGAACGGCGTCAAGAATGCCGCTTGGATCCAGCGGGTCATCAGCGCGTCGCCCGAGTCGCCTCCGAAGCCGCCGACGTCTGCGCCTGCAAACGGCGTCCCACTGAGGGCCATCCCCAAGAGCGTCGTCACAGAAAGGCCGAGATAGAAGTCGTTGGAGCAGTTGTCTCCTGTCCACACCGCCGAGTACCGAGAAGTGCCGACAAACCCACTCCTGCTGAGCATGAACGGCCGCTCGTCGGGGAAGGCGTCGAGGAAACCGGCATGGGTCGCCATCTGCATCCCCAGGGCGTACTGGTTCCGATGCTCGGCATGGCTCCTGGCGCCGTTTTCAAAGAGCATGTCCTCTGGGTCTGCCGGGCCCGTGCTCGGGTCGTTCATATCGACCCAGCAGGCTCCAAAGCCTTGCTTTCGGAAACGACTGACGTGTTCAGAGAACCAGTCTCTAGCCTTCTTGAGAGTGAAGTCGGGAAAGACAGTGTCCCCCGGCCAGACCACCCCGACATACTCCGTGCCTTCACGGTTCTGGCAAAAGGCGCCAAGGCTCAGCCCCGAGTCGTATACGCTGTATCCGGCCTCCCGCTTCACGCCAGGATCGATGATGGGGACGATCCTTCTGCCAGACTGGGCGAGCAACGCGGCCGTGTTGGAAGGCCCCTGGGGAAACATGTTGCTGTCTACGGTGAAGATCCGGTACCCGGACATATAGTCAAGGTCGAGCCAGAGGCCGGAGCACGGAATCTGCGCCTTATTGAACTTCTTGTCCAGCGCGACGAGGTCTTTGTGTCCACCGTAGCCCCAGCGGGATTGATGGTAGCCAAGGGCCCAGATAGGGGGTCTCGGCGTCGTGCCGACCAGCCGGCTGAGCTTGGCCGTCAAGTCGCCCAATGAATCAGCGGTGAGAATCCAGAGGTCCGGCTCGCCGTCGCGGGCACCGATCAACAGGTGAGGGCTGGTGCGCTGCCACTCGACGAAGACCCTGCTGTCGTCTCTGCCCGGGGTCTCGATGAAGGCGGGCGACGGGTTGTGGAGCAAGATCCCGACCCACCCTCGCGGCGTCCGGACCGCGACGTAGGGAGTGGAGAAATAGGACGGGTCGGTCGGCTTGTCCCCCCACTGCGCCGAATGGAAGTCGCTCCACACGTCTGTGTTCCAGAAGCAGGCCCGATAACCGCTGAGTTCTAGTTCGCCGTAGTTTTTCTCTCCCATCCCGAAGTAGCGGCAGTCAGGATGGACTGCGAACTGAAAGAGCGACGCCTTGCCGTTGAGGCCGATTCCCTCCCCCGGCACGGTGCTGATCCACACTTCGCCGTCGGGCCCGAGCACCTCCAGCGAGCCATCTGGAGCCCACCGGAGGCCGTCCGGCGCCGGTGCTGGCGGGGTGAGCGGCACCAGGCTCCTGTTGGATGGCCAAGACGCCAGGTCGGACAGGGTGAGGTTGTGGATTCCACCTGCAAAGGACCGGATGGACGATGACACCGTCCGTTTACCTATCGACAACATCCCGTCTGACGACGGGGGCGACGGGTTGAAGACAAAGTTGGCCGGATAAGGGAACTTAGTGAAGAACATCCCGCAGGCCCATTGTGCCTAGGCCGAGCGCCGGGCCCGGGCCTCAGAGATGGGCGTGCTCAGGCCTCATCGCCGGATCTGTGCGCGCAGCATCGAGAATAGTGGAGAGGAGCCCAGGGAAGCGGTACTCGATATCGGCCGACCTGACGCTGTTGAGCATCGCCACGCCTTCCGGCCGCATCCGGATCACACCTGCCTCACGCAAGACGCGCAAGTGGTGGGAGACGGTCGATTTCGGCGCGTTTGCCGTACAACGCCCGCAACTTACTTCGCCTTGTTCGACCAAGCAGAGGACGATCTGCATACGCGCCGGGTCACTTAGGGCATGGAGCACGTTCTCCAGACGGATCGATTCCGTCACCGGGTGGTGCAACTCGCGCATCTTCGTCGATTATGTTCTACGCCGACGTCCTGGGCGAGTTCCCAAGTGGCACAAATGGAAAGGGCGGGGCCCAATCGGCCCCGCCCAGTCGGGGGGCGCCTAAGCGCCCTAAACTCAGATTAGTGGCCGGCGGCGTCGTCTTTCTTGGCGCCCGCGTCACCAGCCGTGGCGGCGGCGTCAGCAGGCTTGGCACCCGCGTCACCGGCCGTGGCAGCCGTGTCAGCAGGCTTGGCGCCCGCGTCACCAGCTGTGGCCGTGGCACCAGCACCACCAGCGGTGGCTGCGGCGTCGTCGGCGGGCTTGGCGGCGTCGGTCTTAGGGGCGTCGGTCTTCGCTCCGTCAGCGGGCTTGGCGGCACCAGCGGTCGCGCCAGCGTCGGCGGCGGGTTGCTCACCGCAACCAACCAGCGCAAAGGTACCGAGCAATGCGGCCACGAGGGCCATGAGCATGATCTTTTTGTTCATGTGTTCTCCTGTGTCAGTTCTCGGTGTCGCCGGTCGGCCCCGTCAAGACCAAGGTCGGCGTCACCCGGCAAAACCCCTCGTGCGGGGCTAAACCGAGATTAACATACACCGTCTAAATAGTGACCGATCCCGGCCGGGACTAGAAGTCCTATAGGTATTTTTGCCAGTCAGTCAAGTTCAACGTGGTTCGGCCCGACCAAAATACTTGGTCGGGCCGAACACTTTTTTGCTCTTGAGACCGGCTTAGCCGCCGCCCTTCTTCTTGCCCTTGGATTCGTCGCCGAAGTACTCCTTCATAGGATCCGGCGAGTTTGCAAGGCTCGTGTGGGGCGAGGCCGCGTTGGCCCGGTTGGACTCGTTGACTTCGACCGCGGTCAAGAAGAACACGATCTCCGTGCGGATCCGGCTGTTGTTCGTGCGGCTGAAGAGGAACCCGATCAACGGCAGGTCCTTTAGGAACGGGATCCCGCTGACGGACTTGCGGTCCTGGTCTTGGATCAATCCACCGATGGCGATGGTGTCGCCGCTCTTCATGTTCACGAACATGTCAGTCGTGCGGTCGCTGGTCTGAGGCAGCTGGCCGCCACCTGGCACCGGTGTGAAGCCGGTCAACAGGCTGAAGTTCTGCTCCAGGTTCAGGGCGATGGCTCCGTTAGCTCCGATCCGGGCGTTGATGTCGAACTTGACGCCGACCTTCAGTTCGTCCGTCGTGACGGTGGTGCCGTTCTGGCTAGCCTGGATCGACTTGATGTAGCGGACGGTGTCGCCCACGAACAGGTTTGTCGACCGGCCATCCGAGATCAAGGCGTTCGGGCGCGCCAGCATCCGGTTGCTGCCGCCAAGCTGGTCCAGCGTGCCGAGCACTGAGTGGCTGTAGCCGTCCTTATAGGGGAACGTGCCAGACACCGTGCCGGGGTTGCCGGCCGTCGTGCCTTGACCCTGGCCAAGGTTGAAGACCCGTGCACCCGTTCCGTCCAGGATGTTCCAGTCAAGGCCGAGTTTGAGCGCGTCTTCCTTGGTCAGTTCCATCACGCGGAGTTCCAGGGCGACCTGGCGAGGTGCCACATCGATCATGTGGACGTACGCCTTCACCTGCTCGACGGTCGAGCGGGATCCGCGGACGATCAGCTTCATAGGTGCGAGGCCCGTCATGCTCGTCGAACTCGCCGAGGTGGTCGCTCCGCTCGTGGAGCCTCCGGTCCCGCCTCCTAGAGGCGCTGTTCCGCCGCTTGACGAACCGCCACCAGACGCCCCGCTGGGTGTCACCGGTTGGGTGAACGTCCACGCGGAGATCATCGGGAACCGCTGTCGAACCTGGGCCAACGCAAGGGTCGGCTCGACATAGGTGAGGTCGATGATCTCGTCCTCCTTGGTCATGCCGCCTTCCTCGGTCACATAACTCTTGCCCGAGGCCTCGCACATCGCCTTGTCAAGCGACGTCGCGACGGTCTGGAGCGTGTTGAGCTGGCTTTTGGGGCCGACGAGCATGAGAACCTTGGTGCCGGGGACGCCAGGGATGTTGTCGTCGACTGTCGCCACTGTGACAGAAAAGTCAGAGGCTCGCGGGTCGTCGGCGACCAGTTTGTCGACGGTCGCTTTGATTTGTTCCGTGTTGCCGGACTGGATGTGCACGACGACCGATCCCATGTCTTCGGCCTTGGCGAGATTGCTCGACGATGAGATCTGCTTGTCCAGTTCGTGGATGTAGCCCTCCACTTCCTCGACGCGCTGTGGGTCGCCGACCACCATCAGGTAGTAAGCCTTCGTCGGCGCCGCCGCCTTCTGACCCGGGGCCGGAGCGGCCTTTTGATCAGGGGCGGGGTTGCCCGTCTTCTGGTCACCCGCCTGGGCTGTCATGGGCATCAGCGGAAGGTCACCTGCGCCTGGCAGGATGATCTCGTAGTAGCCCCCTTTGCCCTCAGGCGGAATGGCCTTGACTGCCGCCTCTCGAATCTGCGATGCAGCGCCGCTCATCAGATTCACGACTCGGGTCTCGTACTTGTTGCCCGTTCGGTCGACGACCATGCGCATCGCTTCGCTGAAGTTGTGGCTTGGCGTCACGATGTACGTGCTGCCGACCCGCGCATAGCGAAGCCCCGACATGGCGGTGACGAAACTCAAGGCGTCGTCAAGCGAGACACGGTTCAATGAGACGGTCAATTTGACCGGCTTGTCAGACGGGCTCACGTCCGGCGAGACGATGATGTTTTCGCTCGTCTGGATCGCAAGAGCCTTCAGGATCTGCACGACGTCGGTGCCGACGAAGTCCAGGGACACCTGCTGCTGGAGCCGGGCCGCGTTGTTGACGACGGTGGTCTCGTTGCCGAGGATGTTCGACGTGTGGACCGGCGTGGCCACCCGGGCGACCGCATCAGCAGGAGCGGCTTCGCGATCCTGCTTGATCCGCTTCAAGGCGGTCTCAAGAGACCACTTCGGCGCCGTCACCGGCACGGAAGTCTCGATCGCCTGACCAGCAGGCTTGATTGGAGTCGCGATGCGGGCTATCGTGTCTCTTGATGCCGTTGGCACCGAAACAAGCCAATTGCCATCGACATATGACAGCTGGGGCTCGACGTCCTTGTCAAGGTGCAACACGACGCGGACGCGGGCCGGCCTGGCGGTGTACCAGAGGCATTGGACATCACGGATTCCGTCGGCTTCGACTGGGATGGTTGTCTTCTTCCCATCAAGCCGAGCGCTGAACTCCATGATGTAGGTGGTGTGGTTCTTAGCCCAGATGATTTTCGGCCTGGACACGTCCGTGCCCTGGACCCAGATCTGGCGGACACTGTCCGTCGTCTTTTGCTCGACTCCGGTGATGTGCGCTTTCTGAGCGCATATGGGGGCGGCAAGGCCGATCAGGGCCGCCGCCACGACGATGCGGTTGTTGTTCATGGTTTAGCTATGCTCCTCAATCGGTAGCGTCTTGCTCTTGCCGTTCTCGTTGACAGTGATCTGTCCCTTTTCGATGCTGGTGACTCGGGTTGTGGGATCCAACTGGCCGCCTTCTGGCACAAGCCTCTGGTTGCCGTTGGAGTCCTCGACGACGACGATCGGCCGGGCACCCACGAGGACGCCCTTGACCTTGAAGCGAGGCACGATCTGAGTCGGCAGGTTCGCGCCGATGCCGGGGTTGACCGGCGGCAGGCTGCCGAAGTCCGGACGCGGGAAGCTGGTCCTGGGTGGCCGGGCTGTCGGCTGCTTGACCGTGTTGTCGTTCTTTGGAGGATCGACCGGTTTAACAGCGCCCGCTGGTGTCGCGAACGGGTCGCGAGACTCAGAGGATCCGTACGCGTTGAAGGACGTGAGGATCTTGTCGATGGCCTGCTGGGCTTTGTCGACGGGCGGCGCGGTGTTGTCCGCAACCTTGGTGTCAGTCTTCTTGGTCGTCTTGCCACTCGTCGTGGCCTTCCCACTTCCGCCACCCCCCATCATGGTGAACGCGCCGACGGCGCAGATCACCATCACCAAGGAGCCGATGACGATCAGTTTCTTCTTGTCTTGGTTCATTGAGCACCATCCTTGGTGTTGTTCGCCTGTAGGTTTCCGTTATCCTCGGTCTGCTTGAAAATGAAGGCCTTCAAGTGCATGGTCGCCTCGACCATGCTGCCGTTGTTTCCCTGGGCGTCACGCTTCGGCGTGACGCCGACCGACTCCACCGAGACGATCTTTGGAAACTTCTGCAACTGGTCCAACATCTGGCCGACCGCTTGGTAGCTACCTCGGCCCGAAACGTCGAACTCGATCTCGTCGTAGGGCTTGTCGGCAATCTTCTTGGCGTCGGCCTTTGCCGGAACAGGCGTCCCAGGTGTGTTGGCCTGCTTGAAAACCGTCACCTGCAGGTTGTTGGTCCTGCCGACCTCCTCGAGCTCCTTGAGCAGGGTCGGTACGTAGGCAAGGGTCGGCACGCCGCCTTCCAGATGCTGGAGGTCGGTTGACGACTTGTAGAGAGCTGCCTGGGCGTCGGTGAGCTGCTTTTGGAGCTTAGTCTCGTCGGGAGTGTCGGCCTTGAGTTTGCCTAGTCTGGCTTCGGCGTCACCGTGGACGCTGAACTGCCAATAGACAAGGCCGCCTCCCAGGGCGACTATGCCCAGCGCCATCAAGGCGATCGACCTAGCCGGGTTCTCTGGCTTCATGCTGATGTTTTCTCCTTCGTCTTCGTGTCGGCTTCCGTACCCTTCAATTCGGCCGAGACTTCGAACTCATAGACCTTCTGGCTGTGCTCTGCAGTCCGTTCCGTCGTGGACTTCAGAGTCGGGTTCTGCAGTTCCGCGCAACTGGTGAGCCGCAGAGTGAACTCCGAGGCCGACTCGTTGCTCGGAGCCATGCCGGTGAAGGTGACGACCATCGGTTTCGCCTTGTCGGACTGCTGCGACTTGATTCCTGTCAGCCAGGCTCCGGTCGGCGTGTCAGTCTTGAGGTGGTCGAGGATCGCCTTCCACTTCTCGGTGCTCTTGGTGGCGGTCTCCAAAGTCTCGATCCGAGGTTTGAGTCGGTCGATCTCCTTGTTCGCCTTGTCGAGCGACTCCAGCATCGGCTGAAGCTTCTTTTGTTTCGCCTCGAGGTTCGAAGCCTCCAGGTTCAGCCGCGTCGTGTCGAGCAGCAGGCCGCCGGCGGCGAGGACGGCAAGCCCCCCCAGCCCCAATGTGGCCATGAAGGCCGTCCGGGCCTTCTGCTCGCGCTGGCGGGCCGCCAGGCGCTGTTCACGGATCAGGTTGATCAATGGCATAGTGCTTCTCTCTCTTGGCTCAAACCGCTTTCGCGAAAGCCCTCATTGCTAGTCCCGAGGCGACGACCAGGTCCAGGCCTCGCTCCTCGCTGTCGTGCAGGCCGTTTTGAACCCGCGGGTTGTCGAATACGCCGCTGGCCACGACCTGCATGCCCAGCTTGTTGGCGAAGTACTCGCCTAGGCCGATGAACTTGGCGCCGCCGCCTGACACCACCAGATGGGTGACCGGGTTCGGCTGACCCTGCTCGGTCTGTTGCGACGAGTAGTAGTTCAGCGATCGGCGGATCTCACGGATCAGATCGTCAAGATGTGGCTGGACGACCCGGATAGGCGGGTTCTCCTGGACCTGGCCCTCAGCCAACAACGTGGTCAGGTCAAGCTGGGTCTTCCCTTGCTCGGCTTCGACGTCGTTGAGCTTGAAGTAGGTCTTGAGTGCCTCCGTCAGAACGTGCCCGGCTTGCGGGATCGTGCGACACATGGCGAACTGGCCCTTGGAGACCACACTGACCGACGTGGTCTGGGAGCCGATGTCGATGATCGCGATCGTCAACTCCTTGAGGACGTTGCTCTCCTCGACCTCCACGATCGACCGGTAGTTGGCAAACGCCTCCACGTCGACGACCTCGACTTCGAGCCCTGCCGCCTCACAGGCGGCGACCCGGCTGTTGATCATCTCCTTCGGGGAGGCGACGATCAGAACGTCCATTTGGCCGTCGATATCAGGGTTCGTGATCTCGAACTCGATGAAACTGTCTTCGATGGAAGACGGCACATACCGGCCCGCCTCATATCGGATCGACTTGCGCAAGGTCGTCTCGTTCATTTTCGGGATGCGGACAGACCGGACGATCACCGAGCCGCCCGCTACTCCGATGACGGCGCTGTCTGCATGAATATGCGCTTGCTTCATGCCGGCCTTGATGGCCGCGCCGACCGGTTCGGGGTCGATGACGATCCCCTCCTTCACCGCGTCGGTCGGAGTGTCGATGTTGAAGGCCTTGACGACCTTCCATCCCGATCCTGTCTTCTCGACCTGGGCGCCCTTGATGGCGCGATGGCCGATGTCCAAGCCGAGGAACGATTTCTTTTTGAATAGACTAAGCGACATCTTCTACCTCCTCCGGAGAGATGGTCTGGGCTGACAGCCACTCATCAAGGCTGGACTTGGGGAACCGCCAGCGGCCGTCGATTTGAACCGAGGGGACTTCCCCGTCCTCGGCGAGCTTCTCTAGTGCTCCAGTGGTGATCCGCAGATAGGCGGCGGCCTCACGCAGGGTCAAGACCGTGTGCTGACCGGTCATGATCGCGCGGAACATGCCGCCCAGTTGTTCTGCCGAGAGGAAGAGCTCGAGTCGCACGACGCTCCCGCTCACGTTGGGGTTCGGCGGTTGAGGCGCTTCTTCAGGCGTCACTGTGGTCGTGTTCGGGAACGGTGACGCGGCGTGCGCGTCGTCCTTAGGTGCCGCGGCGAAGCTTGTCGGGGCGGCTTGTTGCCCATCTTGGGCTCGGCGGATTGCGTCTGCTAAGTTCATGCTGCGGCTCCGTGAAAATCTTCAGCAAGCTCGTGGACCAAATAGCCGTCGACCATCTTTTCCTTTCGGGCCATGGCCATGAGCAGCGAATTGTCGGCAAGTTGGATGATCACCCTTGGTGCACCTCCCGAGACTTGGTGGATCTGGTGGATCGCCTCCAAGGTGAAGGGGCTTTGCTCTCCCGTGTATCCCGCGACCCGCATGCGGTGCAGGATCAACTCGCCGGTGTCATGGACGCTGAGCGGCTTGAGCGTGTGCCGCACCGCCAAGCGTTGTTCCAACGCAGGCACCTTGGCGAGCTTCGGAAGCAGCTCGGTCTGTCCCAGCAAGAGCAGGCTGATGAGGAACTGGTCGTTCATCTGGCAGTTCAGGAGCAGCCGAAGTTCTTCCAGCGTCTGGGTGGACTTGACCAGATGGGCTTCGTCGATCAAGAGCACGACGCGGCGTCCACGGTCGTAGAATTCGAGGAGGGCCAGGTGCAACCTCTGTACGAGGAGTTGTCTGTCCCTGCTTTGGATCTCGACGTCCAACTGAGACAGGATCTCCTGCATCATCTGGGTCGGCGTCAAGATCGGGTTGAAGATCAAGACGATCTTGTAGTGGACGGGGTCGAGCATCTCCAGCAACTTGCGGCTGATAGTCGTCTTCCCGAGGCCGATCTCGCCACAAAGCGTCGCGGCCCCTTTGTTACGCGTGATCGCGTAGTGCAACATCATGAGCGCGTCCTCGTGGGATCGGCTCATGTATAGGAAACGCGGGTCAGGCGTCAAGGTGAAGGGTGGTTCACTTAGTCCCCAATACTGCTCGTACATCTATTCGACTCCGGTGCAAAGGCCCGGTATTTGTATTGGTCAGCGCTGACCAGAACCTCAGCGTCTGTTTCAAGTTCTGCTTTCCTTGACCCGTCAAGGACGTGACATCTGGCACGCCGTCCTGGCCGTTCGCCCTGTCGGTCGGTAGCATCCGGCACTGGCAAAGTTGTCCCGTGTCCTGGCCCACAAAGGGTTCCGCGACCTCTGGTCCGGCATGGCGGTGTCGCTCGTCGGCGACAGCGTATACGGTCTGGTGTTCCTCTTCATGGCCCGGAAACTCAGTGGGAGCGACACGGTGACGGGCTACGCGGCCGTGGCACAGGCCTTACCTTTCGTCTTGTTCGGGCCTTTGGCGGGGGTCGTGTCGGACCGTTTTGACCGTCGCGCAGTCATGTTTTTGTCTGACCTTGGCTGCGCCGTCGTCACGCTTGTGGTGGCTCTTTGGGCTTGGCTGAATCCACACCTGTCGGCCTACGTCGTGGTAGCCGCCGGTTTCTTCCTCTCCACAATCACCGTGTTCTTCCTGCCGGCCCAGGCAGCGGCGGTGCCCTCCCTGGTTCCGGACGAAGACCTCAACGCGGCCAACGCCCTGTGCATAACAACACGCCAGTTCACCGGCATGGTCGGGCTCGCGCTCGCCTTTGGGGTGCTGGGGGCCATCGAATCCATCGCCCCCAAAGCGTTCTTTCCCCTGGCCGCAGGTGTGGACGCACTCACGTTCCTGATCTCTGCCATCTTCATCGCCCGGTTGCCTCGATTGATCCCTGTCCGGGGCGACGCCGTAGACCACTCTGCCCGGCAGTTCCTCCAAGACGCCAAGGACGGTCTGCGGGCGGTCGTGCGCGACCCTTTCATGCGCGTAGCCTTGCCTCTCACCGGCGCCTTTCAAGTGGTGATCGCAGGGTTCATGGTCGTGTATGTCTCCATCAACGACCAGCTTTACGGGGGCAAGTTCTTCACCCTTGGCTTGATCGAGTTCTCCTTCTTGGCCGTGATGCTGGTGTTCGGTTTCGTCGCCGGCAAATGCGACTTGCGACGGCCCGGCCTCATCATGGCGCTGTCCTGGCTCTCGGTCGGCGTCCTGACCTTCCTGATGACGTGGTTCCAAGCCTATCCCGCCTTCCTGACTCTGAACGCCCTTTGCGGCATCGGTGTGCCGTTCAGTTGGCTGGCGATCACGGTCTACAGCCAGATGGCCTTCGCCGACAAGATGCTGGGACGAGTGAACAGCCTGTGGTCGCTCGTCCAACAGGGAGCCCAGCCGATCGGGGTCGCCTTGGTGGGGCCGGTTATCGCCGCGTTCGGCTTAGGCGGCGTCTTCTTCCTGATGGGCGTGACGATAACGGGCGGCTGCCTGCTCGCCCTGCTCGAGCCGGGGTTCCGAAGGGTCGAAACTCCGCTAGTGCGCGCCGAGGCCGAATGAACGCCCGACCTGACCGAGGACGAAGGACAATCCGTCGAACTCTCGGCTCAACTTGCGGAACGTGGGCGACTCGCCTTCGTATGGGGGATGGTCAAAGGTGCTGACCACGTAGTAGCTTTCTTGCCCCTGCTTGGCATAGTCGCAGACCACGTCGGCGCAGGCGGACGCCTTGTTCCGGGCCAAGAACTCCGGCGCGAGCCCGCTCCAGAAGAGGATGAAGTCGCCGATGTGCTTGTGCACGGCGCGCTCCCGTTCGAAACTGGCCGCGTTCAGGCGGACGTCCGCCTCCGCCACCATCTCGATGACCGACCTGACCGGGCGGCCGTCCGTATCACGGACGGAGAAGACGCTCTCCATCCTCACGAATTCGACGAGCAAACCGGACAAGTAGGCCTCGACATCGTCGTAACCCGTCGTTCCGAGATGGAGCGCTGTCTGCTCGGCGACCTTCTCTCGGAACAAGTGCACCAAGGGGTGCGTAGGGTTGATTTCCGGATCCATCTCTACGTTCTCCGACGTGGCTGGCGGCCACCTTGTTTTGAGAGTCCTAGCCTCGATTGTCGGCCGTCTATCCGCCGCCTGGACCGGTCACAACCGGAAGTCCGGCACAAATGCAGGCGATCCGACTATAAAGAAGAGAGACGACCGTCGGCGTCGCCTGGCACCCCGGGTCGCCCAAAGTCGTCATAAAAGGTGGGAGAGAGCCCATGCAGATGCCAAACGACCCGTATCAGAACCAAACGTCCAAGTCAAAGGTTTGGCTTGCCGTGGGTGCGCTGGTGCTGGTCGCCATGATCGGCTTCGGCCTGGGCGCGGGTGTCCTCGGTCTGCGCGGCAAGGACAACGCGTCGACTTTGAACCTGACGGCGAAACCCCAAGCCCCAGTGCTGGCTGAGGATGGGAAACCCTCCGGGCCGGTACTTCCCGCCGACAACATCATGCCCCGGGACGTGCTCGACTGGCTCAAGCACCTGGAAGAGACGGAGCGGCGTCGACGAGACCTGAGCAACCAGGAACTCGGCAAGTTGCTCCCGATGATGGTCAATTTGCAGACCGGTGGCGGCGTGAGCCCGATGAAATCCCTGTTCGGCGACGAGGGCCCCGACGTCGAGCACTTGCCCACCGCCGACATCGAGAAAGCGACGGAAGAGGTGCGAGACGACTGGCGTCGGCTTGACGACTTCTTCCAAAGCGTGCCACCTCCCGCCGAGTGCGCTCCGATCCAGGCGGCCTACTCACAGGCCATCGGCGAGACATCAGCGATGATGATGGACATCTTGGGAGTGGTCAAGAGCGCGGCGGAAGATCCGCAGGACGCCCTCGCCAAGCTGAACGCCATGCGCGGCAAGAGTAGCGACCGGATCGACAAGAGCGCACGCCGGACCGACGAGTTGGTCCAAGACATTTGTGACAAGTACAAGACTCGAAAATGGTTCCGGATCGACACGGACTTCGGCGGCGGACTAGGCGGAGCCATCTCGGGCATGGGGTTCTGAGAGAACCTTCCATGGGTCACTAGGGGCCTTTCAGGAGGCGCAGGCCGTTCAAGATCACGAGCACGGTCGTCCCTTCATGGCCCACGACAGCCCAAGGCAGTATGTCGTTCCGGAGGCTAGGTGCAAGCCACTCGACGAGGAGGGACCCGAAAGTCAAGAACACGACCATGCCGCCCGCAAACGTCAAGTTCGCGCGGATCACCTTGTTTGTCTTGCGACCAAGACGAACGAGGTCGGCGATGCGCCTCAGATTGTCCTGCATGACCACGACGTCGGCGGCGTTCAAGGCGATGTCGCTCCCCAATCCGCCCATCGCCACGCCAAGACGGGCGGCGGCAAGGCTGGGGGCGTCGTTCACTCCGTCTCCGACAAACAGCACACGCCTGCGCTCCTTGGCGAGTCCGGCCAGATAACGCTCCTTGTCCTGGGGTAATAGGCCCGCCTGCACCTCGTCGATCATCAGTTCCTTCGCCACCGCGGCCGCCGTCTGAGGCGTGTCACCGGTGAGCATGACGATCTTCTCGAAGCCGAGCCCGCGCAACTCTCCAAGCGCCTCGTCCGCTTCCGGACGTATCGAGTCCCCGAGACCAAGCGCGGCGTAGTGGCTGTCGTGCTCCAACACCGCCACGGTCAATCCCTTGTGTTGGAGTTCCTCCGCATGGGCCGCGAAACCTGCCGGTAGGCTGCCGCCCTGTTCGAACATGGCTCTTTGTCCGATTCTGATCGGGAGGCCGTCGACGGTCGCCCTGACGCCATATCCAGGGACGACTTCTTGTTCGCTGGCCTCCGGCACGTCCAAACCCTGTTCGTGGGCGGCGTTGACGATCGCCTCCGCGATCGGATGGGTGGAGTACTGCTCTGCCGCCGCCGCCGCGCGAAGGATCGACCTGGCTTCCGGCGACATCGCACCGCCGCCCCGGGCCCAGCAAGCCTCCTCGGCATGGCATCCCGAGCTGACCGCTACCAGGCTGGGAACGTCTTCGCAGACACAGATGTCGTTCAGCGTGAACTTGCCGACCGTCAGCGTCCCCGTCTTGTCGACGCACAGAGTGTCGACTTGCCCCGCCGCCTCCACCGCGTCTCCGCCGCGGACCAGAAGGCCACGCCGCCCGGCCCACGCCAACGCGCTCAAAGTAGTGGCCGGCGACGAGATCACGAGGGCGCACGGACTCAAGGCGACGAGGAGGGTGAAGGAAGCATAGAGGGCCGTGTCCCACGCTTGATGGAACAGCACCCGGGCGACAAGCGACACCACGAACGCCGCCACGACGAAGAGGGTGTAACTCTTGCCGAACCACTGGCTGACGCGCTCTCCGCTCGCCTTGTTCTCTTGGGCGTCGCGCACGAGGCCGACGATCTGTTCCAGGGTCGTGTCGCCGGTCGATTTGGTCACTCGGACGACGATCATGCCCTCCATGTTTTGGGTTCCCGCGAGCACCGTGTCACCTTCCGCCTTGGGCACCGGGGCCGACTCGCCGGTCATCGCAACCTGGTTGACGTTGGTCCTTCCGCCGACCATCTCGCCGTCGACGGGCATCTGCTCGAACGGCAGCACGCGCACCAAGTCGCCGATCTGGAGATCCTTGACCGCAACCGTCCGGTCACCGCCGTCTTCGACCAAAAGGGCGGTTTCGGGACGCAGTTTGATCAAACCTTCGATCGCCGACTTCGTCCGACCGAGGGCGAACGCTTCCAGGGCGTTCGACAGGCTGAATAGGAAGAGGAGGACCGCCGCCTCCATAGGGTGGCCGATCGCCACCGCTCCGACGGCGGCGCCGACCATAAGGACGTTGACGTCGATCTCACGGGCCTTGACCGCGTCCCACCCCGCCTTGACGGCAAAATATGAGCCCGCCAACACGGCCAAGTACGGTAAGGACTTGACCGGCACGAACCACGACGCCACAGTCAAGACACCGCACAAGGCGGTCAGAACGATTTGTACTTTGCGTTCTATAGGTTCAATTATCCACCCGGCTCGGGATTGCGGCGCTGGAACCGGTGCAACACTTTCTCAAATCCTTCGTAGACGTCGTCGAAGATCGAGTACGAGCACGGGATGACGAGGAGCGACAGCAGGGTCGAGAGCAACGTCCCGCCGATGATGGCGATGCCGATCGTCTCACGGAACTCCGAGCCCCGCCCGATCGCCAGAGCGACCGGGAGCATGCCGAAGACGAGGGCCATCGTCGTCATCATGATCGGCCGTAGACGGGTGCCGCCCGATTCGCCGAGCGCTTCGTTCCGATCCATGCCACGCGACCTCAAGGTGTTGGTGAAGTCGACGATCAGGATGGCGTTCTTGCCCACCAGCCCGATCAGGGCGATGATGCCGATCATCCCGACGATGTTGAGTGTCTTGTCCGTGAGGATCAGGGCCAGCAACGCTCCGACCATCGCTTGTGGCTGCGCCAACTGGATGATCATGGGGTAGAGCAGGTTGTCGAAGAGCGACGCCAGGACCATGTAGACCAAGACCAAGCCGATGAGCATGGCGTTCAACAGGTAAGGCATTTCACGTGCCTGGGCGTCCGCTTGTCCAAGTGGCCTAGCTGTGACACCGGGCGGAATGAGATCCTGGTCCTTCAACCATTGGTCGATCTTGGCTTGCACGGATCCGGCTGCGAATCCCGGGAGCAAGTCGGCGGTGACAAGGATCGTCTCCTGGCGGTCCCGTCGGTCGATCTTGTCGATAGCCTGACCTCTTTGGAGGGTGGCGACTTCGCTGAGAAAAATCGGGTTCCCCTGCTTGAACGTGATCGGCATCTCGGCGACCGCGTTGGTGTCGTCCCGGTCTGCGAGGTCCATCATCACGCGGATGTTATATTCGCGCCCGTTCACGCGGTACTTGGTGTTGATGTCGCCCTCATAGAGGGTCCGCATCGCGGCGCCGAGGTCGGCGGCGGTCACCCCCGCGTCGGCCATGCGTTCGCGTTGTGGAATCGCCTGCAGCTCGGGTTTGCCACCCTTGCTGGAGATATTCGGACCGACGACGCCTTCGATCGCCCCTTGGGCCAGCAGGTCACGTATCTTGGTGGCCGTTTGAAGCAGAAGCGTACGGTCGTCGGACCTCAACGACTCTTGGATGGCAGCGCCGAACCCAAACCCGCCTTGGGCCATGACACTCACTCTGGCGCCAGGAATCCGGCCGATCTGTTGGGTCAACTGGGCGGCGACGTCCGTGTCCGAGACGGTCCGCAACCTTTCCTTGTGGTGTGCCCACGGCTGCAACCGGTCGAGCATCGCCTCTTTGTCGAAGAGGGTCACGAGAACCTGGGCGTACTGGGTGCCCGAGCTGGACGCGCTGAAGCCGCCCCCTTGGGTGCCGACGTTCGAAACGACGTACTTGGTCTCGTTGTTCTTGAGGCAGATGTCCTCAATCTTCTTGACGACGTCCGAGGTCTCTGCCAGGCTTGCGCCCGGGGGCAGTTCGACGTTGACGGTGACCTGGCCACCGTCAGTCGGCGGCACGAATGCGAACTTGAAGACGTCCTCCTTCTTCCAGTCCTTGTACATCTTGCCTGCGACTGGGCCGGCCACAAAAAGGGCGCTGAAGCCAAGGAGGCCAAGAAAGACGCCGGGGACGAACTTGCGGCGGAAGAACATGTTCCCCAAGAAGATCAAGACGGTGATCACAGTCGAGATCATGATAAGACCCGTCCCCATCTTTGCCGCGGATGGGACATCCTTGGCAAAGGAGCCGCCGATGAACATGAAGAGGGCAAAGAGGACGGCGAATCCGCCGCCGAACATGTACCACCGGTGCCGGAGCGAGGCCCGCAACACGCGCCGGTAGAAGTTCGCGAAGGCGTGGAAGGTGTTCTCGAACCAGTGGGCGAACTTCCCTTTCGGGTGCTCCCAGTCCTCGCCCTTCTTGTACCAGCGGGACGCCAGCATCGGCGTGACGGTGAACGAGACGAACAGAGACAGCAGGACGGTGACGGCGTAGCCAAGCCCGATGGGCCTGAAGAACTGGCCGACGATGCCGCCCATCGTGCCAATCGGAACAAAGACGACGACGTCGGCAAGCGTGATGGCGATGGCCGCCAGTCCGATCTCGGAACGGCCGTTGATGGCCGCTTCGACAGGGTCTTCACCTAGGGACAGGTGGCGGTAGATGTTTTCAAGGACAACTATGGCGTCGTCCACAAGCACGCCGACCGCCAGTGACAGCGCGAGCATCGACATGTTGTTGACGGTGAATCCTGCCATCCACATCGCGGTGAGGGCCGCGAACATGCAGACCGGGATGGCGACGGCGACGATGATCGTCCCCCGCAAGTTGTGGAGGAACAGCCAAACGACGGTGCCGACCAGGGCGATGCCGAACAAGATGGCAAAACGTAGGTCGTCCAAGGAGTCGATGATGTTCTTCGACGTGTCCTGGGTGACGGTGAACTTGACGCCGTACTGCTTCTGCAACTGGTCGATCAGACTCGGCTTGCCGAACTGTGGTTGAAGGACCTCCTGCGAGATTTCGACCGCGTTGCCGTTACGGGTCTTCTGGATCACGATGGCGATCGAGTCCTTTCCGTCCAGCCTGCTGAGGCTACGCTTCTCCGCGTTGGTGTCGACGACCGTCGCCACGTCGCCGAGCCGGACCTTTTGATCGTCGCCGTTGCGGTCCGGGTTGCTGATCGTGATGTAAAAGTTCTCGATGTCCTGGATGGACTTGAACTCACCGAGCATGCGGACGACCATTTCCCGCGAGCCCTGGACGATGCGGCCGCTCGGCAGGTTGAGGGTTCCGTTGGCGATCGCACGTTGGATGTCCGTGATACCAAGCCGATACCGCAGCAGCGCGTCCTTCTTGATCCTGATCTGGATCTCACGGATGTCGCCTCCATTGACGCCGACCTGGGCGACGCCCTTTACGCGGGCGAACTTGTCCTTCAGGACGTTGTCGGTGAGATCGCGCAAGGCCCGGAGGCTCATCTTGTCGCTGCTCACCGCCAAGTTCAGGACCGGGCTCGAACTCGTGTCGATCTTGTCGATGATCGGCTTGTCGGCGTCGCGGGGGAGTTGCCCCGTGATCTTGTCGACCTTCGTCCGGACGTCGGCCAGGGCGACGTTCATGTCCGTGCCCACCTCAAACGTGAGGACGACGCTGGATACGCCCTCTTGGCTCGTCGCCACGACCTCACGCAGGTTCTCAATCCCACTGATGGCGTCTTCCATGCGGCGGGAGATCAGGGTGTTGACCTCTTCTGGACCTGCGCCCGGGTAAGTCGTCGTGATGGTGGCCGTGCCGAAGCTGACGTCGGGGTTCAGCTCCTTGCGCATGCTGAGGTAGCCGATCGTCCCCATGAGGACGGCGACGCACATGAGCATGAAGATGAAGATCGGCCGTTGGATGGCCAGCTTCGTCAGGCCCATTCGATCAGGCTCCTGCTTCCGCCGGCGCGGGCTCCCCAGTCACGACCTTCACAGGCGCCCCGTCGACAAGTGTGGACTGGCCCTTTGTGACCACTTTGTCTCCGGGGGACAGGCCTGTCACGATACTTCTCAGGCCATACGAGCGAACTACCTTGACGGATGCCCTCTTGGCCTTGTCGCCGACCACAAGAAAGACACGCGCGTCACCCCCGTCGGTCAACACCGCCGCCGTAGGCACCGTGATGACACCGGCGTCGGTTCCGAGCAAGAGCTGGCCGCTGGCGAACATTCCCGGCTTGACTGTGGTGTCCCGGCTGTCAAATTCGACACGGGCACTAAAGAGGCGGCCGACTGAAGACGCCGCCGGGCTGACCGTCCGGACGACCGCCCTATGGGTCTGGCTGTCTGCCGCCGTTACCTTGACATCGACTTCCTGTCCCTCGTGGATGCGGGAGACCTCCTTCTCGGGAATTTCTGCGTCAAAGTAGGCGCCGCCAGAACCGATGACGGTCGCGACCGCAGTGCCTGGCCCTGCGTAGCTACCGGCCTGGAGTGGGCGTCCCGAGACCCTTCCGCTGACCGGAGACTTGATCGTCATGTCTGAAAGAGCCTGTCTAGCCAACGTCAAAGCGTCCTGGGCCGACTGAAGGTTGGCGCTCGCCGCGTCCACACGTTGACGGTAGATCGGGTCGGTCTCCTTCGCCGCCTGGTCGCTCTTGAGTTGGGCTTCTGCTTGCCGCAGGGCCTCACGGGCGGCGGCGACGTCTTCCGGACGCGACTGGTCGTTGGTGATCTTCACCTGTTCCAGGGCCTGCTGATAGGCAGCCATCGCGTTGTCCCGCTTGTTCTCGGCTTGTTCGACATCGGTGAGGGCGACCGCGCCCTCTTTGTAGAGGTTGCGTTGGCGGTCAAGTTCCTTTTTGGCCAGATCAAGGTCGCTCTTTGTACGGTCCACCGCGATCTGGGCTGACTTCCTGTCTTCTTCGCGGGCCCCGTTCAGTAGCTTCGCCAGCGCTTGTCGGGCCTGTGCCAGACGTGCCTCGGAGCCTCGTACGGCCGCCGTTGAACGGGTCGGCGCCGTCTTCAGGTCAATGAGAGCTTGGTCGAGCTGAGACTTGGAAGATTGAACCCCCGCTTGGGCTTGCCGCAACCGGGCAGCCGCTTCGGTCGTCTCCTGCTGCGCGATCGCCTGGCCCGCAGACACGGCGTCTCCGTCCCTTACGTAGACAGCGACGATGCGCCCCGGATTCTTGGCGCCGACGGTGACGTTCTCCGAAGTCACTATCTGGCCCGTCAGGGTCAGATAGTCGGGGACGTCTTCCTGCCTCGCCGGTTCGACCGTGACGGACGTCGTCGGGTCGGTGACGATCTTCTCAGTGGCCTTGGCCTGTTGCTGCTTGCCACGGTCGACGCAACCGGTCAGGGCCAATAGGGCACAGACAACGAGCAGTGAGGGCTTCATAGGCATGGTCATCGGGCAGGTGCCGGAGCGGCTCCTAAATCGTCGTTGCCAACCGCCTTTTGAAGAGCGGCGTAGGCTTGGAGGTACTTGTAGTTGGCCACGACGAGACTGGCGCGGGCGGCAGTCAAGTCGGATTGGGCCGAGGTCACATCAAGCAGGATGCCGACGTTTTGATCGTAGCGCAGTTGGGCAAGGCGCAGGGCCTCTGTGGAGAGGTCGACGTTGTACTTTGCCACCCCGATGGCGTCGAGGGCGGTCTTGGCGTTCGTATACGCGGTCTGGGCCTCCAAGGACACCCCGAGCTTGGTCTGTTCAAGGGTGATTTCGGCGAAATCGACGTCCCGCTGGGCCGCTTCGACGTTGAGTTTGGTCACGTTCGAGTCGTAGATCGGCACCGTCAGGTTCAAACCGGCAAGGGTCTGGCTTTTCGTGGAACCGTCAGAAGGTTGAATGTAATTTGTCTGCGAGAGCGAGAAGTTCAGGGCCGGTTTGAGGGGACGCCAAGCTAGGCGTTTTGTGGCGTCGAGCGCTTTTACGTTGGACTCCGCTTGTCTGACTTCCGGCCTCGTCTCCAGCGACTTGCGGATGATCGCGTCGACGGAAGGGATGTCGGTAGGGGTCCCCGTGACCGGCACCGCTTCAAAATCGATCTCGGCCGGTCGGCCAAGCTGGTTGTTGAGCGCCTGTTTTGCCAAGACCAAGTTGGCCTTCGCCTCGATCAGGGACTGCTCCGACTTCTTGACTTCGGTTTCGAGACGAAGCACCTCAAACTTGGAGACGGCCCCAGCGTTGAACTTCTTCTGGCCTTGGTCAAACCTGTCCTGGTTTGCTTTCAACGCGGCCTCCTGAACACCCACAAGCTCGGATGCTTGAAGCACGTTCAGGTACTTGGTCTTGATCTCGCTACGGACGTTGTTTTGCTCGGAGTTCAGGGCCTCCTGGGCCGTGACTCGCTGTTCCCGAAGGATGTCCATGCCCAAATGGAGCAGGCCAGAGATGTCGATCGGTTGGTTCAAAGATGCGGTGACCGACTTACTCGTGCCGTCCATCCCGAAGGAGCCTGGCGAGTTCCCAGAGCCTGAGTTCGCGAAGTCGAGCTTCTGGTACGTGTAATTTGCGCCGAGGTTGACGGTCGGCCCAAGGGCGCGGCGGCTCGCTTTCTCCTGGTATGCCGCTTTCTCGACGCGGTTTCGCGCCTCCCTCACCGTGAACGCGTTCGTCGTTCCGAACTTCAGGGCGTCGTCCAGCGTCAGCTTGGGTGCCGACGTTTGGACCGCCGCCGCGACGACAAGGATGGGCAGGATCGTCATGGGTTGTCCTCTTCAGGTTCGTTGCTTATGGTCGCAAGCCGGCGCATGAACTCGTCCATGAACCCTTGCATCGACTCGAGCTTCAACATCATCACGCCGTCGAACTTCGGGTGGCGCATGATGATCAGCTTGTCTCCGGGGGAAATGCCCAGCTTGTGCCTGGCTTCGGCCGGGATGACGACTTGGCCACGCTCACCGACGGTGGCCGCCCCGAAGAAGCAGTCGTCAATACATGCCGGGCCGTGCCCGCTCCTCTTTCCGCCACAATCCGAAGGTTCGTGATCGCCTGACATCTCTCCTGCCGAATAGTCGCACATATCATACATTTCACACATGACCACATGTGACCTTTGCCGTGCGGCGATCACGGAGCTCTATCGGGTATCTACCGGCGGTGCGGACCATCGGTTTCCTGTTCCTTTTTCCGGCAGTCGCTTTGGCCCAGTCGCCGGTTGCCCTACCGTTGCGGATCAACCGGACAGCCGCGCTGCAGTTCTTACGGCCGCTACCCCTCGGGCCTGTTCTGAAGCCAGGGAAGTCGGAGGCGGCATGGAACTTGACCGTCGCGAACGAGATGAGTGCTGACCCCGGACTACTTGAGGACGCGGAGACGTGGAGGCTCGCATACGTAGGGCGATGGGGCACGACCCAGGGTGAGTGGTCCGTTGAGATACCGTTCCTAAGCCGTGGTGGTGGCATCCTCGACCCGTTGATCGAGGGCTACCACCGACTTGTGGCTTTCGGAGTGCCGCTGAGAGAGAACACGCCGTTCGGGAACAGCGAGATCACCTTGCCAGGTAGCCCTCGATTTGGCTCGGCATCGGGACTCGGCGACGTCACTGTCGGCCTTGGACGTGCACTCGGCCCAAGCACGGCGGCGCGCGTCTGGCTCAAGCTGCCGACCGGCGACCCATCCCAGGCGCTCGGCAGTGGCAACGTCGACGCGGGTGTCTCCTTGGACCACACCTTCAAACTTGGGCGTGACCTGGACCTGCAAGTTGCCGGTGGATTGGTCGCCCAGGGCCGACCAAGAGAGCTGGCCAACACAAAGGGCCTCGTCGAGACCGGGACCGTGGCCCTGGCTTGGCACCGGAACAGCCGCGACACGTTTGGGCTCCAATGGACAGCGGAAGGCGCCCCGCAAGTCCTCGGCATCCCTGACGTCGACATGGAACACCGTGTGGTGAGCCTGACCTACTCGCGTCGGATGGGCCAGGATTCTTGGCTGTCAGCGTTCTTTAGCGAAGACCGTGACTTCAGCTGGGTGCACTTTCCTCAGGGTGCCGAAGTCGGCCCCGATTTCACGATCGGCTTCATGTGGCGCATCCGAAAATAGTGAGGGCCGCCCGTCTCGGGCGGCCCTCAATCCATTTTTGCGGGTTACCGCGCTTCCCGAGCTTCCCGTGGTTTGCGATCGTCACCGGGTTCGCTGAGAACGAACGGAAGGAGCGCCATTTCCCGAGCGCGCTTGATGGCCTGGGCGATCATCCGCTGTTGCTTGGCCGTGTTGCCAGTTTGGCGACTGGCCAGAATCTTGCCTCGGTCAGCCGAGAGGTAGCGGCGCAAGACGTTGACGTCCTTGTAGTCCACCGAGTCGATCTTGTTGAGCGTGAGATAGCTGACTTTGCGTCGGCGTCCCTTTCGACCGCCCCGGCCTTCACCGCCGCGGCCGTCAGCCATATCGACGGCGGCCTTCTCGCTGGCCCCGTCCATCATATCGTTCTTGTCGTCGCTCATGTTCGTGTGGACTTCCGTCTGGGCTGCATCGCCCATCGGGGAGAAGGAAGTATAGCACCAGAGGCGCCACTTCCCCGTCTCACCCTGCGGGACCTGCTGTACGAGCCAGCAATCCTCCGTCGGTGATTGTCCTTGACTTCAGGTTCGGCGGCCATGAGACCCGTAATTACGAGGTCCCAGATCGATATCAAGGGCGGAATCCCTTAGGTGTAAGCAATTCTTCAAAGGAACTTGACCCCTGAAAGGGGGGAGGCCTATCGCCCAGGCGCCCCTCGCATAACCTAAGAACCCTCCAGCCCATGGGGCCGGCTTCGCCCGCCGGCCCCCCTTTTCTTTGTTCTACGGGGCTACGTCCAGAAACTCGTCCCACATCGAGTCTTGCGCGAACTTCATCAGCTTGTAGTCCGCTGACACAGAAGCGAACGTGCTCCCCGCCGAGAAGTCTATGGATAGACCGTGGCTGTTCGCAGAGTTGCCGTTGTGCCCCTCCCAGACGACGCAATTGCCCAAGGCCGCGTCGACCGCCGCGCAAGCGTCCTTCACGGACTGGGGAACGGTGCCGTCGGCCCGAAACAGACGGTTCATGTCGCCGATGTCACGGTAGACGCGCAGGGTCGTCGGGCTATAGGACTGGGCGTTGTTCCTCACCGTTTGGATCGCGCCAGCGATCGAGGCTTTGTTGGCGTTGAGTTGGACTGCCAAATCGCCCAACGACGTCGCCAAAGCAGGCAGTTTCGACGTGTCCACCACGCTTTGGGTGATCTTGCGGCCGATGTAGGCCGGGTCGCCCAGCATGCCGTCGACAAAGCCTTTGCTCAGGGCGAGTGTCGTCGCGTCCGGGTCGTCCCGGAACCCGGCGAACACCGTGTCGTAGGGGTAACCCTCAGCAGGCGGGCTCTCCTCGCTCCCTGCGACGTAGTCCGCGTGGTCCTTCAATTCGTAGGCGACCTCCATCATCTGCATCAGGCTACAGTCCCAAGCCACGATGTCGAACTTGTTTGAGCCCAGGGCCTGGTCGATCTGCCAAGTGTTGATGGACGTCCCAGCTTGGTCGTCGTAGCTGAAACCCCTGGTGCCAAAGTCTCTCGGAGACCGTCGCCATCCATTGCCGTGGTTCCAGATGACGAGCGCGTACCGGTCGGCGGGGAAGTTCGTCTTGCCCCATTCGACGAAGTCTTTCAGCGTCTGCGGGTTCCCCATGTCGAGGGGGTTGCCAGAGCCGTCCTGGAGATTTGTCTCCAGAAGTTGGCTGGCGATCGCGTCGGAGGTGTCCGGCTTGACCAGATATCGGCGGACTCCGTCGAAGGTGCTCGATGGGAACGCGTCACGGCTCTGCTTCCATTGGACCACAAACCTCACTTGCGGGTTGCCGGCGACCTTCTCCATTTGATTGAGGTTCAAGGTCGAATCGGCAAAGAGATCGTTGGCCGCGTTCATGTACACCAAGACCGTCCACTTGGAGCGCTGGACCACGAACGCGTCGACGGTGACGGCTGAGACGGCTTGGATCGTCGATCCGGCCAAGATCGCCGTGACCGTCCCGTTTCCTGCCTGGGTCGAGTTCAGCACGCCGCTTTGGTTGATTGTGCCGATGGAGCCGGTGGCTGACCAATGCAGATTGGCCGCCTTGACAAAGACGGGCCTGCCACTCGAACCCAAAGTGGAAGCCACAAACCGGTTGACCTGCCCCTGGGTCAGTTCCACCTGGTCAGGAGACATCGTCATGGACAACGGGGCCTCGGCGTGCGTCGTGGCCAAATTGGCGACCTTTCCGACTGTGGTCGAGCCGCTGCACAGGTCGACCACGGCGGTCGCTTGACCCAACACGCTCCCCGTTGCGTTCGGCCCGGCGTAAAGGGTGGCAAGAACCTGGTAGACCCCCGCAGTGATCGACTTCAAGTCCAAGGTCGTCCCGTCAGTCGCGTTCATGCTGTCGGTTCGAACTGTGTTGCCGTCTTGGTCGAGTATCTGCAAGACTTGGGAGGCGTTTGTGCCCGCGGCGCCCCATTCGGTCGTGTAGTCGAGTTCCGCCACTGCCGACGGAACGAGGCACGCACCCATCACAAGACGTCCGCCGCCGGGGCCGCCTGTGCCTCCTCCGCCGCCGCCACAACCGATCAAAATTCCAACTCCAAGTGCGGCGAATCCCCAGGCGAGTCTCATCTTCTCTATCAGTGTGACGGAACCATCGGCCCTAAGTATTGGTCAGGACTGGCGAATTTGGGTACTGAACCTACCGATTATAGGGAAGAGACACTCTATTGGAGAGTCACAAGTCATCCGATTGCAATGCACAAGCGCAACCTTCTCTGGACGCAAAGATCCATGGGGAGCCCCCTCAACCTGCCAATTTGCCAAACGCCTTCAGATTTGACCCACAACGACTTGGATACGCTGTGCTCGATGAGGCCGGACATGTCGTCGCCGCCTGGGGTCTAGCCAATTCCAAACCGTTCGACGACCCATGTTGGGCCGCGTTAGCCCGGGCCGCTCAAGGACGCGGGTACTCCGAGGCCCTTGACGGAGTCCACCGGATGTGGGCTACCTTGGATGGGAACGGCCGGATCGAAGTGCTTGTCACCGACGCCAGCGCAGAGGCTCAGAACCTGGAGCGTCTCGACCATCTGCAAAAGCACGCCTTCGCGTTAGACCGACTCGGCAAGGTGCTGACCAGCAACCAGAGCACGCAGGCGCTGGCGATGGGGACCGTGCACGCCTTGTATGCCTCGCTCGACCTGGCCGCCGCTCTATTGTGGACGGTAGGTGACGACGGACATCTGCACTTGGCAGAGACTGTCGGTGTCGGACGGGCCGCCCTCAAGATCCTAGGCAATCCGAGCGCTGGAACGGAGGCGGAAACAGCCGCTTCGTTGGTTGCTGCGAGCCGCAAGCCGCTCCTTGTCCCGCGCCTGTCCGCCAATCCGCTCACCAAAGATCACGAGGCCCGGCTCGTTCAAGAGGACGGTTCCGCGATCGTGATGCCTTTGATCAGCGCGAGCCGCCTAGTCGGCGTCCTAGAGTTCATCGCCCGTGCAGAGGACGACCAGTTCCTCAAGCGGCACGAGAAGTGGCTGTCGCTTGCCGAACACGTCGCGATGGGGGTCCATGGCGCCATGTTGTTCGAGCAGACCGAGCGCATGGCGTCCCTTGACCCGCTGACCGGGATTGCCAACCACCGCTCGATGCAGGAGTACTTGGCGGTCCGGCTCGGGGAAGCCCAGCGGGAGGGGCGCCCCCTTGGTGCCGTCATGGTGGACGTCGACCACTTCCGGAGGTTCAACGAGGAACAGGGCCACGACGCTGGAGACGAGGTCCTCAAACAAGTGGCGAGATGCCTTGCCGATACCCTGCGCGGTTACGACATGGCGGCCCGATACGGGGGCGAAGAGTTCACCCTTGTCCTGCCAGGCAGCGACCTTGCCGCGACAGAACGCGCGGCGGAGCGGGCCAGACTGGCCATCGAAATGCTGGACATCGGCGAGCCGGCCGTGACCGCCAGCTTTGGCTGCGCCGCTTACCCTGAGAGCGCCCTCGAACCTTCTAGCCTCCTCAAAGCGGCCGACGTCGCGCTGTATGAAGCCAAGCGGGCAGGCAGAAACCGCGTGGTCTGCTCACGATCTCACCAAAGGAACGCGAGCTAAGGCCGGGGCCTAGCGGTCCCCCGCCCTCAGTTGCGCGCCCAGCCATACCGATGCCATACTATGCCCCTGCGAAAGCAGGGACGGGCAAACTTGCCCAGAGGCCGCTTCAAACGGCCCGCGTCCCGCAAACGGTCCCGAAGACCGAGGCCATGAACATGTATGCGATTGTGAAGACCGGTGGTAAGCAGTACCGTGCTGCGAAGGACGACGTTCTAATCGTCGAGAAACTGGACGGTGAACCTGGCACGTCCGTCGAACTCGGCGAGGTCGTCATGGTCGTCGGTGACGGATCCGTCAAGCTCGGCAGCCCGTTTGTGAAGGGCGCGTCCGTCAAGGCCAAGATCGTCAGGCAGGCCAAGGCGAAAAAGATCAACGCCTTCAATTACAAGCCCAAGAAGAACGAGCGGAAGCGATGGGGACACCGCCAACCGCAGACCCACCTCCTCGTGACCGACGTCGTCGGAGGCAAGTGAGCTTATGGCACATAAAAAAGGACAAGGTTCGACACGTAACGGCCGCGACTCAAACTCGCAACGGCTCGGGGTCAAGAAGTTTGGCGGCCAGGTCGTCAAGCCAGGCATGATCCTGATCCGCCAACGCGGCACCAAGTTCTTCCCCGGCCCCGGCGTCGGAATCGGCAACGACCACACCCTCTTCGCCCTCATCGACGGGCAAGTCAAGTTCGAAGGCCCCAAGGATCGACGCCGAATCGCGGTGTACGCGGCGCAAAGCTGAGTCGCCCGACCAGGCCGATGATGCCCCGTACTTATTGAAAGGTCCGGGGCATCTTCTTTTTTCCCGATCAATATCGACGGCATGGACTTAGGAACCGTCAAAGACCTCAGCATCGTCGCCGCCGGCGTGGTCGGTCTTATCGGCTTCTTTGGCGGCATCGCCGAATACTTGCGGCGCACCCGCGAGCAGCGGGCGGACCACTTCATCTCGATACGCCGCCGCTTTCTCGAGACACCGGCGTATCGCGAGATCCTCGATCAAATCACCGAAGGGGACCCTTCTCTGGCCTCGCGATCCATCCAAGAGCGTAGGAACTTCATCGGCTTCCTGGAAGAGATCGGCCTGATGGTCGATTCCAACTTGATCCGCCCGGAAGTCGCGTACTACATGTTCGGGCGATACGTGCTTCTGGCCGACGGCTCCGCCCATCTATGGACAGGGCTGGACCGAGACGATGAATACTGGGCGGTGTTTCGAAAACTTGCGGCCCAAGTAAGGGCACACAAGCCTTCCCTGCCCGACCAAGTGAGGTTCTAGACCAGTCCGGCGCGGAGCAAGTCTTTGAGCATAAGCAGGCCAACGACCTTGCCTCCTGCCATGACCACAGGCATCTCACCGATCTTCTTGGGGTGGTTCTGGAACGCCTCCAGGGCCTCGAACGCCAAGACTTCGGGCTCACAGGTCGCCACATTTCTCGTACAGGCCTCGCCCGCCGTCCCATCAAGCGTCCCCTGGTGCATGGTCAGCCAACGCCGCAAGTCGCCGTCCGAGACAAAACCCACCAGGCTGCCCGCGTCATCGACGACGACGACTCCGCCGGCACCGGCGCGACCGATGATCTGGAGGCAGTCCAAGAGAGGTGTCGACGGGTTTGCGAGCGGGAGTTCGTCCCCGACGCGCATGACGTCACGGACAGCCAATGTCAACCGGCGGCCCAGGGCGCCAGCGGGATGGAAGCGGGCGAAGTCAGCCTCACCGAACCCACGGGCCTCCATGACGGCGACGGCCAGGGCGTCGCTCACCGCCAACATGACCGTCGTCGAAGTCGTCGGTGCGAGGTTGATCGGGCACGCCTCCTTTTCGACCGAAATGTCGAGGAACACGTCCGCCAAGTTCGCGGCGCTACTGTGCCGACGCCCACTCATCGCGACTGTCATCGCACCCGTCTGTTTGAACGAAGGGAAGAGCCGGACCACTTCGTCCGTCTCCCCGCTGTAGGTGTAAAGCAAGACGACGTCTCCCGGCCTGACCATGCCCAGGTCGCCGTGGACCGCCTCTGCCGCATGCAGAAAGAAAGCTGGGGTGCCGGTGGAGGCGAAAGTGGCGGCGGCCTTGGCCGCGACGTGGCCGCTCTTGCCCACACCGGTGGTCACGACCCGGCCCTCGCACGCGAGGAAAGCGGAGACCACGGCGTCGAAAGAACTGTCTAGGCGGCCTGCGACCGCTGCCAATGCGGCGGACTCCTCTATCAACACTCTACGGACCGAGTCCAGCGCGCTCATAGGCTCTTCTTGTGCATGATGGTCTTGCCGAAGAGACTGGACGCCCACTCGATGGCGACCCTCGCCGTGTCGCCTCGGTTGTCGTGTAACGGGTTGACCTCGACCAAGTCCACTCCGACCACCTGGAACGGTCCACCCTTGTCGAAGCCGATCTCGTGCAGGGTCTCGGCAAGCAGGTGGCCCTCGCGGTACGTGAGGCCTCCACGGACCGCCGTCCCCGTGCCGGGGGCGAAGACGGGGTCGAGCGCGTCCACGTCGAAACTGATCCAAAGCTTCTTGGCCCCAGTGCTGGCTGTCCAGTCGGCGAGAGCGTTGATCGCTCCCGAGGCGGTCAGCCGGTCGACGTCCTGCATGGTCAGGACCAGCGAACCTGGCATGCGGGCCTGGTTCCGCACCTCGCCCTCGTCCACGTCACGGAGCCCGATCCAGGCCACGTTGCTGCGTCGGAGGCCAGGGCGCGGGACCACGTCGGTCAAGATCTCGCTCCAGGCCTCGGTGAGGGCGTTGGTCCACCTTTCGGTCCTTCCGTAATGCATCCCGGCCTCAAGCATCGTCAAAGCGGCAAGCGGCATGCCGTGCATGTTTCCCGACGGGGTCGTGTCGGGCGTGTTGAGGTCCATATGGGCGTCGATCCAGACGACGGCGAGGTCGTCGCCGAAGACGTCCAAGGCACCCGACACCGTACCGATGGAGAGGCTATGGTCCCCGCCCATGACCAAGGGAAGATGTCCCTTCTTGAGGCTGGTGGAGACGACCTTTCGCAAGGCGCGGCACGCGGCTATCCCTTCGCTGTACCGCTTGGCGAGCCGTGGATGGACCTCCTGTGACAAGGGGAAGGCGTCGCCCAGGTCGGTGACCTGCATTCCGAGGTCTCGGAGAGCTTGGGCGAATCCCATGAGCCGCATCGCCCATGGGCCGATCCGGCTTCCCAGCATCGGGCCTGACAGGTCGTATGGGGCGCCGATCAGGTCGATCATGCCGGTTATTCTACTTGGCCCGGTGGCCCCGGTCCCTTCCACGCCCTGGAGCGGTACGTAGACTGCCGCAAATGTCGGAGATCGTCGGGGTGGTGGCCGTCCAGGGTGACTTTGACAAGCATCTGCAAGCGTTCCGCCGATGTGGGTTGGCGGAATCAGAGATCAGGACAGTAAAGAACCCCGACCAACTGGCCGGGGTGGGCCGGATCGTCCTGCCAGGGGGCGAGAGCACGACGGTGGGCATGCTCATGGACCGCTTCGGGCTCGGAACCGCACTGATCGAATTTGCCAATCAAGGCAAGCCCGTTTGGGGCACGTGTATGGGCATGATCCTCATGGCCAGGCGGGTCGATGGCAAGCCTCAGTACAACCTTGGCCTTCTGGACGTGACCGTCCGACGCAATGCCTTTGGGGCGCAGGTCAACAGCTTTGAAGACAACGTGCCTTTTTCACCGCTGGCGAGAGACATCACCGGGGTGTTTATCCGCGCCCCGATCGTCGTTGAAACAGGGCCCGGCGTTGAACCGCTTTCCATCTACCGTGGACAGACCGTCGCGGTCAGGCAAGGCAAGCTGATTGGCACCTCGTATCACCCTGAACTCACCGAAGACACGTCGCTCCACGAATGGTTTTTGAGCATTTGACAAAAAGAGGGGCCCCGCTCAGAGGGCGATGAGACGGGGCTTTTTGTTTTTGGGGGAGGAGAGAAGATTTTCTGTTAGGTTGCTGTCTGGTATGACGAGACCTGCCCCCGCCTTGTTCCGTGGTTCTTTCAGAATCCGGTCTGGTCACTGGGTGACCGATCGGTAAGAAAGCTGGACATCGGGTCCGATCGCCGTCGCGTTCTCCAAGACGAGCCTTTCCGTCCAGCCCCCAAGGACCGCCGCCTGCGGCATCCAAGGCACGCCTGCTCCGAAGACCTTCGGGGCGACAAAGATTTCCAACCTGTCAAGGTAACCGGCCTCGAAGAACGTCCGGATGGTCTGGCCGCCACCCTCGACTAAGAGCCCACTGTGTCCCCGCTCGAACAAGAGCTCCAACAGAGCATCCAAAGAGTATGGGTCGACGAGGGTCTGGCCCGGGCGTGTCGACTCCGAGACACACCACCATGACTCGCCCTCCTGAGTGAACACGTGCTCGCGGCCCGTCAGCCGCGAATGCGGGTCAAGGACGACCCTGAGCGGCTGGTTGGTCACCCCTTCGCACCTGGCTGTAAGAGAAGGGTTGTCGACGTGGACGGTCCGCCAGCCCACGAGCACCGCTCCGCACTCGGCCCTGAGACGGTGTCCGGCGAGGCGGGCGGCGTCGGACGTGATCCACTTGCTCCGACCGTCGGGCCACGCCGTGCGCCCGTCGAGGGTCACCGCCGCCTTGACCACCACAAAGGGCCGCTTTCGCCTCATAGCGGTGAGAAACTGCTCGTTGACTTTCTCCGCCTCTTGCGACAGCACACCGGTCTGAACCTCGATCCCTGCCCGGCGTAAGATGTCACAGCCTCCCGCAGCCCGAGGGTTCGGATCGGTGACCGCGACGACGACCCGGGCGATCCCGGTTCTGACCAAGGCGTCTGTGCAGGGCGGCGTGCGGCCCTGGTGCGCGCAGGGCTCCAAAGTGACATAAGCGGCCCCCCCCCTGGCGAGCGGCCCTGCCTGGTCGAGGGCGACGACTTCCGCGTGCGGACCCCCGGCATGGTCGTGGTAACCCTCTCCGACGACCTTGCCCCCCTGCACGACCACACATCCGACTCGCGGGTTCGGGGCTGGCCAACCACGGCGGGCCAACTCCACGGCCACCGCCATAAACTTTTCGTCTTCGGTCATGTGTCGTTCTGTGCGTGGTCGGACGACGAGGCCTCCAAGAGCGCCCTGAGGTTTTCAGCACGCTCTCGTGCCAATTGTTTACGGATCCCGCGGACTGTGAAGAGTGCACTCAGGGCGACCGAAACCCAGATCAGCACCGACAGCATGACGTAGGTGGCGAACCGTACCACCCAGTCCCGATAGGCGTCGGTGTGCGGTTGTGGCTTGTGGCCGACGACGACCGGCCAGGCGAGCAAGAACAGCAGGCCCGCCACCAAGAGGACCGTGGTGACGGATTTCAGCCGCATGCTTCTCTTAGGGTTCGAATGCCGGTGGCGATGTCGCCTTCACGGACAAGGTAGCTACCGGTGACAAAGTCAGTGGCGCCCGCCTCCTTGAGCCGCCGAATAGAGACAGGATCCACACCGCCATCGACCTGTATGGCCAGTCCAGGGGCCATAGCGCGCACCTCACGGACCTTGTCCACGCAGGATTCGACCAGGTGTTGCCCGCCCCATCCAGGGTTGACGGTCATGACGAGGATAAGATCGACGTCTTCCACCATCGCCTTCAACGCCGACGCCGGCGTGCCTGGGTTCACTGCCAGCCCTGCGAGTACACCCATCGACCTCAGAGATTGGGCAAGCCGATTGGCGTGGTGTGTCGCTTCTAGGTGGAATGTGATCCGGGTGCACCCGGCTTTCGCGAACGCCTCAAAGTGCCTCTCTGGAGTCATGGTCATCAGATGGGCTTCGAAGGGTGTGGGCCCTAGCCTGACCAACGACGCCGCTAGATCCGCTCCAAAGGTTATCGGAGGGACAAACTGGCCGTCCATGATGTCCAGATGGACATAGTCCGCACCGGCCGCGATCATTTCCAAGACCGGCGACCGCAGGTCGGCTGGGTCGCAGCTGAGGATCGACGGGCACAGCCTCAACCCGCGTCACCGCCAGTGTCGTCCGTTTGGGCAGGGGTGTCAGGCGGCGGCGCGCCGTCGTCTGGCGACTTGGTCGGCTTTGGCGGACGGACGGTCTTGACAAGCACGTTGTCATAGTAAACCTTGAACTCAACGTTGTCGCCATATCCTCGTTGGGAGACTTTGAACTTGGAGTTCGGGTCGTGAGTGTCCTCGTGAACTGTGCGGGTACCCCGTTCGTCGCTCAAATCTACTCGGACCAGCACCGGCGAGTCGACATTCTTGACGGTCACGGTGAGCAGGTATCGCTCGGACGAAGCAGGTGTCTCAGAGCGCTGTCCACTGGCGACCTGTAGCTTCACCTTGCTGTAGCGAGGCACCTTCGATTCGGGGTCAGGGACCTGGCCGACCACAAACCCGCGCTCGTAGTCGCTGTTCGGCACAAACTCCATCTGGTCCGACACGTCCAGGTTGATGGCCTTGAGCAATTCCTTCGACTCGTCAACCGTTTTGCCTTTGAGGGCGGGAACAGTCACGTACTTGCTGCCAGAACTGACCACTACTTCCACGTAGCTGTGCTCTAATACATCCTCGCCAACCGTCGGGGTCTGCCCGACGACTATGCCTTCGCCATACTTCTCGCTGGTTTCCTCCCGGACGCGGCGCATCTTGAGGCCCATCTTTTCCAGATCCTGCATGGCCTCAAGTTGCGATTTACCGACCAAGTTCGGAGTGTGCAAGGCGAGGGGCCTGTGCATGTTGAAAAAGAACCACGCGGCCAAGACCATGACGGCGGCTCCGACCGCGACGTAGGCAATGCCTTGCAACCAGCCCGGCACACCGTCTGAATCTTCTCTTCTTTTTTTCTTCGCCACGTCCTTGCCGCTCCTCGGGTTCGCCACATTCATTTCAGGAACCACCCTGTCTACAGATTGGCCTTCTCCCTGGAGCAAAGGCCAAGTCAAAGGCTTTCCGAACCGCAGGGCGTCGCTCAGCAATCGCAGGTCGCGGAGCATTTCTTCGATGTTGCGATAGCGGGAGGACGGATCTTTCGCCATCGCCTTTTCGACAATTTTGTCCAGCGGCATCGGCACAGAGTTCGTGGCGAGGCGGAGGCTGGGATAAGGGGCCGTGGATTGCTTGACGGCGATGGCACTGGGAGTCTCCCCTGGATAGGGCAGACGGCCGGTTAGGAGTTGCCACAGGAGCACACCGGTCGCGTAGATGTCGCTCTGTGGGCTCGGCATGCCTCCCGCTGTGACCTCCGGAGCCAGATAAGGCGCCATTGACCTGAGAGCCGACACCGCAGCTCTCGTGCTGTTGCCATAAGCTCGCCAAAGCCCTGGCACGCAGACCTTGATAGTGTCCGCCGAGGTCGACATGACAGTCTTGGCGGAGAGGTCCCCGTGGATGATTCCGGCGGCATGGAGGGCAGACACGGCTTCCGCCACGTCGATGACGGTCGCCACCGCGACCGGAACCGAAAAGGCTGACAGTCGCTTGACCCGATCCTCCAGGGTCGTGCCCGGTGTGAACTCAGATAGGATGAAGCTCTTGTTTTGGTCGCTGAGCACCCCCATCAAGTGCTCCAGGCTCGGATGGGTGACTCGGCTGGCCTCCTCCACCACACTACGGAGCTCTGGCAAGAAACCGGGTTCCTGGGCGATTTCAGCCTTGATGATCCGTAGTGTGCAGTCCTTGCCAGTCAGCTTCTCTTTGGATCGAAAGGTCTCATAGACTGGCCCGGCGTCGGTCTCCTCCACCAGCTCGTAGCGGCCGGAAAAGACCTGCCCGATCACGGTTTGCCATCCCCTTCCTGTCTTGCCGGGAGGAAGGCTAGGCAGACAGCGGCCAAAAGTAGGCCCAGAGACAACAAGGGGACCGCAGACGAGTCAAGCGCCCTCGAATACGCCGTGGTGTCACCGCCCAAGGCAGCGGCGACGCTGGCGAAATAGCCGCCCGCCATGAGCAACGCGCCGACCCAGCCAACTAACGTCCTCGCCAGTTTCATTGCCTAGATTCCAAGACGGTCAAGACGGCCCGTTCGTCGATCCCGTGTACCAACCGGCAGGATCCCAGACCGGTGAGCAAGCTCATGCTCAGACCGTCGCCTGTCGCCTTCTTATCGAGCTTCATCGTTTGGATCAGGTCCATTGGTTCCACGCTCATCGGCAGATGGGTCGGGAGACCTTGGCTGTCAAGTCCGGACTGGACGTGTCTGGCTGTATCGAGGGGCGTGACCCCTGCCGCCTCGCCGACCAATGCTTCGTAGTACATGCCGACGGCCACCGCCTCGCCGTGAAGTAGCCCTTCGTAACCCATCTCCCTTTCGAGAGCGTGGCCTATGGTGTGGCCAAAGTTCAAGGTCGCCCTCAACCCATTGGTCTCGAATTCATCCGCCTGGACGATGTGGGCCTTGACGCGCAGACTCCTTGCCACTATGTCGTCGATACGCGGGTCATCGGCAGATATGGGACTCTCAGTCAGGATTTCGAGCAATTCCAGATCGGCAATGAACCCGTGTTTCCAGACTTCGGCCGCACCGTTCACGAGTTGGCGTGCAGGCAGGGTGCCAAGGAACTCTGTGGCGACCCGAACTTGGGTCGGGCTGTAGAACGACCCAGCCAGGTTCTTGCCTTCCGGAAGATCGATGCCGACCTTTCCGCCAATCGAGCTGTCAACCATTGCAAGGAGGGTGGTCGGAACTTGGATATAGGCCACGCCCCTCATGTAGGTCGCGGCCAAGAATCCGGCTAAGTCGCCGACCACTCCGCCACCAAGGGCGACCACTCGTCCACTTCGGCGGAGCCCGGACTGCGCCGCCTTGCTGAGCAAGTCTGCGTAGGTCTCAGTCGATTTGCTTGATTCGCCGGCGGCAATGATCGCGACCCGAGAATCGTCAAGTGGAAACGGACCGTAATGGGCGGCCACGATCGTGTCGGTCACAAGGAAGTCTTGCTCGCCAAGGTCAACCAAGGACTCGACGATGCCGCCGAACACGATCTCGTAGGATCCTCCGCTGTGCTGGATGGTCATATGCCAAGCACCTCTCGAATCTGGGTGACGACTTGATCAAACTCGCAATCCCGGACTTCGACGTGGAGGTCGGCCTTCAAATAGCTGTCGCGTCGCGCGGCCCAAATGTCCATGAACTTGCCTTCCCAATCTTCGGTCTCGAGTAGAGGCCTCTTTCGTTTTGACACGGTGAGACGTCCGATCATGGTCTGGGGCTCGACATCAAGAAAGACAGTCGTACCCAAGCGTCGCATTTCCACCCAGTTTTCTTCGCGCATGACGACCCCACCGCCGGTCGACA
The DNA here is from genome assembly GCA_964451255.1 of uncultured Fimbriimonadaceae bacterium. GTDB lineage: Bacteria > Armatimonadota > Fimbriimonadia > Fimbriimonadales > Fimbriimonadaceae > JAHBTB01. The sequence continues at coordinate 695,454 of CAYVHL010000001.1, forward strand.
GGACAGTCTCCCCTGCCTGAAGATTGCGTAGGAACGCCGTCTCGTGTTGACGGAAGGCCTCTTCGCCGAAGAGGCGGAAGAGTTGGGGGACAGTACGTCCAAGTAAGTTTTGTAGGGCGGCGTCAGCGTCGAGAAACGGGCGGCCAAGTTCTTCGGCAAGCAAGCGTCCGACCGTGCTCTTGCCCGAACCCATCATGCCGACCAAGATCAAATACGCCATGAGGCCCTTACGGAAACAAACGGCGGCAGGGGCCGACGAGCCCCTGCCGCGTCCGACGTCACGGTACCTGGATTAGGGTGCCGCGCCAAGGCCGTAATCGTCGTCGCCCACGATGCTGGGCGTGACGAAGACGATCAACTCGCTCGTGCTCTGGGTCTGAGATTTGCCACGGAACAACTGGCCGACGATCGGCAGGTCGCTCAAGATGGGGATCCTCGACTGGGAGTACGTGTCGGTCTTGGCAGTGATACCAGCCAAGGCGATGGTCTCTCGATCCCTCACGCGGGCGACGACGTTGACCTGCTGGCTCAGAATGTCAGGGATCTCCTGTCCGTCCGGGCCGCGCTTGATCTGGCCGATGCTCGAGATCGTGGGCGTCAGGGTCATTGTGATCGTGTTGTCACCGTTGATCCTGGGCCGGATGACCAAGAACGTCGGAATGGGCAACGACACCGGGTTCGAGGAGACGATGTTTCCACCTGCGCTGGCCGTCACCGTGTTCAAGAAGATCGTAGTCGTGGTCACCTGGGCGACTGACGCGACCTGGTTGTTCAGGGTACGGAGCAACGGTGCGGTCACCACGCGTCCCCAGCCGTCCGTCATGATCGTGCGCAACCGGGTGCTGATGTTGCCGGTGGCGTAGTTGATGAAGACGGGATCGCTGGTCCTGGCAAATGTGCCGGGCCGGTTTCCAAAGAAGGTGCCGCCACGCTCGTAGAGCCAGTCGATGCCGAGCGACCGGTCTGCGGAACGCGCCGTCGTGACGAACTCGACTTTGATCACAACCTGCTTGGGTGCGACGTCAAAGATCGTCAGAAGGTCGAGCAGTTTCCGATAAGCCTCGTCGGTTCCCTGGAAAATAAGGCTGTTGTCGGCCGGGTCATAGCTCAGCCGGGTGACTCCTTCTGGGACGAAGCCCTGGCCCGCCTGAAGGCCTGAGAAGGAACCGCCGCCCTGGCCGCCACCGAGGCCGCCCTGGCCGCCGCCGAGACCGCCCTGGCCGCCGCCGATTCCACCTTGTCCACCGCCAAAGCCGCCTTGGCCACCGAATCCACCGCCGCCAGCGAAGCCGCCGCCACGCTGGTTACCGGCATCATCAGGAAGGGTGAGGTTGTTTACTGCTTCAGCAGAGCTCTTCGGGGCTTGGCCGTGGTTGTTCTGCATGGCGCCACCGTTGTAGGGGCTCGTGAAGGTTTGTCGTGCCCCACCCGCCACGACCGTCAGTTGTGGGCCCGGGGGCGAGGCGACCGTCGACATGATCACCTGCTGTTCCTTACGTACGGCGGCGAGGTCGTCGCCGTAGGCGTCCGGGCTACCCGTCATGATCATGTTGTAGACGTACTTAGGGTCCGCCTTCATCAAGCGAAGCTTCTTGTTGATGGTGGGAAGCTGAACCTTCGGCTGGACTTTTGTGTCTACGGGCTTCTTGTTGATGGGGCGGATGATGAACACGCCGTTCTCGTCGCGTTCCGCATAGGCGCCTGCCGCTTGACAGACGTATTGGATCGCGCTTTCGGCCGTCTCGTCGTGGAGCGACAGGTAGATCTTTTTCAGTTCCAGTTCGTCGCCGCCGTCGACCACGAACTTGATACCCGTTTGACGCGTAAGCGCCTGAAGCGCCACGTGCAGATCCGCGTCACGCAGAAAGAGATCGACTTTCGACGCCAGCGCACTGTCTTGGGCCGCGCCAAGCGCGGCCATGGCCGTCATCGCCGTGAAGCTGATCGCGGCCACGGTCGCCTTGAATGTTCTCATCATGTTGTCCCAGTTTCCTCCAAACCCAGTCAGTCCGCCTTAGCGTCCGAATCCACCGCCGCCGCCGAAGCCGCCGCCGCCGAAGCCGCCGCCACCAAAACCGCCGCCGCCGAAGCCGCCGCCACCAAAACCGCCGCCACCGAAGCCGCCGCCGCCAAAGCCGCCGCCGCCGAAGCCGCCGCCGCCGAGGCCGCCGCCGCCGCCAAAGCCGCCGCCACCGAAGCCGCCGCCGCCAAAGCCACCACCACCGCCACCGACTTGTGTGGAGATTTCAGGCTGGCCGAGCATGTAGTCGTTGCCCGAGAGCAATTGAACCAAATGGTACGGGTCGACGCTCTTCAAGGGGATCTTGATCGGTGCGTTGGCCGTGGACGTGGGCAGATTAGTGTCCGGCTGCGTCTGCGTATCTGTCGGGGTCGGCTTCAAGATGATGTTGTAGACGCCGGTGTCGACGCGCCAGGTCGCATTGACCTGGTTCAAGATATTTCGCAGGGCCGTCTCGAACGGAACGTCCTTCAAGGAGACCGTGACCAATCCTTGGACGGTCGGATCAACTGTGTACTGGACGTTCGCGGCCCGGAAGAGGATCTTCAAGGCGTCGCGCACGTCGGCCTGGTCGAGTTCGATCGACGGGATGACCGTGTTGCGCGGGTCTTGGGAGCCTCCGTCCTGAGCGACCGCGAACATTGGCATCGCCAGAATGGCGGCCGCGGCTGTCACGGTCAGGAACGACTTAAGCGATGTTTTCATAGTTCTTCTGCACCTTGCTCGTTAGGTTTGACGTTCTGTCTTTTGCTTCGTGTCTGATTGTACTGGAATCGCAGGCTCAATTGCCTGTGGCTGCGCCGCCTCCAAGGTTGGCGCCTTTCCTGCCTGGCCCGCCTGGGAATCCGCCGCCTTGGAAGCCTCCCCGTCCGCCCGTTGCGCCTCCGCGCCCGGCGGCAGGGGCTGCCCCGCCAGAAATCGGCCCGGACAGTTCAATCTCTGTCTCGCGTGGGATTTGGCCGTCAGTCCGTCGGAGAACCGCTCGTTGGGAGTCGATGGAGACGACCGTGAACGGGTTGTCCGGGATGTTCATACCCGGTCTGATCTGGATGACCTCCGAGCCCATGTCAAGGAGCCCAATGACACCGCCTTCGCTGATAATGACGCCGGCAAGACGCCACGCCGGCTTCGGCATGAGTTGGGGCGGTTCGTAGTAGGAGGCGTCCGGTTCGGGGAACTCGTTTCCAAAGCCGCCGGTCTCGACCGCGAGCCTTTCGGATGCTTGGGCGCGGTCAAAGCGGCTTTCCTCGGACAACAGCGAGAACGGGTCACGTCTGCTCGTGAAGCTCATCGTCTTCGCGAGCGTCGGTGAATCCGGCAAGCCCTCAGCAGGGTTCGCAGGCATTTCCACGCCCGCCGAGGCTGGCGGGGTCGTGGACAGCGTGTCCGTGAATTTGACGCCACCTGTCGGAGCCACGTCTGCGGTGGCGGGAGCCTGTTGACAACCGGTCAAGCCGACGACAACGGCGGCGAACGCCAAGATCACAATTCTTTTTGCCATGTCGTTGTTCATGATCGTCACTCGTCATCTCCGGGCCTACCACCGCCGCCACGGCCGCCTGCCGGCGGGCTGGCCGGAGGAACTCCAGGCTGTCTGAAGCCGCTGGGCAAGTTCGTCCCCCCACTCGCCGCCGCACCTGCGGCGGGAGCCGCGGCAGCGGTCCCCGCGCCGACTGGCGGGGCAACTTTTTGTCCACGGACATACGCCACCAGGGTGACGTTATAGGTGGCGGTCAGTAGTGGCGAGGTGCCATTGACGGCAAGCCCGTCCGCCACAGCGAGATATTCAGGCATCGCCGACCAACTCTTGATGTTCGCCTTGATCTGCTCCCAAGTGCCGGTGACCGTGACCGTCCCCAAATCGAAGACACAGGCCGGGAATTTGAACCCTGGGTAATTGAAGTAAGACTGGACGATCTGATCGGGCTCGGTCGGAGGATCGGGGATCGTCGGCCCCTGGACGACATGGACGCCGCCCATCTTGACCTGCCGGTTGACCGCGGCCTGGACGCTGTCTCTAAACTTGCGGGCTTCCACCGTGAGGTGGAGCCGATCCACGGCGAGGCTGATGCCACCGGAATTGACGTCCATCGGCGGAGTGTGCTCCTCGACGATCGCGTTCCATTCGGCGCCCACTCTCTTGACCTCGGCTTCAGCGTCGGCGCACCTCTTTTTGGCCGCGTTCAGCTTGGCGCCCTCATCTTTGTACTTGGCGGCGGCCTCACGCATCCAATTGGCCTCTTGATAGTTGGGCCCTGCGTTGAAGAACCAACCGTAGCTGACCGCGACGATCAAGATTGCGATCCCTACCCAGACCCAGACGATCGGACTCAGTTTCATGACTTCTCCATATCCTCCTGATCCAGAACTAGCCGCTCACCCCTGCGGCAGACGGGACACGCGGGCCAGGTGCTCCGGGCGGCCCTCCCGGAGCTCCGGGGAAACCACCTGGTCTGCCGCCGCCGGGGAATCCGGAGGCTGCGCCACCGCCGCCTCCACCAGCCCCGCCGAGGGTGGCCCGTGGATCAGGCGTCCGAAGTTCCTTGTTCAAAGTGAGAACCATCGTGACGGTGGACCAGCCGGGCATTGGGCCCTTTTCGCCGCCGTCATTGCCGAAATTGCCCGTGTTCAAGAAGCCTTGGGGTTCGGATTGGGCCCGCTGGATCATGGCGTCCATCTTTTCCAGAGGATCCGACGGAAGCGGCTGCTCTCCCGCTTTCACGACGCTTCCCTTCTGGTCGATGTCACTCAGGCCGGTCAACTGGGCGTCATCGACTTGATAGCCGCTTCGTTGGACGTTGGTCACTCCCGGAACCCGCCAAAACGCGAGGGCGACGTCGGCGTATTGCTCAAAGGTTTTGATCTGGCCCGTGAGCGTGATCGTGGAGTTACCCTCCCCGGCCGGAACCGCCGTCATCGAAGTCACGCGATAAAAGCTTGGAATATAGGGCATGACGGTCTCGTAAGCCTCGACATAAGCAGAATTGTGCTTGTCCATGGCTTTCGCGAGCATCAAGTTCGTGTTGATGACTTGGCCCTTTGCCGCGATCTCGGTGGCGTGGTTGGCCGTGGCGAGGGCGTCGGCGGCCGCTTGCTTGCTGTCGGCGAGTTCCTGCCTGGCTGCGGCCAAGGATTGCTGTGAGGAAACCGTGAGGACGACCGCCAAGAGGATGCCGACGACCGACAAGGCGACGGCGGCGCCGATGAATACCGGAGCCCGGCTTTGAGAAGCCACATGGGTCGGGAGCAGGTTCAGTTTCATGGCGATTATTGGTTAGAAGGCGATATGCAGGCCGTTGCCGATGGCCACTGCGAACTCCTGTTTCTCCTCATTGAGATCTTCGGCGTTCTTAGCGGTGACTGGAAGGCCTTTGGTCGGGTCGAACAGAGATGTCGGCACCCCGACGACAGATTGGATGAAATGTGGCAGGCCCTTGAGCAGGGAGCCACCACCGCACAGGAGCACGACGTCCACGTCGCCGCCCTTGCTGCGAAAGTAGTCGATCGATCGTCGGACTTCGCTCACAAACTCGTCGGCGACCGGCGCCATGGCGTTCCAAATCCTCGTCTCCTCAGCGTCCAGACCGGTGTCGACGGGTGCCGGCACAGGAGCCTGGGGCTCAGGGGCCGCCGGCGGCGAGGATGCGCCCGCTTCTTCGCTTTCGGCGAACGGGTTATAGGGTTGGAACTGCTGAGTCGCGAATCCGGAGTCGCCAAAGGGATTAGCCGCGGGAGCCTGGGCCGCCGCATCTGGAATCTTGGCTTTGGCGTGTTTGAGGCCCTCGGCCTCGGCAAACGGGACAGACATGGCGTCGGCCACCGCACGCGTGAACATCTCACCGCCGATGGGGACTTGCCTGGGCATGACGAGCTTGCCGTCGCTATAGATGTTGATCGAGCTGGATTTATGGCCGACATCGACCAGGCAGACCCGCTTTCCGCCGTATTCGGTCGGGTAGCTCTGCACCAAGGATCTGGCGAGGCCCAGCGGCTGGACGTCCAAGAACGCGGGTTTCTTGCCTGCCCTCTTGAGGATGTCGCGGACCGTGTTGACCGTGGTCTGGGTCGCGATGGCCATCACCACGTCCATGTTCTGGGCGCCGTTGGCCGGGAACGCGGCGAAATCGCTCACGACGTCGGACTCGGCGAACGGGATGTTCCGGGTGATCTCCCACTCCATATGTTGCTTCAGCTCGCTCTCGGACATCACCGGGACTTCAAGCGTCCGCACCACGACCGCGCCCTGACCCGACAGGGAGACGACCGCGTCGGCGACGTTCGCGCCGCACTGTTGGCAGACTTGTTTTAGGACTGCGCCCACAGAAACGGGGTCGTGCACTCCGACGTGGTCCACCGCGCCCTCCGGCGTCATGGCCATCCCCATCGCGGTCACAGTCGCCTGTTTACCGGCGAGCTTGACTTCTGCGACTTTTATGGTCTGACTTCCGATGTCGACCCCGACGATACTGCTGTACTTCTTGGCCATTGAGTACTTACCTGACCCTTGGCAGGGTGACGACCGCTCTCCTTGCTTAGCTTCGCAGGCGTTCCCGATGATAGCATCGCGAGCCTGCCGGTGTCAACTTCCGGAAACGCGTCAACCGCGTAATTATTGACGTCGCCGAAGCTCGAATGGTCACAGGTTCGACAAAGCACAGGGCCCGCTGAATTATCAGCGGGCCCGGCTCGGCTCGGTCACCTTAGTTTCCCCCTGGTGCGGGAGGCTGGGGCGCCCACCTGGGTGCGATCGTCTGGAAGTAAACGTCCGGGACACCCGCACGGGAACTGGTCCAGAACATCCAGACAAGCGGCGCCCGGCGTTGGCTTGGATCCAGTGGGTTGAAGGCGATGTTGTACGGATCCAGGGCGAGGGAGATATCAGACTCGTTTGAGGCCTGCTCGATCGGCACCGCTTCTTCCGGCCGCTCCGTGATAAGGCCGACGAACGCCGCCTTGGCCGAGGAGTTGCCCAGGACGATCCCTGGTATCAGGTTGCCGTTGCCGTCGACGCCCGTGTAGACGATCCGGACAGGATGGTCCTCCATGACCGAGGTGAAATACACCTTGCCGTTCGCTGGGTCGACCTGATAGTACGGGTTTTCCGCGAGACCGCCGAAGAAGGTGACCTGGAAGTTCACGAGGGTGCCATCAGGTTTCACTGCCACCGGGGTCGGCAAATCCAGACCGAAGCGGAGCGTCGTGAGGTACGGCCGGGTCGCCTGAGAGCCGTCCGACGAGGTCTTGTCCATCGTGACCAGGTACCGGTCGTAGCGGACTGGCTCGTTGTTCGCCGGGCGTCCGTTGGCGCTGTTGCCCCAGTAGTTCAGGTCGTTGACAAGGTTCTCGTCTGCCCGGGCGGCGTCGGTGCCGACGTAGATGCCCAGGAACCTTTCGTCAAGGACGGCGGAGACGCCACGGTAATCGCCGCCTCGGGCCGCGCTGATCCGCACGAACGCCGGACTGTACGTGATGTACAGTTGCAGGTTCCTCGGGATGATCGCCCCGGAGAACTTGACTGTGCCGGCCTTCATGTCCATGTAGACCTTGCCGCCGAGGTTCGAATCGTAGACAAGTTCGCCGTTCGTCTGGCTGATGACGCGCTCCGGCGAAGCCGGGTCGATGACGTCGCGCAGCACCGCGTTGCCCGACCCGTCGACGGCGGCGTACTTTAGCCTAATGACGGCCAGGCCGCTCTCGCTCGACGACCACTGGATACCAGGGGCGTAATACGTGCCGGTCGCCGGGTCTACTTCGAGCTTGTCCGTGCGGTTGGCGAATACAGCCGTCCTCAAGGCGCCACCTGGCGCACCCGTGGGGGAGCCGCTGACCGGGCTCGCGTTGAGACGACCCAAGAAGGTCTCGGCGAATTGACGGCCGCGGAGCTTTGCCGTGAACATCAGGTCGATGCGAGCGGCATTGTTCCGACCTTGGTAACGACGTAGGATAGCTGTCGGCGCGCCGACGTTCTCAAACTCGTCGCCGAGGGCGACCGTCCGAAGGCCCGTCCAACTGGAACCGTCAAAGGTCGAGGTGAATATCTGGCCAAGGCCGTTGCTGACGCCCGTGTAGAACACGGTGGCGCTCGACCCGGCTTGGACGACACTCGGCTTGCTCTTGGCCGTCGTCGTGTCGAACGGCATGGCCGTCAAACCGTTGAGGGCCACGTTGGAGCCGCTGAAGGTCAAGTCGGCGATCATGATCTGCTCGACCACGGAACGGTCCCCTCCCGATCCGACCTTCGTGCCACGCCCGACAAATGCCAGATACCTTTGGCTCGCGTCCGTCCGAGAGTTGGTCGGTGACTGTAGCGGGTTATAGAATCCCCCGGTTGGGAACGCAGGCGCTCCAAATTGGAACCCTGACGGGCCACGGCTCGTGTCCATCGTCTCGCCAGCGCCCAAAGTGAACAGCGAATCGAAGTTGATGCTCCCCTCAAGCGGGAACAGAAGCGACGGTCCGAACCAGCGTGCGTCGGGGGTTCCGAGGCCGGTGGAGATCGGCGAGGCGTTGTCCAGGTCGTTGATCGGGCTGTGGTCAGCGGCGGGGTTGTTGCGGTTCCACACCGGGGTCACACCGCCGTTTGCCGCGACGAAAATGCGCCATGTGTCCTGCCCACCGAGCGACGCGGCCGTCCTGCCAGGGGTCAACCAGTCAGGTTGACCTGTCCCGTTGGACATGCGGTTGGAAGCCCAAGCCACAAAGAGCGGCCCGTTGCCTGACCGCATGGCCGTCGGCTGGCGGTTTGACCAACTGAAAGCTTCGCCACCTGAGAGCAGGTTGTCGACGTTGGGTGCCGCCTTCCGTGTCGGTGCGTTCGTCAACCGGGCTTCACGCACAGTGAACTTCAGTGTGATCGCCGGGTCGACGTAGGCTTCGCTGACATTCGGGTTGCTCGTGGGGCCAAGTGACGGCACGTTGGCGTCGGCGTCCGTGCCCGGCAAGTCCTCGAACACATAGATCTTGCGTTGGTAGGTTCCGCTCGGCGTGCCGACCGGGGCCGCGACTCCGATCCTGGGGTCGCCGGTCTCGAATCCAGCGGTCGGCGGCACAAGGCTGCCCGTGGAGACGCGCAAGTTGGCGTTCGCCCGGAACACCGGGTTGCGGCTCATCCGCGTCGGGGCGGCGTCGCCCGGGCGTGCCTTTTGCAAGATCATCTGGTTGTCGACGCCGGCCCGGAACGGCACGCTCCACTGTGGGTCTAGGTCAGACAGGAGGTTCCTTGTTGCGTCCAGCCATGCGAGTTCCTGGATGTCAGGCCCGAAGAGCTCGACAGACCGATAGATGCGGTTCAAGCCATTAAACTTATCGTACTGCTTGGCCACGCGGACGTTCAGCAAGTTGACGTTGCCCTGGTTGAACACCGAGAACGGCTGGAACATGGCGGCGTTGCCGCTCGTGTACTGTGGGTTGAACGGCTTGAATGCAGAAGCCGGGTCCGTGGGCAGGGCCGCGCCGTTGTCCGGGCCGCCGCTGACATGGCCGTTGTATCCGCCGCCGCTCGGCAAGGAGTTGAGGTCTAACGTCGGGGTAGACGTCGTCATCCGCTCGTCAGGTGCGATCCGGGCGCCCAAAGCAAAGCTTCGATACGAATCATTGAGGCCGAACCCGTTGCTGGTCTCGTCCACGTAGACGTACTGTCTGCTGCGGTAGTCGGTCAGCGTCGCCGGTTGGTAGAGCGGCACGTCCAGACGGAGTACCACTTGGGTGTCTACCAGCGTCCGTTGCATCTGGGCCTCATAGCCCGCGTGCGTGTTATACGCAGTCTGAGCCGCCTGATCGATTGTCGGGCCAGACAGACTCATCCCTGTCAATAGTGGGTTCTCGGATTGGCCGGACAAGCCCTTGAGGGCTGACAGGTCTCCCCGGCTGATGTCGGGGAAGTCCAGGCTGTGGTTGGGATAGGCCCAAGGATAGTCCTCAAACGAGCGGTACTTCCAGGCGCTCTTGTTGGTGCCTTGGTTTAGGGCGTTCGGAACGCCCAAGTCGATCCTGGGGTCGTAAACCGGCTGACCAGGGGCGCTCACGTCCGGAGCCAAGGTGCGCAAGTCTGTCACGGGCATCCAAGCAAGGTCGTTGCTGGACATCCTGACGTTTGTGATCCCCTTGCTCGGCCCATAGATCAATGTCATGAGGGACCGGTCGCGGACCGACATGTCGGCGACCGCGGTCGACCCGTGGCTGACCAATTCACCCACCGTGGCAGGGGTCGTGCCTACATAGCCGCCCGGTTCGACGTTGTCGGCGTCGTTGTAGTGGCCGACGTCGCCCTTAAGGAACCGGTTCGTCGGACCGCCGACGGTGGCCTTGTTCACACCGGTGTCCAGCCCGAACGAGCCGTTCATCAGGGAGTTGGGCGCGGTGGCGTCCGTACTGTCGCCGACGCTGTTCGGAAGGAACCCGGCGATCGCGTCCCTGGTCGGGAAGACCACCGCGAGCGGGTTCGCGATCTGGAAGTCCGGCGCACCTGGCGGAGGAGTGCCGATCGGCCTCAGGCCAACCTCTGCTCCGCGCACGGACGCCGGGCCGTCCGAGACCGCCCGGAACTTCAGGAAGTTGTTCCCGGGCAACGAGCCGGCTTGGCCGGTCGGCATGAGCGGGAGGCTGAGAAGGCTGATACCGCCCTGGCCGGACGGGGCGCCGCTGACGTCCCGCACGGACATCGTATGGCGTTGCTGGACGCGCAGGTTCGAATAGGCGCTGCATTCGATCCGGTAGCCCGCCGTCGGGGGATCGGTCGACGCAGGGATCTTCCAGACGAGGATGTAGAGGTTCTCGCCCATCTCAAAGGCCCGTCGCTGGATTCCGCCTCCATTGGCGACCGCCTGGACGTCCGCGAAGGACAACGTGCCCTGCGTGGACTTGCTGAGCAAGGACTGGTACTCGTTCGGCGCGAGCAAGATGATGTTGTCAGCGAAGAGGAAGCTCAAGTCCGCTTCGGTGAGGTTGTTCCCTTCAGCTCCGCTACCAGGGCGTTGGCCGGGGGTGATCGGAGGAGCGGTGTTGTCGTCGTCGACCGAGGAGAACGCGTAGAGGAAGCCCTTGCTGTCGCCGATGTAAAGGTGGCTTCGGTTGGCCGGGAAGCCCGGCACGTTGGGCCATCCACCCGACGCGAACGAAGACATGGGCGTGTCGCCCTCCAGGTGGTAGTTCCAGTTCCTGTGGCTCCCGCTGGCGTAGGTGGATCCGTCGGCGATGAAGCCCTGGCACTCTCCCAAACGGTTGGCCACGACCACGGTGGGTTCGGCGTCGTCCAAGACGGCGGGTGTCACGGGGTCACGCTGCCGCATGTGTGTGAACGTCACCGAGGAGTCACAACGCGTTTTGACCTCGTTTGTCTGCCACCGGATGTTGCCGTTGGCGGGGTCGAGCGACAGCAGTTTTCCGTTCCCGTCGACGAAAAACACAGAGTTCCAGTTGGCCGGATCGGAAGGCTTCACGAGCGCCCCGTCGATGGCGGCCGGGCTGCACGAGCCCATGTAGCCGAGATCAACGCCGCCGATGTCTTGGGTCCGCGACCAGTTGAGGGCTCCGGTGTTGACGTTCAGGGCATAGATGGTGCCGTTGAGCGGGTCGGAGGTCGATTGGGCCCCAAAGAAGACCTGGCCGAAGGCCACGGCAGGCGTCATCTCGACGTCACCGAAGCTGGCTGACGCCAACGGATACTGCCACATCAAGTTCGTGGTCTTGGAGGCGGGGTTGCCCGCCGCGTTCAGCGCGAGGACTTTGCCGGCGACCGCCACGATGACGGCGTCCTGCCCGCCGACCACAGCTGCGGTCACCGAGGCTTTGACCGGCGGCAACGGGGTCGCAAACTGCGTGTCCGGAGCATCCGGTCGGAAGTCGTCCGGATATGTCCAGCGCCGAGTCGTCGTGCCGTCCCCACGCCCGGCCATGTCGATGCAGTACACCCGGCCGTTGTCAGCGCCGATGAAGAGGAGGTCGACTCCACCGACCTTCATGACCAATGCAGAACTGAGGTTGAACCTAGTCGGCATCGTGGCGACGCGACCGTCTTCAGTCAGGCTGGCGTTAGGATCGGTGGCCGAAACCTCGCTCGGGTACGTCCAAAAGACCTTGGGTTGAGAGCCGGTGGCGGGATCGCCGTGGGCGTCCATGCAACGGATATGGCCGGTCTCATCGGCGACGACGACCGCGTCGCGCGCCACCGTGGAGCCACCCACCTTGATGTCGGCAGAGACCATAGCCGGCGTTGAGCTGATCGACAGGTCCGAACGGGCGTCGAACCGAACGGCGTCGGCGACCGCCACCCGCCCGTCAATGACGTCTTGGGCAACCGTCGAGTGGTTCGTGATGACGACTGAGAGCGGTTGCGCGGCAGAGTGGGCCACGCCCTGGTTGCCTACTCCGGGGAGCCGGATCCATCCGCGCTGGGCTGATTCGTTGATGGTGACCGAGTCGATTTGGACCCCGCCTTGGAACACCTGGACCTCCACGTTGGTCGCGAGGTCGTTTGCCAACGCGCCTGGTGGCACATAGACGTCGATGAAGTAGGTCGCCGCCGGAAGTCCGTCCGCTTTGAAGCGGACGCCACCTGTGACAGTGCCCGCAGCCGGCGCCGACTCATACGTTGAGCCGAGCGGCTGGTAGATAACGCTGTTGCCCTGGGCGAACGGCCCAGAGGGCTGGGTCAAGGGATCCAAGTCGTCGATGACGCGGCGCACGAAGGCCCGCGAGTCTGCGGCGCTCGGCCCGTTGATCCAAGCCGCGGCTTCAGTCGCGAAGCGCTCCTTCTCAGCCGAGGTCAGGTCGTTCGGCCGGCGCGCCGGCCACGACCACACCATGTTCCTGCGAAGCGGGGCGAACCCGTCCACTACTTGGCCGTTGTGGGTGAACGAGGTGACTACGCCCAGGTTGTACTGCCACGACTGGTCTCCGACGAAGACCGGCTCGTTACGGGCGCTGACCACCCGCTGTTTGAAAGACTCGGTGCCGCCAATGTAGGGCGTGTTGAGCAGTTCGCCGACCACGGGCGAGGCGGTGTAACCGCCGGTGACCGAAGTCGAGCCCTCGGCGCGGACGGCGTCGGCATAGACAAGTTCGTTGCCGGGCGACGCGTTGGGGTCCATGAACTGGCCGTCGGGGCCGCGCGGCGTCGTGTTGTAGAGTCGGACGGTGATATGGCCGGACAGGTCGGCCGTATATAGCTTGTTTTCGGCCTCGCCGAACCGGGTGAACGCCCCGCCCGAAAAGCTGTCCATGACCCGGAGATCGGTGCCGCTCGCGTCCACGACGTCAAAGACGTAGTAACGCTGGCCAAACCGGAGCTGGTTGGCGTTGGACGGTGGAAGCGTGGGGCTCGTGTTTGTCGGGCCCACTGGCAGGCTGACCGAGACGGTGTAGGTCTGGCCGGGGATGAGCCCAGAGAGTTGCCAACTGTACGTCGTCGTCGCGCCCGTGCGCGGGTCGTTTGAACCAATGGTCTGGCCTGTGGTGGTCGCCCAACGATACGGGGCGTGGGTCAGGTCTTGTTGGAAATAGCCGGAGGCGAGGACCAAGAAGTTGTTCCCCGGCGCCGTCGGCGCTGGGTTCACCCAGGTGTTGGCCGGGCTGTCGACCGCGCCCGGATCGTCGTTGTCCTCGGTCGCGCCGATCGAGAAGATCGGATCCCACCAGCGCAGGAAGCCGCGTCCAGCATTGTTCCAAGTCGTCTCTGGTGCGACGGTGCCGGTCTGGACGGTCGCCTTGCCGGTGCGTTGGGCGCCACCGCGGTGCATCCGATAGTCTTGGGCGCCGGCGAACAGCGCCAGCATGGCGGTTGCGGCCACCAAGACGAGGCCGGTCTTGGCCCAACCCTTGATGTTCTTTGACGATTGGCGGCGACGTTCCATAAGCTTATTGGCGTTCGGCGAAGACTGGCGACACCAAGCCTCGCGTTCCGGTCACGGGCGGCAGTTCAAATTTGACGCTGAGCGCAGTGAATCCCAGGTTAGGGCGGCCTACGCCGAACCCAGGGTCCAGGGCACCGGTCCCACCGTTTGCGAAGCTGCCGTCAATGAGCACGACCTCTCCATTGAATTCAGCTGTCGACCTGAACATGGTCCCAAAGTAGTTGTTGACGAGCAAGACGTCCCCTGATTCGAGCCGTCGAGCGTAGGTCGGACGGAACTGGGCCGGGTTGCCGGCCAAGTCGAGCGCGGTGAACGGACCAGCCGTCCTCGGCCGACGCATGGCGACATAAGCCTCCCGAGGCAACATCCAGCGCACTCTCCAAACGGGGTTGCCTGGATCTGTGTCGTCCTTCACAATCTCGTACACGCCCGAACTGACCGTCACCATGATGGCGATCTGGGGTGTACCGTTCACGTTGACGTACCTCAGGGTGGTCGACCGCAAGCCCGCAAACTGCTCGACCTTCTCCGCCTGGTTGTTGACAGGAAGGTTGAACGAGTAGTTGCCTGAGCCTGGCGGGTTCTCGCCCAGATATGTGCCCGCCGGGATCGCAGGCAGCGTGAACTGCTTGATGACTTCGGTGTTCGCCCCGTCGTAAAGGATCACGCCTCCAAAGCCGTTGTGCAGGTCGACGTCTTGGCCAGACGAGTCGAGGCCGACCGTCACCTTGCCAGGTTGGACGTTGCCAAAGCCGAACGCGAACACCGTGTGGCGGCCCGGCCCTGTGCCGACGTCGATCCGGCCGATGCTGTTGTAGCTGTAGTCCTTGCCGGAGAACTCTTCAGGCGTGTGCCATACGACGACGCCCATGGCGGTCGAGTAACCGTCGCCTTCATCGTCCGGCCCGCCCCTGGGCACCTTGTAACGGACTGGCCCGAGAAGGTTGCCGTTCGCATCCAAGCGATATCGGTCCACCACCTCGACGACCCGGTTGTTGCCCGCGTCAGCGATCAGGACGTGGTCCCATCGTTCGCTGGTCGCCGACTGCTGCAGGACTTCGCCTGGGAAGATCAAAGCTATTGACGCAGGGTCGAGGACGTTGGAGAACGTCGTCATGTCACGCGGGTTGCGCAACAGGAGGGACTCGTTGTCGGACATGCCGGCCGGCACGAGCTGAGGGTGCAGTTTCAGCCGGTTGATCGTCCGCAGCTCGTGGCCGGCCGCGTCCATCTTGATGACCTGGTCTGAACCTGCGTCGACCACCCAATACCCGTTCGAATCTGCCGGATAGATCCGCACAGGGTCGGAAAGCGGCCGCTGGCCCGTGGCGTTGGTCACAGGCTGGCGCGGGCCTGCGAAGAAGGTCCGGTCAGTGGTCCAAAGCGGGTTGCCATTCGCATCGAAGCGGCCGATACGTCCTGAGTCGGCGACCAAGAACTCGCTCCGACTGAAAGTGTGCAGATTGTTGACCCCCAGCACGGCAAGGACGTCGTTGCCCGCGGCCATCGTCAGCACCGCCGGATCGGAGATGGAAGCTTGTAGGAGGCGGGTCCGGAAGTCGAAGATGCTTTCGACGCCGTTGACCTGGGGCCAGCGCATCGCGGGGTTCGCTGAGACGCCGACGAAACTGCCGGGCGCGGTCACGCCCTTGACCATGTAGAACTGGCTCTCCCAGGGCTTCACACTGTTGCCGAAAAGGAACGGGTCGTTACCGGAGACCTGAGAGTCAACCCCAAAGATGAGGCCGTTGTTCGGCAACGGGAACGTGGGCACACCGGTGACTAGCAGGTATGGAAGGAAGCTGGCGCCTCCCACGAACATCGTCTGTCCGGTGACGAGCGGCCCTGTCGTCGCAGAATAGCCGTTGAGGACCGAATACCACAGTAGCGGGCTGAACTTGCCCGCCGAGTTACCGGGGCTGAAGCTGTTGCCGCCGTACTGCCAGATCTGGCTCGCCTCAGGTTGGACCAGTTGGTCGGTCGAGACCGCGGCCCTCTTGATGATGAGGGGCAGGTTCGTCGAGAGGCATGAGTTCATCGTGCCGCTGGCCGTCGACGACAGACTGTCAAGGGTGACCCGGACGGTCGGAGAGCCTGGGGCGCGGTTGAGCGAGACCTTGGCGCCGGCGCCCGTAACCATGGCGCTGAACGCAGTCGGGTTGGCCTGGTTCGTGCTCCGAGCCATGTCCGGTTGCTGGATGGTCAAGAGGGGCTCAGGCTGTCCGGGGGGCGGAGCCGGGCTTTCGACGTCGAACTGCACCGGATCCGGGTTCGACTTGAACGCGAGGACGACGGAGGTCGAGATCGGTTGCCCGAACACGGTCTTGAAGCCGGAGGCGATGCAATACATCGAGTCCCCCGACACGGCAGGCGGCGACGTGAACTTGAGACCGGATATCTGGGCGTCCAAGATCGGAGTGCCGCCGACAAAAATCAGCTTCTTGGTGAGTTCGTCTTCGTCGCTCAGGCACTCGGGATAGGTCACGTTGCCCTTTCCAAGGACGTTGAACCCGGTCGACACCCGGTCATACAGATCCCAGCGCGTCTTGACGTCAAAGATCCCGCGACCGTTTTCGACCAGGTTGTAGAACGTCCCGCCGGTCGGGCCGACATTCGCCGGGTTGCCGACGGTGATGCCGATGTGCCCGTCCGTCCCCAACGCCGGGCTGCCGATGATCTGCCTGGCCAAGGCGGTCGAATCCACCACCGAAAGGTTGCCACGGACGAAACTGTCGCCCGCAATGGTCGCGCTCTGGCTCCAGTCGATCGTGTAGTCGATCCGGAAGGCGACGTCGTCATTCGGCGTGGTCGTGGCGGCTCCGTCCCAATCGAGGCCAGAGGAGTCACCGGCCGGTGTCAGCAGGAGTTCGATGACGCCGGGGCTCGGTTGGAGGACCGAGTTCTGGAAATACGACTCCATCTCAGCCTGGGTCAGCGGGGCGCCGTTCTTGCGCAAGACGGTGACGTGCAGTCCGTAGGGGCTCGAGCCAAGCAAGGCAGGGATGTTGTTCAGGCTACAGCGCAGGTTGACCGTCACCTGGGTTCCAGCCCGGGCGACGCGGAACGGAGACTCTCCCTTCGCACCGAGCCAAACGCTGGTGATGCCTGCGGCGCGGTTGTTGGCGGCGTCAGGCGCGGTCGCCACGTAGCAGACCCGGTCCACTCCGCCGGAGTTGTCCCGGATGGGGATGTATCCGACCGTCGGAGGAGCGGTCGGCAAGATCATGCGCGGCGATCCCTTGACCACCCACGGGTTGGACGTCCCGCCCGGGTTTCCGCCGTCGGCGAGTCCGACAGCCCATAAGCGTCCAGAGTTGTCCGAAGACTGCTTGTCCGCGACGACGGCCAGGTTGTCCTGGATCGTCGGGGCCAGCGGCACCGCTCCCGGCACCGCGCCGCCTGCGGGCCCGTTGATCGTCTTGAGGAGCGCGCCGGTCTTGAGGGAGTAGACGCGCAGCGCGTCGTCGCCGCCCATGACCCAGATCTGCTCGACGTCGCCGAGAGTCGAGTCGGGGACGTCGACGATGACCGGCGAGGAAAGCGCCGTACCCGCGTCGACCGTCGGCCAGACTTGGACGAACGGATCGGTGGCGTTTGCGGGGGTTCCCTCGGACGGATTAGCCAGGAAGCAGGCCAGACTCGTCCCGCTCGTGACCACGACCCGGCCCTTCGCGACGGCAGGGGTGTTCTGCACGGTGAACGCGCCAGGGACGGTGAAGCGCTCGATCATCGGCGCCGGGACGGTGGCCCGGACGCTGTTCGTCCGGCGGCTGCCGCCCGCCTCGGCTGAGAAATTCGAGGAGAGGTTGATGACGTTGAACGCGAACTTGGCCGCGGCCGAGAAGGCGACGTCGTTTGTCGGCAGGAGTGACGTGAAGCCGGTGTTCGCCGACCATGGCGAACCGGGGTTGCCGGGATCGAAACCTCGGTTCAAATTGGCGGTCACGCCGCGCGAGGTGACGACCAGATGCCCGGCCCCGACCTGTGCGACACCGACGACGCCGCCGACCGAGTTCGCGACGACGTTGCCGATCTGTGGTTGGTCCCACAGAAAGTCGGACATGACCATGTTGATCGACGTGTTGGGACGGACGATGACCGCGATCGGATTGGAGGCTGGGTCTTGCAACCGCTGGACGTCCGACAACGACAAGGCGTTCGGGTACTTCAGGACTTGGTTGTCCAAGTCGGCGAAGAGGCTGTTCGAGCTGTTGGCTACGGTGAACAGGTACGGGCCTGAGTTGGCCGGGTCGATGTTCAACGGGCCGCCTGGCCAGACGTCGATCCAAAGGGTGCCGCCCTGGTCCATGAACCGGCGGAGCTTCTCACGTTCGTCCGTAGTGAGGGAAAGCGTCCCGCGGACGGTGAGCGAAAGGACGTCGAACCTGGCGAGGGTCTGTTCGGTGACGCTGGAGAGGACGACCTCCCAATAGGCGGCGTCGCGTTTTGTCAGGCGCACCTGCGTGTTCGGCAAGCCCCACCGCGCCGCGGCGGCCACGCTGAGCGTGGTCTGGCCGATCGGGTTGTCGAAAGTGACCCCCGCTGGCCTGACCGAGGTGTCCCGGTCGAGCTGGCCCCAGATATGCGGGGCGGGGTTGTAAAGTTGGCCTCCCGAAACTTGGCTGGAGACCAAAAGCACGCCGGCATCGACCGTCTTGGTCTTGGTCGCGTAGGTGACCGGCTGGGCAAGCGCCGCAGAAGCCGCGAGGGCGGCAAAAACGGTCGTCAAGGCGGTCTTCAATGCTTTCACGGGTTCACGTCTCCAAGGAAGGCCAACGTCGGGCTGACCGGCAACCGCGGCAACGGCGGCAATAGGTTGCCGTACTGGTCGACCCGCACCGGGACGAGGCCGGGGCCGACGGCACTGCCAGGCACGCCGGCTGTCGCCAGCATCGGGTCATAGACAATCTTGAGGTTCGGGGCGACCGCGCCCGCGATGTTCGGGTTGATGCTGCTGAGGTGGGAGGCGGGCGCATAGGTGCCCTTGGCGGCGAACCGTCTTGGGATCCAGCCCCACTTCTTCAGCCATTCGACTTGCTGGCCGATCGGCGCGGGCATGTTCTCGCTCACGGAACCGAAAATCGTGATCCGGACGTCGAGCGGCTCGCCATAGAAGGGCACTTCTGGCATGTTGCCGTACTGGAGGTATCGCTCGTGCTGGGCTTGCGCAAGGATGTTCCCTCCACCATAGTTCGCGGCGCCCAAGCTCCCACCAAGGGAGACAATGTTCGCCTCGAACTTCGCCCTGGTGTCGGACGGGTTCGAGTTGAACCACTCACCTGGGATCACAAAGAACGACCCCTCTTCTGCGAACAAGCAGGCTTCGATCCGGACGTCGAACGGTGCGACCGCAGTCCGGCTTACCAGCAGGTTCTTCGTCGCACCGCCGCCGACCGGGTTCAAACGAATGTTGAACAGGGTCGGGTCGTTGATGGAGATGCCGTACTGGCCCTCCGGATTCGAGGAAGACGCCACCAGTTTGCGCGTGGCCGGGCTATAGGCCGGCCAGTAGGCTGGGTTCGCGCGGTTGACCAACGGCGTGGCCGTGGTCAGGAACTTGGGATAGGCGTCGAGGCCAGCGTCGGCGAGCCCGAGCACGGGCACGTTCCAAGGCGCAGGCGCAGCCGGTGGGGCAGGTGGTGTGAAGAAGGAGCCCGCGTCGTTGAAGTATTCGCTCGCGTAGACACCGGCTCCGATGAAGTTGTAGCGGCCCGGCCACAGGTACGTGGCCGTCATGGGCGAAGCGTCTGCGAAAGTCGACGTCAAGACGTCCAAGGACAAGAAGGACGGCCCTCCGTCGTCGCTGGCGACCGAGGCCAGCAAGCTCGAGTCCATCGGCGCTCCTCCGGCGTTGGCGCCTGCCGTCACGTATTCCTTGGCGAACGGCTCCCATGTCGTGGGGTCGTTGTTCTTGGGGTCGAGCAGGAACTGCGCCATCAGCATCAGCTCCGAGTTCGTGGCGTCGAGTTCGACGGGGTTGGGCGTGTCGGGGACGCCCTGGCCGCTCTTGGCCTGCGGGCTTTCTCCCGGGGCGGGCGCGAAGAACTGGGTGGTGTTCAGCGTCACGAAGTCGCGTGCCAGCACGGCGAGCGCTGACCGTGACGGGCGGTTAAGGGTGAACGGCGAACCGGTGTCCGGGTCGCGCCCTACCACACCCTTCACGAGGCTGCCTTCGACATAGGCCGAGCCCATGGACACGAGGCTGATCTGGACGTCGGTGGGGATGACCCCACGGGTCCTGACGTCGCCCGCGCATTCGATGACGCCGCCGAACTCCTGGGCCACCTGCCTGCCGTTGACTGTCCAGCCGACAAACGCCGCGTCGGAGACGTTCGGGTTGAAGTTCGGCGCCTCGACGTCGTTGATGATGTAGGTCTTGTTCAGGGAGGCGACGTACCGCACCCAGAAGTGGACGGTGCTGACATTGCCTCTCGGCTGCCCGTTGACGGGATCCGTCCAGGTGGTCCCGCCCGTCTCGGGGTTGCGCCAGAACTTGTTCTGGGCCCGCGAGTCACGCGTGATCGTGAACCCGTCCGGCGTGAAGAGGACGTAACTGGCCATCGGGATGTAGTAGGGGCCCTGCCATCCACGGCTGTTAGCGTTGTTGGGGTTCAGCCAGTCGTTGGGCAACGCTTTGGACGGGTCGAGCGTCTCTCGCTCTTCCTCGGTCTGGCGGTTGCCGCGCTCGGCGGTGTCGATGTAGACGTTTCGGCCCCAGCCCCAGGGGGCGACGTTACGCCCGAACGAGTTCAACCGACCGTTCGTCCGCACCAAGGCGTCATACCGGTTGACTTGGCCCTGAGGGTCGAGGCGGATGATGGACGGCGGCGCCTTGACTGGCACGCTTCGGGAGAACCCGTCTGCGTCTGTCTGGCCCCTGTTGTCGACCAAGGCGTCCTTGCCTGTGGTGAAGCTTGGGTTATCGGAAGACATCGCCTGGCCAGACAACGTCGCGGTGCCGCCCGGGTCGACCACGAACTGGTCCGTGGGCTTGTTGTAGACAAAACTCTCAAATCGAAGGCTCGCCGCGTCGTTGCCCGGCTGGATCGAGCCGTGGACCGCTACCTGCTCGCCGTAGGCCCGGTTCAGGACGAAGGAGTTGGAACCCCAGAACTTCACGCCAGCGTTGCTGTAGATCCCGCCGAGGCCGGGGATCATCGACCAGGCGTTTGAGCTACCCGGTATGGTCGCCAGGCCGTAGTCCTCGCCGTACAGCCGAGGGATGGTGACGTCGACGCCCTCATAGGTGGCGCTGGCGTTCGTGTTGTCGATCCAGAAAGCGGATCCAGGAAGCTTGCTCGGCACGCCGACGTCAGCGGAGCGGCTCTGGTTGTCCTTGTTGGTGATATAGAGGGCGGACTCCAAGAGGCCGATCGAGACGAAAGCGGTCAGCCGCTTGCTGTCGGTTATCTGCGCGTCAAGGGCTTTGAGCTTGCCGACGGCCGCCACGAGGGCGTTGGCGTCCGGGAGGCCCAAGATCTGAACGGCTTCGCCAAGTTGGAGGCTGGGGTCGATCCGGCCGTCGGTCGTGGTGCCGCCGTTGCGGCCGACCGAGTCGATGATCGTGTAGGCGCGCACCTTGCCAGGCTCCCGAAGGGCGCCTGTCGGCGCGGCGAAAGCGCTGTAGTCCGAAGGGCCGTAGCGGACGCGGACCAGGGCCCTGCCGTTCTCAAAGCTGACTCTAGAATACGGGCCGAGGAAGTCCGGGCCGCCACGGTCGGTGACGGTGACCGTCGGGCGCGCCGGATCGGGCGCGACCTGCATGCCGGTTCCAGGTCGGAGATAGGAGGCGTCAGGGTCGCGGGTGAAGTTCCCCGAGATCGCCGGCGGGGTGGCGTCAGGCCGCCAGTCGGCGCCGAGAGCCGAGTAGACCATCTGGTTGTGGGCGAACGAGGCGCCGGCGCGCGCGATGTCTTCCGACACGGTGCGCCTCTGCGCGTTCCGTGCGCCCGTGATGTTGCCGCTTACGATGCCGGCGAAGGCGAGGCCGAGCACGAGCAAGACGGCCAAGATGATGATCGCGATCACCAATGTCTGGCCGGCCTGCCGCCGGTTTCTGGCCGGTATCCGTCGCTGGATTTCCATGTTCCTCAAACGCCTTACCTGACCGCGTTGCGGACTGCCACCGTCCCGCGCACCGTCGTGATCTGCGGGTAGGGCACCGTCGTCTGCGGATAGTTGTGAATGGTCAAGACGACCTCCATGAGTTCGGACGAATCGTAGCTGACTGCCACGGCGTCGTTCGGCTCAGTGAATTGGAAGCGGTACGTCACGAAAATGTTCCCTGGCGGGATCGGCTCGCCGTACCGGCTGTTGAACTCTATGTAACCGGCCCGGTAGCGCGCCTGGAGCACGCTGGACAGGAAGTTGGTGAAATCCATGGACTTCGGGTCGTAATTCGGGTTTGAGAACCCGAATAGCCCGGCCCAGTCCGGCTCCTTGCGATCGACGTAGTTGATCTTGTACTGATTCGGCCCGACCGGGATGGATTCGACGTTCGGGATCCGGGAGTAACGCACCAAATGGCCGTAGTTGGGTCCGGGGGTCTGGTCGGGGCCGTAGACCTCGTCGCTGCCTGGAGTCACGCTGACACGGTGGAAGCGATAGCTCGGCGAGAGCGGGCCGGGTGTGTTGCCGGAACCGAACTGCGGATACTCGCCGAGGTAAATGCTCCTCTTCACACCGAACGGGCCTTCTTTTGTCGGCGCCTGGGCAGGGTTGGGCCACATGCCGTCCCACTGGTTCCACAGCCGGGCGAACCTTTCGTTGACCCCTGAGTACTGGTACCAGTCTTGGCCGGATTTATAGGTGGGGTCGGCCGGGGTCACGGCCGGGCCTGTGTCGACGCCCGGGTCGGCTCCGTTGCTGGGCACGCGGTCGTTTAGCCCGACGGCCTCGTCGGTGCCCCACTCGCGGATGTCCCAACTGGCGAGCAGTTTGCCAGCCTTGCCGTCCGGGACGACCGGCAGGAAGTAGTCCGGGCTAGTGGTTGCCCCAGAAAGGACAGACTTGAAGAACGGATAGGCCGCACCCTGCGATTTGAGCTGTTGGTAGAGCCCGGCGTCGAAATAGTCGCCCCCATACACCCCCAGGCCGCTCTCGACGAGGAAGCCGTCGGGGCCGGTTCGCAACACCAGGCTGCCGAGTTGAGGGTCGCTTGCCGGTCGCACCTGGCCTCCCGACAAGTTGCCGGGGCCCCACGATCCTGGCACCTGGCTAGGCCACAAAGTGACCGTCGGGTCAGCCCAGTTTCCGTACTGCGTGAGGAAGACGTCGGGGCCGATCTTGGCCGCGTTGTCGTTCTCCTCGCCAGCTCGGACGGCCAGCATGCCTTTCGTCGTCTCCGACGACACCCGCGCCGGTTGGAAGCGAACGGTCGAGCTGACGACCGGGTTCCCGGCGGCGTCGAACAACACCGAGTTGTTAGACTTGTTGAGCTCGGGGAGGATCATGTCGAACCGGCTCAGCTCGGTGACGATACGTGCGGATCGGAGCCAGTTGCGAACCATCGCCGCTTTATCCGCCGGGTCGTAGGCCATCGGAGTGGCGTAGGCGGGCATCGGGACGTTCGGATCCATGAAGTCGGGGTCCGAGTAGCCCGGCCCGCGCGTCGCCGGGTCGGCGTCGCGGTCGAGGTCGTAGAAATAGTCGCTGTTGACGACCCTTGTCGGCGTCCCGTTGACCATCACGAACTTGTAGGCCGGGACTTCCGCCCGATACAGGACGTACAGGTTGTCTTGGGACGCGGTCTGGGCCAGCCAGGTGCCGCCGGTGCCGTTCTTGTATGTCACCCACGGGTTGCGGTAGGCCGTGAATGGGTCGCGTAGGGCGACGAAGTACCGGACCACCGTGTCCCCGGCGCCCAACGGCAGGTTCACCTGGCCTTTCGGCGCCTTGAGGGTCGGGTCGACCTTGCCGGTGTCCGGATCGGTGTAAGCGGTGCCGACGCGGCTGCCTGGGTCGCCTTGGGCGGGCGGGAAGATGTCCAGCTTGGTGTAAGGCAACAAGACTCGCCGGTCGGTGCCGTCAGAGCCCGGCAGGTGGACGGCGGTCATGCCGCCGATGCCGGTGTTGTCGCGCACGGCGGCAGAGTTCTTGATCTCGCGCTCGATGCGGGCGATGAGCGACCGGGCCTTGGCCTGGGCGTCGGCGTAGCCTTGCCCTGCCCTCGTCAAGTTGAAGCTCTGGATGACCGGCACAAAGATGATGGTCAGCAGGATGGCCATCACCGTCATCACGGTGAGGAGTTCGATCAATGAGAATCCGCGGCGTGAGCGCATGCTATTCGTTAGCCCCCGCTGAGAAGCTCTCCGTTTTGACGTGGCGCCAAGACTGCGCCCATGACATGAAGTTTTGATAGTTCTGCACTTGATCCGCACCGAGTCGGAACGACGTCGGGTTCCAAAGGACTCGCGCCTTGAGCGACGCGCCACGCACCCTTCGGACGGAATAGCCGTTCAAACTGAAGTCAAACGTGAGCCCAGGGGGCAACTGATAATAGGCGAGGGTGACGCCGCCGATCGTCTCGCGTCCGCTGATCAAGAGGTCTTTGTCGAGGAGCGAGGTGACGGATGCGCCGTCGGTGACCCACATTTCGCCAGCGGTGACCTTCTGTCCAAAATCGGCCAGGGAGAAATACAGTCTGCTGGGGGATCCCCAACCAAACGACCCGCCGACGTAAGTCTCGCCAAGCTTCAGGCTGTCTGGCCCACCCGGATAGACGACGCGGTAGACGCTGGCCGCCTTGAGTATCTGCACGGCGTATTCGCCGCGCGCCATGTAGAGGGCCCGAACCTGCCTGCCGCTTATGTCGATCGGCGCACCAAGGTTTGCGGACCAAGGGTTCGCCGGGTCGCCTGTGGGCAGAGCGACATAGGCTTGGAGGCCGGGGCCGCCATTGACGTTGCGGAAGTTGACGACGCCGTTGGACTTGTCCACCCAATAGGCGCTGTGGGTGTCGGCCTGGCTGTTCCCAAGCACGATGCCACCGGTCTCGACGTCTTGCAGGATGAAGTCTTGGCTTCCGTTCGTGCCGGAAGCGTCGGGCGTCCACAACGACTGGTCTCCGGGGGCGCTTCCGCCGAGGCCCTTGTTAGGCAGGCCGTCCGCGCCGTTGCCTGACCTGGGCAGGATGGAGTTCACGGCGAGCTTGACGCTACCGACGCTGGGCACCCGGAACTCGTCCCGGATGATCCTCCAGTCGTAGACCGTGTAATCAGCATTGGCTGCGAGGGGCACCGTTTCTCCTCCAGCGACCCTAACCTTCACAAAGGCCGCGGACGGATTGACCAGGACGGCGCCAAGGTTCGAGCTCAGCACCTTATACTGATAGGGGTTTCCAGCGTCCCAAGCCGACAAGTAGCCGACCTCGTCATAGACGCGCTGGACGCGGACGGAGGACATGTCGGCGCCGACATACTTCGAAGGGTCGAAGCCGCCCCCGCCGTACAGACCCGACTTGGCGACCAGGCGCTTCAACGATACGACCGTGTAAGGGCCGTCGTACACACCTGCGGTCATCGTGTTAGGGGCGATGTAAGCCGCGTCGCCAGGCTGGGCCAAAACGATGGCGTCGAACTGGCGGATGCCTGCACCAGTGTCGTAGTTGAAGCTGAATTCGACCCGATAGGTCTGGCTCAGGTAGTTGCCGGTGGTGGCGCTACGGATCGAACTGATCCAGAGCTGGTCCTCACTTGCAAACGGCGACATACCGGAGTCGGTCGCGTCCTCGCCTGCCACGGCGTAGAACTGCCAGTCGCGGAACCGCGTGCCCCGCGCGTTCGGAACCCCGAAGTCTCGGTTCCCATAGCGCCAGACCATGTCGTTCCCGTAGATCTGCAACATGCCGGCCTGTCCGACGCCGGTGCCAGGGTCGACGCTGTAGTAGACCGGGGCGAAAAGGAGTTGTTTGAGGCTGCCGTACTGGGTGCCGACGGCGGCCGGTGGAGGAACCGGGCCTCCCTCGCCGATCACGCGGCTGACCTTGTTCGCGCCGCTCACCTTTCCCCAAAGGGCCCCGGCCACACCGCCTTGGACGACCCGGCCGTCGGCGTCGATCCGGCCGATGTTGTTGGCCACGTCGTCAAGCGGAGGTTTCAGGTCGTTGGGGTCGATCGTGCTGTCGACGACTGTGAACGCGCCAGGCCCGAAGAACTGTACAGACGTCACCATCGAGGGGAGCTGCGCGGGGTGCCCCTGGATCCGTTGG
>CAYVHL010000001.1:721540-871830 GCA_964451255.1 uncultured Fimbriimonadaceae bacterium
GATCTCAGACCGGGCGAGCGACGTGGCCAACGTGTTGCCGGCCGTCAGGCGCAACGTGGCGAGCCCTGTCGGGAAGATCTGGACCACGGCCAAGATCCCCACGAGGAAGACCACGATCACGACCAGCAGCTCGATCAGGGTGGCACCCGACCTCCGCTTCCGGCGCATCAAGACACTTGCCATACAAAAACCGTCCACTTACAAGTCCTTCGAAGCCAATCCGAACCAACTCAGCGGGCCCGGCGCTGTCTCCAGGAGTAGTCGTACAGGGCACGAGAGTCCCATGTGCGCGCGCTGCCGCTCACGAACAGGACAAGATCCCGCTTGGTCGCTTGGGGCACACCTGGGTTCGCGCTGTTGTAATCCCGGAAATAACTGTCCCACGTCACCACCGTGTCTTCTGGCGGGTCGTTGTAGCCGAGTTGCCTCGGGTCGTCGTCCGCCGCGCCGGCGCCGCCTGACGGGCCGATCGCATACTGCGACCAGAACCGCGCGTATCGCAGTTCTCGCTGCTTCGCGCCGCCCGAGATGGGCACCTCAGCGGTGTCGTAACCGCTCACCGAATAGAAATCGACCGGATAAGAGTCGACGCCGCCGCAACGCGCCCCTGCCGCCACCGCCAAGACCGTCGTGTTCCAGCAGACGTTCCCGTCCGCGGGCCCGAATGCCTGCCTGGCCCCGAGCACGTCGTCGGCGTTGGAGACGATCCCGTCGCCGTTCAAGTCCATGATGGGCGCGCTACCGATCCCAGAGGGATCCACGTTCGGGAACACGGCCTTTGTCGTCACCTCCGGGCCAGCCTGGTCATAAGCGGGTGTCAACGTCTTCAGCGAGTCCACCCGTTTGGGATAGAGATAGCCCTTGAGGCTGTTGGCGGGGATGACGTTCCCGGCGTCGGGGCCGCTCGTGTAAAGGGTCACGTAACCGAGCAACTGGGGAGGGTATCCGCCTTGGTCAGCGCGGTAGAGCTGGAGGGCCGACCGCAGGTTGTTCAGCGACGACATGTCGCTGTTCCTGTTGGCCGAGTCCTTCGCCCTGGCGTACACGGGGACGATGATCCCCGCCAAGATCGCGATGATGGCGATCACAGTCAACAGTTCTATTAGTGTGAACGCCCGTGTTTTGCTCATGGTGATGCTCTGCACCTTGCCGCAATCTTTGACGAGACTTGCTCGACGATTGTTCCGCGACTTATTTTCCCCAAATATATCGGACATAGGCCTCCATCGCTTGGTTGATCGGACCCGCGAACAACATCGTCACGAGGGCGCCTGCTGCCAAATACGGTCCGAACGGGATCATCGTCGGTTCTACCTCAGGCTGGTCTTCAATCTCTTCGGTAGCCCTCGGGTTCTCCTTGAACCACCATTCGTACAGCTTCGGGATGAAGAGGCCGATGATGTCGACGCACAGCACATACCCCAGGCCGCTGAACAGCAACGATCCGATAGATTCTGGCTCATACGGGCCCTCATCTTCGTCCGCTTCATCGGGCGTCGGCTTGCGTCGCCGCAGGAGAAGCATCAACACTCCAAAGACCGCTCCCAGCGCGACCGCGATCGCAAAGCTTGCCACGGCGCTCTGCCAAAGGAGCACCGCTCCGATACCGCGGGCCATTTTGATGTCCCCGTGCCCCATCGCGTCCTTACGGAAGAGGACCCGTCCGAGGAACGCGATCCCCCAGAGGACGGCGATCCCCATCAGCGCGCCCGCGACGCTCGACGGAATAGGCCCTTGCCAGGCCACCGGGTCCTTGAGCGCCCAGTAGCAGACGTTCATGCCCAACCCAAAGACGAGCATCGCCGCGTTCACTTCGTCGGGGATGATGTAGTACTGGATGTCGGTGCATATAGCGGCGAGCAAAGCGGCGGCGAAGCACATGTAGCCGATCGCCCTCACTACTTCTGAGGCGTCGTTATACGGCGCGACGACTAGGTGCTGGTGCCAGATGACGGCGAAGAGGGTGCCGTTCACCACTTCCACCACGAGGTAACGCGGGCTGATCGGCACGGAGCAGTTCTTACACTTTCCCCGCTGGACGAGCCAACTGAGGATGGGGATCAGCTCGCCCCAAGACAAACGGTGCTTGCAGTGCGGGCAAAAGCTATTGCGCGGCTCGCTAATGGAGAGGCCGCGGGGAAGGCGGTAGATGACGACGTTGAGGAAGCTGCCGATCGCGGCTCCCACCCAAAACCCGACCAGGCTCGTCCACCCTGGGAACATGGTTATTCGCCCTCCTTAGCGCCCACGCGTCGGAATAGGATACCCATCCTGGTAAAAATCGGAGGCCCCCGACCTTCTGTGTAGGTTCGGGGGCCCTGATCAGGCTATCGGGCGGCTATTCCTCGCCGGCACCGGACGACAGTTTCTCAATGACTTTGATGAGCGGCATGAACATCGCGATGACGATGAAGCCGACGACAAAGCCCAGCCCGATGATCAACAAGGGCTCAAGCGCGGCGGTGAGCGACGAAAGCGTGGCCTCCACCTCGTTCTCGTAGAAGTCCGCGATCTTCTGCAACATGTAGTCGAGTGAGCCAGACTCCTCGCCGACGCCGATCATGTGCACGACCATCGGCGGGAACATGCGGCTGGCCTCCAGCGGGTCGCCAATGCGGTCGCCCTCTCGGATCCGGGCACGGGCGTCCAGGACGGCGTCGGCCATGATCGTGTTGCCGACCGTGCCCGCGACCGTCTCCATCGCCTGCAAGATGGGGACGCCCGAGGTGAGCAACGTGCCCATCGTGCGGGAGAACCGCGTCATGCAAACCTTGTGGTGCAAGGGTCCGAAGACCGGCACTTTCAGCTTGACCCGGTCCATCGTGCGCCGGCCAAACCGCGTCCCGACGAACAGTCGGTAGCCGAAGATGACCGCCAGCAAGACGATGATCATGACCGGGGCGTTGTGCGTCAGGTTGTGCGACAGGTCGAGCAGGAACTTGGTCATCGCCGGGAAGTCCTCTTCCTTCAGGCCGATGTCCTTAAACAGGTTAGCGAACTGCGGCACGACCCAGGCGACGAGGAAAATGACGATGACGAGCGCCGCGACCATGACGAGGACCGGATAGGTCAACGCCGAAGTCACCTTGCGCCTCAGGGCGACGTCTTTCTCCAAGAAGTCGGAGAGCCGTTGCAACGACTCTTCGAGCACGCCGCCGATCTCACCGGCTCGGATCAATCCGATGAAGAGGTTATTGAACGTCCGCGGGTGCCGCTGCATGGCGCGGCTGAGCGACTCGCCTCCCTCGACCCTTTCTCCGACGTCCAGCAGGATGCGTTTGAGCTTGGGGTCGTCGGTCTGGCGTGACAGGACGTCCAGGCACCGGACGAGCGAGACGCCAGCGTCGACCATCGTCGAGAACTGGCGGCAAAAGATCGCGAGTTTCTTGAGCTTGACCTTCCCGTAGCCCCGCGCCTTGGTCGTGGAGCCCTTCTTGATCATCGTGAGCTCGGTGATCTCGAGCCCTTGCTCTGTGAAGCGTTGCCGGAGACGTTCCTCTGACTCGGCCTCTGCGGTCCCCTTTTGGAGTCCGCCTGTCGCATCTTTGAATGTGTAGCTAAAGACGGGCATGCGTCATCTCACCTTCGTTGCGTGGCGCCAGGCTGTGTCCCTTGCGCCGGTCCACCGAGGTTGATCATCTTCTTGAGCTCTTCGACGTTCATACAACGCGTCAGGGCTTCTTCGAGGGTGATCAAACCCTTCATATACAGGTCGCGCAGGCTTTGGTCCATGGTGGTGTTCCCGGCCGCGGCGCTGGTCTGAATAATGGACGGGATCTGGTGGGTTTTGTTCTCGCGGATCAGGTTTCTGACTGCGGGGGTGGCCACCATGATCTCGAGCGCGGGGATACGGCCAGGGCCGCTCGCCCGCGGGAGCAATTGCTGGGAGATGATCGATACGATATTGTTGGACAACTGGACACGGATCTGTTCCTGTTGCCCAGGAGGGAAGACGTCGATGATACGGTCGATGGACTCGGCCGCGTTGTTCGTGTGGAGCGTGGCGAAGACAAGGTGCCCGGTTTCCGCCGCCGTGATCGCCAAGGCGATCGTCTCCATGTCGCGCATCTCACCGACCAGGAGGATGTCGGGGTCTTCGCGGAGGCTGGCCCGGAGGGCGTTGCCAAAGCTGAGGGTGTCACCGCCCAACTCGCGTTGGTTGATCACGCACTGCTTGTGTTGGTGCAGGTACTCGATCGGATCCTCGATCGTGATGATGTGGTGCGAGTAGTTCGTGTTGATGTGGTTGATCATCGCGGCAAGCGAGGTCGACTTGCCGGAACCGGTCGGGCCGGTGACGAGGATGAGACCACGGGGCTTCTCGGACAACTGCTTGAGGAGCGACGGCAGGTTCAATTCTTCGACCGTCGGGATGCGGCTGGAGATCAAGCGGAAGGCGGCGGCGACGGCGCCCCGGTCGCGGTAGAGGTTCACACGGAATCGGGCGCGGCGCGGGAGCTGGTATGAAAAGTCGAGTTCCTTCGTCGTCTCGAACCTCGTGACCTGGTCGTCGCTGATGATCTCGTACAGCATGCGCTGGGTCTGCTGGGGCGTGAACTTCTCGTAGTTCAGCTTCTTGAGCTTGCCGTCCTCGCGGATGACCGGCTCGCTATGGGAGCAGATGTGCAGGTCGCTGCAGTTGCGGTCTACGACGACGTGCAACAACTCGTCGATATGGAGGTCTTCAAGAGTCTTGGGTTGTCCGGCGCGTGTCGGTTCTTCGGTCGCTTGAGGGGGTGCGCCCGGTGACGGCGGGGCTACGGGCGGTGCGGACTGGTTCTCGTTCTGCATGGCGTGTTGGTCTCGGATTCTGGAAATGTCAAGCGCACGAAGTGGCGATGTTTCATTCTACCAAAGGACTTGCCAGTTCGGGGTGGTCGAGGGTGAAACCAGTAGAGGAATCAAGTGCCAGCCAAGCTCACCTTGTCTGCCGTCCACCGGATCGCGTCCTGATATTCCACGCTCGCGCTGAAGCCGTCGGGGAACCGAATATGGATGTGGCCGAATGGCTGGACACCGAGTTGAAACATCTCACCCGCAAGCTGGGGGTCGGCGAGTTCCTTCTTGAAGAGCCCGACGGTGCTGTCCCGCAAGAGGTACGGAAGCCACACCTTTGACCTCTGCTCTGGGGTGACGTTGTAGCAACGCCTCTTGTCAGAATCGACGACGAAGGTCGCCCCGGGAACAGTGCCCCCAGCCCAGCTCGTCCATGGGGACCCGTCCGAGTTGTCCAACCCCTGGGAGCATACGATGGCGAGGAGCCTGTTCCAGGCAATCTCAGTTAGCCGGCCGGACGAGAGTAACTCACTCACCTCGACCTCGTAACCCGTGTTATCGTTGTTAAACTGTGACCGCAAGAGTAGACTTGCCAGCTTAGATGTAGGGGCACTGAACCCTGCCGCACCGGCGGCGTCTGCCATCACCCTCAATTGGCGATACGCCAGTCGCCCGTTCTCTGCGCTCACCGTCCGCCAAACACTGCGTTCAAGTGCCGGGTCAACGGTGTTCTCTTCCGCGGCGATGGTATCCCGCGGACGAAAGAGCAGTATGCCTCCATGCTCCTTCAACTCAACCCATTTCGTCCAGACATCCCAAGCCGCCTTACGGTTTTCCCAGACACGCGATAGATCCGTCAGCAACGCGCCGGGCACATACCCGACCCAAGGCCTGTCGGGGAGGATGTCTTCCAAGGTCGCACCCATAAGCGTGGACCGGGCCAGACGCTTTGCAACCACATCTGCCTCCTCGGCCGATTCGACCGGTGAGTCCTTGACGAGCTCTTTGGCCAGATACCGCACAGGAGCCTGCCCGTGGTCTCGACCAGGTGGAAGGAACCAATCCGGAACGGCGGTGTCATTACCGGTGTCTTTCAGCTTGAGCGGCAGATATAGGGTCTGGGAGCCGCAAGCCAACCCTTGTGCGTCAAGGAAGCGAGCCACGAACTTGATTTGGTCAGTGTCCCGCCAACCCCAGACATAAACCGCCTCGGGCTGGCCGGGCCACTCCGTGACTTGCATGATGTTCTTGTAGAGATAGCTGTTTGTCTCTTTGAGCTGGGCTACAAGCGGGTTGTTCGTCCGAAGCCACGCTAAGGAGCGGTGGAACGACGGCCAGTCGATACTGGTGTCGACGGGTGGGACGAGGTCTGTCACCCCGCCGTCGCTGCGGTAAAGGAGACGGGGTTCGCCCAGAGCCAACCCTGCGAGCCTTTCCTTCCCGCACGCCTTCGCCACCTGCTGCAGCACAAGTCCAGGCGCAAGGTCCCCGATGATCGACCTGTAGGTGGGCCTTTCTGTAGCATCGCTCGCAAGCGATCTGTTGATGAGTCTTGCCAACTCGAACTCGAAGTTCTTAAGTCTCTCCTTCGGCTCACCGAGGATCCGAATCGCCTCGCCCACAGAGTCAGTCAGCAAATGTCGGTGTTCCTCCTCGGCTGTCCGTCGGCCCTCTGGGCTTTGAATGACGACAGCATCACCACCTTCATGCTTGACGGTTGCCTTCGTCAGCCAGGCCACATCTTCGCTGTCCAGTGGAAGCTTTCCCGTACCATAAAGCACGATCCTTGCGATGCGGCCATTGGGTTGCCATCTACCGCCCGAGAGGGCCCCATCAGCGATAGCCTTGGCCCAACTCTCACCTGTGTCGACTAAGTTTTCATTCCCCGCACTTTGTGCATCGGTGTGGCTTGGCGGGGCAATGTTCGTGCCAGCATCAGTTCCGCACCAACCCCATGTTGGTACAAGCAACACCATGCTGATTGACAATCCTTTGGTGAAGTTCGTGATAACCAAAATGTAGAACGAACTCTGCTCCGAAAGCCTCCGGGCTAGAAGCCAGCGGTGAAGACGACGCGCATGACCTCGTCCGGCGTCGTGACGCCGGCGAGCACCTTTTCGAGCCCGTCTTCACGCAGTTCCTTCATTCCGTTGGCCTTTGCCGCCGACTTGACGTCGCCGAGCGAGGCGCGGCGGACAACCAGTTCGGCGATCTCGGCGTTCACCACCATCAGCTCGTGGAAGCCGGTGCGTCCACGGAAGCCGGTCTGGCGGTTGTCGTCGTGGGCCACGCCCCGATAGAGGGTGATCTCCTCTTCCGGGTCGGTGACCGGGAACCCGAACCGCCTCAGGTCGATCGCCTTGACGGCGAACGA
Organism: uncultured Fimbriimonadaceae bacterium; assembly: GCA_964451255.1. Classification (GTDB taxonomy): domain Bacteria; phylum Armatimonadota; class Fimbriimonadia; order Fimbriimonadales; family Fimbriimonadaceae; genus JAHBTB01. Next base: position 728,691 of record CAYVHL010000001.1, read on the forward strand.
CTCGCGGTGGTCCTGGTCGATCCGGCGGCCCAAACGCTGGGCGAGGATGCCGATGACGGTCGCGGCGATCAGATACGGCTCGACACCCATGTCGACCATACGGATCGTGGCCGACGGCGCGTCGTTGGTGTGGAGGGTGGACAGAACCAAGTGGCCCGTCAGCGACGCCTCGATGGCGATCTCCGCCGTCTCCAGGTCGCGCATCTCGCCGACCATGATGATGTCGGGGTCTTGCCGGAGGAAGGAGCGCAGGGCGGTGCCGAAGGTCAGACCGGCCTTCTTGTTCACCTGGACCTGGCTGATGCCGCCGAGCTGATACTCGATGGGATCCTCGACCGTGATGATGTTGCGCTCGATGGAGTTCAACATGTGCAAGACCGAGTACTGCGTCGTGGTCTTGCCCGAGCCCGTTGGGCCGGTGCAAAGGAACATGCCGTTGGGCTGGCTGATCAGCTCTTCGATCTTCGCCTGGTTCTCCGCTGTGAAGCCCAGCTTCTGGAGGCCGATCATCGCGTTGCCCTTGTCGAGGATACGGGCGACGATCTTTTCGCCGAACGGTGTCGGAATTGAACTGACGCGCAGGTCGAACTCCTGCCCTTGGTGTCGGACTTCGATACGACCGTCCTGAGGGACGCGGCGCTCGGCGATGTTCATCTCCGCCATGATCTTCAGGCGGCTGACGAGTGGTGCCTGGAGGTTCTTGGGGATGGTCATCGCCTCCATGAGGACGCCGTCGATGCGGTACCGGACGCGGACGCCCCGCTGCTGGGGCTCGACGTGGATGTCTGAGGCGCGGTCGATGATCGCCTGTTGGATGACCGCGTTCGCGAGCTTGATGATCGGAGCCTGGTCTGCCAGGTCCTCGTCGCTCTTCCCCTCGTCGACAAGATGGGTGTCGGCGTCGCGGATGACCTGGGCGGCAGCGATCGCGCCCCGGATGTCCGCCGACATGGCGGTGCGGTCTTGGGAACTGGTGGACGCGGCCGCCGTCGGAGTGTTGCCGGGGCCGGAATCGCCTCCTTCGGGATAGTATTTCCGGATCGCGTCGTCTACCGCGCCCGGCACGGCCAGGACGGGGCGGACGAGGCAACCGCTGGCGAAGCGGACCGCGTCTATGGCCTCAAGGTTCGTCGGATTGGTCATAGCCAGCCACAGGGTCGTGCCCTCCTTCTTGACCGGGATGACGTTGTGCTGCCGGACGATGCGGTCGGGCACCACGTTGATGGCGCTGCTTTCGATCGTGACGTTGTCCAAATCGACAAACATCTCGCCCGTCTCTTGGGCCCGCGCCTTGTACACTTCTCGCTCGCCGACCATCCCTAGGTCGATGAGCACTCGCCCCAAATCGGGGTTGTTGGTCTGTTTCTGTACCTTCTTGGCCTCTTCCAGTTGCTCGGGCTTTAGAAAGCCGTTTTGCACCAGAAACTGCTCCATCGGTACGCGCTTCAATGCCATACGTTAACACCTTGACTCGGCCCGGCCCGCTTCGACGGTGCCGAGGTGAGGGAGAGGCGGCCCCTCCCTGCGCCCGGTCACGCCTATTGTAGCGGTATCGGCAGGAAAAGGGGAAGGGGTGAGGAAAATCATTGTCGGGAGGGGGTCACGGTGGAACCCCGGCGCACCCCTGCGAGGCCCGAGTCCGAATCTCGCAACCGGGTATCTCTAGCCTCACTTTGGCCGGAGCCCCCCTTCTGCGCGACACCCTCCAGACCCTCGTCACCGACGCGGTGCGCCGCCTTGTGGAAAAGGGATCGCTCCCCTCGCCCGTCTTGGACGTGTCCGTCGAGGTCGACGTGCCAAAGACTACCGGGCACGGCGACTTCATGACCAACTTCGCCTTGGTCGCCGCCAAGGCGGCAGGGTCCAACCCCAGGGTCTTGGCAGAAGCCCTTTCCGCAGAGCTTCAGGGCAAGGAGTATTTTGAGTCGGTCGAAGTCGCCGGGCCCGGGTTCGTGAACTTCACCCTTGCCCCCGTATGGGTGGCCGGTTTCCTAGCGGACGTGCAGTCTCCGTCCTTCGCCAAGGGATTCGTCGAGAACCCGCAGAAGATCAACGTCGAGTTTGTCTCGGTTAACCCAAACGGTCCGATCACCGTCGGCTCCGGACGGGGCGCGGCCTATGGTTCGACGCTCTGCAACGTCTTGGAGGCGGCCGGGCACACCGTCCACCGTGAGTACTACATCAACGACGGTGTCAACAGCGAGCAGATGCGGTTGTTCGCCGAGTCGGTGCGGAGTTTCGTCGAGGGCACGCCATTTCCCGAGAAAGGCTATAAGGGCGACTATGTCCAGGCGGTCGCCGACTCTCTCAGGAAGGATGGTTCGGGAAGCATGTCGGTCGCCGGGTACCAAGAGGCGAGCCAGCGACTCATGATCGAGGCGCAACGTGAGGCGACTACCTTGTTCGGAGTGACGTACGACACGTGGTTCAGCGAGCAGTCCCTCCACGACGGCGGCCAGGTCCAGCAGGAGTTTGACGCGCTGATCGCAAGCGGCGCAGCCGACGACGGCGCCCACCGGCTGAAGCTCAAGATGGCGAAGGGCGGCGTGGTGGAAGACGTCGAAATCGAAGACCAGGCCGGGGCAAAGGCAGAGGCCGAGGAGGGCGACCTGGGCGGCGGGGGCCAGGACGCGGACGGCAAGACGGTCTGGTTACGGAGCACCAAGTTCGGGGACGACATGGATCGCGTCCTCCGTCGGCGGGACGGGCGGCTCACCTACATCGCCAGCGACGTCGCCTACCACAAGGACAAGTTCAACCGGCCCCCTGACGCCGACCGGCTGATCACCGTGCTCGGGCCCGACCACCACGGGTACATCGGACGCCTCACCGCCGTTGTCGCCGCTATGCTCCTCGCGGGGGGAAAGGTTAAGGTCGTAAAGAGCGACGAACCTCTCAGCGACACCGACGCGAAGGTCTATTCGTCGACCGAGGAACGCGACACCTGCCGGGCCGCCACCGCATTGGCTAGGGAGCGGCTCCGGGTCCTGATCTTCCAGATCGTGCGGTTCGTCAAAGACGGCAAGCCCGCCCCGATGCGTAAGCGCGACGGCAACATCTACGCCCTGATCGACCTGGTAAACGAGATCGGGGAACGGACCAGACCGAACGGCACGGCGGAGGAACGGCAAGCGGCCGGACGGGACGTGGCACGGTTCTTCTATTTGATGCGCCACCACGACACGGCCATGGACTTCGACCTCGACCTCGCCGAGAAACAGAGCGACGAGAACCCTGTCTTCTACGTGCAGTACGCCCACGCCAGGATCTGCAGCGTCTTGGACAAGGCGAAGGAGGCCGGATTCGGATCCTCCATACCTGAATCATCAGACGACCCACTCTGGGTGAGGCTTACCGACGCCAAGGAGCGGGCGCTCGTGATCAAGGTCCTCGACCTACGCTATGAGATCGAGCGTTGTGCCGGCGACTACGGCGTCAATCGGCTGACGACCTATGCGGTCGAACTAGCCCGTACCTACCATGCTTTTTACGATTCATGCCGGGTCGTCCAGCCTGACGAGCCCGAACTCACCCGTGCCCGGGTCGCTCTCTGCGTGGCTACCAGGAACGCCTTGCGGGGCACTTTCGACCTGCTCGGCATCAGCGCCCCCGACCGCATGACCCGCGATGCGGACTGAACCGCCGCCTCCCCGAGGCCACGCCCTCCCCGGCTCTCCCGGCTGTCGCCGGTCTCGCTACGGGGCTGCGCCTCGGCGGCGTGGAGACCGGGCCGGGTCTGACAGAGAGGCCAAACAGGCACTCCCTCGCCTTCGCAAACTCCGAACAATCACGCCGCGACGGGGCGCAGTCCCGGCCGTATGGGCGGGACGAGGGCGTGGCATCGGGCCGGCGCGGCGTCCGATCACAAGTCCATGTCGGACGAGTGACCCGGGAACAGCTTCGCCGCAGGGTCGATGAGCATCTTGGCCAGGCAGACCGCCGTGGCCGCCTCGCCCGTGCCGGTCGCGATGAGCTTGATCTTCCCCTCGAACGTGCAGACGTCGCCGACCGCGAAGACGCCAGGCAAGACCGTCCGATAGCAGTGGTCGACGACGATCTGGTTCTTCTCGATCGTCAGGCCCCAGTCTTTGATCGGGCCCAGGCTGGACTTGAAGCCGATGTTCACGACAACGGCGTCGGCCTCATGGTGGCGCTCCTCTTTGGTCTGTGTGTCGACCAATGTCACACCCGACAGGGAACTTTCGCCGTGGAGGATCGAGACCGCCTTCCACAGGTGGAACGGCACGCCGAGCGACTCGACTTCGTTGACCGTCTCTTCGTGGGCCTTGAATACGTCGCGCCGATGAACCAAGGCGACCGACGAGGCGACCGAGTGCAGTTCCTTGGCCCAATCGAACGCCGAGTCGCCTCCCCCGACGACTAAGACTTTCTTGCCCGAAAACCACGACTTGTCGCGGACGCCATACCAGAGTCCCCGACCGTTGAACTCCTCTTCCCTGTCCACTCCTAGCCGGGTGGGTTGGAACGCGCCCGCCCCGGCCGAGATGACCAACGTGCGTGTGGGATAGCGTTTGCCGGTCGCGCCGACCACGACCCAGCCGTCGCCGTCCGGTTCCAGCCCAGAGGCGGTCTCGTCCAACGCGAGCTCGGCTCCGAACCTCAACCCCTGCTCGACCATGTCCGAAGCGAGGTCCTTGGCGAGCACCTTCGGGAAGCCGGGCATGTCGTAGACGTACTTCTCTGGATACAGGGCGGTCAGTTGCCCGCCGAGCTCTGGCAGGGAGTCGATGATCCGCACCGACATCCCCCGCATCCCTGCATAGAATGAGGCGAAAAGACCGACAGGCCCGCCCCCGATGACCGTCAAATCGACCTGGGAAAAGGACATTGCGAACCCTGATTGTGGTGGGTGCCGGTGCGGGTCCCCCGGGTCGGCTCTGGCCACCGTGGCCCTTCGGCCTAGGGCAGGTCGCACGTTCCAAACCTGCAGGCATTGCGGTGTCGCGGTCTGAACCAACGGCGAGGTTCATCCTTCCGACCAGACGTGTGAAGATTCGCGGCCAGCCACCTGTGGAACTTGGCCATTGTCACCAGGTTCACTTATGGGGCCAGGTGGCCAGATTCAGTAGCCTTCTGCAACCGATCCATCCGACTCCGTCTCCACAGCACCGCCACTCTTGCTGCCTTTGCGCCGGGCGCTAGGACAGCGGGGTTGCTGTCGTCCTTAGGTTCGTCGTTGCAATGGCTGACAAGAGTCTCTTCGATCGCCACCCTGAATCCGGGCTCGGCGAGGTCATTGGAGCATCATGAGCGATTGGGCACATGGGTGTCTAAATGATCCATTTTTTTGCAACCAGTGCTACAATCTCGATAGGAAAGAGACACGGACATGAGCAAGCTGTACTTCGTGATTTTCAAGGAGGACGGCATATGGGTGGCACAATGTTTGCACCACAACATCGTTACCCATGGAGCCACGCTGGAAGACATCCGCATCCATGTCGAAGCGGTTGTGCAAGGCTATTTGAATATGGCAGGCGTGGACGCGATCCTTGCGTTGCCACAAGCAGAGCAGAAGTATTGGGACATGTATCTCGAAGCTTTCAAAGCTGGTCGTGATCTGGACGCCGTCTTGAGTGGCGAATCTAAGCCAGACTCCACCTCCTATTTGGAGATAGACCGGGCTGCATAAGTTACTTACCCCCAAAGAATTCGTAGCAATGGCAACGGGAGGCAAATACCCAGGGCTTCGCTCGAACTTGGGGAAAGTTGGCTCGCTCACCGTCATTCACCTTTGGCGCGTATACGGCGACGAGCTACTACAAGTAGTCCTCCTCGACATTGATTCACTCATCCCAAAGTCAATGCTGGTCGCCCATTGCCGAGACTTAGCGTTGCCATTGGCTGATTTTGGAATAGAGCCCCACGACCTCTGAGTCAAACTGATGTGCCACTGTCGGCGCCGCCCCGGGGCGGCCCGCCGGTACACTGGAGGCTTGAGCGCCAGGTTCGACGTCGTGGTAGTCGGTGCCGGACACGCTGGGATCGAGGCGTGCCTCGCTTCTGCGCGCCTCGGGCTCAAAACCGCCTGCATCACCTTACGGGTCGACCGAGCAGGCCACCTGCCGTGCAACTGCAGCATCGGCGGCCCGGCAAAGGGCCACATCGCCCGCGAGGTCGACGCCTTGGGCGGCCAGATGGCGGTCACGACCGACCACACCCTCACACACATCCGCAGGGTCGGCACCGGCAAGGGCCCGGCCGTGCAGACCGTCCGCGCCCAAGTCTGTAAGCGCGACTATCCCCTCTACATGCAATTGGTGCTGAAGTCGGAGCCCAATCTGACCCTTATCGAGGCTGAGGCGGAGACCGTCGTGACGCAAGGCGGCCGCGTGACCGGGGTTCTTGTCGGCGGAACGACCGTTGAGTGCCATGCCGTGGTGCTCACCACGGGGACGTTCCTCAACGGCCTGTGCCATCGGGGCCAAGAAAAGACCCTCGCCGCCCGGCACGGCGACAAGGCAGTTGCCGGTCTCTCTCAGTTCCTCGTGGAGAACGGGGTGAGCATGCGGCGGTTCAAGACTGGCACGACGCCACGGGTCAGGATGTCGAGTCTAAACCTGGCAAAGACCTTGGTCATGCCCAGCGAACCAGAGGCCGGGCCGTTGAGCTTCATGCACGACCGGCCCTTCCCTAAACGAGCGCTCCTGCCCACTTGGCAGACCCACACCAACGAGGCGACCCACAAGGTGTTGCGTGACAACCTACACCAAAGCGCGATGTTCAGCGGCCAGATCGAGGGCGTCGGCCCCCGCTATTGTCCGAGCGTCGAGGACAAGGTCGTCCGGTTCGCAGAGAAGCGTTCCCACCCGGTCTTCCTGGAGCAAGAAGAGTGGGACGACGAGTCGGTGTACGTGCAAGGGTTCTCCACGTCGATGCCCGCCGACGTCCAGTTGGAGGCGCTCCACACGATCGCCGGATTGGAGGACGCCGAGATGGTCCGCCCCGGTTATGCGGTCGAATACGATATGGCCGACCCACTTCAACTGTTCCCGACCCTCATGTCCAAGCAGGTGGAAGGTCTCTTCCTGGCCGGTCAGCTCAACGGGACGAGCGGTTACGAAGAGGCAGCCGGACAGGGCATTGTCGCCGGTATCAACGCCTCGCGCCTGGCCCGGGGCGAAGAGCAGGTCGTCATGGGCCGCGACCAGAGCTTCATCGGCGTCATGCTCGACGACCTGGTGACCAAGGGTGTCGAGGATCCCTACCGAATGTTGACCGCCCGCGCCGAGCACAGGCTGATCCTGCGGCACGACAACGCGGACCAACGGCTGACGCCGCTCTCGCGCCAGATCGGACTGGCGTGCGAGGCCCGCGTGCGACGGCTTGACGAAAAGCTGGAGAGGATCGGTCGCGGTACGACCGCCCTCGAAGCCTGTGGCTTCCTACCGGCCCATAACCCCATCCTAGAGCGCCGCGAACTTGCCCCGATCAACGGCCGGGTGAGCGCGTTCGACTTGTTGAAAAGGCCCGAGGTGAGCCTGGGCCTGGTCGAGCTGTTGGCTGAGGAAGCCGGGTTGAGTCTGGACGGTCTTCCGCCAGACGACGGCGGCGAGGACTACGGCTCCCTTGACCGGTCGGCGCGGGAACAGATCGAGATCCGTGCAGTGTATGACGGCTACCTCCGCCGACAGGAGGAGGAGGTCGCCGCCGCCCAGAGGATGGAGGGACTCGCAATCCCAAGCGGCTTCGATTTCGGCTCTCTCAACGGGCTCAGCTACGAGTCCAAGGAGAAGCTGGGCCGGGTGCGGCCTTTGACAGTCGGTCAGGCGAGCCGGGTTCCGGGGGTGCGGCCCGCAGACATCGCTCTGCTCATTGGCCACCTGAGAGCCCGTTCAAAGACCGGTCTGGCCGGGTCGTCCGGGCACCACCAGGGTTGACCCCCGGCGTGGCCGAACCTCCGTTGGCCCTTGAAAGGCCGCCCGAGGCGGTCACCGACCGCCAGTCATACAGCTGGACGTTGTGGCCGGTGGTGTTCACCACCGCCATGAGGCCGACCGGGTACTTGGTGCCCAACATCGCCGACGTAACCGCCGCCCCGCATGCGGTGTCCGCCATCGTCTTCACCGATGTCAGCAGGTCCCCCTGCTTGCCCGTCCGACGATAGAGCCGGGCCTCCGAGCCGCCCGCCAAGCTGTCGATGGCCACCAGGAAACCGTCGCCTTTCGGCTGCCCATAAATCGCGAGGCCGGTCCGGTCACCCTTGAAACCGTCGCCTCCGAACACGGCGAGCTGGTCGCCCGCTTTCTTGGCGTCCGGATCCGCTGCATATTTACGCAGGTTCTTTCTGGCGTCCGCATAGTAGACCATGCCCTCGTCGTCATCCACCGCGATCCCGTTGACCTGCCCGTCCTTGGTGGGCGTCTTGCCCGAGAACGCGCCGAAGTAGCGGACGAACTTGGCGTCCACCTTCCCCGACGAGGAGGTCAGCCGGTATTCCGCCAGGTACCCGTCCTTCGGGCCGAAGACTCGTGAGACGATCGCGAACAACGCCCCGTCGCTGGCTCGGTGATAGAGGCCGATGTCGGTCGGTTGCGACTCCAAACCCTTCTTGTCGACAAGTACGGCCGTCACCCCGGTCACGTCGACCAGCTTGTGGTCCTTGCCGTCGAGCTTGTAGACCAGGAGGCGGCTCTTCTTGCTCTCGGCGACGACGACCAGGTCGGCCGGCTCGCCATCGAGCTTGACGCCCTGGCGCACGGCTACCCCGATCGGCGATGCAAGGCCGCCGACCTTCTGGACTTGTTTGCCGTCTAGGTCAAAGGCATAGAGGGAGCCATCCTTCTCATCCCGGTCGGTGACCAAGACGAGCGACTTGTCGCCGTCGGCTGGGTCGACCACGATCGCGACGCCCCCGGCCTGGTGCGCCACGCCTGCCGTCGCCACCACTGGCTGGACCAGGGCGCCTGTGCCCGGGTTCGCCGCGTAATTGTTGGTCGCGGACGGGGCGTATGCGGGTTGGAGGGGGTTCTGCCCTTCCCCGCCGCACCCGGCCAAGGCCACCGCCACACCGGCTGCCACCGCCCATCGCCACATACCGTACATTGTGCCTGTTTGATAGACGCGCCTCAGCGGCAAATGGGTCGGCGTAACGCGCCTCCCGCTGACATTCCGAAACCGGGCCACCGTCGCGGCTGTATGCTGTGAGTATGACCGTGGTCGTAGCCTTGGTCATTGCCGCAACGGCCCGCGCTCAAGCGGTGACGGTGACGACCGACCTGGCGCCGGCCAGCGTCGTTTTGGATCAAATCGGAAAGGCGGCAGGCGTTACGATGCGCCCCAGCGGAAGCGTGAAGCAGGACGTCATCTTCGCCCATTTCACCGACACGCCGCTGGATCTGGCCATGAGACGCATCGCCAAAACCCTGGACGCGACATGGATCAAAGGGGACGACGGGGCCTACGTGCTCACCCGCACGCACGCCCAAGAGCTTCCCCAACCTGGCGAGACGGCCGCTTTGGCGAGGTCGATCACGGAGCTGCTGAAGCAAAACGAGGTCATGCCGTTCGACCAAGCGGAGACTAAGGATAAGATCGAGATAGCAGCAGACCAGGTTCGTTCGAACGATCCTAATAGGCCCATGCGGGCGATGCAGTTCGACAGTTGGAGCGCGGAAAATCGGCTCGCGGTTCGTCTTTTGACCGCAATTGGCGCCGAGCGGCTGGCGCAGATACCCGAAGGCGATTCGGCATGGTTCGCTCAGAACCCGACCAGGCGACAGTCGCTTTTACCGCCATCTTGCGTGCAATTGTTTGACGAGTACGTTAAGGAGCGGCGTGCTTTAGACGGGTTGCTCACCCATGTCACTGTCAAGAACACCGGCTATCGTGTCGGGATTCTGGTCAAGAGCAGCCTTGACTTCACAAAGCCAGTCCGGATGGCATTGTGCGCGAGCCACCGTGGCCCGAACGTGTTCGGGAGGCTATACCTGACGCAGGGATCCATTGTGGAGATGGCTCCGGCTTTCCTCCGACCTGCGACAGCTTCCGGAAAATCAAGCCCGACGCCCAACGTCTTGTCCGGGCTGAAGGACAAAGTCAAACCCACGGACGAGGAGTCAGCCTTGGCAAAGGCCGCCTCGGTGTACTTCGGCCCCGTGCGTGGAGCCCGTGGCCCGGAGGGCACCAAGAGATGGGCAGCCATCTTCTCCGATCCCGCGGGGCGTGACTTCACCAGCATTTTGGCTTCGCCGTTCTTCCGACAGACCGCCCTCGCAAAGGGTGAGGACATGGTCGCCCTCGTGCCCGACATCGTCTGCCTCCTCCCGATGCTGGCCATGGCGGGGTCGCCGGCCACGACCACATTGGGGCAAGTCTGGTCGATGGTCGAAAACTTCCCGGGGAGTTTAGAGGTTGACGAAAAGGACGGCTACGTCAGTGCCCACCCGGCGGGCGTGGCCGGGCGCGAACGTGTGGGCCGAGCCGCCCTGGCAAGGGCCACCGCCAAAGCCAATGTGAGTGGCCTGGACCTCGACTCATTGGCCGAAGTAATCGGCACGACGGAAGGCGATCAGGCAGCGCAAGTGGCTAAGGTGTTACTTATGCTGGCCTGCCCAAACCCACCCCAAGACGCGCTTAACGACTCTAGCGGAAGCCCTGACATACTACGGCTGTATGGTCGGTTGTCGGCCCAACAAAAGCGCGAGGCGAAGCGCGACGCCTACACACTTGTTCTCGACGCTTTGCCAGCTTCTCTCGTCCGCCCTCTTGAGCACATGTTCTTCGCGTGCGACTTCTACGTGACGGATAGCTTGCCGTCGCGCAAGGATTGGGCGCCCAACGTGACCTTCGGAATGCCGGGCATTGAGAGTTACGCAGTGTTCTGCCTCGGAAACGGTTTCCCCCTGCGCAGCACCGTGCGCTTCGAAGTGCGGACAGCCGACCGTCTCTTTTCACGATGGCAACAACCCTATGGCCCCAGGGATGAACCAATCGAGCCTTCAAATGCCGCCGACGCCATTGCCGGCCAGGAACTCAATCCAGCTGCCGACAAGTGGCGAGGCAGCTTGAACGGTTTCACCGTTGCCCCAGAGACCACGCTAACGGTCATCTTCGACTTCCCCGGAGTCGGACAACAGGTCAAGGTCCTCAGCTTTCCCGCCATCCCCACAGACACGAAGTTCGTGCCTTATGACCAATTACCTGACAAGTGGCGCGACCAGATCGCGCCGCTCATCGCCGGCGCGAAGAAGCGACTGCAACTCTTGCCGCCGCCCGACGGCAAGGTGCCGCCGCCGCGCTAACCGTCAGGGTTTCCAATCGGCCACAAAGACGTTTGTCTCGCGCGGCAGCTTGCCGTTGCGGTTGCTGGCGAAGACGATCCGGCTCCCGTCTCGCGACACCATCGGAAAGCCGTCGAACCCCGGCGCATATGTGACGCGCTCGAGTTTTGAGCCGTCTAGACCGCACATGTAGATGTCGAAATCTGCGCCCCTGGGGTTCATGAAGTTGGTGGAGAACAGAATCTTCTTGTTCCCAGGCAAGATAAACGGCGCGAACGATGCTCCTGGCAGCTTGGTCACCTGGCGTTTGTGGCTTCCGTCCGCGTCCATTACCCACAGGTCCATCTCAGTCGGGCGGACAAGGTTCTGAGCCAAAAGGTCCTCGTAGTCTTTGAGCTCCTGGGCCGATTTGAACGCGGCCGACCGGCGGTACGCGACGAGCTTGCCGTCCCAACTGACGAACGGCCCGCCGTCATAGCCCTTGGCGTCTGTGAGACGCTTGATGTTCTTGCCGTCGAGGTCGCACCGATAGATGTCCAGGTCGCCTTCGTAGTCGGACGTGAAGACCATGTACTTCCCGTTGGGGTCGATGGTCGTCTCAGCCACGTAACCGGGCAGGTCGAGCACCTTCTCGATCTTGCCCCCCTTGGCGGGAACCCGGTACAGGCGATAGTTCGGGTTCACCATCCAAACATAGCCTTTGCTCATATCGACGGGCGCCTGCTTTCCAGGATCCAATTCGTGAGTGCTACTGAAGTAGATCCATTTGCCGTCCGGGGTGTAGTAGCTGCAGGTGCAACGCCCGAGGCCGGTGCTCCGGAGCTTGCGATTGTCGCCTCCCGCCGTCATCGTAAAAATCTGCTCGTCCGGGTACTCCGGCTGGCTGGACTGCCACACCAGCATGGATCCGTCGTAGCTCCAATACGCCTCCGCGTTCTGGCCGCCGAAGGTGATCTGGCGCAAATTGGCGAGATGGGTCTCACGTGGGTCGGCCTTGATAGGCTCGCTGGCGGGCCAACCGACGAAGATATCTGAGGCGGCGGCCATGGCGACGGCGGCAGCAAACGCGACTAGCATGCTGTCAGTGGTACCTGGTCGCCGCGTGGCACCCCTAGACGGGCCCACACCACTCGGCTTTGGTATCCTCAACCACGCCGCACGGCTCCGTAGCTCAGTGGATAGAGCGCCTCCGTCCTAAGGAGGGCGTCGGGGGTTCGATTCCCTCCGGAGCCGCCAGAATCCTGTGTCGTCAGTCCATCGGGTCACGCTCGAAGAAGGTGTACAGCGCCGGAAGCACGACCAGGGTGAGCAACGTCGCCGAGACGATGCCCCCGATCACGACGGTCGCCAACGGCCTTTGCACCTCTGCCCCTGTCCCGGTGTTGAGCGCCATGGGAATGAAGCCCAGAGCCGCGACCAACGCCGTCATGAGGACAGGACGAAGCCGTTGCGACGCGCCTTCGCGGACCGCGTCGATGACAGACCTGCCTGACTCCGCTCGCAAGCGGTTTATCGCGGAGACCATCACCACGCCGTTCAGCACAGCGACGCCAGAAAGGGCGATGAACCCGACCCCAGCCGTGATACTGAACGGCAAGCCGCGCAGATAGAGCGCGATGATCCCGCCGGTCACGGCGAGCGGCACGCCCGTGAAGATCAGCGCGGCCTGTTTGATGGACCCAAAGGTTGAGAACAGAAGGACAAAGATGAGGCCGAGCGCGACCGGCACCACGATCGTGAGCCGCAAGGACGCACGCTGGAGGTTCTCAAACTGTCCACCCCAATTCACGTAGTACCCCTCGTCCAGCTTCAACTCAGACTTGACCCTTTGTTGCGCCTCCTTGATGAACGAGCCTAAGTCCCGCCCGCGCACGTTGAGGGTCACCACGACGCGTCGCTTCCCCATTTCCCTTGAGATCTGGGCGGGTGCGACGCGGTCACCGATGGTAGCAAGACTAGAAAGAGGCACCGAGCCTCCACTGGGAGTTTCAACCCTCAGGTTCTTGATGGCGTCGGGATCGTTACGGATCGCTTCCGGCAAGCGCACCGCAAGCCCAAACCGCCGGTCCCCCTCGACAATCTGGCCGACTTCCTCTCCACCTATGGCCACCGAAATGATGTGCTGGATGTGAGAGACACTGATCCCCAATCGAGCGATCGCCTCCCTGTCGATGTCGATCTGGAAAACAGGCACGTCGTCAACCTGCTCGACTTCGATGTCCTCGGCGCCCGGGACGCTCCGCATAAGCTCCGCGATCTCGTCTGCCTTGGCCTTAAGCTCCGTCAGGTCCTCGCCGAACACTTTGATCCCGACATCTGCCTTTACGCCCGAAACAATCTCTGCGAACCGGAGCTCGATCGGCTGGCTAAAGTTGTATCCTTGCCCAGGCACCTGTTCGATCTTCGATTGCAACTCCGCGATAAGCTTTTCCTTGGTCATGCCTGGCCGCCATTCCGATCTGGGCTTCAGAGTGAGAAAGCTGTCGCTAATGCTTATCGGCATGGGGTCGGTGGCGATCTCCGGGGTTCCAGTGCGTGTCACGACCGTCAGTACTTCAGGGACTTCCAGGGCCTTCTTCTCATAGGCGGTGATCAATTTGACCGTTTCCACTAAGTCAATCGTACGGACTCTAACAGGTTGAATCACAATGGAGCCTTCATCAAGTTTAGGGACGAACTCAGAACCCAACCTAGTGAATATGAAGCCACATGCGACCAACAGCGTTGCCGCTGCCCCGATCACTATCCCGCGATGCAGTAACGCATAGTCGAGCATCGGTTTGTAAAGCCTTTCAAAAAACTTTAGGAGACGGCCATGTTTTTCCTGAGTGTCGCGGCTGAGGAACAGCGAACAAAGGGTGGGTATGAGAGTCAACGAGAGGATGAGGGCGCCGACCAAAGCCAGGATGAAGACCAGGGCCATCGGCTTGAACATCTTGCCCTCCACCCCTTCCAGCGCAAGGATCGGGATGAAAGTCGCGATGATGATCAGCTCTCCGAATTGCGTCACCTTCCGAACCTCGGAAGTCGCCTGCATGATAACTACACCGTGTTCTTCCTTGGTTAGCGTCTGTCCTTTCGCAGATCGGGCTTCTGACAGCCTCCGGACGCAGTTCTCAACCATAATGACCGCGCCGTCGACGATGATCCCAAAGTCGATTGCGCCCAAACTCATAAGGTTGCCGCTAATGCCGAAGCGTTGCATGCCGATGACGGCGAAGAGCATCGCCACCGGGATCGACGCCGCGGCTATGACCGCCCCTCGAAAGTTTCCTAGTAGCAAGACGAGCACGAGAATGACCAAGACCGCACCCTCTAACAGGCTCTTTTGCACCGTGTGCAACACCTCGCCGACGAACTCGGCTCGGTCATAAGTTGTGGTCAGAGTGACATCTTCAGGAAGCTGCGATTTGACTTCGTCTATCCGTTTGTTGACGGCGTCAGCGACGGTCTGGCCGTTTGCCCCTTTGAGCATCATGACGATAACCATGAGGCTCTCCTTGCCGTCTTTGGTCGAGATCCCGGTCAAGACCGGGACGCCAAGCTCTACGGTGGCCACGTCTCGAATGAGGACAGGGACGCCGTCTTCAGACTTGACGACGATCTCCTCAATGTCCGACGTTGTCTGTGCAAGGCCGACGCTACGGATCAGGACGCGTTCGCCGTTCCTCTCCAAGAAGCCGCCGCCGGCGTTCTCATTGTTGTTCTGCAGGGCGGCGACCACGTCGTCCACCGAGACCCCCCTGGCAAGCATCGCTTGCGGCAATACGACGACTTGGTACTGCTTCACGCTGCCGTCGGTGGCATTGACCTCCGCGACCCCAGGCACGGTCCGAATCTGGGGCGCGATCATCCAATCTTGTAGTTCGCGGAGTTGCGCGGGAGTTCGCCCAGGGCTCTCAAGCGTGTACATGTAGATGTCGCCGAGGCCAGTTGAAACTGGGCCCATTCGTGGCGTGCCGACCCCGCGAGGCAACTCTTCTCTCACGCCGTTGAGGCGCTCTGACACGAGTTGCCGGGCAAAGTAGATGTCTCTGTCTTCCCTGAACACGACGTTCACTTGGGAGAGTCCGAACTGGCTGAGACTCCGCACGTGCTCCACGCCGGGGATGCCGCCCATCGCCGTCTCGATAGGAAAGGTCACCAGCTTCTCCACTTCCTGCGGGCTCATCCCGCCCGTCTCAGTGTTGATCGAGACCTGATTGGTTGTGATGTCGGGGACCGCGTCGAGGTTGACTTGCGGCCAGGCCATCACGCCGAGGACGACAAGCAGGACCGCGCCGAGCACGATGACGAACCGTTGGCGCAGGCTGAACTCAAGGACACGCTCCAACATTAGTGTTCGTGCCCCTTCAGGTCGGCCTTCCTTTGCTCGCTTGAAAGAATGATCGCGCCTTGTGATGCGACTACTTCGCCTTCCTCGATGCCAGACAGGACCACGAGGCGGTCGCCAACACGCTCGCCTAGCACGACCTCATGCTTCTCGAACCCGTCGTCGTGCTTGACGAACACAAACGACTTCGCCCCCTCCCTAACCAATGCCGACTTAGGGATTACGACACGGGGACGCATGGAGCCTACTCCGATCGATACCTTGGCGAACATGTCGGGCTTCAGGAGGCCCTCGCTGTCCGTCACAAGGATCTGGACAGGCACCGAGCGGGTCTTCGGATCGACCCTTGAACCTACAATCTGGACGGTTCCCTTGAACTGGCGGTCGGGGGTCGAGGCGGCGCTGATTCGAGCGTCCGCCCCTTGGCGAACCATCTGAATCTCCGCTTCTGGAACATTCGCCGTCACCCAGACTGAGCGGAGGTTCTCGACTTCCAGCAGGACCTGGGTGCGATCGACGGCCTGACCGTTGGTGACGTCTACGTGGGTCACCACGCCAGAGATGGGTGCGACCAACGACGTGCGGCCCAAGGAAGCCTGACCGGATCCGGAGTTTGCCCGGTACACCGCTTTGGCGTTGGCAATGGCCTTGTTGGCATTGACGAGGCCGGCCTCGGCCGCCTTGAGCCTGATCTTGGCCCGCTGCAACTCAAGTTCGCTGGATCGCACATCGGCCTCGGCCGCTTGGAGTTCCTTCGCGTTCATCAGGCCCTGGGAGGCAATGGCCTTCTCACGTTCATAGGTCGCCTTGGCGGAGGCGATCCTCGCCCTTGCCCGGTCAAGGCGAATGCGGTCTTGCTGAAGCTCCAAGCGTGCGGCATCAAGGTCGGACTTCGAGACGATCCCGTCACGAAACAGGTTCTCCAGACGTCTCAATTGCTCCGCATGGCTGGCCTGCTCTGTTTGGATGCTCAGAAGATCGCTTTGGGCGTCGCCAAGCTCGTTTTGCGCTTGCTGGACCGGCGCCTGGCTGAAGGCTCCTACACGGGCGAACTGCCGTTGCCGTGTGAGGTTCGTCTGCGAGGCGTTGAGCTTGGCCCGGGACAGTTCGACTTCAGATCGGGCTTGTTGGACGTCGGACTCGGCCACATCCCGCCCACGGGTCGCTTCTGCGACAATGGACCACGCTTGCGACAATTCGGGTGATTCGATGGTGGCGAGGCTCTGGCCCTGCCGCACCGTATCCCCCAGCCTGATCGAAATCGACAGGATCCGTCCCGCCACCGGAGGAGTCACGACGGCCTTGCCGCGGTCCGTGCTGGTGACCGTTCCGGGGACCTGGAGGGACTCTTGGACGTCCTCACGCCGGACGACCGACGTCTCGATCCCTGCGATCTTCTGTGCTTCGTCGTCCAGCCGTACCACGTCCTCGACGTGTCCGGCCTCCTCCTCATGCCCATGTTCGTCTGCGTGAGTGACTTCCGGGGCCTTGGAGCACCCGGCCAACATCAGCGCAGCGACGGCGACCAGACCGAATGCCCTCACTTGAAGACCTCCGCCAAGAACCCTGCGGCCTTGTACTGGCCGATCACGGCTAACGAGAGTTGATGGCGTGCGTCCACTAGCTCCTGCTCGACCTCCCGGAGAGCCCGAGTGGCCTCCAACACGTCGATCTGGGTGCCGTATCCTTCGGTGAAGCCCCTCTGAGACTTCACAACCAGTTCACGGGCCGAAGCCTGAATGGCCTCAAACCTCTGGATCCTCGCCTGTCGAGCGTCGATCTCGATCTTCGCCGCCTCCAGTTCTTGTCGCGCCCTCATGGTCGCGTCGAGCAATTGCCGACGGGCTGCCTCCGCCCTCAAGTTCGCCGCGCGACTTTCATTCTTGGCCCGGCCATGGTCGAAGATCGCCCAGGTGATTTGGGCACGGCCGACAAAGGCGCCGCGGTCATTGCCCCAGGGGGACCGGACAATCTGCAAGCTGAACTCGGGGCGGTTCGAGACGCTCGCGGCTTTCGCTTCGGCCTCGGCGACGACGACGTCTGCTTTCAGTTCAAGTAGGTCAGGGCGGTCGTCTAAGCTTGAGGCCGTGAGCGGCGCGATCGAGGCGTCCGGCCCCACACTCACATCATCAAGGCCCGCACCCAGTAGCCCTGAGAGGCGCTTGATGGCGGCCGCGTAGTCGGATCGGCGAAGCTCCGCCGCCTGCCTCGCGCGCTCAAGCTCAATGGTCGCTCTGGTGACCTGGACTTCCGCGATCTTGCCCTCGTCAAATCTTCGCTGGGTGGCTGCGAACAACCCTTCGGCCACCTTTAGGAGTCCGATCGTGACCTCACTGTGATGCTTGGCCGAGACCGCTTCCGCGAAAGCGGTCAGGACTCCCGCTTGGAGCACGCTTGCTTCCGCTCGATACTTCGCGAGCGCCAATTGGATGCGCGCGTCGCCAAGGCCCCTTGCCGCCCGTTGCCGCCCAAACAGGTCGATCCATTGGGTGAGGGCCAAGTCTTGGTCGGTGGCCCCTACATCGCTTCGACTGGAAGCCCCGACGGCGAGTTGAGTGGGCGGCGGCGTGCTGCCCGACTTGGCGGTCGCCTTCGCTTCGTCAATGCGCAACCGAGCGGCGGCGAGGGCCGGTCGGTTCAGGGACGCCATTTTGAGGGCGTCCAAGGCAGATATTTGAGTCTGAGCTTGGCAAATTGTCGTTGCCAAGAGAATGGGGATGCATATTCGTCTGTTCAAAGGTTGCTCCAGGGGTCAGGGCTGGAGCAACGGTCACGGGGCTACGCCAAACTCATGACCTTGCATCCAGCAGATGGCTGACGCAAAACCTCAAGCGGCGGTCCTCGTGTCGAACTGATCGACGGCGGCCCCGTCGAAGGGGCACCTTCGTGGATGGAGAAGTGGTCGCGTACGCTGGTCGTATCGCCAAAATCTGGAAGGACCACAGGGGTCGGCAGGATCGCGAACGCCAGAGTCACCCAAGGAAGCTGAGATTGCGAACGAAAGTTGTCGGGGTTCTCACATTTCCTGATTTCGCAACAATCGTGGCAATCGCCATGGACGTCTGCTTGTCCCACAAGCGGTTCGGCATGGTCAGCAATGCTCGCGCACTCTAAGCAGGATTCGCCCGATGGGCGAACATAGTTGGCCTCGCAAAAGTGCGTTTGGGTGAGCCCAAGGACCAGAACGAGCAACGCTCGCCCAAGAAGTCCTCTCAGTGCATCCCAAGCGGCCACGACAGACATATTATGACGTCGGGGCTGGATCTTTAGGTTCCCAGGGACTATCGACAACACCAGGCCCACAAGATCCGGAGATGACAGTCGGTAGAAAGCAAGCAGGCCACGTCGAATATCGACATGGCCCGCACGCTCAGTCACCGGCGCGCCTAGGGGTAACTGAACGCGCTGAAGCTCATCGCTCCCCAACCCGTCACGTAATCCCATCCGACGGTGGCCGTCGATCTCTTGTTGTTGGGCAGGCGACCGTTCGAACCCGAGGTTATGTCATAGAAGAGGCCCGACCGGCTGTGGTTCGCGTATATCCACGGAGCGAAGTTGCCGAACCCGGCCGACAAGCCCAGCCTCTGGCGCGCGAGGGCCATGTTCCCGGCGAACACCGGCGAAGCAAAGCTGGTGCCGCTTCCCGTATACAGTGCTCCGCTGTAGTAGAAATAATAGGCGCCCGCGCCGCTGTTACCGGACGCGTGTCCGGCGACGTCAGGGACTAACCTGTAGTTCGTCGATGTGGTGACGGCAGGCATACCGGGAGTGTTTGCTGGATTCTGGAACGCTGGCCTGACGTTCCATGAGAAGCTCTTCTTACTCCAACCACCACCGCTTCCGCTCCAACCTTTCTCGGAACTCCGGGCTCCAGTCGTGCTGTTCACGGTCGCGATCGAACCTCCGACCATCAGAACCTCGGGATCGTAGTCCGGATAGGAATATGGTTCGATCTTCGTGCCGCTGTCGCCTGACGCCGCCATGTAAGTCTTGCCAGCCGCCGACATGGCCACGTGGATGTTGTGGGCTGAGTTTGCAGTTGCGCTGGACACGTTCCAGCCGTAACTTTCCGAAATGATCTGCACCTGGGAGTCGTTCAGTTCGGTCGTCAGTACATTGACGAGGTCACCGCCGTTGCCGTCATAGACCTTTAGAGTGCAAAGTGGCGCGGTGCTGAGGACCATTTGGATGTCCAAGTCACCCTCGCCGTTAGCGGTCGAGTGCTGCGTCCCACCGTCGATCGTCACCACTTGTACGTTCGAATGTGAGCCGCCGACGGGTACCGGCAGCCCATATTGCGAAATAAAGAGGTCGGTGTTCGAGAGGCTGAACCCGTCCCAGTTCGAGATTCCGACGACCTGGCCTTGGCCGTACATCGCCGGATTACCCGTGCCGTAGTATTGAGCCGCGCCATACAGACCTCGTTGCAAAGCAGGCGTCAGGGTCGAAGTCGTCCGTCTGACCGGCCTAGAATAGTCGTCAAGACCGATGATGTCGGAGACCTTGCCAGCAAGATACGCCGGAAGCGTCGGCTTGTTGAGGTTGGCATGGTATCGCATCGGGTTGCCGACTGGATCCGGGCCGACGAACTCGTGCACGGTCGCGCCAAAGGCCCGCTGTGCTTGGGCGACGGTCGAGTCGGCGAGGATGACCAGGCCGCACTTGTCGACCAACTTCACAGACATCCCTTGCGACCGAAGATAGCCGACGACCTCGTCCTTGTCCGATTTGTTCGCGCCATAAAGGAGGCCGATCTGATCCAGGGTCATATATCGCCTGAACAAAAACGAGTTAGGGTCGTTGACCGCTTCTGCGGCAGCCTCAAGACCACTCAGGTCGCGAGGCCGCAAGGCAACAGCCAGGTGCAATACCTGGTTGGGGTCGGATCTTCCGAGATCAACCGACGACGGCAAGGCGGGTAGGAGTTCAGAATCCTGTAAGAGGACACGGTCGCTCTTCTGCGCCAAGGCGACACCGCTCATCGCGGCGATCGCCACCAAGGCAAGCGTTCGAATAGATTTCAACATGTTCCACCAGCTTCAGTCATAGGACAGGCTACTGAGGCATCAACAGGTACCAAACCCTTGAACAGCAATAATACAGCCCATTTGGAAGACAACGGATTAAAAAGTTTGATGACGTCACCGAATTTGGCGTGGGCAAGCCTCGAACGTCCCCGCCCTGACATGTCAGCATGAACGGCGTGCACGAGCCAGGGCGCCGCGAGCAACACGCCACAAGGGCCGTGTTTTTCGTCATCGGGGCGGCGGTCGGGGTCTGGGCGCCCCTTGTCCCTCTAGTCAAGACCCGGTTGAGCCTGGAGGACGGGCCGCTTGGACTCTTGCTCTTTTGTCTGGGATTGGGCTCGTTCGTCGCGATGCCGTTTTCGGGCGCGCTAGCCACGCGGTTTGGCTGTCGCAGGGTCATGGTGACGGGAACCGTCGTCCTCCTGGCCGGACTCGTCGGAGGTGCCTGGGCCGGCACGACGGTTGCCTTGACCTGCTCCCTTCTTGCCTTCGGCGCGGGCATGGGCGTGGTCGACGTCGTCATGAACCTTCAAGCCGTGATGGTCGAGAAGGCGGGTGGAAGGCCGATGATGTCCGGCTTCCACGGCATGTTCAGCGTCGGAGGGGCGGTCGGTGCGATCGTCACCACACGGATCCTTGAGTCTGGTGTGCCATCGGCGACGGTCGGCACTGCGATGGGAGCAGCCCTCGTTCTTCTAATGCTGGCGTCCGTCCCCGGGCTCCTTCCCTACGCAGAAGAAGCCTCAGGCCCGATCATGGCGTGGCCGCGCGGCCCGGTCTTGGCCCTGGGCCTGATGTGCTTCGCCGTCTTCCTGGCCGAGGGCTCGGTCACCGACTGGGGCGCAGTCCTTCTCCATCAAGTCCGCGGCATGCCTCAGGAGGCGGCCGGGGTCGGCTACATCGCCTTCGCCACGACCATGACACTCGGCCGGTTTGCCGGCGACTATTTGGTCGGGCACGTGGGGCGACGGCGCGTCGTCGTCCTCGGCGCGACGGTACTGGCCGTCGGCTACCTCATGGTCGCCCTCATCCCAACCGTTTGGACGTCGGTCGCGGGGTTTGCCCTTGTCGGCATCGGCGCATCCAACATCGTCCCGGTCTTGTTTACGGCGGCGGGGCAACAGGAAGCCATGCCGACCCAAGTCGCCTTGCCTGCCATCTCCACACTAGGCTATCTGGGCTTTTTGATCGGCCCGGCTTTCCTCGGCCAAGTCTCACAACGGACGAGTCTGCCCGCAGCCCTAATGCTGGTCGCGTTCATGTGTGGCGCGGTGGCCGTGGGCGGCGTACGGCTTCGGTTATCAAACTGAGAGCTTTACGAGCCTACTTTCTCGACCCAGTCGGCGAACGACTGCATCGCAGACGCGAAGAACTTTTGTGAACTCTCGTTCGCCAGTCGCCCCTCGTCGTCAAACAGATTGGAGGAGTTCGCAATGTACATTTCCGGTTGTGCCATCACGAAAGCATCTAGGTACACAAGGGACTGGCGAAGGTGGTGGTTGGCACCAAAACCCGAGATGGGCCCAATAGACTGGCTCACGACCATCGACGGCTTCTTGCCCCAGACGGAGTGTCCGTAGGGCCTGGAGCCGACATCGATTGCGTTCTTGAGGACGCCTGGCATCGACCGGTTGTATTCGGGGGTTACAAAAAGAATCGCTTGGGCCGACTTGACCTTCTCGCGGAAGGACGTCCAAGTGGCAGGAGCGTCCGAATCAAGGTCGTCGTTGTACAAGGGTAGGTCGCCGATTTCGACAAACTCGAACTGCAGCGAATCTGGCGCGACTTTGACCAAGGCTTGGGCCAGCATCCGGCTGTAACTCCCCTTGCGAAGGCTCCCGACGATGACTGCGACTTGAGTGCTCATGTTTCTGTTGGCCCTGAACCACCGTCCCGGCAAGGGGCGGCGCCAAATCTGTTGTACGTGCGGCCAGTAGCGGATGTCGCCTGGTCACGGGCTTCGTAGGGACTTGATCTCCACCGACACCACGTGCAAGTCCTTGTCGCCCACGTTTTCCAATGTGTGGGGCCCCAACGGCGGCGTCCAAGCTGAACTCCCGACCGGCACCAAGCCCATCTCCCTCGTGTCCAAGGTCACATTCCCCGCTTCGTCACGCCTGACGACATGGGAGGAACAGAGAAACGTGGTGGCGGCAGGGCACGCGTGAGTGTGAAGGGCTGTACGCTCGCCTGGACGGATGGCCGTCTCTAGCACGCGGACGTGCTCGTTCTCCAGGAGGACCGTATGGTGTTCTGGTGAGGCGGCCACAGCGTCTAGTTCGGGCCGGTCGAAGTCGGACACTCCTGATTATGGGATCAAACGGCCAGCCGCAGGGACGGCGGGATGCCGTCAAGGGCTTGCTTGACGTCCGCCAAGATGTCTTCGACATTCTCCAATCCGACCGACATCCGGACGAGCCCGTCGCTGATCCCGTGCCTGGCCCGTTCTTCGGCCGTGTAGGTGCTGTGGGTCATGGAGGCAGGGTGCTGGGCCAGCGACTCGCAGTCACCAAGGCTCACGGCGCGGATGACCAATTTGAGGCCGTCCAAGAACGCCTGGGCCGCCCGAAAGCCGCCAGAGACATCGAAAGCGATCAATCCACCCGGGCCCTTCGACTGCCTTTTGGTGATTTCGTATCCAGGGTCGTCAGGTAAGCCCGGGTAGTAGACCTTTTCGACCGCTGGGTGTCCGTTCAGCAGCTCGGCCACCTCCATGCCGTTCGAGCAATGCCTCTCCATACGCAAGGCAAGCGTCTTGATTCCGCGTAGCACGAGGTGGGCGTCGAAGGCGCTCATGCACGCCCCTGTGTAGTCCTTCACACCCTTCATGCGCACGTCGTGCATCGCGTCGGCCCTACCCGCCACGACCCCGGCTAGAAGGTCGCCGTGGCCGCCGAGGAACTTGGTCGCCGAATGGACGACGAAGTCGGCGCCCAGTTCGATCGGTCGTTGCAGGTAGGGCGACATGTAGGTGTTGTCGACGGTGACCCAGGCGCCGTGAAGGTGGGCCTCCTCCGCGACCGTAGCGATGTCCACGACCCGCATGTTCGGGTTTGCCGGAGACTCGAAGTACACACCCTTGACCTCTGGCGACATAGCCTTGCCGATCTCGCCCGGCTGGAGCAAGTCGATGTGTTTGATGGTGACGCCGAATTCGGCCAGGCCGTGGTGGAAGAAGGAGAACGTGCAGCCGTAGAGGGTCTTGTCGGCGAGCAGGACGTCGCCCGGACGCAGGAGCGTCCACATCAGGGAACTGATCGCCCCCATCCCGCTGGCGGTCGTGACCGCCGCCTCTGCCCCTTCGAGGCTCGCGATCCTCTTCTCAAGCAGTTCGAGGGTCGGGTTGCCAAGGCGGCTGTAGATGTAGCCGCTGGCCTCTCCGGCGAATCGATCGCCACCGACTTGAGCGGTGGGAAACGTGTAAGTGGAACTGACGTGGATCGGCGGAGTCAGGCCGCCTGCGCCCGCATATGGATCGTGGCCGAAGTGTATGGCCCGAGTTGAGAACCCCGCCGCGTCTTGTTCCATAGCTCCATTATCGGCCCCAACTCGGCGAAGGCAACTGTCAAATTGAGGCTGATAATGGAGTTATATCGCAATATTCATGCTACATATTGCCAAATTGAGCAATAATAGACTCATTGACGGCATCGACCTCGAAATATTACGGGTCTTGCAACAAGACGGTCGGATCAGTGTTTCAGACCTGGCCGAACGAGTCGGTCTGACCGTCGCACCCACTTACCGGCGGCTTCGCCGCCTGGAAATGGACGAGGTCATCGACGGCTACTCTGCATTGGTCGACCCAGCCAAACTTGGCCTGACGATCCGCGCGATCGTCAGCGTCCGCTTTGCTTCTCACGACCTACACATGACCGACAAGTTCTTGGCGTTCGTGCAAAGTGAGCCGTCCGTCGTGACCTGCGACAACGTCACTGGAGAGGTCGACTACTTTCTTGTCGTCTTGGTGAAAGACTTGGCTGATTACGAGGCCTTCACCCACCGGCTGCGCGCCACCGAAGGCGTCACCAGCATCCACACCCACATCAGCCTGAGGCGCATCAAAGACGGTTTTCCCGCCCTCGCATGACTTCAGGTGGAACGCCCTATTTCGCCCTGTTGATGATGTTGGACACCATCGGCCCGTTGACGATCGCGCTCAGGATGATTCCGACGACCAAGGACACTACGCCAAATATCACAGCGACCTGGCCTTTGGCATGGCCCATGCCCTTCGCCTTGGTCCCGAAGTAGATCCCAAGGCTGCTGAAGACGACCGGGCAACACAAAAACCCAATCAGGCTGAAGACGATCGACATCGTGAAGCTCGACTTCCCGCCGTCGCCGGATTGAGCCACGGGATCCAATCGAGGATAGGGCACGTTCGGTTGCTGGTAGGTCGGTTGCTGGGGTTGCGGATATTCAGGTTGTTTGACTGCCGACGCCGCCGCAATGACTCCAGGGACGCTGCCGAGAGGCATCGTCTCGCCCGTGGCCTCCTCCTGGACGTTGCTCTGCGCGTTGACCCGACCTTCGCTGAGCCACTGGTTGAGGGTCGGCACGTCGGCGGGCCCGTACTTTGCCCCGTCCGGCATGACCACGAAATACCTCGCAGGCTCCGGTGAGGCAGGGGCAGGCGACGGAGCCTCGGGTGCGGAAATCGGAGCGACCTCGGCGGGCGGAGCCTCCTGGGCAACCGGGAAGTTCAACCCGGGTACAGCGCCGGCCTTGATCTGCGCCCCTCCGTCTACGGCTTCAAGCAACGTGTCGGCGTTGATCCTGCCCTCGCTGATCCACTGGTTGATGAGGTCAATGTCTGCCGGGCCGAATTTTTGGCCGTCAGGCCACACCACGAAGTACTGCATGTCTCCTTGACACCGATTTCGCGAACGATACCAGACTTACATGAATATCCCAACCATCCTAACTATGTTCAGGATGCCAAGAATCCAGATGACGGTCACGATCCACGACACCCAAAGGGCTGTGGCAGCTGAGCGTGATCCCTCGGCCCTCGCGCGGTAGGCAAGATAGAGGGCGAACACCACACAAATCGGGCAGCAGACGAAGCTGAGGGCGCTCATGAGCAAGGACTTGCTTGCCAGTCGGTCGCCTTCCGGCCTTGGATACGGCGCGCCCGATTGGCCGAACGGCGACAAAGGCTGGTTCGACGACCTGGAGTAGGGATCATGATAGGGCCCTCCATACTGCTGAAACCCAGAGTTCCCGGTGGGCTTTGGCGAACTATAGGGATTGGAGGCGGCATACGGGTCATTGGGCTGCATTGGCGTCCACACCAGTCCTGAGACGTCCTTTGCTAACTTCACCTGGCCGGTCGCCACGTTCTGCAGAGTCGTCGTCGGCAACACGCGCCCCTCCTGGATCCACTGGTTGACGACAGGCAAAGAGGCGGGGCCGTAGCGCTCGCCACCTGGCATGACGACGTAGTACTGCACCTTTGCGACAGGTTACTGGAAAGACAGCCTGGGGGATGCAGGTCGCACTGGCATAATGGACAGGATAGATGGGAGAACGCGCATGGAAGTCCGCGCCGCGCCGACGGCCGCCCACGATGACGGTGGTCTTGATCGCCGTCTCCTCCCTCTGCTTCCTGATCTCCTGGTTGCCCGACGTCGGCACCGCATTCACTGAGTTCGCCTCGTTCGACGGCTTCAGCCCACGCGCTTGGAACTTGGTCACCTACGCCTTCGTCTTCGGCGGCAGTTTCATCGCCCTCTTGTTCAGCATGTTCTGGCTCTACTTCATGGGTCAAGGCGTCGAGGCGAGGACTGGTCGGGCCGGCTTCGTCGGCCTTTACCTGGGTTCGGCTCTTGCCAGCGCCGTGTTCGCCGGCTTGGCAGGTGTCCTGCTCCACCGGCCGGTCGGGTTGGCGGGCCCGTTTCTGCCGCTCGCCGCGGTCACCGTCGTATGGGGAGCCCTGTTCCCGGAGGAGACGATCAACCTCTACATGATCATCCCGATCAAGGGCAAGTGGATCGCCGCGATCGACGTCGCCTGGGTGTTTTTCAGTTATGGGCTCGGCGCGCCGGTCCTCGGCGTCATGCTCGTCCTGCCTCTCGCCTTTTTGTGGTTTTACGGGCGGAACCAGATTCCCTGGTTGCCGTTCGCGACGAACCCCTTCACCGCGCGGCGGGTCAAAAACCATGAGAACGCGCGGTTCAACCGCTTTGTCGATGACGTCAGGTCAAAAGAAAAAGAGCGTGAGGAGCGGGAAAGGCTCCGCAAGCTCTTCGAATCCAGCCTGGACGACCCTGACGACCGTCGGTAGGGCCTATTTACTCGAGAGGGCTTTCTCGATCGTCGAGACCAAATCCTTGCTATCCGGGGTCACCTGCGACTTGAACCGGGCGATGACCTGGCCGTCGCGGCCGACCACGAACTTGGTGAAGTTCCACTCAATGTCCTGGTGCTGGTCCGTTTGAGTGAGGAGCCATTTGTAGAGTGGCGCAGTGTCGTCACCCTTGACCGAGATCTTGGAGAACATGGGGAAGGTCACGGAAAACTTGGACTTGCAGAACTTCTCGATCTCTTCGTTCGAACCTGGCTCCTGATGGCCGAAGTTGTTGGCGGGGAACCCTAAGACCACCAGCCCCTCTTTCTCGTACTTCTTGTAGAGGGCTTCGAGCCCTTCGTATTGTGGGGTGAACCCGCACTGGCTGGCGACGTTGACCACGAGAAGGACCTTGTCCTTGTAGTCGGCAAGGCTGGTCGGCTTGCCATGGATGTCGTCCACCTTGAAGTCATAGATGCTCCCGGCTGTCACGTCGTGCGGGGTCGTGTTCGGCGTGTTCATGGTAGCGAGCCCGACGACGGCGCCGGTGACGGCGGTCGCGACTGCGGCGACGATCTTTTTCATGACGAGTCTATTCTACGCCCCACTCTTGAGAGCCATCTCATTTCGCCGTACAATATCATGTGTCGAAGAGATGGGAGAGTTCGGATTTCGTCGCCTTTTGAGCCTGGCCCTGGCCGGATCCGCGTTCCTTGTCGCCGTTGCGATGCCGACCGGTCAAGCAGCCCTTGGCCAAACCGATCCAAAGCTCGCTGGTGAGTTCAAGAAGTCGGTCCGTCCCCTGTTCGATAAGTACTGCACCGCTTGCCACTCCGGAAAGGACGCCTCTGGTGGACTGGACCTCAACAAGATCGACGGGCCGGCATGGGTGGAAAAGCAACCGGTCGAGAGCAGTAGGCTCGTGCAACGAGTCAAGGCGCAGGTCATGCCGCCGCCCGGATCACCGGCCCCTTCCGACGCCGAACGCCTGGCGATCTCCGACTGGTTCGAGAGGTCGATGGCGACCAAGTGTGACTTGAAAGACGTCGGGAAGGTCACGGTCAGGCGCCTGAACCGCAGCGAATACAACAACACCGTGCGCGACCTGACGGGCGTCGACCTTCGTCCTGCTGACGATTTCCCCTCCGACGACATCGGATACGGCTTTGACACCATCGGCGACGTGCTCTCCGTCTCACCCTTGCACTTCGAGCTCTATCTACGCGCTGCGGAGAAGCTCGCCCGGGCAGCCGTTCCCGTACGGACGTCCTCAACCCAACACATTGCCATGTCGAACATCCAAGCGGTGAACGGTTCGACTTTCAACGAGGACAGCGAGTTGCAGTTCTATACGAACGGAACCGTCTCCATCCCAGTGAAGGCCGTAGCGGATGGGGAGTACCGGCTGCGTATCGGCGCCTACGGAAGCCAAGCCGGCCCCGACCTGCCGATACTTGCCGTCGGGGCCGCGGGCAGGCTGATCCAGCGCATACCTGTCGAGGCGTTGCGCGTGAAGCCCAAGGTTTATGAGCTCCCCCTCGACCTCAAACAAGGGACCGTGCCCATCACCCTTGCATTCGTCAACGACTACTACGACCCGCAGTTTCCCGACCCGGAGAAACGTGACCGTAACCTGACCCTGCAATGGATCGAACTTGAGGGCCCGCTTAGCATCGGCGCCCCCGCCAAGCCCGACCCCAAGTCGGTCCTCTTCACCTATCCCAAGAACGGCGACGATTTGACGGCCGCCCGGACCGTCCTCGGGCGCTTTGCCTCGCGAGCGTTCCGTCGGCCCGTTTCTGGGCCGGAACTCGACCGCATCATGTCGGTCTACAGCGCCGTGCGCAAGGGTGGGGACGGCTACGAGAAGTCCGTGCAGGTGGCGGTGCAGGCGGTTCTCGTCTCACCCCACTTCCTCTACCGTGCCGAGACCGACGACCGCCCCAAAGACGGCGCGACGAACGTGCCCCTCGACCCTTATGAGTTCGCCTCGCGGATCAGCTACTTCCTGTGGTCCTCCATGCCCGACGAGGAACTGACGGAAGCGGCGCGGATCGGCAAGCTGCTGGACCCCCGGGTGATGGACTCCCAGGTCGACCGCATGTTGGAGAGCCCAAAGGCAAGAGCCTTGGCCGACGACTTCGTCGCCCAATGGCTCCAGCTTCGCAAACTCGCCAACCTGTCACCGGACCCGGCCCTCTTCCCCATGGTCGACGACAACCTGAAGTCCGACATGGCGAAGGAGACAAAGCTGTTCTTCATGGACGTCCTTCGGTCGAAGAGCCCGGTCACCGACCTCTTGGACGCGGACTACACCGAGCTCAACGGGCGTCTGGCCTCGTTCTACGGCGTGGATGGCGTCGCTGGAGACCAGTGGAGGCGGGTCCAGTTAAAGGGCGGGCACCGGGGAGGAATCCTTGGCATGGCCAGCTTCCTCACCGTGACCAGCAACCCGAACCGGACGTCGCCGGTCAAGCGGGGGAAGTTCATCCTCGACGAGATACTGAACACACCGCCGCCGTCGCCTCCCCCTGGGGTGTCGGTGTTAGTCGAAGACCACAATGCTTCGGCGACCCTGAGCATCCGCGAGAGGATGGCCAGGCACCGGGCGGATCCGGCCTGCGCCGCTTGCCACGCCCAAATGGACGCGATCGGATTCTCGCTCGAGAACTTCGACGCGGTCGGACGGTGGCGCACGATGGACGGTTCGTTGCCCGTCGACGCGAACGGCGAGCTACCGGACGGTCGCAAGATCAAAGGTATCGATGACCTCAAGGCCGTCTTGGTCGGGCGGAAAGACGAGTTCCTGAGGGCCGTCACGGAGAAGTTGCTCGTCTATGGGCTCGGCCGTGGACTCCGGCCCGCCGACCGGTGCAGCGTAGACGACATCGTGAAGTACGCCAAGTCCAACGGCACGACCCTGGAATCCGTCATCAAAGGCATCGTCCGAAGCGACGTCTTCCGAAAACGGGCGTACACTGGAGAAGCTAAATGAACCACCGTGTGCCCAGAAGGGCCGTCTTGAAAGGCATCGGCACCGCCGTCGCCCTGCCGATGCTGGAGATCATGGCGCCCTTGAGCGCGATGGCCCAGTCGGTGAAGGCCCAACCCGTGCGGATGGCGTTCATGTTCGTGCCTAACGGCATCAACATGGACATGTGGACCCCGGCCAAGGCGGGCGCGCTGGAGATCACCCCCATCCTTGAGCCGATGCGCGACCTAAGGGGCTCGGTCAACGTTTGCACCGGCCTTGCCCAGTTGAACGCGGCCGCGCTCGGCGACGGGCCGGGCGACCACGCCAGGTCCACCGCGGTGTGGCTGACTGGCGTCCACCCAAAGAAGACGGCGGGGGCGGACATCCATGCCGGCATCTCCGCCGACCAGGTGGCGGCGCAGGCCATCGGCGGACGCACCAAGTTCCCGTCGTTGGAGATCGGGTGTGAACGAGGCGGGCTAAACGGCGACTGCGACAGCGGATACTCGTGCGCCTACTCGTCCAATGTCTCTTGGAAGGCGGCCTCCCAGCCGCTTGCCAAGGAGGTCAACCCGCGCCAGGTCTTCGAGCGGCTGTTCGGTAACGGCGACACCCGCGAGGCCCAAGAGAGCCGCGCCAAGCGGGACCAATACGAGAGGTCGATCCTCGACTTCGTCACCGAGGACACCGACGCCCTTCGTGGGCGCCTCGGTAAGAGGGACCAGGAGAAGCTCGACGAGTACCTGGAGTCCGTCCGTGAGGTTGAAAAGCGGCTCACCCGGGTGGAAAAGGCGAACACCGGCAACCTGGACCCAAGCAAGATCAAGGCCCCTGCGGGCGTGCCCCAAGACCGTGGCGAGCACATCCGCCTGCTTGGCGACATGATGGTCCTCGCGTTTCAGGCCGACCTGACCCGCATCTGCACGTTCATGCTCGCCAACGACGGTAGCAACCGTCCGTACCGTGAGATCGGCATCAGCGAGGGGCACCACGACATCAGCCACCACGGCGGCAACCCTGACAAACTCGAGAAGAAGAAGGAGATCGACACCTTCCACATCCAGCAGGCCGCCTATGTCTTGAAGAAGATGCAGTCGATCCGAGAGGCCGACGGACGGACGATGCTCGACAACTCGATCGTCGTCTACGGAGCCGGGATCAGCGACGGCAACGCCCACAACCACGACCACCTACCGACCCTCGTCGCCGGACGTGGCGGCGGACGTCTCCAGACCGGACGGCATCTGGTCTATCCCGAACACACCCCCATGAACAACTTGTTCCTGTCGATGCTGGACTTCGTCGGGGTCAAGGTCGAGACGCTGGGTGACTCGACCGGGAAGCTGCAGGGGCTGTTTTAGGCTGCTTCAGAATCTATGCTCTCCAGGGTCAGTGGGCTCGGTGAATTGGCAACTTAATTCACACGTGGGACAACTAGTGATTAGCAAACGCATTACAAGAGTGTTACAACCGTGTGACAAGCGATTAGCGCAGGCACTCGGTCGAGTCAATTGTCCCGAAGTCCAACAAGGTAGCCCAGCATCCGGTGGTGGAGCAGCCGCGAGTCAACCGCGACCCTAGTTGGCTGTCCTCCGGCCCCGCAGTTGCACGCCTCAGCGATCTACCTAGGTTCCTCATGGCCCTCCTGCTCACGTTATCCTGTCACAAGATCCTTCTAGTTCCACTAAGGATCCCACAACATCGACGGCTTTCTTTTGGCCGACACGATAAACCTCCAGGCGGCATAAACGTTGTTGAACTGCAAGAGGTTTCCCTTTGGTGTTCGCACGCAGAATGTCGGCGTACCCATGATTCCCGCCGCCTCACAGTTGTAGTGGCACTTCTTCGCCAACTCTACATAGTTGCCTTCTCTCACGAGCCTCGGTATTGAAGCAAATCGGATATCCTCTTTCGAAAGACTCTGAATTATATCGTCCAAATCACCCGTCTTAGCATGCATGATGGCCGAATGCAATCTTAGCCCGAGCCCGATCTCAGATGCTGCCATGACACTAGCAGCTGCGACTACATCGCTATCACCTGTGCCAAGAGGATATTGTGCAATAATCAGATCCGGAAAATCCCTCGCCTGATTCAACACAGATATAGTTTGTTCCGCCGATCTACAAGCTGGACATTGGTAGTCCGTAAATTCTATCAATTCGTACTTTTCGTGCGAGCCATTTGGTACTGCATGATCAATATTCTCAAATATCCTTGTGTTAATTATCCTTTTGAATGGGTCTTCTGGAGGTTTGAGGTAGAAGCAAATTAACAAAATGCCAAACAATGATCCTAATACAGCACCGAGGATCTGAGCTTGGAAATTCCATCTAACGGCAGAGACAATCCGTTTCATTAAAGCAAGTCAAGCCACTAGATAAGCGCCAAGTTCACCAACCGCTGACGCAATCGCTTGGGAAGTCAGGCATCTGACAATGGTCCTCTCGCGTACCGAAGTGAACCGCCTTGACGTGCCAGTCGGCAAAAAGGGTGTTCCTGTAGTCGCCGTGTCCAGTACTTACTCCAGGGTTACTCTTGTAATCAACATCTATGCAGTCGAACATCAGCTGGGACTCACCAGGCATAGCGAGAGTCCTCACGTTGAGAGAGAGGTGATTCTGGTTCGGTGCCGGAGGAGCTTCTCTAGACCGCGATAGGACCGCAAGTGAGTAGACATAGCTGTGATATTCATGACTCATACCTCCAAGTCGCGAAGTCCCACTTTTCTTGTCAAGTGGACAGAACCACTGAGATTTATCGACTCCATATTGGCTCATCACGTCTACAAAGTTACTCGAAGCATCGACATGCCCATCGTACACATCTTCAATATAATATGGCGGCAAGTAGCCACCGTTATCTTCGATGTAGAGTGATAAGGCCTTTCCAATAGAACCTAGGTTTTGGACGCAGACCGCCCCTTTGCCTGCCCTGATGGCAAAGATTGAGGCGGTCATCACTAGACTGACGAGAAGGATGGTTACTGCGATGACAACGAGCACTTCGATTAAACTTAGGGCCCCTTCTTTCGTCATTGGCATTGAGTCGTGTTGTTGTAGGCGGGCCATTCGTAGTCATGGCACACCGAATCCGTGTATACACCACCGACGCATTGTACGTTGTCACAGCCGGGGCCAACGCACCCACGGTGGCCGTTTGGTGGGAAATGGATGTATCCGCCGCTGTCGCCGCCCGGATGACATGTAGTCACGCAGGGGTCGTTCCCGGGAAAAGCGCAGATCTTCCACCCAGCGCCTTGTGTAGTCGCCTGGCCAGGAACCACAATGGGCATCTCGTCGCGATAATGGAGCCCGACTAAGGCGCTCGCCAGAGCTGCAGCGGAAAACGAGAGGCAGAATACTAGGAATGCTTGCTTCGGGATCATATTCACCTTCCTTATTGCGACAGTACCCCACCCCTCGAGAAGTCAATGGGTTGACTAGAAATGGAAGGAATTGTTTATGGCTTTATGCAAATCTGGCGCCGATTGAGCTTTCTGGGTCAAGTTCTGCCCTGGCCGAGGCGACAGGTCGGCGCCAGGCTTTCTCCGAATCATCGCCCATGAACAACCTGTTTCTGTCGATGCTGGACTTCGTCGGGGTCAAGGTTGAGACGCTGGGTGACGCGACCGGGAAGCTGCAGGGGTTGTTCTGAGGGCCTACGTGCTGGGATTCCCGTCCACATACTTGTCTGCGTGAATACGCCGCGTGCCACTGATCCCAGGGCGCCCTGAACGATTGCTTGGCATTACGAACGAAGACTATCACATCGGAACCAGTTTCCATACGATGTGTCTAGAGTTGCAAATAACATCGAGTTCAGGTTTACACCCGACAGGTAGATGCCGCCGCTATTGGCAAGCTTTCGTCTGGCCAGGATAAGTGCAACCAAAGTCAAAACCAACCGTCGTGACCTGCTTGACATGCCAGTCACCGAACAAGATGTTCACCCACTTGCCATGGCCGGTCATGGGCACGTTCTCCGGTCGGCCGTCGACCACAAAAGCGTCCATGAGTATGTCGGTGCGACTGGGCGAAGACAGGCCGTCGATGTTGATCTTCAGCCACTTTTGGTCAGGTGGCGACAGCGTCTTGAATCCGATTGAATAGGCGTAGCTCTTGTAGGTGTGGTCGAAGTTTCCTTCCTGGTCGAACCGCCCCATGTACTTGTCGAGCGGGCAGAAGAACTGCCGTTTGTCGACACCGTATCTGGCCATCGTCAATACGAGTTCCTTCGACTGGTCTGGATGGTCGCTGGAGCTGGCGTCATCGAAGTACGGCGGAAGCAAGCCACCGTTGTCGGCGGTGTACAAGTCGTATGCTTTGCCGATCGACGACAGGTCTTGGGTGCAGGTCGACACCTTGGCAAACCATAGTGCACTCTTAAAGGCGGCTGTCAGCAAAGCTGCCACGATCGAAATGATCGCGATGGCGACCATGAGTTCGACGAGCGTCCAGCCACGATGTCGTTCGTGCTGGCACTTCGTCATGGAAGTCCCTTACCCCTGTGTCTTGCCCTGGTCAAGCTGCACCACCGTGCCCATGAGCGTCTTCTCCGCATGGCCGGTGTTGCCGGATTGGATCGCTTGGATCGCGAGGGTGACCTCGCGCGCTTCTTGCTGGCGCCCTTGTGACAAGAGCAACGCTTGCGTTTTTTGTAAGTCGGCCATCGCGACGGCGGCGGTGATCGCCTGCGTCTTGAGCCCCATGATCGTCTTTTCGACCAAGCGGCTGGCCTGGTTGACCTCGGCGGCCGATGCCACACGCGGGTCGGGCGCAGCCGAGTAGCGGGCCGCTTCGGCGGTGAACTCCATCACACAGTCCACGTCGACGACCTCCGTCGCCCCTCCGAGGGACGTGTAGGACAGCTTGCCTCCCGCCACCCGGTAGTGACCGAGCGGGTGGTTGGGGAACTCCATGTCGACGACCACCTGCATCGTCGCGCCTCGCTCCATGTCGGCGAGGTCGATGGAGACCTCGTGCTCGCCGCCGGTCACCGTGTACCCGGTGCACGCCTTGAGGTTCACCCACCTGGCGAACTTCATGTCCAGCTTCAGCTGGGTCGAGGTGACAGTCATCAGCTTCTCCAGCTCGGCCCGGAAGATCTCCGGGATCAGCTGGGGTTGTGGGATGTAATAGTGGTTCCCACCCGCCTTCTTGGCCATGGCTCCCAAAAGCTCCTCGTTGAAGTCGGAGCCGAAGCCGAGGAACGTGCAGGTGATGCCCTTCTGCCGGATCTCGCCCGCATGGGCGACGAGCGGCGCGAACTCCTTGATGCCGGCGGTGGGTTCGCCGTCGGTGAAGACCACCATGCGGGTGACCCGGTTGGGGTCTTCGGCCATCGCCAATTGTTGGGCGCCAAGGGTGAGGCCGTCGTATAGGTTCGTGGTGTAGCCAGGTGTCAATTGGGAGACACCGGCCTTGACCGCCGCCTTGTCGGTAAGGCGTTGCGGGGCCATCAGGACCTCGACGATCTCGTCGAAGAGGACGATGCTCAGCACGTCGTTCGGCCCCAGCAGGTCGACCACGTGGTTGACCGCCTGCTTGACGTACTCCAGGGGCGCGCCCTCCATCGAACCCGACCTATCAATGACGAGGCACAGGTTGAGCGGAGTCCGAGGCCCGCCGCCGACCGCCATCCCAGGCAACCCAGGGGCGACGGGCGCGGTGATCTCCAGCAGGAACTGCTCCCGAGCCGGGCCGTTCGCCATCGTCGCGGGCCGGCTGGGCGTGACGGTCACCGAGAGCGGCTTCCCCGGCGCCCAAGCGCCGGTCTTGTTCGGGTCGCCGACCGTTGGAGCGGCTGCCATCATCTGGGTGGCGCCCAAGTTCGGCCCCGGCCCACCCAAAACGGTCTTGTTGGGGTCGTTGGCGGGCCTGCCGATAACGGTCTTGTTGGGGTCGCTGGTGCTCATGCCGTCGTTACTCTCCACTTACTACTCTAGCCTAAACGAAGACGATCCGATCTGGAGCACCTCGCCCCGCCTCAGCGTCGCCGTGCTGACGCGCGCACCGTTGACGAACGTGCCGTTCGTTGAGCCGAGGTCTTGGACGGCAAGGCCGTCGGGCGTCGGTGTCAGACTGGCGTGCCTGCGGCTGGCCATGTTATCAAACCCCATCGGGATGGCGCCGCCCTCACGCCCGACCTCGACCGGCCCCACCATCGGGAACCGTTGCCCGGTGAGGGGCCCGGCGGTGGCGACGAGGACCAGACCAGCCTGGGTCTGCGGCGCGGCGTACTGCTGGGTCTGCGTCGGGGGGACGTAGGCTTGGGTCTGCGTGCCAGGCGGTGCGTAAGATTGAGGTTGCACGGGCTGGGACTGTCCGCCGACCATGTATGGCCCCGACCGTCCTTCGCCCGACTTGGCCGCCGCCCCCGCCTTCATCAGGAACTGCAACTGGTTCGACCCGACGTTGATCATGTCCCCGGGCCTGAGGACGGCGGGCGCGGCGAGACGGCCGCCGTTCAGACCGACGCCCATCGGTGTCCCCGGGTCGTGGAGGACATATTGACCGCCCTGCTTGACGATCACCGCTTGTAGCGGCGCGACATTGGGGTCGGAGAAAAGCGGGACATGAGCCCGCTCGTCGCGGCCGATCAGAGTCTGGGCGGCGTCGATCGGCCACTCCTTCCCTTCGTTACGGCCCAAGACGAGCCTCACCCACGCCTGGCGCGTCGCCAAGTCGGCCAGGGCCGTGAACAGGCCGATGAAGAGGCCGAGCGACAGGGCGGTGGCGGCACGGGAGCCCAGGCCCACCTCGTTGTTGCCGCGCATGGTCATCAACATCGGAGCGAGCACGGTGCCGATCATGTCGAAGGTCGCGCCCGCCAACACTGCGCCGACCAGACCTCCCAAGGCGCCCGACATGACTCCCCTGGCCGACATCTGCGTCCCACCGATCGCCGCTCCCAACAGGAGCCCGATGGGTGCGAACGCCACCACCCGGGCGACGACCGCCACGGGCGAGAAGCCGCCGAGGAACACGCCTTCTCCGAACATCCCGGTGGCTAGAGCCCCGCCGATCGAGTGGCCGAGTAGCCCGCCAATGGAACCGAAGACCAGTCCGAGGCCGGTGGCGACCATGATGTTCGTCTTGCCGCCCCGTTGGAACCCCTGGAACAAACCGGCCGCCAGCCCGATCAGGGCGACGATGACCAGCACCATGACTCGTTCCCGCGCGCCCCAGTCGGCACTGCGCGAGTCCGTGGGCATCATCGGCTCGGTCAGCATCCAGCCGACCACGCCCGCCACCGCGCACAGCACGGCTTTGGTCAGTACTCTCCCCATCTCACTCCTCGTATCGGAACGCCACCGCCCCGAACTGGACGACGTCCCCGGGCTGTAATGTGGCCGGCCCGGTGAGCTTCGCCCCGTTCAGATAGGTTCCGTTCTTGCTTCCTTGGTCTTCGACGACGACGCTCTCGCCGGTGCGGGTCAAAGTCGCGTGGTTCCGAGACACGCTAGACTCTCCGACCAGAGAGACCGCCAGGCCAGGTTCGCGCCCGACCGTGTTCGGCCCTTCGACGAGGCTGACTGTGGTCCCGTCCGGGCCAGTGACCCTGGGGGCCTTGACCACGGTCGGCTGGATCGACGGCGTGGCCGGACCGAGGTCTGCGCCGCCCAGCACGATCTTTTCGATCGGTTTGGGCGCCTGCGGCACCGGGGCGGCCCCAGTCGGATCGGCTGGGTCCTGGTTGAGCGGCACCCCCGCCTTCTCCATGATTTCGGTCACCTTGTCTTTGTGGTTGGTGACGTACCACCATGCCCCGTATCCGAGGCCCCCGACCAGCGCCAAACCGATGACCATGTTCACGAGCAGGCCGACGGGGTTCGGTGCCTTTTCTTCCTTCTTTGGCTCGGCCTTGGCCTCAGCGGGATCGGCAGACGCCTTTGGCGTCTCGGCAGGAAGAATGTCGGCGCCATCGGGCACGACAAGCTTGATGGGCACCCACCCGCCCTTGGTCGGTTTGACCGTGAAGGTCTGCGGGTCGGACGTCTTCTCCACGCCGCCTACTTTGTAGGTCGCGGTGAGGGTCGCGTCGCCCGGCTTGAGCAAGTTGAACTGGACGACGCCTTTGTCGGAAGGTGTCAGCAATGTCTGGTGTTTTTCGTCACCCAAGGTCATGGTCACGGACGCGCTGGCGACGAGCCCCTTGGCCGTGGCGACCGTGACCCGCGCGCCCCGGACGAGGGTGTATTCGCCGTCTTTGACTGCCCAGGCGCCGTCTTTCAGGTCGCTGACCAGGTGCTCTGCCACCGCGCCGGTGTCCTTGTCATGGACGAACACGGTGAGATCGCCAGCGGTGGAGGACGTCTTGAGTTCGACTGCCTTGCCCGTGACCTCCTTGGTCTCGGGCACAGTCTCCATGTCCGCTTTGCTCTGAAGCCAGACTTCCCGGTCGCCTTCGCCAGGGAACTGGATCTTGATGGTCTTTGTCGACTGTGCGGCCGCGAACGCGGCCGTCGCGACGAGTAGCCAGACCGTCAGTCTTCGCAACACGATTGGATTAGTTTAGCCCTAGTGACCGGAAGTTGCTTGGCGACGTCGCGGGCGAGAAACCCGATTGCCCCGACCGCCTCTTCGCAAGCGTCTCCCGTCAAGCCGTGCCAGAACATGGCGCAACTGGCCGCCTCGTAGGGGGTCAGGTCTTGCGCGCAGAGGGTGGCGACGATACCGCCGAGCACGTCGCCCATGCCCGCCGTCGCCATGCCAGGGTTGCCGGTCGGGTTCACGTTGAGCGGTTCCCCAGGGGCGCCGACAACACTATAGGGGCCTTTGAGCAACACCGTCTTGCCCGTCTGGTTCACCGCTGAACGGACGGCATGGAACCGGTCGCTCTGTACCACCTCCACCGGCCACTTCAGCAGGCGTCCTATCTCGCCAGGGTGGGGTGTAAGGGCACAGTCGACCGGTGGCAGGGACAACCCCTTGCTCACCGCGTTCAAAGCGTCGGCGTCCAGACAGGCCGGTTTGTCCCAGCGAGGCCACAACTTGGCCAAGAAGTCGCTGGCGACGGAGCCTGAAGTAAGGCCAGGCCCGAACAAGGCGGCGTCGAACCGACCGTTGGCGGCGAGGATATCCTCAGCCGCATCGGGCGAGACGACGCCTTCGATCTCAGGGAGCGGCATGAGGAGACATTCCGGGACGCGCCGCGCAACCGTGTCGCAGACGTCTGGGACGCTCGCCACCGTCACCATCCCGGCTCCGGCGCGGTAGGCGGCCTCGACCGCAAGCACGGCCGCGCCCCTCATGCCTTTGCTTCCCGCCACGATCAGGACATGCCCGTTGGAACCCTTGTGGCTCGTCTTGACGCGCTCGGGCAGGCGGTCGACCACCCACTGGGCGTCCAGCAAGTTGGCGCCGGTCGGCGCGCGCAAGAGGTCTTTGGGCAACCCGATGTCAGCGACGGTCCAGTCTCCCGCGTGCTCAAGGCCAGTACCTTGGAACAGGCACGGCTTGGGGAGGCCGAACGTCACGGTCCGGGAAGCGTAGACACTGTCGCCGAGTTCTTCCCCGGTGTCGGTGTGGATTCCCGTCGGCTGGTCCACCGCGAGCATCGGGACACCGCAGAGGTTGACCGCCCGGACCGCCGCCAGGACGTGGCCGTGCAGCGGGCCTTCGATGCCGATCCCGAGCATTGCGTCAACGACCACTTCGTGCTGGTGCAGCCCCTCTACGGTCTCCGACCACCTCGGGTCGTCACAAAAGACCGGCTCCACGCCATGGGTGCGGGCCTGGACCATCTGTTGGCGGCAGGCCTCTTCCAGTTCCGGCTCGGTCGCGGTGACGACGCACTCGACGTCGTACTGGTGCTGGGAGGCCAGCCGGGCGACGACGAATCCGTCGCCTCCGTTGTGCCCCTTTCCGCATAGGACAGCCACCTTGCATGGGCGCGGGGACATTTGCCGCAAGGCCTCGAACACGGCCAACCCGGCCCGCTCCATAAGGACGGCGGTGGTCATGCCGTAGGTCTCGCGGGCGGCGCGGTCGATCTCTCGCGACCGCTTGCTGTCGGCGATCCACATGTCCTACTCGTCCACGCGTGAGAAATAGATGACGGTGACTTGATGGGCAGGGGTGATGAACTCGCCGTAGATCCGGGTCAGGAGGGCGATGACCTCGTCCTCGCTGCGGAGTTCGGGGTTCTCGCGCTCGATGTCACGGGGGGAAAGGTCTTTGATCTGCTTGACCTCGACCCGGTCGAGGATCGCGGTGTAAAGTTTTTGTCGCCTACCAAAGCGCGGGCCGACTGTGACCCACACGACCATGCCGGTCTGGTACTTGTTCGATTTGTCGCCCATCCGGATCGTGGCGGTCTTTCGGTTGTTTGCCAGAACATCGCCGTAGAGTTCCGAGTAGAAATTAAGTGCGAACATGATATGCCGTTGGTTCCCCTTCCCGACCAATCTCCTATTCTAGTGGATTTGACAGCATGACCCCTGTTTGGTCGGTTCTATTGGCCTTGGCCGGGCTCTATCTCATCCTGCTTGCCCTGGTGACCTGGTTCAGCCTACGGCCTATGAGGCTTGTCCAGTGGTTCAGCCCCGCGATGGTCGGACTTCCCCAAGAGGACGTCTCGTTCACCACGTCGGACGGGATCGTCATCCGGGGTTGGTACACCGAAGCGGGCAAGGGAAAGGTGGTCGTCGCCGTCCACGGCTACATGATGAACCGCTGTGAGTTCGCGCCGTACGCGCAGATGTTCTTTCAGGACGGGTGGTCCACGTTGGTGTTCGACACACGCGCCCAAGGGAAAAGCGGCGGCAAGCGGGTCGGTCTCGGCTGTGACGAAAAGCTTGACGTCGAAGCGGCAGTCGCCTGGGTGCTCGAACGGGAGCCGGACGCCCGCATAGTCCTCTTTGGAAGCAGCATGGGCGGGATAGCAAGCTCCCTCGCGGCGGCCGAGCGGCCTCAAGACATCGAGGCCCTGTTACTCGACGGCGCGTACGCGTCCCTGAACGACGCCATCGACGGCTGGTGGGAGTTCATCGGCTGGAGGGGCCTGAGCAAGCTTTTGAGCCCCGTTAAGTACGCCGGGATGCTCATCGTCGGCATCAATCCGAAGGAGGTCATGCTCCAGAAGATGTTGCCCGGGTTCAAAGGCAAGCCCGCGCTCCTCTTGTACGGAAGCGAGGACAAGCTGATCAAACCCGAGTCGGTCAAGGAACTCTCGGACGGCCTGCCCGGACACGAGGTGCGGGTGTTCGAGGGCAGCGACCACGGCCAGGCCAGGCTCGACCACGGCCCCGATTACCGGGCCGCGGTCTTAGGGTTCTTGCGAAAGCTGGACCAACGGACCGATTCGCCAAAAATGTTGCGACCGATCGGCCCCGACCCCCCTCATAGCCAGTAGTAAGCCGTTCGGCTTATGGAGAAAAAAGATGAGAGTCCTAGGAAAGATGGCCGGCACAAGCCGGCCTCACGTCCAAGCCTCCGAAGCGCAAACCGGTCCGTGTGTACGCTTCGCCGGCAATATCGACAACTTCGCCGAGGTTCAGAAGGCCGTCGGCACGTCCTCGTCAGGAGCGATCATCAGAAGGATGACCGGCATGTTGGTCTCCGGGGTCCAGCCTCTCTGGATCTCGATCGATGCCGACGAGCTGGCGTTCGACGGCCGGACAGTGCCGTTGGCCTCGGTCATCACAACGACGATCGAGGAACGATCGGAGCGCGGCTACTTCACGCACCTCCGGACGAACACCAGATCCATCATGGGCAGCATGCCCAGCATTATCCACGCGGCGTCGATCAGGGCACGATTGATCCTCTGCCTCGACCTCGACCAGGTGATCCCTGACGGCTTCGCCGAGCAGTTTGACTCGCTTCGGATCGAGTTCGTCGAGCAGTCGATCGCGGACAACCGCACTACCGAAGGACTTCTCGTCGCCTGGAGCGACGGGTTCGGCCACGACTGGCTAGGCGATATCGGGTTCCGGGCGAGCGCCAGCCACCCCGGATCCGACTACATCGTACTCGGCTTCGGCAAGCGGGCAGAGTTCCTCGACGACCTGACCATCGTTCGAAACGAGCGCTGCAGAGGTGTTCGGCCGTTCGAAGGCATCGGCCAGGTCGTCGATCCCTGGACCCGACACGGCGAGGAAACAGAGCGCAAGCTCACAGAGCGTTGGGAAGACGCCGTCAAGAACCCCCCAACTATCCACTTCGACGGGTTCGCCGAACGCTGCATCCGCATCTGGGACGAGAGCCACGCGCGCCAGGCCGCCGAGGCCGACGGCGGGGTGGAACGGTCGATCATCGACTCGATCAACGGCGTCTACTTTTGATGCACGGTCCGAACCTGGAAGGGTCGAGGGGCTGGCGGGGTCTTCCGCCAGCCCTTCGGGTCAAGGCCGTCG
Organism: uncultured Fimbriimonadaceae bacterium; assembly: GCA_964451255.1. Lineage (GTDB taxonomy): Bacteria > Armatimonadota > Fimbriimonadia > Fimbriimonadales > Fimbriimonadaceae > JAHBTB01. The sequence goes on from CAYVHL010000001.1 coordinate 770,921, forward strand.
ATTTTTTTTGCGAAAGTTCGGAACCGCCTGGGCTCTAGACCCCCTCAATATACTAGGAGGACCCCATGGTTCCGTCAGACCTCGAAAGACGCCAATCAGACGCCCGTATTAAACGCCTTTGTGGCGAGCACCGAACTAGACTCGTACAGCTCCTAATTCGAAAGGGCTGCTCACCAGATGACGCGGAAGACATCGCAGAAGAGTCGATCCTCAAGACGTTTGAGCACTTCTCGGTCATCGATCCGCGCCACGACAGGTCCTACTTGTTCGTAGTCGCGGTGAACCGACTGTACGCCGTCCGGCGGAGTGAACGGCACACCGCGGAACTCCACGATCACATACCTTCGCCGTCGGCCCCGACAGCAGCTGAGATCGTCCAGCGCATCGTCGAATCCGAGGCGGTCGACAAGTTCATAGCCGCACTAGGGCGGAACGCAAGGCTAGCCCTGTATCACGAGCTCGTCGATGAAATGACGTCGAGCCAGTCGGCGGAGGCGATGGGCCTGTCCGAGAGCGCACTGAAGAGCCTCAAGAACCGCGCGAGGCAGCGGGTCCGGAGTCGGTTTACGCGTCCGTAGGTAGTTCAGGTACCATCGCCTTCGAGCGAGGGCGTAATCGTGGCTGAAGAAAGAAAAACTCTAACCGATGCGGCGGGTGAAGTGATCTATGCCGTGTCCTCGTACGTCCACGACGGGGAAGGCTCGGTAAGGTTCAGGTCGAACTTGGAATACTTGACGTCAGTCTCCGAGCCTGGGTTCGTGAATGAAGCCCTTGATACCTTTGAGTGGCTGATCCAGTTACAAAGTAAGGTTCGCGTCGAGTCGTCGCCCTTCATTGACGAGCGCATGACGGTAGCCGACGTGAAAGCGGTTCGACATAAGTTTGTGGCAGTTCATGCGGGCGGCCTTAGTCAGACCTCGCGTGACCACAGTGACCTTGAGGACACCATCATCACTGAATTCAAGGAAGACTCACCTTGAAGAAGCATAAGGATTGACGATATCGCTGTCTGAACTGGTAGGATTGCCAGCGTTGGAACAACGTCGTTCCTCCCCAGGGCCGTCGCCGTGCCCTACCCAGTCCCTGAGTGGGGGAGAAATACGATGTCGCAACCGACAGACGCGTGGTTGGCTGACCAGCTGAAACGCATGGCCAAGACCCAGCCGGAACGCTTTGAAGGGTTTGTCCGCCTGTTCAAACAGGCGTTGCCCGCCGAATATGAGGAGCTTGCCCTCATGGCCCTTGACGAAGGCGGGATCACATGTGCGGAGTGCGCCGCGACGCTCCATATCGGCGAGCCAGAGGTCGATGTCCGGTTAGAAGGCTTCCGCAACTCCAGCGACGACCTTCCCGACGGCCTGATCGTGAAAGACGACCACGGCGTGGCGCGGATCGTGGACACCCATGTCGCCGTTTGGGAGATCGTCCGGGTCTTCCGACGGGTCGGTTCGGTAACCGAGCTCAAGGAGGCCTACAGCTCCCTCAGCGAACGGGAACTGCGGGCCGCCTTGGCCTACGCGGGTAACAACCCCGACGAAATCTCGGTGGGGATCGCCCAATACGAGGCGATCGTCCAACGCAAGCGCGAGGCCTATCCGTTCGCCGTCACCGAGTCCTGACAGACCGCCATAATGCGGGCACGATGCCTGCGGCCCTGATGGAAACCCGTCTGCCCGGCTTGCCGCCCCCACGGCGCGGCAAAGTCCGGGAAGTCTACGACCTGGGCGGCGAACTTCTCATAGTCAGCACCGACCGGATCAGCGCCTACGACGTGATCATGTCGACCGGCGTGCCCGACAAGGGCCGCATCCTGAACCAGATGAGCGCGTTCTGGTTCGGCAAGCTCGGGCACGTCTGCACCCACCACCTGTTGTCGGTGGACGACGACGACGTGGCGGCGAGGATCGGCGGACGGAGGCCAGAACTAGCCGGACGATGCACCTTGGCCCGGAAGGCGAAGCCCCTCGCCATCGAGTGCGTAGCCCGCGGCTATCTGGCGGGCAGTTGGGCCCGCGAGTACCAGGCGGGGGGACGGACGCTTCACGGCGTGACTCTGCCGGAGGGCCTGCGGGAGGGAGACAAGCTCCCGGAGGTCGTCTTCACCCCCGCCACCAAGGCCGAGGAGGGTCACGACGAAAACATCTCGTTCGAGCAGGCCGCCGACATCGTGGGCGGGGAGACGGCCGGTAAGGTGCGAGACTGGACTCTGGCCGTCTTCAAGGAGGCGTCGAAGCACGCCGAGTCAGCCGGTTTGATCTTGGCAGACACCAAGTTCGAATTCGGTCTGACCGACGACGGCATCATATGGATCGACGAGGCCCTTACCCCCGACTCCAGCCGGTTTTGGCTGGCCGAAGAGCACAGTCCTGGAGGCCCACAGCTTGGGTTCGACAAGCAGTATGTCCGCGACTATCTGGTCGGAACCGGATGGGACAAGACCCCGCCGGGGCCTGCACTTCCCGAAGAAGTGATCGCCAACACACGTGCCAAGTACCTTGAGGCGTTCCGGCGCGTCACCGGGCACGACCTCGACGGCGCATGATCTGGCTGTACAACCTCCTGGTCACCTTGTTGTCGCCCCTCTGGGTGCCGTGGATGCTGGTCCGGGCCGGGCGACGCAAAGAGCCCGTCGATTGGAAGCAGCGGACCGGCGAGTACACATTAGCGTTCCGCGACGGCTCGGATCGCGTCTGGTTTCATGCGGTCTCAGTGGGGGAGGTCATGGCGGCCAAACCGGTCTTGTCCGAGATCCGGCGGCTGAGGCCGGAGGTTGAAGTCCTGCTGAGCGTGACGACCTCGAGCGGCCACCGCACTGCGACAGACGCCCTTGGTAGCCTCGTCGACCATATCGTGTACTTTCCGATCGACGTGCCCCGGTTCGTGTTGCCTCCTATCCACCGGTTCAAGCCGAAGGTGGTGGCAATCATGGAGACGGAGTTGTGGCTGAACTTCCTGTGGGGGGCGAAGAACTCCGGCGCGAAGACCCTTGTCCTGAACGGCCGGATCAGCGACAAGGCTTACCGGCTCGACCGCCTCGTCAAGCCGTACTTCCGCGCCGTCTTCAGAGAAGTCGACCATGTGATGGCCCAAAGCGAAGGTGACGCCACCCGTTTCCGCGAACTCGGGGCGCACGATGTCGTCGTGGGAGGCAACTGTAAGTTTGACGAGGCGGTCGGCGGCCTTGACGCCGACCCCTCCGAATGGCGGTCAAAGCTGGGGATCCCCGACGGTGCGGCGGTGGTCGTCGTCGGCTCGACGCGGGGCGCGGACGAGGAAGAGCTGGTCGTCGGAGCCCTGCTCGACCCACGCCTGGAAACCGTGTATGTCGTGCACGCGCCGCGCCACTTGGAACGGGCGACCGATCTGGCCGCTCTGGTCGCCTCAAAGTTCGGAACGGTCGCCTTGCGCAGCAAAGGCGAGTCTGGGAAGTACCTCGTCTTGGACACCTACGGCGAATTGGCCTCCGTTTATTCGGTGGCGGACGTCGTGGTGGTCGGTGGCGGATTCGGCGACTACGGCGGCCAGAACATCATCCAACCGTTGGCCCATGGCAAACCGGTCTTGCACGGCCCTCACATGCAGAACTTCCGAGACGTCTCCAGGCTTGCCTTAGAGGCGGGTGCGACGCGGGTGTGCGGCGACGCGGCTTCCCTGGCCGACGCCCTGGTGGAGGTGATCGGCGACGCGGGGCTTCGATCTGACATGGGGGCGAGGGCCCAGGCTTTGGTCCGCGCCAACGTAGGGGCGAGCGTTCGCTACGCCGAGGCGGTCGTGGCCGGGCTAGGATCGTAGCGCCGCGTCGGCCCGAAGCCACGCCCTCGTCCTCCGACAAGCCGGAGGACTCCGTCCCGACGCGGCGCTAGACCGATAGTGGGTGGACTCCTACGGCTGCCACAGGCCGACAACAGTCCCTTCTAACGGCTACGGCTTGACCGATTTTGAGTCGGTTCCTACGCAGGACGCACGGACTACGATGATCTCCCAAACGGCTCACCCCGACGCGGTGCTAGACAGAGAGTGGGCAGATTCTTTCGGCTGCTGCGGGCAGACGGTTCTCCCTCCAACGGCTCCGCCGGCCGGGGCGCAGTCCCGTGCGACGACGGCGTCAGCCGGCGAAGCCGGGAAGGGCGTGGCCCCGGGCCGGGCGGCGGAGCCGGAGCCTCGCCACCGGTACAATCGGCCCCCGGATGACGATCGACGAGCAACTGGCCGTCCTGCGGCGCGGAACCACCGAGACGATCAGCGAAGACGACCTGCGCAAGAAGCTCGCCTCGGGAAAGCCGTTGCGCGTCAAGCTCGGCGTCGACCCGACCGCCGCCCATGTGACCCTCGGCTGGGCCGTGGTACTGCGCAAACTGCGCGACTTCCAACGCCTTGGCCACACGGCCTGCCTCGTGATTGGCGACTTCACCGCCATGATCGGCGACCCCAGCGGCAAGAGCAAGACCCGCAAACAATTGAGCCGGGCGGAGGTTCAAGCGAACGTCGACGCGGTGTCCGAGCAGTTCTACAAGATCCTCGACCCCGACAAGACTGAGATCACCTACAACAAGGACTGGTTAGGCAAGATGACGTTCGAAGACGTCATCCGGCTCTGCGCCCGTTCGACGGTGGCCCGCATCATGGAGCGGGACGATTTCACCAACAGGTGGGAGGCACACCAACCCATCGCCATGCATGAGTTGCTGTATCCACTGTGCCAAGGCATGGATTCGGTCGAACTCAACGCCGACGTGGAGCTCGGTGGGACCGACCAGAAATTTAACAATTTGGTGGGGCGCACCCTCATGGAGCAGTACGGCCAAGAACCCCAGGTGGTAATGCTGTGCCCTCTGCTTGTCGGCACCGACGGAAAGGAAAAGATGTCGCAGTCGCTCGGGAACTATGTGAGCATCGTGGACACACCGCGCGATATGTTCGGCAAGACCATGTCGATCCCTGACAGCCTGATCGCAAACTGGTTCGAACTGTGCACGGACGTCCCGCTGCCTGAAGTAGAAGCCCTGCTCTCGGAAGGTAAGAACCCGCGCGACGCCAAGGTGAGGCTCGCCAAAGAGATCGTCGCACTCTACCATTCGGTTGAGGCAGCGGACGACGAAGAAAGCTACTTTGTCGAGACCTTCAGCAAGCGAAACCAACCTGTCGAGGCAGAGCGAGCCGAGATCCAACCTGACCTCGTGGTGGACGGCCTCGTGCCTCTGGCCAACTTGATCGCGGCGTTGGGCCTGGCGAAGTCGAACGGTGCGGCCCGAGACCTCGTGAAGCAGGGCGGTGTGTCACTCGACGGGGAGAAATGCGGCGACCCGTTTGCCAAACTGCCATTGGCCGACCTCCAAGGCAAGGTGCTCAAAGTCGGCAAACACCAGTTTCGACATCTCGTATAGGGCATCGACAGCCCTTGGGCATAGGCCCGTTGCAACCCGACACCCCGGTTGTCGTCACTGGAGATATGAAGACGAAGGGAGCCTTTCCCTGGTTGACCTTGGTGCCCGCCCTGGTCGGTCTAGCCTACGGGGAATCGCCCGTCGACCTAGTCCCCGACATCATCCCCTTGCTGGGATGGTTGGACGACGCGCTGGTCGTCCCAACTTGCGTCATCCTGACGGTCTGGGCTCTCCTGCACCGCAGGAAGAAGCTCCGATCGCAACCGGTTCCGATTGAAAGCCAGACGATACGGTGACGCTAGTATCTGGCAAGGCAAGCATGCATTTGTCCTCACCAGGGTAATATCCGGAGAGTTTTCCACATCGGCAAAACGCGTGGAAGGCAAGGCCAGGATGGCCGCTGACAATCAGGGACGATGCGCTACCTCAGCTTCTTCAGCGGAGCTCTGGGGCTTGACCTTGGCCTGGAACAAGCAGGCTGGGAATGCCTTGGAGCCAATGAGATCGACCGGCACTGCCTGGCGACCATTTCACACAACCGACCGGGTCTGCAGGTCGTCGCCGCCGACATTCGCTCGCTCGACGCCGCCGGCCTCCGGCGAAAGATTGGCTTTCGACAGTTGGACGCCGTGGTCGGTGGCCCCCCCTGCCAATCGTTCTCGACGGCAGGCAGGCGCAATGGTCTGAGCGACGAACGAGGCAACGTGTTCCTTCATTTCGTGAGCTTGGCGGTTGCGCTGGCACCCAAGACGATCGTGGTCGAAAACGTCCGTGGCCTCCTCAGCGCGCCCCTCAGCCACATCCCTCACGCCCAGCGGTCATCGGTGCCAGCGGACGAAGAGCAACGGCCCGGTGGCGCGCTGCGCCTCATATTGGACAGGCTGCATTCAGCTGGTTACCACGTCAGCTTCGACCTTTACGACGTCTCGCGATTCGGCGTGCCCCAAGTCCGGGAAAGAGTCGTCCTGATCGCCGACCTTGACCGACGTGTCCCGCACCTGGCGCCGACGCACGGCGGGCCGGGCCAACCGCCCTTGCGCACGTTGCGATCAGCGTTGGCCGGCTTGGACGGGCCAGCCCGCTGGGCTCCATTACGGCCGAAGCAACGTGTCTTTCTCCCCTTTCTCGGCCCAGGCGAGAACTGGCGAGACCTGCCTCAGGAGGATTGGCCAGAGGCGATGGGCGGAGCGCTCGAGGCTAGCGGTGGACGAGTGGGCTTTTATCGGCGGCTCGCCTGGGACGAGCCTTCGCCGACCCTCACGACCTGCCCGACGATGCCGGCCACGCTCCTCGCCCACCCGACCGCGCTTAGGCCACTCAGCGTGCGAGAGTACGCGCGTTTGCAGACGTTTCCGGACGACTGGGTGTTTTGTGGCTCGCTGGCCGAGCAGTACCGCCAGATCGGCAACGCAGTGCCAGCCGAGTTCGGTCGGGTTATCGGCGAGCACATCTTGCGACCGATCGAGAGGCGATCGGAGAGCCGGACAAGCCGCTATGTTTGCACCAACGAGCTCAGTTGGGCCGGAGCGACCAGATAGCGCCCTACTCCGCGACCTTAAGGACGCTCAAGAACGCTTCCTGGGGAACCTCGATCGAGCCGATGTTCTTCATCCGCTTCTTGCCTTTCTTCTGCTTCTCCAAGAGCTTGCGCTTGCGTGTGACGTCGCCGCCATAGCACTTGGCGATCACGTTCTTCCTAAACGGCTTGATCGTGTCGGCTGAGATGACCTTGGCCCCGATGGCGGCCTGGATGCGCACCTCGTACTGCTGGCGCGGCACGACCTTGCGGAGCTGTTCGACGATCGCCTTGCCCCGCTGGTACGAGAACTGGCGGTTGACGATGAACGACAAGGCGTCCACTATGTCCCCGTTCAGCATGATGTCGACCTTGACCAGGTCGCTGGGGGAGTAGCCGCTGAGTTCGTAGTCAAAGGAAGCGTAGCCTTTGGTCGAGGACTTGAGCTTGTCAAAAAAGTCGAGCAGTATCTCGCCGAGTGGCAGCTTGTAGTAAAGGATCGCCCGCTTCGGCGAGGGGTACTCGGTGCGCACGAACGTGCCCCGGCGGTCTTGGCACAGGTTCATGACGGTGCCGACGTACTCGTTCGGCACCATGATGGTCGCGTCGACGACGGGCTCCTGGATCTCGCTCAGTTCGTTAGGGGCCGGCATCTCGCTCGGGTTGCTGATGTGCTCGACCGCCCCGTTCGTGCGGTGGACGACGTAATCGACGCTCGGCGCCGTGAGAATCAAGTCCAGATCGAACTCCCGCTCCAACCTTTCGCGGGCGATGTCCATGTGGAGCAAACCCAAGAACCCGCACCGGAACCCGAATCCGAGCGCCGCCGAGGTCTCCGGCTCAAAGTCGAGGCTCGCGTCGTTGATCTGCAGCTTTTCGATCGCGTCCCGCAGGTCTTGGTAGTCGTCTGCGTCGGTGGGATAGAGGCCACAGAAGACCATGGGCTTGGCCTTCCGGTAGCCGGGGAGCGGCTCGGTGGCAGGGTTATCGGCCAGGGTGACGGTGTCGCCCACGGAGGCGTCGCCGATGTTCTTGATCGCGCCGGTGATGAAGCCAACCTCACCGCACCCGAGGGTCGTCCCCCGCTCCAGCGCGGGCCGGAAGACTCCGACTTCGTCCACCTGGAAGGCCTTGCCCGTGGACATCATCTTGATCCGGTCTCCTGGTCGGACGCTTCCGTCGCGGACACGGCAGTAAGCGACCGCACCCTGGTAGCTGTCGAAGTGGGAGTCGAAGATCAGGGCCCGCAGGGGTCTCTCCGGATGGCCTCCCGGCGGCGGGATCCGTTGGACGATCGCTTCCAAGATGTCGGGGATGCCCAGGCCGGTCTTGGCGCTACAGGGGATGGCGTCGGTCGCGTCAAGGGCGAGGGCGTTCTCGATCTCCTCCTGCGCCATCAACAGGTCGGCGTGGGGCAGGTCCATCTTGTTCACGACCGGGATGATCGCCAGGTTCTGGTTCATCGCCATGCTGGCGTTGGCGATCGTCTGAGCCTCGACCCCCTGGGTGGCGTCGACCAAGAGCAACGCCCCCTCGCACGCGTAGAGCGCGCGGCTCACTTCATAAGTGAAATCCACGTGACCGGGCGTGTCGATCAGGTTGAACTGGTAGGTCTGGCCGTCCTGCGCCTTGTAGCTCAGCCGGACGGCGGTCATCTTGATGGTGATGCCACGCTCGCGTTCGAGCTCCATGGTGTCCAGGCTCTGCTCTTGTGCTGTGCCCCGCACGGCGCCGGTCGCCTCGAGGATCCGGTCCGCGAGGGTGCTCTTGCCGTGGTCGATGTGGGCGATGATGCAGAAGTTGCGGATGTGGGACTGGTCCATGGAGGGGCCGTCGCGGGCGGCTCGATTGTACCGGCGCACCGACGCGGCCTCCGGGAGGAGTGGCCAGTCCGTCAGCGGGTCCTTTTGACAGGTCAACCTGACAGGATCACCGGCACAGGCCGCCAATTGGCAATAACTTCGTTACATTTTTTAGGAATTTCACTTGTTTTTGTTAGTTCCCCCTCTCGGCGGCGCTGTCCGTTCTGTACCATATGGGTGCGCGGAGCTAAGTGGCTCCGGCTTGTTTCGGAGCGAAATCATGAAATCCCGAGGGTTCACACTTATTGAACTGCTCGTCGTCATCGCCATCATAGCGATACTGGCGGCGATCCTGTTCCCCGTATTTGCCCAAGCCAAAGTCGCCGCCCAGCGGACGGCTGACTTGTCTAACCTCAAGCAGTTGAACACAGCCACCCAGATTTACATGGGCGACTATGACGACATGTTCCCCATGTTGCGCAACAACAGGCCCAATTGGAACTGCGGCGGCACGGCGGCGGATGTTGATTGCGAGCAGGTCAACAGCGGCCACATCATGCTGAAGCCGTACGTGAAGAACAAACAGATCTGGAAGTCGCCGAACGACAGCATGTTGCGATGCGACTCTTCTACCACCGGTTATGGCAACGAGCGCGCGACCGGCGGCCCGGTCAGCTACGTCTTCACCTATCACGGCCCCGACAACGGCAGCCGCCCGCAGGCATACGGCCTGGCCGGTTGGGACAGCACGCCTTCCGGCGGCGGCTTCAACGCCAACTGGTCGAACTCGCTGAGTTCCAGCGCGGTCGGCAGCGTGGCCGAGACGATCTGGATGGTTCCGGACTACATCAGCTGGACTTACTGGAACGGCCTGATGCAGCACCGCAACGACCAGCGGGAATATGCTTTTGAGCCCAATCAGCTTGCCAACGGCCAGCCGACGTGGCCGAAGGTCGTCTTGATCCCCGGTGTCTGGTGCGACGCCCTCGACGGCATGTCGATGGGTGCTTATAGTGGCATCACCAACTGGAGCTTCGCCGACGGACACGCCAAGGCCCTGAAGCGCAACGCGATCATGGATCCGATGTGGGCGACCGACCCCGACAACGCCAAGTTGCTCTTCAAGAAGAACCTGATCCACTGGGACGCCGCGTACAAGACCTGATGAACGATCAGACCAAAAAGGTTCTCTTGATCGCCTTGGCGGTCGTCGCAGTCGGACTGGCGGGCTTCAGCGCCTACAAGTTCGCGACTGGAGACCAAATGCAGGTGGATCGGGTGATCCACCTGCCGCCAGGCACCAAGTCGATGCGCGACCAAGAGGTCGAGTCGATGCAGGGTAAGGGTGCGCCCGTCGGTGGGGGAGGCAAAGCCAGGGACGTCGCCGGTGGGGACGCTCTGACCGGGACCCCTGCCGGCGGTGGCAACGGACTGAGCGGCAAGGCAGGAGACGAGGCAGGCGGCGGTTAGAACCGCCTGACCGACGATGAGGGCGCCCCGTCCATCGGACGGGGCGCCCTTCTCATTGGGTCAACTTCGTAGTCTAACCTCTACCGGTGGCGTCGCGCCAAACGCTACGTTGTGCTGACCGGTCGCCTTCAGCGTGCCGCCCGAGAAGTCGAACGTCCAGTCGTCGGTGAAGGGCGTCGTGTCAAAACAAAGCTTGATCTTGAGGACGTGGGGGCCCACCCACGCCCCACTAGCCGAGACATGCTTCAATCCACCACCCATCTGCGGGTGTGTGCGGCCGGGGATCGTGCCAACGTCGACCCAGTCGCCCGGTTTGAGGGCGAATGAAAGATCTGCACCACCCATTCCAAGCCTGATCTTGGGTGCCGCTCCGCCACTCGACAAGGTCAGGGATTTGAGTTGAAACTCGTTGTCCGCAAAGGTGAACGCCTTGCCCACGGGGACTCCTGCCGCCGAGTCCGCCCCCGTCTGGACTGGTGGCATCGTCAGTCCCTTGAGGCGTGCGGCCAGTCTGGCCTCTTCGGTCTTGTCCGGTGGTAACGGCACAGGTCGTAACTCGGTGAGCAAGTTGTCGAAGAGGACGTTCAAGACACCCTGGTAGTCATTTGAACCGCTTGTGACCGCGATCACGCAGTCCTGCTCCGGCATCACGACCATGAACTGGCAGAACGCCCCGTCGCCGCGATAGGCGCCGTACCGGCAGCGCCAGAACTGGAAGCCATATCCCTGGTTCCAGTCGCTGTCAGGGTTGCCTCCGTTGCTAGCCTGCTTGGACGTCGCCAGGTCGACCCAATCGGCGGGCAAGATGCGTTTCCCGCCGAACTCCCCGCGTTGCAGGAGCAATTGGCCGAACTTTGCGATGTCTTCTGTACGAAGGTTAAGGCCGAAACCGCCCCAATCGACCCCCTCGCTGCTCTGGTCCCATTGAGGGTCGCCCATTCCAAGCGGGGCGAAGAGCCTGGGCCCAAGATAGTCCCTGACCGTCTTCCCCGTCACTTTCTGAGCGACATAGGAGAGCATGTAGGTGCTAGGCGTGTTGTAGTGCCACAACGTGCCGGGAATGTGGAGGACGGGAGTGCTCAGGAACGACTTGCTGGGATGCTCGCCGACGAACGGGATCTTGTCTATGTCCGCCTCGCTTTGCCCGGTGGACATGCAAAGCATGTCCCGGAGGCGCAGGTCGTCGATATGGTTCTTGGGATCCTTCGACTTCGCTTCAGGAAAGTATTTGACCAGGGTGTCGTTGATGCTCAGTCTGCCCTCGGCTTGAAGCATGCCTATGGCGGTCGATGTGAAGCTCTTGCTCAGCGAGAAGAGCATATGCGGCTTGTCGGCCGCGTAGGGCCTCCACCAGCCCTCGGCGATGACGTTGCCGTGGCGCACGACCATCAAGCTATGGACATGGTCGATCTTGCTCTCCAAGGCGTTGACCAAATTGAAGAGAGCGTGGGACGCCACACCTTGGGCCTCGGGAGTGCTGCGCGGCAGGTCTTGGGCCTTGGCCATGCCTGGAATGATGGCGCACGCGACCGCCACGGAGACGGACAACTTGGTCATGCGAGCATGATAGCCCGCGGACTTGGGACTTCAGCCAAAACCCGTTCTGATCTGGACAGCAATAGAGAACCCCTCCTTCACCGGATCCGATCCAGGTGAAAGAGGGGAACTGATTCAGGAGTTCGTGACCGTCTGCTGGACCTTGACGTGGATGCCACGGCGGCGGAGCTGGTCGATGAAGGCATGGCCGGTCATCGACTGTTCGTAGGGGACGGCGCCCTTGGCCACATGGCCCGCGACGACTTCCTGGGCGATGATCGAGGTCGAAAAGCCGGTCAGGCGTTCCATCGAGGTAAAACCGGTGGCCCCGTCCTGCTTGTCAAAGATGTCGACCTGAACCGACGTGTCCTTACCGCCCTTCACGCCGTGGCCGACGCCACGGACGGCGCACTGGTCGGTGTCGACGAACTCGGCCAGCTTTGGCCCGAACACCTTGTTGAAGACGTCCTTCGGCCTCACCTTACAACCGGTCACCTCGACCTGTTCTTCACTCCAGAAGCCGAAGTCCTTGAACAGCTTCATCAGACGGGCGTGGCCGGGGAACCGGATCGTCTTGTATTCGTAGTTCTTGACCTTGCCCTTGAGTGTATAGGGAGCGGTGGATGTGCCGCCGCTGGTGACGAACGCCTCCATTTCGCCAAGTTGGTCGATGTGCAGGGCCTCCACCTCGGTAAGGGTCGGCACCATCACAATCTCACTGTTTCGAAGCGTGACCGCCTCGTAGTCGTACTCGGTGACCAGCCCTTCCATGTTGAACGTCAGCTTGTAGTTGAACGGCGGCTTGGGATTCTGGGGCAGGACGCCGCAAAAGAGCTTCACAGACTCGCATGCGTCCATCGACTCGATGATGTAGAGCCCGACGTTGTTGACCAGACCAGGAGCCAGGCCCGTGTCGGGCACGAGGGTGACGCCCGCCTCTTTGGCCTTGGCGTCAAGGGCGAGGGTCTTGTGGGTGATCTCTGTGTTGCCGCCCAGGTCGACCATGTCGGTCATCGTTTCGATGGCGACCTCGGCGACGTGGGGGTGCATCCAGTACGGAAGGCAACTGAGGACGACGTCCGCCTTGTCGAGGAAAGCCCTGAGCTCGTCCCGGTTCATCGCGTCCACTTGGAACGGCTGGCAGACTTTGCGTCCGACGAGCTTGTTGACCCTTTCTGCGGCGGATTCGGCCTGTTTGAGGCAGGCGTCACCCATCATGACGGCGGCGGGATCGGCGAACTGGGCGAGGTCATAGGCCGCGGCCGTGCCTTGCATGCCTGATCCGAGGATAGCGAAGGTGTTTTGCATACGTTTGGGAGCTCCGGTGACGATTGTGAGGGCCAGGCGTCATTGCCGGCCTGCTCCCTCGAGTCAAACGCGGACAGGTTACCGACCCATCGGATTATCGGGCCGAGTCGAACCGGACTAAAGCATCAGGACCTAGCCACGGACGGCTTGGCCGCCGACAATGACGCCGGGTATCATGCCCCGACACAGTGGGAGGCGGGTCTCAAAGGCTAGCCGCAGACCACAGAGGTGACCTAGTGCGCCAGAACATACGAAAGAAATCAAAAGTCTCCGCCCGTTTCGCCGCCGCCACCCAGAAGGTGGACCACACCAAGCTCCACGACGTCCATGAGGCCATCACGGCAGTCAAAGGCGCGGCATCCACTAAGTTCGTCGAAGGCGTCGATCTCAGCGTCCGATTGGGAGTAGACCCCCGCAAGGGCGACCAGAACGTCCGCGGCACCACCAACCTTCCCCACGGCACCGGCCGCAAACAGACCGTCGCCGTCTTGGCCAAGGGCGACCTCGCACGCGAGGCGACCGCCGCAGGCGCCGACCACGTGGGTGACGAAGACTTGATCAAGAAGATCCAGGAAGGCTTCAAGGATTTCGACGTCGTGCTCGCCACCAGCGACATGGCGCCCCAGATCGGCAAGATCGGCCGTGTGCTCGGCCCCAAGACCCCGAACAAGAAGAACGGCACGGTCACCGACGACATCAGCGGCGCGGTCAAAGAGATCAAGTCGGCCGCCCGTGTCGAGTACCGCGTCGACAAAGCCGGGATCGTCCACATGCCGATCGGCCGTGTCTCCTTCACGGACGAGCAATTGGCCGACAACATGCACGCGGCCCTGGACGCACTTCTCAAGGCTAAGCCCGCTTCAGCGAAAGGCAGATACCTGCAGAGCGTGACCGTCTCCAGCACCATGGGCCCCGGCGTCAAGGTCGACGCCAACTCGGCGACCAAATCGGCCGGCCACTGATCGCCCGAAGGAACCTAGCACACATCCCCCTTGCCAACTAGTCGAGGGGGATGTCGACGACTGTCTTGCCGTTGGGCGACAGCTTCTCGCCTGTCCGCCAGAGATGGCCGTCATGTCCCGGAGGCGTCATGATCTCCGCCCTGCCCACGTCACCTTGCTTCCAAGCCCGCACGTGAAGGGCGCCGGCGGGGAGGTGTAATGTGGCTTCCCAGCTCTCCAGCCCACCAAGGCGGGGTGCGATGCCAAATGCGTTCTGGTCCAACCTCGCACGGAGACCAAACAGCCCCCAAATGACGGCGGCCAGCGGCGCGACCGCGCAATGGCTCATGACGGCTGCCGAGCTCTCTTCCACTTCCCAATACTCCTGGACCGTGCCGTTCTTCCGCACGCTCACCATGCCGCCCCACTTGTCTTTGACCTCCCGAAGGAGCAGGGCCAAGGAACCCAGTTCGGCACGCGCCCGGTACGGCCAGTAGCGGTTGGCCGGGTAACTCTCACCCAGTCCCTTCGGCTTCTCTTCCAGAGCATTCAGGGCCTGCCTGTCCCCGTCCAGCAAGACCAAAGTCGCCAGTGACCGGTCGTCCAAGTGGCCGCTCCCCCGCTCGCCGGGAGGGCGTGCCCAGACGAGGCCGTCGCGGCCAAACCTCTGGCGACAGGCAGTGACGAGCGCGTCCGACCTCTGCCGCAGTTCGATTGCCGGCGGGCCCTCGCCCAAGGCCTCAGATGTGACCGTCGAGAGCAGGCGGAGAGCATAGGCCCAATAGAGCGTAAGCGCACAGACTTTGTCCGACTGCTCTGGAAAGGCGATGTGGTCGATCCAAACCGTGGGAGCCCCGACCCCCGCGACCGGGAGCAGACCGGACGGGTCTTGCAGGCTCAAGACGTAGTCATAGAACCTCTTGATCTGGCGCCAATTGTCGCGGAGAGGATTGGTGTCGCCCGTCTCGTAGGCATGGTTCACGTGGTCGCACAAGAATCCGATGCCGTGGTCAAGGATAGGCCCCCACACTGAGAGCCCCATTTCCCTCTGCCAGAGGCGATTCAGGCGGTCCGCCGCTGGCCAACTGTCGAGCCATATGCCGCTTGACAACTGGCCACGGACGAAAGTGCGCAGAAACCTCTCGGAAGCACGGGCGTCACCAAAGACCAGTCGCGCCACATGCAGTTGGTGCGAACAGTCGCCCGAGTACTGCTGGCGTTCCCGGCCCATCCCGTCCACTGCGACGTCCTGGCACGAATTGCGCACGGTCTGGAGGTCGGCGTCCAGAACCCGCTGCAAAGCTGGGTCGGACACCTTGATGTCCGGCTCGTGCGGAAATGGGAACTCCCTGACCCTTAGCCCGACCTTTCTGACCGTGACCGGCGCAGTGTTTCCCCTGACGTGCAGCTGGAGGTACTTGACGGCCTCGTAGTCAAGCGGTTCAAAGGTGTTCTCTCCATCGCGGCACACAAACCGCGACCATGTGTAGAGGTGGGTGTCGAGTAGGGCCTCTCCCTTGGCTTTGCTCTCCTGAGAGATGACCTCGATGATCGTACCGGTGGGCGCCGATACCTCGACGACGGGAAACCCGATGCGCTCCCGATCGGATTCGAATGTGATCGCCGTGGAATCGCGGTCCCCCTGAGGAGGGACGACCGTGCGCGCTTCGCCTGGCTTTGCTTCAAAGGCTTTCGGGGTGCGAAAGTCGAACCAGTCGTCGAAACTTTTCCCCCAGGACATGTTGAAAGATTCAATCGGCGCGCCCAATGAGACCAAGGTCTCGGCCATGGGCGGGATCGTCCGCTCCTCCAGGGTGCTCGTCGCAGGATCGACCATCCACGTGTCGTTTTGGAAGTCCGTGTACCAGGATGAGACCGGGCTCCGGTCGGCAGGACACTCGATCAGCCGGGGTGACAACCACGTAGAGTCATCGAACTCAGGACGGTTCCAACCGTCCGGTGTCACCCGGAGGTCTTGGACCTCCTGCAGGGCGCGCAGGTACCACCTTCTGTGTTGTCCTGGCGGGTGGCCACGGTCCACCAGGCACTTCCAGGAAGTGTCGGAGCAGATCTGGCCCTCCCCGTGGTCAAGTTTGAAAATGAAACCGGGCTTGCCAAAGGGCCAGGTTCCTTCGCCATATCCGTAGTGGAGGACTTCCACCGCGATGACGTTCCTGCCTGTTCGGGTGAGCCCGGCGAGCGAGAACGGGTCGGCGTCCAAGTGGCGGGGGTCGCATGGCGCGGGACCCCACTGCACTCTCTGCCCGTTGATCCAAAGCCGATACCGGCTGTCCGCACTGATGAAGCCGTGGCCATCGGCAGGGGCAAGCAGATCGAACGTCTTCCGGAACAAGACGACCGTGTTCGGCAAGGTGCGTTCACTGGGGAACCAGATCCACTTGGCCGGGGACAGGTCGAGCTTGCCCATGGTGGCTCAGGCGACAGGATCGGGGGCGGGATCGAGCTTTCGGGCCACTGCGACGACGTCGTGCCACCTTGCCTGGAGGTCGGCGAGTTGGGGAGAACGTCGCCGGGCTTGGGCACAGAGGGCGAGGTCGATAGTGGCCATCAACGCCGCCTCTCCCAAATCGGGAGCTTGGACGACGACCTCTCCGTCAGGGTCCATCACCAGGCTGCCGCCCGTGAGACCCTTGCCGCCCTCGAACCCGACGAGCATGGAAAGGGCCACCATGAACCCATGCTCCCGACAAACCGCCTGCGCCAGCGCCTCATAACGCAGGAGGTTGGCAGGTTTGTCGTCGGCGAAGCCCCTCGCGGGCGTCGCCGCGTGGACGAGCAAGAGGTCGCATCCGGCGACGGCGAGAAGCGCAGGCATCACCGAATGCCACAGGTCCTCGCAGATCAACACGCCGATCCGTCCCAGCCGTGAGTCCACCACGCCCAGTTCGTCGCCCCAGGTCACGAATCGGCTTTCGTCGAACACGTGATAGGTCGGGGGAAAGAACTTGCGATAGACATGCAGGAGCTTGTCCCCTTGCGGGCCTATCGTCATATAGGCGGCGCTGTTCGTCGGTTTGGTGTCGGTAGCCTCATAGAACCCGAGCGCGACGTCGACCTGGCGTTTCAAGGGGCCTACGGCCGAGACGATTTGTTCGAACATGGCGTCTCGACCAAGTGCCAGCTCGTCGACCCCGGCTTCCAGGAAATAACCTGTGAGCGACGCCTCCGGAAAGACGACGAGTTCGGCGCCCTCGTCGACCGCCTGTCGCACGGCCTCTCCCACCCGTCGAATGTTGGCGGGCAGGTCGCCCTTGTCTGGGCAGAACTGGATGACGGCCGCGTCAAAGGCCATGCGGCGAAGTCTACTCGGCGGCAGGGGGCCAAACCGACAGCCCGGGCCAGCGGGTGGGAGGGAACCCGATCGCGCGGGCCAACTCGGGGGTCAACCCGTCCTCGCCGGCCTGGAGCGTGATATACGCCTTGGTTTTGGCGCGGGTCACGGCTACATAGAGCAACCGCCTCAGTTCAGCCTTCGACCTGTCCATTGCCAAGGTTTTCAGGTGCGACGCCATCGCCGTGTTCTTCAGCCCGAAATCGACGATGCCCAGCCGAGGATCTGCCAGGGCATAAGCCGCCGTCCGCAATTTGGCATGCATGTCGGGGACGAAGACATGGGGAAACTCCAGCCCCTTTGCTTTGTGGATCGTCATGATCTGGACCGCCCCCTGGGAGTCGTCGTCCACATCTGGCTCGGCCAAGTCCGACCGCGTGGTGCGCAGTTCACGTATCTGTTGGGCAAATTCAACCGGCCCAATGTCGGGTTCCTTCGCCGCCATATTCAGGAGCCGCCGGACGTTGGCCAACGCTTGTCTTGCGTCGGGCTGACGGGCGAGTCCGTTCAGGAACGGGGTCTGCGAGTAGAGGGCCGCCACCGTCTCCCATGCTGTGGCACGGTCGATCAACCTGGCTTGGCGGTCGAACCAGTGACGAAACGCAGCCAGCTTTTCCCGTTCGGGCTCGTCCTCCAGCTGGGCCGTCTCAAGGCCGTTGTAGACAGGGCGCCTGGCAGTCAGCCGGACGACAGAATCGAGGCTGAGTCCGACTAACGGGGACAAGAGGACGGCGACGAGGGCAAAGTCGTTGGTGGGCTCTATGAGGGCTTCCAAGACGTTGGCGACGTCAAGCACCTCGACGTTGGTCAGCAGGCCCTTGCTCCCGCCGACGACGCTGGCGGGCACTCCTATCTCCCGCAACTCTTTGGCGACCTGGGCGCAGGAGGCGCCGGTTCGGCAAAGCACGGCGACCTCACCTGCCCCGACGTCCTGATGGAGCAACTCGTCGATTCGCCGGGCCGTCACGACGGCGAACTCACCATTCTCACAGGAAAGGATCTCAGCCGCCCCCTCACAGCTCTCCGGCTCTCCCGCGAACAGTTGCTCGGCGCTCTGCCCCGGATCCACAGGAGACTCCTCGTGCTCGCCGGAGACGGTCTCATAGAGGCGGTCGATGAACCGGATGAGGCCGGGAACCGACCGGTAGTTGTGGCCCAGCCTGACCTTGGGAAACAAGCTCAGGCGTTGACGGAACAATTCGACGTCGGCGTCTCGAAAGCCGTAGATCGACTGGCGAGGATCGCCGACGACCATCTCGTTGTCGACGCCGAGGGCGTCGAGCAAGGTGAACTGTGTCGGGTTGAGGTCTTGCCCTTCGTCCACGAGCACAACCGAGACCTGTCCCCTCACGACCTCGGCAGTCTCGGGGTCGCGCATCAGGGCAAGGGTTTTCCGCTCCAGGAGTGCGAAGTCCAACGTTTGGCGCGCCTCCATGACCGCCTCCATGCGCTCCCACACCCGGAGCCCCAACTGCATGAGGCCGGCGGTCATCTGGGCGTTCTTGAGTTCATTAGCCTCCTTGATCTGGCAGCCCCATGGCGCGGCCTTCCGGTCTGCCCTCTTCCAAGCCTGCAAGGCATCGGTCAACTCCCCTGCATCGCCTGTCACCGGAACCTTGCCACCGGAGAGCCGGTTCCAAATCGTGCTCTGGTGGGTGAGCACCGCCTCCGCCGAGCCAGACCAGGAACGCAGTTCCTCAAGGGTGAGAAGCGTCGAACGTAGATTGAGGACGGTGATCACGTACTCAGAGACCGAAGTGTCGAGACGGGGGGAGGAATAGGACGACTCGCCGCCGACCTCGTCGATGAACGCCTGGGCGTCGGGCATGTCCGCCAGGTCGCGTCGCAAGACGTCGTGGACGGCGTCCAGTCGCACCCGGGCGACGTCGTCCTCCATCATCACCGTGAACTGAGGGTCGACACCCGCGGTCATGGCGTTGGACCTCAGGACACGCTCGCAAAAGCTGTGTATGGTCTGGACAGGCCCGGTCTCCGCCGATTGGGCCTGACGCCGGAGTCCTTCTTCAAGCAACCGTTCGACGATCCGCTTCTTCATGTTCGCGGCCGCCTTGTTGGTGTAGGTGATCGTGACGAGGCGTTCTGGCGGAACACCTTCCTTGACCAGACGGATGTAACGCTCCACGAGCACCCGCGTCTTGCCCGACCCCGCCGCCGCCACGACCGTGAACCGGGGATGGTCCGCGTGAACCGCCTCGTGCTGTTCGGTGCTCAGTCGATCGATGACCACGCCTCCTTGTCCATGTCCTGCCCCTTGGCGCTACGACACAGGTCCGCATATCCGCATTGCTTACAGTGGTCGCCTGGGCGGGGGCGCATGTGTCCGTCGACCACAGCTGACAGGGCGTCCCTGCCCATCGCCTTGGTGCGGTCACACCAGTTTCGGAACCAATCGGGCCCGTCAGCCGACTCAAGGTCGTCCACGGCGACTTTGACCGCCAGCGGGGCAGACTTGAACCTCTTGCCATCCGGGTTGCCTAAGGTGAGCAGGAAGCGGTTTTCCGCCGTGGAGTCGATCTCGAGCACGGCTTGATGGGGCTTGGCCGCCGCCAAAGACATGAGGTCCAGCCTAACGCGGAGGTCGATAGACGAGTCGGCCACGTTGCTCTTGTTGACCGCTTGGGACAAATAGATGCGTGCGACCGGCACCTGGTCCTTCCCGATCAGCCCGATGTCGGCCACAGTCTCGCCGTAGTACGTCGAGTTCCCGGCGATGGACAGCTTTCCCCGGATGTCAACCTCGGGGTGCTCAGGGAGAACGGCCGCACTTTGACTTGCCCGGATGACGAACTCTCGCTCCGCCCAGCGCCGGATCAGCCGTTTGCCTGCCACGGAGAGCAAGCCGACTTCCCAAGTTTCGAGTGACGGATAGAGTTCGGCGACGCGCCGCTCAAGCTCTACTTCCATAGCGGCGACCGCAGCCTCCCGGTCGGGCTGGACGTGCAGCTGGGCTCTCCTCGGGATAGCCATCAGGACACCTAGACTCGACCGGCTGTAGGGGGAATGGAGCCCCAGCCGGTGGCGGGCGGCGGCCCGGAACGGACACACCGACGCGTCAGCGATCTCGGCCACGAGGACCACCGACTCGGAATCCGGCCGCACCAACATTCGAGCGCCCGGCGTCGCGAGGAATGGCACGGGACGAGCAGGAAGCGGGTCGTCAAGGCATGTCCGAAGAGCCAGGTCGGCGGGACTCCTACAGAGCGACGGCTTCGGGGCAAAGTGGCCGCGGTGGACCTTGGTGTCGATGATGGGGCTGGACAGGCACCTTCTCGCCTCCTCCAAGTAGAGGGTGGGGACGTTGTCCCGATCCTCGTCCGAGGCCGGATAGGAGAAGTAGATTCGCCGCGATGCCGAGGCGCAGACGCGGACGAACTCGTCTCGCTCGGCCTCTGCGGTGGCGGAGGAATCCTCCAGATAGACGCCCGGCACGTTGTCGTTCAGCCACCGGCGGTCGGCGTCGCCCAGAACCGGGTCGTCACGCCGTCGGCGCGGCAGCGACCCCTCGACCATGCCCACCACAGCGAGGGCGTCGTAGTCACCCAGTTGGCCGGTCATCGACACAAGCGACGCGTTCTGCCCGACCTGCTCGGAACGGGCGTCGTGGAACCGGACGACGGCGGTCTCCGCCTCCCACACTCGACGGCAGAAGAACGCAAAGTCGCGGAGGCCCATCGGCCGACCCTGATGGCCCGCCCTCTCGGCCAACGACCTCTGCAACACCTGCAAAGCATGGTTGTCCCGTTGGGAACTGGGAAGCGGTTCCCTGACGGCCTCGACCAGACCTGAATCGTGCACGAGTTCGAGCCAGCGGCTCGTCCAGTCGGCCAGGGTGGCGATGTCCAGATGGTAGGCGGCGCGCCAGTCCACCAAGGGAGCAAGCCAAGGCCAAGGTTCGGTATCTGACGTCGGGCGTTGGGCCAGGGACTCCCAGCCGTCGCCAGCGGCGTGGCAATCCCGGAGCAACGTCCAAAGCTCGGCCCGAGACTCGGGGGCAGACGGGTAGTACGAACTGCTGGCGAGCCTCCCCAGATCGCGCACGTCCGATCCGGAAAGCACCTGGAGAGTCCGCAATGTGAGGCGGGCGAATCCGCTCGTCAAGACCGGCACGCTGATCGTGGCGGAGAGCGGAAGGCCCAGATGCCTGGCGGTCGCAAGCAACAAAGGGCCGTAACCCTCGCCGTCGCGGGCGAAGATGCCGATTCGGTGGGGCGGCACACCCTCGGCGATCGCCTCCAGGCACCACCGGACCGCCTCCTCACACTCGGTGAGCACATCTGGTGCGATCAGAAATGTGGCTTCGGGTGAATTGGCTTTGACGGGTTCACGGAACAGGGCGTCATACCAAGCGCCATTCTCCTTGGCCGCTTCTTTCAGTCCAAGCCGTTCCCGCAACCGCCCGGACCGACCGAACAAGCCGCCTAGCGGACGCTCGGTGGCGATGAGGACGTCCGTCCCGCGAGTGGCAAGCCACCTAAGAAACTTCTCGGCGGCGGGGTCGGCCTCGGCCGGCCCGGCCAGGACGAGAAGCTTTTTGAACGGCAACGGAACCTCAACCTCGCTTGCCAGACAGGCGGCGATGCGATCTGCCAAGGTCTCACGGCCAGCCTTGAGAAGGCCTGACTCAAATTCGGCGGCCACCCAAGCCAGATCCGAGAGGCGTCGGGCCAGGCCAGACGGAGCTCCCTCCGACGCACCCAACAGCCCGGCCGCGTCCAGCCCGGTGTGCCTCAGCTCGGCAAGGCGGGCGACCAAGGCCGCGGCGGTGCCCGCGTGCGGCGCCGAAGCCTCCAACCACGACCCCTTGGGCACCCGACCAAGGACGGCCTCCATCAGGGCCTCGCGCTGGCCGACAGTGGCTTGACGCCTCTCCGCGAGGCCAAGCATGCGGGAGATGCTCCCGACCAAGTCGCCAAACGAGCGGAAGTCCGGCCCACCCTCGTCGTTCGCCGACTTGACGCTGTGGAGCAACTGGTCGTCGAACGACGTCACGAACCAGTCTTCCCTGGCATGCTCGGCCACCACCTGACGCCAACCTGGGCCGCCTGGGCGGACCGTGACGCCACGGAGCCGGACATCTGCCATAGTCACCTTCGATTATGCCGATGAGCGAGGGCCGCCTATGGACACCCCGCCGCCAAGCCCTCAGCAACGCCCTGCCCCTCGGCGCGCTGGCGGGCGGCCTTGCCCGGTCGGCCTGGCTCTATCAACACGGCGTGACGAGGGCAGAGGCGTTGGTCGCGGCCGGTTTCGGCCTAGTCTTGGCCTGGTTGGCCGTGGGCCTGTTCGGACTTATAGGAAACAGCGCCCTCAAGCGCGAGATGGGGCGAAGATGGCATGACGCCCATCCGTTCGACCAGAGCGAAAGGTATTTCGTCGGTTGCGCACGTCCTGCATACCGGAGTGCGCTAGACCCCCACGAGGACGTCGGCTGGTTGGTGCTCCACGACGATAGGGTCGAGTTCTTCGGGAGCATGCTGCAGTTGACGATGGACAAGGCCCAGGTCGCCCAGGTCGTGCGCCGGGCCAACCCCCACTCTTGGCTGGGGTTTGGCGGATGGGTCTCACTGGAGGCGCAAGTCAAGGACAAGGGCCTCCGCCTCCTTGTCGAACCTCGGGAGGCGAAGACTCTGTGGGGCAACTCCCTGGTCGCCCGACGGCTGGTCAGGCGCCTGCGGGACTGGCGGAAGGCTTGACCCCGGTCGCATAGCCACGGCAGAGCGGCAGGCTCTGGGGGTCGTCTGCCAACTTCCAGACCTCGACCTGTTCAAACCCTGCCGCAAGTAGCATCAGGCCCAGGCAGGCCTGCGTCGGCGTCCACCAGTTGGTGTGGTTGCCGCTGTACTCTTCGCCGGGATAGAACTCCATGACCGGCTGCCGCCCCGGGTAGCCGTGGCCGAATCCTCCGTTATAGGGGCTGTAATCGTCGAGGACCGCGCTTTCGACATGGATCGAACCCGTGCAGACGCTGCTGATAAAGTCAAGTGCCAGAAGTGGGTACCGGAGATGGTACAGCGTGCCAAAGAAGAACACCACGTCGAATGTGCCGAACTTGTCGGGAGTCAGGCTGTAGACGCTCAATTCGGACCTCTTGCAACGTTCCTCGGTGTAACCCAGTGCGTCTCGGCAGAGGTCGAAAGTCTCCCAGGCGCGACGCTCTTCCACTCCGAGCTCTCCGAGGTAGTCGCTGAAATCGTCGATTGCGACGACCTCTTCCGCCCCTCGTTTGAGCGCCTCAAACGTCCAGTAGCCGTCCCAGGCGCCGATGTCGAGGACCCGCTTGCCGGACAAGTCTTCCGGGATCTTATAGGCGGCCGGTTCGAGCGGTGCCCAGCCTGGAGTCGTGACCCCGCCAGGCAGTTCGATCCGGTGATACCAGTACGGGAAGGATTCGACCCTTGTGATCAGGTCATCGATGTGCGGTGCTGCGCTCATGGTGCCGTTGTTCCCCGTAATATTGTCGGGACGCTGGCGAAGATTCGTGAGCGGGCCGAACCTATAGATGTGGGCGCGGCACCGGATCTGCATTGTCTTTTGGTGGGGGCCTTCGAACTCCATGCGGCAGGCGACATATCGAGGGCGATGGACGTCTACCGACGCGTCCTGTCGGCCGATCCGCGAAGCGTCGCCGCCCATAAGGGGCTAGGGGTCGCCCTGTGCCAAACCGGAGCGCTCGGTCGGGGCACCAGGATGCTCCGCCGCGCTTGCGAATTGGATCCGACCGACTCGGAAGCTTGGACGAACCTAGCGAACGCATGTCTCGCCTCTCACGACCTCCGCGGCTGCGAAGAAGCGTCGCGCCGGGCTGTCTCCCTCGACCCGGGTTCGGCGGTTGCCCACAACAACCTCTCCGCGGCCCTGCGGGGCCTGCATGACATCGACGGCTCGTTCGACCACGCCTCGATTGCGGTCGGACTGGCTCCGGCCTTCGCCCAAGCGCACGTCAATTTGGGCGCCGCCCACCAGTCGGCCGGGGCGGCCCGTGAGGCGCGGCGGTGCTTTGCGGAAGCTTCACGGCTCGATCCTGGCGAAACGCGGAACTCCGAGGCACACCTCTTCGCCCTGCACTACGACGAGGCGGTCACACCAGAAGAAGTCTTGGCGGCACACCAGGCCTGGGGAGCAGGGTTTCCGACCCCGCCCCGCCCACCGATGCGGCAGACGCCCGAGACGATCGGCTTTGTGTCCGGAGATCTGCGGGCCCATCCCGTGGGGAGGTTCCTCATGCCGCTTCTGGCCGAACTCGCACCAACCCGGCGCGTGGTGCTCTACTCCAATAATCCCGCTGACGACGCGGCCACGGAAGCCTTCCGGGCCCTGCCGGTCGAATGGCGCGACATCGTGGGAAGAGACTCGTCAGAGGCGGCTGAGACCATCCGGCGCGACGGAGTGGACGTTCTGTTCGACCTGAGCGGTCACACGTCGGCAAACCGGCTCGACGTATTCGCATTGCGGCCTGCACCGGTCCAGGTCACTTGGCTCGGGTATTCGGCGACCACCGGCCTTCCGACAATGGATTGGTTCCTCGGTGACGAACATGTCTTCCCACCAAATAGTCAGCCCTACGCGACAGAGGGGTTAGCCCGGCTTTCAACCGCATTTCTGGTTGACTCCCCGAGAGACCCTGTCAAACGCCGGAATCTTGGCGCCCATATCAGAATCGGCGTCACGAACAATCCCGCTAAATTGAGCGACTCCTATCTTTCGGCGGTGGCGCAGATTGTCGCCGACACAGAGGACACGATAGCTGTATTCAAGTACGGGTCAGCCGACTGCGACCTTGTCCGTCGCCGGATCCGGTCCGCGATGGAAGCTTGTGGCGTCGGCTCGGAGCGGTTCGAAGTGGTCGGCGCATTGCCCGAGAGCGAGCACCGTGCCTTCTTGGTGGGGCTCGATTTCTGCGTCGACTCCTTCCCCTACAACGGCGCGACGACGACCATGGACGCCCTCCATGCCGGGGTCCCAGTACTTACTCTCTCCGGTCGGTGCTATTCGTCGCGCATGACTGGGAGCCTTCTACACCACGTCGGCCTCAATAATTGGATCACGGGCTCAGTCGACCAATTGGTTGGTACGGCGATAGCATTGTCCAATGACCGCTCAGCTCTTCACACCGCCCGAGATCACATTTCGAGACATTTGCCCTCTTCGGCGTTACTGGACGCGAAGGCCTTTGCCGCCGCCTTTGAACGATCTATTGCGGACATGTGGGCGGCCACTGTAGATTGATCAGGCTGTGATTCGTGCGGAAGCGTCCCGATAAAAATACTGGGAGCACTTCAAGGCATGAAAAGCCATCAAAGAAAGGCCGCCACCACCGGGGGACGGTCGGGCGCGAACAAGGCGAAGGACTTGGTCCGCAAGGGCCTTGCCGCCCACGAGTCCGGCGACCCTGGATCCGCTCTCGAATCGTATCTTGAAGCCCTGGCCAGCAGCCCAGGCCACCCAGACGCTCTCTGCTTGGGCGGGGCAGCCCTCATCCAACTCGGCCGCTCGGATGAAGCGGTGACGATGCTCCAAGACGCTGTCAAGGCCGGTCCAAAGAACGTGGCCGCCTGGACGAACTATGGGACCGCCCTTCAAAACACCGGCCGCAACTTTGAGGCACAAGGAGCGTTCGAAAAGGCCCTCCGCTTGGATCCCGGGTGCGTCGACGCCCACTTCAACCGGGGCAACCTCTACCTCCATTCCGGTCAACTGCATGAATCCGTCGCGGAGTACCGCGCCGTATTGGCTTCCGATCCAACCCACCCCGAGGCGCTCACCAATCTCGCCAACGTCCTCTACGACCTTGGGGACTATATGGGGAGCCTCGGTACCGCGCAGAAGGCGATCTCCGCAAAGTCTAGAAACGCCAAGGCGATGAACGTCTATGGGCTTTCACTCGCCGCCCTCGGTCACGGCAAGGAGGCTGCCGACGCCTTCCGATCTGCCGTCCACGCTGACCCGGGCAACGCTTCCGCCTATAGCAACCTGGCACACACGTACCTGGACATGGGGTTTCCTGCCGAGGCGTTGGAGGCCTCTATCCAAGCCGTCCAACTCCGACCCAACTCGCCCGAAGCCCATTGCTCACGCGCCAACGCCCTGCGAGACCTCGGCCAGATCGACGGCGCCCTGGGAGCTTGCAAGACGGCGCTCGACCTGAACCCCAAACTTCCTGACGCCCACAACTGTCTTGCAAACCTGCACCTGGATCTGGGCCAGCCCGAGCAGGCAGTGCGTTCCTACCGCCGGGCGCTGGATCTCAAACCTGACTACCGAGAGATCGCCAGCAACATTGTGATGGCGACCCAGTACATGCCTCATGCGGGCCCTGGAGCCGTCCTTGAAGAAGCCCGATCCTATGCCAGATCGTTCGCCTCGGTGGAGAATGCAAGACCCAAGTCTCGAGCCGCGGTGCAGAGAATCGGTTTCGTCAGCCCTGACCTTTGGAACCACCCGGTAGCCAGGTTCCTCGACCCGCTATTGGCCCACCTTGGCGCCAGCGGCGTGGCGGCCTACGTCTACTCAAACTCGGCGCGAAGCGATAAGCAAACCGAAAGCCTGGCGGCCCACACCCAAGTTTGGCGGAAGATATCCGGCATTGACGCCTACACCGTCGCCGAGCTCGTGCGCGAAGACGACATCGACGTCCTCGTCGACCTGGCGGGCCACACGGCAGGGAACAGCCTGGACGTCTTTGCCGCCCGGCCCGCGGCAACCCAGGTGACCTGGCTCGGCTTCTCCGGAACGACGGGCCTGAATCAGATCGACGCGATCATCGGCGACAAATACGTCACGCCCAAGACGGATGACATGTTCTATTCCGAGAAGGTCGTCCGCCTGGACTCGCCTTGGCTTTGCTTTGCGCCGCCGGTCGACCTGGACGTCCAAGTCTCCTCTCCGCCACATGAAAAGGGAAACCCGTTCACCTTTGGCTGCCTGAACCACTCGAAGAAAGTGAGCCGTGAACTCGTGGCCACATGGGCGATGGTGATGCGACTGGTCCCGGGATCAAGAATAGTCCTGAAATCACGTGCCTATGCCTCGGCTTCCGCCAGAAAGCAATACCTGTCTTGGTTCGAAGAGAACGGGATCGGCATGGAGCGGATCGTGTTTCTCGGCGCCACAAGCTGGGCCGCGCACTTCATGGTTCACAACCAGATCGACATCTTGTTGGATCCTTTCCCCTACAACGGAGCGACGACGACGGTCGAGGGCCTGTGGATGGGAGTCCCGGTTGTGACACTGGAGTCGACCGGATTCGCCAGTCGGATGTCCGGGGCCATACTCCGCCACATCGGGTGCCCAGACCTGGTCGCCCGCAGTGTCGGCGACTATGTAGAAATGGCTACGGGTCTGGCCGCAGATATTGAAAAGCTACGCGCACTCCGAGCCGAGTTGCGACCCCGGTTGCATGACTCCCCGCTCTGCGACGCCGCGGGATTTGCCAAGGCCTTCGTGAAAGGCGTGTCCAAAGTCTGATAATCCTGGGCTTTAAACTGAATGGACGCCCGTCGGCAACGTTGCCGACGGGCGTCTCCACCCAACCTCAGCGCCTAGCCTTAGCGAAGGAGCGCCAAGACTGCCTGCGGGCCCTGGTTGGCCTGGGCCAAGACCGATAGACCTGACTGCTGAAGGATCTGCAGCTTGGTGTACGTGGTCATTTCCTGGGCGACGTCGATCTCGCTGATCGTCGAGTTCGCTGCGCTCATGTTTTCCTCCGCGACGCCGAGGCTGCGGATCTGAGTGGCGAGAGTGTTCTTGATGAACGATCCGATGCCACCCCGGGCGCCAGCCACGCTGCTGATCGCCGCGTCGATCGCTTGGATCGAGCTGTCCATGCTGGAACCGGTGATATCCAACGATCCCACTCCGAGTGTGGAGGCATCGAACTTGCCAAGCGACAGACTTGCCGTTTGACCCGCGTTACCACCGATTTGGAAGGTCGCGTCGCCGACAGCCAGGTAGCCGACGCCGGTGACCGAGCCGGTGACGTTGCCTCCGGCAGTGAGCGTCATGGAGTTGCCGTCCGTGTCCTTCAGCTGCAGGCCCTTGCCCTTGTTGAAGGTGGCGGTTGTCCCGCTCGTCGCCAACGTTACGGTGGCGACCGCGTCGGTGCCAGAGTTGTTGATCGCCGTGCCCGCCGTCTGGATGACGCTGTTCGCGTCGGCCAGGGTGACATGGAAATCGCTGCCGTAGCTCGTGTTCGTCAACTTCACGGCGTTCGAGCTGATCGACGCGGAGACGCCTGTGTCTCCCGTAGCGGCGTTGATCATGTCGACGACCTGCTGCTGGGTGGTGGAAGCCGTCGTGGTGAACACCTTGCCGTTCAGAGTGAACGAGCCGGCACCGACCGTGTCGGTAGCGGCAGAGTGGGTGATCGCTCCTGTTCCGGTAGCCTGAGTCGCGGCCGTTGTGACGTTGACATTGACAGCCTGCGAGGCAGTGATCGATGATCCGCCGAATTTGCCTCCGAAGGAGATCTGGTCGATGTTCGCTCCCTTAGAGACCGAACTGACGACGCCTGAACTACCGTTAAGGAGGAACTTCGTGCCGAACTGGGTGGACGACGCGATACGGTTGATCGAGTCGATGATGTTGTTGAGCTGGGTCTGGTTGGCCTGCTTCTGGGTGGCGTCGAGCGACCCGTCACCGTTAGAGACGGCGAGCGTGCGGGCGTCTTGCAACAGACGGGCCACCTCGGAGAGGGCGCCTTCCGCAGTCTTGGCGTAGTTGGTCGCGTTTTGGTTGTTCTGGATGGCGGCGTTCAGACCGGAGATCTGGGCCTTGTAACCTTCCGAAGCGATGAGGCCCGAGGGGTCGTCTGCACCGCTGTTGATGCGGAGACCGGTCGAGAGTCTCTGGACTGACGTGGACAGCTGCATGCCTGTCTCGGACAGGCTGCGATAGGCTGTCATCGCGTTGAGGTTGGTGTTGATCCTGAATGACATTTTCTTCTTCCCTGAACTGGACCCCCGAGAGGTCGCCCTCTTGGAGCGCGTCGTCCCAGACGCGGTTCCATGGCTTGAGGTTCGGATCATGGGAAGACGTGCTTCCCGACAAGAATACTAGGAAGAATTGATACTAGTAATTGTTTTGGTATCCGATATTGTTATAACACGGATAGCATTCACAGGCAATTGTACCAGTATGTCTTATGCATTTCTTCTGCCTTATCTAATCTATGATCATTGCGTTTCACGCATCACATGGCCCGCCCCGGCAGTCGGCACAGCGGTAGGATCGCGACGATGACGACGATGCTGACGACCTGGCGCGAACCGGGGAGGATCACCTTAGACGCTGGTGGCGCCAACTTGGCCCGGACCGGCTCGGTGATCGACGCTATCGAGGCCGGGCTGGCCGCCGCTGAGGATGACCCCGAACTCATCGCGATCGGCAGGGGTGCGCTTCCAAACAGCGACGGAGAGATCGAACTTGACGCCTCGATCATGCGGGGCGATGACCTCGCGTGCGGAGCGGTCTGCTCCGTCCGTGGCATTGTCCCGGTCATCAGCGTGGCAAGGCGGGTGATGGAGACCACACCCCACGTCATGCTCGCCGGTGACCAGGCCCGGCGCTTTGCCATCCAACAGGGTTTCGTCCCAGAAAACTTGGTCACCGAAGAAGTCTGTCGCCGCTACCGCGAGTACTTGCAATCCCCCGACCGAGCGAAGGCCTATGTGCACACCGCGCAGGACAACCTGCCGGGCGACCCGCCGCACGACACCGTCACGATGCTCGGGATGCAGGACGGCAAGTTTGTGGCCGGTTGCTCGACAAGCGGTATGCCGTTCAAGATCCCCGGCCGAGTCGGTGATTCGCCGATAATCGGCGCCGGAATCTACGCCGACGACGAGGCTGGGGCCGCTGGGGCGACCGGCCTGGGCGAGGAACTTTGGAAAGCCTGCGCCTCCTACCGCGCGGTGCGAAACATGGCGGCAGGGATGACCGCCCAGGAAGCCTGTGACGAGGTCGCCCGGCAGATGCGCCGACGACAGCCCAAGAGCAGGGAGACGATCTGCGTAGTCCTCGCCTTGGACAAGAGCGGGGGGGTTGGCGCGGCCGTCACTACCGGCGAGTTCGATCTCTGGGTGTGGAGGGACGGCGCGATCGACTGCGTCCATTACGCGCAAGTCGAGGACTAGGCATGGCCTTCGACGTCGTGGCCGAAGTGGCCCGTTCGCCAGAAGGTGTGATGACCGCCGAAATCGAACGTGCGGCGGGTCGCGACGTCTCCCTTGACCTTGAGTCCGCAAAAGCGTCCGGATCCTTGATCAGTTTGGCCGGTCTTTGGCTGACCCCAGGCGCTTGGGAGGCCGTCGCCCCAAGGCTGGTCACGGCTCTCCAGGATCTCCATCGCCGGGAGCCCGAGGTCTCAGGATGGCCAATCGAACAGGTCTGCGAGTCGGCGGGTCTCGATTGGAGAGGCAAGACCGCGCGGAGGGCGGGCCAACGGTTGGCGGACCACGGCGTCGTGAGGATGTATGACGACTGGGTGGCAATCGTCGGCTTTCGACCTAGGCTCACGGACAAGCAAGAGGCGTTGCTGGCCCGAGTCGTCGCTGCCCTCGACACCCACGGCCTCGACACGCCAGAAATGAAACACTTGGCCGACGAGACAGGCTTGCCGAGGCCAGCGGTGGAAGAGATCGTTCGCCTCGGCGTCGAGGCCGGTGACCTCGTGTGGGTCGATCATGCCGTCTACTCCACGAGGTACGTGGCCGACGTTTTGGACTCGACGAAACAAAGGTTCGGCCAAGACAGCTTTTCGCTCGCGGAATGGCGCGACGCGATGGGCACATCACGGCGTGTCGCGGTGGCTTGGCTCGAATACTTCGACAACGCCCGGCTGACCATCCTCTCAGAAGGTAGGCGACGCGTCAGGGATCGACTTGCCTAGTCGACCTCGCCTGCCAGGAGTCGGAACCGCCGGGTCCGCATGGAGCCTCGCTCGATGAGCGCGGCCTCGAACGTCAGTTCGGGCAACTCACTGTCCTTGGCTCTGCTCCCGTCAGGGTCCATGGCGACGATCACCGCCTCTCGAAGGTTTGCGATTGCGTCGTCAAGCTTCATGTTGGGAAAATCGTCGTCCTTCAGCTTTTGGTTGAGGGCGTCGTACGCCTCCGCGCTACCTGCGATCACCGCGCCAAGCCGCCGGACCGTGAAGTCACCGTCATAGTCGAGTTTGTAAAAGCGGTCCCTTTCTGGCGCCTCGTTGACCTCGGCGAACAGGCACCGGATGATGAGGGGCGCCATCGAGAAGTCTGCGAACGCACGCTTGACTGGCCCCGACAACGCGGTCACGACCCGTTGGACGGAGACGTCGTTTTCGCTCCGTGCGAACCCCTCTTGGTGGCAAAAGTCCACCGCCGCCACCCGCAGGGCTTCGACGTCGCTCTGGAGGCCGACCGCCGAGTAGACGAGGCGGTCATAAACCTCGTAGATCTTCCTAGCGTGTCCGCGGTAGGTGGCCACCAGAACCCCGTCGGGGACGCTGACGGCAGCGACCGGCACACCGCTCTGCAAACGCGATTCGATGTACTGGGCCCGGTGGCCGATGCCTTCTTGCCAGTCATAGGGGGTCAACATGTTCTGGAAGATTCTACGCCGTCTCCCGTCTCATCGCGTTGTCCTGCCCTCCCACCAAGGTCAAAGTACAATTCCCCGCCATGGATTACCGTCGACGTTACGTCCGCGATCTGCTGAGTTCGCCACCTGGCGGCCAGGTGGAAGCGTTCGGCTGGGTGAAGACGCGACGGGACAGCAAGTCGGTCAGTTTCGTCCAGCTCAGCGACGGTTCTTGCTTCAAGGACCTCCAAGTCGTGATTGACGAGGGCACGCTGGCTGAAGAGACCATGCGCCAATTGACGACGGGCGCGTGCGTGGGATTTATGGGGGAGCTCGTGGAGTCGGCTGGCGGTGGCCAGACCGTCGAGCTCAGAGCGAAGTCGTGCGAAGTCTTCGGCGGAGCAGACCCCGCAACTTATCCGCTTCAAAAGAAGGGAGCTTCGTTCGAGTTCTTACGAGAGATCGCCCACCTCCGTGTGCGGGGCAACACGTTCGGCGCGGTGATGCGGGTGCGGCACCGGGCCGCCTGGAAGATCCATGACTTCTTCCAATCACGCGGATTCAAGTGGATCCACACCCCGATCATCACCGCTAGCGACGCCGAAGGGGCGGGGGCGATGTTCGCGGTCACCACAAACCTGGAGACGAAGCACACGCAAGACGGCCCACGCTATGACGTCAGGGACGCCGACCCGAGCTCCGACTTCTTCGGCAAGCCCGCCTTCCTGACGGTGAGCGGACAACTGAACGTGGAGACACAGTGCATGGGCCTGACCAACGTCTACACGTTCGGCCCGACCTTCAGGGCGGACAACAGCAACAGCGCCCGGCACCTCGCCGAGTTCTGGATGATCGAGCCCGAGATGGCCTTCTGCGACATCGTCGGTGACATGAACCTGGCCGAAGAGTTCGTCCGTGAGATCATCGCGGACGCCCTGGAGAATTGTGCTGACGACCTCGCGTTCTTCGACCAGCGCGTCGAACCAGAATTGTTGACGACCCTGCGACACGTCGTGGACTCAAGTTTTGAGCGGATGAGCTACACGGAGGCGGTGAAACACCTCGAAGCCAGCGGGGAGAACTTTGAGTTCCCCACCCACTGGGGCTCAGACCTCCAGAGCGAGCACGAGCGTTGGTTGACCGAAGTCAAGGTGGGCCGGCCGGTGATCCTCACGGACTACCCGAAGGAGATCAAGGCCTTCTATATGCGCCAGAACGAGGACGGCAAGACGGTGCGCGCGATGGACGTCCTCGTCCCCCGTATCGGGGAAATGATCGGCGGCTCACAACGTGAGGAGCGGCTCGACGTCTTGGAAAGCCGGATCAAAGAACTCGGGCTCCCGATCGAGGCTTATTGGTGGTACCTTGACCTTCGCCGGTACGGCTCCGCGCCTCACAGCGGGTTCGGGCTGGGCTTCGAACGGCTGGTCATGTATCTGACAGGGATGAAGAACATCCGCGACGTCATCCCGTTCGCCCGTACCCCGGGCCACGCGGAGTTTTGATGCTCCCTTGGATCAGCCGGTTCGTCGACAAGCGCGTTTGGAACGAGATACTCGGCCAGAAGCGCTACGTCGTTGCCGGGCTGGTCTGCTCCGGATTGGCGGCGGCCCTTCTCGGCGCGTACGCCGGGATCATCAAGAGTGTCGTCGAATCGGTACAGAACGGCAGGGTCGTCCAGTTGGTTTGGACGAGCGCCGTCATCATCGGCGTCTTCGCGGTCCGCTATGTGCTTGCGAGAGCGCAGCTCTATCTGCTCGGCGTGGCTTCCAACCGGACCACCGGTGAGCTCCGAAAGAAGGTCTTTGAGAAACTTCTCCGCCTGCCGATCAGCTACTTCAATGACAAACGGGCGGGGGCGATCCAGAGCGTCCTGACAAACGATATCAACGTCTATGCCGGCGCCATCGGAGCAGTACGCGACAGCATCGACGGGCCGATCAAGATTGTTACGGGCCTGGTGACGGCTTTCATCTTGCAACCGGCCCTCGCCCTGACGTCCTTACTCATCCTGCCGGTCATGGCCTGGGCGATCCAACGGAACTCCCGCAAGATGAAGTCGGTGCAGGCCGAAGTCCAGTCTGACCTCTCGCACATGACCGCGGCGATGCAGGAGACCCTGGCCGGGGTCAGGGTCATCCGCGCCTTTGGCGCGGAAAAGCGCGTCGAGCAGCGGTTTGTCCAACTTGTCGACGCAGGCGTCTCGAGCCAGAACCGGTCGTCGAGGGTCACCGCCACATTACGGCCGCTGGTGGAGTTCTTGGGATCGCTCGGAGTAGCGGCGGTCGTCCTGATGTGCGCATTGCTACTCTCCCGTGGGCAACTCGGACTGGGCGATCTGACCGCCTTCCTGTTCATGCTCGACGTGGTCAACCAAGGCTTCAAGAGCGTCGGAAACCTCAAGCAGACGTTCGCACAGTTGTCCGCCGCGACCGACCGGATCTACTCCGAGATCCTTGACGTGGAAGAATCAACCACCGACCAGGCCGAGGCGGTCGTCCCCGACCGTTCGGAAGGGCGCATCGAGTTTCGGAACGTCAGCTTCACCTACCCGGACGGGACGATGGCGTTGGACGACGTCTCGTTCACGATCGAACCGGGCACATCACTCGCTTTGGTTGGCCCCAGCGGGGCGGGTAAGAGCACCGTCGCCGACCTGCTCTTGCGCTTTTATGACCCGACAGCCGGGGCAATCTTACTGGACGGGCGGGACATCCGGACACTCAAAGGCGCTTGGTACCGGGGCCTGATCGGCGTCGTGCCACAACAGACATTTCTGTTTGCCGGGTCGGTCGCCGAAAACCTGAGGCTTGGTGCGCCCGAAGCAGACACGCAAAGGCTGCACAGGGCCATCGTGGCGGCCCATGCTGATTCGTTCATCGACCTTGAGGCGGACGGCCTTGCCAACAACCTTGGAGAACGGGGGGTCGGATTCAGCGGGGGCGAGGGCCAGCGCTTGGCCATCGCCCGGGCGTTGGTGCGCGACCCCAAAATCCTCCTGCTTGACGAGGCGACAAGCAATCTGGACGCCCACAGTGAGCAGGCCGTGACCAAGGCCTTGGACGAGGCCATGCAAGCGAGGACGACCCTCTTCATCGCCCACCGCCTGACCACCGCAGCCCGGGCCAACCAGATCGTCGTCTTGCGAAGGGGCCGGGTCTTGGAGACCGGCACCCATGAAGCGCTGATGCAAGCAGACGGCCCTTACGCAGGGATGTTCCGGGCCTTTACCAGCGGGCTCGTCGGTGAAGACCTTGGCTGAAGCCGCCGTACAGGCCGGGGGCCTCTCGGTCGGCAGGCACGGCAGGACGGTCGTCACCGGCATCAGCTTCCGGTTGGACCCGGGCGCCTTCCTCGCTGTCGTCGGCGAAAACGGTTCGGGCAAGAGCACGCTCTTGCTCACCTTGGCCGGGGTCATCCCTTCTCTGGAAGGAACCATCAGGGTCGCGGGCCGAGAACTGGCGGATTACAGCCGCAGGGAACTGGCGAGGACGGTCGCCTACGTGCCGCAGACAATCGCGGCCGCGTTCGGGTTCACGGTGCGGGAGGCTGTGCTTGCAGGCAGGTTCGCCCACAGCACCGGCGTTGTGGAGACAGACGAGGACCACGCCATCGCTGAGCGGGCGATGCGCGACACTGACTGCCTCCATTTGGCGGACAAACAACTGGACGCGGTCAGCGGGGGCGAGGCCCAGCGGGTCACGCTCGCCCGGGCGTTGGCGCAGGAACCACGTGTCCTCCTCCTGGACGAGCCGACCACCCACCTCGACTGGAAGCACCAGCGCGAAGTCGGCCGCCTAGCGCGACAGGCTTGCGGTCGTGGGATCGCCGTGCTCGCCGCCGTCCACGACGTGGGCTGGTCTCTCGACTACGCCACCGAAGCCATTGTGTTGGCAGACGGGCGCGTTCTCGCCTACGGCCAGATAGACAAGGCTCTCAGCGCGGAGAACCTGGGCCAAGCATACGGCGTGCCGGTCCAGATGGTCGGCACGCCGTATGGGTCAAGGCCGGTCACGCCGCCCTGAT
The DNA here is from genome assembly GCA_964451255.1 of uncultured Fimbriimonadaceae bacterium. Lineage (GTDB taxonomy): Bacteria > Armatimonadota > Fimbriimonadia > Fimbriimonadales > Fimbriimonadaceae > JAHBTB01. The sequence goes on from CAYVHL010000001.1 coordinate 806,830, forward strand.
CAGTAGCTGTCCTTCTTTTCGAGCTCCTTTTCGCGTTCCTGCTGCTGGTGCTCCTTGTCATACCATTGGCTGCTAGTAGAAGTCTCGTTGGGCACGGGGTTGTAGCGCTTGAACTTCGCAAGGAAGATGGAAGGCTTGTCGGGCATGCCGTTCGCCTGGTTCTTGCCGTTTTCTCCCTGGGCCATCTTTCGATCGTTGATGTCTTTGTTGACCATCCCGGCGACGTCGACTTTCTGGCTCTTGTCCGGGGCCGTCACAGGCTTAGGAGGTGGAGTGAACAGCTTCTGCCAGATGTCGGTCGTGTTCGTCAGGCCAAGACCCACGACAACGACGATTGCCAGGACGACGAGCAGGATCGGTGCCTGTTTCTTCTTCATGATTGCTCCTAGATTTGTCCAGGTTGGCTGGCTGCCTGGTATTGTAGCCTCGGCGGAGGGGCCACGGCCAGCCGCCGGTCCCCTATGTCCGCCTTGACCGTCGCGATCGACGCCCGCTTGGCCACCACCCGCAACACCGGCGACACCAGCTATTGGCGCGGACTCGTCCGTGGTCTGGCCGAGGTCGAGACCGACGCCACCTTTCTGCTTTATTCCAACGCGCCACGCCCCGATAGCATTCCCGACCTGCCACGGTTCCGATGGATATGCTTGGAGGGGGGGTCACGATGGTGGAGCCTCGTTCAGTTCCCCCTTGCCGCCTTCAGGGCTGGGGCCGACGTCATCCACACCCAATACAACTTGAGCCCATTGGCGGGTCGACGCGGGGTCACCACCGTCCATGACGTCTCGTTTCTCATCGAGCCTAATTGGTTCCGGTCGAAAGACAGGGTGTTGCTCCAGTGGCAGGTACCTGCTTCCTGCCGTCGTGCCCGCCGTGTGCTCACGGTCTCGGAGACTTCTAGGTCGGAGATCGAGCGCCTGGTCCCCGGCACGAGGGGCAAGGTCGTCGTGACCCCGAACGCACTGGGCGACAATATCACGCCACTTCCCCGCCCTGAGGCCAAGGCGTTCGTCAAGGACCGCTTTGCGATCGACGGCGACTACTTGTTCGCCCTTGGTACGCGCTGGCCGCGAAAGAACCTCCGGTTGGCGGTCGAGGCAGTCTCGCGGCTGCCTGCCAGCTTCGGGCAAAAGCTCATTGTCAGCGGGCAGGAGGGTTGGGGCGGCGACCTGGCTGACGAGCGCGTCGTCTATACCGGCTACGTCTCGGACGCCGAGCTGTCGGCGCTCTATTCGGGTGCGGAACTGTTCTTGGCGCCAAGTTTGCATGAGGGGTTCGGAATCCCGATCCTTGAGGCCTTCGCCTGTTCATGCCCTGTCCTGTGCGGCCCCGGCGGCGCGATGCCGGAAGTGGCAGGGGGCGCAGCCCACGTGACATCGGGTTATGAGGCGGTGGAGTGGTCGGCCGCCGTCGAAGCCTTGTTGGCCGATTCGAGTAATCTCGCCGCCATGCGCGCCCGAGGGCACGAGCGATTGACGCACTACGACTGGGGCACGACCGCCCGCCTGACACTGGACGCCTACCGTGAGGCCGCCCAGTGATCGGCACCTCGTTCCTCGAGCTGCTCGCTTGCCCCGCCTGTGACGACAGGCCACCGCTTAGGCAAGAGGGAGACCGGTTGGTCTGCACAAAGTGCGGTCGGCGTTATCCCGTCGTGGACGGCATCCCTCACCTGCTGGTCGAAGAGGCGGAGCCGTCCGAGCCAGAGAACCCGACACCATGACCACAACCCTCAACGTCCTCGTGTTGCACGGGCCGAACCTGAACATGACGGGCTTCCGTGAGCCCGAGCTCTACGGCAAGAAACCACTCGCCGACATCGACACCGCCATTCAAAAGGTCGCGGAGGAACTCTCGATCGACGTCCGGATCCTTCAATCAAACCACGAAGGCGTGTTGATCGACACCATACAAGAGCATCGGAAATGGGCCAACGCCATCGTCATCAACCCTGGCGCCCTGACCCATTACTCTTTTGGCTTGCGAGACGCCTTGGTGAGCGTCCGCATCCCGGTCATTGAGGTCCACCTCTCCAATGTCCATGCCCGCGAGGAGTTCCGTCGCAACAGCGTGGTCTCACCTATCACGATCGGTCAGATCGTTGGCCTTGGCGACCAGGGTTACCTTTTGGCCCTTCGGGCGCTACGCGAGATGGAGACTGTTGCCCCATGAGCGCCCTCCAACGACTCTCGGACCGTCGCGAAGCACTTGGTCTGCCCGCCTTGTACATCTCCGACATCACGAACGTACAGTGGCTGACCGGTTTCACCGGCTCTTCGGGGTTCGTCGTCATGACCGCTGGCCGGGCCGTGTTCATCACGGACGGTCGCTACGACGCCCAGAGCAAGGCCGAGGTCAAGGGCCTGGACATCGTCGTCTACAAGCCACCGATGACGTTTGACGACTGCCTCGGCCAAGTCTTTGCCGACTGCGGTGTAAAGTCGGTCGCCTTCGAAGACTCCGTCACCTGCGCGACCCTGCGAAAGCTGAAGAAATCACACTCAGGCGTCGAATGGATCGAGGCAGAAGAGCTTTGCTCACCGTTGCGGATGGTGAAAGAACCTGACGAGGTCGCCAAGATCAAGGAAGCCTGCAAGCTCGCCGAGGCGTGTATCACCCATGTGTCACGTCTCTTGCAACCTGGAGTGACCGAACGCGAGATCGGCATCGAGATCGAGTTTTTCTTCAAGCGACAAGGGGCAAAGGCCAGCTTTGACCCGATCGTGGCAAGCGGCCCAAACAGCGCCAAACCCCACGCCAAGCCGGGCGACCGACAACTCGCAAAGGGAGACTTCGTCACCCTGGACCTTGGATGCTACTTGGACTGCTACAGCAGCGACATCACGCGGACGTTTGTGATCGGCGAAGCTTCAGACCGGCATAAAGAGGTCTACGGAGCCGTGCTAGAGGCGCTCTTGCTCTCCACCGCCGCGATAAGACCGGGGACGACGGGCAAAGCCGTCGACACCATCGCCCGAGAAGCCTTGGCAGCACATGGGCTCGGCGAGTACTTCGTCCATGGCCTTGGCCACGGGTTGGGGAGGGCGGTGCACGACTACGGGTCGCTGGGCCAAGCCTCGACGACAGACATTGTCGAAGGGCAGGTTTGGACGGTGGAGCCAGGGGTTTACATAGACGGGTTCGGCGGCGTGAGGATCGAGGACGACGTCCTGGTCAACGCAGGTGGTGTGGATCTGCTCACCTCCTATCCCAAAGATCTCACGGTGGTCTGAGCCGTGCCTGCCCTGACGCTTGACGAGCTAGTCCTGGAGGAAGGGCGGCGGAGCCTCTCCCTGGATCTGTCGCTTGGCGACAGACTCGCCGTCGTCGGTCCGTCGGGTTCAGGAAAGAGCCACTTCGTCGATTGCGTCGCGGGCCGGGTCAAGCCATTCTCTGGAGAAATCGTCCGTACCGGTCGGGTAGTAGAGGCTTGGCACGGGGGGCACAACCGTCGGGCGACGCCCCTGTCTCTGGCCCGGTCCGCCCAAAGCGGGACCGACGACGGCCGATGCGCAGAAGTGCTGACCGCGCTCGGCCTTTGGGACGACCGGGAGACGCCGGTCGCCAAGTTGCCCGTCGGTCTCGCAGTAGCCTGCGACTTGTTGCCGTGCCTCCTCTCCCCCGCGGCCACGGCGATTGTCGACGGCCACCTGGACCTCCTCGATCCCTGGACATGCGAACATGCCGTGTTGGCAATGGAGGAAGGGGCGGCGAACGGACGGTGCTTCGTCGTCGTCACCAACAACCTGTGGATCGCCGAGAGGCTGGGCACGCTCATCGTCCTTCGTGACAGTGAAGCCTGCTTCGCAGGCTCGGTCGGCGACCTGGTGCGCCGGGGCAAGCCGAGCGAGGTGACAGTCACAACGACCGACCCCTCGACCGCCCAGAGTATGGCCGACCCATTCTTGCTATCCGTGCATCACGGCGAAGACGGCCTGACCATGACCACACACGACGGACAGGCCTTGGCCGCCAAACTCTTGACCGAAGGCTACGGGTCCGTACGGGCGGTCGTCGTCAAGGAACCCAGCTTCGCTGAAGCCTTGCTCGAACTTCTGTGACCAAATTCCACCCGGGCTGTTTGCATCCCAAGCTACGGGAAGACCGAATGGTAACCTCCGGCCATAGAATTCTTACGGGCCACACGCTATGGACAGCTACAAAACTCGCACCACAAAACGCTTGGGCGGCAAGGAACTTACCTACAACTCCCTTCCCGCTCTGAGCAGTCAAGGCCACGACCTCGACCGTCTCCCCTACTCCCTCAAAGTCCTGCTTGAAAACATGCTCCGCCTGGAGGACGGGGTCAACGTACGAGCCGACGACATCAGGGCGGTCTTGAACTGGGAGCCGACCAAGGAGCCGGACACAGAGATCCAATTCACCCCCGCCCGTGTGCTCCTTCAAGACTTCACCGGAGTCCCTTGCGTCGTCGACCTCGCCACCATGCGGAACGCCATGACGCGATTAGGCGGAGACCCCCAAAGAATCAACCCGCTCCAGCCTGTCGAACTCGTGATCGACCACTCCGTCCAGGTCGACGCCTACGGCTCCGAGGCGGCAATGCAGATCAACCTCGATATGGAGTTCGAGAGAAACGGTGAAAGGTATGAGTTCCTCAAGTGGGGCCAAGACGCCCTGGACAACTTCAAAGTCGTGCCGCCCAACACCGGCATCTGCCACCAGGTGAACCTCGAATACCTCGCCAGGGTGGTCATGGACGACGGCCGGTCAGCCTACATCGACACTCTTGTCGGCACGGACAGCCACACCACGATGGTCAACGGGCTCGGCGTCCTCGGTTGGGGCGTCGGTGGGATCGAGGCGGAGGCCGCCATGCTCGGCCAGCCCGTCTCGATGCTCCTGCCCCAAGTCGTCGGATTCCGGATCACCGGCAAGTTGCGCGAGGGCGCGACCGCCACCGACCTGGTGCTCGTCGTCACAGAAATGCTCCGCAAGCACGGCGTGGTCGGCAAGTTTGTCGAATTCTTCGGCCCGGGCATCACCAACATGCCGCTCGCCGACCGGGCGACCATCGGAAACATGGCCCCGGAATACGGCGCGACCTGCGGGCTGTTCCCGGTCGACGAGGAGACGATCTCCTACTTGCGTCGGAGCGGCCGGAGCGAAGAGCGGATCGCCTTGGTGGAGGACTACTACAAGGCACAAGGCCTCTTCCACTCACCAGACACACCTACCGCAACCTATTCGTCCACATTGGAGCTCGACCTCGCCACCGTCGAACCCAGCGTCGCCGGCCCGAAGCGTCCCCAAGACCGCTCCCCGCTCGGCAAGGCCAAGGACAGCTTCGCCGCCGCGTTTCCCGGCGTCCTTCCGCCCACGCCGAACGGACGGACTTCAATCGAAGAGATGACGAACGGCGACGTCGTGATCGCCGCCATCACGAGTTGCACCAACACGAGCAACCCCAATGTGATGGTCGCCGCCGGCCTGGTCGCCCGCAAGGCCCGGGCCCTCGGCATGAAACCCAAGGCATGGGTGAAGACCTCCCTTGCCCCTGGTTCGCGGGTCGTCTCCAAATATCTGGAAGCCGCCGGACTGCTCGACGACCTGGACGCGATCGGGTTCAACTTGGTCGGATTCGGTTGTACAACCTGCATCGGCAACAGTGGACCGGTGCCGGACGCCGTGGCCCATGAGATCCGTGGCCGCGACCTCGTCGCCGTCAGCGTCTTGAGCGGCAACCGCAACTTCGAGGGGCGCGTGAACCCGGACGTCAAGGCGAACTACCTCATGTCGCCTCCGTTGGTGGTCGCCTATTCGTTCGCGGGCAACATCGGCGCCGACCTGACGACCGAGCCCGTGGGCACGGACAAGGACGGAAAGCCCGTCTATCTCAAAGACATCTGGCCGACCCAGCAGGAGATCGCAGACCTCGTCGAAAAGCACATCACCAGGGAGATGTTCAGCAAGTCGTACGAGACGGTGTTCGACGGCGACGAAAAGTGGAAGGCCATTCCACTTGAAAAGTCCGATCTCTTTGCCTGGAAGTCGGACTCCACCTATGTCCGCGAGGCGCCGTTCTTCGACGGCATGTCGGCCGAGGCCCCGCCACGCGTGGAGGATCTCACCGGCATGCGTTGCCTGGCACTGCTCGGGGACTCCATCACGACCGACCACATTTCGCCGGCTGGCTCGATCAAGCTCGACTCTCCAGCCGGGAAGTACCTTGTCGACCACGGAGTGCGACCACACCTCTTCAACTCTTATGGCTCTCGCCGAGGCAACCATGAGGTGATGATCCGAGGCACATTTGCGAATATCAGGCTAAGGAACCAGCTTGCCCCCGGCACCGAGGGCGGCTTTACCACCAACCTGTTGACCGGAGAGGTGACGACCATCTTTGATGCCGCCGAAGCCTACGAAAAGGCGGGTGTCAGCCTGGTCGTCCTCGCCGGCAAGGAGTACGGGACAGGTTCTAGCCGGGATTGGGCGGCGAAGGGGACCAAGTTGTTGGGCGTTAGAGCGGTCATCGCCGAGAGCTTTGAACGCATCCATCGGTCGAATCTGATCGGCATGGGCGTCCTGCCCCTCCAATACAAGGACGGCCAGAACGCCGCGTCGCTCGGGTTGACGGGCAAAGAGACGTTCACGTTGCTCGGCCTGGCGGACGCGGTGGCGAGCGGCTTCGCCGATGGCAAGACCCTGAAGGTAAAGGCGGACGATAAGATATTTGAAGTCACTTGTCGGCTCGACACCTCCACGGAAAGGGACTACTACCGTAACGGCGGCGTACTTACCTATGTCCTGAGGCAACTCCTCAAAAACTGAATGGCAGTCTGGCGGCTTCCCTTTCGCGGGACGCTCTTGAACACCGCGACGGTCCTTGTGGGCTCGTGCATCGGTCTCGCCGCCAAGTCCGCCCTGGACTCTCAGAAAGGTCTGCAGGATGTCGTCGTCTTCGTCACCGGGCTCGTCGTGCTCGGATTGGGCCTGAAGATGTTCTTGAAGGGCGAAAACCTGTTGCTGACGCTCGTCTCGGTGACCGTCGGCGGCATCGTCGGGACACTCATCGGGATCGAGCCTGCGTTGGCCGGGTTCGCCGAGTGGATACGAGGCATGGTCGGCGGACACGGGCGCTTCAACGAGGGCCTCATCACCGCCAGCGTCCTCTTCTGTGTCGGACCGATGACGATCCTGGGATGCGTGCAGGACTCCCTCGAAGGCCATTCTGAGCTGCTGCAAGTGAAGTCGACCCTGGACGGGGTGAGTTCGATCTTTCTTGCCGCCGCGATGGGTTGGGGCGTGCTCCTCTCCGCAGGCATCGTGTTGATCGCCCAGACAGCGGTCTCCTTAGCGGCCCGGCCATTCAAGTTCGTCGTCGAGCACCCCAAGGTGATCGACGAGGCAGGCGCGGTCGGGGGCGTCTTGCTCATGGCGATCGGGCTGGGCTTGGCCGGCATCCGTAAGTTCCCGGCCGAGGTCTTGCTACCGAGCCTGCTGATCGCACCAGCCTGGCTTTTTCTGGCGCGACGGTCTAAGGGCCAGCCGCCTAACGAGTCGCAAATCTAGCTTGCATTTGCGGGCTGGCACAACATCAACGGTTATAATTTGGGAGATCGCCTTGAAAAACTTTCTCTTTATCCCAATCGCAGTCGCCTGTTGCGCGCTTGCGGGCGCGCAAGACCGCCTTCCCCACTTGCCAGGCTACGCCAATTACACAACGTGGCGCGGCAAGGCACGCCAACTCCTCCACCTTGCGCCAGGAACCGGGCAGTGGAGTGACGCGGACACCTTCCACTACTTCTCAAATGGCGAGAGCTACACCTACAAGAGAAGCATGAACCAGGTGACGAAAGGTGGCGTGGTCTCAGCACTGCCCGAACCCGTGCCACAAGCCCGGGGCCGACAGTTGGCGCGGGTGGTTTCTGCCGACGGCAAGGTGGCCACCTATAAAGACGGCAACATCTTCTTGACATTGCCGGACAAGACCGTCACCCAAGTGACGACTGACGGCAGCATAGAAAAGAGGATCAAATACGGCACAGCGAGCTGGGTATACGGAGAAGAGCTGGAACAAAGGGACGCCATGGGCTTTTCGCCCGACGGGACGAAGCTCTGGTACTTCCGGTTCGACGAAGGCAAGGTCGTCGACAGCTACTTTCTTGAGAACCAGAAGACGCCTCAGCCGACTCTTAGTGTAGAGGCCTACCCAAAGCCGGGGAAACCCAACCCGATGGTTGATATCTACATCTATGACGTGGCGCAGCACAAGAGCGTTCAAGTCAAGGTGAGGGACGGCGAATTCAGCGATGCGGTCGGACACTATGCCTACGCAGCTTCGTGGCGACCCGACAGCAAAGCGCTCTTGTTTCATCGAATGGATAGGAGGCAGCAGGTGCTTGACTTGTGCTCTGCCGATCCTTCCACCGGAGCCGTCAAGATCCTTGACCATCAGGTGAACAAGAACGGATGGGTCGAGTACATCCCGCTTCCTAAGTACACGCCGTTCCCTTGGGCCCTCGGCAGCGACAAACTTTTGAGCCTGTTCGAGGACAGCGGCTTCTACAACATCGGCGTTGTTGACATGGTCAACGGCGGCAGGAAGGAGATCACCCACCACGCCTTCGACGTGTTGCAGGTGTTGAACGTCGACGGTGCGGCCAAGACGATCGACTACCTCACCGACAACCCAGACCATCCTTACTACCAACAACTTTGGCGGGTCAGCTTTGACGGCTCGAACGACCACCGAATCACCGACCCGGCAAAGCACCATCGGGTCATCGTCTCGCCCGACGGCAAGACGATCATCGACCGGGCCGAGTCCCCGACCGACCCACCGGTCCTGCAGGTGCTGGACGAAGACGGCAAGGTGCTCAAAGTCCTGGCCACGTCGGACGTCAGCGAGTTTCTCAAGGCCGGATTCCAACCGACGGAGTGGTTCAGTGTCCCCACTCTAGACGGCACGACGAACGTCATCGCCCGCCTGCATAAACCCAAAGACTTCGACGCGACCAAGAAGTACCCGGTCATTTTCAGCGTCTACGGCGGGCCCCTGCCCCCAACCTGGGGTAGCCCGGCTGCGACATACCAGGCACCTGACGACCGCACCAATCTGGGGTTCCTCTGGGTCGAGGTCATGGTTCGCGACGGCCACGGCCGGGGACGTGCCTTCCGACAAGCCATCTTCCATCGGCTCGGCGGACCTGAAATCGACGATATGGCGGCGATCGCCATGTCGGTAGCCAAGCGCCCCTATGTCAACCCCAAGGAGATCGGCATCGAAGGCACGTCCTACGGTGGCTACGCCTCCGCACTAGCGTTGCTCCGCTACCCCGACGTTTTTGCCGCCGCCTGTTCATGTAGCCCGGTGACCGACTACCGGTACTACGACTCGACCTATACCGAGCGGTATATGGGGCTCCTCGAAGACAACAAGGCCGGCTACGACGCAGGGTCTTGCATGACGTACGCCGCGGACTTGAAGGGCAGGCTCTTGCTCTATTTCGGCACTGCGGACGACAACGTGCACCAAAACAACTCGTTGTCGCTGATCGAGGCTTTGCGTAGGGCCCGGAAAAACATCGAGGTGCAGATCGGGACCGACTTCGGACATTCGGGCATCAACAGCGACCGCATGATGGAGTTCTTCATCGAACGGATGGTTCTCGATCAAGAGAGGAATTAGGCCGACTCCGTAGGCTCGATCTCGCGGCTGAGGGCTCGAGGGGCCCTCAGCCGCGATTATCGCACAGGTGCCGATAGAGCAGGGCGAGGGCCGCTTGCGCGGCCCGCAACCGCACAGTCTCACGGCTGCCTCCAAGCTGGCTCCGTACCGCCGTTGTACGGCCAATCCCAGCTACGGCGACGTAGAAGAGACCATTCGGTTTCTCGACACCGTTCTCGATGTAGGGAGCTACGCCCGCGACCCCGGTGGTTGCGACTGCCACGTTGGTCCCGAGTCGTCCCAATGCGCCATCCGCCATCGCCACCGCGACCGCCTCGCTGACCGCCCCGTGCGCTGGGTCGAGCAAGAGGTCTGGCGGGACGCCGAGCAGGGCGGTCTTTTGAGCGTCCGTGTAGGTGACGACGCCGCCCATGTAGACGGCGCTGGCGCCTTCCACAGAGGTCAGCCGTCCGCCGACGAGGCCGCCGGTCAGGCTCTCTGCCGTCGCCAGCGTCGCACCCCTCTCCCGTAGCATCGATAGGACGGTCTCTTCCAGCGACACCTCGCCCTCGGCGTAGACCTTGTCGCCAAGCCTGGACCTGATCTCCTCCGCCACGCTGTCCAACGCGTCGACGCCCGATACGCCCGGGCCAGTCCTAGTCGTCAGGCGCAGGTGGACTTCTCCGACCTTTGCGTAGGGTGCGACAGTGACATCGCCAAGGCCCAAGAGGTCCCTGATCTGATCTTCCAGAGCCGCCTCGCCCACGCCGACGATCCTCAACACCCGTGACTCGATGGATCCGCCGCCGCTCAGCCTCGCCAGTGCCGTGGTCACCGGGCCGTTCACCATCGGCACAAATTCGTTTCGAGGCCCCGGCAAGCTCACGACGACTTTGGCGTCCTTGCGGGCCAGCAAGCCCGGAGCCGTGCCGTTTGGGTTGTCAATTGGTTCGGCACAAGAAGGGCGCGTGGCCTGGCGCAGTTGGCTCGGCGTCCATGGGTAACCGCGACGAGTAAACAGGGCCTTTAGGTGCTCCTCGATCTCTGGGTCGACGACCAATCGGTCGCCAAGGGCCATCGCGACACCGTCACGGGTGATGTCGTCCTCAGTCGGGCCGAGGCCACCGATGGTCACCACGATGTCAGACCGGGAAAGCGCGAGCCGCAACGCGTCCGTCAGCCGCGGCAGATTGTCTCCCACCGTCTGGCGGTACATGTGGTCGATGCCGAGGGAGGCGAACAACTGGCCTAGTTCGGCCGCATTGGTATCGACAATTTGGCCAAGCAACAGTTCGGTGCCGACCGAGACGATCTCCGCCCTCATGGGCTTCAGGTTATCTTCCGCCGCCGCCGTCGCGCCCGCCACGATCGTTGTCACGACGTTGGCCGCGATGGTCGCCTTTGTTCCCGTTGTCGTCCGGATACAGCGGAGTCAGTCCGCCTTGGCCGAACCGCCAAGCTTGCGGCTGGCGATGATGCCCACTCTGGGCAGGAGCGAGCGGCGTCAAGCCGCCTTGTCCAAAACGCCAAGCAGGCGCCCATCCGGCGCACACCACTCCTGCACCACCCATCGAATAGTAGGGGTCGTACATTTGGCGTCCAAAGAATTGGTACGGACAGGCGAGCCTTTCAATCCGAACGATGCAGAACGGGCTGCACACCACTTGCGCGGTCAGCACACCTTGTGGTGGCGCAAGCACCACCCACTGGATACCGAGCGCACCGGCGCTCTGCCTGGTCAGAGTCTCCACATAGACGTGGTATCCCGCCGTCCGCACCTGGCCCATGTACACGATGGCGATGTCTTGCGTGTTCCAATTGGCGACCACGGGTATATCAAGCCGGGTGTTGGCGTCGACCCCATACATCATGCGGAACTGCCTCTCCCAATCTGCTTGGTTGGAGACGATCACTGTGCCAGGGCGGGTGACCGCACAGTTTTCGCCTTGGGCAACGGTGGACCACACGGGCGCGGGATAGCCCGGCTGGGCTCCAAACTGGGCCAAGGCAGTGCCCGACAGCAAGGTCAAGCTCAGGAATAAGGCGGATTTCATGGTAATCCTCTACTCTATTGGACGCATCTACACACCACGGATTACACTAGTCCGTGAAGAAAATGTTGGTGCCGGGAGCGGGACTCGAACCCGCACGGGTTTTTGGCCCAACGGTTTTTGAGACCGCCGCGTCTACCATTCCGCCACCCCGGCGCGGGCCGGAAGGATACCCCCTCGCCGCGACCAGTCCCCGGCCAATTCGCGCCGAGATCTACTGCGACATGACATCGACCAGGAGGAGCCGCTCGGGATCGACGGTTCGTTCGGTGGACAGAACGTAGCTCAGCGGGTGGGTGACGAGTTTGTTACCGTCGACCCCGACCATCTCAGCGCTGTAGCCGCTGATCAGCCGGTTCGCCGCGAACGCCCCGAGGCGCAAGGCAAGGATCCGGTCAAACGCCGTCGGTGAGCCACCGCGCTGCATATGGCCAAGAACCAGGTACCGGGCTTCAAATCCCGTGTTCTTCTGCACGAAATCCCGCACGTCAGACGCTCGCGCCGCGCCTTCCGCCAACACAATGATCGAACTCTTCTTCCCTCGTGACCTGGCCCGCTTGAGATTGTCGCAAATATCCAGCAACGAGAACGGCACCTCGGGGATCAGTACCGCCTCAGCCCCGCTCCCGAGGGCGACGTCCAAGGCGATGAAACCGTTGGCTCGGCCCATGACCTCGACGACAAAGACCCGCTCATGCGAGTAGGCGGTGTCACGCACCTTGTCGATGGCTTCCTGGGCGGTGTTGACGGCGGTGTCAAAGCCAATGGAGAAATCCGTGCCGCTGATGTCGTTGTCGATGGATCCGGGCACCCCGACGACGGCGAAGCCGAACTCTTCATGGAGCTTGCGGGCACCGGCCAGGGAACCGTCGCCTCCGATGACGACCAGACCCTCGACACCATTGTCCTCCAACACCTGGATCGCCTGCTTTCGGCCTTCGAGGGTTCGAAACTCTTCGGAACGGGCTGTGCGGAGGAACGTGCCGCCCAGGTTGATGATCCCTCCGACGGCCTTGCTGTCCATCGGAACGATCTCTTCCGCGATGATGCCCCGGTAGCCGTGATGGAATCCGACAACTTCCACACCGCGGCCGATGGCTGCCCGGACCGTGCTTCGGACGGCGGCGTTCATGCCCGGCGCGTCACCACCGCTGGTAATTATCCCGATCTTCTTCATCGACTCCCCTTTGCCCGCCGCATTCTCACCAACACGGGTCGCCGATCCGAGGCAACACTTCCGTCATCGCATGCCGATCAATGGACGGCTTGGGATGAAGCGTAAGTCGCGCTCTTTTGAACCCATCCGACGAAGGAGTCGAAGTTATCCAAGACTTGACGGGGCATACGGACATAGTCTCGCATCGGCTCGGCCTGTTCGCTGGCCCTCAGGAGCTCGGCCCCTTCCATTGCCAAGAGTTCTTGCACATCGCAAGGGGAGAGCTTCAAGCCAATGTCTTCACCTACCAAATAGGCGAACATCTTCTCCCCGGAATAGATGGCCATGCCATCAAACATGCGACGGGCACGGACATCCATGCCTTCAGCGGCTTTCATCATTTGTTCGTAGCGAATAGGCCGGTACACCATGGTTAGATCACCTTGTCCCGAAGCCGGACGCCCCTCCGGCTGGAGGAAAAGCGGGGCAACAACCCCATCGCCCAGGATACCTCACCAAAGATTGCGAGAATCGACCCGATCAACAATTTCAGTCTCTGAAAAAAGCCTGAGCGCTTGGCCTTGGGTGGTGCACTAGAGGCCCAATCTCGGCCACAGGCCGTCGATCCTAGCCTTGACGTCTTCGGCCATCGTGATCAACTTCGGATAGTCACGCTGGAATCCGTTCTCACCCGGCCACTTATGAGTGCAGTCGAACCCGATCTTGCCACCGAACCCCTCGGACATCGCCGCATGGTCGAGTTGGTCCACGGGCCCTTTCGACATCAGTGTGTCCCGGCCGGGGTCGCAGTTCGCGCCGATCCGGAACAACACCTCGCCGACGTTTTGCACGTCGCAGTCTTCGTCGAAGACGAAGACGAACTTGGTGAACGCCAAGCCGCCTAGCCCCCAGATCGCGTTCATCACCTTGTAGGCGTGCCCTGGATACTTCTTCCTGATCGAGACGAAGGCGACATTGTGAAAACACGCCTCGACCGGAAGGTTCATGTTGACGATCTCGGGCGTGGTCAGCTGGATCATCGGCATAAATATGCGTTCGACCGCCTTGCCCATCCAGCCGTCCTCCATCGGCGGCTGGCCGACTATGGTGGCCGGGTAGACCGGGTTCTGACGCCGGGTCAGGCACGTGACGTGGAAGACGGGGAACTCTTCCGCCAGGGAGTAGTAGCCGGTGTGGTCCCCGAACGGACCCTCCAGCGCACGCTCGGAGGGATCGACGTAGCCCTCCAAGACGAACTCGGCGTCGGCCGGGACGAGCAGGTCGACCGTCTTGGCCTTGACGAGCCTGGCATTCTCCTGGCGCAAGAATCCGGCGAACAACATCTCGTCGATGCCCGGAGGCAGGGGTGAGATCGCCGAAAACGTGTACGCCGGGTCTCCACCGAGGACTACGGCTACTTCGATCCGGTTTCCCCGTGCCTGGGCCGACTCCATGTGCCGGGCGCCGGTCTTGTGCATCTGCCAGTGCATGCCGCATGTGTTGCGGCCGCGAACCTGGACGCGGTACATGCCGACGTTGCGACGACCTGTCTCGGGGTCATGGGTGAACACTAAGGGCAAGGTGATGTAGGGGCCGCCGTCCTCGGGCCAACAGGTGAGGATGGGCAACTGGGTCAGATCGACGGCGTCCCCCGTCTGCACGACCTCCTGACAGATTCCTTCACCGACAGTTTTCGGCTGGATGTGCCGGAGCTCGCCCGCTAGCCAGGCGCCGAACTTGGCCTTGTCGACGAGGGTTCCCTTGGGTGGCTGGGCTTTCAACAGCTTGGCGATCCGAACGGCCTGGTCTTCGATGTCGTCGCAACTGAGGGCGAGCGACATCCGCCTCCTGGTGCCCATCGTGTTGATCGCGACCGGGAAGGGGTAGGTCGTCACGTTGGAGGGACGGGCGGCCGGGTCGATACTTGGTTGCCCCATAACCGCGCTTCTGGGGTCGGGCGTGCCATACCGTTGAGCGACGCCGCTGGGGTTCTCGAAGAGCAACGCCGGCCCGCCAGATTTCATCACGCGGTCGGCTACCTCGGTGATCTCCAAGTAAGGGCTGACCGGCTCGGATATCCTCTTGAGCTCGCCTTCGGCGTACAAAGCGTCCAAGAAATGTTGGAAGTCACGAAAGGCCATGGGCGAGCGTCATTCTACGCGCACGCCCCCCCTTAACGGGGCGGTCGTATCAACGTCTCAGCGCTTCCGACGCCGTAACAACGGCACGACCGCCAAGCCGAGCAGCGACATCGTGGCGGGTTCTGGGACAGGGAGAAGGAACCCCTTGATCTCGCCGCCAGTGAACAGCTGGGTATGGATGTTGAGGTACGTCCGATCCTGCTGCATATAGCCCAACAGCGCAGCGAAGGCCGAATCTGCGGTTCCGCCGTTGGCCGTGACGAACGCACTGGTGTACGAATTGACGTCGGCCATATCAAACACGTTGTCGTACGTCCCTGAAGTCACGCCGAGGGGGAATCCGGCCAACCCGGTGACGACTGCCGCGTTGCCGTCCAAAGGGTTCGCCGTCGGGGCGTGCAGGTGGGCCGCTGTCGTCGGGCTGAGTAATCCGGAAAAAGCCAAGTTGACACGCATCGTCTTGGCGGCATCGTCGACTGTGACCTCCGCGCTCCCGAAACCCGGCGACGCGTTGGGAGGCGACTCGTAGAGGCCGGACATGACCGTTTCGAAAACAAAGACGGTCGCAAAACAATTTGGGGCCACAAAGGCGGCAGCAACTACGATTAGGGAACTTTTAAGCAAGATTTTCATAAGAGCCTTCGGAACATAGGTCACAAAGCAAAATACAGAACTGATAATAAGCGGTCCGACGAGATTTGTGGGCCGGTAAAAATACTGGTTTCGGATTCGCCAAGTAGACTTGCTTATGCAGGCCCCACGGCATGGAGACGAGCGTCACGTATAGCTTGGACAGACTCCGCGAGACTTGGGAGGTCCGCGAAGAGACGCGAAGGTCGATGCAGTCGAACCGAGGCACCGGCACAATGCCCGAAGAAAGGCTCTGCCAGGAACTGCGTCGACTCCGGGCTACCGGTTATCGCAGGAACTTGCGGTCGCTCCCAGGGACTCCCGACATTGCGTTTACCAGGGCCCGCCTTGCCATCTTCGTCCACGGTTGCTTCTGGCATGGCTGCCGCCTATGCGACAGCTATCGGGTCCCCAAGACGAACGAAGCGTTTTGGCGGGAGAAAGTCAGGCGCAACCAGGTTCGGCACCAGGCCACACTCGAAGAGCTTGAGTCGCGCGGCTATCGAACGCTGACGTTCTGGGAGTGCCAGATCAAGGCCGACATCGACGCCGTCGCCCGGCTCATCGTCGCGGCCAGCCGAAGTCAGGGTAAGAGCCCCTCTTCTTCCGAACGGTTGATGATTCCAAACGCAAAGTAATGGACGGCCAGGCAGGCCACATCCGCCAGCGCGAATCCGACCGCGCCTGGTCCGTTCGTCGCGACGTAAATGCCATTGACGATCAAGCTGACGACCGACCAACCGACCCCTACCCACAGACCGGCGCGGATCATGGCGACGGGCACCTTCGCCCGCCCTACGAACAGCACCGCTGCGATCAACCGGACGACCTGCACCAACACGACCGGTCCGGCCAACCACCCGCCCGTCAGTTGTCCAGGGTAGCGACTCGGAACCGCGCTCAGGCCCATGTACAGAGCCCAGCCGATGGTCAGGATTACGACCGCGCCAAGCAGGACCCAAACCTGCACGACCTGGTCGGGGCTCAGGCCAGAACCCACCGTGCTCGTCGCGCCGGTGACGTTGTCACGGGTCTGCCTTTGCCGTTTGACCGACCGGACGTCGGCACCGCAAAACTGGCAATTGACCGCGCTGTCCGGCAACGTTTGATTGCAGTTCGGACAAGAAATCATGCCGCACTCTCCGAAATGACGTTACCAGACTGGCGGGCTAACCGGCCACGACGGAGCGGAGGCGGAATCAAGGGAATGCGTCGGGCCGGTCTGATTCCCCAATGATCCACATGATGCCCCCATTGACCGCCACATCGACAAGCGAAAGGACGACCCCGATGACGGCGAAGAGGCCAAGCACCATGATTGAGAGGATGTTCATGACAAGGCCGAAGAGGCTCCCAACCAACCCCAGAAAGGCCAGGACGTTGACCAAGTTCATCACGGATTGGATCCGCTTCAGGTATCCGATGGCGACCAAAATCCTGATGAACAAGAGGAGTCCGATGATCAGTGTGCCAGGGTCAAGAGAACCTGAGCCACTCTTGTCGGCCATCGCACGGCCAATCAGCAGCATGGCGAGCATGATGACCCCCGTCCCCAGCCAAAAGTAGCCGAGGCCGTAGTAAATGCGCCGCACCCACTCGCCGCTGAGGCCTGAGCCCGTCGTCAGGTCGGGCAGTTCAAAACCGTCGTCGTCGTGTGACGCCGCTGGGGGTCGCTCCACAGAGCGAGTGTCTGCTCCACAAAATTGGCAATTGGCAACGAAGTCTGGCAAATTTTGATTGCAGTTAGGACACTGGATCACGATCAAGCCACCCTGCCATTAGTGATACACCGGCGCCCATCAACTGTGTTGGCGGGGGATCAGTCTTTCTCGATCTCGGCCAAGACTTCGGTCAGTTGCTCGTCGTTGTTCGTCGCCTCACGTATCTGCTTCGCAAGGCGCTTGGCCTCGTCCGGGTTGCCGGCGCGCTTGGCGGCGAGAGCGTAACTTACGGCGATCGGCAAGGAGTTCGACATGTTGTGCAGAGCGATCTGCATCAGGTTGAACGCCTCGTCAGTCTTACCTTGCCCGGCCAGGGCGTTGTTGAGCTCGACGTACCCGGGTTCGCAGGCGGGGAAGATCTCAAGCAGACGCCTCGCTGCTTGCTCGCCGTCGGCAAATTGTTTCAGTTGGTTGTGGGCGGAGGCGAGGACCACCCACATCTTCCAGTAGTCGGCCAGCCAGTTCCTGAGCGGCTTCAACTCCCGGATCGCCCCGTCATAGTCGCCGTTCTCGGCCTTGGTCGCGGCGGTTTGGACGGCTTCGACGCGCTTGGGCTGCTCCAATTCGATCAGCCACGCCTGGACGTTGGCCTTGGTGTTGGGATCCGGGTTCGACTGCAGGATGTTCTTCAGCACAGGCGGAATTTCAAAGTCGCGTTTCGCCTTTTGCAAGGTCTGGGCGTACTCGACCATGAGTTGCACGTCGTTGGGGTTCTCATCCAGGACGTCCTCGTAGAAGTCCATTGCCCGGTCCAGATCGTCCTCGTTGGCAAGCACGGGGGCATAGAAGCGTTTCACGACCAGGTTGTCGTCCACCGTCTCCAAGGCGTGGTCGAAGGCCTTCAGGGCCTCGTCCTTCCGACCCGACTGAAGCAATGCCATCGCGTGTTTGGCTTGGGCAAGTCCGTTTTGTGGGTTCTTGTCGACGACTTCCTTCCACAAGGCAGGCACCTCGTGGGCGCGGCCCGTCTGGACCAGGACATTGGACAAGATGTCCAGGCTGGGCTTTTCGTCGCCTTCCAGTTCGACTGCCTGCCGGAGGTTGCGCTCGGCGTTCACGGGCATCCCCAGGTTGAGTTGGCTGAGGGCGAGCCTTGTCATGATCGCAGGCTCTTCGGGTGCGAACTTCAGAGCTTTCTCGAAGGCGTCCGACGCGGCCGAGTGGTCCCCGACCGTGGCCTTGAGGTCGCCGAGTGCGTACCAGACACGGCCGTCCTCGGGTTGTTTCTCAGCGAGCCGCTTGAGGATCTCCTCCAGGATCGTGGCATTGCTGACCTTGTAAGTCGTGCAGAGCCGGACGATCTGCAGACAGACGAGCATCGGCGCCTCCCAATCAGGATCCTTCTCCATAGCTTCGAACAAGGCGTCGAATGCGGGTTGCGGCGTGAAGTCGCGGGTGACGTTGCCCGACGATCTTTCCACGTACTGGGCGGTGTCATAACCCTCAAGGAACTTGGTGAAAGCGGACGGGTCGGTCGTGCCAAACAGGGACTCGTCCTCGTTCATCTCCTCCGGCAATTTGCCGCCTGCCAAGCCAGCCAGTTCGGTGATGAACGAGCGCAAGACTCCAAATTCGCCGCCAGGAAGATAGTCGAGCTCCTGGGTCTTCGCCGGCTCGCCCGACGCGTCCTCAAACACCCGATAGACGATCTTGCCGCCGCCCTTCGCGTTTTCCGTGAAGAGGCCGTCGATGAGTTTGTCCGGCTTGGCCTGGTTCAGGAACTGTTGGAGCATCTCCGGCTCGTTCAGTTGTTCGCTCGGGTTCACCAGGGCCGCCCGGACGATGCCTTCGTCCTGGAACTGGGCCATGTAGTTGACCGCGTCGATCTCGGCGTCGCTGGTGCTCCGGGCGATCTCGCAGGCAAACTGGGCGAACTGGCGCGCCAACGCCGGACGGCTGTCCTTGGCCGCGTTGAACGGCAAGACGGCGATTCTCATTCGCCGCATTGTACCGAGGGGGTTTCCAGGGGTCTGGGGTTTGACGTACGGAACAGAATTGCCTAGACGGTGAAGTCAAGGACGATCTTGCCTGCTTCGCCCGAGCGCATCTTGCGCATGGCGCTGTCGAACTCCCGCCAGGGGACGTGGTGGGTTATGGCGGCGCTGACGTCGAGCCCCTTCTCGGTGAGGAGCCACGTCATCTGATCCCAGGTCTCCCACATGCGACGACCGACGATGCCGTGCAGGTGGAGGCCTTTGAACACGATCTGGTTGAAGTCGACCTCCTCCAGGGCGTCCGAATAGACGCCCAGCAACGAGACCCGCCCCTCAGACCGGGTGGTACGTATCGCCAGGTTTAGGCTGGACGGGTGTCCGGACATCTCCAGGGTGGCGTCCACTCCGGTGGGAAACATCCGCCTCAACGTCCCTTCGACATCGTCTGTCTTCGGGTTGAGAACGAGATCGGCCCCCGACTTGAGGCCGAGGTCGATCCGATACGGCGAGACCTCGGTGGCGACGATTTTGGCGGCGCCAAGTGCCTTGCAGACCGAGACGGCGAACATGCCGATCGGGCCCAGGCCGGTGATCAGCACGTTCTGCCCCTCGACCGGCCCGTCCATGACGGTGTGGACGGCGTTGCCGAGCGCGTCCATCATGCTCGCCACGTTGCGAGGCACCCCTGGAGGCACCGGGCGCGCGTTGAGTTCGGGGATGACCGTATAGGGCGAGAAGCCGCCGTCGATATCGACGCCGAGGATCGTCGTTGTTGGATCGACATGGCCGTTCCCAGCCAAGTACACGGGGGACAGCGGATCGACTATGTGGCTCTCGCTCGCAACATAATCGCCGGGCTTCACCAGGCTCACGCCTTCACCGACTTCGACGACGGTGCCGCAGAACTCATGCCCGACAATGCGCGGTGGGCGGATGCGGTTCTGGGCCCAGGGATCCCAGTTGTAAATATGGAGGTCGGTTCCGCACACGCTCCCATGCTCGACCCTTAGCTTCACACAGCCTGGCTGGACCTCAGGCTCCGGCACGTCGATGATCTCAAGGCCCGGTTGCGGGCAGGGCTTCGCAATGGCCTCCACGTCGGGGGATCGTACCCTTGGGCATCCGCAGCCCGACTCCAACCGGGACCGCGGTCGGTCATCGGCGACTTCTGTTGGTCGCCTTCGAGCAAATCCCTGCCCAGAGCCATGCTAAACTGGCCTTCCGGTCGGGGCGTCGCCTGCGACCAAAGGACAGTTCCCTTGGGTAGCGCCTACACTCCTGGTCTCACCGTCAGCGCCGACACCGTCGTCCGGAGGGTGCGACGATTGCCGATCAAGGGCGACGTCCTTGTGAAAGTCGGAGACGCGGTAAAACCTGACACCGTCGTCGCTCGGGCCATGTTGCCGGGCCCCCTCCAGACCGTCCGCCTAGCCGAGAAGCTCGGGATCGAACCGAAAGAAGCACCCGGCATGTGCTTGGTGAAGCCGGAAGACCATGTGGAAAAGGGCCACCTGCTCGCGAAGACAAAGGGTCTTTTCGGCAAGCTCTTCATCCAGGAAGTGCACTGCGACTACTCGGGCACGATCGAATCGGTCAGCGAGATCACAGGGAACGTTCTGGTCCGCGAGCCTTCTGTCCCCGTCGAGTTGACGGCGTATGTCGCCGGGACGATCGTGGACGTCCTGCCCGGGGAGGGCGCCGTCGTCGAGACTCGGGGAGCGATGATCCAGGGGATATTTGGCATAGGCGGCGAGAGGCGGGGGACGATCCGGGTCGCAGTCGACTCGGGCGAGACCGTCTTGGACGCGCAACACATCCAGCCGGACGACAAGGGCAAGATCTTGGTCGGTGGCGCGGGGGTCACCGCCGCTGGACTGAAGAAGGCCAACGAAATTGGGGTCGCCGGTGTCGTCGTCGGCGCCGTCAAGGATTCGGACCTCACCGAGCTCTTAGGGTATGAGATCGGAGTCGCCATCACCGGCCAAGAACCTGTCACCACGACCCTGCTTTGCACAGAGGGATTCGGCGAGCTCCGCATGGCGGAACGGACTTTCCAACTGCTCAAGTCGATCGAGGGCCGTGAGGCGAGTATGGACGGTGCCACCCAGATCCGGGCCGGCGTCATCAGGCCCGAGGTCATCGCGCCGATCGAGCACGCCGCCGGCGACGTCCCGCGGCCACAGGCCGGCCAAGTCCTTACGGTCGGGACACCGATCCGGGTGATCCGAGAACCGTACTTTGGCAAACTGGGAACCGTCACGCAGCTGCCGCCGCAGCTTCAAGTGGTGGAGAGCGAGACCGAAGTGCGCGTCCTCATCGCGAAACTTGACGACGGCCAGGAGGTCACCGTGCCTCGCGCCAACGTCGAGATCATCGCCACCTCATGAAGATCCTCGTCGTCGACGACGAACCGACGATACTGGAGACCGTGCAACACAAGTTGCTCCGGGAGGGCTACACCGTGTTCACCGCGCCGAACGCGGAGGAGGCAGTCCGACTGGTCCGCCTCACCAAGCCTGACCTGCTCATCTTGGACGTCATGTTGCCGCAGCGTTCAGGATTTGAGCTGGCCAGGACGATCCGGAAGGATTCCACCGTCCCGATCATTTTCTTGACGGCTAGGACGGCGGAGGAGGACAGAGTGCAAGGATTCGACCTCGGAGGAGACGACTACGTCCTGAAGCCATTCTCCCTCACAGAGCTCGCCGCCCGGGTGCGGTCGGTTTTGCGTCGCGCCGCCGGAGACGCCCCTTCGCTCACCGTCGAGTCAGGCGACCTAAAAATCGAGCCACGGACGCACTCCGTCTGGTTAGGCGGCAGACTCCTTGAACTCACCCCTAGAGAGTTCAGCCTGCTCCACTTCTTGGTCCGCAACGCGGGCCAGGTCTTCTCCCGAGAGGCCATCCTGGACCGCGTCTGGGGACAGGATGTCGACGTGTCTCCCCGCACCGTGGACGTCCACGTGCGCTGGCTGCGCGAACTCATCGAGGACGTCCCCGCCCGCCCCCGGCGGCTGGTGACCGTCCGAGGCGTCGGCTACAAGTTCGGCGGATAGCCGCCCCTCACACTTCGACGAGCAAGGTCACGATCTCGAACGCCCGGTAAGAAAATCGCACCGAACCGTCGACGACCTCAAGTTGCTCGGTTGGGCTTTCCATCAGGTCAGCGAGCCACGCCTTTTTGATCGGCTTGCTCAAGCTGAAGACTGCGGCCCCGCGCGTGTTGTGCGCCTCATAGAGGCGGGCCACGAGCTTGTCGGAGTCCTCAGCTTTCTTCACCGCCTCGACCACGATGTTCCGGTCGTCGACCCTGGCCAGTTCCGGCGTGACCCCAGGCCCACCTTTGCCGGGCTTCAAGCGCACGACATGGGGTTTTGCGTTCACCGCATAGGCGGCGTCGACGACGTCGCTGTGCTGCACCTGGCCGTAGTGCGGAAGCAGCACGTAGGTGAACTTGTGCACCCCCATGTCGCAAATCGGGTCGGGCGCCTTCGGCGAGCGGAGGAGGGAAAGGCGCAGGACGTTGTCGCTGACGTCGTGGCCGTATTTGCCCGTGTTGATCAAGGCGAGGCCATGGCCGCCCTCGCTGAGGTCGGCCCACTTCTGGGCGCACACTTCGAACCGGGCGACGTCCCAGCTCGTGTTGCGATGGGTGGGACGCTCCACGTGGCCGAACTGGATCTCGAACGACCCCCTGCTCGCGTTGACGTTCACGGGGAAGGCGACCTTGAGCATCTTGTGGCTCTCACGCCAGTCCACTTCGGTGTCGAACCGGATGCCCGGCGTGGGGCCGAGGCTGATCCTCTGGCGGATCGTGCTGTCCCCGAACCTCTTGACCAACTCGACCGCCACCCGCACGGGGCCCTTCTCCACGACTTCGAAGGACTCAGACTTGACGAGGTCGCGCGGAGCCTCTTGGCTATAAGCGTCGACGTCCCAGGCGTCCCAGAAGAGCGGCCGGTCGTCGAGGATCTGGAACAGGTTGCCGAGCTTGCCCGGCTGGATGAACTCCACCGGGTCGTCTTCCAGAGTCTGCAGGCTCGTGATGTTGCCATGCCCGTCAAACTTGACCGTCCACTCGTGGCTCTCCAACTTGCGCGGTTGGGCCTTGAGCCTGGGCTGGGTAAGCGGCTGCGCCTCGCTGAACGAAGCCACGGCCACCGCCCCGAGGGCCGCCGACGGCACGGGGAAGACGAGTTGCTTCTCACCGAAGGCCTCGACGAGTTGGACTGGAAGACTCTCCCCGTCGCACACCAATGAGTCGGGCACCTTCTCGCCGTTCCAAGGCGTGCTCGCCTGGCTCGACACCCGCGCGTTGTGGAAGACGGCCATCGGCGCCTCGACACCTTGTGGGACCAGCGGCTGCCCGATCGCCTTGAGCGACCGCTCGACGACTTCCTCTCCGGACTTCTTGATCAGTTCATAGTCTCGGGCGCTGTCGACGTAGACCTCCCGCACGGAAGAGCCGGGGATGATGTCGTGGAACTGGTTGAGCAACACCAGCTTCCAAGCCGCCTCGAGGGCTTCCGCCGGATAGTCCTGGGCAAAACAGGCGAGGAGCTCGGCGTCCCGCAAGAGGAACTCGCTCTCGCGGTTGGCGGCTTTGTTGGCCGCCTGGCTCGTGTACGTGCCACGGTGCATCTCGAAATACAGCTCGCCGCTCCATGTGCACAGGTCTTGGCCCTCCTCCTTTGCCTTGTGGAAGAAGTGGTTGGCCTTGGTACGCGTCTCGATCGCCGGCATGCCGGGGGCGCTCCGGGCGCGGCGCAACCGCTCCAGGTGGAACTCCGTCGGCCCGCCGCCGCCGTCGCCGAACCCGTAAAGGTACAGCGACCGGTCCGACCGGGCCTGGTCGCGGTGCTTTTTGACGCTTGCGACGATCTGCGACGGGGACCCGTCGCCGATGTAGGTGTCGGCGGGCGGAAAGTGGGTCCAGACCGACGTCCCGTCGATCCCCTTCCACCAAAAGGTGTTGTGGGGGATCTTGTTGAACTGGTTCCAACTCATCTTTTGGGTCAAGAAGAACTTGATCCCGAACTTGTCCAGGATCTGCGGGATCGCCGCCGAATAGCCGAACACGTCGGGGAGCCACATGTCGTCAGTGGTCGTGCCGAAGTGCTTCTTGAAGTACCGGCGTCCGTAGAGGAACTGGCGGACGAGGCTCTCGGAACCCGTGAGGTTGCAATCCGCCTCGACCCACATGCTACCGACGACCTCCCATTGGCCGCGCTTGGCCGCCCGCTTGACCCGCTCGAACATCTCCGGCTGCTCCCTCTCCAGCCACTCGTATTGCGAGGCCTGGCTGTGGGCGAAGACGTGTTCTGGGTAGCGGTCCATCAGGTCAAGCTGAAGGGCCGTCGTGTGGGTCATCTTGAGATGGGTGACGGAGAGCGGCCACAACCACGCCGTGTCCAGGTGGGCGTGACCGACCGGGGTGACGGTGTGCTTGAGCTCATTGCCCAGGCTGTCCATGGCGTCACGGAGCACCTTGCGGCACGGGGCGAGGCTCTTGGGGCGGCCGGCGGCAAAGAGGTTGCAAACGTCGTTCAGCGCCCGCAGGGCCGTCGCGTAGGCAGGGTCGTCCTCGGGCACCGCCTTGAGGAAGTCGAAGGCGAAGGCGCAGTCGTTGTAGAGGGCGAGCAACTCCTCGTCGACGGTGGCGAGGATGAAACCTCGGAACACCTCAGGTTCGGGGGTGCGCGGAAGCTCGGGCCGATGGACGGTGGTCTCCGCGTTGTGGGCGTAGGTCTGGACAAGGTAGTCCAGCTGGGTCGTTCCGCCCGGGAGGCGGAACCAGTTGTGGGCGAAGTCCAGGCCGCCTACCGCCACACCGCCGGTAAACAGCGTGCCCTCGACCATCTCGCCCCTCTCCCAGGCTAGGCTCGGCTTACCGTAGGTGAGGACCAAGCTGTGCCCCTGCATCTCCTTGGGCACGTCGCCTTTGATGTGGTACCAACCTTCCTGATAGGCTGGCCCCCATGTGTCCCCGACCTCCACGGGCCGCCAACCGTCGGACTGGGCCGCCTGAACCGGGCTGGCGAACGCGCCGACAAGAAGGTCGGCGGAGATCCCTTCGTGCTGGAGCACGAGTTGCTCTCGTAACTGGAACTCGACAAACTGGCGGACGCGGTCGTGGGTGACCTTGGTGTGCTTGAGCATCCTCGTGACCTGGACAGCGGGCCAGTATACAATGGGGGGGTGGACGCTGGGGAGAAACTTGTCCAGTCGGCGGCCCTAGCCGCGCTGTACGCGCGCGGAGCGCCGGTCGGCGCATGTTGTGGCGAGCCTGCGTCCCGCTGGCCCCGCGTGCTCGACGCCCTCCGGACGGCCTGCCCGGCCCTGGGCGACGCCTCCGCGTGTCTGCGGGCGAGGGGCCTCTGGGGGGAGGCGGCGGCGCTGGACGACCCCGCCCGCCTCAGTTGGGCGGCCGAGGCGTGCCTCGCGGGGGACGTAATCACGCCGGTCGACCACACCTACCCTCGTAGGTGGCCAGCCGTGCTCGGATCGGCCGCCCCTCCGGTCGTGTGGGTCTCGGACGCCTTGCCCGGCGGGCCGCTGGTGGGCGTCGTCGGTTCGCGGCGTCCGTCTGGTGATGCCCGGAGGTGGTTGCAAGACACCTGCTCGGCGTTGGCTGCGCTGGGCCTCTCGCTGGTGAGCGGCGGTGCCGACGGCGTCGACCGCCTGGCCGCTTCGGCGTTTGTCTTGGCCGGCGGCCCAGGCAGGGCGTTCGAGGCCCTTCCCTGCGGGTTAGGGCGACGGCCCGGTCTCGACGGGGTCGCCCGATTGAGCGCCTGGGCGCCGGACGCCCCGTTCAGCACGGGCCAGGCGATGGCCCGGAACAGCCTGGTCTACGCCGCGTCGGCGTGCACGGTGGTGGTCCAGCCCCGGTTGCTCTGCGGCGGCACCTGGGCCGGGGCGGTCGACGCCCTCCGCCGGCGCCTCACCCATGTGGTCGCTTGGGGCCCGCCTGGATGCCCGGCCACAGACGCACTTGTCGCCTTAGGGGCGTCCAGGGCGCCTGCGTCACCGGTCGAGGCCGCCGGACTCGTCTCTTGGGTGCTCGCGACGCCGTCCCCCCCCGCCCAGCCGGCCCTGTTCGGGACGTCGCCGGTGCGCGAGGCGGCGGCCTTGTTCGTGGCTTAGCCCCGCCCTGTCGCCAAGCCGGCACGCAACGCGTGGGTCAACGCGACGGCGAGTGCGTCGGCGGCGTCGTCCGGCTTGGGAGCCGTGGCCAGTCCGAGCAACTTGGCGACCATGTACTGCACCTGCCGTTTCTCGGCCGACCCGTTGCCCACCACGGACTGCTTCACTTCCGTGGGGGCGTACTCGTGGCAGGCCACCCCCCTTTGGGCGGCGGCGAGCAGGACGCAACCTGCCGCCTTCGCGACGTCGATGCCGGTCGTCTGGTTTTTGGTGAAGAAGAGCCGCTCGCAGGCCAAGGCGTCCGGGCGCACCGCGTCCATCACCTCGCCGAGGCGGACGAAGATGTCGGCCAGCCGAACCGACAAGTCCCCGGGCGCGGTCTCCACGACGCCGTGGGCGAGGCAGACCAGCCGGCTGCCCTCGCGCCGGACCGCCCCATAGCCGAGCCGCCCGTAACCGGGGTCGACACCAAGCACGGTCACCGCTTGAACTTCCTTGCCAGCGCGTCCTTGGGGAACACGACCGTGATCGGGCGGCCATGGGGGCACAGGTACGGGTTCTCGGTCTTGGCGAGGTCGTGGAGCAACCGGGTCATCTCGGCGTGCCCCAGGGGGTCGCCCGCTTTGACCGCCAGCTTGCACGAGGCCAGGATGAAGACGTCGTCCCGCGTCGGGGTGATCCCGGCGAGCGAACCGTCCGCGATCTCGTCGGCCAGGTCCCGGAGCACCACCATCGGCGGGCGGAACCGCCCGAGGGCAGGCACCGAGCGGACGAGGAACGTCTCCGGGCCGAAGGGCTCGAGGTCGAAGCCGACTTCACGCAGTTCCTCCAATTTGTCCGTCAACGCCTCCGCGACCCGGCGGGGGACGTGCAGGGTCTCCGGCTCGAGCAGCCTCTGGACCTCGACCGCTCCCGCGCCGCGGGTGTCGCGGATCATCTCGTAGAGGACCCTCTCATGGGCGACGTGCTGGTCGACGACGAGGAGGGACGTCCGGTTCTCCGCGACGATGAACGTGTCCTCGATCTGCCCAAGGACACGCAAGCCGTCGAGAAAGGCGTCGGGGGCGGGCAAGGGCTCAGGGGCGTCCGTGGACGGAGCCAGACCCTCCCCCGCCGCGACCTGGAACAAGGGCGGCAGTTCGGCCGTCTGCCCGGCCAGGGCCGCGTTGGCGGCCGCGAGCCCCTCCATGCTCGGCATGGTGCCGCTGGCGAGGACCGCGTCCTTGACCGCCCGCCGCACCGCGTCGAACACCCCGCCCTCTTGGTGGAACTTCACCTCGCTCTTGCTCGG
This sequence comes from uncultured Fimbriimonadaceae bacterium, assembly GCA_964451255.1. Lineage (GTDB taxonomy): Bacteria > Armatimonadota > Fimbriimonadia > Fimbriimonadales > Fimbriimonadaceae > JAHBTB01. The sequence continues at coordinate 834,527 of CAYVHL010000001.1, forward strand.
CGAGACGTTCACGTCGATCTGGGCGGGGTCGGCCTCGACCATCAACACCGCCAGCGGATACCGCTTGTCGGGGGTCAGGGCGCGGAAGGCCTGGTCGAGGGCGGCCGTGCCCAGCCGCGACCTCACCGGGCGGCCGTTGACGAAGAGCCATTGGTGCGACCTGGTCGGCTTGGTGAAGTGGGGGGGCGAGACGAGGCCCCAGACCCGTGCTGCCCCGTTGTAGCCGTCGACCACGATCAGACCCCGGGCCGCCTCACGCCCCCAGACCGCCGCGACGGCGTCGGCCAACTGGCCGGATCCGGACGTCTGGAGCAGCACCTGCCCCTCGTGCCGGAGCCGGAACGCGACGTCGGGGCGGGCGACCGCCGCCCTGCCCACCGCGTCCACCACCGCGCCGACCTCGGTGGTGTCGCTCTTCAAGAACTTCAACCGGGCGGGGACGCAAAGGAAGAGGTCTTCGACCGTCACCGTCGTCCCCTTCGGGCCGCTCTCCGCCGTGTCCAGCGTCGTCTTGCCGTTTTCGACCACAAGCAACCGGCGCACTCCGTCTTCTGTCCCTGTCGAAAGCGTCAGCCGTGACACCGAGGCGATGGAAGGCAGCGCCTCTCCGCGGAACCCGAACGACGCGACCCGGAGCAGGTCGTCGGCTGAGGCGATCTTGGAGGTGGCGTGGCGCAAGAGGGCGGCACGGGCGTCTTCGTCACCCATCCCGCACCCGTCGTCCGCCACCTGGAGGAGGCGCCTGCCCGCGTCCGACAGCTCGACCTCCACCCGGGTCGCACCGGCGTCAAGGGCGTTTTCGACAAGCTCTTTGACCGCCGCCGCCGGCCGGTCGACCACTTCACCCGCGGCGATCTGGTTGACCGTGTGGCTGTCAAGCAGGCGCACGCGCCCCGACAATCCTGAGGGTTCGTCCAAACGTGTGTTGACGGCTGCCATTTCGGGTGGTCTTCCGCAGGAGACCGGCTCCTAAGCAATTGTACGGGACGACCCGACAATAGCCTTGGGAGCAGCCTCACAGTTCGAGACGTTGCGGGCGCCCCTTAGAATTCCACACGTCCATGTTCGCGTTCATCGGGATCGTCATCGGGCTGGCCGCCACACTGGTCGGCTACTTGATGCACGGCGGAAACTTCGCCGTGCTCATCCAGGTGAACGAGATCGTTACGATGTTCGGCGCCGGCTTGGGCATCTTCCTCGGCTCGTTTGGGATGAAGACGTTCCAAGCGACGATCAAGGCGGTGATGGGGCTCCTTAAGCCGGAAGCAGGCAAGAAGGCGTACCTCGACCTCCTCAAGATGATGTACCAGCTCTTCACCGTCGCCCGCAAGGAAGGTCTGCTGGGCCTCGAGAAGCACATCGAAAAGCCAGAGGAGAGCGATATCGTCAAGAAGTTCCCCTCGTTCCTCGCCAACCACCACGCCGTCAACTTCTTCTGCGACACGATGAAGGTCGTCCTCACCGGCGCGGTCGGCCCCCACGACCTCAGCGAGATGATGGAGATGGACCTCGATGTCGCCCACGAGGAGGAAATGGTCCCCTCAGAAGCCCTGCAGAACGTCGCCGACGCGATGCCCGCCATCGGCATCGTCGCCGCCGTCCTCGGCGTCATCATCACGATGGGCAAGATCGACTCCGGTCCGTCCGTCATCGGCCACTCGGTCGCCGCCGCCCTCGTCGGCACCTTCATGGGCATCTTCCTCGGTTACGTCTGCATCGCCCCCATGAGCAAGGCGATCGCCGCGCGGGTCAAGTCGGGCGGGATGTACATGAACTGCATCCGCCACGCCCTGTTCTCGTTCGCCAGGGGCGAGTCGCCCATCACCTGCGTCGAGTTCGCCCGCCGCCAAATCGAACCGAGCCTCCGGCCCGGTTTCGTCGAGATGGAGACGACGGTCAAGGAAAAGGACGCGGCGTAGCGAGGGGCCATGCAAGACGGCACCCCCATCATCATAAAGAAGGTCAAGAAGCACGGCCACGGGCACCATGGCGGCGCCTGGAAGGTCGCTTACGCCGACTTCGTGACCGCCATGATGGCGTTCTTCATGGTCATGTGGATCTTGGGTATGAGCGAGGACCAGAAGCGCGAGATCGCCGCCTATTTCAAGGATCCGATCGGCGTCTACAACGGCTCGACAAACATGCGGCCGCCCGTCCTGCCCGACAACCCGCCCGACCGGTTCTCACAGGCCGGGACGCCCACGCTCGACTCCAACCGGCAGAGCGACGTGCAGAAGGCGGAAGAGGTGAAGGAACAAGTCGAGCGCGAGATCGACCAGAACGCCGAACTCAAAGATCTCAAGGCCAAGGGCGACGTGACCGTCAAGCAGACCGACGAGGGGGTCGTCATCGAAATGATTGAGAACGAGACCGACGGAGAGGTGTTCTTCGAACTCGGCTCGGCGGTCGTGCGACCGAAGGCCAGAGCGTTGTTCGCGAGCCTCGCCCCGATCCTCGCCAAATCAGGAAGGGCCATGTACATTGACGGGCACACCGACTCGCGGCCCATGAGCGGCAGTGTCGACAACTGGGACCTGAGCAGCCAACGCGCCAACGCTGTCCGCAGGCTCCTGATGATGGGTGGGGTGACGCAAAGCCAGATATTGGAGGTGAGGGGAAAGGCGGACAAGGAACCGAGGGTTCCTGGCGACCCCTACCACTTCAGCAACCGCAGGGTCACGATCGTGATGCCCTACACCTACAAGAAGCAGCCGACGATCGGCCTGCCTCTCGACCCCTCCGGCCCGGACAGCAGCGCACTGATGCGCGCTCCCAAGGATGTTGTCCCCACTTACGGAGATATGGTCGGCCCGAAACCGTCCGGCGGCGGTGCGAACTGACCTCCAAGCCCGTCTTGAGGCATAGCGGATGGCGGAGATCGGCGGGAACCTCTGGGAATACAACGTGGCGCGCGTCGTCGTGGTCGACGTCACCGACGACTACCGCCTGATGCAGCCCCCGCTCCCCACCGACTGCTACCCCGTGCTCGCCGAGGTCTGGGTGCCCGCCTATGACATCAAGGACCGGCTGAGCGGCCGCGACCTTGTCGAGGGCTACCTCTACGACTGGCACCAGACGCCCGCCGGAGAGAACGGCATCTGGTACGTCGGAGTGGTCGAAAGGGATCTTGTCTCCACCGGGGAACGTGGGGTCTAGTACTTTTTCTGGTTTTTTTCGACCCCTACCCTCTAGTTTTGGGAAATCCTGCCTTTATCAAGAACACAGCGACGGGCCTTGGAAGTCAAGGGCACCCCGGGGGCGACCCCGGTCCGCAAAGCCGACGGGTCTCTGGAGACAGAGACGGCCGGGCCGCCAAACCAAGACCCAATCGAAAGAGGTCTGTCGTGAAAGTATCCAACGAACAAATCGCCCGCGTCATCGCCGAACCCGCCCTTACCCCCGATGCCTCCAAGGTCGACGAGGCCGTCATCCGTTTGGTCGACGCCGAACTTGTCCAGTCGGTCACCCGTGACGTCTTGAGCATGCCCGACCGCGACGCCATGGTCGAAGAGATCAAGGCCAAGGTCGAGGCGGGGACGTACCAGGTCTCCGCCGACGAGATCGTCGACACCATGGTCCGCCGGGCCATCGCCGACCGTATTCGCTGACCCGTCGGCCTCTCCTTCCCAGAACCTATACTGGGGAGGAGAGGCAATCGACGATGATCCGCTACCACCGCCTTGGCGAACTGCCGGCGAAAAAGCACGTCCAGTTCCGGCAACCAGACGGCAGCCTGTACGCCGAGCAACTCTTCAGCACGATCGGCTTCGACGGGCCGATGACCACGCTCTACCACCGCAACCTGCCGACCGAGGTTGCTGGTTGGGAGGACTTGGGGTCGGCCGCGCCCACGTTTCTCCATGACGAACCCCTGCGCCACCGACATCTCAAGACAGCCAGGATGAAGCCGTTCGGCGACTGCGTCACCGGCCGGGTTCCCTTGATGGGCAACCAGGACTGCGTTTGGAACCAGGTGCTTGCGGCCCAGGACATGCCCGAAGGTGAGTTCTACAAGAACGCCGAGGCCGACGAGATCTACTTCCTTCACGACGGCGAAGGCCGGCTGCAGTCGATGTACGGCTCGTTAGTGGTCCATCCGGGGGACTACGTCGTCATCCCCAGAGGGACGATTTATCGATTTGAACTGAAGAGCTACCCGTGCCGGATGCTCGTCTTGGAATCGCACGGAGCCGTGACCACACCCCGCCGGTACCGCAACGAGTACGGCCAGATGCTCGAGCACGCTCCCTACACGGAGAGGGACTTCCGGGGACCGGACACCCTCGACGTCCATGGGGACCGGGGCGACTACGCCGTGACCGTGAAAGCACGGCACCGGCACACAAAGTACCGCTACTCCTTCCACCCGTTCGACGTGGTCGGTTGGGACGGATTTGTGTACCCGGTCGCGTTCAGCATCCACGCCTTCCAACCGATCACCGGCCAGTTGCATATGCCGCCGCCGATCCACCAGACCTTCGCCACGCCGAACTTCGTCGTGTGCTCGTTCTGTCCAAGAGTGCTGGACTACCACCCCGAGGCGGTCCCGATCCCCTATAACCACTCGAACGTCGACTCTGACGAGATCCTATACTACTGCAACGACAAGTTTGGGTCGCGAAAGGGGATCGAGGAGGGGTCGATCACCGTCCACCCGCTCGGCATCCCCCACGGGCCGCAACCCGGCGCCGTCGAGGCTTCCTTGGGCGCCACGAAGACGAATGAGCTCGCGGTGATGATGGACACCTTCAGGCCCCTCAGCTTGACCGCCCAAGCTCTGGAGATCGAAGACCCCGACTATTGGAAAAGCTGGCAGACTCGGCGGTGAGTGGAAGCCCCGGCGAAGCTATGCTTGACCCGGTAGGGGCGGCGGCTGGCTCAGGTTCGGATCGGCGAGGAAGTCCCGTCGGTATTTCATCTTCTGAACGATCTCCCGCTCGCACGTGCACAGGGCCTCGATCGAATTGCACCCGTGCTCCTGGGCTACGGACGTGAGAACGCCGGCCAACTCGCGGATGTGGCCGGTGTTGACCTTTTTGTCGAAAAGGGTCGCCATGCCAGCCTCCGAATGGACGATGTCCTTGACCTTGGCCGTCACGACCGTGCCGTTGGCGAAGGTGACCTGAACCGGGTCGTCTCCAGGATAGAACTGGGCCTTGGCCGCATGGAGTTGGGCCACTCGGAACGGGCGCGACAGGATGCCGGCCCGCTGGAACACGGCGATGAGCCGAGGTTCGCGGATGACCGCCATATTCGCGTCGGGCCCGCTGCAGACTTCCCCCGTGGAGGGCTTGACGACGACAAGCGCCCCGTTCTGCTCGACGTCGATGCCAAATCGGTGGAAGTCGGCGTCAAAGTTCTTGGGATCCGCCGCCTTGTAACTGGTCATCATCGTCCCGAGCGAGCCAGCGCCCTCCTTGAGCGACGCGAACTGGATGAAGCCCACCGAGACGTAACCTGTGTCATAGGTGTTGACGGCGTCGAACCCACCTTCTAGCAGGGACACCGCCCCCATGACCCGGCGGTCGGACTCCGAGAGGCCCGCGTCCTTGAACAGGCCGCCAAGTACCGCGGGGTCCATCTCCCGGACCGCCTGACCTTCGCTCGCCACGCCGTCATGGAACCTGAAGTAGGCGTACTTTCGCCGTACTTTGACATTGTCGTGGTATCGCAAGATGATGTCGTCGAACTGGACGGTGAACTCGGTCCGCTTGAGGGTCAAATAGAATGGTGGCGGGGGCCCTGCGAGCGCGACCACGGAGGCAGGGCACGCGCCAGGGTCGGGAGGCGGAGGCGACAAGCGCGGCGCGCCGCGTCCGGCTGGGAAGTTCAGGTCGACCGCCTTGTTCTTGGCGACGCCTTCGTCGTGGTTACACTTCGCGTCGATCCATGCGTCGGCTTCTTTCTGGGCCAAGTCCTTTCCCGACGGGTCTTGGTTAGGGATGACTTTCCCGTTCGTCCCTTGTCGTGCCTTCAGGTACTTGAGCAACCAAGTGCTCGCCTCGGCACTGTACACGGCCGTCCAAGGGCCAAGTGTCTCGGCGTCGATGACGGGGCCGGCGGTCAACCGGTAGGCGGGCTTCCAAAACTCAACGATCTTGGCGACGTCGTCCGCACTGAACAGTGCAGAACAACACGCGGCGGCGGCGACGATTGTCACCATATGGCCCAAGGATATCAGCCTCCGTCGACTTTTTTGCCTTCATCCACGGGCTTTTGCTTGAGCTTGGAGATGAAATCTTCGGGCTTCCGTTGCTCTGGGGGCGGGCCGAGTGGGATGGCGACCTTCGGATCCGCGCCTTCGGGCAGGCTGTCTCCGGGCTGGTCCGACTTAGGATTGGAGGGCGTCTGGGGAGCCGGAGGGCCGCCGATCGGACGTAACTCGCCGGGGACAAGCGGACGGAGGGTCGTGCCAGGAAAGGGTGGGGGCGTGGCCGACGCCGAAGCGACAAGTTCCGTCGGTTTGGTGAGGCCGGCGAGCAACATAAAATCTTGTCGGTACCGTAGCTCCCGTATGAGGCGCGACTCTTGGTTGGACAGATCGGCCGCGCCCTTGGCGCCCGATGCGACGGCTCTGTCCCGCACGACAGCCAGGACGGCGCTGACGTCACCGGTGTTCACAAGGCGGTCCATAACGGTGGCCATCCCTGCCTGAGACCGAAACACCTCGCCCAACCGTGCCGAAAATCGACGGCCGCCGGATTGCCAATCGACGACACGGTCTCCCGGCCAAAACATCGCGAGTGCCATGTGGATCTGCTCGCCACGGAACGCCGCGCTTACTCGACCGGCACGGACAAAGACGGCCGTCAGCCGCTTGTCGGCCTGGATGCGTCGGACAGCGGCCTGCCCCTGGACTTCGCACCCGGTCGCCGGATCCAAGACAGCGAGGACGCCGCTGGAAGTGACGTCGACCCCGTAGCGGCGAAAAGCCACTTGGAACCCCGACGGGTCGTCCCGCTTGAACGCCCTCAACAAACTCCCCAACGAGCCGCTTCCGTCCGCCATGGATGCGAACTGGACCACGCCGACACTGACCCGGCCCGTGTCATACGTGTTGACGCAGTCAAAGCCACCCTCCAGCCCAGAAACCGCTTGGAGGACCTTGCCCTTGTCCCCGGTGGCTCCGACCCGCATCAGCGCGGCCTCCCAAACCCCGGCGCCGTTGGCAAATCCTGGGACGTCGATGCCGTCCGTCGCGCGCAGGTAGGGGAATCCGCGGTCAAGCTTCACGTTGTCGCTGGCGAAGACGGTCGCGTCCGGAAAGACGACTGTGTACCTCTTGGCACGAAACGCCTGGGCGAACCGGGGTGCCGGGCCCAAGGTCGGAGACAGGCCATCCAACCGATCGCCAGGGGGCGTCGGGGCAGGGTCCAGTCCCTGGTTGAGGGCGGCGGCGTCTTTGGAGGCCAAGGACCAGTCCTCCTGGAACCGGGCTTCGATCCGCTGGGCGGCGCGGCGTTGGGAGGGCGTCGTCGGCACTGGGGGCCGGTCAGGGAGGATCGGCTGCCCTGGAAAAAAGGCCTTGTAGTAGGCGAGCAACCAGACGGACCCCTCGACAGTCGGCGCGACGGTGTAAGGGCCGCCCTCGCTGGCGGACATTTGGTCGTTCACCTGGTAACGGCTTGGATCAGCCCACCACCGCCGGACGGCGGCAGCCTCCGACACAGTGAACCTGGGCACCATCGAAGGGTCGATGCTCCCGAAGGCGAGCGCGACGAGAAAGCTGGCGATCATGCCGCTATGGCTATTAGACGCCCGACCCGGCTACGTGGGTTCAGTTGAGGCGGGCGGCCTTCAGTCGGACCTGGGCCAATTCAATCTCGACGACCGCTTGGTCCGAGGTCATGGTGCTCGCTTCCCCACGGAGAGCGCGACGTGCCTCTTCGAGCGACTTCTCAGCCACTGAGACGTCGATCTCGGTGCTCCGCATGGCGTTCTCAGCCAAAACGACGACCTTATCGGCGGTGACTTCGCCGAACCCACCAGACATGGTCACGTAGTGGCGTTGGCCGCCGTTGACCTTGTATTCCAATATCCCGGGCCGGAGAGCGACGATCATGGGTTCGTGCCCGGCAAGGACGCCCAGATATCCCTCGACTCCAGGCAAGACGACCGACTCCACCTTGTCATCGAAGACAGTGCGGTCGGGCGCGACAACGGAGAGATTGAACTCCCTAGCCATATGGTCGGGCGCGATGATACCCCTCCCGGCAGATCGGGCCCGGGAACTCCGGCTAACTAGAGCGATCGCAGGCCAGTGACCAGCTTCTGCCGCTCTTCCGGCGTTAGCTGGGTAGCGTTTCGCGGCGGCATCCGACGGGATTCGACATAGCTGGCAGCCTTGCCCAGCGCAGGCTTCATGGCATCGGCGTCTTCCTTTGTCTTGATCTTGCTCAAGTCAAGACCTCCTTTGGGACTGCTACCGCCGTGGCATCCGGCGCAGTACTTGCCGACGAGGGGAACCACGTCTTTGTCGAAGTCGACGGTGGCCATCTCTGTCGCTGGCTTGGCGCCCCCCGCGGTCGAGGCGTCTGGCGCTGTGGTCGTCGTGGTAGGAGGGACAGTGGGTTCGGTCGCCGGTGCGGCGGCCGCCTTATCTTCGGGCTTCGGCGTCGGCGTGGTCGTGTCTGGCGAAGAACAACCAGCAAATACAACGAACAAGGCGGCGACGATCAAAGGAGCTGTCCGACGAGACATGACGGCCAGATATTACCAGGCAGGCTAGGTAGCATCCGGCACCAGGCGAGGCTCGAATGGATCGATCCGTGTTGGGAAGGACAGGGTTGCAGGTGTCAAGGATGGTGCTCGGCTGCGGCGGACACAGCCGCCTCGGGCTGTCACACGGCAAGAGCAACGCAGAGGCCGCGGAAGTCGTCCGGGCCGCCTTAGACCTGGGAGTGAACTTCTTCGACACCGCCGAATCCTATCGGACTGAGACCGCCTTGGGCTTGGGGTTGCGCGGTGTGCCCAGAGACTCGGTCGTGCTTTCGACCAAGTCTGGGGCGGCAGACGCGGAGGGACTCCGGTCGGCCGCGTCCTTCCGCGAAAGAGTGGAAGGATGCTTGAGGAGGTTGGGGACCGACTATGTCGACGTGTTCAACGTGCACGGGGTGACGCCGGAGGAATACGACCACACCCGCGACGTCTTGGTGCCGGTTCTCCGTCGTCTACAGGAGGAGGGCAAGGTGCGGTTCCTCGGCGTCACCGAGCAGTTCATCGTCGACACGTCACATGCGATGTTGCAACGTGCTCTCGCCGAAGACGACTGCTGGGACGTCGTGATGGTCGGATACAGCCTGGTCAACTTTTCCGCTGAGACCACCGTCTTGCCTCTGGTGCGGGAGAAGCACGTTGGGACGCAACTGATGTTCGCTGTGCGGCGGGCCTTGTCTCAGCCGGGGGCGCTCTCAGAACTGATGGACCGGTTGGTCGCCACGGGAAAGACGGATCCCGCCTCGTTCGACCTGGGCGACCCGCTTGGGTTCCTGATCGGGCCGGGGGGTGGTGATTCCCTACCGGACGCGGCCTATCGGTTCGCGCGGCACGAATCGGGGATGGACGTGATCTTGTCGGGCACCTCGTCGGTCGAGCACCTGCGAGCGAACGCCACTTCGATCAACGCGCCCCCGCTGGCGCCAGAGATCGTCGCCCAGGCCCGCGAGATGTTCGTCGGTGTCGACTCCGAGAGCGGGAACTGACCCCGACGACCGCGCTGTGTGGTTGAACAAGGTTCTTGAAGGCTGTGTCAAAGTCTTGGCACCATGGCCACACCGGACGATTTGCGTCGGATCGCGCTCTCGTTTGCGGGCGTCGAAGCAGGCACCGGAGAACAGTTGGGCTTCAGCGTCCTAATCAAGGGGAAGTCCAAGGGGATCGCTTGGGAGTGGCGTGAACGCATCCATCCCAAGAAGGCCAGGGTCATCAACCCCAACGTCTACGCGATCCGGACGCCCAACATGATGGCGAAGGAGATGTGGGTCCAGGAGGGGGAGGCGACGGGCAAGTTCTTCACGGAGCCGCACTACAACAACTATCCTGCGGTCCTGGTGCGGCTGGAACTGGTCGAAGAGGAGGAGCTTCGCGAGGTCTTCGAGGCCGGGTACAGGTGCTTCGTGCCGGAGGGAAAATGAAGAGGGCCTCGTCGTCGCAGTGGACGACAAGGCCCGTTCCTTCAGCTCTAATGCTTAGGCCGACTGGAGCTTTTTGGCTCTCTCGTACAGGTCGTCGAGGCCGCCGCAGTAGAGGAAGGCCTGCTCGGGCAGATCGTCCAGGTCGCCGGCGATCAGCTTTTTGAACGCCTCGACGGTCTCGTCGATCGTGACGTAGCGGCCGGGGTTGCCGGTGAACTGCTCGGCGACGAAGTTGGGCTGGGAGAAGAAGCGCTCGATCTTCCTGGCGCGGCCCACCAGCATCTTGTCGTCGTCGGACAGTTCATCGATACCTAGGATCGCGATGATGTCCTGCAGTTCGCGGTAGCGCTGGAGCGCCTGCTGCACTTCGCGGGCGACTTTGTAGTGCTCTTCGCCGACGATGCGCGGGTCGAGGTTTTTCGACGTGGAGGCCAGCGGGTCGACGGCCGGGTAGAGGCCCTTGGAGGCGATGCCACGGTCGAGATAGACGTAGGCGTCAAGGTGGCTGAAGGTGGTCGCGGGAGCGGGGTCGGACGGGTCGTCGGCAGGGACGTAGACGGCCTGGACCGACGTGACCGAACCCTTGGTCGTCGAGGTGATGCGCTCCTGAAGGAGCCCCATCTCGGTGGCCAGCGTCGGCTGGTAGCCGACGGCGCTGGGCATGCGGCCGAGCAGGGCCGAGACCTCAGAACCAGCCTGGACGAACCGGAAGATGTTGTCGATGAAGATGAGCACGTCGGTGCCGACGACGTCGCGGAAGTACTCGGCCATCGTCAGGGCGGTCAGGGCGACGCGGAGACGTGCTCCTGGCGGCTCGTTCATCTGACCGAAGACCATGGCGGTCTTGTCGATGACGCGCTTGGTCTCGCCGCTGGCGTCCTTGAACGTCGTCTCCTTCATCTCGCGCCAGAGGTCGTTGCCTTCGCGGGTGCGCTCGCCGACTCCGGCGAACATGGACACACCGGAAGCTTCGACCGCGATGTTGCGGATGAGCTCTTGGATAAGAACCGTCTTGCCGAGACCGGCGCCGCCGAACAGGCCGATCTTGCCGCCCTTGTTGAACGGGATCAACAGATCGACGACTTTGAGGCCGGTCTGGAGCAACTCGACCTTGACGCTCTGCTGGCTGAACGTGGGTGGAGTCCGGTGGATCGGCAAGTGGGCTTCGGCATGGACCTCCCCCTCGTTGTCGATCGGCTCGCCAAGGAGGTTGAATACTCGCCCGAGGGTCGCCTCTCCAACCGGGACGGTGATTGGCCCTCCGGTGTCATGGACAGGGGCGCCCCTGACCAAGCCGTCGGTCGAGGACAAGGCGACGCACCGGACCATGTCGTCGCCAAGGTGTTGGGCGACCTCACAGGTCAGGTTGATCCCGAGCTTTTCCTCAGTGATCGTGACGGCGTTATAGACTTCGGGCAACGCTTCGTTCGGGAAGCGGCAGTCAACGACGGGTCCAGTTACTTGAACAACGGTGCCAGCGGCGGCCATGGGGTTCAGCGATCCTCCAAACACCTGAGGGGCCCCTCAGGTCTCGGGCGATTATACAAGACCGGCGACGCCCGATTGGGACGCCTGTCGGGGGCCGCCAGGAGGACGGTGGATGCCGCACGGTGTCGCCTTGCCCCTCCGCCCAAGTGGTGTCTGACCCAATCCCCGGCAACCTCTCGTGGGGCCGTCGGCCCTGCCGGTAGGTGTAAATCCAACCCGGGCGTGCCCACGTTGTATAATCATTCGACCGTCTTTTCGGGGGCCTATTTGTTCAAACGATTCTTTAACTGGCTCAAAGCGTTGTTCAACAAGACGATGGACAACCTGGAAGATCCAGACATCATGCTGGACCAAGCCAGGCGCGACATGCAGCAGGCGTTGATCAGCAACCGCGAAAAGGCGGTCCAAGCGATCACCCAAAAGAACCGCCTGCAAGGCATGCTCGACGAGGCCAACCGCAAGAGCACCCAACTGGAGGGCCAGGCCACCACCGCCCTGCGCCAGGGCAACCGGGAGTTGGCAAAGCAGTTCCTACGCGAGAAGGCCAACAACGACCAAACGATCGAGACGTTGAAGACGACCCTGGCCGCCGCTGTCGAGACAGTCGAGACGGTCAAGGTGGCGATCAAGCGGCAAGAGGAAGACGTCCGCCGCAAGACCGCCGAAGCGCTGGCGATGAAGGCTCAATGGAAGCAGGCCCAGATCCAGACGTCGATCAGCAAAGCGCTCGAAGGCCTGACCTTCGAGAACGAGTACGAAGGCAGTTTCGCCGCTGCTCGCGACCGTATCAAAGACAAACAGGCCGAGGCGTCGGCCCGACAAGAAATGATGGCGGGCAGCGTCCAAGGCAAGATGATGGCGATGGAAGACCAGGCCATGGACTTCGCCGCAGACGAGGAGCTCCGAAAGCTAGAAGAGAAGCTCGGCTTGGCCGCGCCCAACATCCAAGAGACCACACCGGCGGCCACCACCCAGAACGTGGACGAGCAGCTTGAGGCGTTGGAGAAGCGGTTGGGCCAGGGCGGCGGCGCGACCAGCTGACTTGACGGCCAAATCTGGCCGAGCCTATGTCGCGTGGCTTTAGGACTGCCAGTCATTTCCGCCCCTCGCCAGGTACAATCATGGGCGTAATTCGGGTTCAAACCGACCCAGACGTCTCTTGCTTTTCTGAACCATGGCAGACCCCAAAGACCCTAGCGAAGAAGCGCCTTCGCCGGAAGAATCCGGCAAGCAAAGCGTGGATCAACCTGAGCACGTCGAGTCGCACGCCGCCGGCGAAGACGAGACGTTAGCCAAGAAGGTCGAGGGCGTCTACGACGCCAGCAGTATCCAGGTCCTCCAAGGGTTGGAGGCCGTCAGGTTGCGTCCGGGCATGTACGTTGGCGACAACGGCCGCAAGGGTCTCCACCAGATGTTCCGCGAAGTGTTGGACAACGGTGTGGACGAAGCCCTCGCGGGATACTGCGACACCATCAAGGTCCACCTCTATGCCGACGGATCGGTGAGCTTAGAGGACAACGGACGCGGCATCCCCGTGGACATCCACAAAGACGAGGGGATCAGCGCGCTGACGGTCATCATGACCAAGCTCCACGCTGGTGGCAAGTTTGGCGGCGAGGGCACAGGCTACAAAGTCTCGGGGGGATTGCACGGCGTCGGTGTCAGCTGCACGAACGCGCTGAGCACTTGGATGCTGACGACCGTGAAGCGCGACGGCAAGACTTATCAGCAGAGGTTCGAGAAGGGCATCCCCGCCTCCGAAGTGGAAGTCGTCGGCAAATCCAAAGGCACGGGCACCACGCAACACTGGCTGCCCGACCCCACGGTGCTCACCGAAGTCAAACACGACATCCACGTCATCAAGCGAAGGATGAAGGAGATCGCTTACCTCAACCCGAACCTGCAGCTTGAGATCACGAGCGACCTGGACCCCGACGAGAACGAGGTCTTCAAATTCGACCGGGGCATCGTCCAGCTGGTCGAAGACATGAACGACAGCGAGGACGCCGTCCACAAGCCGATTTACTTCCACCGCGTCCGCGAGGGGATGGAGATCGAGGTGGCGATCCAGTACAACACTGGCTACCACACCAACATCCTCGCCTACAGCAACAACATCCACCAACCGGACGGAGGCACCCACGTGAGCGGTTTCAGCCAGGCGATGACGCGGGTCGTCAACGCCCACGGCCGCAAGATGAACCTGCTCAAGGAGAAGGACAAGAACTTCACCGCCGACGACGTCGCCGAGGGACTGACCGCCGTCATCGCCCTGAAACTGGAGAACCCGAGCTACAACTCCCAGGACAAGGTCAAGCTCGTGACGCCAGAGGTCCAGGGGGCCACAAACTCCTTGGTGGGCGACGGACTGGTCACTTATCTAGAGGAGAACCCCAGCGTCGCCAAACGGATCATCGACAAGGCGATGCTCGCGCAAAGGGCCCGGGAAGAGGCCCGCAAGGCCGCTGAGGCCGTCAAACGGAGCAGCGCGATGGACAGCTTCGGGTTACCCGGCAAGCTGGCCGACTGCGTCAGCCGCGACCCATCCCAGTGCGAGTTGTTCTTGGTCGAAGGCGATTCCGCAGGTGGCACGGTCAAGCAGGCGCGCGACCGTGTCACCCAAGCCATCCTTCCCTTGCGCGGAAAGATCCTCAACGTCGAGAAGGCGCGGGTCGACAAGGCCCTGGACAACGCGGAGATCACATCCCTGATCGCGGCCCTCGGCGTCGGGATCGCGATCGAAACCGGCCGGGTCACCGAGGAAGACTTGATCGCCAACGGTAACGGCAACGGCAAGGAGGACGGGGCCAATGGGAACGGCGCGAACAAGAATTTCGACCTCTCAAAGCTGCGCTACCACAAGGTCATCATCATGACCGACGCCGATGTGGACGGCGAGCACATCCGGACGCTCCTGCTGACCTTCCTCTACCGCTACCTGAAGCCCCTGATCATGGAAGGCTACGTCTACATGGCGGTGCCACCTCTCTTCGTCATCAAGGCGGGGACGAACGAGCGGTACTTCGCCAACACGGTCCAGGAGCGCGACGAGATCTTGAAGGGGCTAAAGAAGAAGAACGTTACGGTAACCCGCTTCAAGGGTCTGGGCGAGATGAACCCTGACGAGTTGGAAGAGACGACCATGCGCCCGGAGACCAGGCAACTCGTACGGGTGGAGATGGATCCTGACGCCCACTCCGACATCGAGCAAATGTTCAGCCGCCTGATGGGTGACAAGGTCGAGCCGCGGCGCGACTTCATCATCAAACACGCCGGCAAGAGCGACGTCGACTGGCATTACTGAGCCCAGGTCTCAGGAACGGCCCAGGCAGGTAACCTCCCGGCCCCATGGCGCAGAAGAAGCTGGTCGTCATCGATGGATACAGCTTGCTGTTCCGCGCCTTCTACGGCACCCGGTATCTGAGCACCGCGGACGGTCGCCCGACCAACGCCCTCTTCGGGTTCACGCTGATGATCCTGGCCCTCTTTGGCGACCAGAAGCCTGACGCGGTCGTCGTGGCCTTGGATGCGCCGGGCAAGACCTTTCGGCACACGGATTACGCCGAATACAAGGGCACCCGCAGAGACACGCCGGACGAACTCGTCAGCCAACTGGTCTATTCGAGAGAGCTCGTCAAAGACCTGAACATCCCCCAGATCGAGGTGGTCGGTTTTGAGGCGGACGACGTCGTCGGCACGGTCAGCCGACGCGCCGAGGAGAACGGGTACGAGACCGTCATCGTCACGGGCGACCTGGACAGCCTCCAACTGGTCGATGACCATGTCAAGGTGATGACGACACGAAAGGGGGTCACAGACGTGGTGATTTACGGCCCTGCCGAAGTCCACCAGCGGTATGGCTTCGGACCCGAATTCGTCCCCGACTACAAAGCACTTGTCGGAGACACCAGCGACAACATCCCGGGCGTGCCTGGCATCGGCGAAAAGACGGCGACTTACCTCATCCAAAAGTTTGGGCCGGTCGAGCAAATCCTCGCACGCAAAGAAGAGGTCGAAGAGAAGTACTGGAAGAAGATCGAGCCGAACGTCGACCAGATGCTCAAGAGCAAGTGGTTGGCGACGATCGTCCGCGACGTGCCGCTGGAATACGACTTCGCGCCTTACTCCCTGACCCGCCAGAGCCTGGAGAAATCGAAGCAGGCGTTGATGACCCTGGAGTTCCGGTCGCAGGTCAAGCGCCTGGACGCCGTCTTAGCCCCTTACTTGACGGACGGCGGAGACGACCCCTCCACAGTTGCGAGCGTCGAACATGAGCCTGTGAAAGCGGTCTTGTTGGAGGGCAAAGCGAGTTGGCTCGCGCTGAACACGTGGGTTGGCAACAAACCCTATGCTATCGTCACGCCTCCGAAGTCCGCGCAGGCGGCGATGTTCGACGACGAGCCGCCCGAGGCGTATGTCGCCGTCGGCGGCGAAGTCCGTGTGGCCTCGTGGGAAGTCGCCGCAAGGCTCATCGACGACCGGCCGGGTCAACTCGTGGCGCATGAGACCAAGACCTTGCTCAAGCGTGCCGGACGCCTCGCGACGCCTCGGTTCGACGCGACGCTGGCGGCCTACGTCCTGCAAAGCGGGCGCACGAGCTATGAACTGGGCGACTTGGTCCACGGCTATCTCGACCTGGATCCACCTGAGACGCCGGAACTGCAAGCGGCGGCGTTGCTGGCCCTCGTGCCGGTCATGGAGGCGAGGGTTGAGCTCGAGGGACAGACGCGAGTGCTGAAGGAGATCGAGCTGCCCTTGGTTCCTGTGCTCGCTGAGATGGAGCAGGCGGGAATCGCGGTGAACACGGACGACCTCCGGGAGTTCAGCAAGCAACTCCAAGTCGCCATCGACCAATCACAAGCCAAAGTCTACGAGCTCGCAGGGACCGAGTTCAACATCGGCTCCCCAAAGCAGATCGGCGAAGTCCTCTTTGAGAGGCTTGGCTTGCCCGGGCCCAAGAAGACGAAGACAGGGTACGCGACGGGCGCCGAGATTCTCTCCGAACTCGCCGCCGCCTATCCGGTGGCTGGCGAAATCCTGGCCTATCGTGAACTCACAAAGCTCAAGAGCACCTATGCCGACTCTCTGCCGAAGATGGTCGAGACGGACGGGCGCATCCACACGACTTTCAACCAGACGGTCGCCGCCACCGGACGCCTGAGCAGCATCGACCCGAACCTTCAGAACATCCCCATCAGAACAGAGCTGGGCCGTACCATCCGACGGGCCTTTGTAGCCGCCCCGGGAACCATCTTGGGCTCCTTCGACTATTCGCAGATCGAGCTGCGAGTGCTCGCGCACTTTTGTCGGGACGAAGCGCTGGTCGAGGCCTTCGAGACCGGTGTGGACGTCCACACGGTGACGGCGTCGTTGATGTTCAAGCAACCACAAGACACGGTCACGAAGGACCAGCGCGGGCTTGCCAAGATGCTTAATTATGCGGTCCTCTACGGCGTGACCGACTTTGGGCTGTCAAACCAGCTGGGGGTGGGGTTCGGCGTCGCGGAGGCGAGGGCGCTGATCGACCAGTACAACGAGCGCTTCCCAAAGGTGAGGGCCTACGTCCAGGGCGTCGTAGACGAGGCGCGGAGCAAGGGATTCACGAGCACACTGTGCGGTCGGAGGCGGTACTTTGCCGACATCCATGCCGGGAACCGGATGGCCAGGCTCTATGCCGAACGGCAAGCCATGAACGCGCCCCTTCAGGGAACGGCCGCCGACATGATCAAGCTGGCCATGCTCGACGTCCACAAGCTACTGGGCGCCACGGGGACGCGCATGTTGTTGCAGGTCCACGACGAACTCGTTTTCGAGATGTCGGGCGAATGGTCGACTCTAGTCGCCCCGTTCCGGGAAGCCATGGAGAAAGCCCTTCCCCTCTCAATACCTGTCGAAGTCGATGCCAAGGCAGGCCCCAACTGGTTGCAAATGACGCCGGTCTGACCAAGCGGTCACTTGGACCATCGGGCCAAGGTGCGGAAGGAGGTGGGGACATAGATGACCGCGACGGTCGGGTTTTTGGCAGGCGCCCAGACCAACAGGCCGTCGCTGACCGAAACCATCTTGCAATCCAGAGGCAAAGGAATCTCGGCCCCTGACTCCAGGTTGAGCACCATCTGGCCCTTTCTGTCCTTGTACTGCACGAGGCAGGGGGCATGGAGACCGATGATCGTGCCCCTGATCTCGGCCGCCTGGCGATAGGTCCACTTGTCGGTGTCGACGACGCCGAGCCGATACGAGCCGGAGCGGGTCTTGTCGATCGTCACCGCCCGGGCTGCGCCCGGCACCAGCCGTCCGTCTTGCACCTTAGGCCCGACGGCCTTGAACCGGGCGTCCCCGGTCTTGGGGTCAAGCGTCGATATCCCGAATCCCTCCAGGGTCTCGGTGAGGGCGACGAGCTTGCCACCGACCATCGACAGCCGGTCACCCACCCGGCCCCTTGCCGTCGTGAAACCACGGAACCGCCCGGCATAAGCGAATTCTGGGTTGTCGGACTCCAAATCGACGCTGACGACGACCTCAAACCAGGGGTCGCCGCTCTTCTCGTCCCACCTGATCAAGGTGTAGAGGGTCGAGCCGTCCAAGACGTAGCCGCTGAGCCCGCTCGCCTCCCGTTTGCGGGTGCCCGCCCGGATCGCCGCCTCCGTCTTTGCGATCTCCGCCGGCTCGAACAGCCGCTTGCTTGTGGAAAACGAACTGAACTTGGACGAGAGCATCTTGCCTGGACTGCCGATGCTCAGGCCCCGCTGGTCGAAGGTGACGATGACGTCGTGGTAGTACAGTCGGAAACTCTTTTCTTCCGAATCCAAAGGCGGCTTCTTTGGTATAGTAGACACCTGTTCGGTTTTCGCCGCGCTCTTGATAACGAACGACCCGTTA
Organism: uncultured Fimbriimonadaceae bacterium; assembly: GCA_964451255.1. Taxonomy (GTDB): domain Bacteria; phylum Armatimonadota; class Fimbriimonadia; order Fimbriimonadales; family Fimbriimonadaceae; genus JAHBTB01. The sequence goes on from CAYVHL010000001.1 coordinate 853,027, forward strand.
TCAAAAGTGAGGCTGACTCCGGGGTCTTGCGCCACGGCAGCCAGCAGGAGCGTCGCCGACCATAACATTGCCAGGTCTAGTATGAACTGCCCGGACTGCCCCCGCTACGACCCTGAGTCCGAGACGTGCCGGGACGCGAAGATCAACCCGCGAAAATGGAGCGACGCGGTGGAGGCGGCCCACATCTACGGCGTTAGGGCGGTCTGTGTCTTTTGCGAGCACCGGGAGAGGCTGGTCGCCTGCCAGATCGTGGGCTCGACCCGCACCCGTCGTCCGCGCGACCCATAATGGGGCATGCGCGACGCGGGTCTCTACGCCCTGTACAAGCTCCACCTGATCGACTCCGCGCTCTACGACCTGAAGCAGCACGCGGCCGTGCTGGACGTGGGCAAGGATGAGGCGGCGGCCATCAAGGCTTTGGAGGCCAGGATCAAACCCGCACGGGAAGAACTGTCCGCCGTCCTGCGCGATTTAGAGGAGACAGAACTTGCCGAGCAACAGGGCCAAGATAAGCTCGCCCGGTTCGAAAAGCAACTCTACGACGGCACGATCACGAACGCCCGGGAAATCGAGAACGTCCAAAAAGAGACGGAGATGTTGACGGGACTCGTGGTCACGCTCGACGACAAGGCCAAGGGCCTGCGAGCCAAGGCTTCGCCATTGCGCACACAGGTGAAAGAGACCGACGCCAAGGTCGCCGAGATCCGGAAGAACGGCCTCGCCAAACAGGAGAAGGCGAAGGCCGAACACGCCAGGCTAGAAGCTGAGTACAGGAAGGCGGCCACAAAGAGGCCGGAGGCGGCGGCAGAAGTTGAGAAAGACCTGCTGAGGACATATGAGTCGATCAGGCAAAAGACGGGCAGCACGGCGATGGCCGTCGTGACGCCGGACACACGGTGCGGCCACTGCGGGATGCACGTCCCGGAGAAGGCGATCGAGGCGGTCCGGGAAGGGAAAGCGGCCCGGTGCGAGCAGTGCGGCAGGTTGCTCTTCATCGTGGTGCCGGAGGCATAGTTATGCGGTGGATCTTTGCTGTCCTCTTTGCTTTGGCCACTGCCGGTTGCGCCAAATATCCCTCAAACACGGCCGGGCTAGGGACAAGGCTGCTCTTCACCATGACGGTGGACGGCCACTTTCACACCGGTCTCGGGCCAGGGGAGAACGGCCTACCCTACGTCTACATCATCGCACTCAAGCTCAACACTGACGAGAACCCGACCACGGACGGCCCTTGGCCGGTCGTCTCGCCGGGAGGCAACGGCTTTGTAGCGGGCGGTTGCACGCACTACATCCTGTGGAACCCTCTGGCCTCGCCCCAGTACCAAATCTGGCAGTTCAACGACACGACGTTGAACCAGTCGTTCTTCGTCGGCACGCCGGTCAACTACCAGACCCTCGGCCAGACCGACAGGACGATGTCCTTCGAGATCAACCTTTCCCAACTCGTCCCGGCGGCACAAGTCGACAGCATCAAGAGCGTCCAGGTGAACTTCCTGTCCATGAACAACACAAACGTCAGCGGTGGTGGACGGGTCTGGGACGCTTTGGGAGATTCGACGATCACGACCCAGGTGAACAGCCCGTTCCTTGTCCGCCTGCGGGCGAACCAGACGTTCACAAACGCCAACCAGGGGTCGGTCGAGCCACGGGGAGACTGCCCAGACCCTGACCTGGACATCACGGACTGGAGCGTCGAGGTCCGACTTCCCTGACGATGCCCCGCGTCACCATCATCCTCACCTGCTACAACCATATGGCGTACCTGTCGGCGTGCGTCGAGGGAGTAAGAGCCCAGACTTTCACCGACTATGATGTCGTCGCCGTCGACGACGGGTCGTCGGACGGCACTCGCGAATGGCTCCGGGACACGTGCCCCGTGCCTGTCAAGGCGCTCTTCAACGAGCGCAACTTGGGCACTTATGGCTCGCTCAACGAGGCTCTGAAGTCGGCCACCGGCGAGTTTGTCGCCGTGCTCAACGACGACGACCTGTGGGCGCCTGAGAAACTGGCGGAACAGGTGAGGATGATGGACGAGAACCCAAAGGTCGGGCTCGTCCATACGGACGGCGGGTTCATCGACGGTGACGGCGCGCCGATCGAAGGCTCTCCGCTCGGATTTGACTTCCCTCGGACGGCGACGGGCGACGTGCTGCTCGCGCTCGTCTACGCCAACAAGATCATCGCCAGCGCGGCCATGGTGCGGCGGAGGTGCTTTGAGGAACTCGGCGGGTTCAACGACGCCTACTTCGGCTCTGGAGATTGGGAGATGTGGTTCCGAGTCGCCGAGAAGTGGGACGTCGGTTTCGTCGACAAGAAGCTGACCTCCTACCGCGTCCATGGCGCCAACGCCTCGCACAAGTTGGAGCGGATCTGGCGCGACGACCAGATGCTCAGGGAGTGGATGCTGCCCCGTCTCGGCAGCCTAAGAGGGCGGTTCGACGCAGCCGATCTGGACACGGCCACCGCCCACAACTGGGCTTGCTTGGGCACGGTGAGGACGCTCAACGGCGATCCGGCAGGCGGTCGGGCAGCTTACCGGGAGTCGCTTAGGATCAGGCCCGGGCGATGGCAGAGCCGGGCGCGGCTTTGGGCGACGCACCTGCCGCCGGGACTGTTCCGTCGGCTTCTTTAGGCTGGTCGTACTTGCGGCCATACCCGTAGAAGTACGTGCCCCAAGCGCCGAACGCACAAGCGGCAAAGACGACCTTGAGCCACTGTGGCACCGCAGGGTTGAAGCTGAAGAAGCCTTCAATTGGCGCAGCGATCGCCATCATGGCAAGCGACAGCATCCCCAGGGTGAACGCGTCCTTGCCGGCCTCGCGCAGGGACTGGAGGCGCGTCTTGCGCCCCGGTCGGATCAGGGCCCATGCCAGCACGAACCCGGCCCCACCGGCGACGAATATCCCGCTAAGTTCACTGGCGCCGTGCGGGAGTATCGACGAATAGAGGAACGGCACGAGTCCCACTTGCGCCATGTCGTGGGTCAGCGCACCCATGGTCGTCCCGTTTTCCCACATCATTTGCGTCGTCAGGACACCGGCGGACACGACCGACGTCGCGACCGTCTGGATGGCCGCTGTCGGGTTGTTCGTGATGTAGAAGCCGGTCATGCCCAGCGACATGCCGCTCGACCGGACCGGGAACGAGCCTGATTTCCATTGGTCGAAACTCTCCTGGAACATAGGAGGCACAAACTTTTCGTGAGTCTCCGGCTTGACCGTGATCAAGGTGTAGGAATACACGCCCCCGGCGACGAAGATGGCGAACGCCAAGGCGATGAAGGCGAACCGCCGTCTAAACGTCTGGGCCACGGTCAGAAGACTCGAGTGGATGACGTCACCCAAGCGCTTCGTCGGCGTCCGGTAGAGTTGGGCGTAGGCCTTGCCGACGACGTTGTTCAGGTAGACGACCACCTCGGCGTTGCTGGAGTGGGTCATCAGATAAGCGAGATCACCGCTGGCCTGACGATAGAGGCGCACAAAGTCCACGACTTCCTTGCCCGACAGGGGTCTGAACGAGGCCCCGGTGCGGGCGCACATCTCGTCAAGCTTCCGCCAGTCCGGCACGTGCTTGTTTAGAAACGCCTCTTCGTTGTACATGGGCTCTCTATATTCTCACACGGGATCGGGGTGTTTGGAGTTGCATTCTGCAGAAACGATCCGAGTTCAGGTGACGTAACTATGTCTGGAGGTCCACAGAACCAAAGTGGACCGGTGTTCGTCTATCTGAAAGGTCTAGACCAACCCCCGTCGACAGGTTCTGGCACGATTCATGCAGAAATCTCGGACACCCGGCCCAAGAAGCCTGGTTCTGAGGCCAACGATTGAAGAATCTCACTATGCCGCGCGAAGCTAATGCACAGGACGAGAGCTTACCGAGCTACCTCAGCCGGTTGACGCAGGCTCCCTTGCTCGGCGCCGACGAGGAGCGCGAGCTGTCCTGCGCGGCACAGGCGGGGTGCAGGGCGTCCCGCGAACGACTGGTGGAGAGCAACATGCGGCTGGTGATCAACATCGCCAAGTCGTATCACAGCCGGTCTATCCCGTTGGAAGATTTGATTCAGGAGGGTGCTATCGGCCTCATGTACGCCATCGAGCGGTTCGACCCCACTAAGGGTTTCCGGTTTTCCACCTACGCGACCCACTGGATCCGGCAGACGATCGGACGGGCGATCGACAGCAAGGCTAAGGCGATCCGCCTCCCCGCGCACATCTCTCAGTCCCTGCGCAAGGTGGAGAAGGCCCGGCAACAACTCATGAGGGACATGGGGAGCGAACCGTCGGTAGAACTGCTTTCCGAACATCTGGGCATCAGTCCGAAGCGGCTGACTTCGCTTATCCAAGCCTCCCAAGACCTTGTCAGTCTGGACGTCCAGGTCGGTGAAAGCGAGGGAACGACCTTGGGCTCACTGATCAAAGACGACAACTGCAACAGCCCAGAGACGATGGTTCTGAACACAGAAATCCTCGAGGAACTGCACGAAGTGATGTTGCAGTTGACCGAAAGGGAACGCAAGGTCGTGACGGCACGACTCCGCTTTGGAGACTCCGAAGCTGTCCGAGTGCGTGAGGAGTTGTCGGCAGAGTTCCAAGTGAGCAGAGAGAGAGTGCGCCAACTCGAAGTCCAAGCGATCAAGAAGTTGCGCCAAGTGGCGCAACGACGACGCCTCCGCGAGTTTCTCTCCCCATAGAGGTCCCATTCCTGCAACGGAAACGGGACGGTCAGAGTTATGACCAGGAAACGCACGGTCGCCGTGCCAGAATCAGGAGCCTGTCATGCACCAATTCCTGGACATCCTCACCCATCTCGACACCCAGCTGGCGAAGATGATCCAGGAGTACGGCCCCCAGATCTACTGGATCATGGCCTTTACCCTGTTCATCGAGACCGGCCTGGTAATCCTGCCGTTCCTTCCTGGCGACACGCTTCTCTTCACTGCCGGCCTCTTCTCGCGCCCAGACGCGATGGAGGGCCACCTGAACATTTGGGTGTTGCTCACCGCCCTGCCATTCGCCTCGATCTTGGGCGACATGGTGAACTTCAACCTGGGCCGCTGGTTCGGCGGACGGCTCTTCACTGAGACCAGCAAGGGAATCTTCCACAAGAACAACCTTCAGAAGACGCGGGACTTTTTTGCGAGATACGGCGGCAAGTCCATCATCATCGGCCGGTTCGTCCCCGTGATCCGGGCGCTCGCTCCCTTTGTCGCGGGCATGGAAGGGATGGAGTTCCGCAAGTTCGTGCCGTTGAGCACGATCGCCAACTTTGTCTGGGTGTGGGTCTGTGCCGGGGCCGGCCACCTGTTTGGTGGGATCCCGTTCGTCCAGGAGAACTTCGAGCTCATCTTGCTCGGACTCGCCGTGGTTATGTTTGTCTCGATCGTCTTAGAGATCCGAAGGGACGCCAAACACCGCGCCAAGCTTGCGGGCAAGGACCTTGCCGCAGACACGCACAAATCGACTTGACTGCCTACGCCTGAGTAGTTTCCCGGCTTTGAGGCCATAATCACTTCGATTTGGCGGCCCTCAACATCACCGACATAAAGGGCGTCCTGCCCCACCGGTTCCCTATGCTCTTGGTCGACCGTGTGCTGGAGGTCGAGCCCGGCGTAAAGGCCCGCGGGTTGAAGAACGTGACCGCGAACGAGGCCTTTTTCGAAGGCCACTATCCGACCATGCCGATCATGCCCGGTGTCCTCATTGTTGAGTTCATGGCCCAGTCTGGAGCCGTGATCCTCCTGATGGACGAAAAGTACAGGGGCATGTACCCGATGATCGGCGCGATTGACGACGTGCGGTTTAGAAGGCCGGTTGTACCTGGCGACCAGTTGATCTCAAACGTCGAACTCCTATGGATACGCGGCACGATCGGCCGCATCAGATGCAGCGCGTCGGTGGACGGGGAACTGGCCGCCAGCATGGAGATGACATTCAAACTCTTGCCGCAATGAACAAGCCGCCCGAGGTGCACCCTTCGGCTGTGGTCGAGAAAGGCGCCGAACTTGGTTCAGGCGTCGTGATCGGGCCTTTTTGCCACATCGAGCAGGGGGTCGTGCTGGGAGACGGGTGCGTCCTTGAGTCGCATGTGGTGGTAAAAGGACGCTCCACCCTCGGCAAGAACAACAAGGTCGCCCAAGGCGCGGTCATCGGCGGCGACCCCCAAGACCGCAAGTACCACGGGGAAGAGACGTTCCTCAAGATCGGTGACGACAACGTCATCCGCGAGTACGTCACCATCCACCGGGCGTCGGGCGAGGGACTGTCGACCGTTGTAGGCGACCGCTGTTATTTCATGGCCTTCGTCCACCTGGGCCACAACGTACTCGTCGGAAGCGACGTGACGGTGGCCAACAACGTCGGGCTCAGCGGCCACGTGACCGTCGAAGACATGGTCACGATCGGCGGCATGACCGGCGTCCACCAATGGGTGCGGATCGGCCGCCTCGCGATGGTGGGCGGTATGAGCCGGATCGTCCGTGACGCTCCTCCCTTCATGATCACAGAAGGGATGGAGCAGACCGTCCACGACATCAACGCGGTCGGATTGCGGCGGGTCGGGATCACCCAAGAATCACGGCTGGCCCTGCATAAGGCTGGCAAATTGCTCTTCAAGTCGCAACTCGGACTCACCCATGCCTTGGAGATCGTCCGCCGGGAGGTGAAGATCACGCCGGAAGTCCAAGTCCTCATCGATTTCCAAGAGAGGCTGTTCTTCGGCAAGAACGGCCGTGGCGACCAGCGCTAGGATGCGCGTCTTCTTTTCTGCAGGCGAAGCGAGCGGTGACACCTATGCTGCGGCGTTGGTCGTCCACTTAGAGTCCCTTGCTCCCGGCACCGTGTTTGAAGGGGTCGGCGGAAAGAGGCTGGCAAAGACGGGCGCACGACTGGTCGCTGACTCGTCCGACTGGGGCGCTATCGGCGTGCTGATGGCCGCCACGGTCTTCTTCCGGGTCAGGCAAGGTTTCTTGGCGGCTCGCAGACAGTTGGCCCAAGGTGAGCCTGGCCTCTTTGTTCCCATCGACTTCGGGTTCTTCAACATCAGGTTGGCGCGCGAAGCCAAGCGCATGGGATGGCATGTCGCCTACTTCGCCCCGCCGGGCAGCTGGCGGCGAGACCGACAAGGCAAAGACTTGGCACGGGTGACCGATCTGGTCGTCACCCAGTTCCCTTGGAGCCAGGAGATTCTCGCCCGCCAAGGTTGTGTCGCATATTGGTTCGGACACCCGCTCAAAGAACTGGTCGGCCCACTGGCTTCAGGTCAAAAGCGGTTCGGCGTCGCTGTCCTTCCCGGCTCACGTAAGCACGAGATCACGGCCAACCTCCCCCTTGCCAAGGAGGCGTTGGCAGGATTAGGAGGGCCGGTCACGATCGGCGTGGCGCCGACTGTGGACAGAGATTGGGTCCGAAAGATGTGGCCCGAGGCAGTCCTGGTCGATTCGGCGGCCGCCGCGCTCTCGTCCGCCGCCGCCGCCGTCGTCTGTAGCGGCACCGCCACCCTGGAAGCCGCACTATGCCACTGCCCGTGTGTCGTTGTCTACCGTGGCAACAAGCTTATGGAACTGGAAGCCCGGATTCGTCGGCCGAGTGAAGCGTTTTATAGCCTGCCGAACATCGTGCTCCAGAAGCCAGCCTTACCCGAGCTCTACTTGTGGCAAGCGACGCCTGACGCCGTCCGGCGAGCATTGGAGCCTCTGCTCACCGAATCTCCCGAACGTCGCGCCCAAGAGGACTACTTTGCGGCAATGGATGAGATCCTTGGCCCAAGCGACGCCTTGACCGCGACCGCACGCCTGCTCGTCGAAAGATTCGGCGCCTAGACTGGGACCTCGGGAACCGTTTCTGTCTCATCGCTGTTGCAGTTGACGAGCGAAGCCAAGGCGAGATCCGAAAGACTCTCCAAACGGATTTAGCGTAGAACACGACACAAGAAGAGCGAAGCAAGAGACTGACCGGGCCAAGGACACTATGGCCCGGTTCTTTTTTTGCGCGACAGTCAGAATCTTTCAATGGTCAAGGGCTATGAAGGCAGACAAGTGCGGCTTGTCCCGCTAGAACATGAGCGGCACTTTGAGAATTGCTACCGGTGGATCAACGACCCCGAAGTCTGTGAGAACCTGATCATCGACGGCCCAATGTCACGCGGCGCCGAAGAGGATTGGTTCCGCAATGCGAGCACCAATATCTCCGGAACCGACTTCGTCTTCGCCATTGAGACACTGGACGGCGTCCACCTGGGAATCTCCGGCGTCCATGGCGTCGATTTCCGACACGGCAGAGCCAACACGGGCTCCTATATCGCCGAAATCGAGAACCGTGGCAAGGGGTACGGGACCGACGCGGCGCGGGTCCGGGCCAGGTTCTGTTTCGACATCTTGGGACTTCGGTTGCTGACCAGCGGCTACTTGGGACACAACGAGGCGTCGGAGCGGATGCAGGCGAAGTCGGGTTATGTCGAACATGGCCGATTGCCAGCCGCGTACTGGAAGAACGGCAGGTTCGTCGACTCGGTGATGACCCACTTGTCCCGAGAAAGGTACTTGGCCCTCCGCGATCAGTGGTAGCTTTACGTCTACCGTGCCGACGCGCGCGCCCCGGTCCAACTCCCTGAACGAACACGTGGTGGAACAGCTCAAGTCTGTTCCGACCAGCCCAGGCTGCTACATCTACCACGATGAGGACGACGCCGTCCTTTACGTCGGCAAGGCGGTGAACCTCCGGTCGCGGGTCCGCTCCTATTTCCGGGCCAGCGCGATCCTCGGCGATCGGATCAGCCGCATGGTCAAGAAGATCCGGCGGATCGAGACGTTCGTCGTCGACAGCGAGTTGGAGGCGTTGGTGCTGGAATGCAACCTCATCAAGCAGCACCGGCCACCCTACAACGTCCGACTGCGCGACGACAAGAGCTACCCATTCATTGTCGTGACCAAGGAGGCGTTCCCACGCGTGCTGTTCACGCGTAACCCGCGAAAGGGCTATGGGAAGACCTTCGGGCCCTACACCTCGGCGTACGCGGTGCGGGAGACACTCCAGTTACTCCACAAGACTTTTCCTCTGATCCCTTGCGGCAAGAGTTGGTCAGGCAAGGCTGAGCAGCGCCCCTGTCTCTATTATCACCTGGGCCAGTGCCTCGCCCCATGCGCCGGGTTGGCAGACCGCGAAGAGTATGGCGTCGTCTTGAACCAAGTCCAACGTTTCCTGGAAGGAAAGGAAGAGGGGGTCATCACCGAATTGAGGGCACAGATGGTGCAGGCATCCGAGGAGCTGGACTTTGAGAAGGCGGCCTTCTTGCGCGACCGTATCGGTTCGTTGGAAAGCGTGTTGGAACGCCAAAAAGTCCTCAGCGACGACCAGGGAGACCGGGACGTCGTCGCCGTTGTCAAGGACGAGCGCGGCGCGGCCATCCAGATGCTCTACATCCGTGGCGGCAAGTTGATCGGCCAACAACAGTACATGCTGGACGGCAGCAAGGAGGCCGCGCCCACCGAGGCCGTCCAAGAGTTTGTCAAGCAGTACTACTCTTCTGCTCCAGAGATCCCGCGTGAGATCCTACTGCCGGTTGAGATCGCCGAGAAGGGGATCGTGCAGACCTGGCTCCGCCAGCGCAAAGGCAGCGCGGTGAGCATCGAGGTGCCGCAAGGCGGCGAAGGCATGCGGCTCGTCGACCTCGCGGCCCAAAACGCGGAGCAGGCGTTGAAGACCTTCGCCCTGGAGATGGAGCAGAAGGAGGCTTGGGCCGAGCAAGCGGTGGAGCAACTCTCCGAAGCGCTGGACCTCCCCACCCCTGCGATACGGATCGAGGGATACGACATCTCGAACATCCAGGGGACGGCGCCGGTCGGGTCGATGGTGGTGGTGGAGAACGGAGAGGCGGCGAAGGCGGAGTACCGACGGTTCAAGATCCGCTACCACCCGGAGAGCCCTGATGACTTCGCCATGATGAACGAGGTCCTCACTCGAAGGCTGCGGAACTACCTGGACGGCGACGAGAAGTTCTCCAAGCTCCCCGACCTCATCATGATCGACGGCGGCAAGGGCCAACTTGGCGCGGCACTCAAGGCGCGGGACGCCCTCGGCATGACGGTGCCGATGGTCGGACTGGCCAAGCGCCACGAGGTCGTCTATGTGCCAGTCGACGCCCCGCACCTGGTGGACGAGACGGCGCTCGCCGACAAATACACCTTCCGGGAGGTTGTGCTTCCGTTGACCTCTCCGGGGCTGATGCTCCTTCGCCGGCTCAGGGACGAGGCGCACCGGTTCGCGATCACCTTCCACCGAAAGGTCCGGGACAAGCGGTTCCACGGGTCGTTGTTGGACGAGATCCCCGGTGTGGGGCCGAAACGACGGCGGCTCTTGTTGCGTAACTTCGGTTCCATCGAAGGCATTCGGAGGGCGTCGGCGGACGAGATCGCCGCCGTGCCGACCATGACGTCAAGGTTGGCCGAGGAGATTCTGGAGTTCCTTCGGGGCGAGGACACCTAGCCCAGCTGTTCCTAGCTTCATTGGCGGGTCAAAACGTCGCTGTCTCGGCTGGCTCGCTGCTGTAGATGAAGGCGCAAATGGAGCCGGGGACCCACCCAAGCAAAGTGAGAAGGAGGGTGAGGGCGAAGGCCTTCGGCCCTTTGTCTACGACCGCCAAGGGCGGGCACACGACACTCAGGACGACTCGGTACCAGGCCACTGCTACGTTGTACCCCTGCCGCGAGGACGGCGGCTAGCTCAGGGTCCGCTGGCGACTGCGGGCAGCCCAGTACAATCCCATTCTTCCATGGACTTCAAAGCCACCCTGAACTTGCCCGACCCAAGTTCGGCTATCCCGATGAAGGCCGACTTGGCCAAGCGCGAGCCCGATATGCAGGCTTGCTGGGACGAAATGGGGCTATACCGTTCGATTATCTCCGCGCGCCGAGAGGCGGGCGCGCCGCCGTTCGTTCTTCACGACGGCCCTCCCTACACCAACGGGCCGATCCACCTTGGCACCTCGCTCAACAAAATCCTCAAGGACTTTGTCGTCAAGAGCCAGTCGCTGATGGGCAGGCGTGCGCCCTATGTCCCCGGATACGACAACCACGGCCTGCCGATCGAGCAGGCGGTCATGAAGTCGTTCAACGAGAAGAAGATCACACCTACCACCGTTGAACTGCGCCGAGCGTGCCGCCAGCACGCCGAACACTACATCGGAGTCCAAACGGATCAGTTCAAGCGGCTCGGCGTCTTCGGCCTGTGGGACAAGCCGTACACGTCGATGGCCTACAAGTACGAGGCGGAGATCATCCGGGTCTTCAAACGGATCGTAGAGGGTGGCTACGTTTATCGTGGCCTCAGGCCGGTGCTGTGGTCGCCGACTTCACAAACGGCCCTTGCCGACACGGAGATCGTCTACAAAGACCACGTCTCGGTATCGATTTACGTCAAGTTTCCTTTGTCCTCCGACCCGGACGGGGTGTTTGACGGCTTGCCGAACCTGAGCACGGTCATCTGGACGACCACCCCCTGGACGATCCCCGCCAACCTGGCCGTCGCTTTCCATCCTTCGTTGGACTACGTCGTCGTGCGATCGGGCGACCAGCACCTTGTGATGGCCGAAGCATTGTACAAACACGCATTTGACAAGGTCGGCCTCAAAATCGACCAAGTGGTCAAAACCATACCGGGTTCCGCCATCGAGGGAGCACGATTCAAGCACCCGGTCTTCGATCGGCATTCCGTGGCGGTGCTGGCCGACTATGTGACGACCGAAGACGGCACCGGGGTCGTCCACACCGCACCAGGTCACGGCCGCGAAGACTTCATGACCGGACAGAAATACGGTTTGCCCGTCCTGTGCCCGGTGGATGGGAGAGGCGTCCTGACCGACGAGGCCGGTGAGTTCTCCGGCGTCTATTACGCAAAGTGCGACACTGTCGTGGTCGAACGCCTGCGAGAACTGGGCATGTTGCTCTTGGCCGAAGAGTATTCCCACAGCTACCCGCACGCCGAGAGGGACGACCAGCCTGTCATCTTCCGGGCTACCGAACAGTGGTTCATCGGCATCGACCATCCGTTCCACCTGGAACCCTCCATCACTCTACGGCAGAAGATGCTCGAGGAGGTCGATAGAACCAAGTGGTTCCCGCGTTCGGGATACGACCGATTCCGTGGCATGATCGCAGGACGGCCAGACTGGTGCATCTCGCGACAAAGGCCGTGGGGTGTCGGGATCCCGGTCTTCTATGGCGCCGGTACAGGTGAGCCCGTCCTCGACCCCGAGGCGATCGAAGCGGTCGCGGCCCTTGTCGAACGGGAAGGCTCGGACGCGTGGTATGAACGTCAGCCCGCTGATATCTTACCAAAAGGTTATAAACATCCTTCGACCGGCGAAACGGACTTTACGAAGGAGGTGGACGTCTTCGATGTCTGGTTCGACTCTGGTTGCACGGCGCTTTGTGTCTTCCGAGGCGCCGTCGACTCTGAGTGGAAGGAGGACCTCCCGGTCGATATCTATCTGGAAGGCTCGGACCAACACCGGGGATGGTTCAACGTCTCGATGATCCTCGCGACGGCGACCGAGGGCTTCGCGCCCTATCGGCACGTCGTCACCCACGGTTTCGTCACCGACGAACACGGCCGGAAACAGTCAAAACGCCTTGGCAACGTCATCGATCCGGTGCAAGTGTGCTCCACGAGTGGAGCGGACGTGCTCCGCTACTGGGTGGCCAGCATAGACTACGAGACGGACATGCCGTGCTCGGAAGCCATACTCAAGGCGGTCGGCGACGAGTACCGTGCCATACGAAACTACTTGCGGTTCCTTCAGATGAACCTTTCGGACTTTGAGCCCGGTTCAAAGACACGACTCGATGGAATTGACCAGTGGATCGTCGGCAAAACCCACCAACTGGCGGAAACGGTTCTGACGCACTATCAGCAATATGAGTTCAACCGGGCCTTGTCGGCGTTCCATAACTTCTGCGTCAACACCCTCAGCAAGTTCTATTTGGACGCGATCAAAGACACCATGTACTGCGACGCCGTGGGCTCACCGTCGCGACGTGCCGCACAGACCGCCTGTCACGAGGTGCTCTCCGTCCTCGTCACATTGATCTCACCGATCCTGTGCCACACAGCAGACGAAGTCTATGCGCTGATGAAACATTCGCGACAGAAGCCCAGCGTCTTTCACGAAGTGTTAGAGCCCAGAATTCCGGAAGGGTTCGCAGAACTTGACCAACAGGTGCAGGCGCTCCTCGAATTGAGAGCCGAGACGTTTGTTGCCTTTGACAAGTGGCGCGAGGACATGGAGACGAAAGACAGCCAGGACGTCGGCGTGGTCGTCACTGCGCAGGCGGACACCGTCGCCAAGATAGCAGCCCTGGGAGCAGACTTGCCGAACCTCTTCAAAATGGCCTCAGTCGACCTGCGTGTCGGTGAGCCAGGCACGGTGTTTCAAGTCAGCCAATTTGACAAGTGCCAGAGGTCGCGCCTCCGCAGGTCCGACGTCGAGGTGGTCGAATACCAGGGTGAGCAGGTGCCGCTCACCAAGCGGGACCGCCAGGTGCTGGGCTTGTGAACAAGCGACACACGACACTCGTGCTCACGAGCACAGTCGGATTGATCGTCATCGACCAATTGGTGAAGCACCTGGCGAGGACCGCGGCTGATAATACGATTGGCAGAACGATCGCCGCTCTCTGGCCGGGGGTCTTTGAGCTTAAGTTGGTCTTCAACAAGGGGATCGCGTTCGGCATGCTCCAAGGCCACGGGGTGTGGTTGGCCCCGGTGGCCGTCATCATCGGGCTCGGTGCGCTCGCTTACACGATCGCCAAACCGGACGAGTCAAGGGTGAGCCATGTGACGATGGTGTGTTTGGCCGCAGGGGCGCTGGGCAATCTCATCGACCGGAGCGTGTTCGGGCAGGTCACCGACATGTTTTGGATCAGGTTGATCGACTTCCCCGTGTTCAATCTGGCAGACGTGATGATCACGGTCGCAGGATTCTTGCTCGCATTTGGTGCTCTGCAGGAGTTCTGGGGTAAGAAGTCCTCGGCTCGCAACGAAGACAAATCCGAAGCAGTAACGACTAACCAAGGACAGGAACCATCATGAGACCTCTACGCGCACTTGGGCCGCTGATCGTCGTCGGTGGCGTCGTGGCCGTGGCCACACTCCTCAAAAAGGGCAAACCGCTGATCGAAATGCTCGAGGAAAAAATCAAGGACTTCGGCCGGGACGTCGCCGAGAAGACCGCTGAGGAAAAACCGGCCGCAAAGGCGGAAGCGGAACCTGCAGCCAAGGAAGAAAAGGTGGAGGCCGCCGCAAAGTCATCGAAGACCAGCGGGGCGACCGCAACCAAGCCGACGAAATCCAAGAAGGCGCCCACCAAGACCGCGAACCGGAAACCGAAGTCTGCCGAGAAAAAGCCGAAGACGACGAGCGGGCGACGCCGACCCGCCTCGAACGTAGAGACAGGATGACCCTGTCCGACCGACAAGACAGATTCCCGGCGAGCGTCACAATGCCGCCGGGTTTTATCATGCTTGGGGGCGGGCCGATCCTAAAGCTATCGCCGCGCTTGTGCGACACTCAGCGCGAGACACGACGATGAACGAGACGGCGAACCATATCAAGGACATCAAGCTGGCTGAGCAGGGCCGCGACAGGGTCGAATGGGCAGAAAAGGACATGCCTGTGCTCCGGCTCATCCGCGAGCGGTTTGCCAAGGAGAAGCCGCTCAAGGGCCAACGCATCGCCGCCTGCCTTCACATCACCACCGAAACCGCGAACTTGCTGCGCACGCTCAAAGAGGGCGGCGCCGAGGTCGCCTGTTGCGCCAGCAACCCCCTGAGCACCCAAGACGACACCGCCGCCGCGCTGGTCAAGTTCTACGGCGTGAGCGCTTTCTGTATCAAGGGCGAGGACAACGACACCTACTACCGCCACATCCACCAAGCCCTTGACATCAAGCCGACCTTGACGATGGACGACGGCGCCGATACCGTCAACATCATCCACAAGGAGCGGCGCGACCTGATCGACACGATCATCGGCGGCACGGAGGAGACGACCACCGGCGTCATCCGCCTTCGGGCGATGGCCAAGGACGGCGTGCTCGCCTATCCGATCGTCGCTGTCAACGACGCCGACACCAAGCACCTCTTTGACAACCGTTACGGCACGGGCCAAAGCACGCTTGACGGCATCATGCGCGCGACGAACATCTTGTTCGCCGGACGCACCGTCGTGGTCGCCGGCTACGGGTGGTGCGGACGTGGCGTCGCCATGAGGGCCAAGGGGCTCGGTGCCCACGTCGTGGTCACCGAGATCGACCCCACCAAAGCTATCGAGGCGGTGATGGACGGGTTTTCTGTGATGCCGATGGAACAGGCGGCCCCGATCGGCGACGTCTTCATCACCCTGACGGGCAACAAGAACGTGATCGACGGACGTCACTTTGACAAGCTCAAAGACGGCGCCGTCCTCTGCAACAGCGGACACTTCAATGCCGAAATCGACATCCCCACCCTGGATATGTCGAGCAAGGGACGCCGGATGGTCCGGGAGTACGTCGAAGAGTTCACCCTTCGATCAGGCAAAAAGGTCCACCTGCTGGCCGACGGGCGGCTGATCAACTTGGCCGCCGCCGAGGGGCACCCCGCCTCCGTCATGGATATGAGCTTCGCCAACCAGGCACTGTGCGCCGAGCACATGGCGCGGAATGCCGCCTCGATGGGCAAGGACGTCCACACGGTGCCGGTCGAGATCGACCGGCAGGTCGCGGCATTGAAACTGGAGTCGATGGCCGTCCAGATCGACAAGCTCACGCCGGAACAGGTGGCTTATCTGAACAGTTACGCCGAAGGCACCGCCTGAGTCGGGTGGGCACATCGGTCGCGGCTTCGAAATACCGGTGCCGATGGCCGTCCAGATCGAGAAACGCACGTCGGAACAGGTGGCTTATCTAAGCAGATACCCCGGAGGCACCCGCCTGAGTCCGGTGGGCACACCGGTCGCGGCTTTGATAGACTGGAGTCGATGGCCGTCCAGATCGATAAGCTCACGCCGGAGCAGGTGGCTTATCTGAACAGTTACGTCGAAGGCGCCGCCTGAGTCCGGTGGGCACATCGGTCGCGGCTTCGATAAACCGGAGCCGATGGCCGCCCAGATCGACAGACGCACTCCGGAACAGGTGGCCTATCTAAGCAGATACCCCGAAGGCACCGGATGACCGGCCCCCATCTAACATGCGTCGTCCGGTCTGGCCGCCTGCGACGCGCGATCTGCTCGACCCTCCATTCGTAGGTCCGGGTGAAATCAAGTGCCCTCGCCGGGTACATTTCCCTTCCCCAGGGCCGCGACGGCCCCGGCCGCTGTCGTGGCCGACAACCTGGAACCGGGCGGTTAGCTCAGTGGTAGAGCACTACAATGACACTGTAGGGGTCACAGGTTCAAGTCCTGTACCGCCCACCACCTTTTTGAACCTAATTCGGACCACTCCAAGCGGTCGCCATTATGTTTAGATGTGCGTGTCTCTCCAACAGAGCCTCCTGGCAGCCTCAACTGGAAGCTTCTGGAGTCGACCAGATGCGTGACTCGCCTTTTCGACAGTAGGCGAATAAAGTGCAGCCCCTGGGGAAACGAGGTTGCTACCAACCAAGATGGCCTTGCAAGCGGTTCTCACCATCGACGAACGAACCTTGTTCGTCTAAAATGGGTGAGGAATCTCCCACTGCCATGACCGTCACCGTTGAACCCAAGCTGCTCGATTGGGCCAGAGAACGTGCATCTCTGACTCCAGTTGAGCTTGCTCGGAAGATCGGTGTGAGTCGCATAGGCAGGCTTGAGGAATGGTTCACGACAGGCGAATTGCCTCTCAAGAAACTGGAAGCAATCGCCCAGAAGACGCATGTACCCTTGGGTTATCTGTTTCTTGAGGAGCCGCCCGATGAACCGCTACCTGTACCGGATTACAGAACAGTCGGCGGAAGCGGAGTGAGAAGGGCAAGCGCTGAATTGATCGACACTCTTTACGCCTGTGCCGAGCGTCAGGCATGGTATCGAGAGTATCTGGAAGACATCGAAGCGCCTGAACTTGGCTTCTTGGGTCAATTTTCTCTCGCGAGCGATCCGCGCGACGTCGCAGGAAGCATTAGGGAAATGATCGGCTGGAACGCCGAGACACGCGCGGCGGAATCCAACCTTGAACTCGTCATCGGTCGCTTTGCGACTGCCATCGAGGATGCGGGTGTCTTGGTTATGCGCAACGGGGTGGTGGGGAACAACACCCACCGCGCTCTAAATCCAGCGGAGTTCCGAGGCTTCGCTATGTTCGACCCGATGGCACCGCTGATTTTCGTCAATGCAGCCGATGCCAAAGTCGCGCAGATGTTCACGCTCGCCCATGAACTCGCGCACATCTGGATCGGCCAGAGCGCTCTCGTTGATGTCCGGATCGTGTCCGACAAGCCGCTGGAGCGATTTTGCAACCAGGTCGCAGCAGAAGTGCTCGTTCCCGCCGAAGAGTTTAGCCGCGAGTGGAAGGGATTGGATGGGGATGGGATTGAATTGCAGCGGCTTAGCCGGAAGTTTCGTGTCAGTCGTTTTGTAGTTCTGATCCGAGTTCTCGAAAGCGGCTTGATTTCGCAAGCCGAATACGAGGCGCGCGAGGCAGTCGAGAGGAATCGTGAGTTTCGGCCCAGCGGTGACTCTGGTGGCGGCAACTTCTACTACACACAGCGAAGCAGGTTGGGACGACGGTTTGCACGTGCAGTCTTGGCGAGCGCTCACACTGGCAAAACTCTAATGCGCGACGCATACGCTCTCCTCGGAGTGAAGAAGCATGAAACATACGTTAGGCTCGCCGATGCCATGGAAGTGGCGGTCTGATGGCCTACTTAATGGACTCCAACGCCTTCATTCAGGCGAAGAATCACTTCTATCGCTTCAGCTTTTGCCCAGGGTTCTGGGAGTGGATCACCGCACACCACGAAGGTGGCAGTTTGTTCAGCGTTGAAAAGGTTGCGGAAGAGCTCAAGGTTGGTAACGACGGATTGGCAGATTGGGTGGACGCCACAGCTCCGCCAGGATTCTTTGTTGCGCCGACAGCGCAAGTCGCGACGGCTCAAGGCGTCGTTGCTCGTTGGGTCCAGGCCCAGGCGACGTATTCAGCGCATGAGAAGGTCCGCTTTCTCGGACGAGCCGACCCTTGGCTCATAGCGGAAGCGATCGAGAACGGCCACGAGATCATCACCTTCGAGGACCTCGTTCCGGCCAACTCCTCGAAGGTCAAGATCCCCAACGTAGCCGCTAACTTTGGGGTTCAGTGTGCAAACCTGTACGACGTGTTGGAGACATCTGGAGCTCAACTCCGAATCTAGTTGACGAGCCCTACGGACCCTGTCTGGTCTCTCCAAGTCTCTCCATTCGGGGAGCAAAACTGAGACATCCTGAGACGTAGATAGATTCAAAATCGAGCTACTGAACCTGCTGAATCCCAATGACACTGTAGGGGTCACAGGTTCAAGTCCTGTACCGCCCACCACTTTTTTAGCTCCAGTGTGCCGCGAGCCTAGACGGCCGAGGGCCTAACGCCCCGCAGTTCAGGGTGATGACGCACGTTCGATCCGGACGCATGCCCGTTTGAACTCCGGGATTTTGCTGAGCGGGTCGAGCGCGCGGACCGTGAGATTGTTGGCGGACTTCTTCCCTGCCCAGTGATAGGGGATGAACACCGTGTCGGGGCGGATCGTGGTCACCACCTTCGCTCGAAGCACCACCGCACCACGGCGGCTCTCCACTTTCATCCACTCCTTGTCTTCGATCCCATATTGTT
>CAYVHL010000001.1:871840-1004013 GCA_964451255.1 uncultured Fimbriimonadaceae bacterium
GGATCTCGACATAAGGTTCGGGGCACAGGTCTACCAGGCCGCCGATGCGGCGGGTCTGCGTGCCGCTCAGATACTGGCTGACGACGCGGCCGGTGGTCAGGATCACCGGATACTCCTCGTCAGGCTCTTCCGCCGAAGGACGGTATGGCGTGGGGTGAAAATGCGCCTTGCCGTCTGGGGTCTTGAATTTGAGATCTTCGAACAGCCTCGGCGTGCCGGGGTGTCCGATCTCGGGGCACGGCCAAAAGACTCCGAATTCCTTTTCTATCCTTTCATAGGTGATGCCGTAATAGTCTGCCGTGCCGCCTTTGCTAGCCACCCGCAGTTCGTTGAAGATCGCCTCGCTGTCCGCAAAGTCAAAATATTTGCCGCGACCAAGCCTTCTCGCGAGATCCAAGAGGATCTCTGTGTCGGCCTTTGCGTTTCCGGGGGGATCCACGGCCTTTCGGATTCGGATGACACGTCCCTCGCCACTCGTGCTGGTTCCCTCCTCCTCCTCGTGCAGCGATCCCGCCATCACGACGTCGGCGTGGTAGGCGGTCTCGCTCAAAAAGAAGTCGATCGCGGTGTAGTGTTCCAGCTTGCCCAACGCCTGCCTTGTGAAGTTGGAGTCCGGCAGGGAGATGACCGGGTTGAAGCAGATCGAGACGAGCGCTTTAATCTCGCCCGCGTCAATCATGTTCATGATCTCTTGGGCGGTGTGGCCCTTGCCGGGCAACTCCTCGTCGGAAATCCCCCAGACATCGCATATATACTTGCGGTGCTCGGGGTTGGTGATGTCCCGGTTGCCCGGAAGCTGGTCGCACTTGTGGCCGTGTTCCCGCCCACCTTGCCCGTTGCCCTGCCCCGTGATCGTCCCATAGCCACAGCCCTTACGGCCGATACGGCCGGTGGCAAGGACGAGGTTGATGCAGGAGAGGACGTTCTCCACGCCTTTCGTGTGGTGCTCGATACCGCGTGCGTGAAGCAAAAAGCTTGTCTCGGCCGGGCCCCACATCCTTGCTGCCTTTTGAATGTCTTCGATCTCGACGCCGCTGATGCGTGACGCCTCCTCCAAGGGGAAACTGAGAGCGGCTGCCTTGGTCTCTTCCCAGCCGACGGTGTGTTCCGAGACGAAACCTTCGTTGACATAGCCCTCCTCAATGAGGACCCTTAGGATTCCCGTCATCAACGCTGTGTCGGTACCAGGTCGAACGGGGAGGTGGAGGTCGCAGGTCCGGGCCAAGGGGGTGATCCGAGGGTCCACCATGATGAGCTTCGCCCCGCGGTCTCGGGCGCGCCATATGTAGTCGGTCGTGATCGGCGAGCATTCGGCAACGTTCGTGCCTGCGCACAAGATGACCTTGGCTTCGAGTATGTCGTCCCAATAATTGGCCGCCCGGTCGACACCGAACGCCTTCTTGTTCCCGACGCCGGCGCTCACCATGCAGAGTCGGCCGTTATAGTCCAGTTCTCGGGTCTGGAGTGCCAGTCGAGCGAACTTTCCCACCAGATAGCACTTTTCATTGGTGAGCGACACACCAGACAGCATCGCGACCGCGTCTTTGCCGTACTTCTCCTGAATCCGCTTGAGCTCGGAGACCGTGGTGCTGTAGGCCTCCTCCCACGTTATGGGGACGAACCCGACCCCATCGACGCGCTTCATGGGATCAAGGAGGCGGTCGGGATGGCTGCCCTGCAGATACCGCTTGACACCTTTGGGGCAGAGTTTCCCCTTGTTGAACGGGAACTCTTCCCAGGGTTCGAATCCGATGACCTTGTTGTCTTTGACCTTGAGCTGGATGCCGCATTGCTGGCCGCAGAAGCAACAGTGGGTCTTGACCACTTTGTCTGGCTCGCCCCTGCCCTGCCATCCGCCCGGGGGATCGTACTTGAGATGAGGGCCGAACTTATCTATCAGCTGGTCAAACTCAACGGGAGGCTTCGCCATAACTCTAGTGTAAGCGAATCCTCTGGGTATGCCCAGTGACGAAGGTCACCGTCCGCACATCCAATCATCCGCTCGCGCCGCCCTTCAGCGAATAGACGTGCTCAAATCCTTGATTTCGGAGACGATAGGCTGTCCGGCCGCTCCTCGCGCCGCTCGCGCAGACGAGAATGACGTCCTGGGATCCAAGCGTCGCCGTGTCCGCCTGCAAACTGCTCAAGGGAGTCTGCCTCCATTCCACCTGGCCCAGTTCCAACCTCGGCCTTGGCTCTTGCTCTTCCCTCAAGTCAAAGCAGACAAACGGCCGCTTCCAGCTTCTCACCTCTTCAGGAGAAACCTCCCAGTCCAACACGACCGGCTTGGGCCGCCACGGCGGCACTCCTTCGCACAGGCAGCCGGGGCGTCGGGTGCGGGTCACACGCCGCCACGAGAGATCGTTAAGGTCGGCCCACAACTGGCAAACGGAAAGAGGTTCACCTATGCCAACGATCAACTTGATCGCTTCGGTGGCCTGCAAGACACCGAACAGGCCCGGGACTACACCCAGTACGCCTGCCTCGGCGCAGGTCTGCACGCATCCTTGGGCGGGAATGTCCTCCCATTGGCATCGCAGACAGGGCCCACCAGGAAGGACAGTCTGGACATAACCGTCCATGCGGTGGATCGCCGCCTGCACCAGGGGGCGGCCGAGTTCCTGACAGACGTCGTTCATCAGGAACTTGGCGTCGAACCGGTCCGTTCCATCCACGACGAGGTCGAACCCGCCGATCAGCCGGTGGGCGTTGCCAGGATTCAATGGCTCTTCAAAGGTCTCGACATGCGTGAACGGGTGCTGGCGACGTAATGATTCTGCGGCGAGCTGAGCCTTGCTACGGCCGACGTCTTTGGATCCAAACAGTACTTGCCGATGGAGATTGCTCAGGTCTAGGAGGTCCGGTTCGACGATGCCGATCACGCCCACACCCGCACCGGCAAGGTAGGGCAGCGCCGCGCAACCGAGACCTCCCGCACCCACGACCAGCACCCTCGCCTGCAACAACGCGGACTGCCCGGCCGGGCCTAGTTCAGGCAGCATAAGTTGCCGTGAAAAAACGTCGCTCGGCAGTATCTTGTCGCCGCCCCGTGGACGGTGCAGGTTCACCCAATCAGACGGGCCGTCGAGATAATGTTCCTTCTTCCAGATCGGGAGGCGTCGCTTGAGTTCGTCGATCAAGAACTCGCACGCCAGAAACGCCTCCTTACGGTGAGGGGCCCCGCATCCTACCCAGACAGCGGTCTCGCCAATTTCAAGCTTGCCGACCCGGTGGATGACATGCGCCCAACCCAGCCCGAATCTCTCCATCGCCTCAGCGACCAGCGCTGTCCCTTCAGCGATGGCCAATTCAGGATAGGCTTCGTATTCCAGGCACTGGACCTCGCGACCTTCGTTGAGGTTCCTCACCTTTCCTTCAAACGTCACGAAGCCCCCTGCCAACGGACAATCGGGTTGAGGAGGCTCAATTGGCGAAGCAGTGATCTGGAACATTCAACCTCCGGCCACAGGCGGGATGAACACTACTTCGTCACCGTCAAGCAGTTCCTTCGTTGGTTCGACGTAGGATCCGTTGACGACAAACCTGATCTGCTCAACAGCCAGAGGAAAACCATGCTTGGCACTGAGGTGGAGATACAGACGCATAGGATCGGAGGCCGGGCTGACCACAGGTTCTTGGGAAAGACCCCGATAATCTCTCAAGGCCGCGAAGTAGCGGACTGTGACGGTCACAGGAGCACCGCCCATACTTCCTCCCCTTGGCCAATATCGTGCGATTGCTCCGGAATGTCAATCAGGACATTTGCGCGGGCCATCCCGGTCAACATGTGGGATCCCTGCCCTGTTATGGGTGAGACGACAGGCCCTTCCCGATCTTCAACGAGCGAGCCGGGGACAAACTCCCGTCGTCCAGGCTTGTGATCGAGATTTGAGGCGAGTGTAGCCTTGACGC
The DNA here is from genome assembly GCA_964451255.1 of uncultured Fimbriimonadaceae bacterium. Lineage (GTDB taxonomy): Bacteria > Armatimonadota > Fimbriimonadia > Fimbriimonadales > Fimbriimonadaceae > JAHBTB01. The sequence continues at coordinate 875,753 of CAYVHL010000001.1, forward strand.
GGAACGGAGCAGGGCAAGAAATCCCCTTTGACGCAAGAATAAAGGGTTTGACCAAAAGGTGAAAAGTGGCCAGCACCGACAGTGGGTTTCCAGGGAGGCCGAATACGGTAAGGTCACCTTTACGCCCCATATAGGCTGGTTTGCCTGGCTTGATCGCGATCTTCCAGAACACTTCTTGAACACCTAGCCGCTCAAGCGAGCTTCTCACCACGTCCCGGTCGCCGACGCTGACACCTCCAGTCGTCACGAGCACGTCGCACCGGCTGATGGCATCACCTAGAACGCCCTGGGTCGACTCCGGATCATCCCCAGTGGTCTCGATAAAGACCGGAGCGATGCCGATGGCCTGGAGCGCGGCCGCGAGAACGGCGCCGTTAGACTCATAGATAAAACAGTCCTTCAATTCAGAGCCGGGGGAAGCCAACTCTGCCCCCGTCACAACGACGCCGACCCTTGGCAGGCAATAGACTGGCACGTGGGTCAGCCCCAAGGTGGCCGCGACGCCAATGCCGGCGGCATGCAATGGGGTGCCCGCGGCGAGGGCCACTGCACCTTCACCCACTTCTTCACCCGCCTTTCGGATGTTTTTCCCCGGTTTGATAGCATTCAGAACCTGGATGTCTCCGCTACTTGACACCACATCTTCCTGCATGGCTACTGCGGAAACGCGGGGAGGGACGGGCGCGCCGGTGAAGATGCGGGCGCACTCGCCGTCGGCAAGGGCTGGCCCAGGGGGATCACCGGCGCCCACGGTGCGGACGACCCTCCACTTCCGATCCTGTCCGAACCCGGCGAGGGCGTAGCCGTCGACTGCAGAATTGTCGAAGCGCGGCAAGGGGAAGGGACTGACCAGATCCTGTGCCAACACCCGACCGAACGCCTCTTCCAACCTCAGCACTTCTACTTTGGCGGGCCGGGAGAATTCCAAAGCCAAATGCAGGGCCTGGTCGTAAGAAATCATTTTCCGGTCTCACCGCACTGCGTCGCGTGAAGGATGTACGGGAACAAGGCGTCCAAGGCGTCCTGCGCGGCTCCGGGGGATCCTGGCAACGTGACGATCAGGGTCGAACCAGCGAGGCCCGCGACCGCCCGGCTGAACATCGCGGTCGGGACACGGTCCATCGAGTAGCCGCGAAAATGTTCTTCGACTCCCGGCAACCTGCGGTCCAGCAACGCCGTGACCGCCTCCGGGGTGGTGTCCCGTTCACTCAGTCCGGTTCCGCCTGAAACCAACGCGATGTCCAGGCCGTCGGCGATCCAGCTTCGGAGAACGGTCTGGATCGCATCCGTGTCGTCGCTCACAATCCGAACCTCGACGAGATCGCCGCCGATCCTTTGCACTCCTTCCGCAAGAATGGCCCCCGACCGGTCCTCATACTCGCCCCTGGAGGCCCGGTCCGAACAGACCAACACCCCGCACTTCCAGCCCCCGGAGACAAGGTTCCCGACATCCGACTTGCCGCCCGTCTTGTCCAACAGCTCGATCCGTTCGATCGCCAGAGCATCGTCAACTGGCTTGAGGAGATCATAGATGTTCAGCGCGGCGGCGGCCGCGCCGGTCAACGCCTCCATCTCGACGCCCGTCTTGTATATGGCCTTCACTCGAACCGTCGCCTCAATCCGGTCGTCGAACAACGCGAAATCCACGCCGACCCAGTCCAACGCGACCGAGTGACAATAAGGGATGATCTGGGGGGTGTTCTTGGCCGCCAACACTGCGGCCACACGTGCCACGGGGCGGGGATCCCCCTTTGGCGCCCGGTCTTCGTTGATCATCCGGATGGACTCAGGGCAGCATGTCACGACCGCACGGGCGGTAGCGGTCCTCAAGGTCCAGTTCTTTGCCGAGACGTCTCTCATTTTTTCAGCCGCCGATCGTGATCATGGGGCGGTCGTTCGACTCGACCAATCGGGTCATAGCGGGATGGCCGGCCCATTTGCCGTCGAGTTCGACCCTGATCGCTTCCGTGATCTCGTCGTCGGTCGCCCCCGACCGAATGAGGTCGCGGAGGCTCGGCCCCGTCTTACCGAAGAGGCATACCTTCAGGCGGCCGTCGGACGTCAGCCTCAGGCGATTGCAGCCATCGCAAAAATGCTCCGTCATCGAGGTGATGAAGCCGACGCGGACGGAAGCGTCCTGCACCAAGAATTCCTTGGCGACTGCCGAGCTCTCTGTGGGGACGGGTGTCAGACAGAACTCCTTCTCGATGCAGTTGCGCATGTCTGCGTAAGGCATCATCTTCCCCCGTTTCCAGCCGTTCTCAACAAACGGCATAAACTCGATGAACCGCACTTCTACGGGTCGGTGCCGGAAATGGTGCAGGAACTGGCACAGCTCGTCATCGTTCACGTCCGCCATCACGACCACATTGATCTTAACCGAGTCATAGCCCGCCTCAAGAGACGCATCGATCCCATCGAGCACATTGTTGAGTTGGTCGCGGCGTGTGATTTGGAGGAAGCGCTCCGGATCGAGCGTGTCCAGACTGATATTGACCCCGTCGATGCCGGCAGTGCGAAGGGGTCTGGCAAGAGACCTCATTGCGGCGCCGTTGGTGGTGAGCAAGAGACGATCGACACCTTCGATCCCTCGCAACCGCTCAACCAGGTCAGGCAGTCCTTTCCTGGTGGTGGGCTCACCTCCTGTCAGTCGGATCTTGTCCACTCCAAGCTGGGCGAAGAGCCGAGCCAACCGCTCGATCTCCTCGAAGCTGAGGATGTCGGCGCGAGGCATCCATTCCATGTCCTCGCGCGGCATGCAGTAGGTGCAACGGAAGCCGCACCGATCGGTGATGGAAATCCTCAGATAGTTATGCCGTCGTCCAAATCGGTCGATCAATGGTGCTGGGTGGACTTGTGACATCGCTCCTCTCTTGATTATCCGCCAAGTCTCCTTTTTCGTCTGAGGACGAGCACCGGACGTCCTGGAGGGTGTCCATTGAATCAAAGGGCCCCTGACGAGGCTTCTTGGCCATTCTGTTCTGGCATGATGGAAGATACTATGATGATCGTCATAGGAGGGCGCGGGAGTCTCCCAGACACCTCAGAGTCACAGCGGGGTTGTCAGTAGACGAGATGAGCGAGAGGCAGTTCTACATTGACCCAAGCCGGTGCATCGGCTGCAACGCGTGTGTCGCGGCCTGCGCCGAATGCGACACCCATCCGGGAGTCTCGATGATCCACTTGGAAACCATCGAGCGCAAGGACACGGTGCAGACGACGCCGATCATATGCATGCATTGCGAGGAACCTGCCTGTGCGGCCGTCTGTCCGGCCGACGCCATCAAGAGGACGCCGGACGGAGTGGTTCAGAGCTCACTGAAACCACGGTGCATCGGATGCTCCAACTGCGTGTTCGCCTGTCCCTTCGGCGTGCCCAAGTATCTGCCTGAGATCGATCAGATGATGAAGTGCGACATGTGCTACGACCGCACATCCGCCGGCAAGAAGCCGATGTGCGCGACGGTCTGTCCGTCCCAGGCCCTCATGTACGGCACTCCGGAAGAGATCGCCGCGAACCGAAGTGGAACCTCGATCAACGAGTTCATCTTTGGCGGTCGGACGATCCGGACCAAGGTCAACCTGATGATGCCTCATGGCACCGTGCGCATGGACGTCAAACGCGACGCAGTCATCCGCAAGACAGATCTTATCCAAGAGGCGAGGACAAACTAATGGATTCACAAGTCAAACGCGACTTCCCCATCGATTGGGAGGATGACCAATACGTCAGCAGGCGTGAATTCTTCAAGTTTGTCACTCTTGCGAGCGGCGGGCTGGCGGCGGGCTCGGCGGCCTTGGCCGCCTTGTCCAAAGTGCCAAGGGCAGGAATTCATTTCGAGCCTGCACCCGTCGCCCGGGTCGCAGACCTCCAGCCAGGAAAATCGCTGGCCTTCAGCTATCCGCGTCCAAGCGACCTGTGTCTCTTGGTTCAAAAGCCAAACGGCGAATATATCGCCTTCACCCGCCGGTGCACACATCTGTCCTGCCCTGTCGATTACCAGCCTGAGCACAACCGTCTCTACTGCCCCTGCCACAACGGCGCGTTCTCAGTCGACGACGGAAGGGTGTTGCAAGGTCCGCCGCCACACCCCCTGCCTCAGGTGACTGTGGAGGTTCGTGGTGATGCAATCTGGGCGACCGGAGTGAAGCGGGGGGACGAGCATTGAAGCCGTCCACTTTGCTTCGACGCCGACAAAAGTCGGTGGTGTTCGCCTCCTTGCTCCTGTTCATCCTTGTCTTGATATTGATCCAGCTGTGGCTCTTTGTCTCCGTCCTGGAGAATCTCATTGGGGGCGACGAGCAGATGGCTGTCCCGGCGGCCATCGCCTCCTTGGTCATCCTCGGCGTCAACTGGTGGATGCTGCGCGGCATTCTCTATATGGAGAAAAGCGACTAATCGGAGCGTGACCAAGGGGTCTTGACTGGCGTGTTCGCCGCCCTCATGTGCTCTCTGGGGACGGCGAGATCCATCTTGCGAGGGCCAGTACGACCAGTGAGACGGCCAAGAGCACGACCGAGAGCGCGATGGCGTCATCAAGGTCGGTTTCGAAGCTCGCGTAAATGGCGAGCGGCATTGTCTGCGTCCTCCCGATGAAATTGCCCGCGAACATGAGGGTCGCTCCGAATTCGCCGACGGAGCGCGCCCAACCGAGCAACAATCCGGCGAGTATCGCGCTGCGGCACTGGGGAAGGTGAATCCAGACCGCCATTTGGGTGGCCGACGCCCCATCGATCGCACCTGCAGAAAGTGTGTCGGGGTCGACGCGGCGAAGCCCCTCCACCGTGCTTCGAACAAAGTAGGGCAGGGCGACGAACACCTGCGCGATCACAACTGCGACCGAGGTGAAGACAATCTGCGCCCCATGCTCGCTCAGCCACCCGCCGGGCCAACCCTGACGACCTAGAGCGGCAAGCAAGGCGATTCCGGCCGCCGCCGGAGGCAAGACGATCGGCAGGTCGGACACGACGTCGGCCAATCTTGAAAGCCATGTCTTCCGCCCGGCGATGAAGCATGCCAGCGGAAAGCCTAGCAGGGCCACGATGACGACGGCCATCAGCGTCGTCCTGACGCTGAGCAGAATCGCTTCATGGGTCGTGGGCTTGCTCAAGACCAGGGACAAAGCCGCCGGGCTCGATCGGTTTGCCAAGGCTGCCATCGGCACGATGATCAGCATCAACGCTGGCAAGCCCAGCACAGCCCACAGTGTCGATTCCTTTAGTCTCACTTCAGCGGCCGGAACCCATACTTCGCCAACAACGCCTGCCCCTTCCTGCCTAGGACATAGTCAGCAAACATCCTTGCCGACTCGGGGTTCTCAGAGCCCTTGGGCACAGCAAGATAGTACACGGCCCTCACGTTCCATTCCTTGGGAAGAACCCTGGTTGTCGCTTTCTTGACCCTCAACGCGTCGCTGGTATAAACAAATCCAGCGTCCACCTCGTCCATCTCCACTCGGGACAGAACGGCCGAGACGTTGGTTTCTTGGGACACGACGTTTTCCTCGACCCTGGCAAGCCAGGGAGCGCCGAGCTTGGCAGAGGCCAGATGGAGCATCTCACGCGTATAGGCTCCCACCGGGACACTGTTGCCCGCCATCGAAATCTTGACGTTCTTCTTACCAAGGTCGGCGAGCCCCTTGATCCTGGGGGCCGCTGATCGGGAGACGATCAGAGCCAACTCGTTGGCGACAAATGGTCTGACCTGCCCCTCATCGACCATCATTGACTGCACAACGACGTCCATCTGTGACAGGTCGGCGCTCAGGAAGACGTCGGCGGGAGCCCCAAGGTTGATCTGAGCCGCCAACTGCTGAGAGCCGGCGTAACTGATTTGGAGCCGTACGGAGTTGTACTCACCCTCAAAATCTCGGGCGATCTCAGTGAGAGGTGCCGTCAGTGAAGCGGCGGCCAAGACAATCAGGTCGGTCTTCGGCGCCTGGAGCGATGCAATGGCGAGACACAGGGCAAAGATCATGCCGCCGAGCCCCGCTGCAAACCGGAGAGTGCATCAACCGTTGTTCCAGTATCGACGAGGTCTAGGGGCCGCGCTTCCCTGAGCTCATCAACCAACATATGGTATGCCATCGATGGCAGCGGCCTGGTTCAGCGCGATCAGCTTCCGCTTCTCCAGCGGGGAGAGATTCTGGTGGTCACCAAAATCCATTCCGACCTCCTTCATGACGGCGACAAGATCGTCGTGATGCATCTGTGATTCGTACGGAACGCCCGATCGGATGCAAAGCGCCCGTGCGTCTGTCGCCGCCGCCTCCTTGTAATAGGCGACCCCCAGATGGGCGGTGCGCTGAATGACATGGAAGAGCTTGCCAAATGGCATGTACAGCAACAGGACGACGACGGTGAAGGCATGGAGTAGGGATAAGAACTGGAAATTGGAGCCTTCCATCAGGCGGTAGCTCGCGGTGAGCATCAGTCCCGTCACAGAGACAGAAAATAGGAGAAAGAGCGGGATCAGGTCACTCTCAAGGGACTGGACCGCCTGCGCACCGTGCTCAAAGATGCGGCGGTGCATCGCCAGACCCACACCGGCCAGCACGAAGACCGCGCTGAAGTTGAGGCCGTTGAAGAACAGAAAAGCGAGGAGGCTGTCCGTGGGGAAGCTGAACTGCTTCAATCCCATGACTTCGACGACGTAATCGACCCCGTTCGGCGCGATACCGAACTGCACCCAGCCCCAACTCAACGGAAATGTAATGGCGAATGCCAGAAGGCACCCCCAGGCAAGGCAGAGGTGGGCCATCCACCGGGTCTGGCTTCGCTTTTCGATGAATTTCTGGGCGACAATGTTATTCCAGAGCAGGATGATGAACTTGCCCACGTTCCGCACTAACGCCTTCGGCTTCAGAAACAGGGCCCAACCCGCTTTGAAATATCGCCAAGTGGGCGGACGTTGGATCCACATGAGGTAGCGATAGACGATGGCGAAGGCGGCGAAGACCGTGGCGGCCGCATAGGCGGCCAAAGGACGGTCGAACCGGTCGAACATCCCTGAGCCAAAGTAGATACCGGCAATGACCAGCAAAGCGGCGACCACCCCGCCAAAGAAGGCGATCTGAGTGCTGCGACGGTCATTCATTGTTCGAGGAGTCCAACACTTCGTCCGCCCAAGACAGCCCCGCCATCATGTTGGGAAAGCCGATTGTCGTGGTCGCTTGTAAAATGGTGTGGCGGATCTCCGCCGGTGTCGCGCCTGCGGCAAGGGCCTTTCGAACCTGGCTCCGGGTACCGCCCTCTTGGCCCGCACCCACAGAAATCCCGATCTTCACCAGTGCGCGGACTTTGGAGTCGAGCGGTCCTGCTACCGCCACTGCCTCACCCAGACTGCGGTATGCCGCTCCAATATCCGGGTTGGTCTCCATGAAGACTTCAAATCGTCTGGGGAGCTTATCCATCCTGTTTATTCCAAAGCCTTGCCCAGTATAGTGCCGCCGTCTATGACGATGGTCATATTTGCTCTGTGACGGGTGCGATATACATGGGATCGCATGGTCATCGAAGGACTGGTCTTGACTGGCGGCGCGGGTCGGCGCATGGGCTCGGAGAAGGCCCTCCTCACGGTACAGGGTGAGTCAGTCGCACAGCGGACGGCCCGCCAACTCGCTGGTGAATGCGGGCGCGTGACGATCCTCGGACGGACTCCGCTGTCGCCCTACGACTTCCTCGAGGATCAGGAGGAGTTCGCAGGCCCGTTGAGCGCGCTCGCGAGGTTTGATCCAATTGCTGACACCGTCTTTGTCGCCTCCTGCGACATGCCACGGTTTGACGGGCGACTCGTTCCGTTTCTTCTTTCTTTGATCGAAGGGGCGGATGCGGTGGTGCCCGTCTTGGGGGATCGAATGCAACCGCTCTGCGCCCTCTATTCGGCGAGGTTGTGGGAAGGGCTGCCCGCCAGAGTGTCCGGGGGGGAACAGAGGATGCTCGGCTGGCTGGACACCATGACGTGTCGACAGGTCACGGCTCATGACTTCACCGGTGCCGGAATCGACCCTCTCTCTGTGAAGGGAGCGAACACTCCCGAAGAGTGGCGACGGCTCGCACCACAGTAGTGTCGGCCGGTTGTCCGTGCCATGGGCTATGAACTGCCGTTGTCCCATGAAGAGCCAGGGTCACGACTGGAGTGATTCGCTCAGGGTCGCGGCGTCCAAGATCGTGATCATCTGCTTGTCGGTCTTGAGGATCCCTTCCTTCTGCAATTTACTCATGACTCGAATCGCGGTCTCGACTGTGGTGCCGGCCATCTCTGCGAGGTCCTGCCTGGTCAGCGGCACGACAATACGTGTGCCTTTGTTCACCGCCTGTCCGTAGGAGTCCATCAGGAGCAGCAGGACGGCGGCCAGGCGCTGCTCCATCCGTCCCATCGACATCCGCGCCATCATTTCGTGGGCCTTGCGGAGTCGAGGCCCGATGGTGCGGAGGACTTGGTCCTTTAGATTGACGTTTGTTCCATAGACCTCGAGTAAGGAACGGGTCGGGATCTTCAGGTACCAAGTCTTGGTCACTGCCACGGCAGTGAGCGGGTAGACGCGCCCCTCAATGGCTACGAGAAGGCCGAAGCACTGCCCCGGGCCGAGGAGGTCGATCGCGACCTCTGCGCCTTGAGGCGTGGAGCGGGTCATCTTGATGAATCCCGTGCCGACGATGCCGACCGATTGTGACGGGGATCCAGCCAGCCAAATCACCTCGCCACGGTCAGCATAGGCCATGTATCCGTTCGTCCCGAGGTGGTCGCGTTCGCCGGGCGTGAGGGCGTTGAGAATTGAACAGGACTCGATGACTGCGTGAACTGTGGGCTTCTCCGGGATTTCGGCCAAGTCGCCGATCAGATTACTCCGCATGGGCATGTGTGACCCTACTTCTGGCCAGCATCGGGCGGGCAACGTCGGCGGCCCAAATGACGAGCGCGACGAGTTCGATGAACCCAGTGACGCCCATTGGTTTGAAAGCCGCGTGTGTGTAGTCGGTCGCGATCTCGAGGACCACGCGTGCTGCGTTGCCGAGGTTGAGCAGGACGAACACGCTCCACAGGCTCGACAATGCCCGCTCTTCAAGGCCATGCATCCGGGCCACGACGTGCCCGCCGACGCCGAGGATCATCTGCGAGATGAAGCCCACAGTCAAGGCATGCCGGACCGCCCCAGAATATGCGTGCGAGAACGGGGCTCCTGTGAGCCGCAGATGGACCGGCTCAAGAGCCAACAACACGCCCGAGACCAAAAGCCAGGCGAACGCGCCACGTACAAACTTATGCGACCGGTAGTGGGCGGCGAACGGCTCGAAGATCCGCGATGCCAAGACGAGAAGCACCACCGCAAAGGTAAGGACGGCGGCGCCAAGGTTGTGCATGAACTGCGACCCTGGCATGAAGCCACGGTCGAAGGCGACGAGCCAGCCTGCCATCCGGATCAAGAGCCCCGTGATCCACAGAACAAATCCGACTCTGCCTAGTTGGGCGTTGGCCTCAAGGGCACCGAAGCAAGATTGGAGCTTGACCAACGACACCCCGAAGATCATCATCGCGACGAACCCTAGGAACTGGGCGTCCCGGAGCACCGGATACCACCGGGCGACGTACATGATCGACTCCAGACGGTCGGCTTGATGCGTGAACCAAAAGACAAACGGTTCGGCAAAGGCCACCACGGCCAGCCAGAAAAGCGACCCGAAGACAAACCAGGTCTGCCACGTCAGACTGCCTCCTGCCCGATGCCGGGAATACTCCAAGTTGAACATGAAGACGGCCACCGATGCCGTCTGCAACGCGCAGGCCGCGACACCCGTCGGAACCCAGACTTCTCTGTTCACCGCGGACATGGGTTCGGCGACGAACCTTAGCGCGATCCCACAAGCCATCAACAAGAGCGATGTCCAGGCAAGCCGGTGGAAGAGCGCCGCCTTGCCAGCCGAAGGGGCGTGCTGTTGCAACGCGAACCCCATCACAAAGAAGCCGACCCAGCCGAACAGTTGAGAGTTCGCATGGGCCAGGATAAACGGCGTCCAGGCGGCGTCGATGAAGCTGCCTGACCGGCCGATCCCATGCAACGCGACGGCGCCGAGGAGGCACCCAACCGTGAGGACACAGAGTATGCCGGCCAAGAAGAACGGGCGGTAGATCCGCACAGAGGCTCGGTCGGTCGGCTTGGTTGGGGCCGCACTAGAGGGCAGAACGCGAAGAAGCTGAAGGCCCCGGACGTCCATTGTGTCTTGATGATGCCCATCCGTGTCTCGTGCCCACTATGACGGCGATCATAAAGTCGTTCGGCCTGCCAGGAGCCTTCTTCCCGTATGGTGCCCGCCCGTCGGCGTAGAAGTCGTTGGGGCGTCGACGTCCATACCGTTATCGCTGTGGACTACGTCCCCGCCCTAGCCGCTTCCTCCATTTGGTTGTAGATTCATCGACTGAACCATGAAAACCGTCTTCCGCATTGAGGCAATGGACTGCTCCGCAGAGGAGCAGGTCATCAGGAAGCGGTTCGGGAAGGTCGGCGAGGTCACATCTCTCGGCTTTGACCTGGTGAACCGTCGCCTGACGGTGGAGCACGCTTTCTCATCCGACGAGCCGGTCCGACGGATTCTCGACGAGATCGGGCTCCCCGCCGAATCAGACTGCGAAGTCGGGTGCGCACCCGAGCAGAGTTCCCTTTCCCGGTCTGACCTGCTTCTGGCCCTCGCCCTTGTCGTGGCAGTGGGGGCAGAGCTCCTGGCCCTTGTGACGCGCAACGAGAGGTCGGTCCCGGTCGCAGCGGTCGCCGCCCTCGCCATCCTGATGGGAGGGGTGCAGACGTTCAAGAAGGGCGTGGTGGCCGTCCGCACACTGACCCTCAACATCAACTTTCTGATGTGCCTCGCCGTGGTCGGCGCTTTCGCAATCGGCTCCTATCCGGAGGCGGCGATGGTGACGGTGCTGTTCTCGATCGCCGAGCACATCGAGTCGTTCGCCTTGGACAAGGCTCGGAACGCCGTCCGGTCTCTAATGAGCCTCGCCCCCGAGAACGCCCTCGTCAACCGAGACGGTGCGTGGGTGGAAGTGGCCGCGTCAGCGGTCGCGGTCGGCGAGGTGTTGCGGGTGCGGCCCGGCGAGCGCATACCGCTTGACGGCACGGTGGTCGCAGGGTCGAGCAGCGTCAACCAAGCACCCATCACGGGTGAGAGCGTCCCGGTGGACAAGACCGTCGGCTCGTCCCTGTTCGCCGGGACAATCAATGAGGAAGGCGTCTTGGAGTTCGAAGTGACCAACGCCAAGGGCCACACCACCCTCGACCGGATCATCGAGACCGTCCAAGAGGCGCAGGGCTCCCGGGCCGCGTCCCAGCGGTTCATAGACTCCTTCGCCCGGGTCTACACGCCGGCCGTCGTCGCCTTGGCCGTCTTGGTCGCCACCGTCCCCAGCGTCCTGTTCCACCAGCCGTTCGTGCCGTGGCTCTACCAGGCGCTCGTCTTGTTGGTCATCGCCTGCCCCTGCGCGCTCGTCATCTCGACGCCCGTCACCGTGGTCAGCGGCCTCGCCGCGGCGGCCAAGGCGGGCATCCTGGTCAAGGGAGGCGCCCATTTGGAGTCGGGCAAGCACCTGACCGCCATCGCTCTGGACAAGACGGGGACGCTCACCACCGGACGCCCGCGGGTGGATTCCATGGTTACCCTGCACGACTTCGATGAGAGCCGGGCCAGGCAGGTCGCCGCCAGCATCGACCATTTGAGCGCCCACCCGCTCGCCCAGGCGGTGACCCAGGGCTGGGACGGCGCGTTGCTCCCGGTCACCGGGTTCGAGTCGTTGTCCGGCCGAGGGGTCAGCGGCGTCGTGGACGGTGAACGGTATGTCATCGGCAACCACCGCCTTGTCGAGGAGACCGGAGTCTGTTGCGACCACGTCCACGACGCCCTTGCCGCCCTTGAGGCCCAAGGGATGTCCATCGTGATCCTCGCCGACACCAAACAGGCCGTCGCCGTCTTCGCCATCGCGGACACGGTGAGGCAGGAGAGCGTCGACGCCGTGCGCCAGCTCCACGCCTTGGGCCTGCAGGTCGTGATGCTGACCGGCGACAACCTCGCCACCGCCAAGGCGATCGGCGACAAGGTCGGGATCGACCAGGTGCGGGCGGAGATGTTGCCGGAGGACAAGCTCAGGTTCGTCGAGGAGGCCACCGCCGCGGGCGGCAAGGTCGGCATGGTCGGCGACGGGGTGAACGACGCCCCCGCCTTGGCGAAGGCGACGGTCGGATTCGCGATGGGGGCGGCAGGAACGGACACCGCCATCGAGACCGCCGACGTCGCCCTCATGGACGACGACCTCCGCAAAGTCCCTGCCTACATCCTCCTCAGCCGGCGCACCTTCGCCATCCTCACCCAGAACATCACCTTCGCCTTGGCCGTCAAGGTCGTCTTCTTCGCCTTGGCACTGGCCGAGAGGGCGACGCTGTGGATGGCGGTCTTCGCCGATCTCGGAGCGAGCCTCTTCGTCGTCGCCAACGGGCTCCGCACCATGCGCGCGCCGACGCGCAGCTGACGCCGTGCAAGAACAGGTGGAGACGGTCAGGTTCGCACCCAGCCCGACGGGGCGTCTGCACCTCGGCCACGCCTACGCGGCCGCCTACGCCGACGAGGCCCGTCAAGGTGGCCGGTACCTCCTGCGGATCGAGGACATCGAGCGCGACCGCGTCCGCAAGGCGTATGTCGAGGGGATCCTGGCCGACCTGGAGTGGCTTGGGCTCCAATGGGAAGAGCCGGTCGTGTTCCAATCCGCCCGGTCGGGGCGGTACGACCAAGCCCTGCGCCAACTCGCCCTCGACCACCACGTCTATCCGTGCTTTTGCTCGCGGCGGCAGGTGGCCGAGGAGACAGAGCGCGTCGGGGCCGCGCCCCACGGCCCGCTTCCTTTCTATCCCGGCACATGCCGGGGGCTGCCTCAAGAGGAAGTCGAGCGGAAGGCGGCGGCGGGGGAGGAGTTTGCCTATCGCCTGGACGTCGGCAAGGCGTTGGACCGGCTCGGACCGGTCACCTGGCACGACCGGCGGCGCGGCGTCCAATCCGTCCCGCGGGTGTGCGACCCCATCCTCGCGCGGCGCGACATCGGCACGAGCTACCACCTCAGCAGCGTCGTCGACGACGCCGACCAGGGCGTCACCCTCGTCACCCGGGGGAGCGACCTCTTCGAGTCCACCCACGTCCACCGCCTGGTGCAAGGGCTGCTCGGCCTCCCTGTCCCGGAATACGACCACCACCCGCTTGTCGGCGACGAGTCGGGCGAGAGGCTTTCCAAACGCGACGGCTCCATAACCCTGGAAGACATGAGAGGGCGCGGCCTCACGCCTACGGACGTCCTGGAGCTGGGGCGGGCACGCCTCATCCCCGGAACCTAGGCGATCGCCGTGCCGACAGACTACGTGCCGGTCGCCTGGCGGACGAGCGCGGCGACCCGTTCCTCTTCCTCCGCCCCGAACGCCGTCAGGGCGTAGACGACCGGCCACATCCTTCCTTCGTCCAGTTTGGCCTCCTGGTTGAAGCCGAGCGTCATGTACCGCTCCTTGAACTTCTCCGCGGCTCGGAAGAAGAGGACGGTCTTTCCCTCGGCGTCGGCGTATGCGGGCATCCCGTACCACGTCTTGGGCGCGAGCCCAGGGGCGTTGGCGGTGATCGTCCGGTGGAGGGCTTCGGCCATCTTTCGCGACGGCGGGGCCATGGCGGCGACGGCTTCGAGCAACGCCTTCTCACCCTCCTCCCGGGTCGCCGATCGTCTCCGTTCCTTGACCAGGGCCTTCATGGCCGCCTTTTCTTCGGCGGTCAGCACTTCTGCTTCGGGTTTCGCTGCCACTTCGTTCGTCCTCGTCCGCCCCATGATATCCGGCCGGGCGCGAGTGTCAGGCGACCAGAACCGTGCCCGACGCCAACACCGCCGTGGACTGACCGGTGGCGGCGAGGGCGAACCGCACGGCCGTAGCGTAGACGCCGGGCCGCAGAAGGACCGTGCGGGCGTCGCCCGCGCCTGTGAACGTCACGAATCCTTGGCTCCGATAGTCCCGCGTGTAGGTGCGGCGGTGGACGGAGGCAAGGGGCTGGACCAGCAGCTCGGTGACCACCCCGGCGGCGTTCGCCCCCGACGCGGTGAAGACGACGCCGTCCGTCGACGCCGTGGCCGTCACCAGCGCCGCGTCCCCACCGAAAGGGGCGTCGGGCGGCGCGACCGGCACCGGGGCCGCCGCGTCGATCTGGAGCACCCGCAAGGCCAAACGTGTGAAGACCAGTTGCCCGGTCGGGACCGGCTGTCCGGTGACAGCGCCCCCGGCCAGAGCCGACTGGGCCGCATAAGCGTCCCACGCCATCGCCTGGTCCTGGTCGAGGGCCCGCCACGCCTCCCCTGCCCGGGCCATCCGGGCTCTCGACGCCGTCTGCCCCGGCGTCCTGCGGTCGCGCGGCGTCGTCCGGTCCCGCATCACCGTGCCGTACCGGCTCCGGCAGAACGTCACCGGCCCCGCCGACCCATGCAGTCCCTCTGCCAGCACACTCATTTGCAGCGTCGCCATCTGCCAGGGTTATCGGTCGGTCTGCCGTATCGCTTCAGGTCACGCCCGGGGTGTCTTGGTGATGAATACGGGTCTGACCGCATGTTCATCCCAAGTCGAACCCATGTTGAACCCATGTCGAACACTGGGACCCCCGCCTTGAGTCGGGCCTGATTTGCCCCGACAAGCCTCTACTAAGCGCTCTTGCCGGCGAACATCGCCCGCAGCTCGTCCTCGTCACCCTTGCGGGTCGCGATCAAGAGGGTGTCCCCTTCCTGCAGTTGCGTGACGCCCTTGGGGATGTAGCGTTCGCCGTCCCTCTTCAGGAGCACCGCCAAGGCCGTGCGCGGCAGAGGGAGTTCCACCATCATCTTGCCTGCCGCCCTGGAGCCTGGCTCCAACACCACTTCCAAGAGTTCGGAGCCTTGCGCCCTCGTCAGGCCCTGAGAATCGGCCCGCACAGGCCGCATCACGCCCAGCCAGCGGCACACGGCGGGCAGGGTCATCCCCTGGACGATCACAGATAGGATCACGACGAACGTCACTAGGTTGAACATGAGCGGGGCCTTTTGTTCGCCCGCCATCAGGGGGAACGTCGCCAGGATGATCGGGACGGCTCCGCGCAGGCCGGCCCACGAGACCACGAGCTTCGCCCCCGTCCTCATGCGTGTGGCCCCGAGCGACAGGAACACCGAGACAGGCCGCGCGACGAACATCAGGAACAGCGACAAGGCGATCCCTGCCCCAGCGACCTGCACCAGCTGGGACGGGTAGGAAAGAAGGCCGAGCGCGAGGAACATCACGATCTGCATGAGCCAGGCGAGCCCGTCGTGGAACTGGATCAGGCTGAGCTTGTGCACGAAGTTGTGGCGGCCCATCGCGATCCCGGCGACGTAGACGGCGAGGAACTCGTTGCCGCCCAGCAGGTGCGCCCCGCCGAACGTCACCGACACGAGCGCGACCGTGATCACCGGATACAGCCCGTCGTACTCCAGCCGGATGCGGTTGATCAGCCGCACGGCCAGCTCACCTAAGACGAACCCGACCACGAAGCCGATGGGCATCTGGGTCACGAGTCCGACCAGGAATCCAGACACACCTCCGCCCGGGTTCGCGAGCATCTGGGTCAGACTGGCGGTCAAGAAGACGGCGAGCGGGTCGTTCGTGCCGGATTCGAACTCCAACAGCGGGTTGATGCGGTGCCTCAGGTTGATGCTCCGCGACCGCAGGACCCCGAACACGGCGGCGGCGTCGGTCGGCGAGACGATGGCGCCCAGCAGGAGACCCTCGATCGGCGAGAGGCCGAGGAACTGCACGGCAAAGAAGCCGACCAGCGCAGCCGAGGCGACGACGCCGACCGTCGAGAGCGAGAGCCCCCGCCACAAGACGGGCCGGATCAGCTTCCAGTCCGTGTCCAACCCGCCTGCGAAGAGGATGCAGGCCAAGGCAAGCGTGCCGATGACCTTCGTCAGGGCGTAGTTGTCGAAGACGATGCCCCCTGGGCCGTCGCTCCCGGCCAGCATACCGATCGCTATGAAGAGCACGAGGCTCGGGACGCCGAGCTTGGACGACGCCTTGCTGGCCAGGATGCTCAGGAGCAGGAACGCGCCGACCAGCACGAGCGCGAGCTCTACGGTCAGGCCCATGGGCATGGCGGGAGTTTAGCAGGCCCCTGCCGCTTCGGCCTGGACACAAAAAGGGCGGACGCCTGCGCCCGCCCACGCGTCATAGCGACCGTCAGGCTTGGGTCCGGCGGCGTCTGGCACGCCTCAGCAGGCCGACGACGCCAAGCGATGCCATGGAGAGGGTCGCAGGCTCGGGGACAGCGTTGACCGTGATCGTTCCGGACATCCCTCCCGCCGTGCCGTCACCGTTGTCGAACCCGTGCACCTCACAGTAATAGTTGAACGTGCCCGCGTTCGTGAAGGTGTGGTCGAACGTCTGGCCTGCTGTCATATAGATGTCGGAGTCCCATGACTCGAGCTGGCCGGCGGACGCGCGAGTCGAGTGCATACCCTCTACTAGCACCCATTCGACTGTGTCTCCCACGGAGATGGTGGGGTCCAGGATGGCCTCGCCCTTGGGGTTGGCGCTGAAGTCGAAGTTGAACATGTTCACCTGGACCATGGCGGCTGATGCTTGCGCCGAGATCATGCAAGCGAGTGCGGCGAGAGTCAAAGACAAAGTGCGTTGATGGGTCATGACAGATTTTCCCTCCTCTTCGGAACGATGCACGCCGCGGACTGACACCAGCCGCGGGCGGCAAGCTCCAACAAGGGTGTAAATGGCAATTTGACCAGTTTGTTCCCAGCAAATATACGGGAGATGGCGACGAGGGTCCATCTTGAGCCCGGTGACTGGCACGCAGACCGGCGTATCAAGCACCCCCAACCCTAAGTGGATCGAACCGTGGTCAGTCCGACATCGACCACACCCCGTTCCGCACCAGGCCCCGGAGGTGGGCGAGCGAGCCGCACAGATGCGCCCTGGGTTGGACGGCGATCGCCGGGAAGCCGGCGGCGAAGGCGTCCGACCACGTCGCCATGCAACCCGTCCCCGTCACCCTGGCGATCGAGGGGTCGAGCAGACCGGCCCACATGACCGCCTGCGACGACATCGGCCCGTCGCCCACGACCTCGGCGTGGGCGGTGTACTTGCGCATCGCGCGGGCGGCCCGGACGGCCTGCCAACCGGCGGTGAAGGCGACCGAGCGGCCCGCGTAGACGGGGTAACGCATCTCGATCCCGGCCAGCTCGCCGGTGCCGAGGGCGTCGATATAGAGCCGGGCGAACCCGTCGCCGCTCTCCCGCCCGCCACCCGCCGAGATCGCATTCGCCTTACCGGCGTCCGAGAGGTAGATGCGGACGCCCTTCACCTCGCCCGGCGGCAGGAAGAGGACGCCGGGGGTGACTAGCCCGGGTTCAGACTCGAAGGTCACGGTCCTCATCGGCCCGTCGCCCCTTTCCTGATAGGCGAGTGGCGTCTCGGCGGGCCGTCCTCCGTTGACCGCTATCGCATCGGCGGCGGAGACGGCAGCGGGAGCGTGGGCCAGGTACTCCAGGGACAAGTCCCGCATGGTCCGCTCGTCTTTGGCGGGCGGGTCCAGGGCCAGCAACCGCCGGTCTTCGGGGTCGATGGCGGTCAGGGCGGGCTGGGGCACCGGCCTCCCGTCACCCTTGCCCTTCAAGTACTTGTCGAAGAACCCTATGGACGACTCCCGCATCGGCTGGTTGTAGTCGTGGCCACCGGTGTAGATCTGTCCATGGACGTCCCCTTCCTTGCCGAACAGACGCCAGGTCTCCTTGAGCTTCTTGACGGTGAGGCGGGTGGCGTCGGGCGGGAACTCGCCGTCTTCTTGGGCGCCCATGATGTAGACCGGCTTGGGGGCTTGGATCGCCATGACGTCCGAACGGTCGCCGATCAGGCAGGTGCCCGGCACGTGGTTGCACAGGCAGCCGTTGTCGGGGGCCAGTTCCAGGCTGGCCATGTAGACCACGGGCACCGCGCACGTGTACCGGTCGTCGGCGGCGAAGGTGTAGAGCGTCGCGAGGCCGCCGCCCGAAGCGCCGGTCAGGCCGACGCGGGTCATGTCGGTGTCGGGACGGGTCGCCATGTAGTCGAGGGCCCGGACGGCGTCCCAGACGTAGTAGCCGGTGGTATTGGAACCGCCCTCGACGAGCGACCAGTCGTTATGGTCGCCCTCCGGCCGCCGTTCGATGAGGCTGTCACCCTCGAAACTGTGGCCCGGGCTGTCGATGGCGACGGCGATGTAGCCGGAGAGCGCCTGGAAGGCCGCCCGCAGTTGGATGCGGTCCTCGTCCTTCTTGTGCGCCCAGTGGCCGTTGACGTTGACGATGACCGGCAGCTTGGTGTGGAGCGAGTCGGGCACATAGACGTGGCCGGTGACATAGAACCGGGGGCGGCTCTCGAAGACGATCTTCTCGATGTGGTACCCGTCGCGCTGGATGGTTCCGGTGACGCGGGCGTTCAGGGGCGTCTTGAGCGGCATGGGGTCGAGGCCCAGGCTCCGCATCAACTCCTTCCGCCTGGCTTTGCGTACGGTCTCGAACGCCTTGGCGGTGGCCGGTGTCGGTCGCTTGGAAAGCTCTTCGACCCGGTTCTTGAGGAACGCGTTCGCCATCGTGAGTCCCTTGCCGCCAAGGACGTCGTCATAGGAGACCGGGCCGGGAACGGGGGTGAAAGAGTCCATGCCTTGCTCGTTGGCGATCACTTCGCCTAGGGTGAGAAACGGTACGCCGTGCGCGTTCATGAGGTCCTCGTGGCACGAGCTGGTCATCGAGCCACCCTCGCTGGCGGCGTCGACGACGACGGTGGGCTTCTCGGTGCCGCCGAGGCTCAGGAGCCGGACGAACGACTTGGCGGCGGTCGGGTACTGCATGGTCTGCATCAATCGGGCGGTGGTGACCCAGACCTCCCCCTTTCCCAGCTTGAACCGGGCGAGGCCGCCGTTGCCGAAGACCTCCCAACCCTCGCTGGGGAGGAACCGCACCCACATCATGCCGGGTGCGGTGGCCTTTTCCAGCCCGAGCTGTCCGCCAGGATCGAAGGTGTCGGACTGGAAGTTTTCGAACGACAGCGGCTTGGGGAGGAAGTCGAGCCTATCCTTGTTGAAGTCCGCTTGGAGGATGACCAGGCGCATCCCCTTCGCGACGGGCAGAAGGAGCTTGCGCCGGGCGGACTTGTCGAAGGCGTGGAAGAACTGCTGGCTCCGCGACCCGACAAGCATCCCGCCGTACTTGGCCGGGTCGAGGACTTCGGGTCTGAGATAGGCCAGGGCTTCGTTGGCGGCGTAGATCTGCGGCGTCGGGCCAGGTTTGGCGGGCACGACGACATAGGGGGTCTGCCTGTTGGCCGTCGGCACCCGTACGGAGGCCAGCCCCTTACGCAGTTCGGCGGCGATCTGCAACCCGCACAGCGGCCTGGGCAGGCGCGCGGTGAAGGCGTCTCCCTCGCGACGCATCGCCACCCGGTGCCAGGTCGCAGAACTGGGCAGCGGCTTCCACAGCAGGAACCCTTGGTCGGCGTCGACGGCGTCGACGCGGCACTCTATGCTTTCGCCAGTTGGCCTCCAAGTGACCTGAACCGGCTTCTCGGACTCGATGACGCCGAGCACCCAGCTGTCCCGGTTCTGGATGTAGGTCTCTATTTGCCGAGGGGGCGCAGGCAGCTTCCGCAATCTCTCCAGTTCTGCCAGAACCTTCGTCGTCTCCGGCTGCCATGAGAAAGTGTTGGTGCGCATACGCAAGCGTTCGGTGAACGGCTTGTAGAACGAGTAGCTTGGCTTGTGAAGCCACTCCGTGAGGAAACCGAGAGAGCTCAAGCCACGAGGTCGGTAGTCCTGTCCGAAAGTGCTTTCGTCGGAGGCTAGATCACTAGCCAGGGCTGTCCTGCTCAGAAGAGACACCGCTTGGCTTGTGGCGACCGTGCAGGCGTGAAACAACTCCTTTGCCCTCCCGCTCAGGCCCTCGACTTGGGCGCCTTCGGGCCAGCCGTCCGGGAACGACAGGTACACCCCAAGAATGCTCGGGCTATATCTCCCGTCGATCCCTCCGGTCGACAAGTTTGCAAACTGCTCGTTGATCGGGGCGAACTGAAAGGAGTCCAGACCACCTCGCTCGATCAGTGAGTTCGTGTCCCCGCCCCATTCGAGTTCTGGCGCGTGGTCACGATGGTCAGGGCCGATCGCGTCGGCGACATAGATTGTCGGGATGAGCGTGCTCGCCCGTTTCCACGCCTCCACCATTCTTTCTGACCCCTTCCCCAACAACTCCACCGCCTTGGCGTCGAACACGGCGTCCGGCGTCGTCGGGTCATAGCCCAGGCGTCCCCAGGTCATCCAGTACATCTCGTCGCGCTGGTGGATCCAGTCGCAGTACTTGTCCCTCAGGTCGGCCAGGTAGTAGTCGGGCTTCTTGGGATAGTAGGCGTCCTCACCCTCGATGGTGTAACCGCTGGCCGTGCCCATCTTCATGCAACCGACCGTCCGGCGCACCCAGTCAGGGTTGTAGAAAGGAAAGATGCGGTGGGTGCCATTGGCCCTCACCTGCCAGACGATCTTGTAGGGCTCCGAAGGCCACAGGCCGCCGCCCTCGGCGGGCCAGCCCACCCACGTCTTGACGCCCTTCGCACCCGAGTCCGAAAGGTAGTCCTCGTAGGAGTAGCTCCCCCACTTGGACATCCGTCCGCCGGAGACGATGTAAGGCGCGCCCCACTGCTCGCCGTTGTATTTGATCTCGACCGTGAAGTCTTTGCTGGCCCGGGCGAGCGGCAACACCTTCTGTTTGCGCGTGATCCAACTGCGCGTGATGATCGGGATGTCGCGCCCGCTTGCCTTGACCGCTTCGTCGTAGCACTTGAAGAAGTCTTCCCCGTGGCCGCTCTCTCCGATTCGGTAGCCGATGGCGTCCAACCCAGGCACCTTACGGATCATCTGCTCGACGACTTCCTTCGTGTACTTGTAGACGTCCGCTTCTGTGCCTTGGTAGGGCGGGTTCGGGTTCTGGGGCACCTTGAGGTTCGCCTCGTAGCACATCAGACTGACCCTGATCCCACGAGAGTGGGCCATCTCCACCACATGGTTGAGTTGGGCGAGGTCTCTTTCCTTGATGGCCTGAGGGACGCCGACGAGCGGGAAGGACGGGCTGGTCACGAAGTAGGCGTACAAGTTCGGGGCGTTCGTGACGCTGATGTCCCAGGCCCCGTGGATGTCGAGCCAGTTCAGGCGGCTCTTGGCCATTAAGTCAAGGAGCGACTTCCAATAGCCGTCATTGGCGAACCACCAACGCTTAGGATCGGTGAGGGCGGCGACGTCGTAGTCGGTGTCGTTCTTCTGATAGTCCCAGGGAAGCGTCAGGAAGATGTTCATCCCGCGCTCAGGCAGGTACGGCTCGGCGTCGAGTTTGGCCTTCCATGCGTCCTCCGGGTCACGGGAGAGGCGCTCGGCGAACTCCTGCGCGCCGTACATCGCGCCCACAGCGTCACCGCCCGTGATGGTCACGGTCTTACCGTCGCCTCGGACGTGGAAAGACTCCCGGACGCCCGGCTTGACAATCACGCGGACATCGGCTGCTCGGGCGCCGGCCGCTTGTGCGGCCACGCTATGGGCGATCGTCAAGGGCGTCGTCGGCACCGAACCAGCCAGGGCAAGCAGCGCAAGCACAAACACGGGGTCACTCTCGCGGCAAGGTTAGCACCAAAGGGGGCTCAGTCCGGCGCTGTTTCGATCATTCTTGGCGTCGTGAAAGCGGGGCGACGGTGCCCTGGGGGGCCATTGGAGTCGGGTGCGTCGGACGGGCGTAGAAGGAGGGACAATGGGAACGATCGCTGAGCGCAAGTCCGACATATTGCTACTGACCGTCAGGATCATCGTGGGGGTCATTTTCGTCGCCCACGGCGCGCAGAAGCTCTTCGGCGCGTTCGGCGGATCCGGCATGGCGGGCATCGTGGGGATGGTCGGACCGGTCGGCTACCTCGTCGCGATAGGGGAGTTCTTTGGCGGGCTCGGCCTGGCATTCGGCTTGCTGACGCGGTTCTCGGCGGCGGCCCTCATCGTCATCATGCTCGGGGCGATCGAGAAGCTCCACGGTAACGGGTTCTTCGCGCCGATGGGTATTGAGTTGCCACTCTCACAGATCCCCTCGTTGTTGGTGCTCTTGGCCATGGGGCCGGGACGCCTGGCCCTCAGCAACGTGTTGCCCAAGCGCAAGACAGACGCAAACCAACCGACACCAGCCACCCCTTAGGGTGCTCGCACCTACATCTTATAGACCGGCAGCGACCAAGGCTTGCGGTATTCGCGCCGATAGCCTAGGGTGTGCTTCCCAGCCTGCCCGACAAGATCCATCTTCGCGTTGTCCCAGCGCACCTGTTCGCCGCACTCGACGGCGATGTTGGCAAGGTGGCAACAGACGGTGGTCTGCCCCACGGACGCGATGTCGGCCCGCGGCTTCTCCCGCGACTTGACACAGTCCAGGAAGTTCCGCCAGTGGTCTCCGGTGGCAGGCGACTCCTCCTTGGGGAGTTCCTTGCCGCCCGGATCGAGGACCTGCCAGCCGCCGCGCCACACCCGCAGGGTCTTTCCGTCGGCGCTGACGAACTCGGTGCCGTGGTCGGGCCGGTTCGGATGGTCGCGGAGGATCGACCAGGTCAGGACGAACTCTGGGTCGTGGAACCGGAAGACCGTCTCGACGGTGTCGGGGGCGTCGCGGTCCTCTCCGAGGAAGACGAGCTTGCCGCCCGCCGCGCTGACCGTCGTCGGCATCACGAGGTCTTGGCCCTTGCTCATGCCGAGCAGGGCGATGTCGATCATGTGGACGCCCCAGTCCACCGTCTTGCCACCGCCGTACTGCATGAACCACCGCCAGTTCCCGTGGACATGGTTCGGGGCGTAGGGCGTCATCTTGGCCGGCCCCACCCAGAAGTCGTAGTCCAGGCTCTGGGGCGGTTGGGACGGCTCTTGGTGGCCGACGCTCGACGTGTCGGTGATCCACGCCCGGCACAGGACGACCTTGCCCAGCTTGCCCGCCCGGATATAGGCGATGGCGTCGGTGAACTCCTTGGTGCTACGTTGCCAGGTGCCGCATTGGACGACCCGCTTGTGGTGGCGGGCGGCGGCGACCATGCAGTTCGCCTCGTGGATGTCGTGGGAGATCGGCTTCTCGCAGTAGCAGTCCTTGCCAGCCTCGACGGCGTGGACGAGGTTCAGGGCGTGCCAGTGGTCGGGGGTGCCTACGATGACGGCGTCGATGTCCTTGCGCTCGAGCATCTTGCGGTAGTCGTGGAAGACGGCGGGTT
This sequence comes from uncultured Fimbriimonadaceae bacterium, assembly GCA_964451255.1. GTDB lineage: Bacteria > Armatimonadota > Fimbriimonadia > Fimbriimonadales > Fimbriimonadaceae > JAHBTB01. The sequence continues at coordinate 899,080 of CAYVHL010000001.1, forward strand.
TGCGCCCGTACTTCTTCTCCACGTCGGCGATGTCGCCTGGCATCCGGCTGGTGTCGACGTCGCAGACGGCGGCCACCTCGACGTCGTCGAAGCGCATGAGGTTGCGCATGTTGGCGGCGCCCATGCCGCCACACCCGATGAGGCCGATGACGACCTTGTCGTTGGCGCCGGGCCGCTTGGCGGCCGGGGCCGCGTTCAAGAGCCCGGGGACCGCGCCTGCAATGGCCGAAGCCCCGACCCGTTCGAGCAACCGACGCCGAGAAATCTCTTCGTTGAAACGATCCTTCGCCATGCCGGCATTCTATCCGGCATGGCGAAGTGACGTGCTCCGGGGGAGCTTATTTGCGGGCGCGCTTCTTGGCGAGGGCCAAAGCGCCGAGGCCAAGGACGGCCATCGAGGCCGGCTCTGGGACAGCCGTCGGGCCGCTGAAGTTGGTGATCGTCAGCACGCCGGGGCCAAACACTTGATCCACAGAATAGACGTTGAACCCGATGACGTCGCCAGCAAGCACGGGCACCGATATCGAACCGGATTCTCCGTCAGTGCTTGACAGGTAGATATAGGTGTTGACGTAGTAATAGCCTGCGTCAAATCCCGGATCATCCTCTGAGTTGTACACCCAGTCGAAGCTGAACATGCCGTCGGCTTCGGCGGTGATGGTGTAGTAGTCGTCGCTACTGTTTCCGCTCCCGTCGTCGCCGCCGACCATGACCAACGTGCTGTCGGTGGCGGTGTCGATGTAGCCGTTGCCGCCAGTGAGTTGGTCAAAGGTCCAGTTGGCGTGGTCGTAGTAGCCGGTGAAATCGGCTTGGGCGACAGCGGCCGAGGCCAGGACGACAAGGGAAGTTCCAAGCGTTAGATATGCTCTTTTCATTGCTATTGCACTCCATTCCGACGTGACCAGGGTCGCGTCTCGATCCCCGTACACGACAGTGTTGCCAGGATAACCAAATACCAACGAAAATGAGAGGATTCTAAGACGCATTTTCAAGAAACCTGGCAGTTATGCGGTGCATGCGGAGGGTTGGCCTGCGCGTACGTCAAGGGCGACGGATATGGCCGGATTTTGAAAGAGTTAGGGTAGGTGGCAGGTAGGTGTCAGGTAGGTGGTTGGTAGGTGGCCGCGCGAGACGGGTTTTCGCGCCTGACGGACACGGGCACGGTAAGGCGGGAGCCAGGAAACCACGGGAACGGCCGACCGTTCCCGGCGCCGGCCGCGAAGCACTGGGTTTTGTGCGGTACGTCGTCGCCTGTCGCGCGGTGTGCGGAGGCATGACCGGGCAAGCGACGGAGCAAAACGACAAGGCCCCACAGACACTGTCTTGTGGGGCCTTGCGCCGAAACGGCAGGGCTGTCCTTACTTCCGGCGGCGCTTGATCAGGGCAACCGCGCCAAGCCCAAGGAGGGCCATGGTTCCCGGCTCTGGGACGGACTCCACGTTGACGTTGTCGAAGATCGCCGTCGTCAGGAAGCTGTTGGGGTCGGTCGATTTCGAGCTGTTGGTGTCCGAGTAGTTGAGCACGATGTTTCCACCGCTCAACGTGACCGTGCTCAGATCCACTGTGGCGATCGGCAGGGTGTCGATCGTCCAGGTGGCGAACCCGCCCTTCACGTCGATGATCGACTGGTGCCAAGCGAAGGCGATACAACCAGCTTGGGCGTTGCCGGTCTGGCTCGCATACAGGGTGGTCTGGGCGGCCGGGGGCGCGTCGCCGCCGAGGCTGGCGTAATACGGGTCGCTCGCGTTCCGGGTGGCCGCGTAATAGACGGGGTCACCGTTCTGGTAACCGGCCACAGCGGCAGACGAATAGGCGCGCCAGTCTGCAGATGAGTTTCCGTCGTTCGTCGTCATGAAGTAGACGCCGTCGGCGTTGCCGGGCCAGTTGGCATATGTGCCGCTCGAGCCGATGCCCATGCCGCCCAGTTGAGTGGTCCCACTCCCGCCGGCGGGCGCGGGGCCGAGGAAGTTCATCCAGATATCGGCGGTAACCCTATAGTCGCCGGTGAAGTTCTGACCGGTCGGCGAGACGCTGAACCCGCCAAAGATGCCAGCGGTCGCGTTAGCGTACATCATCAGGCCGCGGGTCGAGCCGCCGGCTGAGTTTGGCGCGGAAGGGATCCCGAGGGTGGAGTAGTCAAAAAAGAAGTTGACATGGTCGTCCGTCGGGCCGTCGTTGACCGTCCAGTTCGCCGTGTGGTCGGCGTCGAAGTTCTCCGAGAAGAGGGACGCGGAACCGATGGCGACGAGCCCGAGAATGCCGAGGGTGAAGGTAAGGGAACGCAGTGACGTCATGTTCTTTCCTCTCTAATGCCGCCCAGTCTGCAGGCTGATCCGGCTTCAGCGACCTCAATATACTCCCCGCAATTTCACCATGGGCCAAATCTGGGCCGAACCTAGTAGATTTGACAGCTTCAGAAGGGCGAGTCGGGGCGGGGCCACCTGGCGTCGTGCTCTGGTAACGTACAACCCGATGGTGGGTGTCCGAGCTTGCTTGCCCGCTCTCTTCTTGTGCTTTCTTTGCGCCTTGTCACACGCACAGCTTCCCGGGATGGGCCGACAGGCTCCCGTCGTCGCGGCGAACCTGACGTCTCCACAGGCCACTTTGCGGACGTTCTTCGACGGCATGAACGACGCCAACGTGGACAGCGCCGTCACCGCCCTTGACCTCAGTTGGACCAACCCAATCGAGCGTGGACAGCGGGGCCCGCAACTGGCGTTCCGTCTTTGGGCGATCCTGAACCGCCAAGCCTATTTCGAGCTCGACAAGGTACCGGAGAAGACCGACGCCGGCCCCTACTCCATCCAGATCACAACAGCGTCGGGAGGAAAGGCAGGCGAAGTCACGGTCGCCAAGAGCCCGGACGGCGCCTACCGGTTTACTCCTGCGACGATGGCCAATTTGGACGTGCTTTGGACGGCGGTCAAGGACAAACCTGTCATCAAAGGCCTCGTCGACCCGAGTCCGCGGCAATTCGACCCTGCCGCTTGGGCCGAAGCCCAAATGGGCCCAGGCGCAAAGGCACCGTTGTTGGGCGCGCCGCGATGGAAGTGGCTCTTCCTGCTACTGATCCTCGCAAACGGCGCGATCGCCGGTTGGATCGTGCGCTTGGCGACCCAGTTTGTCACGCGAAAGATTCTCAGACTTGAAAAGACTGACGAGGCGTACCGCGAGATTGCTCGTGGCGGGCTCGCTGTCAGCATCGTGATCTTCGGCTCGCTGGTCGCGGTAAACGTCCCCTACCTTGGCCTACCTGGCCCTCTGTCAGGGTTCGTCGGATTTGTGGGCTATGCCGTCGAAGTCCTTGGCTGGGTGCTGCTCGCCTTTGCCGTCTGGGACGGAATCATCCAAATCTATGCCCGAAGGTCCAAAGACACGACAGGAACGGCCGGGGGCCTGGTAGCTCCGGTCGTCTCCAGACTGGGCAAGGCCGTGATCGTCGTGGTCGCCGCCCTGACGGGCCTCGCGATGCTCGGCGTGAACGTCACTGGGTTCATCGCCACCCTCGGCATCGGCGGAGTCGTCCTCGCTTTGGCGGCCAAAGACAGCGTCGAGAACGTGTTCGGCTCGGTAATGGTGCTGGTCGACAAGCCGTTCCGGATCGGGGACTGGATCAAGATCGGCGACGTTGACGGCACCGTTGAGGACATCCGGCTTCGATCAACCAAGATCCGCACGTTTTCGGACTCTGTGATCACAATGCCTAACAGCGCCCTGGTCACCAAGAGCGTCGAAAACTTTGGCATGCGCCGTTATCGGCGGTTGGACAGCAGGATCGCGGTGGCTTCCGACACGTCACCCGACAAATTGGCCGAGTTCACAGGAAGGATCAGGGATCTGGTCGGCCGGGAGCCGTATGTGAGGGAGGAGAATCGATACGTCTATTTCAATGGCTTTGGGGCGACTTCCCTCGACATCCTCGTATCGTGCTACTTGATGGCCCCGGACTACCAGAGCGAACTCGAATACCGGGACAAGTTACTGTCGGGCATCGTGAGGATCGCGAACGAGATGGGGGTCAAGTTAGCCTCCCCGGGTTAGGTCGCACGGCTGAAAGCGCTTGCAAACTGAGGGAATCGCCATAGAAGAATAGCCCTGGGCCGATTTTATCGGCCCAGGGCTATTGGGTTGGGAGTAGCTGACCCTACTTACGGCGCCGGACAAACCCCACGATGCCAAGGCCCAACAGAGCCATGCTCGACGGCTCTGGCACCGCTTGCGGAGTGAAATAGCCAGACGTCCGCAAATAATTGCTGGCCGTCGCGGTGCTGCCGAAGCTTCCGGTGGTCGTGCCTTGCGTCAGTGACCCGAACACAAGCGCAAAGTTGTACAAGTCGCCGTCGGTGAAGGTTCCGGGGGCAAAGGACTTTGAGGTGAACGTCCCGGGATTGCCCTGGCCCGCATAAACGGAAGTGTTCGTGGTGACGTCAACAACGTAAAAGTAGGTCTGGAGCGCCGTATGGTCCCCCGTGGCGCTGAAGTTGCTCCACTGGAAGGTGAACGCCTGGCTCGTGTCCATGGACTGCAACGCGGCGTAGTTCGTGAGATATGGCACGGAGTCCCCCCACCCCGGATCGCCGTAGACGACATAGTCCGAGGCGCCGGCGTGTGGCCCGTCAGTCAGATTGAACAGATAGGTGCCAGGGCCATAGACCGCCTGCACACCGCTACGGTCGGCGTACGTGAAGTCGCTGTATTCGGAGGAATATGCCCCGGCGGGACCGAGCGGTCGGGTCGTGGTGTCGGGAATCGTTACTTGACCGTGAAGGACTTCGTTGGGCGTGTTCGCGAACACCCGGGCAGTGAAGCCGGCGACCGAGGGCGTCACTGGCTGGCTGGACGAAGTCTGGTCATACATCTCCCACTGGGAGATCTCGTGGTAAGTAATGCTCGCCAGAGCCGACTGCGCCACGACCGTGGTGGACACTAGGATGAGGAGTCTCTTGGTTCCGTTTTTCATTTTTCGCTCTCCAAAGAAGTCCATAGATTCTTCAACAAATTGCCGGCGCGAAGCAAGGAAACGACCGGAAAGACAGTAAAAGCACCTGCGGTACCTGGTGGATTTGGCATAGACCGAGGCAAGGTGGAGCTATAGCCTGCCCTCGGCCCGAGTCGGTGCGACCCTGCACGCGGCCACCCAGACCCGGGCCTGCCGAAGGACGACGCCGACGGCGCCCCGCAGTGCGGCTGGGTCGGTCACGACCCTTGGCAAGTCCGTGCCGCCCACGCTTGCGACCAACACTCTGCCCGCGGTCTCGACGCGCATGTGCCTGGTCACACCCCAAGCCCAATCCAACTGGGCTTCGCACAGAACCGTCTCCTCCGACCGGAATCGAGACACGACCTTGGCTACCTTTCCGTCGGCCAGTAGAGCGACCCACCGGCGCAACCCCTTGTGCCCGACGACCAAGCCCCACTCGCCGCCAAGGGCAGGGGTGACCTCCGCCTGCCAGACCAAGTCTGCCCACTCTCTCGTCCCTTGGACGGCCATACCTTCCCCTTCGTCTTGAACCATCTCATAGGGCTCCGACTCTTGTAGCATTGTCAGGTTGGAGAGCCAACCCGAGTCCTCGCCGGGCCACGGCGCCCGGAACCATGCTTCTGGCACCGCCCGCCAATCCATGGAGACCAGGCTTCCCCCCTCGACACCCACTGCGATCACGGGGCGGCCGCCGGTGTCCGGCACACTCATCGTCACCGTCCCCTCGTCGTACAGGCCATGGAACTTACCGGCCGACGTCCGCACATAGAGCCTTGCTGGACCCCCGGGCTCGACCTTGGCGGTAATAGCCATGCCCGTGTAGAGTTGGCCCGTCGCCAGCGTCTCGTAGCCGAGTCGGGTTTCGTCGGGCTCTGGGTAGAGTTGCCGCTCCCACGCCCCGTCATCCTTCTTCACAAAGCCATGTGTGCAACCTGGGAACGGAAACGAGAAGCGGGGCGTGCCCTTCGGCCAAAGGCTCTCCAGTCCGCGACAGGATCGGGCCAGGTCGACAAGCCACTGGGTGGTGGACGCGGCGTCAGTGTAGGCCCGGCCTCCCTCAGCCGTGCTGACGATCATCCGGTCGGCGACGGGGCCGCGCCAGTCGTATGGCGTTTCGAACGTCGGCAACCCGCCGCGCAACCCCAACAGGCAACCGACGTTCCCAGAGTTGCAGTCCGTGTCGTACCCGGCCGTGTTGACCACCAACATCGTCTGCGAAAAGTCGCCGTCGCCCCAAAGGAGGGCCAAGAGGACGACGGCCAGGTTTGGGATCACATGACAGTCACCCGGAAAGTGGGCATAGCTGTACTTCTCGTGGATGCGGGCAAGGGTGTGCGTCCAACTCACATCCTTGCCACGCCACACCCGTAGATCGCGGGCGACCCGCGAGACGAGACCGTCCTGAGGCACGTGTTCGAGGCCTTTGTCGAAAAGCCGGTCGATATCCAGCTCGACGAACGCCTGGGCCTCCATGGCCGCAATGAACCGGGCCGAGTCCACAGCAACGCCGTCGTGGCTGACCGAGGCAGCCCTCGTCGCTAAGTCGGCGGCAAGCGCCGGGTCTCCTGGGCACAGCATCGCCCACGCGTCGATGAATATCTGCGCTCCGATCTGCTCGGCGACGACCTTGCCGTTCAAGTCGATGGAGCCGCTCTGCGGCGCGGGGAATCCAGCCTTCAGTCGAAGATACGCGGTGTGCTCGGTTGACCTGCCGAACCCACCCCACCAGAAGATCGACCTCCCTTCCACCGCATAGTCCAGCCACGCCTCGGCGATGTCTTGCGAGGTCAAGTTCAGGCCGTTTCCGCCGTCTTCGACCGCCCTGGGAAAGGTGAATGTGCCCGTGATGTCGTCATCGACGACGATCAACGGCTGACCAAGCCGGTCGTTGACATAGCCGTTGATCTCACCAAGCTTCTCTAGGATGTCTTGATGGGCCCACTGCTCGAACGGCCTGCCCGCATAGACCCCGATGATCTTGCCCAGGACACCGGCGTACACTCGCTCCGCGTAGGCTTGGTCGAGCGGCACCGGCAGGTCGTCCATCACCCACAAGTATCCCCGAACACCATCGTCCGGCAAGCGAACTAGCAGCAGGTTGGGGCTACGGTAGAACAAGCGCCATGAAGCGCAAGTTTCTCTTGGCCTTGGGATTTGCCCTGACAGCGTTGGTCGCGTTAGGCGCTGGGAGCCAATTGAAGCCAAAGGTGGAAATGGACACATCGCAGCTGGGGACTCTGGAGCGGTACTCAGCCAAGGCCCAGAAAACTGCGGAAGATAACTACTCCATGATCTTGAAGTCTCTGGACACCAAAGATCCGGAGCCAGGTCGTCCGATCCGGATCGTGTGCGACTTTGGCTACAAAGGCGTCGCCGCCACGAGTGGGAGGACGATCCACTTTTCTCCCGACTACGTGATCGGCCATACCGACGACCTCGGCATGATCGTCCACGAGGAGGTCCACGTCATCCAGGGGTACAAGAAGTACGATCCGGTCTGGCTAGTCGAAGGGATCGCCGACTGGGTGCGCTGGTTCCATTTTGAACCAAAGGCGAACCGACCCAAGCCTCGTCGAGACCGCGCCGACGCCCGGGCGAGTTACCAGACGACAGCGGCGTTCCTCGATTGGGCCAGCAACACGTACGACAAGAGCCTGGTTCCGAAACTCCACAAGGCACTACGCGACGGCACCTACACAGAGGACCTGTTCAAGTCCATCGTCGGAAAATCACTCGACGACCTTGACGCCGAGTGGAAGTCAAGTCTGAATTGATCGGCCCAAGCTAACGCCGTTCCTCCATCAAGCCGACCAAGTTGCCGTCAGGGTCGTTGAGGAACGCCATCCACAGTTCGTGGTCAGGCATCTTGGCGACCAAGTGGGGCCCGTCCTGTCCGGTCGCACCGGCCCCAAGAGCTTCCGCGTAGGCATTGTCCAATCCTTCCACCAGGAAGTACACGCACGAGTTCTGGCCGATCTTCTGCGTGCTCTCAGGTAACCCCAGCATGATCCTGACGTTTCCCGCCGACACAAATGTCAGTGCCGGGCCGGCGTCAAATAGGTGCGTCAAGCCGAGGATCCCGACGTAGAACTCCTTGGCCCTCGCGGTGTCGCTAACCGTCAGGGCAACCTGACCCAGCCGCTTGATCTCCATCTTGTCTAAATTATGTCCGTACGCGCTTCGGGCCGGGCTGGGGGCAAGGTTCAAGGGAAAGGTACATTTCGAGCCCGGATTCGACCATGCGAGCCCCCGAACGACCTTCAAGACTCACTTTCCCTGACGGCTTTCTATGGGGCTCCGCAACAGCCTCATACCAGATTGAAGGTTCGCCGACCCGAGCAGGTGGCGGCCCATCAGTTTGGGACGAGCTCTGCCGACGCCCAGGCGCGGTTTTCCGGGGCGACACTGGCCTGGTGGCCTGCGACCACTACAACCGCTTCAGGGAGGACGTGGCTATGATGAAAGACCTCGGGCACAAGGTCTACAGGTTCTCTTTGAGCTGGCCCCGCCTGTTTCCAGAGGGGGTCGGACGTCGCAATGACGCGGGCTATCGGTTCTATAACGACCTGGTCGACGAGCTGCTCAAAGCCGGCATCCGCCCTCTCGTGACCATGTTCCACTGGGACTACCCTTACGCCCTGTTCCAGAAGGGTGGTTGGATGAACCCGCAAAGCCCGCAGTGGTTCGAGGACTATGCTAAGGACGTCGTCGGGTTCCTCTCTGACCGAGTCACCGACTGGATCACGATGAACGAGACGGTCGTGTTCTTGATCATGGGGCACCTGAGCGGAATCCATGCGCCCGGCATCCAGTTCAGCCGGGCCGACGTCATGCTCATGCTCAAACACGCATTGATCGCCCATGGCCGCGCCTGCATGGCGGCAAGGGAGGTGGCGAAGCAACCTGTCCGGTTGAGCTATGCGCCGGTGGCGGGGGTCGACTACCCGCATGAGGAAACGCCCGAGGCTATCGAGGCCGCAAGGAAGTCGACATTCTCGGCCAGCCCCGACAACTTCTTCTGGTCGCCGTCTTTGTATTTCGAGCCCGTTCTGAAGGGAGTGTGGCCCGAGGACGTCGCCAAAGTACTCGGCGACGACGACCCAGGCATGACCGAGTCCGAGTTGCACGTGATGAACCAGCCCCTCGACATGCTGGGTCTGAACTTCTATCAAGGCGTCCCCGTCATGCCGTGTTCCTGCGGTGTAGAGAAGGTGAAGCCGAAGCCAGGCGAACCTCGCACGGCCTTCGATTGGACGGTCACGCCCGACGGCATCTACTGGTCGGTCAGGTTCTTCTGGGAGAGGTACGGCGTACCGTTGTTCATCACCGAAAACGGCACGTCATGTTGCGATTGGGTCGCGCTGGACGGCGCCGTCCACGACCCTCAACGGATCGACTACACGAGGCGCTACCTACAGTGGCTCCATCGCGCCACGGTCGAAGGAATACCGGTGGAGGGATATACGCATTGGAGCCTGATGGACAACTTTGAGTGGGCCGAGGGCTACAAGCAGCGGTTCGGCCTGGTTCACGTCGACTTCGAGACCCTGAAGCGGACGCCGAAGGATTCTGCCCACTGGTACCGCGACGTCATCGCGTCGAACGGCGCGAACATCTGGTGATAGGTCGCAGCCGAAATCAGCCGCCCTACGACTATCGTTCGTCGGGGAGCACGATGCCGCGCATGATGACCCTCTGCGCGCATAGGAACACGACCAGGGTAGGCAGGGCGACGATCGTCACCGCCGCCATCATGATCGACTTGGGGGCCGCCCCCTGCAGTTGGTACACATAGACCATCAATGTCCAGATGTTCCGATCCTGAGCCACGAGAAAGGCATACAGGAAAGAACCATAGGCACCCATGAAGGCGATGAGCGCGAGATAGCCCAGCACCGGCTTGCTGAGCGGGAGAGCCAGCTTCCAATACATGACCATCTCCTTGGCGCCGTCGATCTGGCCGCTTTCGAAGACTTCGCGGGGCAAGGAATCAAAGAACCCTTTGAGGAGGAGGATCATGTACCCGCTGGCCGCGCCTGGCAACACAAGGGCGGCAAAGGTGTTCAACAGCCCCATCTCCTTGAGCTGCAGGAACGAGGGGATCATGGTCACCTCGGCCGGGAACGCCATCGTAGCAAGGAGAAAGACGAGGATCCGCGCCGTCGCCTTCATCGGGTATCGGCTGAGGGCGAAGGCAGCTAACGGGTTCACCGTCAACTGGGCCAGGATGGCGAGCAGGCAAAAGACAGCGGTGTTGAAGAGGGCTTTACCGTTGGTGAAGACGGCCTGGAACACATAACGCCAGTTGCGCGTCGCCATCTCGGTGGTGACCTGAGCCCGGTTCGCCGCCACCCAGTCCGATTCGTCGGCCAGGATCGGCATTGGTCCGGGTCGGATCTTGTGCCAGCGATCCTCTAGAGTGCCGTTTGTTCGAAAGGCCTCTGGAAGGCCATTCTTCAAGAACTCTTCACGCACGACCCCCGAATCCGGGACGCGTAGCTCCTCAAACTTCTTGGCTCCAGACACGACTTCAACGGGAACCCGTGGGAACTGGTTCTCCCACTTGGCGCGGGCCCATTTCTGGAACACACGGTCCGCGCGGACCGGAATGCGGAACTCGACCGGGAGAGTCTGCTTGAACTCGAGCCAGTCCGACCATCTTTGACCGCGTGACGGTTTCCAGCCGGCTTGGTCCAGGTGCTCCGGCACCGGCGTCTCGGCGAGGAAGTCTCCCTGGAACTCGTTGAACGCCCGCCCCACCGCCTCGATCGTCTTGTACTTGCGGCGCAACCACGATTGCCATAGTTCGCTGAGCCTGCTGGAAACCGCGTTGGTCGGCATGGTGAATCCGGCCGTCCACTCATCCGGCGGCAAGGTCTGGAGGAACTGGCGATATGCGGCGACCGTGCTGGAGTCCGCCCCACCTCCAATTCGGCTCGAGTCCAAATCCTCAAGCGACATCGCGTACTTGTCTTGGCGATATTTCTCAAACAGGTCGCCCGTTGAAACCATGAACGCGGGCACCAGCCTGTTGTCGTTCTGATCGAATGAGTTCTTCAAGCCGGTCGTGGCCATCGAGGCGAACGGATAGACGGTCGTCGCCGCTCCGACGATGAGCCCCACATACAAGGTGGCCATCGCGAGCCTCGCTCGCGGTCGGTTTCTTCCGACTCGGCCCACCAGGGACATGCGGGCATTGTAGCCTCACCAAGCAAAAACACGGGCTTGTCACAAAACCCGCAAAAACACCGAATACTAGTATTTTTACTAGGTGCCCAGCAAATCTTACAGGGAATGAGACATCCAGCGGGCCGGTTCTGGCACGGGTCCCCACGGAAGGGGAGCCAGGACTGGCACCAGGGAAGGAAACGGATGTCTTTTCGCATCAACACAAACATCACGGCGATGAACGCCCTTCGTAACTTGAACATGACCGGCGAGGCCTTCGGCCAATCGGTCACGCGACTGTCCACCGGCTTGCGGATCAACTCCGCCGCCGACGATCCGTCCGGGCTCATCTTTAGCGAGAATTTTCGGGCGCAGATTTCTGGCGTCGACGCCGCGATCCGGAACAACCAAGACGCGATCAACTATACGAAGACGGCGGAGGGAGCGCTCGACGAGATCGCCCAGTTGCTTCGCGACGCGAGGTCACTGGCCGTCCAGAGTGCCAACACCGCGGTATTGAGCGCTGGTCAGCTACAAGCCAACCAGACCCAGCTCAACCTGATGGCCCAGTCCATTGACCGCATCGCCTCCCAGACTCAATTCGGCACCAAGAAGCTGCTGGACGGCAGTTCAGGAGTCAACGGTTCGGTCATCAACGCCGCCGCCCTGCGTGGGATCACGCTCAGCGGCACGTTTAACGGCACTTCCTTGACGACAAGCGGCGCCATCGGCGTCAATGTCACGACGGCGGCGACAAAGGCACAAGTCGCGGGCACCAGGACCGTGGCGGCGGGCAGCGAATCGGCCTACCTTGGCGCGGCAGTCGGAGCCGCGGCCGCTGGCACGTTCTCAATAAACGGCTTCCAGTTCAACGTCTCGGCGGCTGACACTTGGGGCCAGGTGATCGACAAGATCAATTCGGCGAGCGGCTCGACCGGCGTCACCGCCCAGTCCAACTTTGCTGGCGGCAACGGAAGCGTCGTCTTGACGTCCAGCACCTATGGCACAAAGGGCAACTTCACCCTCGCCGACAGCGGAGTGCTCTTGAGCGGAGCCGGCTCCTCCACCGGCACAGGGGTCAACGCCGTGGCGGCGGTGACCATCGGAGGGTCGACTGTCACCTTCAACGGCGGCGTCGCCGGCAACGACGGCCTCACTGTCACTGACACCGAAGGAAACCGCATCTTGCTCACCGAAACAGCCAGTGGAAACTTCGCCACCGCAGGCTATGTGAACGTGGGTTCGGCGCAGTTCCAAACTGGCGGCAACGCCAACCAACGGTCGGTCCTGTCGATCGGCAACTTCTCGGCTACGACCCTGGGGGTGTCGGGCCTCGACGTGACCAACCAGTCCGGTGCGACGTCTGCCATCCAGGCGATCGACGCCGCCATCAGCAACCTCAGCGACAAACGAGGTGAGATCGGCAGCTTCCAGGCCAACATCCTGGAGTCCAATGTCCGCTCGCTCGGCATCGCCAAGGAAAACCTGAGCGCCACGGAGTCCGCCGTCCGCGACACCGACATCGCGAGCGAGATGACCAACTACACCAAACTCCAGATACTGCAGCAAAGCGGCCTGGCTGTCTTGGCCCAAGCAAACAACGCTCCTCAGTCCGTCCTTTCGCTACTTCGCGGTGGCTAGGCGTGAGGCGCCAGCGAGCGCCGTCCAGTGGCAGAAGGGGTCGGTTTAGCCCACGACTCTTGAGCCGCCAGCTCCGGGGCTTCCGCCCCCTCCTGGCCACCGGACCACGACAAATGGATTTCTATCCAGCGAAAAGACCGCCCGGGCACCCGTCCCGGGCTCTTTCGCGTCTGCTCCTCGGCTACTATCCTTTTGTGACCAGCCACAGGCTCGACGACGAAGCGGCGACCCGGTCACTCGGGGCGTCGTTCGCACCGATTTGGGAGGCGGGCGACGTCGTGTTCCTCGAAGGACCGTTGGGAGTCGGGAAGACGACTTTCGTCCGTGGGTACCTCGAAGCACTTGGGTGGACGGAACCGGTGCGGTCTCCGACCTTCAATATCCTTTCTGTGTATCCGACCGACCCGCCGGTTGTGCACGCGGACCTATACCGCCTGCAGTCGTGGAAAGGCGTTGGCCTAGAGGACATGCTGGACGAGCACGTCATCTTCGTCGAATGGCCCGACCGCGCGGCAGGCATGGTCCCAGAGGGCCTCGTATGGCGCGTCAAGTTTCTGTTCCGCGAGAAGGGCCGGACCGTCGCCATAGTGCCCCCGAGGGGCTAAGCCATACTCTTCCCATGCCCGTCCGAATCGGGATCATCAGTTCCGCCCACGTCCATGCACCCAGCTTTGTCGCCTGTTGCCAGGCGTCTGCCGACGCGGAGGTGGTCGGTCTGTGGGACGACGAACCGTCGCGTGGCCGACCCTTTGCGGAGCAGCGTGGCGTCGTCTTTTTCGACAATCTGGACGACCTGGCCGCACAAGCAGACGCGGTCGTCATTTGCAGCGAGAACATGAAGCACGCCGGACAGATCGAGGCGGTCGCCCGGCATAACGTCCATATCTTGTGTGAGAAGCCGGTCGCACCGGTGGCGGAACACGCCCTGCGTATCGAAGCCGCGGCTCCAAAGGAAAAGGTGTTCATGACCGCCTTTCCGTGCCCGTTCTCCCCTGCCTTCCAATCACTCCACCAAAAGGTCAAGGACGGGCTAGTCGGCAAGATCTTGGCGATCAGCGGAACCAACCAGGGGACATGTCCGTTCGGGTGGTTTGTGGAGCAGGACAAGTCCGGCGGTGGGGCGATGGTCGACCACACCGTGCACGTCACAGATCTTCTGCGACGCTTGCTAGGGGAAGAGCCCGAGTCCGTGCAGGCCTTCACTGGGAACAACATCTACGGAGAGGGTTGGGAAGACACCGCCATGGTCAGCGTCGGCTTTCCTAGCGGGGTCTTTGCGACGATAGATTCAAGCTGGAGCAAACCTTCCAGCTACAAGACTTGGGGCAATGTCAGACTCAGCGTCGTCGGTGAGAAAGGTGTGATCGACGTCGATCTTTTCACACAAGGCTACGACGTATACACGGAGAAGCACTGGCAGGCCGGTGTAGGAGCCAACCTAGACCAGTTGATGGTCGATGAGTTCTTGTCCGCTGTGACATCCAGCAGGCAACCAAGCGTAACGCTCTACGACGGCCTTCAGGCATCCAAGGTCGCCATGGCGGCCTACCGGAGCGTCAGCCAAAGCGGAGCCTTGGTGAACGTGTGACCTGACCATCTGGTCAGCTATTGCACTATTGCCGGATAGACCTCGATGCCGGTCAGGCTGACCTTGCTCGACTCCCTTGGAATGATCCGGAGGTACCTGGAAGTAACTGCAGGCGCACGATAGACCATCGTCGTCCCGTTGATCCCGGTATTGCCGATCAAATCGACGTGTTCTGCACCCATCGACTCGTGGAACCAAGCTTTGGCCGAGGACGGGGTCTGAGCGGTGCCATAGCCAGCGATGTCAAACGCGTTCCAGATACGGCTCCCCTTGGCGAAGGAGATCCGAACCTCCCCAACGGGGCGGTCACGACCGAGGTCAATCTCTATCCACCCGGGTTTGCTGGTCGTGTCCAGATCGAACGAGGTAGTCGGATTGGAATCCACCAAGGCGACAAGTTGGGCGGGGAGGTCATTGAACGAGTCCGTGACGATCTTGTTCGCCGCCAGATCCTGGCGGGTATCGATCTCACCCGTACTCTGGTTGACACGGCACTCCAGGGTTCCAACGGACTTGTTTCCGCGGGCGACCTCCTGCCAAAGCTGCCAGACAGGCATCCAGAGCGAAACAACCGTCGCACCGCGTTTGGTCCGGATCTGCACCCAGGCGTTTCCGCCGTCAGCATCCACCGGGCCGAAGCTGTTCTTGCTCGCCCCGCGACCGCCGACGCGAAGGTTGCCGAGGGCGTCGGTCTTCATGTGCAGGGCGCCCGCTTCGTCCAACTCGCCCTTAGATGTCGGCACGTAATCGACGGCACAGTTCGCCAGGGGTTGTCCCGTCAAGTCTTGGAACCGCAACAGAAGCACGTTCGGCACCTCTTGCATCAGGGCCAACCGGTCGGACGCCGATTTACCCCGTAAGGAGTTCAGCAAATAGACTTCGGGCGAGGACACAAGCCCCGACTGCTGCAACGAGACAGGGTTACCGACCGCCTCCTGATAACCGATCGGTGGCAAGGGGAGCAGGTTCAACCAGCGGGTGTCGTCCCTTGTGTCACCAAGGACGCCGACCCCGTTCACTTCGACCGGCCACTTGCTCCAGAACCCTTTGGGAAGCCCCACAAGGGCCGAGACCAAATCCGTGACAGGCCCTCTCGTGTCGGCCTTGACCGTCGGCGCGCCGTCACCACCGGCGGTGACGAGCCGCAACCTGGTCAGGCACCCTTCTCGGGCAAAGACATACCGGCTCATAGGAAACACCCACGAGTTCAAAGCGCCGGCGGCGACTTGGTATGCGGCCTGCTCCTTGAGCCCCCCCGTGACCTGGACCGGTGTGCCGTCCGTCCAGACGGAAGCCTCGTTGTTGACCGGCTGGACGTCGCCCGGACAGGACGCGCTGACCACCAAGCGGGCCGATCTTGGATCAGTCGGATTGGATTGAGGTGCTGCGCCAAGGGGCACGGAGACTTCCGCACCAGGGGCGACCTCGGGTCTCTCCGCCTTGCCAGAATTCGAACCGTCCGACCACTCGAGCGTACCGGCGGGTGCAGGGGCCGATCCGAGGTTGCCGAGCCGTGCCACCCATCCGCCACCCCTTGGTTCTACGGTCAGAACTGCCAAGTCTGGCCCGGCCGTCGGGCCGTCTTCCAGTTGGATCTCGAGCCGTGGCCGGTTTTCGAAGAAGTCGCCGCTCAAGAAGGCGCAGTTGCCCTTGAACGCCAGCCCCAAACCAAAGCTTGAGGCAGGGTGGTCCAGCATCGCTTGCACGGCTGTGCCGAGCCCAGTGACGACGTATTGGTCACCCTGGGTCGCGCCGGTCGCCTGGACCGGCTGCGAATCATCGGTCGCCCCGGCAGCAGCCCATCTGCGGCGACCAAATCCTGTTGAGTTCCAAGTGGCGGCAAAGTCCCCGGTGGCTGACTTCTTCTCCTTTCCTGTGGCGGTACCGTCAGCTGACCCTTCCTCCCATCCGGTCGTCATGCGACCCACCGAATCAAGGACTGGCACGTCTTGGCTCGCCGGTGTCAGGACAAGACGGGCAGACTTCACACGCTTGCCTGGCGGCAAGCCCGACACTAACTGCGGGAAACGCACCAGAGCGACCACGCCCGGACCGCCTCGGATGACCGTGTCACGGCCGTAGTCCGTGTCCGGCTTACCCCGGTCGAGGGTCGTGTCCTGTACGTACCGGTCCAGGACCAGCACGTCTTCGGGCTGTCCCGGAGCGGACAGGCAAAGGGCCAGCCAGGGTGCAAACATCCTCGCAGTCTATCCGGGGAGCATGGCGGCGTAATGGACCCGGTCGCTTCGTCTGCGGGGGGGATCCAGAGTGTAGCTCTCGAAGACTCGCACTTGGTCGAAACCGGCGTCGGCAAGCGCTTCGCGGACTTCCTGGTCGCTATGGGCGCGTTGCACATGGGTTTCGGTGATCTCCTCCCCGTCGCGCCAGAACCGCATGTCGACGTTGATGATCCTTGTCGCAGGATCATAGTCGCCCGTCCACTTGTAGCGGATCTTGGCGTTTCGTCGAAGTTCCACCTGGTCGAACATCGCCGCCTCGAAGGCATAAGCCGTGTTGAGGTCGAACACAAACGACCCACCTGGCCCAAGGTGCCGCGCCACCCGTGCGACCGCCGAACGGAACCCTTCGAGTTCGACGATGTAATTCAGGCTGTCGAAGAAGGAAAAGGCACCATCAAACATCGCGCCCAGATCCACCGTCCGCGCGTCGGCCACACGGTATTCGATCTGTACGTCTCTTGACTTGGATTTGCGCCGCGCTTCCTCGATCATGCCGGGCGATATGTCGAATCCGGTGACCACGTATCCCGAGTCCGCCATGATCTCGGCTAGGTTCCCCGTGCCACAACAGACGTCCAGGAGAGTGTCCGGGTCGTGTTCGATGGTGGCTAGAAGCAGCCGGTAGTAGCCAGCCCACATGCCGTAGGGCACCGACGCCATCAGAACGTCGTAATGGGGGGCGATCGGCCCGAATGCGGACATGACAGGCCTTATCTTACGCTTTGCCCTGGCTTCGCGCTCGAATGAAGATCGTCACCGAGTTGAGCAACAGCAACGCAAAGACCAAGACCAAGATGGCGGCGGCGGCGGCTGTCTTGAACCCCGGGGCCGGACGACCGATCCAATCGAAGATCTGGAGAGGCAAGACGGTGTAGCGCGACCAGATGTCATGGGGCAAAAACGAGACATAACCCACGGCGCCTACCACGATGAGCGGGGCTGTCTCTCCGATGGCCCGGCTACCAGCCAGGATGACCCCGGTAAGAATGCCAGGCAACGCGTTTGGCAAGACGACCCGGAAAATGGTCTGCCACCTTGTGCATCCCATCGCCAAAGCTGCCTCTCGGTAGTACCTGGGGACAGCCTTCAGAGCCTCTTGAGTCACCAGGATCACCATCGGCAGCACGAGGATCGACATGGTCAGGGCGCCGGAGAGCACGCTGAACTCCAAGTTCAAAGTGGCGACAAAGACCCCTAGCCCGAGCATGCCGAACACGATCGACGGCACCCCGGCTAGGTTGGCGATGTTCAATTCAATGAACTTGGTCAGCCTTGTCTTGCGTCTCGTGAACTCCTCTAGGTGGACGGCGGCGGCAATCCCGACCGGGACCGTGAAGAGCAGTGTCAGGCCCATCACCCAGAGGCTCCCGATGATCGGCGACAAAATCCCCGCCTTCTCGGGCCTGGGGTGCGGGAACGAGGTCAGAAACGCCGGACTCAGCCTTGCCGCACCGTCCCATACCAGCTTGCCAAGGAGCACGGCCAGAATGACGACGGCCAAAGAGACCGCGGCAAAGCAGACCGCGCCGAACAGTCTGTCAGTCCGACGGCGGCGCGCCAAGACGGACGCCGATTCTGCAGGAGTGAGCTGCCTCATGCGTACCCCCTACGGAACTTCCGCACAAACCTCTGGGCGAGTAGGTTCATGACCAAGGTCATGAGAAACAGCACCAGACCGACCGCGAAGATCGTCTGATACTGCGGCGTCCCCTGCGAGACGTCACCTTCGCTGACATTGACGATGTAGGCGGTCATCGTCATGATCTCTTCGGCCGGGTTGAGTGTCATTTTGGGTGTTGCTCCGGCCGCGATCGTGACCGCCATGGTCTCACCTATCGACCTTGACAACGCCAATATAAAGGCGGCCGCCACTCCGCTCAGGGCCGAAGGCACGACGATCTTGGCGGTCACCTCCGCCTTGGTGGAGCCCAATCCGTAGGCGGCTTCACGCATGGCTTTCGGCACCGAAGCGATGGCGTCCTGACACAGCGACGCGACCAACGGCAGGCACATGACGCCCACGACGATGCCGCCAGAAAGGGCGTTTGTCGCGCTGATCCCCGGAAAGACCATTCCCAAGACCGGGGTCACCAGGTTGAGCCCCAGATAGCCAAACACCACCGACGGGATTCCCGCCAAAAGTTCCAGTGCGGGCTTGAGTATCCGCCTGGCCTTGAACGGAGCGTACTCAGCCAGATAGACCCCGACGAGCAAGCCGAGGGGGACGGAAACGAGCCCGGAGACGAGGGTCACCAACAACGTCCCGCACACCAGCGGCAACACACCATAAACCGGCCGTTCAGCCGCCGGCGCCCATGTCGTGCCCGTCATGAAGGTCGCCGCGCTGTTGTTCTGGAAGAAGCCGAACGCCTCCTTCGAGAGAACGAACACAATGCCGACGGTGCACAGGACGCATGCAAACGCGCAGAGGAAGCAAGCTGACCTGGCTACCGACTCTTGGACACGACGGAGGTTGAGATTCCGGCCCACAAACACAGGAGCCGCCTGACTTACAAAGCTCGATTCAGGCTCGGCCATCTGTACGCCCCCGTTTCGACTCTGCGACCACTTTGTCGTACGGTGTTCCAGGCTTGACCCTGAGGAGTAGAGATCCGACGTCCCGGTTCCGCAGGGTGTCTCGCGCAAACCGGTACAGGTCGTCGGGCAACGGGACGTAGTCCGCGTCCTCCACGGCCTTGACGATGTTCCGCGTCTGGACTAAGAAGTCCACGTACCGTTTGACCGCCGGCTTTTTCTCATAGGCCTTGGCATCGACATAACAAAGAAGCGGTCGGCTGAAGGGTGCGGCACGGCCGTCGAGGATCGTCTGCTCCGACGGGGCCACCGGCCCAGATCCGGCGTCGACTGGCAAAATCCGTAAGGTCTTCGCGTTGAGCGCGGCGTAGGAGAAGCCCATGTAGCCAAGGGCGTTCTTCTCACGACCGACCACGCTGACGACACCGTCATATTGCGTCTGCTGGCTGTAGTCTTGTCGGGCGTTCTTCCCGTCGCCGTTCACCACGTTGTTGAAATATTCGTAGGTGCCGTGGGCGCTTGTCGGGCCGACGAGTTTGATCTCCTGCTTGGGCCAGGACGGATCCACGTCGGACCACATCTTGACGTTGCTGTCCTTGTCCCAAATCTTGTGCAATTGGCCGAGGGTGATGGATTGCAGCCATTGGTTCTTGGGGTTGACGACCACGCAAAGGCCGTCGTAGGCGAGGACTATCTCAAAATACTTTCGGCCCTTCGCCGCCAACTTCCTGTCCTCGCCCTGGGAGATAGGGCGCGAAGCGTCGGCGATGTCAATTTGGCCCTCAATGAACTTCTTGAACCCGGCCCCTGTCCCGGCCCCGCCGACCGTGATCTCGTCCCGGCCCGTCGCTTGGTAAGCCGTGACGGCCGCCTCCTGGATCGCAAACACGGTGTCCGAGCCGTCGATGCCGACCATGTGGGCATGGTCGCTTGGCGCGCATCCTCCGCACCAAGCGACTATGACCGCCAAAGCCGCGCACGACCGGATTCTCATGGTCCACCCGCTGTTTACAAGCGGAATGTTAAGAGCGCGTTAATTCGCCTAAAGCGACTCTAGGACCACGACGGCGGCGGCGACCCCGCGTTCGTGGCTGATCGAGACATGAACCCGAAAGCGTGCCGGATCGAAAGAGTCGTGGTGGATTCTGAGGTAGGGGCTACCGTCGGGGTTGTTCAGCACCTCCACATCGTGCCATCGGTTCAGCCCGGGGATGCACTTGGCGACGGCCTCTTTGGCCGCCCAACGGCCCGCTACCCGGGCCAACGTCAGGTCTTGTTGCCGCTCGCCTTCAGTCAAGAGCCGCTCGATGAACCCCTTGCGCCGCATCGCCTTGGCGATGCGCGAAGTCTCGACGACGTCTATGCCGACGCGCTCGATCACTGAGGGTCGTTGGCCTCCAAAAGGAGTTCGGCGATGTCGGCCATCTGGACGTCGTCGGATTTCTGAGTGAGGGCCGGTTCGAGCATGATGCGGCAGAACGGGCAGGCGACAGCGACCGTTTTCGCGCCGGTCGCCAGCAGCTCGTCCACACGGCGGCCCGCCGGACGCTGACCGGGCGGCTCGTCAGCCCACATCCTGCCTCCTCCAGCACCACAACAAAGAGTCTTCTGGGCATGGTGCTCGGGCTCGACGACGGTCGAGGCCTGGGGCACGGGCATAAGGTTCTCTCGGACGAATAGGCTGATGTCCTTGTTGTAGTCCGTCTCCGCCCCCAGGACGGCCCGGGGGGCGTCCGACTCGTTGTTGACACGGGCCAGGTAGCACGGGTCGTGCAGAGTCACCCCACCTTCACCGACCACGGCGGGGGTGAGCTTGCCGCTCCTCACGAGGTCGGCCAATAGCTGGGAGTGGTGCCAGACCTCCATCGCGGCCCCGAAGTCTTTGTACTCGTTCCTCAGGCTGTTGAAGCAGTGCGGGCAAGCCGTCACGACCTTTGTGACCTTGTACCGCTCGAACACGCTCACGTTCCCCTCTGCCAACGCCTGGAACGTGAACTCGTCTCCGGTGCGCCTGGCGGGGTCGCCCGTGCACGACTCCTCCTGTCCCAGACAGGCGAACGACACGCCGGCAAGCTTCATCAGCCTAGCCACTGCCTTGGTCGTCTTGACCGCGCCCGGGTCGGTCGCACCCGCGCAGCCAACCCAGAAGAGGTACTCGAAGGGCTTCCCGTCCCGGCACAGCGGCACATCCAACCCCTTCATCCAATCTTCACGACCGGTGGCAGGTTGGCCCCAGGCGTGGCCGGTGGATCCGACTTGCCGGAGCATCGTCGCCTGTGAGCCGGAGAGCTTGCCCTCCGCCACCAGGTTGCGTCTGACGTCGACGATCAAATCGACTTGGCGGATCGAAACCGGACAGGCTTCGACGCACGCGTTACACGTCGTGCAGGCCCAGAGGTCGTCTTCCGCCAGTCGGGCCAACAACGGCCCTTCCCCTGCGGATCGGATGCCTTGGACGATCTGCCTGGGATCGAGCGTCTTCCCGACGCCGTTGGCAGGGCAGACCTCCGTGCACCTCCCGCACTCCATGCAGGCGTCGAGGCTAGAAAGCTGCCACCTGGTCAGATCCTTCGCGACAACCGCGCCGATCACCCCGGTCTCCTCCACCGACGCCATCGACACAGTCGCCAATGCGCCCATGTGGCGCGACGGCCGCGTACCTGCCGCCATGGTTCCGACCACCAGGTGCCGCAACCGCATCCGGGGCAACAAGGCGAAGAACGCCCAGACCCACAGCACGTGGAACCACCAGAGGAAGATGTAGACCGGCGGTTGTAAAGTCCCCATGAATCGGGCGAGCCCGTAACCGACCGGCGACCACACGTCAAATGGATGAGGGTCCGCGGAGATCCGGGCGGCCTCGACCACATATCCTGTCACTCCGCACCCCAAGAGCACCACGATCGTGACCAGGTCCGAGTTGTCGCCTTTGAGGGTCGCCGGGCGCCCGGCGCCAAGACGTCGGGCCAGCGCCCAGGCACAACCCAGGACGAACACGACGCCCATGACGTCGAACGTCGCCTCGTAGGCCAGGTAGTAGTTGCCCCTGTGCCAATTCGGGATACCGACCAAGGGAGAATAGGTGGCCAACGCCAAGAGCGTCGTCGCCAAGAGCAAGGCAAGGAAGCCGTAGAAGATCTTGAGGTGCATGGGCGCGCCGCTGCGCGGTCTCGACCCCATGACCTTTCGTTGTCCCAGTACCAGGCGGACGACCTGCGGCCACCACGGCAAGCTCGGCTCGTCGGCCCTGCCGCGCCTCCAATCACGGGCCATCACGACGAACTGCCAGACCATCCAGCCGAAGACGGCGAACGTGAGTCCGTAGAAGATGACTTTGGGGAGGGGCCCCGGCATGAACAAGAACTCGGTCCGCGTCGGTTGCATCGTCTTCTGCCTGCCCCAGTTTGACCCGGCGACTGCTCTATTCTATCGACAAGCAACTTTGCCTGATCACTTTGGCAAACGCCACCACTCATTGCCAAACCGTGTATCATGACGCATCATGGAAACGGTGAGCCTGGATCGATTCGGACGGATCGTCGTGCCCAAACCGATGCGCGACGAGTTGGGCTTGCCAGCCGGTTCGGAGCTGTCCATTGAGGTAGCGGGCGACACCGTCGTGCTGACGCCGTTGGCCGACAACGATCGGATCGTCGCGCGGGACGGGTTGGTCGTCTTCACGGGCGACGTCCTTGACCAGATCAGGTCAGGCAGAGGCGTCTGATGGTCGTCGTCTTCACGCTCGACGTGCTGATTGCGGCCATGGTCGAAGGACACCCAGACCACGCACGGTGCGCCGCATGGCTCCGCCGGGCCAAGAACGGCGAGGCGACCATGCTGGTGGCCCAGCCGACCGTGACCGACCTGTTCGCCGCGCTCACCGTCCTGCCAGTGCGCCCACGCATCAGCCCGGCCATGGCCGGTCGACTCGTCCATGGCAACATCGACCCGAGCCAAGTCATCGCCGTCAGCCCGGCCGTCGATTGGGCGGTTCTGGAACGGGCCACGAGGAACGGCGTCCGCGGGCGTGACCTGACAGAGTTGGTCGCAGTCCACGCCGCCCAGATGGCCGGGGCGGACCACGTCGTCAGCCTCGAATCCAAGGCTTTGTCGCGGGTGCCTGACATTCCGTCAGGTTTTGTGATCACGCCTTGACCTAGGCGAGGCGCAGGGGTGAGGACTTCATCACCGCCGCGACGGCGGCGGCCTCCGCCACTGGGAGCACGGCGACCGATTCTCGTTGCTCGGAAAGGTACTCCAGAAGGCCTGCATGGTCGGCGGCGTCCACAGCGTTGTCATCGGTCCCAACGCCCTCGAAGGCGAACACGATCCAAGACTTAGTGCGGACCGCCGCCTCCACGGCCTCGACCAACATGTCCCGGGTGAAGTCCGCCGCGGGCAGACACAGCAGCTTCTGCGCGTCCGGCTTGGGGAGCGGGTTCATCCCGGTGATGCCGGTGCGGATCACGTTGAAGAGGTGGCTGACCTCAGCCAAGTAGGTCTGCCCGTCCGCACAAGCGTCCTTTCCCCAGGGAAGGCCGAGGCTGTGGCCCTGCTGGTCCGGGAAGAGCTCCTCCAGCAAGAAGTCTGCCTCCTCCACGTCCTCGACGATCATCTGGGGAGTCCAGGCAGGCAGGGACCCGTCGGGCAAGGTGGATCCGAACAGGCAGCCGTTGCCGATCTCGTGGCCAGACCGCTGGGCGACGCGCCACTCCACCACGGATTCGAGGAGAAGAGTGGGTTCGGCGTAGAAAGTGCCCTTGAACGCGTACCTGTCTAATGCGGGCAATGCGGTGTGCAGGTGGCACAGAAGCGTGCCGTCATAACTCAACGACACCATCGCGCGCATGTGACAGCAACTCTCCTTTTCGGACTCCCCATATCAATGTACGTTAAGAACGAGCGTTTGTGAAAACTACTGGGATATTTCGCTTAAGTTTCCTGACGTCTCAAGTACCTCTCGTGTCTCCGAAGAGGTCGATTTGGAGCCGTGGGGTTAGCCTCCAACCCCTTGCCACGCATACCGGCACGAGCCTCCGGGCACACGTCCAAATGCGCCCGGGTTCGCGGCCCTCCGGCATGAGGACGACGCGACCAGGCGCGACGTGAGGAAGTCCAGCAAGGAGCCCTTCGATCTCACCGACGTCCGCCGCGATCCTGTCGCCGTCGACGACAAACTTAAGTTGGAACTCATACGCTGTCGTGAGGCGTTCCAAAACCCCAAAGTCCAGGCGGTCCCGCTCGTGCCGGTCGTGCCAGTCCCCGGCCGTCTCCGGGGGTGGGGTCGAATGGGCGAGTTTGGGGCTGATCGACATGAGGTCACACGGGAGGTCGCGGTAAATCGTCCCGGCGGTCTCGACCGTGATGACATGGTCCGCCTGACTCAGCTTCTGGGCCAGATCCACCGTCCCCTCGAAGAGCATTGGTTCGCCGCCGGTGAGGACGACATGCCGCACCCCTAAGCCGACGACTTGGCCCACAAGTTCGTCGACGGTAAGGGTGGGGCCCTCGGGCGACCAACTGGCATAGGGCGTGTCGCACCACACGCAACGGAGGTTGCACCCGGAGACCCGGACAAACACGGACGGCACCCCGGCCCACATGCCCTCGCCCTGCAGACTGACAAAGACCTCGGAGACGCGCAGGTTCATCGATGCGCGCCCAAGTGGGCCAGGGCCGGGTCGGACAGGCCTAAGTCGGTGAAAGCCTTGCCACGGATCAGGCATGAGTCGCAGTGGCCGCAGGCCCGACCGTGAGAGTCCGGATCGTAGCAACTGTGGGTCATTGAGTAGTCGACCCCCAACCTCAGCCCGGTCTGGATGATCTCCGGCTTGGTCAGTTGGATGAGCGGGGCATGGACTCTGAATGGCGCGCCCTCGATCCCCGCCTTGGTGGCCAGGCGGGCCAGAGACTCGAACGCTGCGACGAACTCGGGGCGGCAGTCCGGATAGCCGCTGTAATCGACCGCGTTCACGCCGACGAAGATGTCGCATGCGTCCAGGGACTCGGCGAGTCCCAGGGCGATCGCGAGCATGATCGAGTTGCGGGCAGGGACGTAGGTGACGGGAATCCCCGCGCCCAAGGCGTCCTTGGGGACGTCGATGTCGTCCGTCAGGGCCGAACCGCCGACCTCGCGCAGGTCGACTTGGACCGTCCGGTGGCTCGCGGCCCCCAGAGCCTTCGCGACCGATGCCGACGCCTGGATCTCCACCCGGTGCCTCTGGCCGTAATCGACGGTCAGGGCGTGGCACTCAAATCCTTCGGACCGGGCGAGCGCGAGGACGGTGGCCGAGTCCAACCCTCCGCTCAGCAACACCACCGCCCGCTTCATGGCCCGGAACATACCCGCCCCGCCGGATAAACTCTCTGCCATGTCTTGCGCCTATGGTCGCGTTTTCAACTTCTCGGCCGGACCGGCAGTGATCCCTGTGCCCGTCCTCGAACAGGCCCGTGATGAAATGCTGAACTGGCAAGGTTCGGGCCTGAGCGTCATGGAGATGTCCCACCGGGGCAAAACGTTCCTAGGGATCTATGACGCGGCGATCCAAGGTGTCAGAGACCTCCTGAAGGTGCCCGACAACTACAAGATCCTCTTCCTGCAGGGCGGCGCGAGCACCCAGTTCACGATGATCCCCAAGAACTTCCTCCGCACCAAAGCCGACTACGTCGTGACGGGCGCGTGGGGCAAGAAGGCGATCGAAGCGGCGAAGCTCGAAGGTGCGGCCAACCTTGTCTGGGACGGCAAGTCCACAAACTACAATCAGACCCCCGACTTAGGCTCGCTTGCCTGGAGCGCCGACGCCGACTACGTCCACATGACCTCGAACGAGACCATCCAGGGCGTCGACTTCTGCTCCGACCCCGACCTAGGGAAGCCGGTGGTCTGCGACATGTCCTCCAACATCGCGTCCCGCCCGGTCGACGTCAGCAAGTACGCCTTGATCTACGCGGGAGCCCAGAAGAACCTTGGTCCCAGCGGGCTGACCCTGGTCATCATCCG
This sequence comes from uncultured Fimbriimonadaceae bacterium, assembly GCA_964451255.1. GTDB lineage: Bacteria > Armatimonadota > Fimbriimonadia > Fimbriimonadales > Fimbriimonadaceae > JAHBTB01. The sequence goes on from CAYVHL010000001.1 coordinate 925,233, forward strand.
TGAGGATTTGCTCGCCAGCCGGATCGACGGCTTGCCGCCGATGCTCGACTTCCGGGTCCAGGCGGAGAACGACTCGATGTATAACACCCCGCCTTGCTGGGGGATCTACATCTTAGGCCTGGTATGCCGACACTGGCTCGACTTTGGTGGCCTCGAAGCCGTCCAACGACATAACGAGAAGAAGGCAAAGATCATTTACGACGCAGTCGACGGAAGCGGAGACTTCTACAAGGGCCACGCGGTGACCGCGAACAGGTCGCTGATGAACATTCCGTTCACGCTGCCGAGTGAGGACCTCACAGAAAAGTTCTTGGATGAAACCAAGAAGCTCGGTTTCTTGGCCCTTAAAGGCCATCGGTCGGTCGGCGGGTGCCGGGCCAGCACGTACAACGCCTTCCCCATCGAGGGAGCGCAAGCTCTGGCCGACTTCATGGGCGGGTTCGCGAAGGCCAACGGCTGATCGGCCAAAATCAAGCACTTTTATGGCCGGACACAGTAAATGGAAGAACATCCGCCTGCGCAAAGGCAAGCAGGATGCGATCCGTGGCAAGCTCTTCACCAAGCTCGCACGGGAGATCATCGTCGCCGCCCGGCTCGGAGGCGGCGACCCATCCGCGAACGCGCGGTTGCGCCTTGCCGTCGATAAGGCCAAGGCCGCCTCGCTGCCCAAGGACAACATCGACCGGGCGATCGCCAAGGGCAGCGGGGGCGGCGAAGGGAGCGACTACGAGGAGATCTGTTACGAAGGCGTCGGCCCTGGCGGTGTGGCCTTCATGGTGGAGGTCTACTCCGACAACCGGAACCGGACAGTGGGCGAGCTGCGCCACGCCTTCACCAAGTGCGGCGGGAACCTGGCAGAAAACGGCGCCGTTGCCTGGCAGTTCAAACAAGTCGGCCAGATCTTAGTCAAGAAGTCGACGGTCGATGAGGAGACCCTCACCCTCGCCGCCCTCGACGCCGGGGCCGACGACGTGGAGACCGACGACGAGGAGTACTACACGATCGAGACCCAGGTAGCGAACTTACACGCGTGCAACGACGCCCTGAACAAGGAGGGCGTCCCGACGGAAGAAGTCGCCTTGACGCGCGTCGCGACCAACATGGCGGACCCTGACCCAGACGTCTTCCCCAAAGTCTTGCGACTGATCGACATGCTCGAAGACCTCGACGACGTCAAAGAGACGTACATCAATGTCGAGATCCCCGAGGACGCCCTCGAAGACGACTGACCCGCCTGTGGACGCCCAAGCCCCGACCGCGCGACAATGGCCGGTGGTGACGCTCACGGTCATCGCCGTGGATCTGGCGGTGGCGGCCATGACGCTTTTCAACCAGGGCGCCGTGGACGCGATGGCGTTCTATCGGGACCGCCCGGTTGTCTGGCAGGCGTTGACCAGCCTCTTCGTCCATGCCAACACGTTGCACTTGCTCGGCAACCTCGTGTTCTTGGCCGCGGTCGGGCCGCTTGTCGAACTCAGCAAGGGGCCGTGGCGGCTCTTGCTCGTCTTTCTGGTCTCCGGCCTGGTCGGGGTGCTGGCGTTTTCAGTCTTCGGCAAAGGCACGAGCCTGGTCGGCGCCAGCGGAGCCATCGCCGGGTGTGTGGGGTACGCCAGCGTGGCGTCGATGCAAAAGAGGGTGGCGCTTGCACCCGGCCTGGCCGCCCCGGTCTGGGTCGTCGTCTTGGTCTGGGTTGCCGCGCAGGCGGCCGGGGCGATGCTGGTGATCGGCGACACTGGTGTGGGCGTCTCGTACGCCGCACACCTCGGCGGCTTCCTAGGTGGGCTCGTCTGCGCAGCCGCTTACCGGGTCTGGCGCGACCACGACGTACGACTCGGTCATGAGGTGCTTGACCGGCTGAACTCCCAAGGCCCCGCCGCCGCACTGGCGGCGGCCAAGTCGCACCTCGCGAAGCACCCTGACGACGCGGTGGCCCACCGCCAAGCGGCGACCGCCCTCGCCGACCTCGGAAGGGGTGACCAGGCCGTAAGGCAATGGTGGGAACTCGCGTGGTCGAACCCTGGGCACGCGGCGGAGGCCGTCCGCGAGATCAAGAAGTCGGGCGGGTTTGCCCAGGAGACGAGCAACCGGCGGCTCCGTATGGCCGAGTCTTTGCGCGAGACTGACCCGGTCGCCTCGCTCGACTTGATCCGCTCGGTCGCCGAGGGGGCGGGTGACGACCCGGAGAAGGCCAACGCCATGCTCGCCCTCGCCCTCCAGACGGACGACGCCGACGAAGCCAAGACGTTTGCCGGGCGGTTGGAGGCCGAGTACGCCCTCCACCCTGCCGCTGAGACCGCACGCCAATTGGGGCTGCCGCGATGAAACAGTGGTGGCGCAACGTCCGGCCCTACGTCTTGGCGGTCCCGATCTACTGCCTCGCGCGGCTCATCAACATGACCATCAGGATGCGGGAGGTCGGATGGGAGAAGGTCGAGGCGGTCAAAGGGGGCAGGATCATCGCCGGATGGCACGGCATCACGTTCCTCGCCACCAACCACTTCCGCAACCGTGGTTATTGGGCGATCATCAGCCTGAGCAAGGACGGGGACATGCAGGACAGCATCTTCCGCCGCTTCGGATACCGCACGATCCGCGGCTCGACGGGACGAGGCGGACTCAAGGCGGCCATCGAGTCTATCCGCGTGCTCAAGAACGGCGACACCATGGCCCTGACCCCCGACGGCCCGCGCGGGCCGAGCGGGATCGTGCAGGAGGGCATCATGTTGATGGCTCGTAAATCAGGAGCGGCGTTGATCCCGGTCGGCATCTCCGCTCGTCGCCGCTGGAACGCGCCGACGTGGGACCGCTACATGGTGCCCATGCCGTTCACCCGGGGCATCATGGTCTTCGCAGAGCCGATCTTCGTACCTTCCGACGCCTCGGAGGATGAGGTCGAGGCGATCCGTCTGAAGGTCCAAGAAGAGATCCACCGCGTCCAAGCTGAAGCTGACCAGCTTGCCTAGCACTCTAGGTTTTAGGGGCAAGGTTCCCGTCACCAGGGAAGCTAGCCGGAAGAATCCGGGGCGCTTTGCACCCAATCTGAACGAGATCGCACCAGTGGCAAAGTGTCGCCGAAGGAAGCGTGGTCAGGTGGGCGCCCAAGGTGTCGGCCTTCGCGGCCAGCTAGAAGACTACAAACCTGCCGTCTTTCAGGAACATGCGCAAGGCCGCATGCCCCGAACCGTATAAGTCCGCTTTCGCCTCCTTTGACATGTCTACGGTCGAAATGATGTCCGCAAGGGTTCTTCCAAACTCTTTCTTAGTCGGATAGAGGCGGTCCCAGTCCGTGACCGTCTTGACCGTGTCTCGGATCGCCCTTGACAAACCGGGGCTGGCGTCGGCAGGCACAGTCACGACGTATCCAGCGACCGTCAGGCACTTCTTGATCTCGGAAACGGGCACGGCGGCGACCGCCTCTGCGCACATCACGGCCTTGGCGGCAAAAAACGGGTTGGTCTCTGACTTGGACTTCGCGACGGCCTCGCGCCACCACCGCAGACGCATCCTTTCCCAATTTGGCACCACCGTGGTCTTGCCGGTCTTCTTGTCAGCCACCACATTTGCACCGACGGCAAATGCGGCCGCTTTGAGCAGGTCGTCATATTGAACCTGTCCAGCCGAGACCGCCACGTTCAACCCGGAGACGAAAGGATCGACTGTGACATCCCGCTTAGGCGCCATGTGCGATAGTTCGGCAAGGTTCACGTAGGCGTCAGACTGCCGTTTGACCGTCACGGAGCCGTCCGCGCGGACTTCGAGTAGCTCTCGTGTCCTATCGGGGAAGACGGCGTCGTACAGTGGCTTCCTGTCATCTTGCGTCGATGGCGTCAACTTGCGCCAAATCGGGGAGAACTCGTCACTTGAACAGGCGCAGACTGGCGCATAAAGGGCGTTGCCGCCGGTTCGTTTGTCCCATTGGTACAGCAGATCCTTCCCATCAACACCGGAGACCTTGACCGGCTTGGGGTACTCCTCCACGCAGTCACAGACGACGACGCGCCTCACCTGCTCCGCCACCTGGTCGACGAACTTGAGCGACCCCCCGCCGACGAAATCCAGGCTGAGCAAGCCAACCAGTGCAAATGACGCGACCACTGTCGTCAACCTCCTCCGCCGCCGCCTTGGCCGCCCACGACCGTGACCGTGCATTTGACTTGTGCGGTGTCGGAGTCCCTGGAGCGCGTATCGACATTTAGGTCGTGGCAGTGGTACCAGTCGTAATAAACGTTGGGAACTTCCTTCGCCCTGATTGTTGCCGTATAGGTGTTCACACCCGTACTGCCATCCGTCGAGCTCAGCACAAAGCCAACTAAGGAGCCGCTGTTGATTTCGTCCAAATAACAGACGTGATCAGTCATCGCAAACGTGGCGTATTCGTCCGTTCCGTTGTTTCTGCGGTAAAAGTAGTCTTTATCCGTCCCCAGCACAGAATAGTTGAACAGCGTGCTCTGTTGCACACTTTTTGTCGTCGGGCTCACCGCACAACTCATTTGGTCGGGAGCGGGTGCATACGGCGTCCATGGATCGCGGATCGCTGCCCGTGAACCGATCGAAACCATATTGCACAACGCAAGTGATGCGGCCAGCGCGGTATTCACCATTACCGCAATAGTAACCGTTCATCACGATGCCCTTGGGAGGGGGGGCTAAATACCCATCAGCCAACTCGTATCACGGGGCGGCTTGACCTGCACTCGGCGTCAGGCTGTCTTGCGTATCTGGTCTTTCGACATGAATCAGCAAGATCCGGCGGCCGTCGCTGTCGGCGACCCGGAACCTGAACCCTGAGTCCTCGATCTCCTCGCCGACCGCCGGCTGGCGGCCAAAAAGCCCAAAGACATAGCCGCCGACCGTGTCGAACTCTTCACTGTCCAGATCAGAGTCAAGGACATCGTTCAGATCGTCTAAGTGGAGCCTGCCGTTCACCGTCCAGCCGTCGCCGTCGGCATGAACATGGACGTCCTCCATGTCGTACTCGTCGACGATCTCGCCGACGATCTCCTCGACAATGTCCTCGACGGTCACGATCCCGGCGGTGCCACCGAACTCGTCCTGAACCACGGCCAACTGCGTCTTGTGCTGACGCATGTCGCGGAGTAGATCGTGGAGCGGCTTGTTCTCCGGCACGAACCAGGGTGGTCGGACGATCTCCAGCAACGGCTTGGCGGTGTCCCCGGCGGCAAGTGCGCTCAGGACGTCCTTCGCATGGACGACCCCGACGATCTCGTCGTCGGTGCCTTCGAATACGGGCAGCCGCGAATGGCCGGTCTCCTCGACGATCTTGGCCACGTCGGGCAGGCTTGTTGAAGCCGGCACGCTCTCGACGTCGGTTCGGGGCGTCATGACCTCCCGGGCCACCGTGTCGCCGAACTCGAAGACGGAGTGGAGCATCTCGCTTTCCTGCTCCTCGATCTCGCCGGTCTCCTCATAGTTCTCCAAGATGCCCCTGATCTCCTCCTCGGCCTTGTCGCCGGGGGCGAAGGAGGCCTCGGCACCGAACCGCTGGGTGATGAGCCCGGCCGCCGCCATCGCAAGCCGTCCGGGCAGCGAGAAGGCGAGGCTGAAGAACGTGATCAGCCGATGGAGCCGCAAGGCGACCCGCTGGGGATGCAGGGCGGCAAACGACTTGGCGACGAGCTCGGAGAAGATCACGTTGAGGCCGACCACGGGAATGCTGAGCAAGACCGCCGCCCCGAGCACCGGCGCCAGGGCCACCCCCAAACGGGAATCTTGGGTGATCCAGCCGAGTTGGACGGCGATGTAAGGCGCGGGCAGCAGGCACAGGAGCAGGAGCCAAGCCCGCATCGTCTCCGCGCCAAGCACGCAAGCGGCCAAATAGCGCGGCTTGTTGTCGACGAGCTCGCGCAACACGGCTTGTTGCGAAGCGCGGTCGTCGTACATCTTCACGTGGGCGGGCCGGAGGAACTCGACGCACGCCTCGCCGGCGACGAACGCTGCACTGAGAGCCATCACGCCGATGAATGCCATCGCCAGCAACAAGGCCGAGCCGAGGTCGATGCCACCAAGCATGGCGACTTGGCTTCTTGCGGTCGAGAGTCCGGAAAGAATTCCGCCGATCGGCAGGAGGAGGATCCCTGCGCCGACCACAGAGGCCAATAGCGCTCTTCCCAAGTTCGGTCGCGGACGCCTGTCCGCGTACCGGTTAGGAGGGTCGTCGTTCATACAGCTTGCACGGTCATTGTACTATTTCGGCCAAAAACCAAAAAGAAGCACCCCTATGATCGCCCCGACCGCCGCGCCGAGGGACAGTTCGAAGACCGTGTGGTACTTGGCCTCCCACCGGCTCTGGGCGATGATCGCCGCCAGCAAAATGGCGATCGCCGAAGCCAGAACGTTTCCGTCGGAGACAAAGATCACACACGTCGCAAAGAAGAAGCCATAGGCCGCGTGGCCCGAGACCAGGCCACCTTGCAGGATCTGTCCGTGACGTCCGATGCCTTTGCCAATCAGCACGGAGACGAAGACGAGGAATATGCCCGCCAGTATGCGGACCATCGCCGGGGTCGAGAACTGCTCGCTTGTCAGGCTGATGCGGATCCGCTCCCAGTTGTCCTCGCCCAGCGCGATCATGCTTCCGACGATGATCGCCATGATCGTCGTGATCAAGACGGCTCCGGCGGCGATGTCCTTGGCGAACTTGGCTAGCGGATGGTACTTCTCGGTGACGAGGTCGACCGTCGCCTCGATCGCCGAGTTGAACATCTCGGCGACGAGCACGAAGGTGATCATGAAGAGCAACACCAAGATCTCGCGCAGTCGGAGCTTGAGGAAGAACGCGCCCAACACGGTGACCAGGGTCACATACAGGTGGACCCGCATGTGCCGCTGGGTGCGGAAGGTGTGGATGATGCCATTGAAAGCCACCCTGAAGGGGGCGGCGACTTCTCGGCGTGGGCTAGCCGCCACCAGGGCCCTCTGCCGCTCCGTCGTGCGGCAGGCTTGACCATGCGGGCTCGGTCGGCAGTCCTGCGGCCTCCATCACCATGTTCATACGCGCCAGCATGGCGGTTCGGTCCTCCTCTTCCACGTCGTCATAGCCAAGCAGGTGCAACGCGCCGTGCACGGCGAGCATGGCCGCCTCCTCCACCGGCTTGACGTGCCGGAACTTGGCTTGGGCGGAGGCGTAGACCCAGGAGACCATCACGTCGCCCAACAGATGGGCGGGGTTGTCCGGGGCAGGAAAGCTGAGCACGTCGGTGGCCTCGTCGACGCCACGGAACCTGCGGTTGGCCTCGGCGATGGCGTCGTTGTCGCAGACGATCACGCAGACGGTGGCGGGCTGATCAGGGATCTCCATGTCCAACGCATGGCTGACGGCGTCCCCGATTGGACTCAGGGCCCTTCGGGCCCCGGTGTGGTTCAAGACTTCGACGATATGACGGGTCTGAAGGTCGGACACCTCGGCAAGAGGGGCGCTGGCGCCGGGTGTCGCTTCGTTCGCTGCGTCATGGTGCGGCATGGCGCGGCTGTCGGACAGCGCGTCAGCGCATCGTGGCGCGTCGTCGGCTTTGCCGTCGCCGCTTTTCACTTGGCTTCTCGTAATGGGCGTGCTCTTTAAGCTCGCGAAGAAGACCCGACTGCTGAAGCTTGAGGTTAAACCGCTTCAGGGCTTGGTCGATGGATTCGTTTTGATGTACCGAAACTTGGATCAAGTGCGCACTCCTCTGACTTTATGATGATACCCTTCCCGCGCCGGTTCCTCAGGGTTGCGGACCTACTTCGCGGACGTGTACAGGTAGTCGCCGATGCCTCTACTCACTTTTTCGCCCGCCTTTTGGTCCATACAGACGACGAGGAGCCGTGACTTCTCTCCCATCTGCGCCAATCGGTAGGCGATTCCCTGCCCGTAGGCGACGTGGCCCGCACCGGCACAGATGACCATCGTCGCGTCGCCGTGCCAGGCCATGAAGTCACGTGCCGACTTAGCCATGCCCGTGTCCCACGTGACCTGAGCGGCGTAGACGTTTCGCATCTGCTCCTCCGTCATGCCGGGGTGGCCGCCCATCATAGCGTTGAAGAACGACCGATGGTCGCGGTTGCCTAGATCCAAGTCCGGCACCCACCCCTTCTGCTCGGCGGTGATGGCGTCGGGTCCCTTCTTGCCGACTGCCCGAACCCAGTCCCGCGGCACGTTCAAGGCGGCCATGCGCAGGTGTCTGCGCTTGATGACGTCAAAGATTGGTTTGTACAAGGCATAGTCGAAGCCCCATTGCTTCTTCCAGCCGCTCGCCTCAATGAAGTCTTGGTCCGAGAAAGCGCCCGTGGTCCAGAGGTCGATGTTCTTCTGGTTGTCGCGGGTGAACATTTCAAATCCGACGACGACCTGCCTCCCAGTAGCGGCGATAGCGTCGATGATCGCCGCTTGAGCCCGATGGTGCGAGGCGTCCTCATGGTTCTCCCCGACGAGGACAAACTTGCACTTCGCCCCATTGACCGCGACCTCATGGATGTCGGCCGCGCCACCGTCCGCCGTACGGGTGTAGCCGGGCTGGAGAACCACCTTTCCCACAGCGCCGATGTCCAGGTTCCACGGATCGACATCGGCGAGCACTAGCGATAGGATCATGTGGCGTAGTCATACCCGCTCGGCGCGAGGCTCATTCGATCCAATACGACGTCGGCGTCGTCTGGTCTCCCCGCGCGGGCCGCAAGACCCAACCGGTGACCCCTCCCGCCACGGCGACGCAACTGAGCACACCCAGCGCCTGGGCGACGCCGTGGAGCATGAACCCGCACCACACCGCCCCGCCAAGACCAGCAGCCAAGCACGACCAGGCGACGACCAGCTTGCCGAGGAACCGCGACCGCACGTCTGTCCTGCGCACGACCTCCAGCAAGAAGGGCTTTGCGCAACCGCCGCAGGCCAAATTGCCCGGTGGGTTCATGAAACCGCACAATGGGCACTTGATCGGCTGATGTAGGCGCGGATCGGTGCTTTCCCGGAGCCACCTCCGGAGCAAGTCTTCTTCACGCCGGAACAGGCCGCGGACCGACTCGAACTTCATCGGGTCGAGCTCGGTGCTCAGTCCTTCGAGCGTCTTGGTGGCCAAGCCGATCGCGTGACCCTGGAACCCGTGGCGGTAGAGGGCCTCGCTGAGGGCGAAATAGGCGGCGATGTTGTCGCCATGGGCAGAGATGGCGGCATGGAACTTGTCGATGAGCCCGACGTTGATCTCGCGCATCTCTTGTGCGGCGAGCTGGGTCAGGGCGAAGGGGAAGAACGCCATGGTCAGGGCCAGGATGAGGAACACCCCTCCTCCGACCGCGAGGGAATTGGAGACGATAACGACGGTGGCGAGCGCGATGAGCACGACGATGGCCAATATCCCCGGGCCGGCGTCTATGTCGCCCATCACCATCATCCGGACAGCGGCCACGACGCCGAAGATGAATACAGGCGACAGGCCCAAGACTACAAGGAACTGTGCGGCGGCGTCCATTGGAAACTCTCCCTGCAACGACTGCTTGAGGCCTTGCTCGCCAAGCTAGAACATCCTCTCTGGCCGGGAACCGTCCCCTCTGGGAGCCTTGATCAATACGGCGACCACCCCGCCTGCGACAGCCACGCAAGCCAACGCGGCCAGGACGCCGAGCGAACCCGTCACGGCAAAACCGAAGTAAACCGCTCCGCCCAGCCCGAGCGCCAGACAACCCCACACCATCACGAGGCGACCTAGGAAGCTGATGCGCTGATCCCCTCGCCGCACCACTTCAAGCAAGAACGGGCCACGGCATCCTCCGCAGGCCAGGTTCCCAGGAGGGTTGGCAAAGCCGCACGACGGGCACGCGATCGGCTGGTGCAGTCGGGGGTCGTCGCTCTCGCGGATCCATTGCTTCAAGAGCGCTTCTTCACGGTGGAACATCATGCGCAACGATTGGAACTTGGCGTCGTCCAGGTTGTCACGCATTCCTTCAAGCGTCCTGGAGGCAAGGCCGATGGCGTGGCCTTGGAAGCCTTGGTTGTAGAGCGCCTCGCTCAAAGCGAAGTATCCGGCGTAATTATCGGGTCGTTCGGCCAAGCCGGCGTGAAGCTTGTCGATCAAGCCGGCGTTGATCTCCCGCAACTCATGCACGCCGAGCCTGTGCATGGCGAGCGGGAAGAAGACAAGACTGACACCAAGGATGAGGGTGAGGGCACCCGACACTGCAGGCGATCCGCCTGTGATGATCAAGACCAGCATCATGAACAGGCATCCCAAGCCGAAGACGCCCGCGACCGCACCCACGTCTCCCATAACCATCGACCGGATCAGCCACACGACCGCCCAGCCGAACAGAGGGAAGATGAACAAGACGACGAATACGACGAGGATTGCTTCCATTGATCTCCCCCGACCCCTCAAGGGTCATTGTAATGGAGATCAGCGTGTTTTTTCGAGATCGGCTTCGCTGACAAGCGCGACGTAATGGGGCGTGAACTCCAGTTCTTCCTTCGACAACTGCTTCTTGGCCTCGTCACTGACATTCTCAAGAAACTTGGCCCGCAACCGGTTTGTCGCTTCGGCGTGGACCTTCTTCATCTCTGGGCTAAGCGAATCAAGATCGACTTGCACGGCGACTTCCGTCCCGCTGTATCGGTTCGAGACCTCACCTTCCAAGCCGACCAGATGGGGGAACAACTTCTCGCTGAGGCCGCTCGTGTCCTCACTCTTGGTTCCTACGATACGAACCTTGTCGCCCTCCTTCACCTTGGACATTGCAGGCTCAGGATACCCGTAGGGCTGGACACCTACCACGACCGGCCGACGGCGAACATGGCGAGCATCCTCAATGTCTCGGCCCTCTCATCCAGCACCGCGATCGTTGCAAGAGCCCGATCGGCGGCGGCGCGAGCGGCCTGCTTCGATGCTTCCAGGCCGACCACTGACGGATACGTGAGCTTGCGCTTGCCTGCGTCGCTACCGACAGCCTTGCCTAGCTCCTCCGCCGTCGACACCACGTTGAGGACGTCGTCGTGGATCTGGAACGCCAAGCCGATGGAATCTCCAAAGCGTCTGACGATCGCCACCTGGTCTGGCGAGCCGCCCCCGAGGATCGCGCCGCACACGCAGGAGGCAGCGATCAACGCCCCCGTCTTGCGCCGGTGTATCTCCTGGAGATGTTCGAGCCCGGCGTCTGTGCCTTCGGCGAGGATGTCCATCGTCTCGCCACCGACAAGGCCGAGCGACCCGGTCGCGGTCGAGACCGTGCGGACGACCGCTGCTACGCGTGCGGCGTCTCGGTGGCATTGGGCCAGGACCTCGAAGGCCAGCGCGAAGAGGGCGTCGCCGGCCAGGACGGCCATCGCTTCGCCGAACTGCACATGGCAAGTCGGACGCCCGCGCCTCAGGTCGTCGTCGTCAATCGCAGGCAGGTCGTCATGGATCAGGGAGAACGTGTGGACAAGCTCCAGTGCGCATGCCGCGTCCAGGGCCTCGGAGGGGTCGCCGCCCACCGCCTCGCAGCTCGCCAAGCACAGTGAAGGGCGTAGCCGCTTTCCTGTCGCGAGGGCCGAGTAGCGCATCGCCTCGTGCAACGGCTTCGGTTCAAGCCCCGCGTCGGGCAAGAGACGGTCAAGCCGGGCCTCGACGAGCGACCGGTGGGCCGTTAGTCGCGGTTGGCCGTCCACGGCGGGCAGTGTACCAGTGGCCCTTTTGAAGCTGAGGTAACTTGACCCGAGCCATGGCGACCATCAGACCCTTCCAGGGTCTTCGCTTCAGCGCTGTTGCAGGGCCTCTGGCCGATTTGGTCGCGCCACCCTACGACGTCATCAGCCCTGACGACCGCGAAGCCCTTGCCGCCAAGAACCCGCACAACATCGTCCACCTGACGATCCCCGAGTCCGCTTCGGACGACAGAAGCAAGTTCGTCAAATACGCCAGAAGCGCGGCGACGCTCGAAGAGTGGAGGCGCGACTCTGTACTGGCACTCGAAGGAAAGCCGTCCTTCTATCGGTACACCCAGACTTTCGATGTGCCCGGGCTGGCCGCTCTCGAACGCACGACCTTGGTCACGCTCATCAAGGTCGAGCCTTATGACAAGGGCGTCGTCCTCCCCCACGAACAGACCTTCCCCAAGCACAAGGAGGACAGACTGCGTATCCTTGAAGCTACTCGCTCCCACCTTGAGTGCATCTTCGGCCTTTACGAGGACGAGACCGGCGTGCACCAAGCGGTGGTCTCCGCCCCGGCCACAGAGGTAGCCGACTTCAAGACGACCGAAGACGGCATCCGCCATAGGTTCTCCGTCATCGACGACCGGGAAGTGTGCCAAGAGCTTTCTGGTTCCATTGACCCGAAGACCGTCTGGATCGCGGACGGACACCACCGGTACGAGACCGCGCTCGCATTCCGCGAGCACCTTGGCCCTCGACCCGGGCTTGTGGCAGAGGACTTCATGATGATGGCCCTCTGCAGCATCGACGACCCCGGCCTCGTCCTGTTGCCCACCCATCGCATCCTGAAGTCCCTCCCTGGGACCGTCGACAGCATGAAGGCGGGACTTGAGGAACATTTCACTCTACGGGAGGCTTCGAACACGAGTCTCATGTCAGAGATCGCGGCGGTAAAGGAAAGGTCGGGCGCACAAGCGTTCGGCGTGGCGTTGCCCGGGGGAAGGGGCTGGGTCGCTGTCAGCAAAGACCCTGACGGCCTTGCCGCCTCGCTGGCGGGCGGTCGATCCAAGAGGCTCGCGGGACTCGACGTGAGCGTCTTGCACGACCATATCTTTGCAAAGGTGCTCGGGCTGACCGGGCACGACTTCTTCGGATACACGCGGATCGAGGAAGAGGCCCTGACCAGTGTCGAGCACGGCGCCCCGGCCGCGTTCCTGATGAATCCGCCCTCTGTCGACGACATGCGTCAGATTGCCGTCGGCGGTGAGAAGATGCCGCAGAAAAGCACGTACTACTATCCCAAGCTGTTGAGCGGGCTAGTCGTCTGGTCGCTCAAGGACTTCCAAGAATGAGGCTCAAGCTCCTGGGCACGGGCGGGGCAGACGGTGTGCCCGGCTTTTACAGCGACTCCCGAGTGAGCCGCTATGCCCGCGAGCACGGCGGAAAGGACATCCGCACCCGGGCGTCGGCCGTGGTCGACGATGTCTTGAAAATCGACCTTGGGCCCGACACCTGGTGGCAGACGGCCCGTGACGGACTGGACGCCCGAGATTGGACGGCCATCCTCTTCACCCACTCGGACGCCGACCATTTTGCCCCCGACGAGTTGATGTATTGCCTGTTTCCGTTCAACCAGATGGAATACGCAGGTTTCACGATCTACGCGAATGGCTTCATTTGCCGGCGCATTTTGGAGAAGTTCCCCGAGTGGCCGTTCGAACTTGTCATGACCAAGAGCTTTTGCCCGTTCGTCCACAGTGGCTATCGGATCACGCCTCTCCAGGCACATCACAACCCCAGCGAGGACTCTCACAACTACGTCGTGCAGGACGGCGAATCGACCTTGCTCTACGCCACAGACACGGGCATCTGGGACGAGCCGACTTGGGAGGCATTGCGACACTTCGAGCTGGACTGCCTGGTGCTCGAATGCAGCGAAGGGCTGGCGAACACTGCCTACGACGGTCATTTGGCCGCTGACGAGTTCGTAGAGGTCTTGGGTCGGCTTCGGGGCATGGGAACGGTGACAGACCGCACGAAGGTTGTTTCAACCCACCACAGCCACAACGGAGAGGCGACCCATGAGGAACTGGTCGACTTCTTCACGCCTCACGGAGTGACCGTCGGCTATGACGGCCTCGACTTGACCTTCTAAGAGGACTGAACCCCGGGCCATAAAAGTGGCTCCGGGGTCCAGTCCGACTTGGGCGTGTAGCCGATTAGCGGCGGCGACGCTTGATCAAGGCGACCGCGCCAAGACCGAGGGCGAACATCGATGCCGGCTCGGGAACACAGGCCGTGTATCGGATGTCGTCGATGCCTAATAGGTCGCGGGTACCGCTCGTCACTTCGGTTCTGGACATGACAACCCACACATCTGTGATCGCTTCGCCTGGGTCGAGGAAACCGACGAACTCGGTCGCGGCTGTCCCGTCGTTCGGATCCGGCGCCGGCTTGTCCAGCATAAAGCTGTTCAGACCGTTCGAGTCATTGAACTCCACCGTGAAGTCACCGGGGAAGTTCTCTTGGGCACCCGTGAAGTACGCACCAAACGAGTTGATGGGCTGCGAGAAGTGGAACTGCACACTCTCCACAAAATTGTTGCCCGTCTGCCAGAACCGCAGGTACTGCGAGCCGAACGGGGTCGTGTTGTAGCCAAGATCGACCGTGTCGAGGTTCGACACTTCCGTCTCGGGGCCTGAGTGGTTTGTGACGCTGACGTCTGGATTTAGCTGCAGGGTACCGAAGGTTCCCAACGGCTGGGTCTCGAAAGTGACCGCGGCGATCGCGTGCAGGCTGGCCGCCAACGTATCGAATGCCGCCGCCGCCGCGTCTGAATTGGGTCGGGGGTCACCAGGACCGGTGACGGGGTCAGTGCCCCAGATGAACAAGGGGACGGCAAAGGCGCTCGTCGTCAACGCTGACAATGCAACCAAAGTAAGAAGTGTTCTTTTCATTTCCTCTACCTCGCAATGTTACGCGGACAACCTAAATGCCCGCACTACCACGAGGATTCTATCACAAGAGTGTCGGCGTTCCAAGAGTAAATGTCTGTCAATATTGCTGGGAATGAGGAACCTGCCCCTTTTTCCACATATGGATCGTCCAGAAATCTAGGCCAAGGAGGAGTCGGCCTACGCTGGCCACGGATGGCCCCTCCGACCGTAGCCCGTGCGCCAAAATCGACGGGCATGGCGTTCATCGGAGAATGGTTCACCTTCGGCTTTGACCCCGACTATGACGATGGCGTGAGGGCGTTCGAGCGGGGGGACGACGAGTCGGCAGTCCCCGCGTTCCGCGCCTCACGGAACAAAGCCTCAGAACCATCCCAACGGGAACGCGCGACGACCAGGCTATTGGCCTCCTTGCTACGTCTAGGCAACAAAATGTCCACGCTGGGCAACCACACGGCGGCCAGGGAGGCGCTCGCCGAGGCGGTGTTGCTCCGGCCCAGATTTGCAGACGTCCGCCTGACCTCTGCTTGGATCAATTTCGCCGCCGGTTCATACGAGTTGGCTGCCTCAGAATCCCAAGCCTCCTTGGCCATCAACCCCGGCTTGGCCCCCGCCTTCATCGTGCTCGGATTGTCTCAGGTGTGCCTCGGTGAAGAGACGGCCGGGTTTGCCCTTGTCCGAAGTCACTTGGCTGAATGGAGGACCTCGACTGATGTCGCCAAAAAGGCGCTCTTGGCCTGGCAGCAAGGCGACACCCAAGCGGCCGTGACCATCGCCAAGACAGTGCGGCCGAAACCTGTCGCGGATATGGATTCCTTCATCGCCGAGGGCGATCTGGCAATGAAGAACCGCGAGTTTCACGAAGCCGAGTCGTACTATCGCCAGGTACTGGCCGTCAAGCCCAACTACGCCGACGTACGGGTCAAGCGCGGGCAGGCCCTACTCCAGGTCGATGAAGTCGACGCCGCGCTCAACGAGTTCAGCGAGGCTGTCACGATCAATCCCAGGTACGCCGCCGCGTGGGCGTTGATCGGCGTGGCGTACCGACGCCTCCGTGAGGAGGACGAAGCCTTAGAAGCCTTTCGGCACGCCCTTTCCATCGACAAGGACGAGCCCATCGCCAACCACGAGATCGGTCGTCGCCGGTGACGCGCCTTAGGGGAAGATGCCTCGCGTCGTCGTCGCCTTGGCCACCCTCTCGACCGCGATGATCATAGCCGCGGTCCGCATGTCCGTCTTGTGCTTCTCCTGGGCCGCGTGGACCGTCGCATAGGCGTTTCGCATGATCGTTGCGAGCCGGTCGTTGACCTGGTCTTCGGACCAGAAGAAGTTCTGGAGGTCTTGCACCCACTCAAAATAGGAGGTGACGACCCCACCCGCGTTGGCGAGGATGTCCGGCACCACGGGCACGCCCTTGTCCGCCAAGATGCGGTCAGCGTCGAGTGTGGTCGGCCCGTTCGCGCCTTCAACCACAAGGTGGGCTTTGATCTTGTCTGCGTTGTCCTTGGTGATCTGGCCCTGGATCGCGCAAGGCATCAGGATGTCGCAGGGCAGGGCAAGTAGTTCGTCGTTCGAGATTGGATCTGCGTCCTTGTAGTTGCGGATACCGCCCTCGACACCGCTGTACCTCGTGTACAGTTCCTTCACTGGCAGTCCCTTGGGGTTGTAGATTCCACCCGTGGCGTCGCTAATGCCGACGACTACCGCGCCTTGCAGCTCAGACAATTCGGCGGCGACCGAACCCACGTTGCCGAACCCTTGAACGACGACACGCTGGCCTTCGAATGGCTTGCCCATCATCTTACATGCTTCATGCGCGCTGACGACGACGCCACGGCCGGTCGCCTCGACCCTGCCCTCCGAACCTCCAAGTTCGATCGGTTTGCCGGTGACCACCCCAGGCACGGTGTATCCGGCCTGCATTGAAAGCGTGTCCATGATCCAAGCCATCACCTGGGCGTTGGTGCCGATGTCTGGAGCGGGGATGTCGCTACGCTCACCCACCACGAGGTTGATCTCTGTTATGAACCTTCTGGTTAGTTTTTCTAGCTCTCTCTTAGAAAGGACTTTCGTGTTGACTTTGACGCCGCCTTTTGCACCGCCATAAGGGATGTTCACAACGGCACATTTCCAGGTCATCCACATCGATAGGGCGGTGGTCTCGTCGAGATCGACGTGGGGGTGGAAGCGGATGCCTCCCTTGGACGGGCCACGGCTCACGTTGTGCTGGACGCGATACCCTTGGAAGACTTCGACCTCCCCATTGTCCAACACGACCGGAAAATTGACGATCAGTTGCCTGCGAGGGGTGCCCAGGACAGCGATCAAACCGTCGTCGAGATCCAAGTGCTTCGCGGCGACCGCAAGCTGCTTCTTCGCCATCGCCAAAACGTCTACTTCACTCATTCCTAATCATCCTTGTTGCGGAACACCCGGCGCACGAGCCAGTAGATAGGAAAGGCGAGCGCGCCGTTGTACACAGCCGAGCCGATTGTAGCCCGGGCATAGGATCCGAGGTCGGACGGTGGGGCGATCAGCATCGTCACCAGGCCGTCCATGCCCGTGCCCAAGGCGACCAACGCCGCCCCGAGCGGCAGGGCCACGCTGATCTCCACTCTTTCCAGGAAGCCGAAGAAGAAAGCGACGACTGTCCTGCCCAAAGTGAAGACGGTCATCGACGCGCCGGACAGGCAGCCTTGTAAGATGCCGCTAGCGCACGCCATGCCCGCCGCCGAACCTGGCCGGACGCATAAGGCATAGGACAGAGCCACTACGACCATGAACCCTGGTCGAGCGAAGCCGATCGCCAAATGCCGTGAAAGACCGGCGTCGAGGACGGCGGCGATGGCAAGGAACAAGGCCGCCAAAGCGATTTGACCGGCCAACTTCAACGGAGCACCACCACGTCAGAACCTTGGTCCAGTTTGGCGCGCGGCACGATGAGGGCGCGTTTTGAACCCGTTTCCAGGTCGTCACGGACATCGACGATGTCACCGATTGGGACGCCGCGCGGATAGAACTTTGAGAACCCGGACGTCACGACCAGGTCGCCGACTTTCACGTCGACGTCTTCGACGATCTCCATGATGAGGCGCCTGCTTGTCTCGCCACGGACCAATCCGACGGCCTTGTCGCTACCTGACAACAACGCCGCGACCCTCAACGCGGGCGAAGTGACCAAGGTGGCCGTCGAAGTGTTCGGCCCGACCGAGCTGATCTGGCCGAGGAGCCCCTGACCGTTCACAACCGGCATCGACTGTTCGATTCCCTTGTCTTGACCGACAGAAAGGGTGATCCGACTGTCAAAGGGCGAGTATCCGATGATCTGGGCGCCGATCTTGGTACGCCCATAGTCGGGTAGCCCCTGAAGCGCCCTCAGCTCGGCGATCTGTGCCTGGAGCGCGTTGGCGCTGTCGAGGTAGTTCTGCACCGCAGCCAGTTTCCCTCTGAGGTCTTCGTTCTCCCGCCGAAGGCGGGGGGCATCACCTGCGCCGCTCATCGTCCACTCGATGTTTCGCGCCATCCGGTCAAGACCGCCGCCCAGCTGAACCAGGGTCGATTGGATGCCAAGGGTCACGGGATCCATCTTCCCGCCTTGCCGGGCACGGTTTTGCCACTGCCCCAAGCCTAAGGCCAAGGCGAGGCAGGCCAAGAGGGCCAGCCAATCCTTCCTCGTGGACTGGTCTACGTCCGCGATGCTCTCTCCAGCATGCGCCGGATGGCCGGGCTCTCGCTGAGCGCGTCGAGCATCCTGCCGGTGCCGACAGCGACGCAACTCAACGGGTCATGGGCGATGTGGACCGGCATACCGGTCTCACGCTCGATCAACTTGTCAAAGCCCCGGATAAGCGCACCTCCTCCTGCGATCACAATACCGCTGTTCATGCAGTCGGCGGCAAGTTCCGGCGGAGTCGCCTCCAAGGTGAGCTTGATGGCTTCCACAATGGTCATCAAGGGCTCCTTGATGGCATCGCGGATCTCGACGCTTGTCACCTCGGTGCTGCGGGGCAGGCCGGTCAAGAGGTCCCGCCCCTTGACCGTGATGGAAAGCTCTCGCTCGAGCGGAAACGCCGATCCGATCTCGATCTTGGTCTGTTCGGCTGTGCGGTCGCCGACGAAGAGGTTATAGGCTCGTCGGATATAGGCGGCTATGGCCTCGTCGATCTCGTCTCCGGCGACCCGGATGGACTTGCAGTGGACGATACCGGCCAGCGAGATCACGGCGACCTCGGTGGTGCCGCCGCCGATGTCGACGATCATCGAGCCGACCGGGTCTTCCACTGGCAACCCCGCGCCGATCGCGGCCGCCATCGGCTCCTCGATGACATAGGCCTTGTGCGCGCCCGCCTTCTTGCACGCGTCGAGCACCGCGTCGCGCTCCACCTCGGTGACACCGCTCGGAATGCCGACCACAACGGTGGTCATCAACGTCCAACGCTTTTTTGAGCGATGGACGAAGTCGCGGATCATCGCCGCCGTCTGCTCGTAGTCCGCGATAACGCCGTCCCTGAGGGGACGAAGCGCCACGATGTTGGCCGGTGTGCGCCCGAGCATCCGTTTGGCGTGCTCGCCGACGGCGAGTACCTTCTTGGTGTCGCGTTCGATCGCCACCACGCTCGGCTCGCGGATGATGATGCCCCGACCGGCGACATGCACGAGCGTGTTGGCGGTACCGAGATCGATGCCGATGTCTCGTGAAAACGTGTTGTGGAACCAGCGGGACACGGGGTCGCTCATTCTTCGGTGCCAAGGCCGACCGGCCCGCTTTGGTTCCGCGCGATGAGCCAAGCTCAGACGATCAGACCCTGGGGCGAGGTTTGTACTGCCCAATGATGTCAGCCACAAGCCCGGCTATGCCGAACAAGTAGGCCTATTGCGACATTACCCAAGGCCCTGGGGGGCTCAGCGTCCGGAAACGCCTGCGACCGAAGGTTTGTTGGGCGCACCCGCCGCACCCTTCGCCCCAGCCGGGCGTCCCATCGCCGGTGGCGCACCTGGACCGCCAGGGCCAAGGTTCGCCCACTTGCCACCAGGGCCCAAAGCAGCGCCTCCCGCGGCGCCGCCTCGGCGGCCGGCAAAACCACCGCCTCCGCCACCGCCACCCGGCAGGCTGTTGCTCATCGTCAGGCTGCCCTCCGGCACCTGGACCGCAGTCGTCGGCACGGGTTCCGGGTCTTGGGGCTTGATTGGCTTGCGGGCTCCGAAATAAAACCCGGCCGCGGCACCCAAGGCAAGCACAAAGGCCACGATGGTCACGATCAAATCGTTCTGGTTCTTCAAAATGCTCCTCCGAGCTCTCGTCCTATCTTAACAGACTCCCGCCGAAACGCCAAGGTCACACTGACTAGTGTCGGAAATGCCGTGTGCCCGTGAAGACCATGGCGATACCAAGTTCGTCCGCCTTGGCTGTGACGTCCGCGTCCTTCTTGCTCCCACCCGGTTGGACTACCGCGGTAATGCCAGCCGCCGCGGCTGTTTCTATGCTGTCCGGGAAGGGAAAGAACGCGTCGCTCGCCAAAGCAGCGCCCTGAGCCGCCTGTCCAGCCTGCTCAAGGGCGAGCCTTACGCTCTGCACACGGTTCATTTGCCCAGCCCCCACCCCGAGAAGCTTGACGCTGTCCGCGATGACGATGGCATTCGACTTCACGTGCGGGACGATGGACCATGCCATGCGCAACGCGGCAGACTCCTCCGTCGTCGGTGCCCGTTTGGTCGCTACGGCCCAGGCGTTGCCTGGGTCTTCATCCGTCTCCTGCACAAGGACGCCGCCACGGACTGCCCTGACACTGAGTGTCGGCTCGTCCGGCGGCAGTTGAGCTTCCAGCAACCGGACGTCCTGTCCCCAACCAGCCCGGTGGGCAAAGACATCCAGCGCTTCCTCGGTGAAACCTAACCCGATGACCACCTCGAGAAAGTTGCCCTTTTCGGCCATCGCCTCGGCGGCTTCGAGATCGACGACACCATGGAACGCGGCGATCCCCCCAAACGCGCTGACCGGATCCGCGGCTTTAGCCACCCTATAACTCGCACCCAAAGTCGAGGCGAACGCCGCGCCGCACGGATTGCCGTGCTTGATGACGGCACACGAGCCCTTGGGCAGGTCCGTGACCAGCTCCCAGGCCCCCTCCGCGTCAAGGATGTTGTTGTAGCTCAACTCCTTGCCGTACAGTTGCTTGGCATGGGCGATCCCGGTGCCGCCCATCGGATCGACATAGAGGGCCGCGCTTTGGTGGCTGTTCTCACCGTAACGAAGATTGAACCGGCGTCGCCATCCCATGGTAAGGGTCTCGGTGAGGGGGCCGACGCCCGCGCTTTGCGTCAAGTAGCGGCTCACCATGGAGTCGTAGAAAGCCGTGTGCCGGTAGGCCTTGGCCGCCAGCTCCTGCCGGAGCCCCGACACCGTCCCGCCCCGAACCGCTTGCAACACCCCGTCGTAATCGTCAGGATCGACCACGACCGCCACGTTGGCGAAGTTCTTTGCCGCCGCTCGGACCATGGCGGGCCCGCCTATGTCGATGGACTCGACCGCCTCCTCCAATGAATGTTCAGCGGTGACCGTCTTCTCAAACGCGTAGAGGTTCACGGCCACGACTTCGATCGGCTCGATCCCTGCGTCCTCCATTTGGGCACGGTGACTTTCTAGGCGGACGTCACCCAGAAGCCCGCCATGCACCTTCGGGTGCAACGTCTTGACCCTTCCGTCGAGCATCTCTGGAAATCCCGTCACATCGCTGATGTCTGTCACGCTCAGACCAGCCTCCCGCAGGGCCTTCGCCGTCCCCCCTGTGCTGATGAGTTCGAACCCAAGGTCAGCCAGGCCCTTGGCAAATCCGACCGAGCCCGACTTGTCCGTGAGGCTCAGTAACGCGCGCGGCATCCTAGCCGCCGCCCCCGGTCGTGGCGGTCGTCAACGGGCGGCCCGGCTCTCCGCCGGTGGTGGGAAATGTCTCTGGTGGCTTCATTTTCACTTCGATCTGCTGCTGCACGCTCAATCCGTCGGCGTCGGTGGCGACGATCGTGACGGTGCTGTCCTTCATCACCGTGAAGTCCTGTTTGCCGCCCGTCGGATCCAAGTCGACCGGTTGTTGCTTTCCGATCAGCAGTTGGACCTTGACCGCCTGGGCACAGGCCCATTCGACGGTGATCCTGTTGGAAAGGGGGTCGACCTCTGTAGGTGTGACGGTGAACTTGCCGATCGTCGCCCGGCTCTGCCGAATGACGTTGACAGTCACCGACCTGTCGACCGTCTTGCCGTCTTCGTTCTTGGCGATGAGCTTGTACGTGACGGTGCCCAGCATGTCCGCCTTGAGTTGGATGGAGTCTCCTCCGATCTCAAGCGGACGGTCGACAGGCATCAGCCTGGCCTCGGTCACAGAGGGGCCGAGTTTGTACATGACCAAGAACGTGTCGCCCATCCGTACCTTGTCCGGTTTGATCTCGAACCCGAGGATCTCCGGGAGCGGCGCCTCCTTGCGTTGGTTGACCTGAATGGTCTTGCGGATCTCGTCGCTTCGCTTGTCGCCCGATATGGCGTGGATGGTGATCTGAACCGGGCCTGGCGCGTCGGGGACATACGTCTGGGTCTTCACCGGGTCTGATTCGAAGCTGTTGGGCCCGACAGTCAAGAAGACGCCGGTCGCGTTCTTCGCCGCCCAACTGATGGTCACCGGCTCACCGACGATCGCAGGTTCGGGGCTGACTCGGAGATAGACCATGGACGGTGGTTTGGGCAAGAGCAGGACCCAAGCGACGCCGACCAGGGCCAACAACACAAAGGCAATGAGCGACAGGGGTGTCAAGACGGCGCGCTGTTCGATTTGGGCGGCCGCGCTCGCTGCAAGGGCAGGATTGGCCACATCGCGGCCTGTGATCGAAACCTGGTGCAGCCGTGTCGGGGCGAACATTCTGCTACTGGCAGAAGTCGCCTTCAGCGCAAGTTCTCGTGTGCTGCCCGGCGAGAGGCTAGCCTGGTTCGACTCGAACTCATAGGCGAAGGCGTCTTCTGTGTCGCTTGCGAAGAGCTGCAAGTTTTGCTCGGTGTTCCCAAGGTTGCTCGCGATGACGGTCAGGGCGGTCTCCCGCCTGAACGGGGTGACCTGTGTCTTGCGCGGCGACACGTCCAGAGCCAAATGGGTGAACGGCTTGATGACCAGCGTCCCCTGCAAGGTCTTGGCATCCGCCGAGTCGAGGGATCTGACGCGGACAACGAACGGGTAGGAACCCGCCGTGCTGGCGCTGTCGCGGGGAGGCTTCAGAAAGAACCGCTCAGAACGGCCACGACCCGGATCAAGAGAAAACGTCGGGACCGGTACGGCCGACCATTCCGGATCCAATCCCTCGGCGCTCAACTCAAAGTGGTCTTCGACTTCGCCGTGGTTGACCACTTCAACCGTGATGGGGACAGACGTGCCCGGTTCGACCTGGGCGGAGTCCGTTAGCAAGGAGACGGCGAAGCCCATCGCAAGCCGATTGTAGCAGACCGCCCGCACACGTACCGGGGACGTAAACTGGTGTGATGCTTCCCGTCTGGAGCCTAGTTTTCGGCCTCGTCAACGGGTTGACCGTGCGGACAGGGGCGGTCGACATGACTCCTCCAGAGCCATTGACCTTGGGCGGATACACCGCGCGCAAGGACGCCAGGGCCGCGCCAGGCGGCGACCACCTCTACGCGCGCGCCGTGATCCTGACACAGGGCAGAAAGACGTTGGCCATGGTCTCGTTCGAAACGCTCACGATCCCGGTGAGCCTGACCGAGGAGGTTAGCCAAGCCATCCCGAAAGGCGTCAGCCTCTTTTTGGTTGCTACCCACACCCATTCGGCCCCGGACAGCCAAATGCTGAACAGCCGGATGACCCTTGGTATACCGGGGATCGCCAACTTCAGCCGGAGGTGGCTGGATTGGACTGCCGCCAAGTTGGCAGATCTCGTCCGCGAGACTTTGGCCAGACCAGGGGAGAGCGTGGCCGGACTCCAAATGCGCCAAGCGTTCGTCGCGATGAACCGGGCAAGGCGGAAAGGCGCGCACCCCGACCCGACCTTCACCTTGATTTCATCGGGCAGCACGCCGTTGTTCGCCTCCTTTGCCGCCCACGCGACGATTTACGACGAACACCGTCTCAAGCTGAGTGGAGACTGGCCCGGGCTGTTTTCCGCGACGACCGGGGCGGCGTTTTTCCCGGGGGCGATCGGGGACATGTCCCCGGCGGCCGAGGGACAATCGGAGGAGAGCAGGATTCTTGAAATGGTCTCCAGGTCCACAGCAGCACTTGCCAAGGTGGAGCCACGAGAACTGTCCGGACGGCTGCGACTGGCCTTGGCGCCCATCGATATGGGTGCGGCGGTGCCGAACCCCACCTTTGCCAAGAACTATGGCGTGCCGGAGGTGCTGGCCAAGGTCATGGTCAGCAAGTTCGCCGAACCGAAGGCGTCTGTCCACGCGTGGTCTTTGGGAGACCTCGCCGTCATTGGCGTGCCTGGGGAACCGACGGCTGCGGTTGGCCGAGAAATACAGGCGGCCGGGAAGGCGGCGGGCTTTCGTTCGACGCTCGTCATCAGCCATTGCGACGGTTGGGTCGGCTACATCCTGGAACCAGACGACTACGGCCGGGGAGGCTACGAGGCGACCCTGGCATTCAACGGGCGGGAGTTCGCAAGCCGCGTAGTGGACGCTTGCCGGATCGCATTGTCACGGCTCCGGACTTGAGCCCCAGCTCAGACAGGTTTACGCGCCCAGGTGGTGCCGCCTGGCGTGTCACGCAATTCGACGCCCACCCCGCTTAGGAGTTCCCGGATGCGGTCTGCCTCAGCATAGTCCTTGTTCGCCTTCGCCGCCGCCCTACGGTCGATCCAAACGGACACTGTCACCCCTTCGAAGACGGGCTCAGACTCGGCACGGTCGTCCTGGGGCGCCTCGCGCCAAAGGCCGAGCAAACCCTCCACCCGCCTTAGGAACCAGGCTGCGGCTGGAGCCTCGGCCTCTGGAAGCGCTTCTTGGCGGAGGATCAACTTCGTGCCTTCCAATGCCTTGGCGATGGCGACCGATGTGTTCAGGTCGTCGCACATGGCGTTTAACATCTCGCCTGCGACGCGCTCCAGTTCGTGCCCGGTAGGCGTGGATGGCGATGCGGGCACCGAGCCGAGGGCGGCTACCACACGCCGCTCACACTCTCGGAACCGCTCCACGTTGCCCTGGGCGTCACGTAAGCTCTGCATCGTGAAGTTCAGCGGCTTTCCGTAAGGCACTCCGATCAAGGCGTAGCGCAAGGCCAACGGATCGAACCCTTGGTCGATCAAGTCCCGGACGGTGAAGAAGTTGCCCTTCGACTTGGCCATCTTCTCACCCTCGACCTGAAGAAAACGTGTGTGCACCCAGTGGTTGCTGAACGGCTTGCCGGTGAACGCCTCGCTCTGAGCGATCTCACATTCGTGGTGGGGGAACATGTTGTCCTCTCCACCGCTGTGCAGGTCGATGGTGTCACCCAAATAGGCTCGTGCCATGGCCGAGCACTCGATGTGCCAGCCCGGAAATCCCCAGCCCCAAGGAGAAAACCATTGCATCAGGTGCTTGTCGTCCTTCTTCCAAAGTGCGAAGTCCGCCTGCTGCCGCTTGTTGTCGTCTAGGACGACGTCGCGCACCGCCTCCTTGAGGTTCTCGCGGGTGTTGCCGCTGAGCTTGCCGTAGCCCGGATCGCTGTCCACGTCGAAATACACCCCGGTCGGAGTCTCATAGGCGTGGCCCTTGTCGATGAGGGCTTGGGCCATGAGTATCTGCTCCCGCACATGCTGGGTCGCCTTGGGTCGGACGGTCGGCTCGGTCAAGTTCAGCCGCTCCCAGTCCTCCCGATACTTCTCGGCGTAGTATTCGGCCAACTCCCAAACGTTCGAGAACTTTTCGCCCTCTTTGCTGTGCAGGGCCTTCTCCATCCGATCCTCCCCGGCGGCGTCCGCGACGTCGTCCTGGGTGAGGTGGCCGACGTCGGTGATGTTGGTCACCCAGGTGACCCGCCACTCCAACTCCCTTGCCGTCCGTACGATGAGGTCGCCGGTGAGAAAGCTTCGGAAGTTACCGATGTGGGCGTAGCTGTACACGGTCGGGCCGCACGAATAGAAGCGAAGGTGCCCGGGCTCGAGGAGCCCGAGAGGCTTCACCGTCCTCGACATACTGTCGTAGAGCCGGAACGTGCGGTCGGACATAGGCTGGGAAGTCTACTGCCGCTTACATACGCTGTCGCGGGCCGGTCTGTGGCGTCAATACTTCAGTTCGTCCCGAAACCGATGGGGCGTGCAGCAAGTTCGCTGACAATCTCTGATACCCAATCTGGGCCGCCGTAGACCCACCCGGTGTAGACCTGAACCAACGAAGCGCCCAGTTCCACCTTGCGCCGGGCGTGTTCGGCGGACATGATGCCGCCGACGCCGATCAAGGTCGCATCGGGCAAGACGTCCGCGAAGCGCGACAGGGCCCGGTCGGCCAAAGGCCGCAAGGGCTCGCCGCTCAATCCACCCTCGCTGGGCGCGGTCGGAGGCATACCCGGGCGTGACACCGTCGTGTTTGAAACCACCAGTCCCGTAAGCGCGAAGTCACGGGCGACTTCGGCGATGTCCTCGAAACCCTGGTCGTCAAGGTCGGGCGCGACCTTCACAAAGAGCGGCTTGGTTCCGTCGATCTCCCTCAGTCGCCACAGTATCTTGGTGAGCGGTTGCTTGTCTTGGAGCCCTCGAAGTCCGGGTGTGTTGGGCGAGCTCACGTTCACGACGATGTATGCCGCGTAGTCCTTGAGCCTACGGAAGGAAAACGCGTAGTCCTCCATGGCCTCGTCCACCGGCGTCACTTTCGACTTTCCGATGTTGATGCCAAGAGGGATCTTGGGCGAGGAACGCTCCAATCGGTTCGCCATGGCGTCAGCACCCTCGTTGTTGAACCCCATGCGGTTGACAAGGGCCTTCTCGTTGGGAAAGCGGAAGAGCCGAGGACGGGGGTTGCCGGGTTGCGCGTGCCTGGTGACAGACCCGATCTCGACGAACCCGAACCCGAGCCGGTGCCAATGGTCTACCGCGACACCGTCCTTGTCGAATCCCGCCGCCAAGCCGACCGGATTCGGAAATCTGACGCCGAACAACACCTTCTCGGAACCTCCCGACGGCGGGGCGGGGGCACGGACCAAACCCGCCTCGACCGCGCGCATAGCCAAGTTGTGCGCGGTCTCGGGATCGAGCCGGAAGAGCAGGGGGCGCAACAAGCCCCGATAAAGCGACATGGGCTCGCCGATTATGCCGCTTCGAGGCAGGCGGGCCTAGCTCTTGTTGCGGATATGCAGGAGGTCGCCGTCCTCGATGACGTGGTCTTTGCCTTCCAAGTGCATCTTGTTCGCCTTATACGCGGCGTCAAGCGAGCCGCATTCCACGTAGTCTGCGTAATGCACGACTTCCGCCCGGATGAAGCCCTTGGCGATGTCGTTGTGGATTGTGGCGGCGGCCTTGAGGGCCGATGAGCCACGCCGTAACGGCCAGGCCCGCGTGTCGTTTTCGCCAGCGGTGAAGAACGTGATCAGCCCAAGCGCGTCGTACATCGCCTGGACGACCCGGTGGCTTGCCGGCTCTTTCAGCCCGAGGCTTTCCAAGAACTCCGGCTGGTCGGCGGCGTCGAGCTGGGCGATCTCCTCTTCGATGGTCGCGCACACGGCAAAGGCCTGCGTTCCCTTCGCCATTTGTTCCTTTATCAGCGACGCCACACGAGGGCCAGGGTCGGACGCCTCGTCCTCTCCCACGTTGAACGCCAACACGGTCGGCTTCGCGCTCAAGAACTGGTAGTTCCGGACGATCTTGAGTTCCTCCTCGTCGAACTCCATGTCCCGCATCGGGGTTCCGTTTTCTAACGGCTCGCGGATCCGGGTGAAGAGGGTTTGCTCCTGGTAGTCGGGATGACCGGGAGTCTTCAAGTTCTGTGACTTTTTCAGGCGTTCCAGCCGGTTCTCCACGACCCCCAGATCGGTGACGATCATCTCGATGTCGACAGACTCCAGGTCGCGTTTGGGGTTGATCTCGTCGTGATAGGGCGAAGTCGGAGCGTCGAACGCCCGAACGACGTGGAGATAGACGTCGGCCTTGCGCGCCTCGTCGAGAAAGCGTTGGCTGAACATCTTCTGGGCCCCGCCCTGGATCGGCTCCAGGTCGTCGTGCAGGACGACGGTGGCCGGTGTGGCCTTCTTTGGCTTGACCTGGGCAACGATGGTGTCAAAGCGAGTGTCGGGAACGGGGACGGCGGTCACATCGCCCTTCGCCTGTCCGCGGGCCGCGGCGCGGTAGAGGGACGTCTTGCCCGACTGGCTGAATCCGATGACGGCTACCTTCACTTCGAGGGGCCCTCAAACGTCACGTCGACCCGGTGTGCCGGCCACAGCCGCGGTAGCCCCCAAAACACCCCTACAGACACCACAAGCAACAGCAGGGCGAGCCAGGGGAACGGCCGGGTGGACTGCTTCACGGGCAGGGAGTTTAGCCAATCCTGGCTATCACCGAGGGGGGAGGCCCTTCCCAATTTTGGGGGCGGCGCGAACAGGCCCACTGGTAATCTCGGCGGTGGCGGCACCCATGGCAAGCACCAGCGTCAACCCCGTGGTCTCCCCGATATTGGCCGCCCTCACGTTCGTCGGCGAATGCGCCCTGTTGCTCGTCGACGCGACCCGACGGATGTTCAAGAGGCCGTTTGAGTTCGGCGAGACGTTCAACCAGATGGCGTTTGTCGGGGTCAGCAGCGTTCCGATCGTCGCCCTGACGTCTTTCAGCAGCGGCGCGGTCATCGCGCTTTACTCAGCGCAGTTGCTCGTCCGCTACGGCGCCACCAGCCTGGCCGGGGGGACGGTGGCGTTGGCGGTCACCCGAGAGTTGGCGCCGGTCTTGGCCGGGATCATGGTCGCGGCACGCTGCGGTTCGGCCATGGCCGCCCAGATCGGCACCATGGCGGTGACCGAACAGGTCGACGCGCTGCGCAGCCTTAACGTGCATCCGACCAACTACCTTGTTATCCCTCGGTTGGTGGCAGGGGTCACCATGTTGCCGGTCTTGGCGATGGTCGGAGTCTTCAGCGGAGTGCTCGGTGGCTACCTGGTGGCGGTCCCCTTCGGCCAAGTCGCCGACGGGGCTTTTTGGACGTCGGTCCGCCAGTTCACCGAGCCGTCGGACATCTACGGCGGGATGATCAAGACGGTCGTGTTCGGGTTCATCGTCGCCGTCGTGGCGTGCCAGCAAGGGCTTAGGACGAAGGGCGGGGCGGTCGGTGTCGGGCGGGCCACTACCAACACGGTAGTCCTCACCATGGTCTTGATCTATGTCGCCAACTACTTCCTGACCGCCGCGCTCTTCACGAGGTAGGCGCGGCGCATCCCAGGGAACCCAGCCGGTCATAATCCAACCATGCCGGTCGGCAGGTTCATGTTGGTGCTCCACTCGCACATGCCCTATGTGCTGAGCCATGGCAAGAGCCCCCACGGCACGGACTGGTTGGACGAGAGCGCGGTCGAGTGCTACCTGCCGATCCTCGACGCCCTTGACCGACTACGTAACCAGGGGGTCAAGCCACGCTGGACGATCAATGTCACGCCTATCCTGGCTGAGCAACTGGACGACGAAGCCTTCAAATCCGGGTTCGAGGGCTACTGCGAGGAGAAGATCCAGTTCGCGATCCGAGACCAAGAGGACTTCCGCGCCAAGGGCGAGCTCTGGATGGAAGGCATCGCCGCTATGTGGCAGCGGGTGTTCACCAAGGCGCTGGTCGCGTTCAAGCACCAATGGTTCCGCGACATCCCCGGTGCCTTTCGCAGCTTTGAAGAGGACGGATGTGTCGAGCTCATCACCTGCGGCGCTACCCACGGATATTTCCCTTTACTGGGCACGGACGAGAGCGTGCAGGCACAGGTCAAGTTGGCGGTCTCGTCCCACCTCAAGCGGTTCGGTAAGAAACCGCGCGGCATTTGGCTGCCGGAGTGCGCCTACAGGCCCGGATACGCATGGAAGGCACCGGCAGGCAACGACGACACCGTCTGGGACCGCAAGGACGTCACGGACTTTCTCAAGGAAAATGGCATCGACTACTTCTTCGTCGACAGCCACATGATCCGTGGCGGCGAGCCGCTGGGCACCTACTGGCAGAAGTTCCCCCAACTGGCCGAACTGTTCTCCCGGAGCAAACAACTCTTCACCCCGCCGGCCGAGTACCGGAGCGAGTACGAACATTACGCCCTGCCGAATGGCACCGTCTGCTTCTCCCGCGACCCCGAGTCGACGGTCAAAGTCTGGTCTGGCGACGTCGGCTACCCGGGCGACGAACACTACCTGGAGTTCCACAAACAGCTCTATCCGGGACGCCTGCGTTATTGGCGGATCAGCCCGGAAAAGGGCGACCTTGGCAAGAAACAACCTTACGACCCCTGGGCGGCCTTTGAGAACATCGGCAACCACGCGGCCGACTTCGTGAACATCGTCAAGGGGACGCTCGGCCACTACCGTGGCCAAGCAGGACGCAAAGGCACATTGGTGGCGATGTACGACACAGAACTCTTCGGCCATTGGTGGTGGGAAGGGCCGGAGTTCCTTTACGAGATCGGCAAACGGATGGCCGCCGACCCCGACATCGAACAGGCCAGCGGCAGCGACGTCCTCGACGAGGACCCCCCGCGACACTCGATCCACCTTCCCGAAGGAAGCTGGGGTGAGGGCGGCTACCATTCGGTGTGGCTCAACCCGGACAACCACTGGACCTGGGAGCAGTTGTATCCAGCCCAAAAGGCGATGCGCCGCATGGCCCAGACGATGGCCAAGGGACCGGCCAAGGAGATCGTCATGCAAGCCGCTCGAGAACTGCTTCTGGCCGAGGCCTCGGACTGGCAGTTCCTCATCTCCACCTGGGCGGCCCGCGACTACGCGGAGATCCGTTTTGAAGACCACATCAAGCGGTTCGAGCGCTTAGCCGAGATGGCAGACCGAATCCATGGCGGCGACAAGATGAATTCTGAGGAACGCGATTTCCTCAAAGACTGCCAACAGAAGGACGCTCCGTTCAAAGACATCGACCTCTCCTACTGGGCCAAGCTCGACCACCCGCTCCCTGCCGCGACCGTCCCGTTCTCATGACAACCCTGAACCTACGGACGACGCTGGCCGTCGTCCAAGTGATGCCTCGATCCACCGTGTTGGCCGTCTTGGCCGTCGCCTGCCTGGCCGGTTGCAACAACCCGAAACTGGTCATGAACCCCAAGCCGGAACCGGCCAAAGCGACCACACCGCCACCACCGGTCGGGGGCACGGTCAACCCACCCAAGGGGCCGACCGACGAGTTCAAGATTCAGCCCGGCAAGGACGTCGGCTATGGGCCGAGCGAGACAAAGCTCACGGACATCGGGTCGCGGACAGACGCGGGCATCCTTGGGCTCCAAAACGGGAAGGCGATCGCCAAGATGGTGGTCGAAACCTCCCGTGGGACATCGAACGGGACGATCGACATCAAAGTCCGTGACGCAAAGACGTACGTCGTCGGGTACCTACTACCCCAGACCGACGCGACACCCAACAAACTTGCCGCCGACGGAAAGCTGAAGATGGTCTACGAAGACCGAAAGTGGACACCCGCCAAGCCGACGGAGGCCAGCGGCCCGATGACCCCTGCAGAGATCGATTCGTGGCTCCAGAAGTACCCCAAGGAGATGTTCGCGGGGCTCATCGACGGGGGCCACGTCTGGGACAGGCTCCTCGCCGGGTTGCAATCAGACGTCTCTCGCACGACGACGGTCGAAGAGCAAGAGACTAAGTTCAAAGGCGTCCCGCGCCCGATCTATCGGATCGTGTCACGCGACAAGGCCGATCCCAAGGAAGAAATGGAGATCGTCATCGACGGCAAGAGGTGGTTGCCCCTGACGGTGAAGGCGAACTTCAAGGACGACGCTGGGAAACCCGTGCACACCTTCTGGACGGCAGAGTGGGCTTTCGGTGGGCAGTTCGACGACAAGGAGTTCGTGATCCCGGCCAAGCGTCCCTGAGCCCCGTGACTTTTGCGGGGTTGATACGTCAAAACCCCGGGAAGCCATGCTCAGTACTCTCGCTTTGACCGCGGCCGTCGCCATGGGCCAGGTCTCTGTATCCATAGACCCGTTCGCCAGATTCGACTATCTCAAATTGACCAGCGTCGCCCCTTGCAACTCCGGCGACTACTTTCTTGCCGGCCTTGAGGGCGGCGAAGTCAAGTTGATGGATTCGTCCAAGAAGGAGTCCGTCGTGACTGTCTCCGCGTTCCAAGGCTCGGTACAGGGGACCGCGATCAGCCCGGACGGAGGATCCATCCTTGTAGGCGACGACCTTGGGCGTATTTTCCTCTGCAAGACCCACGGGGGTGACGTCCTTGTCAAGTACCCGCGTGACAAGGGCCATACGCGGGGAATCCAAGACATGGCCTTTTCTCCTAACGGGCGCCAGTTCGCCAGCATCGCGCAAGACGACACCTTGCGGATCTGGAACAAGAGCGGAGGAGACCCGATCGCGATCTGCACCGGGGACGGGGCAAACTTCTACGGTCTGGCCTATAGTCCGGCGGGTTCGATCTACGTCGGAACCTTGAGCGAGGGGATCCGCATCTACACCGGCAAGGGTCAACTGGCGGCGACGCTCAAGAACCCTTCCGAGGAGGGCGGCAACTACTTCGCCATGGACAAGGGCGCCCGAGTGGGCCTCTCGTGTGGCCGCAGTGGCAAGGTCTACGTTTGGGATTTGGCGCGCCGAAAGTATCGGGGGGTGCTCGAGGGACATACGGATTACGTCAAAGGTGCGGCCGTGTCTCCGAACGGCAAGATCGCGGCGACGAGCTCCAGCGACGGGACTGTCAAGGTATGGGATCTCACCAGCCGCACCTGTCTGGGGACCTTCCACGACGTGGCGACACCCTGCCCGCTCGCTTTTACTCCTGACGGTAAGTACTTGGTCGCCGCCAACGCCGGAGGATCCTTGGTGATCTACTCGGTCAAGCCGGCGCAAGGGCGAGGCTGAGCCCTCAGCCTTCGATCAAATACTCAGCGACAAGGGTGGCCGTGTCCTTGAGCGCATCCGTGTGGGTCCGCTCATAGCCGTGGCTGGTGTCGACGCCCGGGCCGATCAAAGCGACCTGGGCTCGCCCACCTGACCGCCAATAGACCGAACCGTCGGAACCATAGTGGGGATAGACGTCGGCAAGGAGCTCGACCCCGGCTGCCGAGGCGATGTCTCTCAGCTTTGTGGTCAGGGCCTTGGAATAGGGGCCGCTCGAATCCTTGACGCAGACCGAACAATGGTGCTCGTCGCCGGTCAGCCCCGAGCCGATGCAGGCCATGTCCAAGACGACCAGTTCTGCCAGGTCGTCAGGCAACCCGTCGTGCCCGCCATGGCCGACCTCCTCGTAGTTGCTGAAGAGCAAGTGCGTCCGCTGCGCCGGGCTGACACCCGCGTCCTTCAAAGCCTTCAGGGCCGCCAGCAAGCAGGCGACGCATGCCTTGTCGTCCAAGAATCGGCTCCGGACAAAGCCTGATCCGCTCCGCTCAAACCGAGGGTCAAAACTGACAAAGTCCCCTACTGAGATCCCCAGTAATTGGGTCTCCTCTTTGCTTTTCGTCCTTTCATCGATCCGCACCTCCATCGTGTCGGCGTTTCGAGGAGCGGTCGAAGCGTCCTTGTTCACGTGGGCGGCGCCGTTCGCGAGCACGAGCGATCCACGGACGCTGTCGTCGTTGCGCGTGTGGATCGTGACCCCTTCGCTCTCGACGCTGGGCCACATGAGCCCGTTCAAAGCCGTCAACCGAAGCCGACCGTTGGCCTTGACCTCGGCCACCATCGCTCCCAAGGTGTCGATGTGGCCTGTCAAGGCACGGGGCGAGTCTTCCCTTAGACCCGTGAGTTCGCAAACCAGGGCGCCCTTCTTTGTGAACACAGACGGCATGCCCAGATCCTCCAGTTGGCTCTGGACAAGCCGGACAGCCCAATCTGTGTCGCCCGTAGGGCTCGGCGTGTTGACCAGGTCCTCCAGGACGGTCAGGAGGTAGTCGGTGTTGACGTCGAGCCGAGGCATGAGCGCATTTTAGCCGGGCGGCGGGAGCTTTGACTTGTCCGGCATCGTTGGCTTCTTGATTTCCAGCTTGAATCCGGCCAATTCTTGGTTCAGCACCTCGATCGCCTTGTCCAGTTGCGAGTCGTGCCCCAGCCGCCATTGGGCGGGATCCAGGGGCACATCGAAGTCAGGTGGGGTCCCGATGTTCTCGATGATCCACTCTCCGGTGACCGGGTTGTACATGGCGTCGTCCGGCGCCCTCACCGAGCCGCCGTCCGCAACTTGGAACCCGTAGGCGGAGAGCATGGCGCCCCAAGTCCGGCGCCCGACTAACTTCCCTGCCCCTCGCTGGCGGAACAGGAACGGAAAGATGTCCCCGCCTGACCCAGACATCTCGTTGATGAGCATGACCTTGGGGCCATAGATGGCCAGGGGCGGGATCAGCATGTCCTTGCCGTGCCGGGTATGGGAGCCAAAATCCAACGGCTTTGTTAGCCAGTCGACCATGTAGTCGTCGATCGAACCGCCGTGGTTGAACCGCTCGTCCACGACCATGCCCGTCTTGTCCGCTTGCGCGAAGTAGTACCGGTTGAACTCTGTCCAACCTGGCGGGCTCGTGTCGGGGATGTGGACATAGCCCGCCTTGCCGCCCGTCATCTTGTCGACATACCGGCGGTTGTCTTCGCTCCAGGCCCGGCTGCGGAGGGCGGACTCGCTCGCGACAGGAAGGACGGTGACCGTGCGGCTTCCGGATCCGTCGGGGTTAGGGCCGATCTTGAGCTTCACCTGTTTGCCCGCCTGGTCTTCCAACGCAAGGTAGATGTCGTTGACCGACGTCAAATCCTTGCCGTTGATCGACAGGATGTATTCGCCCGCCTTGGCGTTGACGCCAGGCTGGGCGAGGGGGGCGAAGAGTCCGGGGTTCCACTGCTCGCCGTCATAGACCCGCGCCAGGCGATAGCGGCCGTTCTCGAACGTGTAGTCCGCCCCGAGCAACCCGCCCTTGACCCTCTTGGTCTCGGGTGAGTCTCCGCCTTCAATGAACATGTGGCCGATACACAGTTCGCCGAGCATGTCGGTGAAGAGGTAGTTCAGATCCTGGCGCGAGCGGATTCCCGCCAAGAACGGCTCGTACTTCCGTTCCATCGCAAAGCTGTCGATGCCGTGCAGGTTCGGGTCGTAGAAGAGCACGCGCTCTTGTTGCCAGACTTCGTGGTAGATGTGGCGCCACTCGGCTACTGGGTCGACCTTGGCCTGGGCAGAATCGATCGCCACCGGCTTAGGATCTGTGGCGGCCGGCGTTCCCGTGCCCACAATGGCCAACCCTTTGCCCTCTCGGAGAAGCGCCTTCTTGCCATCGGCGGTGACTTCGATCCCCACCGCCCCTTTGGCGAATGGCGTCGCCTTTCGATCCTTGAAATTGAACTTGAGGACGGTCGGCGGCCCGCCTTGATCGGCAGGGCCGCTGCGTGGCTCGCGCTGGAGAAGGAAAAACGATCCTGCGGGTCCTGGCTCGACTTGTTCATACAGGGCCGTGGGCATTGGCAAGGCCAGAATTCGGTGTCCGATCCCCTCGATATCGACCTTGGTTCGCACGGGAGCCACAGCTTCAGGTTTCTTGGTGTCGGGATTGGGTTCGGCTTTCTTGATTGGCTCCTCGTCGCTCTCAGGCTGCAAGGGGTTCGCTCCATCAGCCGCCAGCACGACCGCATAGACGCGGCTCACCGGGTTCACGTTGATGTACTGCGACATGTCCTCGAAGTCGGCGCCCGGCCCCGCCGTGGTACTGGCCAGAAAATAGAGAAGCTTGCCATCCCGGTCGAACGCCGGGTCGGTGGCATCGGCCAACCCGTCGGTGATTTGGGTCGCTTTCTTGGACTCAAGGCTGTAAAGGAAAACTGCGTTGACATGGCTGACCAAGTCTCGGTAGTAGGTCAACCACTTGGAGTCCGGGGACCAGCGGGGGCGATAGGACGTACCTTGCCGATAGGTGCCCGTGTCGACCTTGACGTTGACGCCGGTGGCGACGTCCATGATCCAAATGTTGTGCTTCTCGTCGGTGTAGGACAGGTGCTTCGAATCCGGCGAGAAGAGGAGGTTGTCGTAATTGCCCGGGTCTTCGCCCAAAGCCACGAGCTTCCACTTCTGGGTCGTGAGGTCGTACAGGGAGAGTTTTTGTGTCCCGTCCTGGTCCGTCAGGTAAGCGATGGTCTTCCCGTCCGGCGACCACACGGCCCCCTGCCTGTGCGGGCCCGTCGCGTCGTCATGGAGAAGTTCCGGACTCCCCTTCTCGGCCGGCACGGTCGCGACGAATCCGCGCCCGGTGACCAGCACCCGAGCCCCCGTAGGCGAGATCGTGAGGCCCTCGAGGTTCTCGGACAGCTTCTTGAACTCAGGCCTGGTCTCCTGGAAGTCGCCAGCCAGCTTGACCGGAACCGCGCTGGACTTGCCCGAAGCCAGGTCATAGATGTTCAGCGAGCCAAACTTCTCGTAGACGATCCCGCCAGGACCCGCGTCCGCCGACTTGATGTCGAACCCGTCACCGGGGATCACCGCCGACTTTGCGCCGCTCTTGGTGTCGTACTTCCAAAGCCCGCGTGGCCCGGTCGGGTCGCTCAGGTAAAAGACGTCGTCGCCGACCCACATCGGGTTGATGTCGTCCGTGTTCTGCCGGGGCACCTCGACGACGTGGGAATCGGAGAGGTCGCCGATCCAAACGGGCGCTGTCTGCCCGCCGCGGTAACGTTTCCAGGCGAGCTCCCAATGGCCCGTGGGTGTGTAGGCGATCCGTTTTCCGTCAGGCGAATAACACCCAGCGTAACCCGAAGGAAACGGTAGCGCGTCGGGTACCCCGCCGGTGGCCGGGACTGTGAACATCCGTGGGTAGTCGGTGTTCGACAGCATGTTCGAAGAGAACAAGACGCCCTTTCCGTCTGGGGTCCAGCCCAAGCAGGTGTCCTTGCCCGGGTGGGCGGTCAGACGCTTGGGCACCCCGCCCTCGCTCGGCATCACGAAGACGTCGGGGTTTCCGTCGTAGCTCCCGGTGAAGGCGATCTGTTTGCCGTCGGGAGAAAAATGCGGGTCTGACTCGATACCGGGGTCGGATGTGAGGCGGGCCGCCATACCGCCTGACCGCGGCACCGTCCACAGGTCGCCTGCGAACTGGAAGACGATGCTTGTCGAACTCAAAGTGGGTTGCTGAAGCAGCAGCGGCGTCTTCGTCGAGTCCAGCATGGGCGGGGCGCCAAGTGCGAGCGCGGCAAGCAACGGGGTCATGGAAAGATCATATCCACAATCGGCACCCTGTCACAATGGGGGTTCGCATGCGGCAAAACGTGCGCATCATAACGCTCGGCTGCGCGAAGAACGAAGTCGACAGCGAGGAGATCGCCGGCGTCCTCAGGGCGGCTGGCTACACGGTCGACGCCAACCTTCCCGCCGACCTGACCGTTGTCAACACGTGCGGCTTTCTGGAGAAGGCGAAGACCGAGTCGGTCGAGGCGATACGCAAGGCGGTCGAGGCCAAGGGCACGGGCCGCGTGGTCGTCGCGGGATGTTTGTCCCAGAGATTGGGCGAGGAACTAGCCGTCTTGGCCCCAGGAGCCGACGCCTACGTGGGCGTCGGACAGATGGGCAGGTTCGCAGACGTCGCCGCCTCAGTTTTTCAACGCTCTGCCCCGCTCATCGACGTCAAGCCCCCGCACCACCAATGGGCGGACGTCGGCACCAGGCAACGTACCGGCAAGCCCTGGAGCGCCTACCTGAAGCTCAGCGAGGGCTGCGACCACCAATGCACGTTTTGCACCATCCCCAGCTTCCGGGGCCGTCACGCCAGCAAGCCGATCGAGAGGGTCGTCGAAGAGGCGCGATTCCTCGCCGAGACCGGATGTGTCGAGGTGAACCTGATCGCCCAGGACGTCACCCAGTACGGCTACGACTTGTACCGCGCTTTCACTCTGCCCCGACTCTTGCGGGAGCTCAACATGATCGACGGCCTGAGGTGGATCAGGCTCCTCTACTTCTATCCGAACCGGTTGACCGACGAGGTCATCGAGGCGATGGCGAGCCTCGAAAGGATATTGCCCTACATAGACATCCCACTCCAGCACACCCATCCCGACGTCCTGAGGCGGATGAAACGCCCGTGGGACGGCGAACGCTACTTAGCGTTGTTCGAAAAGGTGCGTTCGTCGATTCCCGAGGTGGCGATCCGGACGACCTTCATCGTGGGGTTCCCAGGTGAGACCGAATCCGAGTTCGCTTCTCTGCTGGACTTTGTCCAGGCGGCGCGGCTTGACCGAGTCGGCGCCTTCACCTACTCCCGCGAAACCGGCACGCCGAGCGCGGAAATGCCCGGCCAAGTGCCGTTTAGGGTGAAGCGGGAGCGGTACGACCGCCTGATGAGAGCGCAATCGGTCGTCACCACCCAGAAGAACAAGGGCTGGATCGGGCGCGAGTTGGAAGTTCTGGTCGACGAGGTGAAGGACGGCTGGTCGGCAGGCAGGTCGTTCCGTGACGCGCCCGAGATCGACGGTTGGGTTTACGCCAGGGGCGAAGCCCGTCCAGGATCATTTGTCCAGGTCACCATCGACGAGGCGCAGACTCACGACCTCTACGGACACTTACCCGACCGTGGCACCGCGAGCCGCAAAATGACGCCTCTACGTATGGCTTCGTCCGAGCCACGCTAGTCGTCGCTCTTGACCACCCAAGGCCCGACCTTGAACCGGGCCAACTCTGGCCCCTCTACATCGGTGCGGTCTTCTGACGGGGCGGAGGCTTCCTCGTCCACCGGCTGCTTTTCCTCCATCGATGGATCCCAATCTGCCTTGGACGAACCCGCGAGCACACTTGCCAGCACGCCGTTGACAAACCGCCCGCTGTCAGCGCCGCCGAAAGTCTTGGCCAGTTCCACCGCCTGGGTGATCGTCACCTTTGGGGGCATGCCAGGCAGATGGTGGATCTCGTAGACGGCGATCCGAAGTACCACCAGGTCGGTCACGGCCAGCCGGTCGACCGACCATCCCCGGGCCAGGTAGTGGCCGATGTCCCCGTCGATCTCGCGCACAGCCTTCGAGACCCCATTGACGAGGCCGCGCATGAAGTCCTCGCTATCCGTTACAAGCGGCTGCCGGGCCAGCACGTCGGTGACGGCCTCTTCGACCGGACAGTGCCCGACTTGCACGCTGTACAAGGCCTCGAACGCCAATTGGCGGGCCAACCTCCGCGACCTTGACGGCTCGTTCATGTGGCTTGGCCTTCGGCCAAGAAACGGCCCACGAAAGCCGTGCTGACGTTGCCCGATATGTAATCCGGGTGCCGCACCAACCGGCGCAAGAAGGGGATGTTCGTCTGGATGCCCTCGACATTGAACTCGTCGAGGCAGACGCGGAGCCGGTTCACGGCTTCCGCCCGGTCACGGCCGGTCACAATCAGCTTCGCGATCATCGGGTCGTAGAACGGGGACACGGTGAACCCTGCGTAGACGTGGGTGTCTAGCCGCACACCTCCGAATCCCGGGGCCTCCCACCTCGTGATCTTGCCTGTCGAGGGGGCAAAGTCTTTGTCGGGATCTTGCGCGGTGATCCGCGCCTCGATGGCGTGGCCTTCCAGCGCGATGTCGCTTTGGCTGAATGGAAGCGGTTCGCCGTCGGCGATCCGAACCTGCCACTGGACGAGGTCAAGCCCCGTGACCGACTCGGTGACCGGGTGCTCGACCTGAATTCGCGTGTTCATTTCGAGGAAGTAGAACCGGCCGTCGGTGTCGAGCAGGAACTCGACCGTCCCCGCGTTGGTATATCCGACGCTCTTGGCCACGCGGACGGCGGCCTCGCCCATACGTTGCCGGGTGTCGGGGTCGAGCACCGCACACGGTGCCTCCTCGACGATCTTCTGGTGCCGCAGGTTCTGGACGCTGCATTCGCGCTCGCCCAAGTGGACCATGTTGCCGTGCAGGTCGCCCAACACTTGGATCTCCACATGGCGCGGCTCGACCACGCACTTTTCCACCAGCAAGTCGCCGTTTCCGAAACTAGCCTGGGCTTCTGCTTGGGCAGTCTTGAAAAGGCGTCCGAGCTCTTCGTCGTCGTTCGCACGGCGGATCCCACGGCCACCCCCACCAGCCACAGCCTTGAGGAGAACCGGATAACCGATCTGCTCGGCCCATTTGGCCGCCTCAGATTCGTTTGCGACGATCCCGTCGGAGCCAGGCACGACCGGACAGTTGGCGTCGACCGCCGCCTCCTTCGCCCTCGCCTTGTCCCCCATCGCCTCGATCGCGGAGACGGGCGGCCCGATAAATGTGACCCCCATCGCTGCCAAAGCTTCCGCAAACCGCGCCCTCTCACTGAAATAGCCGAATCCGGGGTGCACGGCCTGGGCGGCCGTGATCTCGGCCGCCATCAGGACGTTCGCCAAGTTCAAATAGCTGTCCGTGTTGCTAGCCTCACCGACGCATACCGAGCGGTCGGCGATCTGAACGTGCCTGCTGTCGGCGTCTGCCCGGGAGTGAATGGCGATCGCTTCCACCCCAAGCTCGTGGAGCGCACGGATGACCCGGCAGGCGATCTCGCCCCTGTTGGCGACCAAAACACGGTCAAACATTCAGTACTTCTCGTGGCCAGGGTGGACGCAATGGATCGTGCCTGTGGCCGGGTCGTAGACGTAGGGCTCGTGGCCGATCGGGCAACGGGCCAGATCACCCGTGACTTTGGCCGCAGAGAGCGACGCTGGTTTGGTGTCCTCAACCGGGTCGGTCGCCAGTTGGATCATCTGCCGGTCTTCTTGGAGTTGTTCCAAGCAGACCGTGTCCTTCGCCTTCAAGATGCTCTTCCCGACCAGCGTCTTCCCTTGCTTGTCAGCCCGCTCCGGCTCTTGTTTGGTCCCCGGGAAGATGCTCGAACCGTTGAGAAAGACAAATGTGAGTAGGAGGGCGATGACCGCCGCCACCATGATTCCGACAAGGGCCCGGCCAGATTTCTTCATGTTCCCGTCATCCTCGCTACCGGCTGGCCAAACTCGACTGGAGCATCGCCGTCCACAAGGTAAGCGTCGAAGACCCCTTCCACCGGGCTGCCGATCTCGTTGCTGATACCCAGCGCGACCACTTCGCCGACCGATTGGCCGACTTCGACCCGATCCCCCGACTTGAGCTCTGCCGCAGGCCGAAAGTAGCCGACGACCGGAGCCGTGACTTCGTGGACGGGCGGACCCGCATCAACGGCGTCTTCAAATGGCGCAGCCCCTTCAGTGTCTGCCGGTTGCCAATCCGCAAGAAACGTCGCACTCAATGAAGTACCGCCCGCGCTCAGGTCAATCCGAGCAAGACCGCGTCCCCTTGCTAGGGCGAGTGAACGACGTACGGTCTCCACGTCAAGGCTGGGCATGGGTGGTCATGTTACCTGCCAGCAACCTGTGGATAACTTCCGTCCCACGGTCGGAACACGTCCCTGATTCGAGGGGTCAAACAAAAAAAGTGGGATACGACTGGAGAGGAGCAACGTCGTATCCCGATGCTTGTGTTCCGAAGCCTCCTTTTGAACCCGTCCTGCCGCCAATGCGGCTGTCGAACCATTCGAGGCCCCGTATAATAATAGACAAGTCAGGTCGCCAAACGACTCCACTTTTCAAATTTTCGTCGGAATTGCCATAACGTTTTCCCCCCTGACATGGGCTTTCCACATGCTGGGACAAGTACTGGCTGAACTTGGGCGGTGCTTGTGGAAAAAGCCTGGTAAGCATTTGTCCGAGTGGGCGGCCACGGCTACCCTTGTGGCCCACTGAGACTCTGGCGATGCGGCGCGGTGACGACGGGCGATCAAGAATCGTCTTCCGCGCCTGTGGGAGCAAACCAATGGCAATGACCGCCACGACGGAAAAGGTCGGCATGGGCGAGATCCATGTCTCAAAGGGAAGCGTGACCTGGGAGTGCGCGGGCATCGGGTGCGGCGTCTGCGTCGCACTGCTCGACCCGACGACCAAAGTAAGCGGCATGGTGCATTACGTGTTGCCAGCCGTACCGAGCTCCAAAGAATGTGCGAACCCAGTCAAGTACGCCGAACCAGCCCTCACCGGCTTGATTGCGCAAATGGTAGAAGCCGGAGCGGCAAGGGAAGCAATCATCGCAGCCTACGCCGGGGGGGCAACCAGTCTTGGTGACAAGGAACAGAACCAAGACATGGGCGCACGCAACACCGAAGCCACCGCCAATCTTCTCTCCAGACTCGGAGTCAGGACGGTCGCGAGCGACACGGGAACGCATTTTGGACGGACGATGACCCTTTCCACCGCCAGCGGCGTGGTCCGGGTCGGGGTCGCAACCGGTGGCGAGACCGTTCTCTGCACGTTGAGGGGTTGAAATGAGCGTTTCGACGATCACGATCGACGATATTGTCAAGAAGACGGCCGACCTGCCGACGATCCCAGCGGCAGCCATCCGTGTCATACGAGCGGCAGAGTCGGCTGACTCCACCGCCGCGTCGGTCGCCCAGATCCTCTCGGCCGACCAGTCTCTCAGCGCTCGTGTCCTGAGACTGGCGAACAGCGCGTTCTACGGACTCTCAAGGAAGGTCAGCGACCTGCAAGAGGCGGTTGTGATCCTTGGGATGCGCAACATCAAGAACCTTGCCTTGGTCGCGGGCACCTATCCATGGATGAA
Source organism: uncultured Fimbriimonadaceae bacterium (assembly GCA_964451255.1). GTDB lineage: Bacteria > Armatimonadota > Fimbriimonadia > Fimbriimonadales > Fimbriimonadaceae > JAHBTB01. Next base: position 967,517 of record CAYVHL010000001.1, read on the forward strand.
CCGCCCGCTTCCAGGCTATTGCCTTGGCCCAAGGGCGATGTGGACGCACGCCTTCGGCACCGCCGTCGGTGCCCAGCAGGTCGCCAAACTCAGCGGCAAGGTCAAAGAAGACGTTGCCTTCACCGCTGGCCTGTTGCATGACATCGGCAAGGTCGCAGTGAGCATTTGGCTCGAGAACAAGGTCGTCGCGATCCTGAACTACGCGCACCGTGAAGGCATGTCATTTGACGAGGCGGAGCGAAAGATCCTCGGTTACGACCACACTCAGGTCGGCGAGCACCTGGCACTCTCATGGAACCTGCCGGACGACCTCGTTGCGGCAGTCCGGTGGCACCATTCTCCGGACGACGCGCCTGAACACCCGCCGCTCGTCGACTGCGTCCACCTTGGCAACTATCTGACCATGACGATGGGATACGGCCTGGGCGGAGACGGTTTGCTCTACCGGTTCTCAGATAACGCGTTGCATCGCCTCGGCCTCAAAACCGCAGACCTTGACCAGACGACGGAGATCTTTGTGGAGAGCTACGAGAAGTACGAAAGGCTCTTCGAAGACCTGGTGGCTGCATAGCTAATGACCTGACGTCCGCCTAACCAACTGGTCACCAACAGTGAAAGTCGAGTTCGTCAACCCGTTCATGGAGGCTTCGACCGCGATGATCGAAGCCATCATGGGGCAACCCCCTTTCCGAGGAGAGCTCGGTATCAGACCACAGGTCTTTACTAACCATCAGGTCAATATTGTGTCGGGCATCACCGGTGATATAGAAGGCCAGGTCATCTACGGCATGTCGGTGATCACGGCGGACCGCATCGCGTCGAAACTGTGCGGCGAACGAGTCGTCGCGTTTGACCACACGGCGGCAACAGCCATTGCAAACTTCGGCAAGCAAATCAACGACCGCAGCGCGGCCAGCTTGGCAGAGATCCCATTACGGGTCCGCATCGCACCACCGACGATAGTTAAGGGCACGAACGTCAAGATCTCGGCGAACTCCGCCCCGGCGCTGGTCATACCCCTCGCCGTCGAAGAGGCGGGCGCTATTGAGGTCATCGTGAGCCTCCACGAGCGCGTCCTGCGGATCGCAGCGTGAGCCTCTGGCCCCACAGGATGAACTGGCCCCCCAGTGCAACGCGGTCCGGAAAAAGGCGTATCCTACTCAGCACGACATGGCACGCAAGCGCTTTCCTGACATCAGCGTCGACACGTTCATGGCCGACACGGACAAGTTGGCGCTGGACGCCCTGAAGAAGGTTCCCCTTTTCCCGGTCGTGATCCGTAAGTTCTACGAGTTGGGCCTCGACCGATGGCTCTATGTGTGGAACATGTCCCAGTCGGTGCGATGCGGCCCCAAGCAATACAAATCGCTTCATAAAATCCTGCAGGAGTCTTGCGCGGTCTTGGACATGCCCGAGCCTGAGCTTTATCTGACGAACAACCCCTTCACCAACGCTTGGACGGGAGGCGTCGAGAGGCCCTACATCACCCTCAGGAGCTCTATCGTCGACGCCTTCACCGACGATCAACTTTACGAGCTGATCGGTCATGAGCTCGGCCACATCAAGGCCGGCCACGTGCTCTACAGCACGGTCGGGCGCGTGCTCATGACGATCCTGGAAGCCTTGGGCAAGTACACGATGGGAGTCGGAGACGTCCTGTCGATGGCCTTGGTGGTCGCGTTCTACGAGTGGAGCCGCCAAGCCGAGATCACTTGTGACCGCGCCGGTCTGCTTGTCTGCCAGAACTTCGACGTCGCCGCGACCGGTCTGATGCGGCTCACCGCCGGGTCGACCCGGTTCAACGAGGAGATGAGCGTCGACGCCTTTCTTGACCAAGCACGGATGTACCAGGACATGAGCACCAAGGACGAGGTCGGCAAGCTCTTGATCTTCTTGTTCTATGGCGCCTACGCGACCCATCCCTACCCGGTCATGCGGATGCACGAATTGGACAAGTGGCACATGAGCGGCGCCTTCGAAAAGATCATGGCCGGTGACTACATCAAGGTCGCTGAAGTGGCAACGGCTTGAACTTGTGGCCTTTGAAAGGGCATGATCGGCCTATGAGCCCGATGTCCACCCCACAGTCTCAGCAGTTGCACGCCTGGGTCACGACCTCAAACGGCTTCGACGGATACAAGGTCGTGAGGAACATCGGGGTCGTCCGGGGTCTGACTGTGCGAAGCCGCTCCGTGATCGGCCAGATGGGCGCCGGATTGCAGTCTCTCTTCGGAGGCAACATCACCTTGTACTCCGAGTTGTGTGAGCACGCCCGCCAGGAAGCTTATGACCTCATGATCACCCACGCCGCCCAGATGGGCGCCAACGCGATCATCGCTATGCGCTACGACGCGACGGAACTCGCCCAAGGCATCACAGAGGTGTTGGCATACGGGACGGCCTGCGTCATCGCCCCGGTATAGGGGATTCAGCCTTTGCCGACCTGCTTCCAGTGGGAACCCGTGCTGTACACCGGCTTCTTGGAGCAGATACTGCCGAGCGATAACTTGGCCATAGTCTTGACCACCTTGGTTTTCTCCCATATTTGGAAGTAACCGAGGCCACCCTTGGCGAGGCTCGTGGGCATTGCGACTTCGTAACTGGCTTCGTCCGCCAATTTGCCGCCGGGAACTTGGATAGATGTGACGCGCTTGTCAGGCGGCAGGCCTTTGTCAAATTCGACGTCGATGCCGCTGAGTTGCAAAAAGCTCGGGTTTGGTGACGGATACAGGCTGACCGACCGCTCCAGCGCCGCGCGGATCTGGCGGCCCGTAAGCTTCACAACCGAGACAGTGTCCGTCGGAAACTGCAACCAGGTGGCCAAGTCGTCACTCTTTCCGGAGGGGTTGAGGACACCGTCGGGGACAAACGCGATAGGGGCGCCGGTAGCGCTGGAGATAGCGTCAGCGATCGCTTGGCCAGCCGGAGCTGGATCAGGCACAATGGCGACTGCGGCGCAGACGCTGAAAACAGCGGCGCTGACGACCAAGGCATGACGCGTAAAACTTCTCAAGGCGACCCTCCACCTATTAGTAGGGCCATTTGCGCCGTGGTTATCTCGGTTTAGGACCTTTTCCGACTCAAAAGTCCACATCGATGCCCATCGAGCGGGCAGTGCCCGCCACGATGCGGATCGCCATTTCCTCATCGGTCGTGTTCAGGTCAGCCATTTTCTTCCGCGCCACGTCAAGAGCCTTCGCCTTGGTCAGTCTGCCCGCGCTCTCCTTGCTCGGGTTGGAAGAGCCCTTGTCGACACCGACCGCCTGCTTGATGAGCGCACTCATCAGCGGTTGCTTGACGACGAAGGAGTAGGAACGGTCTTCGAAGACCGTGATCTCGACCGGCAGAACGTACCCCATCTGCGGGGCGGTCATTTCGTTGAACTTCTTGAGGAACTCCATCATGTTGATGCCGGCTTGGCCCAATGCGGGGCCGACCGGCGGCGCGGGGGTGCCCTTGCCGGCGGCGATGTTCAACTTGATGACGCTCGCGATTTTTTTGGCCATTGCTTCGCTTTCCTTCCGTCCTCGTCACGGAGACCTCGATCTGTGGAAGCGTCAGTCAGGACCACGAGGGGACGCGTGAGGGTCGAAATGTACCCGGTCCGCTGGTCTGACACAGGACCCGGGAGGGCTATGCCACACTAGGCCCGATCCTTCATTATCAGGCTCACACGATGCCCGAAGTCTCCCTCAAGATCCCGCAGATCGGTGAGGGCCTCCAAGAGGCCCGGCTGGTCGCGTACCTGAAGCAACCCGGCGACACCGTCAAGCGCGACGAGGCCATCTACCAGATGGAGACCGACAAGGCGGTCATGGACGTCGAATCGCCCCACGAAGGCATCGTCGTCAAGCTCCTTGCCAAGCCCGACGATGTCCTCGCCATCGGCGCGGACGTGATGGTGATGGATGTCGGCGGGGAGCCGGCCAAAGCTTCCGAGACCACGCCCGGAGAAGTCACGGTCTACGTCCCGCAGATCGGCGAAGGCCTCCAAGAAGCAAGGATCGTGGCATTCCTAAAGCAACCAGGTGACACGGTCAAACGTGACGAGGCCATCTACCAGATGGAGACCGACAAGGCGGTCATGGACGTCGAATCGCCCTATGCAGGCACGGTGGTGCGTTGGCTCGCCCATGCGGACGACGTACTGGCGATCGGCGCCCCGGTCGGAGTCCTGGCCTCTAACGACGCTCCGGCTTCAGAACCGACCCATGCCGTCCCTGCTGCGCCATCTGTCGCCACTCCGGCTGCGACGGCTGCCCCCTCCGCCAAGCGACGGGATGTCCCGCCTCGGACGCGCGCTTACGCCAAGGACAAGGGCCTCACCGACGAAGATCTGGACAACGTCCCGGCCGCCGGTTCCAAGCTCATGCCTGCCGACATCGACGCGTACCTCGCCGGAGGCAGGACCCAGACGTCGGACGGGCCTGGATACACCGAGACACCCCTTTCGAGCAAGCAACGAGTCCTCTCCAGCCGTCTGGTTCGCGGATCCCAACTCGTCGTGCCAGGAATGATGAGTGTCAGCGTGGACTGGACGGCCATCGAGAAGGCCCGAGAAAACGTCAAGCACAAGGGCGGCGACTTTCAGCCGAGCCTATTCACGATGTTCGCCTACGCGGTCGCAAAGGCGGCCGCCAAGCATCCCATCGTCCGTTCCACGCTGGTAGGGGACAATTCTGTCCGCACCTACGACCACATCAACCTTGGCATCGCCGTCGCCCTTCCGGGTGACGACCTGGTCGTCGCCGTCGTCCCCCAAGCGGACACCTTGGACTGGCACGCCTTCGCGTCGGTGGCGCGGGAGCGCATCCATGCGGCGCGCCATGGCCAGGACCAGGCCGACCAGAGCGTCACCCTGAGCATCACCAACATGGCCGGGCACGGAATCCGGGACGCGATGGCGGTAGTCGTCCCTCCCGGAGTCGCGACGATTTTCCTGGGCGAGGCGCACTGGGGCGTCTCGAACGACCACGCGGAGCCCAAGTTCCAACGTCGTAGCAACGTCGGGATCACGATTGACCACCGCCTCATCAACGGAGTCGGCGGGGCCGAGTTCTTGAACACGATCAAGGAGATCGTCGAGAATATCGGCGATCTGGTGGGGTCATGAGCAGGCCGATCATCGGCATCACCATGACCAGCGGTGACGACCCGAAGACGGGAGAGAAGTACACCCGGCACCTCCTGAACCGAGCCTATATCGACCGGGTGTCCGAGGCCGGAGGAGCGCCTATCTTGTTGCCACCTGGCACAGACCCCGCGTCTGTCCTCCCCGGTCTAGACGGCTTGCTCATCACGGGGGGAGACGACATCGACAGCGCAAATTGGGGAGAGCCTCCTCACCCAGAGTCCAGCTTTGAGGATCCCCGCAGGGCCGCGCTCGAACTGGCGCTCCTGAAGGCCGCCGACCCCCGTATGCCCGTGTTCGGCATCTGCTACGGTTGCCAAATGCTGAACGTCTCCTTTGGCGGCAGCATCACCCAGCACCTTCCCGACGTCGTCGGCGATGACAAGCACCGGGGCGACCCGGTCCAGCAATACACGGTCGAACCCGGTTCAAAGCTTGCCAAGATCCTCGGTGGCGAACGAGCCGAGGGCCGAAGCAGCCATCACCAGGCGGTCAACCAGACTGGCCCGGGCCTCAAAGTCGTCGCCCGTCATGAGGACGGCACTATCGAAGCCGTCGAGACCGAAGACCAACGCTGGATCGTCGGTGTGCAGTGGCACCCTGAACGCACCGCCTCCGATACCAGCGACAAGTTGTTCGACTCCTTCGTCCGGGCAGCCGAGAGATACCGGGAGGAGAAAGCCGCCTGCGGTACTTGGTGAACGGGGTCGAGGCCGACCTCGGCGACGGGGACGGCGTGTCCGTCGGGCAAGGGCCGGATCGACTTTACGTCCATACGCCTGAAGGTATGGTCTCGGGTCTTGTCGCCAAGGTGGGCGGCAAGACACTCGTCTCGGTGGACGGGCGTCAATTCGAGGTCGCCCCGGTGCCACGGAACCGTGGCACCGCGCCCGGACAAGAAAGCGGAACCATCCTGGCACCCATGCCGGGCCTGGTCGTGGACGTTTTTGTGGAACAAGACCAGTGGGTGGAGTCCGGGGCCAAGATCTTGGTCTTGGAGGCCATGAAGATGCAGCACGTGGTCACCGCTGGCGTCGCCGGCACCGTCAGCCAAGTCCGTGTGCGAAAGGGACAGCAAGTCGCGGAGGGAGACCTGCTGGCGACGGTAGAAGAATCGGACAGGACGGGCAATGGCGACGAAAATCGCGGACCTTGACTTTGCGCTACAGGTGGAACGCTATCGCGACGCTTGCGACTTCGCGGGCATCCACGAACGAAACCTGTTCCTTCAGGACCTGCGGGTCGCCATCAACCGGCTTCCTTACTTCAACATCGACAAAGCTGGGATCTCTTACTCCAACGACCCAATGGTCGAGATCTTCGGCAAGTTCCACGTCACCAGACGCCATGTCGACATGGTCAAGCTTGACCTGATCAGCGTGATCGAACAAGACATCGCTGACGACCGGTCTTGGTGCTACAGCCTAATGGCCAGCGACCACGGATTCTCCTTCCGCTTCATTTGCCGACTGGACAACAACTGCTTCGTCACCGCCCTCGTCCATGTCTCCTCCGTGCGATAGAGCCACAATGAGCCCGTGGTCAGGATCGTAGAAGTCGGCCCCCGGGACGGCCTCCAAAACGAGAAGGTCTCGGTGCCAACCGAGGCGAAGGCCGCCTTCGCCGCCGCTCTCGCCGACGCGGGGCTCCAGGAAATCGAGCTGACCAGCTTCGTATCGCCGAAATGGGTGCCGCAATTGGCGGACGCCGGCGAACTGTCCCGGACCATGCTCGGCGACATCCGCGCGAGATGGTCGGCCCTGGTGCCGAACACAAAGGGCCTGGAAAGGGCGCTGGAGTGCGGACACACCCGGATCGCCGTGTTCACCGCCGCCAGCGAGGCCTTTGTCGAGAAAAACATCAACATGTCGATCCGAAAGTCGCTGGACGTGTTCGCCGAACTGGTCGCCGAGTTTCGGGACGAGGTGCCCGGGGGATTCGTGCGCGGCTACGTCTCGACGGCGTTCGAGTGCCCCTATTCCGGCCTGGTCACGCCAGAGGCGGTCGTCGAGGTCGCGCAGAGGCTTCTTGATCTGGGCGTTGACGAAGTGAGCTTGGGCGACACGATCGGCGTCGCGACGCCCCGTGAGGTGCGCGCGCTCGGGGCGGCTTTGAAGGGTTCAATCGCCGACGACAAGGTCGCGTGGCACTTCCATGACACCCGAGGCACCGCGATGGCAAATGTCTTTGCCACGTTGGAACTCGGTTACGCCGCATTCGACGCGAGTGCGGGTGGCCTCGGAGGCTGCCCCTACGCCCCGGGGGCCGGGGGCAACCTGGCCACCGACGACCTGGTCTATGCGCTCGAACGAGAGGGAATCAAGACGGGGATCGACCCGAAGAAGTTGGCGCAAGCGAGCCTGCCGGTGCTCCAAGTTCTGGGACGGGCTCCGAGTTCGAAGGCTCAACAGGCGCTTCTATCGGCGGCTTGTAGGTGACCCGGGCGTAGATCCCATAACCCGCCAAGCCAAGGGATATCAGCGCCACGACCACTGTGGCGGCGACCTCCTCGCGGCGGAGCCCGAAAGCCCCTAGGTTCACCAAGATCACTGTCGCGCCGATCGGGAGCATCGCGGGGAGCATCCCGATACCGACCGGAGACACGGCAAGAAGGAAGTACAGCGCCATCACCGGAACCAGCCAGAGGACAGTTGATCGCGCCCGCATACGAAATCGATGTAGGCTCGCAAAAAACATTCCCATGAACGCAAGGTCGGCGGGGCCGACCAGCCCGAGGTCGACTGCCCTGGCACCGGGAACCTGCCCTGGTTCCGCTTCACGCGCCTTCGGGACACTCATAGCCACCGACTTGACGATCTCCGGATGCTGCTCGACCATCGAGGCCGTCGGAGCGAATGGGGTGGCGACCAGAAACACATCGAACCCAGCCAGGAACAACGCCACTGGAAGCAGAAGCGCCCTATCCTTTAGCATCAGTGAGACAAGGCCACCCAATCCAAGGCACCAGACTAAGACCCCCGACTGCATCAAGACCCAGCCGGTCAGGCCGAGGGGCCCCAAGCCGCCAGTGGGGCGGGCCATTAGGAACCCGACGACATGCATCAGCACCCCTAGACCGAACACGAGACCCGCACGCTTGCCCACCCACTGTTCTGAGCCTCCGATGTACAGGGCATAGATCGGCCCGCCGATGAACGTGAGGGTAGAAAGCAGGGACAGGGGGACGACGAGGGCGGTCGCCACCGGGATGGCCGCCATTAAAAGTCGTATCACGGCGAGTACGGCAACGACGCCAAAGAAGAGGAGAAGAGGGGGCCGCTCAGTCGACGGCGACGGCATGGCTGGGGGCTCGCTCTGTTCCAAGGGCCCGATGGTACACCGATTCGACCTTGGAGACCATCTTCTCGACCGTATATTCAGCCGCCGTCTCCCGTGCGCCCTTGCTGAGGCTGCCAGCGAACGTGCGGTCCTCGACTATGCGTCGCACCGCCTGACCAAACTCTGGGGCACGGTTGGGAACTAGAAATCCGTTGATCCCGTCGCGCACCGCCGCCCCGGCGCCTCCGCCCACCACGACGACCGCGGGCAGACCGTGTGCCATCGCTTCGACTACCACCAACCCCTGGGTCTCCGTCGTCGAACTAAAGGCGAAGACGTCCGCCGCCGCGTAATAGTCGTCAATGTCTTCGCGCGGCACAAAGCCGAAGAACCGGACGCGGTCGCCCACTCCCGCCTGTCGAATGAACGTACGGTGCTCCTCTCGTGCCGGGCCGTCGCCCACGATCCAAAGCCACAGGCCGGGATCGGCCTTAAGGAGCGGCACCATCGCCTGAAAGAGGAGTGCTAAGTTCTTCTCACGGGCGATGCGGCCCGCGTACAAGACTACGGTCTCAGCGGGCCCGAGCTCAAACCTCGACCTCGCCGGGTTTCGAAGCCCGGGTGGGGGCAACCTCACTCCGGTCGGCACCACGGTCAGGGGAGTCCGGACCGCATGACGGCGAAGCCAGTGGGCGGCCGCCTCGCTAGGCGTCACCACTTGAGCCACACGGTTATAGAAGTAATTCGTATGCTTCGCGATTTTGAACCTGGTGTAAAGGTGTGGCAGGTACGGCACGTAGTGGGTGTACTTGTCGTACTGGGTGTGATAGGTCGCAACCGCCTTGACTTCTTCCGACTGTGACCACCGCAAGCCGACCATGCCCACCGTGAACGGGGTGTGGCAGTGGACGATGTCGAAATCAGCCCGCCTGAACTCGCCAAGCCTGCCGTAGAAAGGCGGCACGCTCAGGGGATAGCCGGGCGCCCAAGGGGTCAGGATGCTTCGAAAGCGGCACGTGTTCGGGTCTTGTTCGACGTGGCCGGGGTAATCGGAGGTGAATAGAGAAACGGAATGTCCGAGGTTCCGCAACCCCTTGACCAACTGGTCAACCGAGACGCTGACGCCGTTCAACACGGGCAACGCGCTGTCGCTGAACATCGCGACCCGAAGCCTGCGGCCGTCGTCGCCCGAGGTCACTCTTCGGGCAGTCTACCGTGCTCTTCGACGAACTTCGCGAGTCCGCTCAGGCGGAAACGCCGTTGCCCGCCCTTCGTGCGGTGGTGCTCCAGCCAGCCTCGGTTCGTGTACCTTCGGACGGTCGCCGGACACACGCCGAGGAGCCTGCTCACGTCTTCCAGGGTCAGAACCGGGTCGACCAAGCGTCGGATCAATTCTTCGCGTGTCTCGCCGAATGAACCTTGGTAATAGCGGGCGGTGACATTGTCGCTGAAGAACCGGCCCAAGAACTCCATGTGCCTGGGCAGGTTCTCAAGGAGATCCTTCAACCCAGGGTCGATGACGTGGTCGGTTGGTTGGTTCTTTGCCCTCCGAGGGCGCGGTGCGCTCAACTGAGTCTTCCGAAAACGCTTCGGCTTGTCGGGAGACTTTCCGATTTTGCCGGCCCCTTTCTTCGTGTCGAGGAACGCGCTCTCGATGTACTCAATGGGGTCAAAACTTTTCGTGGAACCGGCCATGGCTACTTATTGATTTTGACACACGAAGTTCAACGCTCTAGGCAGGTCCCTAGGCTATCAGCATAGAATCTCCGAAGGAGAGGAACCTGTACTTTTCGCGCACAGCCTCACGATAGGCGCAAAACAAGTGGTCGTGCGAGACAAAGGCCGAAATCATCGCCAGCATCGTCGTCCGTGGCATATGAAAGTTAGTCAGGATCGCGTCCACGGACAGGTAATCGTAGCCTGGCGTGATAAAAATCTTGGTCTTCATGCGTCCCGGTTCGACCTTCCGTCTACCGACAGAAAACGACTCGATCGTCCTCACCGAGGTCGTGCCCACAGCGACGATCCGTCCTTGGCATCGATTGATGGCAATTGCCGTGAGTTCTGGCATTTCGCAAATCTCACCGTGGATCTCGTGATCTTCGATCAGGTCTGACTGCACCGGACGGAAGGTGTCGATGCTGACGTCCAGGGTCACTGTCGCCACTTGAACGCCCTTGTCCTTGACAAGACCCAACAATTCGGGAGTGAAGTGAAGCCCAGCGGTCGGAGCCGCCGCACTACCAGGTCTCGACGCGTAGACGGTCTGATACCGCTCCGCGTCCGGAATCACGGAACGCACATACGGAGGCAGGGGCACGCTGCCCAGCCGGGCCAGTGCTTGCCGCCAATCCGGCCCGACGATGCGGATTCTGCGGACGGGCCCGTCCCCACCCTCACCTACCACACCCGACAAACCTTCGCCAAAATCCACGAGAGCCCCCGGCTGTAGGCGTCGTGCGGGTTTCAGGAGACAATCAAATAACCCGTCGTCTCCTTCCGAAAGGAGGAGGGCCTCGACCTCGCCGCCCGTCGGCTTACGTCCAACCAGCCGCAAGGCGCTCACCCGGGTGTCGTTCAGCACCAAGAGGTCGCCTTCACCTAACTCGGCAACGATGTCCCGGAACCCCAGGTGACGCACAGCCCCTGTCCTCCGGTCCAGTCGAAGAAGGCGGGAGGCCGCTCGGTCGTCGAGGGGTGTTTGGGCGATCAACTCCTCCGGCAGATCGTAGTCGAACTCGTCCGTCCTCACAGTCCTAATGCCTCCGGGAGGTCGGCCAGCGACGCGAGCACCCGGTCGCTGCTGTGTTGGCGGGATCGGTCAAGGAGAAACGCCGAAGCGCCCGTGGCCAGCGCGCCTTGCACGTCGTCGACCGGGTTGTCGCCGATGTGGACCACCTGGCCGGCGGGGACCGCCAGCCCGTCATAGAGTGTCTCGAACAGCCGCGCGTCCGGTTTCTCCCAACCTTCCTCCATGCTTGCCAAGACTTGCGCGAACCTGTCGGCGATCCCTTGTTCGCGAAGGACGCGGTGGAGCGAGTTGTCCCAGTTACTGACCACAGCAAGTTTCAGCCCGGCGGAGTCCAGGGCGTCCAGGCAGGGCAGGACGTCGTCGTAGAGGGCGAACACCTTTGAATCCGGGCCATAGATGATTTGCTCGGCTTCCTTCAACACGGACGTCGCCGCGACCTTGTCGAGACCGATCCGATCCAGCCAGTCCTCTGTCAACTCAGCCCAAAAACTGTCGCAAGCCGATTCGCTTCTCTGGCGGTTGACCTGATGGAACTGAGACCAGCGGGAAGACAACAGACGCCGGTAGACCTCTTCCGCGACCTGTCGGTCGATCAGCAGGCCCGCGGCCTCGGCCGAGTCACAAGCGACACGCTCCGGCACCCAGTCCACTGCCACGAGTGTCTGGGCGCAATCGAAACTGACGACCTGCCACGTCACGCGGTCTCGCCTTCCTTACCTAGCACGTCGCGTTCGACCACCGGGTCACGATTGAACCGGCGGATCCTTGGCCACTGGTGGCCAAACGTCCCAATTGTGGAGATGGGTTGACACTCTTTGGGAGCCTGAAAGTAAACCAAGACATGCGACCAGCCCTTGCTTACAAGACGCCGTTCCTTATCGCGGCGTCCATTCTTGTCGCCGCCCTGGCGACCGCAGCTGTCCAATCGTTCACGCTCAAACGTGTCGCCAAGGAAGGAGACACCAGCAAATCCAAAGTCAACATTGCGATGGAGTATCAGGGCACCCCGATAACGGCTTCATTCAATGTCGAGACCAAAGTCACCGAAGTCAAGCCGGATGGATCGGTCACGGAACAGTCTTCTGAGAAGGACATGGTGATCAAGATGAACGGCACAGAGCAGCCGGCCGGCGACGGTTCGGGGCAATCGACGATCACCCGTGACGCGCGGGGCGTGGCCCAAAAGATCGACATCAGCGCCGGTGAAGACCAGGGGAACAAGTGGCGGAACGAGCGGATCGTCGGACTGGTCTATCCCGAAAAGGCGGTCAGCGTCGGCGACAAGTGGACCTACGAGGCCAAGGCGGACAAGACGAAGGACATCCCGGCCGCGACCTACTCCTATGAGGTGAAGGGGAAGGACAAGTACAAGGGCAAAGATGTCCTGACAATCGCTTTTTCGTTCAAAGAGACTGGCGCCGACGACGCCATCGCCTCCGACGGGACGATGCTTGTGAGCGTCACCTCAGGAGAGGTGCTCAAGGCAGACGGGAAGATCAAGAACTTTCCGATCCCGCAGCTTGGGCCCACAGACGTCACCTGGAAACAAGAATTGGCTGACTGACTCCTTGCAGACAGGCACCCCTTCGGCGCACCGCCCACCGCTGGTGCGCCGTTTGTCTTTTCGCCCGTCACAGTAACATGGAGAACGACCCGTGAAGCCCTCCGTTCTAGCCTTGCCCCTGCTCGTCCTCTGCATGGCATTCGCCCCCACGTCTGTGAGCCTCGACCGCAAGACAAAGGTGGGCGAGACAGGCGCCTACAGCTTGCATTTCGACTTCAAGATCCCAAGCGGCACGGGCACTTTTAAGGCCAACGCGACCGAGGTGACGAAAGCGGCGACTGCCGATGGCTTCGAGGTAGAGAGGTCGTACAAGGACGTCGTCGTCTCCTCGCAGGGGTCTGACTTCCCCAGGAGCATGCCATCCTACGTCTTGGAGTACGCGCCAAACGGCAAAGTCAAGGTCGTCGCTGGGGACGAAACGACACCCGACACGGTCAGGTTCATGCGGCTTTGGTCCTTTGTCGCTCCTGGAAAGCCCGTGGAGCCTGGCGACACATGGAATTTCTCCGAGCCCGAGGACAAGGACTCGGGCCGACCTGCCTTTGAAGTCACTTTCTCGATGGACGGGAAGGACTCCGTCGCGGGATATGACGTGGCAAAGCTCTCCTACGTAGCCACAGAGACCGGGGGCGGCTCCGCCAAAGGCACATTCTGGATCGACACCGAGAACGGGGCGACCGTCAAAGTGGACACCGAGATCACCGACGCCGCGAACGCCGGCGGCAAGATCGGCGGCCACCTTGTCTACTTGCGCAAGACGCGATGACCCTAACGACGACGGGGCCGTGAGATCTGGTGGCACTTGCGACACCGGGCCTCGTAGCTCTCCGTCGCCCCCACCAGCACGATCGGGTCGTCCCACTTCGCGGGCTTGCCGTCGACCAGCCTCTGCGTGTGGCTCGCGAGGGCGCCGCACCGAATACAGATCGCACGGAGCTTGACGATTTCGTCGGCGACCGCCATCAGATCCGGCATCGGCCCGAAGGGCATCCGCCTGAAGTCCTGGTCCAGTCCGGCCACCACGACCTCCTTTCCGCTGTCGGCCCAATCGACCGCCGCCTCGACGATCCGGAAGTCAAAGAACTGGCACTCTTCAACCAGGACGACGTCTGTCTCGGGTTTCACGGATTCGACAAGTTCCGAGACCCCGTTTACCGGCGTGGACTCGAGCGCGACGCCCATGTGGCTGACGACCCGTTCCGCGTCGAACCGGCTGTCAATGGCCGGTTTGAAAACCTGGATCTTTCGCTGCGCGTAGAGGGCGCGGCGTGCACGGCGGATGAGTTCCTCAGTCTTGCCGGCGAACATGCACCCGCAGACGACCGTGATCTGGCCAGCCCGCCTCATTCTCCGGGATCCTCCTCCATGTCTGCTTCAAACATCTCCTCCATCTCGTCACCCAAGTCTTCGTCCATCGCCTTGCCCATCTCTCGGACAAGGCCGCGCATCTCGGCCGGACTGTCTGGTTCACCCCTTGCCTCCATCTCGTCGGCCAGTTCCTCAATCCTGGCGTCTTCGCTTCGGCCCCGCCGGAACCGGCTCACCAGTCGCGCGAGATCGCGACCGCCGCACTTTGGGCAGACCTCGTCGTCCGGTTCGGCCGTCATGCCGACCAGGAGGCTCACCTTGGCGCCGCAAGCGGCACAACGGTACTCGTAGACCGGCATCTTGCGAGGTTACCGGGCGGAAGTCCCGTGGCACGGTTCCAGTCCAAACACATCGACTTCGACACCCGGTGAGTAGATGACGGTCGGCGGGGTGTCCGGTCGGGCGACACCATTGGCGGCCAGCAACCCTTCATGGGCGACCTCAGCGGACGCCGGTGCGATCCGGTACGGCTCATGCCAGACCCGTCCTCGGAGGAGCTCCCCCCCACGCTCGGCGTAGAGCAGGTACCGCTCGATGAAGAAGAACTCGAGGCTGCCCGGTTCGGCAAGACCAGGGCCGCCCTGGATTCGCGACTTGATCTCAAAAGTCGCGCCCCCGTTTCCCACCCGTCTCCCCACGTATTCGATCTCTCCCTCGGCCCCTCGTCGGATCGATAGCTCAGCAAAGTGGTATGGCAACCGATACCAGTGGCGTCCAAGCCAGGCGCCCACCCGGTTCGCGGCGTCGAGGCTGAAGAACCAGACACCGGGCCCCTGACCGTCGAGGTGGACGTAGGTTCTTACGTTTGTCTCCAGAAAGTGGCTGAGCCCCGGCACAACCGGCGCCCAGACAGGTCGGACGTCACGCATGGCGAACGGGATGAGGCCCAGAAACGCCTTCCCCTCAAACGTGTCGACGGTCAGGCCGCTCGGAAGGAGTCTCTGCAACTGGGGCGCTGGCACCTCCCAATGCAGAAACGTCAGGTCGAGCCACCGTTGGCACAAGACGGGGCGGCACGGCGGCCGGTCTCGCATACGCAAGCGCTCTTCGAGCGTCGGCTCCATTGCCGAATACTACTCATGCGGCTACCTCCGCTTCTTGAGATAGTTCGCCAAGGACGCCAGATGGTCGGTGCCGACCAAGTCGCACCCTGCTTTGAGTTGGACAGCCCAAGACGCCACGCTGTCCGGGGCACCCCAAAATCGGAGCTTCTGCTTCGCCGCATGGCAACGCGCCACCATGTCCTTGAGTTTGGTGAACTCGTCGGCAGGCATCTCCCCTTGGCCAAACCACTTGAACTCCTTGGCCCAATCAGTGCTGACAAGGGGCACTTCGTCACTTGGCGCGCCGATATTCTCCGGGCGACCGTCCAGGGCCAGCACGCTGTCGGGGTCCTTGGTGATCGCCTCGATGTCCCGGTCGCCGCTCACCACTGGCATCACAGGCTTGCCACGGCCGTAAACGTCGGGATACCGCTTCAACTGCTTCTTGAGCACCGGCACGACGGCCGTGCCGTCCGCCTTCACGTCCAGGAGCAGGATGATCGGCTTGCCGTCGCCGTAAGGCGAGCCGTGGTGGCGTCGGACAGCCTCCGCGAGGGGTTTCAGGTACAGACCGTCGAGGGTCTTGTCTTTGCTCACCGCTTGACGGTCGTGGGCCACGAGCAGTTCCCCGTCGACCAGATAGAAGTCGGCTTCGATGCTGCCGTAGCCCAGGCTCATGGCCGTGACCAACGGCTCTGCGTGCATGTAGTCGTTGTGCGAGTGGGCGTTTGTGAGGGTCGCCGTCGCTTGGGCGAGAAGGAGCACGACTGGGAGCACGGACTCATGTTATCCGACCCGACTGGCGGCTGGGCCACCCACCTCGTCGGAGTAGCGAAGCACGACAGGTCTGGCTCCAATACCAGACCACCGTGGAGATGTACTATGGTGGTCTCGATGTCCTTCGTCTCGCTGATGATCGCGTCTGGTGTCGTGGCTTTGACAGCCCAGGAAGCCAGGCGGGTCTACGAGCCGGTTCCCAAGCCGCTTGAGTTCGCATTTGGAGCAGACCTGTCCTTCTTGCGCCAGGCAGAGGAGGGCGGAAGGGTGTTCAAAGACGGCGATACGCCCAAGCCTGGGCTCAAGCTCTTCAAGGACCACGGTTACAACTGGATCCGCCTGCGTGTGTTTGTCGAGCCGGTCAAGGAAGGGCTGCCCAACGGTCTGGCTTACACGATCGCGGAGGCTCAGGACGCCAAGAAGCTGGGCTACAAGCTTCTCTTGGACTTCCACTACGCCCAATCGTGGGCCGACCCGAACAAGCAACCGACCCCCGACGCCTGGCGCGGGGTGGGCCACGCCGAAATGGCTAAGAAGGTGTTCGAGTACACCCGCGACACCATCGAGTCGTTCCAGAAGGCGGACGTGTTGCCCGACATGGTGCAGATCGGCAACGAACTCCGCAACGGGATGCTGTGGCCAAGCGGCCAGTTGCCCGCGAACTGGGACAACTTTGCCGAATACGTCTATGCGGGGGTCAACGGCGTGGACGCCGGGAGAGGGAACAGCGTACGGCCTCGGATCATGGTCCAATACGACGAGGGCGGCTCCTGGGAGGCGGCACGTGCCTTTTGGGACAAGCTGTTCACCTACGGGGTGCCGGTCGATGTGATCGGCTACAGCTACTACCCTTGGTGGCACGGCCCCATCTCGGAGCTGCGCCGGTGTCTGAACGAAACCGCCAATCGCTACAACAAGGAGGTCATGGTCGTGGAGACCGCGTATCACTACCGGACGAACGGCGAGACACGGGGCCACCGACTGCCGTTTCCGGAGACACCTGAGGGACAGAAGGAGTTTCTGGAAGAGGTCACGAGAACCGTCATGGCAGTGCCCCGTGGCCTGGGGACCGGTGTTTTCTGGTGGGAGCCGACCTTGACTGGCTCGATCGGTTCGCGAGGGATGTTCGACCCGGACGGGAAGGCCTTGCCGTCGGTCTCCGCATACGACAAGTGGACCGGGCACTGACGAGATCCAGCCATGGGTATCACATTTGTCCTAGCTGTCGTTCTGATCGCCATCGGCCTAAGGAACGAGGAACTTTATGGTCGAGAGGCAGCCCTTTGGGGCGGCGCCACCCTCCTTTGCCTTGCCCTCTACCTACTACTACCGGTCTACCAACTCATGGCCGTCGTACCCCAGGTGATCATAGACATCGTGCTACTGTTCAAGGTCTTTGGTGGGGACGTCGGGATCCGGTAGTGCTACCCCTCGGCGAGACCTTTGGAACCAAGGGCGACCCCAGCCGGTACAATGACGACGTCTGGCCGTTGAGAGCCGCGGATCGTCGCGTTGAGACATCCCCCGCCGAACCAGCAGGCCCGCCAGACGAAACCTAACCGAGGACTTACAACCACAAATGAAAAAGAACCAGGCACGGGCCAAGAAGCCGTCCGTCCGAACCTCCCGTAGCGCACCGAGCACCCGCAACGCCGCCCGACGACCCGACGAGATCGAGATACTCGTCAACTGCAGCAGCCGCGAGACGCGGATCGCCGTCCTTGAGGACCGGCAACTGATGGAGTACCGCGTCGAGCGCGAAGAGCGCGTGGTCGGTAGCATCTTCAAGGGCATCGTCCAAAACGTGCTCCCCGGCATGGACGCCGCCTTCGTCGACATCGGGCTGGAACGTAACGCGTTTCTCTATGTCGCCGACATCATCCCCGACGACACGACCGACAATAGCCCGGCCAGCGTGCGCCGCTCCGAGTTGCGCCGCCGCAAGATCAAGGAGCTGATCCGACCCGGCCAAGAGCTGATGGTGCAGGTGACCAAGGGGCCGCGCGGAACCAAGGGCGCCAGGGTCACCACCCGAATCAGCCTCCCGGGCCGGTACGTGGTGCTGATGCCAGAGGGCAACCACGTCGGCGTCAGCCGCAAGATCGAAGACCGCAGGGAGCGGGACAGACTGAAGAAGCTGGGCGACGCATTGATCCCGAACGGGTTCGGCCTCATCCTCCGGACGGAGTGCGAGCAGCGGACGGAAGCCGAACTACGCGCCGACATCCAGTTTCTGCAACAGCTTTGGAGCCAAGTGCTCGACAGTGCCAAACGCCTGCGCGCTCCGGCCGTCGTCCACCGCGACCAGACGCTCCTTTACCGCACGATCCGGGACATCTTCGGTGAGGAGATCGACAAGCTCGTCATCGACGACCCCGAGGAGTACGAAAAGGTCAGCCTCGTCGCCAGCATGGTCGCGCCGAAGTTGAAAGACAAGATCTTCCTCTACGACCGGGAACAGCCGATCTTTGACCACTACAACATCGAGAAAGACCTCGACCAGTTGCTGGAGCACAAGGTGTGGTTGCGCAGCGGCGGCTACCTCATCATCGACGAGACCGAGGCCCTCACCGCCATCGACGTCAATACCGGCAAACAGGTCGGCTCGACTTCTCTCAGCGACACGATCCTGAAGGCCAACATGGAAGCGGCGGACGAGGCGGCCCGACAACTGCGACTGCGCGCCATGGGCGGCATCATCGTCGTCGACTTCATCGACATGGAGGGCGCAGAGGACAAGAAGAAAGTCCTCGACCACTTTGAGAAGGTCCTGGCGAAGGACCGGGCGCGGACACGCGTCGGACGGATCAGCTCGCTCGGCCTCGTAGAGATCACCCGCAAGCGCACAGGTGAAAGCGTCACCGAGGCGATCACCCACACCTGCCCGACGTGTGAGGGACGGGGCCGCATCCCGAGCACAGACACGGTCAGCGTATGGATCGAAAGGGAGATGCGCCGACGTCTGCGCGAGCCTGGCAACGCCTTCTACGTCGAATGCCACCCGGCAGTCGTCGAAGCCCTGATAGGCGGCGACGGGGAGTTCATCGAAGAGTTGGAGCACGACCTGCAACGCGGGCTGTACATTCGCTCCAACGTGGACTTTGAGATCGACGAATTCGAGATCGTCGGCGGCAACATCGAAGAGATGGACCAAGCCCACATGGGCTACCGACGCGCACAGGTTTTGGAGGCGAACATCCGGCGTTCCGCCGTCGAGGGCCAGGACAAGGCCATCGGCTGGACGGACGAGGGGTTCTATGTGGAGTTGCTCGACGGCCGTGACCTAATCGGCTCGCGCGCAAAGATCGTCCTGCAAGACATCCGCCGGTCATTTGCGGTGGCGGATGTCATCATGGCCGGCGCGAAACGCCCGGGGTAAGGAGCAACCGTGGCAAAGTTGGGAATTCACGAAGTCCGTAACCAGGCACTTGAGATTCTTTGCAGATGAGCTCCATGGTATGCGGAAGAATAAAAGCTGCGGTAGCTGGACATTCAAGAGCTGATTTTGGCTTGTCTTAATAGCGTCCTCAGTGTGCCTGACTTAAGCGGTTTGTTGGAATGAACAGGTACGGATAGATTCTCGCGACGGTCAACTTTCTTGTAGATGTGGTGGCTTCCGGTCACCTGACTAGGTACCAACCATGTTGCTCCAAGAGTTTGGAAAACCTCTTGGCCCGTCATCGGGCTCATATGGCGATCTCAAGTACTCGGGGGTTCCCCGTCGTGTCTGCCGTCGTGGCATCGACTGAAAGGCATCCGTCGACTGCGTCGTAAAGGTTGGTGAGCAGCTCCTCCCACGTGTCGCCCTCGGTCACGCACCCTGGGATGGCAGGTACTTCAGCCCAATAACCTCCCTCCTCCGCCTCGTGTACGACGACTTTAACTTTCATAGGTCTATTATGGCGGCTGGTCGGACGGGCCGAGACAGTCGGGCTAGCCCAGGCGACCGCCAAGGAACCATAATGACGCCTATGGCCGACATCGCCGAGGTTTGGCACGAGGCGTTGCCCGAGATCATGGGCGGCGTCACCGGCGTCGGCGTCTGGACCGCCCTGAAGACGGCGGTGCCCATCACCGTCGAAGACGGTGTGCTTGTGCTTGGACTCTCGGATGACGCCAGCGGACTCGCTGGGCACCTGAGGCTCGCCGCACCTCGCAAGGCGGTCGAGGACAGCGTCAGCAAGCGCCTCGGCTCGCGCGTCGACCTGCGCGTCATCGCGGGGACCACGAAGCACGACTGGGAGACCGAGAAGCGTCGCGACGCCGAAAAACGACGGCTCCAAGAACAGGCCCTGGCTCGACAACGGGCGGAAGTACTGGCGGGCAAGAGTTGGGAGACGGTCTACGAGCAGCTCAGCCGCCTCTACGCGTCAACTCCCAACCGGAGCCTGCCGCAGAACCGGGCGCGCTATCTGCGTGAGGCGATCAGCATCGTGGCCAACTCGCTGCTGGACACGCCGATCAGCGACGACCTGGCCGAACGGAACTACGCCCGTTGCCTCGAGCGGGTCGCCCAGTACAGCGAGGTTCCCAGCACGATCGTCGCGATGCTCGTCCTCGAGAAGTCGTTCCAAGGATGAGCGGCGCGGTTGCCACGATCCTCGGCTCAGGCACGAGCAACGGTGTTCCCAGCCTCGGCCTGACCTATCCCGCCGCGTACCTGGCCGACCCACGAAACCATCGGATGCGGGCCTCGCTGTTGTTGCGGGGGCCGACCGGCAACGTCCTGGTAGACTGCGGGCCCGACATCCGGACCCAACTGCTCCGGGCCGGATGCCAAGACTTGGACTGCGTCCACCTCACCCACGGCCATGCCGACCACATCATGGGCATGGACGACCTGAGGGCGTTTTGCCTGAAGTACCGCGGACCTATTCGCGTCTATGCCAACGGCCCGACCCAGGAGGACGTCCGCCGCATCTTTCCCTACGCCTTCGCGCCCTTCCCTGACGGCATCTTCGTGCCCCGGTTCGACCTCGTGGACATGCCCGGGCGCTATGAGGCCGGAGGGATGGTGATCGAGACCTTCGTGGTCGAGCACGGCCCGCTGGAGTATGTGGCGGTCAAAGTCGGCGGCCTCGCCTACATCTCGGATGTCAGCCGCATCCCTGAGACGGCAATGGACCGGCTCCAGGGTCTCGACACCCTGGTCCTGGACGCCGTTCGGATCAGACCCCACCCCAACCACTTTCACTTCGACAAGGCGGTGGAGGTTGCCCTACAGATCGGAGCGCAAACAACCTATCTGACGCACCTCTGCGACGACTTCGACCATGCTGAAACCGAGGCGAAACTCCCGCCGCAGGTCCGGTTGGCCTACGACGGCCTTGACATCCCGCTTCAGGCGTCCAGGTAAGAATACTTAAGAGTAAGAGTCAACTTTGCCCTAAAGAGCGTCTTGTATGGTGCCAGCATTCATACTGTGGCAGGCTTTGATCAAAGCGGCAGGACGCGGTGATGGCTAAGGTCGTCGCCGGTCTCATGGCTTTGGTCGCGTTAGGGGCCAGCGTCCTTGCGGACGCCGATCCTTGGACGTGTCTGTTGCGGGGGGCAGTCGCTTATGCGGCGGGGATCGTCGCGGGAGGCTTTTGGGAAGCGCTCGCGAGACGTGTGCCCACCGTAGTGAAGCAATCTGCCTCGGAGGAGGCTGGCGATGTCTTGGAGGACAAAATAGCCGCCTGACATACTGGAGCCGCGATTACCCATGCCCTTGTCACCTGACCTGCTTCAACGGACCTGGATCGATTACAAGGTCTACAAGAACCCGACTTCCCGTGTCGACCTGATCAACCATTACTCGTATCTCGTCAAGATCACGGCCGGACGCTTGGTGACCAGCGTCCCGGGCGGGCTTGATCGTGACGACCTGGTCAGCGCGGGCGTCATCGGCCTCATCAAGAGCGTCGACCAATACGACCCCACGCGGGACGTGAAGTTCGAGACGTACGCCATCGCCCTCATCAGGGGCGCGATCTTGGAAATGCTCCGTGACGAGGACTGGGTCCCCCGTTCGATCCGAGAAAAGCTCAAGGCCCTGGACCGTGCCCAGACGAAACTCGAGACGGACTTCGGTCGGCCCGCCACTGTTCGCGAACTCGGCGATTATCTGAGCCTGTCAGACCAGGAGGTCAACGACCTGCTCGTCCGGATGGGCCGCACCAACGTCTACAGCCTGGACGACGTCGTAGGCGGCGGCCAAGATGGAGACGACCACATCCACTTCGTCGAGATGATCGTCGACGAAGACGCCAACCCCGGCGGCGAGGTCGAAGGCAAGGAACTCCGGCGCATCATGGCGGCCGGGGTCGACCGCCTCCCAGAGCGCGAGCGCCTCGTCATCGCCCTGTACTATTTCGAGGGTCTCACCTTCAAAGAGATCGGAAAGGTCCTCGGCGTCAGTGAGAGCCGCGTGTACCAACTGCACACGCAGGCGATGGGACGGCTTCGCAACTACATGCGCGAAGAAGGGGCGGCTCACGTCGCCTAGCGGCGGCCATGGACCAAATCAACCGTGTCGTACCAGTAAGCAACGTTTCACCGGCCCACGTCTATGGTGTGGGACGCGACCGAAAGGAACGCCAAAGGGAAGAGCGGGAAAGTAACCAGGAGGGGCGCCACGACGTGGTCGAACTCCATGACGAGGTCATCGAGACCGAAACGTCGGAATCAGCGGCGGAGACTCATGACGTCGACATTTCTGCCTAGGGCTATGGCACACTTTGTGCTGTTTGATTGTTCGACAAGGAGTGTCGGCGGCCTTTGGCCCTGTCCAGTGGTGCCACAAATGCCGAAAACTAGGATAGTACACACATGATCAAAACACGTGTCGCATACGCTCTGGCAACGCTTGCCGGGCTCGTGCTAGTTACCGGATGCAACAGTTCAAAGGTCGCCGATGTTTCCGGTGACTCCGTTACCAAGGACGAGTTCCTGGAAGAGCTCCAGACGATGCCGACCGTCCGCGTCGTGGACAGTCAAGGTCGCAAAGGGCAGGCCAACGTGCCCCCGGGCGAGACTTTAGCCTTCCAAGCGATGCAGAACCTGGTCACACGCAAAATCGTGCTCCAAATGGCCAAGGACGAGGGCGTGGCGCCCACCGACAAAGAGGTCGACGCCGAAATTGAGTTTCGAAAGAAATTGAGCCCTGGCTATATCAAGGACCTACAGTCCAAGGGATACACCCTCCAAGGCATCCGCAACATGGTGCAGTTCAGCTTGGCCCAAGAACGCTTGCTGACCAAGGGTGTCACGGTGAGCGACGCCGACGTCGACAAGTTCATCGCCGACAACAAGGCGTCGTTTGACGACGGCCCATACGCGAACCTCCTCTGGATCTACTGCAAGACCCCGGAAAAGAAGGATCAGGTTCAAAAGGCTCTCGACACCGGCATGATGTTCAAGATGGCGGCTCGACAGTACAGCGAGGCGCCAAACGCCGCCGCTACAGACGGGGCCTTCTTCGGCGGCATGTCTGACCGGACAAAGGGTTCCGACTTGCGGAAACTGACTCCAGAACTCAGGACGATGATCGAGAACACAGAGGCTGGTAAGCCCACCGACTGGATCAACGCCGACCAGGGCTATGTCAAGTTCTTCGTCAACTCCAAGACCGCGAAGAAATCTCTTCTGCCGCTGGCACCTGAAAAGAAGGAGATGCTACGACGACAGTTGGCGATCAAGAGGGGGGCTGACGCCAACGACCTCAACAAGAGGGTCGCCGACAAGCTCCAGAACGCCAAGATCGACATATCCGATCCGAGCTTGAAAGAGATGTGGAGCCAGTTCGAAGAACAGCTCAAACAGCTTGCGAAGGAGACCAAGCTGCCAGACGCCTCGGGTTCGAGCCAAGGGCTGTCGAACCCGACGACCCCGCCCGAAACAGACTCGACAGGTGCCGGCGCAAGTCCTTCCGGCACCCCAGCACCGACCGGCGGAACGGCGCCGGCGGCCACCACGGGTGGCACCGCCCCAGCCGGCGGCTAAACCCAACTCCAGTCAAATGAAGAAAGCGGCCCAGTCCATATGGACTGGGCCGCTTTCGGTTTGTAGTGCGACTGCTCAGCTTGCGTGTGAAAACTTACAAAGGTCTTCAACAAGCTGCTCGCAATCCTGGGCGTTGAACTCGTCTGTGTCGACAAACTCCTGCAGGGCATCTTTCATGCCCTGAAAGTCAGGAGAAGTCCACTGACCCAACGGCGGTTGGTTCGAATCAAGCTTCACCAAGCTCACTCTGAACCTGTTTTTCGTGATCGGAGCCTCGTCCCGGCACAAGCCGCGCTCCAAAAGGTCGTGGATTGACGTGTAGACGCCTCCGATTTGTGAGGTGCCGTTCTCACCTAACTGCTCCGTCACCCAGTAGAGTCTGCGAAACTTCATTGTTTGCTATCCTTACCAGGTTATTATTGTACCGACGTCACGCAGTCCATAGGAAGGGCTCGGCATCAGTGAGTACCTTTCCGTGCGCTTCAATGGCGCGGTGCATGTATTCAGGAAGTGTGAACATGGCCTGGTGGAACCTGGGCGTGTAGTATCGGTTCGACACGCCCCTCTCCGTTAGCCTGCGGGCGACCTCCTCTTGATCGAGTGCAAGCGGGTCGTGCTTCTTGCTCGCCAGGATGAAGCCCCACGGCATTTGGAACGTAGTGACCAAGCCGTAGTAACCCCTGACGAAGGCGAACGTGTCCTTCATCGAATCTAGGGTCGCGAAGATTTGGCTGAACAAATAGGGGTAGGTCTCGTTGCAAGCGCCTGATTGCAGGACGAACACGCCGTCGTCGCCTAGCGCCGCGGCGACATGCTCGAAATACTCCTTGGTGTAGAGCATCCGTGCCGGGCTGCCTTCGTGGGGTCCGGGCAAGTCGCTGAGAACGACGTCGTAGCCGTGGCCCTTGTGGTCTTCCACCCATTTGCGAGCGTCCTGGTGGACGAGGTTGACGCGCGGATCGTCGAAGCAGCCGTGGTGCCACTCCTCCATATGGACCTTCACCCACTGGATGAGCTCTTCATCGAGATCGACCATGTCCGCGTGCTGGACGGTGTTGTGTTGTAGGGCCTGCCACAGGGTCGCGCCCTCGCCCCCACCGCAGACAAGCACCTTCTTGGGATCCGGGTGGACGGTCATGGCCGGTTGGACCATGGACTCGTGGTACACGTACTCGTCCAAGAGGCTGCTCTGGATCTTGTAGTCTAGGAACAGCGTCTTCCCCCAGACCGGGATGTCGACGATCTGATACTGTTGGTACTGCGACTTGCCCTCGACCAAAAACCGGTCGACAGAGAAGAACCAGGTGACGCCCTCGGTGTGCGTCTCGGCGATGAACATGCCGGTGCTTTGGGAGAACAGCTTTTCGCTCATTTTGGATGGCTTGGGGAACGGGAAGGCGAGCAGGGATCAGCCCGCGCTCAACGAAGGGCGCGCCCCCGCCCTGCTTGACGGCAGGGCGAAGGCTTGCCTTCAAACGTCGACTTCGCTTTGAATGCCTCGTCGGACGACCAAGAACTTGATCCTGCCGGGCTTGAACCGCTCCCGCAGGACGTCGATCGCTCGGTCGACGTGGATGGTGCCACCGCAGTAAAACAGGTCGACGGCAGCGTAGCCGTGCTCGGGCCAGGTGTGCACCGTGTAATGCGACTCCTGGATGATCACGGCACCCGATACACCATATGGCTTGAACTCGTGAAACGAGTTGGTGACGATGGTGGCCTCCGATGCCTCGGCGGCGTCCAACATGGCTTGACCGACCGACTTCTCCTTTTCCAGGGCCTCATGGTCGCAGTCAAAGAGCTCGATCAAGAGATGCGAACCGAGAGACGGCTCCTCCCCCTTGAGAGGCGGCAGGCCTTGCGAATCGCGTCCGAGCCAGTGGCTGAAGTCGTCGGCGTCCTCGCTATGGACGAGCTGCCAGCCGGCCTCGTTTTCGATCCGGGGAGGCGACGCGACCATGTCTTTATGGTGCCGTCGACCCAATAGGCGCCGGAACCACGCCTGCCTCTGGGGGTTAGCCAGCGGGACGATCACCGCGGCGGACGCCGCGCACAATGCTGTCATCAGTATGGTAGCCAATCAAGTTTCCCTCACTTTGGTCTCGAGCCGCCCCCTTGTCAGGGGTCGGCGGAGAAACCCGACCGAACGACAAAACTGAGGCCCTGCAGGCCGTTCGTAACCCGACGCGTCAGAAGAACGCCGCTTGGTAGCACCTCCCTCCTGACCCGTTCCCGCCTCGATTAAGACGGAATGGTCCTCAGCTTTCGGCGCCAGCTACCGGAAAACCCGACGTCTGCCGCGCGGACGCATGATACCGAACCCTAGGTTCAAAATCAAGCGGTGCGCCTCGGGACACTGAGTTTGGGCCCAGTGCAAGAGTGGCACAGGTTGTTTGACGGCGATTCCAGGGCCGATCATCACGTTCATCCGCTAAAGGACCCGCCCTTCGGCCATGTGGATCGCTCGGTCGACGCCCTCAAGCATGGTGGGGTCGTGGGTGACGACGACCAGCCCGCCTTGGCCTCTGTGCTGGCGTAGGAGCTCCATGACCTTGACGCCGGTGGCATGGTCGAGTGCGGCGGTGGGCTCGTCGCAGAAGACCACCTCAGGATCGCCGAAGAGCGCTCGCGCCACGCATACACGTTGTTTTTCGCCACCGCTGAGCTCGTGCGGTAGCCGATGGGACTTTTCTAAGAGCCCGACCGCGTCTAGGAGGCCCATGGCCTCGTCATGGTCGGGGTGGTCCGGGCGGGCCACAACGATGTTTTCCAACGCTGACAGGTAACCGACCAAGAAAGGATGTTGGAAGACGAATCCAAAAGTCTTGAGCCGCAGGCCTGCTCGCTCCGCCTCTGTGAACTCGTCCAGAGGCTTGCCCTTGTAAAGCGCCCTTCCCTTGGTCGGCACCTTCAGGCCGCTCAACATGTAGAGCAACGATGACTTGCCGGAACCGCTCGGGCCAAGGATGCCAAGGAACTCTCCGGGCCTGACCTCGATGTCGATGTCCCGGCAGGCATAGACGTCTCCGTCCTTGTCGTGATAGACAAGTGAGGCCGCTTGCAGGGCCGTCACACGAGCCTCCTCTCGACGACGGCGACCGGGTCGAATTTCTTGAACCTCGTGAGAACCGTTACCAGAGCGACCGCATAGATGGCGGTGGGCACGGGCAGCGTGTACGCGAAAGCCGTCCGGTCTAGAGGGTCCAACATGAAGGCTCGGGGGTCCATCAGGCTTGACTGCACGACTCTCAGGAGCCCATAGGCCATCACGACGCCGAGAATCCAGCCGCCCACGACGACTACGGTCATCTCGCCCATCACGCGTCTCAGGATCGCCTTCTTGGCGTATCCAAGCGCTTGTAGCAGGCCGAACTCCTGGACACGCTGGGACAGGAAGATGCTGATCAGCATTCCCATCATGATCGTGATCACAACGACGAGGAGCCCGATCACCACATCGAGGATCTTGTAGAGGATCTCGAACATTTGGTCGGTGTCCTGCTCCAGCTTGTGGTAGGCGTAGACGTGGGTCCGCTCGCCCGCAAATCGCTTCTCCGCCCAGCGGTCCAACTTGGACTGGTCGCGGGCGTTCTTGGCGAAGACGAGGAAAGCGTCGACGGGCGGGAAATCCGTCGCCGCGATGTATTCGTACGATCCCAATGCCACCCACTCCGGAGAATCGACGACCCCCACGACCCGCACGTCATAGAGCGAGTAGGCGTCGGACTTTTCCGGGCCGAGCACAACGTCGCCGATCTTGAGGTGCAGGTTCCTCATGACCGGCTCGCTTAGGACGACCTCCGGCTCTCCTTCCTTCGGTAAACGTCCTTCCAGCTTGCCTGGGCTCACGTGGGCCAAGTAGTACGGGATGTCGTTCTGCTTGAGCCCCAAAACGATGAACGGCCACTTGCCGACGATGCTCATAACGTTGAGGCTCAGGCCGCGGACGGCGAGGACGCGGTCCAGGGGCACCGGGGACTCCTGTTCGACGGTCTCACGTATCTGGCCGGTGATGCTTGGGTCGCCCCGAGATGTGAGGCCGAGGTAGTACCGCGAGTAGTTGTAAATCGTGCGGATGCTCAGCGGGATCGAGTCCATCATCGCCACGATCCCGCTGACCAGCATGACGGCAAGCACGATCACCCCGACAAGGGGCAAGGACTTGCCCTTGTTCCTGAGCAAGTACGTTCCGGCCCGAAGAGGGCTCCTGCCACCCATTCTTAGTGAGTCCTGCTCCGGCGATATCGCAAGAAGACCTCGTCCCCGACTGGCAGACACGAAAGCAAGCTGTACTGTTCGATCTGCTCTCTGGAGAACGGTTCACCTCCTGCAAAGGTTGGCGTCTGGCGTCCGAGCTTGATCTTTGGCGCTACGGTGAGGAACAGTTCATCGACCAGTCCTTCGTGGAACAGGGCAGCGTTGAGTTCGCTACCGCCTTCCGAGAGCAACACCCTGACGCCGAGCTTGTGTCGCATGTCGCCAAGAGCCACAGCCCAATCCACGGTGTCTGTCCCTGCTTTGATGACCTGGGCTCCGTCAGGGGCACCTTTGCCACCGGACTCGGTCGTGACGACATATGCCCTGTGCGGGTCGTCACTGAAGAACCTGGTTCCAAAATCGACCCTTCCACTCAGCGTGGCGACAAACCTGAGCACGGACGGCGGAAACCACATACCGGGTGTTGCGCGAAGGTTTCCTGCACCGACGAGCACTGCGTCGGCCGACGCTTCGATCTGCCGCATGGTGGCATGGTCGGTTCTCGACCCGAGGTCGCCCACCGCTTCGTCACGGCCGCCGGAGACTGTCTTGCCGTCTATCGTCGCCACCATGTTGATGATGACGATGGGCCGCTCGCTCGGTGGCTCCCCGTACGAAAGCTCCGGGTAGACACCGTCAGGCAATCTGGCTTCCACACCAAAGATTTTGGCGGCACCACGTCAGGCTGGTCGGGTCTTGAACCGGATCAGGCGGCCTCGTCCTTCGGTTTCGGGACAGGCGTGCCTGTGGCCCTCTTGACGACTTCCGAATAGGAACGCCCGTGATCCGGGCCGGTCGCGTATCCAAAGGTGAACGACACCGGGCTGTTGGGTGCGATCCTGCCCGACGCCCACCGACTGAACTTCGCTTCCAATCGGGCGCAGAGGCCCTCTGCGGTCTCCCCCGTGCCGGGCAAGATGATTCCGAAGCCGCATTGTCCGAACCGGCACACCATGTCGAGTCCTCGGACGCTGGTCCGGAAGAACTCGGCCGAGTCGGACATAAAGTCCTTGATGCCTTGCTCGCCGAAGTATCCGCGCATCGACTGGAGCCCGGTGATCTCGACGGTGATGACACTCACCACGCCGTTCGAACTGCAGACTCGGTGGAGTTCCTCTGTGAGCCGGGCCTTGAAGTACGCAAAGGTGTAGGCGCTCGTGTCCGTGTCCATGATCCGGCTTGTGTCGTCGGGCTGGGACAAGCGCAACAGCCGGTCTTGGTCTTCTTCGGCCGTCAGTATGCGGCGCAGTTTGGAAAGCGACTGGCGCAGGATGTGGGACACGTAGTTGCAGGAGATGTTGAGGCGCGAAGCGATCTCCGTCTGGCTCAAGGCGTCGAAGTGGAAGAGGACGAGGACTTCCCGTTCCAAGTCGCGCAGTTGCTGCATCGCCGTCTCCAGCACGACGCGGTCTTCCACGCTTGTCTGGGAGCCTTGGACGAGGCTGGCGTCCAGACGCTCGATGTCAGAGTCTGAGTCTTCGTCGTCGTTGGGTGTGGCGTCCAGGCTCGCGACACGGAGCATGTCCTGGGTGGATGTGACTTCTTGGATCGCCGACTCGCTGACGCCGAGCTTCTCCGCTATCTCGCGCTCAGTCGGTTGGCGGCCGAGTTCGGCTTGGAGGGCTGTAGTAGCTTTGTTGACACGATGACGGAGTTCTTGAAGCCAGGCTGGGTGTCGGATGGTCTGTGCCCGGTCACGGAGGTAGTGCTTGATCTCGCCGGCCACGAGGTGGGTCGCGTATGTGTTGAACCGCACGCCCGCCTCAGGGTCAAACTTGCTCAATGCGTTGAGCAAACCGATGTAGCCCACTTGGGCCAGGTCGTCGACCGACTCCACGCCGCTGAAGCGGCGGGCGATCCTCTCCACCATTCCTGAATAGTGCAGGATCACCAAGTCTTTTAGGTCGGGCCGTGGGTCGGCCAAATACTCAAGGACAAGTTGCTCCGCGTCTCCGTTCTTCTTTGCCAATGCTTCCGACATCGTTCTCTCCGTGACCGTCACACGGGAATCCTTTCCCGTGCCCGAGGATCTCTGGGCTTCCTGCCCGCCGTCCCCGGCTTGCTTGGCGCGGCCCGCCTCATGCCGACCGCGCGCTGTGTTCAGTTGTTATTCGGTTGTGCGCGCCGACGTCACTTGACGCCGTTGACCAAGGTGAAGACCGGCGTCAAGACCGAGATGGCGATGAAACCGACGACCAGGCCAAGGAAGATGATAAGGACCGGCTCGATCATCGAGGTCAAGCCTTTGACCGTTGACTCGACCTCAGAATCATAGAAGTCGCCGACTTTGACCATCATCTCGCTCAAGCGGCCCGACTCTTCGCCCACATCGATCATGTGTGTGACCATGCTGGGGAAGAGGCCGCTTTGGGCGAGCGGTGTGCTGAGCTTGCTACCCTCCCGGATGCTGTTCCGGGTGGCGTCGATCGCTTCGGTCAAGACCGTGTTGTTCAGGGTCTCGCCGACGATCTCCAAGCTGCGCATCATCGGTACGCCGCTGTTGATGAGCGTGCCGAACGTGCGACAGAACCGGGCGACACTCATCTTGAGCGCGAGTTCGCCGAGTATCGGGAACTTCAGCTTCATAAAATCGAACTGTCGCTTGCCTTTGGGCGACTTGCCGTACATCTTCATCCCGAAGAAGACGCCACCCGCCGCAAGCAGAATGACCCACCAGTAGGCCGCCATGAAGTCGCCCATGGCGAACAGCGTCGCCGTCACAAACGGCAACTTGACGTCCATGCCGTTGAAAATCTCTTTGAACTTTGGCAGGACGAAGCTGAACAGGACGAACAGCATGACTTGGCTGAAGCAAATGACCAAGATCGGGTACATCATCGCCGACTTGATCTTTGCCCGGACTTCGTTTTCGTACTCGAGGAAGCCCGACAACCGGTCAAGGATGACGTCCAAGATGCCGCCGATCTCGGCGGCGCGTACCATGTTGACGTAGAGCTTGCCAAAGACGACCGGGTGCTTGGCCATCGCCTCGTTCAACGTCGAACCGCCTTTGACATCATTGGTGATCTGCTCAAGGGCGGGCCGCATGAAGGGATCCTTGTTCTGCGTCGTCAAGATCTCCAGACAGCGGAGGATCGGGATGCCCGCGTCGATCATCGTCGCGAACTGCCGGGAGAACACGACCAGGGCCTTCGGCTTCATCTTGCCCCTGGCCTTGCCCGTGGAGACCTTTCTCTTGGTCTCCCTGACTTCGACGACCTGGAGCGATAGCTCCCTCAGGCGACCGACGACTGCCGACTCGCTTTCCGCGTCAAGGACAGACTTAATTTCCTTTCCGCTACCATCGACGGCTGTATATGCAAATTGCGGCATCCAAGCGTTCTCCTTGCGGGCGACGCACCCAAAGGAGATTGTCGGAAGGACCGGCCCCAGACAATTAGGGGTCCGGGCGGAAATCTCAGGCCGCGCTTATGCGTCACGGAGCCGGTCGGGATTGAGCCCTTGCAATTCCGGCAGCACGAACAAGCCGTCCTTGCGCACCAAGACACCGTCGAACCAGACTTCTCCTCCTCCGTATTCCGGCCGCTGAATGCAGACGATGTCCCAATGGACGCCGCTGGCGTTTTGGCCGCCTCCCTTGCCCTCGTAAGAGTTCCCAGGTGTGAGATGGAACGATCCGGCGATCTTCTCATCGAAAAGGGTGTCCTTCATGGGATGAAGCACATGGGGGTTGTATCCGAGCGACCACTCGCCAAAGCCCCTGGCGCCCTCGTCGGTGTCCAGGATCGCGTTCAGCTTTTCGGTGTGCTCTCCCGCGTCGGCCTCGGTGATGACCCCGTCCTTCACCACGAACCGGATGTTGTTGAACTCAGTCCCCTGGTAGAGGTTGACCGTGTTGTACTGGACGGTGCCGTTTGCCGAGCCTTTGACCGGGCAACTGAAGCACTCGCCGTCGGGGATGTTGCGCTCGCCGTGGCAGCTCTTGGCGCCGACGCCCTTGATACTGAACTCGAACTCGGTGCCCGGCCCGGTGATGCGGACGTGGTCGGTCCGGTCCATGAGGTCTTGGAGGGGTTGCGCGGCCCGCTGCATCTTGCCGTAGTCCAAGGTGCAGACGTCGAAGTAGAAGTCTTCAAAGACGTCGGTCGGTTGTTTGGCCTGTTGGGCCATGCTGGGTGAGGGCCAGCGGAGCGCGCACCACTTGGTCTTGGGGACGCGGCACCCGAAGACAACCGGCTGAGTGTAGTGTTTCTGCCACAGTTGGAGGGTCTCACCGGGGACGTCGCCGGCCTCGTTGGTGTTGTCCCCGCCGCGCAGGGCGATATAGGCGGTCGTCTGTTGCATTTCTGCCAATTCGGCGGCAGCGATGAATTTCGCGTTTCGCTCGGTCATACCCAGCATGAGGCGGCGCTTGACCCGGGCGCTTTCCATACGCACGGCAACATCTGCGCCCTTGCCTTGCGCCACGCGGACGAATTCGGCGACGACTTCGTCGGGGATGTCGATCGCATGGACTAGCAACCGGTCTTCGGCATTGAGCCTGGTCGAGTGGGAGCAGACGTTTTCCGCCAACTTGGTGACGCGCGGGTCGAGCATGTTGTGACCTTACCGCTGAACGTAGAGCATCCGCTGCCCAAGTCCCTCAGGTGCCAGGGGGGACACCCGTCAGCGGAGGGAGCACCAATGACGCCAGGCGGCGCGGACGGCGGCCATGAGCCTTTCTGCCATTCCGTCTGCGTCTGTCAGCGGGGATGCCAGGAGTTCTCGTCGCAGCGAGCGCCGGTCATCGGCGGTGCGCCGCGCCGCGAGCTTCGAGGCAGTCTTGATATAGGTCGCTTCGTCAGGACAAACCCACTCGGGATGGCCGACGGCGCTGACTAAGCTCAATCCGACCCTCGCATGATGGGTCTGGCCGACCAAGCAAACGACAGGCAGACCCATAGCTATCGCCTCGCAAGTCGTCGTGGTGCCGTGGTAGGGGTAGGTGTCCAATGCGACCGTTGCCTGGTTGTATAGCGACAGGTGGTCGGCGTAACTCGCCGTTCTGCCAAGCAGGTGGATCCGGCCCGGCTCGATTCCAACCTCCTGAAATCTAACCAACAGGTTGCTTTTTGTTTTCGGACCTGCTAACGCCCTTGCCTTGAGGATCAACTTCGAGCCAGGAACGGCCTCAAGACAACCGGCCAAGAGCCGGATGGTCGTGGGCGAGACCTTGGACAGGTCGTTGAACGAGCAGAACGTCGGACCATCTGCCTCGTCTTGGGGTTCCGGCGCATCGGAGGGAACCCCAAAGCAGAGGAAACATGGGTTCAACCTTACCAGCGCCTCGCTTGCCCAGGCGCCAGGTGGATCCGTCAGTTCATCGACGATCCGATAGTCGATCGAAGGCACGCCCGTTGAGTACGGGTAACCGATCCACGTGAACTGGACAGGAGCGAGTCGGATCGAAAAGTCAGCCAGGCGGTTGAGCAACGTGTGGCCAGCAAGGTCAAAGAGGACGTCGATCTTGTCGTTGGCCACTTGCGCGCGGAACTGCTCCAAGGAATATGTGGTGACATCGACGTACTTCTTGGACAACGAGGCGATACGCTCTGTCCCCCTGTCTCTATTTGAGCTTGATGAATAGGCGAATAAATCAACCTCTTGATCAGTCAGCGCTTCGAACACGGGGCTCACAAACCGGTGGACAGAATGCTCGCGGAAGTCTGGGGAGACAAACCCGACTCGAAGCTTGCGTTCCGGGTCACGGTTGTTCGAAAACGATCGGGGGTCGCGTTGGCGTGGCAGCAACTGCCCCATCGACTCGTGCAGGGAGGCCAGTTGCCTGGGGGTCGTCTCGTCGTCATAGAGATACGGCCAGACCGCTGCGTCCCGGGCCAGGTATTGCCTGGGCGCTTGGGCGACCACCGAGTCGGCCAGACGCTTCCCCGATGCGGCGTCGCCCGACTGGACGTAGGCTTGGATCAGGTTGAATTGGGCAGGCAGGAAGTTCGGATGCCGCCTGACCGCCTCTGCGAGGATCTCCGCCGCTTCCGCCGGTTGGCCGAGACTCATCAGGGAGTTCCCCCAACCATTCCGATAGATGGGGTCGTCACCCCGTTCTGCCGCTTGACGATAACACTGCGCGGCAGACTCAAACTCGCCGCGATGGAAGTGGGCGAAGCCGCGCTCCGCCAGCAGGACGTGGTCACCGGGCTTCAGTTCCAGGCCGCGCTCGAGCGCCGTGGCCGCCTCTTCGTCCAGACCGGCATGGACCGCTGCGACACCCAGATACCGCCAGGCGTCGGGGTCGTCTGGTGCCGCCTCTGTCCACTTGCGGGCGACCTCGACGGCCTCGTCCAGCCGTCCTTGATTGATCAATCCGACAACCCTTTCCGGGCCTATCACCAAGCGGTGATGGTACCAGGGCGCATAATGGCGTGGGAGTCGGCCGGGCGGCGGCCTCGGCCTTGTGCCGGGGAGGAAAGTCCGGACTTCGCAGGGCACGGTGCCCCGCGCAAGCGGGGGCGGGGCGACCCGACGGAAAGTGCAACAGAAAGCAGACCGCCCCAGTTCGCTGGGGTCAGGGTGAAACGGTGCGGTAAGAGCGCACCAGCGCTCTGGGTGACCAGGGCGGCTCGGCAAACCCCACCGGAAGCAAGGCCTAATAGGGAGGGGACGACGTGGCCCGCAGACCCTCCGGGTTGGCCGCATCAGTCAAATCGCCGCACAAAGACAGAATCCGGCTTATAGGCCGGCTCCCACAACTCTCGGACAGCTATCCGTACGTCGGCTTCTGCGGCCATCCCGGGGGCGAGTCTTCGAAGTCTTCCTGCCTGCCGTAGGGCGTGATGTCAAGCAGTCCGTAGTCGGTCGGCAGACTTTCGGAGCCCCGTTGGTACGTCGAGTAGGTGTGATAGACGTCGTCGTCGATGCGAAAGAAGACGCTGAACCCAGTCATTTCGCCTTCTAGCTCGTCCCTGACCCGATAGTTGTAGACGTTGTGCCCCTTGGAAGGGTCCACAGTGGCCTGAAAGTCGTAATTGAAATCACTGCCAAAGCTGGAAAAGACCGGCCAATCCCAACCGCGCTCAGCCCAATAGGCCTGCAGCTTGGGCAACGGTGCCCGGGCGACAATGACGAAGCGGGTGTCGCGGCGGCCCAGCGCGCTCAAGTCGCCAAGTGCGTCCACGAACCCGGTGCAACCAGGACAGCCCTTCTCCCAGTCCGGGTCGAACATGAAATGCTGGACGATGAGTTGCCGCTTACCTTCGAACAAGTCAAGCAAGCTCACCTTGCCCTGCGGGCCGTCGAAGTCGTACCCCTTTTCGAGTTTGACCATGGGCAACCGACGGCGCTCCGCCCGCAGACGGTCACCGGCCCGGGTGTAGTCCTTTTCCCTTTGCAGGTGTGCTTTTCGCTCGGCGAGCCAAGCCTCGCGGGTCACGATGGGAGGATGGGCGACGCTCTTATCAGACATAGCTTGCCGTAATGGTAGCAGGCCAGCTAGCACTTGCGTATAGGATGTCTGGCACCATCTATACGGCGATCTGACGCGGTTCCGCCCGTCTCTGGATCGTGTCGAAGAAAACAGTGCGCTTCGCCTCGTCCAACGAAGTCTCACCACGCGCGACCCTCACCATGGCGTCGCCCTGCATTGACAGATATCCATAGAGAGCAGCAGCAGCCTTGATCTTCTCAAGTGGCGCCCGGGTGGCGATCATGTTAGAAATCTCCTCGACCACCGGCATCATTTCGCTGACCGCTACCCGCCCCTTGTAGCCCATGTTGTGGCACTTCTCGCACCCCGCCGCCCGCCAGATCTTTGTCACGCCGAGCACGCCGAAATGCTTCTCCATCAACTCGGTCTCGGCCTGTGTCGGGGCGTCCTCCTGTTTGCAATGCGGGCACAACCTGCGCACCAACCGTTGGGACATCGTTCCGATGAGCGAGGTGCTGAGCAAGAACGGGTCGATCCCGAGATCAAGGAGCCGTGCGATGGCGCTTGGCGCGTCGTTGCAGTGCAAGGTCGAGAGGACCATGTGTCCCGTCATCGCGGCTCGGACAGCAGTCTCGGCTGTCTCCTGGTCGCGGATCTCGCCGACAAGGACGATGTCCGGGTCTTGACGCAGGATCGCGCGGAGTTGCTCGGCGAAGGTGAGGCCGACTTTCTCGTTGACCTGGGACTGGTTGACGCCCTCCAGGTCGTACTCGACCGGGTCTTCGCAGGTCATGATGTTCATGCCGTCGCGCTTGAGTTCTTGTATGGCCGCATAGAGCGTCGTCGTCTTGCCGCTGCCCGTCGGGCCCACCGAGAGCAGCGCGCCGTAGGGCTGCGCGATCGCGTGGCAGATAGCGGCCTCGGTGTCCGCTGCGAGCCCGAGGTCTGCGAGATCGGCCGCG
>CAYVHL010000001.1:1004023-1255444 GCA_964451255.1 uncultured Fimbriimonadaceae bacterium
TCGTCGTCTTGCCGCTGCCCGTCGGGCCGGTCGCTAGCAACAGGCCGTACGGCTTTTCGACCAACGAGCGAAGGATCGACTGGTTCTCTGGGTCGAAGCCCAGGTCGTCCAGCCGCCGCAAGCCCACGCTCTTGTCCAAGACACGCATCACGACACGCTGGCCGTGGAGTGACGGCAAGCAGCTCACGCGCAGGTCGATCGTGTTGTTGCCCAACTGCAGGGCCATGCGGCCGTCCTGAGGCACGCGGTACTCGACGATGTCGAGCTCGGCCATGATCTTCAGCCTTGTCACGACCATTGGCACCAGGGCCTGCGGCACCTCGCGCATCGTGACCAGCTGCCCGTCCAGGCGGTACCGGATCTCGGCATGGTTGAACCTTGGCTCGACATGGATGTCGCTGGCGTGCATGCGGATCGCGTCGTGGATGATCTGGTTCACAAACCCGACCACCGGACGGGTCTCTTCCTCTGTAAGCGTGTTGTGCTCCAGAAGAGCTTGTGGGTGGCTGTCAGACGCGACTTTCAGGGCTCGGTCCACAAGGGAGTCGAGCACAGACGAGGTCCGTGAGTCGAGATGGTAGTTGCGTCGGACGAGCGCGGCGAGACGCTCCGGGTCGGCAAGGACCGCCTCGACCCGTAGGTTGGTCTCTTCTCTGACCCGGTCGATCGCGGCGAAGTCGTCTGGGTCGCCCATCGCCAGGACAAGGAGGTCGCCCTTCAACGCCACTGGCAGCACGCCAAGTTCGTTGCAAGTCTCTCCTGCGACCAAGTCCATGGCCTCGTGGCGCGGCGGTTCCGTCTCCAAATCCCAGACGCCGATCCCCCGTTGCATGGATACGACTTGTAGAATCTTCCCGACAGTGACGAATCCCATGCGGACAAGGATCCTCCCCAGGGGTTCCGCGGTCTCCACCTGTTGCTCCAGAGCCTTCTCCAGTTGCTCCCGTGTGACGGCTCTCACGTCCATGAGGGCGGCGCCCAAACGCTTGTCTTGCAGGCCGAAGGTCATGGGGTTGTTCGCCTTGATGACCTTGATCTCGTGCGAAGCGTCGTCTCCTTCACCATCTACATTGGCCACAGATTCTTCAGCGGGAGCCTCCACGACCGGTGGCATATAGAGGAAGACCGGCGTGCGCTTTTTCCTGGTCTTATCCTTGACTACCGCAGCGCCTTCTGAGGCGACGGCAACCCCCTGGTCATCTTGCCCAACGGATGCGTCGAGGACCTCGGCCGGTGCAGACGCCTCTTCGATCACTTCCTCGTGCTCGCCGCAAGGGTCATCCTCTTCGCTACTTGCCGACACGACTTCGGGCTCGTCGTGCGTCCCGTCGTCCTGTGTCGTCTGGCGACCTTCAGGTGTGTCACACGCCGACTCGCCATGTGTTGATTCGACAACGTACACCTGCGCATCCGACTGCTCCTCACTCTCCACCGGATGGTTGTGGACTTCTTCGAGGTTGGGTTCGATGTCTTGACCCTCACTGGCTAATACGGTGTCGCAAGGAGCATCAGGGTTGATCACCGGGGCGGTAGGGCCGAAGCTGACGTGTTCAGCGTCGGAGTCGTCCGACCCGAGTAGGCCGTCAAAGGCCAAGACTTCCACTTCGCGCGGCGTCAATTCTCGATCACCGACCGCATCGGAAACCAGCGCATCCGCCTGTCCGCTGTCCGGCCCGACAAGAGGTTGTGTGCTCTTGGCCTCTTCGACCATTTGGTCAAAGCGATGGTCGTCACGTTCAAACCGACTTGCGGCGTCGGCTCCAGGGTCGGTCGCGACGCTGGATTTCAACAATCGGTCGCCCCAGCCGGTCAGGTTCTCTCCTGCGCCTTCTAAGGACGGACCGTCGACCGGTTGGCCTTCATCGCCTGACGAGGCTTCACATCCAGTTTCCTCCATCACAGGATCGACGGCCGGAGTCGAAATGACTTCGACGCTGGACTCGACTTGGGCCGCCGTTTCTGGCTCCCGAGTCCCTTCAACTTGGAATGTCTCCGCCGACACTGGCGCGGTCGTCGTCAGGTCGGCTGTGCCCTGGCCTGATCCGTTTGCCACGTCCTTTGCCGCAGGTGCGAGTTCTTCAACGGCCTGAACCTCACCCTGGCTGTCCAGCATTGTGCTGGTCGCCCCGCCATCAATCGGCGTGCTCGCGACAGCTTCCTGCACATCTTCAACGCTTGGAGCGGCATCGACGTGCGGTTCGGCACAGATACTTGGAGTTGCTTCCAGTACGGGTGCATCCGACAGTCGGGCTTCTTCCGGCGTTTCGACAGTGGAGTCCACGCAGGGTTCGGTCGAGTCGGAAGAGATTGGTTCTGGGGCAGGAGCCACGACGGGTGGCGCCACTGTCGCGACAGGTTCGACCTGGGCTGGAGGCACTTGGGGCACAAGCGGGTCAGCCAGAGGCGGCGTGGACACGAGACGGGGCGGAGGCGAGACGACGGGCGGCGCTGACAATCCGGAGTTCACCGGTCTTGCGACCCGGTCTTCACTCGGCATGGGTTTGACCGGATCCGGAGAAGTCGAAACGGGCGGGGGCGTCGACAGAGCGTTCACCGGTTGTGGGATCCAGTCGTCTCCCTCGACAGGTGGCTTTGCCACTGCCTCGGCCGATGTCGCTGGGGAGGCGGGTGCGTTGGCTTCTGGCCTTGGCACTGGCGCGACCGTCCCGACGGTCGCCGGAGGAGCGACCGAGGCTCCGTTGACGGCCTGGGGAACCCAGTCGTCACCTTCTACAGGCGGCTTCACCGTGGCGGGAGGCGGCGGAGCGGGCTTCGCCGGCAGCTCTTCCTCACGCATGCGTTCCAGTACCTTCGACCAATCAAACTGTTCAGCCATAGAGGCCCCCAGGTGATTGTCGGTGGCCCGTGACCCGAACGACCTAGCAAAATGGCGGGAATCCTGACTTCAGGGTTCCCGCCAACTTCGTCGTGACCTGGATGTCAGGGCTTGATGGTCTTAGGAAAGGGGGGCCTTTCCATCTTCTTGCGGGTCGCAGGCAGTTGTTTCATCAGCATTTCAACCGCCTTTTCCAGTTGTGGATCCCGTCCGGCAGCCGTCAAGTCCGGCCGTTCGTCGATATCGACGTCCGGATCGACACCATGGTTTTCGACGATCCACTTCTTCGTGTCAGGGTCGTAGATCCCAAAGGCAGGGGACGTGACCCCACCGCCGTCCACCAACGGGTGAAACCCGTTGATGCCGACGAGCCCGCCCCATGTCCGCTTGCCGATCAGCGGCCCGAGCCCGGCGCGCTTGAAGAGGTAGGGGAACATGTCGCCACCCGAACCAGCGTGTTGGTCGATCAACATCGCCATCGGTTGGGACAGGGTGTTGGGCATCGGTTCCAGTGGGCCGTGCCTGGGAGCCACGACGCTGTTCACCTTGCGTTGGAGGTACTCGACGAAGAAGGTCGGAATGAACCCGCCGCCGTTGTACCGCTCGTCGATGATCGTGGCTTCCTTCCCAGCCATGCTGGTCATGCCTTTGACAAAGCCGGTGATGCCCGCCAGATTCGTGTCTGGGACGTGCATGTAGCCGATCCGACCGCCCGAAAGTTTATCGACCATTGCCTGGCGTTCCGCCACCCACGTGTCGTAGCGTAACTTGGTCTCGTTGGCGATGGGCCGCACTTTGACTTTGCGCGCGGCTGTCAAGTTTGTTGTCAACCCGACGCTGAGTTCGACCTCCTTCCCAGCCTTGCCGAGGAGGGCCTCGCCGAGGCCGGTCTTGGCGTCTACGGCCCGTCCGTCGATCGCCAAGAGATATTCGCCCTCGTTGACATGCACGCCAACTGCTCCGAGAGGCCCGACGCCGCCCGGTTCATAGTTGTTGCCTTTAAGGATCCTTTTGAGCTTGATATGGCCTTTGTCTATCTCGTAGTCCGCGCCCAGCGACGACGGGCTAAGACCCTCACTCGCGCCGCTTCCAGGAGGTGCTTGGAGATAGGAGTGGCCCGTGCCGAGTTCGCCGATGAGTAGACCGAGCACGTACTGCAGGTCTCCACGGCTTCCCACCCATGGCAACATCGCCGCGTATTTCTTGCCGATCGCGTTCCAATCCACGCCGACCATCGACGGGTCGTAGAACTCGTCGCGCTCGTAGCGCCAGGTCTCCCAGAAGATCTGCTTCCACTCCTGGCGGGGGTCGACCACGAAGCCGACGTCGTCCAGACTCGCTTTGCCTTCGCCCGCCTGGACATTTGGCTTGACATCGACGACGAACGCGCCAGAATCGGTCCGGTAGAGCGCCTTCGTCCGTTGGGCGTTGAAGGTGACGTCGCCGGGGCCGGGCAGGAACGGCATGGGCCGCTTCGCGGCAAAGGTAAAGATGGTCGAGCCTCCCGGACCGAAGACGAGCACGCCGCCCTTGATGCCGACGATGCCGCCGTATTCACCCGGGCCATACGGCAAGGGGAACAAGCGTTGCTCCATACCGTCGAAATCGACCTTCACCGGGCTCTCGCCCGCTTCTGGCTTCTCGGCCTCTCCCTTGCCAGGCTCCTCATCGCTCTCGGGCAGGAGAGGGTTGGTCTCGTCAGCCGACAGGGGCAGGCAGTAGACCCGTTGCGTGTTCTTCTGCGCGAGAGAGATCTCTAGGTCGGTCGGGAAGTACCCGAACGTGCGGCTCGAAACGACATATAGGTACTTGCCGCTGAGGTCGAATGAAACGGGCGACGAACCGAAGTCTCCACTGAACGCCTTCGTCGTCTTCTTGGTGGCGACCTCATAAAAGTAAACGTTTGCGAGCAGGTTGGCGCCGGGCCTGGTGTAAACGATCCACTTCTCATCGGGTGACATGTCGATGCTGTCACCGACGCCGCCCGCGGAGACGACCTGCACATTGCTCCCCGACTTCAAGTCATGGAGATACCAGGCGTAATCGGTGTCCTGATAAAGAAGATACGTGCCCTTGGGTGAGAAATCGAAGTTACGGACAGTCTGTCCGGCGTCGAGCTTGACCATCTTTGGAGCGCCGCCCATCTGCGGCTGGAGATAGATCTGATCCTCACCCGAGGCGTCGCTGGTGTAGCCGACGGTCTCACCGTCGGGTGACCAGGTGACGTGCTCTTCCCTCGCGTCTGGCGTGTTGGACATGTCTCGCGTCTCGCCGTGATGGGCGGGGACGGAGAAGACTTCGCCACGAGCGGTGACGGCGAACCGTTTGCCGCTGGGCGAGAGCGCAACGCTGTCCACCATGTCGCCGACCTGCATGTATCGCGGCCGCATGGCAACTTCGTCGCTTCTTATGGCCGGAGTGAACGCCGTGACCTCCTTGGTGGCGATGTCGAACTCTTCAAGTCGACCGTTGCGCTCCCAAATGATCTTGGCCCCGTCTGTAGAGGGCCACTTGATGTCACCGTCGGTGAACCGGGTGACTTGTTCCACCCGCTTCGACTTTGTGTCGTACCTATAGAGGTTCAGGTTCTGAAGCGTCTTGTCGCTGATGAAATAGACGGAGTCACCGACCCACATAGGGAAGTAGCTTTGTTCCTGACCCTGTGGCAACTCGGTGTAGGAGTCAGTTTTGAAGTCCCAGAACGAAATCCGGCCCTGCGTGCCGCCACGATAGCGTCGCCAGTTGTAGTTGAAGGACGTGGCCCGGTTATAGGCCAACTTGGTGCCGTCGGGCGAGAAGCTCGCGTTACCGACCTCGGGAACCTTGGTCTCAATCGGCATCCCGCCTTCAGGGGAGACCAACCACAGCCGGAGCATCCTGTTCGTGTGGCTGCCGGCGGTCGACCCATAGGCGATCTTGCCGTCGGGCGTCCAGCCCACGATGAGCTTGGAGTTCGGGTCAAACGTCAACCTCTTGGGCGGGCCACCTTCCGTGGGCATGACATAGACGTCCTGGCCCCCGTCGTATTGGCCGATGAAGGCGATCATCTTGCCGTCGGGCGAGAACCGTGGCAATGCCTCTTGGCCGGAGTCAGACGTCAGGCGCCGGGCCAAAGTGCCGCCGCCCTCGCTGAGCCATAGATCGGAGGCGTAGGAAAAGACGACCTTGTCCCCATGTATCGCCGGGTACCGGGCCAAGCGGACTTCGGTGGCGCCCGTCTGAGCCGCCATCAAGAGGCATATTGAAGCTAGAACCATCAGCAGTGCTCCGCCGGATTCCTACCAGGGAGCCCAGCCTCGGTGATTCTACTAGCCCGGCGGGAAACTGGTGGGTCAATCCACGGTGACTTCGCCGGAGACTATGTGGCCACGCACGTAGGCGCTGACCGTGCACTTGCCCGGCTTGAGGGCCCGTAGGGTTCCGCTTTGGTCGATCCACGCGGCGCCAGAGGCCGCCCACAAGACCTCGCCGTCAGGAACCGTGGCGCCTGATTCGTCGATGATCGTGTAGACCGACGATTTACCGCTTTCGACAGTCTTCGACCCCTTGATGACCATCTGGACGTCGGCGACCGCGACATTGGGCGCACTGAGGACCACTCCGTCGGCCACGGCACGTTCCTTTCCGTCACTCGGGCGGTTCATCACCACGCCGCCGATGACCATAGTGGAGCTGCCGCCCCCGTCAAGGTTGATGGCGTTATCACAACCGAGCCGTACCATTTCCGCGGCCAATTCGGCCAAGGTGACACCACGGCTCATAGGTTGGCGGCCGTCAATCACGACCATGAACACGTCGCCGTCCTTCGTGGATCCAATCGCCGTCCGGGGGTGGCGCGCGTTCGAGAACGCTTCGCCGAACTTCTCTTTGAGTGGTTCGACACTCACCCGGCCGTTCTTGACGATGGCTGGACCACCGCCGATGACGTTGTCGACTTTATTCCAGTCAAAGC
Organism: uncultured Fimbriimonadaceae bacterium; assembly: GCA_964451255.1. Lineage (GTDB taxonomy): Bacteria > Armatimonadota > Fimbriimonadia > Fimbriimonadales > Fimbriimonadaceae > JAHBTB01. Next base: position 1,010,812 of record CAYVHL010000001.1, read on the forward strand.
CCTCGACGCCGACACTGACGGTAAGTTCGTCGCCGATCTTGAGCTGGTCAAGCTTGGATTGCTTGTCACCGGTGGCTGTGAGGACGGCTTGCCCTGGTCCAACCACAACGAACGGCTTGTCATGGATGATGCCGATGACCTTGCCCTTAATCAAGCCGATCGGGCCGAGCTTTTGTGGGGCTTCGAAGAGGATGTGGGTCGCCGGAGTCTTGGCGGTGGCGTAACCGACCGTGGAGGTCTGGAGGAAGATCGCATTGTCCCCGGCTTCGGCGTTCAGGCCGTCCAGGCTCAGAGTGTCCCCACTCGGAAGTTGGGCCAAACCACGAAAGGAGAGCGTTCCGAGGACAGCGCCGCCAGGGCCCCAGCCAAAAACCGACCTCCCTGAGAAAGGCGCGGCGATCAGCTCGCCGTCCCGCACCAATGCGCCGAGAGGGTTGCCCTGCCATGGGAAAAAGTCGCCGTTGATGCCCGCTATCCCTTTGTCCCGGGCGATCATGTTTCGCACCGTGTCCCGGCCCTGTCCGGCGGCGATCGCCTTGGGCGCGACCATGGGTTTGCCCGCTGGCTCCGCTTTAGCGGTGACCCGACCCCCCGTCGGTGACCAGCGAAGGATGTGGACGACAAGCGGGGCCGAGTAGTCGATCTCCATCCGATAGGACAGGCCGGGGGCGACAAGCTTCTCCCACTTTTGAATCTGTGCACAGGCGAAGGCTGGCAAAAGAGCGAGGATGATGGCTAGTCGGCGCATGGCTTCTCCAGAAGGGTCAGGGTACCCGCGTCGGCGTCCAGTCGGGCTCGGATCCCAAGCGGCAGCGACAGCATGTTGGGCATGTGCCCGAACGGAAACCCGACGACGGCAGGGACGCCAAGGTCGGCGACGCGGTCGGCGACGATCTCTCGCCAAGGCCACGCGCCGATCGACGGGTCGCTCTTGTCGTCGGTTCGGGTCATTTCGCCAATGACAATCCCGGCGGCAGACTGTAGTAATCCAGCGTTGCGCATGTGGGTGAAGAGAGCGTCCACGCGGTGGGGGTTCTCGTCGACGTCTTCGATGACCAGGATCTTGCCCTTGGTCTGCAGCGGGTCTGCCGTCGCAAGGCTGTCGGCGAGCAGGCAAAGACAACCGCCCGTCGTCACTCCCTCGGATTTCCCCGAGACCAATGTTTGGGCGCGAGGATATTCGACTTCGAGCGGATCCTCGCCCCGTAGCAGCTTGAGGAGCGACTCGTACACATAGTTCTCGCGCGCCACGCTGAGCGTGATCATCATCGGTGTGTGGAAGGTCACAAGCCCGCGCCGGTTGAGGGCAAGGTGGAGTGTCGTGATGTCGCTGAACCCGCAAAATGCCTTGCCGCTCTGGGCCATCGCGTCGAGGTCGAGACGGCCAAGCAGGCGGGCCGCTCCATATCCGCCTCTGGCGCACATGACACAGTCCACTGTGGGGTCGGCAAACGCCTCCTCCAGGTCGCGCGCACGCGCCTCGTCTACCCCGGCTAGGTAGTAATGGCGGTCGTGGACATGTTCGCCAAAGCTGACGACATACCCCTGGTCATGAAGTAACTCCGCGCCTTGCTCGACCTGGTCTGGATTGAGGCCGGAAGAGGGAGAGACGACCCTGATGTGGGACCCCGGCTTCAACGCCCGGGGTTTGATCGTCGATGGCATGGCCGATGATTGTACTGGGCCGACCACTTTCAGTCTGCCGACGGGGCCCAGGGTGGGAGTCGCCCAGGCCCCGAAGCCGACACCTCAACCGCCCAGCAGGTCTTTGAGGCTGATGCCGGTGCTACCGCCGATCGTCTCCTTCGCGTCTAGCGCCCGCGCGATACGGGCCAGGCAGTCTTCGTAGTGGAGCCTGGTCGCCCCCGTCGCCTTAGGCAGGGCCATTTTGATCTTCTTGCCCAGAACCCGAAGCTCGTTCAGCGCCAAGGCGCGAGCATCATCTGGGGCGGTCGTGCGGCCGAGCGACATATCGATCACTGTCTGCAAGTGATTGCGCTGCAACTGGCGTCGCATCGGGCCGACCGCCTGGCCCTTGTCCGCCTCGGCCCAGACGCTTTGAGAGACGTCCTGGAACAACTCGGACAAGGTGAGGGTCTTCGAGGGGTCCTGCGCCTTGAACTCTTGCTCTTGGACACGGGCCATCGTGTCCGACCCAAGCAACGTCCGGAGCACCAGGCGTTGGACCAACATGTATCTCTGGACCACCGGGAAGTACTCGCCCACGTTGGCCATGCCTTGCTCTTCCGTCGCCGTTGGGTTGGACTGGAACTTGCTGTACAGATCCTTGGGAAAATCGAAGGCGTCCGGGCCGAGGTAAAGCCGGTTGAGCGCCGCGATCGCCTTGCGCTGGGTCGAAGCGTCGACCGGCATGATCGGCGGGCCAGCGTTGCTGTCACCTTTCTTGCCCGCAGACTTCTCCACGCCACCGACAAACCGGGTCAGTTCTGCGGCTGAGGAGATGTACTGGTTTAGGTAGGCGAAGTAGCGGCGGGTGAGGTCGAAGTACGACTCGCCATTGCGTGGCGCGACGTCCTTGAGCTTGTATGTCAGTCCGTGCAGCAGGTCGGCATAGCCGATCCAATAGTCGACCGGTTGCTTGGTGAGGTCGAAGCGTGAGACGTCAGGATCGACCCCGTCAGCGAACTCATCGCTGAGATAGACCTTACCCTGCTGCCCGCTTTCTGACGCGATCCGTTGCAGAAAGCCATCGTCGTCCTTGGCGGACGGCGTGTCGAACTCCGAGTAGCCGTATTTGACAGCCCAGTCGTCGTACACCCCAGGTTTCGCGACATAGAACGGCGTCCCAGGATGGGCCGCCGCCGCCAAGTTGAACGGAAGATAGTCCATCAAGGAGCTGGCGACACCGTGCGCCTCCACACCCTTCGCGTCTTTGAGTTGATCCATCGAATAGGTCGTTGACGCGGCGAAGTTGTGGCGCAACCCCAGTACATGCCCCATCTCGTGGGCTACCGTGTGGCGTAACGCCTGCTTGACATATTCTTGTTGGTCGATGATCCCCAGGTCTTCGGCAGCGAACATGCCGACGGTCCGCACCATCCAACCGGCCTGGCCGATCTCGCACCTTGCGCGGTTCAAAGTCACCTTGCGATTCGGATCCAGCCGGGCAAAGACCGCTTCGGGGTTGATTAAGAACTGCTTCTCGGCGGCAGTGCCGCGGGTCATGTTCGCGTCCACGACGATCTGGGCGTTCAAAATCTGTCCCGTGATCGGATTCACCCGGTCATACGTGACCGCGTACGCGTTGTCGGGCGATGTGACCCAGCGGACGACGTTGTAGCGGACGTCCGACGGATCCCAGTCCGCGTCGTCCGGCATCTGCTTGACTTGGATCGCGTCTTTGAACCCGCACTGCTCCAGAGCGGAGTTCCAAGAGAGGACCGCCTCCTTGACCGTGTCGCGATACTCCGTCGGCACGTCGTTGGAAATCCAAAAGACGATGGGACGAACCGGCTCGGAGACCGTCGCTCTTGGATCCTTCTTTCGGAGATCCCATCGGTTGATCAGCTTCTTCGTCCGTTCTAGTTTCGTATCGTTGGAATAGTCGTCGTAATCGGAAGTGAAGTAGCCGACGCGCTGATCGTAGACTCGAGTTCGGTATCCGTTATGGATCGGTAGCGGCGCTAGGCTGTACTCGACTGCCACGATCGCGCCATGGGGGTCGGCGAGCGTCGAATCAGCCTGACCGCTCGCGCCAGGTTGTGCGCCGCGTCCGCTGATGAAGCTGTACACCGACCGCACTGCCAAGTTCTCAGGCAAGGAACGGAACGAACTGACGTACGACTTCTCCCGATCCATGACGAACGGGCCGCCAGCGGGGCCGCCGAACATCGGTGGGCCCATGAGCTGAGCCTGCACTTGGCCGATGTCGTTCATGAAAAGGCTGCTGACGTCGATCAGCACGCTCTTGCGTTCCGGGTTCGACGCTTCCACGGTCAATGCGTCTAGGTTGGTGTCGGAGAAAGACCTCTTGAGCGCCCGGGCCATCGGTGTGTCCGCCGTCGTGCGGAACTTTGTGTTCGGCACCGTCATGATCACTTTCCCGGTCGGAGACTTGCGGAGCTCGAAGACCAAGTCGGCCAGAGGATCCCCAGCGGTCACCCGTCCGTCCCCAGTGCCGGTGGCCGCGGTCGCTTGCAGCAGGAGCGGCTTGTTCAGTTGGTCGTCTTTGACCTCCAGATAGGCCGTCGTACGGTTGTCTTTGGACTTGGTGTAGAGCGTGAACAGGCCCTCGGCCTTGTCCATGCCCTTGACCTTGCTATCGAACTGGTCGGCACTCGGCTTCTCGGTCTCAGCTGGCTTCTGGTCCGCCTTCTGGGCTGGCGCACTCGCGAGCAGGGTTCCACCGGTACGGCCCGAATGTCCGGTGGCGTCACCCGACATCTCACCGTCCTCGGCCTTGATGACGAGTCCGGTGATCTTAAAATTGTCTTGCAGGGTGTCTCCACTCGCAATCTCGACCCATGCGGTTCCGATCTGGTGGAGTGCGGGGGTGACGCCTTTCTCCGCGTAGTCGAGCTTGATTTTGAGGCACTTGGCTCCTTTCAGATCTTCGGCCCCCAAGACCTCGTAATCACCGTGCCCGGCCGGACGCCCGGAATCCTTGTCCGCTGGTACGTCGATTGACCACTTGTCTCCGACACCGACCGGTTTGTCAGAGAAAATGACGGTTCCCATCGTCGAAAGCCGGACGTTGAGAGCGTTGTTCGGGTCGTCTTGATCAGCTTCTGAATCCACGTAGCTCGTGATCAGACCGTTGGGCGCCTGCTTGATCGTCGTCTTGCCATGGCCCTCCTCCGCGGGCTGCGCTTGCCCGTTGATGGTCGTTGTCGACGAGGTCGTCTTGTGCTCGGTCGTGACGCCACCCCCAGTCTGGGCGTCGGTGACGGTGACGTCGCTCTCCTCGACCGTTCCCACGACGACGCGGCCGGGGCCTGCCTGCAGGCTCATCTGCCATTCGGCCCGATAACTCGCGGTCTGGCCCTTGGTCCCCAAGAGGCGCAACAGAACCTTGTCGTCGTGACGGGCAGAACCGGTTGGATTGGCTACGACGGTGGCGGCAAGGGCGAACGCGAAGACTTGGACGACCGTCCGGTAGGCGCGAAGGCGTCCCCGTGTCACGGCGCAGGTGGGCTGAAGCAGGCTATTGACTGACATGGGTGGTGTGATTCTCGGTAGACCGAGCATTACGTATCACTGCGGGCTGGAGAAATATACGGGCCCGACCCATTGAACGTCAGCCGAGCCCAAATAGTTCTTTGTTTCGGACTAGAACCTGGCGATCCCGTACTGGAGGCTCAGAGACAGGCCGTTGAAGTTCAATCCGTCGTGTTCACTCACCAGATCGTATCGTGCCGAAAGAGTCAGGTTTTTGTTGAACAAGATACCGATCTCGGCGTTGATGTCGTAACCGAGCGCCTTTCCACCGACCCTGCTTCCTCCCATCGTGACCGCATAGTCCGTGTAGGACAGGCCGCCGCGATAGGCGACGTAGGGGACGAAACTCGACCTGGAAAGCCCAACCTGGCTGAGTGGTTGCGTGACACCGAGGGTGTAGCTGACGATAAACACTCGGTTTCCGTTGCCATCTCCGGAAATCACATTGAAGTTTGGTGCGACCTTGGTCCGGTCGTACTTCTGCGTGTCCACGTGGCCAAGTCCGAAGCTGATCCAACTCGGGCCGATGGCATCGCGAAGCGCGCCGCTGGAGGGGAAGAACACCCCGACCGCTGGGCCGATAGAAGCTTGGCCATAGGTGACGGCGGACGCGGCAAGTGCTGTCAGGGCGCAGATGGGTACGAGGCAACGTCGCATCAGGTGATTCTACCGGGCCAATGGCGGCTAAATTCCCACAAAACCGATACCGGCGGCGAGGTTTCGCACGGCGACCTCCAGCCCCGAGACCGCTGACTTGAACATAGCTTCCCCCGTCTCGGGGGTCGCAAACGTCGCGTGGCCGATGGGGCCTTGCTCGCTCATTTCGCTAAAGAAAGCGACGACACCGGGCACGGGAGGTTCCGCACGCAACCCGTCGTCCACGAGCCGGTCGCGGCGGACCAAATGAGGGGCGACGTGCATCATGAGGCTCGTCTCTGCTTCGCAAGCGTGGGCGATGCCCTTCAGCGGTCCCTTCAATCCCTGGAGGACTGAGTCCTCGATGAACTGAAAGTACCCGACGTGTCCCAGTAGCAAGCTCGGCAACTCTTGCTTGAGCTCGCGCATAGCAACGCCGTTCGGCTCAGTGTTGCCTCCGTGGCCGTTGACGACATAGAACTTCCAAAAGCCGTGGGCGGCGAGGGAACGGACGACCGCTTTCAGGGTCTCGCCGTAACCGGCGAATGAGGCAGAAAGCGACCCGGCGAAGGACAGGTGGTGCCCAGACGCTCCCAGCCAGATCGTCGGTACCAGCAATGTGACGTCGCTGGCACGTGCCTCTACTGCTTCCGCGACGTTGGTGGCAAGGATCGTGTCGGTCAAGAGAGGCAGGTGCGGGCCGTGTTGTTCTAGCGAACCGGTTGGAACCAATACGACGACGTCCCGCGATAGGGCGTCGACCTCGGGCCAAGTCGCCTCGGCGAGCTTCATCGGCTCAGACCTCCGGATACAGGTCGCGCATCAGCATCCGCACAGAGGAGTTCAACTCCTTGTCACGGTCCATCATGTCGCGGATCTTCTTGTATCCGTGCATCATCGACGTGTGGTCGCGGTTGCCGAACAGGGCGCCGATGTGCTTCCACGAGTCGCCGGTGATCTCGCGCGTCATGTAAACGGCCACGTGTCTGGCGTGGGCGATGGGCGCCTTTCGGCTCGTGCCCTTGATCTCGGACACCTCGATCTGGAAGTGCTTGCTGACCATCCCGAGTATCTGGTCGAAGCTCGGCTTGGCGATGCCGACGCTTTGATAATACTGGTCGACCATCGCCTCGGCAAGTTGGACGCTCAGAGGCAAGTTCTCAAGGCTGGCTTGGGCGGCGAGTTTGGTCAGCGCGCCCTCAAGGATCCGGACGTTGCCTGGCACGCGTTCGGCCAGCAGCATTGCCGTCTCATGGTCGATCCCTACCCTTTCCTGTTCGGCCTTTTTGAGGATGATCGCGCACCTTGTCTCCGTGTCCGGCATCTGGACGTCCGCGACAAGGCCGCTCTCCAATCGCGAGCGCAACCGTTCGTCCATGAGGAGCAGGTCGCGCGGCGGCCGGTCGGAGCACAGCACGATCTGTTTGCCCATGCCCTGCAGATAGTTGAAGGTGTGGAAGACCTCTTCTTGCGTCTTGTCCTTCCCTGCGACGAACTGAATGTCGTCGACCAACCAGACGTTCACCGACCGTTGCGCCCGACGGAACTGGTCGATCCGATTGTTTTGGAGCGCGTGGACGAACTCCTCTGCGAACTGCTGGGCGGTGATGTAGGTGACGGGAAAGTTCGGTTCGCGGGCGAGGATCTCGTTGGCGATACCGTGAAGCAGGTGGGTTTTGCCCAATCCCGACTGCCCATAGATGAACAGCGGGTTGAACTTTTGGCCGGGCGCGGCGGCAACCGCCTTCGCTCCCGCAAAGGCGAGCCGGTTGCTCTGCCCCACCACAAACCGATCGAACGAGAACTTCTCCGTCGGCCGAAACACCGACGTCTCAACGGAAATCGGCACCGTCGCCACCTTGATCGGTGACTGGGTCACCGGAGGTTTCTCACGCGCCTCGACTTTGAGCTCGAGGCAGACCGGGTGTCCCATCTCGTCCCCGAGCGCAGATTCGAGGAGGTCGATGTACTTCTCCTGCACCCACTCCTGGATGAACTTGCCCGGGGCGAGGAAGGCCACCCGTCCATCCGACACCCCGCATGGCTTGAGGGGCCTCAGGAAGCGCTCGAAGGTGGTTACGGGCACCCTGTCCTTCATCCTGGCCAGCACTTGGTCCCAGGCTCGGCGCAGGGCGATATGGTCGTCGGTCATTTCTAGAGAGAACTGGTCCATTAGTCCGAAACGCCCCCAGAGAGGGGCAAGCAACGCGGGGAGTATACACACCGGTCCGTGTCGCTGCCCGCAAGATTTGCGGTGCTTTGTCAACTTGCCGCACGACCTCCGAAGGGTCTTTGCCACCGTTCCCTCTCGCCCCTTGGCGGGCCGGTGTCTCGGCCCTGAAAAAGTGAAGGATATTTGTTTGTCAAGGCCTTCGCCGGATTGCCCCGGCCTTTTTAATCTCACAGGCCACAATGGCTTCATGTCCGTGGTCGCGATGCTGGGCGGACGCGACTTGCCCGAAGAGGTCATACGTCAATGGGCTGTCGAGGCGACTGCTCTCTATGGGGCCGACTCCGGAGCTAACCGCTTGCTTGAACTCGGATTCCGACCAACGGTGGTCGGCGACATGGACAGTTTCGTCGGCCCATCTGAAGGCCTGCGTCTCGTCGAAGACCCCGACCAAGAGACGAGCGACCTAGACAAGCTTCTCAAAGTCGTCGCCCAGGACGGCCACCGCCGGCTCACCGTCTTGGGGCTCGAGGGCGATCGGCTGGACCACCTCTTGGCAGGGCTGCATAGCTTGGCTAAGAGCCCGCTGGACCTGCTCGTCGTGTTGCGCCGAGGGGTTGGCTTCCTACTCGGAGAGGGTTTGTTCGATTGGGGCGAAGACCTCGGGTCCAGGTGTTCCGTCATCCCCATTGGGGCAGCCGTCGTGTCTGTGTCCGGCGTCCGGTGGCCGCTTGACCAAGCCGTTCTGGGCATGTCCCACAGCCTTTCGAACGTGATCGATCCTGGCCCCTTGGCAGTCACCATCCACTCTGGCTCCGCTCTCCTGTTCGTCGAGCGCGACCCAATGCGAGTCGTCCAGTGGTGACCCTGGCCCCCATGGACTGGGCTGTCATCCTGATCCTTGCGGCGGCCCTGCTGGCCCTGGGCTTCTCAGCCCGGCTCCGAGAGTCGAGCGTCCTACAGTTCCTTGCCGCCGGACGAGGACTCACTCTGCCGTTCTTCGTGACTTCGCTGGTCGCGACGTGGTATGGCGGCATCCTGGGGATCGGTGAGTCGGTCACTTACTACGGTGTCGGCACCTGGCTGCTCATGGGTGTCCCGTACTACGTGTTCGGCGTCGTCTATTCGGTCTGGCTGTCCAAGAGGGTCCGGGAAGCCGACCAGATCAGCATCCCCGACCGGTTGGAGGCCGCCTTCGGCAAGCGTTCGGCATTGGTTGCGGCGGTGTTGATTGTCCTCATGGCTGTACCCGCCGCCCACGCGCTGATGCTCGGCACCATCGCCCAGTCGCTCACCGGCATGGCGTTGCCGATGGCGGTCACAATCGCGACGTTCGTAGCGACCCTGTTCTTGTTCCGAGGCGGCTTACTGGCCGATGTCCGGGTGTCGGTCTTATCGTTCGCGCTCATGTACATCGGGTTCGCGGTCGCCCTCGTAGCGGGGGTCGCGAAGTTCGGCTCTCCATTTGACCTTCACGGTCTTGAACCCAATCTCGCCAAGTTCGACGGCGGGCAGGGCCCTGTCGCGGTCTTCACCTTCTTCATCTTGGGCGCCTGGACGCTGGTCGACCCTGGGTTCCACCAGCGCGCGATGAGCGCCGCCACCCCGGAAACGGGTCGCAGGGGTGTCCTTGTCAGCGTGGGCTGCTGGATGGTGTTCGACCTCCTCAGTGTGAGCGTGGGGTTGCTGGCCCTGCGGGCGGTGGCCCACTTGCCGGAGAACCGCGTGCTCTTGTTCCCCCTGTTCGCCCAGGCGGTGCTTCCTCCCGGCGTGAAGGGTCTGTTCTTCGCCGGAATGGCGGGCACAGTGACTACCGCCCTGGTCAGTTACGCGATGGTCGGCGGGGCGTCGATCGGTCGGGACATCGTCTGCCGCCTGTTCCCGGCCAAGAGCGAGCTCCTGGCGACCCGGGTCGGCATCGGCGCGGCCCTGGTCTTGGCGGTACTGCTGGCCCTGCGTATCGAAAGCGTCGTGGCCCTCTGGTACGCCTGGAGCGGAGCAATCGTCGGTGCTTTGCTTTGGCCCGTTTGGGTGGCCTACCGCGGGCGGCCGATCGGCGACGGCTGGACGGCGTTCAGCATGTCGGCCGGCGCGGCGGTCGGCTTCGGATGGATGGCTTGGGCCCTTGGGCACGCCAATCCGTATTACAACGTAAAACTGCCCGCCGCAGTATTCGGTTACAATCTACCGGGAGACTTGGCGGGCGTCGATGTGGCCGTCGGCACGATGTTGCCGGCATTTGTCGTGACCGCCGTGCTCCTGTCGCTTGGAACGGCGTCAAAAAGGAAGAGACCATGAGCGAAATCGACGAGACCGTGGCCGCCACTGAAGCAGAAGGGGCCCAAGCCGCACCTGACCAGGCAGACGCGCCAGAGCCACCGCCGACTGTCGCGGGGGAAGGCACGGACTTGCCTCGTCTCATCGTCAAGCGTGGGGGCATAGAGACTGAGGAGGTCTTCTTCTTTACCCCCCCGGCGACCGTCGGACGGTTCGACCCGGCCGTCGGGCCGGTGGACGTTGACCTCGGCTCGATCCCAGAGGGAAGCTACGTGAGCCGGAAGCACGCCAAGGTCGTCCATGACGACGAGGGCTACAAGGTCGTGGACTTGGGGTCGTCCAACGGCACCTATGTGCTGAAGGACGGCGACTTCCAAAAGGTCGACGAGGCAGTCGTGGTTGAAGGGGACGAGATCGCCTTAGGCAACGCGAGGTTCGTCTTTCGCTGCCTGCCGGTTTAGCCGGGAACACCCTCCGTCAGACGATCTGGACGTCGTTCGTACCTTCGTGGAGCTCGCCGATCTCGGCTGCGTGAACACCGGTGGAGTTCAAGTGCTGTACGACCATCGACACCGCCTCCGAATCCACCACCAAGATCATGCCGATCCCCATGTTGAACGTACGGTACATCTCGACGTCCGAAACCTCGCCCACCGCCTGAATGGCCAAGAAAACCGGCAAGGGAGTCCAGTTATATCGGTAGACCACCGCGTTCAGGTCGGCGGGCAAAATCCTGGGCAGGTTCCCATAGATGCCGCCGCCTGTGATGTGGGCTGCCCCATAGACCGCCTCGGACTCCTGCAAGAGCGGATAGACCGCTTGGAAATAGCTCGAGTGCGGACGTAACAGGGCTCCGCCGATCGTCTCTTCGCCGTCGCCGCCCGGTAGCGGATCCCTGACACTGAGGCCACCGACTTCAAGAAGCGCCCGTCTGGCAAGAGAATAGCCGTTCGTGTGGAGCCCGTTGCTGGCGATCCCGACTAACTTGTCGCCGGGCTTGGCCTTGGGCCGGGGGAGTCGACGCGACGCGTCGACCACGCCGACGATCGCACCGACGACGTCGATCTCTTCGTCGGCGTAAACGCCCGGCATTTCCGCCGTCTCACCGCCGACGAGGGAGCATCCGACCTCTTGGCAGGCCTCTGCCGCGCCTGAGACCACCTGATGGAAGGCCACGGGCTCCAGTCTGCTGCAACCGAAATAGTCGAGAAAGAACAGGGGCTTGGCACCCTGGCACAGGATGTCGTTCACGCAGTGGTTGACGATGTCGTGCCCGATTCCGCTGTAGTCGCCGACCATCGCCGCGACCTTGGTCTTGGTGCCGACTCCGTCGATGCTGCTGACCAGGATCGGCCGCGTCATGTCGCCGAAGTTCGCCGCGAACATCGCGCCGAATCCGCCGATCCCGGTAAGGACGTTCTCCGTGTGGGTCTGGTTGATCGCCTCGGTGACGCTTCGTAGGGAACGTTCCGCCTGGTCGATGTCGACTCCGGCGGCGGCGTAGGTCAGGGCTTCTTCGGGCATGGCGTCATTGATCCCCGGCGGAGGCTCTGGTGAGTCGTCTGGGACTCGAACCCAGGACCCACGCCTTAAAAGGGCGTTGCTCTACCGACTGAGCTAACGACTCACAACAGGCGTGAAGATACCCCGTGGAGCAGGGGTGTCCGGGGACGGAGGCCTCCGGGCTACCGCTTGCGATGCCACTGGATCACCTGTCGGATCAGCGCGTGCCCGGCCGCGTTGTGTTCCACTCCGTGCGGCTGGACACCCAGGCCGCCCCACGGACGGAGCGTGGTGACAATCTGCCCGCCCGTGAGGCGGGCGATGTAGGCGCCCGACTTGTAGGTGCGGGTGTCGATTCGTTCCAGCAACGTCTCGCCCTCGGGGGGAAGCACATGGTCACTGGCGACGTCATGCAACGCATGCCAATCGATGATGTCTCCGTCGCTCCACAATTGAAAGCACTCACGCCAAAACGGCGCAGGGGTCGCGCCCACTTCGACGCCAAAGGCGACCACAGAGCCTGATTCCATGACCGGCCCCCCGGACACGAGGCGCCCAGACGCGTCCCACGGAAGCCCCGCTAACGGGTGCCCCTCCCTGCCAGCGATGCGATACCCGGCCAGATCGGCGGCGCTCAACCGGGCCACGACTGTGAAGGTCTTTGAGAAGACCTCTCGGTTCCCGTAACTGATTGATAGCCGGTACCGACCTGCCGACAGCACGACGTCGATTGAAGCGACCTCCCTGGGGACGCCCGCCTCAAAATCGGCCTTCCACACACCGCCGAACGTGCAATCGGCCGGTGCGGGGGTCAGGCTCCAAACAAACTCTCTGGTCACTGAATCCGGCACCCTCGCTCCGATGGAGAGGCGGACGAGCCCCTCGAAGTAGCAATCGACGCTCTGCCACCCGGGCCGGTTGCCGCCAATCACCCATGGCGGCCGTCGCCTCGGGATGACAAAAAACTGGGTCGGTGCGACCCAGTCGTAATGCCGATCTACGTCAGACCCTTCCCGGACCGTCTTCACTCCGGACGTCGAGATCGGGGTGTCGTCCCATCCGGTCACCACCCATCCGGCGATGTCATCTTGTGAGGCCACCGCCTCCATGACCCGCTTACGGATGAACTTGGACTTATTGCCACACGCCCAAGAAGCGGATTCAAAGTTGTATTCATCGGGCCACCGGCGCCCCTCCCTGCGCTCCAACAGGCCGGGGAAGTCGTACTGCCACCGGACTCCTTGGTCGTTGACGGCCGGATCGGCGCTGGCCCAATAGGGCAGGTGCCTGGCCAACTGGTTTAGGTCCCTCACATGGTCGAAGTCGTTGAACTCGCCCAGAAGGATAGGTCGCTGCTCCCTCGGGCCGTGGGCTAGCGACTGGAGCACCTGCGGGTAGTACATCAGGTCGCAATATGGGTGAAAGTCGTCGAAGGTGCCGTACTCGCGAGGGTCGCCACCGTACATCTCCGCACCGCCGGAGTTATCTTTGACCAGTGGGCACCCGGTCTCCTCCCTGATGAAATCGACGAGACGCTTGCGGAATTCAGGAGGTGTCGACTCGCCGAGTTCGCAGCCCGCCGTCCAACAGACGATGTTGTCGTGGTGGCGGTACTGGCCCACGATGCGCCTGACTTCGTCCTCCATCTCCGCCAGCCTTTGAGCGTCTCCAGTCGGCATCCACAAGGGGAGCTCGATCCAGGCGGTCAGGTCGCGCTTCTTCAGGGCTTCGATCGCGTAATGGGGAGGCAGCCACAGGCAGAACTTGACGGTGTTGAACCCTGACTCTGCGACATGTCTCCAGTCTTCCTCGAAGACAGAAAGTGGCGGGGCGGGGTGGCGGTATTCGGGATACCAACCCCAAGTAAGGACTCCGCGCATCATCCAGGGGCGGTCGTCAAGCCAAAGTTTGGTGCCTTGGACGCCGATCCGCTGCCGGGGTTTGGGCTTGGGAGCAACCGGGTCGGCCGGGGCGTCGACCAGGCGCACAGGACGGTAGAGCCCGCCGAACGTGGAGTCCACATAGGGCAAGAACCCGCTGAGCACGTCCTTTACAGGGAAAGTAGGGCCACCGTTTTTGGTGACGAGGACCTCGACGGCGACCGACCGGCCTGCCCAAGGCGACAGGTCGATGGAGAACGCGTCCCACATCCCGAAGTGGGTCAAGACCTCCTCACCGTCGAACTTGACGACCGCCCTGTAGGACACGCCCTCAAAAACCAGCCATCGGCCAAGGGCGGCGTCAGCCGTCGTCCGATACGTGGCCGGCCCCTCCCAGCGGATGTCCACCCGGTCGTCCCAAAAGACGTGGGGCACTTTCACCGGGCGTGGCCCTGAGCCATAGTCGACGGTCCAGACCAGTTCCATCGTCACCTTTCGACTGTCAGCACGCCCGGCTCGCCCTCGCGACCGACGAGCGTCACTTTGATCGGCAAGAACTGCTTGACGGCCCACGCCATGGTCGCCAGGCGCCTCGTCACGTTCGGCGTCGTCAAGACGGTCTTGCCCTCCGCGAAGACGGCGAGTAGCAAGAGTTGGTCGATGAGGAATGCGTCCACTGCCGCGTTGGATCCGTGCCAATCCAAGAATCCCTGCCAAGCCCGCTGGACGGTTTGAGGCACGGTCATGCCCCGCTGCAACACGGCGGAGCCCGAACCGAAGCCCGACTCATGCTCGGCCCACACTGTCACCGAGAGGCCCGGTTCCCGACCTTGTATGGCTGTGGCCTCGATCTCCCCGGGCAGGCCCCTCTCCGCGAAGAGCTGGCCCAGCGCCGCCTTGGCCCGTTCTGTCGCCTCCGGCGCCATACCCGTGCTGGTGATGTCGGCTCCGCACGCGACGAGCGGCCCACGCAGCCGCCAGTCCACTCCCTCGACCGCGCTCGGTTCGACGTCGCACTGCACCTCACCGCGTCCGCCCAGCCCGAACCCGGTCGAAACGAGGGAGGGGTAGCAGTACAGTCCGAACCTCCGCATCGCCGGCGCGGTCGACCTCAGAAAGGCGTCAAACCCAAGGGTGTTGTTGTTGTGCGTCTCACCGAAGAGGGTCACCTGGCTGTAAGCGCCGGCCCGGGCAAGCACGGGCAGAAGCGAGCTCAACACGATCACGGCCGAACCGGGCACACGACCCTGGTGGTGGGACTGGACGTCGAATTGGCCGACCACTGGCCCGACAGGGCGTCTTGGTTTGAAGACCAGGTTTTCCGAATCGAGGTCGTCGCCGTCCATTTCCGCGCCACAAGCCCGCGCGAGGGATTGGACAAAGGTCAAGTCCTCAGAATTGAGCCCCTTCTTGCGCATTGCGCCACGCACGTTGTGAACCCGGGCAGCCTGCTGAGTGAGGGCGGCCATGGTCAGTGCGGTGCGAAGAAGGGCGCCTCCCCCCTCGCCATGGGAGCCGTTCAGGACGATCGGCTCGACGGCCTGTCTCATTCCGGACTCCTCAAAGCTTCAGCTTGAAAACGAAGTACTCGATGAGACGCATCATGTAGGCTAGGAAGACCAGCGCCAAGACAGCGTAGAGGATCTCATGGTAAGGGATGAACCCGCTCTTGACGCTCGTGACATCTTCGGTGACAAGCTTCGCCCCAGGCTGGCCGGTGTGGGGGTCGATCTTCGGCGGATCTTGACTGTCATCTCGCGTCATCAATACGTCTTTGCTGGCCTTTTCGACATATAGCAGCTTCGTCCTGATGAACTCTCCGGCCGGCTCGCGGGTGAACACGTAGACCGCGGCCACTCCGAGCGCGGTGACGGGCAACAACATCTTGTACTTGTGCTTTTGGTGTTCGTTGTAGATGATGCACTGCTTGCACCGTTCGAACTTCTGCACAGCCGTCAGCTTGTGGTTCTGCGGGATGAACTTCGCCGCCGCCACGACGTCCGCCGGTATGACTTTGCCCTCCATCGCGTTGCGGATGACCGACTCTTCGCACATGCATCCGACACGCTCTTTCCAGCAGGTCCGCTTGGAGTGGTAGATCGGGCAGCGCTCCCGCACGAACTTTCGGCAGTAAGGCAGTTGCCAGCATTTCCCGAGGAGCACGTTCCGGATGTCGGTCTCTTCTTTGACCTCCTTGCCGTACTTCATGTGCTCGGCACGGGCGCCTTGGACGGCGTTCTGCCGGACGACGACGGCGACATGGGCGCAAATGAGAATGAAACCGATGATCGCGCCGGGGTAGCCCGCGTTGGCGATGGCCTGGATGGCCTTGTCGGCCATCGGTGAGGTCTGGGCCCCGAGCATCCCGGGAAGGTACGAGGGGCTGAACACGAGGGCGAGACCGCCGATCAAAAGGATCGGGCCCGAGGTCTCCTCGCCCCACATCAACCAGCCTGAGCCGACCGAAAGGGCCAACACCCCCCACAGGGCGGCCGGGCTGAACATCTGGATGTTCTGGCTAAACTGGTTGGCGACCGTGGTGTCGCCCGCCTTCGTGTAGGAATAAACAAGAAATCCGACGCCAAAGACAGTCGCAATGCCGCCTACCCAGACGAGAAGCCTGGCGACTCCGTCCAAGAAGTTGATGATCTGGTCACTTACACCAGTAAACCGCTCTTCGTCGCCCCTTGCCATCCGTGTCTAACCCACTCTTTCAACGTTTGACTCGCTCTAGATACTCCCCGGACCGAGTATCGACCTTGATGACCTCTCCCTCTTTGATGTGGAATGGCACTTGGATGACGGCGCCGGACTCGAGGGTCGCCGGTTTCGTGCTCCCACCGCTCACAGTGTCCCCCTTGTAGGCCGGGTCGGTCTGCTTCACTTCGTACTCGGCAAAGTTGGGAATCTCGTAGCCGAGCACCTCGTTGCCTGCGACCATGGCGATCACCTCCATGTCGTCTTTCAAAAAGGGAACCTGGTCACCGAGGCGGTTGGACGGGACTTGGATCTGTTCGTATGTGTCCATGTCCATGAGCGTTAGTTCGTCGTCGGTCTTGAACATGAACTGGTATTCCTTCTTCTCTAGGAACGCCGGGTCAAACTTCTCCCCAGACCTGAATGTCCGCTCGATCGTCGTGCCCACCTTCAGCCGACGCAACTTCGTGCGGACGAACGCACCTCCCTTGCCGGGCTTGACGTGCTGGAACTCGATGATCTGATAGACCTCGCCGTCGATGTAGATCGCTATGCCGTTCTTGAAATCACTCGTGTCAATAGCCAAAGCTTATCCCCGCGAAAGTCTCCGCGACCTTAGGATTGTGCCACATGGTCGCCCTTTTGAACCGGGCTCAGTAGCGACCCGCTGGATTGACGGGGCTTCCGTTGACCCGCACCTCCCAATGGAGGTGGGGGCCGGTGGCGAGACCCGTGGAGCCAACCGCGCCGATTTTCTGCCCCCGCGAGACCTTTTCGCCGTCATGTGCGAAAAGTCGGCTCATGTGCCCATACAAGGTGGAGATTCCGCCGCCGTGATCGATCACGATACAGTTGCCGTAGCCGCCACGCCATCCTGCCGAAACGACGGTGCCGGCGGCGGCGGCGAGCACTGGCGAGCCGCTTGACGCGCCAAAGTCGATGCCGGCGTGCAGGCGGCTCTTGTGGAGGATCGGGTGGTAGCGCATCCCGAAGCCGCTGGTGACCCGGCCGCTCGCTGGTTTGAGGAACCTGCCGCCTGTGTAGACCTTGCTGCTGCCAGGCGAAGATTGATAGGCGCGCAGCTTGGCCTCGATCGCACGGCTCTCGTCTTCCATCTCATCGAGCTGGTCGCCCAAGGATTCGGCTTTCGAATTGAGCTTGGCTAAGATCTGCCGCTTTTTCTTCATCGCCTGCCGCATCATTTCCTTGTCCTGCTGGATGGAACTCGTGATACGGGCTATCTTGGCGACGGTGGCGTCCTGGGCTTGCTTTTTGACAAGCACCTTGTCACGCAAGGTGCGCACGCTTTCGAACAAAATCTTGTCGTGAGCGGCCACGCGCTCGACGAGAGCCTTGCGGGCCGCGAAGTCTGCGACGCTCTTGGAACCCACCAAGACACTCAAGACGGTCTCGGAGCCTGTCATGGCCATAGACCTCAGACGCCGGGCGGCCTCCCCCTTCACTTGATCCAGCTGCGCCGCCTCGACGGCCAAATCCTTGGCGAGTCCCCGCTGCGTGTCTTTCGCCGAATCCAGCCTGTCTCTGCTCGCGTCAAGCCGATCGTCCAGCTGGGAGATCTGCCCGTCCACCCATTGCATGTCGCTCCTGACTTGGCTTTTCTCTGAATTGTTGGCCCGGATCTGCCTCCGTATCGACTCGGCCTTCTCTTTGAGACCGCCGAGCTTGCGGGTCAAGGTCTTTTCGTTCTTCACTTGGGCGAAGGTGCCGACAGCCACGACCATCAGGCAAGCGGCGAAGAGGACGACGCGCCTCATTGGCGGGCCCCTTTGGGCTCACGGACCGCCAAGCCGGAGCAGACGACGCCGTAAACCGCCCCGATCGAGCAAAGTAGAGTCAGGGTCGCCCAAAACGGATAGGCGCTTTGCATCCTGAAGGCGACCAAGCCGGAGGCCAGCGCGCCGACGAGAGCGTAGACGACGCCCAGAACAAGGGTCGCAAGAAGGCCGCCGACCGCGCCCTGGACGGCTCCCTCGATGAGCATGGGCATCCAGACCGTGAACGGCGTGGCCCCGACGATCTGCATCGTCTTGATCTCCTTCTGGCGCGCGACCACCGTCAGGCGGATCGTGTTGTAGATCAAGACGCCGCTGGTGACCAGCAACATTCCGCCGACAAGCGCGCCCAACCACCGGACCGCGAACATCGCCTGGTCGAGGAACGACTGCTCTTCAGCCAGATAGAGCGCCTTCTCGACGTGGGGAAGCTTGCTGACCTGGTCGGCGACTTTTTTGGCGCCCGACAGGTCTTTGAACCGGACGACGAAAGCATCAGGCATAGGGTTGTCGATTTCCAGGCTCTTGGTGTCGATGCCCGGGTTGTCCTTCTTGAAGGCGGTCCAGACCTCCTCCTTAGTCTGGTGGACGGAGGATTGGACTCCGTCGACTTTCTTGATCTGGTCCCCCAACGCGGTGACGTCTTGTGGCGAAGTCCCGTCTTTGACGAAGACCTTCATCTCGAACCGGCTGGCGATCCGGTTGGCATAGCCGGTGAGTCCGAAATACGCCGCTCCGAGGCCTCCGAGGACGAAGAGGGCCATAGCACACGTCGTGACTGAAGCGAAAGTCATCAAGGTGTTGCGCCTCAACGAAGAGGCCGCCTCGCCTAGCAAGAACTCCAGCCTGTCAAGAATCTCCATGCGCATCCTCCCCAAGCACACCGGCCACCACCGGCTCTTCCGGGCGTTCCAACTCGAAGTCGATATCCGGCACGCCGATACCGTCGCCGACCAAGTGTCCAGACTCAAGGCTGAGGACACGCCTCCTGAACTTACGCAAGACCGTCAGATCGTGGGTGGCGACGAGCACGGTCGTGCCATTGCCGTTCAGCTCGCAAAGGATCTCCATGATCTCCTCGGTATGCCCGGCGTCCAAGTTGCCTGTCGGTTCGTCAGCAAGTAGCAGGGGTGGGTCGTTGATGAGGGCCCGCCCGATCGCGACCCGCTGTTGCTCGCCACCGCTGAGTTGGCCGGGGAAGGCATCGGCGCGGTGGAGGATGTGGACCTTTTCGAGCAGGTCGGGAACCCTTTGGCGCACCTCCTTCTTTGTCCTGCCGACAGCCCGCATGGCGTAGGCGACGTTTTCCCAAACCTTCTTGTTGGGAAGGAGGGCAAAGTCTTGGGGCACGATCCCCATCTTGCGGCGGAGATACGGCACCTCGGCCTGGGAAAGGGCGCCAAGATCCTGGCCGTCCAGAATCACTTGGCCCTTGGTGGGTCGGAGCTGCCGGCTGAGAAGCTTGATGATCGTGCTCTTCCCCGAGCCCGTCGGGCCGCAGAGATAGACGAACTCGCCCTGGGACACGTCGAACGTCACCCGGCGCAACCCGGCGACCAGATCGTTGTACATGACCTGCACGTCTTCGAACTGGATGTAGAAGGGGGTACCTGACATGGCGGCCACAGGCCGGATCAGGGTACCCGGAAGTCGGGTTCTGGCGACAAGGCTAAGCCGAGCTGGCCTGTCGGGGGGCAAGCCGGTTGTACACCCACGTTTGAGCCAGTGATGACGGCAACATCATCAGGGTCATGATCGAGAAGCCCCACATGGCGTTGGTGACTTCGATCGCCCAGAGTTGAGACGCAAAATGGCGAGCGTCGTGTAAGTGAGACTGCACAGCCCTGACTGCGGACGCACCGAGGGTGACAAACATCAGGACAGCGACAAGGATAGCTGAAACTGGAATCATCGATCGACCTGATGCCATATACTTTCCTGAACGCAAGTAGAGTGCGTGCAACACGATAGGAAGCACACCGACGGCGGTGAGGCTAGTGACATGACTCCAAAAGACCGAGGAGATGTTCAACGGCCCGTTCCTAGCACTGTTCTCCACCGCGATGCCTGATGCGAGGCAAACTGTCAGGAAATAGACCACAAAGGCTAGACATGCCGAGGACAACGTCGACAAATGCGGCTTGCGCAAATCAGTTACCACACGCGAGAGCCTCACGACCCACACTCGTGAGGCATATCGGACCAAAACCAATCAAAGCTCCACATCATCTTCTTGGCATAGGGCGGGGCCGTACAGTCGATGAGCACTAACGGAAAGGCTTTAGTCGAGGTGTCGAATCGCAACCTTGTGAAAGAGCCTCCAAATTGCATGTTGACGCCATAGCCTTCGGGACCCTTCCACTCCGTCCCGTTCAAGGCAACGAGCCAGCCGTCGGCAGGCGTCTTCTCCAAATCGTGCACAGAGGCGTACGGATGAACATCACCAGCGCTGATATAACTGATCCGAAACTTGGCGACCGGATTGTGCCACTTACCCAGTTTGCGTACCTGGTTTCCGAACCCCATGGGAGAGTTATCGAGTTGCGAGACCAACATTTCCGGAAGCAGTCGATTTGATTTGACAAAGTCAACTGGATCAAAACTCATCAAGTCGTCATTATCTAACGCATACAACTTGGCAACGATACCGATCTGGTGGAGATTGCTGGCATCCACGCTTGCTTTGGCGGCTCGTCTCGAAGCTGCCAAAGCGGGAAAGATGATCGCCGCCAGAAATGCGACAATCGCGCATACGACAATCATTTCAACGAGCGAGAAGGCCCTGTTACGTCTCACTGACCTACATTCGACCCCCTACTATGGCCCTCCAAGAGGATAGAAGCACGTATTTGGCCCACACACGGGCAGGCTATGCAACGTGTTATAGCTATAGACGCATTTGTCATAATACCAATTAGTGCAGATATACACAACACCATTGCTGAACGTCCATGTGTAGGTCGAGCGGTCATATTGGTATTCGTGGTTAATCAGGTCACACCATTCAGCGGGAATGTTGTCCTCATGGTCAAGGACGGCATACTCAATATAGGAAGGGCTGACGTCGGGCTCACCTTGACATATCGGCAAGCCCCAGCCAGTGACCGATGCCGCCGCGAGAACGACAGCAGCTACCCAAGTTCTTGACATCCGCATACTATTCACCCGCGACTCCCCATCAATAGGTTACACCCCCCCCCCGATTGTTGCAAGATGTACTTCTGTCTACCAAAACTTGCACATTCTATCGCTGGCCTGGTTCCTAGTAGGTAGAGGTAGAGCCCATCCGCGGTAGTCTATTTGCCGCGTGGCCGACCCACTTCCGACCGTCACCGAAGAGAACATCCGCGTCCGTTACGGGGAGACGGACCAGATGGGGCACGCCTACTACGCCAACTACCTGCTCTGGGCGGAGCAAGCCCGGGGCGCCTGGTGCAGGGACCGGGGTTTCACGTACAAGCAACTGGAGGAGATGGGCTTCAAGCTGCCGGTCGTCGAAGTCTGGCTCCGTTACCGTGGCGAAGTGAAGTACGACGACCTGGTGACCGTCCGGGTCTGGCTCGCGGAGGTGCGGCGCGCCGCCCTCAAGTTTCAATATGGGCTCTATGTCCAGGGGGCGCTGGTCACCGAGGGATACACCTGGCATGTCCTGATGGGCGACGCACGGAAGGCGGTTTCCGTTCCGCCGGAGGTCCGGGAGATGCTCGACCGAGACCCGGCCCTGTTCCCCACCGTGACTTGACCAGCCCGGTCACGACCTAACGACGGCGGCCGACATGCCACAATGAGACATCATGCGACTGCTTTGACCATTGCGCCTCCCGATCAAGGGGGCGGGGCCAGGTTTTGTGGCCCGAACACACACGTCCCGCGCCGGGCCGTGCGGTCAGCATGAGCGGACACCAGCTTTTCTTCCCGTCGGACTGTCGGCGCCCTGCCCTTTGGACAATCATCTAAGGAAGGCCCCATGGCCGCACACATAAGCAACGAACGAGAACCCGAAAAGCTCTTCTTGGTCTACGTGAACGAAGACGAGGAGGAGGACGCCTATGTCGAGCAGGAGCTCGAAGGCCTAGTCGAAGCAGCCGGCGGTGAAGTCGTCGGCGCCACACGCCAGCGCGTCGGCCGACCGACAAAGGCGACCTTTGTCGGCAGCGGAAAGGTCGAGGAGATCAAGGCCTACGCCGCCGAGACCCAGGCCGACGTAGTCGTCTTCGACTGTGAGCTCACCGGCATCCACATTCGCAACCTGGAGGAGAAGCTGGAAAGGCGCGTCATCGACCGCACCCAGTTGATCTTGGACATCTTCGCACGGCGCGCCAAGACAAGGGAAGGCATGCTCCAAGTGGAACTGGCGCAACTGTCCTACTCGCTGCCTCGGTTGATGAGCGTCTACACCAAGTTCGAGCGACAGCGCGGCGGCATCGGCATGCGGGGACCCGGCGAGACCAAACTCGAGTCCGACCGCCGCATGGTGCGAGCGAAGATCTCCAAGCTCACCGACGAAATCGACCTCGTCAGACGGCACCGCGACCTGCAAAGGGAGAGCCGTAAAGACCAGCCTTATCCGACGGTGGCGATCATCGGCTACACAAGCGCGGGCAAGTCCACGCTGATGAACCGCGTCTCCCACACCGACCTGCTCGCCGATGCGATGCCGTTCGCCACGCTCGACCCGACCACGCGCAAGGTCCAGCTGGAAGACGGGCACGCGTTCTTCCTGTCTGACACCGTCGGGTTCATCCGAAACTTGCCGACGATGCTTGTCGCCGCCTTCCGGGCGACGCTGGAGGAGCTCCTTCACGCCGACTTGCTCCTGCACGTCGTGGACGTCAGCAACCCAGAATGGGAAATGCAGATGGACGCAGTGACCGAGACTGTCGCCACGTTGGGCGGCCAAGAGATGCCGGTGCTGACGGTGTTCAACAAGATCGACGCCCTACCTGACAAGGGTGCCGCGACCGAGTTGGTGGCCCACTGGCCCGACTCGGTGGCAGTCAGCGCCCTTACCGGGCTGGGTATGCGCGATCTTGCGGCGGCGATCGTCAGGATGGTGCAAGAACGGTTCGGCGTCGTCAGGGCCCTCGTCCCGTACGACCACGCTCAACTGGCGGAGAACGCCTACCGGTTCGGAAGGGTCCTCACCAAGGAATATCGCGACGAAGGCATCTTCCTGGAAGCCGAGCTTGTCGCCGAGATGCGCGGGAAACTGGAGCCCTTCAAAGTGACGTGACGGAGGGGCGCGTCTCACTCGGCGCCTGGCTGACCAAGGCGGAGTACCGCTTGGCCCAGGCGGGCGTCGACAACGCCCGTTTGGAGGCGCAAGTCATCGCCGCCCATGCTTTGGGCCGCGATCGGTCCTGGGTGGTCGCGCACCCCGACGAATTGGTCGACCCCTGGGCGTTCGGCTGGTCCCTGTGGCGGCGGGCCAGCCGGGAACCCTTGGCCTACATTGTCGGCGAGCGGGAGTTCTATGGGCGTCGGTTCTTGGTCGACCGGTACACGCTCATTCCGCGCCCCGACACCGAGGTCGTGCTGGAAGAGGCTGTCGATGCGGCTGATTCACTGGCGGTCGTACGGGGCACCCCCGTTCTCGACGTGCTCGACGTCGGCACCGGCAGCGGAGTCTTGGCCGCGAGTCTGAAGCTGGAGCGGCCCGATCTGAGGGTGACGGGCTGTGACGTCTCCCGGGGCGCGCTGACGGTCGCCTGGGTCAACGGCAAACTGTTGAAAGCAAAGGTGAACTGGGTCGAATCCGACTTGCTGGATGACGTGAAGGGCGACTTCGACCTTATCGTGTCCAACCCTCCTTACGTCGCGACGGCCGCCGCGCTCGAACCCGAGGTCGCACTCCACGAGCCGCCGCTCGCCCTCTTCGCCAAGGAAGAGGGGATGGAGTTCTACCGGCGGCTCGCCGAAGAGACGGCGCCGCGGATCAAGCCTGGAGGTCGGTTAGTCGTCGAACTGGGCGACTTCTTGCTCGGCCCGGCGCAATTGCTCTTCGAGGGTTACGGCTGGGAGGTCGTCAGCTTCCGAAAGGACCTCACCGGCATGCCTCGAGCCCTGACATTGGTTCCGCCCTCCCTGCCATAATCAGGGGCCGCAATGGAGGTCGTCGTCCCGCCCGAATACCAACGGCTGTACGTCACGGACGCCGACCACCCGATCGTCAAAGTTCCCGCCGCCGTGCTACGGAAGAAGGCGGCGCCGATAACCAAGATCACCGACCGCCTAAGGCACCTGGGCGACAACATGGTGAAGATCATGAAGGACGCCAACGGCGTGGGGCTCGCCGGCCCCCAGGTGGACGTCCTGGAGCGTGTGATCGTCATCAACCCCACTGGCAAGCCCATGGTCTTGTTCAACCCCGTCATCCTGAGCTCTGAGGGTGAACAGGTCGGCGAGGAAGGCTGCTTGAGTATCCCAGGTCTCTACGGCGATGTTTCCCGTGCGGAGATCGTCGAGGTGGAGGCAGTCGACCGGAAAGGCAAGCCGGTGGTCTTTGAAATGGAGGGGTTCGCCGCCCGGGTCGTCCAGCACGAGATCGACCATCTGGACGGAATCCTGTTCACGGACAAGGTCGACCTGGCGACCCTCTACTGGAAGGATCCGGCGGCGCGAGACGCCGAATGAGGATCGTCTACTTCGGCACCGCCCCGTTCGCCGTGCCCGCACTTGAACGGGTCGCACAACATGTGGTGGCAGTGGTCACCCAACCCGACAAGCCCTCCGGGCGAGGGCTCACAGAACACCCTTCTCCGGTGAAGAAGAGGGCGATCGAACTGGGCCTGCCCGTCCTCACGCCGAGCAAGGCCAGGGCCCCGGAGTTCATCGAGGAGATCCGGGCGCTCGCGCCGGACTTCGGATTGGTGGCCGCTTACGGCCAGATCTTGCGCCAGTCGCTCCTGGACGTTCCGAGACAGGGCTTTTTCAACCTTCACGGGTCGATATTGCCCCGATGGCGCGGCGCCGCCCCCGTTCAAAGGGCTATCGAGGCTGGGGACACCGAGAGCGGTGTCACCCTGATGAAGATGGACGCCGGCATGGACACCGGAGACATGGTGGTCGTGGGCAGGACGCCCATCGGCCCAGACGAGACGGCAGGGGAACTCTATGGGAGGCTCGCGACGTTGGCGGGAGAGATGGCGGCCGAATGGATCGACAGGCTGGCGCAAGGCGACTACCCCTCTGCCAAGCAAGACGAGGCGATGGCGACCCACGCTCCAAAGATCACGCGGGACGACACCATCTTAGATCCAAGGATGCCCGTCAAAGAAGCTTACGACCGATTTCGGGCCGTGACTCCGACACCTGGCGCCTGGGCCCCCACGGAGAAGGGGCCCCTCAAGGTCGTCGAGGCCAGACTGGGCGACTATCCTTCCGCCAACCCGGGGACTGTCGTCGCGACCAGGCCCTGCTTGGCCGTCGGGTTCACCGGTGGCACACTCGAGCTCATCCGAGTCCAGCCAGAAGGCAAGGCCAAGATGTCCGGAGCGGACTACGCCAATGGCGCGCGGGTCTCCATCGGTGACAAACTCTTGCTGGCTGGGCTGGAACCCAGGTGACACATGCCTAAACAAGTCGCATTACGATTTGCCATCGGCCTCCTCGTGATGGCCGCCCTTTTCCTCGGCTTCTACGCGCTCAAAAACTACGAGCGCGACCCGATGAGCTACTCCCACCTAGACTCGGTTGGAATGGTGGCCGCGATCAAGGAAGAGGACAGAGGTTCCCGAGCGGTGGTCATCAAGCCAAACGGCGAGATCCTCGAGAACAAGCAGTGGAAAGCACCGACCGTCGAGGACAGCGTCTCGTGGATGGCCGATGGCAACCGCTTGGTCTTTTCAAGCGACCGGGGCGGACGTTCGCAGAACCTCTTCTATTGGCTGCCTGAGAAAGACGAGACCCAGAAATTCCAGGATCAGTCAAGGAGCATGACCGCACCCTGGTTCGAGCCGAACGACCCGACGAACAAGACCGGGATCATGATGTCGGGAGGCAACGTTTGGGAGTTCATCCCTGAAGGACGCAAGGCCAGGCAGATTCTGCCCCCGCTCGTGAAGAGCGCCGTCAACGTCGAGGAAGGTGGGGGAAGGCAGAGCACGATGGACGCCATCTACCATAACCTTGGCACCAGCTTCAAATCCGCCTACTGGGCTGGCGGCCGTGCCGTGATTTTGGCTGTCATGCGCCGGGACGAAGGTGAGATTTGTGTGATCAACTACACCGAGCCGGGGCCTGACGGAAAGACGCAGATGCCTCGCGGGTTTGTGGCCGGGTCACGAGTAGAGATCGATTCCGACGGCGGCCAGGTGTGCGTCGTCGCTGTCCACGACTTCAAGTGGCCCGACCCAGACAATATTCCCCAAGAGTTCATCAAGGACGGGCGGACGACGCGGCCGTACAAGAATGCGGTCATGGTTCTGCAGGATGTCGCCAGCGCAAGCCCCAAGGTGATCCCCATCATCGCCGCGCCCGACGATTCAGACCAGGTCTACTCGTACCCGACGGTCTCCCCAGACGGCTCGAAACTGCTAGTCGTCCTAGGCAAGCAGGTCGGCGACAACAAGGTGGAGCCTGTCGGCATGCTCGTGATGCCGGTCAAAGAGCAAGGAGGCGCCGAAGCCGCGCTGCTTGTCCGCGGCGAAGTCAGCGATCCGTCCTGGTCGCCCGACGGCAAGAAGATCGTCTACGTCAAACGTGACGACGAGGGGGACAACTCCATTTACACAATCGGAGCGGATGGCGGTGGCGAGGCGAGGTTGGCCCAAGGAAACTTCTTGCAACCCAAGTTCAGCCCGCAGGTGAAGAAGTCCTAGCTCGCGGCGATGCTGACCGCGAGCTTTGCGACAGCCACCGGGTCGAGCGACCGGCAGTTATCGATCTGCCCATACGGGCACGACCGTTCGGGTCGTGTGGCGTTGTAGAGCCCGACGCAGGGGACACCGAGAGCGGCGGCGATGTGGCTCGTGCCTGTGTCGCCCCCAATATGAAGTCGTGAACCGGCGATGACGCCCACCAAAGTGCCGAGGTCTGTCTGCCCGTGGAGACTCGACACCTGGGCCAAGCTTATGTCCCTGATTTGGGCGAAGACACCGGCCTCTTCCTTAGTCCCGACATAGACCGAGGCCACGCCTGCGCCGGCCAGGGCATCCGAAACTTGCGCGAAATGCTCTGGCTGCCATCTTTTGCTGGCCCACGCGCCACCTGCGTTGATCACGGCGTATTCTTTTCCCGCTTTCGCTGTCAACCTCGCGGCAGTTTCCGTGTCGCGGTCGGTCGGGCCAAAAGCGAAGTCGGATGTCGTCAGCCCCCCCGCGGCACGGGCCACGTCCACGTATTGGTCGACGACGTGCAACGATGTTGGGTCGGGCCGGACACCCGTCGCAAACCACCCCGCGAACTCTCGTTGACGATGGTAGCCGAGCTTCTCCCTAGCCGCCGCCGCACCCACGATCCGGGCCGACTTCCACAGCCCTTGCAAGTCAAGCGCATAATCAAACGCACCCAAGTCCTGGACCTTCTGCTTCCAATCTGAGTCCTTCCTCTCCAAACTGACCGTTTGGTGGACGCTTCCACACCGCTCGACAATCGGCAGAAAGCGGCGGTCCACGACCCAGGTGACCTCATAACCGGCGGTTGCCATGCTGGATGCGGCGGGAAGGCCGCACACAATGTCCCCCATCGCGCTCAGCCGCACGATCAGCGCGCGCACGACGCTTTCTCCAACAACCGGTTGGCCTCGTCTACGACCTCGCGCGGAGGCACTAGGCCGGGGTCGAGCCCAGCGTGCAAGACCCGTGCGACGGGCGACCATGGCCGATACCGCTCAGGATCGGTCGGGCCGAACACGGAGACGACAGGTACGCCGTAGGCGGCCGCGAGGTGGCCGGTCCCGGTGTCGGAAGCCAGGTGGACAGCGCTTGCCCGCACGACTTGCATCGTCTCGGTCAATCCTAGCTTGCCGACAAGATCTTGGACTCCTGGCACGTCGAGCCGAGGATCCTTGGCGCCGCCGACCGCGACCACCCGACGACCCTCCTTGACCAGCCGCTCCGCCACCCGCCGCCAAGACTCGCCCGGATAAGCCTTGCCTTTGCCACCGGCTCCAGTCTGAATCGAGACGAAACCGGCGTCGCACCACGCAGGCAGGTCAGGCATCGAGGGCCGGTCGGGCAGGTTCACGGGCCAGAAATGCCTCAGAAACGTGACGTTGGCCTCCACCTCATGCAATCCATTGGGGACGGTCGTGACCCGGTTGAGCCGATGGGCAAGGGCATCGGTCGCACGTCGCGCATGTCGCTCCGACGCCCCCGAAAGCCGCAGACAGAGGGCGGTCTTGGAGTGGCCCTGCAAATCAAAACCAAAGTCAAACTTCTGTTGTCGTAACGACACGAACCGCCTCGTCTGATTCCACCAAGTGGTTGGTGACCACCGTGTTCGCTTCCATATGTCCCGGTCGGCTACGACAATACGGTCGACAGTCTTTTCGTCGTCCAGGACCGGAGCACACCTCTCCTGCACCGCCCACGTTATCTCGCCGTTTGGAAATGCCTTTCGGAGCGCGGTCACCGCCCATGCGGCCATCACGCAATCGCCGATGGCCGAGAAGCGGACGACCAGAATCCGCGGCCCGTCCTTCACGGCACGAGCCCCGCTTGGCGTGCAGCCCGCCACCGGTCATGCATCCAGAGGTACTGCTCGGGATGCTCTTGGATCGCGCCCTCCAGCCACTCGTTCACCTCACGCATCATGGCCTCGCCTCTCTTGCTCCCCTCTGCCTCGACAGCAACAAGCAGTGGATAGAACTTGAGCATGTACCGAGATTCCTCCAATTGAAAGCAGGCGCCTGGCAACACCGCCGCCCCAGTCCGCTCTGCCATGACGCCCGGGCCGAGGACCGTGCCAGCAGGGTGTCCGAAAAACGGGATGAAGGCTTCGTCGGTGTTCTGATCTGGAATGATGCCGACGACACCGTTCGCGCGCAGCGATTCCAAGATCGGCCTGGCCGCATCACCACGGGATACGACTTTGGTTCCGCTAAACCGGCGCATGTCGTTGACCATTTGGTTGACACCTGCTTGGTTCGCATCCCTGACGACGACTGTCATGTCATAACCGTTGAGGGACATCCATGCAGACAGGCGCTCCCAGTGGCCGAGGTGGCCAGTGATCAAGATCACACCCTTGCCGCCCGCATGCGCTCGTTCAAGGTGCTCTAAGCCTTCGATAACCAACTCGTCGGCAAGGCTTTCCTTGGTCCATTCCTCCGCGCACATGAAATCGACGGTCGAGTGGCCGAAGTGCATTGCCGATCGTTTGGCGACCGCTTCCTGCTCTGACGCGGTCAAGGATGGGAAAGCCATCCGCACGTTGCCTGTCGCGACGGCTCTTCGACGCTTGGAAAGAGACCAGAGCAGTCGACCGAGGAACCTCGCCCAACGCTCGCGGCCCTTGGGTGTGGATCTGACGACCCATCGTTTGACCGACGTCGCCAGGCCGACGACCAGCCCGTCGACAAACCGCTTATTGCCGCGCATCGGTGACCTTGGCGAGGAGCCAGTCGCGGAACTCGTTCTCGGGATCGATGGAGACGACATAGTCGGCGATGAACACTTGGCGGGAGACCGGCCTGCGACGCAGTTTGACCCAGTCCTTGGCGGTCATGACGACAGGCATGTCGGGGGGCAAGTCGTCAAAGAGGGTACCTGCGTCCAAGCGGTCATGATCCGGAAGAATCCGGGTCTCCCGGACGTCGACACCGAGTCCCTTCAGGTCGGCTAGGAACCGGTCGGGGTCGGCCAGAGCGCAAAGCGCGCAACAGGGCCCGTCTGGCACCGAAGCGACACCGTCCGAGCCTTCGAGCCGCGTCTCTGAGCGACAGATGGCAAAGTCAGGCGGCAAAATGGCGTCAGCCCGGAGCCTGCCCGTCGAAGAAGGCTCGCGATAGGGGCCCGCGGGAAGGCACAGGCGGTTGGCGCGGGGTGGGTCGAGCAGTATCCGGACGTCGGGCGCGAGCCTGAGGTGCTGGTATCCGTCGTCCATGAGCATGACGTGGGACGGCAGCTCCCGTTGGACGGTTTCGGCCGCCAAGACGCGGTCACGGCCCACTACGAGCGGCACGTCCGGACGCCGCCAACGGAACCATGCGGGCTCGTCCCCCCACTCGGCCGCGTCAAGCTCGCCGGGAGGGGCCAGCGACGCGCCGTGCATGCGCGGGGCTCCGTAGCCGGAGCAGGAGACGACGACGGGAAAACCCGCCCCGAGCAAGACGTCCAGCACCCGCAGAGTCGTCGGCGTCTTGCCCGACCCGCCGACGACCAGGTTGCCGACGCACACGACCGGACGGTGAGGTCTGGCTGCCTTCTTGAGCCCAACCGCATAGACGGCTTGGTAGGCCCACCAACCCAGGGCATAGAGGCCCGAAAGCGGCGAGAGCAGGACGGCGCCTGGGCCGACGCCTGACCAGACGCGCCGTCGCATACCGTCCATCAGGAGCCGTATTATGGCGGCATGGCGCACACGGTCGAGTCTGTCGAACGGTTGGTCGAGAAGCGTGATTTGATCGCCACGGTCGCGGCGTTGGAGGGCCTTCCGGTTCTTGAAGCAGTCGAAATTGCATTTGAGCTACAGAAAACGGCCTACAACAAGTTCAAGGACGTCGGGGCCAACGTGGCGCTCGGGGAATGGATCATCGCCCAGGACGCACCAGACGCCAGTTTGGAACTGCGCGGAAGGGTCAAGGGCGCGGCTTACAACCTGTCGTCGGCGGTATGGCGTGGCTGGGACGAGCCAGGTATCGATCTGACACCAGACCTTGAGGCCAAGGGCCTCCCAACTGCCACGCTGAACCTACGCCTGGCGGTCGAACTCGATAAGCCCACGATCGCCCGGGCGAGGGGGCATTGGCTCGTCGGAGCCCACCAATGGGCCGTCGGCGACACCGAGGAGGCGGTGACGGAATTCAAAGAGGCTGCCGTGCTCGCTCGTGAGGCAGGTGAAAGCGGCGAGGCGACGATGAGCGATGCCTATGCGTTGTTGGCGGCAGGCGACCCGGCGTGGCGCAAGCTGGCCGACAAGCTAGCTGGAGTCGAGCACGGCGCCTTTTTCGTGAACCAACTTGAGACAGCCGCCAGGGTGTTTCGCGACCCTTCATAATCGGGGGCAGATTGCCCACAGCCGCCTTCACGACCCTTGGTTGCAAGGTCAACCAGTACGAGACCCAAAGAATCCTTGAGAGCTTCGAGGAAGCCGGGTTCCAGGTCGTGCCGTTCGATTCACCCGCCGACGTCTACATCGTCAACACCTGCTCGGTAACGAGCCAAGCGGGGGCGAAGAGCCGCTATGCGGTGCGCAAGGCCGCACGGACAAACCCAGGCGCCAAGGTCGTCGTCACCGGCTGCGAGGCCCAAATGTCGCTGATCAAGCGGGAAGAGATCGAAGGCGTCGACGTCCTCGTCCCGAACCCCGACAAACTCTCGACCCTTGACCGGTTTTTGGCGGAGTTTCCCTCAATGCGGCCGCAAGACCCGTCGCCCTTGGCGACCGACAAGCGGCACGGGCGAACCAGGGCGACCCTCAAGATCCAAGACGGATGCGACGTCCACTGCTCGTACTGCTCCATCCCTTACACCCGGCCCGGAATGGTTTCGCGCCCGGCGGACGAGGTTCTGGCCGAGGCGCGTCGCCTGGCTACGCAGGGCTACCACGAAGCGGTGTTGACCGGCGTGCTCATTGGCGCATATGGGCCGGAGACCGGTTCCGGGGGGCCAGGATTCGAGGATCTGGTCACGGCCCTGGCTGAAGATTCGGGTTTGGCCCGCCTCAGGATCAGCAGCATCGAAATGCACCAGGTGACGGAGCCGATCGTCGACCTGGCTCGGCATGGAAGGATCGTGCCGCACTTCCACATCCCCCTGCAAAGCGGTGACGACAATGTCCTGGCCGACATGGGCCGCCGCTACCGGCGACAAGAATTCATCGACCTCTGCCACCACCTGCGGAGGACGGTGTCCGACGTCACCGTCACGACCGACATCATGGTCGGGTTTCCGACCGAAGGCGAAGCCGAGTTCCAAAGCACGCTAGACCTCTGCCAACAAGCCCGGTTTTTGAAAGCGCACGTTTTCCGGTTCAGCCCGAGGCACGGAACTCCGGCAGACAGGTTCGGGGATCCAGTGACGCCTGAAGACAAACAGGCCCGGGCGAGAGGACTGGCCGAGTTCACCGAGAAGACGGGCAGGGCGGTCGCCCGAAGCTTCTTGGGACGCACCATGCGTGTCCTGGTCGAGAGCAAGACCTGTCGGGACGGCGCTTTGGAGGGGCTGACGGACAATTGGCTCACCGTCCGGTTCCATGGCCCGACGGACCTGCAAAGGACGATCCAAAACGTCAGGTTGGACGAGGAGGCCGAAGGTGTGCTCTACGGAGAATGGGCGTCAGAGCCCCAACAAGAACTGACGCACCTGCGGACAATCTAGGTAAGCGAGATGGCCACCCTTTTCACAAAGATCATCAATGGCGAGATCCCCTCGCAGATAGTGTACGAGGACGCCTACGTCGTGGCGTTCCGCGACATCGACCCCAAGGCCCCGGTGCACATCCTGATCGTCACGAGAGAGGAAACGCCCGGGCTCGCCGCGTTACCTGACTCAGGCGACCACACCCACATCCTCAACGCGGCGAAGAAGATCGCCGAGCAGGAAGGCCTGACCGGCGGTTACCGCTTGGTGATCAACGAAGGCGAGGCAGCGGGCCAGACCGTCCCCCACTTGCACGCCCACCTTCTGGGCGGGCGCAAGTTCACCTGGCCGCCAGGTTGAGGGGTGAAATTGTCGGCCCTTCAAGTTCAAGCAGAACGAACGGGGCGTGTCAGGCCGACATTCCTTATTGGTGGCTGAAATCGCTGCGGAGTCCTCCGCCGACGAAAGAGCCGTGTGAGTGATGACAGACGTGGTGACCGGTAGTGGATGAAGCAAGGTCCGAGGAACCTATGGACCGGTATACTCAGGCTCAAATGAGCGTCGAGCCGGTAGGCAACGAGCCCGACGCCACCTCACCCGACCAGTCTAGCAACCGTGTGAAGCGCGGCTTTGGCGCTGGTGCCTACGGGCAGGTCGTCACCGTCGGAATCAGCGGCTTCGGAGTCTGGGCGTTGCGTCGGCTCTGGGGTTGGAACCGCTACTCGGACTGGGCCGTCCTCAGCTCTATTCCGGCCTTCTTGCTCTCGGTCGCCGACATGGGCTACGGGATCGTCACCGCCAGCGAGATGAGCAAGCTCGTCGGCGAAGGCGACCAGAAGGCCGCCCTCCGGGTCTTCCAGAGTTCTCTGGCGGTGCTTACCGTCGTGATGGTGGTCCTGGCGCCGTGCCTGGTGCTCGCCGTCCCCTACATGCACATCGACAAGAACCTCAACCTTGTCGAGATCGACTTCAATACGGCCACGACCGCCTTGACCATCTTGCTGATGGCCGTGTTGCTGTCTCAGGTCGGTGGGTTCTTCCAAGCCGCCTACCAGACCGTACACCACTACGCCCGGTTTTCCTACACGTATCACACGTTCAGGCTCATCGAGTTGGTGATGATTCTGACAATGGCGCTTTGGACCAAGAACATCGTCCTCATCGCCCTCGGCATGCTCGTTCTCAAGGCGGTCAGCTACTGCTACTACGTCTTGGACCTTCGTCGGCTGTGCGGCTGGATCAAGTTTGGCTACGGCCTGGCCAACATGAAAGACGTCGTCAGGCTGCTGGGACCGGCAGTGACGTCGAACCTGTTCACCCTGGCCCAAGCGCTCAGCATCCAGGGCATAAGCGCGATGGTGTCCAGCGGCACGGACAGCACGATCGCGACCCTGTTCCTCACTACCAGGACGATGGCGAGGGTGCCTTTTCAGTTTAGCCAGCAGGCAGGCTTTGCCGCCCAACCGGAGTATTCGAAGTATTTCGGTGCCAACCGGAGCGACCTTGCCCGCGACTTGTTCCAGAAGGTCATGCGCAACGCCTTTTGGATCTACGTCGTCCTGGCATCCGGGATCGTCCTGCTCGGCAGGCCCGCCTATCATGTGTGGACGGGCAAAGACGTCTCGATACCCCTTGTCCTGATCTTCCTGTTTTCCGGAATCGGGACGCTCCTTTGGGGTGGGTCAAGCACCCTCCTGATCTCAGCCAACCGTCACCAGCGGATCGCGATGGTGTACGTCGTACTGACCGCCGTCTGCTTTTTTGCCGCACGACCGGTGGCCGCCCACTTTGGGATCGTCGGCGTCGGCGCCCTCATCTGCGTGACCGAGTTCGCTGCCGTCCTCCTGATCATGCCGCCGTGCCTGGCCTCGGTCGGTGAATCGGTCGGCGACCTACTCAGGCACATGGCCCAGCCGGCCCCCTTCCTTCGGAGAATGCTTCGGTGGGGCCGCAGTTGAGACTCCGAACGACCGAGAATAGGGCTGGAGTAGAATGGAGGGTGCCGCACCCAAATATGTCTGCCCCCCTGAGACCATGCTAGTCGATCCAGTCGCGGCCAAGAAGGCACTGCTCCACACCTTCCCCGAGACCAAGGTGCTTGTCGTCGGCGACATCATGCTGGACAAGTACATTTGGGGAGGTTGTAGCCGCATCTCACCCGAGGCGCCGGTTCCCATCGTCCACGCCCGTCACCACACGGCCGCCCTAGGGGGAGCGGCGAACGTCGCCGTCAACCTTGCCTCCTTGGGTGTCCAGACCTCGATCGCCGGGTTCGTGGGCGACGACCCGGACGGGGTGCTGACGCGGCAGACCTGCCAGGACTGTGGCATCGACGCCACGGGCATCGTGGACCTGGACGACTACCCCACGACAACCAAGACAAGGATCATAGCGGACAACCACCAAATGATGCGGGTCGACGAGGAGGACGCCCGATCCAAGTCGGACACCGACGCCGACCGTCTGCTCACCCAAGTCTCGGACAAGCTCAAGGAAGTCTCAGCCGTCATTCTCTCCGACTACGCAAAGGGTGTCACCACCCCGTACTTTTGCCAGGCGTTGATCCAGGCTTGCACTAAAGCGGGCGTACCCGTCTTCGTCGATCCCAAAGGCCGCGACTACGAAAAGTACCGTGGGGCCACCGCCATCAAACCGAACCGTTTGGAACTCAGCCAGATCGACGAAGCCTGTGGGTGGCATTCGCCCGACCCGGTCACGTCAGCGGCCCGATTGCGCGACCACCTCGGACTGAGTTTTGTGGCCGTCACCTTGGGAGCCAAGGGCATCGCGGTCGTCTCAGAGGACGGCACGCACGAGCTGCCCACCATGGCCAAGGACGTGTTCGACGTCTCGGGCGCGGGCGACACGGTCGGGGCCACTATGGTCGCCGCCCTCGCCAGCGGCCTACCGCTCACCGAAGCGGTGACCCTCGCCAACCTGGCGGCAGCCGAAGTCGTCGCCAAAGCGGGCACGGTCGCGATCACCCGCGACGCCCTGTTGCTCGCCATCCAGGGCCAAGCCCACCACGGTGGGGCCAGAAAGCTCTACGACATCTCAGACCTGCAAGACGTGACGGCCGCTTGGCGGGCCAGCGGACTCAAGGTGGCCTTCACGAATGGCTGTTTCGACCTGCTTCACGCCGGACACGTCCGCTTGCTAGAAGACTCGGCCAAGACAGCCGACCGCCTGGTGGTCGCGATCAACTCCGATGCGTCTGTGACCCGGCTGAAAGGCGCCGGCAGGCCGCTGAACGTAGCCGAGATGCGCGCGGCCGTGCTGTCTGCCCTCGAATCGGTTGACGCCGTCATCGTTTTCGAAGAGGACACGCCGGAGGTGGTCATCCACGCGCTGAGACCCGATATCTTGATCAAGGGCGGCGACTACACCAAGGAGACCGTCGTCGGCGCTTCGTTTGTCGAGTCGTACGGCGGCGAGGTCAAGTTGATCCCGCTCGTCAAGGGGCTCAGCACGACGAACCTGGCCCGCGCCATTGAGAGCTTATGATCGTATTGACCGGAGGGGCCGGGTTCATCGGCAGCAACATCTTGCGTCGGTTGAACAGCATCGGACGCGACGATGTCTTGGTCGTCGACAACCTGACCCGCGCGGATAAGTACCGCAACCTCGTGGGTTGTCAGTTCGCCGACTACTTTGCCAAGGGCGACTTCCTGCCTGTCCTCACGTCGGGCCGCCTGGGGAAGGTCGACGCGATCCTCCATCAGGGCGCTTGCACCGACACGATGGAATACAACGGCGACTATATGATGCGGAACAACTTCGACTACTCGAAGGAGTTGCTGCACTACGCCGTGGACAAACGGATCCCGATGGTCTATGCCTCAAGCGCGGCCGTCTATGGCCACGTGGAACTGGCGGTCGAGGACGCGGGAGACGAAGCTCCTCTCAACATCTACGGCTACTCGAAGCTCTTGTTCGACCAGTACTTCCGGTCGTTGGCGCCCAAGATCGAGAGTACCGTCGTCGGCCTGCGCTACTTCAACGTCTACGGTAACGGCGAAGCCCACAAGGGCAAGATGTCGTCGATGGTCTACCAGTTCTATCACCAGGTGAAAGACACAGGGGTCGCCCGGCTCTTCGGCGGCTTCGGGCCCTTCGGCCCGGGCGAGCAGAAACGCGACTTCGTCCATGTGGACGACCTGGTCGATATGAACATGCACTTCTTGGACGGCCCGGCGCGCCAAACCGTCGTGAACGCGGGCAGCGGCCAGAGCCGGACTTGGAACGACCTGGCCAAAGCCGTGATCAATGAGGTCGGACACGGAAAAGTCGAGTACATCGACTTCCCGGAGGGCCTGAAAGACAAGTACCAGTTCAACACCTGGGCCGATCACAAACACCTGCGGAGCATCGGCTACGACAAGCCTTTCAAGACACTGGAGGAAGGCGTCCACGCCTACCTCACCGACATCGACCGGGCCACCGCCAAGTTCAAAGCCTTTCCGGCCTGACCGAGCATGGACGACCCGAAACGGATCGCGATTTTTCGCATGGGGCACTTAGGCGACACGATCATCGCCATGCCCGCCTTTTGGACGATCCGGCGTCGGTTCCCTGACGCCGAGATTCTCTACTTGAGCCAAGTCGTACAACTCAAGAACCGGGTCCAGACCTTGGATGTCCTTCGCCAAGGCACCGTATACGACAAGATCGTCACCTATTCGCTTGGCGGCGGCAAGGTCTCGAAATGGGAGGCGGCGAAGACGCTCGTCAGGATGCGGCTGCAGCGCATCGACATGCTGTGCTACTTGCCCTCCTACCGGACAAACGCCCAGCTCACCCGTGACAAAAAGTTCTTCCAGTTGGCCGGCATCAAAAGGGTCGTTGGCCTCGAACCCCGGTGGGGACTGGTCGGCTACGACCGGCGTGTCTTGCCCTTGCCGACGGTCCGACAGGAGACGGAGACTCTCCTCGCCTACCTGGCGCATGACGGCATCGTCCCAGACGTCGACCCGAAGTCGCTGAAGGGGATGGGGCTCTCTGACGACGAAAGACTCTTCGCGTCGAAATTGCTGTCAGAGAGGGGGATCAGGGACGGAACCCCCCTTGTCGGCGTCGGCCCCGGCAGCAAGATGCCGTCCAAGCTCTGGCCGCTCGACCGGTTCGTCCAGGTCTGCAGGGGTCTGGAGGCACGGCACAAGCCAAACTTCCTGGTCTTCGGCAGTCCGGCTGAACGCGAGCTATGCCAACAGTTGTGCGACTCGCTCGGTTCGGCAGTCAATGTAGCCGGGGAGTTTTCGGTCCGGCAATCTGCCGCGGTGTTCGAGCATTGCAAGCTCTATCTGGGCAACGACACAGGAACCATGCACATCGCCGCCTCGGCGGACGTCAGGTGTGTCGCACTGTTTTCGGCCCGCGATTGGCCCGGACGTTGGTATCCCTATGGCGACGGGCACGTCGTCTTCCGCCACGCCGTCGATTGCGAAGGTTGCATGCTGGACACGTGCGACAAGAACAACCTGTGCCTCGACCTCGTCAAGGCCGAGCCAGTGCTTGAGGCCGCCAGCAAGGCCCTCGCCGAGACCCTAGTGCCCTAGGGCCTTCTCGACGGCCTCGATGGCCATGTGGAGGACAGCCATGTGGACCTCCTGGATGCGGTCGCTGGTGTCGCCGGGCGCCATGACCACGATGTCGCACAAGGCTGACATTTTGCCGCCCCCCTTGCCAAGGAAACCGACGACCTTTAGGCCCTGTCTTCGGCCCTCTTCGGCGGCGAGAACGCAGTTCTTTGAGTTGCCGGACGTGGAGAGCAGCACGAGCAGGTCGCCCGGCTTGCCGAACGCCTCGACCATCCGCGAGAAGACAAAGTCGTACCCGTAGTCGTTCCCGACGCAGGTGATATGGGTGCTTTCGCCCAGCGCCATCGCCGGATAGGGCTTGCGGTCGTTCTTGAACCGGCCCGTCCACTCCTCGGCGAAGTGCAGGGCGTCGGCCATGCTGCCGCCGTTGCCGGCGATAAGGACTTTGTTGCCGCCCCTATAGCACTCGAGGATGGCTTGGGCGAAAGCGTCGCAAGCGTCCAGACACTCGGCCGAATGACGGAACTGGTCGAGGCATCTGGCCGCCTCGGCTAGGGATGCTTGGAAAACTTCTCGCATGGCTGCCTCTATTTTCGGCACGACCGGCGCCGCGCGGAAGGGCCCGGGTCTGGAGCCCCCGACGAGAATTGAACTCGTGACCTCTCCCTTACCAAGGGAACGCTCTGCCGCTGAGCTACGGGGGCCAGTTTTATTGGTGGGGAGTGCAGGATTCGAACCTGCGAAGGCATTCGCCGACAGATTTACAGTCTGTTCCCATTGGCCGCTCGGGCAACTCCCCAGACCGGATGCGAAATATACCCACACGGCCCGCTTGCGACGGGGTCCGGAAGGCACGGGTTCAATTCTCGGTGCGATCACCGGGCGGGTTCAGGGCAGGTCCGACAGAGGAATCGTCCACCTGACCACCTGTTGGGAGTTGCCGACGATGTACAACTCGTCGCCAATGATCTCCGCACCTGTGGCCACGCTGTCACCCCACTCTAACGGCAGGCACTTGTCCAGGTTGTATGTGAGCCCATTGGTGGTGTCCCAGACCATCGCGTCCATGTGCCGCTTGGTGTCGGTGATGGACGTCACCTCGCCCACCACCCATCGGCCTGCGATGGCATAGGCTTGCGAGGATTCCGCACCGGCCGGGTGCAGGTCGCGGAAACTCCCGGCGGTGCCCGACCACATGCCAGCACGGTGGAGCCCGCTCGTAATCGATGTCCATCCCACTTGGTTCGTTCCGTCGGTCGCCAAGATGCAACTGGCGCCGACTCCGGCAGGGTGCAAATCTACGAAGCTCGCCGCCGTCCCTTGCCACAGGCCTGCGTGCTTGCGGCTACCAAAAGTGGCGTAACCACCTTG
Organism: uncultured Fimbriimonadaceae bacterium; assembly: GCA_964451255.1. Taxonomy (GTDB): domain Bacteria; phylum Armatimonadota; class Fimbriimonadia; order Fimbriimonadales; family Fimbriimonadaceae; genus JAHBTB01. The sequence goes on from CAYVHL010000001.1 coordinate 1,050,316, forward strand.
GTTCGTTCCGTCCGTGCAATAGGCGACGGATTCTGTGGATCTCGAGGGGTTCAAGTCTATCCTGCTCGCATAGGTCGAGTGGAACAGTGCCGCGTGGTCTCCTGCCCATCCGACCTGCTGGTTCCCGCTCGCCCCGTTTATCCCACTCGCGGCGGGCTCAAAGCTGACGAACTGCCCGGGAGGAGTGACGATACCGCCGTATTGGAGATCAGAATGACCCGCAGAACTTATCTTGAGCGCGTAGCCTGAGTAGGTCGGCCCTGATTTTGACGTGAAGAACGACCTAGCGGCGGCCGAATACACCACGGCCAAGGTAGTAGCGTCCCAGGCGGTGCCCTGCACGTGGGACGACCCTAATATTTGACCGTCGACGATTGCCAGGGCCTGATCGGCGCTGGGGATGGTGGCGTATCGAGCCTTGCCATAGACGTTCACGACGCCGGGTGCGCTCGTGGCCCCGTCCACCGAGACTGTGACGGCGGGAGTCCCGACGACCAGCCCGGTCGCGAGGCCGTCGGGCGAAACCGAGATGCGGTCCTGGCCCGTGGAGACGTTCCATCGGGCTGATCCTGGACTCAAGGCAAGCGTGTGTCCATAGATGTCGTGAGCGACGAACGCCAACTGGGTCGGCGGCTTGTCGATCACCGTCTCCTGGGCCGACAGGTACAGCCACTTCACCTTGCCCGAGAGCGCGATGTGGTCGATGTCCATGCCCACTTGGTCGGCGTCGACCTGGGCGGTGGCGTATGCCACCAGGTCGCCTTGCTGGCCAGGCTGGGCGTAGAACCAGGCGGTCAGGTCGAACACGTTGGGCTCGTTGCTGCCTTTGTGGGCCGCGAGAGGTTGACCGAGCGGATAGGCTTCTGAATGCCCCTCGGGATGGGACGGGTTCCGGTCGAACAAGATCGTGACGTCCTTGCCATCGACGGACGCATTGGAGAGGACGATTTTGCCCGATAGGGCAGAGGCCGTCGTCGGCAACCCCCTGGTCCTTTCCGGCCAGTCGACGGTCACCGTCCTCCCAGCGAGAGCAGCGGGCCCCGACGATCCGCCGCATCCGACCAAGAAGCATAAGCTCGCACATCCCAACACTAGGCAGGACCGTGACATCGTTCTATACATGATACAACCGGTGGATGGCAGGCTCGATTCCAATCTCTGATCGCTATCTTGCACATATCGCGCAAGCTGATCCTCTCATCCGTGGGACTCATCCCAAACCACTGCTCCGGACAGGGATCAGGCCCGAGTACCATGGCCGTAGAAGCGAAGAGATGGCCAAGACCCTGTTCGACAAGGTGTGGGACGCCCACAAGGTCGCCGACCTTCCCGGTGGCGGAGAGTTGCTCTACATCGACCGGCACCTTGTCCATGAGGTCACCTCGCCGCAGGCCTTCGACGGTTTGCGCGAGGCGGGACGGAAAGTCCGCCGCCCCGACCTGACCTTCGCCACCGTGGACCATAACGTCCCGACCGACGGGCGGGAGATCGACGAGAGTTCTCTGAGCGGCAAGCAGCTTGCCGCTCTCGACCGCAACTGCAAGGAGTTCGGTGTGCCTTTGTTCGGCTACAATGACCCGCGGCAAGGCATCGTCCATGTGATCGGCCCTCAACTTGGGCTGACGCTTCCCGGACTGACGATAGTCTGCGGCGACAGCCACACCTCCACCCACGGGGCCTTCGGGGCATTGGCGTTCGGGATCGGCACCACCGAGGTCGAACACGTGCTCGCGACCCAGACCCTGCGGGCTGCCAAGCGGCCCAAGACCTTGGGCGTGAGGGTCGACGGCACCTTGGCCGAAGGCGTCGTCGCCAAGGACATCATCCTTGCGATCATCCGCAAGCTGGGCGCGGGCGGAGGGACGGGCTATGGAGTCGAATACTTCGGCAAAGCGCTCTCGGCCCTTGGCATGAGCGGGCGCATGACCATCTGCAACATGAGCATCGAGATGGGTGCGCGGGCGGGCATGGTCGCCCCGGACGCGACCACGATGGCTTACGTCGCGGACGGGGACCGGCCGTACGCGCCGAAGGGAAAGGACCTCGACAGGCTCGCCGACTACGCCCTGTCGCTGGCGACTGACGACCCGTCAGCCTTCGACCGCTTGGAAAGCTTGGACGCGGGCGCGCTCGTGCCGCAGGTCAGTTGGGGGACGACACCTGCGATGACCGTCGACGTCGGGGGACAGGTGCCCGAACCGCACGACGCCGCCGAAGAAAGGGCCCAGAAGTACATGGGGCTTGCGCCGGGGACGCCGACAGAGGAAATCAGCGTCGACATCGTGTTCATCGGGTCCTGCACCAACGCGCGGATCGAGGACCTGAGGCAGGCGGCGGCTCTGGCAAAGGGCAGGCACGCGAAGGAGGGAGTCCGGGCGATGGTGGTGCCTGGCTCGGCGGCTGTCCGCGACCTAGCGGAGAAAGAGGGCCTCGACAAGGTGTTCAAGGACGCCGGGTTCGAGTGGCATCGGTCGGGGTGCTCGATGTGTCTAGGCATGAACGGCGACATCCTGAGGCCGGGGCAACGGTCCGCCTCGACGTCGAACCGGCCGTACGAAGGGCGACAGGGCCCGGGTTCACGGACGCACCTCGTGAGCCCTTTGACGGCGGTGGCCACTGCGGTGGCTGGCCATATCGCCGACCCCCGCCGACTCCTATAGGGTCGGGCCCCCGCGCCTCGTCACGATCCGGCACTGAAGGACCGGGTGTTCCTGAGGCCCGGTGTCGGTCCAGGTACCATAGCGCCCTTGATTGCCCTACTTTGAGGCCAGACGTCAATGAAAAGGACATTCCAACCCAACAACCGCAAGCGTAGCAAGACGCACGGCTTCATGATCCGCATGCGCGACGGCGACGGCCGTAACGTGCTCAAGCGCCGACGGCTACGAGGCCGCAAACGGCTGGCCGCCTGAAAGGACCGGGTAAGGCGAGGTTCGACGAGCTGTTTGACCATGGCCTCCGCGTGTCGGGCCCTTTGCTAAGCCTCAATATGCTCCCCGGAACTGGATTGGTCGGGGTCGCGACTTCGCGCACAATCGGTTGCATTGCGAGGCGCAACCGCCAAAAGCGTCGGGTTCGGGAGGCAATTCGCCTCGCGAACGCCCACGACACCGCGTTCGACATGGCGTTCTTGGCCCGGGCCGCCGTTTTCGGTTGTCCATTCCCTTCCCTCTGCGACGAAGTCGCCCGACTGACCAGCGAGGCCAAACGGCGATGGGCCGAAAGTTCGGCGTCATGATGATCAGGATTTACCAAAGGTCGACGCGATGGATGCCCCCGACCTGCCGCTTCACCCCGTCCTGTTCGGCCTACACGCTTGAGGCGATCGAACTATACGGCCTGGTCAAAGGGTCCTGGCTCGGCGTCAAGCGGATCGTTCGGTGCCATCCTTTCAACCCAGGCGGACACGACCCCGTACCAAGACCTGAAGCTTCCGGCGGAAAAAGACCATGAGCCAACCGCAAAACCCAAAGCAGAACTTCATGCAGACCCTGCTCTTCATGACGGTCTTGTTCATGGGTTTCCAACTGTTCCTCCAGACCAAGCAAGGCGGCACTGCTGACGACACCCGCAAGTCGAGCGACATCTGGGCGACCATGGTCAAGGATAACGCCGACCTGAAAGACCTGACAATCGCGAAGGACCTGCCCAAATACGAGGAACGCTACAAACAGGAAGCGGCCAAGGACAAGGTTCCCCAGGCCGAGATCGACAAACAGCTCTTCCGCGCCGAGCTTCTGGTGGCCGACACCGAGTACAAGGACGGCCTCGAACACAAAGACTTCGCCTACGCCAAGATCAGCCGGGCCTATAACCGGCTCAAAGGCAAGTTCGAACAGTATTACGGGACGCCGATGTGGCAGGTCACCGTCCCGGTCACCCCCTACAAGCCAGGTGAGCCATCCGAAATCTCCGCGGCCACCCTATATCCAGCCTTGGTCTCAGACCTGAGCGTCCGGCACAAACAGGAGCTTGTCTGGGGGCTTATCCCAGGCTACCAGCTGATAGACCTCCTTGTGGCTGCTACCGGGCGGTTGCCAGGCTTCAGCTATTGGTTCGCGGCGATGCTATTGGCGGTGGTCGTCCGTGGTGCGGTGTGGCCGCTGACCCAGAAGCAATTCGTCTGGGGACGGCAGATGATGCAGTTGCAGCCACTGGTCAAGGAGATCGAGGCCAAGCACAAGGGCAAGGACGGTCGTGTCACCGACAACATGGCCTTTCAGAACGACATCATGAAGCTGTACAAGGAGTACGGCATCAACCCGCTCTCAGGCTGTGCGCCGATGGCGATCCAGGCGCCGTTCTTCCTGCTCGTCTACCAGTGCATGATCCACTACCAGTTCGAGTTCACGAAGGGGCACTTCCTGTGGATCAACCCCGGCGCGTCCAAACTGGGCATGATTCCCGTCGCGCCAAACCTGGGCGAGCGGGACTACATCCTGATCACGCTGTATGCGATCACGATGGTCATCACCCAGATGCTGACGCCGGTGACCGACATCACCCAGGTCAAGCGGCAACGCTTGATGGGTATCGGCATCAGCCTGGTCATCGGCATCTCGATGTTCTTCTACACCCTTCCGTCGGCGTTCGTGCTGTACTGGATATTCACGAACATCATCGCGACGACCCAGTCCTTGCTCGTCTACCGCATGCATTTGCCCCCGTTAGAGAAAAAATTGACGATTCCGGGGGGAGTTCTGCCCGTTGACGCGGCGGCGGTCGGCCAAAACGGGGTAGACCCAGGATTCTTTAGCAAGACGGGCACCACCAAATCCCACAAGCCCAAGAAGAAGAAGTGACCCGCCCTTTCCATTGAGTTAAACGTTATGGACGCCATCGAAATCATCGCGACCAGTGAAGAAGACGCCGTTGCCCAGGCCGCCGCATCGTTCGGAGTGCCTGCCGAGAGTGTGAAGCTGAAGAAGCTCGAGGAGACGAAAGGTCTCTTCGGCAAACCCGGCAAGATCAAATACTCGGCGACCGCCGCCAAAGCAAAGGCGCCAGCCAAGGCAAAGGCCGCCAAGGCCGAGCCCGAACCAGCGCCGGTGGCTGTCGAACAACCAGTGGCTGCGGAAAAACCAGCCAAAGCCCCTAGGGCCAGCAAGGCCAAAAAGGCAGAGGAACCAGCTCCAGCTGAAGGATCCGTGGCCGTCGAAGAGAGGCCCGAGGTCGTCGCCAGCCAAGACGACGCCGACGCCCTTGTTTCCATCCTGAACGAGATGATGGAGAAGGCGGACCTTGCCGCCGGCGCGACCGTCGCTTCGCTGAATGGGCGCTACGTGAACCTCGAGATCGACGGCAAAGACGTCTCCTATGTCGTCGGTCGCCGGGGAGAGGTTCTCAACGCGCTGCAGTACCTGCTCAACGTCATCTGTTCGCGCAAGTTGCAAAACGGCGTGCGCGTCGTGCTGGAGGGCGACAACTACCGCCAGCGCCGCGAGGCGATCTTGACCCAGATGGCCCTCGACATCGCCACCGAAGTCAAGAAACGCGGCGAAGAAGCTGTCCTCGACGCCCTACCCGCGTTTGAGCGCCGGGTCATCCACCAGGCTCTGGTGGAGATCGAAGGCATCAACACGTATAGCGAAGGCGAAGAGCCCGAGCGACGGGTGGTGATCGCTCCAGCGGTGTGACCGCTCGGGCGTTAGATCGTTCAACTAGGTCACGAGAAACGCAAGGGCTTTACCCTTTCGTACCGTCCTGACAAGGAGCGACGAACTTAGATGTCACAAAGGTTTGACTCCTGCCTTGACACGCGCCTAGGGGGGGGGCATAGTGTTCACATGAGGCATACAGCGTGGCTCTTTCTCGCATTGCTAGTGGGCGGCACGGCAAGGGGGGCCGTACCGACGGACACTTGGAGTCTCGTATCGTCGACGGTGACAAACGGGTCAATTGTTGACACAGCACCAAGCGAGTCGCCAACTCACAACTGGCAGAACTGGGGTGACATGACTTGGCCGATCACCTACAGCGTAACTCACAAGACTACGATGACGGTGTCCGGTAGTTCCTTAGAGGGGCCACCGTGGTCAGCAGACTTTACGCCGATTGGAACAACTCAATCCACCAATACCCATGGTGGCAGCCATGACATCCCACCATGGTATGAATTCACAGCAGACGTTTATCAAAACTCAAGGTCCGGATCTGAGACTTGGACAAATGGTACTGATTCACCCGCAAGGACCTGTTCCGGTGAGCACTACGATGGCCCTCATGACTTTGACACGTCCCTTTTCGTGGGCGGCGGAGGGCCCGGATAGTTGCCTCTATCCTGCCTCATTCTTGGCACCCTTATCCGTGCACAAATCGTAAGCCCCGTAGATATTGTCCTCTACAGTCGACACGACATTGGGTCGGAGATTCGCAAAATCTGGGGCGAACGGGTCGGCCGAATCGCCCGAAACCAGGCAAAACGTCCCTCGCTCGATCCCAAATCAATCGCCAAGGATCTTGAGGCGGAAGGCTACATCGTCAATTCTCAAGACGGAATGATCGTCGGGGTTGACAAGGAACTGCCAATGTTCCGTTCAGCCCGGGACACTGTCCTCTTAGCTCAGTTGCTGGGCGAATTGGATAGCGACGGCGTGACTATGGTGTCGCACGACGGCTCCCCAGCCGCCCGCCAGGCGTTCGACACAGCAGTTGCCGCTTGGCCGGGCAAGCAACCTTCTAAGTTGGCCGTCGCCGTTACGCCAACCTTTCTTCTAATCAATGGTGAGCGGAGCTCTGGGGACTTCGCTATTATTGACATACGACCGGGAGTGGATGCGATGGCGAAGCTTAAAGCCTCGCCGATCAGAATGAGCGGCCCCACCAACAGTTACTCGCCAGGCGACGATGGGAGGGCACGTATTCCGACGACTCAACCGACCCGTGGAATACACATTAACTGGTCACCAACCGTTACGACTCCCGAACAGCTTGAGAAGGCAAGCCACATTTTTGCTACCGTTTGGGCTGATCAGCTCGAGCAAATGCGCAGTGCTAAGTATAGCATTGAGAATTACGAGTCGCGAAAATTCGGAAACAAGATGGGTTCTGGACTTGAGAGTGGGAGACTCGATTTATCACATCTCAGCCCGTGGTTAAGAGGCCAAGTGCTGGATGCGATCGACGAAAAGTTCGCAAGTCTCGGTTTTGGCTCGGCGGTAGACGCCAGGGCTGCTTTGGACACTGGCGGCTCATTGCATTTGCAACTCAACTTCTCTCTCGTCTTTGGCCTAGACGACGGTTCCGGCCACATCGGCACCTACACGAGAACGGGAAATTGATCTCGGGGGGCCCTGAACCCTGGCCCAACACTCCGAGAGTTCAGTCCGTCGCCTCCCACTTCACAAAGTCGAAGCAAGGGCACGTATGCCGTTGGCCACGTCAGGGCCAAGGTCTACGTGGAGCACACGCCGGCCCTTTCCGAGCAAGGCGTCAATGTCACCCGCCGCCTGGGCGTTCTTGAGGTCCCTGAATCCGACCCCCATGCCCGGTATTTCGGCGTCGACCGTGTCGCCGCCGGTGAGGACGACGAACAGCCCGGTGTTCGGCCCGCCCTTGTGGAACTGGCCGGTCGAGTGCAGGTAGCGCGGCCCGTAACCCAGGCTTGTCGCCACCTTCAGGTCGTCACGAATCCTGGCCCGCAACGCCTGCAGGGCGACGGTCGTCGCATCGGTCTCCGTCAGAAAAGCGAGCAGGGCCACGTAGTCGCCGACGTGGTGCTGGGCCAAGAATCTGCCCAAACAGCCTTCAAACGGGCCAGGGGAGCCATAGACGCTGATCTGCCCGCTCTGACTGTCCGACTCGCCCAAATCCACCGCGCCCTTCGCTTGCACCTCGGCCAGCTTCCGCTTGGCGATGTCCTTGGCCTCCTGCACGTTTGGTTGGTCGAAGGGGTTGAGACCCAGAACCGACCCGATCGTCGCTGTGGCCAGCTCCCATGCCAGGAACTCCTTACCCAGCGAAGCGGTGTCCGGCACCTCGCGGTAGAGGACCGGCGCGCCCGCTGCGGCAAGAGCCTGTCCCAACTGTTGGGCCACCGCCGCGGACGGGGTGCCGTCGTGGATGACGGCGAAGACGCGGTCGTCCGAGTAGGATCCGGGCGACCCGAATGGCTCCTGGGCGAGGGGAAACACACCCTTGCCGTCCTTTCCGGTGCTCTCAGCGATCAGTTGCTCTCCCCAAAGCCCGAACGCCGACAGCCGGTCGCTGGTCAGGAACGTCAGCTTGTCCCGGCCCCGCAGGGCGAGCGCACCGAGGGCGGCGCCGAGGGCGAACCCGTCGTTGTCCGCGAACGCAAGGCCCGCAGACGGCCCGATAGACTCGGCTGATTCGAGCAGCCCTTTGAGGTCCACCCCCATCAAGGCGGCGGGCACCAGACCGAAGGGCGAAAGGACGCTGTACCGTCCACCGATCTCTGGCACGCCGAGGAAAATCTCCCGGTAGCCACGAGCCAAGCTCTCCTTCTCCATCAGGCTGCCGGGGTCGGTCACGGCGACAAAATGCTGCGCGGCGTCCGCACCGAGCGACGCCTGGCAACGCTCCCAAAAGTAATCCTCAAATGCCTTGGGCTCGACCGTCGTGCCGCTCTTACTGGCGACGATGAACAGGGTCTTGGCCAGGTCGACCGAGTCTGCGAGGCACAACACCTTGCCCGAGTCGGTGCTGTCCAAGACGTGGGCGCGCATGGCCGACGCCGATCCGACGGCCTGGGCAAGGGCAAGTGCGCAAAGGCTGCTACCTCCCATGCCGCAGACCACAAAGTCAGTGAAACCGTCGGCGCGCACCGCGTCGGCGAACGCCTCCAGACGGGGAACCTCCGGCAACATCTGCCCGGCGATGTCTGTCCAACCCATAAAGGCCCGGATGAACGCCTCCGTCTCGGGATCGGACGACCAAAGGGTCGCGTCGTGGGCCCAGAACCGCTCCGCAAAACCCTCTCCTGAAATTGCCGAAGTCTGGGCCTCGATGGCCCCTTTATAGACTGCGAAGCTGGTCTTCACGGACGGACCGCCGACGCGCCTCGTTTCGCTTCGATCGCGGCGAGCAACGAGTGGTAGGGGTCGATGAACTTCTGCACGGCCTGGGTCTCCAGTTCGTCTGAAAGCTCCTTGAACGAGAAGCCGAGAGCCTCGATCCGCTGGAGGATCTCCCGCGCCTGCCCCGCCGAGCCGCTCAAGCGGTCGGCCGGATCACCTTGGTCGCGGTAGGCCTCGATCGTCTCCAAGGGCATCGTGTTGACGGTGTCTGGGCCAACCAGGGCGTCGACGTACTTGGTCTTCGAGAAAGCCGGATCCTTTGTCGAGGTGCTCGCCCACAAGACACGTTGCGTCCAGGCGCCCTTTTCGCGTAAGCCCTGGAACGTGGAGCCGAACACCTCCTCATAGATCCCATATGCGGCCCGTGAAAGGGCGACCGCGCCCTCGCCTCTCAAGCCTTGCGCCTCCTTGCTGCCTAGGGCGTCGAGGCGCGGGTCGAGCAGAGTGTCCAAGCGGCTGACAAAGAAGCTGGCGACAGAGGCGACCCTGAGGCTCTCGCCCTTCCCCGCCCTCGCACGCATCGCGTCCACATAGGCGTCGGCGACCGCCCGATACCGGTCTAGCCCGAACAGCAACGTGATGTTGATGTTCACGCCTTCGGTCAATAACTGCCTGATGGCAGGCACGCCCGCTTCCGTAGCAGGCACCTTGACGAACACATTGGGGCGGTCAAGCGCCTTCCAAAGTCTGCGGGCCTCAGACACGGTTTCCTCGGTGTCGTGGGCGAGGAGAGGCGACACCTCCAGGCTCACGTAACCATCCAATCCGTCCGTCGCGTCGTAGACGCCTCGGAAGACGTCCGCCGCCTCTTGGACGTCCAGGAGCGACAGCGCGTCGTAAATGTCTGCGGCTGACCGCCCCTCGGCGGTCATCTTGGCGACGTCTGAGTCGTAGTCGTCGCTGTGGGCGATAGCCTTCTCGAAAATCGCCGGGTTGCTCGTCACGCCTTTGATGCCGTCTTCAGCCACGAGACGGGCGAGGGATCCGTCCCGTACGTGACTACGACGGATGAAGTCGAGCCAGGGCGATTGGCCGAATTCGGAAAGGCGCAAGAGTTGGTTCATGGTGAGATCAGTTTAGCCGTGTCTCCTCGGAAGGTGGCTGAGGCCCCAGGGTCGTCTCTTGGGAAGAACCCGCCCCCAGAATTGGCAAAATGCCATGGGGCCGCTTGCTCGCGGCCCCATGGTTCTGGACGCCCTTGCGCCCTCCTAACCCTTGATGCTCTACTTTGCGATCTTTCCGATCGCTGCGTTCAGGGAGTCAAGACCCTTGGAGTCAGCCTTGAAGTTGACCATCGTCTGCTTGACCTCCCAGTCCTTGTAGACGTAGACGGTGTTCTTGACGCCCTTGGACAAGGCGATCTTGTAGGCGTCAAGGGCGTCGTTGCCCGGGTCGATGACGGCCATGTCCACGGCGTCCTTCCCCGTCCTCTCGGCCTTCGATTTGATCATCTTGGCGATCTCGGCGTGCTTGTCCTTTGGCGCGACGTAGACGATGAGGGCCTTGAATTCTGAACCCTTGTGCTGGTCCATCGCCTTCTGCAAGTCCTTGGCGATGGCGTCCACGTTGGCCTGGCTGTCGCCATTGATCCAGACCTGCACCTGAGGCCTTTTCTGGAAAGTGCACGGGAAACAGTTGGTCGTGCCTGCGAGCGGCCCGACGATGTGGGTTGGGTTGAACGGTGTGACGCGTTCACCGGGCTTCAGGCCGTGTTCGCTGTCGCCACCTCCCGTCATGGCGACGGCGATGGCCCCTATGGCAGCAATTCCTCCAATCAACAGTGCTGGTTTCATAACAGTGATCCACCGGGAGGGACATGGCCCCCTCTCCCGTTATCGCGCAAAACGCAGAGATCGGCGGCAATACTCCATGGGACCTAGGACTTTTTCGCCTTAATCGCCTTCTTCGCCGCCTCAACGACGTGGGAGACGGTCATGCCGAGGTGGGCGTACACCTGGTCTCCCGGCCCCGACTCGCCAAACCGGTCGATCCCCACTTCGATCGTGCCCGGCCCCAAGATATCTTGCCAGCCAGCCGTGACCCCGGCTTCGACGCTGACCCTCGGCGCACCGGCGGGAACGACCTTGTCTCGTTCGGCCTGGCTCAGACCGAGGAACAGTTCCGCGCAAGGGACGGAAACGACCCGGGCGGAGATCCCTTCCTTGCTCAGTTCCTCGCGGGCGGCGAGGGCGAGCGAGACCTCCGACCCGGACGCGCCAAGGACGACGCCGCCGCCGTCGGCCACCACATAGGCGCCTCGGGCACACCCTGCCTTGACCACGGAGGCTTCAAGCGGCAATTGCGGCAGGTCTTGGCGGGTGAGCACCATGACCGATGCCCTGCGGCCGGAAACGGCGAGCCGCCAACACTCTGCTGCCTCGCGGCCGTCGGCCGGACGGTACACGTCCAGACCCGGTATCAAACGCAGCGACATGACGTGCTCGACCGGCTCATGGGTCGGGCCGTCCTCACCGACGCAGACGCTGTCGTGGGTGAAGACAAATATGCTCGGCAGATGGCTGAGGGCGGCGAGCCTTATCGACCCGCGCATGTAGTCGCTAAAGACTAGGAATGTGGAGCCGTAGGCCCGCAGGCCGTGCGCGGCCATCCCGTTGACGATCCCACCCATGGCATGCTCTCGCACGCCGTAATACAAGTTTCTGCCGCCGTGCTCGGTCGCGCTGAAGTTAGGCGACCCTGCCACAGCCGTCTTGGTCGACCCAGAGAGGTCAGCAGCCCCTCCGACCAGCCAGGGCACACCCTTGCCCACCGCGTCCAGGGCCTTGCCTCCGGCGGTGCGGGTCGCCACCTCGCCCTCGAACCTCAGGTCGTCCAGGGCCTTGTCCCATCCGTCGGGCAGGCGCCCGGACGCGATCGCGTCGAGCTCCGCCGCGAGGGCGGGTTGGTCGCGACGGAAGGCGGCCATCCTCTCATCCCACGCCGAAGACAGGCCCTTACCGTGCTCCTTGGCCGTCGCCGCGCACGCCTTGGCCTCCTCCGGCACAAGGAAGGTTGGCTCCAGGGGCCAACCGAGCTTCTCTTTGGTCTCCTTTGTCGCGGCGGCGCCCAGAGGAGAGCCGTGGGCTGCGCTCGTGCCCGCCTTGGGGCTGCCGTATCCGATGACCGTCCTGACGATGACGAGGCTCGGGCGGTCGCGTTCGGCTTCAGCCCGGCGCAGAGCGGCGGCGACCGCTGCGCAGTCCTCGCCGTCCTCGACCGACTCGACGTGCCAATGCAAAGCCTCGAACTTGGCGGCGGTGTCGTCGTCGAAAGAAAGCCCGGTCGGCCCGTCCAGGCTGACGTCGTTGGAGTCGTAGAGATAGATCAGTTTGCCGAGCTTGAGATGTCCCGCCAACGAGGCCGCCTCTTGGGCGACGCCCTCCATCAGGTCGCCGTCGCTGACGATCCCATAGGTCCGGTGGTCGATCACCGTGTGCCCACCGACGTTGTAACGCGAGGCCAACCAGGATTCTGCGATGGCGAAGCCGACTCCGTTGGCAAAGCCTTGCCCCAGGGGCCCGGTGGTGACCTCGACGCCTGGGGTCACGCCGAGCTCTGGGTGGCCCGGTGTCTTACTTCCCAACTGGCGGAACTTCTGCAGCTCGGACAGCGGCAGGTCGTAGCCGAAGACGTGCAACAGCGCGTAGAGCAACGCTGACCCGTGGCCAGCGGACAAGACGAACCGGTCGCGGTCGAACCAATCGGGCCGGGCTGGGTCGAATCGCAGGTGGCGAGACCACAGGGAGTAGGCCATCGGGGCGGCGCCGAGAGGCAGTCCGGGGTGGCCCGAGTTTGCCTTCTCCACCATGTCGACGGCCAAGAACCGCAAGGTGTCGATAACGGCGCGGTCGGCGGGTGAGGCTGGCATGACGGCCCGGGTTTTACCTGGCAGTGGGGCTGACCGAACAATTGGACCCGGACCGCGTAGAGTGGTAGCAGAGTGTCCCGCCAAGCCTTCACCCTGATCGAACTGCTGGTCGTCATCGCTATCATCGCGATATTGGCGGCGATACTCTTCCCCGTCTTCGCGAGTGCGAAAGACGCGGCCAAGAAAGCGGTCTGCCTCAGCAACCTCAAACAACTCGGCCTTGCGTCCGATCTCTATCTCTCCGACTACGACGACCGATTGCCCGACCGCCGCGACTTGAAAGTGTCGCTTGGCTACAAGCCTTGGACGGGCTGGCCTCCTTCGGACCCCCGTACCGGTTGGGCGGTGGAGGTCTTTGCCCCATACAAGACCGACAAGATTTTCACGTGTCCGTCGGCACAAGGGCTGTTCACCAATGAGGTGCGTGTCGAGCAGGACGGCGCGACCTATTGGATGTGGCGATTCGACCGGCCGGACGACCCGGTGCCCCTCGACAACCTGTGGGGCAAGACGGTGGATCAAGGCGTCGCAGACCTGGACGCCGCCGACAACCCGCAGGTGGGCCACCCCGAGGGCCCTTCCGACGTGGAGCTTGCCGTCGACCCCTACTTCCCGCGTACGATCCCGTCCGTGCCCGACGCGCTGAAGGGCAAGGCCGTCCACCGTGGGGGGCGTAACCGGTTGTTCCTCGACTTCCACGCGAAGTTCCTGCACGACTCACGGACAAGCTGAGACCTGGTATATCCGAGGGGTATGAGACGGGCAGCCGCCGCCTTCCTGACCCTCACCTTGACGGCTTCGCTGTGCCTGGCCGACTTCACCCTGACGGTCCTGCACACGAACGACCTCCACGCCCATGCCGAGGCGACCAAGGTCAACGGCCACATGCTCGGCGGCTATGCGCGCCAGGCCACTCTCATTTTGCGTGAGGAACAAAAGGCCGACAACGTCCTGCTCCTGAACGCGGGTGACGTCTTCCAAGGGACCCTCTTCTTCAACACCTACGAGGGCCTAGCCGACCTTGCCTATATGAACGTCATCGGCTATCAGGCGATGGCGGTCGGCAACCACGAGTTCGACCACGGGCCCGCCGCCCTCGCCACTTTCATTAAGAGCGCCAGGTTTCCGGTCTTGTCGGCGAACTTGGACGTGTCCGCCGAGCCGCTCTTGCGCGATCTGGTCAAGCCGAGCACCGTCATCGAGGTCGGGGGGCAGAAGATCGGGATCGTGGGAGCGACGACGCCGGACGTGCTCAACATCAGCTCTCCCGGCCCGAACGTCAAGCTTTACGACCTCTTCACCTCCGTGCAGCAGGCGGTCGACGACCTGGCCAAGCAGAACATCGACAAGATCATGCTCGTCACCCATTGCGGCTATGGCGTTGAACTTGACTTGGCGAAGAAAATCCATGGTGTCGACGTCATCGTGGGCGGGCACAGCCACACCCTGCTGGGCGACACCGGCCTGAATGACACTGCCGGAAAAGCTCCCTATCCGACTGTAGTCCAAGGGGCCGACGGTCAGAAGGTGCTCGTCGTCCAGGCATGGGAATGGGGCAAGGTGCTCGGCAGACTGACGGTGACATTTGACGACGACGGACGGGTGAAGTCGTTCTCCGGGGCGCCGATCCCAGTGACCGTGGACATTCCCGAAGACCCCTACGTCGCAGCCCTCTATGCAGCCTTCGAGAAACCCATCGCCGCGCTCAAAAGCAACGTCGTCGGCGAGGCGGGGACCGCCCTGACCAGAAGGTCGGGGGGAGAAGAAGGATCCTCGATGGGCGACGTCATCGCCGACGCGATGCTGGAATCGACGAGGAAGTACAACGTCGCCGCCGCGTTCGTGAACTCCGGCGGGGTCAGGGCCAATCTTGAGCCTGGGAAGGTCACCTACGGTCAGTTGATCGAGGTCGCGCCCTTCGGAAACACGCTCGTCGTGCTGGACCTCAAGGGATCCGAACTCCTTGCAGTGCTAGACGAGAGCGTCGGTACGGGCGGGACCCTCTATCCATCGGTCGGCACGACCTATACCTACGACCTGTCCAAGCCGGTCGGCAAACGAGTGGCGGACGTCGTGGTGGCAGGCAAACCGCTCGACCTTGAGGCGAACTACACCCTGGCATTCAACAACTTCACAGCGAGCGGCGGCGATCACCACGACATCCTGCGGGACGCCAAAGGGAAGCGCGTCGACACCGGGGTAGTCGACCTGGACGCTCTCATCGACTACTTCAAGGCGCACAGTCCGGTATCTGCAGCGCCGACGAGGCGGCTGACGAAGGCGAAGTAGCCGAAAGCCCGGTCCCCTATGCAAGTTAGCGGGGGAAGGGAGTAGAAAGGTGGGTGAAGGTCATGTCTGAATACAAGCTAGCACCGCTTCCGTTCGCGTATGACGCGCTCGAACCACACATCGACGCCCGCACGATGGAGATCCACTACGGCAAGCACCACCAAGCCTATGTGAACAACCTGAACGCGGCCCTCAAAGACTATCCGACCGTCACTGAAGAGCCGATCGAGCATGTCCTGATCAACATTGACGTGCTGCCCGTCCCCGAAGCGACGAAGACGGCGGTCCGCAACAACGGCGGCGGACACGCCAACCACACACTCTTCTGGGACATCCTGACCCCCGGCGGAGCCACAACTCCTTCGGGTCGCCTCGCCGACAAGATCAAGGAGACCTTCGGAAGCCTCGACGACCTCAAGGCCAAGCTTAGCGAGGCCGGTGGCAAGCGATTCGGCTCAGGCTGGGCGTGGCTCGTCACCGACGAGCTCGGCAACCTCCAGGTCATGAGCACGCCAAACCAGGACTCGCCTCTGTCCCAAGGAGTTGTTCCGATCCTCGGGATCGACGTGTGGGAGCACGCCTACTATCTGAACTATCAGAACCGGAGGCCCGACTATCTTGCGGCTGTCTTGAGCGACGTCAACTGGGACAAGGTCGGCGCACGATACACCGCCGCCTTGGCCGGCAAGTAAGACTGGTCTCGCATACCGGCAAACAAAAGAAGCGGCCCGTCCGATTGGACGGGCCGCTTCTTTCTGCCTCGCTCTGTCTTACGCCTACCTACGGATCAACCCAAGGAAGTTGATGTTGAACCGGTCCAGGATGAAGAGGAAGTTCGCGATGGCGCCGATCTGGTTATAGTCGGGGTTACCTGAATCTGGCACGTAGACGATATCGCCTGGCTCCAGCAAGATGTTCTGGCTCGCGTCACCTTTGCGTTTGAAGTTGACCAGGTTGCATTCGATGCTGACGTAGCTACCCGGCTTGCCCTGAAGCTCCCGAATGACCTGCACCTTGGAGAACTTCGAGTGGTATTGGACCTCGCCGCCGGCCGTGTTGATCGCTTCGATCAGTCGCATCGGCTCTCGGTAGACGATGACCTGCGGTTGTTTGACGATGCCGTCGACGACGATGCGATTCTTGTTCTCCTCGGGCACGACCAGTTCATCGCCGTCCTGGATCACGTAGTTCTGTGACATGTCGCCCTTGACAAGCATCGCCTGCATGTCGATGGGCACGACTTCTCGACTGCCCTTGTGGCGCAGATACGCGCGCTTGAGCTCCGCCCGACCGTCCATGAATGTGCCGCCGCCATATTGGAGGAGGTCAAGGAGGGTCTCACCCCGTCGCATCTCATAGACGCTGGCACGGCCGACGGCACCGCCGACCGAAGCCTTGATCTTTCGGATCTGGAGAATCTCGACGGAGACGATCGGATCCTTGATGAGGAGGATCTTTCTGTACATCTCGACAAGCTCGTCCCGAAGCTCGTCTTTGGTCTTGCCGGCTGCACGCACAAGGCCAAGGAACGGAGCAGAGACGTTGCCGTCCGGAAGCACCGGCACAGGCGTGTTACCTACATCTGCGTCTTTGTAGACTTTGATCTGCAGGACGTCTTCGACCTGTATCCGATATGTGCCGTCTGTCGTCTGTGCCGACGACACTAGGGCTGCCATCAGCAACCCTAAAATCACAAGTATGCGTGCGACCCTCATCATAGACTTGTCCATGTCTTGCTTGACGCGTAGACCCACATCCTGGGCTTCACCCTGGATTATAACCTACTCGTCCCTATTGTCGCTTATCGGCCCAATTCGTCGGTTCCCTTCTACCACGATCGTAAATTCGCCCTTCTTTGGCACTTCGGCCTCAGACGGCGGGTCAGCGAGGGTGCCGCGCCAAACTTGTTGGTGGAGTTTTGTCAGTTCACGGCAGACGGCGCACCTTCGGTCCCCCAGAGCTTCATGGGCTGACCTAAGCAAGGCGCCGACCCTAAAGGGCGACTCGAACAACACAAGGGTCAGGGTCGACTCAGCGAACGGCGCGAGCACCCCTTTCATGGGCCCGGCCTTGCGCGGCAAGAATCCAAGGAACGCAAATCGTTGGGCAAAGAAGCCGGAGAGGCTCAAGGCGGTCGTGACCGCGCTCGGCCCGGGGACCGCATCGACTTCCAAGCCTCGGGTGCGACACTGATCGACGAGGTCGGCTCCGGGGTCGCTTATGGCCGGCGTCCCGGCATCGCTCAGCAGAGCGACCACCGATCCGCCTTCGATCGACTCGACGAGTTGCTTGAGCCTGGCCGGAGAAGCGTGGTCGTTGAGTACGGACATCGGGCGTTTCACGCCCAGGTGTCTCTGAAGGGACGACGAGACCCGCGTGTCTTCAACGGCCCACATGTCGGCGCCGGCCAAGGCCTCCGATGCGCGCGGGCTCAGGTCGCCCAAGTTGCCCAGGGGCGTCGCGACGACCACAAGCCGTCCCTGGGACACTCCCCTAGCCTCCAGTGGCGCCTTCCGGCTTCAGAAACTGTCCGACGGGGTTGTCAGATTTCTTCTCGCCCTCGTTGGGCTTGGCGCCGCCGGTCGACCCTGCCGTGGCCGCACCGGTCTTTCCGGACGTGGAGCCTTTGGCCGCTTCTTCCGCGTCTTTTTTCCTCTGGGCCTCCAAGTCCGCCTTCGCCGCGTCCTCTTGCTCCTTGGCCTCCTTGTCGCGCTCCGCGTTCAGCTTCTTCAATTCGTCGGCGTCTTTCTCCTGCTGAACTTTGTCGTCCATCCAGCGCTTCAGCTCGGTCTCGACCTTAGTGGCCATGTCGTCGCTGATCTTCTTCTGTTGTTTGAAGGAGGTCAGAAGGTTGGTGATCTTGTCGTAGTCTCCCTGGGAAGCGGCGTCAGGGCGTCCCAATCCTCTGGCCGCTTCCAGAAGGCTCAGTGCCGACAGGTCGTTGTCGCCGACCGCCTGTGCCGCGTCGATCAGTTCGATCCTGGTCGCGCTGCTGTCGACGTACTGCAGGACATTCTGCATGGCGTCGACTCGCTCTTGGGCAAAGGCCTTTTGCTCATCAGGCGTCGCCAGGCCGTAAAGCTGTTTGGCGGCGGCGTTGCGGACAAGGGCGGCCGCCTCGTCACCGACGGAAGTCGTGTCCTTCACGTCTTTGGCGTCGGCGTCAAGCTTCAGCAGGATCTGCTTGTGCTTCGCGGTGTCCGTCCTGAACGAGGGATCGTTCGTCTCGTCGGAATAGCGCACGGCGAGGCCGATGCCTACGGAAAGCCACTTCACCGACTTCTCCTTCTCCTTGATCGCGCTGTCGAGCGCCTTTGCCGCCAGGGTCTGGGCATGCGACTCGCGGTATTTCTCCTTGTTCTGTTCGAAGTCGGCAGGCAGGCCAGGCTCGATCTTGGCGACCCGGTAGATGGCGGGGCCGCCGGGGCCGACGACAACGTCGCTCCATTGGCCCACTTTCAGGGCGGCGACCGACTTCATCTGGTCGTCGTACTCTAACGCCGCACGGGTCGGGGTGACCGGCGCCGTCGCCTCCTTTGGCGCGTAGGCCTTGCGTATTTCGTCGATGGACTTGCCAGCTCTTGCGTCGGCCAAGGCCTTCTCAGCAAGGGCCTTGCGCTCTTCGAGTGGGACACTGCTGTCCTGGAACGGCACCTGGTCAAGGGTGAACTGGTCGTAGTCCTTCTTCAATTCATCGTCGCTGACGGAGTGTTTCTTCTCTTCGTCGTTGAGCAACGCGATGTTGGTGGCGCTCATCTTCCACTTGAACGCCTTCGCAGGATCTTTCAACTCGCTAGCGGCTTGGTCCAAGCGCGCCTTGATCACGTCGGCGGGGTCTCCGCCGATCTCCTTCCGAAGTGCGGCATCGAGCTCCGCCGCCGAAGCCCCCGGCTTGACCAAGCCCTTGAGGGGCAACATCTGCTTTTCTTGCTCAAGCTGTTGCTTCATCTGGCCCTCAAGCGTTGAGAGGACCGTCTTGTCGTCTATGGTGATCCCCCGTTCGGCGAGCAGGGAGTCCATCGCCGCCTGATCCAAGAGCCCGCGGGCCGCTTGTGAGACGACGCGCAGCCGGAAGTCGGCGTCCGTATTGACGTTGGCCCCGAACTGGTCGGCGATGGTGTTGAATACGATCTGGTACTGGTTGGAGGTCTTCTTGATCTTGCCTAGCTCGAGCACAGGCGGTGAATTGTCGGGCATCTCGCCTGGCTTCTGCCCGAAGACCGAAGAGCACTGCCCTGGGATCAGGAGGCCGATGGCCGCCAATGCGCTGATTGTGATCAGGAGGACTTGGCAGCCCTTGTTCTCGAACGATTTGCGGAGACCATTTACAGACACGGTACGGTTAACCTCGCCGACTGGGGACGACTGGGGATTATGGCACTCGTCACCTTATGTGCCAGGGCACCACTTGACATGTAGACAAATTTACGTCATACTCTGAACCAGCCCTCGGTAGAACCGAGCGGCGGGAACCGAACATGGCCAAAGGACTGACACCACGCCAAGAATCGATCCTCAAGTTTGTCGCCGAGTATTTGCAGGACAATGGGTATCCACCCTCGATCCGGGAGATCGGACAAAGGTTCAAGATCGGCTCGTTGCGCGGCGTCACGGTCCACCTGGACGCCTTAGAAAAGAAGGGCTACATCGACCGGGCAAACACTCCGCGTTCGATCCGGATCAAACATCCCGGGTTCCAACCAGCCACCGGAAACGTGACGATGCTCCCCCTGTTGGGCCAGATCGCCGCCGGCTCGCCGATCTTGGCGCAAGAGTACGTCGAGGACATGGTGCCGGTGCCGAGCGAAATGGTGCGCAACATCTCGAACGCATACCTCCTCCGTGTCCGCGGCGACTCCATGTCCGGCGAAGGGATCAACCCGCGAGACCTCGTGGTCGTCAAGCCGCAACAAGCGGCCAACCACGGCGACTTGGTGGCGGTCTTGATCGGAGAAGAAGCGACAGTCAAGCGTCTCCACTTGAACGGCAGCCAGGTTCGCCTCATGCCAAGTAACCCTGCGTACGACCCGATCGTCATCGACCGTGACGACGCCAGGATCCTCGGGCGGGTGGTCGGGTTGATGAGGGATTACGAAGGCATGGCCTTTTGAGGGCGAAGGCCAAGTTTCTGGTCGCCAGGAGTCTGCCTCACGGGCCGCTCAGGTAGACAAGTTTGGCTACCAGCCGGTCGCCACGGCGTTGTTCTTGGCGCACCACGCCCAACCCAGGGGCCAACCACACCAACGCCTCGTCGCCGGATGAAAACTTCACGTCGACGAGGGTCACCTCGAGACTTCGGTTTCCGACTAACTCCTTGTCCTTCTTGTTGAACACCGAAGCTTTGGCTGGTTTTGCGCCGTACCCCGCGTCGACCACGCCAGCCCATGAGACCGGCTTCTCGTCGGTAGCGGACGGATCGACCAAGGGCAAGGGGGGCCGGTAGACCGTCCCGCTCAATTCGGAGGCGAACAACTTGTCCTGATACCAAGCAAGCCGACTCTCGCCGCTTGCAGAGGATAGCTTCCAGCCTTGGTACGGCCCGACCGAGGCCGGCCCGTCGACCTTGATCTCCTGGACGGCCGACGTCAACCCAGACGTCACTTGGTATTGCCAGACCTTTCCACTGCTGAGCGGCAATAGCTTGTCGCCGCCGCCACCGCATCCCGCCATAAGCAGGATAGCCGCCACTGCGCCAAACCTCAAACGGCCTCCAGCTTCGCCACGCTTTGCACCATCTTCTTGATACCCGTCGCGCCAGGAAAGGCCACCGTCACCTCGGCGTCTGCTTTCAAAGGCGCGCAGGCGATCACGACTCCGACGCCGAACTTGCGGTGGGTCACCTTCTGGCCGACCCCGAACGGCGGGTTCCATGCTTTCTTCGGCTTCGGCTCTTCTTCCACCGGTTCGACCATCGTGTACGTCCCGTTGCGCTCCTGTCGGACTGAGCGCACCGCCGCCATCGCCGGCATGCTGGCGCCCGCCATCGGTTCCGTCAGAGATCCAGGCACATCGTTCAGGAATCGTGACGGTGGGTTGAAGTTCGCCTGGCCATAGGTCGCTCGGCGACGGGAGTAAGTCAAGAACAGTTCTTCGCGCGCCCGGGTCATCCCGACGTAGCAGAGGCGGCGCTCCTCCTCCAGTTCATCGTCCGAACCCAGCGCGCGAGAGTGCGGAAACACCCCCTCCTCAAGTCCCAGCATCATCACCACCGGATACTCAAGCCCCTTGGAGGAGTGAAGGGTCATGAGCGTCACCGCGTCGCCCTCGTTCTCCAGGGTGTCGATGTCCGAAACGAGCGCGACGCCTTCAAGAAACCCGCCAAGGTTGCGGTCCTCGGGCGCGGTGCCAGCGTCGAACTGGGCGGTCACGTTGACGAGCTCTTGCAAGTTTTCAAGCCGGCTCTGGGCTTCTTCGGTGCGCTCGGCGCGTAGCTCGTCCAGATAGCCCGAGGCGGTCAAGACGTGCTTCAAGACCGGCGTCACGTCGCCCCCGACGGCGATTTGCCGGGCGTCTTCGACAACCTTCGTGAACTGCCGGACGCCTTGCAAGGTCTTCTTAGGCAACGTCTGTTCGAACCTGGTGTCGGTCAAGGCATCGAAGAGCTGCATGCCCTGCTCGGACGCGAACTGATCCGCCTTTGACAGGGCGGTCGCACCGACGCCCCTGGCTGGCGTGTTGACGACGCGTTTCACGCTCACCGAATCTGAGGTGTTCCAGACGACGCGGAGGTAAGCGACCAAGTCCTTGACCTCCTTTCGATCGTAAAACCTCTGTCCCCCGACCAAGACGTGGGGCACACGATGGGTGAGGAACGCCTCTTCCACCGCCCGCGACTGGGCGTTTGTCCGGTACAGGATGGCGAAATCACCCCATTTTCGCCGACCCCGGTGGACTTCGCGCATCACGGTGTCGGCGGCGAGCACCGCCTCGTCGTTTTCCGTACCCGCCTCGCCGACCCTGACCGGTGCGCCGTCGTCGTTCTCCGTCCAGAGCTCCTTATCGTTGCGGCTGCGGTTATGCCGGATGACGGCGTGGGCGGCGGCAAGGATCTTCTTGGTTGACCGGTAGTTCTGGGCGAGGGTCACGATCTTGGCGTCGGGGTGGTCGCTCCCGAAGCGCATCATCAGGGAGACGTCGGCCCCCCTCCAGCCGTAAATGGACTGGTCATCGTCCCCGACGATCGTGATGTTGCGGTGCTTCGCAGCCAACTTGTCGGCGATGGTGTACTGGGCGAAGTTGACGTCTTGGTACTCGTCCACCAGCACGTGCAAGAAGCGGTCTTGGAGTTTCTCGCGCACTGCCTCGGACTGCTCGAGCAGGCGGACCGTTTTGAGGAGGATGTCGTCGAAGTCGAGGGCGTTGGCCCGGTTCAACGCGTCGTTGTAGTCCTTGTAGATGGATCCGACGATCCTCTCAAAGAACCCTGCGGCGTCGCGGGCATAGGCGTCGGGGCCGACAAGGCGCTCCTTTGCCCGGCTGATCTCCGCAAGAACCGACCTGGGTTGCAACGATTTGTCTTCGAACCCCTTGCTCTTGAGCAGATCCTTGACAAGGCCCATCTGGTCGGTGTCGTCGTAGACCACAAAGTTCTGGCTGAGCCCGATCGCGGGGCCGTCAATCCGCAACAGCCTGGCGCAGACAGAGTGGAACGTCCCCATCCACAACCCTGACGCCTTGGGGCCTACCATGTCGACCACCCGCTCCTTCATCTCCCGCGCCGCCTTGTTGGTGAAGGTCACCGCCAGCACCCGGTGGGGCGGCACGCCTTCGCCCAAGATGCGGGCGATCCGGCAGGTGATGACCCGAGTCTTGCCCGATCCTGCCCCGGCCACGACCATAAGCGGCCCGCCGCTATGCTCCACTGCGAGCCGCTGTTCAGGATTCAATGTGTCGACGTCGAACGGGACAGTGGACATCTGAATACATGATAGGCGATCTAACCATCCTGACGCCAGGCCGCCGACAAGCTAAATGGACCCAGAAAGTTGTAACATTGCCGAGGATTTGGAGCGTCAGTCAGAGTAAGTCGCAGAAGACTCGGCGCACCCGCCTACCCGTGGGTTTGGAGACCAGCTAATGAGAAGAATTGTCGCAGTGGTGCTAGGAATGGGTTTGATGGGCATTGCCCTCGCCCAAGGCACGTTCACGATCGTCCGCCCGCTGGACGGCTCCACCGTACGCGAGACCGTGAAAGTGCGGGTGCCTAAGAACAGCATTCCTGAGAACGGCTACCTTGGCGTCGTCGTCAACGGCAAGTTCCTTGAGGCAGTGATGCCGGACGTCGAGGGAGATAACTACGTCTATGACCTCGACTCGAAGGCACGCGGGCTACAAGACGGCCCTCTCAACATCGAGATGATCCTGTACCAGGACATGGGCGAAGGACGCAAGCCGCAGGTTCTCAACCGATCGTCCGTCCGGGTCAACTTGGACAACCACACCAGCATCGCCGTGGGCGAGCAGGGTCGGAAGCTGCGCTACAAGTTCAATCCTGGCAGCCAGTGGATCTACCGCATCAAGGAGTCCGTCAGCATGGGCCAGGTCACCCAAGCCCAGGCCCAGCTCGGGAGCCACGCTTACGAGACGGTTCTGAAGGACGAGGAGCAACGACTGCTCTACGCCATCGACAACGCTTACTCAGGTGATGACGGCAAAGAGGGCCTTGTCCGGATGCAACCGTTGCCTGACAAGGGTAAAGACTTCACCTTTGCGACCTTGACGGGCCAGACAGAACCCACGCTGGTCTACGACTACCAGATGCAACCTCTCTACATGAGGATAACGGACACGGGACGGGAGATCTTCGGCTCGTGGCCGAGCTACTTCCCGATGGACGGCACCGCTGGCGACTCGAGCGTGACCGACGTCGCAAGCGTCCTGCCGTTGCCCGTCCTGCCGACGGGCGCAAAGAAGCCCGGCGATATCTGGCAAGGCACTTTCATGTTGCCGGCCGTGAACCCCGCGGACAAGGACAACATCCAAAAACTCGCCCAGGCCCTGCCCGGCAAGGCCACATTCGAAGGCGTGGAGTGGCAACACGGCATCCCGTGCGCCAAGATCCGCACCCAAGTCGCCGTCGGGCCCAAGGACTTGAAGGACGTCACCAATCTTGGCCTGAGCGAAGGCCAAGCGAGCAGCGTGTCCCTTGAGAGCCTTGTCTGGCTCGCCCTAGACCGTGGCGTGCTCGTCCGACAAGAGATGATCCTGACCCAGGAGTCCATTGTCGACGTTCCGGTCAACACCGGGGTCAGCGGTGGCACCGGGTTCGGCGGCACCGGTTTTCCTGGTGGCGGCCCTCCGGGCGCGCCGGGTCGCGGTGGCATCGGGGGCAAGGGTGCTGGAGGAGGTGCTGACGTCAGCGACCTCAACCGGCCGGGCCTTCCAAGCTTTGATCTCGACCCCCGCGTCGATGACAACGGCAACGTCAGCCTCTTCCAGCAGCGGCCCGGAAGGCCTGGCGGCGGCCGTCCAGGCGCACCTCCAGGAGCCTTCGGCCCTCCCCCAGGCACCGGATTACCTGGCAAGGGCGGGGCCACGGGTGGCGGCGCCACTGGCCAAGCCATGCAAAAGCAGATCGTCCGGCTCAGCGCAACCATCGTGATGGAGCTGGAGGACTGAACACCTTCCCAGGCTGAGGGCCATGCCCTTGCTGGAACAACAACGCAAGCGGAACTTCTCGGGCGATCCTGAGGAGTTCCGCGCGACGTTAGGCGAACACCTTGAGGAACTTCGCGGCAGGATCATCCGGTCCGCCGTCGCCCTGACGGTCGGCACGACCATCGGTTGGTTCATCTATCCATGGCTCTTCGAGGTCTTCCAAGGTGTCATCGCGAGGGCGGCGAAGGCTTCGACCGTCCCGATCGACTGGCGTTATGTCGGCCTGACCCAGCCGTTCATGCTCCACTTCAAGATGGCGATGTACGCGGGTCTCGTGATGGCCCTGCCCTACATCGTCTATGAACTCTGGGGCTTCATCAGACCGGGGTTGAAGCCTCACGAAGTGCGCCCGTTTCGGATCGTCGTCCCGACCAGCCTCGCGCTCTTTGTCTGCGGGGTCGCCATCGGGTTCATCATCTTGAACCCGACCTTCCAGTGGTTTCTGTCGTTTGCCAAGGAGACGCCGGGCTACGGCATCATCCAACAGCCTTCAGAACTCATTTTCTTCTGCGTCAAGATGCTCCTGGCTTTCGGGCTCGGGTTCCAGATGCCCTTGGTGATCTACTTCCTCACCAAGATCGGCCTGGTCTCCCCGCAGTTCCTGATGCGCTACTGGCGGCAGTCCACCGTCGGCGTGTTCGTGGTCGCGATGATCGTCACCCCCGGCGGCGACCCGTTCAGCATGCTGGCTATGGCCATTCCGATGTCCGCCCTCTTTTTCGCCAGTGTCCTTGCCGCCAACATGACCTCGCGCAAAAAGCGGGAGGAAGAAGACGTCCTCAACGACTTGGACTGAAGACGGGCGCGACCCGGTCGTCATCGCCCGGCGCACGTTCGGTGAGCGCGTCCTCCACGTCGAGGACAAATGGCCGCGCAGGGCGCAGTTCGCCCCCTTTCCTGCCACGGTCGACCCTCGGATAGTGGAGTGGATGCGTCAAGCCGGGGTGACCCAACTCTATCGCCATCAAGAAGAGGCCGTCGACCACGCCCTATCGGGCCGCGACGTGCTCATCACCACACCGACCAGCAGCGGTAAGTCCCTGTGCTACAACGTACCGGTCTTCCAAGCGTGCCTGACCGAACCTATGGCAAGGGCGCTCTACTTGTTTCCGACCAAGGCCCTCGCCCACGACCAACTGGAAAAGCTTGAAAGCACTGTGCCGGGCGGCGAGCTTCGGTTCGCGCCATACGACGGCGACACGGCCAGGGCCATGCGCTCGTTGGCCCGTCGAGAAGCGCATGTCTTGCTTACAAACCCCGACATGCTGCACGTCGGCATGCTGCCCAACCACGAGCCTTGGTCGAAGTTCCTCAAGGCCCTGCGATACATCGTCGTCGACGAGCTCCACACCTACCGGGGTCTCTTCGGCACGCACGTCGCCGGAGTCCTCCGGCGACTGACCCGCCTTGCCGCCTGGCACGGAGCGAAGCCCCAGATCATCGCCTGCAGCGCGACGGTCGCCGAGCCGCTCGAGTTCTACGAAAGGCTGACCGGGCGAGAGGCCGCCCTGGTCTCCGAGGACACAGGGCCAGCAGGCCACCATCGCCTGGTCACCGTCGGCTCGCTGGCCGAGGGTGAGGGGACCAGGCCGAACCGGGACGCCGCCGAACTCCTAGCCCGGTTAGCCGCCGCCGACCGGCGGACCATGGTCTTCTGCCAATCTCGCGCCGCCGTGGAACGGGTCTTGGGGACAGCGCGAAGTCTCCTGGAAGACAAGGGCCACGACCCCCTAGTGGTCGACAGCTACCGGGGAGGCTACACGGCCTCGGAACGAAGGTCTATCGAGAAGTCTCTCGCCAAGGGCAAGCTGCTCGGCCTCGCGACAACCAATGCGATGGAACTGGGGATCGACGTCGGGTCGCTCGACGTCGTCGTCCTGAACGGCTACCCCGGGACGGTCTCGTCCTTTTGGCAACAAAGCGGGCGGGCGGGAAGGAGCGGCCGTGACGGCACGACCGTCTATATCGCCCATGCCGACGCTTTGGAGCAGTTGCTCGCCCGGGAGCCATACCAACTGAATGGCGTAGGAGACCCGTGCGTACTGGGGTTGGAGAACCCGACGCTGGTCGGGGCACAACTCAAATGCGCCGCCTACGAACGCGCTGTCGATCCCGCCGAGCTGTACTCCTTCGCTCCCTGCGCCCAGTCCACTGCTGACCAATTGGTTGATGAAGGCGTTTTTTCTCTAAGTGCGGGTAAGTACTACTATCCATCCCACACTTCGCCTGCCCGTGAAGCCCACCTTCGCGGCGAACCAGGTCGCCAGGTCTCGCTGATGTGCGGTGACCGGCTCGTCGGGTCCATGGAGCCTTGGCGGGCGGTCATGGGGGCGCACCCTGGCGCGGTCTACCTCCATCGTGGAGAGACATTCGTCGTCGAGGAGCTTGATCCGGACGCGAGGGAGGCCAGGATGGTCTCCTGCGAACCCGACTATTCGACGGAGCCGGTGACGAGCACAGCGGTCGAGCCACACACGGTCCTTCTTGGTGAGCCGCCCTTGCGCCTCGTCGGCATGTCCGTCACGACCTCCGTGACCGGGTATCGCAAACTGGCCGCCGACTCTGGGGCCGTCCTCTCGGAAGAAGAACTGGTGCTCCCCAGCCGCACCCTGGACACCGTTGGCCTGCGCATCGACCCTGACCTTGTGGTCGACGGGGACGACACGACGGCGCTCTCCGTCGTCCACTCCCTCGAACATGTGTTCGCCGCGGTGGCGCCGATGGTGGCGGGATGCGACCGGCGCGACCTCCTTACGACCTGGTACGGCGTGTTTCCGGACAATTTCAAGCCGGCCGTGTTCATCGCCGACGGGGTGCAAGGAGGCGTAGGCTTCAGTGAGCGGATGTTTGTGCGGTTTGACCTAATGGTGGACTTTGCCCGACACCTCCTAGAGTCTTGCCCCTGCCCAGAGGGGTGCCCGTCGTGCCTGCTCAGCAGCCGATGCGAGGCAGGCAACACCCACCTCGCCAAGCCCGAGACCCTCCAGTTCCTCACCCGAGGCCTGGGCGACCTCAAAGGTATCCTGCGGCCCAGATGATCGTCGTAATGCAGTTGGGGGCCGGCCAAGCCCAGATCGACACCGTGTGCGAGATCATCCGGCGGCACGGAGCCGAGCCTCTGGTGATGCCGGGCGAAGACCGCTTGGCGATCGGAGTCCCCGCCGCTCTCGACCAAGACAAGCGCATCAGCCTCGAGACCGCCCTCGGCCTGGTCGAAGGCGTCAGCAAGGTCACCCAGACCAGCAGCCCGTACAAACTCGCCAGCCGGGAGTTCCACCCATCGGCGACGGTCGTCGAAGTCAAGGGCGTCGAGATCGGCGGCGGCAAGTTCGTCGTCATGGGCGGACCCTGTTCGGTCGAGTCGTACGATCAGTTCCGAGCGTCCGCGGACATGGTCAAGCAGGCGGGCGCGACGATCCTTCGGGGGGGCGCGTTCAAGCCGCGCACGTCGCCCTACTCCTTCCAGGGCCTCCAATCGGAGGGTCTGAAGATCATCAAGCAGGTGGCCGGCGAGACCGGGATGGTCACGATCAGCGAGGTCATGTCGGCCGACATGGTCGGCACCGTCGCCGAACACGTCGACATCCTCCAGATCGGCGCGCGGTCAATGCAGAACTTCCCTCTCCTGGTCGAGGCTGGCAAGAGCGGACGTCCGGTCTTCCTCAAACGCGGGCCGAGCGCGACGGTCGACGAGTTCCTCCTCGCCGCCGAGTACGTGCTGAGCCAGGGCAACCCGAACGTGATTCTCTGCGAGCGCGGCCTCATGGCCTTTGACCGTGCCTACACGCGGAACCTGCTTGACTTGGCTGTGGTGCCCGTGCTCAAAGAGAGCACGCACCTGCCGGTGATCGTCGACCCTTCCCACGGCACCGGCGTGGCGCGTTACGTCGCCCCGATGGCCAAGGCGGCTCTGGTGGCGGGCGCCGACGGCGTCATGGTCGAGACGCACCCCGATCCCAAGTCAGCCTTATCAGACGGCTCGCAGGCGTTGGACCCCGCCCAGTTCGCCGCACTCATGGACGACCTACGCAAGATTGCGCCGGTGACCGGCAAGAAACTCTAAGTCCTTAGCCGGCGGTCGTCGCCGACGACGAGGGCAAGGGGCTTCGACGATCCGGGCGCGCCCTCCCACTTGACGTGCCCGTCCAGATAAGCGACCGCTCTGCCGTAGGGCGTGTCGACTGTGCCCAACATCGTCGATGCCGGCTCATTGACCTTGCTGATGTCCTGGCCGTCCATGCTGAAGACGAAGCCGTTGAACAAGTCCCGGTTCTTCACATAGGGATACACGGTGTCCTGCCAGTCCGAAGCGCGAGGCAACAAGTCGTCATAGTCGCTACTGTACATGAGCATAGCCAGGGTCACTTGCTTTGCTTGGCTCATCGCCTTGTTCTGCACCTTTCTCCGCACCCTGTCCTGGAGCCACTTGATGTCCGGCGTCTCGAAAGAGCAGACATAGACGCCGCCGCGCTTTCCGTAGACAACATACTTTCCTGTGGACGAGACGGCGAAGACGCCCGGATCGACATCCAAGACGACGGGCCCCATGAGGGACGGATCGGCCTCCAACAGCTTGTCCAGCTCGGACGAATGGTGAGTACCGGATGTCCGCCCAGAAACGGACGGAGCATCCTGGTCTGCCACTTCTCGTGACGGCAGGGCGACAAGCAGTCGGACAGAGCCTTCCTTGTCTAACGGCGAGTCTTCCAGATCGAACGCCGCCTGCACGATCGCGGCAGATCGCAGGTCGTCTGGGCCAAGCGGGGTGGCCCGGCCATTGGACAGGTCCACCTTGAACCTACCGTACGAGCCGTCTGCTCGACTGATGTTGCCGACAAGGCTGCCGTCTGGTCGCCAGAACTTGTCGCCGTCCGTGACACGGAGACGCCGGCCCGTGCTCGTGTCGAGGACCTCGTCGCCTTGGCCGTGAATACCGGTGATCAAGAGTTTGCTTCCGTCAGGAGAAATCGCGACGGCCGAGTTATCGTCTCGCAGGTACCGGCCCACGACGCGCCGTTGCTTGCCTGGCACAGTGACGCCGTAGACCATCGTCTCCGTCGTCTTCTCCCCGTCTACCACGACCTCCCGGGTCACGGCCAGGACGCCGTCGCCAGCTGACGACGACCACTGGAACGCAACGTTGTTCAGGCCTTCGATCGGGAAGTCGGCGAGATCCCACGTCGCCCCGGAGCTAGCGGTCCATATCGAAAGGACTACCTTGGGCCTGTCAGTCTTTCTTCGGATCTCGTCCAACGGGTCGAAGAGGACGATCCGCGTCATCGCGACAAACTTTCCGTCTGGAGACGGTTGGAGAGACGTGCACCCGCCAGTCGCGATCTGACGCTGGTCGCCGAAGGCATAGACACGATTGTTCGAGACCAGGTACTTGAGATCCGCCGGGGATTGTGCGGTGGCCACACACGCTACCGACAACGACAAGACCGCTAGGCAGACCCTCATGAAATATCCCCCTTTACCGACGATCACGGTGTGCCTCCATTGTAACGAAGAAGAGCCAAGATGACAAGCCTGCTCGTTCTCACCGCCATGACCGTTTTGTGCCGTGGCACTGTCGATTTGACTTGGACGCCCGCTAAGGGTGAGACCTCGACCTGGTCCGTCAGCATCAAGGGCGACATCTCAGGAAAGTCTGTCCACGCAGAATCCAACGTGCAACACACGGTCACACGGGCGGGCAACGACGGGTTCACCGTCCGGTCCACGGTGCTCGACGCTCTCGCGCGCACAGGTGCCGACGAAGGACGCCTGCGGCGTGACGCCTCCAACACTTTGTCATTCGATGCCCACGGCACATTGCTCAAGGTCGAGGGGTCGCAAAGGGCAGCCGTGTGGCAACTGGCGCCGTTCAACCGTTTTGTCTCGCCTTCGACGCCGATCGACATCGGCGCAGGGTGGACGTCGGACACCAAAGGTGACGGGGTGGCCGGACGCACGGAGTTCAAGCTCGACTCGGTGAGCGGGGGCATCGCCAGGGTGACCTTTGTCGCGGCGTCCGTCGGCGGTGACAAGACGACAAAAGGGACTGGCGTATGGCTGGTGGACGCGACGTCAGGGCGACCTGTCGCCCTCCACGCGGAGATATCGGGATTGATGGACGGCAAAGCCGTCTACGAGATGACCCTCGTCAAGTGACCTGTTCGAGCAGCCAGCGGGCGCACGCCAACTTGCTCAACTTGCCAGACCGGGCTTCCCGACCGTCTGCGCTAAGAAGCACGAGTTCGTTGTCTTCGCTGTCGAACCCAATGTCCGTCCGCGAGACGTCGTTGACGGCGATCGCCGCCACTCCCTTTCTCTTCATCTTCTCGCGCGCAGCCTCCAGACCGCCGTCTGGCTCGGCGGCGAACGCGACGACCTTGGCGTCCGGCGAGGCCTTCGCGAGGGCCGCGACGATGTCGGGGTTGGGGGTCAGCCTAATCTCGACGTCTCCCTCGCCCCGCCTCATCTTGCCATGTGCCCGTTCGGACGGACGGTAGTCGGCGACCGCGGCGGCGGCGACCACGTAGTCGGCCGTACCGACCGCTTCCATCGAGGCGGCGAGCATCTCCTCCGCTGTCTGGACAATGCGCGTCTCGACGCCAGGCGGCGGCAGTTCGGTGGTCGGCCCTGCCACGAGCACGACGTCGGCCCCCATGTCCCTGGCGGCCCGGGCGATAGCGAAGCCCATTTTGCCGCTCGACCGGTTGGTCAGGCACCGCACGTCGTCCAGGGGTTCCTGGGTCGGCCCGGCTGTGACCAGAACCTTCTTACCGCTCAGTCTTGTGGATCTGGCGGCGGCCAATACCACGGCCGCGACCACCGACGAAATGGAGGCGAGCTTTCCCTGGCCGCTTTCGCCACAGGCGACGTCGCCTTCGGTCGGCTCCACGACATCGACGCCTCTCCGCCGCAAAGCCGTGAGGTTGTCCTGGGTCGCGGGGTTGGCGTACATCGCCGGGTTCATAGCGGGGGCGACGACGACAGGGCCCTGGTATGCGAGCGCGATCGTCGTCAACATGTCGTCGCCGACTCCATGGGCCAGACGGGCGAGAGTCGACGCGGTCGCCGGGGCCACGACGAGTACCGACGCCTGGCGCGCCCAGTCGATATGCGCCATGCGGCCGGCTTCGGGCTCTTCAAACACGTCTTGAAGGCAGGGTCGGCCGGTCAGGGCCTCGAACAGGCCACGGCTGACGAACCGCTCCGCCGCGTCGGTCAGGCAGACGCGCACGCCAAAGCCCGCCCTCATCAGCTCTCGGGCCAAGTCGCACGCACGGTAGACGGCCACCGATCCGGAGACGCCTAGGACGAGGTCGGCCACCTTTCCTCCACCAGCCGCATGATCTCGGCCACTGTTTGGTCTACGTCGTGGTTCACGACCGCGTGCTGGTAGCGTGAGGCGAACGACAGTTCATGGCGGGCGTTCTCCAGCCTGCGGGCGACGGCCTCCTCGCCCTCGGTGCCCCGTCCCCTGATGCGCCGCTCCAACTCCTCATCGTCCGGGGGCAGGAGCATGACCGTCAGGCATCCGGGAAGAACCTCCATCGCGACCAATGCCCCCTGCACGTCTATCTTGAGCACGACGACGAAGCCATCCTCCAGCATCCTGCGCATGTCCACCAATGGGGTCGCGTACCAGTTGCCGTGGACGTTCTTGGCTTCCAAGAACGCTCCGTCGGCCTTCATCTTCTCAAACTCCGACAGGGGGACAAAGTGATAGTCGACGCCGTCGACCTCGCCGGGCCGTGGGTCGCGGGTCGCGTAGGCGACGACCCGCCTGACCATCGGGTCACGCGCCGCCCAGGCGTCGATCACCGTGTCCTTGCCGACGCCGCTCGGCCCGCTCAAAACGACCAGCCTCCCGCTCATCGGTCCAGCAACCCCAACAGGATGGCCGCGACCCTCACCGGGTCGTGACGGACATAGTCAGTCTCGGACATTAGGTTGCCGTGTACGGGCCGGTAGCCCATCTGCTTGACCCTCTCTACGTCCGGGACGACGAACTCTTGGCCCGAACCCCGGTACTTGTCCAACGCGCTCTGGCTGGGCGAGCCGGTGTTGACGAGCACGTAGTCGAAGACCCTTTGGGACACATTGGCCTGGATCGCCACGACGTGCTCGGCGGCGGTGAAGGCGTCGCTCTCCCCGACCTGCGTCATGACGTTGCAGACATATGCTTTCTTCGCCCTGCTGGAGGCGATGGCCTCGGGGATGCCCGGCACCAACAGGTTGGGGACGATCGACGTGTAGACGCTGCCTGGCCCGATGCAAATGAGATCGGCCTCGGCGATCGCGGCGAGGGCCTCGGGGTGCGGCGGTGGGTCACCCGGTTCCAGAAAGATCCTCCTGATGCGATGGCTGCAGGCGACGATCGCCGTCTCACCCTCGATCTCCTCTCCATCCTCCATCAGTGCCTTGAGCCTGATGTGAGAGGTCGTGGACGGGATGACCCGACCACGGATGGCAAGGACCTCGGAGGCCAGCATGAGCGCCTTGTCGACGTCGCCGCCCGCCTGTTCGATGAAACCGGCCAGCAGCAGGTTTCCGAGGGAGTGTCCGGCTAATGCGCCTGATCCCTTCGTGAACCGGTGTTTGAACAGGTCGGTCATGCGCTTTTCCACGTCCGCCAAGGCGACGAGGCAGTTGCGGATGTCCCCCGGCGGCATGATCCCCAGCTCCTGCACCAGGCGGCCGCTACTGCCACCGTCGTCGGTCACGGTGACGACCGCGGTGATGTTGCTGCTGTGCTGTTTGAGGCCGCGCAAGAGAGTGCTGAGCCCTGTGCCGCCGCCGATGGCGACGATCTTGGGGCCGTTCGCAAGGATCTGGCGACGCAGGTAGGCGTTGACGCCGAAGCCCGTCGAGGCCTCTTCGCCTCCGGCGCCGAGTTGGCGGAGTAGGCCCCTTGCGCCTCGATAGAGGAGAACACACCCAGCGACCACGAAGAGCCCACCGACAAGGTGAGTGGTCAGTTCGACGTCAAGGCCGGGCGCAAGCCGACCGAGCATGCCGCCCCAGCCGCTGGCGACACCCACGACGGCCGGACCGAGAACGGCGCGGAACGTCACCACCAGGCCAAACAGGGCGAGCAGGACGCCGGCCGCCGTGCCTCCGACCAGGCGCGCAAGGCGCGCCGTCGGCTTGATGACGCTGCGGAGGCGTCTGCTGATCATCGCCTAGTCGTCCTCGACCTTGTCCCGGACGAAGATCCCGAGCACCCCGTTCAATGCCGAATACAGGACGCTACCCAGCAACGCCCCCCAGAACCCCTCGACATGAAAGCCCAGGTTCAAATTACCGGCGACGAGAAACATCGCCGCGTTGATGACCAGGCTGAACAACCCCATGGTCAGGCAGTTCAGCGGCAAGGCCAAGAGTTTGAGGAGCGCGCCGATGGTGCTGTTGAGCAGTCCGATCACGAGCACCCCGAAGAACATCTTGGCGACGCCGATGGGGGTCTGGTCGAGGACAAAGTGCTTCGGCAAGACCATCCCGGTCAGGTACGCGGCAACCGCCAACGACACCACGGAGAACACCCACCGGACGACGACCTTCTTCATCTACGGCACCTGGCATTGTATCCGGTCGCCGGGCCAATCCCGGCGCATCGGACTCCGTGGAGACGGCCTTGTGGGGACGACTGGAAATCTCCGTCGCGAGACCCTGACATACTTCTCCCGTGCGTCCGCAGACGCCGATGCTCCAGCAGTATTTCCAGGCAAAAGCCGCCCATCCGGGCGTCTTGATGGCCATTCGTGTCGGTGATTTCTATGAGTTCTACGGCGAGGACGCCGAGACCGCCGCCCGGGCGCTTGAGATCACCCTGACGGGTCGAGAAGACGGGAGCAACGGCCGGATTCCAATGGCGGGTGTGCCGTTTCACTCGGTTGAGAAGTACCTGGCCAGGCTGGTTGAAAAGGGTCACCGGGTCGCCTTGTGCGACCAACTAGAAGACCCGAAGAAGACCAAGACGCTCGTCAAGCGAGGCGTGACCCGCGTCCTCACGCCGGGAACTTTGGTGGAGGACGCAATGCTGGAGTCAGGCTCCAACAACTTCCTCGCGGCTATTTGTGTCTTGGACGGCAAGGCAGGTCTAGCGACGCTCGACCCGTCGACGGGCGAGTTCCTCGTCACCGAGATCGACAGCGGCGCCGTCGCCGACCGGTTGCTCCAGGAACTCGCCCGCCTTCGACCAGCAGAGCTCCTGCACGGCGAGAGCGAGGACGGCCTGGCCGAGACGGCCAGGCAGGGGCTGGGGCTCAACGCGACGAGCGTCAGCGCGCCCCGACAAGGACGGGCCCTCGAGACTTTGTTGCGCCACTTTGACGTCGCCAACTTGAGCGGGTTCGGCGTCAGCGACAAGTCCGGCGCGGTGGTCGCGGCCAGCATGGTGCTCGACTACGCCCGCCACAACGGACTCTCCCTCGGGCATGTCGAATCGATGGCCGTCTACTCGGTCGACGACTTCATCCGGCTCGACCCGGCCACCCGCCGGAGCCTGGAGACGACCCAGAACCTAGCCGACGGGACCAGGCGTAACACACTGCTTGACTCCATAGACACGACGGTCACCGCGATGGGCTCTCGACTGATGCGCCGATGGCTG
This sequence comes from uncultured Fimbriimonadaceae bacterium, assembly GCA_964451255.1. Taxonomy (GTDB): domain Bacteria; phylum Armatimonadota; class Fimbriimonadia; order Fimbriimonadales; family Fimbriimonadaceae; genus JAHBTB01. The sequence goes on from CAYVHL010000001.1 coordinate 1,085,768, forward strand.
GACCAGCCCCTGCTGGACAAGAAGCAGATCTTGGGACGCCAGGAGGCGGTCGCGAGGCTGGTCGAGCACACGATGACGCGCGGCGACCTGCGCGACGCCTTGAAGAACGTGGCGGACATCGAGAGGCTCGTTTCGCGGGCTTCCACCGGCCTCGCCTCGCCCCGGGACTTGGGAGCCCTACGCGACTCACTCCTCGGTCTGCCCGATGTAGACGACGCTCTGCGCAAGGTCGCGCTCGGCCACCTCCACGAACTGAGAGGCCGATTTCAAACCCACAACGACCTTGCTTGGGCCCTCCACAAGTCGCTCGTCCCAGACCCGCCCGTTGTGGCGCGGGAAGGGGGCATCTTTCAGCCTGGGCACGACCTCGAACTCGACAAACTACGTGAACTCAACCAGGAAGGAAAGTCGTTCATCGCCAAGCTGGAGGGCAAGGAGCGACAGGCGACGGGCCTCGACAAGCTCAAAGTGGGCTACAACAGCGTCTTCGGTTATTACTTGGAAGTCGGGAAGCAGTACACGGACCGCGTCCCGGAGCATTACATCCGCAAGCAGACGACCGCCAACGCGGAAAGGTACATCACGGCCGAACTGAAGGAGCACGAGAGCGCGGTCCTTGGCGCGGAGGAGAAGGCGTTGCAACTCGAAGAGGAGCTGTTCGTCCGGCTACGGAACAAGATCGCGGAACAAGCCGGGGCGCTCCTGCAGACGGCTCGAGCACTGGCCGAAGCCGACGTGCTCGCCTCCATGGCAGAAACGGCGGTCCTCCACCGGTTCACCAAACCCGAGATCGTCGATGACGACGTGCTCGAATATGAAGAGGGCCGACACCCGGTGGTCGAGGCGAACGTCCCCTTCGTCCCTAACGACCTCGCCTTGGACGAGAGGTTCCGGCTGATGATCCTGACCGGGCCGAACATGAGCGGGAAGTCGACGTTCCTCCGCCAGACCGCCCTGATCGTGATCCTCGCCCAGATCGGCTCGTTTGTGCCCGCGAAGGGATGCCGGGTCGGCCTGTGCGACCGGATCTTCGCAAGGATCGGGGCCAAGGACGAGATCGCGCTCGGACAGAGCACCTTCATGGTCGAGATGGTGGAGAGCGCGAACATCCTCAACAACGCTGGGCCCCGCTCGCTGGTGATCCTGGACGAGGTGGGGCGCGGCACCTCTACCTTCGACGGGCTGGCCATCGCTTGGGCGATGGTCGAACACCTGGCCGCCGTCGGCAGCAAGTGCCTCTTCGCCACCCACTACCACCAGCTGAACGCCTTGGCCGACCAAGTGGAAGGCGTCGCCAACTTCCGGGTGAGCGTCGAAGAGGTCGGCGACAAGGTCGTCTGGACGCACCGGGTCCTGCCTGGCGGGACAGACCGGAGCTATGGCGTCCACGTCGCCCGCATGGCGGGTGTCCCCCGGGCCGTCCTCGACAGGGCCGCCGAAGTCTTGGCGACACTGGAAGGGGCGAAGGCAGAGCAGGTCTCGGTCGGGCCTTCGCTCAAGACCGTGCAGATGACCCTCTTCGAGGCCGAGCCGTCCCCGATCCTGACGGAACTGGACGGGCTCGAGATCGACAAGCTAACGCCCGTCCAAGCCCTCATGAAGCTGGACGAGTGGAAGCGCAAGCTCTGAGTCGCCGGCGGCCCGAGTACTATCGGTTCCATGCTCGCCGCCTGTTTGACCGCGTGCCTCGGCACTTCCGTGACTTGGCAGAAAGTGACGGTCGACGCCAAGTTCCGGTCTGAAGCTGTCGCGGTGGCCGACGTCGACCGGGACGGACACGCCGACCTCTTGGTCGGCGACCTGTGGTACGAAGGCAAGGCCTTTGTCCAGCACGAGATCAGGAAGGCAAAGGACTACGGTGACGGCTTGGAGACGTATAGCGAGGCGTTCTGCGTCTGGGCTTTCGACGTGAACCGTGACGGGTGGACAGACGAAGTGGTTGTCGGCTTTCCTGGGACGGAAGCGCGATGGTACGAAAACCCACGTGGCAAGTCCGGTCATTGGAAAGAGCACCTGGCTTGGCCGAGCGTCTGCAACGAGTCGCCTCTGGTCGTCGACCTGTTCCGCGACAAGCGGCCCGTGCTCGTTTGTGGCACCCAGCCCCCCGGCAAGGACGACGAGGGCCAGATGGTCTGGGTCGAGCCTGGGCAAGACCCACGCGCGATTTGGCGAAGTCACCCGGTGAGCTGGGCGGGGACCCCAGACCACCAACCTCCCGGCACCCAGCGGTTTTCACACGGTCTAGGGGTCGGCGACGTGAACGGCGACGGACGGAACGACGTGGTGACCGTGGACGGCTGGTGGGAGCAACCGGCGGAGGGACGCAGAGCCAAGTCCGCTTGGCGGTTCCACCCGGCGAAGCTCGGCGACCCTGCCGCGCAACTGGCCGTCTTGGACGTCGACGGGGATAAGAGGGCGGACGTGGTCGCCAGTTCCGCCCATGATTACGGGGTCTGGTGCGCCTTACAAAGGGCCGACGGAAGCTTCGTTGAACAGAGCCTCTTCCCCAAACTCGTGTCTTCGGCCCACTCCCTGGTCCTGGCTGACGTAGACCGGGACGGTGTGCCCGACCTCGTCACCGGAAAGCGTTTTTGGGCGCACGGCTGGAACGACCCCGGCGCGCGCGAATCGGCCATGCTCTACTGGCTCCGGGGCCGACGGAATAAGGACCGGTCAATCACCTTCGACCCCGTCGCCATCGACGAAGACTCGGGGGTGGGGACTGGCTTTGTCGTCACGGATTGTGACGGCGACGACAGACCCGACGTCGTCGTGAGCAACAAGAAGGGCGTCCACTTGTTCCTTCAAAGAATGCGTTGACGACTAAGTTCGAAAGCCCGCCGCCGACCTCGCCCGCGCGGGGTCCAGCGCGCCAAGCTTGTCGCAACGTGTGACGCCGTCTTTGTCCCCGGCGGCCTGATATCTACTTCGGGCATCTGCGAGGAGCACGTCCGCCTTTGCTTTGGCGCCCTGCATGAGGTAGACGCCTGCCAATTGGTACTCGGTGGTGGCGATCCATCGGTTGTGGCCGCGCTTGGTCCAAAAGGCCAGGCACTGCTGTAGGGTCTGGATGGACTCATCGTAAGATGTGGCGCTTGCCAACGCGACCGCTTTTCTGGCGCGGATGTCTATGGACATCGCTGGATCCTCTTGATGCCCCAAGGCGCCAAGCGCGCGATTGAAGAGCTTTTCGGCTTCTGTCGTGTTCCCCAGCGCCGCGGCAACGGTGGCCAATCCACGATACGAGGCGGCGACTTCCACAGGCTGGCGCGCCTTTGTCGCGTGCCCCAGCCTCTCTGTGTAGTCGCGTTTCGCCTCGTTCAACATTCCCAAGCGCAGCTCGGTGTCGGCGGCGCCCTCCAATGCGCTCAAGTAGTAGGCGGAGAGGCCTGCGCTCCGCATAAGCGACATCGCCTGTTGATATTCGTCCAGGGCCTTGGTGTAGTTTCCTTCGACGGTGTCGAGGTCTCCTTTGAGCCGAAGAACCCAACCGATGTCGTTCACATTGAGGCTCTTCTTCGCCAGCGGCTCCAGGCTGTCCACGGTCGCCCTGGCCTTGACATAGTCGCCGGACTGGTACAAGACGGCCGCCGAGTCCATGCCTCGGATGAAGGCCCTGTGCCCTTCGTCTTGCCTCCACAGGGGACGCCAGACCTGGACGGCGCCAGCAACGACCACGACCGGCACGAGGGCCACGGCAAACAACCATTCGAGCCGCCGTTTCGGGCGCACCTGGGCCAGAGGGACGGTGGGTTGGTCTTCGTGATCCGCAGGGAGCTCACAGAAAGACTCGTCCCAACGCAGACCCACGTGGCGAAAGGCGACACAAAGGGTGTTCTTGTCGACCGGTTCGCCCCTCAGGATCTTCCCGACCGTCCGGACGCTGAGCCCAATGATCTCCGCCTCTAGCTCACGGTTCGGTCGGGCGTCAGGATGGGCGGCGACGTGCCGGTCGACCATGCCGTCCAATCGTTCGGACAACTCCTTCAGGGCCTCGGGCTTGAGCCGCACCCCACGGCGTCGTGTCTGCCCGCTCATAGATGAGGATATACCCCGGTTTCTCCCTGGAAACTCCACAACACGATGGAGGTATGGCTCATCCCGGCACGAGAAGCGTCAGGCTAAAACGGCGCCCCTTCCGGCGCCTCGATGACGTCGGTGCCCATATATTGGACTAACACCGAAGGAACCTCGATATATCCATCTCGCCAGTAGGTCTCCATCAGCGCCACCATCAGCCTCGGAACGGCTAGGCCGGAGCCGTTGAGGATGTGCACGAACTCCGGCTGGGCGCCCGGCTCGCGCCGGAACCGGATATTTGTCCGACGAGCTTGGAAAGCCTCGAAGTTTCCACAGCTCGATACTTCCAGATACCGTCCTTCGCCCGGCGCCCAGACTTCAAGGTCGTAGATCTTCGCCGCCTTGTCACCCATGTCTCCGGTGCAAAGCTCGATGACCCGATAGTGGAGCCCAAGGGCCTGGAGGACGTCTTCGGCGTCCGTGACCAACTCCTCAAGCTCGTCGTAGGAGTTCTCCGGAACCACGAACTTGACGAGCTCGACCTTGTCGAACTGGTGCATGCGCAAGATGCCGCGGGTGTCCTTTCCGGCCGCCCCGGCCTCCTTTCGAAAACACGGCGTGTAGGCGGCCAGCTTCACCGGCATCTGCCAGTAGTCCAGGATCGTGTCGCGTAACAGGTTGGTCACGGGGACCTCGGCGGTCGGCACGAGCCACAAGTCCTCGCCTTCCGCCCTGTATAGGTCGTCGGCGAACTTCGGGAGGTTGCCTGTCCCCTCGAGGCTCTGCCCAAGGACCAAAGCAGGGGGGGAGACCTCGTAGTACTCGTTGTCACGCGTTTGCAGGTCGGCCATGAAGTTGACCAGGGCGCGCAAGAGCTTGGCGCCAGACCCCGTGTAGACCACGAAGCGACTGCCGCTCACCTTGGCGCCCAGGTCGCCGTCGAACATCTTGAGGTCGGCGGCGATCTCTTGGTGCTGCTTGGTGGGCTCGGCACGTTTCTCGCCCCAAGTGCGGACGACTGGATTGTCGTTCTCGTCCTTGCCGTCGGGCACCGATTCGTGCGGCAGGTTGGGGAACTGCAGTTCGATTTGCCGGAGACCCTCCTCCTGTGACCGTTCCCTTTCCTCCAGCTCCCTTTGGTCGGCCTTCATCTTGGCAGTCTTGGCACGGGCGGCTTCGAACTCTTCGTTTTTGCCGGCGGCCTTCAGGCTCCCGATCGTGTCGGCGACGCGCTTGGCCTCCGCCCTCAGGTCGTCGAGGGCCTTCTTGGTCGCCCGCCATTCGCCGTCCAACCTGAGGAACTCGTCGACCGGGGCCGAGACTCCCTTCCTGGCCGCTTGGGCACGGACAAATTCGGGCTGTTCGCGGACGAGCTTGCGGTCGAGCATATGGCGAAGAATGTACCTGCGCGAACCTGAGACCTGACGCCACGAGGGTCTTACGCCAAACCAGTCATTTCTGCCTGGTCGGATGCGGGATAATCTGGCCAAGGTACTCGACGATGAGAGCTGTGGTCATGGCGGGCGGTGAGGGTACGCGGCTAAGGCCGATCACCGCAAACTGCCCCAAACCGCTCGCCCCCGTGGCCAACAAGCCGATCATGGAGCACATCGTGGAGCTCCTACGCACCCACGGCATCACCGACATCGTCACGACGGTCCATTACCTGGCCCATGAGATCCAAAACCACTTCGGCGACGGCAGTGAGTTTGGAGTCAACATCACCCACAGCATCGAGGACACTCCTCTGGGGACCGCCGGTGCGGTCAAGCAGGCAGAGGTGCTGCTGAAAGGCGAGACCTTTGTCATCATCAGCGGCGACGCGCTGACGGACTGCGACCTGACCAAGGCGATCGGTTTCCATCGGGCGAAGGGCAGTCAGGCCACCATCGTCCTCTCCAGGGTGCAGAACCCTCTCGATTTCGGCATCGTCATCACGGACGACGACGGCAGGATCGTGCGGTTTTTGGAGAAGCCAGGGTGGTCGGAAGTGTTTAGCGACACCGTCAACACAGGCATTTACATCTTGGAACCCGAAGTCTTCGACCTCATGAAACTGGGCAAGAAGTACGACTGGAGCAAAGACATCTTTCCAGAACTGTTGCGCACGGGCGCACCGCTCTTCGGTTATGTGATGGGCGAATACTGGTCTGATATCGGCACCCTGGAGCAATACCGGGAAGCCCAGGCCCATGTCTTGCAAGGCCGTACAAAGCTGGAGGTTCCTGGCACCCGGATCGAACCAGGCGTCCACATCGGGCATGACACCGTGGTCGACCCCCTCGCGGAACTGATCGCCCCGGTGTGCATCGGCAACAACTGCAGGATCAAGCGTGGCGCCAAGATCGGACCGTTCACCGTCATCGGCGACTCGACGTTGGTCGAAGAACGCGCGATGGTCGAACGCAGCGTGCTGTGGGACAGGTGTTATCTCGGGCTTGACGTCAACATCCAGAGCGCGGTCATCGCCTCCCGGGTGACAATGAAGCGGGACACGGTCATCGGCGAGGACGTCGTCATTGGCGACCGGTGCCTCATTGATGTCGGCTGCACTATCCGCCCACGGGTCAAGGTGTGGCCGGACAAGACGATTGAGAGAGGCAGCACTGTAACGATGTCTCTGGTGACCGGCAACAGGTGGCGCGGCAACCTCTTCCGCGACCTCGGTGTCGCCGGGATCAGCAACATTGAGATGACTCCGGAGTTCGCGACTCGGTTTGCCCTTGCGTTTGGATCGATTTTGCCGCCGAACAGCTTGGTGATCTCTTCCCGGGACAGCAGTCGGAGCAGCCGGATGATCAAGAGGAGCATCATGGCGAGCCTGCTCAGCAGCGGCTGCCGCGTGGTGGACCTTCATGGCGTCCCCGTTCCGATCACGCGCCACCATACGATGCTCAGCGGTGCCGCTGGCGCGGTGAACGTACGGAAGCTTCCTGGCAACTCAAAGCTGACACTGATGGAGGTCTTGGACTCCACCGGCGCCTACGTCCCAAGAACGGTGGAACGCAAGATCGAGGCGAGCTTCTTCCGCGAGGACTTCCATCGGGCCGACATGTACGACCTCGGCATGATCGTGGAGGCCGTCCAGCCGGTCGAGGCCTACACGCGTGACTTCCGTGCCAAGCTGCACGCGTCCGAAACCAGGCCGTTCCGGCTGGTCATCGACTATGGGTTCAACTCCGTCAGCACGATCTTTCCCGAAATCCTCTCGCAGGTCGGCTTCGAGGTCATGAGCCTGAACTCGTTCAACGACGCGCGGTCGGCGCCGAGAAGGCAGGAAGAGATCGACCGGCACCTCGACAATTTGTCCCAAATCGTCCCATCGGTCGGCTATGACATGGGCGTGCTGGTTACCCAAGAAGGCGAGGCCTTGCACGTGGTCGACGACCAGGGACGGCGGCTTGTCGGCAACGCCCTCTTCGCCGCAATGTGCCTCATGGTCGCAAAGCACAAGCCTGGTGCGACCATCGCGATGAGCGTCACCGCCCCATTCCGCCTCGAATCCTTGCTCAAGGCGGAAGGGGCCAAGACGGTGCGGTGCCGATCCAGCGTCCGAGACCTCATGGCCGCCGCACAAGATGGCGTCGACTTCGCGGGCAACGAGTCAGGCGGGTTCATCTTTCCCAGCCTGCACCCAGGATTCGACGCCATGTTCGCGCTTGTCCAGTTTGCGCGGCTCCTACAGTCCACGGCCTCACCGCTCAGCCACACGGTCGAGCAGCTCCCTAAGTTCCACTTGGCCTACCGCCAAGTCCCCTGCGCGTGGGAGACGAAGGGGTCGGTTATGAGAAAATTAAGCGAGGAACACCAGCATGGTGCCCGGGTGGAACTCGTCGATGGTATCAAAATCTACGATGAGGACTCTTGGGTCTTGGTGCTCCCTGATTCGTTCGAACCGGTCTTCCACGTGTTCGCAGAGAGCCCATCCGAAGGGGCCAGTGAGACCATGGCAAAGGATTTCGCAGGCAAGATCGACGTGATGAGGTCGGGCCGTTGATCGTCGCCAGAGTGGCTGGATCCTTGCTTGCCTGCGCGGTGTTGACGTCTGTCGGCAATGAACGTCTGGCACCGCCGCTCCCGGCGTCGGCACCGTCACATCAGCGTGTGACGAACCGCCCCGGCAACACGATGGGCAGCGTCCTGGTACCCATGTACCACCACATCGGAAAGACAGAAAAGTACATGTTCCGTTCCATCGGCCACTTTAAGAACGACCTGGAACAGCTATACAAGATGGGGTTCAGGCCGGTCACCGTGCACGACTACGTCAACGACGAGATGAGGCTGCCGCCCGGGGCGTCGCCCGTGGCATTCACCTTTGATGACTCGCACCGCGACCAGTTCAACATTCTGGAAAACGGCACGATAGACCCCGACTGCTTCGTCGGCGTCTGGTTGGCGTTCGCAGAGAGGCATCCTGACTTTCCCGTGAAGGCTACTTTCTACGTGAACGACAACGGCCCGTTTGGACAAAAGAAGTGGGCCAAGAAGAAGATGGCCATGTTGGCCGAATGGGGGTGCCAAGTCGGCTCCCACACCATGACCCACCTCAACATGAAAGCGGCAAGCGAGGACAAGAACAAGGCCGAAATGGCTAAGTGCGTCGACTTGATCGAGTCGTTCGGCTTTCGTGCCGACTCCTTCTGCTATCCGTACGGTAACAAGCCCCACGACATGACCCTCCTAACCAAAGGGTTCGAATACAACGGAAAATGGTACAAGCACACAGACGCGTGCCTGGCAGGAGATCGTCCAGCCTATTCGGTGCATGACAAGAAGTTCAACCCGTACAACATCGCCAGGGTAGAGGCTTACCCGGGCGACCATGGGATCGTGTACTGGCTCAACCGTATCTCCGACGGTAAGCACAAGCCCTACGTCCAACCTTGAGCGAAAACATGGCGACATCAACGGCGATAGAAGGCGGAGAGGCCAAGACAGTCACGTTCAAGCGAGTAAAAGCCAACCCAAAGGTCAGATCATTGATTCTGGGAGCAAACGAGGTCATGCGCGCGATGGGCTACACCGAGCACGGGCTTCGGCACGCTGACGTCGTGAGCGGGATCACCCGCTACATCATGGAGGGCCTGCAAATGCCTGACCGACAGGTCGAACTGGCGACCATCGCCGCCTACATGCACGACATCGGAAACATCATCAACCGGATCAACCACCCGATCAGTGGCGCGAACCTAGCCTATTCGGTGCTGACGGAGATGGGCCTGCCGACAGATGAGATCGCACCCATCCTCGGGTCGATCGGCAACCACGAGGAGACAGTCGGACAGCCGGTCAGCACCATGTCGGCCGCCCTGATCCTTGCTGACAAGAGCGACGTCCACTTGAGCCGTGTCCAGAACCCGGTCATCGAGACCTTCGACATCCATGACCGAGTGAACTACGCCGTCCAAAAGAGCCGGGTCGAGATGGACTCACACGGCAAGACAATCTTGTTGTCTTTGGAGATCGACACGTCGTTTGCCTCGGTCATGGAATACTTCGAGATATTTCTCAACCGTATGGTCATGTGCCGTCGGTCCGCCCACACGTTTGGTTACAAGTTCGAGCTGTCTGTGAACGGCACGAGCCTGGAATAAACGAATTGAGATCGTCGCGGCCAGATTGGCGGCGACGGTCTCAACTATGAACCGAATGGTTCAGGCCTTTATGCCGTCGATCCCCTTTGGATCTTTGCTCTTGATCCGGATGGACTTCCCGTTGACGGTATAGCTCAACTCGAAAGACCCCTTGCCAAGGTCGCCCAAGAGACCCCGTTGCGTTGGCGTCAAGTCTGCCGGTGTCAAGTAGCCTTGGGTCGTCATCAGCTCTTTCTGCCTGGCGTCCAAGCTATCGAGCAACTTCAGGATGCTGTCCGACTCGGTCCGATCCTGAAAGTCGAACCTCATCTTCTCGAAGTCCTTGGCCCTTACCTTCATCTCGCTGGCGCGGGCCGCCCACTTTTTGGCCATGTCTTCCATGGCCTTCCTGTGCTCCGGCGAATCCCATTCCTTCTGCCATTCATCCATCTTCCCCTTCCATTCAGGAGAATCGAATTCTTGGGCCCATACATGGCCCATCCTTTTCACCCGTTCTCGAAACTCAGGCGTGTCGAACTGCTTCGCAAATGCTTCCATCTTCGCCTTGAACTCTGGTGAGTCGTATTTCTTGGCGAAGTCCTTGCCCCAAGCGTCCATTTTCTGTTGGAACTCCTTGGAGTCGAACTGGGCCTCGAACTTCTTCGACCAGTCGCCCATGTACTTCTCAACGAGTTCCTGGAAGCGACGTTTGGTCTTGTCATCCGCCTGATCGATGTCCTTGAGATCCTTCAAGCCCATCTCCTTCCTCACACGTTCAAAGACTTGGGGGATCTCGCCGACGGAGGAGATCGCAGGCTCCAAGGCATCCGTGGGTAGAGCGTCGGTCTTGACGCGGACGGTCACGTCCGGGCCGGTGGCCGGGCGCAACGTATAGCGGTCACCGTCCCTTTCGGCTCTCATCCCCATCGCGTCTGCCAGCAACGGCCCCACGTCGATCGCGTCGACCCCCGTGAAGGTCACAGTGACGTCCCGGTCAGGGATGTCTTGGTCGGCGATGTTCAACGGCAGGTTTCTGGACCTCGCCCAAGCGACGACGTCCTTTGCCGGAACGTGGTCGAACGTCTTGGAGACCCTTTGCCCGGAATCAACTTGCCTCGAGGCGACTGGCAAAGCAGCGCCGTCCAGGCTGACGAACTGTGCAGAGGCGACGCCGATTCCGGCGATGGCGACGACCGCGCCCGCCATGACCGCCAACGATCCACGGATTCTCATGATCATTACCTCTCCCGCGCACGTCGGGATAGAAGTCCTTACCCTTCGTCTGCCCACCCGGGTTCCAGGATTAGGCTACATTTTTGCAGTGAGGCTCGAACCCAGAGCTATGGTCTCTGGTCCGGGTATCTTGCCGGACTGTCTCACAGCTCTCTGTGCCTTAGTCTCACGACCAGGGCACCTCAGAGGCCATAGGGAGCAAGTTCCACATGAAGACATCGAAATACGAAGCTCTATACATCGTCCCCGCGACCCTCTCCGAAGACGAGGTCAAGCAAGTCGCCGACAACTTCAAAGGCGTCGTCGAACGCCATGGGGGCACAGTCGAATCTGCGGGCTTGTGGGAGAAGAGGAAGCTAGCCTATGAGATCGGCGGCCACCGGGACGGTAACTACATCCTCATGAACTTTGAGGCCGCTACCGCTGTGCCGACCGAACTCAACCGCCTCATGCGGATCAACGACCAAGTGATCCGGCACACGATTCTGCGTAAGGAGTCTGAACATTGAGCATTAACCGAATCGTGCTCGTCGGACGACTGACCCGCGACCCCGAGTTGCGCTCGACAACCAATGGCAAGTCGGTCGCCAACTTCGCCATCGCGGTCGACAAGAGGATGAAGCCGACCGACGGCTCGCCGACCGCCGACTTTTTCAATATCAGCGCTTGGGGCCAGACGGCCGAGTTTGTCGCCAACTACCTCAGCAAGGGCAGGCTAGTCGCCGTCGACGGACGACTCCAGTCGCGAAAGTACCAGGCCCAGGACGGCTCCAACCGTGAGGTCTATGAGATCGTCGCCGACAACGTGCAGGGTTTGGACAGGCCACGGGACGACGACGGAGCCCCACGCGGCGGCGGCGCGGCCCGGGCAACGGGCACGGCACCTGCCGAAGACGAGTACGACCCGTTCGCCGACGAGTAAGCTCGGCGTATGTTGAATCTGGACGACCGCACAGCGGTCACCGCCCACGATCCGTCTGGCTTCGTGGGGTTGGTGGAGGCGTTTCCCGAGCAATGCCTACGCACGCTTGGCATCGTCAGGGAAGCTCGATTGCCACGTTCTTGCGACGGCGTGACATCTGTGATCTTGACTGGGCTCGGCGGAAGTGCAGCCGGCGGCGACTTCGCCAAAGGTCTCTATGACTCCCTCTCCCATGTGCCGTTCCAAGTGAACCGGGATTACCACCTCCCCAATTGGGTCGGCCCGGGGACGTTGGTCTTCGCCGCCAGCTACTCCGGCAACACCGAGGAGACCTTGGCCGCTTACCACGAGGCCAAGGGGCGGGGTGCCCAGATCGTCGCGGTCACGAGCGGAGGCGCCCTCCGTGAGCGGGCCGCCTCCGACGGTGTCCCCCATGTGGTGGTGCCCGGTGGCCAGCCTCCGCGCACTGCCCTTGGCTTCATGCTCCTGCCTGTCGTCTACGCAAGCGAGCAGGCTGGCCTGTTGCCTAGGCAGGACTACGAGGGCGTCATCGCCACGCTCTTCGAGGTGCGGGACCGCTACGGCGTTGATCGTCCCGAGCCAGACAACGGGGCCAAGCAGATGGCCCGCGCCCTCACCGGAAGGCTTGGGCTTTTCTATGCGGCGGGTGCTTGGCAGACGGGGATCGCCAACCGCTGGCGTTGCCAGATCAACGAGAACGCCAAAGAAATGGCCTTCCACAACACGTTTCCTGAGCTCTGCCACAACGAGATATTGGGATGGGAGGGGGCAGGCGAACAAGGGGTGGAGGAGTGGGTGACCGTGTTGCTCCTTGGCGGCGACGAAAGCCCGCGGATGCTGGCCCGGATCGGGGCGACCCTAGAGCTGATCGACGCCAAGACGTCGTTCCATAAGGCGAAAGGGTTTGGCGAGTCCTTGCTTGCCCGTATGCTCTCCCTGGCCCATTTCGGCGACTACGTCTCCGTCTACCTGGCCGCTCTTGCCGGGCGCGACCCGGCGGCTATGGCGGCGATCGACCGCCTCAAGGCCGAGCTGGCCAAGATCGAAGCGCCAGCTTAGCCCGGTTCAAACTTGCCGTCGACAAGATCACGGAGATACGCGACGTCCACTTCTTCCAAAGAACGGACGACGACGTCTGCCAAGGAGAAGTCATAGTCGCTTGTGATTTTGTTTGGCACCGCGACGGCCCGCATTCCGGCGCGCTTCGCCGCCAAGACCCCGTTGCTGGAGTCTTCCAGCGCCACGCTCCAAGCCGGGTCGACGCCCAGGCGTTCGCAGGCTCCTATGTACAGATCCGGTGCAGGCTTGGGCGCGTGGTCATCACGAGTGACGACCACCAGAAAGTGTCGAAGGAGGCCAAGCCGGGCCAGGTGACCCTCCACCCAGTCGCGCCGTGAACTGGAAGCGACGCCGACCCCTACACCCTCGGATATGAGCTGTTGCAGAAGGGTCTCCACACCGGGCAGCGCGGGAAGGCCCTCGTTCAAACGGTCACGGATTGTGGCCCACTCTGTGAGCGTCCGGTCACGGTCAAGCGGGCTTCCGTGTAGGGTGGCAAGGTGTTCCAAGGCGTCAAAAGCGGTCGGGCCCGCCCCGACTGCCTTGGCCCATTCTTCCGGCGCCAAGACTTGCCCATGTTCTGCATAGACGGCCAGCCAAGCGGCATACTCGTTCGACTCCGTGTCGGCGATCAGCCCGTCGAAGTCGAAGACGACGGCCGCCAGCATCGTCAGTCGTTGATTTCCTTGGCCTTTTCGAGGTCAAGTTCTACCGGCAAGGCGACAAAGAAAGTCGATCCCTTGCCGACTTCGGACTCAGCCCACACCCGACCTAGATGCACATGCTCGACCAGGTGCTTGACCAGATAGAGGCCAAGGCCCGTCCCGTAGATCTTGCGGTTGTCGTCGTTGTTCACCCGGTGGAACCGCTCGAAGACCTTGGACAAGTGGTCGGCCGGTATGCCGATCCCCTGGTCTTGGATGCTGAACACGATCTCCTCGCCGTCGCGCCAGAGGCCGACCGTGACGTCGCCGCCAGCCGGTGAATACTTGATGGCGTTGTTGAGCAGGTTGGTCAACACTTGGTCGACTTTGTCCTCGTCGCCGATCAGCGTCTGGGGAAGATCCTTCAGGTTGAAGGCCGTCTTGACCTCGTGGTTGTGCGAAGCCTGGTTTTGCACACGCACGACCTTCTCCACCAATGGCAGGAGTTCGAACCTCGTGTAGTTTGGCTTGAGCGATTCGCCTGCCTCGATCCGCGCTGTGTTGAGCAAGTCGTCAATGAGTCGTCGCAACCTGTCGCACTCGCTGACCACGATGCCCAAGAACTCCTTGCTTTCATCCTTCGAGTAGATGTCTTCGTCGAGCCCGTCGAGAAGGGTGCTGCTGAAGCCCTTAATAGCGGTCAGGGGTGTCCGCAGCTCGTGGGAGGCCATAGCGACGAAGCTGGACTTCATCTTGTCGATGTTCTTGGCGTCCGTGATGTCGTTGAAGATGACGACGAAACCCAGGTTCTTGCCCTCTTCGTTGCGGACGATCGCCCCTTGGACGGTGTAGACGCGTTCGACGCCGTGGAACTCGAGGCTGGTCTCGAATGGTTCCGGTTCGTTTCCGTTCGAACCCGAGACCATGAAACTGTTCAGGTGGCTGTCGACAAAGACTTCGGCGACCTGCTTGCCGACCACGTCCACCGGAAGCCGAAAGATCGAGCGGGCGCTCTGGTTGATCTGGCTGATCCTGGCGTCGGGTGAGACCAACACCAGTCCGGATGTCAGGCTCTCGAAGGTCTGAAGCAGCTCTTCGCGCTCCTCGACGACCTTCTTATAGAGCTGCAGGTTGGCGATGATCGAGCCGACGTTGCGGGCCATGCGCTCCAGCAAGCGAACGTCTTCGTCGTTGAAGTCTTCGCCGTGCCGCTTGTTGAAGGCGTGCAAAACGCCGATCGTGGTCCTGTCCACGATGCGGTTCTCGTCGTCGCGTCGCTCGATGACCAAAGGCACCGTGATGCCGTTTTGCACGTGCATCAGGGCGACGAGGTCTTTTCTGGTGCGGGGGTCGTCATCGGCGTGATAGAAGATCAGCGGTTCGCCGTCTCGAAAGACCTGGCCGCTGATCCCCTGGGTCGCCCGAACCTTGAACTTGTCGAGCTTGCCCTCCTCGATGCCGTATGCAGGCGGAATGGCGACAAGCTCGCCCTGCTCCGCTTGGTAAAACATGATGACGATCTTTTCGGCCTGCAAGATCATGGCGATCCGCTGGACCAATCGCCGAAGGGTGACGTCACCCTCTTGGATGCTGGCGATCTCGCTGGCCGACTCGATGGGTACGCTGGGCGGAACAATCTCGGCGGCACGCCCACGATCGCCTTCACGTAGCTTGCGGTTCTCGGCTTCGAGTTCGTCGATACGCCGCTTTAGGCTCTCCAACCCCTCAGTCCCGTCCGGTGGATTCATTCCGCTCATTGGTTCGCTCGAGGGTGGCTCATGACGCCCGTGAGCCCAAAAGGATACCCCGGCGTCCTTCGGTCCCAACTTTGCAGACTTCCTGGCACCTTGTCTTGTTTCATAGGCCGCCAAAACGCCCGACTATAATCTTGTTATGCCCGACAACCTGGAGGAGATGCCGCTGTTCCCGCTGAACACGGTGCTCTTTCCGCACGCCGACCTCCAGGTCCATGTCTTTGAAGACCGGTATCGCGAAATGGTCCGCAATTGTGTCCAATACGACACAGGCTTCGGTGTCGTTCTGATACGTACCGGCAACGAGGTGGGTGGGACAGCCGAGCCCTACATGGTCGGCACAGCGGTCAGGATTGTCAAGGTGCAGACCTATGAGGACGGGAAAATGGACGTGCACGTCCGGGGCCAGCGCCGCTTCCGCATCCGACGCCTGGACGAATCGAAGAGCTACCTTGTGGGATTTGTGGAGCCAGTCGTCGAACTGGAGGTGGACGACTCGCCTAGGACAGGCGAACTGGTCGAAAAGGTCCGCCACTCAGTCCACCAGCTACTAGAAGAGCAATTTGCCAAACTCGATGTCAAGGTGACCTCGATCCGGCTGCCGCAGGACGCCACCGACCTCTCCTTCGTCGTCGCAAACCTGCTCCATTGCGAGAACATCCGCAAGCAGCATCTGCTCGAAACGACCGACACTTCCGACCGTATCGAGGAGATGTTGCCCCTGCTGGAGCAACAGATCGTCGACGCCGCCGAGTCCGAACCCCACGAATCCTTGACGAACTTCCGGCTCACCGCACAGCACTTCGACGACATCATCTCGCCGAACTGAAGAGCCAGGGCTCAATCGTGCGCGCCGCGCCCCAGCCCGGCGACCGACATTGCCCGACGCGTGGCCCGGTGGACGGTCGGCCAGTCGGTGGCGGTGTACTCGATAGTGAACGTGTCAAGTCGCTTCCAGCCATCGAGCAGACAGGCGGCGTCGGTCTCCTCGCTTCTGTTGTGCTCCAACCTCACCGTCACAGGAGAGCCATACGTCAAGGGCTTGGCCGTCATTTCGCCCACCGCAGCCGCCGAAGCCGACTCGATGAGCGGGCCGGTCACGGAGGGGTGCAAGAGGCGGCCCATGTACCGTCCGATGCCGTGCTTGACGACCGCTGTCTTGAGCCCGCTCACGAGCCCTGCCGCCTCGGCACAGCCGGCCGCGTCGCTACTGACAAAGACCAGCGGCACATGGTAGTGACCTGCGGTCGCGGCGGAGAGGCCGATCTCTCCGGTTTCAACCCCGTTCACCCAACATCGGTGGACCATGCCGGAGATCGTGTGCTCCATGATCCCGTGGAGCGTCCCGGCCATGCCGTGGTACCCGACGAGCATGGCGGCGTCGAAGCTGTCGTCGATGCCTTCCATCATGCCGTCCGCGCCGCTACCGTGGCCGCTCATAAGCTCCACGCCAGGCTCCAGTTCGTCGATCAGCAGGTTCTTGCTGTTCCCGTGGCTGTCCTTGACCAGGATGTAGGTCGCCCCGGCGGCCCGGGCGCCACGAATAGCCGCGTTGACGTCGTGGGTCATCATTCGGCGGGCGAACGCCCAGTCATAACTGGCCTGGTTCGGGCCGCCGCACTGTGACCAGCTCACAATCCCGGTTGTCCCTTCGATGTCGGCGGAGATAAAGACTCTCATTTTTGGGCGTCCTTGACTGCGACACGTTCGACGTGCCAACGCGGCCCGCCTTCGGAGAGCCGCGCGATCTGGAGGTCGACCAGTGCTCCCTTGACGCTACCCGGCACAAGGAACCTGACCTTCACCACCTGCCACATCATATCGTTTCTTTCGCTGGTGTACGAACTGTAGGGCTCCGCCTGGCCCAACGGGCCAGTGGCGTCGCCATACTCCTTCTTCCAAGCCGACCACTGGGAGGCGTCCGGCTTACCTTCGGCGTTGACGTTCCAGTAGTCGTCCATCGCCTTGCCGTCCCACCTGGTGAAGACGATCGGGGCAACTTCGGCTATGTAGAGCGACGCTTCGTGGCGGAGCTTGCTGTGCAAGTCGTTCCAGACATAGAGCATCCCGAAGAACGGGAACCCGAAGAAGAACGCCACCAGGGCGAAGGCTTTCCATTTGGCGGAAGGCTTCACATCACCCCCAGTTTGGCCCGGGCCGTCCAGAATGCGGCCCATTGGGCACTGAAAAGGAACACCAATAACGCTGTCTTGAGCCAAAAGGACTTCTTGCCGAAGGCCTTGCTGAAGTCTGACTTGCCGACCAGATAGGTCATGAAGACCGTCGCCCCAAGGAGGCCCCAGTTGTTGACCGGACGAAACGGAAGGTCGTCCAGCCTGTACACGGCCCCAGGAAGGGTGAAAAGCGCGAGAAACAGCTCGATCCAGCAAGCGACAAACCCGATCGCCGACCAGAGCGCCAGCAACGTCTCGGGCCAGAACCGTTTGATCGGCCGGGCCAACCACCAAGCGATGGTCAAGATGATCAGGAGGTCGACGGCGAAACCCACAAATTGCACCTCGGCGACACCCGGTTTTTGGCTGTAATAGCGGTTGGCGGTCTGGATCCCTTCTTGATCCCGAAGGAAGGCCAAACAGGTGGCGAGGAGCCCGGTGACCGCGATGCCGAAGAGCCAGTCCTTTGCGCCGGGCCCCTCGCGGCGAGGCTCGGCGGGCAGTCGGTCGTCCATGCTCATGCCGACAGCTCAGAAGCCGGCATCGCCTCTGGACGGCTCGCGCAGACCACCGGCTCGATGTGACGGCCTTGCTCGCTGGCTTCATGGACGGCGTGGAAGATGTCGAGCAAGTGGGCGGCCAGTTGCCCGCTGGCCCGGTGTGGCCGGTTGTTCTGGATCGCGAGGGCCATATCCAGCACACCGAGACCACGGCTGTTCCCCGCGTACGGACGTTTGATCTCGACCTCGGTGAAGCTCTCGTCGTCGTGCCTTCGGAGTAACACCGGCCCGCCGAACGAGTTCGGGTCGGGGACGCGGACCATTCCCTTGGTGCCAAACACGTCGATGTTCGGATATCCAGGCGATGCGAAGGTGTCAAAACTGGTCGTCAATTGGGCGACCGCGCCGTCGGCGAAGTCGAACAGGCACTGGTGGTGGGTCGGAGTCTCGACGTCGATCACCAGCCCTTCGTTACCCTTGCTGCTCGCCACCCGCTGCTTGAACGTCGTCTTGACTGTGCCGGTGACACGGCTGACCGGACCGAGAAGGGTGACGAGCGCGGAAAGATAATAGGGTCCCATGTCGAAGAGCGGGCCGCCCCCACGCTTGTAGTAGAAGGCCGGGTTCGGGTGCCAAGCTTCGACTCCACTGCCCATCATCCAGCCTTGGGCACTCACGAGATCGCCGATCTCGCCGTTGTCGATGAGTTCTCTGGCGGTCTGGGTGCCTGCGCCGAGCACCGTGTCCGGAGCGCATCCGACCCGGACTCCCTGGGATTCCGCCAGAGCGAGCAGCTCTAAGGCGTCCGCCCGTTCGACCGTCAACGGTTTCTCGTTATAGACATGCTTGCGGGCTTTGACCGCCTTCATGGCGACACCGTGGTGGGCGTTCGGGACCGTGAGGTTCAGGACGATCTCGACCTCCGGGTCGGCGAGGAGGTCGTCGAGCCCGTACGCTTTGGGGACGCCGAACTCTGCCGCACGGCTCTTCGCGCGTTCGAGGTCGAGGTCGGCGACAGCGGCCACCCGGGTCTGCTCAAATTCGGTCAGGTTCTTCAGGTAGATCGGGCTGATGTTGCCGCATCCGACAATCCCGACGGCCGTCTGGTGCATGGTTCGGATTCTGCGGGACGCTTTGTCCCGGTCGTGGGACCGGCGGATTCTATAATCCGTACGCTTTGCCCACTCTGTACGACATATTGGGCGTCCAACCTCGAGCGGACGACAAAGAGGTCCGCACCGCCTATCGCAAGCTGGCGCGCACTTTCCACCCGGACCTGAACCCAGACCCGAAGGCCCATGAACGGATGGCCCAGATCAACGTCGCGTTCGAGGTGCTGAGCGACCCGGTGCGGCGCATGGAATACGACGCGAGCATCGGCGAGACCGCGCACGCCGAGCCGGAGCAGCAGACGGCCCGAAAGGGTCGGGCGGTCGTCGCCAGCATCGCGCGCCGATTGCGCGACCATAAGACCCCCGTCTACGCCGTCGGCTTCGCGCCCGGGTCGAACCGCATCGCCACCGCCAGCTTCGACAACGAGGTCTTCTTTTGGTCACCCGATTTTCAGTTCCCTGAGTCACGCGTGAAGCTGGAGGGCGGTGTGGTCAGCGCCATGAGCGTGCAGGGCCCGGAGCGAGCGGTCGTGGCAGGGAGCACCGAGCAAAGCCTTGCCTGTTGGAGGATCGACGGCGGACGGGTCGACGTCTGGCGTTCGACGCCGAAAGATTGGGTCTGCTGCCTCGCCCCTTCGCCCGACGGCGAGAGCCTAGCGCTTGGCAGCGTGGACAAGACCATGCGGGTCGTCCGTGTGACCGACGGCCAGGTGCGGTTCAGCGGCCACACGCACACGGATTCAGTCACCGCCCTCGCCTGGAGCGCCGACTCTGCCCGGTTGGCGACCGGCTCCGGCGACGCCTCCGCAAAGGTCTGGTGCGGATTGACCGGTCGCGAACTCATGACCCTGCGCAATGTCCGGTCGACGGTGACGTCGCTCGCCTTCAGCCCCGACCAGCGCTGGCTGGCGGTAGCTGCGGTCGATCTGTCGATCCGCGTGTTCTCCTTGGCCGACGGGGAACTCAAGAAGACCCTCTTTGGCCACCAGCGTCCGGTCGAAGCACTCGCCTTCCATCCCCGAAACTGGTTGCTCGGCTCAGGCAGCCGGGACGGGAGCGTGGGCCTGTGGAACGTGCGCGGCGGCAGCGGCCACGGTCGTATCGAGGCATCGCACCAGCCGATCACAAGCATCGCCTTCTCGCCGGACGGCATGGCACTTGCCGCGGGCAGCCTGGACAAGACCCTCCGTATCTGGTCTTTGAGCACCCCGGTCGAAGAAGACTAGGCGACCAGTTGGACGTCTAACCGCCGGTCACCGGCCCCATTTGGACGACCTCGAAATTCGAACCCTGCACTGTCTTCAATGTGTTGAGCTCGTCATCGCTCCAGCGGGCGTCTGGCGCGCCAGAAATGAACCAGTCCGAGCCGTTGTCAGCGACGAACATCCCGTACTTTTTCAGCGCCCTGAGGACGACTTGTGCGGACGCCGGGAACCCCGAGATGTCAAACGAAGCCTTCAGCCTCACGCGCATCCCCATCGGAGGCAGGTTCGGGTTCGTGTCGCTGCTCGCGAAGTGGCGCGCTGGCGCAACGTATCCTTTGCGAGTACGGGCCACGGTGAAGCGAAGGGCGTGGCTGATCACCCCGGCCCGCACCTCGTCGTAGCGCACGAGGCCAGGAAAGATCGGCAATCCGGCGGCGTCGGCGCTCGTCCAGCCGGCGGGCCGGGTCGTGCCGTTCGTCAGGTCGAAGACCGCTCCCGAGCCGCAGTCCCAAGAGCCGTCGCCCTGCGGATGGCTGTCGAACGTCTCGTAGAGTCTCCAATTGTCGCGGTCTAGGACGATCACGTGCCGGTCGCCGCCTGAGGAAGCGCCACCTTCGATGGGCGCGTCGGACGGGAAGGGATAGGGACCGGGGTCGCTCTCGTCCGGATAGTAGAAGCTCATCGGAACCTTGGCCTGCGTACCGGCCACGACCATGTATGGGATGCCGAACGGGCCGCCGTTCCAGTTTGCCCCGAAGTCCGGATGCAACCCTTTGCCCGTGCCGATCGAGGCGATGAGGTTTGCGCTGTTCGCGTCCACCGGCATCGTGTCCACGGGCGTGTTCCACGGATCGGAGGTCGGAAACACGGCCTTGCCGTGCAGATCCGCGTTAGGGCCGAGGTCGGGAACTCCTGCGCCGCCGGTCGTGGCTCCCGTAGTGCCACCCGTACTGCTCCCAGTCGTCGCACCTGTTGTCGCGCCTGTCGTCGCGCCTCCGGTGCTGGTCGAGCCGGTGCTTCCGCTCGTCAGGCCGCCTCCCGTGCCTCCGCCGGCACCACCACAACCGACGACGACGACCAGCGCGACGAACAGGATAGCAGGCAGCCTCATATGGACTGTTTACCAGGCCGATCCCCGCTTGCACATAAGGATTCCAACGAGGTTCACGGCAAGTTCTTCTTGACAAAGTATTGCAAGAAGTCCACGAAAGAGTGCATATTGTCAACCTCTTGGGCCGGGAACGATGAATGACCTTGAACTAGGCATCCACGTGTTCTTCCAGCTTGCCGTCGTATTGGCGGCGTGCCGGCTCGTCGGCTGGCTCGGACGACGGTTCCTGGGCCAGACCCAGGTGGTCGGCGAGATGATCGCAGGCGTCCTCCTTGGCCCGTCGCTTTTCGGTGCGATGGCTCCGGACGCGGCAAACTGGCTCTTCCCGCTCGCAAGTGCGACTGGAGGCCGACACCCGACGATCCAGGTCATCTACGCGATGAGCCAGGTCGGCTTGGCGTTCTACATGTTCCTAGTCGGCGTCGAGCTCGACATCAACTTGTTACGCACGAGGGTCAAGGGCGCGTTCGCGGTCTCGGCCAGCGGGATCTTGTTCCCCTTCATCCTCGGTGTCGGGCTTGTGTACATGACCTACCCTAAGCACGGGCTGTTCCCTGACAGCGTCGTGGTGGGCCAGGCCGCCCTCTACATGGGAGCGGCGATGTGCATCACCGCGTTCCCGATGCTCGCAAGGATCGTCGACGAGAAGGGGATATTCGGCACGTCGATGGGGACACTCGCCTTGGCGGCAGGAGCGATGGACGACGTCGTGGCGTGGGTGATCCTCGCCATCGTGATCGCGAGCACGAAGTCCCAACCTTCGTTCGCCGTCATGGCGGTCGGGGGCGGAACCCTGTACGTGGCGTTCTTCTTCACGGTCGGAAGGCGCTTCTTCTCGTGGCTTGGCAAGTTGGTGGACAAGACCGGCAAGATGTCCGTGGACGTCTTCGCGGTGGTCCTTTGCATCGTGATGCTCGGAGCTTGGTTCACCGACCTCGTCGGCGTCTACGCCGTCTTCGGGGCGTTCGTGGCCGGCACGTCGATTCCCAAGGGGCTCCTGGCTGACAGCCTCAAAGAAAAGATCGAGCCGTTCGTCGTCTCGTTCTTGTTGCCGCTGTTCTTCGTCTTCAGCGGCCTCAACGCCAAGATCGGCCTCATCGACAGTCCGGAGCTGTGGGTCTTCACTTTGATGGCCATGGCGGCCGCCGTGTTGGGCAAGGGCGCCGCTTGCACGCTCGCAGCGAAGGCGTCGGGCGAGCCGTGGCGCGAGAGCCTGGCCATCGGCACGTTGATGAACGGACGCGGACTCATGGAGCTGATCATCATCAACATCGGGCTCATGCACGGCGTGATCACGCAGCGCCTGTACACCGTGCTCATCCTGATGGCCGTCATCACGACGCTGATCGCCTCGCCGCTCTACAGCCTGATCATGGAAAGGAAGCGATCCGTGCCGTCAGGCCACCCTGCCTGACGCTCCCGGGTCGGGCACCTGTCCGCCGGTAAACTGACCGGGCTCATGGCAAGGATCGGCATCAACGGATTTGGTCGGATCGGACGACTCAGCCTTCGCACCCTTCTCACCCGCTATCGGGGTAGGCACGAAGTCGTGGCGATCAACGACTTGACCGACACGAAGACGAACGCCCACCTCTTCAAGCACGACACGATTTACGGCGATTGGCATGGCTCGGTCGAATCGAGCGAGAACACGATCACAGTGGATGGCGACCGGTTCAAGGTCGTGTCCGAAACAGACCCCGGCAAGATCCCCTGGGGCGACTTGGGCTGCGACCTGGTCATCGAGTCGACCGGCCGGTTCACCGACGCCAACCTGGCCCGGGCCCATATCACTTCTGGCGGCGCGAAGAAGGTGATCATCAGCGCCCCGGCCAAGAACGAGGACGTCACGATCGTGCTCGGCGTCAACGAGGGTATGTACGACCCCGCCGCCCATAGCGTAATCAGCAATGCGAGCTGTACGACCAACGGATTGGCCCCCGTCGCCAAGGTCTTGCACGAAAGGTTTGGCGTCGTCAAGGGCCTCTTGACCACTGTCCATGCATATACGAACAGTCAGCGCACGGTCGACACCGCCGCCAAGGACTTGCGGGACGCCCGCGCGGCGGCGGAGAACGTCGTGCCAAGCAGCACCGGCGCGGCCAAGGCGGTTGGATTGGTCATCCCTGAACTCAAGGGCAAGTTCACCGGCATGGCGTTCCGCGTCCCCACGCCTACGGTCTCGGTCGTCGATTTCACGGCCCAACTTGGACGAGCGGCCAGCGTCGAGGAGATCAACGCCGCGATGAAAGAGTTCGCGGACGGCCCGATGGCGGGCTACCTCGCCTACACTGAAGAAGAGTTGGTCAGCAGCGACCTGAAGGGGAACAGCCATAGCTCCATCTTCTCGGCCGTCGACACGATTGTTCTCGACGATATGTGCAAGGCGGTCGCGTGGTACGACAACGAATGGGGCTACAGCTGCCGAGTCGCCGACATCTGCGACTTCATCGTCTCCAAGGGACTCTGACACACCGCCCTCAGTGACACGAGGAGTCACCGGGCATGAAGGAAACTGAATCTGGGCCGCTGGTCGTAGCGTATCCTAGCGGTGCGGCATGCCCTTTGACCCGCTCAATACCGACGAACCCATCGAGGCCCAGTACCCTCGGGGCCCCAAGCGGCCACGCAAACGCGACTTGGAGACCCAGTTGCTAGGCGGGTGCATGGCCGTGCTCGTGGGGAGCCTGCTCACCTACGGAATGGTGATATGGCCATGGTTTGTCTTCAAAGATTACACGGTAGACGGTTTGACGAAGGTAGCTCTCTTCGGTGGCCTGCCAGCATCCATCTTCGGCGTCGCGATCATACGGAAAATGGAGGCGGCCGGACTTGCCGCGTTCCTTGGCGGCGCCATGTCGGCTGGCGTCTTCGTGTTCTTGAGGATGCAACAGTCCGATCTTGGCCGTTACGCCCAAGACCTGCCGATGCCCGAGTTCCCGGAGCGATGGGTGATGATCGTGCCGGTCGGCTGGCTGGCCTGGATCATCATGCTGGCCGTCGTCTCCTATCCACGCCGTCCGGAACAAGCATCTAGTTAGCCCCAGTGCTGCCGACAATCCCCTTGGGCCGACGCGGCCCGATAAGGACCGAGCGAGTGACTTACGGCAAGTCGATCGACCAGTACCGCAAAGCGGCGGTGACCAGCGCGTCACCTCTTGAACTCGTCGTCATGCTCTACGACGGCGCCCTCCGGTTCATGGAGGCGGGCAAGCTCGCCATGCAGACGGGCGACACGTACAAGCAAAACGAGGATCTCAAGCGGGCACAGCGGATCATCGTCGAACTCACGTCTTGTTTAGATCTGCAACGTGGCGGCGAGATCGCCCAGAACCTGTCCGCGCTCTACTCCTTCGCTTACGACCGTCTTGTCCAAGGCAACGTGTACGACCGACCGGCATACATCGACCAAGCGATCAAGGTCTTCAGCGACCTGCGGGAGGGATGGGCGGGATTGGTAGCCCAGGAAAAATCACCCCTGACGGCCGTTGTCAGCGAGGCCACAAGTGCCGCTTGAGACGACCTCGGTCAAGCTGGCGGAACGTATCCTTGTCCTCACCCACGCCCTTCTCAGCGCCGCTCGACGCCAAGATTGGGACGACTTCAATGAAACGTTGCGTGCACGCGAGGCTGCTTTGATGGAGATCTCCGGCAAGGCGCTTGGGAACGACGCCACTGACATCCTCGCAAAGGCCCACGAGACAGACTCAGTTGTCGAACGCACCGTGAAGGACGCTCAAGGCGAGGTCGTCGGCCAGCTTGCCGCCGCCTATCGCGAGAGGCGGGGCCTCTCGGGCTATGCCCGCAGGGGCCGCACCGGCGGACTCTTGGACCACACGGGCTGAGGCCGCCGGGTACAACCGGCCTCATGTTGACCACCGAACAACATGAAGCGCTGTCCGGAGCGAAGGCCCGCTTGGACGCTATCAGGGGGCATCTTTGACCTGCCTCGCCTGGAATCCCAACTTCAAAAATTAGAAGAAAGACAAGCAGAACCTGGTTTCTGGGACGATCCTTCGGCCGCTCAAAAGGAACTCCAGAAGGCAGCCAGGTTGCGAGAAATGGTCAACCCGTTCCGAGCCCTTGCCAAGCGCGAGGAGGAAATCGGCGAATACTACGAGCTCTTGGCGCTGGAGTCTGACGCCGAGCTCGAGGACGAGGCAGACAAGGCCGCCAGGGTATTCATTAAGGATCTCGACGCCTATGAGTTGCAGACTCTGCTGAATGGGGAGCACGACGGCAACAACGCGATCGTGGAGATCAGCGCCGGCGCGGGCGGAAGCGAAGCCTGCGACTGGGCGGAGATGTTGTTTCGGATGTACACGCGCTGGGCTGAGAGGCGGGGTTACAAGACCGAGATGGTGAGCGAGACGCCGGGCGACGTCACGGGGTACCGCAACGTGTCCTTCGAGGTCAACGGCCCGAACGCCTACGGCTACTTGAAGGTGGAGAACGGCGTGCACCGACTTGTCCGGATCTCGCCCTTTGACGCCGCCGCACGCAGGCACACATCATTTGTCCGTATTGAGGTCCTTCCGGAAGTCGAGGCCACCGACTTCCAGGTCGACATGTCCGAGGTCAAGGAGGAAACGCTGCGCGCGGGAGGGGCGGGCGGGCAACACGTCAACAAGACGGAGAGCGCGGTCCGGATGACACACATCCCAACCGGCATAACCGTCTTCGCGCAAAGCGAGCGTAGCCAACACAAGAACCGGGCCGCCGCGCTCAAGGTCTTGACTTCCCGACTGGCGGCGGTCCAGAGGCAAGAGGACGCCGCCAAGATCAAGGAGCTCAAGGGGGACATCGGCCCCGCCGAATGGGGACGCCAGATCCGCAGCTACGTCATGCAACCCTACACGATGGTCAAAGACCATCGGACGGGCCACGAGACCGGCAACGTGATCGCCGTGCTTGACGGCGAGGTCGATGGCTTCATCGAGGCCTTTCTGAAAAGGCCACCAGCCTCAGAGGACGACTATGTCGAGTAATACGTGGCACTTGGGGCCGTCTACCGGATGACACCGATGCTACTTAGCCTTGTCTTGATGTGCCTTCAGGGCCAGACCGTGGCCCTGCCCGTGATCCCCCCCGGCGACGATAGGGGATTCCAAACCACCGTCCAATCGGTCGTCGACGCGACGGTGGCCAAGGATTGGGCTACGGCGAAGCATTTCGCAGACCGGCTGCCACGAACCGACCTCAAGATACAGATCGACTTCTCCGGGGTGCCCGCGGAGCGACGTGGCGGCTTCCGCCAAGCCATCGACCAAGCCATTGACCTTTGGAAGCGGGCAAACCCGGCACTCAACGTCACCCTCTCAGAGAAGGGCGACATCAAGATCGAATTCGTCGATAAGTTGCCCGCGGACGAGACCACGAAGCTCCCAAAGGGACTCGTCTACTTCGTCAGCGACGACCCGAAGGACCCCCGCATCGAAGGCGTCGTCGCGCTACACAGGTCAAGGGAGGGCGCGAGCGTGGACGACGTCCATGTCCGGAACGAAGCGGCGTTCCTGATCGGCCTCTACCTCGGGCTCGGCCGGGGGCCGGAAAGCCTGGCCGTGATGGGCCGGAGCGACACGATGGCGGGATATCCACGGAACGTGACCGGCACTGAGCGGGCTGATGTCCGTACCAACCTCGACATCACTTCCTTCTTGCACAAGGCCATCGCCGCCAAGCAGACCGTGTTAGCGGGCAAAGTCCACACGCGGGTCACACCGACCGTGATCGACTTCGGGCAGGTCACCCAGGGCCAGCCAGCGATGGGCGCCTTCGAGGTGACAAACCTCGGTGACGGGCAAAGCGCCTTGCGCGTGACGCCCGACTGCAGCTGCTTCTTCATCAGGGCATCGAGTTTGGTCAGGCCCGGCGAGAACGTCAAGGTCGAGTTCGGCGCCGACACCACCAGCTTCCCAGGCCCCTTCCATAAGTCGCTCTACGTCGAGACCAGCGACCCTGAGCGTCCGATCACCAAGATCGAAGTGAAGGGCAATGTGGTACCTGCCTACCGATTTCTGCGCAACAAGGGCCGCGGGTTGGTCTACATGGAAGACGACGGCGGAAAGGCGACCTACTACCTGTGCCTGGCCAAGGGGCTGGACTTCAAGATCCAAGACATCCAAGTTTCCGGCGTCAAGGCTTATGCGAGCTTTGAACCCTGGCAAGGAAGGTTGCCCGATCCAGAGTTGAACGGCCCCGAAGAGGAGCGACACGGCTACAAGATCGAAGTGCTCATCAGCCCTGACTCGGTCCACGGGCGGGCGACCGCCAGCATGGTTGTGCGTACCGACGACAAGGTCTGGCACCACCTGGTGCACGTCTTCACCGTCCAACGGGGCATCGCTGCCGACCCCGGCCAGCTCTACGTCGGCATCATCAAGCAAGAGCCCAGACGGTTCTCCTTCCTGCTGACCCGCCCGGACCGCCCGTTCGCCGTCAAGTCGGCGACGGTGGACAACACACACTTGAAAGTCACACCAGAACGAATGTCTGGAGGCGACTGGCGGGTGGTCGTCCAATTTGACGGGAAGGCAGACATCGGCGTGCTCAGCGCGACGGTGAAGGTGCAGACGGACGACCCGGGCCAACCTACGGTCGAAGTGCCAGTGGCGGCAGAGGTGCGATGAGGCTCGTCCTCTGGGCAGGGGCGACGGCACTGTTCGTTTCCGGCCTGCTGGCCCCGCGCGGCGCACCGGGCTGGACGGTCGTCATCATGGGCGACACCCAAGGCTACTTGTCACCCTGTGGTTGCACCTCGCCGATGATGGGCGGGATCGTCCGGCGTGCGGAGGCGCTATCGGATCTGGATCCCGACAAATCGCTCGTCCTAGACATGGGACGCCTGTCCGGGGGGCTCGGACGCCAGAACGAGATGAAGGCCGAGTGTCTGGCCGAGTCCATGTCCTCCTACCACGTGGACGCCTCACTGCTCTCCTCCGAAGACCTTGCCTTGGGGCCCGGGTTTGCCGCCAACCTGGCGTCGTTGGGCCGGTTCGCCTGGATCAGCGCGACCGAACGGCCTGAGTCGACGCCTGTCCAGGGGGACTTCGCCAAGGGGCCGTTCCTTGTGGTCGCGGACGACCCTGGGCGGCCGGGGGCCAGCGGACAGAGTCTTGACTCGGTCTCGCCCGGCGACGTCACCGTCGTCTTGACCACCGGCGGGCTCGAGCGGGCTCGGGAACTGGCCAGGGCGCACCCGACGGTCGCCTTGGTCGCCTACCGCAGTTCGACTTTGACGCTCCAACCAGAAAGGGAAGGCAAAACCCTCCTGCTTTCATGTGGCGAGAATGGAAAGGGGATCCTCCGTGCTACCTGGGACGGCAAGAAGTTCCAAAGCGTCAAGGCGGTCGAACTTGGCCCGCAATTTGACGTGACGAACCCTTCCAAAGCGGCAAGGCAGGTGGCCGACGCGTTCCACCGGTACTTGGTACGGGTCGACAAAGAGAGCCTCGTCGACCTGGTCGACCGATCGCCCACAAAGCCCTATGCTGGCAACTCGGCGTGCGCCAGTTGCCACGCGTCCGCGGATGCGGCGTGGCGAAAATCGGAGCACGCCCACGCCTTGCGAACCCTGGAGGAGAAGGGCCAAGCCCGCGACCCTGAGTGCCTTCCCTGCCATGTGGTCGGCCTAGCCAGCACAGTCGGGTTCAAGGATCGAAAGACGACGCCTGATTTGGCAGACGTCGGTTGCGAATCCTGCCATGGCCCATTGAAAGAGCACGCCGTCCTCCCTGCCTCGGAGAAGCCGCCCAAGATCGGGGCCGACACCTGCGCCAAGTGCCACAACATCGAACACAGCCCCGGGTTCCAGTTCGACAAGGCCTGGCCGAAGATCGCACACTGAAGGAGCCCGCTGTGGAAAAGAGGTGCAAAGATCATCGACGATGATCACCGCCCGAAATTGAGTTGAAACATTAGGCCTATCTCATGGTAAACACCATGTCTACGGCGTGTTACTTACCCTTTATAGATTCAGGCCGTCCTTGATCGCCAGGGGCAAAGACGTGGAGAATGAGTACCCCGGATCGTCCGGGGACGAGACTCGTAAATGACCGGTACCGATGCTTCCCGCGCACCATCCGCCCTCATCGAGGGTAGCCAAACGGAAGCACCGGTTCTCTTCTCTGTCGTGCGCCATTCCGCCAACGACGGCGCGGTCGGTCTCGCCGAGCGATTCTCGTCGGGCCTTTGCTCGTTCGTGGCGGTCGTAGGCCCGTCGGGGTGGGGCAAATCGACGCTCTTGGAAGCTACCGCCAAGGCAATCCGCGAAGAAAAGGGTCATCCCGTCTTCACCGTCCCCGCTACCAGGTGGGTGGAAAGCAAGGGCCTCGTAGGAGACATCGGCCCCGTTATCGTCGACGACGCCCAAGACGCCCTCAAGAACCCACGGTCGTGCCATCTGCTCCGACAAGCGCTCGCTGCCAGGCATAGGTTGCGCCGCCCGACCATGCTGAGTTTTGCGGTTTCGCCGGGGCACCGTATGCGCCCGCCGGTTTGGCTGGCTTCGCAAGAGTGGTCGATCGGGGTTATGGACGAACCGTGCGGCTGTGGACGAGAATCGGTCGTCCGAGCCCTGGCCAAGGTGGAAGGAGTGGTCCTTGGCGATCCGGTGGTCAGGCTGGTCGCCCGGCACCTGCGTGGCAACGGAACGTCGATCCGCGGCGCCCTGCAGCGCCTGAAATTGGTGAAGCACAACTGGGACTGCCGCGAGGATGTCTGCCGGGCCTGCGGCGTCCTCATGCCCTATGTCACTGGGGAAAACGGATGGGATCCTCGGGACGAGGTCTTTGAAGCGGTCAGCCAGACCCTGGACCGACGGGGGCCAGAGGCCAAGATGGCGGCGGCGGAGGTCTGCGCCTTCATCCTGCTTCACGAAGTCGGGCTTTCGGAGCGGGAAGTCGCCACCTTTCTGAGCGTCCCGCCCGCAAAGGCGTTCGCGATGGCCTCCGCCGTCGCCAAGAAGATGGACGGGCCCAGCCCCTCAAGTTCGGTCCTCGCTTGTAAGAATGCTGTTTTTGACCGGTTTTGCACCGGCGAGTGACAAACCTCGTGGGTTACCGGGCCACGCTAAGACGTCATATGACCGACGAGTAAAGGGAAACATGCGGATCGTCAGGGACTTAGATCTGAACACACTGGCTGTGTCGCCTGACGCCACTTTCCAACAAGCCCTGGAGATGATGGTGGCGTCGGGCCAGACTGCGGCCGCCGTCATGGAGGGCCGCGAGTTCCGTGGTGTGGTGACGGTCGAGGCTGCGGTGCTCAGCGATGCGGACGCGCCCGTGTCGGAAGCGATGCAGGGACGACGCCTTGACCTTGACCCGGAAGAACCTGTCAGGGCAGCGGCCAAGGCCTTTGTCGACAGCCAAAGCTCCGTCGCAGCGGTCTTTGAGAAGGGAAAGTTCCTTGGGCTCCTCTCCCCTCTAGCCCTGCTTGTGGAACTCGGTCGGTCTTGGGATCCCATGACGGGCCTCAGTTGGAGCGACCTGCTGCGAGACTGGGGCATCGAACAGCTGGAGGACGACCGCGAGATCACCGTCGTCCTTTTCGACATCGACGACTTTGGCAAGTTCAACAAGAAGCACGGGCATGTGGTAGGCGACAAAGTGGTGTGCGCGGTCGCGGACTTACTGAAGCGGACGGTGGACCCTGCCCTCGACCTGCTGGTTCGTTATGCAGGGGACGAGTTCGTCGTCACCACGCTACGCAACCGTGGAGAGACTGAGGCGCTCGCCAGGAAGATCGCGGCCATCCCTGTGTCTGTGGCGGGGCTAACGGAAAGTGTCACAGTCTCGTTCGGTGTTTCGGGTGGCAAGCGGGCTTCGAGGCCGGGACGCACCACTGAGGACTCACGGACTCACGCGCAGTCGACCTTGGACAACCTCATCAACCTCGCGAGCAAAGCGATGACCGTGAACAAGCTTGCCAAGAAGGCTGGGACGACGGCTCAATCGGAAGGTCAAGGAGGCATCCGCGTGAGCATTGAGAGCACGGAGCCGGTTGTCGCCACGGTCGAAGCCACCTCCAGCGGTCGGGGCGGAGTCGGAACCGCTTTCAAGGGCAAGGGCCCCCTTGCTATGGCGATCGCCCGTGCGACCGTAGAAGCCTTGACGGCGGACACAGACGCCCGGATCAGGGTGGACGATGTGTTCTTCCACCTTGGCGAAGACGACGGCAAACTGGTGACGATGGTCGGCAGGTGGGCGGTGGGGCTCGAAGAACGCTCGATTGGCGGAACCGTCGCCGTCGGCCCAGACGCAGACCTTTCAGTGGCCCTAGCCACAGCCGCCGCGTTGGAGCCTGTGATCGCGGCCGGAACCAAGACAAAGCGCGTGTGACCCGGCAATGGGTCCAGTTCGAGCAAGCGCCAGCCTGGCGTAGTATGAAGATGACATGGACTCGGAACCCCAAGACCGGGCGACCCTGCTGATCGACAGGCTGGAGGGCATGATCCCTGCCGGAGACGCCAAAGCCGCCAACACCCTGGCCGCTTTGCGCGAAGAGCTACTCCGCCAGCATGGCAACGACGCCGAGCGGGAGGCCCTACTCGCCAGGTACGAGGAGGCCTACCAGAAGCTGACCCAGCCGGCCAACCGCATCGGGGTCATGCTCAGGCACCTGGACGATGGAAACGTCTTGATCGTCTTTGGCGACACCGAGTACGTCGCCATAGTAGATCCGAGTCTTAACCCGGATATTCTGAAGCCAGGTGGGCGGGTGCGCTTGAACGACGCTTATGCGGTCGTGGGCACCATCGAAGAGAGCGAGACCGGCGCGCTCATCACCGTCGGCGACGTCCTTGCCGACGGCAGGTTGCGGGTCGGCAACGACAGTCCGGGCTCGCAAGGACGTCTGGTCGGACGCGCCGACACATTGGCAGGCCACACGATCAAAACCGGTGACGAAGTCCGCTTGGACGCTGCCGGCCGCATGGCGGTCGAGCACTTCGAGAGACAGGCTGCGAAAGACTACTTTGTCGAGGAGATACCGGAAACCCCTTGGGAGAAGGTCGGCGGCCAGCACGAGGCGATCCGCGTCATCCGGGAGACGATCGAGCACCCCTTGCTCTATCCGGAGATATACGAAAAGTTCGACAAGAAGCCAGTAAAGGGCATCCTGCTCTTCGGCCCCCCCGGCTGCGGCAAGACCTTGATCGGCAAGGCGACCGCCTACAATTTGGCCAAGGACTACAGCCGACGGCTGGGGAGGGAGGTCAAGGAGTGCTTCCTCCACATCAGCGGCCCAAAAGTGCTGAACATGTGGCTCGGCGAAACGGAGCGCATGGTGCGCGAGATCTTCGCCACCGCACGCGAGAAGGCCAAGGACGGGCAGCTCGTCGTCGTCTTCATTGACGAGGCGGAGTCCATCCTCCGAACCCGCTCCAGTGGACGGTGGCTCAACATCAGCAACACGGTGGTGCCCCAGTTCTGCGCCGAAATGGACGGCCTGGTCGAGTTGGACAACGTCGTGCTCGTCATCACCTCCAACCGACCCGACTACATCGACCCGGCCATCTTGAGACCCGAACGCATCGACCGGAAGGTCAAGGTCGTGCGACCGGACAAAGAGTCCAGCAGGGAGATCCTCTCGATCTACTTGCACGAACGACTGCCGATGGACCAAGCCCTTGTCAAGGAGCACGGCGGCGAAGAGTGCGCCCGAGCCTACTTGGTAGAGGGAACCCTCGAACACCTGTGGCGGGCGAACCGGCAAACTGAGTTCCTCAAGATCCAATTGCGCAACGGCACTTCGGAGACCTTGTATTGGCGCGACCTCGTGAGCGGGGCTTTGCTCAAGTCAGTGGTCGACCGGGCAAAGGACACGGCGATCCGACGGGCGATCTCCGAGCCGAAGGCGATCCACGGGCTGACGCTCGAAGACCTGCACACCGCGATCGAGGCGGAGTACCGGGAAAACGAGATCTTCCCCAAATCAGACGCCGCCGAGGACTGGCTGAAGCTCCTGGACTTCGAACCGGAAGCGGTGGCCAGCGTCAAACCGGTGAAGCCGAGCAAGAGCGAGTCCCTCGCTAGAAAAAGCGTTATTTAGGAGCAGCGACTACAGGCGGACAGGAAAGACCGCCTTGAGAATGAGCGTCTTCTTGAACTCGGTGGCGTTGGGGTCGCCGAGGATCACGAAGAACTCGTTGCCACGCTTCCCGCTCATGCGGTAGCTGAGGTACCAGTTCCAGTCGTTCCCATTGTTCACGAGCCGGCCTCCAAACGCCTCATACCTGCCAACGTCATAGTTGGCAGACAAAATGACTTGGCGTTGGAACCCGTCGTAATCCACGAACTGGGTGCGCAACCCGACCTGGGCACGCCGCAGCGGCCGATAGTTGACTTGGACACCGGCCTGCCGGTACGGGATACCCTGGAATCTGCCCCACGAGTAGCTCACTCGCGCGTTCCGATAGGTGTTGGAGACGGGGTACTGCGAAGACACGGACACCAAATGGTCGTCGAAGTCTTCAAACCGAGCGGCGGTAGCCCCCAGATTGATGCCGACGTCGTTGCGAAGCTGGAGTTCCTGCTGCAGGTTGATCTCCCGCCGGTACGGCCTGTTGTCGAAATGCCAATAGTCAACTCCGAACATAGAAATCTCGTACTGGCGCACCGGCCCACTCTTAGGTTGGCTTTGGATTGAGAGGTTGCCGTTAAAGCCGCGCAAGTCCTGTTCCGGCGAGAAGCCAAGGGTCGGGTTGAAGGCTGGTGTGACCTGGGTTAGTTCGAAACCGCCGGTGAACGCCCCGCTCATTCGAAATATGCCGGCGTTGACCCGAGAGCCCGTCTTGGTCACTTGGTCGTTGGTGCCTTCGAACCCGACGTAAGCGTCCCAGTCTCCGACGCGTTGGTCGTAAAACATATGGACGGCGTCATTCTCCATGCCCCTGATCCCGTTGTGGGCCACGCCGACATCCAGCGTCCGGGCCCCGTCGAACCGATGGCTCATTGAACCGGCAAACGTCATTTGGTTGCCGAAGTCGAGTGTCGAGACGACGTCAAGCTGAGTGTTGCCACCGACCTGGCCATAGGCGTTGACGCCCACGTCAAAGTCCGCGATCCGTTGGGGAGTGTATATCCGATGGTCGAAACCAAAGCTCCGGTATCGGCTCCCTTCCTGAAAGAACGGGCGGGCATCGTCCGCTAGCCGCTCGAAGTAGCTATGGTCCAACGAGAGGATGTTGTTCTCGATGTTCCGGAAATCTGGGTTGACGGTGCCAACGACCGTGAAATTGTCGCCGACTTCACTTTTGAAATCCAGCCCGGCGTTGGTGATCCGGCGGCTGTGCTCGTCTATGCCGAAGTATGTATACGGCAACATCTTTACGGATCTGTCCTTCTGGACATTGGGGATCTCGATGCCTGCCCAGATCGGAAAGTTGCGGAAATCGTTCTTGGTGATCGTCCATTCGTACGTGTTAGTCAGCTTACTTTGATACCAAAGGACATTGAAGAGGATGTCGTGACGGCCTGACGCCGGGCGACTGACCAACGCCCAGGGGATGCGCGCTTCGACCTGCCACCCGTCCTTGGTGACCTTGCCGACGCAGTCGAACTGCCCGAGCCACTCCGTCTTTGCGGCCCTGCCTCCTGAAAGGCGCAGGTTGGTCGCCCCCTGGGGGTTCATGCGGAACTGATCACCGTCTTGACCAGATCCGACAGCGTCGATGAACAAAGAAAAGGAGTCGTTCCCACTCAGGTCAACGTTCTGCCGATACTCGTCGAGCACCAACCGCTTAGGATCGGTGGTCGCTCGGGCGGCAAAGTAAATGAACTTCTCGTCGTAGGCCACCCAAAACTCACCCTTGTCTTTGCTTGGGATGTAGGTGTCCATGTCGGCGAAATCCTCGCCGTGGCCCTGTGCCGACCATTCGCCGTCGGCGAGTTCGCCGTCGATCTTGGGGGGGACGCTGACCTTGACACCGGGCAAACGCGGTACCTGGCCACCTCCATCGGCAATGGCGACCGCGGCGGTGACGCAAGCAAGGGTTCCCAAACAAAGCAATCGAAACATGGCGGTCTTTACGGTTTCGCGAGGCAAGAGGGTTCCAAGGTCGCCAATCGGATTCGTGATGGTACCAGAAGGGTCACCTTCGATTTTTCTTTCCAAGCTCAAGTGACGGCGACGAACAGGCCCGGGTCGGAAGACTGGCGCTGTCCACCAGGACCTTTAGAGTGGCAAGCAGTACGACTATAATTCCCATGACTGTCGGCATATGCTCAACTGGTTCCCCGCCCTTCTCCTACTGCTGATGCACGGCGCGGCCGCCCCCGACGGGGTGGTGCGAGACGCGCGTCTGCCGTTCGGCACGGCGGCCTTTGTCCAGTCCGCGGCCAGACACGACCCCAACGGACGCGCCTTGTCGGCGACCCTCCGGTTGATAGCCCAGTACGCCGCACGGGTCGAGCAGCCCTTGTCCGACGCCGTCAGTTGCCCGGACGCGTTGTCGTTTCCGGCTCTGACGCACCCTTCGGACGAGACGCTCCCCTGTGCTGCCCTCAAGGCGTCCGATCGGACACGTGACGGCCCGTCCATCGTCTGACCCCTCTTCATTCCGGCCA
Organism: uncultured Fimbriimonadaceae bacterium; assembly: GCA_964451255.1. Lineage (GTDB taxonomy): Bacteria > Armatimonadota > Fimbriimonadia > Fimbriimonadales > Fimbriimonadaceae > JAHBTB01. Next base: position 1,121,666 of record CAYVHL010000001.1, read on the forward strand.
CGTCGACCCCTTCCGACGGGTTTCCGGGCCGCATGACCAGACGATGCGACACCACTCATGATCCAATTTCTCAAAAAGCTATTCGACACCAGCGACCGCGATGTCCAGGCTATCAAGCCGACCATTGAACAGATCAACGCCCTCGAACCTCGGTTCCAGGAGATGTCTGACGAGGTCATCCGATCCACGACCCAAAACTTCAAGACCGCCCTGGAGGGCGGTGCGACCCTAGACCAGATCCTTCCCGAAGTCTTTGCCGCCGTCCGGGAGGCCAGCAGACGCACACTCGGCATGCGGCAGTTCGACGTGCAACTCGTCGGCGGCATCGTGCTGCACCACGGGCGCATCGCGGAGATGCGCACGGGTGAAGGAAAGACGCTCGTCGCCGTTGCCCCGATGGTGCTGAACGCCCTCAGCGGAAAAGGCTCCCACCTGGTCACAGTCAACGACTACCTTGCCCGCCGCGACGCAGTGTGGATGGGGCCGATCTACCACTTCCTGGGCCTCACCGTCGGCGTCGTCCAGGGTCAGGGGGAAGACAGCGACGAACTGGGCGGCAGTTATGTCTACGACCCCGGTTACGAGCACGAAGACCCGCGCTACACCCACCTGCGGCCTTGTAGCAGACGCGAGTCCTACGAGCAGGACATCACCTACGGCACCAACCACGAATTTGGGTTCGACTACCTGCGGGACAACATGGCCTTCGAAGTCGACCAGCTTTCGATGCGCGAGCTGAACTACGCGCTCATCGACGAGGTCGACTCGATCCTTGTCGACGAAGCGCGGACGCCGCACATCATCAGCGGCCCCTCTATGGAGGACGTCAGCGTCTACAAGGAGATCGACGTAATCGTCCGCGAGATGAAGATCGAAGAGCACTTCACCGCGGACAAGAAGAACCACAGCGCCAGCTTCACCGAAGAGGGCATGGACTACTTGGAGCAGGCGCTTGGCATCGACAACATCGCCAACGACCCTCGCATGTTCCACCACGCGGGCGCGGCGATCAAAGCATACGGGCTGTTCGACAAAGACGTCCATTACGTCGTCCGGAACGAAGAGGTCGTGATCGTCGACGAGAACACCGGCCGCTTGATGTTCGGCCGACGGTTCAGCGACGGCCTACACCAGGCTTTGGAGGCCAAGGAGCGCGTCCCCGTCCAAAGGGAGAGCCAGACGATCGCCGTCATCACCTTCCAAAACCTGTTCCGGATGTACAACAAGCTTTCCGGCATGACGGGCACGGCCAAGACCGAGGAAGACGAGTTCCGGAAGATCTACGGCCTGGACGTCGTCGCCATCCCGACGAACCGCCCCATGGTCCGCCGGGACCAGGAGGACCTTGTCTACAAGGGCCTCGACTCCAAGTTCAGGGGCATCGGCCGCGAAATCCTAAGGCTCTACGCCAAGCAACAGCCGGTCCTGGTCGGCACGCGCTCCATCGAGATGACGGAGACGGTCTCCAGTAGGCTCCAGCCGGAGTCCCTCCAAAAGCTCCTGCTCGCCGACCTTCTATTGGACAAGTACACGAACGACAAGGCGTTTCCGAAGTCGGCGAAGAAGGACGCGGAGGCCACGTTTGTGACGAGCATCGACGAACTCCCGATGGCCCAGCTCAAGGATACGATGCGCGCCGCCGACCTTCCCGCCGACCCGCGTGGAGACGAGGTGACCGACTGGTTCTTGGACAAGAACGGACTGACAGAACAGGAGAACAAGGACCGCCTGATCGAAGCGATCGAGCACGGCGTGCCCCACAACGTCCTGAACGCTAAGTACCACGAAAAGGAAGCCTTGATCATCAGCGAGGCCGGGCGCAAGGGCGCGGTCACCATCGCCACGAACATGGCCGGACGAGGCGTCGACATCTTGCTTGGCGGCCGCGTCGAAGACGAACTGGTCACGCTCGCCCGGAAACAGGAGCTTGAGGACGGGGGCCTGGCCAGCGAATACGCGGACACGTTCATGAGCTTTCGTCGTGGCGGACGCGAACGCGCCGCCCCGCCGTTGCCCCTGGATGACACCGAACGCCGAGAACGGGCGGAGGAAGTCCGCGCCCTGGGAGGCCTCTACATCCTTGGAACGGAACGACACGAGAGCCGCCGCATCGACAACCAGTTGCGCGGCCGCGCGGGTCGACAGGGCGACCCGGGCGAATCCCGGTTCTTCGTCTCCCTTGAAGACCAGCTATGGAAGATCTTCAACGCCAAGATGCTGGAGAATCCGGTCCTCAAGGCGTGGCCCGCGCAGGAAGAGGTTCGAGCGAAGTTCATCTCGAACATGATCCTGAAAACCCAGGAGAGGATCGAGAACCACTTCTTCGAGGCCAGAAAGCACGTCCTGGAGTACGACGACGTCCTGAACAGCCAGCGCGAGCACATCTACGGCATGCGCCGCGAGGTGCTTCTGGGAGAGTCGTCACGGGCCGAACTGCGCAAAGGCGTGACCGAGGTCGTCCACGAGATCGTACAAAGCGGCTGGTTCCAGGACGAGGAAGGGGCAGGCTACGCTTCCGACGAGGTCTATGAGAAGCTCAACAACCTGTTCCCGCTGGTCGACCACGCCACGCTCAGCGAATTTGAGGAGGTCGAGCCCGGCGAGCAACTCGTCAACTATGCGACCGAGACGGCCCTCAAAGCATACGATCAGAAAGTCGAGGCCTATGGCGAGGACGTCATGCAACGTCTTGAGCAGCACGTGATGCTCCGGGCGGTGAACGACCGGTGGATGGAACATCTACAGACCATTGATTACATCCGCGAAGGCATCGGCCTGCGAGGCTACGGCCAGGTCGACCCACTGGTGGCCTATAAAAAGGAGACCTACGACCTCTTCCAACACACGCTGCGTGCGATCCGCGACCAAGCGGTCAACATGCTCTTCCAGGCCCAGATCAGGTTCGAGGACCCCGTGCAACAGGGCGAGGAGCCGATGGCGATGATGCGGATGGAGGACGACGCCCAACCGGCAGACACTGCCGCGGACGGGGCCGTGCCGAAGGACTTCGACGTCAGCAAGGTCGATTGGAAGGTGGTCGGCAGGAACGAGCCTTGTCCCTGCGGCAGCGGCAAGAAGTTCAAGGCCTGCCACTACTCGACCGTACGGTCGATGGGCCTCATCTAGCTCGGTAGGCGACGAGGTTCTCGACGTGCTTGGCAAGCACGTCGAACTCGACGTTGACACTGTCTCCGGCCCGCAACCGGCCGAGCGTGGTCACCTCGAATGTGTGAGGGATGACGGCGACACCAAATGTGTCGCCGTCCGGGGCCACGACGGTCAGGCTGACGCCGTCGACGGCGATCGAACCCTTGTCGACCAAATATCGACCGGCGCGCGTGCCGCCATCAAATCTCATCTGCCACCAACCGTCCCTCTCCTCGACTGCCAGGGCAGTACCGACTTGGTCGACATGGCCTTGCACGATGTGGCCGCCTAGCCGGTCGCTTGGCCGCATGGCCCGTTCAAGGTTCACCGAGTGGCCGACAAAACAATGTCCGAGGTTTGTCCGCTGGACCGTCTCCTCGCTCAGTTCAAAAACCAAAGGGCTCGACGTGCTCAAGGTCGTGAGACAGACCCCTTGCACGGCCACGCTCTCACCCATTTGGAACGGGTCGCCGGGCCAGGCGTCCGAGACATCCACCTCCAATCTCTGTCCGTCCCACGACGCCACGCGGCCCATGGTTTGGACGATCCCCGTGAACATGGGCCCGATTATGTTGCCAGACGGCCATCAGGGCCGGGAACCACACTTTTCCTAGCAACTTCGCCTGTGTGACCAGGGCGGGCCAAGCCGACCATGAGAGAGGGGATAAGGGGAATAGGCATTGAGAAACGGGCTCAGGGCGACGGCAAAGGTTTCTGTCCGGACACAACAGCGTGTCAACCCGAAGCTCGTCCTCAACAGCCAACTTCTCGAAATCTCTCAAGCTGAGCTCGACCAACGTATCGAGACGGAAATCCAGGATAACCCGGCCCTAGAACGGATCGACGACTTTGATGAGCCGGTCACTTTCGAGGAGATCGCATCCACGATCGCGCCACGAGACCGGCGTGCGGAACGCGAGGACCACGAACAGGCCAGGTCGATCCCCCAGGACGCCAGTTACGACTTCGATTGGACGGACTTGGCAGGGACGAACGACACGCTTCTGGACCATCTCCTAGGCCAGCTACGCGTGGCATTGCCAGAGCGGATGTGGCCCCTGGTCACCTACTTCGTCGGTTCCATCAACGATCGCGGCTACTTGACCTGCACCGTCGAAGAAGCGGCACTGGACTGTGACGCTTTGTTGGAGGACGCGGAAGCCGTCTTTGAAGCGCTCCGGGCTTGCGAGCCGGCCGGGGTCGGCGCGTTGGACCTGCGCGACTGCCTGTGGCTACAGCTTCGCGACCCGGCGGACGAGGTCGACCGCCTTGCCAGGGCCGTGCTCCGACGAAACTGGGATGAGCTCGTCTCACGCAACGCCCGCTCCATCATGCGGTGCTACGGTGTCAGTGCGGATCTGGTCGAGCAAGCCTTCGAGCGGATTCTGCTCCTGTCGCCTTTCCCGGGAGAGACGTTTGCCGCCAACGGCAGGGCAACGTCGCATGAGGCGTCCACGTTGGTCACGCCCGACCTGACGCTGACGTTAGATCCGACAGGTTGGGTCGTCGAAGTGCATGGGCCGAACCCCCTTAGCCTCAGGATCGACCCCGGCTATGCCAAACGCCGCCGGGAGCTCGACTCGAAACCGGTGGCCGACTCTGAACGGCGGCATGTGTTTGAGTTCACCCAAAGGGCGGAGGAGTTCATCGAGGCCCTCACCGACCGGCGTCGCACCCTGGCGCGGATCGGCAAGCACCTGGTGGAGTGTCAGACCGGATTTGTCCAGACTGGTGAGTACCGATTTCTCATCCCCCTGACCCGGACCAAATTGGCCCGTGACCTTTCGTTGCACGAAAGCACCGTCAGCCGCGCGACCAACGGCAAGTTCGTCCAGATCGCCACCGGCGACGTCGTGTCATTCGACGTGTTCTTCAAACCGGCATTGATGGTCCACAAGATGATCGAGGAGATCCTCGCCCGTGAGAACCCGGCCGCCCCCCTCAGCGACGAGCGCATATCGCAAATGCTAGCCGAAAGAGGAGTAAAGGTCGCGAGACGGACAGTCAACAAGTACCGCGACCAGTCCAAGCGGTTGTCCAGCCGCCTGCGCAGGCCAGCCTGACATCTATCCAAGTGGTTGACTGAGCGCAGCGGCGAACTGTTGTTTGAACATCCTGGCGTAGAGAGCGTCTTCGTCTTTGATCAGGTCGGCATGTTGGCCCATCGCGGTCACGACGCCGTTCTCCAAGACGACGATACGGTCTGCCTTGATGATCGTCGACAGGCGGTGGGCGATGACGAAGCTCGTCCTGCCCTTGAGCAACCGATCCAGCGCCTCCTGCACAAGGGCTTCGGTCTGAGAATCCAGGGAGCTGGTCGCCTCGTCCAAGATCAGTATTCGTGGGTCTGCCAACAAGGCCCGCGCCATCGACATCCGTTGCTTCTCGCCCTGTGACAGGGACACGCCCTTCTCGCCCAACGCAGTGTTGTAGCCGTTCTCCAGCGCCTCGATCGTCCGATGGATGTTCGCCGCCTTCGCTGCTTCTACCACTTGGTCAAATGACGCCTCGGGTCGGCCATATCGCAGATTCTCCAGGACGGTCGCGTTGAACAGAGCGCTGTCTTGGATGACATACCCGACTTGTTGGCGGTATGAGCGCACCTGCACGTCGCGGAGGTCGTGGCCATCAACGAGGATCCGCCCGCCCTTGGGATCGAAGTGCCGCATCAGCAGGTTGGCCAAGGTGGTCTTGCCCGAGCCGCTGAACCCTACGAACGCGATCATTTCTCCTGCCTGGACGTCAAGGTCCACACCGCGCAGGACCGGCGTGTCAGGCAAATACTCGAACCACACGCTGTCCACCCGCACGTGGCCCTTTATCTCCGGCATGGTCGGCGCGCCGGGTTTGTCGGCCACCTTGTTTGCGGTGTCCAAAGTCCGGAAGATACGGTAGATGGCCGCCTGGGCCCGCGAGAGAGGATCGATGACAAGAAGCGTCCTGACAATCGGCCCATAGACGTAGTTGACAGAATACAGGAGGAACATGACGAGTGTGCCCGCGCCCATCTCGCCCTTCAGGCACATCATGCCGCCCCAAAAGAGCACGAGAGACTGGCCCACGCCGCCGAGCGCCTCGGCGAAAGTCCACATGCGTGTGCCGATACGGCTCATGTCGAGGTTGAGACCCATGAGCCCGCGGGTCAGCGAGTAGAAGCTCCGCACCTCCCACTTTTCCCGCCCGAACCCCTTCACCACCTGGATACCGGTCAACTTCTCCTGCATGTCGCCGTACATCTCGTCCCGTGTGCGCCGGATCTCGTCGCTCTTATCGTTGAGCGGCCTCATCGTGCTGGCGAGGTTGTAAATGTAGACCGGCGTCGCGACCAGGCTGAGAAGTGCGAGCTTCCAACTGATGCTGAAAAGGATCACCAGGACGATGAGCAGCTGGACGATGTCGCTTGCGACCGTGTTGAGGTTGCCGGTGATCAAGTTCTGCACGGTGCTCGGGTCGTTCATCACGTTGCTGACCAGCTTTCCGGTGGGGTTCTTGTCAAAGTAGGCGATAGGCAGGCTCTGCATGTGCGCGTAGAGCTTCTCCCTTGTCGCGTTTAGGAACTGCCAACTCAGCTTCTGGGTCAGATAGCCGACGGCATAGCTCAGCGCCCCTGCCATCGCGGCGAAGCCCACGATGTAAACGAAGTAGAGGACGGTGTTGACCTTCTCGCCGTGCTGGAGCCGGTTCACGATGTCGCCGAGAATGGCCGGTGGTATGAAGCCGAACGCCGCTTGGAACAGGGTCAAGACCAAGCAAGCGACCTGCAACTTCCAAAACGGACGTAGTTCCTTAGCGAGCCTGCGGCCGACCACCCAGGCACTGTCGTATTGAGACCGGCCCTCCGACGCCCGGCGCCGTTGTCGCCGCTTCTTGATCTGGGCGGCGTCTTGCACGACGCCGAGGCTACCAGAGACACCGTTCCGGGCCTATTCCACCGGACGTCGCTGTTTGAGATAAACCCCGACACGCACGATGCGGTTTCGGGTGAGCTGCTCGACCCGCAACTTGCCCACCTGCGTCTCCACTGCGTCGCCAAGCCTAGGCATGCGTCCGACCGAATCAATGATGATCTGAGCCAGCGTGTCTGTCTCCGTGTTGTCGGAGTCCTGGTCCAGAAAGCTGAGAAGCTCGTCAAACCGCACGTCGCCGCTTGCGCTGACACGCAGCGTGCTGGTTCTCTCGATCGGCGCACGTTCACCTTCGAGGGTGTCCTGCAGGTCGCCAAAGATCTCCTCAACGACGTCCTCAAGGGTCAGTATGCCGCTCGTGCCTCCGTACTCGTCTTGCACGACCAATATCTGTGTCTTCGAGTCGCGCATCAGCACGACCGCCTTGTCCAAGGTGAGGTTCTCCGGAACAAACACTGCCGGCCTGGCCACTTCGCGAAGGTCGAAACCCGGCTTGTCATAAGCCTTGAGCACGTCCTGCACATAGACGATCCCCACCAGCTCGTCAATGTCGCCGTCACAGACCGGAATACGTGAGTGCGGTATCAGACCAAGTTTTTCAACCACTTGGTCAGGCGGCGTCGACGCATCGATCCATTTGACATCTAGACGATGGGCCATGACGTCGTTTGCGTCGAGGCGGTCCAGCCGCAGGGTCTTACTCAGGAACTCGGCCTGGGTCTCGTCTACGGCGCCCGCCTCCTGGCTTGCCTGGACCAACAAAGCAAGTTCCTCGCGCGAGATTTCTTCCGCCTTATCAGCCGAACCTGCCCCCAACATGCGCAAGGCAAGGGTCCCCGACCGATGGAACAACCACACAAGCGGCTTCATAAGGAAGACAACACCCTGCAGGGGGCGGATCAGGAGGCGGGCGGCCCTCTCGGGGTCGCGCAGGGCCAAGTACTTGGGAACCAGTTCTCCGAGGACGACCAAGGGATAGGAGACCACGACCACCGAGATCACGCGCATTATCGACACGGGCAAATACGCGCCGAGCCATTGCTCAAGAGCTTCCGTCACCGGCGGCTCCACCACGGCGCCGAGCCCGATGCTGACAAAGGTTATGCCGGTCTGGATGCCGGCGACATAGGACGATTGTTGTTGAAGTGCGGCGAAGATGCGCTTAGCGGTGCTATCGCCCCGCTTGGCCTGCGCCTCCATCTGACTCTTGCGCGTGCCAACGACGGCATATTCCGCCGCGACGAAAAATGCGCTGATCAAGACGAGCACAAGCGTGGTGAAGACCAACACCACCGGGTTCATCGGCGGTACCTGCCCCGGCAATGCCGGGCAACTTCGACGGCCCCAGGGCCAACAGCGTCGTCCAAGACAGGTCGATTCTAGCAGAGAACACCTTGGCCCCAGTTCGCGAGCACACAGCCATAATCTGCGCATGGCCCTTCCGCCGGGCGTCTATCCAGCCGCCGTCACACCATTCACGCACGACGATAAGATCGACGAGGTGTCGCTGGCCAAGTTGCTTGCCAAATTTGAGGCCGAAGGTTGCCAAGGGGTCCTGCTGGCCGGAACAAACGGCGAAGGGCCGTCGCTCTCGGCCGTCGAGAAGCGCGACCTCGCCCGAACGTCCGCATCTTTGAAAGGCAAGTTGAAGGTCGTGATCGGGATCGCCACTCCAAGCCTCGACGAGGCGAAATGGCTGGCCCGCCAAGCTGGCAAAGCGGGAGTCGACGCGATCCTCGTCATGCCGCCCGCATACTTTCGGTCGGCGAGCGTCGAAGGCATCGTCGCTTGGTTCCATGAGGTCGCAGACGCCTCCGCCGTTCCCGTGCTCGTGTACAACTTCCCCAGGATGACCGGCATCAGCTTCAGCAGCGCGACGATGGGCGTACTCATGGCCCATTCGAACATCTTGGGCCTGAAGGATTCGAGCGGCGACCCGTCGAACCTTGCCGCCTTCCGCGAGGTCGTTCCTTCTGACAAAGTGCTGTTCGTCGGAGACGAGACGCTCCTCCTTCCCGCGCTGGAGAATGGCTGGACCGGAACGATCTCCGGGGCCGCCAACCTCATCGCCCCCTGGCTGGTGCGGACCGTCGCTGAACCAGAGAGCAGGGCCACATTGGCCGACCTGGTCGCGCCCGTGCTCGCCGCCATCCGTTCGGCCACCCAGCCCGCGACCAACAAGGCGGCCCTTCATGCCCTTGGGGTCTTGGCCTCACCCGGTCCTCGGCTGCCGCTTGAGACCGTCGACGCCGGGCCGGTCATCGCAACGATGCGTGAGCGGCTCGGGATTGCTCCAAGCGGAACTTGATAGGAGGCAGTGCCCGGATGTCCCTGGCCTGCCTCCGAAAGTCGATGGCCACTGTGTCCGCCGCCTGTTCGTGTCCCCAGAAGTGGTCGCGGAGCACCTTTCGGGGCAAGAGTGCCGACAATAGCCTCTTGATAGACCTCGTGCGCATCGGGCCATGTCCGAGCATGGCGGGGGCCAACGAGGCGAGACGCCCACGGTATCCAAACAGCGCGTAGACGGCGAAGAGGTTGTTGGCGTTGGCGGCCGTGAACTCGGCCACGAGATCTGAGCCGGGCCGGGCGCGCTTCCAATCGGCATCGTGCGCCAGGATCGCCTCACGGAGGCGAATCTCCTCCATCATCTGCTTCTCACTCAGTGTGAAGGTGTTCGACCCGTGCATCCGCCAGAAGGCCAGCCGCTCGGGCACGCAGACGGCGGGCCCGCGATAGGCCGCCTCCAGAAGAGCGACATGGTCGCCCGAGTAACGGCACGTCGCGTCGAACCTCAGGCCCTCCCGACGCCAGAGCACCGAGCTCGCCAAGACGCGGTTCTCCTTGAGCAAGTAGGGGAGCAGGTCTTGCACGGGCTCGGTGGGCCAGCCGTCGTGCACGTCTTCCAGTTCGTCCGGCAGACCCCGGTCGTCCACCTTCCAGCCAAGCGTGTAGCAAAAGCTCGCCTCCGGATGGGTTTCGAGCACAGCTAATTGCTTCGCGAGTTTGTCAGGCTGCCACAAGTCGTCGGAGTTGAGCACGGCGACATACTTGCCGCCGGTCGCGTCCAGACACTCTTGCTGGGTCCCGTAAGTGCCAAGGTTCTTCTCGTTGGCCTCCGCCCGGATACGCCGGTCATCCGCGGCGGCCTCGCGGGCAACCGCCAAGCTGTCGTCCGTGCTGCCGTCGTCGAGCAAGAACAGCTCCCAGTCCGTGAACGTCTGCGCGATGACGCTGTTCAAACACGCCCGTAAGTACCTGGCATGGTTGAAGCTGGGCACGATCACGCTGACTGTGGCCACACCCTTGTTATAGAACACTTGGCCGCATCGAAGGTTCTGTTATGGTTTGGCCGAAAGGTCATTCACCTTTCGGCCAATTGTGCTCAGACTGCCGGGGCTCAGGAAGCCTGGACTTGTTCCCAAGTCGCCTTCAGAGCTGCCTCGCTCTTGCGCAGACCGTCCTTTTCGGAGTCGCTGACCGCCGGTTCCAACACCTTGACCACGCCTGCGCGTCCGACGAACGTCGGAAGGCTCAGACAGATGTCCTTGATCCCAAGGGCGCCGTTCTGATGCGACGAGACCGGGAGTAGCTTGTTGCTGTCCAAGGCGATCGCCTCCACGACCTCCTTGATCGACACGCCGACCGCGCGTCCGGCCCCGCCCTTCTGGGCGATGACGGTTGCACCGGACTTCTTCGTCGAGTCAAACAGTTCGCTGGCCAGCGAGTCGCTGAAGCCAGGCAGCGAGGCCAACGGCAGGCCGTTGATCGTGGCGGACGACCAGATCGGCACCATCGAGTCACCGTGCTCGCCCAGGATGACCGCCTTCACGTCAGCCGCGCCGACTTTGAAGTGGTCGGCCAGCAGCGAGCGGAACCGTGCGGTGTCTAGAACGGTGCCAAGCCCCATGACCTTGTCGGCCTGCCAAGTCCCGTCGGCGACGGTCATCTGCGTGAGGATGTCCACCGGGTTGCTGACCACAAGGATCGTCGCCCCAGAGGCTAATTTGACCTTCTTGAGCTCCTGGAGGATGCCTTTGAACAATCCGACGTTGCGGTTGATGAGGTCGAGGCGGCTCTCGTCAGGTTTGCGTCGGAGGCCTGCGGTGATGACGACGCAGTCGCTCCCCGCGCACGCCTCATAGCTGCCGCTCGTAAACGTTTGGTTGGCGATCAAGCTCGCGCCATGTCGCAAGTCCAAGGCCTCGCCTGCGGCAAGATCCTGGTTCACGTCGACAAGGGCGATCTCGTTGACGATGCCGCCGAGTTGGAGGGCGTATGCAGCGTCGCTGCCGACCCGGCCGCCGCCGCCGATGATGCTGACTTTCATAGTGGGTGGCCGAAGTATACGTAAGGCTAGATCACGGGCCAGGGCACGGTCCGGGGATACGTGTAGGCCTCGATCTTGCCGCTCGGCTCGAACCCCCGCCTTTGGTACCAAGGAACAAGATCCGCCGCACACTGCAGGACGACCGGCAGGTTCTTCTCCGCCGCGAGCCACTTGACAAACTCGACCGAGTCGGTGCCGTGCCCAGATTCTTGGACATCCGACCGGACACACAGGTTATAGAGCCCCAAGGCACCCGCCGAGCAGGAGACCATCACGGCGGACGCGGCCCCGGCGCCATCGCGCCAACTGAACAATCGGTGGGGCGAACCGGCCGTCGCCGCCGCGATCCGGGCCCGGCCATCCACGCTTGTTCTCTGAAAGAACTGGTCGGCCATGAACCTGGCGATTTCCCGGCGGTCAAACTGCGCGACCGCCTCGTCCATTGCGGACACCAATCGGAGCGGCGGCGCCGGGCAGACCATCTGTATCATCGCTTGGCGGCGTTCGAATCCTTGCGCCTCCAGCCTTTCGGGCAGGTCATCTGGCGTGTCACCGGTCATCGCAAAGGCCCAGAACCCGGGTGTCTCAGACGCGTACCGCGACAGCCACCCAAGGTGACCGTCCAAGTCCTTCTCTACCTCGAACCCTGCCGCAAAATTGCAGAACGAAAGGTCGGTCGGCCCCGAGATAAGCGTGTAGGGTTCTCGGAAACGCAACACCGCCTCGGACAGCGACGATGCCAGCCCAAGGTATGTCGCCAAGATGTTTTCCCGGGCGACCTGCCTGAGATCAGCTAGAAGACCACGCTCCATACCAGCCCTGGCGCCGCACGGCGCGGCATCGCCAGCACTCCCAATGATAGACCTTGGCTCACCTTCTTGCCCACATAGAGGGCGAAGCCCTTTGGGGCGAGAAAAACTGTGGCGAAGCCGTCTGAATCCGTGTTCGAGCGCCAGACGTCGAGCCCTATCCCCACCTGGAACCCTTGGGCCGTGTCAGCTAGAAAGCCAATGCGAACTGTCGGCGAATAGAACTTGGCAGGCGGTGAAAACGGTCTGCCGTGGAATGTCGCGTCACAAAACCTCGCGACGACATCGACCAGACGGCGCTGGACCAAGAATCCTCCGTAATGGCCCGTTTCCAGCATCAACACCTGAGGGTTTCCTAGCGCGTCAAGCAACGCTTGGCTGGTCGCAGGTGGAATGACCGTGTCCATCCGGGCCCGGACAATGAACGTCGGCCGCATGTCAGTCTTCTTCAGGTAAGCGAGGGGCTCGACAGGGACGAGTTCCTTACGTAGCTTGTCTTCACTGTAACCCTGTCGGCGCAACGCCTCCCGTTGCTGGACCACCCTTGAGCTTGACCATAAGATCCCGGCGATGTCCGCGCCGCCGAGCATGAACGCCCCGCTGACAAAACGCGGATCCACCGCAAACGCCAGCTCGGCGACCAACGAGCCCAATGATGTGCCTGCGACTGCCACCTCCCCCTTCTTGAACTCGCCACGGGTCTCGATCCAGTCGACAGTCCGGCGGACGTCAAGCACGGCTTGGGCCATGGTTCGGCGCAACTTGGCCGGGTCAGGCTGGATCGCTAGTTCGCCGGATTTTGCCCCTGGAGGCGTTCGGCTGAGATGGTACGGCAACGGCATGATCACACTTGCGATCCCCTTCACGGCCAGCCGTTCGGCCATCTCGAACTCGAGCATGTTGTCCGTCGCTCCCCAAAAGTGGAGGAGAATGACGACCGGCACGGCGCCAAGCCGTTCGGTCGGCATGCAGACCCTCAGACGGACAGTGTCGTTGTTGGGGACGCCCGTCGACACCACGCTCGGGAAGGTCGTCGTGTACTCGTCGTAATATTCGCCGGACGTCACTTGGCGGAACGCGCCAAAATCGACGTGTGGAACCGGCCCGTCGACCGGCGGTGCCTCTTGGCAACTTGCGACGGACGCGATCGAAGCGGACACCAAACAGATGACAACCCTCGCAGCCCTGCTGATCAGTCTTGCGGCCATCCAACCGGTGTCCAGTTTAGACAATGCCGTCGATGCTGCGCTCGGAACCGCCGGTCTGGATCAAGCTTCGGCCCGCATCATCCCCTCGTCCGTGGCCCTGTTTCGAGAATCTACTCACACAAACCCGCTGGTCGGGCTGGCCCGGGAGGGACTTTGGCAATGGCCTGCGATCGCCTCGGCCTACCGGAGCCCGTTGCTCGACGCCGTCCACCAACCCGAGGCGTCGTTGGCCGCCTGCGGGCGGTTCTTAGGCCTCGGAGTCAGGCGCGATTTGGTCAAGGACGCCCTCGAGACAGCCAGCGGACGGTCCTTGCGGCCCCAAGCGCTTCAAATCGCGATGGAAAGGATGCGACAACGCGGCCTCTTCGGAGGCGACCTTCCATCGACGGACGGCGTCCCCGCCGAAGTCCAGCGGGCGGCGGCGCTCGTCCTTGAGGTGGCGCTGGACACCTACGACCTCCGTCAAGCCGCCTTCGACGGGATCGGCGATCTCAACGTGGAAATGAAGCGGGCACGGCCAGAAGCCTTGGCCGGTAACCCCGTCGAGTTCCGTCACAGCCTTGAAACCGCGTCGAAGTTCGACATGGCATATTTGCTGGCCGCCGCAGAAGACTTGGCACGCGCGACCGAACTGGCCTCCGTCTTGGTCGACAACGTCCCGCCAACGACGAAATACGACTTTAAGGTGGCGACCGCATGGGGCGACATCGAGCTGACCGGAGGTACCGACGACATCCACGCCGACCGATCGGTGTTCCTGATGGTGGACACGGGCGGAGAAGACACATACATCAACCTCCCGGCGAACAAGTCGGCGTCGAACTGGCTGTCAGTTATCTTGGACAGCCACGGAAACGACAAGTATCTTAGCGAAGGCGACGGGGCCGCCAACCCCGTCCGTAACCGGACCGACCGGTCTGGGGCCAGATATGGGAACGGCTGCGCCTCCGCTTCCTACGGCGTTTCCTTGCTTTGGGACAGTCGCGGAAACGACCTTTACCGCAGCGTGAGCCCGGCCTTCGGCTCGTCGGTCTTCGGCGTCGCCTATCTCATGGACCGAGAAGGCGACGACACCTACGACGCCTATGCCGATTCCGAGGGCTATGCGACATTTGGGATCGGGATCTTGGAAGACATGTCAGGCAAGGACAAATACAGCGTCTTCCATCAGGGCCAGGGTTGCGGCATGACCGGGGGGGTCGGATTGCTTCTCGATCGAAAGGGAGACGACGTCTACTCGGCGACAGACGGGCCGCTCGACTTTCCGGCGGCTCCCGACCCCGACCACAACGCCAGCTTCGCCCAGGGTGCCGGCGTCGGCCTACGAATGGATCTGGTGAACGGGAAGAGCATGGGGGGCGGGGTCGGAGTGTTGCTCGACTCGCAAGGGGACGACGAGTATTCATGCGGCGTCTATGGTCAAGGAGTCGGTTACTGGGAAGGATGCGGGTTCCTGTGGGACACCGAAGGCAAGGACAAGTACACGGCGGTCAAGTACGCGCAGGGGTCGGCGACCCAGTTCGGCTTTGGATCGCTAGAAGACTCCTCTGGGGCCGACGCCTATGTTCTGCCGGGCGGACAGGGGCTCGGCTTCGGGCAGGACTTCTCTGTGGGCCAGTTCTTGGACAAGGATGGTGCGGACGTTTACACCTGTGGGGGGGAGTCTCTTGGTTACGGCTCGCTCAATGGCGTCGGGTGGTTCACGGACATGGCTGGTGACGACAACTATCTCACGAAGGGCCGGTGTCTTGGCGACGCCACCGAATCACCTGCCGGCTCCCTTCGGGAGCCGTTCATGACCCTAGGGGCCTTCCTTGACCTCGGTGGCCGTGACACATTCCTCGATTACCTGACCTGGGCCAAGAACGGGGCTCGGACAACCCAATGGCGGAGGAAGGGGGGCTCGCCTTCCGGTGCGCAGCTCGGCCTGTTCTATGACCGATGACGCAACCTCTGACGTTGACAACTTGTACTAGGCGGTGTCGGAGGGCACCTATGCATTTTCGTCCACTAATCGCCTTTTCGTCCGCATTCCCGTTGTTGGCACTCGGAGGCTGCATGTTTTCGAGCCTGCTTGCCAACGAGACCAAGGCGGTCGGCCCGGTCGTCAGCCACGAGGAAGCCGCTTCCCGGTTCGACAAGATCGAGGTACACGGCCCATTCCAAGTCCAATTCACCGTGGGCGCAAGCACGCCTGTGAAGATCGAGGCACAGAAGGAGATCGTCGACGCCACCGAGGTGAAAGTCGAAGGGGACACGCTAGTGATCCGCTTTGCGAAGCCAGTGCACTCGGACAAACCGATAATGGTCACCCTTGGCGGGCCCAATTTGCGCGGCATTGTGATTGACGGTGCCTGTCAATTTCGGACCGACGGCAGGATCACAGGCCCTGTTCAAGTGGAGGCCGCCGGAGCCAGCAAGCTGGAGGCCGCCGGAGCCAGCAAGCTGGAGGCCGCCGGAAACCTTGAAAAGCTCCAAGCCGATGGCGCAAGCACGGTTAATTTTACAGACATCGCTGTAGCCAAACTCAGGGTCCTTGGCGACGGAGCGTCGACCGCCTTGCTCACTGGCGAGGTCGGAGATCTGACGGTCGATGTCTCGGGCGCGAGCACCGTCAAGCCGGGATTGAGGGCAAAGTCGGCTTCGATCAGAGCCGATGGCGCTTCTAGTGCCCAAGTTTCCGTCGCAGAGTCCTTGACCGCCCAGGCGAACGGAGCGTCATCCATCAGATACTCCGGAAAGGCGACCCAAGTGGTGGCCACCGCCACCGGGGGGTCGACCGTCAGCCGCATCGACTGAACCAAAGCCGGGTAAAAGTGCGGGGCCGATGGCGTCCGAACCGACGACCCCGCCGCAACGGTTCCGACCGATCCTCACTTGGACGTTGATCGGGCTCAACATCATCGTCTACCTTTGGGACCGTGGCGGCCACGTCTTGGGCACCAGCACAGTCCTCACCGACCTCGCCATGCGACCAAGCGAGATCGTGCTCGCTATCATGGGCCGTGGTGAGGCTATGGCGCTCGGCAAGGTCTTCACCAGCATGTTCCTGCACGGGAGCATCTGGCATTTGTTCGGCAACATGCTCTTTCTCCAAGTGTTCGGGCCGAGCGTCGAGCGGGCCCTTGGCGGCACGCGGTTTGCCCTGTACTACCTGTTCTGGGGAGTGGTCGCCGCGGTAGCCCACATCTTTGTGAACGCCGGTTCAGATGTCCCGACCTTGGGTGCGTCCGGGGCGATCGGAGGTGTGCTCGGATCGTTTTTCATCCTCTTTCCGGCCAGCAAGATCGAGGTCTTTCTTTATGTGACGACCGAGGTGGTGCCCGCCTGGATGCTCTTGGGCGCATGGTTTCTCTTCCAGATACTTTTTCCCCAACAGGGCGTGGCGAACTGGGCCCACATCGGTGGCTTTCTGGCCGGCATGATGACCGTCCTGATGCTTGGTGGAAGGAGGGGGATCCTGAAGCAAAGGCCGTTCGCTGACGAGGAGGAGTTCGCCGATGCTTGACGCTTATGTGCCCCGCTGGGTCTGGGCGAGCCTCGCCTTGACGGCCCTTGCCAGCCTGCTGACGATCGTCCCGCGCCACTTGGCGGAACAGAAGAACCATTCAGTCGGCCTGGTGCTCGAGGCCGACAACATCCGTCAAGCCGGCCTTGCGGAAGGCAAGACATATGCGGAATCGCTTCAATACCTGGCGTCACGGGGCCTGACCGCCGTGGTGCTTGGCGATGTGACGGTCGGCGACGCCGCCGCGACGGGCGGTTACCAGGTGGTCAGGTCGCAGGGGCAATCCGCCATCCAAGCTTACGACGACGCCTCATGGAGCATGGCTCTGGACGCGGCGCGGGCACGATTCGGCCCGAACGTCCACCCCGGCGAGCAGGGAGCGCGCCCCTTTACTGTGGTCGTCCCAGGCGCGGACACGGCGTCACTCAAGTCGTTCTCCCTCGGCATCGACCCGGACGACGCGCGCACCGTCAGGGACGCGGGTCTGGAAATCATCGCCAGGCACGCGAACTTGCCCGGGGTTGACAAGGAATACGTGGACTACCTGCTGGAGTCCTCGCACGAGCGGGGTGCGGTTGGTTACCTGCCGGTGGGCGACGCCGTCCTGGGGTACCGAGACCTCATCCCCTATCTCGGCGACAAGCTCAGGGCCTTGGACATGCAGTATGTCGCCCCTGAGTTCGCAAAGATGGCGGGCGACTCAAAGATGATGGAGAAGTTCCCCGGCCTCGTCGTCCGCCTCCACGCCGCGCAACAAGCAGAGACGGACCGCATGGCGCCGGAGGCGATCGTCGAGCGCTACGCCAAGGCTTTCAAGGAGCGCAACATCCGCTGGTTGCTCCTGCGACCGACGACCCTCAGCGCCACAAAGCCTCTGCGGGAAATGGCGGTGATGCTCGTCAACATCCGGAAGGCGATCATCAAGGAGAGGGGGGTGATCGGGCCGCCAGAGCCGTTCGCCGAGCCGGAAGCCAACCCCGTCGACTTCGCCCTCATCGGCCTGTTCGCCGCGCCGTTCGTCGCATGGACGGTCTCCCGGCTCACGTGCCCGAAATATTTCGGCTGGATCCTCCTGGGGGCGGCCGCCCTGGGTGCCGCAGGTTACTTGGGCGCGGCAAGGCCTTATGTCGCCTTGGCCTCGGCCACGACGGCTCCCTTGCTCGGGTTCCTATGGCTCAGCAAGACTGAAGCCCCTCCTTGGCGATCGTACCTGGTCGTCTCATTGGTCACCCTTGTCGGCGGATTGGTCGTGGCAGGCTCCCTTGTCGGGGTCAAATACATGATCCAGGCTGAGCAGTTCACCGGCATCAAGATGGCGGTCTTCCTACCCATCCTGGTCGTCGGCGCCCTGTTCGCCAACGAGGCGTCGGGACTCAAGAACCTCTCCAAGGAACCCGTGAAATGGGGGACGCTCGTGGCGGGACTGGTGTTCCTCGCCGCGATGGCGTTCATGATCTCGCGCACCGGCAACGACAACCCGGCCGGGGTAAGCACACTCGAACTCAAGTTCCGCGCGATGCTCGACTTCGTGTTCTCGACCCGACCAAGGACGAAGGAGTTCCTCGTCGGACACCCGGCCTTCGTCTTAGGGCTCTTCCTTTGGGCTGGGAGAGCCAAGTGGCCAAAACTCCGGGGCTGGGCGGCCTTGCTCCTCACGGTGGGCGCCGTTGGCCAGACCAGCGTGGTGAACACGTTCTGCCACGCCCATTCGCCCGTCGTATTGAGCCTGCAACGCGTCGTGACCGGCCATATCACCGGGTGTATACTTGGCCTCTGTTTGTGGGGGGTGGCCAGCAAGCTCTTGAAGAGCGGGGGAGCGACGGCCGGTGTCCATGCCTAGACTCTTGTTGGCCGGTTATTTTGGTTCGGGAAACATCGGCGACGACGCCATCTTGATGGGCTTTGTAGAGGCCACACGCAACAAGCCTTACGAAATGCGCACGATCTGCGGCAGCGCAGAACGCCTGATGCGCAACCACGGATTGGTCGGGGTCCCCAAGACCGACCTCGCGGCCATCAAAGCGGCGATCGACGACTGCGACGCCTTGGTGTTTCCCGGCGGCAGCATTTTCCAGGACGTGACGAGCCAACGCAGTGTCTTCTACTATGCGAAGCTCGTCGATATGGCCAAGAAAGCCAAGAAAAGAGTCATCATGTTGGGCCAAGGCGTCGGGCCACTGACGCACTTCCTCGGCAAACGTATGGCCGCCGGGGCATTCAACCAATCGGACGCTGTGGCGGTCCGTGACCCCGGAAGCGTCTCGACCGTCAAGTCAATAGGTTATCGAGGGAACCCCCGGGTGACGGCGGACATGGCGTTTTGCCTCCCCAAGCCGGAGATGCCCGCTGAGGGCACAAGTTTTGGCGTCGCGAACATGAAGACGATCGGCGTCAGTTGCCGCCCCGTGCAGGGCGACAAGAACGTCGTCGATGTGTTTGGAGACCTCGTCCGTCTTCTCTATCAAGCGGGTTACGTGCCGGTCATGTTGCCGATGGACGAGGTCGAGGATCGGAAGCTCCTGGACGAAATCGCCAAGCAACACGGCGGAAAGGTGCCCGAATTGAAAGGGATCCAAACCCCCAAGCAGATGCAGGAACGGGTCATGCGCATGGAGGCGATCATCGCGATGCGCCTGCACGCCGGGATCCTCGCGGCGACGGTCGGTGTGCCGGCATTTATGGTCAGCTACGACCCCAAAGTGACGGCGTTTGCGAACATGCTGGGCTATCCGGCCCCTCCTATGGTGCAGGGAGCGACTGCACAAAGGCTATTCGATGGCTTTCAAAGCTTTATCAAAGACAGAGAGAGGCTCGCGGCTTCGCTTGAGCGACGCCGCGCCGAACTGTCTGAGGCCGCGAAAGGCAATATCGCCGTGTTGGACGACTGCTTTGGCCTTTAGGGTCTGGGTCGTCGCGACCCTAGTCATAGTTGCCACCACGGCACATGCCCAAGACATGCGCAGATTCGAGGCCTGGTGGCAAAGGGAGATCGCCAGCCGGATACGGCTCTCCGGATATCGTGACATCGGCATCCACTTCGAGAGCGTGACGGGAGACACCGACGCCTTCGAACAGACGAACTACGGTGGCCAAGGCGGACAAAGGATCACCGACCAAGGGTTTATCCGCGCGCAAGGCAGCAAGGTCTTAGGCTTGTTCGACTTTGACGTCAATCTTCAGGACAGCCGATTTCAGGATCCTCAGAGCGAAAAATTCACCGTCAACTTCGACCGGGGTCCATGGAGCATCAGCGCGGGCGACATCCAGGGACGCCTGTTGAACACAAACCAGTTCGCCCGGTTCACAAAGACGCTCCGAGGGGTCAGCGCGGGCTACAAATCCGGCCCCTTCCAGATCAAGGCTCTTCGATCCCAAGCGCGAGGGGAAGCGCGGACGATCAGCCTCCAAGGAAACAACACCCCTGGCCCCTATTACTTGCAGAGCAGCCAGGTCGTCAGGGGCTCGGAGTCCATCACTGTCGACGGCGTGCTGATGCAATACGGCCAAGACTACTGGATCGACTACGACCTCGGCTCGGTCACCTTTGAGAACCGCATCACGGGTGCCTCTAGGCTCATCCCGCCCAGCAGCACCATCGTCGCCACGTATGAATCCTTCGGGTTCGGCGGTCCGGCGGGAACGGTCGAAGGGGTCGGCGCCACATATTCTTTCGGTCAGTCAGGAACCCTAGGCCTGTCCGCCATGCGGCAACTGACCGGCTCCTCCGGCAGTCTCTCGACGAGGCTCGAAAAGTTCCAGGGTTACGGTGCGCCGGGTATCCCCTACACTTTGCAGTTCACGCCTCTCCCAGGGCAACCTGTATCCGTCCGGATCGACGGGGTGCTGCAAGTCGAAGGGATCGACTACTACTTCGACCCCGTGAACAAGGCGGTCTTCTACACCACCCGTTTCGTGCCTTCGACAAGCGAGGTCGATGTCGTATACACCCCGACACCGACGACTAACGTGACAGGAGACCGAGAAGTCTTCGGCATCGACTACCGCCTCCCGCTCGGCAAAGGGGGCAAGGCAGGCGAACTCGCGCTGAGCCAGGCGATCGGCCGGCTGACAAACACCGCCACACCGCAAAGCGGCTCGGCGCGCGGGCTCTCGGGCCGTTACACAGTTGGAAAGTTCACATTCACGGGCAGCATGCGCGATGTCGGCGACGACTTCGTCAGTATTGAATCGACCGGCTTCAACCGGAACGAGAAGTCCCACGACTTGAGCTTGGAGTACAAGCCGACGCCCACAAGCATCTTCAACTTGGCGACCACCAACTCCAGCATCGCCGTGCGGTCGGTCAATGGCGGCACCGCCAACATCACGCGTACCCGCTTCACCCGCAACGAGTTCAACCACACGCAGACTGTCGACCCGTCGAAAGGATGGCCGCTGACCTTTTCGCTGGTGGAGACGAGCGGCGAATCCGCGAGCGGCCAAAGCAAGGTCGATACCGCCTCCTTGTCGACACGGAGGCAGTTCGGCAACCTAGATTCGCGGTTCGGGTTCGATTCCAGCAGGATCAGCGGGTCCAGCTCCGGACAGGTCGATAGCTTTTCACTGCGCAACACCTACAACGCGGGACGGAACCTGATCGCCGGGTTGGACCTGTCGCTCAGTAACGTGAGGTCGAACGGGGAGAGCGGCACGGGACGGAGCATCGGATTCCGGGCCCGGTACTTTCCTAGCCAAAACCTGAGCGCGACCCTGAGCTATACGGATTCCGACAACGGCGGCGTCTCGTCACTGGCCAATTTCACCGGCGGCTATGGTTATGGTTACGGCGGCAACGGCTTTAGCAACGGCGCCGACCCCACGATCCTTGGGGCGAGCTCCGGGCGGCGGCTCGCGGTCTCCCTCGACATGCGTCCTTCCGACCGTCTGTCGCTGTCGGGAGTAGCCAGCATCTATCGGAGCTCCGGCTCCGTCTCCAGCAACTCCGAGACCCGCCAGATCGGCGGGCTCGCCACCTATGACATCGGAATGGGCAACCGGCTCGAGGCCGACGTCAATGTCAGCCGGACCCAGTTCATCGACACGGCCCAGTCCTCGTCCAGCAATACCCTTGGCATTTACCTCGACGGCTCTCCCCCGGGTCGGTTCCGGTATCGGATCGGGTTGAACAAGCTGTTTACAGGCGGGGGAGGTCAGTTCGGCCAAGACAACTCCGACATCGAGGTCAGTCTCGGATACCGGTTGGCCGACAGGCACTTCTTGTCGTTCGATTGGAACCGGTCGCACACGACGGGGTACTACCCACAAGACGACAAGGACACCTCGCTCACTTATCGGTACCAGATTTGGAGGTCGCTCGCTCTGAACGTGGCTTACCGATTCCACGATGTGGTCAATTTGGATTCGAACAATTCGTCCGGCGGTTATCAGTCCCAGGGGCTCCATTTTGAACTCGCGTTCAATTTCGGCCAGTAACGCCGCGTCGGCAGAACCGTAGGAGAAATAAAGATGAACCGCCGGATATTCGCCAGTGTCGTCGTCGCCGGTGCCCTGATCATCGGTTCGGGTTGCGGGGGCTCGAACGTTGTGAAGACGTCAATCCTGACGGGCACTGTCCTTGACTTGAACTTTGTCCCTGTGCGGGACGCAACCGTTTGGACCGAGTACGGCCAGACTACGACGTCTACGGCGGGCTCGTATGTGCTGACAAAGGTCGGCGACGGTGAAGTGCGCGTGAACGCACGAATCAACAAGTCAGGCTCGGTCTATTCGGGTTCGACTTACGTTCTGACATCGGCGGACACCCAGTCAAACGGCAACATTATCGTCTCGCCAGAGTCATTGATGGGAAGCGTGACCGGAAACGTACAAGACCGTTCGGGCTTCGACCTCGCCCACGCATCGGTTTTCGCCTACTTCGGCGGCGGGAACAGCAAGCGCGTCTTCACTGACGAAAACGGCGACTACGAATTTGACGACCTTCCCGCCAATTTCACGCTCCAAATTGCGGCGAGCGGGCGGACGTATCGGTCCGACCAAACCACGGTGAACCTGTCTGTCGGGGAGCAACGGGCAGTGGACTTCGTCCTTGACGACGCCGGAAACCCGACTCTGACGCCACCACAGAACATATTCGCCACCGCTTACACCTCCGAGCCGGTCGCCACCAGAGGCGCTTCTTCCGCAGCCCTGGATTGGGTGAAGAAGAACCTGCGTCGAGGTGGGCAGGGACGCTCGGTGACTGTCTCGAAGAAGGGCCGGATACGCAACGACGTGAATGTGGAGGTTGAGTTAGATTGGGACGTTGACCAGTTCCCTGACCTGTTTGGGTACGGGGTGTACCGCTCGACATCGACCAGCGTTTCCCCGTCGTCTTGGGACTTTGTCTACGATCCTCTCGGAGCCAGCTATCTGGACGCGGGGCTGGAACCACTTTCTCACTATTACTACTCACTGACAACCGCGTCTGCCAACTTTCCTGACGACCCTGGCGTGACCGAGAGCGACTTCAGTGCGGTCGTGGGGGCGTACACCCTCGAACGGATTTACACAAGCGGCTACAACTTCTCAACCCACCGCTTCCAATACACAGCCAACTCAGGGGCTTCACAGTACGTCGTCTATTTGTTCGACACCTTCCCTGGCGTCAACACATCGAGCATTTGGAGCAATTCAGCCAGCCCCAGCGCGACCAGCACCGTGACGTACACTGGGCCGACCTTGCAGTCAGGCCATACGTACTATTGGTTCGTGGTGGGCATGGCGGACGGCGGGGCGAGCCGAACGATCAGCCAGATCGACACGCTCCTACCATAGAGGCCCGACAATCTTGACGAGACATATCTTTGGAAGGGCGGCCACGGCCGCCCTGCTTCTGTTGACGGCGGTCGTGTGCCGCGCCGACCTGCGGGTGGACGTCGACGGGGGTCGGTCGCACGACGACGTCACCGCCCAGGTGGAATCTGCCGCCCGCACCTACAACCGCAACCTGGCCGTGCTGAGCGCGGCGGTCCGGCGTATGCGCGGTGACTCCTCCGTGTTCTCGGAGCCGGTGCGGGCGTGGCTTTACGTCGGTGGCAAGCCGTTGCAAGGCCGGGGTTCGGGACGGGGCCGGGGAGGGGGCGCCATCACCTTGCAGTTCGACTCGACCGGAGCGCAATCGTTCCCCGCGAACTACAAGGCATTTCTCGAGTCCGTCTTTGCCGCCGCCCAGCCCACCCTCGACACCATCTTCGGCCAACCGCTCAAGTCCGGCGTCGTCCATGTCCTCAACTATGACGCGACTCTGCCAGACCGCCAGGCGGTAAGCGGAGGGATCTATGTGCCCAACGGAACCGCCGGGCCTGAGATCCATTTTCCGGTCTACCAGAACGACATCGCCGCCGCGATCAACTTCATCCACACGCTGTTGCTCGCTTACACCGGCGACACGCCCTATCCGGGCGACGCGTTCACCGAAGGGTTTGTCCGGGCAGCGACGATGGCGGCGTGCCGGGTGCCGGGAGTCATCCCTAACAACCCCGCCCCCGACGACGTCGAAAGCATCCTCGACGGACTCTATGACGCTTCGGCAGAGTACGACTGGGAGAACCAACCCGGTATCGGCGGGCCCGCGTTCGTCGCCCCCAACCTGGTCAACACCCCGTTGCCGGTCGGCGGAAGCACGGGCGGCATCTACCTGTTGCGCTTCAAGATGGCGGGAACCGCATGGGGCAAGGTCCTGGCCCAGTATCCGACCTTTCTCTCTCAGTTCAACAGCGTCTATGCGACAAACCCGGCGGCGTATCAGACTCCGTCCGCCGTCGCCGCGCTTGGACAGCAGGCGATCAACACCCTCGCAGGCTCAGCATCGGCCAAAGTGGAGGGTCGAACCTTCGCCGACTGGATGCAACGCCAGTGGATCCTGGACACCCGACTTTCACCAGGGCTGAAAGTAGTGGCGGAAGCCGTGCCGATCCCACCGTCAGCCTCTGATGACTTCGGGGTGTTCGGCATCATTCTCGACTCATTCCGTGTCGACGCGTTAGGAAACGAGACGCTGTTGAACGGGCGCTCCTACCCGATCTACTGGCGCCCCGAGTTCTCCCGGTTCTTCATGACCGCCCAGGACGACATCGTCCAAGTCGGGGCGGGCTACGGCTCAGTCGTACCGAACTTCCCCAGCGACGTCTTCGCCGACCAACCCTACCGGGTGACGGTGGACCTGCCCTTCCAAGGCAAGGTGGCCCGGGTCGTCCTGCCAGCCGGTGCGGTGGCGACCGCCAACAAACCGATCGCCAACAACGTCTACGGGACGTTGACCGGTGTGCCCGCGGACTCCACCGTTTACACGGTCGTCGTCAACTGGACCGGGGGCAACCAGAACGTCCAGCTCCAAAACTTGGCCTTCGGCATGACGGTCACCGACACGAACTTTGAGAAAGCCCAACCGGTGACCGTCAAAGTGTTCAAGACGGTGTCGGGATCGGCCGTTGAATTGTTCGAGCGACAGGTCAACAAGGGTTTCGGGCCGTTGGCGCTTGACCTCCGCACTCCAGACTGCGACACGGCCTTCCAGGTAACGTCTGGAGCCGACTTGTCGATGTTTGGCCTCCCCTTGGAGCCTTACTCGACAAACCTTGCCGACGTCCTCGGGCTATCCGACGCACAGACGCTGGCCGCCCGATACAACCCCGTCACGGCCACCTACTCTTACTATCCGGACGAGGGCGAGGTCCGGGCGGGCCTAGGCTATTTCATCCGACCACCAGTGCCGGTCTCCCACTTGGTCGCGGGTCGGATCAACCGGAACACGCCCACCTCGGTCGCGCTACAGCCAGGTTGGAACATGGTCGCCTGTCCAGACGACGCGTCTGTGCCCACGACCTCTGTGCAGGTCACCAAGACGTCCCAGTCGATCGGGTCGTGGTCTTCCGCCTCGGGGACTTTGATCGAAGGCACGTTCTTCAAATTCGTGCCGGACGGTGTCGACCCCGAAGTCGGGACATACATGCCTGCGACGACTTTCGAACCCGGGGTCGGGTACTTCGTGCGCGCTCTCGACGCTGACGGAGCCGTGCTCGTCTTCAGCCCCAGTGGTCGCGGCCGGACAGGCCCCGGAATGATGGCTCAAGGCCCGGCCGCATTGGGCTGGGGCCCACCTCCATCGCCTTCTTGGTCGGCGGATCTTTCCGCCACCTCCAGCGCCGGCAACCTTTCGGTCGCGGTCGCGGGCGGATCTCCGGGAGGTTCACTTGTCGAGAACCCCCGGTTGGACGCCAAACTTCCCCCTTCGCCTGGAGGTTTTCAAATGTCGGTCGAACAGGGGTCTGACTATTACAAAAAGATCCTGCCAGCGACCAAGCGCACTTTCGTTTTGAAGGTGACCGGCCTGAGACCGGGCGTACACTACTACCTGCGGGCCTCCAAGCTGATCGGTTCGCGGGCGTTGCTCGTCCGTTTGCCCGGGGGACAAGTACGATCCTTGACTCCAGCCTCTCCACTGTCCTTCAATCCCACGAGCCAGACGATCCGCTTCGAGGTGACGGCAAAGTGAAGCAGGGTCTCCTGCCTTGGGTTTGCGCTTTCTTTCTGCTCCTGGCTTTGGGCTGCGGGGGCGGTGGTGGCGGCACAGCGTCGCCGACGAACGTCAACCTGGTC
Organism: uncultured Fimbriimonadaceae bacterium; assembly: GCA_964451255.1. Taxonomy (GTDB): domain Bacteria; phylum Armatimonadota; class Fimbriimonadia; order Fimbriimonadales; family Fimbriimonadaceae; genus JAHBTB01. The sequence goes on from CAYVHL010000001.1 coordinate 1,148,167, forward strand.
GGCAACGTGTTGTGGATCGAAACCGGCGAGGGGCCGAACCCGGCGGCGTCCGTCCGATCCGGCTCGGCCTCGACCGCCGCTGCTGTCACAGACGGATTCTTTTCGCTTGATGTGCCTGTCGGCACCACGTCGGTGACGGTGACCTACACTCCGACCACGGGCAGCCCGGTGGTCCAGAGCTTCTCATTTCCAGCGGCCACGGATGACACAGACTTGGGCGAACTCTACATCGGCCCGGAGACTGTGAAGGTGGTCGGACGTGCCCTGAGTTCGGCCGACGGGACACCCCTTGCCGCCGCAAAGGTGACGTTGGCGGGCAAGTCTGCCGTCTCTGGCGCGGATGGTCGCTTCAGTGTCGAGAACGTCGCTTATTCCGGTGCCGTCACATCTATATTCACGACCCTTCAGGGAACTGTGAGCAAGACGGGCTACTTCAACCAGTTCTTCTCGCCACCTTCCGCCGCCACCGGCGGAGTTGTCGATGTCGGGGACGTCGCCCTCAGCCCCCAAGGCAACGACACGCCACCCCCTCCGCCTGGAAACGTCACCGTCATCGTCGCGAGCGGCGCCGGGTCGACCGTGCAAGCCCTCGTAGGCACGACTGTCGTTCGGACCGCCACGGCAGACGGCCAAGGCGACGTGACGCTATGGCTCCCGGCGGGCACCTACACGGTGAAGGCGACCCTTGGGGGCAAGTCAGGCTCTTCGCCGTTGACGCTAAACTCAAACAGCCAACAAGCCACCGTCCATGTCACCCTCAACTAGACGCCGGATCCGATCGATTGCCGCCTGGTGCCTCGGCGCGGCCGCGGTCGGAGGTCTGTGGTCGGGAGCGAGGAAGCTGTTCAGCGTCGATCCGTTTGCCGCGTTCCGACCCACTGGCCAGGTGGACAGCGGCTTCCAGCTGGGAGCCTTCCAACTCCGTAGCTATGTTGGCGACCGCCTTGTCGCCTACGCGGCCGTGGACTCAGCCGTCGGCAGGAGGGACCGGTCTCTTTTCGACCTGGTCAACCTGCACGACGGAAAGCTGACCACGAGTGCCGGTGATGTGTTCAATTTTGAAGCACACACCGCAACATATGGCACATTCAACAAGTCGATCGTCGCCGACAGCGGCGGCCGAATATGGAACGACCGGCTTGACCTGAATCTGCCTAAGTTCTCCTACGACGGCCAGGGCAGGGTGCTCCGGGTCGAAGGCCCGGTCAGCGGCAAGCTGGATGGCGGCGACCTGACTGCCGAAGGCGTCTACCTTGACGTCCAGCGCGGCGAGCTTCTGGTCAAGACCTTTGTCTGGCAGGGCCAGGCACAGGTCCAGGGGCAGCAACGCAAGACCTGGCAGGTCAAGGGAGACAACTCACGCCTGAACAACGACACTTGGACGGCCGACCACGGCCGGGCCGAGTCGGAGGACACGATCGTCTATGGGGACAAGCTGTCCCTTGATAGAAAGGCCGACGTCATGACCGTCACGGGCAACGTCCGCTACTTCGGCACAGACGCCAACCTGACTTGTGACAAGGTCGTCATCTATCGTAAGGAGCATCGGTCGGTGCTCAGCGGCAACGTCCACATGCTTGTCAAGCCGGAAGAGGACTCCAAAGTGGCGGAGGTGCCGATTCCACCACTGGCCCCCGTCGTTCCCGATTCGATCGCAAAGGACCGACCGCCCGCGCCACCAAGCGACCAGACCAAGAGCCAAGAGGACGCCGTTCGCGACCGCGAAAACCTGCGGAAGTATCCCGCGACCGTGATCGCAGACCAGATCGAATACTGGTACCAGAAGGGTGAGCGTCATGCGATCATCACCGGCGACCCGCAGGCCCGCCAGGAGCTGCCTGGCGGCCATTGGCGCATGGTGTGGGCGTTCAAGGCCCTCTATGACGGCGAGAAAGACCGCTTGAAGATGCTCAGCCGCGAGGGAAAGAAGGACGCCAGGCTCAAGGACAGCCTTGGTGACGACCTGGTGAGCATCGACGTCGAGGTCTCCACGAAGAAGGGGGACGACTTCATGGAAGCCACCGAACCGGAGGGCGCTCTCACAGTCCGGGAAGACGACCTCCCCGAGAAGCCGGGGACAGGGTCGGGAGGAGGCAAAGGCTCCACCGGCGGCGGACAGCCCACGATTTCGGGCCCGATCGGCGGAAGGCGGCGTTCATGAGGAAGCGCTGTCGCCAGCCAGACCAAGGACCGCTGCGTCGCCCTTCATCGCAATCAGCACGTTCTCGATATGCTGCTCCAGTGGAAGGCCAATGAGCTCCGCGCCCCTAGTCACGTCGTCGCGGTTCACTCCTGCGGCGAACGCCGGCGTTTTCAACTTCTTCATGACACTCTTCACTTCGACGTCCAACACGCTCTTGCTCGGACGGACGTAGGTCACGGCGGTCACGAACCCGCTGATCTCGTCGCAGGCGAATAGATGGCGTTCAAGCGGGGTCGCTGGCTCAACGCCCGTCTTGGCAGGATAGTGCGAAGCGATCGCCCTGACGATGTCGTCTTCGACGCCGAGGCCGGTAAGAAGATCCATGCCCCAAAGCGGGTGGTCGTCTGGGTGCTGTTCGTAGTCGAAGTCGTGGAGCAAGCCCGCCAAGCCCCACTTGTCTTGGTCCTCACCCAACACCCGGGCGTACCACCGCAAACAGCTTTCCACCCCCAGCATGTGTCGGCGCAGGGATTCGCTCGGCGTGTGCTGGCACATCAGTTCGAAAGCGGCGGCGCGATCCATCCTGCATAGTCTACGGGGAGGTCAGAGGCGCCAGAGGGCCGAGAGGGGCATAGACCAAAGCCCGTCCCCTAGTGGCGCCACTTCCTGACCCAAGTGAAACGCCACACCACCGATGAAGTCATTGCCTGCGACACCCTGAAAGAACTTGAGGGCCTGGAGATCGGCGGGGGCCAACGATTCCCGAGGCACGACACTGATCCCGACGCAGCGGCCTTTCGCATTGGCAACGACCGCCGGCAAAGAATACTGGCGGGCGGACCGGAAGTGACACACACGATGGCCCTCCCCAAGATATGAGCATTGTCTCATCAACTCCATAGCCACAAAGTTATCCAGACACTCCCGACTTGCGCCGAGGTGATCGGCCACCCCCGAGTCAACCAGGGCCACTCTCGGAGACTTGGCGACCCGGGCGTCGCCGCCGCCAGACCAAGCGGGAACGTTCCGGACAAGGTAGACGGCCTCGAGAAGGCCGAGATATCGCCCCACGCTCGTGGGGGGGATGCCGGTCGAGCGGGACAAAGCGGTGGCGTTCACAACCCCGTAGGGGTCTGCGGCGAGGGCGCGCAACAGTCTAGGGAGGAGCACGACGCCGTCCACCTGGGCAATGTCCCGGACGTCGCGCTCGACCAGCGCCCGGACGTACGAGGCGAACCAAGCCTCGCGCCGGGACGCGGAGGGCCGTCCGCTCGGCTCGGGGAATCCACCCCGTGAAACCCGTTCCTGCCAATCCATCGCCGGTTCCACCGGAGGGGGCTGCCCGCCCTCAAAAGCCCAGGTCAAGAATCCCTCCCTCTTGCCCTCGATCTCGCCCTGCGACAACGGCCACAAGTCGATCGTCTCCATTCGGCCAGCCAGACTTTCACTGAGCTTGGGAAGCAGAAGCAGGTTGGCTGAACCGGTCACCAACCACTTTCCCGGTGTCCTGTCCTTGTCCACGGCCGCTTTCAGGGTCCTGAACAGGCCGGGGGTCCGCTGAGCTTCGTCAATGACTGCGCCCTGCGGATAAGCGGCCAACAAAGAGGCAGGCGATGTGGCCGCCATGTCCAGCGTGACCGCGTCGTCCAGTGTGAGGTAAGGCGCGGGCCGGATCATCCTGGCAAGGGTCGTCTTGCCACATTGGCGTGGGCCGACCAGGGCCACCACGGGGGTGTCGGCCAAAGCTTCTCGTACACGTTGTTCAACGAACCGCGTGATCACGGGGGAATATTACCCACGAAGTGGTGGATTTTCCACCACCGACTCGGCCTAACCTGCCTTGTCGCGGTGGGCGGAGACAAGAATCTTCCGCCACTTTTGCTCACGCAGGTCATCGGTGGCGACGCCGTGGTGCGTCCCGCTGCTGTGAATGAAGTAGGCGCCGCCATCGGCGAAGAAGCCCAAGAAAATGCCGGTGTGACCCACTTTCCCGCGTTTGCTGTCCCAAAACGAGAGCCGGTCGCCGGGCTGCAGGTCCTCCAGGCGCTCGACAGATTTGCCAACACGTGACTGTTCGTCTGCCGTGCGGGGGAGATCGACGCCGATCTTGCCGAACAGCTTCATGACGAACCCGCTGCAGTCGATGCCGTTCTTCAAGTCTTCGCCGCCCCAGACGTAGGGTGTGCCGATGTAGTTGAACGAGTAGTTCAGCATTTCGCCCTTGAGGCGGGCGTCCTCGCTGTTGGAGCGGAACGAGCCGCTTCGGCTGGGCAGGCTGGCGACATCTCGTTTCGGTTTCGCCACGTCGGCGGTCACGTCGTACGGCAACGGGGCCACCCGGTCGCTGAGGACGTAGCCAGTACTACCATCGGACATCACCACGGCGAGCCACGCAGGGTCGTCCGTCACATTGATGACCAAGTATTGGTAAAGCTTGGTCGAAAAAAGCGTCTTTGACTTTATGTCCCGGTGGCGGAAGATACGGGTCTGGTCGACAATCTGGCCGAGCCGCCCAATAACCTGCTTGTCCTTGCCGGAGGCCTTCGCCTGGTCAGGCGCCGGGCTCTGGGCGACGCCTTGCGCGAACAGCGCCGTCGACGCGGCGGCGAGTGAAACCAATCCCAGCAGGCGACCCCAACCCATAACCTTTCTATTATAGGTCGTTTTTGTCACCCCGTTAGTTCACTGGAAGTAGGCGAAAGGCGGTCAAGATCGCCAATCCGTCGTCGGAACCCAGTAATTTTTTGGTGGCCCGCTCGGGGTGCGGCATCATGCCAAGGACGTTCCCTTCCTTGTTCACCAGGCCCGCGACCGCGCCCCGGGAGCCGTTCACGTTCCATTTGTCGTCCCTGTCGCCGTCGGGCGCGACGTAGCGAAATGCGACCTGACCTTCGCCCTCCAGCCTGCGCATCGTCTCGTCATCGCAGACGTAACGGCCCTCCATATGGGCGATCGGGATCCGGAGCACCCTTTCGGCGCCCTGGGTCCACGGGCTGGTTCGGTTCTCAGCCTGCAGGTGCACGTCTTGGCAAAGGAATTTCTGGCCGATGTTCTGCATCAGCGCGCCGGGCAGGATGTGCGCCTCACAAAGGATCTGGAAGCCGTTGCAGATCCCGGCGACGGGCCGACCTTCAACGGCGAATCTCCTCACCTCCTCCATGACCGGCGCGGTCGCCGCCATCGCCCCGCAACGCAGGTAGTCACCGTAGGTGAACCCGCCCGGGACGAACACGGCGTCGAACCCGGCGAGAGAAGTGGCGTCGTGCCAGACATATTCCGCCTGGACACCGACGTCGTCGCGCAAAGACCACAGCGCGTCCTGGTCACAGTTGGAGCCGGGAAACTGGATGACGGCGATTTTCAATTCAGAACCTCGATCGAGTAGTCCTCGATCACAGGGTTGGCGAGAAGCTTGGCGCACATCGCCTTCACTCGTTCCTCGTCGAACTTTTCCATCTGGAGTGTGATGGTCTTCCCGATCCTCGCGTCCTTGACCTCGTCGAACTGAAGCTTGTGCAAGGTGCCCGTGACCGTCCGGCCCGCCGAATCCAGTAGCGACGGCTTCAGATTGACAAACACGCGGACGGTCACCATGTATGAGATTCTGACATCGGCCACAGCAACCAAAGGACCGGAGGGCAGGGTCGGCCATGGGTACCTTGGGGCGCGATGCGACTGAGGCTCGGACTACCCAAGGGCAGCCTGGAAGAGGCGACTTACGGCCTGTTCGGACGCGCCGGGTTCACGATCAAGACGGCCAGCCGAAGCTACCAGCCGATGATCGACGACGAGACCATCGAGCCCGTGCTACTACGGCCACAGGAGATCCCCCGGTTCATCGAGGACGGCGTCATCGACGCCGGGCTTACTGGCTTTGACTGGATCACCGACTGCCAAGCCGACCTGCACGAGATCTGCGAGCTCCGCTATTCGAAGCTCACTAGCAACCCCATCCGCATCGTGCTGGCCGTGCATGAGGAAAGCCAGTTCAAGGAGGCGAAAGACCTCGCGGGACAGACAGTCGCCACCGAATACGTCCGCCTCACCCAGCGGTACTTCTCTGACAAGGGCGTCGACGTCCGGGTGGAGTTCAGTTGGGGCGCGTGCGAAGTCAAGGTCCCGAGCCTCGTCCAGGCCATCGTGGTCAACACGGAGACCGGATCAAGCCTGCGGGCGCACAACCTGCGGATCATGGACACCCTTCTGACTTCGACCACGAGGTTTGTGTGTGGCAAAGCGGTGTGGGAGGACCCGGAGAAGCGCGAGAAGCTCGAGTCTATGGCGATCCTGCTGACCGGCGCGATCAACGCGACCAAGATGGTCGGTTTGAAGATGAACCTGCCAGCCGCCGACCAGCAGGCGATCCTGTCCCTGTTGCCCGCGCTCAAGAACCCGACTGTGTCGCAGTTGTCTGACCCGTCTTGGGTCGCCGCCGAGGTCGTGCTCACCGAGCGCGAAGTGCGGGAACTGATCCCCCGTCTCAAGAAGGCGGGCGCGACCGGACTGGTCGAGTACCCCTTGAACAAGGTCATCCTCTAGCCTCCTTCTGGCCGAAAGGTAAAGTCCCCGGCATGGCCCGGCGCGACATCAAGCCCGAAGACCTGACCCTGTTCCAACTCGTCTCCGACCCTCAGGCGTCACCCGACGGCCGTCGGATTCTGTTTGCGAAATCACAGGTGAGCGATAAGAACAAGGTCGTCGCCAACCTGTTCACCGTCAATGTGGCTGAGGGCGACGTCAAACAGCTGACCCAGGGTGAAGGGGGCGCGGGACACGGCCGCTGGTCTCCGGATGGCGGCAAGGTCGCCTTCATCAGCGGGCGCGAGAAGCCGTCCGCCCAAATCTACTTGATCCCGACCGACGGCGGCGAGGCGTCCAAGCTCACGAGCTTCCCGGAGGGAAGCGTCGGTGGGTTCAAGTGGTCTCCGGACGGCGCGCACATCGTCGCCGCCTTCAGGGAGACCGCGGGAGACCGCACCACCAAGGCCCAAAAGGAGCGGGAGGAGAAAGGGTTGAGCACTCCGCCTTGGGTGATCGACACGACCTGGTACCGGGAGGACGGAGACGGCTACTTTGGCGGCCAGAGATACAAGCTCTACCATGTCGATGTCGAGACGGGCAAGCACAAGCTGCTCTATGACGAGGCGGCGATGGGCGACTACGGATTCGACTGGCTGCCCGACTCAAGCGGCCTGATCGTCAGCCATTCCGCCGAGAAAGACCCCCTGCTGACCACTCCCAACGACCAGCTCTACCATGTGCCGCTCAAGGGCAAAGCGAAGATGTTGAAGGGGTTGTCGGAGGGCAGCAAAGGCATGCCCGCCGTCTCGCCCGATGGCAAGTCCGTCGCCTACGTCGGCGACCACGACAAGTCCGACCCTTGGGGCGTGCGGAACGACAAGGTCTACATCTCCCCGGTCGACGGCGGCGAACAAAGGTGCCTGACGGACAAGGACGACTACGACGTCGCCGCGCTCACGTTGAGCGACACGAGCGCGGCTGGTTCTCCTATCCTAGAGTGGTCTACCGACGGCAAGTCGCTCTTTGTGGCCGTCGCCACCAAGGGAGAGGTGCAACTTGGCGTGGTCGACGTCAAGAAGGGCGGCCTCGGCCTGATCACGGAAGGAACACATATCCTCGGCGTCGGCAACACCAGCAAGGACGGGAAAGTGCGGGCCATGACGCACGCCGACTTCACGTCGCTGATCGAGGTCGCTGTGCTTGTGGGCGGCAAGACCAAGATCCTCACCAGCTTCAACAAGGACTATCTCGACAAGGTCAAGGTCGCCCCGACCGAAGAGGTCTGGGTCGACTCGACGGACGGCACCAAGGTCCAGACGTGGGTCGTCAAACCGGCCGATTTCAACCCGAAGAAGACCTACCCGTGCGTCATCGAGGTGCATGGCGGGCCCCACGGGCAATATGGCGTCGGTTTCTTCCACGAGTTCCAGGTGCTCGCGGCCCAGGGTTACGTGGTCGTCTTCAGCAATCCGCGCGGCAGCAAGGGTTACGGCGAGAAGTTTTGCGCCGCGATCCGGGGCAACTGGGGCTCCAAGGACTGGGACGACGTCAAGGCCGTAACCGAGTGGGCGCAGCATCAAACCTATGTCAAGGCCGGACAGATCGGCGTCATGGGCGGCTCCTACGGCGGCTACATGACTAACTGGGCGGTCAGCCATAGCGACGTCTACAAGGCGGCGATCACTGACAGGTGTGTCTTCAACTGGCTCTCGGCGGGCGGCAACAGCGATTATCCGCTCAACCGCGACGGCTACTTCGGCGGAAAGGCGTGGGGAAGCCACAAGGACATCAAGATCCTGTGGGATCAATCGCCGATCAGCCACTTTGACAACGTCAAGACGCCGATGCTCATCATCCACAGCGAAGGCGACCTCCGGTGCAACGTCGAGCAGGCCGAACAGGTCTTCTACGTGCTCAAGTGCAAGGGGATAGAGACACGCTTTGTCCGGTACCCGCAAAGCACAAGCCACGGCTTGAGCCGCAACGGGCCGCCCGACTTGCGGGTGCACCGCCTTAACCAGATCGTCGAATGGTGGAAGCGCTTCTTCTGAGGGCGGCCCTAGAATGAGGGCGATGGACGACCGGTTGTTCGCGGAGGCGGTTGAACAGGCCTACTTCCGGCTGTACAGTTCGGTCATCGCATTAGACACGACGGGAAGGTCGAGGAAGGCCTCGGTCGCCACGGAAGAAGACCGGCAGGCCTGCGTCCTCACGGTCCTGTCGCGGCTGGCCTTCTTGATGGCGTTCAAGAGCCGTGGCTGGTTCCGCTGGCAGGGCCGCAGCGACTACGTCATGGCCCTGTGCGACGATACGCGCTCGGGACTGAGCGGCTACCTGTTCGCCCAGCGGCTCGCCCGAGTCTTTGACAACGCGACACGCCAGGCCCACCCGTCAGCCCGTGAACTGGTGAGGCCAGTGGTCGGCGACGTGCCCTATCTGGGGCCTTCCGCGTTGGGTTCGGTGAACCCGACCCTTGAGGACGGCCCTGTGCTCATGCTAGCGGACGAGGCGGTGTTGGAAACGTGCTCGCCTACCGGCCTGTTCTCGCGCTTCACCTTCTCACCTGACGGCGAGCCCGACGCGGTGAGCCCAGATCAATTTGTGACTGCGGTCATCCAGGCGCTCGGCCGACCTGCGACGCCAGCGGTGGCTGGCGCAGGCAAAGGTTGTGCCGAAGCGATCGAACGGGAACTGGGACCGAACGGCCTTGACGCCATGACTCAAGACGAGGCGTCGAAAGCCCTCAAGGCACTCGGCCGCGTCCACATGATGGACGAGGCGTGTGGAGTCGGCGACGGGCTGGTCGCGTTCTTCGACGGCCTGAAGTCGGTCGCCGGCAGACTCCACGCCAACACCAAGCGACCCGAGACCGGGCTGGCTGCCACCGTCGCCAACCTGGTCGGCCAAAACGTGCGCGCGGTTGACCCCGACCCCGTCAACGCTTTTCTGGCCCGTTTTCGCCTAGCGTCAAGGTTGCTGGCCCTCTCGACGGGCCAGCGACCGGTGCCGCTCCCCGCGATGGACATGGTCGTCAAATCGGGCGGAATGGTCGTCAAATCGGGCAGGCCGCCAGGCCCCGGGTCGGCGGGGTTCGTCGAAGGCCCGAGAACGGAGTTCAAGGCGACCTTCGAGTGGGATACTAGGAAACAGCAGCGCAACCCGGACCACTTGTTCGCCTCGCTCAAGACGGTGGCCGCCTTCATGAACGCCTCCGGCGGAGTGCTCTACTTAGGAGTAGATGACGGCGGCGAAGCCATCGGACTCGACGGCGACCTCAGCTTGATCGACGACCCCCATCCGCTGGACATCTTCGAGATGCGGTTCCGAGAAGCGATGAAGAACCATATCCAACCGATCCCGCTGAACCACGTGCAGGTGCAGTTCATCAGCCTTCAGGGCAAGACGGTCGCGAAGATCGAGGTCTCCGCAAGATCCGGCGTGACCTACCTGATCCGTCGCGACCCTCGGTCGGGGCAAATGCTAGAGGAAATCTATGTCCGTGACGGTAACCGAACGTTGAACCTGAACGGCCGCACACGTGACCAATTTGTGCTGGGTCGGTATGGCGCCGGGAACCTCTGACGGGGTGCCGCGCCGATGGGCGCTAGCCAAGAGGGAGGGCGTCGACGATGCGCCCGGCGCCGTCGACAAGAGGGTTGACGACCGGAATGCCAAGTTCACTTTCCAACCTGCGGGCGTGCTCTCGAGCCTCCTCGTGGCCCAAATCACCCGGGTTAAGCGCCACCGCCACTGTCTTTGGCGTCGTAAACGCACCGCAGGCGCTGGCGATGGATTCAACCAAATGGATGGCTTCTGCCAAGGGCGGCACTTTCACCCAAGGCTGCCTGGGGAGGCACTCCATCCCCGCTCGATGGCACATCACCAGGTGGGTCGGCATGGTTCCGCGCAGGAGCGGCAGGCATGCCGTGCTCGACGGGTGGCCGAAGGAACCCTGGCCCTCGACCACGATAAGGCCTTTGTCCTCGTGGCGGAGCACTTCGCGTTCCACCGACCCGGCCGCATAATCGACACGCACTGCGTCAAGGGGAACCCCGCTGCCAGAGACGACGATGCCGATCTGACCGGTGGCCACAAACCCTGACGCCACACCGCGCTCCTTCGCCTCATTAAAGATCTCAAGACCGGCGGTCATCTTGCCGACCGCCATGTCGGTGCCGACCATGAGGAGGCGGACGCCTTCGTGGCGACGGGCTGCGCCGCTGGCGGCGCCAAGCCCGTCGGGCTCCTGCCGGACATCCCATATCCAACCTGTCGCCTGCGGATATCGCGGCGCCAGCCGCTCATGGAGCCCGTTGACAATGTTGAGCCCAAGATCCACCATATGGTCAAGAACGGGCCGCCATGACTCGGGGATCTTTCCCCCGGATGGGGCGATGCCCAGTACGGCGGTGTCTGCACCGAGCGCGCTGGCTTCGCGCAGTGATGCGACAACGGGCACTTGGCGCTTGACCCCGGTCAACGCCACGCTGTCCTCTCCGGCGTGACGAGAATCGACAAGGCAGACCACATCATTCGCGCTGTACCGAAACACGCCGACGGCCATCTTGGCGGTGTTGTCGTCAAAGCCTCCCTCGCAATAGAGGGCGAGACGGTTGTCCGGCTTGAGCACGGCCTATGGTTCCACCAACTCGACACCCAGCCCAGGACGGTCGCCAGGCATCACGACGCCGTCCTCGACCGTCAAGCCGACGGCTGGGTCGGGAGCGAGGTTCAAGTGGGAGTCAAGGTCGATGTGGTCGAACAGCGCGCCGATGTGGGCTCCGGCCGCTATGCTGACCGAACTCTCCCCCATACATCCGATCATGGTTTTGAGTCCATGGGCGCGTGCCGCGGCCACGAGCCGCAACGCCTCGGTCAGCCCGCCCGTCTTCATGAGCTTCAAATTGACGCCGTCGCAACGGTCCGCCACCTTGGGGACGTCTGCGGCGACCCGCACGCTTTCGTCGAGGTAGATCGGTAGCTTACGGTTAGCAAATAATTCGGGAAGCTCATTTTCTGCGCCGCGCACAAGCGGCTGCTCCACGTAGTCGCAGCCTCTTTCGGCAAGCCACGGAACCATCTTCAACGCGTCCGCCAATGACCACCCTCCGTTCGCGTCCACCCGGAGCAACGCGTCCCCGGCGACCGATCTGGCGGCCTCATACCCTGCCTTGTCGGCCTCTATCCCATCTGGGTTGCCCAACTTGATCTTGAGCGCCCTCCCGTGGTTGTCGCGAAGCAGCTCCGGCACACGCTCGCGCACGACTTCCGGTGGGTTGATCCCGATGGTCACACTGGTCGGCACCGTCGGCTTGCCGAGGCCGAACAACCGGTAGAGCGGCATGCCAGCCCGCTTGCCAAGCAAATCCCAAAGGGCGATGTCCAAAGCCGCGACTGCCGCGCTCTCCACCCCGGCCTCAGTCGCCCGGGCGCAAACTTGAGCGATCGACAACTCAGAGATGTCGCCCAAGGCGCCAAGTTGAGCCTCGGCCTCTGCGGCGAGGGTCTCGTCAAAGCCTGTGCCGGGCGCACACTCGCCGATTCCCGTCCCCACACCGTCGGACACAAGCACGAACAAGTTTGTGGAGCCAGTCGACGTCCCCCGGCTGATGCGAAGAGGGAAACGCTTGGTCAGTTGGAGCGTGCGGAACGAGAGCGTCACCCGATCATTCTATCCGCGCCCTACGACCGCGTCGGGTCGTCAAGCGCGACGCACTCACGCCCTTTGCATGCTCCTGATCTCATCCGCGTACATATCCTTCACGACTTTGCGTCGGACCTTCAGGCTCGGCGTCAGCTCCCCTGTCTCGACGCTGAAGGGGCGTCCGACCAGCACGTGCTTCTTGACCTTCTCAAAGTCGGCGAGTTTCTTGTTCGCTAGATCGACCTCGCCCTTGATCAGGGCCCTGACCTCCGGCGAGAAGCCAGCCTGTGCGAAGTCGCCGACAGGCAGTCCCTGCTGTCCCAGCCAAGTCTTGAGTCGGTCGAAATCGGGCACCACCAATGCGCAGCAGTACTCCATGCCGTCGCCAAAGACGACGACTTCGTTGATGTAGGGGCTTTCCTTCAGGGCGTTCTCAACCGCCTGCGGCGCGACGTTCTTGCCGTTTCCGAGGACGAGGATATCCTTCTTTCGGTCTGTGATCTTTAGGTTCTTGCCCTCGAACTCTCCGATATCCCCAGAGTGAAACCAACCTTCGGCGTCAATGGCTTCGGCCGTCTCCTTGGGCAGGTTGTGATAGCCGGACATCACCGATCCGCCCCGGATCAGAATCTCGCCGTCGCCGGCGATCTTGATTTCGACACCAGGGAGCGGCTCCCCGACGGTCCAGTACTTGCTCCGGTCAGGGTGGTTGAGGCAGCTTGCGGCGGTCGTCTCGGTGAGGCCGTAACCCTGCAACACCAAGAGGCCGAACGCCTGGTAGAACTCGGCGACGTGGGTAGGCAACGCGGCGCCGCCGGAAACAAAGAACCGGATGTGCCCCCCTGTCCTTTCACGGATCTTCTTCCCGACGAGGGCGTCGGTCAGCGGAAAGAGAGGCGCGGGACGGCCCTGGGCGCGGGCGACCCCTTGGGACAGGGCTAAATAGAACAACTTCTTCTGTATAGGCTTCTGCTTTTCGACACTGTCCAGAATCCGCGACTTGACGCTCTCTAGAAACCGGGGCACACAGAGCATGACTGTGGGCTGATACTTGACCATTTCGCCAGCCAGCGCGACAAGGCTGCTTGCGATCACTGTCCTCGCGCCCACTGATATAGGTAACACAACGCCGCCAAACCTCTCGTAAACATGAGACATCGGCAAGAAGCTCAGAAAGGTGTCCGTCTCGTCCACCGGGAGCGCGTCCTTGACGTTCTGGCACAGAAAGATGAAGTTCCGGTGGCTGAGCACGGCGCCCTTTGGCTGGCCGGTCGTGCCCGAGGTGTAGATGAGGGTCGCCACGTCGTCTGGCCCGACCGTGTCGATACGCGCCTCCCAAGCCGCCTTGTCCATCGAGGACTTGTCGGCATGGTCGAGAAAACCAGCTTCGCCGTTCGCCGGGCGAAGAACCACAGGCAACCGACCGGGAAGCTTCTCCGACAAGCGGCTCTCCAACACGACGCAGGCCTTGGCGCCGCAGTCGTCCGCAATGTATGTCGCTTGGTCGGGCGGCAAGGTCGGGTAAATGGGCACGGTGGTGATGCCGAGGGACTGGGCGGCCCAGTCCACAAGCAACCATTCAAGACTGGACTCGCCCAGGATCACAAGGGTGTCGCCCTTGACCAGCCCTAGTCCGTCCAGTGCACGTGCGTACGCGAAGACGGTCTCGTAGAGATCCCGAAAGGTCATCGTCTGGTCGGGAGACCCGCCTTTGCCGGGCACAAGGTGGCTTATGCGCTCGGCGTGCTCGGCGCACCGACGCCGCAACATGTCGCCGAGGGACTGGCAGTTCAGAGGGGTGCTCATTTCTCGACCGGGAGGCCAAGCCCGGTGTACTCTGTCCAGCCACCTGCTAGGCTGAGGACGTCGGTGAAGCCCATCTCCTTGAGGGCCTTTGCCGCCAAGGCGCTGCGGTGCCCGCCGCCGCAATAGCAGACGATCTTCTGGGAGCGGTCGGCCAAGGCGGGGTCGCGTTTGTAGTGTTCCAGGTCCGCCCGAACCTCGAGCATGCCCCGGGGGTAGTTGCGAGAACCGGGGATGTGTCCGGCGGCAAACTCGTCCGGCTCGCGCACGTCCATCAGCCAATAGCCAGCCAGCCCAGGCAGGTCGGCGATCGTCACCTCTTGGACTTCAAGCAGCGCTTCGTGGACATAATCGTCAAGGGACTTCGCCATGACAAGGAACCTTACCATCCTCAGTTTCACTCTGTTTGTGGCCGCGCCCCTTGTCGGCCTGGCCGCACAACAAAGGAGCCCAATGGACGATGTCGCCGCCGTGCTCAAGGAACTGCCTCCGCTTGCCACTTCAACGGTCGCGACAGGCGACTGGTTGGTGCGCAAGCCGAAGGAACTCGCCAAGGCCTACCACGGGCCCGGCCCGCTCGACGTCACCCTGGACAACGGGCTCGTCCGGCGCACGTTCCGGCTCGGGCCAGGGGTGACGACGTACAGCCTCCAGGAGCGGACGGCCGGGCACGAGTACATCAGGGCGGCGTCCCCCGAGGCCACGCTCACTCTGAACGGCACCCAGGTCACCGTCGGCGGCTACGTCGGCCAACCCGACCGTGCCTATTTACTTCCCGGCTGGCTTGACTCCATGAAGCCCGACCCGGAAGCCTTTAGCCTTCTCAGGGTGCAGTTTTCTGTCCCCGAGAAGCCGTTCGACTGGAAGCCCACCCTAAGGCCGCCCGCCGGATCGTGGCCCCCGCGCGGCTGTTCCATGACCCTGACTTTCACAAGCGCGAAGTGGCCGGGCCTCTTGGTGGACGTCGTCCATGAGATGTACGACGGGGCGCCCGTGATGATGAAGAGGGTGGTCGTCCGGAATGTCGGACGACAGCCTGTGAGACTCGACCACTTCCAGGGTGAGGTCTTGGCCTTGGTCGAGGCGCAAAGTGAGGTCGACACCCCGGCCGGGTGGCGCTATCCGAACCTGGAGATGATCAGCGACTACTCCTTCGGCGGCATGGCGGGCGGCGACGCCAACCGGTGCCGCAAATGGAACACCGACCCCGCTTACACCACCCAGGTCAACTACAGGCTGGAGACCCCGTGCCTTCTCACCAGCGAGCCGCCGATCGGGCCCGGCGTGATCGTCGCCCCGGGCGGGAAGTGGGCGGGCAACCGGTCGTACCTTGTTCTCTATGACTCGACCGACCGCGAGCGGAAGGGGCTCGAGCTCCGCCACACATACCGCCTCCTGGCCCCGTGGACGGCCGAGAGCCCGATCATGCTCCACCTGACGACGACGGACGACGCCAAGGCCCGTGCCAGCATCGACCAGGCCGCCGAATGTGGGTTCGAGATGGTCATCTTCTCGTTCGGCAGCGGCCTCAACATGGAGGACACTAGCGATGCCAACATCGCCAAGTTCAAGGCGTTGGCCGACTATGGCCACAAGAAGGGCCTCGAGGTAGGCGGCTACTCGCTGTTGGCCAGCCGCCGGATCGACGACCGCAACGACGTCATCAACCCCAAGACCGGAAAGACGGGCGGGGCGATCTTCGGCAACTCTCCTTGCCTAGGAAGCACCTGGGGGCAGCAGTACTTCAAGAACATCGCCGACTTCTTGCAACGGACAGGGTTCGACCTCCTGGAACATGACGGCAGCTATCCGGGCGACCTGTGCGCCAGCACCAGCCATCCCGGCCACCAAGGACTGGAGGACAGCCAATGGACGCAGTGGCGCACGATCACCGGCTTCTACGCGTGGTGCCGTGCCAGAGGCATCTATCTGAACGTCCCTGACTGGTACATGCTCGCTGGCTCGAACAAGACCGGCATGGGCTATCGGGAGACGAACTGGAGCCTGCCCCGCGCCCAGCAGCATATCCATTGCCGCCAAAACCTCTTTGACGGCACATGGACGAAGTCACCGACGATGGGCTGGATGTTCGTGCCCCTGACCGAGTACCAAGGCGGCGGCGCGGCGGCCACCGTTGAGCCTCTCAAAGACCACCTGGCCGACTACGAGAACCACCTCATCAACAACTTCGCGTACGGCGCGCAGGCGTGTTACCGGGGCCAGCGGCTCTACGACGCGCCCGAGACCAAGGCGGTGGTCGTCAAGTGGGTGGACTGGTTCAAGAAGCACCGGGACGTTCTGGAAGGCGAGGTCATCCACCTGCGCCGGGCCGACGGCCGCGACATCGACTACGTCCTGCATGTGAACCCCGAAGGGCCGGAGAAGGCCATGCTCGTGGTCTTCAACCCCACCTCTTCGGCGGTACGCCGGGAGATCGAGGTGCCTCTTCACTATGCCGGACTGTCGGGGAAGGCCACGGCATCAGCGCCTGGCAAGGCGCCGGTCTCGATCGCTCTGGACTCCCACCAGGTGGGCAAGGTGACGGTCGACGTGCCGGCGGGAGGTTTCACCTACGTCGTGTTCAAGTAGGGCCCGGCGAAGTTTCAAATCAGGTTCAACTCTTTCACGCGTAGATACGCGCCCACCAGGGCGGAGGCCAGATCCTGCGGCTCAGCCTCGATCGTGTGGAAACCCGCCGTGCGCAACACCGCCTCCGCTTTGCGACGGTCTTGGCCGTACCAGAGGGCGGCAGTGCGGAAATAGAGGTCCCTGTCGTCGATGACGGGTGCGTGGCGAAGCTCGCGGATCTTCGGGTCGACGACACGAACGACCATGAGCAGATGGCGGCGATGGATCGGCCCGAGGGACTGCACCAAGTCGGCGGCCTGGTCTTCGTTTTCTGCGTCCGTGAACACCACCAACAGCGACCGCTTGTTCCACCTGTTGGCCAGGTAGGTGAACGCGGCGGCGTAGTTGGGTTGGACCGGTTCGGCCTGGGCGTCGTGGACCTTGTCCAGGATCGCCGCGACTTGGGCGCGGCCCTTGCGGGGCGCTGCGTAGGCCTTGATGACGTCGTTGAAGACGAGAAGGCCGATCTGGTCGCCCTGGCGTTCGGCGGTGTGCATGAGCATAAGCGCCGAGTCCAGGGCAAGATCCAGTTTGCGCACGCCGTCGACTTCGGCCATCATGTGCCGGCCGACGTCCACGCACACGATCACGGCCTGGTTGCGCTCGGTCTCAAAGTTGCGCACGACAAGCTTGCCCCGCCGGGCGCTGGCCTTCCAGTCGATCGTCCGGAAGTCGTCGTCGTTGTAGTCGCGGAGCGACTCGAACTCCTGGCCGAGGCCCTTTTGCCTTGTCCGCCGCAAACCTATTAAGTTCAACTTCCCGCGCTGCTTGAGCAAGTCGAACTCCTTGACCGCCTTGACGTTCGGATACACGCGGCACGTCTCCTGGGTGGGCAGTTCCTTTTGAACCCAAGCGAGCCCAAGTGGCGCCAGGAACCGCACGAACGTGCCGGTGAACGATTGCTCACCACGTTCACGCGGGGTGATGGAGTACTCCACCTCCTCCGGGCGTTCGGGAAGGATCCGCATTTTGAAGTCGGATTTGGTCACCAAGGCGGTTGTCGGCGGCTCGTCGCGAACCTCCACGACCAAAGGCGCCCGGCTCATGTTTTCGAGGGTGAGGCTGATCGAATTCGGCACCCGGACGCTCAAGATCGGGTCGCTGGCGCGTTTGACGCTCAAGGGGTCGCCTTTCTTGGCGACGAACCCGGTGATGAGCATCAGGGCGAAGATGCCCACGTCATAGGGAAGCAGTAGCTTCTCAAAGCCCGGCACGACCGCGCCCACCAAGGCAATCGGGATCCCCAAAGCGACCAAGACCCAAAACCGTTTGGAGGGCACGATCATGTGCGTGTAGGATATTACACGTGACTGACCAGCATATGGTCTTGACGCCGGAGAAGGTCGTCGTCTCTTATCGGCTGGCCAGCCTGGGCACCAGGATCATGGCGCACATCATCGACGTGGTCATCGCGATCATGGTGTTCTACGTCCTAGCCATCGGGGCTGCCTTCGTCTTCCAAGGAGCACCGGAGCTGACTTGGGTCATCCTTGCCGCCATGGCCGCCTTCGGACTCTACGCGTATTTTGCGTTCCAAGAAGGCTTCTGGGGTGGGCAGACGATCGGCAAGCGCCTCATGAACATCCGTGTGATCATGGTCGACGGGACGCCGATCACCTTTCCCGCGGCGATCTATCGCAACCTCCTGCGTGTCGGCGATTTTCTGCCGACGTTCTATCTCGCCGGGTTCTTGTCCATATTCACCAACCCCCGGTCACAAAGGATCGGGGACATCGTCGCGGGAACGGTCGTCGTGCACGAGCCCCGCAACCTCTACACGTTTACCCCCGCACCCCACCGGTACGGGGTGCACCGGCTGGAAGACACGGTCGGTGACCTGCGCAAAATGACACTCCAAGAGTACTTTGCGATCAAGCGTCTGTGCGACCGCTTTCCCGAGCTACCCGCCCAGACTCAAGCTGAGAGCCTCCGTGACATTTGGTTTCCTTTTGCCTCCAAGGTCGGTATCGAGCCTGTCCCTAACGTCCATCCCTTGTATCAGATGGAGGCCGCGGTCATGAAGTACGGGCGTATGCACAAGCTCGTGTGAAACTTGGGGATACTGTGGGGGACCGATGGGAAATGTCGAGCGGTTGGAAAACCGGCCTCCATACATATCCTTTCCCACAAGCTTTTCCACTCGCGCTATTCCAGGTAGGGTGGCTGATTCTAGCTTGGATCGTACGACTGGCTAACCTGAGCCAGAGCGGTGATATCAAGTTTTCCACACTTGCCAACACCCTAATAACAACAACTTCATTGATATCAAAGGAATGATTCAGAAGGGACACGACGGGGACAAATGGACGGCGTGACCGTCGCAGAGGTTCGATACCAAGACTTCCGAAACCTAGCGGTGGTGGAGTTGACGGCGGCCCAAGGTGTCAACTTGATCGTCGGGCCCAACGCGCAAGGAAAGACCAATCTCCTTGAGGGGATGCACCTCCTGTCGACCGGACGTCTGATGCGGGGATCGAAGGAGGCCCAGGCGGTACGGCACGGAGAGCCCAGGGCGGCGGTCGAAGCCACTCTTCAGCCTCACGGCACCACTATCCGGGTCAACATCGAACCAGGGACGCGCAAGAGGGCGTTGGTGAATGGGCTCGGCCTGCCGCGTGCGGCCGACCTCATCGGAAGGCTGCCGTCGGTCAGCTTCTCAAGCCAGGATCTCGCGGTGGTCGCAGGAGACCCTGCCGACCGACGCCACCTTCTGGACGCCGAACTCTCACAGGTCTACCCGGCCTATCTGAAGCACCTTTCCATTTACAAGCGAGCCCTGGAACAACGCAACGCCCTCTTGCGGCGTGCCCAAGAGACCCATGTCGATGACGCGGCGTTCGAGGTCTGGGAACACCAACTTGCCCTACACGGCGCCGCGATGCGGACGACTCGGACTGAATGGGTCGAAGCCCTTGCCCCGATGGCACGCGAGCGTCATTCGGCTCTGGGTGACGGAGAGTCGCTTGAGGTGGGTTACAGGGCGAACGACGATGCTGACCTCGCAGGATCCCTGGCGGCGCGCCGGGGACAGGACATCCATAGGGGTTCCACCACTGTCGGCCCCCATCGGGACGAACTTGAGATCACGGTCGCGGGCGCGGACGCGCGGTATTTCGGCAGCCAGGGCCAACAACGAACCGCAGTCGTGGCAATCAAGTTGGGTGTCCTCGCACTGGCTCAAGACGCCTTCGGATTTCCGCCGATGCTCTTGCTCGACGACATATTCAGTGACCTGGACGACCGTCGGAGGGCCCATCTGATGGACATCGCCTATGGCTCGGGCGGACAGGTGTTCGTGACCTGCACGGAAGCTGAACAAGCGGGTGAAAAACTGTTGGGTGCCGCCAAAATCTTCCGGGTACGATCTGGATGTCTGGAGCAAGGATGAAAAGACTTTCGGACGTTCTATCAGGCGCTTTGGCGAGTCCAGAACTGCTCAGGGCGGCCCGTGCACAAATGGTGATGCGCAGATGGGAAGAGGCCGTCGGGCCGTTCTTGGCGGACAAATGCGTGCCCGACCGATACGACCATGGGACGCTCTGGGTGGCGGCGGCAGGTTCCGCGTGGGCCCAGGAGTTGCGCATGCGACGACTACAAGTGACCGAGGTTTTGAACAACATGGCCCGGGAGAACTTGTTCACTGACTTACGGGTCGGCGTGCGCAGACCGCGTCAGAACTAGGCAGGTTCCAAAGTGCGGGAGGAGATCACCCGCCGACCCTTGTTGGTCTCCGCCACGGCATTTGCGCTCGGTCTGTCCACTACATTTGTTTGGTGGCACGTGTTCTTTGCCTTGCCGTTCCCGTTTCTTGTCAGGGAGAAGCGTGCCACGTTGTGTTGGTGCCTGTTCTTCGCGCTCGGCTGGGTGTGGCGTCCAGTCCTGCCCACCGACCCTGTTTGGGAGACAAGACCCGTCCAGGTTGTCGGGCGGATCGCGAGCGTGCCGACCGACGTCATGTTCGGCCGACAATCGCTGCTGGATGCGGGAGGAAGACGCTACGTCCTCGTCACAGACCAAGACGTCTCGATCGGGGACACCGTACGGGTGGGAGGCCGACTCAAGCCATTGCGCGAGGGCTCTGGCACCGGCCACGGAGCGGTCGGAGAGTTGGAGGCCATCGGTGGCCTCGAAGTCGTCTCGCCAGGCCCTTTCCTGGGCAGATGGGGGTTGGCGCTCCGTGACAGCTTCCGCAGGTTTGTCGATCGGTCGCTGAGGCCCAAAGACGCCGCCTTGGTCGACGGCATCGCCTTCAACGTCTCGACACAGATCGACGAGGGCGATTACCGAGCGTTGGCGCGATCAGGCGTGGTGCACGTCATATCCACCTCAGGTGTGCACGTCGTCCTCGTAGCCGGGTTCCTGGCCTTTCTGGCGCGAAAGACACCTGTCCCCCGGCCTTGGAGCCTTGCGTTGCTCGCCGTGCTCCTGGTCGTCTATGCCTGCGCCGCTGGCCTGCGACCGCCGATGGTCCGGTCGGTAGGCATGGCCCTCATCGCCCTCTCCGCGTACATGTTCCGGCGGGAGCCCGACGGGATGACGTCGCTTGCCGCGGCATCGCTGGTCACGCTGCTCTGCGACGCTTGGGCGGTGGCCGAGGCGGGGTTCTGGCTGTCCGTTGTCGCTGTAGGCGGCCTTGTGCTGTTTGTCGACCCGTTCAAGACCACTGAGCGGCGTCGCGACCCGCAGACCTGGTTGAGAACCGCGTTCACGACGAGCGTGGTCGCCTCAGCGGCGACGCTGCCGATCATCGCGTCGATGTCCGGGCAATTGCCTCTGGTCGGGCCGCTGGCAAACCTGATGGCGATTCCGGCAAGTGAACTCCTGCTGATGTCCTCGCTCCTGTCGTGGCTCGTCAGCCTTGTCTTCTATCCCCTTGGCCACGGCCTTCTCGTCATTACTAGCGGCCCCCTTCTGGCCGCATTGAGGGGTGCCGCTTCCGCAGGCCTGCTACCGGCGGCGTGCCCTGGTGTCCCCGGCTTCTCTGTCTACTGGTGCGTGTGGGTGTATGGTTTGGCGCTTGCCTTTTGGCGACCCTGGGTCCGTCCGGCGTGACTTCCTCGTCCTGTGGGCCCTCGTCGGGCTCGCCGGTATTGGAGCGGAAGTCGCGCGGCGACACCATGCGCCGCGCCTGACCTTCCTGCAAGTGGGTCAGGGCGACTGCACGGTCTATCAGGGCGACGGATATGTCATGGTCGTCGACGCGGCCGGGAAGACCGACCACTTTGACGCGGGCGAGCGCTTGGCTGTGCCCGCAATGCGGCGGCTGGCCGTAGACAGGATCGACCTGCTTGTCTTGACGCACCCGGACTCCGACCATGTTGGCGGTCTCGCCGCCTTGTCTTCCCACTTTCGGATAGGCGCAGTGGCCGTCCCGTGGCACTTTCAAGGCAACCTCGAGATGCTCTCCACCTTACGTGCCGCCGGGATCGAGCCTGGGCGGGTCCATTGGATTCGGGATGAGCAGACCCTTCACCTTGGTCGTGCGGAAGTGCTCCTCTGGACGGCTCCTGCCAGACTGGCCGCAGCGGACAATGACGGCTCCATGCTGACGAAGATCACGCTTGAGAAGGGCACTGCGGTACTGACCGGGGACGCAAGCTCGGAGGTTGAGGACTGGTTGGCCGACCGACCAGGCTGGGACGCCCAGGTGCTCAAGGCCGGACACCACGGAAGCAAAACATCAACTTCGACCAAATGGTTGACATCCGTACGGCCGAACTGGGTGGTCTTCAGTTGTGGAGTCGACAACATGTACGGCCACCCCTCGCAGGAAGCGCTAGAACGAACTCAAAAAGAGGCGCAAATCTGGCGAACCGATCGGCAGGGCGAGATGACCTTCACCCTGAGCCCATCAGGATTCGTTCCGGTCAGCCACCGAACTCCTTGATCTGCCTACTGGTTGACTCCAGTTTCCCTCGCACGTCCGCGATATTCTCCCGCAACCGGGCGACGACCTCAGGCTTCGCGCGTTCGACAAACTGTGGGTTTGCCAGTTGCCGCTCCAGTTTCTCCAGTTCGGCCCGGTGCTTCTCAAGATCCTTGTTGAGGCGAATGATCTCCTTGTCTTTGTCGATGAGCCCCTGGGTGGGAAGAAAGAACTCCAAGCCTGACGCGGTTGTCGAAAGGTGCTCTTCTTCGGGTTTGCCCCGTCGCAGTTCGGCGAACCACGCCTGGGTTCTCACGATTTCTTCGCCCTCCCCGAGGTCTCCGGTGAAATAGGCCACTGGCAGTTGCTTGATCGGCGAGGCGCCGCACTCAGCCCTTAGCGCACGAAGTGCCCTAGTCGCTTCGAACCAGCCGTCGACCTCAGCCTCTAGCTCCGGAGCTAACCATTTAGATAATGTCTCTGGCCAGGTTTCACACATGACAAAGGGCTTCTTATGCATGAAGGGAAGCTGAGAATAGACCTCCTCGGTCAGGTGTGGCATCACGGGATGTAACATGACCAAGAAGGCCCGCAAGCACGTCATGAGCACCCACTGGGGAGCCTGCTTGTGTTCAGGGTCTTGAAGCCGTGACTTGCAGATTTCGATGTACCAGTCACACAGCTCCGACCAGAAGAACGTGTAGAGGGCATGCACGGCCGTCTGCACGTCGTAGCCCTCGAACGCGTCCGTGACCACCTGGTGGCAGGCGGCAAGCCGACTGAGGATCCATTTGTCGATAGACTCCAGCGACGCAGGTTCATTGCCGTCGTATCCGTCTAGGTTCATGGACACAAACCGGCTGGCGTTCCACACCTTTGTGGCGAAGTTCCGGGCGTCGTCGATCTTGCGGGGGCCGTAACGAAGGTCTTGGTTGAACCCGGTCTGGCTGAAGAGGGCGAACCTCAAGGCGTCGGCACCCTTCGTCTCGATGATCTCTACTGGGTCGACGCCGGTTCCAAGGCTCTTGCTCATGCGTTTGCCTTGTTCGGTCAACACGGTGGCGTAGATGTATACATGCTTGAAGGGCTTTTGACCGGTGAGGTCGATTCCCATCATGATCATCCGCGCTACCCAGAGGTACAGGATTTCCCGGCTCGTGACTAGGACGTCGGTGGGATAGTAGGTCTTGAGGTCGTCCGTTTGTTCCGGCCAGCCCATCGTCGCGAAGGGCCAAAGGCCGCTGCTGAACCAGGTGTCGAGCACGTCGTCGTCTTGCCGGACGATCTTGTCGCCCCCCGCCTTTTCTTGAGCCTCATCCCAACTGAGCGCGGCGTAGGCAGTGCCGTCCTCGGTGTAGTACACGGGGATCCGGTGACCCCAAATGAGTTGGCGGCTGACGTTCCAGTCACGGATGTTACGCATCCATTCAAGGAAGACGTCCTTGTACCGGCCGGGAAAGAACTCGATCTCGTCTGATTCGGCGGCGGCGATCGTCGGCTCTGCCAGGGTCGTCTGTGAGGCGAACCACTGCTCGCTTGCCAGGGGCTCGATGATGTCCTTGCTTCGGTCGCTGATCAGGATTGCGATCTCGTGGTCCTCGACCTTGTCCAGAGCTCCCTCGCGCACCAGTGCCTCGATCATCTTCTCTCGAGCTGCCTTGCGGTCTAAGCCCTGGAACTCGTCCCCGCCTAGTTCGGTGACGCGGCAATCCTGGTCGAGCATCAGTAAGACGGGCAGATTGTGGCGCGCGCCGACCTCGAAATCGAAGGGATCATGCCCTGGGGTGATCTTGACCGCCCCGGTGCCAAATTCGGGGTCGGGATAGATGTCTTCGATCAAGGGCACCTCGCGTCCCACGACCGGAACTACGAGAGTCTTGCCTACGAGTCCCTTGTAGCGGGCGTCGGTGGGGTGCACGGCCACGGCGACGTCCGCCAAGATCGTCTCAGGCCGGGTGGTGGCCACGGTGATGTGTCCGGAGCCGTCCTTGAACTTATAGTTCACGTGGTAAAGCTTGCCTTGGATCGTCTGGCGCTCGGTCTCGATGTCGCTCACACTAGTCTTGAGCACAGGATCCCAATTGACGACGCGCAGACCGCGCTTGATCAGGCCTCGATCGAACCAATCGACGAAGGTGGTGAGTACCGCTTTCGAATAGCCCTCGTCAAGGGTGAACCGAAGCCGTGTCCAGTCGAATGCGCAACCCAGCATCCGCAACTGCTTCAGGATCGTGTCGCCGCTCTCCTTGCGCCATTCCCAAGCCTTCTCAATGAATTCGTCCCGACTGAGCGAGGAGGGGTCGATTCCTTGCTTCTGCAGACTCTTTCGGACGACAGCCTGGGTGGCGATGCCAGCGTGGTCTTGGCCGGGCAGGACAAGCACGTTAAATCCGCGCAGACGCTTGTAGCGGCCAAGCAGGTCTTGGATCCCGTAACAGAGGGCATGGCCCATGTGCAACGACCCGGTCACGTTGGGGGGAGGGATCGTGATTGTGAACAGCGGCCGTGTCGTGTCGGCGGGGGGTTGGAACAGGCCCGCCTGCTCCCAGGCGCTGTACCATCTCGGCTCAGTCGATGGGGCGGAGTAACCCGCCGAAGGGGATGTGTCGCTCATATTCGGTTACCTTCGTGTCGCGAAGACTCTTAGAGTGTACAACCGAGGCGTCAGCAATGCGGGGACTGTTTCACGTGAAACAGTTGCTCAGAGGCGGCTTCGAAGGAGATACAGCATGGCGAAGAGGACGGGCATGGCGATGAGGAACGCGTCCATCCGGTCCAGCACGCCGCCGTGACCGGGAAGGAGGCCCCCGCTGTCCTTACGCCCGACCGCGCGCTTAAGGGCGCTTTGGAGCAGGTCTCCGATTTGGCCTGTAATGCCGCCGACAGCCCCGACTAGCGCCCCGATCCACCATGGTGGCCCAATGAAGAAGCTGAGGACGACGCCCGTGATAGTGGCGAACGTGAAGTGGGCGGCGGCGCCTTCCCAGGTCTTGTTCGGCGAGACGGACGGCGCCATCAGGTGTTTGCCGAACCGCTTGCCAAACACAAGCGCCGCCGTGTCGCCGATCCAGAGCGGGCCGGCGGCAAGGAGGACAAGATTGGGTGCGAAAGCATGCCCTGGCGACATGCCGGCCGACACCTGTTGTAGTGTGATCCCGGCGTAGAGCGGCGCCACAACCCAGAAGACGCTTAGGTAGTCGGTACCAGAAGCCCGCCCCTTTGCGAAGCGTCGCAAGAGGGAGGCGACACCGACCGCCAAGCCGAGCAGACAGGCGGCCCACGGCTTGGTCTGCCCGGAGACCAGAACCAAGGCAAGGCCCGCCAGTACGGCGGCTCCCATGAGAACCCACTTGGGAGTGATCTCCATCAGGTCGGCCAGTTCCCACACGCAGCAATAGAGCAACAGGCCGCCAAGCGCCAGCGACGGATAGGGCGACGTCGCGTGGACGGCGAGCAACGTCAGCGCCAATAGGACGGCTGCGGTCGCGAGGCGTATTCTCAAAGGCTTAACAATGAGACGGCCCGGCGGCACATACGTCGCCGGGCCGAGAAGTCATGGACGGCGGGTTACGGGTTGACCGTGACCTTGATCGTGGTCGAGTATGGTTTCTTGAGGCCGAAGGCGTCTTCAATGGTCAGCTTCACGACGTACTCGCCTGGCTTGCGGAAGCGCCGCGTCACGGTCTGGCCCTCGGCGTCGACGCCGTCGTTGTGCGCGGCGTCGAAGTTCCAAAGGTATCGCAGGGCAGTCGCGCCGCCGAATCCGTTACCAACGAAGGTGTATTCGTCACCGAACGCGAGGTTCAAGTCGGCCCTCGTGTTCATCTCGCCGTAGATCGGGGTCGGGTCGTTGACGATTTTGAGTTGCCCGACGTAGAACGTGCTGACGCTGTCCCCTGAGAGCGCGATCGACACGACCTGCATGTTTGTCTTCTCAAACCCAGTGATTGCCTGCAGGGGGATTCCCGCTGGTGCCCAACCGTTCTTGTCGGGGAACGTCGAAGAAAGGTCGATGTAGGCCTCAGACATTTTGCCGTCGCTTGTCCCTACGACGACGCGGACTGTGGTGAGCGTGGGGGTTTCGGTTCTCGTGGCGGCTGGCCCGCCTTTTTGACCGCCCGGCAGTCCAGGAGCCCCACCTGGAAACCCGCCTGCGCCGGGGAAGCCGCCCGCTCCAGGCCGCCCGCCGCCCGTGTTGCCCGGCCTGCCGCCGGGACGGCCAAGGTTGCCGGGAGGTCCGCCCGGAACGCCGCCCGCACCGGGTTTGCCCCCCATGGTCCGGTTCGCGGTCGGCACCTGGATCATCAGTTCCAACAAGTTGTCACGGTTTTTCGTCGCGGCAGCCAAATCAACGGCCTTGTCAAACTTGATAATGCCGCCTTGGAAGAAGTTGCGAGAGGAGACCCTGATGGATGTCGTGCCTTCGAAAGCCAGCTCGTCTGCTTCCTTGATCGTCCCGCTTCCCCAAGAGGAGAGCTCGATTCCCTGGGCCTTAGCAGTCCGCGTCGGCGTATAAATCTCCTGTGACAGACCGATGACCGCCGCTAAGGAGAATGCGGCGATTGTCGTGGTTTTGATCCAAATAGTCATTCTCAAGCCTCGATTGTTGCTAAGCCCTGATCTACAGACGCCGCAGTCGGGTGACCGATACAGCACGCCCTGTCTCATATAAGACGTCCACAACCACCCCACAGATTACACCAGGTTCGTTCGCCACCTCGAACCGAGCTGGCAATCCCGTGACGAACTTGTGGACGACGATGCTTTTGTCGACGCCGATCACACTGGGAACCGGGCCGCACATCCCGGTGTCCGTGATGTAGGCGGTGCCCCCTTCTAGCACGGTCTCGTCCGAAGTCTGCACGTGAGTGTGGGTGCCGACGACGACCGACACGCGTCCGTCCACATAGTATCCGAACGCGATTTTCTCACTGGTCGCCTCTGCATGGAAATCGACAAGGATGTGTTTTGTGCCAGCCTTGGCCAACAGGTCGTCGATGGCCGCGAACGGATCGCTGTAGCCGTCCATGAAGACCCTGCCGCATAGGTTGATGACCGCCAGGTCGAGGCTTCCTTTCTGGACGTGGCACACGCCCCGTCCCGGAACGCCCTTGGCCATGTTGGCAGGGCGTACGATCGGCTTTCCTTTGTCGAGGTAGTCGTAGATCTCACGCTTGTTGAAGGCATGGTTTCCCAGCGTGATGGCGTCTACCCCGGATCGGAACAGCTCGTCCGCGATGTCCGGCGTGATACCGGCTCCCGCGGCAGAGTTCTCGCCGTTGACGACGATGAACTCTGGATTGAATTCGTTCCGCAAGGTCGGCAACCCATCGACCACCGCCTTGCGGCCCGGTTTGCCGACGATGTCGCCAAGGAAAAGGACGCGGTATGTCACGGACTGACCACCTCGGTGACGCGGAACTCCCGGATGACCGTGACGCGCACAGGGCCAGGGTACTCCAGTCCAGCCTTGATCCGGCGTCCGACTTGGACCGCGATTCGCTTTGCCCCTTCGTCATCGACTTCTTCCGCACGGACGTACACGCGGATCTCGCGTCCCGCCTGTACAGCGTAGGCCTTGTCGACCCCCTTGAGGCTGCTGGCGAGGGACTCCAGCGCCTCGAGCCGGGCGACATGGCTTTCCAGCTTCTCACGCCTGGCGCCGGGTCGCGACGCGCTCAGGGCGTCTGCGCAGGCGACGACCACGGCTTCGGGCCTCGAGCAAGGGATCTCGTCGTGGTGGGCGCCGACAGCGTCCAGTACCGCGTCAGGCTCACCATGAAGCCGTAGGAACTCCATTCCAGCCAGGGCGTGCGGCCCTGGCCATTCTTGGCCCAGTGCTTTGCCGATGTCGTGGAGCAGCCCGGCGCGGCGGCAGACGGCCTCGTCGGCGCCGAGCTCGCCCGCAAGGACCGAGGCGATACCTGCCACTTCGACGCTGTGCTCCAAAACGTTCTGGGTGTAACTAGTCCGAAATCGAAGTTGGCCGAGGACCTTGGCCACCGCTGACGGCAACGAGCCCGCCCTGGCCCGTGAAGCCGCGTCGTGCCCGGCGTCGACCAGCCCGCCCTCGATTTCTGCGAGGGTCGCTTCATGGAGCTCTTCGATACGGCCAGGGTGGATCCGTCCGTCCAGAATCAGGCTGACCAATGTCATTCGAGCCGCCTCGCGCCTAAGCGGATCGAAGCAAGACACAGTCACGGACTCGGGGCTGTCGTCGATGACCAGGTCGGTGCCGGTCACCGATTCGAAAGCCCGGATGTTGCGCCCTTCGCGCCCGATCAGCCTCCCCTTCATCTCCTCGCTGGGCAAAGGGACGACGACCGCGGCGGCCTCAGTGGCGGCGGTCGCTGCGACGCGCCGGACGACCCCGATCAGCAACCGTTTGGCGGCAAGCTCGGCTTCGGTCGGAGTCAGTCCGCTTGAACTTTCGTCGGCTCCCATCACAGGTCGGGGAAGACCCGGGCCAAGACGTCCCGGACCGTCTCTTCGTCAAATCCCCGCGCGACAAGGTACCTGGCCGTCTTGGCCGGGCTTGCGTCACTGCCTAGCCGGGCCGCCAAGGCTAGCGCGCGTGCGACCTCGCCCTCTTGCGCCATCTCGGCCACCGATCTATCGACAAGGGCCTCGTCCAATCCGCGCCGGAGCAACCGGGCACGCACCTTCTCTTTGCTCTCGCGTCCTCGACCGAGTGCGCGTTCGACCTCGTTGAGGGCGACTCGGACGTCTGACACGTATCCCAGTTCCAGCATCCTGGCGACCACCCTGTCGGCGTCCTCCTCGCCGACTCCTTTCGTCGCGAGCTTGCTCTTGAGCTCCGCGGCCGTCCGTTCGGACTGGGCGACGATGGCGAACGCCAAGTCGAAGGCTTCGTCGGGCGGTCTCACACGGTCAAAGCGTCGATCACGACGGCGGTGCCAGACCCGACTGCGCCCTTGACGCCGAGTTTCTGGCGAACGAGCCCGGCGACCTCTTCTAGGATCTCAGGGTGTTCCTCAAGATATTGCCGGGCGTTGTCCCGGCCCTGGCCCAGACGGGTCTCGCCATAGTTGTAGTAGGTCCCCGCCTTGCCGACAAGGTTATGTTCGACCGCCAGGTCCAGCACGTCGCCTGCGCGGTTGATGCCTTCGCCGAAGATCATGTCGAATTCGGCGTTCTTGAACGGTGGTGCGACCTTGTTTTTCACGATCTTCACCTTCGTCCGGGCACCGTATGCGTCCGGGCCGTTCTTCAGCAATTCTCCGCGCCGGACCTCAAGCCGGGTGCTCGCCCAGAACTTGAGGGCGCGGCCGCCTGGGGTCGTCTCGGGGTTGCCGAACATGACGCCGATCTTTTCGCGAATCTGGTTTATGAAGATGACCGCAGTGCGCGTCTTGTTGATCGTCCCGCCCAATTTGCGCAGAGCCTGCGACATCATCCTCGCCTGCAGGCCTACATGGGTGTCCCCCATCTCGCCTTCGATCTCGGCCTTCGGCACGAGCGCGGCGACCGAATCGAGCACGACGATGTCCATGGCGCCCGAGCGGACCATCGAATCCATGATCTCAAGGGCCTCTTCTCCGGTGGTCGGCTGGGCTACGTAAAGCTTGTCGACGTCGACTCCCAGCCTCTTGGCATATTCGATGTCCAGAGCGTGCTCCGCATCGACAAACAGGGCCATTCCGCCCGCTTTCTGGGCCTGGGCGATGACGTGGAGGGCGATGGTCGTCTTGCCGCTGGACTCCGAACCGTAGATTTCAGTTATCCGGCTACGGGGCACGCCGCCGACGCCGAGCGCGGCGTCGAGGGAGAGAGAACCCGTCGATATGGCCTCCACAGACTCGGTCTCGCCGCCTCCCAGGCGCATGACGGATCCCTTGCCAAATGACTTTTCAATCTGTTGCAGCGCTATGTCGAGGGCCCTCGCCCGGTCGGCCGCCCCGTTCTTCTCGTTTGCCATGGTCGTGTTCGTCCTTCCCCCGCACCAGAATCGCGGTATGAGACATCAGTATACTAGTTTTGTTGACAAGAGGCAACGGTCACCTCGCAGGTCAACCTCGTAAAAATACTGGGTTTAGGGATAGGGCTGGTCGTCGGGACGCCTAGAGATTTCGGTAAAATCACCTTTACTGTCATGGGTGCCTCTCAGGATTGAGAGCGTGTCCAAGGGAAAGCTTGGCGCGAAGGCACGCAGAAAGGAATCAGGATGAACAGGACTCTGCCCGTTTTAGCGATCGTCGCCATCGCCGCCGCCAGCCAAGCGTTTACAGTCGCTTCCTTCCAGGATCCGACCATCGGTCAATCGAACCTGGTCGTGTTCACGCTTTCCGGAGGCAGCCTCAGTGCCGGTTACACCGGCATTGAGCTCAACGTCCTTGGCACAAACTATTCGAACGTGACGATGACGATCACCCCTGTCACGATCAGCGGCAGCGGCCCGGTCTACAACGTCGCCGCCGGATCGGCGGTCTTCAGCACCGGCTCCGATTCGAACGTGCTGACGATCACGTGGGACGGAGCGAGCCTGGTTGAGCCTTTCTCCTTGGGCGGCAGCTTCGCGGCCGCGCAGACGGTCACGTTCAGCGGCTCCAGCGTCCCTGCCGCCGCCGCGACCTGGACGTCCAGGCAGTTTGCCTTCTCCTTTGCCAATCAGCAGACCGGCCCGAACGGCACTACCTACTCGGCGTCGATGACATCTTCCGCGGTGCCTGAGCCAGCCACGATCGCCGTCTTGGCCATGAGCATCGTCGGCCTCGTGGCCCGCCGCCGTAAGTAAGGCTGGGCGGAGAATTTCCTCAAGTCGGCCGGTGGTTTTCGCCACCGGCCGACTTGCCTTTGTATACTGCCCCCATGCTTCGGGCGGCGTTCTTCACGGCCCTCTTGGCGGTGCTGGTGGCCCTTGCCGGCGCGCAGAGTGGCGTGACGACCATCCGCATGATGGCCAAGACCTGGGCCATACCATCGCCGAACGCCAGCGACCCGCGGTCGGTGGCCCGAAGGGCGATCTTTGACGAGTTCCACCGGCTGAACCCGGACGTGGAGGTTGTCAACGCCGGTGGCCTTGAGCTCCCGTCCGACACCTCTGAAGTCGGGCTCTTCATGTCCATGGCCGGCGACACCGCCCCGGACATCTTTTACGTCAACTTCCGGCAGTACTACAACTACATCGACCAAGGATTCTGCCTGCCCCTGGACCAGTTCCTCAAGGGTGACAACGACGTCATGCGCCGTATCAACCCTGAGGTGCTCAAAGTCCTCAAGAGTTACGACGGACACATCTACTCCGTCCCCTTCTACCAAGTCGCCCAGGCCCTCTACTACCGCCGGGACCACTTCATTGACGCTGGGTTGGACCCCGACCGTCCGCCCAAGGACTGGGACGAGTTCTTGGAGTACGGGCGCAAACTCACGGAGAGCAAGCCGGGACGGAATGGGTTCGCGTTCGGCACGTCGGCGCAGAGCCAAGCGTATTGGTGGGTCAACTTTCTGTGGCAGGCTGGCGGGGACGTGGCCCTGCCGTCGCCTTCCGGTGTGTGGCGGTCAGTCATCGCGACGCCTCAAGGCGCGACGGCGCTTGACTATTTCCGTCGCTTGACCACCGAGACCTGGAAGGGTGCGGACGGGCTGAAACACGGCCCCATCAGCCGAATGACCGCCGACCTGGCGGGGGACATCAGTGCGGGCAAGATCAGCATGTGGTTCAGCTACACCGGCGACGTCGTCCTGAACCAGAGCGACATCCCGGCGAGCCTGATTGGCATCGCCCAGATGCCCTCTGGGCCTGCCGGACACGCCAACGAGGTCAACGCCGGCATGTGGGCGATCAACTCGGGCGTCAAAGACCCCAAGAAACTCGACGCCTGCTGGAGGTTCATCCACTTCTGGGCCAGCCAACAGGCGGCCAAGATCTCAGCGGAGAGGTTCATCGATGCGGGTCTCGCCAAGTTTGTCAACCCGGCTGTGTTGGAGGAGATGGGCCGTCACGACCTGGCCACCCAGGTTGACCCGAACTACATCAAGGCGAACGACGAACTGTTCAAGACTGGGCACCCAGAGCCGTACGGCCACAACTGCCAACAGGTCTACTCCGTGCTCGACAACGCCTTGGAGCGCGCGCGGCACGAAGACACCCCTGCCATCAAGATCTTGCGGGACGTCCAGGCGGAAATGGACCGCAAGCTACTCGGCTACACGCCACCGGAAGTGCTCGCCCGCCAACGAGGATGGGCCACCGGGATACTCGGCGTCCTCGTCCTGCTCGTCGTCTGGATATCGGTCGTCGCGTGGAAGAGGGCGCGGCACAGCCTTAGCCAAGTCGAGGACCGACTTGCCGCTGGCACTGACCGCCGACGCGTCGCCAGGTTTCTGTTTTGGTGCCTCTTGCCAGCGGCCGGAAGTGTTTTGGTCTGGGCCTACATCCCATTGTTTCGAGGCCTGGTGATCGCCTTCCAAGACTTCAAGATCATCAAGGGCAGCCATTGGGTGGGGCTCGACAACTTCATCGAAGTCTTCACCCAGCCGATTTTCTACCGGTCTGTGGTGAACAGTCTTGTCTTTGTCACCCTCTCTGTCGGGATCGGGTTCTTGCTCCCCATCTTCCTCGCCGTCGCCCTCAACGAGATCCCACGGTTCAAGGTGCTGTTCCGGACCCTTTACTTCCTGCCCGCCATGACGAGCTCGGTGGTGGTCGCATTCCTATGGCGGCAGATCTATGACCGCGGCCCGACGGGCCTGCTGAACTCGCTCCTTGATCCGCTCGTCGCAGTGTGGGACCGGATGGCCGGCGTCCAGCACGTGCCCATGGCAGTGGACTGGCTAGGCGATCCCAAGCTGGCGATGTTCGCCGTCGTCCTGCCCGGAATCTGGGCGGGAGCCGGGCCGGGTTCGATCCTGTACCTTGCCGCACTCAAGAACGTTCCAGAGGAACGCTACGAGGCAGCCGATCTCGACGGCGCCGGTTGGATGCAGAAGCTCTTCAAGATAACCTTTCCCGGCTTGCGCCCCCTTATCCTGATCAACCTTCTTGGCGCGGTCATCGCCGGGTTCAAGGCGATGGAGAGCATCTTTATCCTCACCGGCGGCGGCCCCGTCTACGCCACCCACGTGCTCGGGCTCGAGATCTGGACGAACGCCTTCCAGTTCTTGAAGTTTGGCTACGCGACCGCCGCCGCGTGGGTCATGGGGGCGATGCTCATCGGCTTCACCCTGCTCCAGATGAAGACCCTCACGAGCATGAAGTTCACGGCCGGAAAGGGCTAGGCTCAGAGGTCAGAGGGTGCCAGGACGCCTTTGGCATTTCCCATGGCCGTTAGGACGGTCTTGCCCGGCAACTTCTTTGCCGAGCCGTCCAACATGCCGACTACGCGCCTCGAATCCGTCTCCCAGTCCCTTTCGTCAAAGAACAGCAGGGTCAGGCTTGGTTGACCCTGCTTGTTCTCGTCGGCTCCCGCGAGAAACGTGTTGCCCAAAATCGTGCTTGATCGGGGGTTGAGGCTGAGAAACGCCTCTCCCGGCTTCTCCTCGCCAGCCAAATACGGCTGCAGGTAAGGCGCGGCTGCCTGGGCCGTGTCGAGGACCGGGGGTAGCGCGTCGTCGTGCTCGGCCGCGTACGTGATGGTGGCGGTTGTCAGTTGTCGCATCCTCACCATCGTCCGTGTTTGCTGGGCGGCCACCCTTGCTTGGCTGAAGACGGGGAACAAAAAGGCGGCAATGACGCCGATACCGCACAAGCAGAGGCCGCCGATCGTTACGAGGACGATCAGGGCGGTCCGGTTGCTGTTGCGATGGTCACCCGCGCTGGGCGGCGGGACGTGCGCGAACTTGTCGTCTCTAGGGGGTGGTGGGGCCGAATAGGGGAACAGGCCGCCGATGGATCCGGCCGTCACCGCGTCGCCGCCTTCTTCGGGTTCAAGCAAGGTGCCTGGGTTGATGTCGCCCTTGTCGGCAAGGCCCTTGAGGCCTTCCAATGTGAACGGCCCTTCCTTTGCTCCCCCCTCACTGATCACGAAGTAGCGCATCGTTGCCACAAGGATAGCGGAAAGACAAGACGCCCACGCCACACTTTCGCCGGGGTAGCTTCATGCCCATGCCGGAACGGATCTTGGTGGCCGCGGTCGGCATGGAGAGCCGGGTCGCGGGCTCGGAAGCGGTCTACACCTACACCGCCCGCCCAGGCCTCAAAGTGGGCGACGCCCACCTCGTCTCGCTGGGGCCGCGCCGGGTCGTGGGCTACATCCTTGACATCTACGAAACATCACCCGAGGATCTTGGTTTTGACCCCGCCCAACTGAAGCCGGTCGGACCCCAGGTGCGGGGCATGGAGTTGCCCGAGCCGACCCTCGAACTAGTCAGAGAGGTCGCCCGGCAGACATTGTCTTCTTTGCCGTCCGCCCTTGGCCCTGCGGTGCCCCCAGGTACCCGCGACCGCCTGGTTGCGACGTGGGAATGGACGGGGAGGATCCCGGAAGAACAGGCGTCTGCCGCCCTGTCTGAGACGCTGCGGGTTCTGCAGGAGGGCGCAGTGGTGGACACGAAGGCCAAGCCTCTACCGGACGCGACCAAGAGGCACCTGCGCCAATTGGAGAAGATGGGTCTCGCCCGGGCCGTCATGGCGTTGGCTCCGGCAATAGCAAGGCGGGGAGCGCAGGGCAACTTCCGGCTGACTCCCGACCTAGAGAAGGTCGAACGGTTTCTGTCCGGCCCGGGCCGCCGCCGGCCGGCCCAATCGATCACCCTCATGCGCCTACAGGGCAGCGAAGCCGCCAGTTTCTCGACGCAGGAGATCAAGACGCTTGGGGGCGGGACTGACCAAACGGTCAAAGCCCTGGTGGACGCTGGACTGCTCGAACAAGTGGTCGAGGCGCAAAGGCCCGTCAAGCCGCCGACGCCGAACTCCGAACAACTGACGGCTATCGCCGCCGTGTCCAGGTCGGTCGCTGACGGGTTGCCTGACACCTTCCTCTTGTTCGGCGTCACGGGATCAGGCAAGACGGAGGTCTATCTGCGTTGCGCCGAAGAGGCCCTCCGACGGGGGCGGCAAGTCCTCTACCTGGTCCCTGAGATCGCGTTGACCGCCCAGGTCATCGCCCACCTGAGGGCCCGGTTCGGGCCTCGGGTCGCGGTCCTCCACAGCAACATGACGCCCGCCGAGCGTCTCGAGTCTTGGCTTCGGATCCGGAGCGGCGAAGCCCCGGTTGTGTTGGGAGCGAGGTCGGCGCTTTTCGCCCCGGTCACCGACCTCGGCCTCATCGTGATGGACGAGGAGCACGAGGCGAGCTACAAACAAGAGAGCGCGCCAAGATATCACAGCAAGCGTCTGGCCCAGTGGATGGCCGGGCACCACGGGTGCCCGTTGGTCCTCGGTTCGGCCACGCCGAGCGTCGAGTCATTCTTCGAGGCGCAAGCCGGGGAGACCAAGCTCATCAGGCTGACCAAGAGGGCGGCCAGCGCGAAGCTGCCGACTGTCCATTTGGTTGATTTGACCGAGACATACCGCGAACATCGTGCCTCGGTTTTCGCGCCGCCACTTCACGAGGCCCTTGGCGAGACCTTGGCGAACGGAACCCAAGCGATCCTGTTTCTCAACCGCCGGGCGTACGCGCCTTTTGTGGTCTGCCGGGACTGCGGCCACCGCTTCATGTGTCCGCGTTGCGCGGTGGCCTTGTCGTTCCACCGCCGTGAGCGCCGTCTGCGTTGCCACCATTGCGACTTTGACTCCCCAGCCCCCGACACCTGTCCAGAATGTACGGGAACCAAAGTGTCAGCCTTCGGGGTCGGGGCAGAGAAGGTCGAGGAGGCGGTCGCCACCCACTTCCCGACCGCGCGTGTCGCCCGTCTCGACCGTGACGTTGCCCGTCGGAAGGGCGCCCTGGAAGAGATCTTCACAAAGTTCCGTGGCCACGAGATCGACGTGCTTGTCGGCACGCAGATGGTGGCGAAGGGGCTGGACTTCCCCGATGTCACCCTCGTCGGGGTCATCGCCGCCGACATCTCCTTGAACATTCCCGACTTTCGTGCCAGCGAGCGGACGTTCCAACTGCTCTCGCAGGTCGCGGGCCGTGCGGGCCGTGGTGTAAAGCCGGGCCGGGTTTACATCCAGACGCTCAGCCACGACCACCCGGCAGTTGTCGCCGCCCAGAACCACGACTTCGAACCCCTTTACCGGGCCTTGGTCGAAGAACGCCAGAACGCTGGCTACCCTCCCTTTTGCCGCCTGGTCAACATTGTCTTCACGAGTCCGTCAAGGACGGAGGTGGTACAGCATTCCGCAGTCGCAGCCCAACGTCTGAGGGTCGCCCTGCCGACCGCCGAGATCCTGGGCCCGGTCGATTGCGCGTTTGAGCGTCTGCACGAGCAGTGGAGACGCCATGTGCTGATCAAGGTGGCATCGGGCAGCGATCTGAGGCCCATTCAGGGCGCCGTCAACCACATGCCGTCCAATCGAGTCAAGACAGTGGTCGACGTCGACCCCTACAACATGCTTTGACCCGGTCTTACCGACGCAAGTACTGGGAGAACTGTTCGACGTGGTACATGTCGTGCCCGACGATGGACCATGCCCAGTCGAGGGCCGTGAACTCCCCACGCTCGTTATGCACTGTCGAACGGCCCCATTCATGAGCTGCCAGACCCTGGCAGTAGGCCAGGGTAGCGGCACGGTTCCTTGCGAACAGTTCCAGCGCCTCGGCCACGTCCCAGTCTTCATAACGCTGGTCGGCCGCCCGCACCTCCTCGTCGAGGTTCAAGATCTCGGAGCCTGGCTCCTCGACGCATTGTCTAATGCGGCCCAACAGGATCGGCTCCCAGTCGGCCAGGTGCGCGACCGAGAACCGCAATGTGAAGCGTGACGGATCCAGCGCTGTGTCGTGGAGGGAGGTGGGGATGGTCGACACGATGTTGCGCACGGCTTCTGGCGACAGGCGCAGGGCATGAAACAGGTAGTGGAGCCTTCCCATGGCCACTTCTACCCTTCTTGGCCAGCGAAATGTGTCTGCTTCCAGCCAGGGGGCCTCATGCCCTGCCCAAGATGGCGTCCATCGCGTTCGACGTGTTCTTGGCCCGCACGAGCGGATAGTGCTTGTACAGCGGGATCAGCTCGGCCACGACAGGGCCGTCGTATCCGATCTCGGCGATAGCCGCCATCACCGCCGGCCAATCGACGTCGCCCTCCAGCAAATCGACGAACCCTTCGGCCGTCCCGACCGCTCGGCGGAAGTCCTTGAAGTGGATGCCGGCCACCCGATGGCCGAGGATTCTGAGCCACTGTT
The DNA here is from genome assembly GCA_964451255.1 of uncultured Fimbriimonadaceae bacterium. Classification (GTDB taxonomy): domain Bacteria; phylum Armatimonadota; class Fimbriimonadia; order Fimbriimonadales; family Fimbriimonadaceae; genus JAHBTB01. The sequence goes on from CAYVHL010000001.1 coordinate 1,186,017, forward strand.
CCGGATACCCATAGGGCAAGATGTTGGCGACGTCCACATAGGCGCCAACCGCTTTGTCCCCGATTTCGTCGATCAACCCGGCTACCTCCAAGGGCGACAGGAGGAACTTGTTCCATACATTTTCCAGGCCCATCCGCACGCCAAAGTCCCCGGCGACCGGCGCGAGGGCGGCCAAACCGTCTCGCGTGTGGCCCATGACATCCTCGTAACTTAGGGCCGGGCGGTCCGGAAGGAAGAACACGTCCACCGCCCCAGGGATCGTCAGCAACGTCCGGCAACCAAGCCAGTTGGTGATCTGGAGCATCTTGGCCAAGGCCCCCTTCGCGCGAGACCGGTCGGCCGCCTCCGGGCTCGCCAAGCTATAACCCCAGTAGAGGCCCGACGCCACGCTGGCGACCTTCACTCCGGCCTTCTTTGCCAGTTCCAGCACCGCCGAGCAATCCGCCTGCGTCGTCTGGAGGCCGAGCACCCCGTCCTCGGAGACACAGACTTCGACCGCTTCGTAACCGTGCTTAGCCGCATAGCCAAAGAAGGACTCCAGGGGAAGCGTGGCCTCGAGGCCTCCAGGGTAGGACCAGTAGTTGATCGACTTGAGGAGCATGGGCCCGTGATACCCGCCTGGCTCATTCCGGGCTAGGCTCAGGTCAGAAGGGACCGGTCTGTCGTCCGCAAACGATCGACCAGGCTCAGGCGGTGGGGATCTCTTGGAAGAACGGGCAGCCCGAACTGTCGATGTCGGGAGCGTGGGCCAGGTCTAGAGGCTTTGGATGGACGCCCGCTGCCTTCGCCATCTGCTCGTTGATGTCGGAGAGTAGCTTCTTTGAGTATCCGGGGAACTGCTTGATGACGATCCCGTCTCTTCCCACCAGCGTCGAGAAGCAAGAGTCCAGCGACCGGTAGGAAGCGTAGACCTTCTTCTCCTTTGAGGTGACCAGCGGGAAATTGACGTCAAAGTCCATCCGGTATTTGTCCGCGTCAATCCGCTGCATGTCGGTCACACCGAGGATGGTGGCTTTCCCATTGAAGTTCGCCTGGATCTGGTTGAAGAACTCTTGCGCCTGCATGGCGCATGGACAACCGTCCTTGATCATGTAGACCAGGACCGGCCCCTTCTCCAGCAGGCTGGAGAGCTTCAACTCTTTGCCGTTCGAATCCTTCAAATCGAGTTCCGGAGCCGCCTTGCCAGGGATCGCCAGCACCGCTTTACGCATTTCATCCGTCACCGGGTGCAACGGGGCGAGGATGGTGGCGAGGTCGTCCGCCTGGGTGTCGCCTTTTGTCCGGTTGCGCCACGAGGCCATCGATAGAGAACCGGCGACCAAGACCGTCGTCGCTGTCAATATCACCCAGCGCAATGCGCGGACGTTCATAGCACGAGTCTATTCGAGCCGGAGGCCAACCCCGGGGACCCGAGTTCGGCCTAAGTACAATATGAACCAATGGCGCAGCGTCTTCCGGACTGGTTGACGATCCGGCTCCCCAGGCCGGACACGATCAAAGAAGTCGAACAGATGATGAGGTCGAAGAACCTCCATACGGTCTGTGAAAGCGCCCGCTGTCCCAACCTGGCTGAATGCTGGAGCAAGAAGACCGCCACCTTCATGATCCTTGGCAACACCTGCACGAGGAGCTGTGGCTTTTGCGCGATCAAGGTCGGCCGTGGGGAAGAGGTCGACAAATTTGAGCCGGTCCATGTGGCCGAGACGGCCAAGACCATGGGCATGAAGCATGTGGTCGTGACCAGTGTCGCCCGGGACGACCTTCCCGACCAGGGGGCAGGGCAGTTCGCCCTGACGATCGACGCCCTCCACCGTGAGACGCCCGATGTGATCGTCGAAGTCCTCACCCCCGACTTCCGTGGCAACGAGGAGTGCGTCCGCACGGTCTGCGCCGCCCATCCCGAGATCTACAACCACAATATCGAGACAGTCGAACGCCTCCACACGATTGTCCGCCCGCAGGCCAAGTACGCCCGCACGATGCGCCTCTTGCAAATGGTCAAGGAGATCGATCCGACCATCTACACCAAATCGGGGCTCATGCTCGGGCTCGGCGAGACCAAAGACGAAGTCGTTCGGGTGCTCCACGACCTTTATGGGCACGGCGTCGACGCCGTGACCATCGGGCAGTACCTTCGGCCGACGATGAAACACCTGCCCGTCGTCGAGTACGTCCACCCAGATGTCTTCAAGGAGTACGAGGAGATCGGCACCAAGATCGGTTTTGCGTTTGTGGCGAGCGCCCCGTTCGTCCGGTCGAGCTATAACGCGATCGCTTTTAGCGAGAAAGTGTTAGGCGAACGCTTGGCCCGGCTCGACGCGAATATGAAACGCCGTACCGAGTTGCCCCAGATCGTCTAAACGGGGTGCTGAGTCGTCTAAATTGAATGCAAGGGGCCGACCCGCAGATTCACCGGCTCCAGAAGTACCGTGACCCGTTGGCTCTGGCGCTCGTTTCTCGGCCTTGTCCGCGTCGGCTTGGCGTGGATACCCGCCTTCCTGCTGGCGGCTTGGGGGGCAGCCTATGTGCGGGCATGCGTGGTGACGGCGCTCGCCCCCGGAAACGCGGTCGTCCTCCGCTACGAGTCGTCTGCCGGAGTCGTCACCGTTCGCGCCGACTCTTACATCGCCAACATCCAGACCCGGACGCTCTACTTGCGCGGTGTCTCGATCGTCGCGCCAGACGGGGTGACGGCCGGTCGTGCGACGGAAGCAGTCGTCACGCAAGCGGACACGGGCGCCAGCGTCAAGCTCAAGTCCGTCGAAGCGACGGTCGAGCGTGACGCCTCGGGCAATTTGAACGTCAAGGATCTCCTGCCCAAACCGTCCGGTCAACCGGATACGGGCAAGGTCGAAGTCACGGTGGACAGGGCGGTGCTGGTGTTCCGTGACATGACCCTCGCCGAGCCGCTCGTGCACAGGTTTGTCGTGAAGGACCTTGCTCTGGCCAGGGCAGACGGCGACACCCTGTTGTCGGCCGAAATCGAAGGGGCGACGAAGGTTTCCGCTTGGGCAAAGGCGGGGGGCGAATGGGCTGCCGATACTCGTCTTCTTGGGGGCGACTTTGGCTGGCTCATCCAACCTGCCAGCACGTTCCTTCCCAAAGAGGTGACGAAAATGTACGGGCCGATCCGCGCTGCGTCTCTCACGGGCAAAGGGAACATCCACCTGTCTGGCAGGGATGGAAAGGTGTCCGTCACCGGCGACGTGGCGTTTCGAGCTGGAGGCGTCTCGGTCGGCAAGACAATACGCGGCGCCATGGTGGACGCTGAGATACATGGCGGGCTGGATCGGGCCAGGGCCAAGGTCTCCATTCGGGAGGCCAATCGGCGGATACAGTTTGAAGGGGTGGTCGCGGCAAAGGCCAAGTCACCGGAGATCAACGGCAACTTCGCGGTGTCCCTACGCTCGCGGGGTGACGTGTGGCCCGAACTTGCTGGCCCGCTCCCCAAAGACCTCAAGTGGGACCACGCGGTTTATTCCGGTTCGTTGAGGTGGGACGGAAGCGACTTCGCTGTCGCAGGCGACATCAAGGCGGACGGCGTCGAACTGGGTGGCCTCAAGTTCGGGAAACTGTCCGCGATGCTTGGCGTGACGCCTCGACGCATCGGTTTGTATGCAAATAACTTCGAGTTCTCCGGACTGACTTGGCGCGGCCGGTTCGACCTGGACACCAAGACCGGTGGATTGAACGGCCTTGCTGAGACACAAGATGATCTGGCCAGAGTTCTTCCATCCGCGTCTGCCCGATCCCTTAGCCTGCCTGGACACGCGCAGATCATCGTCCGCGGAACAGTGGATCATCCAAAGGCGGTGCTGGATTCGACCGGCGTGCTCGCGTGGTGCCCCAACGGCGAGCCATCCGTCGAACTCGGAAAACTCTCGGCGCGCGCCACATTGGACGGCGACCGTGTCGTGATCGACCGCTGCCTATTGATCGGAAACGCGGGGGCGGCCAAGGTTACGGGCACGATCGACGTCAAGAATCAAACCCTTGACTTGGCCGCATCCGTGCCTGGTGTGAGGATCGGTGCCTTTACCAAAATGGCGGACGGAAATTTGGCGGCGGACCTGCGGGTCATCGGCCCGTTCGACCACTGGCTCGTCGCAGGCCGCGTCGAGGGATACGGGGTGGAAACACAGGGGCTGACCATCCCTCAGATCGTCGCGGAGTTCAGCGGGGACGACAAAGCCGTTGATTTTAGCGATGTCAGGGCCCACGTGCTCGGCGGACACGCGAGCGCCAAGGGACGTGTCGATGTGGAGCATTCGGCCCTCGATCTTGAGTTCAACGCCCAAGACCTTGACATTGGACGGCTGTCCCAGGATCAAATCGTAGGCCAGGTCGACCTGCACGACGGACGACTGACGGGAACATTCGATCATCCGGTCGTCCGTGCGTCAGCTGATTCCGTCGGACTTGTGGCGGGCGACGTACGAGCAACCGACATCGTCGCCGACCTGAATGTGGACGGGGCCCTTGCCAGCTGTGTCGTTACAAGGGCGAAGGTGGGCGACGGACTGCTGACCGTCGACGGATCTGTTGATTTGGAGACCATGGCGTCTTCCGCGGCAGGCGAGTGGAGAGGAGTCCGTCTCTCGTCGCTCAAGCCCAAAGCGCTCGACATGGTCACGGAGGGGACGACATCAGGGCGGTTCGCGTGGCAGGATCCTGGGTTCGGCCAACCTGTCGGCGAGGCGACGGTCAACATTGACGGCGCCAGCCTCAACCATCTGGAACTTGGGTCGGGCGACGGCAAGATCGCATTCGACGGCAGACACCTCTTAGCAACGGGATCGGTTGGCACCATAGATCGTTATGTACAGCTCAATAGCCTGGACTATAACGTAGACGACAACACTCTTGATGCGACTGGCGTCGTTTCGGAGTTCGGACTGCGGCAGGCGGTCGTGGCCGCCCTCGCCCAAAGCGACGACGTCGACGACGACACCAGGGACTTGGTCAATTCTCTTGGCGGCAACGTGAGCGCCAGCATCTCGGTAAGCGGACGTCCAGACGCTTTGGTGTTCACTGTCCCACGGCTGACAGTCAACGATGTCACGGCCTTGGGCCATGGATTTGGATCAGCGGTCGCACGCGGCAAGTTTGGCGACGGCGCCTGGAGCTTGGACAGCCTGGTCTGGTCAAAGGGCGACGCGCATATCAACGGTGCTCTTGCCGTCGACCGGGCGAACAACCTGGCCGGCCTCATCGAAGTCGTCGGTGTTGAAATGGCGGATGTCGCAGCCTTGATCCCTGGCCTGGACATCGCCAAAGGCACGGCTTCGGGAGCCGTCTTACTTGCGGGCAAGCCCGACGCGCCAGAAGCACGGGGTTCCGCCAAGTTGGACAGGGTCACGCTCGTTGATGGGACGGGTAAGCCCGTCGACATACCGCTCAGCGTCAACGCTTCGGAGATCGATTGGCGGAACGGGCTTATGGCCGCCGCAGGTGATTTCACCGTGGCGACCGGGCAAGTCCAGGGAGGGGTCACCGGAAGCTTCCAGTTGAGGTTGCCCACCGTGGGTTGGGGCCTTGACAGGAACCGTGCCGTAGGCGTCGACGCCACACTGGACAATCGACCGCTCGCCGCCTTTGGCGGCCTTTGGCCAGAGATCGAGGAGGCCGGCACAAACGGCACGGTATCTGCGGAGGTTCATGTCAGTTCGAAGTTGGGCGACATTCAGCTTGGTGGGAACATCAAAGTCGGTGCCGACGAACAGGGTCGGAGCACCCTCAAGCTCAAGTCGTCCCCCAAGCCGTTGGAAAACGTCTTGGCCGAGGCTTCCCTTAGCGGCCAGTCGGCCAGGGTGACCGCCTCAGCGTCGGGGCCGTTCGGCGGTTCGGCGAAGCTGACGGCGATGATCGACGCGAAAGGAGCGCTCAGTCAGGCGTTTAGCCCGGACAACCTCATTTCAGCGACGGAGTTGGACGGCGCGCTCAGTCTGGAGAACCTGCAGTGGCGGGGAAAGATCAACGGAGCGGACAAAGATTCGACTTTCACAGTCAACGGAGATGTGACCGCCAAGGGCCCTGTGAGCGAGCCGACGGTCGGCGGACGGTTACAACTCAAGGGGGTCGCGCTGAACCTCCCGTCTGGCGTCGAACAAGGGCCGCCCCCGACGAAACCGCTTCTGGACCCGGTCTTTGACAACGTGACCGTCGTCACCGACCATGGGACCCAGGTCAATGTCGCGGCTGCTTCAGTCAACGTCTATGGCACCGGGTCGCTGACCGGCAGCCTCTCTGACCCGCGGTTCACCGCCGATCTTGGACTCGATAGCGGAACCTTGCGCCTGCCCACGAACAGGATCACGCTGGAAGACAGCAGCCGGATTCGGATACTGGCAGAAGGGCCGCAACCGACCGTTCGGGTCGATGTCGACCTTACCGGTCACACAGTGGCGACGGCCCGTCAAGCTACCGACGTATACCAGACATACTTGATAGCCCTCGATATTAAAGGCAATTTGGTAGGTGAAGAACCTTTACAGATCACGGGAACCAGTGACCCGCCTGATCTGACCAACGACCAGATAAGGGCCATCCTGGGTGAGCAGCAGCTCATCGAGTCGCTGGCGAGAGGGGCGCTTGGACAGGCGACCTCATCCGACCTAAGGGACAGCTTTTACTCGGTGGCCGTGCCGTCGCTGACCGCAGGACTCACAGACAATTTGGCGCAGGGCCTCAAGTTAGATTATTTGGTGTTGGACTACAACCCCTTCGACCAAGCGGTCCTTCGACTGGGCAAATCGTTGGGAAAGGGGCTGATGCTGCAGGCGTCCCGTCAGCTCGTGCAGCCCACATTCGGGCCGATCAAATACGAATTCAGGCTGAGTTACCGTCCTCCTTTCAAGGACCAGTTCTTCAGCCGGATCCGTTTCAGCCTGTCCCACGACCAAGAGGTTCCCTGGAAGATCGGCGTCGGTTGGTCGTTCCGTTTTTAGCTGGTCGGGACCCTGAAAGTATCGCCGGGGTAAGGTGCTCGTCTAAACTACCGATTCGGGTCGGGTGTAGGGAAGGAATGGTAATGCGTCGATTCTTCGGGGCGGTCATGCTGGCCGTGATGGCTGCTGCCGTATGGGCTCAGACCCAGACCGTCACCAAGGTCACCGTAAGCGGAAACAAGGAGATCAGCGAGGCGGCGATCTTGGCGGCGATGAGCCTGAAGCCTGGCTCGACGTTCTCCGAGGACGCCCGAAAGGCCGATGAGCAGAAGATTCTGGACCTCGGCTACTTCCGCGATGCAAAGGTACTCCAGTGGCCAGGGAACGACCAGAACATCGAGCTCAAAGTCGAAGTCAGCGAGTATCCCGTGATCAAGGAGGTTCGCATCACGGGCAATATCGCCGTCAAGGCGTCGGACATCCAAAAGGCGGTGGAAGGCGTCCAGCAGATGGGCAAGATATGGACCAACCGCAACGCGACCCCCATCAAGGACGCGGTCAAGGCCCTTTATGAGAAGGCGGGCATCTTCGTCGATTTCGAGATGGTCGGCCCACAACCCGAGTCTCCGGGCACGCTGACCGTCGCGGTGCTGGAGCCGAGTATCGAGCAGATCAAGTTCACAGGGCTCGTCCGCACGAAGCCACAGACGATCAAGCGGATGATGAAGTCAAAGCCTGGCGGCACCTTCAACCGAGAACTTCTCCGTAGCGACCTTTACGGCCTGGCCGCCACCCAGTGGTTTGAGGACATCAAACCTGACGCGACATTGGGTGACCGTCCGGGCGCGTGGGATGTGACAATCGATTTCAAGGAGGCTCGCACCGCCCAGATCAACGCCGGCATCGCGCTGGATCCGCAGAGCCGCATAGTCGGCACGCTCAGCTACGGTGACTCGAACTTCAAGGGCTTAGGTCAGAGCGTCGGCGTCCAACTGAGCCAGGCGACAGTCGGCGGCGGGCCCAGCGCAGAGTTCGGGTTCAACAACCGTTTTTACGACTCCAAGGACACGTCGATGACTTTCCGACTGTTCAGCAAAGTCGTTTACAACTTTACGGGCAACGGTCTGTTTGGCGAAAGCGGCTCCGATGACACCGCCGACAGGTTCGACGAACGCCGCACCGGGTTCCAATTGAGCTTCAGCCGACCAGAAGGCAAGCGCTATCGGATCAACCTGGGCGTCCAAGCGCGGAACTCGCGGACGATCGACCTCCAGACAACCGGGACGGAGAACTTCATCCAACAGGACGGTGACCTCGCCACACTGAGCATCGGGGGAGAATACGACACGACATACGGTGGGGCCGACCCCTACAGCGGCGAGAACATTCGCCTGACCCTCGAGCCCGGCTACAGCAACATCACCCAGATTGGCGGCAATGTGGCGTCCAACCAAGACCTGTTGGGCACGTCGACTTTCCTACGCACGACCCTCGAATTTCGCAAGTACTGGTCCAAAGCGCCGAAACCGAAGAAGAACGCCGACCCCAACGAGGACATCAGCATCGCTCCCCGGCCGGTCATCGCGTTCCGCGCCAGATATGGCTACATCACCGGTAAGGTTCCGTTCTTCGAGCAGCTCTTCGTCGGTGGCGCCGATTCACTGCGCGGTTACACGAACCAAAGGTTCTGGGGCAACCAATCGTTTCTGGCGACCGTTGAGTACCGGCACCCGATCCAGAAGAACTTCTCCCTTGCCGCATTCACCGACTACGGTGGAGCCTGGGGCGGCTACGGCGAGCTAAACGGATTTGAACAGAGCCAAAGCCCTAACCTGCACCTTGGCTACGGCCTCGGAATCATCTTCAGAGTCCAGCAGCTGGGCTCCATCCGCATCGACTTCGCCTTCAACCAAGAGGGCGGATCCAGGACCCACTTCTCATTTGGACAGAGTTTCTGAAACTGGTGCTAAATAGAGAAGTCGGAAGGTAAGAACGATATGAGCAAAAGGAACGTCCTCGTCGTGGCAGCGGCCGGCCTCATCGGCCTCGCTCTTCTGGCAGCATCTGGTTTCCAAGGACAACCGGACAAGTTTGCCGTCGTCGACATGAACAGACTGATGAACGATAGCAAGCGTGGCGCCAAGGTGCGCGACTCCTTGCAATCCGACTTCCGTCAGCGCGCAGGCATCCTCGACTTCTTGAACACCAACGACGTCGCTACGCAAGAGCAGGCGAACCAGTTGAAGCAACTGACCCTGAAAGACAATCCGACTGACGCGGACAAGGGTTCGGTTGAGAAGATCAAGGACGACATCAAGAAGGCGGTCAAGGAATTCAACGACCTCAACGTCAAGAGCAACCCGACCGACACCGACCGCAATCGCATGGTCGAGCTCAACGGCTTGCGCAGCGCGGTCAAAGAGAAGATCATTCCGCAGATGCAGAAGGACTTCGACGACGAATTCAACGCCGAAAAGAGCAAGATGCAGAACGACCTTCTGGAAGCGGCAAAAGCGGCGGTCAAAGATGTCGCTGGCAAGAAGGGCGTGACGATGGTCTTCGAGTCCAGCGTGGTCATGTTCTCGGCCAACGATTTGACCGACGACGCCATCAAGTCGATGAATGCCAAGGCCTGACGAAAGTCGCGCTTTCCTTTGGCTCTTCGTCGCGATGGCCGTGTCTGGGTGCGCCCCTCGGCCCGAACCTGTCCGCATCACCGCGGCCTTGGCACCAGCGGCCACCCGGCCATCTGGTGACGGGCTCTCCTTTTCGAAGACCCTGCCTGGTCAGACGCGGACGTTCACCGCGATGCCTTCTGATTCGGTCGCGTCCCAACTGGACGCGAACAAGGTCGCGGACGCCCTTGAGAAATTGGCCGACGACCAGCGCAAGGAGCTCGCGCAGCTGACGGAAAGGCTGTATGGAGCCAAGCTCGAACTGATACAAGCCCGAAGAGCCGAAGACGTGGCGGCGGCGAAGGAAGCCTATGCAGAGGCCAGGGCACGGGTTCTTGAAAAGGTCAGGGAGGCGTTTCACGACCAGGCGCCAGTAGTAGGAGGCGACCGCACCAAACTGGCGGGCATTGTCGGCTTACCAGACCCGGACCCGGCCTCCAAGCGTAAGGCCAAGAAGGGTGACCCTCAAGCTGAGGCCGACCTGGAGAGGGCGACGAGGCTTCGCGGCAAGATCAAATCACAAGAGGAGGCCTTCTGGGCCGAAGTGGAGCGCCTGGTCTCACCGGTTAGAGGGGCCTTCGTCGACAATCTCCGACAAATGGCGGCGAAGTACGACATCGCGGCCGAACAGGCCAGGAAGGACGCGAGGGTCGAGGCCCAAGACGTCCTCAGCGGGGCAAGCAGCGAAATCGAGACACCTACGGTTGATCTGGGCGTCTTCATGCCTGCTGTCCCGGCCCAGAGCACGACCGTCCCCGCCTTGTCCGTCTCGGGAAGCGCGGCCATGACTAGGAAATCGCCGGCTGTCCAGGATTCGCCAGCCGTCGCAGTCTTCCTGCGTCTCAGAAACTATCGTCTCGCTAAGCCGGGCGAGACAGCCAAAGACGTCACCGCAGAGTTTGAAAAATGGAAAGAAAGGTACAGCGCACGCTAGGGGAGATCGCAGGCTTGGTGGGCGGAGTCGTGTCCGGCGACCCCTCACTGGTGGTCGCTGGGCCGGTGCCCGCTGGCAGCGACGACAGCGAGGGCATCACGTTCGCCGCGGATGAGAAGTACCTGTCCAAGGCCTTGGACTCGGGTGTGGGGGCGATCATCGCTTGGGCCGACGCTGATCTGGCAGGGCGCCCCGGCATCTTGGTCGAAGACCCCCGACGCGCCTTTGGCGCGTTGCTCGCCATGTCCGCGAGACCCTTGCGGACTACCCCGGGAACCCACCCGACCGCCGTCGTCTCTCCGGACGCGTCCCTCGGCGAAGGATGCTCTGTCGGCGCATATGTCGTGGTGGACGGCGACGCAGACATCGGGGCTGGCTGTGTCCTCATGCCCTTCGCGTACGTCGGGCCAGGGTGTCGACTTGGCGCCGGCACCGTGCTGATGCCCCACGCCGTGCTAGTCCAAGACGTCCGGCTGGGGACGAACTGTATCGTTCACCCAGGGGCGGTTCTCGGAGCCGACGGGTTCGGGTTCGTCTGGGACGGGACCAAGCAGATCAAGGTGCCACAGGTGGGGGGCGTCGCCGTCGGCGACGACGTGGAGATCGGCGCTAACACCTGTGTGGACCGCGCCACATGCGGCGACACGTCCCTCGCGTCCGATGTCAAGCTGGACGACCTCGTCATGGTCGCCCACAATGTCTCGATCGGTCGGAGCTCGGTCGTGGCCTCGTTGGCGGGCGTCGCCGGCAGTAGCAGCATTGGTGCGCGCGTGACGGTAGGCGGCCAAGTGGCGATCGCAGACCACGTCGCCATCGGTGACGACATCGCCCTCGGTGGGCGCACGGGTGTCATGAACGACATGGACGAACCTGGCGTCTACCTCGGCACCCCGGCGACCCAGATCAAGAAGGCCATCCGCATCATGGCCCTGTCTCTCAAGCTTCCCGAACTCTTCCAACGGGTACGCGAGTTAGAAGAGTCGCTCAAGAGGCCAAGGGATTGACGAGGGTCTTTCCTCGCCTGACCGTGGCCAGTGACACCGTATTCACCGGCCTCGGCCTGCACTCCGGCGCGCCCTGTCGTGCCGTCGTCCGGTCCTCGGGGCACGGCGTCCACTTCATCGCTGGCGGCGAGGCGTTCGAGGCGTTGGCCGAGAATGTGACCGACACGTCACGTTGCACCCGGCTTGGCTCGGTGTCCACGGTCGAACATCTCTTGAGCGCTTTGTGGGGGCTCGGGGTGACCGACGCCGCAATTGAAGTCGAAGGGGGCGAACTGCCCGGGCTGGACGGCTCGGCCAAACCGTTCGCCGACGCCCTGCTCGAGACCGGGTTTATTGGCGTCGGAGAACTGCATGTCGACGGCCCGTTCGCCCGGGTCTACCACGTGGACGGACCCGTCAAAGTCGCCATGTCGAATGGAGAGGGGCACTGGCGCTACACCTACGACTTGGGAGACAGGTGGCCCGGCGTCCAATCCTTTGAGTGGACAGCATCTCGGGACCAGTACCTGGACCAGGTCGCCCCAGCCCGGACAATCGTCTTGGAAGAAGAGATCGAGCTTGCCAGGCAAGCGGGCCTCGGCAAGGGATTGGAGGAGTGGGGCGTCGTGGCGATTGGACGGCAGGGCTATCTGACAAACGTTCGGTTCCCAGATGAACCGGCCCGGCACAAGCTTCTGGACCTTATCGGCGACTTGGCGTTGAGCGGAGTCCCCGTGGCTGCGATCAACGTCACGTCAGACCGTAGCGGGCATCGGACCAACGTGGCCGCCGCGGCCAAACTGGCGCGGAACACACGCGTCCGCCGGGTGCCTTAGCCAGCCGACTCATAGCGCGCGTAACTGTGGCCACTTTGTCTCAATCCCTTCGCTCCGGCACAGGTCTTGGAAATCAACCAAACGGTCGGATCTAACGGCTTGAGGACTTAGTTTGTGCCTCAAACAGTACCAAGCAAGGAGCCCGCTAGCTTCGCCGATGTCCCACTCCACGGGGTGGAGCCGGTAGCAACCGTTGGTCACGTGGGTCGTGCCGATGTTCTTGCAGGCTGGCAACATGTTGGTCATTCGCACCGGCACAAGGGCGCCTAAAGGGATGTGGAACGGTAGGGCGGGGATGTCGACGGTCGGCCTTCCGTTGGTGGAGGGGTGGAGGTCGATGCGGTATGCGCCGACGCCGACGGACTCGTGGTCGTTGGCCGCCCGGTCTCTGCCCATGTTGCAGTCTGGAGACACGTCCTGCTCCTTCACCGTCACTTGGGCCCGAATTCGGCGCGACTCACGGATGTATGGTGCCTGGCACAGACCGTCTTCCGTGCCGACCAACTCGCCAGCTAGGCGAAGGTTTTTGTGCCCGCACTCCGTTTGGAGCCAATAGACCAGGCTCAACGTCAGTTGTCGTGACGCCTCAAGACGTTCGGCAACCGTATCGTCATCCTCGTCCAGTATCGAACCGGCAAAGTAGTCGTTTTGGGGCCAGTTCACGATGGTCGCCGGGTAGGGCGCGTCTCTTCTATAGTGGCCTGGGTCGACGATCTGCCGGTAACTGAACAGGCTGGGAGAGCCATCGGCAAGCAGCGGAAGTTCGTAGGCGACGCCGGACTGCGGCCGCAGGATCGTGAACGAAAGCAGCTTTCCTGGCCAACCGGGGGGCTCGTATGCGCGCCACAAGTCGTAATGCGCCGGACGGTCGATGGTGAAGTCGCCGTCCGGGCGTAGCTCGAGGGCGGCGCACCAAGTCAAGCCTTGCACGTTGTCCCACTCGTCCTCGCCCTCCAGGGCATGTGGTTCTCCCGTCTCCAGTCGGCTCTCTGCCCCGACGACGTATTCAGCGCCGCACAGGGGGAGCAAGCTCCCAGTCTCGGTCGCGTCCAGGACGAACCGGGAATCGACTTCCAATTGGGCTCCATCCGGTCCCAAGAACCCGACGACGCCGATGCGGTCGCCCAGCGTCTCGCACGCCTCAAGCCTGTAGCCCAGGCGAAGATCCAACGACCGCCATGCCCCGGCGGCGTCGAACATCCTCAACAAGACGGCGTGTCCGTCGGCAGGGCTATGACATAACCTGCTGACCCACCCGCTGCCCGGATTAAGGTGGGGGTTATCGCGGGCTACTGCGGCGATCCGTGGGTCCGACCAGACCAACCGTCGAACGTTGTCCCGATACTGCCGGTACCGCCTCGTGCAACCGAACTGCTCGATCCAAGGGTGCTCGTCGGGCGGCACACCCTGAGACGTCAACTGGCCGCCGATCCAAGGGCACGGCTCTGTCATTACGACCGAGACCCCCTTGTCCGCCAGAGCCAAGGCGGCGGCGACACCTCCGGTGCCGCCGCCGACGATCAAGACATCGCAGTTGAGACGCTCTACCAAAGCCGGTTAGCCCGCTAGCTTCGCGGTGAGGGTGATCTCCGGAACAGCCGCCAAGGCTTTGGACACGGGGCATCCCTTCTTGGCATTGTTGGCCGCCTCAAGGAACTGTGCCTCGCTGGCACCCGGCACGACACCGACCAACTCTAACTCGATCTTGCTGATCAGGAAGTCAGACCCCTCTTGGGCCAGGGTCACCTTGGCAGTGCAGTCCAAGCTGGTCGGAGGGTGCCCGGCCGCGGCAAGCTGGGCGCTGGTGGCCATCGCAAAGCACGCGCTGTGGGCGGCCGCGATCAGTTCTTCAGGAGACGTGTCGGAACCGTTACCGAACCGGGAATCGAATGAATAGGGGCCGGAGAACTTTCCGCTGCCCAGTGCGAGGCTTCCCTTTCCTTCCTTCAAGTTTCCTTGCCATTTGGACTCGGCGTGTCTCGTGGCGATTTCTTGTAATGACATATGTGCTCCTGGCGGGGTTTGCCCGCCCGGGTTGAGCATACGCCTATCGGCAACGTGAGACTCAGCCTTCGAGGACCAGCTTCCCGAAGTCGGCCACCTGGTTCAGGGTCCGCTCGACGGCAACGAGGGCCTCCAGGTTGAGTCGACGCTGGTTTTCGTCTTCGGTCAGCACCATCCGACCGTCGAAGAAGGCGTTGATCGGTCCCGCCATGCCCGCGATCAGACCAAGCAGGTGGTCGATTTCCCCGGACATGAAGGCCATCCATGCCTCGCTCCAGTCCATGGCGAAGTTCTCCGTGATCACTCCGTCGGCCAGTCCGACCAAAACAGACGGGGGCTTTCCCCACGCCTCGTCGACGACCGACCCAAAGCCTTTCTTGCGGGCAGCGGCGATGATGCTTGACGGGCGGGCCAGGCCCTGGACCAGCAATGGAGTCGATTTCACCGCTTGGGCAACCTTGCAACTCGATAGAAACCGTGCCGGATCCAAGATACGTTCGACTCTTGTGTTGTGGAAGCGCTCGTCGGTCATGGCCTCTGCGACGGAGAGCCGCACGTCATAGTCGAACTCCTCAAGCATCGTGTCGTACCGACCTACGAAGAGATCCTCCAGCGCAACCGTCGCCGCTTCAGTGTCCAAGGACACTCCGGGCAAGAGGCCGGTGTAGACGTCAAAAGCCTCCTTCCAAAGGTGCTCATATCCACGGAATGGAGCACCGTCATTCAACTCCCAGGCGGCCTCGATCAGCATCGTGGCGGCCCTGCGCAACCCATACGGGTCACTGCTGCCCGTAGGTGCCAGACCGAGGCCCAAAAAACCAGCCAGTTTGTCAAGCTGATCCGCCACAAGCAACGAAAGGCCGGTGGTGCGGCTCACGCCGTGGGGCAAGCGGGAGGCGGTCGCCACGTCGTACTGGCTGCCGATCGCCAACCAGACGGCTTCGGGCATGCCTTCGCGACGAGCATAGTCCGCGCCGACCAAGCCCTGTAACGACGCCAACTCGCCGACCAATCCGGTGCCAAGGTCGGCCTTGGCATATCTCCCCGCCGACCGGGCGAATTCGCTTCCTGACGTGTCCCCGCCAGCCGCCAGATAGACCCTTGCCGCCAGTTCGGCGAGACGTCTGGACCGGTCGAAGACGGTTCCGAGCCGGTCTTGGAAGGTCATCTGGCGCGTGAGCTCCAGAAACCCGTCCAAACTCGTCCGCTTGTCCTCGTCATAGAAGAACTTGGCGTCGTTGAACCTGGCGCCCAAGACCCACTCGTTTCCCGCCCTGACCGTCGCTTCGTCGCCCGAGTTTCGAACGGCGACGAACTTGGGCAACAATCTGCCGTCCTTCCCCCGGACAGGAAAGAACCGTTCGTGTTTGGCCATCGCGGTGATCAAGACCGGTTCTGGCAGTTCCAAGTAGTGGTCGGGAAACGACCCCTCGTGGCAGGCAGGCCACTCGGTCAAGAACACGTTCTCGTCAACCAAGGAAGCGGGGAGGTCTGGCGTTCCGCTAGCTACGCTTGCCGCCTCTTTGCGGATGCGATCCTCCCTCATGGAGGGAATCGGCTCGACATGGCGCTTCCTGAGACCCTCCATCAGGCCATCCCAGGTTTTGACAGAGAACGGCTTTGGGTGCTCGAACCGGTGCCCTCGGCTGGTGGTGCCGGACTTCACGCCTTCGATCTCAAATTTTATCGGCGTGTTGCCGAGCGTCGCGAGGATCCATCGGATCGGGCGGGCAAACCGCATGCGACCGTCTCCCCACCGCATCGTCTTGTCAAAACTGAGCGCTCTGATCGCGGCGGGCAGGATCTCCGCGAGCACGTCGGCTGCTAGCATTCCCGGCACGTTCTTGGTGACCCAAACGTAGTCACCCTCACGCCGAACATCATCCGGCTTGACCCCGGCAGAACGACAGAATCCTTCCAGCGCCTTCGTCGGTTTGCCTTCACCATCGTAGGCGGCTTGCACGGACGGCCCACGTGTCTCCACAGATTTGGACTCTTGTTTGTCGACCACGTCCGTGACACCGACGATCAACCTGCGCGGCGTCCCGGCTGCCTTCGATGGGCCGTGCGACAGCGCGGCTTCGTCCAACCTTTCGATGATTTCACGCTCAAGTTGTTGAAAGGCGCGCCGGACAGATGTCGCAGGTAACTCCTCGCAGCCAAGCTCAAACAACAGATCCGGCATGTACCAGAAAGTTTACCGGGTAGTCGTCCGCCGCACCTTGGCGACTGAGACTAGTTGACGTTTCCGTCAGGTTCAAGTACAATACGGGGGCCTGAGAGATCGAGGCACGTCTGGCTAGACACGGAGGATCAAAACCGCATGAAAAAGCTTTTCGCCCTGGCCGTCATCGGAGTGGCAGCCATCAGCAACGCCCAGTGGGAGGCACCGACCAATGTAGGAGTGCGTATAGGCTGGGTTTATCCCATCGACGCAAACTTGCGCGACGTAGCCCCGAATTACATCGGAGCGGGCGTCGATTATTATCCAAATTTCCAGTTGCTTAAAGGCAACGGCGAGTCTTATATCTCGTTCGACTGGATCGGCAAGTCGGGAAGCGGAGCCAAAGGCAACTTGTTCCCGATCTTGATCAACCACAAGTTCTACGCGGCCGACGCAAACCCCAATGAGCCGCGTTCCTACTTCACTCTTGGCGCAGGCGTGGCCATCATTGACGTCAACTCCACCAACACTGTCTTGGCAATCCGTGGCGGCGTTGGCAGGGAGTTGAGCCAAAACCTCTTCGCCGAAGCCAACCTGCTGTACACCGACGCTTCGGCCGGCGTGCACGGGACGAGCCTCGGCTTCTACTTGGGCTACCGCTTCTAGGTCGACGAACCTGGTCGTCGGGTCAGGGCCGCTCCCAACGGGGCGGCCCTGACCATTTCTTATGCGAGCACTGCCTCCGCGTGTGGCCGGATCTCGTCGTCAGCCAGGCGTTTGACGCCGTCCTTAGTCAGGATCGCCACCGACGGCAGGTTCTTACGGAAACCTCCCGTGGCCGAGTCCATTTCCGCCGCGATGTCGAGCAAGGTCAGGCCGTCTTGCAGAACCTCGCCCTCTGGCCTTGTGTGCCAGGGTCCCTTGGTGCGGGAGATGTATTCGAAGACTCCGCGTATACGCTCCGAGCCGGAACCTGCCGCCGCATAATCTGCGCTGAGAAACCTGCCCCCCGCCGTGTCGAAGAAGTAGACGCCGAACTCACCGCTGGCCGGGTCAAAGTTCGCGGCGATGGGCACGAAGAGGCCGATCCCTTGCATCGCCATGGGTAGGTTGGAAGCAAGGGCCCGGCTGATCTCCATTAGTTTGCCCTCAGCCGAGATCTCCACCATGTTCATCCGCTCGTAGTACTTGAATGCGTGCTTTAGGTATCTGCAGACCTCGATGGAGCGGGCATAGGCGCCGCTGATCGCCACGACCACCGTGTCGTCCAACGCTTCGATTTTTTCGGCGTGCTCGTACATGATGAGGTTGCCCATCGTCGCACGGCGGTCGGCCATCACCAGGACGCCGTGCTCAAAGCGCAGCGCGAGCACCGTTGTGCCATGGATTTCGTCAGCGCCGGCGGGCATCTTGCCGAGGTCGAAATTGACGAGATCGGCAAACGTCTTCGGGCCGCTGGTCATTGTCCAGACCGCTGCCGGTACTTCTTAGCCTGGTCGGGGTCGACGTTCTTCATGCGGCGCAAAAGCTCGTTTGGCGCCTTGGGGCGGTCGATGTCCGGCTTGCCTGGCCCGCCGTCGTCCCCAAGTTTGCGCGTGGGTTCTGGCTCGGCCCGTCGTGTAGTCCTGTCAATGTTGATCATATTGCCTCAGCCCTGTATGAGTTCGCAGAACTCCTCCCATGATTCTACGTCGGCCAGCCGCGGATTGAACTCGTCGAGAGGCCCAATTCGAAGGTCGACCGGCGCGTGCTCACCCCGAAAAACGATCGAACCCCAACTCATAGTCTCGATGTGGCGCCCGAACTTTGCCACGGCGATCCCTCTTACCCACGGCCGTGTCCCGAATGCCGCTGGAATGGGGTTCTCCACGGGGGTATCCGGCTCGCCGTCGACCTCACCGGCCTCCACGATGGCGTCAAAGAGGCTTTCCTCGGAGTTGATGTCGCAATAGGCAAGGTCAAGCGACTGCATGGCCGTGTGATGCCATGTCAGGCCCTCTGCCTCCCGGTACTGGTCCAGAAGCCAGTGCTTCGCGGCCCAATCCACGTTGCGCCGGAATCGATCTGGATCGGTGAACCGGGCTTCAAGCAGTTCTCGGCATTCCTTGCTCGTTTGGATGGTCTCTGCGTCGGACTCATCCAACGCCTCGGCGGCATCGAGATAGGATTCCAGGATCAGACGTGGTGTTGTCCAGCTTGTGCCTTCGAGGTCGACACGACCCTCCCCCGTAAAGTCCCGGCTGACGTCCGCGATTGCCCGGACGGGATCCTGTAGCCGCCAGGTCGGCACCGCGTCGGCATCTATGAGCCTTAGCGCCAACTTGACGAGGGCGACCTTGCGCCTGGTGCAGACGAACATGCGGTTCGCGTCGCCACAAATCACGTGAAGCCGCACCCAGTGGTTGGGGTCGGCGTGAGGTTCGTCCCGTGTGTTGAACACCGGCCGCCGGTAGAGGGTCTCGATGTTGGCCGACTCGACGAAAAAGTCGGCTCGTTGGCTCATTTGGAACGGGCACGCGACACCGTGTTCGTGTCCGACTTTGCCTGCGCCGGTGAGCAGCTGTCGGGTGACGAACAGGGGCAACAGGCAGGCGAACAACTTCTCAAAGCCGACGGAGCGGGGCACAAGATAGCTTTCGTGGGTGCCGTAAGAAGCGCCGTGAAAGTCCGTGTTGTTCTTGTAGACCTTGGCCGGGCGTCCCGTCTCTTTGCTGAACGCCTCTGCCGCCAGGGCGACGACCGCTTCGCCCGCTTTGTCGTGCAGAGCCAGTTCATGAGCGGTCAAGCATTCCGGGGTGGAGTACTCCGGGTGCCCATGGTCGTTGTAGAGCCGGGCGCCGTTCGGCAGGACGCGGTCGGAGCGGACTTCCTGGTCTCCGACACGGTAGTGCCCGGAATCAAACCTGGCGTCTTCCGGATCGTAGGCAAGCTGGTCGACTTTGAATCCGCGCAAGTCTGACCTTGGCGACTCGAAGCGATAGTCCCAACCGACAAAGCACTCGCCCGGATAACTCCGGACGAGTGCCATTGAATCGTCGATCTGGTCTTCTGCGCCCCGCCCTTCGACGCTGAGCCCGTATTCGGTCTCAAGCCCGGCCAGGATCGGACGCATGCCGCTTAGCGGAAGACGACGAAGTCACCCGTGGTGGGGAACGGCCAGCCTGTCGGTACGGTCGTTATCGTGAATTTGCCGTCCGCCGGTACCCCGTTGACCATGGTGAAGGTGCCGAGGCTGCCAGTCGCGTTCGTTGTGGGCGCACCGATCTCCTTGATCGGGTGTAGCGACACCGTGCCTGTCGAGCCGCTCATCGTAGCCGTGCCGAACCAGAGGGCGGAAACACCGGCGCCGCTCTTGTTGAAGGCCACCACTTGGTGCTGGCCGTTCGCCTTGGTCGTCGGCAGAACCATCATCGTGAAGTCGGGCACGTCGCTCAAGACCTCGGTGTAAGAACGCCAGTAACCCTGCAGGGCGGCGATCAGCGTCGCGGTCGGCGGGGTTCCACGGGGATCGGGCTCGTAAACGTTGTATGTGCCTGGAGCAGGTTGCCCAGCGATCGTGATCGGCGCCGTGAGCGTGCCTGCCTCAACAAAGTTGGGTGAGAAGAGGTCGAACGAGCCGACGGAATTGAATCCTTTGCCAAGCCCCATTTGGTCGCCAGAGAACATGGCTTTGTCAGCCGAGCCTCCCAACGACATGCTCGGGCGGTCGGCTGCCGCCATCGGCGTCATGTCGAACGTGACAAAGTCGCTGAGGAACCCGGGGACGGCGGTGATTCCACCCGGCAGGTTTTCATTGTTCCATCCGTTCTGGTCGAACAGGATCTGCCCCGGCGGCCCCGGATCGAAGCTCAGGCTGGCATCGTTGATGTAAACCTGGACAGTCGTCTGCCGACCCGGAACGAGAGTGGCGTCGATCGGCATGGCGGGAAGAGCGACAGGCAAGCCGTTATAAAGTGAGAACACGTTGCCGAACTGGTCTTCAATGCCCCAGTCCCATGCCTCCATATAGAGTTGCGAGAAGTGTTTGGCGGCGACACCCGTGCCCAAGTCTTGGGTAAAGGACGCGTTGTTGACCGAATAGCCACCCAGGTTGCACTGGATGCCGGCCAAAGACCCCTGAAACACCGTCGGTACGACGTCGATCAGGCCGTTGCCCCACCGGAAAACGTTCAGCGTGACGTGGTTGTCACCAGAGCTACGTCGTCCCTGCCCAGACAGGATCACGATGTTCGCCTGGGCGTTTCGGCTTGGCAGGTTTACGGTGGCCAGTTGGCGAGATCCGGTGGATCCCGTGCTACCACCCGATGTCGACCCTGTCGACCCGATAATGCCCCCGTTGCCTCCGTTGCAACCCACGACGATGGCACCGGCCACGAATGCGATTAGCCACTTCTTCAAAGCTAGCTCCCTTGTCCCCGGCCTCGCTGTGGCCTCCGCCACACACACGGGTCACCACCGAGGCACATCCATGCCAGGCAGAGTTCCCAAGCCGAAGCCAATGGTACCCAAAAGACGGAGCCGTTGCGACTAATCGTTCGCACCAATCGCGTCAGATCGAGAAATCGATCATGTTCGGGGCCTCCGGAAGTGTCCGATCCAGTCGGTGGAATGCGTCTCGACCCCGGGGTAACATCACCACCCCCATGAAAAAGGAGGACCTGCTGGATCTGAACGAAGCGGTCCAGAACCCTGGGAAAAAGCTTTCGTTTACGTTCTCTACGCCGCTGAATCAGGAGGAGGACTTGGATTTGGTCGAGCCGGCTGAAGCTCGGCTTGACGCGGTCAGCACCGGCAACATGCTTCTCGTCGAGACGACGGTCCGTGCCAAGGCGGTCGTCGAATGCGCCCGGTGCGGAGCCCCTTTGGAGGTGCCGATCGACTTCTCCATGGACGACCAGTTCGAAGTCGAGGGCGTGCCTAGTTGCTACGCCTCGGACGGTTACGCCAAGATCGTCACTGACGAGCCTGAACCGCTCTTCAAGAACAACGCGCTGATAAGAGACGCCTATGTCCGGCAAGGCCTCCTCCTCAACATTCCCGTCCAACCCCTCTGCTCTTTTGGATGGGATGGCCCTTGCCCTAACGCTGGAGCCGCCAGGCGAGAGGATGGGGCGCACGGCCATCCGGCGTTTGGCGATCTCGGGCATCTGATTTCTGGAGACAAGGGTTGACGCGGGTCGCGCTCGACGCTATGGGTGGCGACCACGCGCCCGAACAGATCGTCGTCGGCGCCGTGCAAGCCGCCAGGGAGCTGGACGGGGAAGTGATCTTGGTCGGTGACCCTGACAAGATCCATCGGTTCCTAGGGCCTGACAAACCGACCAACATTCGGATCCACGCGGCGAGCGAAGTCGTCGAGATGGATGAGAAACCAGCGGAGGCCATCAGGCGCAAGAAGGACTCGTCTATGGTCGTCGCGGCCGGAATGGTCAAGTCTGGCGAGGCGGACGCTTTTGTATCGGCAGGTAACACGGGCGCAGCCACCGCCTCCGCCCTTCTTGGATGGGGCCGGATCAAGGGTGTCGAGAGGCCAGCCATCGCCACCCAGTTTCCCAACCGGTTTGGTCGCTTCCTCTTGCTCGACTCAGGAGCTTCGCCGGACGCGGAGCCACGCCAGATGCTGGAGTTCGCGCTGATGGGTCGCGCCTTCGCCGAGCGGGTGATGGGAAAGGCCGACCCCAAGGCCCATCTCCTGAACATCGGCGAGGAACCGGGAAAGGGCAACGCGTTTGCCAAGCACGCGCATGAACTGATGGCGCGGCACGATTGGTTCGGTGGCAACATCGAAAGCAAGGAGATGTTCAAGAAGCCGGTCGACGTCGTCGTGTGCGACGCTTTTGTCGGCAACCTCGTGCTCAAAGCCTGCGAAGGCGTGGCCGAGTTCATCATGGGCGAGATCAAGCGGGCGGTGCCCAAGGGTCTTGCGCGTATCCTGTGGTTGCCAGCCCAAAGCGGCATGGCGCCGCTCCGTCAACAGATTGATTACCGCGAGTACGGCGGGTCGCCCCTCCTCGGTGTGAACGGTGTGTGTATCATCGCCCACGGGAGCAGCGACGCCAAGGCGGTCAAGAACGCCGTCCTGAACGGAGCGCGCGCCCATCGGCAAGGGCTCGTGCAGGCCATACGTGAGAGTGTGGACGCCGAGGTCCGACAGGGCATTTTATGAGCATCACGTCCGTCGTCCAAGGGATCGGCCATGCGGTGCCGGAGAAGAGACTAACCAACCACGACCTGGAAAGGCTCGTGGACACCAGCGACGAATGGATCGCCCAGCGCACAGGAATTCGGGAAAGAAGGGTCTGCAGTGACGAAGAGGCCGCCAGCGACCTGGCCGTCGCGGCCGCCCGCGAAGCCCTGGCTTCAGCAGGTATGGCGTCTGACGAACTGGACATGGTCATGTGCGCGACCGTCACCGGCGATTTCCGGTTCCCCGCAACATCCAATATCGTCCAGCATGCGGTCGGCGCCACACGCGCCGGCGCATTCGACGTCCAGGCCGCTTGTGCCGGGTCGATCTACGCGTTGAGCATCGCGGACGCCATGATCAAGGCGGGGCAGATCAAGAACGCCCTCGTCATCGGGGTCGACACCCTTACCAAACTCGTGGACTGGACGGACCGGTCGACTTGTGTGCTCTTCGGCGACGGCGCAGGGGCCCTGGTCGTCAAAGGCGAGGAGGGGACAGACCGCGGGATCGTCAAGACCGTCCTCCTGAGCGACGGAAGCGGCGCGCCGCACATCTGCATCGAGCAAGGCGGCTCGCGGTACCCTCATGGCAAGGACTTCAGCCAGGCCCACGGGGACCGTATCTATATGAACGGCCCCGAGACTTACCGGTTTGCCGTAAAGGCGATCGGCGACGCCTGTTGCCGGGTCTTAGACGAAGCCGGTCTCCACAGCGACGAGGTCGACCTCTTCGTCCCCCACCAGGCCAACCTGCGCATCATCGAGTCCGCCGCCGAACGCCTCGAACTACCGCCGGACAAGGTCTACGTGAATATCCACAAGTACGGTAACACCTCTGCCGCTTCCATCCCGCTCGGCCTCTATGAGGCGAACAAGGAGGGGAGGCTGAAGAAGGGCGACCTCGTGTTGACAGTGGGCTTTGGCGCGGGCCTCGTGTGGGGAGCGAACCTCATCCGCTGGTAGTCGTCCGGGATCAACCCAGCCCGGTCAAAGCCCCGTCGCCGCAGTAGTCGCGGTTGCCAAAGGACTTCACGTCGTGTCCGAACCCCTGGGCCAAGGCCATGAGCAAGCGGTTGTGGGGGACCCTGTCGTACTGTAGAGACCGACCGGTATTGAACCCTAGTCCCCCGCCGACCATGACGAACGGGATGTTGTCCAGTGTGTGGGAATTGCCCTGCCCAAGCTCGTTCGTCCACAGGACGGTCGTGTGGTCGAGCATCGATCCGTCGCCACCCGGCTCGGGCGTCTCCGACAGCCGTTTGGCCAAGTAGGCTAGTTGCTCGCAGTACCACTTGTTGATCTTGGTGAGTTTTTCTTGCGAGTCGGCGTCACTGTCGGGTTTGTGGGAGAGATCGTGCTGGCCTTCCTTGATGTCGAGCCAGGTGAAGCGGGCCTGTCCGACGGAGTTCGTGTATTGCAACGTCGCTACCCGGGTGGCGTCTTCTTGGAACGCGCTGACCATTAGGTCGATCTGAAGCTTGCTGAGCGTCGGGATGTTGTCGTTGTGACGTCGGACGCCCGGCTCGATCGGCGGCACCGCGTGGCCCACCGATGCCTTGCGGGCGGACTGGATGTCTTGTTCAAGATCACGGACGGCGGTCAGATGCTGGTCGAGCAAGTGCTCGTCCTCCTTGGCGATGACACCCCTGACCTTGTTGATGTCCTCCCTCAAGTCGTCTAGGACGCTACTGAGAACTTCGCGGCCCTTCATCTGGCCGTGGATCTTGTTGAACATCAAATAGGGGTCGTCGACCGGGGCGACGGGCCGGTTCGGCCCCGCATAGACCATACGTGTCCAAGTGTCCGCATGGTCGGGGACCATGACTCCGAACTCCAACGAACCGAATCGCGTCCGGGTCTCCGGTGACTTCTGTAAGAAGTCCTTGATCTCTTGGTCGATCGATATGCCGCTCGACCATCCGGCTGGCGTGTCGGAGCCGCCTTGCACGTTGCCAGGGAAGAGTTCGATGCCCGTCAACAAGCAGCCGATGCCCCGCATATGGCCGTCTCCGTCTCCCCGGATGCGGTCGCAGACGCCTTTCAAGACCAGCGTCTTGTCCTTGAACGGGGCAAGGGGCGTCAAGCTCTCTTTGAGGTTGAACGCGGATCCCGCTTGATCGGGCCAAAAAGTGTCAGGCACGATTCCGTCGGGGCTGAATATGATCACCAGTCGCTGCTTCCGCTTGGCAGTACCAAACGTCGCCCCTAGGCTAGGCAATCCCAGCAGGTATGGCGTCGCCACCGCTCCGATCCCCAGGTTTTTCAAGACCTGTCTGCGTGTGGTTTCTCTCATGTCCGCCTCGAGGCCGTCGTCGCGATCTGCACCAACAGTTCCCTCATATTGTAGTCGGCATTCTTGAACTTGGTGACCAAGTCGGACAACGCCGTCTGCCCATAAGCGCGGACCGGCTCCTTGGTGATGTACTGGAACAGTTTTTCCACGAACGCGGCCTGGGCCTCGTCGCTGGTCGCCAGATAGGCGGCAAGATCGCCGGCGTTCTTGAACATGACCGTCGTACCGGCCTTTGTCTTGTAGTGTCCGGATGTGTCGACCGGCTTGCCGTTGTCGGACTTCCGCACCCTGCCGATCGCGTCGTACTCTTCAAAGGTGAAGCCGATCGGGTTGATGAGCGCATGGCAAGAGCTGCACGGGGTGTTCTTGGTCTGTAGCGCAACCCGCTCGCGGGTGGTCAGGTTCGGGTGCAGGCTCGCCGCGGCCGGGGCGGTAGCGACGGGCGGCGGCGCGAGGACGCGGCCCAGCATGTTCCTTACGACCAAGACCCCTCGGTGGATGGGCGAGCTTCCGTCCAGATAGGCATACCGCGCCATCACGTAGGGCTGGGTCAACAGGCCGGATCGGCCCGGGGCCCGCAAAGCTTGAAACGGCGCTCCAGCAGGCAAGCCGCCTCCATAGACTTTGGCCAGACGCCCGTTCCAGTACACCTTGTCGCTGAGCATCATCTCGCGGTAGTCAGCCTTGGGCCCCCACGCGACCTCCCTAAGGAACAGATCCAGGGAAGTCCGCAGGTCGCCGACCGTGGACTCGTCGAAGCCGGGGAACTTCTTGCTATCTTTGACGACGTCGGGGATCTCGTCAAGCCTTAGCCAGTGCATCAGGAAGTCTCGAAACTTGCTCAACGCGCGGGGGTCGTCGGCCATCCGACGGGCCTGCTTCTCGACAGCCCCCCTGTCTTTGAGCTCCCCTGCCGCCGCCGCGCGAAGCAGCTCCGGGTCGGGCAGGCTGTCCCACAGGGCGAACGAGAGGTCGGCGGCGTTCTTGTACGGATCGTCCGAGGAACCGATCTCGCGGTATAGGAACCGGGGAGACATCAGCGCCAAGACGACGGCACGCTTGATCGAAGCCGACAGATCCGGTGAGTTCGCGAACTGCTTGTCTATGTAGCGCCTTTCCGTCTCCGCATCAAGGGGTTGCCGGAAGGCTCGCACGACGAACTGCTTGGCCAAGGCCTTCGCTTCTTGGGGGTCTTTCAGTTGATCGTCTTTAGCCGACCGGATGACTTGGTCGGCCACTTCGACGGCGGCACGGCCCAGCGCCTCGTCCCACTGCGGGCTGATCGAGCTGCCCCGCGCGTATCCGGTGCTGCTGTCGTCGGCCGGAAACGCGGTCTGCACGACATAGGTCGGGTCGTTGCCAGACGTTGACAGATAGACCGACGGGATCACTTCGTCGGCCCCTTTGGGTGGCCTCCACAACAAGCGGATGAACGCCGGGGTGGCCTCGGTCTTGTTCAGCTTCTCGTCTTGTACGCCCTGGATCCACTTCTTGAACTCGACATACACCGGATAGGCCCGGCCAGCCAGCATGCTGACCGTGGCCCTGAACTCTGTCTGGTTGCCTGAGCGGACCAAGGCGTCGACGGTGGGGACAGGACTGCCGTTGAAGTAGAGGGCGGCCGCTTGGTCGGTCTCCAAGATCAGGTCGAAGTCGCCGGTGTCTGGAGCTACAATGGCTCCGCTCCAGGTCACGAGGTAAGCCTTTGCGTCCACGTCGCCGGGTTCTGGCCCCGCCTTAGAAAAGTGGAAGTCCAGCTGGCGGTCGACACGCTCTATCTTGCGGTCCTTCTTCTTGGCTTCCTTCCCTGAGAAGTACTTCCCGTTAAGGCCGTTTTGTCCAGGGTTGACGGCGGCATGGTAGTCGCCGACAAGATCGGCGACGGCGTTCTTGAGTTGGCGGACGGTCAGTCGCTGCAACGCGATCCGGGCCGGCCGGTTCCTTTCTTGTGCGAGAGGCGAGTAGAACGCTTCGTACATGTACGCCGCCACGGCCCTGGCTTCAGCAACCGAGGCATGTCTTGGCCCTGGCGGCATGTTCTTAGCGATGAAGGCGCCCAGCTCCTCTTGGGTGAGCTTGCCGGCCAAGGGGCCGGAATAGCCCGGCCCGCCCGCGCCTGCCTCACCATGGCAAGGGGCGCATGTCTTTGCGAAGAGTCCCTTGCCCGTTAGGAACGCCTTGGACTGTGGCGGGTCTTGCCGGCCCGGCACGGCCAGAGCGACGACGAGTGGCGCCACACTAAGAGCGGTGACTGTCAGCCGTCGCCAATCCGTCCTCACCATTCACCCCTTCGTCCTAGGGTACTCGCATTCAATGCCGTTTCGACCTGGCATTGATGCCGTCCCGGAACTGGCCCGAAAGACACTGACATTAGGACTTTGTCCCAAAATTGCGCACGTTGTGTATCCATGAGTGGCAAACGCCTGTCAAAGTAACGCTCCTTCCCCGAACAGGGAAAGAATCACAAAGGACGTGACGATGGACAGGCAAACCATGAAATCAAGGTGCGCGCTTTGACGCGACCTGCCGCCACCGTCTGACGAGCCGATCCTCCACCCGAGGCCCCGCCCGTCAGACCGACGAGGCGAAGGGCGCGACCGGCTTCCGGCCGCAAAGCACCGCACACCACACCCAATCGACCACATGGTGGCGCCCCGCGTGCCCCGTGTGACGACCAGCATTCCGTCCGGCGGACGCGCCCGGACGGTCGACTCGCTGAGGCCCGGGCGGGCCGCGAAGGACGGTTATCGTTCATACCGAAACCCACTGTGAAAGGTGGATGGCGAAAGCCTCTCCGTCCTCACTTTTGCCCGCCCGACAGGCCTTGGCCAGCAAGAAGTCTTTCGTAGTCCAGACAACGAAGACAGTAGAAGATTTGGCCTTTCGGGCCGAGGTGAACGGGTTATCGCGCCGGGGGTTCGAATCCCTCCTGGCAAGGACGGCTTCCCAGCTTGACTTGCCAGTAGCTCAGGGGTAGAGCACGAACGGCCGTCACGGCACTTGCCCGAAGGGCCCCACACATGCGGGAAACTGCAAGACAAGCAACTGAAGGAGAAAACAGGACATGAGGTTCACCAGGCACTTCGCCGTAAAGAAGACATCACAGTCCCGGCCCGTGCCGGGAAAGGGACAGGCCGCCAACTCAGCGGGCGGCTTCGTGTTCGAGGTCGACGAGTGGAAACTGCTCGACCGATTTCTGACACTGGGCACCGAGGGGGGCACCTACTACATCAGCGAGCAGGACTTGACCATGGAGCAGGCGCAGAACGCGTTGGCCCTCGTCAAGAGCCAGGGCGAGAAGGTCGTCGAAAGGGTCGCCCAGGTCAGCCGCTCGGGGAGATCCCCTAAGGCCGACCCAGGGTTGTTCGTTCTCGCGATGGCCGCCTCGTTCGGGGAACTCGAGACCCGACGCGCGGCGTTCGCCGCGTTGCCCAAGGTCGCGCGCACCGGCACGCATCTGTTCCAGTTCGTCGCCGAGTGCGAGCGACTGCGTGGATGGGGCAGGGCCATGCGCACGGCCGTCGGGCGTTGGTACAACGAAGCCGACGCGGGCGACGTCGCCTACCAGGCGATGAAGTACCAGCAGCGCGGCGGCTGGGGCCATCGCGACCTGTTGCGCCTCGCCCACCCTAAGCCGGTGGACGAAGCCCACAAGGTGGTCTACAAGTGGATCGTCGACGGCGAGTTGATCGGGCCGCAGCCTCGCATCGAAGCCTTTGAGCGCTTGAAGAGGACGGCAGAGGCGACCGAGGCGGCCAGGCTCGTCAGCGAGTTCGACCTGCCCCGCGAATGTGTTCCCAGCCAGTTGCTCAACAGCCCTGAAGTGTGGGACGCCCTGCTGGCCAATATGCCGATGACGGCGATGGTCCGCAACCTGGGCAATATGTCCAAGGTCGGGCTGCTTACCGTCGGGTCGGACGCCTCGAAGGAGGTCGTGCGTCGGCTGGGTGACCTCAAGAGGCTGAAGGCGGCGCGTGTCCACCCGGTCGCGTTGCTGATGGCGCTCAAGGTCTATCGGCAGGGGCACGGGTTGCGCGGCTCGGGCCAATGGGAAGCCGTCCCCGCTGTGGTCGACGCCCTGGACGCCGCCTTCTACAAGGCGTTTGAGACCGTCGAGCCAAGCGGGAAGCGGTTCGTGCTGGGCATCGACGTCTCCAGTTCAATGGCATGGTCGACCGTGGCGGGGACGCCGCTCACCGCATGCGAGGCGGCGACCACGATGGCCATGGTGACGCTGGCGGCCGAGGAAGAAGTGAGCCCGATGGCGTTCGCGGACGAGTTCCGCAAGGTACCGCTGTCGAAGCGCATGAGCCTGGACGACGCGATGCGCCACACCCAGGCACGGAACTTCGGCGGCACCGACTGCGCGTTGCCCATGTTGTGGGCGATGAAGAACAAGGTCAAGGCGGACGCCTTCGTCGTCTACACGGACAACGAGACTTGGTTCGGTGAGACCCACCCGTTCCAAGCGTTACAAGAATATCGACAGAGGACCGGGATCCCGGCCAAGTTGGCTGTCGTGGGGATGTGTGCCAACCGGTTCACCGTCGCCGACCCGTCCGACCCCGGCATGCTGGACTTCGTCGGCTTCGACGCCGCGGTTCCTCAAGCTCTACGGGAGTTTGTGACCGCATAGGCGAGGTGGCCGTCAGCGAGACGCTTTCGGCCACCAGACTGCCAGAGAATCCTTGCAGGCACTCGTTCTGGGCTAAAGCTGAGAATACTCATAGCTTCATGTCTAACCGTTACGGGAGTTTGGGTCGAACCAAGTTGCCTCGTATCATATTTGTGGAGAGGACGTTCTTTGAGACGTCGCTGACTTCATCCGAGAGAGGAATCAAAATGACACGCACTGCACTTGTTCTCGTGCTAGCAACGGCCGGGTTTGCCTGTCAGGCAAACGCAGTCGAATTGCTGAGCAACGGTGGCTTCGAAAGCGAACCCAATTGGGGTGGCGGGATCAGCCATGACGGCGGCTATACGGCGTTCACGGGCACCGACATCCCTGGCTGGATCGTCGCGGACGGTCATGCCGCCACCATCCATAACCACGTCTACCCGTGGATCAGCGGTTCGTACAGCCTGAACACAGACGGGGAGGGCTACAACAGCCACAACGTTGACATCTACCAAGACTTCACACCTGACGCGGGCTCCCTCAACACGCTGACCTACGCCTGGAAGGTCTGGTACATCAACGCGGTTCCGCGATTGGACGTCTCGGTGACCGACCTGACCGACTCGAGCGTGCTCTATCACGGCAACTTCGGCCAACCGGACTTACTTCTCCACAACGAGTCGTCGAATTTTGTCGGCAACGGCCACACCCTGCGCCTGGAGATCAAAGAGTCTCCCGAGACCGGTCTGAACGACAACGCGTTCATTGCCGATGACTTCAGCGTCCAGTCGGAAGCTGTCCCCGAACCGTTTTCGATCGTAGGTCTGGCTCTGGCCGGCGCCTTGGCCGCAAGGCGTCGTAAAGCTTGATCGGAAAGGACTGTGCCGGGGCGACCTCGCCCCGGCAAGACCAGCTTGTGTCATGACCTACCATTGTGGGCGGGCTCAGTTCGCGTATGGGTGGGACTTGAGGCTGAACGTCAACTCGCGCTCTAGGCCGAGGCCGTTGATCTGCGACAGGTGGACCTTGCGCAAGTCGGGGTTGACCAGCAGGCGTCGGAGGTAGGCGTTCAGTTCCTCGGCCTCCTCACGCGACAGGACGATGTCAACGTCGGTCAGGCTCTTACCGCTTTCGTAGTCCCTGATCTCCATGGTGTTTGCGCCCTCTGAGGGTCGGCCCGTCTACAACCCCACTACCGTCACCAGACGCACCGATCGTTCCCGGGTTCGGCACGGCTAGGCCTCTCAGATGATCGGACGACCACGGGCGGGACACGAGAAAGTCCAGTAATGGCACGGGCAGGCCGACACCATGGCCGGTGAGTCAGCGGGTCCGTGCCTGAAAACCTGGATCCCTTGCGCTGGCCTATCCGTCGCGCAAGCTCGGGTCGTAGGACGGGTAGCTACCGAGCACGACGGTCTCCATAGCCTCTTCCCGGATCTCCGCCAGGGCGGCGGCGACGTGGGGTTCGGTGTGGTGCCCCCCACAGTCGACATAGAAGATGTACTCGAACGCCGCCCTTTGGGCCGGACGGGACTCGATCATCAGCAGGTTCACGCCGTGCTTGTCAAAGGAACCCAGCACGCGGTAGAGCTCACCTGGCTTGTTCCTCAAGTTGAACATGAGCGTCGTCTTGTCCGAACCGCTGGGTGCGGGTTCGTTGTGGCCAAGGACCACGAACCTTGTCCGGTTGTTGCTCAGGTCCTCGATGTGTTCGGCGAGGATGTCGAGGTCGTAGGCCTCCAGGCACAGACGGTTGGCGATCGCCGCGCCACTGGTGTCGTCCACCGCGCGCTCGGCTGCCCGGGCCGTGGGCACGACGTCGATGACTTCGGCGTGAGGTAGGTGCTCGCCTAACCAACGTCGGCACTGGGCAGCGGGTTGCGGCCCAGCGAACACGTGGGTCACCTCAGCCAAGGACTTGGCGCGTGACCCCAGATGGTGATGGACATTGATAAACGTCTCAGCGCAAATTTTGACGTTAGTCACAGGAAACATGTCCAGCGTCTCGGGAATGACGCCGGCCGTCGAGTTCTCGATCGGGGCGAGGCCATAGTCGGCCTGGCCGTGGTCGACGGACAGGAAGACGTCCCGAATAGAGTCGACGGGCAGGAGTTCCACACTTCGTCCGAATGTCTCGACGACCGCTTGGTGGCTGTAGGTGCCGACGGGGCCCCAGAAGGCGACGGTCAAGACACGTTCGGCCGCTCTCCCCGCCGAGATGATCTCTCGGAAAATGGCCACGAGTTGCGTGTTCTTGAGCGGCGCGACGTCCAGCGAAGAAAGACGCTCGTAGATCTGCCGCTCGCGTTCAGGAGTGAAGAACGGCCTTTTGTCGCCGCCCTTGATCCGGCCGACCTCCTGCGTCAGGTCTGTCCGACGCTTCAAGCAACGCACGATTTCCGCGTCGACGGCGTCGATGTCGGCGCGGACCTCTTCCAGCGTCCTTTGGCCCCGTTCGTCCACAAATTGGATTATGGCGCGGCCCGACTGCCGCCTCAATCACCCCGTTGTCGGTTAGACTGGGACGCAGTTTGAACGAAGCCCTAAACGGCCTTCGCATACGCCTTTCTGGCCTTTGGAGCCCGGCAGACGCGCTGATCAACTGGATCGACATCCTGCTGGTCAGCTTCATCCTGTACCGGCTCCTCAAGCTCGTGCGGGGCAAGCGGGCGTGGCGGATCCTGGCCGGAGCGGGCATTTTCGTCGTCGCCTTGGTGGTGAGCGACTGGGTTCATCTGAGGACCCTCAACTTCATCTTGGTGAAGGCGACAGTTTTGGCCCCCGTCGCCTTGGTCGTCCTGTTTCTCCCCGAACTGAGACAGGCGTTGGAGGGCTTCGCACGGTTGGGCTTCTGGAACGAGCGCCTTACCGCGCGGTTCCTCTCGAACAGCCCCTTTCCGACACAACCGAGGCTGGAAGACATCGTCCAAGCGGTCGACACTTTGGCCAAGGCCCACACGGGCGCGCTCATCGTCGTCGAGAGGACGGCCCGTCTTGACGACATCATCGGGAACGGCATCCCGGTGAACGCCCTCGTCACCTCCACGTTGCTTGAGGCGATGTTTTATGGCGAGAACCCGTTCCACGACGGCGCGGCAGTGATCCGTGGCGACCAAGTCGTGGCCGCTGGTTGCCGTCTGCCGTTGAGCGAGAGCTCCACGGTCGACCGGACCAAGCACATGCGCCATCGGGCCGGCTTAGGCATCAGTGAGGTGGCCGACTGCCTGGTCATCATCGTCAGCGAGGAACGGGGCAAGATCAGCGTGGCGCTAGAAGGGAAGCTCACCGAAGTGCAGCACATCCAAGATTTGCGCGCGATGCTCCGTCAAGAGATGTCGGTTGACAAGGAGCAAGAGGCATGAGGCGGAACGACATGTTTCTGTACCTCTTTTCCTTTGTAATCACGCTCTTGGTCTGGTTGTATCTCGCCGACCCGGCAAGGACCGAAGAGAGAAACGTCACGCTCACCATCAGGCTGGCCCCCGGTATGGCGGTCGTGTATCCCCAGGAGACAGTGCCGGTGATGGTCACTGGCACCGCCACCTCGATGGCCCGCCTGAAGGCTGACGACCTCAAGGCCTCTGTCGATGTGACCGGCGTGACGACGGAGGGCGTGGCAGATGCCAGCGTCCATGTGACGGGGCCAAGCAGTCTGAACCTGACCTACACGCCCAAGCAACCCCATATGCGTCTCTCCTTGGAAAAGGAGAAGTCCCGGATCCTCCCGGTGGAGTTCGACCGGCCCGGGCTGAACGGCGAGACCGCGACCACCGTGCCACCGACCGTCAAAGTGACCGGCCCGCACTCCGTCGTCGAAAGAGTGATGCGTGCCGTGGTGGACTATGACTTGGGCAGGTCGGCGTCCGAGCAGGCCATCCAGTGGGAAGTCCACCTGCTTGCCCGGGATCGCGAGGCCATAACCACGTTGGCGATCGACCCCAAGACTGTTCAAGTCGACACGAACTCGATCAGCTTGGCGCCGCGTCTGCTGACCGTGTCTCCCGTTATTCACGGCAAACCTGCCGACGGATACACGATGGTCAGCACCGACGTCGTGCCGATCAGGCTGAGCGCAAGGTTGTCCCCGGCCCAAGCTTCGGTCATCTCGGCACTGTTCACAAAGGAAGTGAACATCGAGGGTGCGAAGGCAGACGTGCAACAGACGGTCGAAGTCGTCGTCCCAGAGGGGGTTCGCGTCATCGGGCCGACGGCCGTCTCTGTCACCGTCCGAATCGTGAAGGTTCCGGGGACGGACAAGAAGGGCAAGCCTTGATCGAATGCCGCCCCATCACCCGTGGGGCCGAGGAGGAGGCCTTCCTGACCGTGCTTTGCAAGGTCTTTGACCTGGAGATAGAACGGGCACGGGTCGTCTTTTTCAACGAGCCGTTCTTCGACCTCGGGCGTAAATGGGCGCTGTTTGAGGACGGGCGCATCGCGACGATCCTCACCACCGCCCCGTTGGAGTTCGGATGGGGAAGGGCGGTCGGCATCGCCGGTGTGGGCACCTTGCCGGAATCGCGGATGCGGGGGCACGCGACCAGGCTGGTCGCGGAAGCCTTAGACAAGGCCTCCCGAGACCGGGAAGGTGCCGCATTGCTTTTCGCGAACAGCCCGCGCGTATATGAGCGGGCTGGGTTCACCGTCTTGGACGAAGTCGTTCGGTGCGACCTTGCCTACCAACGGAACCAGCCGCCCGCCGAGGCCCTGACCAATGATGAGGTCCGGGAAACCTACGGCAAATGGGCGGAAGGTGACGACGACCGTTTGCGCCGTGACGACCGCCGTTGGCGTTACTGGGAGTGGGTGTCGCGGCCGTGCGAACCCTACGGCGGAGGCTATATCTGCCATGAGGCCATGCTCTGTCGCGAAGCGGTGGTCTACACACGGGAAGACGCCTGGCCGGTGATGCCGGGTAGCCAATGGACGGGACTGAAGTCAATGACCTCTCGGCTCGGCGTGCCCGCCGGCCCTCCGCGCCATGAGCTGTGGCTCATGGGGCGCGGATTCCCGCGGGTGCCGCAGATGTTTATGACGGACCAGTTCTGAGACATTGGGCGCTTTGCACTTTTTAAGTGCAAGTTGTGCCTGGTGATCTTGCCTGGTCAGGTTCAAAATGTTTGCCGTCAACAACTGGCTCAGTTTGGTTTAGCCTCAAAACTGGCTACACTGAACGTATGCAGTTCAGACTGGGACGGGTCGCGACGTTGGCGGGAAGCGCGGGTGCCCTCGCAGTTGCCGTCGCAGTACCCACGAGCCAGCGGGCGAAGGCTCCGAAGGTCGAGTTCAACCGCGACGTCCGGGTGATCCTGTCCAACTGCATGGCGTGCCACGGCCCGAGTTCAGGGGAGGGCATGGGCGGCCTCCGTCTCGACGCGTTCGACACCGCCACCAAGACCCTGCCCGACGGCAAGCGGGCGATCGTGCCGGGGAAGCCTGGCGAGAGCGAGCTCCTGAAACGGGTCGAATCGAAAGACCCTGGCTACATGATGCCGCCTCCGGAGTCGCACAAGACGGTCTCCAAGGATCAGATCCAAACCTTGCGCGACTGGATCGCGGAAGGCGCCCAGTACAAGGAGCATTGGGCGTTCGTCAAACCCGTCCGCCCCGCCTTGCCCGAGGTCCAGGACAAGAACTGGCCCAAGAACGACATCGACTACTTTGTCCTCGCCAACCTTGAGAGCCACGGCCTGAAACCGGAGCCCGAGGCC
This sequence comes from uncultured Fimbriimonadaceae bacterium, assembly GCA_964451255.1. GTDB lineage: Bacteria > Armatimonadota > Fimbriimonadia > Fimbriimonadales > Fimbriimonadaceae > JAHBTB01. The sequence goes on from CAYVHL010000001.1 coordinate 1,221,308, forward strand.
GACAGGGCGACCCTGATCCGTCGCGTGTCCCTGGACTTGACCGGGCTTCCGCCGACCCCGGGCGAAGTCGAAGCTTTCGTCAACGACCAGTCGCCGAAGGCATACGAAAAGGTCGTCGACCGACTGCTCGCCTCGCCCCGGTACGGGGAACGCATGGCGATGGATTGGATGGACTACTCCCGCTATGCGGACAGCAACGGCTATCAAGCGGACTACGAGCGATACCAGTCGCGATGGCGCGATTGGGTGATCGACGCCTTCAACAAGAACATGCCGTACGACGAGTTCACGGTGGACCAGATCGCCGGCGACCTCCTGCCCCACGCGACGATGGAACAGCGGCTGGCCACCGGGTTCAACCGCAACCACCGGATCAACACGGAAGGCGGGGTCATCCCCGAAGAGTGGCGGGTCGAGACGGTCATCGACCGCGTCGACACGACGTCGGCCATCTGGCTCGGCCTCACGGTCGGCTGCGCCCGGTGCCACGACCACAAGTTCGACCCGGTGAGCCAGAAGGACTTCTATCGGCTCTTCGCGTTTTTCAACAATGTCCCCGAATCCGGCACGGGCGTCGAACGGCCAGTCAACCATCCGCCGGTCATGGACGCGCCGACTCCGGCCCAGACGGCGAAAATGGCCCATTACGACCGGGCGATCAAGGAACTGGGCGCCTGGTTGGACAAGGAAGCAGCCAAGCGAGAGGATGTCGCCGCCGATTGGCGGCCAAAGAACCTCCTCGGGGCCGTCACAAACGGCCTGGTGGAACGGTTCGCTTTCACCAAGGGCGGTAGCAAGGCGGGGTCGAACAATGGCGGCGTGGCCTATGAGCCGGGACGGGCGACGGGGGCCGTCGTCACTGACGACAAGTCGTTCGTCGATCTCGGAGGCGTCGCCGACTTTGAGCGCGACCAACCGTTCAGCTTTTCGCTGTGGATCAAGCCCAAGAACGGTGAGGGCTCCCCCCTGTCCCGCATGGATTCGAACGACGCTTTCCGGGGTTGGGAGTGTTCGCTCAGCGACGGCCGACCGCAAGCCCATATCATCAACAAATGGCCGGACAACGCCGTCAAGGTCTCCGCGAAAGACGTAAAGCTACCTAACGACCGGTGGAGCCACCTCGTCGTCACATACGACGGTTCGTCCAAGGCTGCCGGAATGAAGATGTACGTGGACGGCCAGCCGGTCGCCGTCAACGTCGACAACGACAACCTGAACCAGACCGTTCGAACCAAGGTCACGACCAAGGTCGGCCGACGTACGAACAGCGAGACCTTCACCGGCGCCGTGGACGACGTCGCTATCTTCAACCGAGTGTTGACGCCGGAAGAAGCCGCCACCTTAGCCTCCACGTCTCCCGCTCTACCGTTGGTCTCGATCGACAAGGGTAAGCGCACTCCTAGCCAGCGGCTCGACTTGGCCCGCTACTACTGTCTGGCCCATGACGACCAGTTCGCGGCTCGTGACAGGCAACGGGCGGACGTGGCCGCGCGAAGGGAAGAACTCAAAGCGGAGATTCCTAACGTGATGGTCATGGAAGAGATGCCGAAGCCGCGTGACTGCTACGTCCTTGTTCGGGGCCAATACGACAAGCACGGTGAGAAAGTGACGGCCGGGCTACCGTCATTCCTGCCGCCGATGCCCAAGGGGCAGCCTGAGAACCGGCTCGGTCTGGCGAGGTGGATCGTCTCCCCGGACAACCCGCTCACAGCCCGTGTCACCGTCAACCGCATGTGGGCGCGTTTCTTCGGGGCCGGGATCGTGGGGACGATCGAAGATTTCGGCACAAGAGCGGACTACCCGAACAACCCTGAACTCCTTGATTGGCTTGCGACCGAGTTCCTGCGGCTCAAATGGGATCTCAAGGGGATGATGAAGGAGATCGCCATGAGCGCCTCCTATCGCCAATCCTCGAACATCACCGCCGAGAAACTCGAGGCAGACCCTGAGAATAAGATGATCTGTCGTGGGCCACGGTTCAGGTTGCAAGGCGAGGTCATTCGCGACCAGGCCCTTTTTGTCAGCGGGCTGCTGGTCGAAAAGCTAGGCGGCCCGTCCGTCCGGCCCTATATGCCGCCTGGCATCTGGGACGAGACAAACATGTATGGGAACCTCCGCGATTACAAGCACGACATCGGGCCCGGGCTCTATCGCCGAAGCCTTTACACGATCTGGAAGCGCACCGCCGCCCCGCCAAACATGCTCTTGTTCGACGTGCCGTCACGCGAGACCTGCCGGATGATGCGGGCGAGGACGGACACGCCGCTCCAGGCCCTTACTCTGATGAACGACGAGACGTACATCGAAGCGGCACGTGTTCTGGCGCAGAGAATGCTCAAGGAAGGGGGGTCGACGCCGGAGTCGCGCCTGACCTACGGGTTCCAACTGGTCATGTGCCGCAAACCGACGGACGCGGAGGTCAAGTTGCTCGCCGACGGAGTGGCTAAGAGGGCCGAGAAATTCCGGGCAGACCCTGCCGCAGAAGCCGGCATCCTCGGTGAAGGCGTCTCCCCAGTCCCCGACAAGTTGGACAAGTCTGAGCTTGCCGCTTACACCATAGCGGCCAGCGCGTTGCTCAACACCGACGAAGCGATCACAAAGGAGTAAAGATGGACCAACAATACAGACTGCAAGACCAGTTCAACCGACGGACGTTTCTGAAGCGGACGAGCGGTTTGGGGCTCGCCGCCCTCGTGGGCATCCTGGGCGACGAAGGTTTCGCGTCCGTTTTGCCTGGTTCGGGCCCCGACGACCTGAAGCGTGTCGGCGGCTTGCCAGAGTTCCCGAACTTCGCGCCCAAGGCCAAGCGGGTCATCTATCTCTTCCAGAGCGGCGCGCCGAGCCAGATGGAGCTCTTCGACCCCAAACCGCATTTGGCGGACAAGCGGATGGAAGAGTTGCCTGCCTCCGTGCGGATGGGCCAGCGCCTCACCGGCATGACCAGCGGTCAGAAGTCGTTCCCGGTCGCGCCAAGCATCTACAAGTTCCAGAAGCACGGCCAGTGCGGCATGGAGCTCAGCGAACTCTTGCCCAACCTCGGCGGCATGGCCGATGAGCTCTGCTTGGTCCGGTCGATGTTCACCGACGCGATCAACCATGACCCGGCCGTCACGTTCTGCCAGTCGGGGTTCCAACTGGCGGGAAGGCCGAGCATCGGGGCTTGGCTGACCTACGGCCTTGGCACGATGAACGCGGACCTGCCCTCCTACGTCGTCCTCACCAGCATCGGCAGCGGGCGCAAGGACGACCAGCCGCTCTACGACCGGCTGTGGGGTTCTGGGTTCTTGCCCACCAAGTACCAAGGCGTCAAGTTCCGGAACACCGGCGACCCTGTCCTCTTCATCTCCGACCCGCACGGCATCGACCGGGAAACCAGGCGGGAGATGCTCGACGAACTGATGGGCTTGAACAAGATCCGCCGCGCGGCGACGGGCGACCCGGAGATCGACACCCGCATCTCCCAATACGAGCTCGCGTTCCGCATGCAGACTTCGGTGCCGGAACTGCTGGACATCAAATCGGAGCCAGCCAGCATCCTAGAGATGTACGGTAAGGACGTCGAACGCAAAGGGTCGTTCGCATACAACTGCCTGCTCGCCCGTCGTATGGCGGAACGGGGCGTGCGGTTCGTCCAACTCTTCCATATGGGTTGGGACCACCACTTCAACCTGCCCATGGCGATCAAGGGCCAGGCGGAGGATATCGACCAGCCTTCGGCGGCCCTCCTCAAAGACCTGAAGCAGCGCGGCATGCTCGACGACACTTTGGTCGTCTGGGGCGGCGAGTTCGGGCGGACGGTGTATTCCCAGGGCGAACTGACGGCGACGAACTACGGCCGTGACCACCATCCGCGCTGTTTCTCCGTATGGATGGCGGGCGGCGGGGTCAAGCAGGGCTTGACGTACGGGACGACCGACGACTATAGCTACAACATCACCGAGAACCCGGTCAGCGTCCACGACCTCCACGCGACGATGTTGCACCTGCTGGGCATCGACCACACGCAGTTGACGTACCGGTTCCAGGGCCGTGACTACCGATTGACCGACAGCGTCGGGGACGTCGTCCCTGCATTGATGGCCTGACCAGCAAGTCGTGTGGCCCAGGGGCTCGTTGTGGCATGATGGCCGACACCGTGTCGCGCGCACACCCCTTGGACAATCCGATGTGGTCGGCGCTGACGACACGGCACGCGCACCTGGCAATCGGCGGCGCCCTGGCCAGGCGCTACCCACCGGACTATGGCCCGTTCATCGCGGTGAAAGAGGCCACCGCCGAAGCTGACCTGGAGGCGGTGTCCCTAGTAGCCAAGGGCGAGCGCATCTGCTTCGGTGCGGTCGCGCCGCCCTTGTCTCTGGCTTGGCGCCTGGAACGACACGCCCCGATTCTCCAAATGGTGTTCGAGGGCCCGAACAGCACCGAACAAGCCGTCGGGGGCGTCGCTAGGCTGGGAGCGTCAGACCTGCCCTCGATGGTCGACCTGACCGAACTCGTCTATCCGGACTACTTCCGCCCGACCACAGCCGAGAATGGAGTGTTCTACGGCGTGTTTGACGACGGCTGCCTTGTGGCGATGGCAGGCACGCGGTTCACCACCGACGGATTCACCGAGGTCACGGCGGTGTGCACACATCCCGACCACCAGGGGAGGGGCCACGCGCGGCGGCTGGTCGACCGGCTGGTCGCCCACATCATCTCTGACGGCGACCAGCCGTTCCTCCATGTGGACGAGGACAACGAACGGGCCATCGGGGTCTACGAGAGGGCCGGTTTCATCAAGAGGCGCATCGTTCCTCTCTGGGTCGTGACGCGAGTCTAGACCGGTAGACTCGGCCATGCTGTGCAGCCTGCTCGCCGGATCGGCCGTCGCCCAAGCCCAGGCATCTCCTTGGGCGGACACCGACAACGACGGCCTTTGCGATTCATGGGAAAAAGGGGGCTTCGGGCCTCTCGACCCCAAGACCATGGGGTGCAAGCCCGACCATGCGGACATCGTCATCGCTTTCCGACCGCGTCCAGGCGTCACGAGGGAGAAGCTCCAGCCTGTCATCGACCGCATGGAGAAGTTCTACGCCGCCATGCCCCACAAAAACCCGGACGGAAAGGTCGGCATCCACATGATCCCGATCATCCTCCCAAACATGGAGGACAAGTACAAGGACCGCGGCTACAACCAGCTCTACAACGAAGGCATGCCCGAGGAATGGCGGGGTCTAGCCCACGGCGTCCTCGTCGAAGACAGCCCTGGGGGAGGGGGCCAGGCCGACCGGGCCGACTGGTGCGGCACGGGTTACAACTTCTGGACGATCGTCCACGAAGTCGGCCATCAACTCGGCCTCTCCCACGAGCCGCTGACGACCGGGGTCGGCTCGCCGTTCTACACGAGCTTGATGAACTACGACTACCTCTACCAATTCAATGACGACTCGGGCAAGGTTCATTTCAGCACAGGCAAGTTCGCCAGTCTCAAGCTCAAGCAGACGGACCTGGACGAGGAGGTCCCCTTTCCCGCCGGTGACCTCACATTCTTGACCAAACGCCCACACTACCTCACCGTCAAATCATTGGACGCACGCCACAGCCTGGTCGACTGGAACCGGAACGGCGTCCTCGGCGAGCACCACGTCCGCACGAACATCGACGACGGCTACTCTGTCGGCATCCGCGATCTGGTCAAAGGGGAGAAGTCCGACGGCGCCCCGGCGGTCGCGGCGGTGGGCAAGGATCTGTACTGTGTCCAGCCGGAAGGCGGAAAGGGTGACTTTGCCCACCCGTCCGCCGACAACCCGGCCCGGGCAGCGGCCTACCGTGTCCAGCCCGACGGCAAGTTCGAGCGGGTCTTCGAGGGGCCGGCGGGTGACGTCACGGGTGACATTTCGGCCATTGGCGACGGCAAGGCGCTGTGGTTGGCGTATTCGACGAGGTCCGGTTGGAAGCTCACCGGGCTGGCCAAGGGAGCCAAGGGCGTGGTCGAAGTCTCCACGCGAAGCTTCGCGCAGGCAGGAGACCCTGTCTTGATGATGCTGGACGGCCGTGTCCAAGTCATCGTCCGGGCCACAGGCGGCAACCTCAGTCTCATCGACGTCCGTGACAAGGGAGGAGACCCCCATCCGCTCGGCCTGACCAGCACGCAACCCGCGGGGATCGCCTGGAACCCAAAGCACCGACGGCTGGCGGTTGTGACGGTCGAGGACCGCAAGGACGCGCCGGGAGTGATGGTGGTCCATGAGTTCGCCAAGGTTGAAGGAGGCTGGAAGGAAACCGGCAAGTCCGTGACCGTCGGAGGAGACAAGTCCCCCGCTAGAACATCCGGCCGTCCCCTCCTTCTCGTCGATCGGGACGGGCTGTACAACGTGTATTGCAAGGGGCACTACAAGAGCCCGGACGACCCTGGCCTGAACTTTCTCTGCCGTCAAGTCGCCTCCGGGAGCGGGTGGTGGATCAAGATGATGGGTAACGAATGGGCCAACTCGCGTAGTGTCGGCGCGGTGTGCCCGTATGGTGGTGACATCGTCTACGCCTATCGTTGGTATGGGGGCCCAGAAGACAACCGGGTATGGCTCCATCGCAAGGGGTCAGGAATCCATGACCAAGTGATAACGGATTTCGACGACGTGTCGTTCATCTTTGAGCACGGATTACACGATTCATTGCGTCAGGTCCAGCGAGACCAGTGGAAGATCAAGGGCTGACCGTCCGTTGTCGCATCCATGGGATTGAACGCGTGCATTGAGCGGGACTTTGCCTGCATCCTCGGTGCGCGCGTCCTCCGAATGTGGCCGCTTGAAGGCGGGGTGTCTGCGGTCACGGTCGCGTGCGAAGCCGAGTTGGCGGGTGGCGAGGTCAAGAGGTTCGTCGCGAGACAGCCGCAGGAACACGTGCGCAAGGAACACACCGAGGGGGCGGCGGAGTGGGAGTTCCGAGTCCAGACTGCCCTGCACGCCGCCCGGTTACCCGTCCCGGCGCCCCACTTTGTCGTGCCCGACGCAGAGGAGCCTGGCTACTTCGTCGTCGACATGGTGGACGGGGCGGTAGATTTCGCCCCGGCGGACCTCGGCCGATATATAGAGACTTACGCCAAGACAGTCGCCGAACTGCACGACTTCAAGTGGGAAGGGGCAGGGCTGGAGTTTCTTAGAGAGGAGCCCCACATCCTAAGTACGCCGACCCGCGCCCTGCGCGAAGACCTCCGGGAAGGCGAGGTGAGGGCCGCGTACGCCGCCTACGGCGGGCCGAGATTCTCGAACCCACACGTCCTGCGCCATGGAGACTTGTGGCCCGGCAACATCCTATGGAGTGACGGCGAGGTCGCCGCCGTCATCGACTGGGAGTGCGCGGCCAGGGGGGAGCCTCTTGACGAGATCAGCGTCTGCCGGTTGGACGTGCTGTGGCTCTTTGGCTGGGACGCGGTCGCCGACTTCACCCAGGCTTATCTGAAAGCCAGGCCGGTCGACACGACCGACCTCCCCTTCTGGGATCTCCGTGCGTCCCTGAGGTTGATCAACGCCCTTGAAATCTGCGCCCCCGCGTACCCGAAGTTCGGTCGCCCCGACGTGACGGTCGGGCACATGAAGCGCTTGCACCAAGAGTTCGTCCAACAGGCATTCGAGGCGCTGGCCAAGCGATAACATCATGCGACCGGACACAAGACGAAGGCCCGTCTCCGTAAGGAGGCGGGCCGCTCTTCATTTGTGCCTGGGGCGGCGCCTCATGCCTTGCGGCGGCGAAGCAGGCCGAGAGCACCCATGCCGAGCATGGCGAGAGTGGCTGGTTCGGGGACGGACTCGATCGTCGGGTCTCCAAGGTCTGAGCCATAGTGGAACTTGACGTTGCTGACGTCGCTCTCGTCGAACGAGGCGAGGTTGAACGTGAAGACCATCGTGTCTTGCACCAGCGGGATGCTGTTCAGTTGGGGCTGGTTCTCGTGGCCGGCGGCAGAGATCAGGTTGTAGTCGTCGCCGTTTGGCGAGCCGCCGCCTGAGACGAACAGGTCGCCGGGTCCGAATAGTCCGAGACCGACCGAAGACACGCCGTAGGCGTCAGAGACGTTCAAGGTGCTGCCTGCGGTAAGGCCGGATTTATATGCGTAGTGCTGTCCGATGGTCACTCCGCCCGGATCGTTGACCAATATCGAAGACCCGCCCATCTGGGCTGCGATGGTCGTCATCGCTGGGTCGCCGTCCAAATTGAAATAGACGCCCGACAAGGTGTGGGCAGGAACATCCGTAGGATCGGCGGCGGTGTTTGTCAGGGCGACGGTCAGCACGCCCGACCCATAGGTGAATTCTGCCTTTGCAGCGAGGTTATAGCCGGCGTCGGCACCTGTGGCGGTGAACACGATCGCTTGGGACGCGAGCGGGGCGGCGATGACAAGTGCGAATGGAAGCGCCTTGAAGTAGTTCATTATCTTGACCTTGAGCGGTGCTAGTCGATCTGTACGACTCGACAGTACTCAAGAATCAAGCCACATAAATATATGCAAACAATATTCAAGTATTAGTACGGTGAGTCGATAGTCCAATAGTCCGGACACGGGCGGGTCTACTCCTGCCCGTGTCCGACGCCAGCCCCCGATTGCCGTACTCGATGACCGGGGGTTAGGCTGGCTTATCTTTGGTCAACACGGTCAGACCGACGACGCCGGAGCAATCCCAAGACGCCTGCACTGACGAGTGCCAGTGTCGCCGGCTCAGGTACTGTCGGCGCGACCTTGCTGCTGCCCCCGTCGGCTAAAGCCTGGACATGGAGCATCGCCTTCATGGGCAGGTTGCCGACCGATGTCAAGCTGTCGAACGCCGACGCGGTCAGGCCAGTGCCGGTGATCCGCCACGACACGGTCTTGCCTGTCGTGAACCTTGGGTTGTTTCCGGCGGTGACGAAATCGATCTCGAAGTCGAATTTGTCGCCGCTGATGCCGTTGACCCCGTCCTCGTCGAAGTCAAACCCGTCGATCAGGTTGTCGGGGTCCGAGAGCACCGACAACGCTAGCGAGCCGGCGTATGGCGTGATATTCAAATCCAGCTCCGAGAAGAACTGGGTGCTGTTCGCCGGAGCGTTGTTCGTGAGGCTCAGGTCGACGGTGTCAGTCCCGTTGTCGACAAAGCTCAGCGTGGCCCAATGCGGGCTGCCGTCCGGCGTGCCGCCCGTGACCACCCAGTCGAACAGGAACGTGGTTGCCGACGAGGCCAATGGAACAAAAGCTAATGGTAGAAGTAAAGAAAGGCGCAAGTGTTTCATCATATTAACCTAAGTATCGAGCAACTATTGCTCAGGTGCATATTGTCCATCAATATTATCGATTTCGTTGATAATCTGGGAAGATCAGACTAGAAACCTCGCATTATTGCGGTCAATGAGTTCTAGCGCTTGCTAACAGATAATAGGTTATGAATATGAATGATTGTATCTAATTGGAAATCTGATTGCACGTTCGAGCCCCTGTCGTGCCCGCATTGGTTCGCGGATCTGGGCAGCGAGCGGTGGACGCGGAGCCGCGCGCCCGTCCTGCCCCTGCCGGGGGCCAGCCGGTATCCTTCCCGCCGGTTCAAATGCCCAACAGACAGATCCACACCTCTGAGAGCGTCAGCGAAGGCCACCCTGACAAACTTGCCGACCAAATCTCCGACGCCGTCTTGGACAGCGCCCTGGCTCAGGAGAACGAGGCCCGGGTAGCCATCGAGACGCTCGTCACCCACGGGCTCGCCATCGTCACCGGGGAGCTGACAATGCACAAGGGTTACGTGGACGTCGAGAAACTCGTGCGCAAGACGATCACGGACGTCGGATACACCAGCACCGACATCGGCTTTGACGGCGACATGTGCGGCGTCATGGTCAGCATCCAGGGGCAAAGCGCGGACATCGCCATGGGCGTGGACCGGGGCGGCGCGGGGGACCAAGGGATGATGTTCGGCATGGCGACCGACGAGACCGAGGAGATGATGCCCCTGCCGATCTCGCTGGCCCACGCCCTGATGCGCCAGTCCGTCAAAGTCCGCCGCGAGCAACCCAGTCTGGGCCTGCGGCCCGACGCCAAGGGCCAGGTCTCGGTGGAATACGAGGACGGCCGTCCGACCAGGATTAGCACGGTCGTGGTGAGCCAGCAGCACAGCGCCGATGTCGAGAAGCACATCAACGAGATCGTGCGGGAAGAGATCATCAAGCCGGTTCTGGCGCAGAACAGCAAGTACGTGGCCGGAGACATTGCCTACCACATCAACCCGACGGGCCGGTTCGTGACCGGCGGCCCGCAAGGCGACACCGGATTGACCGGCCGCAAGATCATCGTCGACACCTATGGGGGCATGTGCCCGCATGGTGGTGGCGCGTTCAGCGGCAAGGATCCCACCAAGGTCGACCGTTCGGCCGCGTATATGGCTCGCCACGTGGCGAAGTGCATCGTCAAGGCAGGGCTCGCCCAGCGGGTCCAAGTGTCGTTGGCTTATGCGATCGGGGTCGAGCAGCCGGTCGCGGTGAACCTAGAGACGTTTGGAACCGAGTCGGTTCCTGTGGACACGATTCGTGAGCGTGTGCAATCGAACTTCGACATGTCTCCGCGGGGGATCATCCATTACCTTGGCCTGCTGGACTTCAAGTATTCGCCGACCGCCAAGAACGGCCACTTCGGCAACCCTGCCTTCCCTTGGGAGCGCACGGTTGAAGCAGAAGCCCTTAAGTGAGCCAATAGAAACGCAAGTGCCCCGGACGACTGGTCCGGGGCACTGCAAAAACAAGAGAGCAGACGGAAGGCTATTAGTGCAGCACTTCGCCGCACGGAGACGCCGAGGTGATACCGATGGCGGGAACAAACTTTTTGTGGTGTCGAACCGGCCTCCCGTAGGCCAGGTCTTCCATCCAAAGCTCCACCGCGTCCAGCGATCGCGCCACTTGTTCTTTGAAAGCTGGGTTGTCGCTTTGGGCGATCGCGCGGCGAAAGTCTTCGGCCGCATGGCCAAGGTCGCCTGTGCTGAGCCGTGCCATGCCACGAGTGTAGCGGTATCCGGGCTCGTGTGGGTTCAATCGGAGAAGGCGCGTCGTCGTCAAGATCACGTCGTCGAACTCGCAGCCGAACCACTGTGCCTGGGCGATCGTCTCCAGGGCTCCCATGTGGTCCGGATCTCGTGCCAAGGTCTCGAGGCACGCCTCCTTTGCTTGCCGCCAATTGAAAGACTGTAACATAAACCTTGCCTCCTCGAGCCTGGTCATGTCCGAGACGAAGGCGACACGGCCCCCTTTACCGTGTTCTGACCCGACGACCAGCCTCTTTGCCTGTGAAGGGGATCCAACCGGTTCCGCCCCTGGCAGACGTTCACCAATCTTAGTCCGATCAGCCCCTCTCGTGTCTCTATGTCCTGCGAAGTTTCTCATGTTATGCAGAGGTTTTTTCAGAAACCAGGTGGTTTTGCGGGCCGAACGCGGCCACTTTGGCGCGTAGCGCAAGTGGAATCCGGGCCCTTCCGTCAGGTGTCGTGAGCGCGACCATAGAGGCGGTGGCTGCCGCTTCGTTCGCCCAACTTCGGGCGAACTGGTCGCCGACGTCGCGCAACGCGACCACATAGTCGCCCTCGTCCCGTCGGCACAGGCCCGAACCGGTCGGAAGCTTGGCGCGCATGCGCATGGCGAACTTTCGGACGGCCATGTCGTAGGCGGGCCGGCCGTAGGTCTCGACGAGTTCTTCGCGCCGAGGGACGTCCAGGTAGACCAGGCAACCCCGGCCCATATGCTTAAGGCAGTCTTGGAACTCGCGGGGGGTCATCAATCCTTCAGGGTCTCTCCCGCCTTGTTCGTGACGCGCAAGGGCATGGCCGAGCTCGGCGCTCACGATCCGGATGGTCTCCAACCTGGCGTTGTCCAAGCCGCCCACCCGGTGGGTGGCGGCGGTCAGGAACCCATAGGGCTCTTCACCGAATTGGATGGGTACGACCGCCACGCTGCCGATCCGCTTCTTGATCGCTTCCGCCTTGGGGAACCGGTCGTCGGCCAGGGCGTCGGTCATGACGACCTCGGGCGCGCCCAACTTGAGCCAACCGCGTATGCCGGCGCCATAGGCGAAGGACATCGCGTCGATCGGCTGGACGGGAAGCCCGCGCATGGCCACCATGTCCGCAGAGTCGCCTTCCAGAAAGCTCACGGCGAGATGGTCTAGTCGGAGCACCTCCCCTAACTCTCGCACGACGCGCGAGACCAAGTTTTGCCTGGACTCTGATCCTTGGGCGGTGGTCGCCACGGTATAGAGGAGCTCCGTCTCTCGCAGCCTTCGGCGCTCCATGTCCCTTTCCCTCTGTCCGGCAAAGAGGTGGGACAGGCTGTCACCGGCGTCAGACACCAATTGGAGAGCGTCCTCCAGAGCCTTGAGGCTTTGGCAGAACATGGCGACCATGCCGACGATCCGCCCGCCCTTCTTGAGCAACGACGTGCCGATCTGGGTGCGGTCGCCTTCTGTTTTGATGGCGTTGAACCGCTTTTCAAAGATGTGCCGCGCTTGGGCGTCGCTCAGGCCTGCGGGCAGTTCGAAGAACGTCTCGGCGGAACCAACTGGGAACTTGCCGGCCGCGGCCTCGGCCACCAATTTACGCCCCCCGTCCGCCGCGCCGAAGACCACGACGCCGTCGGCGCCAGAGCTCTCCCGGGTCGCGTCCGCGAGGCCCTGGAAGGGATTGTCGCTAGGCCGGTTGATCGAGTCAAAGAGCTTGACGATGGCTTGGTCTTTGCGGTGGCGCCTCTGGAGTTCTTCAGTGTGCTGACGGAGTGCCCGGTATGTGGCCCGGAGCTCGTTGTTGTCCCCCGGGGCGGCGGTCGGTTCTCCGACGGTCTCCGGGGTGATGTAGACAGGCTTTTCCTTGACGACGACGCGGGTCTGCTGGCCAAGGAGCCCGACGACCAACACTCCCAGCGTGTGGAGCATCACCGGCGCGGTGAACCCCTCGCCCCCGAACAAATTGGAGCCAACCATGATTGTCGAGGCTACGAGGGGCGCCATAGAGGCCGCTTCCGCTTCATACCGGCCGGTCGCCCACAACATTGGGGCGAGGACGAGAAATCCGTAATGCTGGAGTACGTGGGCGTCGCTGAGAAACGCGGCGATCCAGGCGGCGTCGACGACGGCGGCGATGCCGGCCACGCCTGAGTTGCGGTACCCCTTTTTCTCCACCATGTAGAGGAAGCTTGAGTACGCCAAGGCAAGCGCGCTTGCCTTCCAAGTGAAGTCGAAGTCGGGCTTGCCGGTCGCGATTGAGACCGCGAACGCTGCCAGGGCCACACAACATCGGAGGGCAAGCTCACCCATCACTTTAGGTTTTCGGCATGAAAAACCTGTGCTGGAGGGTGAGTTTCCCGCGAAAGTGCGAGTCTGGTGGTTTTACAGGGGTTCGGGTTGAAGCACGGGGGCCACCTCGGCCGAGTCGCAAGACAAGTTCACCCCCCGTAAGCAATGCTGAGCCAGGAATTGGTCCATACCTGGGACAGCACTTGCCGCGACCGTGATCGCCCTGCCTGCCTGGCATTCGAGTACTTACCGTCAATGAAGATAGGGCAGCGACCACACGCTCCAGACGTGGCCAGCTTCGTAGCTAGGACTTCGCCCACTCCCAGAGTCGGGCGACGTTGGTTTGGTGATGGGTTTCCGCCTCAGGGGTCTCGACCACGATCATCGTGTCTTCGAATCGCTTGTCTCGCACCAGGCATTGAAAGGCGACCGGGCCGATCTCGCCCTCCCCGAGGTGCTCATGGCGGTCGACCTTGCTCCCGAGGCCCTTCTTACTGTCGTTGCAGTGGACGACTTTGATCCGGTCGCATCCGACTAGCCTGTCGAACTCGCTGAAGGTCGCTTCGTAGGCTTCGGGGGTGCGGATGTCGTAGCCCGCCGCGAATACGTGGCAGGTGTCCAGGCAAACGGCTAGGCGTGCTGGGTCGCCGGCCGCCTCGACCAGCCAGGCCAGATGTTCGAATTTCCAGTTCAGGGCCGAGCCTTGGCCGGCCGTCGTCTCCATCAGCAAGGTGACGCTTTCAGGGGTGTCGGCCAAGACTTCCTTCGCAGACTCCGCGACCGCCCTGAGGGCGTCCGCCTCCTCTTGGTCGTTGGAAGCCCCCATGTGGCTGACCACGTACGGGATCTCGTAAAGGCCGCACCTCTGCATCTCGCGTTTGAGTCCGTCGACCGCCTTCTCACGCTTGTCTTTGTCCGCCGCCGCGAGGTTGATCAGGTAGCTGTCGTGGCTGACCGTGTGACTTCCCAGCCCGGTTCTCCTGGCCGACTCGATGAAGGCCTCCGCCATCTCGTCGGTGACCGGCTTGCTCGCCCAGTTGCGCGGGCTGCTGGTGAAGACCTGGACGGCAGTGCACCCGATGCCCACGCCGTTTTCCAGGGCCTGGGGGAGGCCCTTTCCGGTCGGCATGTGGGCTCCGATGAGCTTGGCGGGCATGTGGCGTTCTTACCTGGTCCAGGCCCGATGCCAGGTAACCTCACCGCCGACATGGGCCAGTACCTTGCCTGCTTCAAAGCCTACGACGTCCGTGGCAAGGTGCCGTCGGAACTCGACCCCCGGGTCGCGAGGGCGGTCGGCCGCGCCTACGCCAGGCAGACTGGGGCCAAGACGGTCTGCGTCGGCCACGACATCCGGCTGAGCGGCCCGGATCTCGCCGCCGCCCTGACCGAGGGGTTGAACGAGGAAGGGACCACCGTCGTGGATCTCGGGATGGTCGGCACCGAGATGGTCTACTTCGCCACCGCAGCCTATGGCTACGACGGCGGAGTCATGATCACCGCCAGCCACAACCCGCCTGAGTACAACGGCATGAAGATGGTCCGTCAGGAAAGCCGTCCGATCAGCGGCGACACCGGGCTGTATGACATTGAGAAGGACGCTTTTGACATCCTGGAAGGCAAGGTTCCTGCGGGCGCGGGCGCGGCCCGAAACACCACCCGTGATGCTTACCCCGACTTCGTGAAGCACTTGCTGGCGGTCTGTCCACCTGAATCCTTGAAGCCTTTCAGAGTGCTGGCCAGTCCGGGCAACGGGGCTGCCGGTGTCGCGATGGAGGCACTGATGCCTCACGTCCCGCTCCAAGTCACCAAGATGATGTTCGAACCGGACGGGCGGTTCCCGAACGGGGTCCCTAACCCGATCCTCGAGGAAAGCCGTGGGCCGGTCGTGGAGGCGATGAAGACTGGTAAGTACGACCTGGGCATAGCCTGGGACGGCGACTACGACCGTTGCTTCTTCATCGACGAGCGCGGCGAGTTCATCGAGGGCTACTACCTGGTCGGCCTTCTCGCACAGTCGATCTTGGACGACAACCCCGGGGCGGCGATCATTTATGACCCCCGACTGACTTGGAACACGGTTGAGCTCGTTGCAAAACACGGCGGTCGGCCCGTGATGTGCAAGAGCGGCCACGCCTTTATCAAGGAGAAGATGAGGGCGGAGAACGCCGTCTACGGCGGCGAGATGAGCGCCCACCACTACTTCCGGGCGCATTGGTACTGCGACAGCGGGATGATCCCGATGCTCCTCACCCTGCGCCTGATGGCCAAGACCGGCAAATCCCTTGGGGAACTGGTCGGTGGCATGATGGAGCGGTATCCGTGCTCGGGCGAGATCAACTCGACCGTCGCTGACGTCAAGGCGACGCTCGCGAAGGTGGAGGCCGCCTATGCCGGCGGCGACAAGAACCACATCGACGGCCTCAGCGTCGAGTTCTCGGATTGGCGGTTCAACTTACGCGGCAGCAACACCGAACCGGTCATCCGCCTCAACGTGGAGGCAAGGGGTGACAAGGACCTGCTCCGCGCGAAGACGGAAGAGGTCTTGGCCATGGTTCGGTCCTAGTGGGAGTAGGCCCAAAAGGCCCAGTAGATTCGCTAGGCTAAGGCCGACGCCGGTTCCGATATGCCAATATTCCACACAGGCACGGAGTATCTCCGTCGCCTAAAAGGACGACTGACGCAGGAAGCGTCGCTGAGCGACCGCAAAGGGCTTGGCTTCACAGGGAACTTAAGGAAAGTTGTGAGGACCGGGATCCGCAAAGCGGGGATTTAGCGAAAGCAGGCAGCCAAACGTCGCCCTTGTTTGGAGCCAAACATGAACCGCATGATGAAGCTCGCTCTGAGCACACTCTTGGGCGTGATGCTGGTCGTACCAGCCCTCGCTCAAGATCAATTCCCGGACGTTGTTCCGGATAGTCACTGGGCATACGACGCCGTCGCCAACCTGAAGGGCAAAGTCTTAATCGGCTACCCCGACGGTAAGTTCCGCGGCGCGCGCGAAATGACCCGCTACGAGTTCGCTGTCGCGATCGACCGTTTGTGGAAGATCTACGACGAGCGCTTTACTGCCATCGAAGGCCAGATCAAGGCTCTCGAAGGCCGACCGACGGGCGGCGGTGGTGGCACCACGACCGACAACTCCGGCGACATTCAAGAGCTCAAGGATCAACTTGCGCAACTGAAAGCCGCCGTCGCAGGCATGAAGGACTACTCGGGCGACATCGCCGAGCTCCAGAAGCTTTCGAAGGAGTTTGAGAAGGAGCTCGCTGGCCTTGGCGTCAACGTCGAGGACATGAAGAAGCAGCTTGCTGACCACGAGGCCCGCCTCAAGGCTCTCGAAGCCTACAAGCCGGCTCTCGAGCTGCACGGCCAGGCTGACATGCTCATCCTCGCCAGCCACAGCACGGACGGCAACCTGGGCATCCTCCACGGTGGCCAGGTCCTCGGCCAAGACCGGAACACGGGCTTCGCCGCGGGCATGTCCCGAAACTTCTCGGTACTTCACCAGCTCGCCTTGAACTTCAAGTCGACTAACGAAGGCCCGAAGGTCCAGGGCACCCTCGTCGTCGGTAACGTCCTCGACACCCTGGGCTCCTATGGCGCCTATATGCCGGGAACGCAACTGGCGGTCGAAGGCACCACCGACGTCTACCTGCAAGACCTTGCCGTCAACTATGACGCCAGCCTCGCGGGCCAGGGCTTCAGCGCCCAGGTCGGTCGTGTGCACACGCAGGTGGGCCACTACCTGTTCCAGCGCGCCGAGTACACCAACGAGTACTTCAGCAATGACGCTCGTGAGAACGGCGACTACTACTTCGACGGCGGCATCCTCAACTTCAAGTTCGGCAAAGCCAGCTTGAAGATCATGGGCGGCCGCAACAGCGCGCGCACCAGCACCAACGGCGTCGACCTCAACCCGATCCCGGCCGGTGCAGGCACCGTCGACCAGAACCTGGGCGTCCAGCTCATGTTCCCGATCGGTTCCATGGGCAGCGTGAACCTGGCCTACCTCTGGTTGGACAGCAACACCCGCACGAACCTCGGCGGCACGACGGGCATCGTCAACCGATTGAACGTCTACGGCGGCGAGATCAAGCTGAAGTTCGACAAGATCAAAGTCTACGGCGCGTACTCGAAGTCGCAGATGAACGAGAACAACAGCAGCAGGCTCGACAGCGACAACGCCGCTTGGCACGCCCAGGTGACGTATGATGCTGGCAAGTTCCAGATCGGGGGCGGCTTCCGCCGCGTCGAGAAGAACTTCCTTGCTCCTGGCGACTGGGGTCAGTTCGGAACATGGCAGAAGCCGGTGAACTTTGAAGGGTTCAACCTCATGGCTTCCTATATGCCGAACGACAACCTCACGATCTGGGGCATGGGCGAGTTCGTCAAGGGCGTCAGCAACACGCCGGGCTTCGGCAACAACGTGTTGGCCGGCGGCTCCGACGACAAGATCGACGACTATGCCATCGGAGCGGACTTCAAGCTGAACAACATGTTCGACGTGAACCTCAAGTATGAGGACACGGCGTTCAAGTACGGCACGGGTACGCAACCGAAGCAGAAGTGGTACACGGTCGGCGTGGGCTACAACCTGGGCGCGACCAGCCGACTGACCTTCAAGTACATCTTCAGCGATGTCAACAACCAAGGTCGGGCAGGCGGCACGTTCAATCCGGGCGGCCTCGGCGGAGCTACATCGGTCTTCAAGGGCGGCCTCTTGGCCACTCAGCTGACTGTCAAGTTCTAAGCTGAAAGGCTAGTCAAGACCGACGGCCTCGGCGACTTAGTCGCCGGGGCCGTCTTCTGTCCTACCCGCTAGAAACACGTGATACGAGTCTGTCGTCTAAGTAAATGGTATGCAGACCAACAAAGTTGTCAAAGCCGCTATGATTGGAGGAGCCATCTTCTTCGCGGGTGTAGCTGGAGCGGGACAAATCAAGCAAGTGATCAAAGTCCTCGGAGTAGGGGCTGTCGTCGATCGTTTTGGTGGCGACATCAACAAAGAATTCAACAAGATCACTGGTCACGAAGACACCAACAAGAGCTACACCAAGGTAGTCCCTATCCTCACCGTCGGCCTTGGGTCACGCGGTGCCATCGGGGCTGCCCAGGTCATGGGGTCTAAGTCGAACGTGGAAAAGGTGCGCGCCGTCGCCTCGCCGGAAATCGAAATGTTTGGAGAGATCCACCTTCGCGCCCTTATCCCGGTGTCGACCACCAATGTGACCGACAGTAAGAACCTCAAGGCCGTCGATGGAGTGGGCGTCAGCGGCATCGTGGACCTCAAAGTCTAAGACGGATCTGCGACGAAGTGGCCGGCGACGCCTGGAATCGCTGGCCACCGCGTCCTTGGCAGAGACAATTGCGACGCAAATCGAGTAGAACCTCGTGATGCGACGCCTCGCAGGGTTGGCAGTCGGTCTTGCCGTCTACGTGACCGCCCATGCGAGCGCCGCCATCAAGCGCACCCAACACCCCGCCGTATCGCCGGACGGCCAGACGATCGCTTTCAGTTGGCAAGGTGATATTTGGACGGTGCCGGTCAAGGGTGGCACGGCCAGTCGCCTGACTGTCAACGACGCCACGGAGGACAACCCCGTCTGGACGCCGACCGGTGGTCAGATCGTCTTCACCTCAAACCGGTTTGGCAGTACCGATGTCTTCGTCATGGCGTCGGACGGCTCAGATGTGCGTCGCGTCACATTTGATAGTTCTAGCGAGATTGTGTCCAGCGTGTCTGCCGACGGGAAGACTCTATATGGGCACACGAACGCTTGGGGACGCTCCAACTTGTTTCGGGTGCCGATAAGCGGTGGCGACATGATCCGCCTGACCGGACATCCCCTTGAGACTTGCTTTCAGCCCGCCGTCTCTGCCGATGGATTGACGGTTCTATATTGCACGCCGGGCGGCGCGACTACTTGGAAGAAGCCTGGCCTCCAAGGCTCACCGACTCCGCACGTATGGGTGGCTAGGAACGGCGTGCCCCTGACTGCCATGAGGAAGGTCACGGCCTCAGACCACTATGAGATGACTCCGGTTGTCTTGGACAGCCGCCGGTTCCTCGCCATCAGCAACCGAAGCGGCGTCCCCAATCTTTGGCTCTTCGGGATGGACGGTCGTGGTAACCAGGTGACTCGGCTTACGGACGGAACTATCAGTTCAGTCTCGGCCTCTGCCCTTGGGCGCGTGGCCGTGTTCGAACACGATAGTGCGGTGTGGAGCGTTGACTTGGACACTGGTGCGACCTCAGAGGTACGGATCAACGCCCCCGAGGACTCGCGCCGACCGGCGGTCGCAAAGCTCGTGGTCTCGTCCGGGGTCACCGATTTTGTCGTAGCTCCTGACTCCAAGCGGATACTCATCGAGGCCCGCGGCGATCTGTTCCTCATCCCTGAAAGCGGGGGCACGACCAGACAGGTGACCGAGAACCCGGCTTACGACGGTTCCCCCTGCTGGTTGGACAGCAAGACATACGTGTACGTCGCGGCCGGCCCCAAAGCCAAGCGCCGTCTTGTCAGGACGGGTCTAGACGGCAAGGAGAGCGTGCTTTACGAGTCCGATCTCGACGCCACGAACCCGACGCTGTCCCCGGACGGCAAGTGGCTGGCCTTTCATCGTGGCGACAGGGAAATCTGTGTCATGTCGACCGAAGGCGGTGACGCCAAGACAGTGGCGACAGGTGACTTCAGCGGCACGTACGCCGGTAACCGGCGGTTCAACTGGTCGCCCGACAGCGAATGGCTGGCTGTGACCTCCGACAACGGTCGCAGCACCGACGTCATGCTGGTCCGACGCGACGGCTCCGAGAAGGTGCTGGTCGGTCGCTTGGCGCGTGGCGAAGGGGCGCCGCAGTTCCTCCCCGACGGGAGATCGGTTCTGGCGATCGGTACCGAGGGCCTGGACTTCGACGAAGCCCGCAACTCGACAAGCTCCATCTACATCTTTGACCTTACACCCCCCGAGACCAAGTTCAACCAAGACGACCTTGACACTATCGGCGTCACCAAAAAGAAGGAGGTGAAACCGGTCGTCCGAATCGTCAGACGGGGGCTCGAAGACCGAAAGCGCAGATTGGTGCGGGATGTCGACTCGTTCTACATCACGGACGACCCCAAGTCCGTCATCGCCGTCAACGCAAGCGGCACCAGCCGCGTCAGCGTCCCCAGCGGCCAAAGCAGACCGATTGCTAACGTCGGGCGGCTCTCAAACTATAGGGAGTCCAACGGCAAGGCGTTTTTCGTCATGGCCGGGAAGCTCTATTCTCTGCCGCCAAGGGCAGACTCTCCCGTCCCAGTGGGGTTCTCGGCGACGATACGGGTTGACAATCTGGCAGAGGAAAAGGCCCTCTTCGAAGATGCGTGGCGGGCATTGCGCAACCAGTTTTACGATCCCAAGATGCATGGCAAAGACTGGGATCACATTCACGACGTATTCGCCGCGATTGTCCCATCGGTCACCAGCAGAGATGATTTCTATAACCTCTTAGGCGAGATGGTCGAGCGATTGGACAGCTCACACCAGGGCGCGACCAGTAGCGACCCCTTCCGGGCGGCGGATCCCGATCTCACGTCGTACCTCGGCGTCGAGTGGGATTGGCCTCTGGCAGCGCGTGGTCTCTACCGGGTCGCCCGCGTCTCAGAAGGCACGCCTGCCTCCCTTCCCGACAGCGAGCTTCATGTCGGGGACGAACTGGTTTCGATCAACGGCGTCGACGTCGGGGCGCAGCACCCGGTCACGCCGCTCCTCAACGATTTGGCTGGCAGGAAGACCGTTTTGGTCATCAAGCGCGGATCGACGCGCCTCAACGTGACGATCAAGCCGGCGCCACCCTC
Organism: uncultured Fimbriimonadaceae bacterium; assembly: GCA_964451255.1. Lineage (GTDB taxonomy): Bacteria > Armatimonadota > Fimbriimonadia > Fimbriimonadales > Fimbriimonadaceae > JAHBTB01. The sequence continues at coordinate 1,242,410 of CAYVHL010000001.1, forward strand.
TGCCCGCTCGGCCGCCGACATACGCGACTGGGTGTCCTGGGAGAAGGCCACTGTCGACAGGCTGAGCGGTGGAAAGCTCGCGTATTTTCATATTGCCGCGATGGACGCGCGGAGCCTGGACGACCTCCTTGTGGCATTTCGAACTGAACTCGTCGGAAAGAAGGGTTTGATCCTCGACGTCCGATACAACGGCGGCGGCTTTACCAGCCACATTATTTTGAACCTTCTGCGAAAGGCGACTTGGCTTGAAAGGACTCAGCGCGACGTCCCGGGCGAGTGGGTCAGCGAGAACATCATGCGCGGCGACTCTGTGGAGCTTCCCTGCGCCTGCCTTACCAATTGGGCATCCTTCAGCAACGCGGAGATATTCAGCGAAGGATTTCGGCGACTCAAAATCGGCCCCGTCATTGGGGAGCGGACCGGGGGCTACGTTATCGGCACCGGCTCCTACCGACTGTGGGACGGCGGCGCCATCCGCATGCCGTCGATAGGTGTCTACACGATGGAGGGCGAGAACCTCGAACACAATGGCCGCCGACCCGACATCGAGGTGCCTTTTGATCCCAATGCTTGGGCAGCTGGACGCGATCTTCAGTTGGAGAAGGCCGTCGAGGCCATGCTGAAACATCTGGGCTGAAGCCTCCCTCCCCGTACGTGTCAGTCGCGCCATCTGATGGCGCGGCCCTATGACGATGCCTAGGGCCCATAGTCCCCACTTTCGGGGAACAGCAACATAATGAGATATGAGTCCGTAATACTCAAGTGACTCACCACTGGTGACTACAAGGAAATCACATGAAGACAATCGTCCGCCGCGAGCCGTTCACCCATTTCGACAACATGGAAGCCATGTTCGACGGCCTGTTCCGTGGCTTTCCGGCCACTTCGCCCGCCAGCAACACAACCATGCCTCTCGACGTCTACGAGAAGGAGGGCATCGTCTATGTCCGCGCCTCCATGCCGGGCATCGACCCCGAGCACATCGACATCACAGTCGAGAACAACAACCTGACCGTGCGGGGCACAGTCAACCGTGAGGATGAGATGAAGGATGCCCGTGTCTATCGGCGTGAGATCACCACCGGCGACTTCACCCGGACTGTCCGTCTGGGCGACGGGTTGGATCTAAAGAACATCGTCGCCGAGTTCGACCATGGTGTCGTGACCGTCAAGGTGCCAAGGATCCCCGACGAAAAGCCAGAAATCCTGCGCGTGCCGGTCAAGGCCAAGCCGATAGACACCGGCAACCTCGACGGCTAGTGTCCAGCATACGCCCCAATAGTGGTGGCCCCCGGATGACCTCGGGGGCCGTGGCCCTCTCAGCCCAATGATCCGACGTCCACCGGGGCACCGCCTTGCTCGTGAGAGCGCCATGCGGCCTCGGTGAGTTCGATCGTCCTCAGCCCGCACTCAAACGGGGCGAGGACCTGGCCTTTGCCTTGGATCGCGTCCACGAAGTTCTGCTCCGGTGTCTCGGCGCCAGGCCAATTGTCGACGGTGAAGAACATGCCGTCGCGCCTCATGACCCGGACGGTGTCGTCAGAAAGGGTCACAAGGGCGTCTTCGAACCAGATGTTATGCCGTTCATGCCAACAAGCGGCGTCACCGATGATGCTGAGGGACGCCATCTGCCCGGTCTCAAAGACGACGTTGACGACCGAGTTGATGTCCACCTCGGTGCCGCAAAAGTCGATGAAGGCCGAGACATGCTTCGCCTTCAGGCCCGTGAACCATAGAAGCACATCCACCATGTGGCTGCCGCTGTCGTTGAGCTGGCCCCCGCCCGACAGGGCCATCGACTGCCGCCAACTCCCCCGCGTGAATTGAAGCCATTGCTGACCGAGATGGGAGGTGACCATCCTGATCTTCCCGAACTCCCCGGACTCGGTGACGTGCTTGAGCCACCGGAATGTCCCCGCGCCGTGCCGCTGGTAGCTGACACCGGTCACCTTGCCCGAGGCGTCGCGGGCGGCAATGACCTTCTTGGCGTCCGCGACACTCGTCACCATCGGCTTGTCCACCAGCACATGAAGGGAGGCGGCTAGGCTGTCGATGACCTGCTGGGTGTGCATCGTGTGGGGCGTCGAGATGATTACGGCGTCGACGCCACCCGCAGCCAAGAGTTCGCGATAGTCGGAATAAACAGGAAGGCTCTTAGTCTCCGGATATGCCGCATGCGTGCGTTCGATCTGCACGGGGTCGGTGTCGTTGAGCGCCGCGACCTTGGCACCTGGAACCTTGTTCAAGAGGGAAACGTGGTGGCGCATGAACCCGCCGCACCCGATCAAGCCGAAACGCACTTCGCTGGACATCGCCACCGTGTTTACCACGCAAACGGGGCGCGTGTCATTTTTGCAAAGAACCCAAGCAAGCCTTGTGAAGCTCCGGCAAGGTTCACCCGAAATGTTAAGGGATGGCAACGCAAGGGTCGGCGATGAAGGGGCAGGTGGGAAGGCTAGTGGCTGTCATGGCCCTATCCGTGGTGGCGGCGTTCTCGTCCGGTTCTTGGGAGGCCGGACGCCGGTACATCCAACCCAAGGTGTTGGACGAACTCGGCCGCGCCGCAGAACGGCTCGACGCCGGCGCCTATGATGAGGCCGAGGCAAGGCTCGACCTTGTTCTCGCCAAGACTCCGCTGGCCGTCAGTTTGGACACGCGGGGCCTGGCGGTGGCCGACCAGGTGAAAGCCATGAAGGCGTTGCAGGACGCGGTGGCCCTGTGGCGTTCTGAGTTGGGCGACGAGGCCATCTTCCAGATCGTCCCGCGAGAAATGGCGCAAGTCCGGGTCGTCTGGACGGAAGGGCAGCTTTATGGCGGTAGGTGCGCTGGCCAAGCGCTTTGGTCCCGGCAGGCGTGGAGTTCCGGAGGAAGGTTTCATTCCGAGATCTCCGCTGATATCGAGATCGCGACCCGGGACGCTGACGGGCGGACATTCCCAGAAGCTAGCCTCACGCAAGCGGCGGCGCACGAACTGGGCCACGTCTTGGGAATGGACGACTCTGGGCGCAAAGGCGACCTGATGGGGCCTGTCCGAGTGAGCTCCCCTGTCCTCGCCTTGAGCACGCGGGAACAAGAGGCCATCGACGGCCTGCGGACCCGGGCACTTGGCCTAGCGGCGCTCTGCGCGGAGCACCGCCAACTCGTCTCCTGGTAACTTCCTTGGCCGGATGTCGCTTGGCAAGGCCCTGTTGGGCGCCCTGGCCGTCGGTTCGGGCATGCTCGTTTACGGCGGCCTCGTAGAGGCGCGCCGTCTTCGGCGCGAGCACCACGTCCTGCGCCTCCCACGCTGGCCCGCCTCGCACTATGGGTACCGGATTGGGTTCCTGGCCGACTTGCACCTGGACAAGCCCGACCACTGCCGGATGGCCCGGGAGGCGTCGGAGTGGCTGGCCGAACAAGGCCCTGACGTCGTCGTCTTGGGCGGTGACGTCGTCCACTACGCCGAACCACACCGGGCGGACGCGGTCGCAGAAGCCCTTGCTCCATTGGTCCGGTTCAAGGGGCGGGCGTTTGGTGTGTGGGGGAACCATGACCGCTGCCATGGCGAACCCGACTTCTTGCTGCCGGTGCTTGAGAGGTGCGGGATCCGGGTGCTTGTCAACGAACTGACCGTTCATGACGGCATCAATTGGATCGGTGTCGACACCGCCATTTATGGCCGTAGCGACCCATACTCGCCCATCCTTGACAGCGACCCCAGCCTGCCTACCGTCGTGGTCTGGCACGAGTGCGACATGGCCGACCACTTGCCCCGTGGGCCCGAGCTGATGTTGGCCGGGCACAGCCACGGCGGCCAGTTCATCCTTCCCGGCGGGGTGGCTCCGATGGCGCCGGTCTACGGGTCGAAGTATTTGCGCGGCTACTACCCCGACCTTGCCGTGCCGCTCTATGTCACGCGCGGAGTCGCGGCGACAGGCCCGCCCAGCCGCTTCCTTTGCCCGCCCGAGGTTTCTGTGCTCACCCTAGTCTCCTAGGGCGGGGTCGCATTCTGGGGCTCTGTCACAATAGAGCCTGACGGCCCCGTAGCTCAGGGGACAGAGCAACAGCCTTCTAAGCTGTGGGTCGCGCGTTCGAATCGCGCCGGGGTCGCCACTATGCGAGTTGCAACCTAGTGCCAGTGAGCAACGACGGCCTCCTTACCCTGCAAGCCGCCGATGTTGCTCTTTGGAAATCTTTCCCGCGCAATAACCGACCAGCCGCGCGAAAATCACACGCCATAGTCGCACACGTCACAACCCCTCGTTCTGCTCATACGGTGAGAGGTAGATGCGACTATTAGAAGTTTCTAATACTCCAAAAGACAGAGCGATTGGCATCTTCTTTGCATCAGCAAAGACGGCATTTATGCCTCAAGGTGTCAACGATGAACAATACTTGGTCTCGATTCACATGTATTAGCGTAGGAGTGACACTAGCTTTACCGGCCTTTTCAGTAAGTTTCGGGAAGATGTTGCTCCTCGGCGATTCAATCACATCTGGTGGTGCGGGCACATACGGCTACCGATATCCTCTCTTCTACGACCTGCTTGCGGACGGGGCCACGTTTGACTTCGTCGGGAGTCTGTCAAGCGGTCCCGCAGGTGATTTGGTCTTTGACCGGGATCACGAGGGCCATGCCAGTTGGTCGATCCTCGACTTGACGCAGGGCCAGACGCAAAATGACCATGACAACGGCCGCTACGCCGCTCAATGGGTCGTGGACACGACTCCAGATTACATCTTGTTCATGGCGGGACACAACGACCCCTGGCTATCGGAAGCAGACTATGAAACGAGGTATGACAATCTTTTGTCTAGCATTTTCGCAGTGGACAGCGATGTCAAGTTAGTGATCTCGACGGTCACACCTTCGTATGAGGCGGTGACCGGCAAGCATGACGCCCAGGCGCGAATGAACCAAGCCGTCGTGAACGCCGCTAACCAATTCGGGATGATTCACAACGTGACACTCGTCGACTCGTGGACTGGTTTCGACCAAGACACGATGCTTGGCGACAACTACCATCCAAACGACCTCGGAAACGCCTACATCGCAAGCAAGTTTGAGGACGGTTTGATGGAGGCTGTGCCAGAGCCTTCGATGATGGTGGCAGGCGGACTTCTCCTAGCCGCCATGCGAAAGCGGAAGTCGCGGTAGCCAAGAGATGCCGGGCGGCCAGCTCGTCGCCCGGCGGCTTCCAGCCGCGGTAAACACCTACTGCCCTGTCGGACGTTTGCGTTGCAGGAATTCAACCCAGGCGCCCAATTGGTCTTGGGCGTCTACGTAGACGTACTGGCCCTCGCCCATGTCGCCGCGTTGTCCAACCGGGCATCCCTCCGCCTCGAGAAAGGATGTGGCTTTGTCCATGTCGTCCACCCAGAAAGCGAGGTGGTGGAGGCCCTCGCCACGCTGGTCGAGGGGTTCTTGCCAAGCGCTTGGTTGGCCGTCCGGCTCGATCAGCTCCAGTTGGATGTTGCCAAGGTCAAAGAACGCGAGCTTGGCGGTGGCGTCGCTTGGCGCACCCCGAAAGGACATTCGCACTTCGGATCCGGGTTGGGTGACGATCGTCGCGGGCACTTCCGCGCCGAGCAAACGGGCCCAACGCGCCTTGCTTGCCTCGATGTCGCGCACGACGATGGCCACTTGAGCCAAGGGCCTTCCTGCCAGACCCGACCCGCTCATCCTTTCAGCCCCGTGGCGGCGATGCCCTGGATGAACAATTTTTGGGTGAAGAAGAACAGGACGATGATGGGTGCGACGACTATCGTCGACGCGGCCATCAGCAAGTTCCAAGAAGTGCCACCCGCCTGCGATTGGTACTGCTGCAGGCCGAGCGCCAAGGTGAACTGGTTCTGGTTTTGCAGGTAGATGAGGGGGCCGAGGAAGTCGTTCCACGTTCCCATCAGCGTGAACAAGGCCACGACGGCCAGCGCTGGCTTCGCCAAGGGCAAGATCACTTGGTAAAAGGTCTGCCACTCCGAACACCCGTCGATCTTTGCCGCTTCCGAGAGTTCCATCGGAATGCCTTTGAAGAACTGTCGGAGCAAGAAGATGTTGAATGCGCCGCCAAAAAACGCTGCCACATAGAGGGGACGGAACGTGCCGATCCATCCAAAGTCTCTGTACAGTGCAAAAGTCGGCACCATCAGGACGGGAAACGGGATCATCATCGTCGCCAGCGTCATGTTGAATATCAAGTCTCGCCCTGGCCATTTCATCCTGGCGAACGAATAGGCCACGATAGAGTTGGAGATGACCGCGCCCGCGACGGTCAAGACAACCAACAACAGCGTGTTGCGCCCGTAAACAAGAAAAGGGATGAAGCCAAGTTTGTCAGCGTTGTAAGCGAACGCCTTCCAATAGTTGTCCCACAGGGCCGGGCTGGGGATCCAGACGGGAGGGTTGGTTATTGACTGCGCGTCAGACTTGAGCGAGGTGCTGATCATCCACACCAGCGGAACCATGTACGCTATTGAGAAGACGACTAAGACAAGGTGGATGACCGCCTTTCGAGTTTTCTCTTGCCGTTGTTGTGATTCGGTCGTCATAGATCAACCACCCTCATAGTAAACGCGCTTCTGGCTCATTTTGAGCAAGGCCAAGGTCAGGACGAGAATGATCAGAAAGAGGATCCACCCCATCGCGCATGCGTAGCCCATTTTCTGGAATGTGAACGCGTTGTCGTAGAGATACATCGTGTAGAAGTAGGTTGATCTCGCCGGTGTTCCGGATGGGAACATGACGTAAGCCTGCGTAAAGTACTGTAGTGAACCGATGATCGCCATGACCACATTGAATAGGATGATGGGCGACAACAATGGGATGGTGACGTTCTTCGTCTTCGACCAGGGCGACGCGCCGTCAATCTCTGAAGCTTCGTAAAGTTGTTTGGGCACCTCTTGCAGGCCGGCCAGATAGATCACCATCGCGTTGCCGCCAGCCCAAATCGCCATCATGATCAGGACAGGCTTGGTGAACGCTGGGTCTCCCAACCAGTTAGGCTCTTTCAAGTGGAAGATCTGAAAGAAGTGTAACTGCCTGAGCGTCTGGTTTATGATGCCGTGCTCGCCGTTGAAAAGCCACAGGTTGAGGACAGCCATCGGCACGGCGGGCACCAATGACGGCAAGAAAAAGATCGTGCGATACCAGGCCTGTCCCCTCACCTTCGTGTTCAGAAGCATCGCCAGGCCGAGGCTGGCCACCGTGCCAAGGGGCACAGAGATGAAGGCGAAGTACAGAGTGTTGCCAAGGCTTTGCCAAAAGACTTGGTCGTGAAACAGCCTTGTAAAATTGTCGAGCCCTGTCCAGATCGGCGTTTTGAGCACGCTGTAGTCGCAGAACGCGTAGTAGATCGACCGCAACACCGGGTAGATCAGGAACACGGCGAACCCGATCAGCCATGGCGAGGCGAAAAGGATCCCAAACTGTGCCTCGCGCCTTTTTGCCGAGGTCACTGGCCAGCCTCCGCGCGTATCTTCTCGATCTTGTTTACCTCGTCTTGAAGTGGCTGCATCCGCTTGCGGACGTCGGCGAGCAGTTCCTTGGGCGGTTCCTTGTCAAGCAAGTTCATTTTGTCGATGGCATTGCCCAGTTCTTGCTGATATTGGTTCCAGATCGGAGTCCTCGGGGTGTAGAAGACGTTTGAGTTCAAGGCTGAGTCGCGGAACAGCTTGATGAACGGGTTTGGATGTTTGGCATAGAACTCGGGGCTCACCTTCATCAATGGTGTGAACTTCTTCTGCCCCATACAAAGCAACTCCATTCCTTTCTGCGACTCCACAAACTTTAAGAACTCGAACGCCTCCTTCGGGTGTCGGGCTCCTCGCGGGATGACGATGATGTCAAGGTCCGCGATCGTACTTCCCTTGAGGTTCGGTTTGTCAGCCGGCACAGGGAATGGCGAGGCGGCCCAATCCATGTCGGGCACGTACTTTTGGATGAAGTTGGCCATCCAGACTCCCTGTAGGACGGTCGCCACCTTGCCGTCGAGAAAGGCGTTCTGAGGAGAGTTGAAGCTGCCAAACCCTTGATGGAAGGACTGGGCTTGGCTCGCTCCGTATCGCTTTGAAAAACTCTGCATCCAGTCGTACGCCCGGACGTCCTCCGGCGTGTCCGGGGTGATGTTGCCCATGTCATCGATCAGGCTGCCGCCGAAGAAGTAGGGCCAACACCAGTTCCACCAGCCAGGCTCGGACGGCAGGAACCCCGCCCGCAAGACATGGCCGTCCTTGTCCTTCTTCATGACCATCTCGTCCAGTTGGTCTAGTTGTTCGATGGTCTCCGGCGGCCTTTCCGGGTTCCAGCCGGCATCGCGCAGCATTTTCTTGTTGTAGTGCAGGGCAGTGGTCGCCGGGGTGGTCGGGAGGGAATAGAGTTTGCCCTTGTAGGTGCAAATGTCCCAGAACACCGGAATGTAGTCTTCTCTCTTGATCCCGGCTTGCTTGCACATTTCGTCAAGCGGGGTGACCGCCTGGTAGTAGGCGTAAAGCGGCAAGTTGGGGCCGTAGAGTCCGGCAAGGTCGGGAGGTATGCCCCCCGCCGTCGCCATCATCGTCTTGTTTTCGATTCCGCTCTGGGACAGGTACTCGACGAAGATCTTGTCCTGGCTTTTGTTGAACTCGTTGACAACCGCCCGCATGGCGTCGGCCTCAAAGTCTGTCCACTTCTCCCAATAGGTGACGACTACCCGGCCCTCGTGTTTGGGAGGGGTCGAGATGGCCTCCGTCGTCCAGACCGAGGCGAAGATCACGGCTGCGCCAAGCGTGGTGAGTAGCGTCCCCCGGTCCATCTTGATCCGGGCCAGTGTAGCATAGGGAACCGTTTCTCACGCCGTGGTACAACCAGCGCGTGCCCGACGGACCGACGCTCGTCAAGTGGGCGGTCGTCTTCGCCGCTGGATTTGTCGCGTCCGCCATCAACGCCTTCGCCGGGGGCGGATCCCTGGTCTCGTTCCCCGCGCTCGTCGCCGCTGGGATGCCTGAGCTGAATGCGGTCGCGACGAACACGGTTGCCCTGTGTACCGGCAATTTTACGGGTGCGCTAGCCTTTCTGAACCGGTTCGGGGCCACAAAGAGGCACCTGCTGCCCATGATCCCGGTGACTGCTGTCGGATCCGTTCTGGGGACCCTCTTGCTCGTCATGACGCCCAACGGCGCCTTCAAGGTCGCGGTGCCCTTCTTGGTCTTGGTCGGGACGTTGGTGCTGGCGTTCCAGACCCGGCTCAAGCCCCGTGGCGACAGGGTGACGCGTGGCTTGTGGCTGATGCTCGCCCTGCAGTTTGTCGTCAGCATCTACGGCGGCTACTTCGGCGCGGGGATGGGGATCATGATGCTGGCGAGCATGGGGCTCGCCATCGACGCCGACATCCACGAACTAAACGCCCTCAAAAACTGGCTGACGCTCATTATCAACTTGGTGTCGGCGGTGGTCCTGTTGTGGAAGGGCCTCGTCGACATTCCCATCGCCCTCGCGCTCATGGCCGGTGGGGTTCTCGGAGGCTATGTCTCGGGAAAGTGGTCGCAGAAAGTCGATCCCCAACGCCTCAGGGTAGGGATCGTCGGCTATGGTCTGGTCATGACGGGTTGGTTCTTCTGGAGGGCGTTTGCCCGGTGAGGTGGGGCGTTGTCGTCGTCGCCGGGGGGCGTGTCGACCCGGACCTCGCCGCCGCGATCGGCTCCGACCGCAAGTGTCTGGCAGTCGTCGAGGGCCGAACCTGTCTCGACCGCGTCGTGCGCGCTTGTGAAGAGGCGGGCGTCGGTCCGGTCGCCGTGGTCACCGGGGCAGATGTCTGGGACGACAGCTTGCCGGGCGTTTTCGTCCCCGAGGTCGGGCCACAAGTGGGAAACGCGAGAGCGGGCGCGGAGGCCCATCCGGAGGCCGACTCTCTCCTCTTTCTACCCGCAGACGCTCCGTTCTTGCGACCGGCTGGGATCGTCGAGTTTGCCAAGGCGGTCGAATCCCGGGCCGCCGAAGAGAAGTGGTTGGCGGCCGGGCTTTGCCGAGCCGACGACTTTCGGGCCGCCTTCCCCGAATGCCCGAAACCGTCCTTGCGGCTGCGGGTCGGGCGATACCACTCGGGTGCTTACTTCGCCGCCTCACCAGCCGGGTTCCGCTCGGCGATGGAGGTCGTCGCCACCTTTAGCGAGAACCGGAGGAGCCAGGCGAAAATGGCGCTCAGCTTAGGACTCGGAAACATGTTGAAATTCGCCTTGGGGCGGTTCGGATTCGATGACGGCGAGCGTCTGCTCAAGAGGGTGTTCGGTTGTCGCGCCTACTTGATCCAGGACGCCGACCCGGAGTCGATCATCGATATCGACGACGCGACCGAATTCGCCCAGGTGCTGGACGCGGCGAAACGCTACTGGCGCAGCTGAGCGAGCACGCCGATCATCTCGACGGCCGCCGAGGCCGCCTCTCGCCCTTTGTTACCGTGCTTCAGTCCGGTGCGCTCGAGGGCCTGTTCCTGGGTATCGGGGGTCAAGATGCCCCAGGCGACAGGCACCCCGCTGCGAGTCTGGAGCTTCATCAGAGCCCGGCTCACGTCACCGGCCAGGAGCTGGGCGTGTGTCGTCTGGCCCTGTAGGATGCATCCTAGGGCGACGACTGCGTCGACCTTCTTGTCGTCCACCAACGCGGTGGCGGCGACAGGGATCTCCCAGGTGCCTGGCACGTGGACGACCGTCGCGGTCGCGCCGTGGGCGGCAAGCGTGTCGAGGGCGCCCTCGAGCAGTTCCTTCGTGACGAGCTCGTTCCATCGGGCCACGACGACGCCGATCGTCTTGCCCTTCGCGTCCATCTTGCCGCGCACCTCCATTGCCTGCAAGTATGGCCTTTTCATTCGGCGGCTGTAGAATGGGCCCGTGGCCGAGAGCCTGGACGACCTTACGAGCGCATGCGTACGTTGCGGCTTCTGCCTTGAATCCTGCCCGACGTTCGTCCTTACCGGCGACGAGACGCGCGGCCCGCGTGGGCGGATTCGGTTGGCCAGACAGGCGATCTGGGACCAGGGGGCGCACGAAGCGTTCGACTCCTGCCTCGGTTGCCGGGCCTGTGAGACGGCTTGTCCAAGCGGAGTCAAGTACGGCCAGATCATCGAACAGGCCAAGACTCTCGCCCCCGACCCTCGCCGTCGTGCGAGGAAATCCGTCGTCGATGCGATGGCCAACCCCCGTAAGCTGACCGTCTTGGCCGCCCTCTCAGCTCTATGGCCGGGCGACAAGTTGCCGGGTTTCTTGGGGCGACGGATCGCCCAGGGCGACCCTGTCGTCGGAAAGCCGCGGCTGCCCGAGAGAAAGGATTGGCCTCCGTTGGACGACGCGATCTTGCCGCCGGTCACCCGGACCGCGTTCGTCCTCGACGGCTGCGCGATGCGCGTCTTGTTTCCGGACGCTCTGGAAGCGACCCGACGCCTCCTAAGGCGGCTCGGGTTCGAGACGGCCCACGTTGACCTAGGCTGTTGTGGCGCCCTTCACGCCCACTCAGGCTTCCTCGGCGAAGGCAAACGGATGGCCGGGGATCTTGCCGCCAAGGCCTCGGGCACCACGCCGGTCGTCGTTCCGTCCGCCGGATGCGGCAGTTGGCTCAAGGAACAACCGGCTTTGCAGGGGCGGGTCTTCGACGTGTCCGAGTTCCTCCTGGTCAACGGGCTCCCGGAACTTCTCGCGCGGTCGCACGGCCTCCCGGGAGCGACCGTCACTTATCACGACGCCTGCCATCTCGCCCATGGGCAAGGGATCCGTTCCCAGCCGCGTGAGCTTCTCAATGCTGTCCCGGGCCTCAAGCTCGTGCCGCTCCAGGAGTCGGACATGTGTTGCGGCAGCGCCGGGACTTACAACGCCTTTCAACCGGGCTTCGCCAGACGCCTCCTGGATCGCAAGTGGGGCCATGCGACCGAGACGAAGGCCGACTACATCGTGACGGGCAACCCTGGCTGCCACTCCTGGCTCTTGCAGGCTTGGCAAGAATCAGGCTCCGGGCCCGAGCCGGTGATGCTTCCCGAGATACTGGAACGGAGTCTTGAAGGCCGTGTCGACACGTAGAACCCCAATTGCCGGCCGAGAGAACGAGGGCCGATGACACAGATTGAAACAATAGCCGTATCTAGTAGGGTGCCTGTCGCAACGGCACCGAGCGAGGCGGCCAAACGATGAGCGCTCCACTACCGGACATCCAAAAGACAGGCGACCACCGCAACATCGCGATCGACAAGGTCGGAGTGCGCAACGTCAAATGCCCGATCGTCGTGATGGACCGAAGCGACGAGCGCCAGCACACCATCGGTAACTTCACAATGACCGTCGACCTGCCCAGTGAGTTCAAAGGCACCCACATGAGCCGGTTCATGGAGGCTTTGGGCGAGCACGGCCGGGAGATCAGCGTCGTCGCACTGCCTTCTCTGGTTGAGAGCCTGAAAGACCGGCTCCACGCCAAGCAGGCCCATGTCGAGGTCCGCTTTCCGTTCTTCGTGGCCCGCAAGGCCCCGGTTACCGGCAAGTCCGGCATGATGCAATACGAGTGCGGGTTTCTAGCCGAGGGGAACGGGACTGTCGACGTCGCCCTCTGGTTGCGCGTGCCCGTCGCCACCCTGTGCCCCTGCAGCAAGGAGATCAGTGACCGGGGCGCGCACAACCAACGCGGCTGGGTCACCGTGACCATTTGTACCGAAGACCACGTGTGGCTGGAAGAAGTGATCGACTGGATCGAGGACTCCGCCTCCTGCGCTCTTTATCCCGTGCTCAAGCGGCCTGACGAGAAGTGGGTCACCGAGCACGCTTACGACAACCCTCGATTCGTCGAGGACATCGTCCGTGAGGTCGCCTTGCGCCTGGACGCCGACCGGCGCGTGGTCTCGTACCAAGTCGAAGTCGAAAACGAAGAGTCGATCCATGCTCACAACGCGTACGCCTACTTGTCCCGTTCGCGCTCGACCTAGCATCAAAGACATTCGTCAGTGGGTCTTTAGCCCCCCCCCCCCCCCCCCCCCCCCCCCCCCCCCCCCCCCCTCTTTTTTTTTTTTTTTTTTTTTTTTTTTTTTTTTTTTTTTTTTTTTTTTTTTT
>CAYVHL010000002.1:0-202371 GCA_964451255.1 uncultured Fimbriimonadaceae bacterium
GCCATCATGGGACCGTCCGGCTCCGGCAAGTCCACCTTCATGAACTTGATCGGATGCCTGGACCGGCCGACAGGGGGCCAATATATCCTTGACGGCCAGGACGTCAGCAGGATGACTGACAACCAACTTGCCGACGTCCGGAACAAGACCATCGGCTTCGTCTTCCAGTCCTACAACCTGCTTCCCAGGACGACGGCGGTGAGGAATGTCGAACTGCCATTGATGTACGCCGGTGCCAAGAACCGGACGGAGAAGGCCAAGGAAGCGCTTGAGAAGGTCGGGCTGGCCCAAAGGATGGGGCACAAGCCGAACGAACTTTCCGGTGGCCAACAGCAACGTGTCGCGATAGCCCGGGCCATCGTCAACAACCCGGTTTTGATCCTCGGCGACGAGCCGACTGGAAACCTGGACACCAGGACGTCCGAGGAGATCCTCGCCCTATTTCAAGATCTGAACCGGTCTGGCAAGACGATCATCATCGTCACCCACGAGGAGGACATCGCAATGCATTGCAAACGGGTCATCCGTTTTCGTGACGGGCGTGTGCAGAGCGATGAAAAGGTGGCGGAACCGATAGACGCAAGAGAATTCCTCAAGACCCTCCCACTTCCGGAAGACGCGGCTAGCGCATAGTCGATCATCAAATAGATCAACTCGCCGACATTCTCGCCTTGGGACTTGGGGGAGTTCTAAGGCAGAATCATCATGTGACTCGCCTACTCTGGAACGGCTTGGGATTCCTCTTCCTGGGGATCGGCATCGTAGGCTATGTCACTCCGGTCTTGCCCGGCACCGTCTTCATGATCATCGCCCTTTCTTGCTTTATCAAGGGTGCCAACGAGAGACAAGTCCAGTGGATTCTCAACCATCCGTGGTTTGGTCACATCTTGCGGGATTGGAGCGAGAACAAGTGGATTTCGGCCCGGGTGAAGTGGATCGCGTCTGCTTGCATCGTCATCTTCAGCGGTTTGTCGATCGCCATGCTTTATCCAAAGTGGTCGTCTGAGCCCAGACTCATCGTGATCCCGGCGAGCATCACCGTTTTGGCTGTGATAGGGGTCACTTATATCGTGACCCGCCGGACGAAGCCGGCCAAGGGTTCACCTTCGGGAAGCCCAGCCAACGAGGTCTTCATCAACGAACCTCCACGGGAGGTCTTCGCCCCGCCCCTTGGCCAGTCCGATACGGGTCGTGGCGACCGTCTTTCTGGGGCTGTCGGGGAGAGCGAGGGTGAGCGGGGAAGCAGTGTCGAAGAGATCGATGCCGTTGTGCCTGCTACTCAACGCTAGTCCTTGGGCGAGTTTTCCAGGGCCAGAAAGGAGGTCTGTGTCATCCTTGGCCTTAGGTCTGCGTTGCCTGATGGCCTCGATCCCGGCTAGAGGCATGGCCGCACGGATGAGGATGGCGAAGGGAACCCCCTCTGGCCCGGCGACGACGTTGAGCATCCAATGGCAGCCGTAGCAGAAGTAGACGTAGGCTAGCCCGGCGCGTCCGTACATCACTTGGTTGCGCGGGGTCGGCCCACGGTAGGCATGGCTGCCCGGATCGAGCTCGCCGGCGTAGGCTTCTACTTCGACGATCTGCGTCTCGACCTCGCCCGCTCGCAACACACCACCGACGAGGAGAGGGGCGGACTCCCACACCGGAAGTGACTCAAGAATTTCTGCGGACTTTTCACTGGACGCTTGGAATGTAGACGTAGACATACTATAATAGTAGACATAGATGGCCTATTCTCTATACCTCTCCTTGGTTGGATTCTATACCCGGGCCATTGTCGCCAGACAGCCCGACCTGGGCTCCATCCCTTTCGCGGTCGTACGCGACAAGGTTGTGACCGACGTTTCCGACTCGGCTGCCCTGCGTTCAGTTAGGCTGGGCATGGCCCAGTCTGAGGCGAAGCTCCTCCTTGGCAGCGACGGGCGCTGTGTCTCCTACGAGCCTAGCCACTTTCTCAATGACAGAGACGCTTGGTTGGACCTGTGTCTGGACGTGTCATCTGTGATCGAGCCGGTCACTGAGTCCGAAGCATGGGTCGACCTCACCGGTCATCCTGATCCTCAGGACATCGCCCAACGGCTTATCCTACGGTTGACCGAGGCGACAGGCTTGCGCGTGCTCTGCGGTATGGCGGCGGCCAAATGGGTGGCTCGTCTTGCCGCGTCGCCGGTGGACATCGAAGCGGCACGACTTGGGATACCTGTGGTCGATCCAGTCTCCGAGCCCGCGTCGTTCCTTTCAGAAATGCCGACTGCTGTTCTTGCGCCTGTCGCCCCAGAGCATAGGGAACGACTGGTCCGGCTCGGTTACCGGCGTGTGAGGCATGTGCAAGCCGCACCCGATGGAATCCTCCGTGCCCAATTCGGAGCAGAAGCCCCTACGGTGCGTCTTGCGGCGAAAGGAGTTGCGGTCGAGCCCGTGAGAGCTGTGTATCCATCCGCTTCACACAGCATCTCCGAGCGTTGCGAGGAGGGAGTGGCAGATTCCCTTGCCCTATCAGCGTGGGTGGGCCGTCTCTTTACCCGGGCGTCCGCCGCCCTTGTCGCACGCGACGTCTTGTGTGCTTCCGTCGCGTTGGTCTTTGAACTCGAAGGGCGAGCTGTGGTCAGGTGGACTCGCACTATGGGCAAGGCGGTGCAATCCGCTCCATCACTGGTCGCTGTCGGCTTGTGCGCTTTGCAGTCCGTAGAGGTCAGAGAGCCTGTCGTGGGGATTCGGTTGTTGTTATCAGGCTTGGTGGCTGCGCCGAGAGTCCAACAGACATTCGCGTCGGTGAACGGAATGCGGGAAAGGAAGGTGGCTATGGACGTCGCAATGAGGCGGGTCCGGACGGTCTACGGTGACTCGTCTTTGAAGTCCGCTTCGGAGATCAGGCTGACTCGGCGAGAGGAACTATTGAAGGTGTGGCGGGATGCGCTCGGATGGCGTTGAAATCCTTGCCAGGTGGCGGGAGACCGGAGCCTGGTGGGCAGGAGAGGAGCCACTAGAGTGGGTCGAGTATCGCGACAAGCGCGGTGTACGCAGACAAAAAAGCAGGCCTCTCAAGCAGACCGCTGCTAAGGCGCACGGTCGGGAGTATGTCGACGACCCCACCGAAGAAGTCACGATCATCCCTCGCAAGCTGAGGGACGAGAAGGTGAGCCGTGCATGCGGCTATGTCGATCCTGGGCCAGTCGTGTTACGGTCCTCTGGCGCTTCCACCTACGTTCCGCTCCATGTGCTCTCGGGTTATTCCTTTGGGCACAGCGTCTTGTTCGCCAGGGAGATCCCTCGGCGGGCGGCCGAGTTAGGTTTGTCGGCGGTCGCTTTGACTGACCGGTTCAGCTTGGCAGGTGCGGTCGAACTTGTCCGAGAGTCGAAGGATTGCGGGGTCAAGCCGATAGTGGGGGCAGTGGTCGAGATGGCCTGCGGGGGCGAACTTGTCCTTCT
Organism: uncultured Fimbriimonadaceae bacterium; assembly: GCA_964451255.1. Classification (GTDB taxonomy): domain Bacteria; phylum Armatimonadota; class Fimbriimonadia; order Fimbriimonadales; family Fimbriimonadaceae; genus JAHBTB01. The sequence goes on from CAYVHL010000002.1 coordinate 3,430, forward strand.
TGCCCGAGACAAACGGGGATATGCGTCCCTCTCGCGTTTGCTCACAGACTGCCATCTGGGGCAACCTCGCCTCTTTCCGCTTTGTGACTGGGAATCGCTGGAAAGGCATTCTCTAGGCGTGTTGTGCTTGACCGGTGGTCACCGGGGGGCCATCAACCATTTGGTTTCTTCGAGAAGCTACACGGAGGCAGATTTGTTGCTCGATCGGTTGGAAGGGATATTCGGAAGTGAAAACGTGGCGGTCGAGATCGAGCGGTCGTTCGTACCCTGGGAAACGTCCGTAAACAGACATCTTGAGGAACTGGCTCGGAAACGTGGGTTGTCCGCCGTCGCTGGGGGACAGGTGACCCATTCGTCTCCCGGTCAGTTTCCTGCCCAAGACGTGCTGGTCTGCGCCGAGACCCTGTGCTTGGTAGAGGAACTTGTAGGAAGGAAACCACTTCGTCACCCTGAGCAACCGCCTCGAAAGTGCTTGCCAAAGCGCGCGATGAACGCAGAGTGCTACTTCCGCTCTCCCCTTGAAGCCAGTGAACTCTTCGCTGACGCGACCTATCTGCTTGATAACACTAGGCGGATCGCCGACCGGATAGACGACGACGTGTTGCCTGGCCGCTCTCGCATGCCGTGCGTGCCGGGACATCCTACCGCTGACTTTTTGCAGATTGTGATGTCAGAGGCAGAGCGCGTTCACGGAAAGGTTTCCCCATGGTTATCCAAAAGGTTGGAAATGGAAACAAGCAGGATACTGCGCCTAGGGTTTGCGGACCACTTTCTCGTGATGTGGGATGTGTGCCGCTGGGCGAGGGAGCAAAGCATCCTCCACAGTGGCCGAGGGTCTGTCGTCGACTCGGCTGTGGCGTACTGCCTGGGGATGAGCCGTATCGACGCCTATGAGCACGATCTTCACTTCGATCGTTTTCTACCGGAGGACGGAAGCAAGAGACCAGACATCGACATGGACTTCGAAGCCAGACGAAGAGACGATGTCCGCAACTACCTGGTCGGCAAGTACGGAAAGGAACACGTCGCCACTGTCGCCGCGTTCGGCGCGTTTTGTACCAGGGGGATAGTCCGCGAGGTCGGCAAGGCGTTGGGTATCGACGGGGAGACGATCGGCTTTCTTTCTAAGCGTATCCACGGCAGCATCCAGCCCGACCAGATGGCCAGCGCGCTGGGGAAGCGTCCTGAACTGCGCAAGTCGGGGCTCGACCCCCAGAGGTTGGAATGGCTCTTCAAATTGGCCGCCCACCTGATGGACGTGCCTCGCAACGCCCGCGCCCATTCCTCCGGTGTCGTGGTGGGTGCCGACCCGATCTGCGACATCGTGCCGGTCATGTGGTCGGGGTCCGAGCAGTCAGATGGTTGGGAATCGACCCATTTGCGCATCATGCAGTGGGATAAACGTAGCGCTAAGCATTACTTCGACAAGTTTGACGTTCTGTGCCTTCGTGGCCAGGATGTGCTCTCGGGCACTCAAAGGAGGATCCGGCAGGCGGATCCTGTGTTCGATGTCCGTGACATCTCCCTTGCAGACCCTGAGACTTACCGCGTCTTCCGCTCAGGGGAACTGATCGGCGTCCCGCAGTCGGCGTCCCCAGCCATGCGGCAGGCGCACATCAGGGTGAGGACACAAAACCTGAATGACGCCAGCTTGGTCCAAGCGGGCATCCGTCCCGGCGTCGGCGGCGCGGTGAAGATCAACGAGCTCATAGCCAGACGGCGTGGGCTAAAGAGCTTTTCCTATGAACACCCCGATTTCGAACCGATCTTGGGGCAGACCTACGGGATCATCGTCTTCCAGGAACAGGTCGACCAGTTGCTTCAGACCTTCTGCGGTTATACGAGCGGAGAGGCTGAGGACATACGCGACGCCATCCACAAACGCAGGAAGGAAGATTACGGCCAGGTCATCCGCGACGAACTCCTCGCCCGCTGTGCGCGACGCGGATATAGCGAGTCTGTGTCCAACCACGTGTTCGAACTTGTCGCCGCGTTCAAGGGTTACGGCTTCGCTCAAGGGCACGCTCTGGCCTTTGCTGAGATCTCTGTCCGATCGGTGTTCTGTCAGCAAAACTATCCAGCGGAATACTTCGCCTCACTCCTCGACGCCCAACCTGCAGGTTACTATGGGCCTTGTACGCTGGTCAACGAAGCCCGTGCGAGAGGCGTCGCGGTCTTACCCGTTTGTGTCCAACGGAGCGATGCCGGCTTCCTTGTAGAGGACGTGAAATCTGACCAAGACCCGAGAATCGTCTTGCCGAACGCGGGGATACGGATTGGTTTCAATCAGATCAAGGGGATTTCGAAATCATTGGTCAACCGGATGGTGTCTTGCCGTAAGGAGGGATATCGAGATCTTCTGGACTTTGTCAAGCTGACCAGACCAGACCAAGACGAGTTGGAGCGCCTTGCTCTTTGTGGGGTTTTCGATGATCTCGAACCCAACCGTCGCGCGGTGATGTGTTCGGTGCCCCAACTCTTGTCTGCAGCGTCTGACAAAGAGCAGCAGATCAGCGACGAGTGGAAAGTCGACCAATTGGTCGATGACTTCAACATCGCTGAGAAGGCGGTGTTCGAGAGGCAGACCCTCGAACTTGATGTCAGCCGCCATATCATGTCGTTTGAAAGGGAGAGGGTAGCGACGAAAGGCGGCGCCACCGTCGCCGATGTCAAGAGCCTGAAGGAAGGCGAGCGGGCAATGGTGGTCGGGAACCCCATCCGGCTGCGGTTTCCACCCACTCCAAGTGGCAAGAGGGTCGTCTTCTTCGACTTAGAAGATGAGACCGGCCTGCTCAACGTCACTTGCTTCGACCGTGTCTATCAACTGGACGGACAAAACCTGGTCTGCTCGCCCTACGTCACTGTCGTGGGCACGACGCAAGACCGTGACGGGCACATGGCGTTCCTTGCCAGGAGGATCTTCACATACGAACCAGTGATCACCCAGATGGTGGACGCTACCGCTGACTGTCCCGTCAGGTTCGCCGATTTCCTTGGCCGCTAATCAGTCACTGCCCATCCACCGACAATTACCAGGAAATGGCGTCGGCCCCCGCCCCCATTGTCAGCGGCCTTTGGGAACTGTTCGACCTGACCATCCTCTTCCGGTCGGGGGTGCAAGCCTATCTGGACGAGACGCTCACCCGCAGCGCCTACTGGTTCCACGCCTCGGGCGGCTCGATCTTTCTACTCAACGTCGAGAGTGGCGAACACGTCCTCCGGTCGGCCACCGGACACCAAAGGCACCTCCCCGAGGGGGCGAAGATCGTGCCAGGAAAGGGCATCGCCGGGATCGTCCTTGACGCCCGTGAGCCCAAGATCGTAGACGACCCCCGCCTAGACCCCCTGTTTGCGGCGGCCGGGATCCAGGCTGACAAGGGGTTCGCCAGCGCGATGATCCTGCCCCTGATCGGTGACGAGGGTAAGCCGGCCGGTGTCCTGAACCTCTCCCGCCAGGCGGGCGAACCACGCTTCGGTGTCGAGGACCTCGCCCTGGCTCGCACGCTCGCCGACCAGGTGGTCCTTGCGGTCACCAACGCGCAGATGGTGGACGAGCTCCACACCCGTGTCTACGCGATGAACCTGATGAACGAGAAGCTCACTGCCGTCCTTGACAGCGTCGCAGGCGCGGTTGTCGTCGTCGACGCCGACGGCGCCGCTGTCAACCACAACCGGGCCGCGACCGAGGCCTCGTTCCTTCACGACGGCAACGCCGCCGACCTGAGCGACATCCAGACTGCCCTGAAGGAAGCGACCAACGAAACGATCCAGGGCCAACTGCCCACGAAACGCCAAGCGCACGACCGTGCCTCTGACCGGACGTGGCTTGTCGAAGGCGTCCCTCTCCCCAGTGGCGGCGCCGTCGTCACCGTCAAGGAGACGACCGAGATCGAGCGTCAGAACAGGGAGGTCGCCCGCGTGAAGCGACTCGCCGAGATCGGTCAGATGACCGCCGTCGTCGCCCACGAGATCCGGAACCCGCTCACGGGGATCCGCTCTGCGGCCAGCATGATCCGACAAGAGCCGGAAATGACGGACGAGATGGTCGCCATGATCGAGGAGGAGGTGTTACGCCTTAGCCGCCTCTGCGAGGACTTTCTGGAGTTCGCCAGGCCCATGCAGGTCGATCGTGCGCCGACGGACGTCGCCGCCCTATGCAAGCGGGTGGCCAAGCTTCTGACCCCAGAATTCGACCTGTTCAAGGTAAGTCTGCGTGTGGAGGTCGCCCCCGACCTTCCGAAGATATCTCTAGACGCCGGGCGCGTCCGTCAAGTTGTGGTGAACCTGCTCCGGAACGCGCTACAAGCGTCGGCCCCTGGTCAGCAGGTCGTCCTTTCAGCGTGGGAACTGGGATTAGCGGTTGAAGACGAGGGTATCGGAATGGGAGACGAGCAGAGAGCCAATCTGTTTTCGCCCTTCTTCACGACGAAATCAGATGGCACAGGCCTCGGACTCAGCACTGTCCGGAAAATCGTCGACGCACACGGGGGCAGCCTGGAGGTCAGTTCCGAGCCAGGTCGAGGCAGTCGGTTTGAGGTGAGATGGGAAGCGTAAAGGGAGTGAGCGCCAAAAGGGTTGTTCTGGTCGTCGACGACGAGCCGAACATCCGTCGAATACTGCAAGCCGCGTTCGACAAGTGCGGTTGGCACGCCCTTACGGCCGAAGACGGGCACCAGGCACTGGATGTTTTGTCCCAGCATCACGTTGATTGTCTGCTGACTGACGTGACCATGCCGGGGATGAGCGGATACGTCTTGCAGGCCAAGGTCGCCGAGACGTATCCATGGCTGCCGGTCGTCATCATGACCGCTTTCGGCACGATCCCCCAGGCTGTCGACGCCATCCGCCGAGGCGCTTACGAGTACATCACCAAGCCCTTTGACCTCGACTCTCTCAAGAAGGTGGTCGCAGCCGCATTGGAAGGCCGGGGTGTCGGCCAGACGGCGCCCTCGAAACAGAGGTCAGGTGGTCGTGTTGCGCGGGCCTTTGTCGCCGAGTCGGAGGCGATGAAGGAGATCTTGTCCACCGTTCGCCAAGTTGCGGACTCTCGCGCGACCGTACTGGTGACCGGCGCGAGCGGAACGGGCAAGGAGGTCGTAGCGAGGATGCTCCACACGATGTCATCACGCGCCGACAAGCCCTTTGTGGCGGTATCATGCGCGGCGCTCCCCGAAACACTTTTGGAATCCGAACTATTTGGTCATGAAAAGGGTGCTTTTACTGGTGCCGACAGTGCCAAACCAGGTAGGTTTGAACTGGCCGATCATGGGACGCTGTTCCTGGATGAGATCGGCGACATTCCGTTAGCTACCCAAATTAAATTGTTGCGAGTTTTGCAAGAAAGGGAGATCGAGCGGCTCGGCGCCACCAAGACGACCAAGATCGACGTGAGGTTGGTGACGGCGACCAACCAAGACCTGCAATCGCTCGTCGACCTCGGCACTTTCAGGCTTGACCTTCTCTATCGGCTCCAAGTGGTGGAGATCCAACTGCCGAACCTCAAGCACCGGCGCGAGGACATCATTCCTCTTGCCCTGCACTTCTTGGCAAGGTTCAGCGAAGAGAACGACCGTGCCCTCACCACCGTCTCTACCGAGGCGGAGCGTGAGCTTCTCGACTACGACTGGCCCGGAAACGTCCGTGAACTGGAGAACGCGATGGAGCGTGCGACGGTCATGGCCGAGCCGGAAGAGTCGGCGTTGCAGCCCAAGCATCTGCCGCCTAAGATGCACCGTGCGGCCTGATACCGGGACCTTGTCGGGCCCTCGTCCCCAGGACTTCGTCGAGTCATCGTCGATTTCGCCGTCATCATGGAAAGGTCACCGCAGATCAAGGCGTTTTGGACAAGGATCGTCCAAGAGCAAGCCACAGTCAGGCTTGGCCTTACCACGGGTAGTCGTGGTTTTGTACAGTAAAGGAGGTACACACATGGTTGTATCCAGAGAACGGCGCTTGCCGTGGATCAATCGGGCTGTGTTGTTCGAACGCAACGAACAAGAGCCCACATCAGAAAAACATGAGAAGGAGAGCATCGTCCAGCAGGTCGAGAAACTCTTCAGCCACGTGGTCGCCATGTCGTTTGACCAAGACATGTGACCCCTTTAGGAAGCCCAGGCGGGTCACCGTCTGGGCCCCTTCTATCCCCGTCGAACCGTTCAGGCAACTTTTCGGGGTTGTTACGCATTCCTATTTGCGTAGGTCATAGGGGCGCCTGGGCAGAATTTGACTGGGCCCCGGGAACAAATGCCCTCCCACTTGAGTTTCCATTAGTGTCCGAGCCATCATTGGACTAGAAACATCGAACAATGGCACAAACACTTGCTCTCGAAAAAGACGCCCGGTTCAACGAACTGATGGGCACGAGCTATAAGAAGGTCTTCAATCTGGCTTATCGGCTCTCGGGCGACCGTGGGGATGCTGAAGACCTGACTCAAGAGGCCTACTACCGCGCGTACCGCGGCTTTGACGCCTACGAAGGTGACCGGCCGTTTGAGAACTGGATTTTCCGGATCGTCACCAGGTTGTTCCTGGATCTGAAACGCGCCCGCAGCCGTCGTGTGCAGGCGATGTCCTATGACGCGCCCTTGCGACCGGACGGCAGGGACGAGACCGTCCACTTCGAAACGGCGGACGACCGTCCCGGCCCTGAAGAGGAGCTGATGGGCGGAGTGCTATCGGAAGAGTTGGAGGCCTCGCTGAAGCATCTGACGGAAGAGCAACGTCGGTTGATCTGGCTTGCCGACGTGGAAGGGGTCAGCTACAACGAGATCGCCGAGATCTTCGACGCCCCGGTCGGCACGATCAGGTCCCGCCTGCACCGGGCGCACAAGCAGTTACGGTCCGTGTTCGAGACGATGAAGGCGAAGCCTTCGACGCCTTGCCTGGGTTGCTGAGTTCGATCTTCGGCCGGACAGTCAAAAATAACGCCTCCCCCTTCTAAGGGGAGGCGTTGTTAGTTTCTGATTCTGATGTTCGGACTCAGGCGTTGAGCGCTTCTGCGCCGCCGACGATCTCCAAGATTTCTTTGGTGATCCCCGCCTGTCGGACCCGGTTGGCTGTGAGGGTCAACTCGTCGATCATCTTGCCCGCACTGTCGGTCGCGTTGCTCATCGCCGTCATCCGCGCGCCGTGCTCACTGGCTGCAGACTCCAATAGGGCCTGGTAGGTCACAGTCAGGAGGTACTTCGGCAACAACAAGCCGAGAAGCTCGGCCGGGTCGGGTTCGAAGTCATAGTCCTTGGAGGGACTGTCCACGGCCTGCTCGGCTGTTGTAGGCGGCTCGATCGGTAAGAGTTGGACGATCTGTGGTTCTTGACGGATGGGAGAGTAGAACTTCGAGAACACCAACTGTACTGAATCAAACTCGCCAGACTCGAAAACCTTACGCAGGTAGTTGGCCAATTCGACGGCGTGCTCTAGTCCGGCCCCTGCGGTAGGCAACGACAGGTTATAGACGACGTCGTAGTTGCGCTTGGAGAAGAACTGGTGCCCTTTCTTGCCGACACAGGCGAGGGAAGTCGGGACTTCTGATGTCTTCAGATATTCAGCAGTCTTACGGATCAAAGATGTATTGAACGGGCCAGCCAGTCCACGGTCGCTGGTGACCAAGACGACAAGGGCTTTTTTGACGGACCTGCGCTCCAGCAAAGGATGGCTCGGCAACGATCCGCCTGAACCCATGCTCAAAATGAACTCCCGCATCTTCTCCGCGTAGGGCCTCGCCTCCTCGACCCGCATCTTGGCCCGGTTGAGGCGTGCCGCCGCCACGAGCTTCATCGCGCGGGTGATCTGCCGGATGCTCTTGGCGCTGCGTATGCGCTGCCTGATCTGCTTGAGCGTTGCCATCTGAAGTTCGGGCTAGGTTACCCCGGCGAGTGTCTAGCCCTAAGCCGATTTACTGCTTCAATTCGGGCGATTGGAACGCGGCTGGCAAGAGGTCTCGCACGGTCGTCTTGAAGACCGAAGGGCCATCGCAAAAGCAGGTGACCTGGGCTTCAGGCGAGAACTCGGCCATGAACTGCCTGCACATGCCGCAAGGTGTGACCGGGTCGGTGGTCGGCGTATAGACGGCGAGCATGAGGAACCCGCGTTCACCCGCCGAGACCATGGCGGAGATGGCGGACCGCTCAGCGCAGAGACCGACAGGAAAAGACATGTTCTCTACGTTGCAACCCGAATAGATCTGACCAGACGCAGCCAAAACAGAGGCCCCTACAGCGAAGTCGCTGTAGGGGCAGTAAGCGTTTGTCGACGCCTCTTTGGCGGCCGCTCGCAAGGCAAGCCAGTTTCCTTCGTCCGACGCGCCGCCCGGGGGCACTTGCGGCATCGAACCACCTTACAGGGCGGCGACGAACGAGTCGGTGAACTCGCGGACGCCCTTCTTGAGAGTGGCTTCGATATCGTCGTTGAACTTCTTGTCGCGGCTCAGGGTCTCCACGACCTCGGGGTACTTGTCCTTGATGTGGGCGAGCAGTCCCGCTTCGTAGGCGCCGACCTTGTCGTTTGGCACCTCGTCCAGGAAGGCGTTGGTGCCCGCGAAGATGGCGATTATCTGGTCCTCGACGTCATAGGGGACGCCCAAGCCTTGCTTCAGGAGCTCGGTCAGGCGCTGGCCCCGGAGCAACTGGAGCTGGGTGGCGCGGTCGAGGTCGCTCGCGAACTGTGCGAAGGCTTGCACCTCGCGGAAGTTCGCCATTTCAAGCTTCATGCGGCCGGCGACCGACTTCATAGCCTTGATCTGGGCGTTGCCGCCGACGCGGCTGACCGAGATACCGACGTTGATGGCCGGTCGGACGCCGGCGAAGAAGAGGTCGGGTTCCAGATAGATCTGGCCGTCGGTGATGGAGATGACGTTCGTCGGGATGTAGGCCGAGACGTCGCCAGACTGGGTCTCGATGACGGGAAGGGCGGTCAGGGAGCCCCCACCAAGATCGTCGTTCACCTTGGCCGCACGTTCCAACAGGCGGGAGTGGAGGTAGAAGACGTCGCCAGGATAGGCTTCGCGTCCGGGCGGCCGACGCAGGAGCAGCGACATCGCACGGTAGGCGACGGCGTGCTTGCTCAGGTCGTCGTAGACGGCCAAGGCGTGCATTCCGTTGTCACGGAAGTACTCGCCCATGGCTGCGCCGGCGAACGGCGCCAGGTACTGCATGGCGTTGGAGTCCGAAGCGGAGGCGACGACGATGATCGTGTACTTGAGCGAGTCGGTGGCGCGCAGGGTCTCGACGACACGGGCGACGTTGGCCATCTTTTGGCCGATGCCGACATAGATGCTGTAGACGCGGTCCTTTTCGGCGCACTTCTCGTTCAACCGGGCCTGGTTGATGATGGCGTCGACGCAGATACTGGTCTTGCCGGTCTGCCGGTCGCCGATGATCAACTCGCGTTGGCCACGGCCGATGGGGATCATGGCGTCGATGGCTTTGATGCCCGTCTGCAAGGGTTCAAAGACTGGCTGGCGGTCGACGACGCCGGGCGCCAAGACTTCGATGTTGGTGAACTGGTCCGCAGCGACCGGCCCCGCGTCATCGACGGGTTGGCCGAGAGCGTTCACGACGCGGCCCAGCAACGCCTTGCCGACCGGCACCTGGATGATACGGCCGGTCTGCTTGACCGGGTCACCTTCCTTGATCTCGGTCGATTCGGAGATCAAGACGGCGCCGATGGAATCTTCTTCCAGGTTCAGGGCCAAGCCGATGACTCCGCCCGGAAACTCGAGCATTTCGCCGACTTGACAGTGGGGCAGCCCATAAACGCGGGCGATGCCGTCGCCGACCTGCAGGACGGTGCCGATGTGCTCGACATCGACTTTTCGCTCGAAGGACTGTAGTTCCTGTTCGAGGATGGAGGTGATTTCTTCGGGTTTGATGGCCATGGTGGTGGTATGGTCCTCAGGCTTGCTTGAGGAGGTCGTAAAGCAGTTTCTCTTTCATCCTTTCGAGTTGGCCCGACACGGTGCCGTCGAGGATGTAGTCGTCGTAGATGACCCGTACGCCGCCGATGACTTTCGGGTCGGTGTCGAACTCGGCCTCGACCGAACGCCCGGTGCCGGAGGCAATCTTGGCGATGATCGCGTCTTGTTGGGCTTTGTCCAGCGGCTGGGCGGAGGTCACATTGGCTTTGGTGACACCGTCCAACCGTCGGCGAAGCTCCGCGTACTCCTTCTGGATCGCATAGATCTCTTCGTCACGACGTTTGGCGATCAGGAGCCGCAGGGCCGACATCGTGAGGGCGGTGACGCGGTCGCCGAAGACCTTTGTGACGAGGCCCGTTTTCTGGGCGTCGTCCGTCTGAGGGCTCAGCAGGAAGTCTCGGAAACCCGCGCTGTTTCGGAACGCGGTCGTGACGGCCTTCAGATCGTCGTCGACACTGCTGACGATGCCTTCCCGCTTCGCCGTGTTGAAGAGCGCACGGGCGTATCGCTTGGCGACGCGGGAATCGTCCATCAGTTCTTGACCTCGGCGGTCGCCAAGAAGTCGTCGATCAGCTTGCGGTTGCGCTCGTTATCAACGTTCTCTTGCAAAATCTTCTCGGTTGCTTGGAGCGATAGGGTGGCGACGTGGATGCGAAGCTCGCTGAGCGCCTGCTTCTTTTGCGTCTCGATCTCCGCCTCCGCGCCTTTGCGGAGTTCGTCCGCTCTTGCTTGGGCGTCGGCCATCAGTTGCTTCTTCAGCTCCTGCGCTTCTTTGATCTGAGCCTGGATCTGTTCCCGGGCCTCGGCCTCGGTCTTGGACAACCTTTCCTCGTACTCGGACTTCATCTTCGTCATCTCCGAACGGAGGTCTTCGACGTCGGTGAAGGTCTTCTCGATGGCCGAGTTGCGCTCGTTGATCACCTGCCAGAGAGGCGTCGTGTAGTAGTCCTGGATGACTCCCCAAAGCAAGATGAGCAGTCCGATCGTGCCGACGATGACCGGGATGTTGAGGTCGAACAGCTTTAGAATCTGGCTGCTCTCCCGCAACTTCTCGAAGTCGTAAAAGGACTGCATGACGATGCTGAAGACAAACAGCACGAGGCCGACGACGATACGCGCCTTCGAGCCGTCTGCTTGCGGCACCACTTGCTTTTCTTTGTTATCCACGGTGAATGATGTTGTCCGGCTGGTTGGTCTGGGCCCGCCCCCAGGGCTCTGGGGGCGGACGAAAATGAAGCGGCGAGTCTACTTGAGAGCGACGCCCATGACCATCATGAGGATGCCAAGGACGAAGGTCAAAAGGTAGACGAGCTCGGGGAAGACGAGCGAGATGAGGAGGCCCTGGCGAATGTTGTCTGACGCTTCCGGCTGGCGAGCCATGCCGTTCAAACCACCGTTAGCCATGATGCCTTGTCCAATGCCCACGCCCATGCCGCAGAGGCCGACCGCGAGTCCGATTCCGATGAGTCCCATAGTTTTCTTTGTGTTCTCCTTGATGTGTTTTGATGTGACGAAAAGCTTGTGTCAGTGGGTTGAGACCGGTTCCGCGTGGCCTCCGCCGAGTTCAGCCGGATGGTCGTGCTCGTCGTGGGTCACGGCGTTGATGTAGACGCCGGTCAGCATGACCCAGACGAAGGGCTGGATGATGGCGGTGAGCAGTTTGATCGGCAACAGCAGGGAGCCGATCGGCCATTCGATGTGGAAGTGCGGGATGTGCAACATCCGTTGGCCGATGACAACGCTCAACTGGTCGAGGTTCTTGATGACTATCGCGCCTCCGGCGATGTTTCCGAAGAGCCGCAGGCTAAGGGAGATCACCTTGACCGACTCCGACAAGATCTCGACGATGAAAAGGAGGACGTTGATCGCGATGAGGGGCCCCGCCATCGGCGGGCCTGCGAAGTGCTTCAGGTGGCCGCCCAACCCGTTTTGCTTGATGCCGAGGTACTGCACGTAGATCATCGTCAAGATCGACATGCCGAGGTTGAAGCTCAGGTTCGCGGTCGGTGAGACGTGGACGATGAGTCCAAGCACGTTCCCCACAAAAATGATCGTCCAAAGCGCGGCCAAAAGGGGCAGGTATTGTCGGCCCCGCGGGCCGATCAGCCCGATCGACAGGCGGTCGAGGAACAAAAAGACGTGTTCGGCGAGCTTTGCCGCCGTCGTCGTCGGGCCCTTGACCGAGTAGCCTTTCTTGGCGACGTGGAGGAAGCCCCAGATGAAGAGGACAAGGAGCGCGCCCAAGTAAAGGGCGGCGTTACCCATGACCGGCAACGGCGCTTCAGTGCTCTCTTGCCCGAAGAGTCGGGTCGTTAGGAACAACGGCTCGAACATATCGTGTGACGCCGGGGTTTACGGGCGGCGCGCCACGGCGTCCCAGACGAACAGGGAGTATACCGATACGATCATCACCAAGGAGGCGATCAGGGCCACTGGCCCAGAGCGATAGGAACCGTAAGCTATCAGGCCGAAAACTGGTAGCTTCATCAAGACCGAAACGTACATCATCGCCCTCGGCGCCCGTCCGGTCTTCATAGCGTCGGCGACCTTTACTGACGTGCGTTTTGTCACCTGGACCGACCACAGGCTGGCCGCCGCCGCCACCAACGTCCAGGCGGCGCCCATGGGCGACTTCAAGGCTAGGCAAACGGCGATGGCGATGACGGTAGGTATCGCGACGCCGATGAGGAGTCGACGGCTCACTTTGACTTGTCGCCGCCCTTCTTGAGGATAAGCAGCACGGCCGAGGTGAGTCCGGCCAGCCCGCCGACGATGATCCCGATCACCTGACCCCAAAAAGTGTGGGTCAAGGTCTGGTCGATGAGCAACCCGAAGAGCCAGCCGCCGATCACGCACCCGGCCAAGTTATAGGCGACGGCAAACCCGATGGCGGTGCCCATGTTGGCGTCACTGCTGTGATGTGTCCCTTTCGAATAGTGCGCCCTTCCTTGCCGGGCCCTGTCTTCAAGATCGGACAACCGCTTCTCGTGGGATGAGTCGAAGCCATGGTCGACGGTGCGGCTCCGCGCGGCTTCTACCTTGCCCAGCATCGCGTCGATCCGCGCCTGCACAGCCTCCTCCTCGCTTTGGCCGCCTTTCGGGACGCCTGAGACGTCCTTCTCGTGTCCGGCGTCGTCCATTGGTATGGTGTCATTAAAGCAGATGGCCCCAGACACGCCTGCGCCGCATCCGAGCGACCGGCTTGCGACCGACGTCCAGTTCTTAAAGGGTATCGGCCCCAAGCTGGCGATGCCTCTGCACAAGCTGGGGCTCAAGACGGTCGGCGACGTCCTGTGGCACCTGCCTAGGCGTTATGAGGACCGTCGCCACCTCCCTCCCATCAAGGACCTCCGTCCGGGTCAAGCGGCGACTGTACGTGGCAGGATCATCGGAGTCTCGTCCAGGCCGACCAAGGGCGGGAAGATGCTCTTCAAGGCCCGTCTGGCGGACGCGACGGGCGAAGTCACCCTTGTCTGGTTCAACCAGCCGTGGGCGGCAAGGCAGATACAGGGCGTGAAGGGCGACGTCGTGGCCTTCGGCACGGTCAAAGACGGGCAACGGCACGAGTTCGAGATCCACTCGCCCGAGTGGGAGGCGATCGACGAGGACGACGAACCGGAAGAGTTTGCCCGGCTCCAGCCCGTATATCCCCTGACCGAGGGGGTCAGCCAGTTCGTAGTCCGTCGCGCGGCGCGGTCCGCAGTCGAGTACTACGCCCAAGACGTGGCCGACCCGTTGCCAGAAGAATTGCGTCGCCGACACAAGCTCCAGGGCCTCTCATGGTGCTTGAGGCAGATGCACAGGCCCGATTCGCTGGAAAAGCAACAAGACGCAAGACGGCGGCTGGTGTTCGAGGAGTTCTTTTACTTGCAGGTCATGCTGCAGATGCGGCGCATGGAGGTGCAACAAGAGGTGGGGATCAGCTTCCCGATCACCAGGTTAGCCGGCCAGGAGCAAGGTGGGGGGAACCTCTTCGCCGCCATGGAGAGCCACCACGACAGCGACCTCTGGGAGCAGGTCCATGCGATGCTTCCGTTCGCCCTCACCGGAGCCCAGACACGGGTGATCGGGGAGATCTGGGCCGACATGGAAAGGCCTGTGCCGATGAACAGGCTCGTCCAGGGCGACGTCGGCAGCGGCAAGACCGCGGTCGCGGCGTGCGCGATGCTTGCGGCGGTCCGTTGCAGTTATCAAGCGGCGTTGATGGCCCCCACCGAGATCTTGGCCGAGCAACACTACTTGAACCTCAGCCGGTTGTTCGCCCCGATCGGCGTGAACGTCAAACTTCTCGTCGGCAAGCAGGCGGCGGCGGTCAAGAAGAAGGCGATGGCATCCGCCGCCAACGGCGAGGCCCAGATTTGCATCGGCACCCACGCACTCATACAAGAAAGCGTCAAGTTTAGCAAGCTAGGATTGGCGGTTATCGACGAGCAACACCGATTCGGTGTCGTCCAGCGTTTGGCTTTGCGACAAAAAGGGTTCGGCAACCCCGACGTCTTGGTCATGACCGCCACCCCGATCCCTCGCACGCTGACAATGACGCTCTATGGCGACCTTGACCTCAGCGTCATCGATGAGATGCCCCCGGGACGCAAGGCGATCAAGACCCATTGGCGCCAGCCCCACGAGCGGGCCCAGGTCTACGCAGGGGTCCGCAAACTGGTCGAGGAAGGGCGGCAAGCCTACTTTGTCTGCCCGATGATCAATGAAAGCGAGAAGATGCAGACCCAGGCGGCGGAGGATCTCTACTACCGGCTCTCCTCCCACGAGTACCCGGACTTGCGGGTCGGCTTGCTGCACGGTCAACTCAAGTCGGCGGAGAAGGAAGCGGTGATGGAGTCGTTCCGTCGGCACGAGCTGGACGTCTTGGTGGCGACCGTGGTGATCGAAGTCGGCGTCGACGTGCCCAACGCCACCGCGATGGTAGTCGAGGACGCAAACCGGTTCGGTCTGGCGCAGCTTCACCAGTTGCGGGGCCGCGTCGGCCGGGGCTCGGCGCAGAGCTTCTGCGTCCTGGTGGCGGCCGGGACTTCGCCGGACGTGGAGCGGCGGATGGAGGTCCTCAGGGATACGGTGGACGGGTTCGTCATCGCCGAAGAAGACCTGAAGATCAGGGGCCCTGGCGATCTGGCCGGAACCCGCCAAAGCGGGGAGATCGAGTTTCGGATCGCTAACCTCGTAGACGACGGGCCGATGCTCGAGGTGGCGCGCCGGGCGGCCCTGGCGTTCGTCGAATCAGATCCGGGGCTCGAAAGGCGGGAGAACGCCGCCGTGCTGGAGCGGGTGAAGGAACGCCGGTCAGGAGAGGCCCTCCTCAGCGTGTCGTGAGGCGGCACAATCTGGTGCCATGGAAATTGTCACGCCCACGGAACTCAAATCCGAACTGGACGCGGGCCGCCCCGTCGTCATCTTGGACGTGCGGGAGGAGTACGAGCTGGAGACAAGCCGTCTGGACGGCCTCACCCACATCCGGCTCGGCGAGGTGCCCGAGCGGTTCGGGGAACTGGACAAGGACGCGGACATCGTCGTCGTCTGTCGAAGCGGCAACCGGAGCGGGAAGGTGACGGAGTTCTTGGTCAAGCAAGGCTTTGCCCATGTGCGGAACTTGGACGGCGGCATGAACGCCTGGGCCCGCGACGTCGACCCGACGATGTCCGAGTATTGATCGCCCTGGGCTACTTGGCCTTCTTCTTGAACCCGCCGCGTTTGAAGGGCCTCTTCTTGGCCGGGCCGGCGGCGATCTTAGCCTGGAGAAGCCGGACGGCGTCGTCGAGAGTCACGGCTGACGGGTCGGTGCCCCGAGGGATGGTGGCGTTGGTCTTGCCGTCCGTCACGTAGGGGCCGAAGCGGCCATCCATGACCTTGACCGGTCCGGCAAGCCCGTCTGCGGCTCCTAACTCGCGCAACGCGGTCGGAGTCGACGGGCGGTTGCCCGAACGCCCGTTCTTGAGGGCGTCGACGGCGCCAACCAGTTCGAGACCAGCCGCCTGGCGCCAGTCGCCAATGTTGGCGCGCTTCTCCCCGCAGGAGACATAAGCTCCATAGCGGCCGACTGCGACCGTCACTTCTTCCCCTGTTTCCGGGTGGCTGCCAAGACTTCTGGGAAAGGTCAAGAGTGACCGCATGTCTCCCTCAGTCAGGGTGTCGACCGAAGTCCCTGGTGGGAGCGTGACCCTCTTCGGCGGGTCGCCGACGACCTCAAGGTAGTCGCCGAAACGACCCTTTTTGTGGAGCACGTCGCGCCCTTCGGAGTCGGTTCCGACCGCGACTGGGCCCTGCCCGCGCTCCTCCAAGAGCCGCTTGGCCATCGGCAAGTCCAATTCGGCGGGCGGTATGTCTTCGGGGACGTTGGCGGTGTTTCCCGGGCCGCCGGCGCCCCGCTGGATAAAGGGTCCGTTGCGACCGATCCGGATGACCACGTCCTCACCGAGCGGGATGGCGGGGAAGGGGATGTCCTTGGATTTGGCCTCGATCTGGGCGACCAGACCTGGCTCGGTTCCATCGCCGTTGTAGAACCTCCGGAGGTGAACGACCATTTCGGAGCCGCCGTCGGCGATGTCATCCAACTCGTCCTCCATCCGCGCGGTGAACCCGAGGTCGACCAAGTCGCCGAAGTTCTCTTCAAGGAGGCCAGTGACGGCAAAGGCCGTGAAGGTGGGCACGAGTTCGGCCTTACGCTTGAAGACATAGCCCCGGTCTTGGATCGTTCCGATGATCGCGGCGTAGGTGCTGGGCCGGCCGACGCCCTCGTCCTCGAGTTTGCGGACCAAGGTCGCTTCGGTGTAGCGGGCGGGTGGCCTGGTCTCGTGGTCGGTCACGGCGACTCCCAGGCACTCGAGCGTTTCCCCTTGGGCGATCTCTGGAAGCACCTTCTCCCTTTCGCCCAACTCGGCCTCGGGGTCGTCCGTGCCTTCCACGTAGACTCGAAGGAACCCGGGAAACATGATGGTCTTGCCGGTCGCGACAAACCGGTGGTCGTCGCCGCCACTGGCGATCGTCACCTCGACCCGGGAACGCTCGACGCGGGCCTGCGCCATTTGGCTGGCGACCGTCCGCTTCCAAATCAGATCGTAGAGCCGGAACTGGTCGTTGGTCAGCCTTCCCTTGATTAGGGCGGGCTCACGGGACATTTCGGTGGGCCGGATCGCTTCGTGGGCTTCTTGGGCGTTCTTCGATCGGTTCTTGAACTTTGGAGCCGCTTTGGGAACATAAGAGTCACCAAACTTACTCTTAATATAATTTCGAGCGTCAGCCACCGCCCGATCAGCAAGGTTCAGGCTGTCTGTGCGCATGTAGGTGATGAGGCCGACCGGCCCTCCACCGATGTCGATCCCCTCGTAAAGTTGCTGGGCTATCTGCATCGTCTGGCGGGCGGTCAGGCCGAGCTTGCGCACGGCTTCCTGCTGCAGTGACGAAGTCATGAACGGCGGCGGCGGGTTCTCAACGCCAGGCTTCTTTTCGACGCCGGTGACAGTCCATGGCTTGCTCGCCGCAAGGGATTCGGCGAGCGGGGTCGCCGCGTCGCCCTTGAGCCAAAGGTGGGGCTTGTCCAGTTCCCCCCGGCTGTTGAAGCTCGAACTATCAGCGACACGCTTGCCTGCGACCGACTCGAGGTCGAATTCCGTCTCGCCGTTCTTCGCTTTCAACTTGGCGGAGAGCCCGCAGTAGCCAGCGACGACGAAGTCGCGCCGCTCCCGCTCCCGCAACACGATGAGCCTGGTCGCCACACTTTGCACCCGGCCGGCGCTCAGTTTGGGGCCGACCTTTTTCCAGAGGAGCGGAGAAAGGGTGTAGCCGTAGAGCCGGTCGAGGATGCGTCGCGTCTCTTGGGCCCGGACGAGCGCCATGTCGACTTGTCGCGGGTGGGCTAGCGCGGCTCTGATCGCCTCAGGGGTGATCTCATGGAACACGATCCGCTCGATCTCAGTGCCCTTCTTCGGCTTGAGAACTTGGAGCACATGCCAACTAATGCTCTCGCCCTCCCTGTCTTCGTCTGTCGCGAGGAGGAGGCGGACGGCGCCTTTGGCGGCGTCCTTGAGCTCAGAAACCCGGCGTCGTTTGTCCGACGGGACGATGTAGAGCGGTTCGAACTCACTGTCGACGTTGACGCCGAGCTTGGCCCATTTTTCCTTTTTGAACTCGGCGGGGATGTCTTCGCTGCTCTCCGGCAGATCCCGCACATGCCCGTAAGAAGCGGTCACCTCGTAGTCTTTGCCCAGGAACTGGCCTATGGTACGGGCTTTGGCGGGGGACTCGACGATGACAAGTGTCTTCGGCATAAGGGTGGCGCGTCATTCTTACGCAGGCGGGCCCAGCCATGTCAACAGGGCCGGACCAACTGCTGGTTTTGAAACGGATAAGGAGGGCCCATTGGTAATATGGAGTGGGTGTCGGGCTCGCGTGCCAGGCGTCTTTGTGTTTAGAGTGGCGACGATGGCCTGGATTGCAAAACGCTTGCGCACTTTGCTTGCCTTCTGCTTGGTTCTGCCAAGTTGCCTGGCTGGCGCCCAGGAGGTGTGGCTCGGCCTCTACATCGGACAGAACAAGCTGGGTTACACCTATTACGACACCACGACCGCACCAGGAACCTCACTACTCATTAAGCGAGTCTCCAAGACGGTCATGAAGGGCAAGATGCTCGGCCAAGACCTGTCGTTATCCATTGATTCGACGACGGCCTTCAACCGAGACGGCTCCATTAGAGAGGAGACCTTCCGAATGTCTAGCGGGGGAAGGGTCATCGACGTGACCGCCACATTCACACGAGAGACTGTCGTCGTGGTCACCGACGACGGTGAGACGACGAAGCAAAAGACTTTGACGATCCCAGCGGGCGGAGTCGTGAAGGACGATCCGACGGCCGACATTGTCAGCGGCCTGGCGACGACGTCCACGTGCTATGTCTTCGACCCACAGACCATCTCCCTAGTCAAGAACACCTTGACCCTGAAGCCAGACGAGACGATCGACACACCACTGGGCAAGACAAAGGTCAAGACCGTTTACATCGACGACCCTCGCGCTCCGACGACGGTCTATCTGTCGGCAAAGGGTGATCTGGTGAAGGCAGTGGGCCCCTTCGGCCTCGAAATGAGGCCTGTGACCAAGGAGGTCGCCATCGCCGAACAGTCCGGCGAACTCGCGGACATCGCGCTAGCCTCCACGATCCCCATCGACGGCGACTTGGGCGGCTGGGAGCAGGCGAAGTCTTTGTCCTTTGTGTTTGACGGTCCGAAGCTCGACAAGGCGCCATCCGACGGCCATCAAACGGTCGTCAAACAGGGCGACAAGTGGCTTGTCGACGTGCACCCGACGACGTGGCACGACAAGACGACGACGATCGCCGAAGCGGCCAAGACCCAGGGGCGGTGGACCAAGCAAGAGACCCACGTCCCCAGCGACTCGCCACGGTTCGTCGACCTGGCCAAGTCGATCATCAAGGGCTCCGACAAGGTGGCTGTCGCCTCGGAACGCATCCGCGAGTACGTGCACGGCTTGGTCTCTGCAAACGCAGGAATCGGGGTCGTGAGGGACGCCGACGAGATACTGGATTCCAAGGAAGGGGTGTGCCGAGACCACGCCGTCCTGATGACCGCGCTATTGCGTGCGGCCGGCATTCCGACCCAGGTCTGCACGGGGCTCGTTCAATACGGCGGCTCCTTCTACTACCACGCGTGGGTCGAAGTCTTTGACGGTCACGGGTGGGTCGCCCTTGACTCGACAAGAGACCCGGCCACTGTCGACGCCACCCACATCAAAACCGCGGAAGGGAGTGTGGCAGACGCCTTCACCGGCTTCATCCTGGACAAGGGAAGGGCCAAGGTCGTGGCTAAATGAAGGTGCCGCCCCGAGCACTCTTCATAGGGGCCTGTGCGCTCGTCGGGGCCATGGTCACGACCGCCATGGGGCCGCCGATCCTGGACTCGCTGTTCCGTACCGCCACCCAGATCGCCACCAAACCCCAGTCGGATGGTGAGGAGTCGCCCGAGAACACGTCGACAAAGGCATCGGCCAAGCCGAAACAACCTTTCATCGGCCCCCAAGCGACATGGTACGCGGCGGAGGAGGCCAGCCGGTTGGCAAAGGCCAAGGTGCGGAAGGAGGCGGCCGCTAGCGCCGCCGCTACCACCACGGCGCCTGGCAAGTACGATCAGGGTCGTTCACCGCAAAACTATGCCGCGCTCATCCTGCTTGGCCTGATCGTCGGGGGCGGTGTGGGCAGTTCGATCTCTAACCTGCAAGAACGGCTCTTTCGAACCTGGGATAAGATGGCGACCGGTGACAAGGTCACCCTCTTCATGGGCGTCTTCGCCGGGATCATCGTCTCGATGCCCTTCTTGTCGATCTTTCAGTCTGGCGACGCCGTCAAGGGGCCAGTGATCATCGTGGCGATGGTGATCGGCCTGTCCGCCCTCTCTGTTTACGCCCTCAAGACGATGGAGGAGGCGTTGCCGTGGTATTCAAGCTCGGTTCGGAAGCGGAAGTCCGGGATCAAGGTGCTCGACACCAATGTCCTCATCGACGGCCGGGTCTACGACCTCATGAGGACCGGTTTTATCGAGGGTGAGGTGTACATCCCGGCGTTCGTGCTCCAAGAGCTCCAGCACATCGCCGACAGCCACGACAGCCTGCGTCGCCAACGTGGTCGGCGCGGCCTCGATGTGTTACGCCGCATTCAAGCCGAATTCCAGGTCGATGTGGGGAGCCACGACCGGTTCGCGCCCGATCCCAAAGAGGAGGTGGACGCCAGGCTGGTGCGCCTCGCCAAGGCGATCGGCGCGGATCTCGTCAGCAACGACTTCAACCTCAACCGGGTCGCGACGATCCAGGAGGTCAGGGTCCTGAACATCAACGACCTGGCGCTTGCGCTTCGCCCGAACGTGTTGCCCGGCGAACCGCTCGACATCACGATCATCAAAGAGGGCAACCAGTACCGGCAGGGCGTGGGTTACTTGGACGACGGGACCATGGTCGTCGTCGAAGGCGGGATCGACATGATCGGGCAAGAAACGAGAGTGACGGTGACGCAGGTCATCCAGACAGAACGTGGCAAAATGATCTTCGCCGATGCCCAACACGAAGCAAGCGAAGCCGAGCGCGGCGGCCGGCGCCGGCAACGCTGACGGCGGCACATGCGCGGTAGTCTTGGCCGCTGGTTCTAGCATCAGGTTTGGCTCGGACAAACTCGCGACCCTTGTCCAAGGCGTCCCGGTCTGGCGTCGCTCCTTTGACGCCTTTCGGCACCATCGCGACATCGACTGGGTCGGCATCGTGGCCTCCGAATCTAACCTGGAGGCACTCTTGGCAGCAGCGCCAGACGCCGACTTTGTGGTCGCGGGCGGTCTGACGAGGGCGGAAAGCTCATTGGCCGGGTTCTTGGCGGTTCCAGAGGCGGCTACGACTGTCCTGTTCCACGACGCGGCGCGTCCCTTTGTCTCCGCCGACCTGATCGCCAGAGTTGTCACCGCCGCCCATACCGGCCCAGTCTTTCCGGGGATACCGGTTTCAGACACGATCCGGCAACGTGACGGGGAGGTGTTCGCCACGCTCGACCGATCTGGGTTGGTGTCGGTCCAAACGCCGCAAGGCGCGCCGAAGGAGGTTTGGGCACGTGGCTTCGCCACAATGGATCCCTCGGCCACGGACGACATTGCTTTGGTTGAAAGGTTGGGGCTCCGACCGGCGATGGTCCCCGGTGACGTCGCGAACACGAAAGTGACTTATAAGGAAGACATTAGATTCGAGCTGGAGTACAGGTCAGGGATCGGCTATGACATCCATAGCTTCTCAGACGACCCCGAGCGGCCCATGTATATCGGCGGTGTGGAGTTCGAAGAAGACAAGCCCGGACTCGAGGGACACAGCGACGCAGACGTGCTGTTGCACGCGATCGTCGACGCCCTGCTAGGGGCGGCGGGGCTTGGCGACATCGGCCTCTACTACCCGGACAGCGACATCCGGTGGAAAAACGCAGACTCGAAGGATTTTCTCAAGGAAACTTCGGGGTTGCTTGAGGGCCAAGGCTGGTTTATCATAAACATTGACGCCACCGTCATCGCCGAAAGACCCCGTGTCATGCGTATGCACGACGAGATCCGGGAGGCAGTGGCCAGGACGGTCGGCGTCACGGTCGACCGGGTGGGCGTCAAGGCGACGACCAACGAGCGCTTGGGGGCCGTGGGTCGTGGCGAAGGCGTCGCCGCCTTGGCCATCGCCACGCTCGCCCGGCCGCGACCGTGAACTTGGTGACAAGCATGACACTCAAGATCCGCTCCGCCGGCGGTCTTCCCAGCCAGAAAGACTGCGACTACGCTTCTAAGAGACTCGACCACCTAAGCCGCCTTGTGCGACGTGTCGAGGACGCCGAGATCGTCCACAAGGAGGAAAGGCATGGACGCCGGGTGGATGTCGTGGTCAAGTCAGGCGGGCGCGTCTTTCGAGGTTCGTCCACCGAAGTGGACACCCGAACGGCCTTGGAGTCGTCCCTCGTAAAGATCGAGGCGCAGATGCGGCGCGACCATGCGCGCAAGACCGACCACGCCCAGGCCCGGGGTAAGCGGAGCGTGCCTGACGAATCCGGCCCCGACCACGCCGTTCCGGAGGACTCTGGCCACGTCGTGGACACAAAGGTCGTCTCGCTCCGCCCCATGACGCTTTCGGAGGCGACGCTCGCATTTGAGACGTCGAAGATGCCGATCTTCCCGTTCCACAACGTCGAGACCCAGCGGTCGGAAGTGGTCTACCGGCACGACAAAGGTGGGCTCGCCGTAATGCGGCTCCGGTAAGGCGTCACATGGTCTTGGCGACGTCTACAAGGCGTAGCAAGAGCCGGGCGTAGATCCGGCTCATCCTGAAAAGGTTGTCGACCTTGAGGCGCTCGTCATGCTCATGGGCCGGCCCGTCGCCTTCCCATCCCGCGCCGATGGCCACACAGTTGGGGACTGCCCTCGCGTAGGTTCCTCCTCCCATGGAGCCCGGTTCCTTCATTTCGCCGGTCTCGTCCTTGTATGCGTCGATCGTGGCCTGGACCAGCGGGTGGTCCAGCGGAAAATAGAGCGGCGGGCTGTCTTCTAGGCTGACTAGCCTCCAGCCCTCCCCAAGTTTTTTGAGATGCTTTTCGCATTTGGCCTTCAGTTCGTCCCCCGCCCAGGTCACCGGATATCGGACGTTGAGCAGGAACTGCACCTCGTCGCCGCTCGTCTTGACGATTCCCAAGTTGCAAGTCAGGTGGGTGATGTCGTCTGCACCGGCTATGCCGACTCCGGCGCCACTGATGTCGGGCACGTTGAGCAATGCGTCGAAGTCCCTTTCCTGTTCGGTCGGCGCGAGCCCGCGCAAGAGCCGGAGGGCCCGGGTGGCGGCGTTGTCCCCGCCGTGCGGGTTCGCCCCATGGCTGGCCTTGCCCCGGCAACGTGCGACCAGGACGTCGTCTTGCCAGGTCGTGGTGACGTTCTTGTCGAACCATTCCAGCAAGCGCGCCTCTACGGCGGGCCGCCAATCTGGCGAGACCCGCACGCGCATTTCGGCCCTCTCGATGACGATGTTCGGACGTTCGCCTCCTTCGAGGCTCAGGAGAGTCAGCCTGCCCGCAGGAATCTTGACCCCCACGAGGAGGTTAGCGATGCCCTTCTCTGCAAAGATGCACGGCCAACCGGCGTCAGGGGCGACGCCGACGGTCGGAGCCTCTTCGACCTCCATGTAGTGGTGGACGCAGCCGAAGCCGCTCTCCTCGTTGCAACCAAAGACGTTTCTCATTCGCACGTCCAAGTCGGGGACGGATTCCTTGAGAGCGCGGAAGGCGTAGAACATCGCCATGGTCGGCCCCTTGTCGTCGCAGGCGCCACGGGCGTAGACATAGCCGTCGTCAAGTTCGGCGCCGAAGGGCTCGTGCTTCCAGCCCGTACCAACCGGCACGACGTCCAGGTGACCGAGCGACATGACCATCTTCTCGCCTGATCCGAACTCGGCGTAGCCGCAGTAGCCGTCGAGGTCCTTTGTGGCCATCCCGGCGTCTTTTGCCTTGCCAAGCATCCAGTCGAGGGCTTCGCGGTTGGCGGGCCCGAACGGGGCACCGGGAGCCGGTTCAGCCTCCAAAGAAGGGATGCGCAACAACGCGCGGTAGTCGTCAAGAAGTTCAGACTCGTGGTCTGCGAGCCAGGCATGCAACCTGGCGACGTCGACGTCGGCCATGGATGCCGGGAGATTACCGCCGCCTGACAACGAGAAGGGCGCCCAGGGGTCTAGGCGGCAGCAAAGACCCCGACAGCACCACGTACAATATGCCGTTGACGCGCCCGGATCAACCTTGGGCAATTACCTGAAGTCCAGATAATAGGCGCGAAAAAGATATGAAGAGGGTCGACGAAGCGCGCACCCAGTATGTCGAGGCGTACCAGTCTGAGCCGATTTGGGCCAGTTACGCACCGGGGAGGGTGAATTTGATCGGGGAGCACGTGGACTACCACGGTGGCCCCGTGTTCCCCCTGGCGATCGACCGTGGGGTGACCGTGGTGGCTGGCCCTTCGGGCGACGTCACCAAGGCCGTGTCTGCGGGATACCGGAATGGGCGGTCGTTCCGAATGGCGGAGTTGAGTTCCTCGACCCCCATCGTGTCTTGGTCGAAGTATGTGGCTGGAGCCGCCTGGGCGGTCGGTGCGAAGACGGACTTGCTCCTTTCGTTCGTCTCAGATCTGCCAACTGGCAGCGGCCTGAGCAGTAGCGCCGCTATAGAGGTGTCGGTCGCGACGCTCGCCAACATGGTCGACGGTCTTGCATTGGACAGAAGGGAGATCGCCTTGTCCTGCCAAAGGGCAGAGAACGACTACGTTGGGATGCCCTGCGGGATCATGGATCAGATGGCGAGCGTATTTGGACGTGGGGGGATGGCAATGGTCATCGACACGGGGACGTTGGAAATCCAATATGAAAGGCTTCCTGACGACGTGGCCGTCGTTGTTTGTGAGACGGGGGTCAGACACAACTTGGGCGACTCAGGTTATCCAGACCGACGCCGCGCGAGCGAAGAAGCGGCGGGACGCCTCGGTGTGCGGACCCTGAGCGAGGCGAAGGTCGCGGATGTCGAGGAATTGTCCGACCCAGTGCTCAAGCGGCGGGCAAGGCATGTGGTCACCGAGATCGCCAGGGTGAAAGAGTTTGCCAGTGCGCTCGAGTCCGGTGACAGGCCCGAAGTGTTCCGTCTCATGCGTGACAGCCACGCCAGTCTCCGGGACGATTATGAGGTCTCTTGCCCCGAATTGGACGAGATGGCCGAGTCATGTTGGGCCGAGCCCTCCTGCTGGGGAGCCCGGATGACCGGCGGCGGTTTTGGCGGCGCGTGTGTCGCCCTCGTAGAATTATCTAAAACACAGGAGTTTGTGGCAAATGTCGAACAAAACTATAAGAGAAGAGTCAAACGCAGTACTGGGAGCTTCCTCATCTGCCAGGCGTCGGCTGGAGCCGAGTCCTGGCAACTTTAGGTGGCCGCAGATTGACTGGCCGGAAAACATTTCAATCGATTTTTGGCTGGCCATGTGAAAAGCGTGGGAGAACGTGGAAGAAGACTGACAGGCGGCAAAGAGTCTGAAGCGAGGAAATTGGGTTAATGGCAATGCCTGGAACAACGCGTTCAAGTGAGTCTCCCCGTGGTGTGCGTTTGACGCCAACGGAAGTCAAAGTTCTGAGTCTTATCGCTCAGGGCCATAGTAGCCAAGAAGCGGCTGACCGAATGGTCGTGTCGAAACGCACGGTGGATTTCCACTTAGCGAACATCTATCAGAAGCTACAAGTCAACAACAGGGTGCAGGCGCTCCGCGCCGCCACCCGTCTCGGTCTGATCCCGTTTGAGCCGTTTTTCGGCCATACGCAGGCCGACGCCTAAGGCGGAGATTTCGTCGTACCGCGGGGTTCGGCCAGGGATGGCCGGGCCCCGCTCTCCTTTTTGGGGGCTATCCTCTTGCGATCATGGCCGCACGTTGGACGCAAGGGCTCCTAGATTGGCTCTATCCTTGTCGTTGCGGCCTGTGTTCACGGCTGGGTGACCATGGAATCTGCAATGGCTGCACGGACGACTTTCCCGCGTCCCCACCAGACTTTGACCTGACCAAGCTGGGCGACACTGTCGACCGACTAGTGACACCCTTTGCGTTCACCGGCCGTGCCTCCCAAGCTGTCAAACGATTGAAGTACGACCGGGTCACGTCTCTTGCCGGGCCGCTGGCGGCGATCGTGGCGCGGATCTTTGAGGAAGAGGGGTTGGCCGACCATGATTTGGTCGTGCCGGTTCCAATCTCGAAATACAGGCGCTTTGAGCGAGGGTTCAACCAGAGCGAACTTCTTGCCGAGGCGTTGCCTCAACGGACGGTCGTGTGCGGCGCCCTACACCGCATCCGGCATACCCGACCCCAAGTGGGACTGACTTCAGCTGAACGGATGACGAACTTAGCGGGCGCGTTCTCTGCCGAGCCTTTACTGGTGAAGGGAAAGTCCGTGGTGCTTCTGGACGACGTCTTCACGACCGGCGGCACTGCGATGACCTGCGCCCAGGAGCTTAAGCGTCGTGGCGCCAAGAGGGTTACGATGCTGGCATTGTGCGGGGGTCGACCGGAAGACGGGGCCTAGCGGTCCGTCCGGAACTTCTCGATGATCTGGCGAGCGTGCTCCGGGCCTTCCCAGCCCTTGACCTCGACCTCCTTGTTCTCCAAGTGTTTGTACACCTCGAAGAAGTGGACGATCTCGTCCAGCGTGTGGGGGTTGATGTCTTTGAGCGACTGTCTGGTCCGAAACCGGGGGTCCTTGGTGGCGACACAGAGAAGCTTTTCGTCCGGCAACCCGCTGTCCACCATTCGCAGGACGCCGACAGGTTTTGCTTCTACGACGACGCCAGGGAAGGTTGGATGGACGACCAATACAAGCACGTCGACCGGGTCTCCGTCCAGATATTTGGTTTGCGGGATATAGCCATAGTCAACCGGATAGAACAGAGGTGAATACAGCACCCGGTCGAGTCGCATGACGCCTAGTTCAGGGTCTAACTCGTACTTGTTCGTTGAAAACTTGGGTATTTCGATGACGACGTTGATTTCCTCAGGGGCGTTTGGTCCGATGGGAACGTCGAGGAGAGACATGTTGGAGGATGGTACCGGTGCCGCGGGCTTCTAGTTTGGGTGGCCCATGCCCCTCAAACTTTCCGTCGCGAATGCGACGTCAGGCCCAAACCGGTCGCGGAGTCCGCCCATTGGATAGAACAAGGTGAGGTTCTCCTGACCATCGTCGTTGGAGAGTTCAAAGCGCAGGAATGCTTTGCCGCCGGAGGCCGACGGCTTATATCCGAGCCTCGATTTAGCTTTTCTCAGCCCCTGCACGATCGCTTCGACCAGCTCCTCGTTACGCACTGACTCGAACCGATAGTCAAGTCCGACGTCGTGGATGGTGACCCAGCTCACCTCCTGTGGGTCCAAGGCTTGGAACTTTGCGCGAGTTTCGGCGTCTGCGACCCAGAGCCCGACGAAGTTCAAGTAGAAAAGCGCCACAAGTAGGACGAGGGCGGCTCCAAGGACGGAGCGGGCAAAGGGGGTCAATCGCCGAGTCTCAGGTTCGCGCCAAGTCAGGGGCATGGCTTGTCAGACCGCCTTTCCGACCAGCCCCCACAGATGGGGCCGTGTCGCCTGCACTTGCACCGTCGCCCCCGCCCAAGCGGCGGGGCCGGAGAAGTGGATCATCCTAGAGCACCTGGAATAGCCTTGCAGGAACCTCGGGTTTTTGGCGGATGGCCCCTCGACAAGAACCTCGAAGGTCTTGTCGACCTGTTCCTCGTTGCGCTCCAAAGTGATCTGTCTTTGGACTTCGATGAGTTTGTTCAGGCGTTCCCTGGCAATCGTGAAGTCCACTTGGCCCATGTCCGCGGCCGGTGTGCCGGGCCGTGGAGAGTAGCGAAACATATACGCGCCGTCGAACCTGACGTCGCGCAATACGGACAAGGTGCCTTCAAACTCCTCCTCGGTCTCGCCAGGGAAGCCTACGATGATGTCTGTCGTCAGGCCGATCCAAGGGACTGCGGCGCGTAGTTCGTGGACGATCTTGCGGAATCCTTCGACGGTATATATCCTTTTCATTCTTTGCAGGAGGGCGTCATCACCTGCCTGTAATGGCAAATGACAGTGCTCCATAACCTGGGGTACGTCACGGATCGCCTCGATGACGTCGGTCTTGAAATCTCGAGGATAAGGAGAGGTGTAGCGCACGCGCTCGATCCCGGGCACGTCCGCCACCAACCGCAACAACTGGCTGAACGGCACACGGCCTTCCGCCAAGTTCTTGCCGTAAGAATTGACCGTCTGCCCTAACAGAGTGACTTCTTTCGTTCCTCTAGCGGCAAGCCCGGCGATCTCTTCCAATATCTCTGTGGTCGGGCGGCTGCGTTCGCGGCCCCGGGTCGTCGGCACGATGCAGAAAGCACAGAACTTGTCGCAACCGTACTGTATCGGCACGAAGGCCTTGAGTTTCCCCGGCCGGTCGGTCACACGCCGGGGCACGTCGGTGACCACCGCGCCCTTACGCTCTGGCAGTTCCAACCGCTTTTGGAACCGTCTAGCTTGTAGAGCGTCTTCGACCAGGCCAGGTATCGCGGCTACCTGCGCGGTGCCGACGACGAAGTCGACGTGGGGGTTGCGCGACCTGATCTCGTCGGCCCGGAGTTGGGCCATGCACCCTGCGACGCCGACGACCATGTCCGGCCTGGCCTCCTTGACCGGCCTGATCTCGCCCAGCATGGAAAACGCCTTGTCCTCGGGCTTTTTTCGGACGCTGCACGTATTGAGGACGACGACCTGGGCCGTCATCATCTCATCAGCGGGACGCAGGCCGATGCCCTCCAGATAGGAGGCGATCTGCTCGCTGTCCTCGACGTTCATCTGGCAACCCCAAGTCTGGACGAAGTACGTGCCCCGCACCATTTTCCGTGGCACGGACCTTGCTAGGGAACTAGGGCGGAGCAAAACGCTGTCAGGCATGTTGAGACCTGAGGGGGAACACTGATGATACCTAGCGCAGAGTCAGACGCCGGAAACGCCCAAAACGTGGGGACGTATAATCCGCCCGTGCTTGCAATCTGGACCAACCGGGCGGTCATCGCCTTGTCGTGGATAGGCGTCTTTATCGCGGGCGTGCTCACCTATGGGCACTTTTCGAACAACGTGCCGCCCTGTTCCTACGAGGAGGGATGTTTCCGAGTCCAGTCTTCGCCCCAGGCCATGTTCCTCGGGGTGCCGGTGGCCCTCCTCGGCCTCGTCGGCTACCTTCTGGTGCTCTTACTGGCGGTCATGCGGACAAAGATGCCTGACCAATGGAAGACGACGGTCACAAGAGGGCTCGTCCTGACCGGTGTGGGCACTGGGTTCAGCGCCTATCTGACCTACGTCGCCGCGACACAGATCGGCGCGCTCTGCCAGTGGTGCATGGCCTCGCTGGCAACGATGACTCTTCTCTTTGTCGGCCATGGCATCCTCGCCCAGGCGAAGGAACCCGAAAAGGTCGAGGCGGGAGGCGACTGGCTGACCGTCGGAATCGGAGGACTTGCGGCCGTGGCGATGATAGCGGTCGGGATCAGCCAGATGACCTCGGCTGGCAAGATCGCCCTCGGCAACTTGACCTTGAACGGTGTCGACGCCGCAAGCATCGTGGCGAGACCGGAGCAGACCCAGGGCAACGCGGACGCCAAGGTGACGCTCGTCGAATTCGCGGACTTCAACTGTCCAGCCTGCCGACAAGCGGCGGTCAAGATCAAGGCGATCTATGACTCCCACGGTGGCCGCCTCAAGTGGTCGTACCGGAACATGCCTCTCATAGGCATCCCTGGCCACGAGACCAGCATGCTGGCCGCGCGGATATCGGAGGTCGCCGCCGACCAAGGCAAGTTTTGGAAGTTCGCCGACATCGTCCTGGAACCCAACAACACTGAACGGACCAAGTCTGACGACGGCCTTATGTCAATGGCAAAGGAGGCAGGGTTGGACATGGAGGACCTGAGGAAACGGATCGACAACCCGGACGACCAAGCCAATAAGAACGTCGCCGCCGATATGGACGTCGGGATGAACACCCTCCATGCCTCGATGACCCCGACGATCATCCTGATCGCAGAGGGCCACGGGCCCCAGGGCGTCACAAGCGATACACTAGAGGCGACGCTCAACAGCGAACCCTACAAGTCGTTGCTGAAGCCTTGAGAATGACAAGAGGCCGCCCCACCGTGTGCGTCGCCATGTCTGGCGGCGTCGACAGCTCCGTAGTCGCCCTGTTGCTGAAGCGGCGGGGCTTCGACGTCGTCGGCGTCACGATGCAGATTTGGCAAGAGAGCCAAAGGGATCCTCGCCACGCGGGATGTTGCTCCCTTGGCGCGGTCGAGGACGCCCGCCGGGTCGCCCGCGTCCTGGACATCCCCCATTACGTCGTTAACTTCAAGGACGCTTTCCGCGAGGCGGTGATCGACGAGTTCATCCAGGAGTACGGAGAAGGCCGGACGCCGAACCCGTGCGTCACGTGTAACAAGAAGGTCAAGTTCGAGGCGCTGTTGCAGAAAGCCGCCGAACTTGGTTGCGACAAGCTGGCGACCGGGCACTATGCCCGCATCCGCCGTCGTGGCGAGCGTTGGAACCTCTTGTCCGCACGAGGCGGGAACAAGGATCAAAGCTATGTTCTCTACGCGATGACCCAGGAGCAGCTCTCCCGCGTCTGGTTCCCGCTCGGCGAACTCGGTGACAAGGCGGAGACCAGGCGGATCGCCCGCGAGGCTGGCCTCGGGGTCGCAGACAAACCGGACAGCCAGGAGATCTGTTTCGTGAGCGAGGCGGGCGGCTACAAGGAGTTTTTGAAGGCCAACAGGCCCGAACTGTTCTCTGAGGGCGAAGTCGTCGACACGGCCGGCCGGGTCGTGGCAAGGCACGACGGGGTCGCAGGGTTCACCGTCGGCCAACGCCGGGGACTAGGGTTCGCGGCTGGGCGTCCGCTCTACGTGATCGGCCTGGAGCCCAGTTCAAACCGCGTGGTGGTCGGCGAAGACCAAGAACTCCTGCGGAGCGTCGTCGCCATGCGGGACGTCACGTGGAGCGGGGTCGGACCACGGGAGACCCCGATGCGCGTCACCGCCAAGATCCGCTACAACATGGAGCCCAAACCGGCCACCTTGTTCTCCAGCCCGGAACCGACGATCGTGTTTGACGAGCCTGTCCGGGCAGTAACTCCGGGACAGATCGCGGTCGCTTACCGTGGCAAGACCGTCGCCGCAGGCGGCACAATCAAGTAAGCCGCAGATGCTGAACGTCTTGGTCGTCCTCGTGTCCGTCCTGATCGCCGTGGTTGCGCTCGGCTTGGCGGCTCTGTCCCAGATGGCGAAACGGATGCGACAGGCGACCGTAGAACTTGACAAGAAGCTGAGCCGGTTGGAAAAAAGGCTTGACGACCAAGAAACGGCAGTTGGCGCCCTTCGCAAGTCTCTTGACCAGCAGGCTTCTGATCCGGTCATGGAGATTATCAAGGCAGCCCAGGGTTGGACCAATAACGGCCCATGGGCCACGGTCGCCTCTATCGGTTCCCGGATCTTTCGGTCATACTGGGGTCAGAAGCGGCGCGACAGACGCGCCCTCCCCGTGTCTTCGGAGGCAAAGAAATGACGCAAGAAAACGATAAGAACGCATTGGTTTATTTGTTGGCTGGTTTTGGGCTGGGGGCCCTCATCGGTGCCGTCGCAGGGATACTGTTCGCGCCCAAGGCCGGCAACGAGACCCGAGGCGAATTGGGCGATAAGATCAAGGACTTGAAGGGCAAGACGGAAGAATGGATCGCCGAGCAACGCGCCAAGCGCCACACGAACGGCTCGACCGAAGAAGTAGGCGCCTGACGCCAAGGAGCCACTGACTTGGGACAGTGGCGGATCGCACTATGGGTCGCCGTCGTTTTGGCGGCCCTAGCCTTTTTGGTGGCTGTCCGCGGCATCCTCTTGCCGTTTGTGCTCGCCGGGCTCATCGCCATGTTGCTCGAGCCGATCGTGGTGCGTGTCGTGTCCCGAGGGTTCCCAAGGCCGATCGCCGTCGTGTCGATCACCTTGGCATTCTTTCTCGTCGCCTTGGGCGTCTTGGCGGCCACAGTCCCACGGGTCACCAACCAGCTCAACGACCTGAGGGTCTCCCTTCAGGCTTTGACCGACAAAGTGGCGGAGGAGTCGGCTAACGACAACCACTTCTTGCGTTGGAACCCGGCGGTAAGGGCGCGTCCGCCCGGGCCGATGGGGTTCATCGACCGCGGCCTGGGCCAACTTCACCCGATCCTAGAGAAGTTTGACATTCCGACGACAAGACGGGGGCTGTTCGAGTTGTACGTCGCACCCCATCGAGACGATATAGCCAAGTCTATACAAGGCTTCTTTAATGGATTCCTCAATATGATCGGGGGAGCCGCTTCGCAGATCTTTCTTCTGACATTCACGCCGCTCTTCGTCTTCATGTTGCTCATGGACATGGAAAACGTGCGGGAGAGAAGCCGTCAGTGGATACCGCCCTCAATCCGATCAAGCACGGTCGCCATGCTCGACGACATAGGTGACGTGATCAAGAAGTACGTCCGAGGTGTCCTGACCAACATCACGTTCTATTCCTTCACCATCGCCATCGCGCTGACCCTCGCCGGGGCGCCTTACGCTTTCCCTCTCGCTTTGCTGGCTGGCGCCCTCTACTTGATCCCGATATTGGGCGGGTGGATCGCAGGCCTGACGATCCTTTTGGTCACCGGGTTGGGCGGCCACACACAAACTTGGTATGGTTCTTTCAGCAACTCGTGGTGGCTGGCCCTCGCCATCTTCGCCGCGTTCACTGCCGTCACGTTTTGTTGGGACACCTTCGTCACCCCTAGGGTTGTGGGCAAGAGCGTCAATCTCCACCCCCTCGTCAGCATGTTCGTCGTGTTCAGCGGCGGGGCCTTGTTCGGGCTCCCAGGGATGATGCTCGCCTATCCGCTCGCGGGAGTGGTCAGGGTCAGCCTCGCCCGTCTGATGCGTGTGACCAACGCGCCGACCGACGACACGTTCCGACTGCCGTCGGTCCCTCTCCGTCATCGGGAAGAACCCGGGGTCTGACCTGGGACGTCAAAGAAGCTGATGCCAGCCCTTGTCGTCGCGATCGTCCTCGCCACCCAGGTGGTCTACAAATGGTCTCCGACTTTGAATGTGGACTATGACGTGAACGTCAAGATGGACGGCTTTCTCCCGATCCTCGGCGGCAACGAGGGTGTGGCCGAGGTCACATTGGGCCTTCGTGTCAAGGGAGCCGTGACGACTGACACCAACCTCAAGGCGACGAGCGAGCTGACTTCGGCCGTCATCAAGTTCAATGACGCGGAGTTGCCGCTGGGGCTCAAGGACGTGGTCAGCTACTTCCCCAAGGCGTCCGTGGTGTTCTCCCCTCTTGGGGAGATCATTTCGAACGACGCCCCGGACAAAAAGCCCCCCGTAAAATTACCAGGGTTAGACGTCAAACGGTTGCCAGACATCTCCTTCTTGGCGATGCAGTTCCCGGCGGCAGGGGTGTCGGTAGGCGACACATGGTCGTTTGACAAGTCCTTCGACAACTCGGTCGTCCACTATGATTGCACCGCCGTCGCGGTGGACAAGGAGAAGGTGAGCGTCGATGTCAAGGTGAAGCAGGATCAGGAGTACGACGAGACCGAGACGCTAGAGGTCGCCAAGGATCCCAAGGACGCCACCGGTCACGTCAAGACCGTATTGACCGGAGGCGGAAAAGTCGACTTCGACCCTGTGCTCGGCGTCGTCCGGTCAGTGGAGATGGACTCCCAAGCCGTGACCACGGTCAAGGACATCAAGACGGGGGCGACCAAAGAGCGTCACCTGAAGCAAGTATTGAGGGTGAAGGAAAAGGGCCTGGCGCCAGCCCAGGCGACGACCGCTACAAACAAGTCTTGGTGGGACAGCGCCCGTGTCTGGGGGCAGGAAATGGCTGTGAAAGGCGCCTTCTATTGGCGCGCACTCCAAGCCTGGCTGGCCGGAGCGATCCGGACGGCCCCGTGGAAGGGTCGCTGAGCTAGGTAATTTGCGCCCTATGGCCCCGGCTGAACGCGCAGAGTTCTTACGCGCCGAGATCAACCGGCATAACCGCCTTTACCACGAGCAGGCCCGGCCCGAGATCAGCGACAGCGAGTTCGACGCGATGTTTCGCGAGCTCGTCGATCTAGAGGAGGCCCATCCGGAACTGCAGACGCCGGACAGCCCTACCTTGCGCGTCGGCGCGCCGCCAGTGAAGGAACTCAGGCCGCACACGCATTCGATGCCGATGCTCTCGCTGGACAACGCCTTCGGCGAAGAGGAACTCCGGGCCTTTGACGAGCGGGTGCGCCGGGGTCTGGGGGTCGAGGGGCCGGTCAGTTACCGGGGAGAGTTGAAATTGGACGGGCTCTCCATGTCCCTGACCTATGAAGACGGGCTGCTCGTCGTCGGAGCGACACGCGGAGACGGCGCGACCGGCGAAGACGTGACACACAACGCACGGACGTTGCGTGGCGTACCGCTGAGACTCATGCAAGAGGTCAGTGGGAGGATCGAGGTGCGCGGCGAGGTCGTGATGCTCAAGTCTGCCTTTGAGGAGTTGAACCGTGCCCAAGCTGAAAAGGGAAAGTCGCCCTTCGCGAATCCCCGGAACGCAGCCGCCGGACGTATGAGGCAGTTGGACTCCCGTCTGACGGCAGCGGCCAAATTGGACTTCTTCGCTTATGGAGTCGGTGGTGTCACCGATGCCATTCTGGCCGACACCCAGTCTGGTCAAATGGAATGGCTCGCATCGCTTGGATTCCAAGTCGAAGGTCATGGCCAGACTTGTGACGGCGCTGACCAATTGGTGGAGTTTGTCGAAAGTGTGAGACGCCTGCGTCCATCGCTTCCATTCGGCATCGACGGCGCGGTGGTGAAGGTCGATGACATCGCCCTGCAGCGCCGACTGGGATTCAACACGCGTAGCCCTCGCTGGGCGGTTGCATACAAGTACCCCTCGGAGCAGTCCTTTACGGTCTTGGAGGCAGTGGGCTGGCAAGTCGGCCGAACCGGCGTCGTGACGCCGGTCGCGGAGCTTGTGCCCGTGGTCGTTGGAGGAGTCACGGTGAGCAGGGCGACCCTGCACAACATCGAGGAGGTCCATCGAAAGGACGTGCGTCCTGGCGACACCGTCGTGGTTCAGCGGGCCGGAGACGTGATTCCCGAAGTCGTCGGGCCCCAATTGGATCGGAGACCCGAAGGTGCGCAGGTGGTCGAGCCGCCGAAGGAGTGCCCCGCCTGCGGCGCGAAACTTGTCCAGGCCGAAGGATTCGTGGCGATCAGATGTCCGAACAAGACCGGCTGCCCAGCCCAGATCCATAGCAAGATCGCCCACTTCGTCTCGCGCAACGCCATGGATATCGAAGGCCTTGGTGACAAGCAGGTCGCACGGTTCTTAGATCTAGGATGGCTCACGGACGTCGCGTCGATCTACCGTTTGGTTGATCATAAGGAAAAGATGGTGGAGTTAGACCGGATGGGAGAGCAGAGTGCGGCAAATATTCTCGCAGCGATCGAGGTGTCCAAGATCCGACCCTTTGATCGGTTTGTCTTCGCTTTGGGCATCCCATTGGTAGGTGAGAGGACGGCCCGCGACCTTGCTTTTAGGTTCAAGTCAGTCGAAAGCCTGCTACAGGCCCACTATGACCAATTGGTTGAGATTCCCGATATCGGGCCTAAAACGGCCAGTACGATAGAGGAATGGTTGGAGGATCCAGATAACCAAGCGATCGTCGAGCAGCTCTTGGCCAATGGTGTCCGACCGGCAGAAGTGGCGGGCACTGAGGGCGGACTGTTCAGCGGCAAGACCCTTGTCTTTACCGGCAAGCTGGAGAAGTTCAGCCGTGACGAAGCAGAAGACCTGGTCATGCGATGGGGAGGGAAGGCGGCTGGTTCGGTGAGCAAGAACACGACCCTCGTCGTCGCCGGTCCAGGGGCTGGCAGCAAATTGGACAAGGCGAGGCAATTGGGAGTGGAGGTGACGGACGAGGACGGCTTTCTGGCGATGCTCCCGCCCGGGACACTATGACTTGCCAGTTCGAGATTGTCCGCGACTTTGACTTAGCGGCTTCGGTGACGTGCGGTCAGGTCTTCCGTTGGCGTGAGTCGCATTCATCCGTGTGGGTCGGCACAGTCGGCGATGACGCGTATTGGGTTCGTGAGGCGGGGGACCGGTACGAAGTGGCGAGCAACCAGGGCGAAGACGCGTTTGTCAAGCTCTTTCGCCTCGACCACGATTGGCGCGGGCTAGCGGCTAGGGTGGGCGAAGCCGGTTTCTCGGAGACCAGTCCCTACGTTCGAACCGTCCGTTCTCCCAGCGTGGTCGAGACTCTTTTCTCTTTCATGTGCACGGCCAACAACAACATCGCCCGGATTCAACCGATGGTTGAAGCGCTGGGCAGGCGCGGGCCTGTCGTTTGGCGCCACGAGGGCCAGGATTTTCACGCGTTTCCGTCTCTTGAGACCATCGCCGGGCTCCAAGAGGAGGATCTCAGGCGACAAGGCTTCGGGTACCGAGCCAGGCATATCCCGGCCGCCGCCGCGCGACTGCTTGACAGCGGCGGCCATAAGTATTTGGCAAGGCTCGCGGCGGTACCGCGAGAGGAGGCGGTATTCGAACTCTGCCGCCTTCCGGGAGTAGGCCCGAAGGTCGCCGACTGCACTGCCCTGCACGGCCTCGGGCACACCGACACGGTTCCTGTGGACACCCACATATGGCAGGCGGC
The DNA here is from genome assembly GCA_964451255.1 of uncultured Fimbriimonadaceae bacterium. Lineage (GTDB taxonomy): Bacteria > Armatimonadota > Fimbriimonadia > Fimbriimonadales > Fimbriimonadaceae > JAHBTB01. Next base: position 40,154 of record CAYVHL010000002.1, read on the forward strand.
CGTCCGCGACTGGTTCCCCGAGTGGAAGGGATCGGCCATGACCCCCGGTCGATATCAGGCTGTGGGCGACCGATACCGCCTGCTGTTCGGGCGCGAAGCCGGACTTGCCCAGCAGCTTGTCTTCCACCGCTCGCTCGCCGACCGAAGGTCCCGCTAAGGGGCCCTCCACCTGACGCGCTTCCAAGAATTGTGCAAGTGAACTTCTGCGAATCCAGGGTTTTGAAGCGGAAAGGCCGCTGAGGGCGGTGGAAAATTGAGACGTTTGCCCCAGGCACTTAGGGGTAGCTTATGCCTTGGGTGGATAAAGGTTCGCCCGAGGCATTGGGTAAAAGTCACCGGCTCGCCATGTGGGGCGGGAACATGACGCAAGAGGGGAAAGCCTTATGCGAACTTATTTATGCACGGGGATCGCCTTGGTGCTGGCAGTGGCCTTCCATCCATTGCTCGCCAAGGGTCAGGAACCCGAAAAACGAGACGACGGGCGGGTCGTAAAGACCGAGACGTCGACCAAGAAGATTCCTTTTGTCGTGCGGTATCTGCCGGATCGCAACGTGGGGGCGGGCCGCATCGTGCCGGGCCAGGACGACAACTCCGGCCACGAGGGTGTCGAGACTACTGTCGTCACCTTCGTTTACAAAGACGGCAAGCTCGTATCCAAGACCTCGGAGACCAAGGTCACCAAGCAACCGGTCGATGTCATCTACAAGGTCGGAATGGAGGGTTACGGCGGGGTAAGTCGAGGTTCCTACACCCGCGGTAAGGTGATCGAAGTCGAGGCGACCGCCTACATGGCCAACGAGGGAAGGTTGAACCCAGGCTCGAACACGGCCACTGGAAGACGCGCCGAGTATGGGATCGTCGCGGTCGACCCCAAGGTCATTCCGCTCAACTCGATCCTCTACGTCGAAGGCTACGGCCTCGCGATCGCGGCCGACACCGGCGGAGCGATCAAGGGCAAACGGATCGACGTGTGCGTCGAATCTCGCCGAGAGATGCACGATTGGGGCCGTAAGAAGGTCGTCGTCCACATCATCAAGGAAGAGAAGAAGCAGGCTGCATCAGAGGACGGCCATGAGTTCAAGGCTTATCCAGTAGCCACGCCAGGCAGCTTGGACGCTGTCGACGGGCTTGACGGTGGTCAGGACGACACGCACGAGCACGACCCGGCCTCGACCCCCGGGCTGACCGCCGAGGAGGCCGCGCGACTGAAGAACGGTGGTTCCAAACCGGCCGAATCGGCGAAACCTGCCGACACGGGCAATCCGAAACCGAACACTCCAAAAGCGACAGAACCCAAGGCACGCCGATATCCTCGGGACGTTGAGATCAAGAGATCGGACGTCATCGTTCGGAACAAGCCGACCTCGGATGCCGACCGCGTGGACACCGTCCAATCCGGCGAGACCGTAACGATTTGGGACAACGTGCGCGGTTGGTATCGCGTAAAGACGGAGCACGGTAAGGCGGGATACATCCGGGCTGATCTGGTGGACAGTGGGACGACTGTCGCGAGCCGGACGATAAAAGTCGGTCATGACAACGTGATTGTCCGTGAGAAGGCCACCGTCGACAGTTCGCGGGTCGGCATGGCCCAGCAGGGAGAGAGCCTCACCGTCCTGGGCGAGAAGAACGGTTGGTACCGTGTGCGGCTGTCAGGTGGAGAGACAGGCTACATCCGCGGCGACCTGCTTGGCGAAGGCGACTCGAAGTCGATCAAGTACAAAGTTTTGAGGAGCGAAGTCCTCGTCCGATCCAAGCCGACGACCAAGTCGGACCGCGTGGACAGCCTCAAGAAAGGTGAGACCGTCATCGTGATCGGCGAAGACTCTGGTTGGTACAAAATCAAGCTTGCCTCTGGCAAGACCGGGTATGTGCGCGGTGACTTGCTGGGCAGGTCAGGCCACAAATCGAGCAAGAATTAGGTCTCCGCCAGACGGTAGCCGGGTTGCTGAAGCAGCACGGTCTGCGCCCGGACAAGCGGTTCGGTCAGCACTTTCTCGTGTCCGAAAAGATCGTCTCCGCCATCGTCGGCCAGGTGTCGGGTTGTCGGTCGGCCCTTGAGGTGGGCCCCGGCCCGGGAGTCCTGACCAATCCGTTGTGCTCCGTGCTTGACAACGTCCGGGTGGTCGAGGTGGACGAAGCCATCATTCCGGTTCTCCGCGAGATGGCGCCAAGTGCCAGAGTGACCGTCGGAGACGCGCTCCAGACCGACCTTTCGGCGTTACTCGCCGACATGACTCCGAAGCGGGCTCTGGTCAGCAACATGCCGTACAACATCACTGGCCCTCTGTTGACCCGTTTCGCGGCCTGTAGCGGCCTCTGGGACGTCGCAGTGCTCATGATGCAAAGGGAAGTCGGGGATCGCGTGCTCGCCCCGGCCGGATCCAGCGAGCGGGGGTCCCTGTCGGTGTTCATCCAGGCGCAGTTCCGCGCGTCCGTCGTCTGCCACGTTCCGGCTGGCGCGTTCCTGCCACCGCCGAAGGTCGAGAGCGTCGTGCTTCGGTTGGAGCCCTGCCTTCAAGTCGATTTGGACGTGGCCCCGAAGTTCTTCGATGTGGTGAGGGCAGGATTCACCCAGCCTCGCAAGACGCTGGCCAACAACTTGGCGCCCCTTGGTGGCCGGGCCCACTGGGAGACTGCTTTGGACGCCGCCGAGTTACCGATGACGGTGCGTCCACACCAATTGAGCCTTGGCCAGTGGCAGGAGGTCGCTTCCCGTGCTCCCGAGTGAGGGGTTGAAGGCCGCCGCCGTGGCCTCGGGATTCACCTCGGTCGGGGTGTGCGGGCCCGAGCCACCGGAATCTCTCGAAGCGTACGAGACGTGGTTGGCAAAGGGATACCACGGGAGTATGGACTACATGGCCCGGTCGTTGGCGCAGCGCTCCGACCTCGAATCGCTCCTGCCCGGGGTGCGATCGGTCGTCTGTGTCGGCCTGAACTACTATCAACCTCTCCCGAAAGCCGAAGGCGGGCCAAAGATCGCCCGATACGCCCTGGGGCGCGACTACCACAAGGTCATGCGCGGAAGGCTGAAGCACCTTGCCAAGTGGGTCGAGTCGGAACACCCAGGGTCCGTCTCCCGGGCCTGTGTGGACAGCGCACCAGTCCTAGAACGGGAGTACGCCAACCGAGCAGGGCTCGGTTGGTTCGGCAAGAACACATGCCTTATCGACAGCCGCAAGGGCAGCTGGTTCTTCATCGGCGTCCTCCTGACCACAGCCGAGTACGAACGCGACACACCGGCGGTCGGCGGCTGTGGGACATGCCGCGCCTGCATAGAGGCCTGTCCGACGGGGGCCATCGTTCCCGAGGGAGAACGGTGGGTGGTGGACGCCCGCGCCTGCATCAGCTACCTCACCATCGAAGAGAAGAGCGCTGATCTCCAGGGAGACACCGCCGGATGGACGGTCGGATGCGACGTCTGCCAGGAGGTCTGTCCCTTCAACCAACCCCGGCCCAGCCAGCCGGACCGGGCGGCCACGACAACCGACCCAGACTTTGCCCCGCGCGAATGGCCGAGCCTCACTCGGTTGGTCGATATCACGTGGGAGGATTGGGACGGCCTGACCCGTGGGTCGCCGGTCCGCAGGGTCGGGTGGGAGGGCCTACGCCGGAACGCGCGTGCAAACCTTGACAATCCGGGCCGGGAAAGCGACTAGAATCATCCGCATGAGGAAGCGGGCGGTCGGCTATGCGTTCGTCGCGCCCGCGGTGGCACACCTGCTCCTCTTCGCCCTCGTCCCGATCGGGTTCGCCTTTTACCTGTCGTTCTTCCATTGGGACCTCCTGCAGGACAACAACCGGTTCGCAGGCCTCGAAAACTACTCCAACCTTCTCCAAGACGCCGGCTTCTGGAAGGCGATGGTCAATTCCTTGGTCTACACCGCTGTCAGCGTGCCGGTTGGCTTGGCGGTCGCCCTTGGGATCGCCCTCTTGGTGGCCAAGCCCCTGAAGGGACAGGCCCTGTTCCGTACCGTCTTCTACATCCCTTCAGTCATGTCGCAGGTCGCGACGGCCATGGTGTGGATCTATGTCCTGTTGCCCAAGACTGGTTTTGTCAACACCGTGCTCGGGTGGCTGAAATTGCCGGACGGCACGGACTTCTTGAACCAGGTCGGATGGGCGATGGCCTCGCTGGCGTTCATGTCGGTCTGGGTCGGGTTGGGGCCGCGGATGATCCTCTATCTGGCCGGGCTGATGGGCATCCCTGACACCCTGTACGAAGCGGCGGAACTGGACGGCGCCGACAAACGGGTCCAGTTTTGGTCGGTGACGCTGCCGATGCTGGCCCCTACCACTCTTTTCATCGTCGTCACGAGCACGATCGCGGCGATGCAGCTGTTCACGCCGGTGTACATGATGACCAAGGGTGGCCCGCTGGACACCACCGACATGGTCGGCTACCACATCTATACGACGGCCTGGCGTGACTTCCAGATTGGCGACGCATCGGCCCAATCGTTCGTATTGCTGTTCGTCGTCATGGCAGTGTCTTGGGTGCAGTTCCGACTGCAGAGGGGGCAGCTTGATGCGTACAGCGCAGCATGAACCAATCGGTTCAAGGATCGCTTCGTATGCGATTCTTGTGGCGATCTCGCTCTTTCTTGTCCTGCCGCTTGTCTGGATGGTGTTGGTCTCGTTCCACCAAGCCAAAGCACCGATCCCCGACATCAACCATTTGGTTCCAAAGGAGTGGCACGGCGAGAACTATCTGCTCGTGTTGTTCAACCCGGAGGTGCCGGTATGGAGGTTCGCCCTTAACTCGATATTGGTGTCCGGCGCGATCGTGTTGGGCCAGCTTCTCATCACGTCTCTCGCCGCGTTCGGCTTCGCCCGGTTACAGTTCAAGGGGAGGGACGTTCTCTTCGCGCTGTTCCTCGTGGCGATGATGTTCGCGGGGACGGTCACTCAGATTCCTGTGTACATGATGGTGCGTGGCTTTGGCTGGCTCGACACCTACGCGGCGCTGATCGTCCCCGGGATCTCGAGTTCGTTCGCAGTCTTCTTGTTGCGGCAGTTCTTCATCCAGATTCCCATGGAGCTGGACGAGGCGGCCCGGATGGACGGGGCGAGCGAGTGGACCGTTTATCGCCGCGTCGTCCTGCCCCTGGCCAAGCCAGCCCTTGCGACGGCGGCCGCGTTCTCGTTCTTTGCCGTCTGGACAGACTTCTTTTGGCCCTTGCTCTGCACCAACTCGATGCGGATGCGAACGCTCGAAGTCGGCCTGTCCGTATTCAAGAACAGCTACGGCCAGACGGACTGGGCGCTCCAGATGGCGGCGGCAGTGGTCACCCTACTGCCGCTGGTCGTCGTGTTTCTCGTGACGCAACGGGCGTTCGTCCGCGGCATCACGCTCGGCGCGATCAAGTGAGCAGGGTGATCAGGACGCCTCGGCTTTGATCCGCCGCCGGTCGATCGCACGGTTGAACATCTTCACGTACTCGTGGGCGCTCTTGTCCCAACTGTAGTCGGCGGTCATGCCGGCCCGTACGATTTTTTCCCACTGTTCCTTGTCACCGAACGCCTGGACCGCCCTGTGGACGGCCGCTTCTAGGGCCTTGGCGGTCTGGTCTTCGAAGACAAACCCGTTCTCGCCTTCGAACACCGTGTCGGCCAGTCCGCCGGTCTTACGGACGACCGGCACCGTGCCGTAACGCATGGAGATCATCTGGCCGAGCCCGCAGGGCTCGAAGGCGCTGGGCATCAAGAAGACGTCGCTGCCCGAATAGATCCGTTGGGCGAGATGCACGTCGAAGCGCTCGAAGAATTTCACGTGGCCCGGATGGGCCGTCTCCAAACGTCGTAGCTCCTTGGCGGCCCACGGGTCGCCGGTACCCAACACCACGAGCCCGGTGCCCGACCGCAAGAGTCCGTCGGCCGCTTCCACGATCAGGTCGAAGCCTTTTTGGTTGCTCAGTCGGCTGACCACGCCCATCACGGGTTGGTCGTCGCCCACCGTGAGGCCCGCCTCACGACAGAGCGCGGCGCGGCACAGGGTCTTGCCGTGGGGCTCGTAAGCCCAGTAGTGGGCGGCGATCACCGGGTCCGTCGCCGGATCGAAGACGTGGGTGTCGATGCCGTTCAGGATTCCACGGAGCCGACCTTCTTCCGACAACCACTCCATGAGGCCCTCCAGCCGGCATCCGTATGCGGCCGTCTGGATCTCCTGAGCATAGGTCGGCGAGACGGTGTTCACTTGGTCGGCGAACACCGCTCCGGCCTTGAGGAAGTTGACGCCACCGTAGGTCTCCAACTGGTGCATGTTGAACAGGCGGGCCGGGACACCGGCGACGGCCAGCGTGTCGTATCCGAACTCCCCCTGGTACGCCAAGTTGTGGATGGTGAACGTGCTGGCCACCGCGTCCCAATCGCCGTACCTGGCCTCTTTGACCAGCACGGGCAGGAAACCCATATGCCAGTCATGGGCGCTGACGACGTCGGGCAGCCAACCTGACTCGTGGCACATCTCCAACACCGCATGGCTGAACATGAGGTAGTCGTCGCGATGGAAGGAGTAGATGTCCTGGCTCTTCGCGGCTTTGGCGAAAGCGTTGTCGCCATCGAGAAGCCAGACTTTGTAGCCGTCTTTCTCGATCTTCCACATGTCGACGCGGGCAAGTCGGCTGGCGTTCACCTTGACGAGCGCTTCGGACTTCAATTTCACGGCGTTCCAGTCAGGGTCGTGCACGACCATGCCATAGGCGGGCATGGCGACGATGACGTCGTGACCGAGGGCAGCGAGCGCCTTTGGGAGGGAACCTGCGACGTCGGCTAGGCCACCGACTTTGGCATACGGGGCGACTTCAGCGGAGCAAAAGAGGATCCTCATCGGTTCTTCTGTTCCCGATTCTTGGTCGGCGTCCCCACCGGGGACACCGGTCAATGTGACAGAGCCTCCACCAAAGCCGCCGTCGCTTCTCCGCCGCCGATGCAGGGGCTCGCGATCCCGAGCCGTTTGCCGCTCCGCCGCAGTTCGTGGAGCAAGGTGAGCACAAGCCGCGCACCGGTCATGCCGATCGGATGTCCGAGGGCGACCGCCCCGCCGTTGATGTTGAGTTTGTCTTCGGGGATGCCGACTTCCTTGGCTACGGCCAGGGCGACCACGGCGAAAGCTTCGTTGATCTCAAAGAGGTCGATGTCCGCGACGGCTTTGCCCGATGACGCGAGCACCTTCTTGACCGCTTCCGCTGGCGCGGTGGTGAACCACTCGGGAGCTTGGGCGTGCTGGGCGTAGGCCAGCACCTTGCCGATGGGCTTCAACCCGTGCGCCTGCACGGCCTCGCCGGAAGCCAATACCAGGGCGGCGGCGCCGTCGTTGATGCTGCTGGCGTTTCCGGCTGTCGTCACGCCGTCTTTGCCAAAGGCCGGACGCAGGGTCGGCAGCTTTGACGGGTCGCCCTTGGCCGGGCCTTCGTCCACTTCTACCTTGACCGGGTCGCCGCGCCGCTGGGGCACCTCGACCGGCACGATCTCGTCCGCGAACGCACCACAGGCTTGGGCGGCTCTGGCGCGCTCGACGCTCTGGGCAGCGAAGCGGTCGAGTTCCTCACGGCTGAAGTCCTTCTCACGGGCACAAAGGTCGCCGCATGAACCCATGTGCATGTCGTTGTACGGATCCCACAGGCCGTCGTGGACCATGGAGTCGACCACTTTGCCGTCGCCCATCCGGTATCCCGACCTGGCCTGGGGTAGCAGATAGGGGGCGTTCGACATGGACTCCATCCCACCGGCAACGACGAAGTCGGCGTCACCGCAACGGATGGCCTGCGCCGCCATCATCACCGTCTTCATTCCGCTGCCACAAACCTTGTTGACAGTGGTGCAGGGAACCGCGTCGGGGATACCGGCGCCCTTGCTGGCCTGCCGCGCCGGGGCTTGGCCGATCCCCGCGCCGAGGACGTTGCCCATCAAGACCTCATCGATCTGGTCTGTTCGGACGCCAGCCGCCTCGAGTGCCGACCTGATAGCAATGGAGCCCAGTTGAGGGGCGGTCAGCGAGGCAAAAGCACCCTGAAACGCCCCGATAGGCGTCCTCTTGCCCGAAAGGACAAACACTTCACGCATGCGAGAAGGTTACCCCTGGGCAGGTTCACCGGACCGCCGCCTGAAGGCCCGGCTGAAGTAGGCGGTCTCCGGCATTTTCATCCATTTGGACATGAAATAGTACAGCCACCCCGCCAACAGGAAGACGAGGACAAACACGCCGAATTGGACCAGTTTGTGTCCCTCGATCAGGCGGCCCGGCAACAAGCGGTAGCAAGCGAGGAAGAAGCCGCCCAACGCTGCGCTGGCGACTGCGGTCTGCCCGAATCCAGTCAGCACGTACTTGAGGTCGATCGGGCCTGCGTGGCGGTGGAGGGCAAGGGTCATCACGCAGGCCATGAGGATGGCCGATACGGACGCGGCCAGGGCGAGACTGGCGAACGGGAGCTTGAAGTATTGGAAGGCGAGACACAGTGCGATGAACAGTCCCGTCGTCGCGGTGCCGATGACGATGGGCTTGACCGATTGCTGTATGGAAAAGAACCCGCGCATGAGCATGGGGTGAAGGCACCAAGCGGGGACTCCGATGGCGAACAAGCGCAGGACCGGGACGGTCCGCATCAGGTCGGCGTGGGTGAACTTTCCGTGCTCGAGAAGAATGCCGATCACCTGGTCGGGCACCGCGAGCATCACGACCGCCACCGGGACTGACAAGTAGAAGATGAGCCGTATCGTCCGTGCCAGTTGGTCGCGGTAGGCGGTCATCCGGTTTTGGGCGAAGAACTCGCTCAGTGCCGGGAACGCGGCGATCGCCAGGGACTGGCCGAAAATGCCGAGGGGCGCCTGCATGATCGCGTTGCCCGACTGGTAGGCGGCGACCACCCCGTCCATCCCGTAGTTGTTTGCGAACTTGCGGAGAATCAAGAAGAAGACACCGGGAAGGGAGAGCCCCAACACGACCGGCAACATCAGGCGGAAGACCTTTCGGACGTTCTCGTCCTTGACATCGAACACCAGACGGAAGCGCGAACCCATCCGGCGCATCGCGTACCACGGGACAAGGATGTTGCCTGCGAAAGCGCCGAAGAGGGCGCCCCAGCACATCCCGGACACCGGCGGCATAACAAACGAGGCGAGCACAGCTGCTCCAAAGATGATTCCGAAATTGTATATGTTTGGCCCTAGACCTGGTATAGAAAACACCTGTCTGGCATACAGTGTGCCCATCATGAGCCCGCCGATGAAGAAGGCGTATTGGGCAGGCAACAGGATCCGGCTCATAAAGACCGTTTCAGGCAACGCCGCTTCCTTGACGCCATACGCCCGCAACATGGGTTCGGCGACCACCCACGCGACCACGATGAACGCGAGGATCAGCACGGACATCACAGTGACCAGCGAGCTGTAGAGGTGCCACGCCTCATCCTCACGGTCTGTCTTAAGGAGTTGGGTGAACACGGGTATGAACGCTGAGGAGAGTGCGCCGCCGGCGATGAGATAGAACAGGATGTCCGGCACGGCGAAGGCGTTGGAGTAGGAGTCCAAGACGCCCGACGATTGGCCGAACCGTGCGTTGATCACCCCCTCACGCACGATGCCGAGGATCCGGCTCAAGAAGAGGCTGCCCATCATGATCCACCCGGCCCGGGCGACGTTGGGGGCGCCGTGCTTCCCGGCGTTGGTGCTTGGACTGGCCTCCGCCATTGCCAGCTATTGTGGCGCGGACAGCAAAGAGCCCCGTCGGCCATTGGGCTCGGCGGGGCTCTTGGTCTCTGTGCGGCGAGGACTTAGAGGTGCTTTTCGAAGAAGGCCTTGATGTCTGCCTTCGGGCCGGCTCCGACCAACCGGTCGACCTCTTGGCCGCCCTTGAAGACGATCAGGGCGGGAATGCTCATGATCGCATACTTTTCGCCGAGCTCGCGCTCTTCGTCGACGTCTACCTTGACGACCTTGCCCCGGCCCGCGACTTCGTCAGCGATCTCGGCGACAAACGGGGCGATGGCGACGCACGGACGGCACCAAGTAGCCCAGAAATCGACAAGGACTGGAACTTCAGAATTGATGACTTCCTTTTCGAAGTCGACGGCTTTGACGGCGAGGTTGGCTCCCATGTTCGTTTCCCTTCCTACGTATGGTCCGGAGGGTTTGTCCCGCCAGGTATACCCGTGGTGGGTCCCTGCCTGGGACGATGGCCTGTAACCGCGGACCGGCCAAGTGACGTCAGATTTAGCAGACAGGCGAAAGAACTTCGCGAGGGAAATACTTTGAAGAAGACCTTGGTTTTGACAGCAATGGCGGCGGCGATGGTGGGCTCCCTCACCTTCGCGATTGCGCAACAGTCCCAGGACAAGCCGCTGCCGCACAGCGGTCCGGCTGAGACCGGGCTCATCGGTATCTCGCTGTACGACCCGGGCATCAAGATCATCAACAAGTTCGGTTCACCCGACGAGATCCAAGGCCTTGCAAGTTCGGGCCAGGCGATCGGCGGCGCACCGTCTGGTGGCGCGGCCGGCGGCCGTGGCGGACCTGCCCTTGGTAAAGGTGCTGCTGGCGGAGGCGGAGCGTTCCCCGGCACAGTCGGCAAGGGCGGTGGCGGCGCTGCCGCCTCGGCGGACATCGACACGCCTGATCCGCTTGGCAACTCGATGATCGGCGACCCGTTCGGCATGACCGGCGAAACTTATTGGCAACAGCGCCCGGGCAACCTTCCGCCCGGCGTCCCGCCCGGAGCCTTCGGCCCGCCGCCAGGATATGGGCAGCCAGGCCAAGGCGGGCGTCCGTCCGCTGGTGCACCGGGCGTTCCAAGCGTGGGCCGACCTGCTGGAGCAGGCGGCGGCAGACCGGCGGCCGGTGGTGGTGCCGCTGGGTTCGGTGGCGGCGGCAACGGTAGCCGCGTCCTCTATACGCGCTGGGTCTACAAGCGCGACAACTGCCGATATGCATTTGTCTTGGACAAGTTCAACCGGGTCGTCCAAATCGAAGCCGTCGGGCTGACGAGCAGCCGTGTCAAGACCAAGAGGGGCCTCACCTTTGGCGCCAGCTTTGCTCAGATCATCAAGAAGCACAGCGCACCAGACGGATATGAGATCAGCGGTGACAACTTGGTCGTCCGGTACTTGGTCCGTGACCACGTGGCTTTCCGCCTTTCGAGGTTGGACGCAAAGAAACCGCAGGTCGTGACTGGAATCGTCGTCGCCGCCGGCAAAGAATAGGCCGGAGGCGCGTGGCTGACGAGATCGCCGAGGTCCGGAGACGGATCGACATCGTCGATCTCGTCGGACAAAAGGTGTCCCTCAAGAAGGCCGGCAAGAACTGGAAGGGTCTCTGTCCGTTTCACAACGACAGGAACCCTTCTTTTCATGTTTCCCCTGAACTGGGCCGCTATAACTGCTTCTCTTGCGGCGCTAAAGGAGATGTTTTCAATTGGGTCATGGAGACCCAGCAGGTCGACTTTGTCGATGCCCTGAAGATCCTCGCCAAGCAAGCTGGCGTCACCCTTTCTGGGCGCGGTGAGAAACGCGACCGCAGCCGCGACGACAGGCTGGAGGCAGCCATGACGGACGCGCTCTCGTTCTTCGTGCGCCAACTCGCTTCATCGGAGGAAGCCAAGCGGTATGCGGAAGGGCGCGGGATCACGCCGGACGTCCTCGCGCTTTGGGAGGTCGGGTTCTCGCCCGCTACCGGCGACCTCCTCGGCCACCACTTGCAGAAGAAGGACCACCAGCTCGCAGAATGCAAAGAGCTGTTTCTTGTCGATAAGGACGCTGGGGGTGGATATTTCGATCGGTTCCGTGGCCGGCTGATGTTCCCGATCCGCGATGAGCGAGGCCGGCTCGTGGCCTTTGGCGGAAGGATCATCGGCGCAGGTGAGCCCAAATACATCAACAGCAGTGACACGCCGCTCTACAGCAAGAGCAAGGTCCTCTATGGACTGGACAAGGCAAAGCACACGCTGGCGAAAACCCGCGTGGCCATTCTTGTCGAGGGCTATCTGGATGCCATCGCGTGCCATCGGGCGGGGGTCACGGGGGCAGTCGCCACATTGGGGACCTCGATGGCCGAAGACCATGTCCGCTTGATCAAGAAGTGGGCAGACCGCGTCGTTATGCTCTACGACAGCGACGGCGCGGGGCAAAAGGCCGCTGAGCGGGCGGCAGACATGCTTCAAGCGGAGGGAATCGGCGTTCGGGTCGCCATGATGCCCGCTGGTGAAGACCCAGACACGCTCCTGCGGACCCAAGGTCCAGCGGCTGTGGAGAGAGCAGTCGAATCCGCGATGCCGGCAGTGGAGTTCCGACTGTGGCTCCTACGCCAAAGGCACGGCGTCCATGAGGATGAGTTTTGGACCGGTGCGATCGGGGTCTTGGCCACCGCGGCAGACGAGTTGGAAGTCGAGCGGTACGCCCACGAACTGGCTGGCCAGTATCCAGGGACCAAGGATCGGTTAGCCGCCAAGCAGGCGATCAAGCGACAGGTAGCCAGGCTACGGCGCGGGAACCCATCGGAAAGGCAGGTCAATAGGCGGCCATCGGTGGGCCACAAGCCAAAGAGAGGGATGAAGGGGTCAGAAGAGGCTGTGTTCCGGGCCCTGCTCAGTCCAAGCACCAAGAGTGACGCCTGGGAGGCGTTGAGCGAGCCGGACATCTTTGTCACCGGCGAGGCAGAGACGGCCGCCCGCGATCTGCTCGACCACTGTCCATCAGGCCCTCCTTCAGGTTCTGCGGCGGATTGGGTGCCGGCACTGCCGGTTGGATCGGCCCTTGACTTGATGACGGCATTGTTCATGGACGATTCCATGCCTGTGACCTCGTCGGTGTTGCAAGACGCGCTGACCAGGTTGCGAAGCCTTCGGGAGGCCCGGGCCGCCCACCAGTTTCTTGTGGAAGCGCCGACTTCCGACGACGAAGCTTTGCGAAAGTTTTCCGAGCAGATGCGCCGCTTGAAGCACGGTTCCACTGGGTACGACGCCGGGCCGTGAAAATTTCTTGGCTGGTTCGACAAAAGCCGTTGTATCTTAGACTTGGGCCACTGGGCCCAGGTGTTATTGGTGTTAGACAAAGAGGGTATGGCAGGCGACCGCAATACCGCCGGGCCCCCCGGGCACGATCCGCTTTCGGCTGATCGAGAAGCTGGTGACGTCACAAGGGGTCTTGACGACACAGTAAGGATGTGGTTGAACAAAATCGGCCAGATTCCGCTCCTGACGGTCGAACAAGAGCGTGAGCTTGCCAAGGGCATTGCTGAAGGCTCCCAGATGTGCCGCGCCATGTTGATCGAAGCGAACCTCCGTCTCGTCGTCAACATCGCCAAGAAGTTCGCCGGCCGTGGTGTCTCCCTGCCCGACCTCATCCAGGAAGGCAACGTCGGACTTATGCGCGCGGTGGAAAAATTCGACCATCGGCGTGGGTTCCGCTTTAGCACTTATGCCACCTGGTGGATCCGACAGTCGGTGAGTCGCGCCGTCTTCGACCAAGGGAGGACGATCCGCGTCCCGGTGCATGTTGCCGAGGGGATCGCGAAGGTCCTCAGGGTCCAAAGCCAACTGGCGCAGGACCTTGGGCGAGACCCTACCGACGAGGAGACGGCTGTCAAAGCGGGGATGTCAGCAGACCGTGTCAGAGCGCTGGTCAAGGCGATTCCAGACGCCTTGTCCTTGGAAAGCCCGATCGGTGAACAGGAGGACGGTAGCTTGGCCGACATCATTGGCGCCAGTTCAGAAGCCTTTGACTTGGGACACGACAGGCAGTCCCTGGTCCAAGCCATGGCCCATTTGGAACCTCGGGAACGGGAACTCATCATGCTTCGCTATGGGTTCTTGGACGGCGAGCCGCACACGCTGGATGACGTCGCCCGTCAGCTGAACGTGACGAGGGAGCGTGTCCGCCAGATTGAGCAGCGCGGCCTCAAGAAGCTAAAGTGTGCGAGCGTCGCCGACGCGTTACGCGAGCGGTTATGGCTTTGACTCGAACGGGAAGTTGCTGTCCCGCGGCCCAATGAGGAAGGGTGAGCACTTCTTTGGCTCGCACCATTGACTTTCGTCAAACTCTATGCCGTTGAAGTGGCGTATATCAGCCCCAAGCTCGCGGCAAATGATGATCCCACCAGCAGCGTCGTAGAGCATCACCCGGCCCGCCGTCATTGCGCGCATCGATTGCTTGGCGACGAACGCCGCCTCGGCGACGAACGCGCCCAGATGCCGCGTCTTGCCAGGAAACACCTTGGGCGCCCTGTTCAGGTCTGTGTGTCCGATCAACTCCTCGGGCCTGATCGGGCCAGGCGGGATGGTTGGCAGCCGCTTTCCGTTCAGTTCGGCCCCGTGACCCTCAGCGGCGGTCAAGACCCACCCCAGGTCAGGCAGGACGATACAGCCAATACGAAGCTGCTTATTCTGCACATATCCGACAGTGATCCCCCAAAGTGGCTGACCAAACCTGAAGTTGGATGTGCCGTCAATCGGATCGACTAGCCAAAAGCCGGCGTCGGTCGGGGGGCTGTAGCCAAACTCTTCACCCCAGAACCCGGCTCCTGGTGTCAGCTTGCTGAATTCGCCGCGGAGGAACGTCTCGATCTCCTTGTCGGCGTTCGTGACGATGCTCCCGTCGTGTTTCAACTCCGCCCGCAGCCTTCCCCGGGCTTCCTGGGCTATCCCGGCGGCATGGCGGACGGCCGCCTCTGTTTCGCGCAGGAGGTCTCGGAATCTGGGCACCGATTCGATTATGCCACCGTCCCAGGGGCCCTGGCCCGGCCTTGCACGGGAGCACCGGCTTGGGTATCCTGGAGACCTCGCGAGCGGGAATAGCTCAGTGGTAGAGCATCTCGTTGCCAACGAGAGGGTCGCGAGTTCGAATCTCGTTTCCCGCTCCAACTCCCTTTACGGCTCCTTGGAGGAGCATGTTCCCACGCTTGCTTGATGTCCCCGTATATATACGGGGGCACATCAATAAATGTAAAGACGAGGCCCAAACCAGGAACGAACAGGCTATCCCACCTGTCGTTACCACGGGGATCGCAATGCGTCGGCGACAGTCCGTGGTCGCCTTTCGGGAGGGTTGGCGAAGCGCTGTTCCACGGGGGTGACCCCGTTACGATTACTGCCTGGGGACGCGTGACCAAAGTCGCTCGCCGTGTCTTCACCATGGCTTGGGCAACAAAACATGAAGATGCGTTCAATCCTTTCCAGCCTTACGATCGCCGTTTGCGCAGTTTCCGGCGCCCTGACTAACCCCGCTTCCTTCGTTGCGGCACTCTCCAGTCCCCTCACCGTGGTGGCGACAGGCTATCCCGACATCGACACTCCAGCCGTCCAAGACGCCCTTGACCAATGCGCCGGTTCAGGTCGACCTCTCATTCTCGATGCGACGACGACCTCCTTTGTCATCGCCCAGACGCTAGTCCTCAAACCGCAATCTGGAACCCAGATGACAGAGATCGATATCGAGGGACACAATCGGTCTAACGGCGCACCGACGATTTGGTTTTCTGGTGTTGGTGTCTGTCTTAAGACTTATGGGATGAAGAACAGCACTATCGAACATGTTCGCATCCAACTCCGCAATGCCAGCGGCATAGGAATGTGGTTCACGTCGAACACCAACTATCAGTCCACCTCGTTCAACACCGTCTCACACTGCACCGTCACCGCCAACGCGCCGGGTCAGGACACGGGGTTCTGGATCGGGCCAGAAGACAGCAACCAGGCGATGGGCGATGGCTCGAACGACATCAACTCCTTCACATTTGACCGGTGTTATGTGTCGGGTGCGGCGGGTTCGGCGATATGGATGGACTATGGCTTCAGAATCTGGGGCCGGAACACCAAATCATTGAAGTTTGACGGTTGCGGCGTGAGCCGTATCAACAAGGTCGCCTTCGATGTCGAGCCCAATCCGACTTACCACAACTATGCCTATGTGCAGGGTCTGCAGTTCACTGGTTGCGACTCTTCCCACGTGCAGACCGCTTTCCGGATAAAGGGGGGCTGCGAGGCGCTGATCTTGGGCGGTCGCACAGAGGTCACAGGCGACAACTATGCCATCGAGGGCGTCGCTGGCGGAGGCTATGGCTATATAAAAGTCTTGGGGTTCAAGGACGCCGGACAGACAGTCCCGAGGGTCCAACCGGGAGACACGGCCAACCCGATCACGATCTTGTAGGTTCTCGACCAGGTTTTGGTCGCGTCGTTCCTCACGCCTCGCTGAACAGGGCGTCGGCGGCCATGACCGATTGTGTCTCCCCGTCAATCGCGCAAATCAAATGCCCGTCGGAACCGACTCCGATGGCGACCGCCGTCTCGCCGGTCGCGAGTCTGTAATGCTTGCCCGCTGTGTCGTCGAAAATCTGCCAAATGGGTTGGAGGACCGGCCAATCGGATGGCTCGGGCATGGACCGTACTGCTGCCACGAGCCGCCGCATGGCTTCCTCGGGCTCCACTTCATGCCCCCGCTCCAGTCTTAGGCTCGTTGCAGTGCCGGACAAAGGCTCGACGAAGCTCGTCTGGTTCAGGTTGATGCCGACCCCGACCACCGGAACCTGGCCCTTGGCGTCGCCAGGGAACATTTCTGTCAAGACACCGCCGACTTTGAGGCGCTTGATTGTCAAGTCATTGGGCCAACGAATTTGGGTGTGAAAGGTTCCGGCCGCTGCTAAGGAGACCATCATTCCAACTAGCCACGGCTTCGCATGGGCCGCATAATCGCGGAAGACAAAGCTAAGGGTGAGAGAATCATCCTCGCCAGAAAGCCATTCTCGCTGGAACCTGCCGCGACCTCCCGTTTGCCTTCTGGCCCAGACCACCCCAGTCATCTGGTCGCCCTCGTCCAACAGGCGCCGCGCCACGTCTTGCGTCGAGCCCGTGGAATCGAGTTCTAGGATGCCCTCCGCCAGCCTCATTGTGGGACGGCTCCAAACTCGAGATGGATCGAAGCTGCAGGCGCCGAGTGGGTGAGGGCTCCCACAGAAATGAAGTCCACCCCGGTCTCGGCGATCCGACGGACGGATTCCAACGTCACGCCGCCGCTTGCTTCGAACTCCACCCGGCCACGGAAAGTGCTCACGGCGTTCCGCATCTCGTCCAGTCCCATGTTGTCCAGCATGACCACGTCAGCCCCCGCAGCGACCGCCTGCTCGACCTGGGTCAGATCCGTGCATTCCACCTCGAGCTTCATGCCCTTGGATAGCGTCGGTCTGACTGCCTCGATGGCTCCGGTGACCGAACCGGCCGCTTGCAGGTGGTTGTCCTTCAGCATCGCCATGTCATAGAGTCCGGCACGGTAGCCTGAGCCACCCCCGCAACGCACCGCGTATTTTTCCATATGGCGTAGACCCGGCGTGGTCTTGCGTGTGTCCAGGATTCGGCAGCCTGTCCCCGCCACCGCTTTGACGAACTCAGAGGTCAGGGTGGCTACGCCGCTCAGTCGCATAAGGTAATTGAGAGCGGTCCGCTCTCGTGAAAGGAGATGTCGTGAATCGCCGCTGCCTTGGATTAGGATCGAACCAGGGGCCATGGTGTCGCCGTCGGTCAGGCACGCCGTGCCGCCCAGAATGAACACACCGACGCCAATGCCACAGGCCACCCCAACCTGTTGGGCTTCGACATACCAATCCGAATAAGTCCCGAGCGGGACGGCGGCTGCGGACACGTCACCCGTCCCAATGTCCTCCCGTAAGGCAATCTCGACGTGTTCGCGCCAGCCTGGGGGCTCTGGCATCAGCCAGCCAGCGCTCATTCGGTGGTCACGTCCACGGAGCATCTGGCGGAGAGTTCTTCGATCAGGGTGGCGAACGGGACCTCCATGCCGTTGCGCACCCAGCCGACCGGCACCCGCACGTGCCCGGCTGACAGGTGGGCGACCGGCTTCACCGTAACGTTGGCGTTGTCCGCGACGATGAGGAACTTGTCGTTTTGTTTGGCGATGATCTTGTGTACCTGTTTGTAGTCGATCTTGACCCGGCGCACCAGGTCGACCGCCTCGAAACCCGAGTCGTGGAGGACGTACTCGGTCTGTCCAGCCTGAGCCTGGACAAGGTCGCTGGCAGCACCCCTTGTCAGGTCATAGGCGGCGCTCGCCACAAGTTTCAATCCCTGCACGACCCCTTGCTCGGTCGCCTTCTTTGGCACCAGTCCGCCCTTGTGGAAGCCGCTTCGACGGTTTCGCCTGCTTTCCATTCCAAACCAGTGCAGGATGTCGACGGGCCGGTAGGTTGTCGTGGACATGGGCTCTCTCGATTATGGGATACGGTCGGGAAGGCTAGAGGGTTCAAGCCCCCGCTGCCCCTTCGAGCCTGGACCGAAGGAAGGTGGCCCGGTGCCGGTCTGCGGTGTCGGTGTCGGTGGTCCCGTGGACTTCCATCGTGGTGACCCACGTGTCGACCGTGCGGGGCGAGAACTCGAACCCGGGGAGTCCCGCCGACGCCGCCCACCGGACCCAGCCCAACACGCGCAGGGCGTCTGCGAGCCCGATCGACGGAGCGGTGACCACGGCCTTCACCGCGCTCTTGGTCGTGTCCCCCAGAGAGAGCCGGCTGACATCCCGGCGCGCCATCCGTTCTTCGTTCAGGAGATACTCGCACGCGCCGACGAACTCGGGGTTGGTCCCGCGTGTCGTGCTCACCTGAAAGAATGCGCCGACCGCACGGCTGGACTCACCATAGAGCCCGCGGACCACGATCCCCCACACCGTCAGCGCCCGCACGACCGGTGCTAGGCGTCGGGCGTGGGCCAACCCGATGAGGTGGAAGAGAGCCGACCGCCTCGTCCCTCCGCCAAGGTTTGAGGGGCTAGAAGTGAGGTAACCGAAGGATAAGGTATCCATAAAGTCTAAGGTTCCATGCAAATGATCTAGAACTACGGAGGCGGTCTGCTCCGCATGCGGCCCCGACCACCCTGCCGTAAGGGCTTGGATCCTCAGATGGTCTTCTTCGTTGACCATCACCGAGACGGTCCGTCTTTCGTCCATCAGCAGGGTGCGTCCGACAGCTTTGTGCGGGAAGTCGGGTGAGAGAAGGCGGCTGCCCAGCAGATAGTCCCGTTCGGCCTCGCTTAGCCGGCCCATCGCCTCCAATCTGACCGGACACCCGACCGCTCCCTCCCGCACTGACTTCTCGACCAGACGGAGCTGCTCGTGTGTGCAGGAATGAGGGAAAGGGAACCCACGCAAGTTCCTGGCGTGACGGACGCGGGTGCTGAGCACGACGTCGCCGTGTGGCGCGTCCGCGTGCAACCATGCTGGCGGAGGCATGCTCCGCAACACCATCTTCTTCCAGGCCTCGCTTTCGGGCTCGGTCGCCATCGTCCTCCCTGCTCAGGGGCCAGGCCAGAGGCTCACTCGACTTTGTAGTCGCCGGGCTTGGCCACCGGGTCGACGGCCATCGGGCCGAACCCCAAGTCTGCTGGCATGGTGCTCTTAGTCGCCAACGCCTGCTCCCAGGTGACCTCCTGTCCGCTGTAGGCCGCCAGTCGCCCCAGGATCGCGGTCAAGACCGACTCGGAGACTTGCCTGCCTTCGTTCAGCGGCTTGCCTGCGACGATTGAGTCGTAGAGATCCTTGTGCTCTAGGACGTATGGGTTCGGCCGTTTCATGCTCGACGTCCACTTGTACGGTCGTTCGCCCATGATCTGGATGGGGACGGTGTTAAAGGCTTCCGAGGTTGCGAAGCCCTTCGAACCGATGATGCGTTCGCTCACGTTGCCCGCTGTGTTGTCCTGCTGGCGGCAGTAGCTGTGCATCTTGGTGCCGTCGGCGAAGGTGTACTCCACGGCAAAGTGGTCGTAGATGTGGCCGTACTCCGGGGCAGTTCGGGTTTGCCTGCCGCCCAGTGCGATCGCCTTGACCGGGTGGGCTCCCTTCGCCCAAAGGCAGACGTCCAGGTTGTGCACATGCTGCTCGACGATATGGTCGCCGCTGAGCCACGTGTAGTAGAGCCAGTTGCGGATCTGGTACTCGACGTCCGACCAGCCCGGCTGCCGGTCGTGCAGCCAGAGCCCACCTTGGTTCCAATAGCAGGTCATCTCCAGCACGTCGCCGATGTCCCCGCCGTGCACGCGCTTGACGATCTCGTTGTAAGCAAGGTCGTGTCGCCGCTGGGTGCCCGCGACGATGCCGAGTCCCTTGGCTCTAGCCTTCTCAGACGCCTCCAACACCTTGCGGATACCTGCCCCATCGACGGCGACCGGCTTCTCCATGAAGATGTGTTTGCCAGCGTCCACCGCCGCCTCGACCATTTCCGGACGGAATCCAGGGGGAGTTGCGAGGATGACCAGGTCGACGTCCGTCTTCAACAGCTTCTTGTAAGCGTCGAAGCCAGTAAACATGTGGTCTTGGTCGACTTTCACCCTGTCCTTCATCTGGTCGACCAAGTTCTTGTGGGAACTGGCCAGCCGATCTGGGAATAGGTCGGCCATCGCATGGATGACGGCGTTGGGGTTTCCTTCCAAGTGGTTCACGGCCGCACCGCTGCCGCGCCCCCCACAACCGATCACACCGACCCTTGTCACCGCGGGTGCCTCGGCGAACACCATCTGGGGAACCGAGAGGGCGGCACCGGCGGCCGCAGCAGTCTTCAACACTTGTCTTCTAGTCAAATCACGTGGCATTCTCTCAAACCTCCTAAGTACTCGTATTCAACCCTTTGAAGGGGCCTCGTCGCAAACGACTCGGAAACCGGCGAACGGTCCGTTGCTCAACCACCAGACGCTCTTGGGTATCTGAGGGTCGTCCTGTTGCCAGTCGATCACATACTCCATTCGCCCGGTGAAGTTGACCTGGTCGGCGTCGCTGAGGAAGCAACCGCCCATTTGGTACATGGTCTGGCCCTCTTCCGGTTGAACCCACTCCGACGCGTTGCCAAGGGCGTCATAGATGCCCCAGGCGTTCGGCTTCTTTTTCGCACAGGGATGAGTCTTTTCGTTAGCGTTATCGGCATACCAGGCGACTTCACTGAGCGATGGTGTCTTGTCCGAACCTGCCTGGGCGAGATAGATCCATTCGGCCCGGGTCGGCAGCCGATAGGGTTTGCCTGTCTGCTTCGTCAACCACGCGCAATAGGTTTGGGCGGCGTGCAGGGTGATGCTGATGGCGGGCCAACCCTTGTGCCCGAACCCGCGGTCCGGTGGCAAATACGGCTTGCTGGGGCGGGACTTGGCGTCGGCGTCGTGCGTCCGTTCTTCGGGTGTGAGATCCCATCGGTACTCCCACGGGTCGAAGGCCTCCCACGCAAGCTCAGTCTTGCCGACCCAGATCGGTTTGACCGTGACGGGCTTGCCGTCCACGGTGACCGTCCCGCCCGGGGTGTGCACCATCTCGAACGAGACGTCCGCGTCGGTCTTCTTGAGGGGTATTTTCTGTTGGGCCACCTCTAGGCGCGGCGCCAGCGCGGGAGTCGGGGTCGGGGCGAGAAGTAGGTTCAGCAACATGATCATGTTATCGACGGCCCTATTGTGGCCGTATTTCGACGTCGGCACCATGGCGATGGAGCACCACTACGCCGAGGTGCACATGGGAATGCAGGTCGAGGTCGTCGTCTACACCCTTTCGAAGGTGGCGGCCGACCAGGCGGCGAAGGCGGCGTTCAAACGTTTCGGCGAGATCGACGATGTCTTCTCTGACTATCTTGTTGACAGTGAAGCTTCTCACTTGATGGCTCAAGCGGGCCGAGGGCCGCAGCCCGCCTCACGCGATATGGTGAAAGTCCTGCGCATGGCGAAGAGGGTCAGCGCGGCGAGTGGCGGCGCCTTCGATGTGACAGTGGGCCCCTTGACCCAGTTGTGGCGGCAGACCCGCCGCGCGGGCCGGTTGCCCGCGCCGGAGGTGCTGTTGAAGGCGAGGGCCCTCGTCGACTGGAAGGCCGTCCACGTCTCACCGGATGGGAAGACGGTCACCCTCGACAAACCGGGAATGAGGCTCGATTTTGGTGGGATCGCCAAGGGTTACGCCTGTAGCGAGGCGATGCGGGCGATGCGGCAATTGGGGATCTACCAAGCCTTGGTGGTGGCGGGCGGCGACATGGCCCTGGGCGACCCTCCCCCCGGCCGTAAGGGCTGGCGGGTGGAGATCGTAGGTCGGCCGGGCACGATCGAGCTCGCCGACTGCGCGGTCTCGACGTCGGGCTCGACCGAGCAGTATGTGGTCGTCGACGGCGTGCGGTACTCCCATATCATCGACCCGCGGACGGGCCTCGGGCTCCATCACTTGACCCAGGCTACGGTCATCGCTCCCGACGGGCTGACCACCGACCCGCTCTCCAAGGTGGCCTGCATCCTAGGCAAGGACGTCGGTGCCAAAGTCGCCCGGCGGTTTGGCGCCCGGGTGTCCGCGATCCAACGCAAGGCGGTGGAGGCTCCGGAAATCCTGCCGCCAGGGCCGCGAGGCTAGTCGTCGGCCCCGGTGTCAAGTCGAGTCATCACGCCCAGTCCGTCGGCACAGACTGCCCGTAACCTCGACAGGGCCTGCGGTCATAATGGAAACACCATGAAGGCCCCGATCCTCGCCGTCGCCGGATGTCTCGCCGGCGCGATGCTCTTCGGTTGCGCAGAGAACCCAGAACCGGCCGCGAGTTCAACTGACAGCCAACCCAAGTCGGAGACGACTAAGCCGGTCGACACCCCCAAGGCGACCGAGCCGTCGGCCGA
The DNA here is from genome assembly GCA_964451255.1 of uncultured Fimbriimonadaceae bacterium. GTDB lineage: Bacteria > Armatimonadota > Fimbriimonadia > Fimbriimonadales > Fimbriimonadaceae > JAHBTB01. The sequence goes on from CAYVHL010000002.1 coordinate 62,763, forward strand.
ACCGGCCGCGTCGAAGCTGCCCACGACGCCGAAGGACGGCGACGACGTCGCGGTGCTGGACACCGCCAAGGGCAAGATCGTCATCATGTTCTATCCGGAGAAGGCGCCCAAGACGGTTCAGAACTTCGAGGACTTGGCTAACGCGAAATTCTACGATGGGACACGGTTCCACCGGTGCATCACCGACTTTATGGTCCAGGGCGGCGACCCTCTGAGCAAGGACATGTCCAAGTCCGGCGTCTGGGGTACGGGCGGCCACATGGTCAACGGCAAGGAGGCCAACGTCCCCGACGAGTTCACGGACATCAACCACGTCCGGGGGATCGTGAGCATGGCCAACACCGGCTCGCCCAATTCGGGTAGCAGCCAGTTCTTCATCGTCCAGAAGGACTATCCGAGCCTCAACGGCTCCTATTCGGCGTTCGGCTATGTCGTGCAGGGCATGGACGTCGTCGATGACATCGTCAAGACCGGTCCGGCCGACCACGCGCTCAACGGCGTTGTCAAGCCCGCTGACGCGGTGGTACTGAAGACGGTGAGGATTGAAAAATGGCCCCTCAAGTGATCGCCGTCCTCCTGGCGGCGTTGCTCGCCGGGGTCTTCGCCGGAGGATCGTCCCCGGACGAGCCCAAGGACACTGACGAGGTCGCCGTGCTGGAGACGGGGAAGGGCACCGTGGTGCTCGCCTTCTTCCCTGACAAGGCGCCTGGTCACGTGGCTAACTTCAAAGAACTCGTTAAAGAAGGCTTTTACAACGGCACGCGGTTCCACCGTTGCATGCCCGGCTTCATGGTCCAGGGCGGCGACCCGAACACCAAGGACCTCCAGAAGGAGGACATGTGGGGCACGGGCGGAAAGGTCAATGCGGACGGCAGCCGCCACAACCTGAAGGCGGAGTTCAACGACACGCCCCACGACCGAGGCGTCCTCAGCATGGCGCGGAGCAGCCAGCCCGATTCGGCCAGCAGCCAGTTCTTCATCGTCGTCAAGGACAGCCACTTCCTCGACCATCAGTACACGGCCTTCGGCCATGTCGTGAAGGGCATGGACGTCGTCGACGAGATCGTCAAGACCGGTCCGACCGACAGGTCGCTGAACGGTAAGGTCGAGGCGGAGAACGCGGTCGTCATCAAGTCGGCCAAGATCACGACCTGGGGCGAAGCCAAGAAGGGCTGAGCCTCGTTTTGGGGCCGGGGGAAGATGGCGAGAGTCTGTCCACGCTGTGCAAAGGAGAACGCGGACGACGCGGCGTTCTGCTCCAAGTGCGGCCTGGACTTCTCCAAGGTCGTCGAGACCGGCCCGACTACTGACGCGCAGTATTGCTACCGCCACCCCAAGGTGGCGACGAACCTCGCCTGTGGCCGATGCGGCCGGCCCGTCTGCACGCGGTGCGTGGTGCTCGGCCCCGCCGGGCCTCGGTGCCCGGACTGCGCGCGGTCGAACGTCGCCATGCGGCCCGCCGCCGTCCTGTACTCACTGACCAGCGGCGTCAAGAACCTGTTCCGCTCCGGGCCCTACACGATCTGGATCTGGCTGGTGGTCGCCAGCATGGCGTTCGGCATGGTGAGAGGCTGCATGGGGATGTTCTCCCGCCCACGTGAGATCCCGGTCGAGCGAAACGTGCGACCAAGCCTCGACCAAGACGGCGGGTGACGGCTGCCGTGGCCCCGGTACCAGGATGGGATCAAAAGTCGATGCCGGTCAATGAAGGTGCCGAGCCATTGGTGGACATACTAAACTCCAGCGTCCGGTCGATACTCAGTTTCAAATCCCGACTCTGGTGTAAGTACGCGATACCCTGTTCTGCGCTGGTAAAGCCGTATTTCTCGGGATTGTCCCGCACAAGTTGCTCAATATTGCCCGCGATGTTCTTGGGCAAATTCGCAAACGCCGGCCCGTCTGAGCTCTTAGGCGGGTTATCCCCAAAGAGACGTTTCTTAACGAGACTGTCGAACTGTCCCAAAAGTTCTGACATTTGTGACGTGCTCTTCTCAACGATCGCCTCCAGGGTGGCCATCACGTCCGATGTCGCCCTTCCCAGATGCGCCCAAGACGTCTTTCCAAGGACACCGACCGGGTATTGCTTGCCTTGTTCCTCTCGTATGACCAGCCCTTTCTGGTCAGGACCTGTGTCTCGCGTGTAGCTCACGGGATGGGCGCGCAAATCCCTCATCTGGTCGTCCCATTCTTCTCGCGACGCGAACGGCATACTTGCTCCGAACGATATCGGACCGTTCGGACCTTGCAACGTTATATGGGCGGCGAGGAAGATTGTGGCTTTTGATCCCTGCACGCCTGCAGGTGACACCCGGTTGTCCCGGTAGCAATTGATCATCTCCAACATCGCGTTGCGGTCCTCCGGCTTCATATCATCGAAGGAGAACGCCTTGTTCCCGATCTCTCCGGCATTCGCCACCGTCCGCATAATGGCCGCCTTGCCCGCCATGACGCGAAGCTGGGGTATTTCTGTATCGATGATGCACGTGGTGCCGGACTCGCTCGTGCAGACCATAAAGTGATTGTCCTCGAGCTTCTTGGACATCGCCCGGAACTCGAACGGAGCCTCGCATCCCTTGGTCAGATCAACCAACAACTGTGCCCGGGTCGACCGTGAGGCGACATAGGCGACATCGTCTCGTGTCGTAGACCTGGTGACGTGTGCGATCCCTAACAATGCTAATGCGGTAAAGGGCATTAGCCGCCGCTCCCGCTGCCGCCACCCTCCAAGTCGTCAGCTGTCTGGAGGGAATGATCGTATACATAAGTGCTCAAAGTTCGCGTGAAATTGGTGGTGCCATCAGTCCAAACTTGACTGCCATACTTGTGGTCGACCCACTGTTGCTTGCGATACATATGCCCGACGCTGACCTCCAACGTTTTCACATCAGTATCCGTCCAGTCATTATCAGCCAACGCCTCAAACAGACCCGACCAAGGGCATGGTTCGTTCGAGCCTGCGACCCAGAAATAGCTACCGTAAGAAGTGTTCCAGGTTATGGTTGTTGACGGTCCGTCATTGACGATGTGACGCTCATCGATGTTCTGGGTCAGCGAGTAAGGGTTAGGATACACAGTGCCTGAGACTAACGTATAGCTCTGGCTCAATGAGAGTGACGAGATAAGGACGACTGCCGTAGTGAGCAATGCTCTCATAGCGCCATTATCCCCCCCCCCTGGAATTGCAACACAAGGCTAGAAATCTTAATTAAATCTCAGCGGATCGGCTCCAAGAGCATCTCTTTCGTGTAGATGAAGTCCTCGCGCTCGTAGTTCGCGAGTTCGAAATCCTTGCGCAGGACGATCGCTCCGGTAGGGCAGGCGTCTTGGCAGTAGCCGCAGAAAATGCACCGGAGCATGTTGATCTCATACCGCTCGGAGTACCGCTCGCCGGGTGAGAACCGGGCCTCGTCTGTGTTCTCGGCCGCCTGGACATAGATGCACTTGGCCGGACACGCGCCCGCGCAGAGCGAGCAGCCGATGCACCGCTCCAACCCCGAGTCGTAGCGCGTCAAAACGTGACGCCACCGGGTGCGGGGGAACTGTTCCCGTCTCTGCTCGGGGTATTGGACGGTCACCTTTTCCGTCTTGAGTCGCCTGGCGGTGATGCCGAAGCCCGCGATGATGGGCTTGGCGACGTCCCGGAAGATCTCGAAGCTCACGCCTGGACCTCTTCGAGTTCTCGCGGCTTGAGTTCGAGGATCGACATCGACTTGTTCGACTTCATTGCCTGGTGTTTGATCTTGTTCTGGAGCTTGATGACCGCGTACATCAGGGCGTCCGGCGATGGCGGGCAACCGGGGACATAGATGTCGACCGGCACCACCTGGTCCGAGCCCTGGACGATCGCGTAGTTGTTGTAGACCCCGCCCGAAGAAGCGCAGGCCCCCATGCTGATCACCCACTTGGGGTCGGGCATCTGGTCGTATATCTGCCGCAAGACCGGCGCCATCTTTTTGCTCAGCCTTCCCGCGATGATCATCACGTCCGCTTGTCTCGGGGTCGCCCGGAATGCCTCCGAGCCGAACCGGGCCAGGTCGAAGCGGCTGGCGACGGTCGCCATCATTTCGATCGCGCAACAGGCGAGGCCGAAGGTCAGCGGCCACAGGGCGTTGGCGCGGGCCTGGTTGAAAAGGGTGTCCAGAGTCGTCACGACCACCGACCCGCTCTTTTGGGTGTCACCGATCACCGGCGTGCTGGAATCGTGGAGGACGAGGGTTTCGACGCGCTTCGGCATGGCCTTTCTTTCTACGATTCTATCCCATCGGCCTTTTTCTGGGCTGGCACAGAACCTCGTGACGACAAATAAGTAAATCGTGTAGTATCTACCTAGAAGGGGACCAGATGGCGATGAAATTCCTGTGGGGGGGGGCGACGAACAACGGTCACGTCCAGACCTTGGGCCAGTCCGTCACCTTTGACGGCTTCCACTTCGGTGGCAACCCGTCGATCATCAACCCGTCCACCGGCCAACTCCAGTATCCCGACGCTACCTGGTACCTGGTCCCCGGCGGCGGGCAGTCCGGCGGCATAGCCGGTTTCGGCCTTCCATCAACCGGGACTCACTCGCTCTGGTACGGCGCCTTCGCAGTCAAGGCGTCTGGCGACACCTACGCCTCGATCAAGTTCGTGCCGTTCGTCAAGGCGTCGAGCGTCAGCTACAGCTCTGGCACCGGAACCGTCAATTTCGACACCTCAGCCCACGGCTCGGCGACGTCCGGCTACTTTGCGGGCGGTCAGATCCAATTGGTCACGCAGGATGGGTCATATTACAACTCGGTACTGCCAATCAGCGCGAACACTTCATCTTCATTCTCCGTCACAGCGGCAACCTCTGGTGACATTCCTCTGGTGGCGGGAGACTATGTCCTACCCTGTCCAGGGCCAAATTACTCCTATGGCTTTCTCAAGTCGTTCTGGGTGACCTATTCTGGCTCACAGATCTATCAGTTTCAGAACTTCTTTGACAACGGCTTCTTGACGGCCCAATACGTCGGTCAGATCGGTTCGGACATCACCGGTGCAGGCCAAGCGAACAAGGTCGCGGTGGACTTCACCGACCACATCTCACCGCTCGCGACCGGCGTCCACCTCATGTTGAACGTCTACAACTTAGGCGCCACGCTGAGCACAGGCACTACCCTCTATTTGGATGGCGACGGGAGTGGCCATGTCATCGGACAGGTCGGCATAAACCGCGCCTCTCCCTACGGCCAAGGACCGAACGCCATGGCCCTTATAGGGCTGGGCAATTGGCCGAAGACCTACGCATACCTGAACGACTCCGCTCCGGCCAACACCGTCGGCAAGGTGGTTCTTATGGGGTTTGTCGAGTGATCGTCTGCCCAGGCGCCGTGAGGTGGTCTCGATGACGTTGAAGTTTGTCTATGGGGGTTCTCAATACATCTATTCCCTTGGCCAGAGCATTGCCTTCCATGGCTTCAAGTTAGGGGATGGCTACTCGATTCCGAATCCATCGTCCAAGTCGATTCTGAAGCCTAACACTAGGTGGGACTACAACCCGACCGGGGGCCAGCAGGGGGGCGTGGCCGGTTTCAGCATCCCAACCGTCTCCGGTAGCCCATTGTTGGTCTGGTACGCGGCGTTTGGAACTGCCTTGTCTAGCGACGCGAACGCCAAGGTTCAGTTTGTGCCGTACTTACCGATCACATCGTGCACCTTCAATTCCGGTGCCCAAACGGCGACGCTGTCATTTGACTCGACGACATACGGGCAAGCAACATCCGATTTCACTGATGCCAGTCTGCAACTCATCACAAAGAACGGCCAATTCTTTAACAAGGTCGTGACGATCGGTTCAAATACCACCAGTTCTTTCACGATTTCGGCGACGGCCAATCCGGGTCTTGTAGCGGGTGACTATATTCTTCCGTCCCCTCCTTCGCCGTATCTCTATGGCTTCCTAAAGTCATTTGCATTTGATTTTGATTCGGGAAACATCACGTTGCATAACTTCTACATCGCCAGAAGTCTTACATCTAGTTATCGTGGTGCTGCCCCTACGACGGGCATTACGACCTCCTTGCCTGCCACGCCAAATGTCGATTTGCGCGGAGAAGTATCGCCGATCGCCACGGGAGTCATGCTAAACCTAATCGTCAGAAATACAGTTGACAACTCTAACGGTAGCACCCTCTACGTCTCTCCAGACAGTAGCGGGATAGTTGTTGCTCAAACCGGTTTGGCTCGAAACGACGTGGCTGATCAAGGCATCAATACCATGGCTTTGACCTCTTTCCACGGCACGCAACAGCTATTTGCATGGATGAACAGCGTGTCGGGAGGCGTTGCTGGCTTGACGAATTTGGGCTATGTAGAGTAGGGCTGAAGTATGTCTATGCAGGCCAGGCCCGTTTTGATTGAGGTAGCTACTTGTGCTTACCGCGGCATCCTCTTAGCGGTATTGAGTTGTTGTATGTGTGGTTGCGGTGGGGGAGGTCATAACCAAGACGGAGCCAACCGATATAGCTTTGCAACTTGGTCTCTTCAATCCGCCCAGTCTCCGCTGGACAAGTTGTACGGTGCAACGTCTGATGGCAGGCTGTATGGAGGCGCCCAGACGGACGGCGATCTTTACTGGGGGATGTCGAACCCCGACGGTGGCAGCATGACGAGCCACAGTGGCCTTTCATTCATGACCGCGCAGGTAAGAGCGGCTTGTACTGCCGCAAATCGGGTCGGGAACCTGCTAGTCTTGGAGACCCGTGTGTCATCGAGCATAAGGTACACCGCGTGGTACGCCGATAGCGTGTCGGATAATGATACGACCTACGTCAGCATCTTGCCGAGCGGCGCGTCGGGGCAAGACTCACCAATCTTTCCGGCGTCCGTCAACCTGAAGAAGGAGATTCTGCTCAAGCAGAAAAACACGGACGGGACCTTCTCGTTGTTCTACGAAGCGTCGCCGGGGGCGGCGATGCAGCTGCTCTACACGAGCGCAACGGACATCCAGGCCAGCATCGACGACAACAGTGGCATCCTGATCTTCACCGACCACGCCATGTTCATGGACTCCCGGTACGGCCCGAGTTACGACCTCAAAGACGCCAGCGGCAAGTTGATCACCGACAAGTGCGACCACAGCCCCGACGGGACGGTTCTTGTCCACTCCTACTACCCCGCCTACTTCAGCCCCGGCGACCACACCCACATCAAGTCCGTGGCCAAAGGCGCCGCCCGGAACGTCGCCGTCAGCTTCGTGAACTCCAAAGGCGGCGCGGGCGGCAACTACACCGACTCCAACGGGAACATCCACCCCTGCATCTGGACGTCCCTCGACCAGCCTCCCCTGGAACTCGGCCAAGTCGTCCCCGGCGCGACGCTCACCAACGTTGACTACGCCTTCGACAGCGGCGTCCTCATCGCCCGCGACACGATCCATAACAAGCAGTACATCCTGACGCCTCTGCCATGACCAGGCCCGAGGAGAAGCCGCACCACCCGCCATAATCAAGGGCAGATGCGGTTGGAGACCGTGGCCCGGCGGATCGCCGGGCATGAGGCCCTAGCCCAGGTGCTGGCGGGGGATACCCCGAGGACGATGTGGACCTCTCTTTGCGGTGAGGCCCGGCCCGCCGTCCTGTCCGCTCTTCTCACTGGTTTCGACGGCCCGACCCTGATCGTCGCCGCCAACTACGACCGGGCCCTGCAGTGGCAGGCCCGCCTCGGCCTTTACGGGTTTCCAAAGGACGCGATCTCGTTGCTCCCCAGTGGCCAGTCCGCGCTGTTCGAAGACTCGGCGCCGGAGACGGTGGCCCTCAGCGACCGGATCGGCGCGCTCCGCGCTCTCGCGAAAGGAGGCAGGTGCGTGGTGATAGCGACGCCGCAGGCAGCTCTGGAGCGGACGCTTCCTGCCGAGGTCCTGCGCGACAGTTTCATCGAACTTGAAGTCGGCTCGACCGCGGATGTGATGGGGATCGTCGACGCCCTCGCCGCCATGGGTTACGAGCCGAGCGAACCTGTCCGCGTCCCCGGCCAGTACAGCCGACGCGGCGGCATCATCGACGTCTTCGCCATGGGCGGCGACCGACCGGTCCGGGTCGAATTCTTCGACGACCAAGTCGAGAGCATCCGTCGGTTCGACCCGATCTCCCAACGGAGCCTGGGAGGCGACGAAAAGCTCGTCGTCGCCCCCAGCCGCGAGACTGTCCTGCCCCAGGCAGGCAGCGGGATCGAGGACATGGTGGAGCGTGCCCTGGCCATGGAAGCGGCGGCCTTGGGCGAAGAGGCGGCCCGGACCCTGGAGGACGCGGTCCGCGGCGACCTGCGGTCGCTGTCCCAGCGTGTCTACTTCGACCGCCTGGACCTATACCGCCCTTTGGTCCAGCCCGACTCCGGTTGTGCCCTGGACCTCTTGGGTGAAGACGGCCTGCTCGTCTTGGACGAGCCCATCGAGCTTGAGGCGGTCGCCTCCCGCGCCGAGGACGACCTCCGCGACGCCCTCGGTTCCCGCTCGAAGCGTGGAGAGATCCTCCAGGCCACCCCCGGCGACTTCGTCCTTCCGGTGGAGCACTTCGGGTCTTGTCCCCGGGCGGTGGCTCTCAGTTCGCTGGACGGGGCCCCCGGTTGGTGGGAGCAAGACGGTGAGACGGTGTGGGAGACCGAGTCTCTCGAACTCTTCCGAGGGCAGGCGGTGGCCCTCACCCAGTCCCTTCAGAAGTGGATCGACGACGGTCTAACAGTGGTTTTGGCCACCGACCAGCCGATGCGGGCCAAGAGCGTGCTCGGCCAAGTCGAGATATTCCCCGTTGAAGTCGATGAGGGTGGCGACCCTTTCCTTCCCGGCCTTGTGCTTGCGGAAGGCAATCCGGCCGGCGGCTTCTCGGCCCCGGGGCTTGGATTCGTCCTGATCACCGACCACGAGTTGTTCGGGGTCGGGCGGCTGAAGCTCGCCCAGCGCAAGTTCAGCGACGGCGTCCCCATCGCCAATGTCCTCGACCTCAAGCCGGGCGACTACGTCGTCCACATCAACTTTGGGATCGGCGTCTACCAGGGCCTTGTCCAGCGAACAGTGGACGGGGTCGAGAAGGAGATGCTGTTCATCGAATACAAGGCGCCCGACCGCCTGTTCGTCCCCGCCGACCAACTGGACCGGGTGCAAAAGTACCTGGCCCCTGGAGACACGCCACCCAAGATCAACCGGCTGACGGGAGGTGACTGGCAGAAGGCCGTGGGAAAAGCCCGGGCCGAGGCCCGGGAGTTCGCCCGTGACCTGATCAAGCTCTACGCCCAGCGCAAGGCGGTGGAGAGGCCGACCTACGGGCCCGACTCTCCCTGGCAGGAAGAGATGGAGCACACCTTCCCGTGGGCGGAGACGCCGAGCCAGATGCAGGCGATCGTCGATGTCAAGACCGACCTGCAGACCGACTACCCGATGGACCGGCTCGTCTGCGGCGACGTCGGGTTCGGCAAGACCGAGGTGGCGGTCAGGGCCGCGTTCAAGGTCGCCCAGGCGGGGCGTCAGGTCGCGGTCCTGTGCCCGACGACTATCTTGAGCGAACAGCATTACCGGAACTTCCACGAGAGGCTCGCCGCGTTCCCGACCAGGGTCGCCCTCTTGAACCGGTTCACCCACGCCAAAGAACGGGCCGCGATCCTGCGCGACCTAGCCAAGGGCGACGTCGATATCCTCTTGGGCACCCACGCGCTGTTGAGCGACGAGGTGAAGTTCAAAGACCTCGGCATGCTAGTGATCGACGAGGAGCAGAAGTTCGGCGTCAAGCACAAAGAGGCGTTGAAGCATCTACGGGTCAACGTGGACGTGCTGAGCATGTCGGCGACGCCGATCCCCCGGACCTTGAGCATGGCGATGATGAACATCCGGGAGATGAGCCTCATCAACGATCCCCCGCCCGGCCGCCTTCCGGTGAGGACGTTTGTCAGGCCGTATTCGAGCGAGGTCGTCCGCGAGGCTCTGCTACGCGAGCTGACCCGTGGGGGCCAAGCGTTTTATGTGTACAACCGTGTCGAGGGAATCTTTCACGTAGCCGAGAGACTGAGGCAACTGATGCCGATGGCGAAGATCGCCGTCGCCCACGGCCAGATGCACGAGAAGGAGATCGAGCCGGTCATGGTGGGATTCGTGAAGGGCGAGATCGACGTCCTCGTCTCGACCACCATCGTCGAAAACGGCCTGGACATCCCCAACGCAAACACCTTGATCGTCGACAACGCCGACTTCTTCGGGTTGTCGCAACTTTATCAGCTTCGGGGAAGGGTCGGACGTAGCGACCGGCAGGCCTACGCCTACATGCTTTACCAAGGCGCAAAGAGCCTGACCGAGAACGCCACCGGTCGTCTGCAAGCGTTGGCCGAGTTCACCCATCTGGGAAGTGGTTATTCGCTGGCCTACCGTGACCTCCAGATCCGCGGCGCGGGCGACCTGCTCGGGGCCAAACAGAGCGGCCAGATGATGGCCGTCGGTTACGACCTCTACACGCAGCTTATCGAGAGCGAGGTCCAGTTCCTCAAGACCTATGCCGACGGCGAACCTGCCGACTCTCTTCTCGACCCGCTCTCTGGGCTTGAACCCCTACCGAGCTTCGATCTGCCCGTCAAGGCGTTGATCCCCGACGCCTTCATCGAAGACCAGGGCCAACGGCTGTTCTACTACCGCCAACTCATGTCTTGCCGCGACGACGCCCAGCTGGTAGCGACGCGAGAGGAGTTGGAAGACAGGTACGGACACCTGCCGCCCGAGGTCCATACGGCGGTGCGTATCATGCGCCTCCGACTGGCGGCAAGAAGCTTGAAGATCGAAAAGGTTGATGGAAACCAAGGAAGGCTCGCCGTCACATTTCGTGGTGGCCCGCTGAACCCAAGAGTCGCATCCCTTATGCAACAGCGACACCGGGAGATTTACATGGCCCAAGACCGCTTGATCTGGCCATTTTCCAATGATGCGCTTGTGACAGCGGAAGCGCTGGTTCGGGACTTAGGGGTCGTCTTAGAGCTTGTCGAACAGCAAAGAGAAGCACTAGGAATCAGTCGTTAGGTCCCCGACATTGTCACCAGTCCCACCATCAATACCGTAATGTATTCAGTACATAAATGAATATAGCATTATAGACTGTTCTCTGCCGACACCTCGCGTTGTCGGATCCAAGGGAACAAATATGAAACTCAAACTGATTGCGGTCGCATTTGCGGCTGTTTCGATGACGGCGGTCTCCTATGCGGTCGATGTGATCACTTCGAACAATGCTGGTGGTGACGCCTTCACCAACCCGACAAGCACAGCGGCCAACCTCGCCCTGACCAGCACGGGTACCAGTGGGGAAGTCTTCACCTACCGGGAAACCAAAAACAACGGCCTCGTCGGCGTGAACTCTGTCAACCCCAGGTCTGGTAACGGCTCGGTGCAGATCAAACTTGACGGCACATCCGGGGGCAAGGCCGAGATCGCCATGAGCACGGCGTTCAGCCCCACTGGGGACACGCTGGGAGCTCTCGGCGCATTCGACGACCTCTCCTCGTTCAGCACGGACGCCCTGACGAACTCCTCGTCCGTGGCCGGCCAAGCACCGATCGTCAGGCTCGAGCTGTTGAGCGCCGACGACCGTGGGAACGGCGCCCGTTACGGCCAGTTGATCTACGACACGAGCTGGGCCGGAAACGATCCCGCCTTTGCCTTCGGTTCGTGGCAGAACTTGGACTTCTTCAACAACGCCAACAGCTACTACTTCCGGGCGTCGTCGAGTCTGTCCGCTCTCTATGGTACCAACGAGATGACCCTGGCCAGTTGGATGTCCGCCCTCAACGGCGGCGGCTACGCCGTCCTCAGCATGAACGCGGGCAGCGGAACCTCCGACGCCAGCTTCGACGGGGCGGTCGATAACTTCGGCTTGGGCTTTGGTGGCCACGACAAGGTTTACAACTTTGAGACCGTGCCGGAGCCCTTCTCCCTGATCGGCATGGGTGCGGCCGGCCTCCTGGCCCTTCGCCGCCGCCGCAAGGCTTGACCGCTAGAGGCGCACAATCCTGTGGGAGCCTGGCCTTGGCCAGGCTCCCCTCTGCTTTTTTTTGTGGGTGCACCCGCTCAATTGCCGGGATCGTTCGCCGATAATATGTGCAAGATGCGCGGGAGAGCATTCACCCTGGTCGAGCTTCTCGTCGTGATCGCGATAATCGCGATCCTTGCGGCGTTCCTCTTCCCAGTCTTCGTCGCCGCGCGCAACGCTGCGTATCACTTGACGACGAGCCGGGCCCTCAAGGATGACATGACGGCGATGACCCTATACATGGGTGACGCCGACGACACGTTTCCCCTTGCGATGTACGTGGTGCCAGACGGGCTGATGGCGTGGTTCGGCAAAGGGAACATGTCGGGCGACGGCAAGTTCGACACGACCAAGGGGGTATTGTCGTCGTACATCAGGGCGAAGCTCGGGGCAGACCACGCGCTATCAGCCAAGCCGTATCTGGGCGACGACGTCGGGCTGGGCTACAACTACGGGACGATAGGCAGCGACTTCCATCTGACACGCGACTACTCCGCCTTTCCGAACTGCAAGAACGCCGCCCGCGGCAGCGAACTGGGTGACACTTCCCAAACCGTGGTGCTGGCGACAAGCTCGTACTATTACGCCCCTTGGCTGAAGGGTGGGGACGGCCTGAAGTACGAGTTCGACTTCATCGACCCGCCCAGCGCCTGGTACGGCAATCCGAACGTTGATTTCCGGCACTTTGGCAAGCTGGTAGTGGACAAGAACGCCAAGCAGGTCGCGCCCACCGGGTACGCGCTGTTCGCCTTCGCGGACGCCAGCGTCCGCCACTTCAAGATCGGCCAGGTCAAAGAAGAGTGGTTCTGGCGTCGCCAGGGCTACTGACAAAGGTTTGCGACGGGGCCGTCCGCTTGGCGAAACTCCCAAAGAAACCCTGACCTGTCAACTTGACGGCAAGCCCGGTCAGAGTGCTGTCCTTTGGGACAGCGGACCCGGGAATGAACCACCCAAGGACGCACGGAACGCGGGAGTTCCCCCAGAAAGCCCGACACCCTGACAGAGAAGCAGCCGAGAGGAGCAAGCCCGACACCAACTCTCGCTCCGTGTCGTCCCTAAAGGTGGCAGCTATGGCAACCGAGCAGCAAGCCCGCCCCTCCGACGTCAACGAAGTCCTCATGGAGATGACCCAGCTCATGGCCGCCTTGGCCTGGCAAAAAATGGGTCTCCAACCAGACATGGCCACCGGGCAGATCTACAAAGACGTCCGGCAGGCCAAGCTGGCGGTGGACGTCACGGCCGTGTTGGCTTCGCATCTGGAAGGGCAGCTTGACGACGAAGACAAGCGGCAGATCAGAAACTTGGTCAGCGACCTGCGCATCAACTTTGTGCAGCAGACGGGGGAGGGCTCGAAATGACCGCGTCCGCCGCCCAAGGCAAGCAACGCGACCGTCTGGTGGCCTTCTTGTCGCAATACTCCGAGTTTGTCGAGGTCGTCCGGGACGCCGTCCACTACGGCCCGACGCCGAGCCTGGAGGGTAGGTACGCCGACCTGAGAGACTGGTTGCAGGCCCATTACACCGACCTCAGGCCGGTCATCGACTCCCATCTTTCCCCTAACAAGGAACTGGCGGGAACAGACGCCTTCGAGGGTGTCTGGCGAGTGCCCACGCTCGACCGGCTCGTTACCGTACGAAGCGACCTGATGGACCGGTTGGACTGGACACGAAGGGCGGTGGAAGATTCGGTGGCCGAACCACAAGCGGTCCACTGAATAGTATCATCCGTCTATGCGGCGTCTTTGGCACGATACCGATTTCGGGGCAGTCGTCGATTGCTGGCGTCGGTTCTATCCGGAGCGGTACTGGGTCGACGAACGACTCGTGCATGACAACACCGTCGGTCACCCCTTGTTTGATTGGGGTGTCTCGACCTTGGAAGTCGTCGACGGCCGGGTCGTCGCGTTCCTAGCCGCCAAGCATTCGGCTGCGTCTATGTTCAAAGGGCCAAACCCTGACCAAGCCCACATCACCGCTATGGGCTTCGACGACCCGGTCGTCATGGTCGACATGGTGGCGGGGATGAAATCGATGTTGCGTCAGAGGGGGATCATGCGCATCGTCTTTGGCACGGACCACGGCCACTTCTTTCCTGCCGTGCCGGCCGACTGTCCGAAGCTCTGCTCGTTCTTGGAGGTCGAAGGCTTTGAGAGCCGCGGCGAATCCTATGACCTAGAGCGAGACATGCGAGACTATGTGACGCCGGGCTGGGCGGCGGAACCGCTGGCAAGGCCAGATGTTCGGTGTTCGCCCTGCGGCTCGGCCGACATCGAGGCCCTCGACGAGTTCCTCCTGCGCGAGTTTCCTGGTCGATGGAGGTATGAGGGCATGCACAAAGCAGTCGATATGGCTGAACCGGAAGACATCCTTCTCCTCTGGGTCGAGGGCACAGTCGAGGGTTTCGCTTACACCCAGTCTTGGAAGTCGAAGAAGTCGATCGCCGGATGTGTCTGGCGTCATGACTTGGGCGAGCACTTTGGTGGTCTGGGCCCGATCGGTGTGAGCAAGCGTGTCCGTGGGCAACGGCTCGGTCACGCGCTCCTAGGGGCCGGGTTGACCTCGCTCCGTGAGAGGGGCGTCCGCCGCGCCATCATCGATTGGACCGGCTTGCTGGACTTCTACGGAGCCCACGGCTTCGTCAAGTCGCGTACCTATCTGGGACATGCCCTGAGCCTTACTTAGGTGTTCTCTGGCAAGTAGCGCCGACTTGGGCTGAGGCCACGAGATTCCGGCCCGGTATCCTGACCGGGCATATGAAGCTTCACGAGTACCAGTCCAAGGATCTCCTGTCTCGGTTTGGCGTTCCGGTCCCCGCCGGGCGCGTCACTAGCGACCCGGAGGAGGCGCGCCGGATCGCCGAGGATCTAGGAGGGAAGGTGGTCGTGAAGGCTCAAGTGCTCATGGGTGGGCGGGGCAAGGCTGGCGGCGTCAAGCTATTCGATAACGCGGCCGACGCTGGGGCATTCACGAAAGACCTGATCGGCAAGAAGCTCGTGAGCATCCAGAACCCGAGCGGCATGATCGTCGAGCAGGTCCTCGTCGCCGAACAGATCGACATCGCGGAGGAGTACTACCTCTCCGTGTTGCTGGACCGGGCCGTGCAAAAGCTCGTCGTCATGATCAGCCGCGAGGGCGGAATGGAGATCGAAGAGGTCGCGGCGACGAAGCCAGGAGCGATCGTCCGGTTGCATGTCGACCCCGCCTGGGGCCTTGCCGATTTCGAGATACGCGCGGCAGTGAAGGCGGCAAATATTCCGGACAAGGCGCAACGGCAGATGGTCGCCATGATCAAGGGGCTTGTCCAGGCATATCAGGCTAGCGACGCCGACCTGGTGGAGATCAACCCGGTCGCCCTGACTCCCGAGGGCAAACTGATCGCCGCTGACGCGAAGGTGAGCATCGACGAGAACGCCCTCTACCGGCATCATGACTACGAAGAGACCAAAGACGCTGCCGCCGAAGACCCTATCGAAGCGGAGGCGGCCCGCCGGGGCATCGCCTATGTCCGGTTGCCCGGCGACATCGGCATCATCGGCAACGGCGCCGGCCTGGTGATGTGTTCACTGGACGAAGTCGCCAAGGCGGGGGGCAAGCCGGCCGACTTCCTCGACGTCGGAGGCGGAGCCCAAGCCGATCGCGTGAAGTCCTGCGTGGAGCTCGTCCTGATGGATCCCGGCATCAAGGGATTGCTCATCAACATCTTTGGCGGCATCACCCGCGGCGACGAAGTCGCCAAAGGAATCCTTCAGGCCTTGTCCGAACTAGATGTGAAAATCCCGGTCGTCGCCCGCGTCGAGGGAACGGCCGCGGAAGCGGCCCTGAAACTCCTGGAGCCGACGTCCATCATCGGGGCGGCGACCATGGAAGAAGCGGCCGCGAAGGTCGTCGCTGCCGCTTACGCATAGGGGCGGCTTGATCCGTTCAGAATGAGGGCATGGGTGAAAGTCCGGGCCTGACCCGAAGGGCAGTGTTGGCTGCGGCCGCGGCGTTGCCGTTGGGAGCGTCGGCAGCCAAAGACCGGGAAGATCCAGGTGCCTTGGTGCCGCCAGCACTCAAGCTGGGCGACCGGGTCGCCTTGATCACTCCGGCCACGAAGCTCGACTCTGCCGAGGACACCGTCAATTCCCGTCAATTTGTCGAATCATTAGGGTTCCGTCCTGAATTCGGTCTCAACGCCACCAAGGAGTTTGGCTACTTGGCGGGGACGGATCGGCAACGTGTCGACGATCTGAACTGGGCCCTGAACGACCCTGGCATCCGGGGGATCATCTTCATCAAGGGAGGCTACGGGTCGATGCGCTACCTCCCCATGATCGACTACGAGGCAGCCCGACGGGATCCTAAGGTGATCGTGGGCTACAGTGATGTCACCGCCTTGCTTGTCGCGCTCAACCGTAAGTCAGGGATCGTCACATTTCATGGCCCGGTCGCGACATCCGCGCCAAGTGTCTTTTCCACCGTTTGGATGAAGAAGGCACTCTGCTTTCGGCAGGCTCTGGGAAGCTACGAACAACCTGACAAAGGCACAGCGAGCGCGGGAGACTTCAGGCTGAAGACCATCCACGGCGGCAAGGCGGTCGGGCCGTTGGTCGGGGGCAACCTAACGCTGCTGACCAGCATGCTCGGCACGCCATATGCTCCCCAAATCTCGGGAAAGATCCTGTTCATCGAAGAAGTCGGGGAGGCTCCGTACCGCATCGACCGCATGCTTACCCAGCTGTGGCTGACGGGCGATCTGAAGAAGGTAAAGGGCGTCGCGGTCGGGCAGTTTGTCAAGTGCGACGAGCAGGCGCCCGATTCAGGTTGGAAAACCAGTGAGGTAATCGAGATGCGGCTAAGGGAACTGGGTGTGCCAGTGCTGTCAGGCTTGGCGATTGGCCACATTCAAGACAAGATAACCCTGCCGATCGGCGTCCGGGCGAAACTGGACGCCGACGAACAGACCTTGACCGTCCTCGACCCGGCAGTGTCCTAAGGCACAAAGGTGACGTAGCCCCAGTGCTCGGGGATATGCATGTCGATGACACCCTGCGGGCTCCAGACCCAATTGTCCTCACGCAGGCCCGGCTTCTTCACATATTTGCCGTCAACAATATCGACCTGCCACTCCACCCTGCTGAAATTGACCCGCCATACATCTCCACCTTTTGGTGGGCATCTCATCCCCCCGTTTGCGCGGAAGCATTCCCATGGAAAGGCGACCTCGACACGCCAACTGGTGTCGGTGTCGGTGGGGCTATTGATGGTGCCGTGCACAGAAACAGCCGACTTTGCATGGGATTCCCAGGAGTTGTCGGCGTGCCCTCCGTTGCGATACGACTTATCCAGATAGAGGTCCCAAGTGGTGTTGAGTGCGTTCATCTCGAATTCAAAATAGCGCGCCCCGTCTCCGTCTGGGTCGATGAAAACCTCAAAGTCATTGTCGTGGAAGATCACAGAGTCGTGCTCGGTCAGGGTGGCCCAGACGTGCGGCTCCTCCATGAGAGCTGCCACATAGAAGAACTCGTCGTCCCACAACATCTTGGCCTGGGTGCTGAACCGGGGCATCGGCTTCTTGTCACCCTCGATGTCCACAAAGTTGTCCGTCCAGGCTGCCGCTGCCCAGGCCGGGTCATGGATCTCACCGGTCAGGTTGACCTTCTTGTAGGCTCGGCGGCACTCATACCGCTTGGGCAGTTGACTCATTTACGCTCCAAGAACACCTCGCAGATCATACAGCGGACGCCGCCACCGCCTTGCGACCAGATGGTGGGGACAGGTGGGCCGACGATCTGCTCGAAGAAGGGGGCGACCCGGTCTCGGAACCGCTCGTCTTCCCCCCCTTCCAGTTGCCAGGACCCAGCCAAGACCGGCCCATCCGGGCTGCTCAGTTCGAGGCAGTTAGCGCAATAGGCACGGGCCTCAGCGTCGGTGACCTCCACAACGTCATGGCCGTCGTCCCGTAGCAGTTTGAGGACCTGCTCGCGATCCTGCTCGGCGATCCATTCGCTACAGACAATGGCGCATTTGGTGCCGATGGTCAAGAGCACGTTGGTGTGGTAGACGGGTTGGCCGTCCACCGAAGCGTCGAAGACCGTGGCCCGATAGCCGAACATCTCGCACCAGTCCCTCACCAGTTGCGCGTCGGTGCGTGGACTTCGGCAAGCGAAGGCACGTCGGCTCCGTCGATCCAACACCAGGCTACCGGTTCCCTCTAGATACATGCCGAACTGCTCGGCCCGGGTCAGATCGACCACATCGGTGACGACAAACTGCCGCCGCAGGGCGTCGATGATCTCTTGCCTCCGCTCCCCGCGCCGGATCGGGCTAGCCATCGGGTAGAGCAGTATCTGGCCGTCGTCATGGGTCGTCATCCAGTTGTTGGGAAAGACCGCGTCGGGCAGGTGAGACTCTTCATGGTCGTCGACGACCATGACCTTGATCCCGGCGGACTGAAGAGCGGCGACCGTGCGGTCGAACTCGCCGAGGGCGGCGCATTGCGCCGAGACGGGTGACGGCGAAGCTTGAAAGGTGTTGGATGAGGCGGTCTCAGGGTTCCAGCCGAAGGACGCGGGACGCACCATCAGAACGGTGTCGGTCGTGTGTCTATGCATCGGTCACCAAATGAGTGGTAATCCGATGTAGTGTCGAACTGTCCCCCATCAGTCCGACGCCTTCGTGAGGTCGGGAGAAAAGCATTACTCAGCGTCCGGATCTCCGCTGCCTTCTCCCATCGGGCTGAGGTAGGCGTCGTTGCCCAGCATCACTTCTGCGCGCACGACGTCCATCAAGACCTGTCTGGGACGCGGCCCGTCACGTTGGCCGACTACCCCCCTCTCCTCCATCATGTCAAGCAGACGGCTCGCGCGTTGGAAGCCGATGGAGAGCCGACGCTGCAAGTTCGACGTTGTGGCGGCTTCGCCTTTCCCGACGACGAGCCGCACCGCTTGCGGCCACAGAGGGTCGTCCTCCTGCTCGCGCATCTCCGCCTCTTTCTCCTCGATGACGATTTGCACCGGGTTCAGCACGTAGTGCGGCCTTTCTTGAGTCCGCCAGAAATCGCAGACTTGCTCGATTTCCTTCTCGCTGACATAACACCCCTGGACACGGACGGCCTTCGTCGCGTCGATCGGCAGGAAGAGCATGTCGCCCTTGCCAATGAGCTTTTCCGCCCCGGCCTGGTCGAGGATCGTCCGCGAGTCGATCTGCGAGGACACGGCGAAGGCGATCCGCGAAGAGATGTTGTTCTTGATCGTGCCCGTGATGACGTCGACGCTCGGCCTTTGGGTCGCGATGACAAGGTGGATGCCGGTGGCGCGGGCGAGCTGGGCCAGACGGCAAATGCTGGTCTCGACCTCGGCGGCCGCCTGGATCATCAAGTCGGCCAGTTCGTCGACGATCACGACGATGTAACTCATCTTCTCGTCGTCATTGAACTTGGTGTTCCAGCCGTCGATGTTGCGGACTCCGGCGTCGCTGAACTTCTCGTAGCGCCGGTCCATCTCCCTCACGACCGCCCTGAGGACTCCC
Source organism: uncultured Fimbriimonadaceae bacterium (assembly GCA_964451255.1). Classification (GTDB taxonomy): domain Bacteria; phylum Armatimonadota; class Fimbriimonadia; order Fimbriimonadales; family Fimbriimonadaceae; genus JAHBTB01. The sequence continues at coordinate 82,288 of CAYVHL010000002.1, forward strand.
GGAGCCTCCTTGACGTCCTTGACCACCGGGCACATGAGGTGGGGAAGCCCCTCAAAGAAGGTCATTTCGACCCGTTTTGGGTCGATCATCACGAGGCGCAGTTCGCGTGGCGACAGCCGGAGGATCAGGCTCATGATCACGGTCGCCAGGCAGATCGACTTGCCACTGTTCGTCGCGCCGCCGACCAGCATGTGGGGCATTCTGGTCAGGTCGGTGTACTTGTGGATCCCGCTGACGTCCTTGCCCAACGCTACGGTCAGTTTGCTGCCCTTGTCATGGAACTCCAGCGTGTCCACCATCTCCCGTAGGGTCACCATGACGCGCTGGCTGTTCGGCACCTCGACTCCGATCGCGCTTTTCCCCGGGATCGGCGCTTCAACCCGGACGTGGCTGGCGGCCAGGCCCATCGCGATGTTGTCGGCAAGGGCGGAGATACGGTTGACCCGGATGCCGGGGCCAAGCTGGACCTCGTATCGGGTAATTGTCGGGCCGTGCGCGACTTCGACGACGTTTGCGTCGATGTTGAACTGGTCCAACGTGTCCTCTAGGACTTCGATGTTGTGCTGGATTTCTTTTGGGTCTCGCTTGTTTTTGACCGCAGGCTCGCTGAGCAAGTTGAGAGGTGGCAAAGTGTAGCCGTCCTTTGGCTCAGGCGACTGGAGGGCTAGCTCGACGCGTTTGGGCTCGGCCGCCTCCTTGTGGAGCGCGTGTCCGCGTGGGAGCCTGGCGGCCAGGTCGGGCTCCCCGCTGGCTTCGAGCATGCGCACAGTCGCTCGTCTCCTGTTCTCTTGGGCGTCGTCATCGGGCCCGACGCCTATGACTGGACGTTCCTTCTTGACCGGAGTCTTCCGTATCTTGTCGATCGGCTTGCGGGCGGTCTTGGCCGCCCTGTCCAATAGTTCCCGCACCGGATCTTCGACGCAGAGTAAGGCGCCGACTGCCAAGAACACGAGGTTGCCGACCCAGTGCGCCGGCCCTAGGAGCAGGTGCATGGCCCAAGCCGCCGAACCTCCCAGCAACCCACCTCCGGCGGCAAGAGCTTCGGGGTCGAAATAGTCGCCGTTTACCTCGTGGGCGAAAAATGCGAGCAAGCCGAGAAACACGAGCAATGTGCCCCACACGACGCGTTGGATTTGGAACTTCGCCTTGCCCATCAAGAGGCAACCTCCGGCGAAGAAGAGGACGAAGGGCACCGCCCATGCCCCCTGGCCGAAGAAGACCCTGAGGGCCCCTGTGGCCGAGTCTCCGATCAGCCCGCCCCTGCCCAAGACCAAGGTGATCAAGACGACGGCGCCGAACGCCATGAGGCCGATACCGGCGAACTCGGCGGGCCGGTGACCCGGCATCCTTGCGCTACGTCGGGTCGATGACACATCGACCACAGCTTTGCGTTGCTTCAGCCCTTCCGTGGGCATAACTTCACCATGTTAGCATTTTGTAGCTTCACGTGACTTGACCGACGAGGCCGACCATGGCCATGCACGTCCACAAGGCCGTGCCTCCGTAGCTGACGAACGGCAGCCACAGGCCGATGACCGGGCCAATGTTCAAGACCATGGAAAGGTTGACGACCGTGTGAAACGCGAGTACTCCTAGGATTCCTCCGGCGACCATGCGGCCCATTGGCTCGCGCGCTTTGAACCCGGCGTCCCAGACTCGATAGAAAAACAGCAGGAATAGGGTCAGGACCATTAAAGATCCGATTAGCCCAAGCTCTTCGCCGATGACCGAGAAGACGAAGTCGTTGTGCTGCTCGGGAATGAACTTGCCTGCCTTTTGCTCGCCCTTTCCGTAGCCCGAGCCAGTGATCCCGCCTATTGCGATCGCTTTGACCGACTGGGCGGCCTGCCAACCCGCCCCCTGGGTGTCGCTTGTACCATGGAAGATCTTGTTGACGAAGTTTTCCAGTCGGTTCATGTGGTAGCCGTGCATCAGGCCCGGTGTGACGAGCGCGACCCCGAACAGGGCCAGCATGCACGCGAGGGCCGCTCCCAAGTTTTGCCAGGGCACTCCGGCGTAAAGTGCGACGGTCAGCCAGATCGCGATGATGCAGGCTGCTCCTCCGTAATGCGGTTGGAGGAGGAGCAGGACGACCGAGGGCAAGACATGCAGGAACGAGAGCAAGAGAGTCTTCTTCTCTTTGAGCTCCTCCTGCCTTGTGGCAAAAAAGGACGCCAAGGTAAGGACCACGAGTATCTTGGCCAAGTCTCCGGGTTGAAACTGGAGCGGGCCGATGCTGAGCCATCTGTCGGCGCCTTTGGCCGAGTGGCCCGTCAACAATACTGCGGCCAGCAGAGCCAAGTTGACGACGTAGATCACCTTGGTGGCACGTTGCCAGAACTCAAGCGGCACTTTCCGCCAGAAATACCAGACGCCGACCCCCAGGGCCGCGAACACGCCCTGGCGGGCTGCGTTATGTAGGCCGGTCGCGGCGTCGATGCTGTTGATGGCGAGAAGCCCGACGACGATGAGCAGCAAGGCCGAACCGAGCAACCAACCGTCGAACACCTGACGATGTTCTCGCTTGGCGACGCTCCCTAAGTCGGCTTGCATGGGTCAATCGTCAGAGGCGCCTGAGTTCAACCGGGGCTCGCGGGATGAATTCAACCCGAACTCACGTTTCACGACCCCTTTGCCAGGGTCGAACCAAAACCGTAACCGCCTCTTTGACTTTTCTGGGGCACCGCCGTCAAAGCTGAGCTCGACTTCGACAAGGTAGGTGTTGAAGTGGCCGGCGGTGATGTTGAGGTCTTCCGCTTTCGCCTTGATGTCGGCTTCGGCAGGATACGATTGGTCGCCTAAACGGATCGTGCCTGCCCAATGCCACGGGGCGTCCGCGACCAGAGGGTAGTGGACGAGCGGGATGGGCGGGTCATACGTCTCGGCGTCGGTCCCCACGAACCTGAAGCCGGAACTGTCGTAGGCGTACTTTTCAGTCGCGCTCGTCTCGTCGGCGACCATCAACTTGATGTTCAAGTTCTTGCCGTCGTCGTCGGCCCTCACGTCGACCGGCACGACGGAGCCCTGGTAGATGAGGTTAGCCTTGGTGTAGGGAACGGCCTGGGGTTTCAAAGCGTCGGCCGATTGAGAAAGGGTCTCCCCTGGTTCCGGCGACTTCGAACCGGCATTCGGCTTGTTGGCCAGCACACACCCGGCCGTCACGGCGACGGCGAGGGATACGGCGGTCAAGGCGATAGCTACTCTTCCCATCAAATTGCTCATCTAGTATCCCCGGTCATGCCGACGAGGGTCCTCTTCTCCGAATACTTCTGTTTGTTCACGGTCGTCGTCTCGGTCATCTCAATTAGGCCGATTCCTTTGCCATAGAGTGAGGATTGCTCCGAGGTCACGGGCGGTTCACCCTGCGCTCCAAACATGACTTTGAGTTGAACCCTCACGCACTCGACGTCCTTGCCCAAGACCTGACGTCGACCAGCCGGGGAAGAACTGCCGTGCAGGACCATATCGACCGAGGTCTTCATGAACTGCGTCTTGCCGACGTAGTCCCACTTCTCGGACTTGCCTGGCGTCTTGACGACGGGATATTGGTACGTGACCGGTGTACGGACTTCCAAACCGTCGTCGCCTTCCTTTTTGGTGTAAGACCTGAAGATGACGTAGACGGTGTCGCCGTCGACCAGGTAGTAGGTCGGTTCAGACTCCATCCCATCTACCGTGCTGGTGAAGGGGAACGCCTCTTTGTCGAGCAGTTTCGTCGCCTTGCCCACACGGTCGATGACGACTTGCGACCTCCGATCCGATTGCACCTTGTACGTCCAACTGATGCCGGGCGTGGTCGGGAAATACGGGGTGGGATCACCGGCCGTGATTACCAACGACACGATGGAGGCGAGCATAGGGTCAACCCTGGGAGGTCAGTTCGATGTTGAAATTCACGTCCACGCCGTTCTTGTCCTTCGTCTTCAATGTCATCTTGACAGCACCGTAGTCTTTCGCGTACCACGAAGTGCCGTTGACCGGAGTCTTCTTGTCTCCGTTCACGATATTGCCGCTTGTCTCGATGACGAAGCAGTCGAACTCACCGACGGCTGACTTGAACTTCTCTTGTCTGAGGACCTTGTTCGTCATGTCGAACTTGATCGGCTTACCGTCGGCGCTCTTGACGTCTTGCTTGCTTGGCCAAGTGGCGCCGACCACCAGTTTGGCGGGGAGGGCGAGCATCGGAGGGTCGATGCTGTAGGCACCGGCAGTCGTGGAATAGACGCCGTCCTTTTTGACGACGACGCTGTCGTCACCGATGAGGGTGGCCAAGTCGCCGTCGCGGACGATGTCGAAGGTCGGATTCCCGTCCTTCATCCCCTTGTACACCACTTTCTGGGATCCGGTCTTGTCCGGGGCCTTGGGTGTCTCCGTCAGCTTGTATGTGAGGGTCTTGGTGCAGTCCAGTCCGTAGAAGTTGTAGGCGTCCGTCTTGAAGTCGGCACCGACCTCAGAGACGTCCGGAGCCTTGGCCGTGTCGGTCGCTGCGGTCGGTTTGTCCGGTTGCGCGGCCGGGGCCTCCGGCTTCGGCGGCTGGTTGCACCCCGCGACAAAAATGGCGGCGAGGGCCAAGAAGTAGAAGCACTTTTTCATATTGAGATCACTTTGCAGTATGGCTCTTCAGCCGGAAGATTTCCTTGGTGGCGGCGTTCTTGGCCCTAGTCTCCTGGACCAGTCGTGCAAGGCCTATGTTGGGGACGAACCAGACCGTGGCCTGTGTCATGACCTGGACGTTTTGGTACGTGAACGTGGTTTGCGACCGGTAGGCGGCGCCCTCCAACCGACCCTGGTCGGTGTCGATCTGTTCCATGCCCAGGCACTCGGTCACGACGTCTTGCGGGACGACGGTCTGGCCCGTGACGCTTGTCGGTCCGGTCACAGACTGCTTAAAGCTCTCACCGCTCTTGACCGGGAACTTCGCGATCATCTGCGGTGGCGTGTACTGCAACTTCTTGTCGCCGCTGCTGACCTGGTAGATGCCTTTGCTGTCGACAGCCCATTCGCTCGTGTCCAGGTGCTTGGTGCCGTCCGTCGTCTCGATAGTCGCGTACGTGCGGTCGCCTTCCTTGCGGCTGTCAACGACCTTGAAGGTGATCTCACGCTCTTGGGATCCCTGCGCTCCGGCAATGGTCACGGAATAGACCCATTGGTTGCCCACCGCCAGGGGCCAAAGAGTGGCCTCCTTACCGGCGGCGACATCCGCCTTCGGCACTTCCTTCGGCGGCACAGGCGTGTACCCAGTGCTCGAGCATCCGGCAGTCGCAGCGATGATCGCCAGGGCAAGGAGTTGTCGTTTCTGTGTCATGGATTGCTCTTTTTGTTCTTTGCGTTGATGAAGTCAGCCGCTTCTTTGGCCAAGTCTGGATTGGGAAGCTGCTTCAAGACGATGTCTGTTTGTGACAACTCAGTCTGGATCTTTGGCGCGGCCAAGGGAACGTTGTTCACCACGAACATCAAGTGAAATTCTTGGCGTCCGTGGCTGTACTTCCACAACCGCATCCGGCCGTCCTCCGTCAGATGAAGCGTAAGGTTGGCATATTCCTTGTTGTTCTGACCCCTGTAGGTCTGGTACTCGGCCCCCGTGATCTGATTTTCGTTCAACAGGACTTTTGCCGCTCGGAGGAGGCTCCCGGGCTTGTCAGCCAACTGTCTGGTCCGGCCCGAGTCCAGCTTTGACATCAGCGAGGCGGCGACGTCCTCCTTCTTTTGTTGGCCGTTCAACAGCTTGAGGGCATCATCGCGGTACCACGCGGTGATCATCTCTTGAGGAGGGTTGAACTTCTCGTTGATGCGCTTTTGTATCCCTTGGGCGAAGGTGCTCATGAAGGGTTCAGGCACGGTCGCCGTCAACTGCTTTTCCTCGCCCAAGACGGGAACCTCAACCTGCACGGGCACTTCCAAGACAATTCCGTTCAGCAAAGTGCGCAACCGCAAGGTGTCGGGGGGCGTGCCGTCAAGGGCGACGTGCAGGTCGCGCTCCAACTTGGGCTTGAGGACCGGGTCGCCGTCGATGGCCTTGACGACGTCCGCCGCCTTCCACTCCACCCGGGTCGGCGGAAGGTCGTCCTCGCTGATCTTGTTCATCGTCATGACGAGGTAGCTGAGGGCCTTCTCGTCGCCACGAAGAGAAGCAAGAAACTCCTTGATCGGGACGCGTCGGACGTTTGTCGCGTCAGAGTCCATCGAGCTTGACTTGCCGCCGCCGGTGTTGCTGACCTCGGCGAGTTGGGCCATCTCGTTGGCCACGAGGATCTTGTAGTGGCCCTTGATGTCGATGCCGACGAGAGTCACTGATCCAGGGGCGATTGGCTTGGGATGGTAACCCGCGAGCTGTACGTCGCCCCAAGCCCGGTAACCAAAGAAGACACCGGCAGAAACCAATAGGGCCCCGGTGACCACTTTCAGCGAGGCTCTCGTCGATGCGTTCAGCTTCATGGCTCGTTGACTGTCGTCAGAACAAGGTAACCAGTGTACCGGCCCGGCAGGTTCCCGGCCCGGCCCGCTTCAGTCTGCCGGGTTGAAGTTGTGATAGGCCCTTGTCGCTCCATACAAGCACAAGGCCGTCAACCCGGCGGAGAACGGAACCACCACTGCGGCGGCCAGCCAGACGTTGAGGAAAGCCAGCGCGCCGAATCCAATGGCGATGCCATAGACGAAGATCGTCACGCCCAGCCCTTGGATCAAGCGTCGGAACATGTTTTGGGCCGGATCGGACTGATCTGGGAGCAGGATCGACAGATAGAGCGCCGACACCGCGGCAAATAGGGACATAGCTACCGTCGCCAGCCATGTGGGAAGCACTGCCGTCCAGACTTGGGGCAAATAGAGGGCCATGGCCACCAACGAGAGAAGCGACACGATCGCGACCGGGACGCATTTGCTGGCCACCTCGACGAGCAGAAGCCTGCCGTGCCTCAATGGCAGAGGGCGGAGCAAGTCGCCCTTGCGGAGGAAGTCCCTGAATCCGTTCTGAGCTATCCCGGACACGACGCCGGGGCCCAACACGAGAAGGAATGTCGGCAAGACGATCACCAGTGGTCGCGCCGCCTCTCCCTGGCTGATCAAGTGGGCGACCCAGCCGAACACGATGGGCGCGGCGAGGAACACGATGAGGATCGCCCCGGCCGACCGGCTGAGCACGACGACCTCCTTCCACCAGAACGCCATGTCGCCTGTCAGCCTGATCTTGGTGAGAAAGCCGAACTCACGCGCCTTGAGTTTGCCGGCCCGCGCTCTCATCAAGTTCGTGCCCTGCTCGTTTTGGCCGGTACGGAACCGTTTGGCGTCAGCGCGGGCCACCGCCACCCGTGCGGCGATCTCATAGACCTTGGCGGCCCGTGCCGACATGACCGCGAAGCCGCTGGCGGCCATCACCACGAGGAACACTCCTCCGGCGACCGCGCCGAGAACGTCACCCGTGACCGGCGCAGAGCCGAGCTTGATGGCCGCCACTGCGGGTGAGAGAAGGACCTGGACGTCTGGCGCCTTGGCCAGTGCTAGCAGGCGTGGCATGGCGTCGACCTCTTGGAATGCTTGCGAGGCGCGGTAGATGATCGAGGCCAGAAAGGCCAGGCCCCCGATGCCGCACGTCCACGATGCGATGCCCCTCAACGTCACAGAGCGCTGTTCAGACTCTGACCAGATCAAACCTGTGGCATACCGCCAGGTGGACCAGGCCAGTTGCATCACGATGTAAGCCAGCGTCGCGGTCTTGAAGGCGTTGGACAAGTCTGAGAAGTCCAGTTCACCCAGCCCGCCCGAACGGGTCATCCGCGCAAATGGACGGGCCGCGAAAATGAGCATGAAGAGCGGCCACAAGAGCCTGGCGAGATAGCCCTTGGCAAAGTTGAACAGCAGAAAGGCACGGGCCGAGAGCGGGGTGGGGATCGTCACATCCACGTCGGCGAGTTGAAACAACAGCGGCGGTTGGAACAGGGTCAGCAAGGTCGACCACGAGACGAACGCAAAGAAGCAAAATCCCAAGTTGACGATGACTTCCACCGCGTCGGAGCGGACGTGCGGCACAAAACCCGGCACATTGACCCCCGACGCCGACACACTGAAGAAGGCGCGAAGCACCCACCACAGTTGCCAGGCAAGGAACACGATGGTGGCGATGGCGCGGAATGGCGACTGGATCGACCTCCGTACCCCGTTCACCAACGAGTGTTTAACGAGGTAAAGGAGGGGCTTCATCGGTTCGAGTTAGGCTAAGGAAGAGCTTTTCAAGGTCGGCGCCTTGCATATGGCTGACCTCTCGGAGTTCGGTGACCGAACCTTGGGCTACGGTCTTACCCTTGTTCATGATCACCACGCGGTCGCAGAGCTTTTCCGCGACATCCAGGATGTGGGTCGAGATCAAATAGCAGAAACCTTGTTCCCGCCCCCTCGCCATCTCCATCTTGAACTCGGCAACCCCAGCAGGGTCGACGCCGATGATGGGCTCGTCAAACAAATAGACGTTCGCGCTGTGAACCATAGCACATGCTATAGATAACTTTTGGCGCATTCCCTTGCTGAGAGTCGCCACAAGTTCTTTGCGTTTGTCTGTGAGGGAATAGCGGTGCAAGAGGGAGTCGATTTCCCTTTCAAATATGTCCAAGGTGCCAAAGCACATCGCAACAAACCGAATGTGTTCCTCGACGGTCAGGAGTTCGTAGAGGTTGGGCACCTCGGGGACAAAGGCGAGTCCTCGCTTCGCCTTGTCCATGTCTGTCCGGAGGTCGTGACCGTTGATGCGGATGGCTCCACCGGTCGGTTCGAGGACGGTGGTGATGCACCGCATCAAGGTCGTCTTGCCTGCACCGTTCGGCCCCAGGAGCCCCACGATTTCTCCGGGATGGACCGTAAAAGTGACGCCGTCTACCGCCTTGACCGTCTTGAAGACTTTCGTGAGGTTGACGACTTCTAGCATGGCTTTGCTTTCTACCACCCTGCGACCCCGACAGTCACGGCTGGTCACGGGTACGATGCCCACTCGATGAAGGTTGCCGAGGTCGCCGAAAGGGTCTACGCCGAGGTCGGTAAGGCGGTGGTTGGCCAAAACCGGATCTTGGAGCAGGCGTTTGTAGCCGTACTGGCCGACGGCCACGTTTTGCTCGAGGGTGTCCCCGGCCTTGCCAAGACCCTGATCGTCCGGTGTCTGGCGAAGGTGCTCGACCTGGAGTTCAAGCGCGTCCAGTTCACACCGGACCTCATGCCCAGCGATGTGGTGGGGACGAACGTCTTCGACCCAAGGACGGCGGAATTCGTCCTGAGGCAGGGTCCCATTTTCACAGCGGTGCTGCTCGCCGACGAGATCAACCGGACACCCCCTAAGACTCAAGCGGCGTTGCTTGAGGCCATGGAGGAGAGGCAGGCGACGATCGACGGCATTCCCCACCAACTCCCGTATCCGTTCGTCGTGTTTGCGACCCAGAACCCAGTCGAGTTCGAGGGCACATACCCGCTTCCCGAGGCCCAGCAAGACCGGTTTCTGCTCAAAATCGTCCTTGGCTACCCGTCGGCCGAAGCAGAGATCGACGTCTTGCGTCGGTTCCATCATGGGTTCAGGGCTCAAAACTTAGAAGCGGTCGGACTCCAGGCGATAGTGGACGCCCAGAATTTGAAGGAGTTGCGTCAGGAAGTCGCGGGCGTGATCGTCGAGGACAAGATCCTCCAGTACGTATATGAGATCGTGAGCGCGACCCGGGCCAGCCATGACATATTGGTCGGCGCCTCGCCCCGAGCGGGGTTGGCCCTGGTGGCTTGCGGCAAAGCGGTGGCGGCCGTCCGAGGCCGCGAATTCGTGATTCCCGACGACATCAAAGAACTCGCCATGCCGGTGCTCCGGCACCGGGTCATGTTGCGGCCAGAGGCGGAGATCGAGGGTCTCCGGATCGACGATGTCATTCGACACCTCGTCGATTCCCAAGCCGTCCCCCGCTAGAGACCGAATGCTCCGAGTCCTCTCGCTCCGACGGCAGAGCCTGGGTGGAATGGCCACCTACAGCACCCATCTGGCGGCGGCACTCGAAGCCCACGGCGTCGAGATGGTCGTGGACGACGCCGAAAGTTACATCCCGGACAAGACGGGCTTCGGGGTCGACCGCCAGGTCGGCAAGCTCGTCCGCGACGCCGCCAAAGGTTTCGACGTCGTCCACGCATGGGGTTATCGGACTGCTTGGGCGTGCAGCGAGGCGTTTGGCCTTCGGTTTCCGTGGGTGTACACGGCCTATGACTGGCCTAAGACGAGAAGTTCACAGGTCATCGACCGATTGAACGCGGCGAGGGCTGGCATTTGTCCGACCCGTACGCTCAAGAACCACCTAGATGACTCCGACGCCCTGAATTTAGAACTCATCGACCCGGGCATCCCGCCGCTTGGCACCGAAGAGACAAAGGAGTCCGCCCGACAGCGATTGGGCCTTCCCGACGACCGGGCGCTGGTCGTGTCTCTGGCCAAGATGAACAAGGAATCCGGATTGGACGAGCTGGCCGACGCCGTCGTCGAGCTGGCGGACAGTCGTCCCGATGTAGGTGTCGTCCTGGCTGGTGTTGGGCCGGACGCGGACCTGGTTCAACGCAGGCACGACGGCGAGCGGATCTGGGTGATGGCCGAGCGGGTCGATGTCCCGACCCTGTTCCGCGCGGCTGACCTTGTCGTCGTGGCCAAGAAACGCGCCGGCTTCAGCATGGCTGCCCTGGAGGCCATGTCCTTGGGAACGCCTGTGCTCCTCCGTCGTATCGGGGGCCTCTCCGACATCGGTGTGGAAGACTTGAGCATCGCGCTTTTCGACTCCGACGGAGAACTCTCCGGAGCCATCGGTGGCTTGCTCAACGCGCCCCACTTTCTTGAGTCGCTGGCCGATTCTGCTCATACGCGGGCAGTGGATTGGTACGGCATCGATGAATGCGCCTATCGCCACTCTCGGCTCTATAAGGAAATCCTGAGTTAGGTTCTCGTCAGCGTCTGGCGAGTGAACTTATCCACAGGACTACCGGCGTCTTTCGGCCCAGACGCGGAACGCAGCCGGATCGACTAGGCGTTAGAATGAGCCGAGCGGGCACCACGGAAGGTGGTAACGGAGGACGGGGTAGGGAAGCCCCATCCGCTCCACTTTTTCCCCGACCCCCTGAAGACTCCGGCAACATGTGCGGTTATTTGCGCCGATTGTCCGTCCGAAATGTAAGAGATGAGCGCGTCCGCGATCTTCGCCTTGGCACTTGCCGCTTCGGGTCCAGGAGTCTTGCAGGACGCCGCCGCCCGACACCTTGGTGGCAAGGTCTATTTGCCGGACGACACCGCTCCCGGATACGTCCTTGCCAACATGGACAAGGGCACGGTCGACGGGCGACCTGTCGTCAGGCTGACGTTCTCGAACGCGGCCAAGAAGGACTGCTTTGACCTCGTCGAATATGTCCCCGCACCGAAATTGGATCTGACTTCGGCCTGGAAAGCGGTCATCAAGTCCGGGGCCGTTCCAGTCCGGCCGATGGACTCCGACACTGTGGTCGTCTCCCGTCGGGCCGAGATGGACGTGGCCCTCGTCGCCGGGATCGTCAGCCCAGGCACGGCCAAACGCATCGTGGACCGCTTGGTCGTCCGCACAGTTTCTTCGTTGGACCGGTGAGCCGTGTCAAGCCTTGGGCTCGAACTGGATGCTCGCCGAGTTGATGCAGTAGCGTTGGCCGGTCGGCGTCTGGGGAGCGTCATCAAAGACGTGGCCGAGGTGGCCGCCGCACGCTTTGCACGTCACCTCGACCCGGCGCATGCCGTGGGACTCGTCCTCGTGATAGGCGATGGCGTCGGCGTGGCTGGCGAAAAAGCTCGGCCATCCGCATCCCGAGTGGAACTTCGTCCCTGAGGAAAAGAGTAGGGCGGCGCACCCCTTGCACCGGTACTCGCCGTCGTCGGTGGTGTCGACATACTCTCCCGAGAACGGCTTCTCAGTCCCTTTTTGGCGTAGGACGTGGAACTCCTCGGGGGTCAGGCTCTCCCGCCACTCTTGTTCGGTCTTGACGATCCTCTCCATCTACTTCTCCTTCGACGCCCCCCGACCCCCTGACTCTATCCGGTCCTATCATCGGGTTGGGGGAAAAACCTGGTGATCATGCCGAAATTGAGGTCTTGTGCCGCCCATTGGGGTGACCGATACGTGTAACCTATCCCTATGCGCGATCGAATGCTGCATGCCCTTCACATGGGGCCTCGCGTTGTGGAGCGTCTGCTCCGTGTTTTTCCCACCGACCGACTCGACGAGCGTATTGAATCCGACCGATTTACCGCCCGCGAAGTCATCGCCCACCTGGCCGACTACGAGCAGACCGTCTTGGACCGTATCCGGGTCGCCAACATCAGGCCAGGCGACAAGGTGCCTGCCTACGACCCGGACAGCCGGTGTGACGAACACCGCTTCGCCGAGAAGGAAGCCTTCCACGAGGCTGAGGTCTACGAGTCACGCCGCGAAATGACCCTCGACTATCTCCGCGACATGACCCCTGCGGACTGGCGGAAGACATTTGTGAACTCCGTTGGGGAAGAGGTCGGCGTCGACGCGTTCTTGGTTCTGGTGCTCAGCCACGACCTGGAACACATCGAGCAGCTGAGTTCCTACTTGGCCACCGAAGTGGCGACGATCGCCTGAATGGATGTTGGCAGTGCAGTCGTTCCTCAGTCAGGCCAGAAAGTGTTTGACTACCGCGGAAGCGGCTTGACCTGGATAGGCTGCTATTCCGTCTTCTTTGGGCTGGTCTTCGGCGGCATCTCGGCATTCATGCTCGCCGAGGTCGGAAAGGACTACGCAAGGGACCCTAGTTCCGTCCATGGTCCGCTCTGGATCTTCTATGCCGGGCTATCTTTGTTTCTTTTCATTGGCCTTGGCGTCATCGCCCAGGGCGCGGCATATCTGTTAGCGGTCGCCAACGAAAAGATCATCGTGACGCCGACCGAGTTGGTCTGGATCGGAAAGGTCGGAGGGGAAAAAGCCCGGTGCCAGCTAGACGGCATCGAAAACGTGCAGGAACAGGTGTTCTCACAGGCTCAATCCAACCGTTACATACAGCGCGTCCACCATAAGTGCCGTGTCAAAGGCGTCGATAGTGAAATTGTGTTCAGCGACAATATAAATGGTTACGAGGATCTTAAGAGCCTTGTCCTCTCAAAACAGGCAAAGCACGAGCAACATGGAGTCTATGGATACTGGTCTCCTGCGATATTCCTTGTCGCCATATTTGTCATCCCGGCTACTTGGTTCCTATGCCAGTCCGTCCTGGCCGCCTATGTTAATGGCGAACTCATGAGCGTCAACGGCGTGATGGAGGAGACCCCGTTCTATGTCGTGTTCTTTGTTTTCGCCTGCTCTGCCGTATTTTGGGCGGCACTCGGGTACTACGCCTTGAAATGCCTCTTCGAGCGCATCACCGTCGCTGGAGAGCACGTCATCTATCGCAATGCAATTGGCATCCAGAAAGTCGACCTCCCCTTAAGCATGGTGGAGAAAGACTCTTACCAGGAAAAGGGCTCGTACTTGAGTTACGGCGGCAACATCTATTCCGTCCAAACGCCTCAGGGCCGGATCAAGTGGTCCGACCGCATCTCCGGTTGCACCGACTTGGCCTACATCCTCAAATCCGCCTCAGACCAGTCCCACCTCGGCGGCGGCTTCGACGGCCAGATCTAGTAAGCCAAGACACCCCTCTCCGCGAGCCCAACCCACTTCCCCTACCGACCCGGCTCAGTGCGGATCGTCAGGGTCGTCGAACTGGTCGGCCCAGTTGTGGTTACCAAGCGGGCCGCCGCGTGGGTCGGGCTTGATCTCCAGAGGCGTTTCATGGGCCACCCCGTCAACCGTGAGCCGCACAGTGTAGGTTCCCGGCGGCACAAACTGCCCCCGGGAGACCGGCGTGTCGTGCCACACGGCTTGCATGCGCAAGCCCCTCCTCCCGGCCGTCCTCAGATCCCACACGAACCGGTGCGCGCCCTGCCCCGTGCCCAAACCGACCAGGGGCCTTGCCCAACGCGGGTCGACGGTCAGCGTCTTGGGGTCGAGGGGTTCCAATTTGTCCTCGCTGGAAAAGGTGCGGATCACCTTGCCGTCCGGTCCGATGACCTCTAATGTCACCAGTTTCGCGGCACTAGGCAACACATAGTCGAGGCAAATACCGTCGGGTGGGTTCTGTCCGTGAGGCTCCTCTGGCGGGAGCGGCGTGTCGGTGTTGGAGTTCCACTCGACGAGGTAGGCGACCGACGGCTTCACAAGTACCGTGCCCAGTTGACGTAGCAATCCGATTTGGTCGCAGATCCAGAACCCGCGCCCGTGCGTGCCGACCACCAGGTCGTCGTCCTTGACCACCAAGTCTCGGACGCTGGTCGCCGGCATGTTCAGGCGTAACGGGTTCCAGTGTTCGCCGTCGTCACTAGAAAACCAGACAGCGGTCTCGGTCGCCGCATAAAGCAACCGTGCCTTGACGGGATCCTCTCGGACCGCGTTCACGGGCTGGTCGTCGAGCCCGCTGACCGCTAGCCGCCAACTCGCCCCGAAGTCGTGCGTCACATAGACGTAGGGCTTCAGGTCGTCGCAACGCAACCGGTTCACCGAGACGTATGCCGTCCCAGGCTCGTAGTGCCCGGCGTCGATCTGGCTCACTTTGCTCCAACTCGTGAGGGCCTTAGGGGTCACGTCCGACCAATGCGCGCCGCCGTCCTTGGTCAGCCACACCAGGCCGTCGTCCGTGCCGCACCAAATGATCCCTGTGTCCAAGGGCGACGGAGCGACAGCATAGATGACGCCCCGGCGGTTCATCTTCTTGCCGGCATCGGCTCCGACCGCAAACGACTCTGGGACGTCCCATGTCTCGCGGGACAGGTCGGGCGAGACCTTTGTCCAGTGCTGGCCGCCGTCCACCGTCTTCATGAGCCATTGGGCGGCTTGGAAGAGGATGCGCGGGTCCTTGGGCGAGAAGACCAAGGGCATGGTGCGGATGTAGCGAGTGCCCGGGATGTCAGGACGGACACCCTCGACTTTGCCCGTGCTCCAGCGGAACTTCGTCCCTTTCTGCCCATAGACGATGTCAGGGTCCAGGGGGTCGGGGGCGACGTAGGCGTACTCCTCAGCCCCAACCGGGTGCCACTCCCGGAACGTGATCTGCCCGTCGTTGCCCCGGCTGGCGACCGCCGCCGATCCGCTCTCCTGTTGCCCGCCGTACACCCAATAGGGGAACCGGTTGTCGGTGCTGACGTGATAGAACTGTGCGGTCGGCTGGTTGTACCAACTGCTCCAGGTCTCGCCGCCGTTGACGCTGATCGTCGCGCCCTGGTCGGCGGCTTGTCCGATGATGTCCGGCTGCGTGGGGTGGATGACGATGGTGTGGTAGTCGTCGCCGCCCGGTGAGCCCTTGATGCACACCCAGTCATTGCCACCGTTGTCGCTCCGATATGTGGAGGTGTTAGCGGCATAGACCTTATCAGGGTCGGTCGGGTCCACCCGAATCTCGGCGAAGTCACCGCCTCGTCCCCACAGCCGCCGTTCGTTGGTCACCAGGCGCCAGGTCGCGCCCGCGTCGTCGCTCCGATAGATGCCCCCCTTGGTGGGCGAGTCGACCGTCGCATAGAGGCGTTTGTTGTCTGCCGCGCACACGGTGAAGCCGATCCGTCCCAAGTGGTCGGCGGCCTCGGGCAGGCCGCCGTGAAGCTGGTGCCAGGTCGCGCCGCCGTCCGTAGACTTGAAGAGGCCGCTGGCCGAGCCTTGCCAGTCTCCGTTCTCCCATGGCCCCTCCCGGCTGGACCACATGTCGGCGTAGACCGTCTGTGGGTCGGCGGGGTCGATCGAGACGGCAGGAGAACCGGTGTCCTCGTCGATGTAGAGGACCTGCTTCCACGTCTTGCCACCGTCCAACGTGCGGTAGACGCCTCGCTCCTTGTTCCGACCATAGGGGTGGCCCATGACGGCGACGAACACGCGGTCGGGGTTCTTGGGGTCCACGCTGATTCCGCTGATCTGTTGCCCGTCCCGCAGGCCGGTGTTCTGCCAGGTCTTGCCGCCGTCGGTGGTTTTGTAGACCCCGTCGCCTACGCTCAGGTCAGGCCGATGGAGCCCCTCGCCGCTGCCGACGTACACGGTGTCCGGCCTGCTCTGGGCGATGGCCAGGCAACCGACCGACCCGGTGGGCTGGTCGTCAAAGACCGGCTGCCAGGTGTGACCATAGTCAGTGGTCTTCCAGACACCCCCGTTGTTGACGCCGATGTACCAGATGTTCGGCTTCGACCAAACCAGGTCGATGCCCACCGTCCGTCCGGCTCGGAAGGGGCCGATGCTCCGCCAACTCAGGCAACGATATTTGTCAAGTGGAACCGACTGCGCCACGACGTTCATCACCAGACAGAGGACGAGAAGAGCCAACCCACCGCGCATGGGCGTGGTTTACCCGTGTTCGCGGGCCGAAGGCCACTTTCGGGCGGCCCGAACGAGACCGCCCGACGAATTGAGTCAAGGTCAGACGTCGCTGTACAGGAAGAACTCGTACGGGTGGGGACGCAGGTCCACCGCGTCGCATTCGTTCTTCAGCTTGTAGTCGATGTAGGTTTGGACCAGGTCGGGGGTGAATACGTCCCCTTTCGTGAGGTAGGCGTGGTCTCTTTGCAGGTTTTCCAGCACCAACCGGAGAGAGCCCGGTGTCTGAGGGATGTCTGCCTTCTCTTCTGGTGCGAGCTCGTACAGGTCTTTGTCCACCGGGGCGCGGGGCTCGACACGGTTCTGGATGCCGTCGATGCCCGCCATCAACATGGCGGCAAAGGCCAGGTAGGGGTTGGCCATGGGATCCGGAGCGCGGAACTCGACCCGCTTGGCTTTCGGCGAGCTGCCGCTCACCGGGATGCGGATACAGGCCGACCGGTTTCGAGCTGAGTACACCAGGTTGATGGGCGCCTCGTAGCCGGGGACCAGGCGGCGGTAGGAGTTGGTGGAGGGGTTGGTGAACGCGAGGAGGCTGGGGGCGTGCTTGAGCAGTCCGCCAATGTACCATCGGGCGGCGTCGCTGAGCCCGGCGTAACCGTTGGCGTCGAAGAAGATGTTCTCGCCGTTCTTCCAAAGGGACTGGTGGCAGTGCATGCCGCTGCCGTTGTCCGCAAAGACGGGCTTGGGCATGAACGTGGCGGCCATGCCGTACCGGGCGGCGACGTTCTTGACGACGTACTTGTACTTCTGTTGCTTGTCCGCCATGGTCTTGAGCGTGTCGAAGCGGACGTCGATCTCGCATTGGCCGGGCGCGGCCACCTCGTGGTGGTGAAGTTCAGTCTGCACACCGACCTCTTCGAGCAACAGGCACATTTCGCCGCGTAGGTCGCTTAGTTTGTCGGCTGGCGCCACAGGGAAGTATCCACCCTTGTTCCTCATCGTGTAGCCCAGGGCGTCGTCGGCCCCGCTGTTCCAGTGGGCTTCCACGCTATCGATCTCGTAGCCCGCGGCCTGGGGGTCGTTACGGTAGGCCATCTTGTCGAAGATAAAGAACTCTGCCTCGGGCCCGAAGTAGGCGGCGTCGGCGATGCCGGTGCTGTGGAGGTACTTCTCGGCCTTGGCGGCGACGTTGCGCGGGTCGCGACTGTACTCCTCCCGGGTGAACGGGTCGCGGACGTCGGTGAAGATGACGGCCGTCTCGTGCTCGGTGAAGGGGTCCATGAACATTCCATCGGCGTCAAGCAGAAGGAGCATGTCCGACTCGTTGATGGTCTGGAACCCGCGGATCGACGACCCGTCGAACATGAGGCCGTCCTCAAAAGTGCCTTCGTTCAGGGCATGGGAGGGAATGGTGAAGTGGTGCCACATGCCGAACAGGTCGGTAAAGCGCACGTCGACGAACTTGGCTTCGTTCTCGGCAATGAATTTGAGGGCTTCTTTCGATGTCATGGATCGGTCCTCGCCGGGCCCGGAGCGAAATGGCGAGGGCCAGCAGACGCTCTACCGCCCACTGGCCCCTGTGCCTTTCCGCCCGCCCCGTCGCTTGCGAATGGGCAAGGCTACCACAACTTGGATCCCGTGGGACTACTGGTGGTCACAGTGAAATCGTCCAGTTCGGTTTGGGGCCCTGCACCGCCATATTCACGATGAAGTCGTGCGAACTCAATGTCACGATCGGCTCGGCACCACGGATCATCTCAAGGAGATTCTGGGAGCTGACGTCACCCGCCGCCGCCCGATCCCTCAGTTTGCCCAGACGGGCATCGACGTAAATGCGTGCCATCCGATAGGCCACAGGATCCGTCTTGAGGTCGTAGCGGACGAAGGTAGGGCCTTTGTCGATGAGCCTTTGAACGGTCGAGACTGGCAACCTCTCAAGCAAGATGGCGGGGGCTTCGCACGCCGGACCGATGGCTTGGTAGTCGGCAGGGGTCAAGTTTAAGCGCAGGCTCCTTGCCCACCTTTTCTTGAGTTCTTCGTAGTCCACGACCAGCTTGATCTCAGTATCGGTCGCGGTGACCTTGGCACAGATCGTCTTGGCGACGTGTCGCCAGAAATCCGAGACAGACATTTTGTCGAATGAGAACGCCATCGTGCACGCGTCGAGGAACCAGTTCGAGGTGATCTTCTTGCCCCATTTCAGGTTGGCGAGCGCATGGACGCCCGCCTGGATGCCGTGGCCCTGGGCCAGGGTCACCTCGTCGCCGGTGATGGTCAGAATCTTGGCTAAGCCGGGCGAGGGAGAGTCCTGCTGGCCCTCTGTCTCCTGGTCGTACCGCTTGCTGTGTGGGTAGGGCAACCCACTGTCGGCGACCGCGATCATGTTCTGATCGGGGACGACGGCGCCGAGGCGACCGCCCAGGAAGTCGAATCGCCGTAGGGCACGGGGGTTCTCCAGTTGCAGTTCGCCGTACTGGCGATGCCCGGCGACGAAGGCGGGTACGCCACACTCCGTTGCCAAGAAGTGGGCCAGTGCCCCCGACGAGCCACCAAGGAATCGGGAATGCGCCAAGGCGCAAAGCAACACAACTGAAGGCGCCAGCACGGTTTAGCCTCCTCCGCCCGAGCCGGCGGGTCCAGCAATGTTGATAAGATGTGTCGGATGGTAGGCCGAATCATGACGATCTGGCCTATTGTCAGTGTCGACCACCGTGTACGATGCCTGCCTCGTCCATATCTCGCCCTGTGGCACGACGATAAGATGGATGCTGTGCTGCCACTCGACAAGGCCAGTCTCAGCACTGTACGCGGAGGGCGAACTCGGAAACGAAGGCGGTGTATTGGTACTGCCAGGGCTCAGATTTGGATCGGGGGTGTAAGAAATTCCTCGATCTGTATTACCGAATTGTGTCTGCACCCCATAGATAGTGACACTGTCTTTATCATACGTGGAGATTGTTAGCGTCACCACTCCCCCGGACACCCCTGCATCAGGCCCGGAGATCGATCCGGTAAGGGCTGGTGCATAGCTCCAACCGTCAGGCACGGGCCGCATTGATCGACTGGTTAAGCATGCCGTGGGGGTGGTGGTGGGGGGGGGGCGTTGCTAGAACGCTGAGAACCATCGCTTCAATAAGCATATTTTCTTTCTCGACCGAAGTTATCGGCTCAACAAACAGAGTACACGAACGAATTCCGAAATGCAAGTTTCATTGATCAATACTTAGAACATTGCAAGATAATCTGGCAATGTTGTTCATGCCAGCGATCAATTCAAAGTGCTTCGGGATTGGATCAAAACTTGGCCGAGTGGTTCAGCTTCAAGGTTTCCGGAGTCACGGGGCGTGGGACTTGTACCTGTGCGCCCGCTACGCAACCGGCAAGATCCGTTGACCGCACCCTTTAGGGACAAACCGACGGCAGAGCTACCCGAATCGACCCAAATCGTCCGCGCCACACTTCGTCATATCATCACGAATCCCTTGTCTGGCCCAGGGAGGCCAATTACAATCGTGAAATCGTTTGACCTCAAAAAGATTGTCGGTGTCGTGCCCTTGATGAGCCCAAGCAACTCCTTTGCTCCGTAGTCTCCTTGCGCAACTTGTGACCTTAGGACTCGCATTCTCGCCTCGACGTACGCAGTGAGCTCTGGTGCCATTCCAGCCACAGCGTTTGGCTCCAACGTGAGCGATGTCGCCTTTGGTTCGACAAGCTGACGGAGCGTCTGGTCCGGGAGGGAGTTGATGAGGTCGTAGCGGACATAGCACCCTCTTCCTAAAAGGCTTAGCCTGTCCTCAGTCGCAGTGGCAAGCTCCATCGCCGCCCAACGTCTGCGGAGGCTGCTGTAATCGACCTGAAGCTCAATGGAGTCCTTCTTTATGACAGCCTTGCCGCAGAGACTGTCGGCGACATGTCGCCAAAACTCTCCTTCACTCATTTTGTCGAACGAGGCTGCCACATAGCACTTGTCGAAGAACCAAAGGGATTTCACCGGCTTGCCCCAATCTAGCCTTCGGAGATCTTCCACGCGAGCGGTCGCGACCTTGGTGTCCTTCAGCTTGACGGTGTCTCCGTCCACGACGAACTTGTCATGCTCGCTCCTGAAATTTGGGGCTGCGTCGACGCCATGGGTAAAAGCTAGGTAGTAGCGGCTGTGGGGCCACGGCAAGTATATGTCTGCGATCGCCAACCTGTGTTCGTCCACTACTTTCGAATCGAGTTTTGGCCCAAGCAGGTCGAATCGTGACGTGCTCTGTGAGCCTTTCAACGTGAGCTCTCCAAATCTGCGGGGAGCAGCCACGATCGCCGGTCTGTGGCATTCGTCTTGCAGGAATGTCGCGAGGTTAGCGGCTGAGCCGCCGTGGAAGTCGCCGACCCAAGAGCTACGAAATGAGCAGCTAATAGGAGGAACATAGTTTCATCCTGTTCCGCAGATGGTCGGAGTCAACCACCACAGTCATGTGCGTTCCAACACCAGACCTGGCTATTGGATACCATCTTCCGGGGCTCGGCCGTATGGTGTCGGGCACATCAAGATCGTACAACTTTTCGCACGGCATGATGATATCTCGCAGATGTCCAGGCAATATTCGGCTCGCTGGTTGGCCTGTGGCCGGTCAAGCGGGGAGACCTCTGCCTGGTAATCTCAATTCCGTGGCGATTGCCGCCCCTTTGCTTCTCGCCGCCCTCGCCATGGGGCAGGCCCAACATCTTCAGGTCGAACAGCCGCGCCTGCGCCGAGACCTGGCTAATGGGGCGCGGGTCTACGTCGAACGCCGCCCAGGGTTGGAGCGGTTCGCCCTGTGTGTGGCCCTCGAGGCTGGCGAGGACGTCGCGGGGCCTACGATTGGCCGACGCCACCTGTTGGAACACCTGTTCGCCCGAGGCGACGGCACGGTCGACCGAACCCTTGAGGGCAAGGGCTGCACCCTCTCCGCCTCGACGACCCGGGACACGATCTTCGTGGAGATCACCGGTCCAACCGCCGAACTGTCCGACGCGGTCCAAGTCCTCCGTACCCTGTTCCAACCGCTCAAGGTGACCCAGGAACAGATCGTCCGGGAGGCGGGCGTGATCAGCGAAGAGAACGCTCTGCGACCGTGGTGGTCGGCGATGAACGACAAGGCTTGGCTCGACGCCTTCGGTCTGGCCGGCGACACCCTCTTCCTTTCCCATGATGAACTCGCCAAGGCGACCCCGGACGAAATGGCGGCGGTCCTCTCCGAGACTCTGGAGGGCAGCCGGACGACCGTCACCGTCATCGCCGACCTCGCCCCCGAGGCTATGGCCGACCAAGCCGCCTTGGCCGTCGGGCCCCTACCGAAGCGTGACAGCCTCCCGGTCGGGCGTGAATCGACCTTGGATACGGTGCCCGAGTCCGGCCAGGGCACCCTCCGGGCGCTCGTCGTCCCCGGCCTCGGCTTCTCCTCGACGGTCGCGGCGCTAGGCGCCGCGTTCGCCCTGCAGGAGCGTGTCCCCGGAGTCCAGGCCGTCTTCACCCCGTCCGCCCACACATGCCTTGTCTCCGTGGCGTACAGGGACGCCGGTGCTTTGAAGAAAGCCCAGGCAATGGCCAAGGACGACGCGGCGACATTGGCGATAGTCGGCAAGACGGCGGCGCGCGCCTGGGCCCGTGGCCTGCAGTCCGATCCGGTGGCCGCAGCCAAGACCCGGGCGTTGTTGCTCCAGACTTCGGGGACGTCAGGAACCGAACTGATAGTCAACCAAGCCGACGACCTGCAGGACGACGCCTTCCTCGCCGTCCTGAGCCGCTTGGTCGGGGAGGGTGGACGGTGAGCCTGGCCGCAGCGTCACTGCTCTTGGCCATCGCCGGAGGCCAAGCCCAACCGCGCGTGGTCGAAGTCCCCGACGCCAAGGCCGGGGCCGTCGTGGTCCAGGTCTGGGCTAAAGCCGACCTAACGGGACCGCGGGACAGGGCCGCTTGGCAGGTGCTTGGTAAGACTCTGTTGCGAGGCACGTCCACATTCAACGACCTCGACTTGGTCAAGTACGGGTCCCAGGCAGGCCAGAGACCGTCGGTGACGACGACCGCCGACCTCATCAAGATCGAAGTCTGGATGCCGCCCGACGGCCTGCGGCTCGCCGTGAACATGGCCGGTTCGCTTGCCGTGGAGGCCAACCTCCGTGACGACGACTTGGACGAGGCCAAGGCAGCCCTCGCCTACCCCCAAGACCACTGGTCTTTGGCTATGGACCCTTGGCTGATGGACGCGAGCCGGCTCCACAACGATGACGTCCGTGCCCTGTACAATCGGTCGTTCCAGCCGTCCAAGCTGGTCGTGGTCGTGGGCGGGGCGATCGAAGAAGGGCAGGGTGCGAAGGAGGTCGTCGACCGATTCGGCATCTTGTCGATGCCCCCCGGCGCGAAGCCCCGTGTCGATGTGAGCGACAAGATCCTCAAGGCGACCGGCGGGGCCTACGGTGTCCACGCCCTCTTCGGCAAGCCCGTCACCCCGGCCACGCCCGGAGCGCCTGCGGAGATGCTCGCCCTGGTGGCGGCCGGAGTCGGCAAGGACTGCACCCTGTACCAGGTGCTCCGTGAGCAGAAGGGGCTCTGTTACGAGGTCGGCGGTGTCCTCTGGCCGACCGCCAGCGGCTGGTCTCCGCGCTTGGTGGCGTTCCGATCATCTACCGCCGCGCCGAAAGGCTTGGCAATGACTGCGGAGGTGGCTTCGGCCCTGCTCGACGACAGCGCCAAATGGGACGAGCACACTTTGGCCAGGGCCAAGACGATCGCCCGGCTCGCTCTCTACGGCCAGTATTCGCCGTCGCCTTTTGCCCTCATGCCCGGCCGGGAGATGGGCTCGTCGCTCATTGACCGGTGCGAATGGGAAGGTTACTGGCGGCTAGTGGCCGGTACCGCGTTCCCGCGTGAGGCGGTGGTGCAGTTCTTCGACCACGTCGACTTGGACCAACTCAAGGCGGCGGCTCAGAAGTTGGCCCGCGAAAGCGAGCTGGTGACGGTGGCCGCCGGTTACTAGGCCGGTCGCAGTTTTGGCGCGTGCGCCCAGTCGCGCTGGTATAAAATGAGTAGGGAACTTTCAATCAAGATTGAAAGTTCAGGACAGTTGAAAGATGGGAATCGACCCAAGGCGCGTCGTCGGTGAAGACCTCTATCCGATCTACCAGAAGGTGGAGGCAGGGGAGCGGCTCAGCCCGGAGGACGGTTGTGCGCTCTTCGCCAGTCCCAACCTGACTGGTGTCGGATACTTGGCCAACTTGGTGCGTGAACGCCGCCACGGCAAGAAAACCTACTTCGTCCGCAACCAGCACATCAACTACACGAACATCTGCAACAAGTTCTGCAAGTTCTGCTCGTTCTATGCCAAGAAAGGAGGCCCCGACCCTTATGAGATGTCGATCGAGGAGGTCCGCCGCCGGGCGCAATGGCACAAGGAGGTCGACCTCACCGAGATCCACATGGTGGGCGGCATCAACCCTCGCTTGCCTTACAGCTACTACATGGACATGGTTCGGGTCGTCAAGGAGACCCTTCCCGGTGTCCACGTCAAAGCCTTCACCGCCATCGAGATCGAACAGATCGCCCGGAAGGGGAAGGTGTCGATCGACCAGGCCCTGCGCGACTTGATCGAGGCCGGGCTCGATTCACTGCCCGGTGGCGGGATCGAGGTCCTCAGCGACCGTGTCCACCGCGAGTTGTTTGGTCGGAAACTCGGCGGCGAGGAGTGGAAAGCGGTCGCGAGGTCGGCGGCCAAGCTCGGCCTGACCCAATACGCGACGATGCTTTACGGCCACATCGAGACCGACGAGGAGCGGGTGATGCACCTTGTCCAGCTCCGCGACCTGCAGGACGAGACCGGCCACTTCGTCTGCTTCACACCGCTTTGTTTCCACCCAGAGAACACCGAGCTTGAAGACGTCAAGATGCCGACGGCGTATGTTGACCTGCGCAACATCGCCGTGGCCAGGCTGATGCTCGACAATTTCGACCACATCAAGAGCTTCTGGATCATGAACACGCCCGAGGTGACCCAGGCGGCGCTCTGGTATGGCGCCGACGACACCGACGGCTTGGTCCACGAGTACGAGATCACCTACAACGAAGGCGACTTCGGCAACAAAAAGCAGGCGCTGACCTTCTCCAACATGTGTTACATGATCGAAGAGGCCGGTCGCGAACCCGTCGAACGGGACTCTCTCTATCACGCGATCGAACGCGAAGAAGGCGTGAAGTCAGAGAAGCCCCGCCATCTGACGCCTCTAAGCGTCGTGTGAAGGAGTTCATGGCCTAAGCGCGTTGGCGGGCGGCATAGCTCGCGAGCTCGCCGACCAGCCTGCGCAACCGTCCGACTGCCTTTTCTTGCCGTAACACCGGCCCGGGCTCAAATTCCGCCTCCTGTATCTCGATCTGGGTCGGCGCGACCCAGCACCGAAGCTCCCTGGCGCAGTCCCGCATCGCGGCAAAGGTCGTCGAGTCGTTGATGGAGACGAACCCCACTGCCCGGCCATGGAGGTATGGCGGCAAGTCAGCGGAAAGGAACTCAGCAAAGTCGAGCATGTTCTTGAAGGCGCCGGTGATCGTCCCGTGATAGGTGGGGTTCACCCAGAGCATCACCTCCGACCAGCGGAACAGTTCAAGCAGGCGCTCGATCTGTTGCGCCGCCTCTCCGAAATGTCCGATCCCCACTTCCGGTTCATACAGGGGCAGACGGAGCCCTTTGGGGTCGAGGATCTGCACATCCAACCCGGACTCTCGCCCCAGTTCTTCGACCAATCGACATACCGCCATACAACACGAGGCGTCGCGCATGCTTCCCGAAACACAGAGGAGCTTGGTCGTGTCTCGCATGGGTCGGTCAGTTTTCTACCAGAGAGTGATGTATTCTGTCACCCGTCCCATGAGCGTCCGCCCACTCTGTTTCATTTCCGCCCTGATCCTTGTCGGCGTCGCATCGGCCCAGCTTCCCAAGCAAGCCCACGACGACCATGAGTACGACCTGCTCGACGTCGATTGGCATGTCGCGGTCGACTTTGAACCGGGGACGATCACCGGCGACGTGACCCAGACGCTCAAGACGACCAGGGACAACGCCCTGCTCGTCTTCGACTGCCCCAAGCTCACGGTCGACCAGGTCGTCGTCAACGGTCGGGACAGCAATTTTGAGGATAACGGGACGGTCATGGCCGTCCGCACCGAGGCGCGCAAGGGGACGACCCTCAAGGTCCGGATCAAGTATCACGGCGCGCCCGAGGCGGGTGTCTACTTCGTCAAGGCCAAGTACGCCTATCCCGCCCACACGCCTGTGGTCTACACCCAGGGTGAGATGGTCGACAACCGTTATTGGCTGCCCATCTACGACTGGCCTGACGACAAGGCGACCAGTAGCGGCAGCATCACCGTCCCCAAGGGATGGAAGGCCCTCAGCAACGGAAGGCTCCTTGGCGTCAGCCACTCAAAGGGCACCGACACGTGGCACTGGAAAATCGGCCACCAACACTCGACCTATCTGATCGCGTTCACGGCCGGACTCTACGACATCGTCCCCGACGGAACCACCGCCCAGGGTAAGCCCGTGAGCATCTGGGTGCCTCAGGGTCTGGGCTCCTGGGGTAAGGCGGCCTTCGGCGGAACGGACAAGGTGATCGACTTCTACGGCAAGATCACCGGATATCCCTATCCCTGGGAAAAGTACGCCCAGTCGGCGGTGCCCGACTTCATGTTCGGCGGCATGGAAAACGTGACGTGCACGACACAGACCATCGACGCCCTTTTTCCGCCCCAAGACGCCGGCTACCGCGACGGCACCGGCTTGGTCGCTCACGAACTCGCCCACCAGTGGTTCGGCGACACGGTCACATGCACCGACTGGCCCCACGCTTGGATTAACGAGGGCTGGGCCAGTTTTCTCCCAGCCTTTTGGCAACGTGAGAAGAACGGTCGGGACACGTTCGATCTCGACCGGGCTGGGACGATGGACGGTGCCATCGCCACAGCTTATTTCCAGCGCGACCGCACGATGATCTGGAACAAGTACAAGGATCCGTTCGACCTCTTTGACGGCTTCGCATACGGCGGCGGCGCCGCCCGCATGTTCATGTTGATGCACATGGTCGGTGAAGACAAGTTCTGGCCTGCAGTCCGCGACTACCTGCGGGCAAGGCAGTTTGAAAACGTCACTACCGAGCAGTTCTTTGCGTCTATGTCCAAGTCCACGGGCAAGGACCTTGACGCGTTCCGGCGACAGTGGTTCTACACCAAGGGGTGTCCTGACCTGACGGTGGTCCGGAGCGACGGCAAGACATTCATCAAGCAAGGGGCCTACAAATTGGAATACCCGGTGCCCCTCGAGTATTGGCTTGTCGATCAGGACGGCAGGGTTGAAAAGCGGACGACCACCCTTAGCGAGGAACCCCGGTTCGAGATCCAAGGCGCGGCGGGAAGGGCAGTCCTCCTCGACCCTGGCTGTTGGCTCATGGCCCGGACGAGCTACCAGGCAGATTATTCAGACAAGGAATGGGAGGCCCTCTATCGTGCGGCGACCGACGCCGGTTGCCGGTCGCGGCTCATGCAACACATCCGCGAACTACCTGTGGCTGATCAGATCCAACTCGCCAACGCGGAGAAGGTTCCTTCTTTGGTCGCGCGATTTGTCGGGTCCATCCGCGACAAGGACTTCGTGATGGCGAAGCTGAACAGCCCGGACAAAGAGGTGGTCGCCGCCGCCATATCGGCCATGGGACGCCTTCCCAAGGACGAGGAGGTCACGAAGAAGCTCGAAGAGATCTGGCGTTCGCCTAGTTACCCCGAGTTCCTTAGAGAACGGGCATTGTCCGCCCTCTTCCAAGTGGAACCGTCCAACGAGCTTGCCGACGAGGCTTGGACCATGTCAGGGCAGACCGCCGAGTTCAAGACGAAGGCTCTCGAGTACTGGACTGAAAAAATGCCGGACAAGGCGAGGAGGATCTGCCTTATGGCCGCGAGGGAAGATTCGACGCCTCAACCAGTGCGAATGGCGGCGCTCCGTGACCTGGGCATGCTGAAGGACGCCCCGGGCCAACACGTCGTCTACGACACCCTGGTGGCCTACCTGAAAGAACGGAGCAACTCGCCGCTGCGCACAGCGATCGGCGCTCTGGCCAACTACGGCGATCCGGCCGCGATCCCCTTGATCGAGGCGCACAAGGACCACAGCCTGTTCTTTGTCCGTCAGGATGTGGAGCGAGCGCTCAGGAAGCTCCGCAAACAGGAGTAGGATTCCGGTCACTCGATCTCGAGTGACCGGAATCGCTTCTCTGCCAACGTCATTTCGGACGTGAGCACGGTGTACGCCCATTGCACCCGCGACCGGAGGGCGAGGGCAGACTTGGCCTCCTCGCTGCCTTCGGTGAAGTTGGCGGGATGGGATCGCTTGTTCAGGCGTTCGAACGCTTTTCGGATCGTTTCGAAGTCGTCGTCCGGCGTGACGCCAAGGATTTGCCTGGCCTGAGACTTCAGATCGGTCTCGGTCGGCGTCCGCGTCGCACCTTGTGCTTCGGTCGTCGGACTGGTGGCAGAGGCCGTCGTCATGTCCTCTGCGACCTGCGTCGGCCCTGGGGTGTTGGCGTAAAGCTCCTTCCAAGCTTCGTCCCACTCCATGCCCTTGATGCGGTCCCATTCGTGGTTGACGTAGCCACGCAGGAGGTCATAGGCACGCTTGATCTCACTCACGGCCCACCCCGCTGATCAAAGACGAGTCGACCTCGTCGAGGGTCGTGCTCAGGCTTCGTAGCCTAGAGAGGGTCTCGCGCAGGTCGTCTCCCTTCTCCGTGGAGCCAAGGGCGGTCATCAGCATCATCCGGCTATGGATCTCACTGAGAGCCGCCTCGGCCTCGTCGACCTGCTGGTCGAGGTCCCCGAACTTGCCCTCCGCCTGCTCAAGTTGTCCTCTCGCCTTTTGGTAGTTGGAAATCGTTTGGGCGATGGATTCCTTCTCCGAGACCGATCCAGCGTTTTCCATCTTCATTTCCAGTCGGGCGAGGTCTTCGTCCGTCATGCCGCCCTTGGTATAGACGCGGCGCACGTTCTCCCTTTGACTGGCGAACTCGACGACCTTCGCGATCACGTCGCGGGAGATGTCTAGCGCTTCCTGGCCGATGACCTGGATTTCGGGCAGGTTCTTATGTGCGCGTACCGTCCGCTCGATCTCCTCCCGAAGCTCCCTCAGCCGGTAGGTCTGGTGCCGTACCTCGGCCGACATCTCGCTGGGATGGGGAAATCCTGTCCGCCACCTTGCCCGGTTGACAGACATCTTGAGCGCGAAACCGTAGGCGGCTACGATGAGGATGAAGGCGACGAAGAGTCCGGCGAATATCTGCATATGGGCACAGGCTCAGAGCTTGATGTGGGAGACGAGCCCGAAGTCCTTTACCTTTGTACCTTCGAACCGGATGAACGGCTGCCATGTTAGGGCCCTATCGACCGGGATGTCGCCTGTCAGCCGGTAGAGGTCCCGCTGGTTGGTCCAGTCGCGGGCCCACTCTCCCGTGAGCCGAATGTTTGTGGGCAAGATCGGCGCTGTGACACGCAAGACGCTCAGGTCAAGGTCTTGGTCGTCGCTTGTTTCGCCTTTGCGCAGGAGGACGTACTCCCCGACGACGCTCACCCCGCGCCAAAAGAGGGTCGTGTCTGCCCCCAGAGCCAACTGGTAGCCATGGTCCCGTCCCAATGCCTCCTTGGGCAACTGGAAGGTGGTCAGGTCGGTGGCTTGATTGCCCCAATAATCGCCATAGGCGAAGCTCAGACCGAACACTCCGCCGATCCGTCCGACGACGCCCCGCGACCGGCCCTTGCCTCCATCGGCCAGGGCGATCTTGATCGGCGCGTCCTCAAAGAGTAAGGTCGTGTCCAACCTGGCCGCTAGGGAGCTTGGCCGCAGGATCGTTCCTGCGCCGAAAGGCAGGTACTGCTTGCCCAAACGCCAGTAGCCCCGGTTTTCTACGTAGTACTCGTCCAATGCCTCGACGTCGGCGTCAGTGTCGATCCGCTTGATGCGTTGGGTGACGGTCACCCGGTTGCCTGTCTCCAGGATCAACCGGAACCCCACCACGCTCGGCCTGCCGTCGATGTCATACCACCGGAACACGAGGCGACGGTCGTTCTCCTTGGCCAGGGTCGGACGCAGGTCCGCGAAGACCGCGACGTCGGGAGTCTGGGCGACAGCCGTGGCCCAAGGTGCCGCTAGAACAATGACTCCTCCGAGTCGGGCGAGTCCTCGAAACCTGCCGGGCGGCTTAGTCATTGGCGATCCTCAAGAAAACGTCCCTTGGGAGAGTCTTTTGCTCTCCGGTCACGAGGTCTTTGATCGAGACGGTGCCCGCGGAAAGCTCCTCGTCACCAAGGACGGCGGCCATCGTCGCGCCGTTGCGATCCGCTTGCTTGAACTGGGCCTTGACCGACCTGCCGTCGAGGTCGAGGGTGCAGCCGACGTCCATGGCGCGCAGTTCGTGGGCGAGGCTGACGGCCGGCTCACGGGCCGACTCGGTCGCGGCGACCACGTACCACCTGGTCGGAATCTTGTTCTCGGGCGCCTTCCCAGCGAGTTCGGCGACAAGAAGCGCGCGTTCCAGGCCGATGCCGACGCCAACGCTCGGGGTCGCGGGGCCTCCGATCTCTTGGATGAGGCCGTCATACCTTCCACCTCCGCACAGTGCGCCGAAGTCGGGGCTGACGACTTCGAAGACGGTGTCGGTGTAGTAGTCGAGCCCGCGCACGATGGAGTCGTCTACCTCAAACGCCGTTCCCTGTTCGGCCAGACGCATTTGCAACCCTTCGAAGCTGGCCTTGCTCTCCTCACCGAGAAAGCCCAAGATGCTGGGCAGCCCCTGCAGCGCGGCGCGTAGGTCTGGGTCCTTGGTGTCCAGCAGCCTCAGGGGGTTCTTGTGGGCCTTGGCCCGCTGTTCTTCGTCCTGTTTGGAGAGCCAACCGGCAACATGGTCAAGGACCGCCTGGCCGTACTTCTCCATCGTCTCGCCCCTACCGATCGAGTTGACCCGGACGACGACCCCTTCGAGCCCCAACTCTCGGAAGAACCGGACGGTGGCCCCGATAATCTCGGCGTCGGCCAGAGGCGACGGGCTGCCGATCAACTCGTAGCCCGCCTGGTGGAACTGTCGGTAACGGCCCTTGTTCGGACGGTTGTAGCGAAACACCGGGCCAAAGTACGAGAGCCTGGTGACGACACCTTGGCCGCCCATCGCGTGGTCGACATAGGCGCGCATTGCCGGGGCCGTGCCTTCAGGGCGCAAGGCGACGTGTCTGTCGCTCTTATCGAAGAAGTCGTACATCTCCTTGCTGACGATGTCGCTCGTCTCTCCGCTTGTGCGCAGGAAAAGTTCGATGTCCTCGAACATCGGTGTGCGAACTTCTTGGTAGCCATATAACTCGCATACCTTACGATAAGCGGCCTCAGCCGCCAGCCAGCGGTGGGTTTCGCAGACCGGCTCCTTGGCAAACGGTGCCGGGACAACGTCGAACGTGCCGCGCGGCACTTGGTACTTTCCAGCCATCAGCCTAGCCTCCCGTGCAACCACTGGTCGCGTATGGCGGCGAATGCCGGCCCGGGCAATGGCTTGGGCGTCCCGATCGACCGCGCGTTGGCGACAACCTGGCAGACCCGTTCCAAGACGTCCATCCGGTTGAACGCGTCGTCGAGCGATGTGCCGAGGGCCAATGCCCCGTGGTTGGCGAGCAAGAAGGTCTTGTGTCCCTGCAACAAGGGTGCCGCCGCTCGGGGCAGATCGTCGGTGCCTGGCATGCCGAACGGCACCGTCGCCACCGGGCCGAGCACGTAGGCGGCCTCTGGGAGCAGATCGTCCGGAACCTCGATCCCAGCCAGGGCGAATGCTGTGGCCATCGCAGGGTGGGCGTGGACCACGGCCACGCAGTCGGGCCGCGCCTTATAAGCCGCCAGATGGAGCTTGATCTCGCTGCTTGGCTGACCATCACAGAGAGCCGAACCCCCAAGGTCGATGACAACGCAGTCCGTGGGTCGTAGGTGGCCCTTGCTGAGGCCCGTCGGCGTGCAGAGCAGTCGTCCAGCATCGAGGCGGACGCTGATGTTGCCCTCGGCGCCGCCGACCAGACCGTGCTGCCAAAGGCGGCGACCGGTCTCGCAGATGGCGTCACGGAGTTCGGGCTCGGTCATCAGACTGGCCCATTATGCGGGATCGTTCCCCCCGGTTTAGGCCGCGACCGCGCTCGTGCTGATCTGGCCCGTGAACTCGACCTCGGCCTGGGACGAGACCTCGTTGTACGCCATGACGGGGACAGCGACGCCAGACCTTTCAAGGAGCTTGCGCAGACCTAGCCTCACCTGGGTTCCGCATAGCAGGACGGCGTGCTGCCCTTTCGCGTTAGCCGCTTCGACTTGCTTCTGCAGTTCTTGGATCAACTGTTGCTGGGCGGTGGGCTCGAGCGAGATCACCACGCCACCGGCGGTGGACTGCACGGCTTCTTGGAGCGATCTCTCGGTCGCCGTGTCCAGTGTGAGGCAGTAGAGCTTGCCTTGGTCGTCAGTGTATTGGCGCGTGATCGCCCGTGCGACGGCGGCGCGGACGAGTTCGCCCATCTGCTCGTTGTCTTTGACCCTGGACGCGAAGTCGGCCATGGTCTCGAGGATGGTGTTGATGTCGCGGATCGGAACTCGTTCGCGGAGGAGGTGCTGGAAGACCTTTTGCACGTCGCCGAGACCGACGCCCGTCGGTTGAAGCTCGTTCACGACCGCCTCGTTCGTCGATTTGGTGGTGTCCAAGAGGGCCTGGACCTCTTGGCGGGAGAGCAGCTCGGCGGCATGCGTCTTGACGACTTCGGCCAGGTGGGTCGCCATCATGGCCGTGGGTTCGACGACGGTATAGCCCGATCGCTCGGCTGTCTCGCGGAGGTTGTCTTCGATCCAGACCGCGTCGAGCTTGAAGACGGGCTCCTTCGTCGGCGTGCCGAAGACCTGGTGGATGACGTTGCCGCTGTCGATGGCGAGCAGTAGGTCAGGCTGCGCCTCGCCCTTCGCCACGTCCTCGCCGCGGACTTTGATGACGTACTCATAGGGCGAGAGCATCGCGTTGTCGCGTATGCGCACACTGGGCATTACGTAGCCGATCTCCAATGCGATTTGACGTCGGGTCGCCGTGACCCGGTCGGGCAAGTCGCCGCCGACACGGGTGTCGGCAAGCTTGGTCAGGCCATACCCGATCTCGATCTCCAACGGATCGACGTTGACCATGGGCAGGATCGCCTCGGGTCCGATCGGCACGGGTGCGTGGGCGTGCTTCTGCACGGCTTCCTTTGGGGGCTCCAGTAGGTTCTTGGAGATCGACGGGTTGACCGTGGCGAGCTTGCTGACGAAATACATCGCTCCGCCGATCGCCAGGAAGATGACGCTCGGAAAGCCGGGGACCAGGGCAAACGCCGCGACCGCGATACCTGCGGTCTGAAGAGCCTTGGGTTGGCCGAGCAACTGCCCGAACATCGTGCCCGCCATGCCGACGTCTTGTCCCGCCCGGGTGACCAGGAGGCCGCTGGCGGTCGAGATCAGCAACGCGGGGATCTGGCTGACGATCCCCTCGCCGACGCTGAGGATCGCGTAGGTGCTCAAGATCGCCATGGGGTCGCCTTCGCCCCGCATGAACCCGGTGGCGAAGCCGCCGAGAATGTTGATCGCGATGATGATGAGGCTGGCTATGGCGTCGCCCTTCACGAACTTGCTGGCGCCGTCCATCGCGCCGTAGAAGTCGGCTTCTTGCTTGACCTGCCTCCGGCGGGTGCGCGCCCCTTCTTCATCGATCAGACCGGCCGCAAGGTCGGCGTCGATTGCCATCTGCTTTCCGGGCATTGCGTCGAGGGTGAACCTCGCCACGACCTCGGAGACCCGCGTCGCGCCGTTCGTGATGACGATGAACTGCACGACCATCAAAATGAGGAAGCTGACGAACCCGACGACGAAGTTGCCGCCGAGGACAAAGGCGCCGAACGTGCCGATGACGTTGCCCGCGTGTCCGTTGCCTAGGATCAGTTTGGTGGCCGCGATGCTCAACGCCAGGCGCATGAGGGTGGTCATCAACAGGAGCGATGGAAAGACGCTGAACTGCAACGGATCCTTGACGTTGACGCTGGTCAGCAAAATGACCACGGCTGTCGCCATCGCGACAACGATGCCGGTGTCCAACACGAAGTCGGGCAGCGGCATGATGAGCATCGCCACGACCGTGAGGACGCCCATGCCGAGCAAGAGGTCGGTGTGTTTGAGGACCTGTTGGAACTGGCGCATGGCTGGGCGTTGAGGGCGTGTTTCGGGCCCATTGGTAGTCTCGGTGTTTTTGCCGGGATTTGAACCCCCGACGCCGTCAAGTCGTGGCCGTCCCGCAGGTTCTGGTGAGCGGCCAGGTCGGCATGGGGAGGCTTTCCCGAGGGTCTGCCACAATGGAACAACCAATTGTCGTTTGGCGTTTGAACCAGTGACAGCGATGAAGCGGCTCGTACTCCCTGTTTTGACCGGCACCCTCTTGGGGCTCGGCTACCACCTCTTGATGGTCGCCGTGCCCGGGCAGTGCATCTGGTGCAGGGGCCCCGCTTATCCCGAGGCGTTCGGCGCTTTGTTCGGCCTCTTTGTGGGCCTCACATCGCGGGAATGACGCCTGTCGCTGTCTATGTCCACACGCCGTTTTGCCCCTCCAAGTGCGGCTACTGCGACTTCAACAGCTACGCCATGTCTGGCGAGATCGTCCAACGGACGGTGGACGCCATGCGGCTGGAGATCGCCAGGAGCCCTTGGCGTGGTCGTAGCGCCAAGACGATCTTTTTCGGTGGCGGTACACCGACCTTTCTGTCCGAGAGCCAACTGACCGGCCTCCTCCACGCGGTTATGGACGCCCATCCACCGATCCCGGGCTGCGAGATCACGAGCGAGGCCAACCCGGGCACCGTGGACATGCCCAAGTTCACCGCGATGCGCGGTGCGGGCTTCAACCGCATTAGCCTTGGCGCCCAGAGCTTCCACGCCCCTGACTTGTTGCGCCTGGGGCGGGTGCACGAGGCCGGCCACATCGCCAGAGCGGTTTCCGTTGCCCGCCAAGCTGGATTCGACAACATCAACTTGGACTTGATGTTCGGGCTCCCCGGACAGAACATGCGCGGATGGAGGGAGAACCTTGACACCGCCATGGCGCTACATCCGGAACATTTGAGCCTCTATGGCCTGACGATCGAGCCGAACACCCGCTTCTATCGGCTCCATTTGCGCGGCATGCTCGACCTACCGGACGACGACCAGACGGTCGCGATGTACGACGAGGCTTGCACTGTGACCGCCGACGCCGGGCTCGGGCAGTACGAGATCTCCAACTTTGCCAAGCCGGGGGCGGAGTGCAGGCACAACCTTTGTTACTGGCACGGCGAGGAGTACCTGGCTTACGGCCCGGGCGCGGTCGGTTGCTTCGCAGACGGCCCAAGCAAGACCCGTTACACCAACATGAAACACCCCGACCGTTACTGCGAGGCGGTGGAGACCGGAGCAAACCTTTGGTGTGAGAGCGAAGTATTGGACAATCCGACGCAGAGTTTTGAACGCCTCATGCTCGGCCTGCGCCTCAACGAAGGCGTTTCTGCCGACGTCCCCCACGACGTCGCCGAGCGGACCAAGATGGTTCGGAAAGGCTGGGTCGTGGACGATCCCGACACCTTGCGCCTGACGCCCGGTGGACGCCACTGGTGTTCGACCGTCACGACCGCGCTGGCGCCCGGTCCCGACTAGGTACCCTCGTAGCCGATGTCGATCCGGATGTGGATGCTTGACCTGGCCAGGGAACAGGCTCCCAACCGGGACCACCTGTACCACTACGCGGCTGTCGCCCAAGAAGCCGGGTTCACACACTTGGGGCTTTATCTAGAGCACCGCTTCGCCTATCCGTCGACGCCGTGGTCGCACGGCAGCGGGGCGGTCACCCCGTCGGCAGTCCGTGACCTCGTCTCTGAATTCCCTAGCCTTGAAATCGTCCCCTTTATCAACCTGCTCGGCCACGTCGAGGGGATGATCTACACGGAAGAGGGGAAGAATTTTCGGGAGGAGATGTTCAAGGGGCTCCAAGCCTGTCCGAGCTGCCCGGAGTTCGTGGAGCTTTGCGGCCACATCATAGATGACACGCTCGGCACATTCCCCAGCCAGATGGTCCACATCGGGGGCGACGAGACATCGCAACTCAACGTCTGCCCAAGGTGCCAGGAAGAGAGCCGGGGACAGGCCGATCCTAAAGGTTGGCTTTACGCCCGTCACTTCGGCGCGCTTGCCGCTAGGGTGGC
This sequence comes from uncultured Fimbriimonadaceae bacterium, assembly GCA_964451255.1. Classification (GTDB taxonomy): domain Bacteria; phylum Armatimonadota; class Fimbriimonadia; order Fimbriimonadales; family Fimbriimonadaceae; genus JAHBTB01. The sequence goes on from CAYVHL010000002.1 coordinate 117,970, forward strand.
CCAGGCGGGGCGGACGCCGGCGGTCTGGGGCGACATCTTTCTTGAGCATCCGGACGCATTGGCCGCTTTACCCAAGGAAACAGTCCTCTTTGACTGGCAATATGTCGGGGGTGTTGCGGAAACAAGCAAAAAACTTCGTTACCACGGCCATCGGGTCGTCGGGTGCCCTGCCATCCACACCTACAATGCGGTCTGGTGCCATCTGAAGGAGACCGAAGACAACATCCGGCGTGTCACCGCTGATTGCGACGCACTGGGGCTCGACGGCACGTGCGTGACGATGTGGGAAGGCGGCCTCTTCGGCCACTACGACACGTTGTTCCCGATCATCGACTGGGCGGGGAGGCTCCTCCAGGGGCGGGAGACGGGCGACGTGTTCCGTGCCTATGACGAGGCCGGGGAGGGCAAATGGGCCAGGCTCATGGCTGAAGAACTGCCCGGCCTGGGCGGCGTGTTCGCCTTCTCCCGGATACGGAGCAGCCTCAAGTGCCGGATGCTCCTCTACGGCAACCCGTTCCTCGCCTGGATGCACCATGCCGAAGAACTGGGCGGCAGGAAGGGCGAGGACGCGCTCGCCATCGCGGAGCGGGCACTCCTAGCCACGCAGCGTGAAGAGTACAAGGCCCCGGCGATCTTCTTGCGGGGAGCGGTGGAGTTCGTGCGGCTCGCCGAGTCGGCTCGGCAGGAGTATGCCAGGCTCCAACCAGACGCCGCCGTTGGCAAGCTCGCCCCCACGCGGTACCTGTTCGACACGTTGGAGCGCGTGGCTAAACAGGCCCATGAACGCACGGGCGGAAGTTTGGCCGACATCGAGCGGTGCAAGGCGGCGCGCTTGCACGTCGAGAAAGTGATGGATCGTGTTCGGAAGTTTGGACGGAGAGAGCTTGGCTACTTGCCCGCCTTCGATGTCATCACGAACCCACGGTTCATGCCCCACGACCAGGGGTGTTGGTGGTTGGTGAACTCATGGGCGAATCAGTAGGGAAGTCGGACGTCGACGTGCTCGTGTTGGAGCACGGAAAGGTGCGGGCCGCAGGCTGGGGCGAGTACCTATCGCGTCGCCAGGAGGGCGGGTTGCTTTGGTGGGTCCATGTGACCTGCTCGGACAGCGATGACGGTCAGAACCTGCTCGCGGACAGCCTAGGCTTCGACGAGTTCGCGGTCGAAGACGTGGTCAAGGGCCACATGCGGGGCGGCCTGTTCGAGCATGACGGTCACGTCGCCTTCATGGTGCCCTTCATCGAAGGGACATGTCACCAGTCCCACTATCGTTACGTCGGCGTGTTCGCAAGCACGCATGAAATGGTCACGGCTTGCCCGCAACCCAGCAAGGGTGTTTCCGATTTGCGCAGCCACTGGCACAAGCAGGTCACAGACCTTGGGAAGACCACGCCTGACCTCCTTTATCAGATATGCGATTTCGCGGTGGACGAGTATTTTCCGATCCTGGACGGGATGCAGGATCGGATTGAGGATCTCGAAGGCCAAGTCTATGAAAAGACCAGGCTCGACAATTCGAAGGCCCTCGGCCTCAAGCGAGAGCTGCTTGTCCTGCGCAAACAAATCTCACCTCTCCGCGACACACTGGACACCCTGATGCGACACGGCCCGCCCTTGGTCAATCGTGAAAGCCAGCGCCGGTTCCAAGACGTCTACAACCACATCCTGAGGTTGTCCGACAACATCGACCTTAGTCGCGACATCCTGACGTCGATCATGGACGCGCAGTTGGCGATCGTCAGTAACCGCCTCAACGACGTCATGCGCATCCTCACTGTCATATCGACGCTGATGATGATCTGCTCGCTCGTCGCCGGTGTTTACGGTATGAACTTTGAGCACATGCCTGAGCTCAGTTGGCCCTTTGGTTACGCCTATTCGTTCGCCGTGATGGCCGTGCTGTGCTTGGTCGCCCTTGGACTGTTCAAGTGGCGCAAGTGGATATAGGTCGGAAGCGGACATGGTTGAGGCACTGAAACCGTTCCAATCCGCCTGGTGTGGCCCAGACGTCCTTGCCACGGAGGCATTTGGGGTCTTCGTGTTCCGTCATAGCCTAGAAATGGCGGCCGTGCCAAGCTCTCTGGTCGCGAGGGTGTCTGGTGACCAGCGGTTCCGGTTCTACGTGAACGGCCACCTTGCCTGCTGGGGACCCCAACGAGGGGACACCGACCATTGGCACTACGATTCCATTGACATCGCCCCACATCTGAAGGCGGGCCACAACGTCCTCCACGCGGTCGTGTGGAACTGGGGTGACGACGCCCCCATGGCCCAAGTCTGGGCGCGCACCGGATTTCTGTGCGACGGGGAAGGGATCAGTACTCCGGGTGAGTGGCGGTGGCGGCGGATCGACGGTCACAAGACTCTGCCGCGGCATCCCGACATGAACAGGTTCTATTGGGCGGTCGGGCCGTCCGAAAGCATCGACACCAAGGCGCTGGCCTCTTGGGACGGGCTCGGCGACGTCGAGTCTGGGGAGTGGCGCAAGACTAGGGGGAATGGCACAGCCGTCCACGAGGGTGCGGTAGACGGCGGAAGCGGCTGGTGGCTGAGGCCCCGGTCTCTGCCAGCCATGCGATACGCGCGGTCCGCCAAGTTGCTGAAAGCTGTAGGCCCCGACGACGGCAGGTCAGACCTCGGGCGCTTGTCGCTGGCCGCAGGCGAGAGGGTGTTGTTGGATGTCGGCGAGTTGGTCTGCGCCTTCCCGCGGCTACGGGTGCGTGCGGAGGGCGATGGACTGCTCGAGATCGGTTATGCCGAAGCGCTCTATGACGAGCACGACGACAAGGGCAACCGAAACGAGACTAAAGGCAAGGGATTCGTCGGGCCTCGCGACCACCTCGTCTTCCACCACGGTGAAAACGTCTTTGAACCGCTCTGGTGGCGGACGTACCGCTATGTCCAGCTGGAAGCCCATCAGCCCTGTGTCATAGAGGAATTCGAGTCCATTGAGACCGGATACCCGTATGAGGTCGCCAGCAATTTCACCTCCAACACCGCCGGGGTATGCGAGGTGTGGGACGTCGGTGTCCGGACAGCGGAGAGGTGCGCCGGGGAGACTTACTTCGACTGCCCGTTCTATGAGCAACTTCAGTACACCGGCGACACCCGCATCCAGGCGATGATCCACATGTTGCTCGGGCGGGACCGTCGGTTGCCACGGGAGGCCGTCGAACAGTTCACCTGGGACAAGACCGACGGCGGCCTGACGGTCAGCCGTTATCCGTGCCGTGAGAAGCAGGTCATCCCGCCGTTCTCCTTGTGGTGGATCCACATGTTGTGTGACCAGCACTTCTACGACCGGGTGCCGCTGACCGACCGCTACAAGCGGATATGTGAGGACATTCTCCGCGAGTGGCGCGAGAACCTTCTCGTTCATCCAGAGAGTTCGTACTGGTGCTTCCTTGATTGGCTGGACTGGAGTTGGGGCCAGCCCCCGGGCGGGGCCTTGGCGACGCCGCACCAACTGTTGCTGGTTTGGACCGAGGCAAAGTGGGCGAAGCTTCTCGACAGGCCGTTGGCGCCGATCGCCGCACACCTAGCAGAGTTCAAAGTGGATACCAATGGGTTGGTGAAGCATCCTAAGGACCCCGGTGTCCCGACCGAGCACGGGGAAGCGATGTACCGCATGGCCCAACGGGAACTCGGGCTACCGATGTCGCCCTGGCCGACGCGAGGGATCGAGAAGGCGAATGCTCCTCGCACCACCTACTACTTTAGCTACTACCGGCACCAGGCGATGCCCGACGCCGACTACTGGCAATTGCTCCAGCCTTGGAAGGATCAGATCGCCCGGGGCCTGACGACGTTTGTGGAGATGAACGAGCCGACCAGGTCGGACTGTCACGCATGGTCGGCCCACCCGATCTTAGGTTTCTTGCAACGGGTGGCAGGGGTGTCGAGCACGTCACCAGGATGGACGACGGCCAGGATCGCTCCCTCGCCTGGCTCCCTGTCAGATTTCGAGGCCAAGCTCGCCCACCCGGACGGCGATCTGGTCGTGACGCTTAGGGACGAAAAGCTAGTGGTTCGGTGTCCAGTGCCGTTTGAGACCGTCTGGTCGGGCAGATCGACCCGTCATCCGGCCGGAACGGTAGCCCTCGACCACTGACGCGTCGCTACCCATTGTGATCAGGGCGACGGGACGAGTGGGCTTTCGTTGCTCTCGCGGCCGCCAAGGGTCGGCCAGCCCGCTTTCCATTTGATCGAGGCGGCCTCTAGATGCCGCGGGCGTTGGGGCGGAAATGTCTTGCCGCTCTCCTTGATCCTCTTCTCGACAGCCTTTACCCGGTTGGCGTTGTCAGGGTGGTCTTTCAAGAACTCCGGTCCTCCGTTGCCGGTGAGCTTGCCCAAGAGGGTGAAGACGTCGGCCATACCTTGCGGGTTATAGCCCGCCTCGACCATCAAGTCATAGCCGACGCTATCCGCTTCGGACTCCTGTTTTCGTGAGTAAGGGAGGCTGCCAAACACGGTGTCTGCCGCCCCCGCCAGGCTCTGGATCGAATCGTTGGCCTTGATGAGCACGAGCACGGCGAGCAAGCCGAGTTGGCGTTTCGTGTTGTCGGCATAGGCGCTGGCCCAGTGCTGGTGCCTGATATGGGTGAGCTCGTGACCAAGAATCCCTGCAAGCTCGTCCTCAGTCTTCAATTTGTCCAGCAGGGCGGAGTAGATGAAAATAGGGCCCCCGGGCAGGGCAAACGCGTTGATGTCCTTGCTTTCAATGACATCAAACGTGAACTCAAAAGGTTGGTCCTTCTTCTCTTTTGCGGGAATCAGGGAGACAAGGAGTTTGCCGACGCGGCGGACCTCTCTCACCCGGCTGTCGCTGTCAGGAAGCACCTTCTCTTGCTTGTGGATGCGGGCGGCCGCTTCCTTCCCGATCTTGATCTGGTCAGCGACGCCCGGCTTGAATGGGTCGGCGATTGTGAGCGCGGCGAGCCCGGCGACGAGAACAGATGACAGCACCCTCATATAGGATTCGACGGTGACAGCGCGTGACTTGTTTCCTTGCCCAAGAGATGGAACCTAGCAATTTCGCTGGCTCAATCGGGGCCCAGCCTATGGAAATCCCTTCCTGTTGGTGCTCCTTTCCCGCCGTGTGTGGGAGGACACGCGGGGAAACACTCAAAATGTACAAGCGAAACAAGAACAAGGGTTTCACTCTCGTCGAGATCATGATCGTCGTCTTGATCATCGGCATCCTTCTGGCCATCGCCGTGCCGAACTTCATCAAGGCACGACAGAACAGCCGCCTGCAGTCGGTCATCGGCAACCTCAAGCAGATCGATTCGGCCAAGCAGCAGTGGGCCATGGACCTTGGCAAGACCTCGACCGACACGCCGGTCGACGGCCAGGGCGGTGACCTTGCCCCGGCATACATGAACAAGTGGCCGGTTGGCCCGGTCGGCGTCGCCGCCGACTACGTGGCGAACGCCGTCAACGCCGACCCGACTTTCAAGGGCATCACGTTGACCGCCTTCCAGGATCCTGCCACGCAGGCCGCTTCCATCGCTGCCGCCGGCCTCTAAGCCAGCGCGCAACGTGAAGACGGAATCCGAGTCCACCCCGGCTGGGGTGGGCTCGGACTGTCTTTGTTCGACCTCGGCCGAGGCACTGTAGGACAATTGCTGGGCACGCGGCAGGCAATTATCGGGAACACATGAATTGTGGCTCGGTGCCGCCGCTCTCGCGGAGAGACACGGGAATTGCCCATGGACAAGGCGCAGAAATTCATAGTGTTCGCGACTCTCACGGTCGTGCCGCTGCTGTTCCAGCCGTTGACGGACCGGATATTGGGTGGCGGCTTGTCCAGCGGCACGGTCTCATCTTCGTCACTATCGAAGCTGAGGTCGGCAATGACGGGGCAACTCCCCGAGGCGCCTGGGTCACAAACGGACGTGAGTTCAAAGGCGTCCGCCCAAGGGTCTCACGGGAATGTTCTCATCGCCCTGTGCGGCACCACTCTCATCGGTGGGCTTGTTCTCTTCTGCGGTAAGTGGTTCCTCGACCGCTCCATCCCTGCTGATCGAAAGTTCTGTGAAGGCCCCGTCATGGAACCTACTCCAGACACCATGTCCAGACCGTCGCGGAGTCAGGGCTAGTTCCTGACCGAATCTGGCGAAATTGTCACCTACAGATTCCCTGTAATCGCTAAACCCAAGTAAATGTCCCGCCGACAATCTCCAATAGGGTGGAAGAACGGAAATGGTGACAAAAGAAATGCACAGATGCAATTTGAGGAGAAGGCGCGTTCGTTTGGGCCACACGCTCATCGAAGTCATGTTGGCTTCTTTCCTGGCCCTCACCTGCTGTCTGCTCTTCGCCGCTACGGTTCCCGTCGCGAACCGGAGCCGAGGACGGGCCGAGTTTCTTTCTGTTGCAACGAGCCTCGCCCAGAAGCAGCTTGAAATGGCCAAGGGCCTGGGTTACGCGAAGCTCGACAGCGCCTCCCTTCTGTCGGCAGGCATCATCCAGAGTTCCTCCCCGGTCGACCTAAAGGCTGCCGGGCTGACCCAGTCGACGGCGATGGGCTTCGAGAGCACGACACTCGACGCCGGCCAAATGGACACCGCCGCGAACGCATTGCCCTCGGGACGGTCATTTATCCAACTGTCCGACGTCGATATCGACTTCCGTCAAATCAACGTGCTCGTGTTCTACCGGGACGAAAACGGCGCCTACCGTGAGGTCGAAGTGTCCAGCTTGGTGGCGAACATATGAGGGCCAGCAAGAGATCAGGCTTCACGCTCGTCGAGGCGATGGTAGCCAGCGTCTTGTCTACCGTCGTCATGTTCGTCGCTGTCGGCGCGTTCTTGGCGGGCATCGGCAACTGGGCCCGTGGCGAGTCGTGGATCGACGTGCAGCAACAGAGCAGGAACGGCGTCCGCGCCGTCAGCGACGCTCTGCGCGAGGCCATGGCGGTGACCGTGGACTCCGACGGAATGGGTCTGCACTACCGTATGCCGGTGACCGGCTCAGACGGCTCTTTCAGTGTGCCGATGCTGTGGGACGGGATCGACAGGCGGATCTATTACGAGGACGGCTCGCTTTGGGTCGATGACGGGGCCACGCGACATATCGCCGCTCGCAACGTCATCACCGTCGATCCGTTCCAAACGGCCACCAACGCTCGGACGGTCGTTATAGAGAAAGGGCCATATACCGCGCCCGCGTACCGAATTTTCACCGCCGACGTGAGTGTCAACACGCGCAGCGTCGTCGTGTGCCTCGTCACAAGGAGCCGCGGCAGAGGCTCGGAGACTGTGCACGCTCGCCACAGGGAGACGATCTTCCTTCGTAACGTCCCCTCAATCACAAGATGAAACACCGCAAGCGAACCACCCGGCGCGGCAGCGCTTTGCCGATCGTGTTCGGCATTCTGGCCATCTTGGCCGTGTGTGTCGCGGTCTATCTAGACCGCGCGACATATGCCTTTCGCAGTTCCAAGAAGAACCAGTACGACGTCCAGACCGCCCACTTGTGCGAGTCAGGCGTACAGGCGGTACTCCGCTCGTTTTGGCGAGAGTTCAAGACCAGCCAAAACTTCAGTTCCATGGACACCGTGACGGGGGGGGCAACTCCAAACACGCCGAAAGGGTCGCAAGCCGGATTGATCGACGGTGTCGGGAGATATGCCGCTGGAGTCATCAGCGTCACGGATCCAGGCGGCAGCACGTATGACCGGACCGTGACGATCAGGTCTGTCGGTTGGATCGACAAGGACAACAACGGTGTTCAGGACTCGGGCGAGCCCCGCCGGACAGTCGACGTTGTCGTCAACTTCTCGCTCGACCGAAGCAAGGTCTTCGACTACACCTACTTTGTGAACAACTTCGGCTGGATGACTGGATTTCGTCCGACCGACCTGTACATCAACGGCGACGCCCGGTCGAACGGCGACTTCACGTTCACCAGCGGGTCGGGAACCTTGAACGGCAGCATCATCGCCAGCTACAACAACAAGTTGGTCCCGGGTGCGCCCGGCGTCATCAACCTGGCGCCATACAAGTGGTCTACGTCCACATACAAGAGTCAGATCGCTGGCGGCACAAGCTTCGCCAGCCGTATGCGACAGCCCTACGACCCGGCGATCCACGGCGCGATCGGCTCAGCGGAGTTCGAGAAGTGGCGTGGCCTCGTCTACTACGACGACGCCCAGATCATCAACAACGAAGTGTTCGGAGCCGCTATGGAGGACGTCAACGGCACCCGCGCCTGGAAAAACGAGAGCGGGTCTCCGACTTACAGCACCCTTGACACCAATCCGACGACCGAATTGACACTGCCTGACCTCAGCGACTTCGGCAACGTTGGTGACCCGGCCGACGCGAACGGAAAGCGCTTTGCCAAGAGCAAGGCCTGGACTGACGACAAGTCCACCTTCGGCGACGGCACGGGCAATCCCAACTATGAGGGAAGCCCCGGGGCACAAGACGAGTACAACCCGGACGGCACCCCCAACGTGAACTACAAAGGCGCGTATGTGGATGTTTGGAACAGCACGACATCCAAGTATCAGCGCGTGTCTTCTGGCGGCGTCGTGGCTAGCTCGGCGATGCTGATCGGCACGTCCGCGCACCCGATCCGAATCCATGGACCCGTGACGGTGAACGGGGACGTGGCTGTCGCTGGGAACGTAAGCGGCCAAGGCACGATCTACACCAGCAGGAACGTCCACATCATCGGATCGATCAAGTATTCGAGCCCGCCCGACTTCAGGGGTGCCGACATGGACACGATCGAAAACACAAACGAGCACAAGGATCTGCTCGGCCTGGCTGCCAGCCAGTCGATCATTATGGGTGACACCACCAGGTTCGGCGCCTATCCGTTGAACTACATGACGCCACCCTTCACCAAGCCGAGATATGACGACAACGGAAACCTGATCCCGGCGTACGACGCCACGAAGATTGATTCCTGGGGGATCAAGAAGTACCAGTCGGTCTTGGAGAGCGGCTCGACAGGAGCGACATACAGGACCGTGGCCGCCGGCGGGGTCAACCAGATCGACGCCGTGCTCTACACGAACTTCGTCGGTGGCGGAAACGTCGGCACGTCCGGCGGCGGGATGACCCTGAACGGGACGATCATCGCCAAAGACGAGGCGATCGTCACTTGGAGTCTCCCCATCCGAATGAACTACGACCATCGGATCAAGGAGCGGTCGTTGACCCAGAAACCGCTCATTGACATCGACCTACCCCGCAGCCCGACGATGATCCGTGGAAGTTGGCAGGATCGGGGCCTGGTCGTCGACTGACAAGAGGAACAGACATGAACAAATCCAAATCTCTGGCCGTATTCGCCCTGCTCGCGCTTGCTCCGATGTGCTTCGCGCCCATCGAAGACAAGCCGACAGGCGCCCAGTTCCACGGTGAGTTGACCGAGCAGCAACTCAACGCCGCACAAGGCGGTTCCGTCACCGAGGCGACCCCGTCGGGCGGTTCTTCGACGATTGACACGCCCAGAACTCAAATCGACGCGCCAGGGACGAACGACGCTGCCAGCCAGGTGGTGGCAGGAGCCCAGGCCGACAGCGTGCTCAAGCGCGCGCAAAACGAGGTCAAGGACAAGGAGGCTTCGAAGTCAAGACCGTTCGTGGTCGTCGGTTTCACAGTCTTGGCCGTTGGCCTCGCTCTCTTCGGCGGAAAGATGTGGCTTGACAAGTCAGTCCCCGGAAAGTAGCCACGGATCATCAAGCCCGTCGTCGACCTGGCTCGCACCATGCGGGCCAGGTCTGTTCGTTTCGGGACGCGTGTCCTGGCGATCCGAGAACGGGCAGACGTAGAATGTCCATCATGTCTGCGGTTCTCCCTTCGTCCGGGCGGTTCGGAGCGTACGGCGGCCGCTATGTTCCTGAGACACTCGTCCCCGCACTGGACGAATTGGAAGCGACGTTTGCCGAGGCCTGGGCGTCGACGGACTTCCGCGGGGAGTTCGAACGGCACCTGCACGACTATGTCGGCAGGCCCACGCCTCTGACGGATTGCGAGCGTATCTCCCGCGAGACCGGCCTGAAAGTCAGCGTCAAGCGCGAAGACCTGAACCACACTGGCGCCCACAAGATCAACAACGCCCTCGGCCAGGTGCTTCTTGCCATCCGCATGGGCAAGAAGAGGATCATCGCCGAGACGGGGGCGGGCCAGCACGGAGTCGCCACCGCCACCGTATGTGCTTTGTTCGGCCTCAAGTGTGAGGTCTACATGGGAGAAGAGGACTGTCGGAGACAGGAACTCAACGTGTTCAGGATGAAGCTCTTGGGTGCGCGCGTCATTCCGGTCAGCAGCGGCACGAAGACCCTCAAAGACGCCCTGAACGAGGCTATGCGCGACTGGGTGACCAACGTCCGCGACACCCATTACATCATCGGAACGGCCGCCGGACCCCACCCTTACCCCTACATGGTCCGGGAGTTTCAGGCTGTGATCGGACAAGAAGCGCGCGAACAGTATCTCGGACGCCACGGCGTCCTCCCCGACGTCGGGATCGCGTGTGTAGGAGGAGGTTCTAACGCGATCGGCTTCTTCTACGGATTCTTGCCTGACCAGGTGAGGCTCATCGGTGTCGAGGCCGGAGGCCACGGCATCGAAACGGGCAAGCATGCCGCCCCGTTGTCCTCGGGGTCCCCGGGCGTGTTGCACGGTTCCTACAGCTACTTGATGCAAGACGAGGACGGCCAAGTGCTACCGACCGAGTCAGTCTCCGCGGGCCTCGACTACCCGGGTGTCGGAGCAGAGCACAGCCACCTCAAGGACACCGGCCGCGTCGAGTATTGCGCGGCGACCGACGCCGAGGCGCTGGACGCCTTTCGGTGGTTGGCGGAGTCTGAGGGGCTGATCCCCGCGTTTGAGTCGGCCCACGCCTTCGCCTTGTTGCGCCGTCCGGGATACTTCGCGCCGGGAACAAGGGTCTTGGTCAACCTCAGCGGCCGTGGGGACAAGGACATGGAGCGGGCGAGCCAACTCCTGGATCTCTGAGGGCATGGCGACGGGCGGTCCCGGTACACGGGGGGAGACCTGACATCATCGGAGGGAATGTCCAAGCCCCTCAATGTGGCCGTCCTTGGCGCGACCGGCGCGGTCGGCCAAGAGTTTTTGAGCTTGTTCGCGTCCCGCCATTTCCCAGTCGGCGAACTGAGCTTGCTGGCGAGCCCCCGATCGGCAGGGACACAGGTGAAGTCAGCACTTGGATGCCACACGGTGGAGGCTGTCTCGGCCGAGGGGTTCCAAGGCGTCGATGTCGCCTTCTTCTCAGCCGGAGCCAGCCGAAGCCGTGAATGGGCCCCGGTGGCCAACGCGGCAGGGGCGGTCGTCATCGACAACTCGAGCGCGTTCCGCATGGACCCGCACGTTCCGCTCGTCGTTCCCGAGGTGAACTTCGACCATATCAAGGAGGGCGACATGCTTGTCGCCAACCCGAACTGTTGCGCGATCATCCTCTTGATGGCGCTAGCGCCTCTGAGATCGCTCGGCAAGCTGCGCCGGGTCATCGTGAGCACATATCAAAGCGCGAGCGGGGCAGGGGCGGCGGCGATGCGGGAGTTGGAGGAGCAGACCCGGACAGTCCTCGCTGGAGGCGACGCCGAGCCAGAAGTCTTCCCTCACAAGTACGCATTCAACCTCTTTAGTCACAACACAGCCATCGGCGAGAACGGCTACAACGAGGAAGAAAACAAGGTCGTGGAGGAGACGCGCAAGATCCTCGGCATGCCTGAGCTTCGCGTCAACCCGACATGCGTCCGTGTGCCGGTCTTGCGGGCCCACAGCGAATCGGTCACAGTGGAGTTTGAAGGAGCGGCGCCCTCCGAGGCCTCGGTGCGCAAGGTCTACGAGAACTTTCCGGGCGTACGGTTGGTCGATGACCGGGAGACGAACACCTTCCCAATGCCCCTCGACGCAAGCGGCATCGAGGACGTCCTGATCGGACGCATCCGCCATGACATCAGCGACCCGAATTCTCTCAGTCTGTTCGTCTCAGGCGACCAATTGCTCAAAGGCGCGGCGCTCAACGCCGTCCAGATCGCGGAACGTCTGTTTGCGTAGGGGTCGGAGCTAACCGGAGCAGGGCGGCCAATCAGGCAGGCCGAGTGATCGCTTGGCCGCTCCAAGGAGGTAGAAGCTGCCGGTGACCAGCACGACGTCGGTGTCCAGCCACGCGGCTGCGGCCGCGGCGTCCTCAAACTCTTGGACGTAGGGAAAGAACTCAAGGGCGGCGACCGCGAGCTCGCCAGTGGGCATTGTGCGGTCGCTGGGGACCGTGGTCACCGCGCAACGTTTGGCGACGTCTGCCAGCACGGACAGAAACGGTGCGGGCTCGTGGCCGCGCTGCATTCCGACCAGGACTCCTACGCGCCGGTCGGCGAACTGACTCCTAAGCGTGCCGACAACAGCGCGGGCGGCTTCGGCATTATGTGCGCCGTCTACGACGTAGATACGGGTGCCAGACCTATGTATTTCAAACCTGCCGGGTAGCCTCGCTTCGGCGACGGCGGTTCGGGCGGCGTCCTTGTTGCGCATCAGTCCGGCCGCCTCGACGGCGGCCCAGGCGAGGGCCATGTTGTGCGGCTGGACGACACCGGTCATACCGGGCGCTAAGTCGGCCATGGTCCCGTGCGGGGTCGAAAGGCTCCACTTTCCCGCCCGTTCTGAAAGAACCACGTCTCGCCCAAACTGCCAAGTCGGAGACTTCCTTTCCATTGCGACGGTGGTGACCGCTTCGAGGGCCTCGGGGACAAGATCACCTAACACAAGTGGCCGCCCCTCTTTGATGACCCCGGCCTTTTCCGTTGCGATAAGAGCAAGCGTGTCGCCCAAGAAGTGCATATGGTCGAAGCCGATGCTGACGATGACAGAACAGGCGGGGTCCACGACGTTCGTCGCGTCGAGACGGCCACCTAGCCCGACCTCCAAGGCGACGGCCTCGGTGCCTGCCTCCTGCCAAGCCAGAAACCCGAGGGCGGTCTTGGCCTCGAACTCGGTGGGGCCGCCAAACCCGGTCTCGACAAGTGCGTCGCTGACCGGCACGATCCTGTCCATCAGCTTTGCAAATTGCTCTTTCCCTATGCAGGACAGGCCAATTTGCACCCGCTCCCGCAGGTCGTAGACGAACGGCGAATAGTAGCCGCCGGTCCTGTGCCCCTGCGAGGCGAGGATGTGCTGGGCATAGCAGGTCACCGCCCCCTTGCCGTTTGTGCCGGCCACGTGGATGTAGGCGGGAGTGCCTCCTCCGGGAACCCCGAGTCGGTCACAGAACTCGACCATCCGGTCGAGTTCAAGCCTCCAACCCCTGGCTTGCATCTGGCCGAGAGCAGCGACTGCTTGGTCGTAGGTCAAGGCGGTCTCCCGTGGGGCGTCAACTGACAAGGCCGGACTCTTTGATGCGCCGGACGGCTTCGGCAAACCGCGCCCCGTCCTTGTCACCTGGCAGGGTCAGCGCCATGCGCACGTACCCTTCGCCCGAGGGCCCGGCCCCGCCGCCGGGCACGACCACGACGCCGGCTTTGTCTATCAGCTCTGCGCAAAACTCGGCGCTCGTCATGTCCTTTCGCGGCACAGGCGCCCAGACGAACAGGGTCGCTTTGGGCTTGTCGATGTGCCAGCCGAGTTCCGCGAGACCGTCGCACAGCATGTCCCGCCGCCGCTGGTATAGACGCATGGTGGCCGTGTTGTCCACCGCGTCCAAGGCGTGCATTCCCGCGCGAGAGACGGCGGCGAACTGCTTGCTGTCGATGTTGCTCTTGAGCTTTTGCAGGGTGGCCACGACTTCCGGGTTGCCCACCGCGAACCCGAGCCGCCAGCCGGTCATGTTGAACATCTTGCTGAGCGAATGGAATTCGACGGTCACGTCTTTGCCGCCCGGGACTTGGAGGGCGGTCGGGTTCACATGGCCGTCAAACGTCACGGTGGCGTAAGCCATGTCGTTCACGAGCACGATTTCGTGGTCTCGGCAGAAAGCGACCGTGTCCTCATAGAACTCCCGTGTCGCGATCCCGGCCGTCGGGTTATGCGGGTAGCAGACATAGAAGAGTTTCGCCCGCTTGGCGACTTCGGACGGTATGTCGGAGAGCACCGGCAGATACCCGTTCTCACGCTTGAGCGGCGTCTCGTAGACATCCCCGCCGGCCATCAGGGTGTTGACCTTGTACACAGGGTAGCCAGGATCGGGGGTGATCGCGATGTCGCCAGGGTCGATGTACGCCCACGCCAGGTGGGCAAGGCCCTCTTTGCTTCCGATGACCTGGCAAACGTCGTTAGCCGGGTCGACGTCGACGCCGAACGTCCGGCCATACCACCTCGAGGCAGATTCTAGGAAAGGCACGTAGCCCTTGGCGCTTTCGTCGTACCTGTGGGTCGCCGGGTCGTTGGCGGCGCCAGCCAGGGCGTCGATGATCGCCTGCGGGGTGGGGATGTCTGGGTCGCCGATACCCAGGTCGATGATGTCGACCCCTCGCGCGATCGCCTCTCGCTTGACGCGCGCGACCTCGGCGAACAGGTACGGCGGGATCTTGTCGAGCCTCTTTGACGGGGCCACCATAGACGGGCGAGTTTACCGACGGCACAGCGGGTCGCCGATCCTGGTCCTCTTTTGACCGGAACGGGCCAGAAAATGATTTATCCTTACATCACAAACGACCATGGTGCCTGTCCTTGTCGCGACATTGTCTCTCGTATCCTCCGGGGCACTGCCAGCTTTGCTTCCAAAGGGCAAGGACATGGTCGACAACCATGGGCACAAGGTGGTGCTCAAAGGATGCAATTTGGGCAACTGGTTCGTGATTGAACCTTGGATCATGAACTTGGATGCTGGTCCAAACGAAGTTCCGGACCAATTCACCCTCGAATCCATCCTGACACAGCGTTTTGGCAAGAGCGAGAAGGACCGGTTGATGGAGGTTCACCGCTCCAATTGGATCACGGCCAAGGATTTTGGTGTCATCCGGTCTTTTGGTTTCAATCTGGTTCGATTGCCCCTGAACTACAGGCAGTTCGAGGACGACGACAACCCAGGACACCTCCGCGCCGATGCGTGGAAATGGGTGGACCGAGCTGTAGATTGGGCCGAGCAGAACGGGATTTACACGATCTTGGATATGCACGGCGCCCAGGGCGGTCAGACTGAGAACGACCATACCGGCCGTGTCGGGCAGAACAAGCTCTGGAGCGACCCGAAAAACCAGGAGCGGCTCGCCTGGTTGTGGGGCGAAATCGCCAAACGGTACCGTCACCGGTCGGCGGTCGTGGCGTACGACGTCTTCAATGAGCCCTGGGGCGGAAGTAAGGCAGACCAGGTGAAGGTGTGGACGAGGTGCTACGAAGCGATCCGCAAGCAAGACCCGGAGAAGCTGACCATTGCGATCGGGCATTGGGACAACTTCGACCATTACGGGGACCCGAAGGCGCACGGCTGGCACAACGTCGGGTTCGAGATGCACTACTACCCGGGCCTGTTCGGCAACGGCGCTCCAAACCTGATGAGCCAGGCCAGGCACATCGCCAACCTGCCCGCCGTGGCGGCGAAGATCGACAAACTGGCCGTGCCGTTCCTCGTCGGCGAAATGAACGTGGTTTTCGACTCATCGGGCGGCGCGGACATGATGCGCCGTTACTACGACCTCCACGCCGGGTACGGCTGGATGACCACGATGTGGACGTACAAGGTGATGTCGGCGGATGGTGGGTTCGGTGACGCCAGCTGGGGCATGGTGACGAACACCTGGCCCAACCGGCCGGTGGACGTCCATACCGCGTCCGCCGTGCAGATCGCGACTTATTTCAAGAGCCTGAGCCACGGCTTCGTGGCTTGGAACAGGCTCCGGGACGCGCTGACCGCCAAACATGTCGATCAGCCGCCGCTGCCGGATGTGCCGAAGCCGCGGACGGTCGCGCCGGCGGACGACACCCTTCCGGGTTGGTCGTCCACTGACATTGGCGGAGCGTTGAAGGGCGGTCTGGTGACGGGCGCCGACGGACGCTTCGACCTTTACGGTGGCGGCAACGACATCTGGGGAGCCCAAGACGACTTCCGGTTTCTGCATCGTAATGTAGACGGCGATTTCGACTTAGAGGCCCTCTGCGACGACGTTGAAGATGTCGACGACTACACAAAGGGCGGCCTTATGTTGCGGTCGGATATGGATCCCGGGTCGCCGATGGTGATGGTGACCACCTTTCCGAGTGGGGAGGTTCAGATGGTCGTCCGCCAGGCTCCTGGTGGCCAAGCGGAGGCGGTCGGCACTTCACATGTGAAGTTCCCAGGAGCCAAGTTCCGACTGCAGCGATCAGGCGACCACGTGACCGCCTGGGTGGGGATCGGAACCAGCTTGTCCAAGGTCGGCTCTGTCGATTGGAAGGTAGGAGGCAAGGCGGAGGTCGGAATGATCGCATTGAGCCACGCGAGCGGACGGCTGGCGAGAATCTCCTACCGTGGACTTGCGTTCCGCTCCGACAGAAAGGGTTAGGTGAGATGAACGTCGAAAGCGTACGAACGCGATGTATATTGATGTAAGGATAAATCAGATCTAAGTAGAACACTTGGATGAGTGACCAGCGACATGAACCCTCCTCAACCGGCAAGAGGCAAGCGGTCGGGCTCGACCCTCCGGCAGGTCGCTGAAGAAGCGGGGGTCTCCATTTCGTCGGTGTCCAAAGTCTTGAACGGCCGGGGCAAGAACGTCCGGGTCGGCGCAGAGACGGCTCAGTTGATCCGAGAGGTCGCCCAGCGCCTCGACTACGTCCCCAACGTCCTTGCCCAGTCTTTGCGCATGGCCCAGACTCGGACCGTCGGGCTTGTCTTTGAAAACTTCGGCTCCATCGCGGACGGACCCGAGTTCTACATCCACCTACTGGACGGCGTCGCAAGCGAATTGTTCAAACGCCATTACCGCCTGATGATCTTGCCCGAGATTGACCGGAACAACCCCTTGCAATCGGTCGGAGACGGGCGGATGGACGGGGTGATCTGGTGCAAGATGCCGCCCGAACGGACTTGCGTCGATCGGCTCCGCAACAGCGGCCTGCCATTTGTCGTCTTGCACTCCCCGCCGCCGGAGGCGCCGTCGGACACCGTCTTTATCTCATGCGACAACGTTGGAGGCGCCCGATTGGCCGCCGACCACCTGGTGGGGCTGGGCCATCGACGGATGCTCTTCGTCCTGGAACGGAAGGAGGAGACGACACCCGACGCCCAGGCGCGGCTCAGTGGGTTCTTGGAGGCATGCACCAGCCATGGCATCGAGGTCCGTGACGAGGACGTCGTCATTTGGAGCCGAGACGCCGACGAGTTCGCCCACTGGCACAGCAAGCGAGGCGACCAGACCGCCGTCTTCGCCTGGAACGAACGCGTCGCGTCGGCGGTGGTCCACCGGGCCAAGGAGTGCGGGCTCTCTGTCCCTCGCGACCTGAGCGTCGTCGGGTTTGACAGCACGCCGTTCTGCGAGCTGACGACGCCCCGCTTGACTGCGGTACGCCAACCGATCCGCCTCATGGCCGGGCAAGCCGCCCTGACACTCCTTGACATGATCGATGGGCGTCGGCCCAGCCAGCTCGACCAAGTGTTCGCCTGCACACTTGACGTCCGCGAATCGACCGGTCCCGCGAATTCTCCAAGTTCCAATTGAGACCGTCCGAGGCAACTGACGGCGGACTCGGCCAAAATAGACACCTTCGGGGCGTAGCTCAGCTTGGTAGAGCGCGTGCTTTGGGAGCATGAGGCCGCAGGTTCAAGTCCTGTCGCCCCGACCATCCTTCGCCGAGAAAACCTGGCTACTCGGGTTCAGAAGAAGTCTATCTTCGGCATCACCAGGGTCACCGTCTTCAATCCGCCGGTTTCAGTCGGAACGGTGATCAGCATCACTAGCACCGGGTCGATGCGCGTGAGCGCCGCCGCGGTCACAAACCCCCGGGCCTGATTCGGGTCGGCGAAGCCAAGACGCCGGTAATCGTTGCAAAAAGCGTTGGACAGATAGGATTGCGCGCCCTCGGACATGGCCGACAACGTAGATGCCTGCGTGTCGATTCGATCCTCTGAATCCAGGCTGGAGAGGGCCTGATACGCCGCCTTCTCCGACATGGCCACGTCGTCGACCAGACGGGCGATATAGTGTTCCATCATCTCGGCGGCCTGCCGGATCAACACGGCCTGTTCACGCGGGCCCATATCCGACGCGACAACGCTCATCGACGCCTGTTGCCCTTCGGTCTTCGCCTGTACAGGTTCCCATGCCTGCCTTGGCGGGGCGGCGCCCTCAATGAGGTCACCGGCCTGGGGCATGCTCGATGTCGCGGGAAAGAACTCGATATTCCTTTCACCGACCTTCATGGTGATCTTATAGTCGGGGATCACGACGAGGCGGCAGTTGTCCAGGGCACTGCCGGTGACCCCGTCGGCAACAAGGAGGGAGGCGATCCTCTCCTTGAGGGCCGTCCAAGACTTTTCGCCGAGCGCAGCGCGATCCAGCAGGCCTCGTCGGGAGCCTGCGGTCTGGGTGATTTGGTCATAGACCGCCCTTTGCGCCAGCAGGTCGCGTTCGCCCAACATCCCCGATTGGAAGCAATAGGCGTTCCCTCCGACAAACTCGAGTCGGAACCCGGTCTCACGGGCGAGTCGGCGCAGGTCATCTGTGTCCGTGGGCCCGCTAATGCGCTGTAGGATCGGCGCGGGCCTCTTGGCGTCCCAAGCTATCACCACCGCTCTGGGAGCGGTGTATGCGGCCGACAGCACGGCGACAGTGACTGCTACTCCAAACATCGAATCAACCCAGTGGCGAGGCGGATCGCCGACCGCCTGCTTCTACACCTATTTACTCTAAATGCGTCACCGAAGGTGGCATGAATTTCAGAAACTTGTGTCCTTGCCAGGAGCCTCCCGTAAAACTGTAGGCTCCACCGGTAACATCACGTCGCATATGGACGTCTTGGCGACCCGAGTCCGGCTTGACGACGACGAACACTTGGCCAACCGGAAAGCCATGGACGACCAGATGGCGCAGTTCCGTGCCCACCTGCAGAGTGTCAGCGAGGGCGGAGGGGCAGGGGCCGTCGCTAAGCACAGGTCGCGCGGCAAAATGCTGGCGCGAGAGCGTATCGAGGCGCTGTCGGATCTTGGCGCGCCTTTCTTGGAATTCAGCAGCCTGGCCGCCATAGGCATGTACAAAGACGGTGCACCGGCTGCAGGAATCGTGACCGGCATCGCCCGGGTGCAGGGTCGCCTGGTGGTGGTCGTCGCGAACGACGCGACGGTCAAGGGCGGCACCTATTTTCCGATCACGGTCAAGAAGCACCTCAGGGCACAGGAGATCGCGCTAGAGAACAACCTCCCTTGTGTCTATCTTGTCGATTCGGGAGGGGCGTTCCTGCCGTTGCAGAGCGAGGTCTTCCCTGACCGCGACCATTTTGGGAGGATCTTTTATAACCAGGCCCGGCTCAGTGCGAACGGCCAAGCCCAGATCGCGGCGGTCATGGGCTCGTGCACCGCGGGTGGCGCCTACGTGCCCGCGATGAGCGACGAGACCGTCATCGTCAAGGGGAACGGGACGATTTTTCTTGGCGGCCCGCCGCTGGTTAAGGCGGCGACCGGCGAGGACGTGAACGCCGAGGACCTGGGTGGCGCGGACGTACACACGCGGGTGAGCGGGGTAGCCGACCACTTCGCCGAAGACGACTCCCACGCAATCGAAATCGTCAGGTCTGCGATTGATAACTTGCCTAGGGTCGAAGAGGGCATGGGTTGGGGTCAACCCCCCGCCGAGCCGGAGGACCCCGCCTATCCCGCCACCGACCTGTACTCCCTGGTGCCATCGGACAGCAAGACACCGATGGCGATGCGGGAGGTCTTGGCCCGCCTTTTGGACGGGTCGAAGATGCATGAGTTCAAGCCCCGTTTTGGATCCACGCTCATCTGCGGTTTTGCCCGGATCTACGGCCACCAGGTCGGTGTGCTAGCCAACGACGGGATACTTTTCAGCGAATCGGCCCAAAAGGGCGCGCACTTCATCGAACTATGTTGCCAGAGGCGGGTTCCGTTGGTGTTCATTCAGAACATCGTCGGTTTTATGGTGGGCAGGAAGTACGAGAACGAAGGCATCGCCAAGCACGGGGCCAAGCTGGTGACGGCCGTTTCGACGGCCAACGTCCCGAAATTCACGGTTGTCGTCGGCGGGTCGTTCGGAGCGGGCAACTACGGGATGTGCGGCAGGGCCTACCAGCCCAGGCAGATGTGGATGTGGCCGAACGCACGCATCTCGGTCATGGGGGGCGAGCAGGCCGCCAACGTGCTTCTCAGCGTCAAGCTCGACCAACTGCGTGCGGAGCGTGGGGACCCGGGCCTGAGCGACGACGAGGTCATGCCTGCCGACGAGAGGGAAGAGTTCAAGCGGCCGACCTTGGCCAAGTACGAGGCCGAGTCGTCTTGTTATTACGCGACGGCCCGGTTGTGGGACGATGGCGTGATCGACCCTGTCGACACCCGCCGGGTGCTCGGACTCGGTTTGGAGGCGGCGCGCAACGCCCCGATCGGTCCCCCTGCCTCTCCCGTGTACCGCATGTGACGTTGAGGCGGGTGCCTAGTCGGAACGGACAGGTGGAAACTGTTTTCGTCTAATCCTGGTGGCCTTACCGTCCATAGTTATAATAGTGCCTGCGAATGATAATGAACGCGCATCTAGAGGTGGACGACCATAGCGAGGTTTGACCGACGGCCCCGACGTGAGCCGCCGCCCGACATCAACGAGCGACTCCTGCGAATCAGGGAGGTCCGCTTGGTCGGAGAAGATGGGAAGCAACTGGGGGTCCTCTCGACCCGAGACGCGTTGGACAAGGCGATTGAAGCAGGGCTTGATTTGGTTCTGGTCGCCGCCCAAGCCGAACCCCCGGTTGCCCGCATCGTCAATTTCGGCAAGTACAAGTACGAGCAAGCGAAGCAAAAGAAGGACCATAAGCCGAAGAAGCAGGAAGTCAAGGGTATAAAGATCAGTCCGAACATCGCGGAACACGACCTGATGACCCAGGCCAAGAAAGCCAAGCAGTTCCTTGGCGAAGGGCACAAGGTCAGAGTGGTGTGCCGGTTCAGGGCCCGCGAGCTTTCACATCCGGAGCTTGGTGTCAAGAAAATGGACGCCATCTCCGCTTTTGTGGAGGAGGCGGGCAAGAGGGAGAAAGAGCCCTCCCTGACCGGACGTGAGATGGTGATGGTGATCAACCCGCGGGTCGCGGTGGTCGTCAAACCCAAAACGGAGACAAAGAAAGGAGACATCGACAACGATGCCAAAGCTGAAGACAAGCAAGACGGCGGCGAAGAGGTTTAAGATCACCGGAAGCGGGAAGATCACGCGGCGCAAGTCGTACAACAACCATATGTTCTTCCACAAGTCGGCCAGCCAAAAGCGCAGGCTCGACTTGGAAGTCGAACTCAGTTCCGCTGAAACGAAGCGCGTGAAGCGCTTGCTGTGCCTTTAGGCACAGCCCTGACCGTCGGAAATCTACCGTCACCGGCTGAGAGGCCAGGGAAGCGGTCCGACACTGACAACAAAGAGAAAAGGATACAAACATGGCACGCATAAAACGTGGCCTGATGCGCCATAAACGGCACAAGAAGGTCATTGAACAGGCCTCCGGCTATTTCAGCCGGAAAGGCAACGTCTTTAAGAACGCCCACGAGCAGGTGATGACGGCTGGGCGCTACGCCTTCCGCGACCGCCGCGCACGCAAGCGCGACTTCCGCCGCCTATGGATCGCCCGCATCTCTGCCGGCTGCAGAGAGTGCGGCGTGAAGTACGGCGAGTTGATCCACGGTCTGACAGAGAAGGGTCACGAAGTCAACCGCAAGACTTTGAGCGAGCTCGCCATCCATGACATGGAGGCTTTTAAGGCTCTCGTCAAGTCCGTGGTTGGCTGATCGGGCCGACCATTCTATAAGGTGCCCCTCGTGCTCGGCATTGATGCCCTGGATGAGGGGTGTCTTCGTTTAGGAGGCCAGCGTCTTCAAGCCTAGGAGACCGGCGTGAATTCGACCTTCTGGACTTCCTTGCCCATCGCGATGACGCTGGTCCGGGCCGCAAGGGCACCGGCTATCTCCAGAAATGCCTTGGCCTGTGGCCTGTCTGGCCAGGCGACGACACTTGGCACGCCGCGGTCCGCGGCCTCGCCCACGGCTGCGTCCAAAGGCACGGACCCTAAGAACTCCGTGTTGAGCCGACGCGCAAGTTCTTCTCCTGACATCCCGGCGAAAACACGGGTCTCATTCCCACAGTCCGGGCAGACGAATGCCGCCATATTCTCGACGACTCCCAAGATGCGGGTGTTCAAGCGCTCGAAGAGGGCGGCCGCCTTGCCCGCGATGTTCGCCGCCACGTTGTGGGGCGTGGTGACCAAGACGACGCCGGTAAGGGGGGCCAATTGCGCAAGAGACATCGGCGCGTCGCCGGTGCCGGGTGGCAGGTCCACCAAGAGGTAGTCGAGATGGCCCCACATGACGTCCTCGAGCAGTTGCTTGACCGTCCCCGCGACCATCGGCCCGCGCCACAGCACTGCCTGGCCCTCTTCCAACAAGAAGCCCAGCGACATCATGCGGACGCCGTGCCGTTCGATGGGCATGATCTTGCCGTTGCGGGTAAGAGGGCGCTCATCCGGGGCGCCCATCATCATGGGGATGCTGGGGCCATAGACGTCAGCGTCCAGAAGCCCGACGGTAGCGCCGGTCTGAGCCAAGGCCACCGCGAGGTTCACGGTCACCGTGCTCTTGCCCACCCCGCCCTTTCCGCTGGCCACCGCGATGACCTGCTTCACGTCGGGTAGGAGGTCTTCAGCTTCTGCGGGCCGGGCGCGCACTTGGGCGGTCATTGTCACGTCGACCGACTCGACGCCCGGTAGGGCTAGCAAGACCGACTCGGCTTCCGCCTTGAGCAGGTCCTTCACGGGGCACGCCGGGGTCGTCAATTCGATGGTGCAGGAGACGTCCGCCCCCTCGATTACCACGTCTTTTACAAACCCGAGGGTGACGATGTCTCGGTGGAGGTCGGGGTCTTGGACGGCTCGCAGGGCTTCGAGCACTTGTTCGGTCGTGGTGGGCATGAGCAGTGGCTTGTGGTCAAGGTACCAGCAAGGCCCCGGCGGGGGCGGGGCCGAAAGAGCCAGTAAACTGGCCGCCCGATGGTCTTCGTCAACCGGCTGAACCCTTTCTTGCTCGGCCCGTTCCACGTGGGCGGAATGGAGCTGGGGATACGCTGGTACGGCCTCGCCTACGTCTTTGGGTTCTTTCTCGCCTACATGGCCCTCAAGAAGGCGATGTGCGAGGGAAGGGTCAAAGGTTTGGACAGCAAGGGGTTGGAGAACCTTGTATTCGGGATCATCCTCGGTGTGCTGGTCGGGGGTCGCATGGGTTTCGTCGTCCAGAATCTAGGTCGGTGGCGTGAGGACCCCCTCTTCCCGTTCAGGTTGCAAGAGGGCGGGATGGCCTTTTTCGGCGGCCTGGTCGGTGTCGTGGCCGCCCTCGCGATCTTTGGTCGCAAGCACAAGACAGACTTCTATCGGTTGGGCGACGTGCTCGCCCCCGTCACGGCCCTGGCATTAGGCATCGGCCGGATCGCCAACTTCATCAACGGCGAACTGTGGGGCAAGCCGACGGGCGGTGACTGGGGCGTCATCTATCCCCGCATGGACAACGTCCCGCGCTATCCGAGCGAACTCTACGAGTGCGCCACCCACCTGTTGCTGGCGCTTATCCTGTGGCGATTGGGCAAGTCACGCTGGGGCTCGCGCCGGGGCGTCGTCTCCGCTTCGTTCGTCATCGGCTATGGGTTGTTCCGGATCCTGACGGAAGTGTTCCGGGAACAACCGTACTACGTGGGGCCGTTCTCTGCTGGTCAGGTTGCGAGCGGGCTGACCGCGCTGGTCGGCGTCGTGATGCTCATCCTCAACAAGAGCGCGAGAGAGGGGACGGACGGTCTCCCTGAGGATAAAGTGTCCGCAGATTCGACTCTTGCAGTTGAGAGTACGGAAACTATTCATCTACAATAGGCGTTATTGGAAAAGGGACTAACGTCCTATTATTTGGGACAAGTCACTTCACCGTAACCCATGGCCGAACTCGGGCGACTCCTGGACGCAGTCCACAAGGCGACGAACAAACTGGCCTCCACAGGAGACACCAAAGCTATTCTCCGGGAGGTCTTGGTTCTGTGCGTCGAGGCGGTCGGCGCGTCAGGCGGCACGATCTACATCCACGACGCGGCCAACAAGACGCTCCGGTTCCTGCATGTGTTGCCCGAGGAAGTCGAGCGAAAGCTGGAGCGACTGGACATCCCCGACGACTACGGCGTGGCTGGCCAGGTGTTCCAAACCGGCGAGTCGGTCATCAGCGTGTTCGACAAGGAAGGCGACCCCCACAACAAGATCGTACGTAAGACGGGCGTCCCGGTCCGCACGATGATGACGGTGCCGTTGGCGATCCAAGGCCAAAAGCCGGTCGGCGTCGTGCAACTCGTCAACAAGCGCGACGGCATCTTCGATGATGTGGACGCTGCCGTGCTCGACACCATCAGCGACGTTTGCACCCTCGCGATCTTGAACTCCCGCCTGATGGAGCAGCAGTTGCGGGTCGCCAGCCTGGAAGGTATGGGCCGGGCCGCCCACGACCTGGCCAACAAGGCTGGGGTCTTGGTCACCTTTCTCCCTGACTTCCAGAAGAACCTGGACGGTCTGCGCCACGTCTTGAAGGAACAGGATGTGAAGGGCGAGGCCGACCTTTATCTCGACCTCTTGGAGATCACGTATCGCGACGTCTTCGCCCCATACAGTGACCGCGTGTTCCGCTACGCGAAGCTCATCAACGACCTCGCGTCGGGCAAGCCGTTGCTCCCCAAGAAGCGCAAGCAGAGTTTCGCCCAGGTCGTGCAGGAAGCGGCGGAGTTTATGGAGACCCAGGCTCGCCGGAACTACATCCAGATCGTCTACGACCTCCAGCGTGACGCGCCGGATTTCGAGTTCGACGACCTCTTCGTGATCCGTATTGTCGAGAACCTCGTCGGCAACGCCATCAAGGCCGCGCGCGAGACGGTGCCGCCTGAATGGATCGCAGAGCACGGGAACGAAGAGGACGCGATGTACGGACAGGTGACCGTTCGCTATCGACATGCCTCGGGAAGCCACGTCTTCGAAGTCATTGACGACGGGCCGGGCATGTCGCCGGCCGTCGTCCGGTCGATTTTGGCGGGAAGCGCCCGCTCGCACTGGGAGACCCAGGCAGGCAGCGGCCTCGGGATGAAGGTCGTGCTCGAACTTGTTGCCGCCCACGGCGCCAAGCTCGCCATCCGGAGCAAAATGGGTGAGGGCTCGACCTTCGAGGTCGAGTTCCCCGGGCCGGACAAAGGCGTCTCCACGAAGGAGGAGAAGGACGCCGGATCGACCAAGGTCACGGACAAGCAACCAGTCTTGCAAGGCGCCCGAAAGTAGAGTTGGAGGATGTATGAATTCTGATTTCTCGAACCTGACCTGGCTGATGCCACTGGAACTTGGCCTCGGGTTCTTCGGCTACCTCTTTATGGCGGCGTGCATGTACACGATCGCAACAAAGGTCCGGGCAGAGAACCCTTGGCTGGCGTTCATTCCGCTCGTCAACGTCTTCTACATGACGCATGTCGCGCAGAAGCCGGTCTGGTGGCCGGTTCTGAGCTTGATCCCATGCGTGAACCTGGTTTATGCCCTCGTCCTTTACCCCCTGACCCTGATCGGCCTGGCCGAGGTGCGTGGAAAGCCGGGCATTCTCGGCTGTCTGTTATGGGTGCCGGTCCTCAACTGGTTCGTGCTCGCCTACATCGCGTTCTCTGACTGACGCCCGCCGCGCGAGCCGAGCTCTCTTGGTCGGTCGGTCATCTGGTGGTGAGGGACGGTCCTCCAGAATTGGTATCCTTGGCCTATGGCGTTCACCCCAGCGGTCGGTGACCGCTACCTGTTCACTTGGGCCGAACTCGGTAAACCGCAGACCAACGGCGATGTCAAGGTGCCGGGCTTCGGATGGGTTCTACTTGACGACGCGGACATTCACTACGCGAAGAGCCACCCGGACGTGGCCGCGTTCTTTGTCCGAAAGTCCAAGGCCCTCGGCACAGACCACTACGTGGTCGTGAGCCGGGTTGAGCCCGCGTAGCCATGAGGTCGCCGACCGCTGTCGCGTTGCTGTGCTTTCTCACGGGATGCGGTCGCCCAGGGACAGCCCCACCAGCTTTCGGAACGGACGTTACCTTCAAAGCAAGCGACGGAGAAGCCGTCTTCGCCCGCGAGGACCGGCCCGAAGGAAAGGCACGGGCGGTGATCCTCCTGTTTCATCAGGCCGGTTCGAGTTCAGGTGAGTACGCCGAGACGGCGAAACGCCTCAACAAAGCAGGGTTCGCCACTGTCGCGGTGGACCAAAGGTCTGGCGGCGAAATGTATGGCGTCAACAGGACGGTGAAGGCCCGTGGGGGCAGCACCGACTATATCTCCGCCTACCCCGATTTGGAGGGCGCGCTCGACTATGCGAAGGGCTTTAACGCGCCAGTCGTCGCCTGGGGCAGCTCCTATAGTTCGTGCCTTGTGTTCAAACTGGCTTCGGAGCGCCCGGAGGTGAAAGCGGTGGTCTCGTTCTCGCCTGGCGAGTACTACGGTAAGCCCGGGACGGTCGCAGGTTGGGTGGCCGCCTGCAAGTGTCCGTCGTTCATCGCGTGCGGAGAGGGGGAATCGGATAAGGCGAAAGAGGTAGCGCAGGGCGCGACAGTCCACACCTATCCTGGCGGCATCCACGGGTCGTCCACCCTCATCCCTGCCAAGTCCAAGGCGAGCGAGGCCTATTGGGCCGACGTGACCGCATTTTTGGACAAGCAGTTTCCCAAGGGTTGACCCGGTTTACCGCAGGTAGCTCGCGCCGTTGATGTCGACCACGTCGCCGGACAGGTACGAAGCCTCGTCGGTAAGCAAAAATGCGACGACAGCCGCGCAGTCACTTGGTGTCGCCATGCGCCCAAGCGGGATCCCCGCGATGATCTCGGGGAGCCGTTCCCGCATGCCGTCGCGGGCCATCGCGGTGTCAACCCATCCGGGTGCTATGGCGAAGTGTTGGATGTCGTGCTTGGCGTGCTCTACCGCCAAGGCTCGCGTCAAATTGATCAGGGCGGCCTTGGAGGCCGAGTATGGAGCGGCGCCCGCCTCGCCTCGGTGGCCGACCCGGCTTGCGACGTTCACGACCTTTCCGCCGCCTACTTGTAGGAACTGCTTGCATGCTGCCCGGGTCAACCATGCAGGGGCCTCGAAGTTCACCTTCATACATCTGCTGAGGGTGGCGGCAAAGACGTCGTCTGACGCTTGGCAATAGTCCAGGGTGACATAGACGCCTGCGTTGTTCACCAAGGCGTGGACTGGTCCGTTTTCGGCTACACGCTCCCACAGGTCGCGGACCTGTGCCATGTCCCCCAGGTCGGCTTGGTAGGCACCCGCCGACCGGTCGCCAAGTTCCTTGACCAAAGACTCGGCGTCATGCCGGTTGTGCCCAAAGTGGACCGCGACACTCCAGCCGTTGCTCGCCAGTTTCTGGGCGACCGCCCGCCCGATCCCCCGGCTCGAACCGGTGACAAGAACTCGTTTTTCTGCCATTTCACAACCTGGTCGCATTCTGCCGCGTCAAAATGACATAGAGAGGCGACATGCGGAAAGATATTAGAACTTTTGTGGCTGGGGTCGCATTGGCGGCCATGATCGGCGTGGGTGGTCTAGGAATCGCGAAGGCGCAGGAAAGTGTCCGCCAGGGGTCACAGAGTCCCAAGCCGAAGGCCAATCCGAAGGTCACCTTCGCGGAGGATGTCGCCCCGATCATCTATAAGAAGTGTGCGAGTTGTCACCGTTCAGGTGAGGTCGCCCCGTTTTCGCTTGACTCCTATGAAGAGGTCAAGAAGCGTGCCGACATGGTCGCCCTCGTCACCGGCCAGCACCTGATGCCGCCGTGGAAGACGCTGCCGACCGACGTCAAGTACGCCAATGAGAACCGCCTTTCCGACTCAGAGATCGCGACGATCAAGGCGTGGGCCGATCAAGGCGCGCCGTTGGGAGACGCGTCGAAGATGCCGGAACCTCCGACCTCGGTCGGGGGATGGGCATTGGGGAAGCCAGATCTGATCGTCCAGATGCCTGAGCCGTTCCACTTGGCGGCGGACGGAAGGGACGAGTATTGGAACTTCGTGATCGACCCCAAGCTTGAAAAACCGGTCTATGTAGCCGGTCTGGACGTCAAGCCCGGCAACAATCGCGTGGTTCATCACGTCATCGCTTTCTTGGACAAATCGGGTAAGAGCGCCGAGCTCGCCACTCAGCCCGGCTCCCGAGGCGGTGGCTATCTGACCAGCGGCGGCGGTATCGGCGTCGTGCCTTCGGGTGCTCTCGGAGGCTGGGCCCCTGGTGTTGCGCCGGCAAAGTTCGATAAGGGCGTCGGGTTCTTGCTTGAACCGGGCACCAAGATCGTCCTGCAGGTCCACTACCATAAGTCTGGCAAGCCGGAAATCGACCAGACGAAGCTTGGGCTCTACTTCCAGGAAGCTCCGGTCAAGACGCGGGCCCGGATCGCCTGGCTGGCGGACTTGGGCATCAAGATCCCCGCCGGGGACTCCCACGCCACGTTCCAGAAGACGTTCGTCGTCCCGAACGACACCACCCTGTACACCGTGATGCCGCACATGCACAAGCTGGGCAAAGCAATGAAAGCTACGGCAGTCTTTCCTGACGGCAGCAAGAAGGTCTTGGTGGACGTGCCGAATTGGGACTTCAATTGGCAACTCGTGTACACCCTGAAGGAGCCGTTACACCTGCCCAAGGGCACCAAGATCGTCCTCGACGCGACTTACGACAACTCGAGCGGAAACCCGAACAACCCGAACGATCCCCCGAAGGACGTCCGATGGGGAGAGCAGACCAGCGACGAGATGATGCTACTGGTGTGCACGGTGAGCTTCAAGGGATTCTGGATGTACGTGACATGAGCTGTTTCCCCCGAAAAACTACCTGACGTGCCCGCGTCGGGAACCGGTTTCTGCCGGGGTGTGTTGAACCAGGGCGAGAGGTACACTCGACCGATCCATGCTCTTTCGACGGGGCGACCCTCAGCGGGAGAAGTTCCAGCGATTGGCCGAGAGCGTCTATCCCTCGTTGTACGGCACAGCCCTCCGGCTCACCCGTGACAGGGACGACGCCAGCGACCTCTCGCAGGAGACGCTTGTCCGTGCCTACGAAGCCTTCGAACGGTTCGACGGAAAAAACTTCAAGGCTTGGACTCTGCGAATCCTGACCAACCTGTACATCAACCGTTACAGGCGCAAGAAACGGGAAGGCGCGACGTCATCGCTTGACGACGAGGAGAACCTTGTCGAGCCGGTGGCGGACGCCTCCGAGGCGCCCGACCGGCAGATGTTTGACAACATGTTGGGTGCAGAGGTGGAGTCTGCCCTCGCGGAAGTGCCCGACGTCTTCCGCTTGGCGGTGATCCTAAGCGATATAGAACAGATGAGTTACGACGAGATAGCCGAAGTTACGCAAGTGCCGGTAGGGACGGTGCGGTCTAGGATCGCCCGTGGCCGCGCGGCGTTGCGTCAGCGACTGCAAGACTACGCGGTCGAGCACGGCTATCTGCGGCCCGGAGTGTCTGAATGAACGACTGGCAAGAGAAGATCCACGCTTACGCGGACGACGAGTGCGACGCTGAAGAAAAGCAGGCGGTAGAGAACCACCTGGCGAACGACGCGGGCGCGACCAACGAACTGAAGTGGGCGCAGGAACTCCCCCGGCTCGTCGCCTCTCGTTGCCAGGTCAAGCCTTGTGAGGAGACGTGGAAGAAGGCGATGAGCCGCCTAGACGCCATCGACAAGACCCGCCGCACCGAGTTCGTCGTGGCCAAGTTCGGCTGGGCGTTTTGTGGTGTATTCCTGGTCTCCATCCTTGCCGCCGGAGCGATGAACAGGATGGTCGGAGGCCGTGTTCTGAGCGGCACGCAGATGTCGAGCATGTTCGACTCCTTGCGCCCGGTCAGCCAGCCGACGGAAACCATGGGAGCTCGGTTGCCGGTGCAGATTTTCGAGGGATCTCCCATTATCTTCGTCCCGAGTGGGACCGCGATCGTGGACGCACGGACGGGCCGGTTCAACGACAAGACGGTCGGGTCGATGACGATGCGTGACCGCGAGGGGATGCTCAGCCTGCTCATGGTAGCCGGCATGGACAAGGTCGAAGGCATCGAACCGGCGCCGTTCGGTGACAAATACGCCGTCGGGATGTTCAACGGACGGATGTGCGCGACATGGAAGCAGGGGGATTACACCGTTCTGCTCATGGGTGACCGCCCGACGGAAGAACTCAAGGCGCTGGCCGCAAGGCTAGTCCCTGAAGACCAGGCTCAAGCCGGACAATAATTGGACGAGTGCCATTAGTCGGCGGCCTTGGAAAAGTCAAAGCGGTTTACTTTGATTTGGACGACACCTTATGCGCGTATTGGGACGCGGCGAAGAAGGGGTTGCGCCATGCGTTTCGTGAACACTTGGAAGCGGACACGGATATTGACAAGCTCCTGAAGGCCTGGGGAGAGGCGTTCGCGGAGTTTGTGCAGACCATCGGCAAGACGCACTGGTACCAAAAGTATCTCGTCAGTGGTGACCTGACTCGAGTCGAACTCATGCGTAGGACGCTGGAGCGGGTCGGTGTCTACGACGAGGATCTTGCCCAGGCGATGTCCGACACGTACTACATCGAGCGACACGCAGCGCTAGAGTTGTTCCCCGAATCCTTAGAGGTTTTGCACGCCCTCTATGGCCATTACCAGCTTGGCTTGATCACTAACGGTCCCGCCGACATCCAACGTAAGGAGATCCAAACGTTAAACATCGGGCCCTACTTCGACCACATTTTCATCGAGGGGGAGATGGGGTACGGAAAGCCCGACCTGCGTATCTTCGCGATGGCGGTCGACCGCACCCACACCAGGCCCGAAGAGACGCTCTTCGTGGGAAACAGCTATCGCCACGACGTGGCGCCCGCCCAACTCGTGGGATGGAAGACGGTTTGGGTGCGCCGCGACAGCGACGTGCCGCCCAGCAGCCGGACAGGGAAGCCGGAAGAGATGCCAGAAGACGCGAAGCCACCCGACCTTATCGTCAGCGATCTGAGGGAGATCCTCGCCCCCGCCAAGGTCGCGAAGACGGCGAACTAGGGATTCTCGATCTGTGGCCGGGTGAAATCGGCGCGGAACTTGGGGTTCAACCAAGCGACGAAGAGCCACAGGCAGATCGGCGTCAGCAGGCAAGAACCGAGCCCGATGGCGATGTTCACGACACCTACGATCCAAGTCTTGTGGTTTCTGGGTAGGAACAAGACGGCGACATCTCCCACGGCGAAGAACGTGCCGATCGCGGTCATGCACAGTTCCACCAAGTAGAACGTCGACTGGGGAACCTGCGAATAGATGTCCGCTCCAAGTACGCCCGTCCAGTATGCGTCCCGGTTGTGTCGCATCCACAGCGTGTAGACGACCAAGGCGACGTTCATCGCCGACGAGAGGCAGCAATAGACGACGTAACCGGCCCAGACTCTGCGGACTCTGTCGGGCTCGGCCATCATGTTGAAGACGGGCGAGCGGCCCGTGCCGGTCCCCATGCCCAGCCGACACATCCCTTTTGACAGCCTGACCCTTGCCGCCGTCGTTGCGGAAGCCCAGGAACTGGTCGGCGGGCGCATCCAGAAGATTTGGCAGCCCGAGCCCCTGGTGGTCGTGCTCTCCGTCTATATCGGGGCCGAGCGGCTTCTGCTGGTCTCGGCGGGGGCCGAGACCGCCCGGGCCCACCTGGTCTCACGCCGGCCAGACACCGGTGACCTGCCTGCCTTTGTCCAAGCCCTCCGAAAGCATATCGGCGACGGCCGGGTCGTGTTCGTCCGGCAACGCGGCCTCGACCGGATCATGGAGGTCGGCGTGTCTTCGTCATCGGGAGACTTCCAACTTGTCGCGGAACTGATGGGCAAGCACAGCAACATCATGCTGGTGGACTCGTCCAGGCACGTCCTGGCTGCGGCCAAGTGGGTGGGGCCGAAGCTCAGTCGTCGGCCGGTGCTGCCTGGGCGACCCTATGACCCGCCACCTTTCGATCCCCGGCCACCATTGACCCAGGCAGGCCTGGACCACGACCTACGGGACTACGAGGGTTGGTCACCGTTTCTCGGGCGGCTACTTGACGCCGGCCTACCCCTGGACGAGGTCAAGGGTTCGTTGGCCGAAGGCACCTTCGGAGCCTGGCTCTCGCCCGGGCATGGCGCGTACCCGTTCGATGTGTCACGTCTGGGATGGAAGTGCTCGTCAAGGTCTTCCATCAACCAGGCCCTGGACATAGCCTACGCCGAGCGTGTGGATGCTGACCGGCTGGAGAGGGCGAGAGCGTCCCTCGCCGCCCAGTTGCGAAGGGTGCGATCCCACCGGGAGGCGGCGTTGCTAGAGCTGGCCCGAGCCAAAGAGGCGGCGGACGAAGCAGACCGCACCCAGATTCTCGGCGAGTTGGTGCTGGCTTACCAAGGGTCGGTGCAACCTGGCGAGGCGCTCATGGAAGCCTGGGACTACGAGGGCAACCTCGTGGCGATCCCCTTAGACCCGGAGAAATCGGCGGTCGCCAACGCCCAAGCCCTCTTCACCAAGGCGAAGAAGGCGAAGGCCCGCGCGGATGAAGTGGAGGAGCAGTTCGGTCGCCTTTCGGAGGACTCGCTGGCCGTCGAATCAGCGCTATCTGATCTAGATAGAGCAACAGACATGCATGTAGTCGACGCTGTCCGGGAGCTCGCGGAACAGCGGAGGTGGCTCCGTGCCGAACAGCACGTAGGCCCCAAGGAGGAGCGCCCGTTCGAAGGGCATGCAATCCGCGAGCTTGTCTCGCCCGGCGGGTGGCGTGTTCTCTATGGCACCAACGCCACGAGCAACGACTACCTGACGACGAAGGTCGCCCGGCCCAACGATTGGTGGCTGCATGTGCGCGGCCAGGCATCGTCCCACGTCGTCCTCCAGACCGGCAACCACCCGGAAAAGGTGCAACGGCCCGACTTGCAATTCGCCGCCGCCGTCGCCGTGCGCAATAGCCCGAGCAAGCACGCCTCCTATGTGGCGGTGGACTACACGCTCAAGAAACACGTCCGCAAGCCCCGAGGCTCTGCCCCGGGGCTTGCGACTTACGTGCAGGAGAAGACCCTGCACGTTGAAAGGGCCGAGTAGCGCCTACTCCGCGGCCAACTTGGCGACCAATGCGTTGAACCTGGCCGGGTCCTTACTCTCGTCAAATGCGCCGTCGATCTCGCGGATCACGCCCTTCTTGTCCACGAAAACAAACAAGGGCACGCCCGTCGCTCCCAGGGATTTGTGGAGAGAATCGCCTCCAGTCGTGAACGTATACGTGTACTTGTGTTGGGCTGCGTATTGCTTGCCGTGGCTGGCGCTCGGTTTCTCTTCCAAGACGTCGGCGCCCAAGACAACCACACCCTTTGACGCGAACTTCGCGTGCAGTGCCTGGAACGTCGGGCTGGCCTTGCGGCATGGCGCGCACCAAGTGGCCCAGAAGTCGATCACAAGGACTTTGCCCTTGTAAGTCGAGTTGGTGATCGTCTTGCCGTCCACAGTCTTCATCGAGAAAGACGGCAGTTTCTTGCCCTTCCATGCAGCGATCTTGCTCTGGTGCACGGCGAACACAACGGCCGAGAAGGCGCAGAAAACGACAGATGCGACGAAAGCGGTCTTGGTCATGGTGGCTCTATCCATGTGAAACGCTCCGGTGAGCCCGGCGTTCCGCTACTGGTTCATTGTAGCTAATGCGCCTCGACCGGTCCGGGGATAATCAGCCCCGTGAAGCGCTGGTCGCCCTGGCTGGCCCTACCGTTGGTGTGCGCTCTGTGGCTTGTCTGGCAGCACCCGGTCGGGAATGCGATGCTCCAGGACTCGGACACAAGGGTCTTGCTCGCCCATTTGCGCGAGCGGCACGACCCCCTGAGTTGGTTCCGAGGCGATTGGCCCCTCTTCAACCACTTCTACAGGCCGGTCAGCACTCTGACTTTCGAGTTTGACAACTGGGCTCATGGAAACGATGCTTCAGGCTACGGGCTTACCCAGGCTGTGATCGCCGGACTCTGCATCCTGCTGGTCTTCTGGGTGGTCCGCGAGCTTAGCGACAAGCCTTGGATGGCTGGGGCTGCGTCTTTCCTGTTCGGTGCCTGGCATCTGGGTTGGCCCGTGTCGGATTGGACGGCGCGGATCGGATGGCTCGCCGCCGTCCTGGTCTGGGTCGCACCCTTCCGATATGGTTGGCGACGTGTGGGCCCGACCTTGATGTCGTCGGCGACGCTCGCCTTTCTGGGGTCGCTCGCCTATCCGCCGGTTTCGTTCGCCGCCCGCACTGTGGGTTGGCTCCCAGGGCGGACAGCGACCGTCATGACCGTCTTCTGCCTTATCGCGACAGCTTCCTACGCAAGGTTTGAGCGACTGCGGGCGAGAAACATGCCGCCGCTGCCCGCGACTGCGGAAGACGAGCCGACCGCCAGCCGTACCACGGCGGGAGCGGCAGTGCCCAGACCGACGGACTATCTATGGCTCGTCGCAGCCTTGTTGGCGCTGGTGTGCGCTTTGGGAAGCTATGAGCAGGCCGTCATGTTGCCCGGCCTGCTCCTAGGCGTCGCCGTCCTCTGGCGGACACGACGACGCAGGCCCCATTGGTGGCCGCATTTGGTCTTCTGGGCCGTGCTTGTCGGCTACCTGGTGTTGCGCCGCCAACTTGTGCCCAGCGATGTGAGCGGATACCAGGCGCAACAGTTCCGCAACGGGCCGGGAGTGTGGCTGTCGTTGTCGAGTTTCCTTGTGCCGTCTTACGGATCGATGCTCCAACTCTGGAGCCAGCTTCAAGAGGACCTGGTGATCTTGGTGACGGGCGGCCCGCTTCTCAACGCGTTCGCGGTGCTCGGCAACGCAGGCGGCGTCGTCAGCACGATTCGGTCGCACCAAGGTTGGCTTGTCGCGTTCGCTTGGCTTGGCGGATTCTTCGCCTTCTTGCCGATGGCGTGGCTCAAGATGTTCGAGCACTACTACTACTGGCCGGAGACCTATTGGGCTCTGATGGTTGTCGCGCTCGTGACCGTGGCGGGCCAGCTGTTTGTCAATGCCATGTCCCACCCAACGCGACAAGCGCCTTTGCGACCGAGTCCCGCACCTGGTTCGCTTCCTCGTCAGTGAGGTTCGCACCCATCTTGCGTAGCTGCAAGGCGAATGTCATGCTGTGGTGTCCCGGCTCCACGCCCTGGCCCTCGTAGATGTCGCTGAGCCAGTGCTTCTCCAAACATTCCCCCCCTGCGGCAGAGATGGCGTGGTCCATCTTTCGACAAGGCACGCCCTTGGGAAAGTGGACGGTGATACTCCGCCTCACAGCCGGGTTCTTGCTGAACGCACGAAGTCGTAAGTCGTCGGGCTTGAGTTCTTGGAGGAACGACAGGTCGAATTCGGCCAAGACCGTCCCCTCCGGCAGGCCGGACGCCTCCGCCTTGTCTGGATGGATCTGGCCAAGCACACCGACTGGTCGGCCGTCGACAAGGGCGGTGGCCGAGCGGGTCGGGTGCAGCCGTGGGTCGTCGGCGGTCGTGACGTCGACCGATGCGCCGATGGAACGGAACACGGCCTCGACAACCCCCTTGGCCTCAAAGAAGTCGGCCTGCCGTTCGTCGGCGTGCTGCCAGTGCGGGCGGGACGCCTGCCCGACCATCAGGACACCGAGGCTGACCGACTCGGTCTCGCCGTCAAACACACGTCCGATCTCGAAGAGCCGCAGGTCGGTGTGGTTGTTCCTCGCCGAGGTGTCGGCCAGACCTGGCAGAAGGCTGTCACGCAGGTAGGCGATCTCCGGTGAATGCGGGTTCCGGACGACGACGCGCTTCTGGCCCCGGTCCAGGGGATGGACGTCGCGCAAGGTGTGGTTCACGATCTCGACCGATCCGCACCGCACCATCGCCTCTGCCAGGCGGTCGACCAAGAGGTCGGCACCATGGACCCCGCCGAGCGGGGTTGTGCCGATCGGCAACGCCTCAGGGATCTTCTCGTACCCGTGGACTCGGCCGATCTCTTCGACAAGGTCGTCCTCACGGAGGACGTCGATCCGCCACGTGGGAACCTCGACTTCGAGCTCGTCAGAACCGGACTTCGCGGCGAGGAAGCCGAGTCTCTCCAGATAGCCTTTTGCGGTGTCGATATCGACAGCAAGCCCCAAGACTTTGGCGACCCTGCTCATTCGGAGCTTGACCAAGACCACGGGCGGAGTCGACTGGACGACGTCCAAGACACCTGGGACCGGTGACGGGCCGCCCGCTTCCTGCAAGAGCTCCGCGAACCGATTGAGCGCGGCCACGACACCCTCGGGGTCGACGTGCCGCTCAAACCGGAAGCTCGCCTCGGTGAAGAGGCCCAACGCCTTGCGGGTCTTACGGACGGATGAGTTGACGAAGTGCGCCGACTCAAGGAGGCAGCGCGTGGTCGTCGGGTCGCATTCGGTGTCTTCCCCGCCCATCACTCCGGCGACCCCCACGGGCCGCTCGCCGTCGCAGATCATCATGTTGTCGGGCGTGAGGTCGTGTTCCTTGCCGTCTAAGGTCGTGAGCTTCTCACCAGTGCGGGCCTGCCGCACGACGATGCTCGTGCCGAGCTTGTCCATGTCATAGGCGTGAAGGGGCTGCCCGACTTCGAGCATCACGTAGTTCGTCAGGTCGACGAGGAGCGAGATCGGCTTGTGGCCGAGTTTGCGGAGCCTTTCTTGAACCCAGGCGGGCGAGACGCCGTTCTGCACTCCTTCGAACACCCGGCAGGCGAACCTGGTGCAGTCTGGTGTCTCGATCTTGACGCTCGCCTTGGCGGCGACCGCAGTGGCCTCGGTGTCCGCGGCAGGGAAGCGGTTCATCCCGCGTAGGTAGAGTTCGGTCGGTCGGGCGCCGGGGTCTTTCGCCAGGACTTCGCGCGCCATACCCAAGACGCTGGCACCGTCGCCTCGGTTGGACATGATGTTGACGTCCAGCACCGCCTCGCCCTCGACCTCCGTGATCTCTTCCAGTTCGAAGCCGGTCATCGTCAAAAGGTCGCCGATCTCCGACACGGACAAGGTGGTTTGCACCCAGTCGCGGAGCATGGACTCGGTGAACTTCACAGGCCCACCGCCTTGGCTTCGACGAATTCGAGTCGGTTTCCGAATGGGTCTACGGCAAAGAACCGTCGCACTCCGTCCCACCGGTCGTCCCAACGCGGGTTCATATCCAAGGCCTCGAGACGTGTCGCCAGGTCGTCTAGGTCGGACACCGCGATAGCCGGGTGAGGGTGCCTCAGACGCTCAAAGATTGGTTCGGATTGCAAATGGATTTGGCGTCGGTCGGGAAACTCGAACCACACGCCGCCCCTCAAGGCAAGCTCCTTGGGCTTCTTGACCTCAGCCAAACCTAAAACGCCGACATAGAACTCACGGGCCTTGTCTTCCTCGCCGACAGGCATCGGGATGGCGAAGTGGTGCAGGCCGACGACGCTCATGGGAACTGCTCCAGAAACCTCAGGTCGTTGTCGAGGAAGTGCCGGAGGTCGTCCACGCCGTGCGCCATCATCGGGATGCGCTCGACGCCGAGTCCGAAGGCGAAGCCGGTGTAGCGGTCGCTGTCGATTCCGTGCCGTTCCAGTATGTTCGCGTGAACCATCCCGGCACCACCGAGCTCGACCCAGCGTCCGTCGAACAGCTTGGGGGTCGAGATCGCGTAATCCACACCGGGCTCGACAAATGGGAAGAAGTCGGGCCGGAACCTGACCTGCGCCTCGTCGCCGAACATCGCGCTTGCGAAGGCTCGGAGCGTCCCCTTCAGATGGGCCATCGAGACACCTTCGTCGACCATGAAGCAGTCCACCTGGTGGAACGTGTGGCCGTGGGTGCGGTCGACCGCCTCGTTCCGAAACGTCCGCGCGACCGTGAAGTAGCGGAGCGGGGGCTCGATTTGTTCATAGACCCGGCCTTGGAGCGCCGTGCCTTGGGTCCGCAAGATGAGGTCGTCGGTGACGTAAAACGTGTCTTGAGCGTCCATCGCAGGGTGGTCGGGCGGGTAGTTCAGTTCGTCGAAGTTGTACTTGAACAACTCGAGTTCGGGGCCTTCGGCGTAGACGAAGCCCATCGAACCCAGCGTCCGCTTGATCTTCCGGACGGTTTGGTTGAGGATGTGCTCCATCCCGATCCTCGGCGGGCGGCCGGGCAGGGTGATGTCTAAGGATTCGTCGGTGAATTGGACTTGCCGTTCCGCGAGCAGGAGCACCCCGGTCCGTTCGTCGAGAGTGCTTTGGACGCGGGCCTTGGCCTCGTTGACCTTGGCGCCGAATAGGGGCCGCTCTTCCTTTGGCAGGGTGCCGATCCCCTTCATCAAGCCGGTCAGAGACCCGTTCTTACCCAAGTATCGGATCTCGATGTCCTTGAGCGTCGCTGTGTCCGGCGCGGCTCGCATGGCCGACATGACCTCGCCTTCGAGCCGTTCAAGCTCGTTGGCGAGCGACGTCGGGGGAGCGTCGGTCCCGTCCATCAGCCTACGACCGCCGCGAGGCTCCGTTCGAACCTACGCAGCGCCTCCGTCAGTTGGTCTTCCGTGATCACCAGCGGTGGGGTCAGCCGGAATGTCCGGTGGCGCGTCTCCTTGGTCAGGAGCCCGTTGGCGAGCAATTGCGCGCTCAACGCCTTGGTGTCGACTGTCTCGTCGACTTCGACTCCGATGAGCAGCCCTCGGCACCGAACCTCCTTGATCTGCTTGTACGGCATCGCGGACAGGGTGTCTGCCGCCAGCTTGCCGAGCTTGGCCGTTCGGTCTCCGTAACCGCCGGTCTCCATCTCGGCGAGGGCAGCCAGGGCGACGACCGAGCCGAGCGGGTTGCCTCCGAAGGTGCTGCCGTGGTCGCCTGGATGGAAGACCTCCATGACCTCCTTTCGTCCGACTGCGGCCGAGACCGGCATGATGCCTCCCCCCAGGGCCTTGCCGACCGCCATGATGTCGGGCTTGGCGTCTTCGTACATCCAGGCGAACTTCGTGCCTGCCCGGTAGAGTCCACATTGGATCTCGTCCCAGCACAAGAGCACGTTCGACGCGGTGCAGAGGCGGCGCACATCGGCGAGATAGCCGTCGGGCGGGATGAGGATGCCTCCCTCCGCCTGGATCGGTTCTCCCAGGACGGCGGCCGTGTTCGGGCCGATCGCGTCCTTGAGCGCTTCGATGTCGCCGAATGGGATGACCTTGAAGCCTGGTGTGAACGGCCCGAAGTGGCGTTTGTACCCTTCCTCCGAGCTAAACCCGACGATCGTCGTCGTACGTCCGTGGAAGTTGTCTTCGAAGACGATGATCTCGGCCTTGTCGTCGGGCACTCCCTTGACCGTGTAAGCCCACTTGCGGATGAGCTTGATGCAGGTCTCGATCGCCTCGGCGCCGCTGTTCATGGGGCACACCATGTCCAGCTCGCAGAACTCGGCCACGCCCTGCAGGAAGAGGGCCACTTCGCTCGTGTAGTAAGCCCGGGAAGTCATCGTCACCCGGTCAAGTTGGTCGCGCACCGCCTGGACGACCGCGGGCGACAGGTGCCCGTGGCTGACCGCCGAATACGCGCCGAGGCAGTCGATGTACTCCTTGCCTTCGGTGTCCCAGAGGACGGCCCCCGACCCATGCGCGATGTTGACGGGCAACGGCTTGTAGTTGTGGGTGCCGTAGCGTTGGGTCAGTTCGACGCTCTCGTCTCGGCTGAGGGCGGCGACGGCCGCGTGGACGCCGTTCCGCTTGATTTCTTCCCACATGGAGCTGGCTGTACGCGTCGTCATAGGGTCATTGTGGACCCAGGCGCAGGCCCGGAACCACCCCGCCGGGTCCCCTGCGCCATATGGCTTGGCGCCTTTCGCCACAACATCGCCGGGACAATGTGATCTTTGCGGGGAATCATGGAACACGTTCTGTAGGGTCCCGAGTCGATGTCGGAAGAGCAAGAAGGCGCAAAAAAGAAGAGTAAGTTGCCCGTCATTTTGGTGGCAGTGCTGGTAGTCGCGGGCGGCGGCTACTTCATGAAATCAGGACAGAAGAAGGACACCGGGCCAAAGCCGGTGCTTCTGGGCGAGACGAAGATGGACTTGGGAGAGTTCACCGCGCAACTCAGCGACGGCCACACCTATCTCAAACTGGAGGTGGTCGTGCAGATGGCTAAGGACGCCAAGGTGGGCGGTGGAGGTGGCGAAGAGGGCGGCGCCAAGGGTGGCGATCCCGTCATGCGAAACTCGGTGATGATGGTCTTGGCAGGCACAGACCCGAAAGACATCGCCACAGCAGACGGCATCGACCTCCTCAAGGAGAAGATCGCCTGGCAGATCAACCACGACTTGGAGCTCCAAGA
The DNA here is from genome assembly GCA_964451255.1 of uncultured Fimbriimonadaceae bacterium. Taxonomy (GTDB): domain Bacteria; phylum Armatimonadota; class Fimbriimonadia; order Fimbriimonadales; family Fimbriimonadaceae; genus JAHBTB01. The sequence continues at coordinate 158,407 of CAYVHL010000002.1, forward strand.
GTCGGCCGAGAAAGCAGCCAAGGGCGAGGCGCCTCCACCGGACAAGAAGTCCAAGAAAAAGAAGAAGGATGAGGAGGACGTTTCTGAGGGAGCGGAGAAGTTTGAGCACGTCCCAGCGGACGAGCGCGACCACCCCGAATGGCAGTCCGACGAAGGCCCGGTCCTGATGGTGTTTTTCCCGAGCTTCTTGCCCGCGAAATACTGACCGTTCGGACTCTAGGCAAAACAAAGGCAAGGGCGTCGCAGGGATGCGGCGCCCTTTGCATTCGTGCCCGGCTCCGGGTGTTGTCCCGCGATCGTCTCTGACTCGCCTGGATCAGAATCCACCCAGACCGTTGGGTGTGCCGACGCCGGACGGCATGTCCCAACCGACAGTGGCGGCGTTTGATCCTGACCTTCCGGTCGTCAAGTCAAGGAAGGCCGAGGTGCCCAAAGCGTCGTACAGGGCCGCGTTTTGACCTCGAGAGCCGGATCGGGCCCGGTTTGCGGCGTTGGCGATCCCCGCGATGATGGGTGTTGACGTGCTGGTGCCGCCGAAGATGAGCCATCCGCTCAGGTGGCCGTCAGGGGTGCTGTCATAGACGGAAACACCGGTGTCTGGGTCGGCGACAGCGGCAATGTCGTTGCCCGAGCGGTAGGGGGACGACTTGCCGATCACTCCGTCTTGGTAGGGTGGCCGGGGGCTGAAGGAACTCAGGCTGCCGGCGGTGGCGGCCCACACCGACTCGCCGACCCGGGATCCGTCGGCTAGCAACGCGAGCCGCGTGCCGCCGACGCAGACGACGTCACGTGAGAGGGCAGGGAAGTCTTTCTCGGTGCTCGTGTCCCCACTCGCCGCAAAGAACGTGACCCCGGGCGTGCGGAACAACTGGTCGTACCGCGCGTAGGAGCAAGCCGTCTCGGTCGACCCAAAGCTGAGCGAGACTTGCGTCACGCCGGGGAGCCCGACCGCGACCTGGACGGCGGCCATCAGGTCGGAGAGGCCGGATGATCTGGCCTCGACCAAGAAGATCTTGGCGTTCGGGGCCATCGCATGGGCCCACTGAGTGTCTAGGGCGGACTCCTGCGCCCAACTGGTGTCTGTCGCTGGCTGGCTGCCCGTTGCGTAGACGACTTGGAAGCGCCCGTTGGTGCCGAGCGTCGCCGTCGTGGAAGGCTCGACGGGAAGTCCGAACTGGTTGGAGAAGACGTTGAAGTCGTGCAGAGCGGTCGGATAGTGGTAGGCGTCCACGATCGCGATGGCGCCTTGCCCCAGGCCGTCGGGCACTCCATAGGCCTTGCGGATCTGGGCGGGAGTGTAGCCCTGGGGGCCCGGCCCGCGGCCCAGGGAGGTGACGTTGACGAGGTGGTTCGTGTGGGCCCGCCCGGCCACTTCGCGGGTCGAAGCGGGGACAAAGACGCCAGGATGGTCGATCTGACCCTGGCTCACGAGTGTCGCCGGTGCGACCGGGCCGCAGGTAGGGTCAGGGGCGGGGGCGAGGTTTCCGGTCGTGCCGCCGGTGCCCGTGCTTCCTGTTGAGCCGCCAGTCGACTGTGACCCGCCCCCACCGCCTCCGCAAGCACCGAGCGTGAGGCCGACGGCCAGTCCGATGATCGCCCAAGTGGTCGCGGCGTCTAGGCCCCGTCGCATGGCGGTACAGACGTGCCAGAGATGAGGATAGTTCTAACCAGAGCCCGAACTCACGACTTTGCCTGTGAGCCTCTTGAAGAGGTCTGTCTCAGCGGAGTTGTATGGCGTGCCGTCGGCGTGGAACAGGTCGTGGAACCACAACTCGGGTTCGGGCGAGCCTTCCTTCGACCCCCAAGGAAAGATCGTGTTGGTCTTTCCGGCGACGAGGCCCCAGTTTAAACATCCGACCTTCTCGTCGTGAAAGACAGGAAGGTTTGTTTCGACCTTGCTACCTGCCGTCCTGGCCATCCACTCCGTGCACACAAGTGGTCGGCCAAGAACTTTCAACTTGTCGATTTCGGCCTTCAAGTTCGCAGCGTCGTTGTAGTTATGAAAGGTGACAACGTCACTGTTCGCCAGTTGGTATTTGTTGTAATCGGTCAAGTCAGCCCAGATGCCCGACGTGACCGGTTGGGTCGGCCGGACCGCCCACGCCCACTGGTAGGTCAATTTGAGAAGGTGCATCGACTTGTCTCCGTAGCCCGAGTTGCCCGGTTCGTTATAGAGGTCCCACATGAGGACGCGCTTGTCAGACTGGAATGTCTGCAAGACGTCGGTGACATACTTCTTTAGCCTGGGCTCGTCTACCGGCCAGTGCCGCTTGCTGTCCGCCGGGCTCCTTACCCACCCGCTGTTGTGCACCCCCTTCAGTGGCGCGGGTTGGTGACCGGGCCTAGGTTCGGGTGACCAGCAGTCGTCAAAGAAGACGAAGATCGGTTGGATGTGGTGCTTGGCGGCGACATTGAGGAACTCTCCCATCCTGTGTTTGAAGCCGGCCGGATCTTCCTCGTAGGCGATGTCGTGGAGGTAAGCCCGCACCGCGTTCATGCCGATTGACTCGGCGTAACCCAGTTCCCGGTCGATGGTGGGCAAATCGAACGTGTCGGCCTGCCAGAACTCGAGTTGGTTGACGGCGGTGCTCGGAGTGAAGTTGCAGCCGACGATCCAGTCATGCCGGGCATACCAGGCCTGGGCCTGCTCGGGCGTCCACTGGGCGTGACGTTGGGTTGACGTTGACATAGCGGTAAAGGCGAGCAGTGCCAGCATGGGCGACTCAAGTTACCCAAGGGGTAAACAAAGCCGGGCAGGTGCGGCGATAGGCCTGCACCTGCCCGGCATTTGGGGCCGTCGGCTCAGAAGTGGACGGCGTAGACGAGGCCGAGCGTGGTGCCTTGCAGTCCTTGCGACCTCGCACCGAGCCGGAGGAACAGTTCCATCGCTGACTGCTGGTTCAGTCTCGCACCGAGAAGCAACTCGGCGCAGGCGTTGTAGTCGGTAGAACTGTTCTCGGTAATGGTGACAGAGCTACCGCCGCCGGTGGTGGTGGAGAAGTTGGAGAAGGCCCTGGAAATGCCCGCCCCAGCACCGTAGTAGAACTGGACGTTCCCTTCGGTGTTCGTGGTGAACGGATGCCTGGCCACGACCATCAATGAGGCCGACTCGAGTTTGTTGCCGTTACCCCGGTGGATATCGAGGTCGAGATCGACGCTCAACCGACCGCCGTTGCCATACGTGAGGAAGTCGTATCCAAACCCTGCTGTGACACCACCACCTGTCGTGGTGTCGCGCGCACTACCATTGGTCAGGTAGCTGTAGCCGAATCGAAAGGCGAAAGGCTGAGGCAAGTTTTGTTGCGCATGTGCTGTGGCACAAAGTACGAGACCCACGGGGGTCATGATAGCGATCTTGTTCATCAAGGTCTCCAGCCGGAGTATGTCCTTAGGGTTCTCTTGGAGTCAAGCGTACAGCCCCCCGTTTTAGCAACACGCTGATGCCATAAGCGCCATCTTGAAAGGCTCCGCCAGTCGCCTTGAGAATGGTCCCGACCGTTTGCGGCCCCTTCCGCAAAAGTTCCAGCGTAGCGGCCAGGCTCTCAAAGGCGGCGAGTTTGCCGACGGGTTCGTACAGCCGCACGAGTTGGGTGCCGTCGACGAGCCCGCGCCCTACCGCCGTGATTTCCAGGACATCGTCGCTGTGGAGTGTCCGCGTGGCCTGTCCGGGAAGAATGGTGCCGTACTGGGTCGGCAGGGCCAGTCGATGGGCGTCTGCTCGCCTCGTCTCCCTTTCGTCGGCGCTTTCGGCCGCCGCCTCGGCCAGTTGAGACTCAAACAATTCGACCAACCGGGATCCGATCTTGTCGACCCCAAAGTCTAGGGCGGTTTCACGGGCCCGAGTTCCAAGCCGAGTCCGGAGAGCCTGGTCGTTGAAGAGCCGACCCATCCGGTCGGCGAGAGCCTCTTGGTCGACGACGACGCACTGGGCGAGAAGAAGGCTCTCGGCGAGATGGTTGATGAACGGGCTGAACGCGCCGATGCGGTCGCTGCCCTCCACCCAATAAGTGGGGACGCGGAAACCGTTTTCGCCGTCGATGACGCCTTCCCGCATTCCGTCCCAATCCGAGACGACGGCCGGCAACCCTGTCGCCATCGCCTCGATCGGCGCCACGCCGAGGCCCTCGGTCGGGTTGTCACACGGAAGCACGAAGAAATCGGCCGCCCACAGGCGTATGGCGACGTCATCGTGGGCGCATGAGCCTAGGAAGCGGCTGCGGTCCCTCACACCGGCCTCGATCAGCCAGTCCCGCAAGCGTGCGTATGCCGTGTCCGAAGTCGGCGCACCGCCGACCACCAACCAGTCGTTGGGGCCGGAACACGCCGCAAAGGCCTGGACGAGGGGATAGAGGTCGGCCTTGCTGAACGGGCCGACCCTAGAGTGGTACATGGCGACGGTGACGTCGGTGGGGATGCGCAGGGCGCATCGGGCCGCGTACTTCTCGTTTTCGGTCGGCGGACGGAAGACGCTGGTGTCGATGGGCCTTTGCACCACGTCTAGCCGGAACGGCGGCTCCTCGACCCCAAGACTACGGAGCGTGCAGACCAGGGCGTCCCGAAGCGAATGGCTGATGCATTGGATCGAGTCATAGGGCACCGGTCGGGCGGTGGACACGTCCCGCAGCGACCGTTGCGCCGCGTGGGCGCCGACGATATGGGTGTCGACGCTCATGGCCGTCGGCCCCTGGGCATAGGCGTCCCGTAGATAACGGTCGCGCGCCATGTCGGCCGGGTCAAGGCTCCGGAGGATGCGCGGGACGCCGTCTGCGAAGACTTCCGGCAGGTGGTGGACGGGATAGAAGCTCAGCCTGCCCTTTCCCATGTTTTCGGGTCGGAGGACTTGGGTGGCGGCGTCGACAAGGGTGTCGCCTTCAGCCATCATTCCCGGCGGCAGGAAGACCTCAAGGCGTTCGAACGACTTGTTGTTGGCCACCCATTTGAAGAAGGCGGCGGTGGCGAGAAAAGCCCCGTGGCGCGAGCGTTCGTCTGGCTTGAGCAGGTACTTGCAATCAGGCAGGAAGACGCTAAGGCGCATCGAAGGATTCTATACCTAGCGCGGGCCAGTCCGCTAGAACATTGGTGAGTGGCCGAATGTGCCGACACGGCGACAATCTGGCTTCAAAGTTGGCTCAGGAATCCTCCGCGAACAGGTCGTCGAGCCCCTTCGCGAGCGTCAAGACGGTCCTTTGCTGAAAGGGGTTCAGCGAGTTGCCGCTGAACATGGGCGTGCGGTTCACGTCATACAGAACAGCACGCCCGTTCACCAGGGCGTAGTCAAACTTTCCGTATTGAAATCCTAGCTCTTCTCGTCGTCGCCGGAGGTCGGCTGGAACCTCGGGCACATCCTCGCGCAAGAATATGTTACGAGACTTCACGACCGGGCTGTGGGAGAAGCACAGCCGGTTCGTCTCCTGCTTGCCAAGGAAAATCCAATTCCGGAGGCAATAGCAGCCGTCGCGCATTTCTGGCAAGTACTTCTCGACGACCCTCTCCTCGTCCCGCCAGACTTCTTCAGGGACGTCAAAGGCGCATTCATAGATCCGGTACGGCTCGGTCGTCACCTTGAAGCCACGCCTCCCCGCTTCCATTGCCGCGATCGTCTTTTCCCGCCAACCGGCGGAGTTCAGGTTGCTCTTGACGATCACCGGGCCATCATAGTCCATCGGCGAAGCGACGATCTCGCGGCTGATGACCCGTTTAGATACGTCGGCGACGCGGGCGTTGACGGTCTTGGGATAGGAACTAACGAGGTCGAGCAAGTCTTGCGGCGCGCGGGTCAGGTCGCAGTGGAGGACGGCGAGGTCGGCGTCGACCCGGTTGTCTGAGCTTTGGCGCACCAACACTTCGTGTCCCGCTCGCTCCCAAAGCCTGGCGATCTGTTGGAAGTAATACTGTTCGTCAAACCGGTCACAGGGATGGGTGACCACGACGATGCGCTTTGCCAAGCTGGGAGATTACCCATCGGGGTTGCTTGCGCGGTCGATGATAGAGGTCAAGCCCTCGGCCAGGGCCGTGACCGTCCCCTGGAGGGCGGGGATGTGGGCGCCGCCGGCGATCATGGGGGTTGGGTTGGCGTCAAGCAGGATGGCCTCCCCGTCCACGACCACGTAGTCGAACTTGCCGTAGTCGAAGCCGAGTTCTTCCCGGCGAACTCGCATCGCGTCGGGCACATGGGGGTCGCTCTCACGGCGCACGGTGTTCTTGAGCTTGACGATCGGCTCGTTCGAATAGACGACCCGGTTGGTCTCTTTGTCCCCCAGAAAGATCCAGAGCCGGGTCGCGAATAGGCCGTCATGGACTTCTGGAGTGAACTTCTCGACCACCCGGTCGGGATCGGCCCAGTCGGACTCCGGCACGTCGAGGGCGCAGTCGTAGACCCGGTATGGCTTGATCTCCAGCCTTGCCCCGATCTGATCTTTGGCTGTTCTGAGAAGGTTAGCCTCGCGCCACCCAGAAGCGTTCCAGTTGCACTTGACCACCACCGGACCGTCGAAGTCCATCGGGTCGCGCACGAGCTGCCGACTGATGCTCTTTTTCGACACGTCACCGACTCTGGCGTTGATCGCAATGGGATAGGTCTGCACGGCGTCGAGCAAGTCGGGCGGGGCGACGGTCACGTCGCAGTGCAGGATCGCCAGGTCGGCGTCGGGTGTCTCGCCTCCACCTTTGACCACGATTGTCTCGATGCCATCGGCGGCCCAGCGGTCAGCTATGCCACGCAAGAAGTAGCGCCCGTCGAAGGAGTCCTCGGGATGGGTAAAGACGACGATCCGACGCAAGGCGGCAGGTTACCAGCACGGTTCATATTGGCCTGCAGGAGATCGAAGGCGGGCGGGGACACGTGGCCCCGCCCGCCTTTCTCAACCTACTTGGTCGTGCGACGTCGTACGAGCCCGGCCACACCCAAGGCCAGCACAGCCATGGACGCGGGCTCGGGAACCGATTGCTCTGTCTTGAGCCCGACGGAGAACCCGTGCCAGCTTTCTGGGTTGTTGATGTTCCAGTTCAGCACGGAGAACGGCCCGTCGAAGAGCACCGTCCCGTTGCCTTCTGCACCTTCCAACCAGTTAGGGCCGGTCGTGATGGATTGGCCGCCGTACTCTGCGCCCGGGCCACCTGCCACAAAACTCAGGTCTTGGTCGAAGGTGTAGCGGACAGGTTTCGCGCCTTGCCCTAGGCTCCAAACCGAGAACGCCAAGTGGTCCACCGGAATATCAAAGGAGAGACTGTAGTCTCCGGTCGTGACGATCTGGATGATTTGGTGGTCGGCCGCCGGTTGCCCCTCGTATGGCGCGTTCGCGATCACTGATCCGTCACCGCGGTAAGAAGTGAACGGCGACCAAGACGGGTAGCTCGAAAGAAGGTTGTTCACAGGGCCGGTCAAGGTGACGTTTGTGTCGCCGTTCGAAGTCGAGATGACACCGGTGGCTCCATTTGAGTTGTAACTGGTCCACTTGATCCAAGAATAGGTGTCACCTGCGTGGGCGACGGACGCGCCGACTACGGCGAAGCTCAATAAGGCTAGTTTTCGAAACATAGTTTCTCTCTCCGATTCTGAAAGCAGACATAAGTATAGCAACGACTTGCCTGTCAGTTAGGGAATGCTTCAATTATCCAGCAATTGTACTTGTAGGATGAAGACAGTGCAATCGATAACTTCAACAAGCAGTGACATATTAATAGGGGTGATGTGTCAATCACCTTGCAAAAACCACAGTGTGGAAGTCGCCGAACGGACGTCTCAATCCCTTATTCGACGACGATTTTGCCGCGCATCATGTCCATGCTGCAGGCGTAGTCGACGGTCCCCGCTTTTTCCGGCGTGAAATCGACGACTGTCGTCGTCCCGTCGGCCAGGTGGATGGTCTTCCCTAGGCTCTTGAACAGGACGGTGTCCGCGCAAGCCTTGTCTTTGGTGTCAAACGTCAGCTTGACGGGCTTGCCCGCTTTCACCTTGATGGTGGCGGGATTGAACTTTCCGTCGACAGTGACAGTCGCGACTTGGACGCCGTCGTCATTTGTCGTGGCGGCCACAGGCGCGTCTTCCGTCTTCGGGGTCGCAGGTGTCGTCGACATGTCGGATACGTCGTCAGCCGTGACGGGCTTGGCCGTCGGCTGGCTGCCACATCCCGCGAGGACGGACAGGGCGGCAATGACAAAGGTCGAGGTCAAGAGTCCGTGCTTCATGGTGCTTGCAGGTGAGTTTGCTACAAACGTGGACGGATCGGGCGGGACGCGGACGGGAGCAGATTGTCAATCTGCGTCCGACACCGTGTAGGTTCCGTCCTTGATATCAAGACGGATCCTCTTTCCAAAGACGTACAACCCGTCGACCACGACATGCTTCCACTTCCCTGGCAGACGCGGCGACACGCGGAGCCGGGAGCCTCGCAATTCGCCGCTGGAATCCCGCTCGGGCGGGTTCACCGGATCAAAGCCTAGGCCGAGAAAGCCGTAGAGGAAAGTGTTCACACAACCGGCCGCCCCCGTGAAGAAGTAGCCGTCACCCTGCTTTTGCTTCTCTCTGAACCGGAGCAGCGGGTCGTCAGTGTAGAGCTTCCAACTGTCCTGCCACTCCTTGTAAGCGTCGTCGGTGCGACCGATCCTCGCCGCGACCAGGGCGTTGAGGCTCTTGGTCATCGCCGGGCCTTGCGGGGCTTCCTTGCCGGCGAATCGGTCATACATTTTGCCGATCTCCTCGGGGTCGGTGACCGCGGCCAGGGGCCAGACGGCAAGCAATGCCGAGGCCTGTTGGTACGCCCTTGTCTCGTCTCCGTCGTAGGCAAGATAGGTGGTGGCGTCGCGGGGAAGCGGAAAACGGTAAGGATCGTCACCGGGCACCATCGACCCGAGCCAGTTAGCGAGGCTGTTGATGTAGAGGTCGTTGTCGACCGTGTGCCACTCGTCAGGGCTCACCACGTGCTTGAGGCTTCGCCCGGTCGGGCCGTCTTTGCTGGCCCTCGCTTCGTAGAAGCGGAGGGCGGCACGGTACACATCGCGCACTTGCGCGGGCGGCACGAGACCAGCGAGCTCCGCGTACCTCAGACCTAGACAAACCGAACCTGTCACATGGTGTTCGAACCGGGTCGGCGCCGTGCTCAACTCCTTGCCGTCCATGGCGGATTCCCAAGCGAACATCGCCCCGCCTGGCGCGGGGGTCGGCATCTCTGGCCCTTCGGGGCCGCTCACGTCGGCCAGGTTCTCCTTGTCCGAGACCGGTCGTCCGGCCTTGACCCAAGCGTCGTAGTTCGCCCTTGCCTGGGGTAGGGTCGATAGCCTCCACTCAGCCGCCTTCTTTGCGGTGTCGGGGTCGAGAAAGACCATCGCGGGCTGGATCCAGGCGTCCAGATCCCAAAAGGCCCGCCCACCGTACTTGTCTGAAGTCAGGCTGAAGGGGCCCCAGCATTGGCCTGCCGAGTAGCTGGATGTCAGACGCCAGATCATGGCGTTCAGTGCCTGGGTCGACTCGTCATCGCCGTCGATCTGGACGCGGGGCGCCCGTAAGCGGTTTGGCATGTGCGGCATGTCCACGTCACCGAGCGTGACGTCGCAGCTATAACCAGAGCCCGCCCCCAACAGATATGTGGCCAATGGATCGCCACTCTCGCTTCCTTGCTCAGCCCGAGAGGCGTAGCCATAGCCAACCATAGGAGACTCGACTCGTTTACATAAGAGCTGGATTCCAGGGCCGCGCCGCACGTCCAATGTGACCGTCAAGGCGGGTTCGGTGCGGGACAGCGAATAGCCGATTTCAATCTGGGTTTCGCCCTCTTGCGCCACGAGAAACAGCGTGTTCGTGGAGGTTTGCCAATGGCTTGAAACAATCTTGGGATGAAATGGCTGAGGCCCGTCGTCGCCCGTATACGTGACGGTCGTGAGGCTGAACCGTTGGGGAAACGGCACCCTTTCCAGCGGATCCGGACCAGCACCGATCTGCTTGGCGGTGATGTACATGTCACCCATGGGCAAGCCGTCTCGGCCGATCTGGACGCCGATCACGCCGTTGCTCAAGGTCGTTAGAGGCCCCGTGTCGATCTTCGGCGCCGAAATTGGGCCGGTGCCGCACCCGGCCACCGACAGTGCCAAGGCGAAGAGTGCCCAGCGCCTCATATCTGCAGTAAACCCGTTGGGCGACTCCGAGATCAGCGCCCTTCGTAGATGTCCTTTCGCATGCTGAACATGGGACGCCTCAGTTGGAAGTAGCCGACGCGCTTGGCGTGGGTGTCCCCGAAGACGGCGTTGGCCAACGCTCCGATTCAGCACCACAGCTTCATTGCCTGAGTAACAGTTTGGATGGCCCCATTGTTCCATCTCCCTCTCGCTGGTGACAGGGTGACACTGACCTGGTCTCTTCGGCGGTGTTCGGTTGGCACGAATAGGTACGAGTAGAGGTCGGTCAGACTTTGTCAAATACTGTAATTGTACTAGTTTTATTCGTGAAACCCAGACATAAACTTGACCTTCTGGTACTGTGGATATCTCGTGAGGAGTGTTATGAGAATAATTTGCAAATCAACAATTCTTGGTTTGATCGCCGTGGCCGCAACTGGTGCGACTGCATCGACCCTCTATAACAACCGTTCGGCTTGGGAAGCGAACGTGACAAGTGTCTCCACAGACGATTTTGAAGGGATAGCGGATGCTGGTTCGTTCACAACCCCAACCTCACCCTATGGGTTGGCAGTTGCGACCTATTCCAACGTCAATGGATCGCTTTTTGTCATATCCTCCACGTATTATGGCGGAGGATCGGCACCGTCCGACTTCTTGCTTCAAGCGTACGGATCCCCGGACACCCTGACAATCACGTTCAACACCCCGACCAATGCCGGTGGCATGGACATCGCTTCTCTTTACGGGTTCACGGTTAGCGAGATGACCGTGAGCTTATCCGACGGCACCCAGACGACCTTGGCCGGTGTCGGCCAGCCAAGTTACGAGTTCGTCGGATTCATCAGTGACTCCTTGATCACGTCCATGACCGTCGACCACACCGATCCGACTGCGTTTGCCGTCATCGACAACGTGTCGACGGCATCGGCGGTTCCAGAGCCTGCGACGATGGCGATCCTTGGGCTGAGTTCGTTGGCCTTGGCAAGGCGTCGCAAGAGCTGACGGCACGTCACGCTGGCCGCGCCGACCGTCTTCGGGTCGGCGCGGCACCCGGCCACCGACAGTGCCAATGCGAGAAGTGCCCAGCGCCTCATGTCTGGAGTAAACCCGTTGGGCGACTCCGAGATCAGCGCCCTTCGTAGATGTCCTTTCGCATGCTGAACATGGGACGCCTCAGTTGGAAGTAGCCGACGCGCTTGGCGTGGGTGTCCCCGAAGACGGCGTTGGCCGCCTCACGGTGGAGGAAGTGGAAGTGCTCCCGCAGAGTCGGGACGTCTGGGGGGCTGTCGAACCAATCGGGGGCCTGCAAGAAGTTGCAGAGAGGAACGCGGGCGTCGTGCTCCCACAGGACAAGAGTGCCGGCCGCGTCTTGCATCTCGCTGTCGCTCGCCCCGGTCGAACTGGCGCGGCCGTCCGGTAAGTCCACGTTCGTCCTGGCCCCGGGCCCAAACTCTTGGCCCGCCGCCCGGGGGTGGGAAGTGTAGAAGCCGCTCGGCCGAGCGGGGTTGAACCAGTTGTAGGTCACCGCCAACTGCCAGCGGCCTGGCATGCTCGGACACTTGCGGACGTCGTAATTGTTCAAGTACGCGTCTATGACGCCTACCTGCGGGACCGCTGTTGCAGGTTCCGTCGCGTCGCCGTAGAAACCGCCCGCCAGCGGTGCGTTGGCGTTGTCATAACCGATCCAGGTGCGTTGCGGCGCCGTCGGAAGGCTGTCGTCGGCATAGATGCCTGGCGCCCAAGTGTCGTCGTCGTCGCCCAAGTACATGTGTAACGCCAGGCCGAGTTGGCGCATCTGGACGAGGCACCGAGCGCCCTGGGCAGACGCCTTGGCCTGAGCGAAGACGGGGAAGAGCAGCCCGGCGAGGACTGCGACGATCGCGATCACGACAAGCAATTCGATCAGGGTGAAGCCAGAGCGAATCCGCATTGGGCCTCCTCAATAGTACTACCGCTAGCGTGGACGCAGAGTTGCTCTGGGCAGGGGCGCCCGGGCCTTGTCGAGCCGGATCGTGTGGTATAATGAACCCAGTCGAGTCCGGCGGCCACGCCGGAACGGGGGACCCACCGACAGTGGGGTGAATCCTCGGCAAGAGGAAGAGTACCTTTCGGCTCTAACCCGGCAGCTAACCTCGTAGACCACATCGAAAGAGAGTGACTGGCATTCTCACCGACCTAACGCATCAGGAGGTGAACCATGCGTTTAATACAACGTGCCGAACGTTCGTTCGTCGCGTCAATTGTCGAAAAGACAAGGAAGCTGCTGGGAAGCAGCGGTCCGACCGCGCTGAAAGTGGCCGTACTCGAACATTGGGCGAAGCGGCAGACGAGCAGAGCGGAGAAAATCGAGGCACGGGCGGCGGCGGCCGCCCCGGAACGTAGTCGTCGCTTGGCCGGCATCCGCCGTCGGGCCGCCGGCTATCTCCACGCCACGGCGAAATACTTGCTCCATCGCCAGGAGCACCCCATGAGCCTACGGGAACGCCCTCGGTTCTTAGTGGATCCGTCGTGGGACGAACATGCCCCGCTCAGCGACAAGGAGGAGACTCCGAAGTTCATGGAGTTTTCGTCGTGATTCGCTAGAGTCGCCAGGCAAGCGATGAGAGGTGACGCCGCACTGTGGCGTCACCTCTTCCTTTCCCGCGTCACGGCCAAAGCGATCAGAAGGCACGTGCCGTGTCGAGCCAAGCCCGCACGGAGAGAAACGCCCGGGTCGCGCCGGTCAAGGCGTCTCGTTCGTCGCAAGAGCAACGGGCAAATGTGTCCAGTCGGTGGACGAACCCATGGAAGGCGGCGACGATTTCTTTCGGCGACTCGGGGAGGAAGAAGCTGAGGCCCTTTTCAGGCGACAGGCCCAGCTTGGAAGAAATATGCTTGGCGATCACCAGCCCGCCCATCCGGGAGCCTTCCGTCACATAGGCGACACCCATAGCATCGCCGAAGGACGAGATAGGCTCGATTCCTTTGGACACTGGGATCGCCTCTACTTCCTCCTCAGACACTCCCAGTGCGCGGAGGTCGGCCAGCAGGGCGGGCCATCGGGGCTGGTGCGGCAACTGTTGGAAACCAGCGAGGGCGTCTTCGATCGGCCGAAGGAAGCCGTAGTTTGTCTTCAGAAACGAAATGAATTCCTGGACAGTCACGGCGGGAGAGAGCGCCTTCAAACTGACCGGATGGTTGTCGATCTGGTCGTGTATCGGGCGGGTGGCGTCCTTGATTCGTTGCCTGAGGGAAATCTGCATGGTCTTTGTCGAGGCGGACTCTCCTTGTACCAATCTTGACAAAAGTGTACATGAAACATCAAGGGCAGGGCATTTTGTCCTGAATCTCGTTCCAGACGGCGTGTCCCGCTCCAGGACGGGGCCGAATCTTGCGCTACCTGGAGGTGTGGGAGGGGGCGACGGTCAATTCGACGGCGGTGGCATTTTCCAGCTTCCGACGCTTGCCATCCAAGCGGTAGAGGAATTGTCCGCCGTGGCCGCTGTGGCCGACTAGGAGTACGCGGCCGTGGGCGAAGTCCTGGCGGAACTGCCCGACGCTGGCTTCCACCTGTGCGAGCCCTGCCCCCCAGGTCGGCGAGGAGGGGTACCGGTCCATGCTGGGCATGAGCCTGAACAAGCCTGAGATTTCTTCCGGCAAGGCGATCTTGCGGCCCCACTCGAACTTGCTAGCCTTCTCGCCCGTGTTCTTGCCGGTGCAGCACTCGTAAAGCAGGGGCCAGACCGTGGCTTTCTGGCCCGACTCTCGTAGATAAGGTGCGATCGTCCGCAACGCCCTTGGTGATGGAGAGACGAGGATCAAGTCGAACTTAGGTCCCTTCAACAATTTGGCCGTGAGAGATCTCACGCCTTGTTCGCCCTTTTCGCTGAACACGTCGATGGTCTTGGAGTTGTACTTTCCAGTTGCGTTGGCGACCGTCTCACCGTGGCGGACAAATGTCAGGTGGCAGGGCGCGACCACGGCGAGGATGAGGGCGGCGAACACGTCCGAAGGATACTTTGGGCACTGGGCCAGAGTCAGGATGTGGGGGCGGATGGCCGCTCCACAAGTGCTACGCTGAGGTCGGCCGACCATGCTGACCGGAATGCTATTCGCTCTGACCCGAGCCCAACAGACGCCACACCTGAAGTCCGACGGACTCTCCGGTTATATCAGCGCCAGTGTCCAACGGCCGCCCAAGGAGTATGGGTATGGGGTCAGCCTCTACGCGGCCGCATGGCCGCTCCTGGAAAAGCCGGTCGCCGGATTCCAGATCGGGCTGGCCTCCACCTGGATATTGCCTGACAACCGCGACTTCAAGACGCCGCTTGTCCCGCACGGGACGGTCGCCCGCGACAGCATGCCTGAGCGCGGCCCTTCGTACTGGACGGTGTTCCAGACCATCGAGGGCGGTCTGGGTTATTGGACGAGCAACCGCTATTTGGCCCCGACCGCCAAGTTCCGGATGAACGGCAGCGTCGACGGATACAACCACGAGGTCTCGACGCCAGGTTGGGATTTCTATGGCAAGCCTCTCCCTGGCGACCAAATGGGTATCGCCCAGTTGAGCCCGAGGGTCTTGGTACCCCCTGACGGCGTCACGTTGGCGAAGGACACCTGCGGTGAACTTCTCGGATACGCTTGGATGGCCCTGCCGCTTGTAGCTGGCCACGCCGAACCGGTGGCCACTGGTGACCAGTGCTGGACGCTGTTCTTCAATGCCCGCAACTTCCGAGGGCCGGTGGCCTTCTACGTGCCCGCCGTGTGGTCGCGCATGTCGGAGAGGTACCCGCCTGCGGTCGGTCGAGGGTTGGACGCATTGCCAGGAGTTGCCGATAGCGGGGCCATGGAGGTCAACACCGTCCCCCAGTTGGTCTCGCGTTCTGATGACGGCGTAAACTTCAGCCGTATCCCGCAACTGCAGTTCCCGGCCGACCGCCACGGTGAAACGGTCTTGATGCACAACGTGACCGCCTACTCTAAGTCGGCGCTTTGGGATCAGGTTGCCGCGTGGGCAAAGGGCGGCCCGGCCCCCTCAGGTTCGTTCGACCCCAAGGGCGCGTTCGTCGCGTCAATCAAGGCGAACCCGCTCACCGTCAAGCAAGGGAAAGAGCAAGTTTCTGGGCTCGAAGACTATGTGGCTACCGCCGGCCTAGACGAGCACACGTTCGGTCTCCGCTGGAAGCCCGGGGCGCTCTCCGCATGGCGCGGTGGCGTCCAACGAGCTTTGTTTCCCGCCATTTTCCGTCGCGATGGCGGCACGGCGACTGTCGTCACCGATCGGAGACTAGGGAGAGGCAGCGGCCTTCTATCAGCAAGTTTTCCAAAGCCAGATGAGACGCAGTCGTACGTCCCTTCCGATGGTGGTGAGGGTGTCTGGAAGACACCGGGGCCCGCGTCGGGGCCATTCAAGGCCAAGCTATCTGACGGCAGCGTGGTCACATACTACTGGTACCGCTTCATCGATCAGCCGTCCTTGCAACATGCCGGACTGAGTGTTGTCGACAAACGACGGCTTCAGGCTCTTGTCGAGCAGATCCACCGTCACTGGACCCCGGAACAAACTTACATTCCCGCCCCGACGAGAGGACGCTTGGCATTCTTGGACCCCGGCCTTCTTGTCACTCCACCCAAAGGGCTCGGCGTCGGTTATGTCCCTGTGGCGTTCCGCCAAGATCCGGACACCTCCCGTTAGAAGCGCAAATTTTTTCGGGTACTTGCAGTGCCTTACTGCCAAACCTTGACTGACTTGATCTCGAAGCGGGCAGGGAAGATCGAGTCATCGATCCCCTGTTTTCCACCCCAAGTTCCGCCGATCGCCAAGTTCAAGATCATGTAGAAGTGATCGTTGAACGGCCATGAGCCAAAGGTGTGCTCGGTGTCGGTGACACTGTAGGCTGTCTTTCCGTCCA
This sequence comes from uncultured Fimbriimonadaceae bacterium, assembly GCA_964451255.1. Lineage (GTDB taxonomy): Bacteria > Armatimonadota > Fimbriimonadia > Fimbriimonadales > Fimbriimonadaceae > JAHBTB01. Next base: position 174,411 of record CAYVHL010000002.1, read on the forward strand.
TCGACATCGTGACCGAGTCTTTCTTCCAATCCATCCGGAATGTGTGGAAGCTTGGTACCGCGTCCTTCAACTCAAGCGATTTTGTGCGCTGCTCCTTGCGCATCCAGTTGTAGTCCCCAGAATGCAAGGAGAAGTGGAAGCCGGACGGGTCATAGCCGACGAACTCCATGAGGTCGATTTCTCCGCACTCGGGCCAGTTCAATTGGGAGCCGTGGTCGGTAGACCGCAGTCGGTCGTTCAGGAACCAGATTGCCGGCCACGTCCCTTTGCCTACCGGCATCTTGGCGACGATCTCAAAGGTGCCGAACTTCCAACTCTCGCGGGATGTGAGGCGGGCCGACGTGATCTTGCCGCTGGCGTCTTTGCGAGCCTCGATGATCAGCTTGCCGTCTTGGATCCAAGCGTTCTTTGCCGCCTTATCCGTGTACTTTTGCTTCTCATCATTATAGACAGGCCCGTCGTCGAACTTCCAGACGGCCTCGTCAATAGACTTTATCTTGGAGAAGTCTTGGTCGAAGACAAGTTTGTGCTGTCCAAGGCTAACGACGGCCATCGCGACTATCGGGGCGAGCATAGTCAGTTGCCGGTCTTAGGCGTAGCGCTATTTGACTTTGGTGCGACTGGGCTGCCTCCACCGCCGCCGAACATCTTTCCGGCTTCAGCCGCGGTCCGTGGCATTCGAGATTCGCCAGTATGCGGCGCCGAAGGTGCTTGAGTGTCGCCAGATTTGTCGGGGTCGCATCCGACCATCGCGAGCAATGAGATCAGTGTCAACAAGGCGAGGATTAGTTTTGTTTGCATCTGATGGATCATCTAAATAAGGTTTGGCAAGAGACGGTTCCGAAATTCCGAAACCGTCTCTAGAACCAGGGCAGTGCTATCGGTACTCGGGGAAGAAGCCCGCCGCTGCCGCCGCTTGCCGGTCAGCAAGGGTAAATGGTGCCATACCATTGGCCGCGTTTGGCATGCCCTTCGAGAACCAGTCGTCGTTGTCGGCATCCGTAAGACGCAATGTAGCTGGATATGCCTTAGATTTGGCGTGACCGTCGGCCCAGACAAAGCTGGCTTGTTTGCCTACGACGTGGATGGGGCCGTTGCCAGTTGCCGGGCAAACAAACGACCATGTGCCTTCACCATGGTTGGTTTTGGAGCACCAGCTTCCGCCAGGATCGGTGCTCCCCGGATCTCCGTAAGGCGCGCCGGCTGTGGGGCCACCAAGGAACCCAGCATACGTTCCCCAACTCCAGGGCATGTCGTTCCACTGCGAGCGGTTTGGTGTGATGATGATCGTGCTTGCAGGCTCTTCGACTGCGTTCAGCGAGTCTTGGCCAAGCTTGTCGGAAAGACCCGCGCAAGCTCCATTTGCAAAACCGATGAGCGCCGTGTTAACCGCAAAATTGGTAGGCGCGAACTTATCAGGTGCAGCTCCCTGCCCGTCCCACATAAGCAGCCAGTTCGTTTCCGCGTTGAACGGGTTAGTCGTGTCCCCAAGCAGCGGGACGCTCTTCATATAGGGTTGCAGGGCGTAACGCCAGCTCCAGAACAGTCCGGGGGTACCCCACGGCATGTTCCAGTCGCAGGTCGGCGCTTGGGGGAAGCCAAACCATGACTTGATCAACGCGTCGTCGTAGTCGCCCTGATACATGATATTGGCGAGTGCAATCTGCTTGGCGTTGCTGAGGGCCACCGTCTTCTTGGCCGCCAGCTTGGCCTGGGCAAAGACAGGGAAGAGGATCGCCGCGAGGATCGCGATGATCGCGATGACGACAAGAAGTTCGATGAGCGTGAACGCTCGGTTTCGTTTGTGCATATCGGTAACGGCTTTGGCTTTTGGTCCGGAATTCGTCCCGGGGGTCGGGGGCCCCTTCAGGGCCGTGGCTACAGTTGTTCCGTCCGGACATCCGGCGGCGGGTCGTACTTGCGAAGCGTTTCGCAAAACGTTTCTCGCTTCGACATGATAACACAGGTTTGGTGGATTCGGGCCGCGAATTTTGATTTTTTTCGGAAGCTCACAAGAGCTTCGCCGTCGGCGAGGGGGGGGCGGTCGACTCCCTGACAACCAGTGTCGTCTCCATTTCCCGCGAAGCGGCCTCGCGCCCTTCGATGAGTTCGATCAGCTGTTGGAACGCGACGCGACCCATCTCGCTGATAGGCTGCTCCACCGTCGTCAGCGGCGGCCGCATGTGCTGGCACTGGAAGATGTTGTCGAACCCCACGACGCTGAGGTCTTCTGGAACGCGGACTCCGTGTGTCCGGGCCGCCAGGACCAGCCCCTGGGCTGTCTCGTCGTTCCCGCAAAAGACCGCTGTCGGCCGGTGTCTTTGGCCGAGCAGATCATGTGCTTTCGCTTCGCCGTCGGAGGTTGTGAAATCCGTCTCCAGGATCCATTCGGGACGAACGTGGACACCGGAGTCGCGGCATATACCGGTGAACGCCTCGCGGCGGGCGACGGCGTCGTCGAGTGTCGCCGGGCCCGCAAGGTGGGCGATATGCCGGTGTCCGAGGTCGAGTAGGTGTCCCATCGCCAGCTCGACTCCGTGGCGGTTGTCGCAGGTGAGGCAGACGGCACCGGGGATCGATGAGTTGACGACGGTGAACGGCGCTCCGATCTGGCTTAGGGCCCCGACCACGGGTGAGTCGACGAGCGGTGCGACGAGGATCGTGCCGTCGGTCCGCCCGTCCCATAGGACGTCGATAAGCTCTTCGGTGTCCCCCCACTCGGGTTGCACCTGGCTGAAGACAAGGACGTCGTACTTTGTCTCCTCCGCCTCGTTGAGGATCCCATTGAAGCACAACTGAAAGTAAGGTGAGACAGCTAGGTTTGGCAGTGCCTGGGTCGGCAGGAGGCCGATCGTGTTGGTCCGCCTGGTGACAAGCGACCTTGCGACTCTGTTTGGCCGATACTTGAGCTCGCGTGCGACACGGAGGACCTCGGACTTCACCGCCTCAGGCACGGGCCTCGGCCCGCCGTTCAGCGCGTAGCTGACTGTGCTGGTCGAGATCTTTAGCCTTTGGGCTATGTCCTTGATCGTGGCTCCCATGAGGGTCAGGAGTCGCAAGCCAGCCAAGGCCTTGTACTTGCGAAACGCTTCGCATTATACTCGCGGTGGTCGTGAATTCCAAAAGTCAGGAGCGCGACCAGGTTGAAATGCATTACGATGTCGCGATTGTCGGCGGAGGCCCGGGCGGATCTACCTGCGCCACGTTCCTCAAGAAGTACGCGCCGCACCTCAAGGTCGCCGTCTTTGAGCGCGAAGTGTTCCCAAGGGATCACGTCGGCGAGAGCCAGTTGCCGCTCATCAACGCCTTTTTGGAAGAACTAGGAGTCTGGGACAAGGTCGAGGCGGCCGGGTTCCCCGTCAAGATCGGCGCGACTTACCGTTGGGGGAAGAGCGACGACCTGTGGGACTTCAACTTCACGCCGAACGGCGAGTTCACGGACGAGCCGCGCCCCGGGAAACTAGAGGGCCAACGACGACGCACGGCTTTCCAAGTCGACCGGTCGGTCTACGATAAGATTTTGCTCGACCACGCCCGCGAGCACGGCGTCGAGGTGTTCGAGGGGGCAGGTGTCGCCTCTGTGGGCCGGAAGGGTGGGGAAGTCGCATACCTGAAGCTCAAGGACGGGCAAGAGGTGGCCGCTGACATGTACGTGGACGCGAGCGGCCATGTCGGTGCCTTGAGGCGTTCTTTAGGAGTCGAGGTTGAGGAGCCAAGCAGCCTCAAGAATGTGGCCTTATGGGATTACTGGCAGAACGCGGAGTGGGCGGTCAAGCTTGGCATAGGTGGCACCCGCATCCAGATCATGTCGCTTGGCTACGGCTGGATCTGGTTCATCCCGCTCGGACCGACCAGAACATCCATAGGCTTTGTCTGTCCGGCTGATTACTACAAGCAGTCCGGAAAGAAGGCTGAAGACCTGTACCGGGAAGCCCTGGCCGATGAGCCTAGGATCAGCGCGCTTCTTTCGAAGGCTGATTGTGAAGGTCGGTTCACGACGACTAAAGACTGGTCGTTCGTCGCCTCTCAGCTGGCGAGCGACAACTGGATGCTGGTCGGTGAGGCGGCCGGATTCGCCGACCCGATCTTGTCGGCCGGAATGACCCTTACACACGCAAGCGCCAAGGAGGCGGCCTTCACCATCATCGAACTGACCAAGGGTGGCGACCGAGACTGGATGTTCGGGCAATACAGCGCCAGGAACCAGCGCCGGATTCGCCAGCACATCCGGTTCGCCGACTACTGGTACAAGGCCAACGCTCATTTCAGCAAGCTCAAGGAGTTCACCAGTGAAATCGCTGCCGACGCCGGTCTCACCTTGGACGCCGAGAGCGCCTTCTTCTGGCTCGGCACCGGTGGGTTCGTGGACGAAGACATGCTCGCGGGCGGGCTCGGCGGGTTCAGCTTCTTCGCCTTGCACGAGATCAACCGTTGGTTCCTGGATGACAAGATCCAGACCGCATACGGCGGTTTCAACGCGTTCACCCTTGACCTCAAAGGCGCAGAACGAATCGACATGCCGGAGTATGTGAAAGGCCGGGTCAGGAGGGTCGAGGGATACGAAAGGGACGGTAAGATCCTGCCGTTTTCGGGGATGGTCGGTCGCTTGGCCGAGGCTTTTCGGCCAAGCAACCAGGTCTTCCATGCGCTCCGGTCCTTGGCCGCGGGATGCCGACGGGACGGCTTAGATTTCAACCGGGCGGTCATCGACAAAGCGATGGAGACATTGGAGGCCCTGGTCCGCGACGGGTGGCTGGTCGGCTCGGTGGTTCCGGGGGCCGAGCCCCTGGACGGGACTGTGCTCGAAGGGTCGCTCTTTGTCCACGCGAACCGTGACTCCGAACTGCCGCCCGATCGTCGCGGCACAGGCATCGGTTAGCGACCAGTCTGGCTCAGACCCGAGGCTCTTCCGAACGTCGGATGGATTTTTCCACGATGAAGTCCCGTCTGGAACTGGCATGGATCCCCAGATCCGGCTGTTCCTTGCGCAAGGTGCGGGGTGAGCAACCAAAGGTCTCACGGATGACCTTGTTGAACCGCTGCAAGTCGGAGTACCCGGTTCTGGCGGCCACCTCTTTGACAGGCAAGTCAGTGCGTGTAAGCATGGCGCAGGCGAACTGCATGCGCAAAGTGCGGATGTATTCGACAGGCGTTTGGCCCCGGTGGTCGCGGAACATCGCGTAGAGCTTGGCGGGAGAAACACCGACCGACTCGGCCAATTCGGACACCTCTATGTTCTTGGCAAGACTTTTTTGGATCAAGACCTCGGCAGCCGCAAGCGCAGGGTCTTCGGGTGTGGTGGCCGCGACCTGGGAGGCGCTCCACATCAAGCTGAGTGCGACCGTGCTGACCATCGCCTTGGTGAGCGGGAGGAGGTCCAGACTGCGGCGGAACATTTCGTCGTAGTAATCAAACTCTGCGCCCATCGGATGAACCTGGGGCACCGCCATGACCATCTCTCCCTCGGGAGCCGGACAGAACTTCACCCAGAACTGGGTCAGGTCGTCGATGTTCGTCCTCTCGATCTGGCACCGGGCGCCGGCCGGGGCGACGAGCATCGACTTGGGGGGAAAGGGTACTGGCGCCCCGTTCACGGTGTAGACGCCGCCAAAGTGGACGATCATGATCTGCCACCAAGCGGCCGGTTGGGCCCATTCAAAGTCTCGCTGATCCCACCCAAATCCAGTGACCGCCCCCCATTGGGGGGCGGGGTCAAGCGTGATGTGGTAGTGGCGGTAGCGCACGCGCAAGCTATTTTATAGCTACCGCGTGGCGCGTCGCCGTCTTGCGAGGGCGAGCAGGCCCGCAACAGCAACGAAACTGGCGGGTTCGGGCACGCTCTCCGCGTTCACGACCAACTGAGGCGTCTTGCCAGTGGGATCAATTGAGTTAAAGGTGTGGCCTTCTCTAGACACCCAACTCAACTGGTTGCCCGAGGCACCGACCAACATCATGCCGTTGTTGTCGAAATCGCCGTTCACCGCTCCGGCGACGAGCGAAGTCACGTCGAACTCGAACCATTGCGCCGTGTTGGTGTTGTTGCCGTCCCAATGGGTGTACGGGTCGGTCATCTGGCCGCCGCCCGTGCCAAGCGCATCGCCGCCCTCGTTCATCCAGTTGGTGCCCGTCTGGCTGATTCGCCAAGTCGTTTCGTCCTCGGTCCAAGGGGAGGCGACCCGGTAGAAATCGATCGATGTCGGGTCTGTCGCGAAGAAGAAGGCCTGTCCATACAGCCGCAAGGTCGCTGAGACGACCGACATGCCCGCGATTCCCGAGTAGTCGAATTGGATCATCGTGTGTTGCACGTTTCCTGACGCGGTGTATGTGGACAAGAAATTGCCGTTTTGGTTCGCCGTCGGCGAATAGCTCATGATCCGAACGTCCGAAGTCGGGTCGAGCGTGAACGTGGTGGCGTTTGCGGCGATGGATGCGGCCGCCATTCCGATAAGGATGAGTTGTCTGGCTTGCATGAAGTTTGGTCTCCTCTCTAATTTCTTCGCCCGGTTCGATATTCCGAGCCAGTCGTAGCTTCTCAAGTATACGAATCGTTGAACTTCGGCGGGCCAAGTGACAGTGGCTTCGACCACTAATCTGGAGCGTGCGACCACTAAAGATGGGTCAAGGCCGTCAATGCTATCAGTGAGGTCTGCATACAGCGGCTGAACGGGATGAACCTGGCACGGGTCGGCTCCCAGCCGACACAAGTACAATGGAGCCGATGCCGACCGGCAAGATCGTAGTCGGGGTGACCGGGGCCAGCGGGGCGGTGTACGCCCAGAGGTTACTCGTGCAGGCAGCCCGAGCTTTTGAGCACGTCTACCTCGTGCTCAGTGACCAGGCCGTCGATGTCGCCGCCACTGAACTGGGTGTCGCGCCGAACAAGGCTGACTTCAAGACTCGAGGCTGGCTGGGGGAAGACCTTCCCAATATCCACCTTCTCGACGACCGAGACTTCTTCACCCCCCCGGCGTCGGGCAGCTTCCGGCATGACGGCATGGTGATCGTGCCCTGTAGCATGGGCACTGCCGGGCGGATCGCCAACGGCATCAGCAACGACCTCCTCACCCGCGCCGCCGACGTCTGCCTCAAGGAACGGAGGCCACTCGTGCTTGTCCCCAGGGAGATGCCCTGGAATCTGATCCACCTGCGTAACTTCACCCATCTGGCCGAAGCAGGAGCGACCGTTTTGCCAGCGAGTCCAGCGTGGTACCAGCGCCCGAAGACCCTGGAAGACCTGGCCGACACAGTTGTCGCCCGAATACTACAGGTCCTCGGGGTCGAGCAGGGGATGGTGCCCCAGTGGATGGCCGAGGACTGAGCGTTGCCCGCGCCGTTCGCTTATAGCCCGGGGATGCTGGCATACGGATTCGGCCCCGGCCACCCATGGAAGCCCGAGCGCCTCAGACGTGCGGTGGTGCTTTGCGAAGCGCTCGTGCCGGGACTGGTGGTCAGCGAGCCTCACGGTTGGGACGAAGACCGCCTCGAACGGATCCACACCGCAGAGTATCTCGATGTGGTCCGGCGTGCCTCTGATGGCAAGGCTAGCCCCGCAGAACTGAACTCTCACGGTATCCGTGAGGGCGACACACCTCGGTTCGACGGCATGTTCGAGGCGGCGGCCCTGGTCTGTGCCGGCTCGGACTGGGCCGCCCGCCAGGTGTGCGATGGAGCAGAGGTTGCGGTCAACCTGGGCGGCGGCCTCCACCACGCCCAGGCGGGCAGGGCGAGCGGTTTCTGCGTGTTCAACGATTGCGCCGTCGCCATCAAGCGGCTACAAGAGAGGTTCGCGAGGATCGCGTATGTCGACATCGACTTGCACCACGGCGACGGCGTCCAAGCCCTCTTTTGGGACGACCCGGACGTCCTCACCTTCTCGATCCACGAGTCCGGCCGTTATCTGTATCCGGGCACCGGGTTCACCGATGAGCAAGGACCGCACGCGAACAAGTTCAACGCCCCAATGGAGCCTCACACGACCGGGGACACGTGGTTGATGACGCTGAGGGAGTGCCTTCTGCCCGCCATCGACGCCTTTCGACCGGAGGCCCTTGTCCTGCAGATGGGCTGCGACGCGCACATGACGGATCCGCTTGGGCACCTGATGCTCACCGACCGTGAGTGGCTCGAAGGTGTGCGGACCGTCGACGGCCTCGGCTTGCCGACGGTGGCGCTGGGCGGCGGCGGCTACGACCTGGCCAATGTCCCCCGGATGTGGGCGGCCGCGACACTTCTTCTCAACGGCATGGACCCAGAAGGAGAGGTCCCTGCCATCGAGGGAGAGGACTGGGTTCCCGGCAACCTTCTCACAGACCAAGAGTCGACGCCTCGTCGGCATGGCTGGGACGAGGCACGGAGGGTGGTCGACTCCTGCCAGCGACAGGTAATGCGGTTAGAGAGTGGAACCTGACGGGGCCGGAGTGTATTCTAAGAACACATATGAACCTCAAGAACGCATCGCTCCTGGTCGCGGTCGCCGCGCTCGCAGGGGCGATCAGCGTGGCGGCGACGTGGTCGAAGTCACCTCTGCCCGCCAAGCCCGTGAGCGACGGAGTGAAATCTGGCTTGAACATCGGCGAGAGAATGTTGGCTTTCGAGACTTGGCACGTGAGCGGCCCCGACGTTGGCACCGACACCTGCCCGATCTGCAAGTACGGCACCTTGCCGGGTGTCATGGTCTTTGTAAACGGCGAAGACCAGGAGACCGTCAAGGGTGTCAGCGATAAGCTGGACAAGGTGGTCGCGGAATCTAAGCACGACCTCCACGCATTTGTGGTCATGCTGACCAAGGACGACGACGACGTCGCCAATGTCAAGGCGGCCTATGCCAACAAGTACAAGCACCTTGCTGTGACCTATCTTCCTGTGAGCGATTCGGTGGTTAAAGCCTACAAAATCGACACCAGTGGTCGGGTCAGGACGACGGCGATGGTCTACCGAGGCATGAAGGTGACCGACGTTTTGGTCAACTTGGGTGACAAGGGCAACAGCATCGACGACCTCGTCGCCGCCGCGAAGAAGGCTGACGCCGCCGGATGAGCCGGGTCGTCATCGCGGGCGGATCCGGCTTTGTCGGCCGGGCGCTGGTCAATGCGTTCGTCGCACAAGGCAGGGAAGTCGTCGTGCTGAGCAGAGGCGGAGGCGTGGTCGACAAGGCCACGACCGTCAGGTGGGACTTCGACCCGGACGGATCGTGGACCAGCCAGATCGACGGTGCTGCCGCGGTCATCAACGTCTGTGGCTCGTCAGTGTCCGTCAAGTGGACTCTGGAGGCCCAGAAAGGCATCCGGGACTCTCGCGTGGTGCCAACCAAGGCGATCGGCGAGGCGATCAAACGGTGCCGGACGGCCCCCAAACTGTGGGTGAACATCAGCGGCACCGGATATTACGGGAACCGTGGAGACGAGCAGATGACCGAAGCCTCCACGCCGGGCGACGACTTTCTCGCGATGGTGTCGGCGGAGTGGGAGGCGGCTTGCCTCGATTCTGGGGCCGACGTTCCGAAAGTCATCCAGCGGATGGGGGTCGTCCTGTCCAGGGACGGCGGCGCCTTCGGCTACTTCCGCAAGATTCCGTTCGGTGGCGTCGGGTCAGGCAAGCAGTGGGTGAGTTGGGTGCACCTAGCCGACGTGGTCGGGATGGCCCAATGGGCGGTCGCGGATCCGTTCGAGGGCGTCGTCAACTGTTGCGCCCCGGAACCGGTCACCAACGCGAGGCTGTTTCGAGAGATCAACGAACGGCGCGGCCTGCCGCCCCTGCCTCCGATGCCCGGGTTTGTCTTCCAGGCGGTCGCCGCCGCCAAGGGGATGGAGGCGAGCCTCATGCTCGAGGGCCAGCGGGTTCTTCCTGTCATCGCCCAGGCCCGCGGGTACGTGTTCAAGTACCCGACGTTCGAGTCTGCGCTCGAAGAACTAATGGGCCGCTGACGCGGGACGGCTCCAGCCGAACCGTCCGCCAGCCAAGTACAATGATGGTCTGACCCCTATGAGCACTGTAGCCCCGTCGATCCAAGTCACCCGCACGGAACTGAACCCCTGTACGATCCAACTCGAAGTCGTCTGCACGCCAGAGTCGGTCGAAGCGGGCTTTTCGAGGGCGGTCAAGGCGATCAGCAAGAAGGTCCGCGTCCCCGGTTTCCGCCCAGGCCAGGCCCCCGCCAAGATGGTCGAGCAGATGGTCGACCCCCAGACGGTCCTCGAACAGGCCGCGGACGAGGTCGTCCGAGAGTCGTTCGCCAAGGCGATCGAGCAGGAGGGCATCAAGCCCGACAGCCAGCCCAGCGTCGAGATCACCAAGTTTCAAAAGGAGCCGCCTTCTTGTGAGTTCAAGGCAAAGGTGCCGTTAGCGCCTCAGGTAGAGCTGGCGGATTACAAGGGCCTCCCCGTGACCAAGGGCGTGCCAGTCGTGACGCCTGAAGAAATCGACCGCCAAATCGACGAGCTACGCAGTCGGCAGGGCAAGAAGCAGGAGGTCAAAGACCGAGGCATCGGCGATGGTGACGTCGCCGTAGTGAACATCCGGTTTGACGGTGCGGTGGACGAGGGCCGAAACTTCATGATTATCGCTGGCCGTACTTTCGAAGGGTTGGACAAGGCGATCGTCGGAATGAAGGCGGAAGAGATCAAGTCCGCCAAGTTGGAGTTCCCCGCGAGTTTCCAGGAAAAGGACTGGGCGGGCCAGACCAAGGACACGACGATCACGATCCGGAGTGTCAGCGCTGTCCATTTGCCGGAACTTGACGATTCGTTCGCGCAGTCGATGCGCGCAGAGAACCTTGAGGATCTCAAGACGAAAGTCGGAGAAGCCATTCGCCGGGCCAAGGAGGAAGTCGCCCAGGAGATGGTTTACGAGCAGCTCTTGGACGGGCTGCTGACCAACAGCAAGGTGAACGTCGCTGACAACACGTGGGAGAGCGTTGCCAACCGGCGGCTCTCCGAGATGCACCAGGAGCTTGTCAACAAGAAGTCCAGCCTAGAGGAGCACGCCAAGGCGAACAACATGACCCTTGATGAGCTCGTGGAGGCCCAAAAGAAGGAGGCGAAGCTCCACGTCGAACGCGCTCTGATCATCGAAAGGGTCTTTTCGGCCGAGGGCATGAAGATCAACCAGCAGGATCTGGACAACCACTTCTATCAGATCGCCCAAGAGAACAACGTGCCCGAGGACCAGTTGCAGAAGTTCGCCAAGGATTACGGCGCACAGATCCGCGACGAGGTGGTCTTCCGGTCAATGTACGGGAAGGTCATGGCCTTCCTAGCCGAGAACGCGAGCGTGACCGAAGTTCCCGAGGGCCAGGAACCCCCGGCCGGGACCAAGAAAACAAAGGCCAAGCCAAAGAAGTAATGGAAAGGGGACTGACCTGGCCTGCGACACTTTCCGACACTTCCAACAGTAGGGATCTACAACCAATGAGCATCAAGAACATGGGCGTACCGTACGTCATCGAGCAGACCTCGCGGGGCGAGCGTAGCTACGACATCTGGTCGCGGCTTCTGAAGGACCGCATCGTCTTCCTCGGCACGGAGATCGACGACTACGTCGCCAACCTGCTGATCGCACAGCTCTTGTTCTTGGAGAAGGAGGACCCCGACAAAGACATCGAGTTCTACATCAACAGTCCGGGAGGGTCGGTCAGCGCGGGCCTGGCCATCTTCGACACGATGAAGATGATCAAGCCGGATATCGCGACGATGTGCGTTGGCATGGCGGCCAGCATGGGCGCTGTGTTGCTCGCGGGCGGGGCCAAGGGCAAGCGGTTCGCCTTGGCAAACAGCCGGATCATGATCCACCAGGTCAGTGGCGGCGCCAGAGGCCAGTTGTCAGACATGAAGATCGCCGTCGTCGAGGCGGAGAAATCGATGCGGACGCTCGTGGAAATCCTGGCCGAAGCGACCGGAAAGTCGGTAGAGACGGTGACGGAGGACTGCGACCGCGACCACTGGATGTCGGCTCAAGACGCGTTTGATTATGGAGTCGTTGATAAAGTTCTGCGACCCGGTGAACGATAATCTTAAGAAAGGTTGATCTATGCCCAAACCCGATGAGAGACGCGACCGATGTTGCCTGTGTGGAAAGGGCAAAGAACAAGTCCCAAAGTTGATCGTAGGCCTGCACGGCGCGGTCTGCTCTGACTGCGTCGACCTGTGCAACGACATTCTCCAAAACGACAACACCCGCTCGCTGAACACGACCTCGGTTGCCACGACGCCCGCCCAAACGGCCTCGAAACCGTCGATCTCGACGGTCAACACGAAGGAAAAGCTGCCGAAACCGAAGGAGATCGTTGCTTTCCTCGAAAACTATGTCGTCGGACAAGACTCGGCCAAAAAGGCCCTGTCGGTGGCGGTCTATAACCACTATAAGCGCATCCAAGACCAACCGCTTGAGGACGCGGTTGAACTCCAGAAGTCCAATATTCTGATGGTCGGGCCGACGGGCTCGGGCAAGACGTTGCTCGCCCAGACCCTCGCCAGGATGCTGGAGGTTCCCTTCGCCATCGCCGACGCCACCGCCTTGACCGAGGCGGGGTATGTCGGGGAGGACGTCGAGAACATCCTGCTCAAGCTCTACCAGACGGCGGAGACGATGGACGCCCGGCACGCCAAGGAACTGTGCGAGCGCGGCATCATCTATGTCGACGAAATCGACAAGATCAGCCGCAAGAGCGACAACCCGTCGATCACCCGCGACGTCAGCGGCGAGGGAGTGCAACAGGCGTTGCTCAAGATTCTCGAGGGCACGGTGGCGAACGTGCCGCCCCAAGGAGGGCGCAAGCACCCTCAGCAGGAATACATCCAGATCGACACCCGCAACATCCTGTTTGTGTGCGGCGGCGCCTTCGAAGGTCTGGACGAGATCATCCTTCGCAGGCAGAAGGAGAACGTCGTCGGTTTCCGCGGTGAGAAGCAGAGCAAGGAGGACCGGCACCGGGAACTCCTCAGGAGCATCATTCCGGAAGACCTGCTCAAGTACGGCCTGATTCCAGAGTTCATCGGACGCCTCCCGGTCATCACGACTCTGGACGAACTGGACGAAGCGGCCCTGATCTCGATCCTGACGGAGCCCAAGAACGCGATCATGAAGCAATACACAAAGCTGTTCGAGTTGGACGGCGTCGAGCTTCAGGTCGAGGAACCAGCCCTGCACGAGATCGCCGCCGAGGCGCTCAAGCGCAAGACTGGCGCACGGGCCCTCCGCGCGATCATCGAGCAAGTGATGCTCGAGGTCATGTATGAGGTGCCGAGCAAATCGGACGTGAAGCGGGTCGTCATCCCTGCCGGGATCATCAGCGAGCGGGAGAAGCCGTTGCTGATGACCGACAAGATGATCCGCGAAGCCAGCTGAGTTTGAGTGTCGCGCCCCCGGCAGTGCAACTGCCGGGGGCGCTTGTCGTTTCTCATAGTATGAGACCGTGCACACGAAGCTTCGAGAAGTTCACTGACATTCAAACGGCGGACTTGCCCCGGGAACAACCAGACGACGGCATCTTACGGAGTGTCAACGACATGCTCGACCATGCCTTCGGCCTCAATCCCGTGTCCCTCCGGCGCACACAGGAAACGGGCAAGGGTCGGCCGGCAGATCGGCGATCGAAAGGCTTTGCTGGCTGGCAATAGAACCGACCGTAACAGCACTGCCAGCCATTGGACCGGATCGCTGACGACCTGTGAAGATCGCCTGAGAGCCACGGCCCCAATCGTTGAATAACCTCTGTGGGCAGACCAAGGGTCGAACCCAAAGATGAGGCAAGTCCAATGTATTTGTTGACCTGGAACCCTGACGAAAGCCGGATCGAGGCGAGTTTCGGCGGTTGTATCACCAAGGGCGAGGCCCTGGTGTTCGAAGACGAGTTGACCGATCTGGTGCAGACGGTCAAGGGGCAAGGATTCAGCGTCCTTGTCGACTATGCGACCGCGAGCCGGTTGGAAGACTCCGTAAGGGGCGAGCTTGACAAGTGCCGCGAAATCTGTGTCTTCGGCGGCGCGACCAAAGTGACCTTCGTGACCCGTGACGAAGGCGAGGCGCGCACATATACAGACAGGCGACTCCAAGAAGTGCTCGAGGGCCGTGAGGAATATGTGGCCTACGGCATCGCAGCTTAGACCAGGATTCTAATCTGTCCAATCTCGGCCGGTGCCCGACGCAGAAGTCAGGCCCGGCCGCCCGACTATTTAGGGGCCTTGGTCTTCTCGAGCGCCTCGGTGTTGCGGTCAGGCGAGCCGCAACCTCCCTCACCCGACGGGCGGACATGCGGCCCGTGGCGGTGTTCGATGGGACGGTATGGGTAGGGGTCTTCCCCAGCGACGATCACGACGTCGCGACAGTCGGCGTTCCCGACTCCTTTGCCCTCGGGTAGCCCGTTCCAGAACCACGGCAGATAAGACTCCGCACTCATATAGTGGTTGACCAGAGCGCGCCGGTACCCGCTGGAGGCGTAATTGGGTAGCGAGCGGTGGAGCAGGTAGCCGTTGAAGAAGACCGCCGAACCGGCTTTGACCTCGACCGGCACCGCGTCGTCGTCCGACCATGGCCAGCCGCGCGCCTCGGCCGAACAGTCGAACCGACGGTCGTCGTGTAGGAACATCTCATAGAGGATGCCCCTGCGGTGCGAGCCGGGGATGACCCACAGGCAACCGTTCTCGACGGTGGCGTCGTCCAGCGCGATCCATCCGCCGGTCAAGGACCTGTCCCTTGTCGGGATGTAGTACTCGTCTTGGTGCCAGGCCTGGCCGGGCTTGGCTGCCGCCTTTATGAACAGCATCGACTGCATGCATTTCACGTTCGGGCCGATCACGCCGGTCAGGACGTCGACAAGCGCCGGGTGGGATAGTGTCCGCTCCATCAACTCCGAGATCTTGTGTGGGAAGTGGATGCACAGGTAGCGGCGCATCACGTCGTCGTCGGTGTCCTGCGGTGAAAATGGCAGGAACCCAGGCACGTCCCCGCGCTCGGCACGGCAAATGGCGGCCGTCTCGTCACGCAGTGCCTGGACTTCTTCGGTAGAAAGGGCATCTTCGACGACCAGGAAGCCGTGTTCCCTATAGAACGCCACCTGCCCTTCGTCCATCGGCGGGTGCACCCAGCCGCCGGGCCCGTGCCCGTCGGTCCAAGAGGCAAACGGGCGGAGTTCTTGCGCTTCCGCCAAGGCGTTGAGGCTCGCAGTCATGTTCCTATTCTAGGGTCTCTTCGGCTCAGCGATGAAGACCATGTCTTTTCCGGTCAACTTTGGCAAGGGCTCGAAGCCATTGTCTCCGTTGGTGACCGTTCCCCGTGACGATGCCCCGGTGTGCAGGTCGACGAGCTCGTAGCTGTAGACGCCAGCCGGGATCTTGCCACCAAGGGTGAATGTGGTCGGTTGCTCGATGTTCCGGCGGATATAGGCGGCGACGATACCAGTGCTCGGTGAGCGTCCGACCACCGCGTTCGCTGCCCGGCCCATGCCGGAGACGGTGAGACGGGATATCTCGGCCCAGTCCGGGCCGGTGTTCACCAGTTGGAACGTGTGCTTACCGCGTGGATAGTTGGCCGAAAGCACTTTGCCGCCCTTCCCGTTGGCGGGCCAGGAGGCTGACGCGACAATCTTTCCGTCGAGTCGCAGTTCGACCGTCGTCCCTGACGACGCTGCCCCGGCAAACGCCGCCTTCAAAGTGCCAGAGGACTTGGCTTCAATCTCCAAGGTCAATGTGTTCGGGCTCATTTCAGGGTGGGCTTTGCCCTGCAAGAAGCCGGAAAGCAGCGCCGCCTTGCCACCGTCGACGTCGGCTGGGAGTGAAAAGGCGGACACGCCGCTCTTCTCCCACCCACGCCCTGGGGCGATGACGAGATCGGCGCCGCTGGGCGATGAGAACGAGAGCATGGCCGGCCCCATGTCCCGAGGCAGCCTCTTCGCCACCATCGCCGAGTACTTGAACACGTCCCAGGGGACGCCGTGGCCCATTTGATCCCAGTACCAGAACTGTGCCGCTCCCGCGTGGCCCATGATCGCCGCCGCCATAATCCCGTCGGTCACGGCCCGATAGGCCTGTCCACCGATCGGCTCTCCTCCAAAGCCGATCTCGCCGTAAAAGCATGGCTTGTCGCCAGGTAGTTTGAGGCTGGCCACCATGGCCCCGACGTCCGCGGGATAGCCGTGCGGCTGGTAGTAGTCCATGTTCCGCCAGATCGGTTTGTCCAACTCGCTGCTGGTCGTCACCAAGTGGTGGTATGGGTCGATGGACTTCAAGTAGGCGGCCATCTCGTCGTGCCAGGCTCCGACGTCGTTCCAGTGACCGTCACGTGCGGCGTCGGTGAACTGGACTTCGTTGAACAATTCCCAGGCCATGACGGAAGGGGAGTCGGCGTAACGCGCGACGACGTACCGCAGCATGTCTTTCGTGTACTTCTTTGCCCGTGCGTCGGTGAAGAAGTCGTCGGCCTTGGCGAGGAAACCGCCGTTCTTGGCATTCCAAGGGTGGTCTGGCCAATTCGGGTTGACGGTGGACGAGAAAAGCCCGTGGTGGTGGAGCACCCATTGGAACTTGATGCCATGGCCCTCAGCTTCACGGACGATCTTGTCCCACTTGTCGAACACAGCAGGGATCATTTCGCCCAACTTTGGTTTGGGCACGCTTTCGGCCCAGAACGGGTTCTTGTCGTCCCAGGGGCACTGCCATATGCGCGACCAATTGCCGCCTGCCTGTCCAAGCTTCTGCAACCTTTCGACGACGGTCATCTGTGGCCCCGAGTCCCAGCCGATGTCCATTCCCACGGGCCAATACGTCTGTCCGGCTGAGGTGACGAAGCCGTCGTTGTCGTCGTTGACCCGGACGTATCCGCCTGACACCTCCTTGGACAGCTTTGCCGCAACGTGCCCGACCGACCTGCCGTTCAGGGTGACGTCTCCCGTATAGTCGCCCGCCCGCGTCGCCGCAAGGCGGACGCGCCACCGCTTGCCGTCAAAGAAGCCATAGCGCTCTAGGTCGCCGCCCGGGCCGCTGAAGCGGACGCGGACGTCATTGGCCAAGGTGTCGTATGGGTTGCCTTGGGTCGTGACGGGGAGCACGACGTCCGTCGGCCCGTACCAGACCTCTGCCTTGGCGGCGCTACCAAGGGCGATGAGAGAGAGAAGCGCAGTGAGCATCGTCGACTCTCCTTGAATGTACCTCTCCGAACGCAATAGAGAGACGGAGAATAATCTGTGTATTCGGATTGTCTGAAAAGCGATTCCAGTTGTATACTGATCGTTGTGCAGGGCAATGGCGCCAAGCCAAGGAACGAGGGACGGTCCTCAAGATCGATCGCCGACGAGCTGGTCGGCTGGATCGAGTCCGGATCCGTGCCTGTCGGTGCCTTTTTCCCGACCGAAAGGGAGCTGACGGAGAGGTTTGGCGTCAGTCGGACGACCGTCCGTCGCGCCCTCGGTCTGGTGATAGAGGGTGGTTTTGCCGAAGGCGTCCCCAACCGAGGGGTGGTCGCCCGCCACGGCCGCCACTCCAAGAGCCGCATGATCGCTTTCATCGATGGCTCTACCTTGGTCCTTGGTCGGCTCTTCGTCCAAATGAGCGCGATGTTGCTGGAGCTCGGCTACTCGCTCCTCCATATCGACAGCAGTGTGATGGGCGTCGCCGAAGCCCTCGAATACGCAGCGGACAAGGGCGCAGAGGCGGCTTTTGTATGGTCTTTTGAAGGTTTTCCGGATCCTGAGCGGACTAACGCGGTCGCAAGCCGCATCCCCGTCGTCGCGCTGGACCATGGTATCTGGCGGTGCCCGACAGACATTGTCTCTCTGGACAACCATAGGATGGCGTTCGAACTGGCTTCCCACCTGGCCGTGTCAGGCCGTCGGCGCATAGCGGTAAGCGGCATGCTCGACATGCTCGACGCCACCCAAGAGCGATTCAACGGCTACATGCACGGTTGCTTCGAGAATGGGATCCGACCGGTAGTGAACGACTTTTTGTTCACATTCACCAGCGGCATGGTAGAGACGCACACGACGGCGCTGAGTCGCAGGCTGGACGAGCCTGACCGCCCGGACGCGATCCTTGTGCTACAAGACCAATACGTGCCCGACGTCGCCGAGGTGGTCTTTCGCAAAGGATTGCGTGTGCCCGAAGACCTGGCTATCGTCGCCATCGGCGACGACGTCGCTTTACGCGTCGGCGGACGCGGGATGACGTCTGCTCACTGCGACTGGGATGATTTTGCCCGCCTGGCCATTGATCGCCTCATGGCCCGAATGCGGGACCCGCAGGGTCCGCCCCTGCGCCTCATTGCCAAGCACGAGATCATCGTGCGCGGCACATCTGTCACTTCGGCCCCGAGCTTCGACGAAGAACACGACGGTTACGTGGTGTTTTCACGAAAGGCCAGGCCCACGACGTCGGGGGCGGTGTCGCCGCATTCCCAAACACTAAGACGAAGAGGTCCGTTACTTTGAAACGCAACTCAGCATTCACGCTCATCGAGCTACTCGTCGTAATCGCGATCATCGCCATCTTGGCGGCGATCCTATTCCCGGTTTTCGCCCAAGCGAAGGCGGCCGCCAAAAAGGCGGCGTCGCTCAGCAACACCAAGCAGTTGATCCTCGCTTCGTTGATGTATGCCAACGACTATGACGACAACTTCTGCGCAGAGGGCGAGCCTGGCCCGGGCAACGGTTGGGGCTGGCAGATGACCTGGCAGATGGAGACTCAGCCATACATGAAGAACTTTGGGATCTTCTTGGATCCGAGCGACAGCCACAAGAACCCGCCGGGCGACGGCTTCGACTCCGGCCCGAACTTCAGCTATCCGGGCAACGGTATTTTCGCAGGTGACTGCGAGCCGAGCTGGGCAGGTTGGAACATGATCGGTGTCATCCAATCGAACAGAAGCTGGGTGAACAACTACCAGTCCGCTCGCAGTTCGACCGCCATCCCCTTGCCGTCGGAGACCATCATCTTCGCCACGCGGTTCAAATTGAGCCCGAACTCGTGGATGCAAGGTGGGATCCAGGGCGTCTACAGCCCCTGGGCGGCCACGCTCATGATGTCTGACGGTATCGACGCCGGCAACTCCCTGCCTGGCCAAAAGAACGGCCCGTGGTCGCCTCCGGACGGAAGCTTCAACGGCGTCATCTATGACGGATACGGCGGACAGTCGCCGGTCGCCTTCACCGACGGCCACAGCAAGTCAATGAAGCCGACGGCGACCGTCGACATCACCAAGGGGACCGCCTATGGACAAGCCGGTGGATGTCAAGAGAGCGGCTACTGGAAGATGTGGGACGCAACTCGGTCGGAAGAATAGTCCATGGGCAAGCTAACACTGATCGCAGCCTTGTTGGGCGTCGTGCTTGCTTTTGGGGCCGGTTGTTCTGACGCAGAGCAGCCCGCTCCCAAGAAAGAGGACTTCCAAAAGACGGCGCCGCCGGCCAATTGGCGGGGTCCTGGACAACCCGGCGCACCTGGCGGTCCCGCCGCCGGTCCTCCGAAAGGATCAGGCCCGATCGACGTCCCCGACAACATCAAGAACGGGACACGGTAAAACAATTCGGGGGCCCTCCACTGGGGGCCCCCGAAGCCGACTCCTCACGGGCCTTACCGCCCACGCACGTGCCTCACTTGACCCTGAGTTTCTTCCATGCGTACTCGCACCCTATCTTCTAACTGGGAGTTCCGACCCCTTGTAGCGGGCCCCGGCTATCGCCAGAACCACGCCGAAGTCCCAGGTTGGTTACCAGCCAGCATCCCCGGCTCTGTCCACCTTGACCTTGAGCGAAACGGTGTCATCTCCGATCCCTTCTGCCGTATGTTGGAATACGGGGCCCGTTGGATCGATGACACCAGATGGGAGTACAGGACCGCCTTTGAATGGACCCCTGACGCCGCTTCACCACGTCGTGTTTTGAGGTTCGAGGGTCTGGACACCGTTTGCACGGTACGTCTGAACGGGGAACTAGTCGCAGCGCACGACAACATGTTCCTACCCCTGGAAGTCGATGTGACCGACAAGCTGGCGTCGGGTCAGAACACCCTGGCGATCACCTTTGAGTCTCCGGTCAAGGTAGGAGAGGCCCGCCGAAGAGAGTATTTCGACAAAGAAGGTCTCGCATGGGACACCGTCCAGTTCGATGAGCGGGCATTTCTGCGCAAGATCCAGTGCATGTCCGGTTGGGATTGGGGGCCACGGTTGGTCTCCGCCGGGGTTTGGAGACCGGTGCATTTGATTGAGTTTTCTGGCCGCATCACCCACCTTGGCGCCCGGCAGGAACCCCTTGCCGACGGACGCTTCCGGGTGACGGTCGAGCACGAACAGGAGGGCGAGGGCGACCTGACCGTCCGGTTCATGGGCCAGGAGAAGGAGGGCAAGGACATTGTATTTGAGGTGGAGGGCGGTCTCTGGTGGCCGAACGGCATGGGCGAGCAGACTCTCTATCCCATGGAAGCCAGCCTGAGCACCGGCCACACGGTCACAAAGAACATCGGACTACGAACGATCAAGTTACTCCGTGAAGATGATTCATATGGCCAGTCGTTCACTTTCGAAGTCAACGGCAGGTCTATCTATGCACGAGGCGCAAATTGGATACCGAATGATTCGTTTCCCTCACGTGTGACCCGAGACGACTACTTTAGCCAAGTCGCGACCTGCAAAGACCTCAACATGAACATGCTCCGGGTTTGGGGTGGTGGCATGTACGAGTCGGAAGACTTCTACGACGCCTGCGACGCGATGGGGATCCTGGTCTGGCAGGACTTCCCGTTCGGATGTAGCTACTATCCGGACGACGATGCGGCACGCGCCGTCATCGCGAACGAAGCGGGCCACCACGTCAAGCGCCTGCGCGACCGTGCTTGCCTCGCGCTCTGGTGTGGGAACAACGAGAACCACACAATGTGGGAAGGGAAGTGGGGCGACGCAGAGAAGAACCCTCCCCGTTACTACGGCCTGCCCATATACGAGGGCACTCTGCCTGCCGTCTTAGGTGAACTCGATCCGGACAGGCCGTACATTCCTAGCAGCCCGATCGGTTCCCCGCCGGATGGGCAGGGGGTTGACCCACGGAGCAGCGGAGTGAATTCGGGAGGGTACGGCGACCAGCACTATTGGGACGTGTGGCACGGGCGTGGCGACTGGATCAACTATCGCGATTCCACCACGCGCTTCAGCTCTGAGTTTGGGTTTGCGTCCAGTTGTTCGCTCGACCTCTGGGATTCCACGCTGCTGGTCGACGAGGTGCCGGACTTCCCGTTCCCGCAAGCGGATTGGCATAACAAGACCGGCAAGCCGCGTGAGGTGTTCCAGGGGTATGTAGAGCTTCACTATCCTAAAGCGGAGACGTTGGAAGATTGGGTCTACACCAGCCAGTTGAACCAACGCGACGCGCTCAGATTTGGCATTGAACACTATCGGAGGTCCGACTTCTGCAAAGGGAGCCTGATCTGGCAGTTCAACGACTGTTGGCCGGTGGAGAGTTGGGCTGTCCAGGACTACCTTCGCAATCTGAAACCGGCGGGATTTGAATTGCAGAGGCTCTATGCCGATGTCGTGGTGTGCCTCGAGAGCAAGGAAGGTTCCCTCAAGGTCTGGGCTGTCAATGACGGCTCCGGCCCGGCCCGGGAGACCTTGCATGTGGAGATTGTCGATACGTTGACCGGTGAACTCAGAAAGCAAGGACATCAAGTCGTGACAATTGAGGTAGGAGAGAGAAAAGTCGTGTCCGAAATCGACATTTCGATCTTCGACCCGACCCGGACTGCCGTGTCCGTCCAACTTTCACCAGACGCCACCCGGGCACGCTGGTGCTTCTTGGCCGAGCCCAAGGACATGAGGTTCGCAGAGCCTCAGGTCGAAGCTGTCTTGACCGACGTGCTGGAGGTCAGGGTCAAAGGATTCGTCGCCGAGTTCGTCGTCTGGGACATGCCCTGGTGCCCGTACCAGCTGGAGGGCTCGCCGGGCCCGGGCTGGGATCCGGTGACCGGGCTGGATCCGGTCATCAGGCTCGAACCCGGTCTGGAGCCGGAGGATCTCGTCGCCCGCTGCCTCGCGGGTCGTGTGCCCGTGGCCTACTCGCCTGCTTCCGCCACGACGGTGTAAGCTCTCCGTGTGTTAGTAAATCTGCTCGCCTGCGTGGTGGTCGGCCAGACCGCCGCTTGGCCCGTCATCCCCCGCCCAGCCGAGTTCCGCGCCACGGGCGGGACGTTCGACATAAACCGTGTCAAGGTCGTCATGGCCAAGGGCCAGGCGGCCGCGACAGGGAAGGAAGTGGCCGCCGAACTCACGCGCGACCTTGGCCACACGGTTGCCGCCGCGGACGCGACCATCCCTGAGAACTCGACGGTGATCCTTGCGATCGATTCCAACAACCCCGAGCTCGGCGACGAGGGCTACGCGATGGTCGTGACCCAAGACAGCATCATCGCGGCGGCAAAGACCCAGGCAGGGCTGTTCTATGCGAGCCAGACGATCCGCGAACTCGCGCTCATCGGCAAACCCGTGCCATGCGGATCGTTTGAGGACAAGCCCCGATTTGGATGGCGTGGGCTGCACTTGGACGTCTCCCGACACTTCTTTGGGCCGGACGAGATCAAGCACATGCTCGACGTCATGTCCATGTATAAGTTCAACGTCTTCCACTGGCATTTGGTCGACGACGGTGGCTGGCGTATCGAGATCAAATCGCATCCAGAACTGACTGCCGTCGGCGCATGGAGGGATGGCGACGGCAAGTGGGGCCAGCCAATCCATTTCGCCAAGCCGACAGCCGGGAAGCAGTCCTATGGCGGTTTCTACACGCAGGACCAGGTGAAGGACATCGTCGCGTATGCGGCGGCGCGGCACATCACCGTCGTGCCGGAGATCGAAATGCCCGGCCACTCGCTACCAGGCTTGGCGACGAACGCGGAGTTGCGCTGCACCCCAAAGGACGCGGCGGCCAAGGCAGTGTTCGAGAAGATTGGCGACCAGAACGTCTATTGCGCTGGTAAGCCGGCAAGCTATAAGTTTCTAGAGGACGTCTTGACCGAAGTCATGGCCCTCTTTCCTTCAACATACATCCATGTTGGCGGCGACGAGGTCGACAAGACTTGGTGGGCGAACTGCGCAGACTGCCAAGCCCTGATGAAGCGCGAGGGACTGAAGAGCACCGAGGAACTGCAGAGCCACTTCATCCAGCACTTTGACAAGTACTTGGCTGACCACGGCCGGCATTTGATGGGTTGGGACGAGATCTTGGAGGGCGGGCTCGCCCCAGGCGCCGCAGTCATGTCATGGCGCGGCATCGACGGCGGCATCGCCGCGGCGAAAGCCGGGCACAAAGTTGTCATGTCACCCACGTCGCACTGCTACTTTGACTATCCCTACTCCTCGATTTCTACAGAAAAGGTCTACGGCTGGGATCCTGTGCCACAAGGGTTGACCACCGAGCAAGGAAAGCTTGTCCTTGGTGGTCAGGCCAACCTTTGGACGGAGTGGATGAACGACTACCAGCGCGTGATGGCGATGACCTATCCGCGGGCCCTGGCGATGTCGGAGGTCTTGTGGAGCCCGACAGAGGGAAGGTCTTGGCCAGAGTTCGAGAAGCGGATGAACATGCAGTTCCCCGTCCTCGACAAGCTCAAGGTCAGTTATATGGTGCCGTCGCCGACCCTCGACTACACGGCGGCCATCTTCTCGGACAGGCAGACGTTGCCCTTTGGGCGGCCACCGATGGAAAACGCCACGTTGCGATACACGGTGGACAACACGCCGCCGACCACTGAGTCACCGGTGGCACCATCCACGATGACATTGGACAAGACCGCGAGGATCCGCCTCGCCTACTTCCTGCCCGACGGCAGGCACAGCGACGAGGCGGTGTTGGACGCGGTGAAGATCGACGTCCCTCACACGGGCGCGCTCACGGAGACGGCCTACTCACGTCGGATCATCCGTGGCGACTTCAAGGTTTGCCCGCCGGCATCGGCCTTCTCCGCGGCGCCGTCTGTGAAAGTGTCCCAGATTGGCATCGAAGGGATCACGGACAAGGCTTACGGCGCCTACTACACGGGTTGGTTCGTCGCCCCGACAGACGGCGACTACACATTCGCCCTGACCAGCGACGACGGTTCCATGATGTGGCTGGCTGGCGCACAAGTGGTGGCGAACGACGGCCCTCACGGCCCTGCCACCCAACGTGGCCGGGTCAGATTGCAACGCGGCGCCTATCCCTTGACGGTGAGTTACTTCGAGGCCGGAGGTGGGCACACCCTGACCTTGACGGTGACCGGCCCGGACGGAAAGACCAAGCGCATCTGAGGCGGACGGGGCCTCTGGCTCGCAGCGCCTTTGTGGTCGGAAAACCGAACTGCCGGGTAGATGCAGTTCGAGTCCATGCGTGTCGGGCCGCGGGGTATCGTTTCCGGGGCCTCCTCGGCCCGACATCTTTCCCAACAAGGTCGCCACCTTATGAATCCAAAGATCAGGATCGGAATCATCGGCTGCGGGCAGATCGCCCAGCACCACATGCGCACGTACAAGGGCATCGAAGGCGCGGAGCTTGTCGCCTTCTGTGACGTGGACAGGACCGCCGCCCAGAGGGCGAGCGACGAGTTCGGGCCGGGCGACGTCTACGAGGATCTGCATGAAGTCCTTGCCCGGGGCGACATCGACGCGGTGGACGTTTGCTTGCACAACAACTTCCACTCGCCGGTGACTGTCGCCGCGCTGAAAGCGGGAAAGCACGTCTACTGCGAAAAGCCGATGGCAGGTTCATACATCGACGCGGTGGCGATGTTGGAGACATCGAAGGCTACCGGCAAGAAGCTGCACATCCAGTTCGCCACGTTGCATAGCAACGAGGCCCGTGCGGCCAAGCAGCTGGTCACCGACGGCCACTTAGGGGAGGTCTACCATGCCCGTAGCACCGGTTTTCGGCGGCGTGGGCGTCCTTATGTGGACGGCTACGGGACGCCGAGCTTCGTGCAGAAGTCCAAGGCGAGCGGCGGCGCCCTATACGACATGGGTGTCTATCACATCTCGCAGATACTGTGGTTGATGGGCAACCCCAAGGTCGAGAGGATATCGGGCAAGACATACCAACGGATCGCCATGGACGCGAAACGCAAGGAGATTTCCGGGATGGACGTCGAAGAATTCGCTGTGGGATTTGTGCGGTTCGAGGGCGACAAGTCTCTTGACATCTGCGAGGCTTGGGCGGTGAACCTAGACTCGTTCGAAGGCTCCTATGTCCTTGGAGACAAGGGCGGCGTCCGGGTGTCTCCGTTTGGCTTCTTCACCAACGTCGGCGATATTCCGATCAACTGCACGGCCGAACTCGGCACGGCGCGATACATTTGGGACAACGTGGTCGGAGACGGCGCGATGTACGGCGAGTCGCAGGCCCACTGGATCGCCGCCTTGCAGGGCAAGTGCGGCCTGATGAACACCGCGGAGGTCGCACTTCAGACGATGTTGGTCTCGGACGGCATCTACCTGTCCCAGAATCTGGGTCGGGAAGTGACCGTCGACGAGGTGTTGTCGTCGTCGGTCTCGACGGCGATAGCCCTCTGAGACTCGCTTCACCGACTGGGCGATGCACGGACTGGAAGTGATTGTCAAGAAGCGCTCTCCCCGAGGGAGAGGCGTTACCGAGCGTATCATTTGAGCCATGCTTCCGCCACGCAAGGTGATGACCGACCGGGCGCGTCGGCTACGTTCGGAAGGGACGGAGCTTGAGCGGGCAATCTGGTCACGCCTGAGGGACCGGCAATTGGCGGGCACCAAGTGGCACCGACAGTATCCAATCGGCCCCTACATCGCTGACTTCTACTGCCACGCGGCAAAGCTCGTCGTCGAGGTTGA
Organism: uncultured Fimbriimonadaceae bacterium; assembly: GCA_964451255.1. Taxonomy (GTDB): domain Bacteria; phylum Armatimonadota; class Fimbriimonadia; order Fimbriimonadales; family Fimbriimonadaceae; genus JAHBTB01. Next base: position 200,211 of record CAYVHL010000002.1, read on the forward strand.
CGGATTGTCTCACCATGGCAAGATCGGCTACGACCATGCACGCGACGCCTATATGAACTCGCTTGGGCTCCGCGTATTGCGGATGCAGTCTCACGAAGTCGCAAAGGACTTTGACGGGCACTTGCAGATGATCTTAGACCTGGTGTCAATATCGCCCGATGACTAACTGGAAGTGATTGTCAAGAAACACCTCTCCCTTGGGGAGAGGACTTCGAGGAGTCCGCCGTAGCTCTGGCGAAGGTGGAAGCCCGAAGGGTGAGGGGATGTTCCGGAGATCCCCTCACCCGGTTCGCCGGAGCTCACCGACCTCTCCCCGAGGGAGAGGCGTTACCGAGCACTGTCGTTCGTTAGCCGCTTTCGGTGAAGTCGTCGTTGAATCGTCGGTAAACTAGTGAGCGTGACCGGCGAAAGTGCATCAAGAGTTGTGTTGCTGACTGGTGCAGGCTCCTGCCCGGATGTTCACAGTCAAGTATTCAATCGCAAGCGAGTACAGGATCAAGAAAGCCTCAGGAAGCTCTTGCTGTCAACCGACTCCTACGAAGTAGCTTGTAAGGAAGTATTGAGTGATGTAGCGCCCAACAAAAGCGCAAAGCTTTACGGTTCACTAGAGCATCTCTAGTAAGGGCGTCACAAGTGCCGGACCCACATGTTCCGGTAGCTCACCGGGTTGCCGTGGTTCTGCAGATGGAACGGCATCGTCGGCGGGTGGGCTTGGTAGGTGGGCCTGCCCGTGTAGACCGTCTCCCCCTTGATTGCGACGTGGTCCAGTACCAACACGCCGTTGTGGAACACGGTGATGAACGCGGGCGACTTCAACGTCTTGTCCTGATTGAAGACCGGGGCGTCAAATACGGCGTCGTAAGTCTGCCATTCGCCCGGCTTGCGGCAAGCGTTCACCAGTGGCGCGTACTGCTTGTAGATGCTGGCGGCTTGGCCGTTGACATAGGTCTTGTTGTTATAGCTGTCCATGATCTGCAACTCGTACAAGCCCATAAAGAAGAGGCCGCTGTTGCCCCGGCCTTGTCCGTCACCCTTGACGACCGAGGGCGTGCGCCACTCGAGGTGCACCTGACAACTGCCGAACCCTTGCTTGGTGACCAGGTCACCGGTGCCCGGTTTGATCGTCGCCACGCCGTCCGCGAAGTCCCACTTGGCCGGGCCGCCCTTGGAGTCCTGCCACGAGGACAATCCGCCTTTGCCGATCAATACGGTGGCGTCGGACGGCGGCGCACCGTTCTCACCGGGTGTGACGACCGGAGGGACAGGCGACCACACCTCGGTGTCCTCGGGCCGGGCCTGCTGGCCGTCTTGGCGGGCGACGAGGGCGACCGCAAGGCTCAACAACGAGCAGATGACAAGGAGGCGGGTGACCGACTGGGTTTGCACGACGCCTCATTATGGGTGACAATGCCGAAGTCAGTTGTCTGGCGTCTCTTCACCAAGTAAGTGCCGCGCGGTGTAGATCTGGCCGGTGTGGTAGGCGATGTGGAAGACGGAGTAGCGCAATGAATCCTCCAGGATCATTTTAGGATTGAATCCCCTACGTGCCTTGTCCAGGGCAGGCGCCTCCGCCTTGAGGTGCGCCATCGACTCATCGTGGACCCGTTTCAACTCGTCATGGACCTGTTGCGCTGTCAGTTTCAATAGGTGCGGCGGCACTTCCGCATTCACAGTCTGGGAGTAATAGCGAAAGTGTGGGTCGAGCAGGGGGCTCTCGACGGCACAGGTTGAGAAATCGGCATCCCAGCCGCCGTCCTTACCTTCGCTTGCATAACGGGTGGCCTCCCAAAAAGCCACGTGGCCGGCGATCTCGCCGATGGAAAGCAACCCGTGGCCGGGCCTCTGCCAGACATGGTCGTCCGCAAGTCCCTTGAACGCCTCACCGACCTCGAAGTAGCCCTCGTCAAGCATCGCGAGGTAGGTGTCCATCAGGTTGCCTTCAGACATGTTCAGACTATACTAGACAAGCGTCTGTTTGTCAATAAAATCGGAGGGTTTGTCGTGCAAATCATGCCTCTAGTCATTCGATGAGCTGGGTCAAGTGCTCCAAGGGAAACGGTGTGGACGCCAAGGGCCGCACGGCTAACGAGACGAGCACGATCGGAGAGTCGTCGGCGGCGATACGGTTGCTGGAAAGGAAGCCGCACTCGCGGCAACGGTG
>CAYVHL010000002.1:202381-386070 GCA_964451255.1 uncultured Fimbriimonadaceae bacterium
CGCCCGAGACCCTGGCCCAGACGGCGATCGGTTCCATGGTCCCCCCGCATTCGGCGGCCCGGTCACCGGGAGTGACATCCAGGTGCTTGCTATGCAGGCAGCGAGGGCAGTGGTTCCGGTGGGCGCTGCCAGCACCATCGTATGCCACTGATTGACCGCAGTGTTGGCAGACGAACCCGGTCAGATCGACCGGGTTGTCGCGCAGGCGGTTCTCCCAGTCATGCACGGGGGCGGCATGTCCGGTCTCTCGCAATTGGCGTCGGCGTTCTTTGACGGCCCGCTGGCGCAGGCGACGGCGTGATTTTTCCTCAAGTGCCTCGCGGCCGGAGGGTTCGTGATTGTTCTTCAAGTGGGTGTGCGTTATCGGGGTCGGGGCACGAAAAGACCTTGGTCTGTTTCGTATCGATAGTGGTCAAGACACCGGGTGCGCGCGGCCAGCTGAAGGACAGCCTGCCTGTAGAGATCACGCACCGAAGAACATTGATTGTCTTGCCATAGACACACCCCCAAAAGGGCTCTGAGGTGAATTATAGCCCATTCCATCGAAAAACGCATGTTCTCGATGGCGGCAAGGGCCTAAACTGGGTCGCCATGGCGTTCCAGACCGCTCTCCAACTCTATAGCCTTCGCGACGACTGTAAGACTGACCTTCTCGGCACTATCGAAAAGGTTGCCGAGATGGGTTACCAGGGCGTCGAGTTCGCCGGTTACTTCGGGCACTCGGCGTCGAGCATCCGGGCGACCCTCGATAAGACCGGCCTCAAGGCAGCTGGCACCCACACGGGACTGGACATGCTCAAGGGAGACAACTTCCAAGCGACCATCGACTTCCACAAGGAGATCGGCGCGTCGTTTGCCATCGTCCCGTGGCTGCCGCAAGAGCTACGGGCCACGTCAGCCGCGACTGTCGAAACGGCCAAGGAACTCGCCGAGATTAGCGTCCGGGTCAGGGCAGAAGGTCTCTACACTGGCTTCCACTGTCACGAAGGGGACATGCACCCTCTGGACAACGGCAAGTCGGCATGGGACATCCTGGCCGAAAACACCCCGGCAGACTTCCTGATGCAGTACGACACAGGAAACGGGGCCGAAGGCGGAGCCGACCCTGTCCAGCCCTTGCTCGACCACCCAGGGCGGGGCAAGAGTGTGCACTTGAAGTCGCATCCGGTGGGCAGGATCATCGGTCAAGACGACATCGATTGGCGCGCCATTGTCGCGGCGTTGCCCACGGCGGGCGCCGAGTGGGCCGTGGTCGAACACGAGACCTATATCAACGTGACGCCGATTGAGTCTGTCATGCAGTGCCTTGCCGGATGGAACGCCATCCTGAGGGGCTGAAGGCGGCATAATCAGCCCCATGCGAAGGGCGTTGGGACGCGGTTTGGCGCAGATGCTTTCGGAGGCCACTGCGCCCGACCCGGTCGCAGACAAGCCAGAAAGCCTGGCGGTCGGCAAGATCGTGCCCAACCCGCGCCAACCGCGCGGTCGGTTTGATGACGAGGCCCTAGGCGAACTCGCGGCGTCGATCCGCGAGTTCGGCGTCCTCCAGCCATTGATCGTCCGCCCCAGGGGGGACGGTTCCTACGAACTGATCGCCGGCGAACGGCGACTACGGGCCGCGAAGGCGGCCGGATTGCGCGAGGTGCCTGTCATCGTTCGGACAGCCACTGCTCAAGCGTCGCTCGAGATCGCGCTTGTCGAAAACGTCCAACGCGCCGACATCTCGCCGGTCGATTGTGCGTTGGCCTACAGGAAACTCGCCGACGAGTTCGGCATGAACCAGGAACAGATCGCGGCGCGGGTCGGGAAGTCCCGGGTGTCTGTTTCCAACACGATGCGGCTCCTGAAGCTCCCGGAAGACATGCTCGACGCCATCGCGGAGGACATGATGACGGAAGGTCACGCCCGTGCGATCCTCATGGCCGACTCGCCCGCCCGACAGCGGACCGTGTTCGACAGGGTCATCGACGAGGGGCTGAGCGTCCGGGAGGCCGAACGGTTGGCCCGACACGGTCCACGCCCGCCGACCGGCACCAAGGTGCCCCCGCCGTCCAAGCCGGTCGCGTCGAATCCTGACTGGGTGGCTCTCGAACAGGCTCTGAGCGAGCACTTCGGGACGGTCGTCAAGCTTTCGAAGTCAGACAAGGGCGGCAAGGTCATCGTTGACTTCTATTCCGACGACGACTTGCAACGTTTGCTCGACTTGTTGGGCGTGCGCCTCTAGCCGATCTTATTCGGGCCAGCACCAGTGGCCGTTTAGCCTTCAAGGTGCCAGACTGGAGACAGGCGATGCTCAGGCTGCTCTTCTTCTCGCTCCTTGGTGCCGCGGCCCTTTGCCGGGCGACGACCGTCAACTTTTGGGCGGTGGTCGGCAGTGCCGACGACGCGGCCATGTACCGCCGCATTGCCGCCACATATGAGAAGAAGTCCGGGGTCCACGTCGAGGTGACCCCCCTCGCCTGGGGCAACTTCCTTTCGAAGTACTTCACTGCTATGGCGGCCGGCCTTCCGCCCGATGTCGGAGCGACCAACTTGGGCGGACCGTTCGACTACGGCACCGTCGGAGGTCTGGTCGACCTCCGCAAGGAGTTCCCTGTCGAGTGCAAGGAGTTGGAGGCCCGCTTCAGCCCCAAGCTTATGCCGATGTTTTCGGTCGACGGCGCCCTATACGGAGTGCCCGCAGACCTGAGCACCCTCACAGTCATCTACCGCAAGGACATCTTTGCCAGGTTGGGGATGTCCGCGCCACAGACGTGGAGCCAGTTGGAAGACACGATCCGCCACTTGGAGGGGCAGGGCTACCGGACGTATTTCAACTTCACCCTCGGCGCCCAGTGGGCGCTGTACATGTACACGATGGCCTACGGGGTGCCGAGCGTCGAGCAACTGCCCGATGGGACAGTCCGGGTGAACTGGCGGGATCCAAAGTATCAGAAGGCAGTCCTCCAGGCTCTGAAGTTCTGGGCGCTTCGCGACTCACCGGGCAAGGACCTCGGTAGCCGCTTCACCGGGCTGTTCCGCACCGACAAGCCGGGCGAGAGCGTTCCGCTTTTGATCGATCTCCCGCAAGTGAACGGAATCAAACAGTTGGCCCCCGAGATCGCCGACAAGATCGGCGTCGCGCCTTGGCCGAAGGCCGACGACGGGCAGGAGTTCGACGTCGTCGGCGGCATCACCTACGTCGTGTTCCGAAAGGGCAAGAACCACAAAGAGGCCTTTGAGTGGTTGCGCTACCTCTGTTCAGACGAGGGCCAGCAGGCGATCATCGAAGATCGGATCCACCGCAAGACGAACCCAGACATCACGATCTCTGCTGTACAAAGCCTGTGGGGCCCGGAGTCGGCCTCGTTTTGGGCGCGACCAGAGTTCGACGCGGTACGAGACGTGCAGAAGGTGGTCGAGCACGCCTATCCGATGTTCGGTACCACCCCGGTGGTGCAGGGCAACACGGAGGCGGGCCGCATCGAGCAGAACCTCCTCGACGAGATGCAGTCCTACACCATAGACTTGGTCTCGAAAAGTGCCCAAAGGCTCGGGATGACCCGTTCGCAGCTCCAACGAGCGTGGGGACAGGACAAACTCTTGGACGTCCGGGCCGCGGTCGTCGACCAGATGGCCGCCCAGCTGAAGGTGAAGTACGCGGCCGCCGCCCCGAAGGCGGAATTGGAGTTGCAAAAGGCGGCGGCTCGCCAAGCGAGGCGGGCCAAGACCGTCCTAAAGAACCTCGACAAGTACGAACGGATGCCCAACATCATGGACGCCATCAAGGTGGCGCTGTTAGCGGGGCTCGTCGCATTTGTCGCATTGGCGTTCCTGCATCCCAAGCTCAAGCGGCACCGGCTCTCATACCTATACATCGCCGCACCTCTCGCCTTGGCTGTCGTCTTTGTCTTTGTCCCCGCCCTCACCGCCCTCTACATTTCGTTCACGGAGTACCACCCGGTCCTGCCGCTGAGCACCGCTATGCCGATCGGCCTACGCAACTACGGCGACCTGTTCGCGTCTGGCGATATCCAGGCTTCAATGTGGCGGACCTTTGAATACGCGGTGGTGACCGTTCCGATCGGGTTGGTCCTCGCCCTTGGGTGCGCCTTATTGCTCAACAGCGTCAAGCGAGGCACCAACTTCTGGCGTTTTGTCTTCTTCTCGCCGATGGTGACAAGCGGTGTCTCGATCGCCTTGATCTTCGCCCAGCTGTTCATGTTTGGCAAAGAGGGCTGGCTGAACGCCTTGTTGCTTGACCTTCACCTCGTGCGGGAGCCCGTCCAATTTCTACAGGACGAGCACAACTTCTTGAACAGTGTCATGGTACTGGCGGTGTGGCAAGGCATCGCTTTCTCGACGATCGTCTTCCTGGCCGGGCTCCAACAGATTCCGAACCAGTTGTTCGAGGCGGCCGAAATCGACGGCGCGGGCCCACGGGTCAAGCTCTGGCACGTGGTCTTGCCCGGTATCAAACCGCAGACCGCGTTCCTCTCCATCCTCGGAGTGATCGGCGGGTTCCAGGTGTTCGACACAATCTTCCTGCTCGCGGGCAAGAGTTCCGACGCAGGGGCGAGGTTCGGCCCCAACGACTCGGGGATGACAGTCGTGCCGCTTATCTACCACTTGGGGTTCGAAAACATGCAGATGGGGGTCTCGTGCGCCGCCGCCTACATCCTTTTCGCGGTTGTCCTCGCGCTGACTTTCATTCAGTGGTGCTTCTTCAACGTCGGCCGGGGGAGGGCATGAAGGAGGCTCTGGCGGTCAAGTCGGTGCGGTGGGTGCTTCTGCTCTTGGGCGGCTTCGTGCTGGCGATGCCGTTCTACTACATGGTGGTCATGTCCCTGAGGCCGGACACCGAACTGGCCAAGCCGGGATTGAACCTGGGGGTCTCGACCCCGTCGCTTAAACCCTACGCCGACCTTTTCGACGCCGGGATCATCGTGCGGTCGACCGTCAACTCCATCATCGTCGGCGTGTTGGTGACCGTCGGGACGCTGTTCTTTTGCTCGTTGGCCGGTTACGCGTTTGAGAAGCACAAGTTTCCTGGGCGCGACGCCCTCTTATTGGTCCTCTTGTCTACGATGATGGTGCCGGGCGCCGTCCTCTTGGTGCCAGGGTTCTTGATCCTCAGAGACTTCGGGTGGTTGGACACTTTCTTGCCACTCGTGATCCCCAGTTTGGCTGGCGCGTTCGGGGTCTTCTTGAGCAAGCAGTTCATGGCGTCGGTGCCCGACAGCCTGTTGGAAAGCGCACGGATCGAGGGTGCTGGCGACTTCAAGGTGTATTGGTCAGTGGTCATGCCGCTTTCGAAGCCCTTGCTCGCCACCCTGGGCATCCTCACCTTTCTCGGTTCTTGGAACAACCTCGTCGGGCCGCTCATCGTGTTGCTGGACGAGAAGAAATACACCCTGCCCCTGGCCGTCGCGATGTTGCAAGGGCGGTTCCCCGGCAAGGAGAACATCCAGATGGCGGGCGCCGTGGTCGCCATCGTGCCAGTCTTGATCCTCTTCATGGTTTTCCAGAAGCAGATCGTCGCCAGTCTGGCGAGCACGGGGTTGAAGGAGGGATGAAGGTAGTTCCCGCCCGAGGGGCCACGTGAACGCCTCTCACGCCTATCGAGCCCTGCGCAACCGGAACTTCAAGCTCTACTTCATCGGCCAGAGCATTTCGCTTGTCGGCAACTGGATGACACGGCTGGCGACCGGCTGGCTGGTGTTCCGTCTCACCGGCTCGCCCCTCCTCCTTGGCGTCGTCGCCTTTGCCGGCCAGTTCGTGACCTTCCTGCTTGGGCCGTTCGCCGCCGCCTGGCTAGAGAGGATCGAGCGCCGAAAGCTCTTGGTCGGGACTCAACTCGCCGCCGCCGTCCAGTCGCTGACCCTCGCCACCGTCACCCTCCTCCACGTCGTCGACATGAGGCAGATCATCGCCTTGACCGTGATGCAAGGCGTCATCAACGCCTTTGACATGCCCGGACGGCAGTCGTTCCTCGTGCAGATGGTGGACGATAAGGCCGACCTTGGCAACGCGATCGCCATCAACTCGTCGATGGTCAACAGTGCTAGACTGGTCGGCCCCGCGATCGCGGGCATTGTGATCAGCCTGGTCGGCGAGGGCGGCTGTTTCCTCATCGACGGCGTCAGCTACATCGCGGTGATCGCATCGCTGTTGATGATGCGCCTGCCTGCGCATCAGAGCCCTCCGAAGGGCATCAAGCTGATCGACCAATTGCGTGACGGCTGGAAATATGTGAGCACGTTCCGCCCAGTGCGGTCGATCCTGGTCCTCATGGCGGTCATGAGTTTCCTTGGGTTTACCGCCGCGACCCTCTTGCCGGTCATTGCGGGGGACGTGTTGCGAGGGGGGGCGTCGACCCTTGCCTGGCTGAGCGGCGCGAACGGTGTCGGCGCCCTCGTCTCTGCCTTGTCCCTTGTCTTCCGCAAGTCGGTGCGCGGTCTCACGCAGATGCTTCTGGTGTCCAGCCTCAGCCTAAGTGTCGGGCTCATTTTGCTGGGCCTCTCTCACATCTTGCTGGTGTCCATGTTGGTCATCACGCTGGTCGGCTTCGGCATGACCCAGTGCATGGCTGCGTCGAACACGATCATCCAGACCTTGGTGCCTGAGGAGAAGAGGGCTCGGGTCATGGGCTACTTCACCATGGCGTTCTTCGGGACGGCCCCGTTCGGAAGCCTCCTAGCGGGTTGGCTCGCCCACCAGTTCGGCACTATGGTCACGCTGGTCGCCACCGGGATCGGTTGCCTTGGCGGGGCGGCATGGTTCGCCACCGCCTTACCGGGCATACGGTCTGACATGCGGCCGATCTACCAAGAACTTGGCCTGATCCCGCGCCACGAAGAGGAACCGGTTCCCGACGCGGCGAGTTAGGATCCTAACCCTTCAGGTAGGCGTCGGGAACGACCGCGTGGATGACCTGGGGCTCGGGGACTTTGAACGGGACAAGGGTCGAAACGCCAGGCTCCTGCATCGTCACACCGAACCAGACGTCGGCGGCTTCGATCGTCACCGGGTTGTGGGTGATGAGGATGAACTGGGTGTCACCGCCGAACTCGCGCATGAGTTGGATATAGCGCTCGACGTTGCGGCCGTCGAGCGGTGCGTCTACCTCGTCCAAGACAACCAGCGGCGATGGCTTCACGGTCAGCAAAGCGAACAAGAAGGCCAGCGCCGACAGAGCCCGCTCGCCGCCCGACAGCAACTCCAACCTCTGGCGGCGCTTGCCCGGGACGGTGACGCTGATCTCAACCCCGGAGTCGAGGATGTTCTCCGCCTCGCTGAGTTCGAGGGCGGCCTCCCCGCCACCAAAGACTGTCTGGAAGGTCCGGGCGATCGCGGTCTGGACTCGCTCGAACGTGGCGACAAAGCGGTCCCTGGTCAGTCGGTCGAGTTCTCGGACACTGGACGTCAGCTCGATCATCCCACCTTCGATGTCGGCTAGCTGGGCGTGCAACTCGTCGTGTCGCTCGGTCAACCGCTCGAACGCCTCGATCGCCCCTAAGTTGACGTCGCCCATGTCCTTCAACTCTTTCCGAAGGCGTGCGACAAGGGCAGCGGCGTCGTCCGGCAACTCCTCGGTCTGCGTCGCCGCCGCTTCCTCTGGACCGACTCCATATTCCTCGAACAGGCGTTGCACGATCGTGGCCCGTTTGCTGTCGGCCCTGGCGCGGGCGAGCTCCGACCGGTGCATGGTCTCCGCCAAGCCGTCGACGGCCTTCTGTGCGTCACGTGCTTTCTGACGCAGGTCGGACGCCTGTTGCAACGCTGACTGGCGTCGCGCGTGGGTCTCTGCGGCTTCGCCGCGAGTCTGGTCGACCTGGGTGGATTGCTTCTCGACCTCGGCCTTGGCGGCATCGATCGCTTGGCGTTGCCGCTCTCGTTCCGGTTCTAAGTTGGCGGTGCGTCGGGCACGATGCTCGTCCGCTTCCTTCAAGTGGGCCAGGCGTCGCTCCGCCTCGAGGCTCCGGCGGGCGGCTTGGTTGGACCGCGCTTCTGCTTCGGTAAGACGCTCGGCCGCACTCTCTGCGTCGCTGGACTTGGAAGCCAAGGATCGAAGCAGGGAGTCACGGTGGCTCTCAAGGGCGGCGACGTCCTCAACTTCGGGGAGATCAGCCTCCAACGCCTGGAGACGCTGGAGTTCCTCGGTCAGCTTTTCTTGGCTACGGAGAGTGGCTTGGTGCTCATGTCGCAGGTTGAGGCACCAGGATTTGGCCTCCTCCCGCTCCCTAGCGGCGTCGGCGGCGACGCCCTTAGCGTCGGCCATCCGGAGTTCGTTGGCGTCACGTTCGGCAGTCCGAGCCGTCTTCGCACATTCAAGTCGCTCTGCTTCCCTTTGGAGAGTGCGGATCTCGCCTTCAAGCTCGGCCAGTTCGGCCTTGCGTTGGACGATGCCGCTCGCATGCCGCACATTGGTCCCGCCGGTGACCGCACCGCTTCCGTGGACGATCTCTCCCTCGGTCGTCACCATCCTCGACCAGCCGCTCGTATGGGCGAGCCGCAAGGCGTCGTCGAGGGTCTCGACGACCACGACACGCCCCAAGAGGCTGTCGATCACCGGTCGGAACCGTGCTTCCGTCCGGACAAGTTCGCAGGCAAGGCCGACGACACCCGTTTCACGTAGCACCCGACGCAATTCCGGTGACGGCGAGTGCGGACGCATCAGGTTGATAGGCTGGAACGTTGCCCGCCCGAGCCTTTCCTGTTTGAGCAAAGTGATCGCCCGCTTGGCCGCCTGGTCGTCCGGCACGACCAAGTCGTTCACCGCGTTGCCTAGAGCGGTGTCCAAAGCGAGCGCGAGATCCGGCTCGACTTCCACCACCGTCCCAACCGGTGAGTACTCATCGGGAAGGCGACCCTGTTCGACCAACGTCATGACCGATCGGGCCCCTTGGGCGAGTCCCTCGTGGCCGAGGACGGTGGCTTCGAGGCCCCGCCTCCTCCCCTCCAAGGTAGCGAGTTCGCCCAATATCTGCCTGGTCTTGGCCGCCTCGGCTTCCTCTTCCCGCCGGGCCCCCGTGAGGGCCGCCTCGGCTTCTTTGATCGCCCCTTCTGCTTCCGCGACGGCTTTGTCCTGGATATCGAGGGCTTCTTGGGCTTCCCTGACCGCCTCCTCTAGATCCGGGAGGGTGGCGACGATGCCCTGGATCTCCTTCTTGACATGTTTGACCCTGTCCTCTCGGTGGGCGATTTCGACTTCGATCTTGTGTCGTTCGGCAAGCTTCACGCGGGCGGACTCAAGGCGCTTGTCCTCGACTGACAGCTGTCTGGACAGCTCTTTGGCCTCGTCGTCCGCTCCGGTCAGTTCCGATCGAAGCGCCTCGAACGACTTCCGTTCAGACTCGGCTTCTCGAACGGCGGACTCCAGTTCGTCGGTGGCTTGCGTGCGCCTTGCCTCGGCATGGGCAGACTCCTCATCGAGCGTGCCTTCCAATTCGGCCAGGCTCTCCAAACGGTGCTCGGCGACGAGGAGCGCGGACTGGGCGTTGGCAAGCTGCTCCGCCGCCTTGCTCTGAATCTCGCGCAGCTCCTCAAGCCTTCGGTCCAGTTCCTGTGAAAGCCGGTCCGCCTCTTGCGCCGCTTGTTCACTGTCGGCGACCTGGCCAAGGGCGTCTTCGCTCAGCTTCAGAGAACCGGCCAATCGCTCTTCCAACTCGGCTAGCTCGGCTTCGACCTTTGCGTGTTCGCGGGTCAGAAGGCCGCACTCCACCTGGCGCAACGAGTTCACCGCCGTCTTGTAGCGCCTCGCGGTCTCCGCCTCTTCCTCGAGGGGCGTCCGTTGACGCTCGATCTCGTCCAGAACGTCGCGGACACGGGTGAGGTGGGACTTCGCGCTCTCCATGCGGCGGATCGCTTCGTGTCGGCGGGCCCGGTATCGCTGGACCCCGGCCGCCTCGTCGATCCACGCCCGCCTCTGGGTCGCGCTCGCAGCGAGGGCCTGGTCGATCTCGCTTTGGCCGACGATGGCATAGCCCGCCCGTCCGAGGCCCGAGTCAGCGAGAAGGTCGGCGACGTCCTTCAGACGGCAGGGACGCTTGTTTATCGCGTATTCGCTTTCGCCTGCCCGGTTGAGTTTGCGGCTGACACTGACCTCGGCGGTTTCGACCGGCAACCCACCGTCCTCATTGTCGAAGGTGAGGGAGACTTCGGCGTAACCGAGCGGTTTGCGTCGGACACTGCCGCTAAAGATGACCTCTTGGCTCGTTTGGGCGCGTAGTTGGCGGGCGTTGGTCTCGCCGAGACCCCACAAGATGCTGTCGACAATGTTCGACTTGCCGCACCCGTTCGGGCCGACGACCGCGATGATCTTGCCGTCGAGGGAGATGTCGGTTTTGTCGGCGAACGTCTTGAAGCCGAAGATCTTGACCCTTTTGAGCTTCATGGCAACATGACCGCCGCGCCGCCGGGCGTGGCTTCTCGCTGTCAAGACGAAGGCGCCCAGTCGGCCGCACCAAGGGGTTTTCCACAGCGAGTGCCGGATGCGGAAGAGCCGGCCGTGGTGACGGCCCGTCGTCGCCCCGGCATCGGGCAGTATCCTGAGCCCGTGCCGAGGCTCGACGAGACTTTCCAGCGACTCCGATCCAAGGGGGAGAAAGCGCTCGTCCTATACGTGACCGCCGGCGACCCGTCCCTTGACGACCTGCCTGCGATCATCGAAGCGCTCGTCGAAGGGGGCGCCGACGTGATCGAGGTGGGTGTCCCGTTCAGCGACCCCATCGCCGACGGCCCGACCATCCAAGCCAGTAGCCAGCGTGCCCTGGACAGGGGCGTCCGGCCGGGCCAGATACTCGCCAAGCTCAAGGAAGTCCAGGCGACCGTGCCGGTCGTGCTGATGGGCTATTACAACACCATGTTGCGGCCAGGCTTGGGGGTGTTCGCCGACCAGGCGACAGCCAGCGGCGTCAGCGGGGTGATCGTCTGCGACATCATTCCAGAGGAAGCTGAAGACTGGATCAAGGTCTCCCGAGAAAGGGGACTGGACACGGTGTTCCTCGCAAGCCCCACCTCGACACCTGAGCGGCTCGGAGCCGTCGCCAGGGAATCCTCCGGGTTTATTTACGCGGTCAGCCGCACGGGCGTCACTGGGGCGTCCCAGAAAGCGGGCGACGAAGCAGCCAGGTTGGTGGAAAGCCTGAAGGGCCTCACGGACAAGCCCGTCTGTGTCGGCTTTGGGATCAGCAAACCTGAACACGTCGCCGCTGTTTGTCGAGTGGCCGACGGCGCGGTCATCGGATCGTGGCTGGTCGATCTGCTTGCCGTAAAGTGGCAAGGCGGAAGGGGCAGGGAAGAGGTTGTTGCCGCGGTCAGAGACCTCAAAGACGCGACAAAGGACACCTAAGCCGAGCTACCATGGTTCTATGGCCACGCCGCCCACGGTCGAGCTGACAAAGGAACAGGTCGCACAATACTATTGCGAAGGCTTCTTGGCACTGCCTCCCATCACGACGGCGGAAGACCTGGCGCGGATCCGCGAGATTTATGACGGGCTCTTTGAATCGCGGGGCATGCTCGGACGAGACAAGAGCTTCGACCTGGCGGGACAGAGCGAGGAGAGGCCCACACTTCCGCAGATCCTCTCACCGAGCGACCTCCGCCCTGAGCTGAAGGGCACGCTCCTCTACGCCAACGCAAGGCGCATCGTGGCGCAACTGCTGGGTCAGGAATCCGTCGAGATCGGCGACCATGCCATCCTCAAGCCGGCTGGCTACGGTGCCCCGACGCCTTGGCACCAGGACGAAGCGTATTGGGACAGGGGCCGGACTTACAACTCAATGAGCATCTGGGTGCCGCTTCAGGACGTCGCCGTCGAACAGGGGTGTCTGCACTTTGTCGCCAAGTCCAACCGATTCCCGATCCTGCCGCACCGCCCAATAGACGACGACCCGAAGACGCACGGACTTGAGTTGGCGGTGCCAGTGGCAGATGAATGGGAGGTCGTGCCGTGCCCTTTGGCGGCAGGGGGATGCACGATCCACCACAACCGGACGCTCCATTACGCCCCGGCGAACGGCTCCGACATCCCTCGACGTGCCTTGATCTTGATGGGTGGCGACGCCCCCGGAAGCTACCCTGGTGAACGGCGCTTTGAATGGCAAGACCGTCAAGCCGCCGCCGGTGCGCCCGCGTCCTGACCGGTGGGTAAGTGCTCCCCGCCATCGGCCCGTCGCGTAGGGCTGGGCGGTGTAACCTCGCCCCACTCTTATGTCCATAGGACCTTGACGAAAGGCAGGGGGCGTGGTACAAAGAAGCAGACAACTGTCTGCTATTTATGGCAGGCACAGGAGTCAAAAGCAATGAGCACGATGAATTACACGTTTGGCGACAGGACATATGTCCTTGACATGGAAAAGGCGGAGGAGGCGCAGGCGGCCAAGCGGGTCATCAACGGTCGCGAGACGATGACTTTCAACCTACTTCCACTCAAATACCAGTGGGCGTACAGCCTCTATCGGACGATGAAGGCAAACCACTGGGAACCCGAAGACATCCCGATGCAGAAGGACATCGAGCAGTGGCGTAGCGACACCGCACTCAAGGAGATCGACCGTTGGATCATCCGCATGGCGGTCGGCTACTTCAGCGCCGCAGAGGGGATCGTCGGGGACAACATCATCCATGTCGTCCGGGAGCTCGTGACGGCTTCAGAACTCAAGCTTATCCTTGGGCGCCACGCCCACGAGGAGAACATCCACGCCGATTCGCTTCTGTACATGATCTCCTCTCTCGGGGTCAATCCACACGAGTGCGAGGCGATGTTCGAGGACGTTGAGACGATCCGCCGCAAGAACGAGTTTGTCACCCGTACAAGCCATGTCTTACGTCGGGACCTGGACCTCACGAAGGTTGAGAACAAGCAGTTACTGGCCAAAAACGTGTTTGTTTTCGGCCAATGCATGGAGGGAACCCAGTTCTACGGTCTGTTCGGTATGGTCTTGTCTCTCTACCGCCAAGGCAAGTTCCCCGGCATCGGCCAGATGTTCCGGTACACCTTGCGCGACGAATCAAACCATATCGAATTGTTACGCCAGATATTGATGGGGCTTGTCGAGGAGAACCCGGAGATCTGGACCCCGCAGTTCCGGTCCGAGTTGGTCGACCTGATGAAGGAGGCGGTGTCTCTCGAGAAGGCCTTCATTGACGACTGCCTCCCTGTGAGTGGCCTGGGCCTGTCGGCAGACGAGTTCAAGCAATACATCGACTACATCGCCGACCGACGGCTGGAGGGATGCGGACTGCCGGTGCTCAACCCAGGCATCCAGAACTCGCTTCCGTGGCTCGCCGAGCTCATGGACATCAAGAAGGAGCAGAACTTCTTCGAGGGTCGGGTGACGGAGTACCAGAAGTCGTCCAACCTCGGCGCCGTGTCGGACGACGACCTCTGACACGCCCACCAACGAGACTGGCCGCCCGAACTGACTGGAGACTTTCGGGCGGCCGGATCCTGCGGCGATCCATACACATCAATTCTCACCGGTATTAATACGGGATTCAGGTCATGACCTACCATCTGACAGGTTCGTACAGTATCATTAGCCTGTATTCGGAGATGGATATGAAGAGGATATTTGGACTGGCCGGTCTGGCCCTACTTGCAGTTGCCGCAAACGCGAGCATCAATTTTAACATCACCAATCAGGATCAAACGATCGTCAAGCCGACCAGCGGCTTCGTTCTCGCCACCTTTTCGGGCACCGTCACGACAAGCGGCGGTTGGGCACCGTCCACCATTACAGTGGAATGGCCAGGCAATGGCTCCAATTTCTTGACCTTTGACAGTTTCGACGCGGCCTTCGTGGCCTACCTTGGCGCTGGGGTACCGAATTCCAATTATTCGGGCGATCTGTTCTCAATACAGGTGGCTTCAACCGACGCCGATGGCCTGTACGATCTGAATGGTTCTAGCTCAGGCTCAAGTCCCTTTGCGGAGGCGATATTCTATGCAATGAAGAACGGTGTCGTGGCCGGGGACAACGAGTACTACTCAATTACGGTCGAGTCCGTACCTGAGCCGGTGTCCATGGGCATCCTTGGACTTGGCGCCCTCGCCCTGATCCGTCGCCGCCGAAGCAAGTAAGACAAGTCGGAGGGTTGGTTTTCCCCCTTCCGTGGCCCGAGCCGATGGCTCGGGCCACTTCATTTTGCCCGGTCAGGAAGGGACTGGCCTGGATGCCGGTCGCCAGTCCGGTATCTTAGGCGCGATGAACGACCGCATCGCCCAGATCGACGCCATCATTAACCAGTTCGACATCAACAAGCACCCTTTCTATCAGGAATGGGTCGCTGGCACGTTGCCTAAGGCGAAACTGCAGGACTACGCGGGCGAATACGGCCGGTTCATCGGCACCATCGCCCAAGGTTGGGAGAAGGTCGGTGCACCGCACTATGCCGAGGAGGAGCGGGAACACGAGGTGCTCTGGGGCGACTTTCGCTACGAGCTTGGCTTGACATCGGAGAGCCGCCGACCCGAGACGGAGGTTTTGGTGTCTGCCGCGACCAAGTATTTCGGAGCCAATCCCGCTGAGGCCACGGGCGCACTCTACGCGTTTGAGGCACAACAGCCGAGGACTTCAGAGGCCAAGCTAGCTGGAATCAAAGAACACTACAGTGAGGTCGGTGAGAAGGGACAGGAGTACTTCCGCGTCCATGCCGGAGATTTCACCGAGCCGGAGATGCTTCGGAAGGGTATGGCGGGCATGTCCGAACAGGAGTTCGCCCAAGCTAGGTCGGCGTGCACTGTCGTCTGCGCGGCGATGTGGAGCGCGTTGGACGGCGTCTACTACGCGGATTGATCCCGTCGTATCCTAGAGCCAGATGGTGGTGGCTCCTTCGCCAGCTCTGGCAGAGTGGCTTGCTCGGTCAGCCGCGTCCAAACGGCGCGGCTGACCCTAGACATCCGGCGGATCGACGCGACCGACTCCACTGAGTCTGTGTCGACTGTCTGAGCTTCTAGGACGACAACCAGCTTGATCTTGTCGCCCATCCAGTTGACAGTGATCTCCGCTTCTGTCTCCATGCCAATCGCCTCATAGCCCTTCGTCGCCAGGGCAGTCGGGGCGACTGCGACGACTGTGATCGGCAGTTCCTTGTCGCCGATGACGAGATCCCCGTCCAACGGCTCCTCAAGCATGTGGAGGCGGTGCTTCCGTGGGACGGATTGTGACTGTGATGTCGGTCGAACGACGATGAAGGTGGACAGGGTGGCTATCGCTAGACCTTCGAACCAGATATGTTCGCTGTCGTTGAAGCACTCGACTTCCACCAGGCCAAGGAACGTTTTGGAACGGTCGCCGACATCGACGACAAGCTGGTCGCCGATCTCCTGGCGGACGACAGCACATAGGCTCTCGCCGCTATCGGGCTTTGTCAGCCTGATTTTTGATCCTACCAAAGCAAAGCCCATCCTTGTTCTGCCTTCCCCATGATCGGTCGTTTGACCCGATATGGATCAGGTCAGGGATCACAAAAGAACAAACCCCGGGGAAAACCCCGGGGTTTTGCTGGCTTAGGATGCTCTTCCGAGGATTTACCTTGAGAACACCCGCAGGCCCTGTGCGTCTGCAGAGACGGTGAAGGTCGCCGGGTTATCGGTGCCGAACCGGCGGAGACGGCCGAAGCCGGAGAACCGCACCTTGAGGACACCGTTGTTGTCTGTGTATTTGGCGAGGTCGGACTGATAGATCCATGACGCCATATCGACTTCGCCGCCGTTGATGAGTTTCGACGAGAACGGCACCCAAGCGAGCCTGTGCGGATCCCACAAATTGAGGGTCGCGTTCACCGGCGCGTCCGTCTTGACATAGTTCTTCAAGTACATGGACGAGATATGGGTGATGTCGCCGAGGTAGTACGTCGTGTCGAACACGACGGTCGGGCCGTAGTACGCCACTGGCACGGCTTGCACACCCAGGTAGGTGTCGTCCTTGACTGCCAAGGAGCTCACGTCGCCGGTGGTCACAGAACCATAGAGCACGCTGAGGTCAGCGGGAACCAGGTCGAAGTTGTCGTCGATCGGCAACGCCCGCATGGCCATCATCGTGTTGACGAGTCCGTGAGAGGCACCGCTCGGATACGGGAACGAAGTGCTGGTGATGAGGTCTTCGACGTCCTGGTAGGGCATGGACGTGCCGCCCAGGCTGAAGATCAACGCCGAAACACCGGCGATATAGGGACACGCCATGGACGTGCCGGTGTCGTAGCCATACCCGTTCGGGAAGGTCGACATGATCTTTTCACCCGGAGCGGTGATGTCCACGGTCTGGCCGTAGTTACTGAAGCCCGACATTCTGTTCATCGAGTTTGAAGATGCGACAGAAAATGTCGGTGCATACGAGCAGGGAACTTCTTCCAGGCCGTATAGCACCGGCAACGTGTCGAGGTTGACCCCGTCGTTGCCTGAGGCCGCGCAGAAAACCACGTTGTGAGAGTGCATGTAGTCGATGGCGTCGAGGTACTCCTGTGGGACGGTGGTGTTGTAACCGCCGACGCTGTACGACACGACGTTGGCACCCGCGTCGGTCGCGATGACCATCGCCTCGGTCAGGTCGGAGTCAAAGCCGTAACCCTCGTCATAGAGGGCCTTGATCGGCATGATCTTGCTGAGCCAAGAGACGCCTGCGACGCCGATCCCGTTGTTACCAGCGGCGGACGCGATGCCCGAGCAGTGCGTCCCGTGGCCGTTGCCGTCCCTGACGGTCGGCGCGACGAGCGCGACGGGGTTCACGATCCGGCCGGCAAACTCTGGGTGGTTCAGGTCGATGCCGGTGTCGATGACCGCCACCGTAATGTCAGGCGATCCCGTAGACATGCCCCAACCGAAGTTGGTGTTGGTCCGATTGTGCGACCACTGGCGATAGTAGTACGGATCGTTAGGGAACCCGCCGAGGGCGCGCTGGACGCCGTCGTGCTCGACGTACCTCACACCGTTCGTGCGCTTATAGACCGCGACCATGGAGTCTGCCATGGCCTTGGACGGGAAGCGGATCACCTGGGCGCCGATGCGCGGGATGGTCTTGATGATCTGCGCGCCTTGCGGGATCATGAGGTGGGGCCCTGCGCTGACGCCCTTGTCTGCCCCGACGATCAAAGTGCGGGCGGCAACCTGCTCGGGCGTTTCGGCAAAGGCACAAGACGCGGCGACCGCAGCCCCCACTAGGATTAGCAATCGATATATATCTGACTTCATAAGTCCCCTAGCTCCCCATTATCGGCACGCGAACGCACCGGTAACCAGTATACAGTAGAAGGACGCTCGGTTGAACCTCCGGGGTTCGGCGCCGCTGACAATGTGGCAATTGTAAGCATTCCGGCACGGGCCACAATGTCAGACATGAATTGGAAGCAAGAGGTCGCCAAGGCGGGGAAGTCCTTCGGCCACCGCAACTGGATCGTCGTGGGGGACGCCGCGATGCCGGTCTCATCATCCCCCGGATATGAAGTCTTGCTCAGTGACGCGGAACTACCGACAGTGCTGGAGGAGGTTTTGGGCAGCCTCGGCGATCAGGTGCGGCCGATCGCGTGGCAAGACCAAGAACTGGACTTGGTCGAGGAGAGCGCGGCGCCAGGCGCCGACGCCGCTAGGAAGGCCATTGGAGGCACTTTGAAGGGCGTTGAGACCCGAAAGGCGCCGCATGAGGACATCCTACGTCGGCTCGACGAGACATCCCGGGCATACAAGGTGCTGATGGTCAAGTCGACGATGAGGGTGCCCTACACAAGCGTCTTCCTGGAGCTTGACTGTGGTTACTGGTGCCAAGAAAGCGAAGAAGCCCTTCGACGCCGGATGGGCACGGCCATCGGGCGCAGCCAAATCGTCTGAAGTCGGAAATCCACGGCTTGGAACGGATGGTCCAGGGGACCAAATAGCTCCATGCCATAATTGCTCCGCCGCAAGGTTGGGCGTCGGTTGACACCGGGGTTAGAATTTGCGGTCGGCCCGTGAACCGGGCCGAGGTCACAGAACCATGTCAGCAGTACCTACCGTACGTATCCGTTTGCGCGCCTACGACCATCGCATCCTCGACACATCGGCCGAGAAAATCACCGAGACGGCCAAGAGGACAGGCGCGCGCATCGCCGGCCCAGTGCCCCTGCCGACCCGCATCCGCAAGTTCTGCGTGATTCGCGGCCCGCACATCGACAAGGAGTCGATGGAGCATTTCGAGCTTCGCACCCACAACCGGCTGATCGACATCCACGAGCCCACGAACAAGACGATCGACGCGCTGATGCGCCTAGATCTTCCCAGTGGCGTGGACATCGAGATCAAAACCGTCTGACGACGAAGACCCGGCTAGGGGTTGAGGTTCGACCTCAAGAATTCGAGGCTGGACCGTAGGCAGTCGAAGGGGTCGCGTGGGCACTCGTCCAGTTCGACCAGGAGCCAATCGGTGCCAGCCTCTTCGAACGCGGGCAAGATCGTCGACCAATCCAGGTTGCCTTCGCCGATCGGCGCGTAGCTGACCTTCCAGCCGCCCGAGGCCATGTCCTTGACGTGAACCACCGGCAACCTGCCGGACAAGCGCTTGATCTCCGGGACGACGTTCGATCCGGAGGCGTGCACCCAGTAGGTGTCCAGTTCCATCGGTAGCCAAGATTCGCCCACAAGCACGTCCCATGGGCGTCCGCTAGGAAACCGCTCGAACTCGACGGCGTGGTTGTGGTACCCGAGGGCGACGCCGGCGGAAGCCAGCTTGTCATGGATTTTGCGGTACTCGGCAAGCCACTCGCTGTAGGCGGCCGGGCCGCCCTGCCTGACGCCGTCTGGCGGTGCGCCGACGGCTGTGTAGGTGCATCCGAGCGACCGATGGAACTCGATCTCGGCGTGAGTGTCGTCGCGAAGCTTCTCCCAAGGCCGATGGGTCGCGGCGCAGACCAGGCCACGCTCCGCCAGCGCCCGTCCCGCTGCCTCGGCGGACAGGTCTACGTCGAAAGCACCGACGGCCGAGCATTGGACGCCGTCAAACCCCATCTCAGCGACGCGGTCGACCGTGGACATGAATCCGTCGCTGTTCTTGATGTGGTCGCGTAGCGTGTAGAGTTGGGCTCCGACCCTCATGAGACGCTGTCCACCAGCACCCGGGCGCCGTCCCGCTTGGCGCTCTCATAGACGGCGAGGATGACCTTCAGGGGTTCGATGGCGTCACGGCAGTCCATGAAGGGCTTGCGGTCCTCTCTTATCGCGTCAACAAAGTCTTGGATCTGCAGATAGTGTTGCTCGCCCCAGATGGCGCTGGGGTCGCTGGCGCCGGTTGCGTCGGCGTCACCTTCCAGCATCTCCAGGTTGGGCACCGGTTGTTTGGTGATGCCGCGGCCATAGGGGCCGGTCTCGCCATTGTCGGCGACGGTCTCCCATGTCTTGATCCTGTCGGCCTCCAAGAAGACGCTGCCGCCCGTGCCATGGACCTCGAGCCTTTCGGAGATGCCCGGATAGGCAGAAGTCGAGCCGACCAGCACGCCGACAGCCCCGTTCTTGAACTCGAGAAGCGCGGTGGCGAGGTCTTCGACCTCGATCTTGTGTGCGGCGGTCCGTACCTGGGCTTGGACTGATTTCACACCGCCCATCACCCACTGCAACATGTCCACGTAGTGGACGCCCTGGTTCATGAGGCAACCACCGCCGTCCAGTGCCCAGGTGCCACGCCAGTCGCCCGAATCGTAGTAGGCCTGCGTGCGGTACCACTTGATATAAGCGTCCCCTTGGATGAGCCTCCCGAGTTCACCGCCCTGGGCGGCGTCGTGGAGTCGTCTGATGTCCCCAGCGAAGCGGTGCTGGCTGATGCAGCCGTGCTTGAGGCCGTGAGATTCGCACGCCTCGGCCAACGCCGTCGCCGGGCCGACCTTGATGTCGACCGGCTTTTCTGTGAGCACGTGCTTGCCATTGGCAGCCGCCTTGATCCCGACCTCGGCGTGCAGTCCGCTCGGCACACAGACGGTGACGGCGTCGACTAACGGCCAAAGTTCTTCGAGGGTCGAGACGGGAGCGGCCCCGAACTTCTCGCCCGCCGCTTTCGCCTTGTCCGCGTCGATGTCGCAGACCGCGGCCAGGGTGGCGCCGTCCGCACGGATGAGGGATTCGCAATGGTTGCCGTGGATCGCGCCGCAACCGATGACGCCGAATCGGAGGTCGTTGGACATTAGATGCGTCCTAGGATGGCACGAAGGGCCTCGACGGCGACACGGCAGAGCTTGGGCCCGCTGAACCCGCTCATCCGTCCCGCGCTTTGAAGGTGGGGTTCCAAGGTCAGGGTGCCGTGCCACCCCTCCCCTTTCATCCATTGGAGGGTGCGCTCGATCTGGCCGTCTCCCTCTCCTGCGGGCACCACCCTACGAGTGTCTTCGACCGCGTCTTTGATGTGAAGTGTGTCTATGAAGGGGAGAGCCCAGGGGAGCCAGTCGTCCCAAGGGCGGTGGCCGATGAGCACGGTGTTGGCGAAGTCGAACGCGAGTTTGAAGTGAGGGCCGTGGAACTCCTCGACTAGGCGACGGGTCTGCTCGGGGTCGGCGCCGTAGAACCGGGCATCGTTCTCGTGGAGCAAGGTGACGCCAGCCTCCTCGGCGTGCGCGACCATTGGTCTGAGCCATTGACGCACCACCTCCCAAACTGTGGCGGGGTCACCAGATGGTTCCGGCTCGGGAGAAAAGATGCGGACGTGCTTCGCGCCGACCTTCCTGGCGACGGCGACCGACCGTTCCAACTTCTGCATCTCGCCGCGAAACAGGTCGGGGTCGAGCCTGACCTTGTTGACCGGGCTGCCGATGGCGCGCACAGCCACACCTTCGGCGATGACCTCGGCGATGTCGCCTCCCTCAAGGTCGGCGACGTTCCGCCCGTTGGCGTTGCGCAGGTCGAGGCCGTCCAGGCCGTTCTCGCGGACAAATGCCGCCTGTTCCGCATATGCTGCAGAGCACTCGTCCGCAAAAATCGTCACGGGCCAAGCCATGCGGCCCAGTCTACAGTTTCGCCACCGCTACCGACTCGAACCCTCGCCAAAGCAGTGATCGAAGCTCAGTACTTGGTCAGGGGCCGACGGGTGTGACAGGATGCGCGCCCTGTCTTTTCGAAGTATTGCTGGTGGTAATCCTCGGCTACCCAGAAAGTGGTCGCCGGTTCGATCTTGGTCGCGATCGGCTTGGAAAAGAACTGCTGCGCCCATTGCTTGCTCCGCTCTGCAGACTCGCGTTGCTCTTCGTCGTGAAAGAAAACGGCCGAGCGGTATTGGGAACCGTGATCGGGGCCTTGCCGATCCACCTGCGTCGGGTCGTGAAGTTCCCAGAAGACCCTCATGAGTTCGTCAAAGCTGACCATGGACTGGTCGTACACCACCTCGACGACCTCGGCGTGTCCCGTCGCGTCCGTGCAGACGTCCTTGTATGTCGGGTGGTCCAGGTGCCCGCCCTCATAGCCGACGGCGGTGTCGATCACGCCAGGGATTTCACGGAAAATGTGCTCGACGCCCCAAAAGCACCCGGCACCAAACGTCGCCCTCTTAGCGGAGTCATCCATCTTCATTTGTCCATAATCTCGGAAGACGACAGTCGTTCCCCCGGCAAGGATACACTGGGCCCGATGGACGCGCGACGCGTGGTCTTGGGAGCCCTTTTGGTGCTCGTCGGCTGTCAGGCGCAAAGCCCAAGCGGCCAGGTCGTCGATGTCAGGAAGCTCCCGTCAAAGGACGCCGATTTCCTGCCGTCGCAACCGGCCAAGCAGGATGATCCTTTGAAAGGGGCGATGGGCTTCAACCGACCGGCCGACGATGCCGGAATCCATGCGGCGCCGAAGGAGAAGGACGACATGCCGCTCCACTTCAAGCCGGTGGCCTTCTTTGCCAAGAACTGCGCCAGTTGTCATGGGGACGAAGGCGCCAAATTTGACGACGGTGCAAGGAGGCACGCCTTGGACAAGGACTTCGCGCTCAAGGTCGCCGCGATGGCCAAGGAGCAGGCCAAGAAACCGGTCTTTGGCCGCGAACTCGCTGCTTTGGCCCAGTACTGCCAAGCCGTCATGACTGAAGCTGCCTACGTCGCGTGGGTGGACGGTGACCTCTACGAGGCAAGGCCGGGTTCGAACCTCATTGCCAGGGGCGGGGGCGAGGCGAAGATCATGGATGGTTCCAAAACAGATTGGAGCGTGCGCGGCCTCAAGGATGGATCGGAGATCCTCGCCGTATTCGGGCCAAGCAAGGCCTCCCTCATGTATCCTCAGGCTCAAAGCCATGGTGAGTTTTCTCTGCGTCGTTAGCCTGGTCGCCGGGCTGACACCACCTCAGACCTCTTGGGAGCTCAAGAAGCTTGGGACTGGGGGCGAGACCTATGTCTCCACTGACGACCAAGGGACGGTCTATTGCAGCAGCCACATCCCGACCCAGGTGTACGCCAGCCGGGACTGGGGGGCGACGTTCACACACATGAAGACTTTCCCCGACTCACTTGGGGACGTCGTCGTCTTGGCCCTGCCCCGAGGAAGGGCCCTGATGACATATATGATATCGGCGACTGACGGCTTCCGGTCACAGGTGTCGAGCGACTACGGCAAGTCTTGGGCTCCTGGTGCGCCTCCGCACGGACGCCCGCTCGACCGGGAGTGGCCCGCTTACGATCCGGCGACCAAGACCCTGTACCTGATCTACAGTGACGGTTTCATCGGCGGCCCGAAGTCCAAGGGCATCTTCTTGGCTGAAAGCAAGAACTACGGGGCGACTTGGGTCGAGCTCGGTCGTATCGACAAGGAGCCGTCCGAGCACTATCCGGTCGATCCCCACATGGTTCTGTCCAGTGACGGAAAGATCTACGCGTTCTGGACGGTCACCACCGATTTCAACACGATCGACTACATTTCGACAGCAGTTTCAACTGACCACGGCAAGACGTTCGGGCATCAGCAACAAGTCGCGGTTCACGATAAGTCGCTCGACGCAGACTTGCAGGAACGCTGGATGCTCGGTGGGTTGGCCTCCTTCGGCCCGTCGACAGTGACCGTCTTCTACACCAGCTATGACAAGGTGACCGTGGACGGCTCCGGTGCGTTGGTGTTGCGGGCTTTGACCCGGACGAGCAAAGACGGCGGGGAGACCTTTGGGCCGCCAGTGCCGGCGGGTGGGCCTGAGGAGACGAGCGTCGCCGTCCGGCAATACCGCAACAAGAAGTACCGTGACGAGAACAACCCTTATTTCATGCAGGTGATGCCTTGGGGTTGCTACGACCAGAAGGGGAGGCTGAACTTGGTCTGGATGGACGATCGAGACGGACAAGGGGACATCAGAGGCAACGCTTACAACAAGTGGCATTTGAGGTCGGCTGTTGTCGACCCGGCCCTGAAGTCACAGGCGGCGTCCGAGAGGGTGGGAGGCGATTTCCTGGCCGCCCGGCCAGCACTCGACTACCTTTGTTGCACGGCAGACTCGAAGTACTTCTATGCGTCGTGGACCCAAAACGAAGGCTCAGAGGGAACCTTCGACTTTTCTGGCCAGTTCTACTTCGCCCGAAGGCCCGTTGCCCCGTGACGGCTCCGGTAACATCCGCCAGACACCTGTGGACGCCTACCTCGTTTTGAACGACGGTGCCGTCTTTCCGGGACGCTTGGTCGGCGCACCCGGCGAGGCGGTCGGCGAAGTCGTTTTCAACACGGGGATGACGGGTTACCAGGAGATCCTCTCCGACCCCAGTTACGCCGGTCAGATCGTCACATTCACATACCCGATGATCGGGAATTACGGAATGAACGACGACGACTTCGAGTCGGATCGGTTGCAGCCTGCCGGGATGGTGGTTCGCGAAGCTTGCGACAGTCCCAGCAACTGGCGCTCGACCAAGACCCTCGACCAACTCTTGCGCGAGCGTGGCATGACCGGGGTCCAAGGCATTGACACCCGTTTGGTGACCAAGCGCATCAGGAGCGGCGGCGTGACGATGGGTATGGTGACGACTCAGCCCCAACAGGCTCTTGATCGGCTCCGTGGGACGCAGGGATATGGCGACCGCGACTTTGTCTATGCCGTGACGGCCTCCGAACCCTATTCGTGGGGCTACGACGGCAAAGGGGGCATGGGCAAGCCGGAAGAATCGTATGACGCCACCATCGCCGTCCTAGACTGCGGTCTCAAGTACAACATCCTAAGGCGGTTCGCCGCCCTGAAGGTACGGTCGCTGGTCTTCCCGGCCGACGTGTCCGTCGATGAAATCATGTCCCACAATCCGGACGGGATACTGCTCTCTCCCGGACCTGGCGACCCGGTCCGCCTTGGCCCGGTGGTCGAGACGGTCAAGGGCCTGCTCGGACGTCGGCCGCTCTTCGGCATCTGCCTAGGCAACCAACTACTGTGCCAGGCGGTCGGAGGAAAGACTTTCAAGCTCAAGTTCGGCCATCGCGGCTCAAACCACCCGGTCAAGGACCTAGAAGACGGGACGGTCACCATCACGAGCCAGAACCATGGCTACGCGGTCGATCCCGAATCCTTGGTCGGCACCGACGGTCAAGTCACACAATTGAACTTGAACGACGGCACGGTCGAGGGCATCGCCGTGCCGAGCGCGGACGCTGCCAGCATCCAGTACCACCCTGAGGCCGCGCCGGGGCCGTGGGACAGCCGCAAGCACTTTGTGCGCTTTGTCGAGCGCATCACCCAACCGTCTGTCCGAATGTTGGTTTGAGCCGCGGCCCGGTTCGCCTGACTAGTTTCGGTTGATCGCCTCGTCGGTGTTGAGCACCGTGCTCGCGATCGCCGTCCACGTAGCGATGTCTCGAGGGGCCAGGCGGGGATCCGCCGGTGACTCGCCGACTTTCAACAAACTCCTCGCCGCGTCTTCGTGTTCTTCATAGAATTTGGCCCGTGCGGTCGCCAAATCGGACAAGACCTTGATCTCGGAAGCCTCCGCAGGCCGACAGAGAACTGCCTCGTAGAGCCAGTCGATCTTCGAGCCGACCGAGGGGCCGCCCTCGCGGATCACTTTCTCAGCAAGTTTGCGGCTCGCCTCGACGTACGTCGGATCGTTCATCAGCACCAGCGCTTGTAGCGGCGTGTCGGTTGTAGACCGGCGGACGATGCAGAACTCCCTGGATGGGGCGTCGAGGACTTCCATTGACGCGGGCGGGACTGTGCGCTTCCAGAAGGTGTAGAGGCCCCGGCGGTAAAGCTTGTCGCCGTGGTCCTGGACGTACGTCTGAGCCGTGAAGTCGTTTGCGCCGGGGTTGATCGCCATCTCTTCCCACAGCCCCTTGGGTTGGTAGGGAAGGACGCTCGGCCCGCCGATCTTCGGGACCAGCAAGCCCGAGACGGCGAGCGCCTGGTCTCGCAACAGTTCAGCCTTCAGCCGGAGCCGAGGCGCACGGCTCAAGAGGTCGTTTTCGGGATCGAGTGCGATCCGTTGCGGGCTGGCTTCCGACACTTGACGATAGGTCTTGGAGGTCAGGATCAATTTGATCATCCTCTTCGTGTCCCAGCCTGTGCGGATATATTCCGTCGCCAACCAATCAAGCAGGGCGCGGTGGGTCGGCCAGTCGCCTTGGACGCCCATGTTCTCGACTGTCTTGACGATGCCGTTTCCGAAGAACGTCTGCCACAGCCGATTGACCTCGACTCTCGCGACGAGCGGATTTTGGGGGTCGACCATCCATTGTGCCAAGCCCAACCTGGTGGGAGGGAAGGTCTTTCCAGGGATACGAAATGCCGATGGCAGGGCCGGGGTGACCTCGACGGTCGGCTTGTCGTATTGCCCGCGTTGCAGGATGTAGGTCTTGCGCTTGTCCTTGCGCTCTTGCATGACCATGACGTTGGGGATCGCGGACGCCAGTGCCGCCCGGTCGTCCTTCGCTTGCTGTAGGTTTCGCGCCAGGGTCGTGTACGCCGGGATATTGTCCAGGCAATACAGGCGGGAGATCTCTTGCTTCTGCAAGATGGTCCGGTCACGCTCAGGGATCCGGAGGAGCGCCCTGGCCGGATGGGCGGCGGCGAGCCGCGCGACTTCGTCTGCCTTCCAAACACCCTTGGCGACACATAGGTCGTCGACCTCGCCCATGAAGTGGTCGTTGTCGGGTGACCGTCGTCCGATGAGGAACGGCTTGTCAGTCCGCATCGTTCCGGTCAGGTTGTCGTGCTCGACCGAAACCTTGTGCTCTTGGCCGTTGATGTAGACCTTGAGCCCGGCGGCCTTGCCGCTCCCGTCGTAGGACATGGCGACGTGGGCCCATTCCCCTGCCTTTAGGACAGGGCCGGTCACGACTTTGAGGGAGACCTCGGGCCACTTGTTGATCAGATGGACGAACACCCCCCCGGCGCCATCGACGTAGCAGTCCCAGCCCCGAAAGTCTTTGCTGGCGTCCATGCGGCTGAATGGCGAGCCCGCTCCGCTCTGCCATTTGATCCAAGCCGCATAGCTGAAGGAGTCCTTGATGTCGAAATCAAAGACATCGCCGCCGTCCAGGTAGCCCCGCGCGGCAAAGTTGAGCCCTCCGGTGGATCGACCGAATGAACCTGTGAGCTTGCCTATGGCCTTCGGCACCGGCACCTTGCCGACCGACACCTTTGGCGTTGTTCCCAGTTCGTAGCGGGCCAGCAACCGGGAGGCCGACACGTCGTCGCCGACGGGCGGCAGCTTCCAGTCCTGGGCGTCCAGCATGTGCCGCCGCTCGATGGGCTTCATCTGGGCTGCGGACTCCTTGATACGGCTGTCGAGAGAAGCCAGCTTCTCCATCTGGCCGGGGTAGGGGTCGTCGATGAAGGGCTTGGCGTTGCCGAACTGGCCGTCGAGGCCGTTCTCGTCGATGTTGTTGAAGTAGGCGAAGAACTGGTAGTAGTCCTTGTTCGTGATCGGCTCGTACTTGTGGTCGTGGCACTGGGCGCACCGCATGGTCAGCCCAAGGAACGCGGTGGAGGTGGTGTCCACCCTGTCGGCTACATAAGCGACCTGGTATTCCTCGGGGATCGCGCCGCCCTCGTAGTCGATGGGGTGGTTGCGGTTGAACCCGGTCGCGACGATCTGTTCGAGCGTCGGATCCGGCAGTTCGTCACCGGCGACCTGCCAAGTCAGAAACTTGTCATAGGGCAAGTTCTCGTTGTACGCCTTGATGACCCAGTCGCGCCAGCGAGACATGTGCCGGGCGCTGTCGATATGGTAGCCGTGGGTGTCGGCGTACCTGGCGATGTCGAGCCAACCGAGAGCCATTTTCTCGCCGTAGTGGGCATTGGCTAGGTAGCGGTCGACCATCTTTCCGTAGGCGTCGGGCGACTTGTCGGCAAGAAACCTTTGTACATCCGGTTGCGTCGGCGGCAGGCCGGTGACGTCGAGAGCGACACGGCGGATGAGGGTGCGTTTGTCCGCTTCGGGCGAGAGCCCAATGCCGAACGCACCTAATTTCTGCAGGACAAACGCGTCGATCGGGTTCGTCCCTGCCGGGGCATCAGGAACCCGGGGCCGCACCAAGGGCTCGTATGACCAGTGGGGCTCATACTTGGCGCCAGAAGCGACCCAAGCCCGCACCTTGTCGATCTGTTCCGGGGTGATCTTCTTATTCGACGAGAGCGGCGGCATGTGTTCGGGGTCGTCCGCCGGGAGGCTCATACGGCGGACCGCCTCGCTTTCATCTGGCTTCCCGGGCACGAACGGCTGCTTGCCGTCGGGTAGTTTGCCGGTTCCACCTTCTTGGGTGTCGAATCGGACGCCGCTGATCCGCGTCTCTTCGTCTGGCCCATGGCACTTGAAACAGTTCTCGCTCAAAATGCCGCGGATGTCCCGGTCAAAACTGACCTCCACCGGTTCGGCAGTCGCCGTCGCAGAGCGGGTGGGCCAGAACGCGACCAAGCCAAACCCTGCCAGGGCCGGGATGACGAGTCCAAAGGAATATCGCCGTTTCATAAGCGTCACGCCAAAATCTTCTGGACGACTTCGCCGCCCACGTCGGTCAGCCGATAGTCGCGGCCCTGGTACTTGAAGGTCAGCTTCTCGTGGTCGACACCCAACAAGTACATGATCGTCGCGTTGAGGTCGTGGACGTGGACAGGGTCTTCGACGATGTTGTAGCAGTAGTCGTCGGTCTTTCCCAACACCATCCCCTTCTTGACCCCGCCGCCCGCGAGCCATATCGAATAGCAACGGCCATGGTGGTCGCGGCCGTAGTTGTCCGCGGTGAGCTGGCCCTGCGAATAGACCGTCCTCCCAAACTCGCCGCCGAAAATGATGAGAGTCTCGTCCAGGAGGCCGCGCTGCTCGAGGTCTTTCACCAACGCCGCCGAAGCCTGGTCGACGTCGTTCGCCTGGCCTTTGATGTTCATGGGGAGGTTGCTGTGGTGGTCCCACCCCTTGTGGAACAGCTGCACGAATCGCACGCCGCGCTCGCTGAGACGTCGGGCGAGCAGGCAGTTTGCAGCATATGTGCCGGGCTTTCTCGACTCGGGGCCGTAGAGCTCGAACGTCGACTCTGGCTCCTTGCTGACGTCCATGAGGTCGGGGACCGAGGCTTGCATCCGGTACGCCATCTCGTATTGGGCGATGCGCGTGTTGATCTCGGGGTCCATCGCCTCTTCGGCCTTCTGCCTGTTCAGCTCGGCGAGAGAGTCGAGCATCTCGCGCCGCCCCGCGCGGTCGATGCCGGGAGGGTTGGACAGATAGAGCACCGGATCCCCTGACGAGCGCATTTTCACGCCCTGGTGGACGCTCGGCAGGAAACCTGGCCCCCAAAGGCGGCCGAACAGCGGCTGGTCGCTCTTATTAAAGCCTTGACTTATAAGGACGATGTAGGCGGGCAGGTCTCGGTTTTCGCTCCCTAGGCCATAGCTGACCCACGAGCCGATGCTGGGCCGACCGGGTTGTTGCGACCCGGTCTGTAAAAAGGTGACCGCCGGGTCGTGGTTGATCGCCTCGGTATGCATCGAACGAATCAAGGTGACGTCGTCGATGATGCCGCCGATGTGGGGCATGAGGCTCGTGATGTGGGTGTTGTTCTTGCCGAACGCTTGGAACGGGTGGATGGGGAAGACGCACGGGAAGGAACTCTGCCCGCTAGTCATACCGGTGATGCGCTGTCCGTTCCTAATGCTTGCGGGCAGTTCCTCTCCGTGATGCTTCTTAAGTTCCGGCTTATAGTCGAAAAGGTCAATGTGGCTGGGGGCTCCCGATTGGAAGAGGTAGATGACCCGCTTCACTTTCGGTGGAAAATCAGGCGCAGCAAGCGCTCCGTGGAACGTGTTGCCGATCGGTTTCTTGGCCTGGTCTTGCAACACGACGTTTGCAAACGCTTTGTCCGAGTTGAGGAGCTCGCCAAGCGCGAACACCCCGATACCCGTCGCCGCACGGCCGAAGAAGTGCCGTCGCGTCATCACCAACTCGAACTCTCTTCGTGGATCCACTGCCAAAAGCTCCCGCCGCACCCCTGCGGCACGGTTCTACTGTACTCGCAAGACGATCCTACAGGTTCATATTGGTGTGCAAGGCTGTTAGGATTATCAGCGTCAGGGGTCTCTCAGAAGTGGTCGATACCGAGAAACCCCTGACCAAACGTGGCGGTGGCTAGTTGAACGTCCGGCCAAGACATGTCAAGGGACTTGGCCATCGCGCCTTCGATGTGTTCCTTTCCTGTGGCCCTGACCTGGGGCGGTAAGGCGACTTGCGACGTCATCCGCGTGGCTCCGTTTGATTTGGCCCAGGTGCCCGCCCCGTTGACCAAGCCCGCCAACTCTGTCGGTGCGCCAAAGGCTTCGATAATGGAGAAACGGTCTCCGTGCCGTTCTGCGAAGAGGTAAGCGTCTTTGCCCGCCCAGACCAGTCGGCTTGCCGTCCGGAACCAGGTGACTTCCTTCCACCAGGCTGCGTCGCGGACGGCCGCTCCGCGGTGTTCCATCACGGATGCCCGGTGGATGGCTTCGACCCTTTCTCGGTCGACGCTAATGCTTGGAGGCGTCGCTGGCCCGGTCGGAATAAAGTCGAACACGCCACCCGGAATGAGCTTGTAACCGACCTTTTCGTAGTGGGGCGGCACGCCGGTGAACAGGAGCGAGTAACCGCCGCGCATTTCGGCGACCGCCATTTTGAGTAGCGTCCCGGAGATGCCCTGGCCTCGAAACTCCTCCAAGGTCGCGACGTTCGCCACGCCCTCCATTTGGGTGGTGCACCCTTCTCCCAGGCTGACGACGAAGTCATAGACCGCGACGGTCGAGACGATCCGACCGTCTGCCCGCGCCTCATGGACAAGCCTTCTGTCTCGACCCATGGCGTGCCAGACAGGGCTGAACACGTCGGCCGGCACTCCGAACACGCGCGTCCAGTGGGGCAGGAGACTCTCGATCGACGCGTCCCGGGTTGTCTGGTATTCGATCATGGTCGACGCCTCCGCGTTTCCGAAACCGAGATTTAGGATACCGTCCGTGATTTTAGGTTCATCCTGACACTTTGATTCGCCGTCACTGCACCATGGGACTTCCAAATCTCAAGGGCACCCTGAGAAAACTGCCAAATCCTGGTACTTTTACGAGCTACCGTAATTCCACCAGCCGTGCAAACTAACAGTGCCGTGGTACCTCGCCACGGCTTTAGCCTAGAGAGGAAGAACAAGCCCATATGAAACGCTTCTACGCCTTGGCCGCCACCCTAGTCGTGGCCGCATCAGCATTTGCTTCTGTCTACACGATCAACGACGGGTCCGCCGATGATTCCATTGGACTGAACGGTGCGACTGGTCTTCAAATCTACTGGTCGACGTCGTTCACCGCCGTTGCTGGCGCGGAGAAAATCACCTCCGTTGACATCATGTTTGGCTTCAACACAGGTGCCTTTGCCAAAGACGGCTCACCTGTGCGATTGTCGATCGCTATGGACGCGAACGGCGATGGCATCGCGGACACGGGCGGGGTGATCTCCGATCTGTCGACGACTGTCACCGGTGCCAACACCAACACATTCCAGAACTACGACCTGCCTGACGTCGTGCTCAACGCAGGCGACGGATTTGTCGTCAGCGCGATCATCGACAGCAACGCGGACAATCGGTTCCCGTCCACGCAAGACACGACATCGCCTGTGAGCGGCCGAAACTATATCGGTTTCGACACCACGGTCGACCCGAACAACGTGGCAGGTATCACCGCTGGTCAGGCCGATTTCGTTGAGAACTTTGGTTTGCCCGGCAACTGGATGATCAACGCCAACGCGGAAGCGGTGCCGGAGCCGGCGACCATGACCGTCTTGGCCCTCGGTGCGCTCGGCCTCATCCGCCGACGCCGAAGCTGAGCGAGCCTCAGGCGACCGAGCGTCGTCTAAATCGGGGTGCGGCCAAAATGGCCGCGCCCCGATTGTGTTGTTGGGGAAGTTCAAAGTGATCCTCAACTCCGAGAGTCGTCTCGAGGCTATTAGCTGCCCGTCAGGATCAAGTCTCGCCGTGAGCCGGTTCCGCTCGCCTTGACCACGCAGCGTCCCCCGACTTCTTGGCCGTCGAGAACCGCCCGGTATGGGCCGTGTCCCTGTACGGTCACGTGGATCGTGTCGCCCCGGTAGGGGCGGGTCAACGAGAAGCCGGTCATGGTGCGCGGGAGACATGGCTCGACAAGAACGCCATCCGGCGTGGGCCGGACTCCGAAAATCGAGCCGACGAGCACCCTCCGCATCCAGCCCGCGCTTCCGGTGTACCACGTCCAACCTCCCCGGCCCGCGAACGGCGAGTCAGGCCCGTCGACGTTGCCGGGCATGACGTAGGGCTCCGACGCATAGAGGTCGGCGTCTCGTTCCGACCGGACGGGAGGGCACATCCCACGCCAGAGCGCCCATGCCGTTTCTGGGTCGCCTGCCTTGGCGAACGCTTGCACGGCCCAGGTCGAGGCGTGGCTGTAGACACCGCCGTTTTCCCGCAGGCCGGGGGCGTAGCGGGTGATGTAGCCTACGTACGGGTCGACCTCGTCGAAAGCTGGGGTCAAGAGGAGCGCGCCATATGGCGTCACCAGCCGATCCTTGACCGCCGCCATGGCCCGCCGGACACGGCTCTCCGAGGCGATTCCCGTCAGCACCGCCCAGGTCTGGGGGTTCAGGAATATCTGGCCCTGAGGCCGGGTGTGACTTCCGAACGGCCTTCCCAGATCGTCGGTGCCCGCGACGTACCAGTCTCCGTCCCAAGCGTGATCCTCCACCGCCGCACGCAGCGCCTCCGCTTCCGTGGCGAAGCTTTGGGCAAGCTCGCCGTCGCCGGTCGTCTGCAGGAGCGGCACCAGCCGGTTGAGGATCGAGAAGAGGAACATCGCGTCCCACACCGACTCGCCCTTGCCGCCGATCCCCGCGTGGGAGAGGCCGTCGTTCCAGTCTCCCGCACCGATTAGCGGCAGGCCGCGCGGGGATCGCCTGGACAGCGCTCTGTCGACGCCGCGAAGGCAGTGGTCGAGCAGGGTGCCCCGCTCGAACGGCATGCGTGTGTCCCTGTCCAGGAAGAGGAAGTCTCGGTCCAAGTAGTCGAGGTCGCCTGTCTCGTCCAGGTAGTCCAGGGTGGCGTGGGCCAGCCACAGGCACGTGTCGGAGTGGTGGCTCTCCACCGCGACCGGTGTGCCCGGGTGCCACCAGTGCAACACCCCTCCATCTGAGAACATCGCCTCCGCGTGCCGCCCGATCTGGGTCTTGGCGACCTCCGGGTCGGTGTCGAGTTCGCTCAGACTGTCTTGGAGCTGGTCTCGGTAACCGAAGGCGCCGCCTTGCTGGTAATAGGCGCATCGCGCCAAAATGCGCCCGACCACCGCCTGGTTGGGAAGCCACCGGTCGGCCATGAGAGACGCCACCGGGTCGTCGCACGAGACATGGAGCCTTCCACACCGGGCCCGCAGAGCTTCGACACGGGCCTCAAGCAGCTCGTCTGCCAGATCGACCGATGTCTCTGCGGAGACGACGAGAGCAGCGTCGCGCGACTCCTCGACGCCCAAGACGAAGGCGACCCGGGCCCGTTCGCCTGCCGCCAGGTGTAACCGTCCGCGCAGGCCCGCGATCGGGTCGTCCCATCGACCGGTCACCTGTGCCGGACGACAGTCCAGCAGTGCCTCGGGCCGGTCTATTCTTCCGGCAGCCCCGAGGTATCCGTGCTTGTCGCCGAACCACTCGACCGCGTCCAGCCCCTTGGCGGCGAAGAATCCGTAACGGGCCGGGGGAGGCGCCTCGCGGTTCCCCTCCCGCAGCCCGGGCCGCTTGTGGGCGATGAATGTGTCGCCCGCCGCTTCCGTGGTGACGAACAGACGGTGGAACTCGCGGTGCCATTGCTCCTGGCCACCGAGGTGCCAGTCGATGAAGGAGCCGAGCAATAGTTCGCGAGGGCGGTCGGTCTCGTTCCAGATATCCAGGAGCCAGTATTCGCGTGTCCCCGTCTCGGGAACGAACACCGTTTGAGCGGTCTTGACCCCGTGTCGCTCGCGTTCGAACACGGTGCGCGCCAGCCCATGTCTTACCCGGTCGGATCCGGCGACCCTGTCCGGGCCAAATGTGGTGCTCCAGACTTCTTGTGCCGAGGGTTCGGCCAAGTAGAGCCACCGACCATGGTTTTCGACCGCCAGGTCTTGTTCCCAACGGGTCAGTCGGAACAACTGGCAGTTGCCCGCCCAGCTGAACCCGCCACCCATCTGGCTGACCACCAGGCCGTACTCCTCGTTCGCGAGCACGTTCACCCAGGGTCGGGGGGTGAGCACGTCTTGGACGACGTAGTCGCCGGAGGCGTCGAACGATCCGAAGCGGCTGGCCCCTAGGCCAGCCCACGCGTTGGCGCGCGTCACCTCGGCGTTGTGCGAGACCATTTGGGCACGTCCGTCCGGCCAAGCGGCCGACACCATCGCATCCTACCGCAGAACCGGTTCAGTAGGCGGAAACCGAGTGATTTATCGACGAAATGTGACGGGTTTTGGCCACAAAGGGATGGAAAGTGGGATACGGATGGTGGGACCGGCGGGATTCGAACCCGCGGCCAAGTCGTTATGAGCGACCTGCTCTAACCGCTGAGCTACGGTCCCGGCCAGCCCGACAGTGTACCTGCGTCGCCTTCCGCCTCCATTCTGGAGTGCGGGGGGCTATGACCCCGCTTTGTCGGGGTCAGGGTTGATTGACAGCCCTGGTTCCCAATAGACCGGTCTCAGCCCGTGCACTCCAATGGCAGCTAGTCGCCTAGGCCGCCGTCCTTGACTTTCACCGGGTCGGGCGGCTGGCTGGGGAAGACGACCGGATGGGCCTTCAACTCGGCCAAGAGTTCCCGTACAGCGGCCTCGATTTGGGGGTCGCGGCCCTGAGCGTAGATGTTCGGGTCGCTGGGGACGTCGATGTCGGGGGAGACACCGGGGCCCTCGATGACCCATCCGTCTTTGGGAGTCCACATGCCGTAGTTAGGCACGTTCACCACACCGCCGTCCATCAGGGGCCAGCCGGGGCTGCTACCGACTTCGCCGCCCTTGGTACGTCGTCCGACCAGCTTGCCCAGCTTGAGGTCACGGAAATGGTGCACGAACTCCTCGCCGCAACTGATGTTGAACTCGTTTTGGAGTGCGACGAGCGGCCCAAGGAAGTAGTCGGTCTGGCGGCTCCATGAGCCCGGCGACGAACGTTGGTTGAAGTAGGCGCTGAGCTTGTCGGAAAGGATGCGGTTGATGATGCTTTGGGTGAAGCCGCCGTTGTTGAACCGGACGTCGATGACCATGGCCTCCTTGTGCCGCTGAGGATAGAATTGCTTGATAAAGTCCTCGACGTCCTGGTTGCCCATCGCCGCCATGTGGAGGTAGCCGATGCGTCCACCCGAAAGCCGGTCGACCATCTGGCGGTTGCGCTCGACCCAACTGACATACTGCATCCGCCGTTCGCTGGCGACTGGTCGCACCCGCACGACGCGGGAGCCCGACATGGTCGGCTTGCTGTTCACGCGCAGGGAGACGATCTGTCCGGCTCGGCCAGCTAAGACCTCACGGTAGTCGGTGCCGACGCGCAGAGGGTGGCCGGCAACCTCCAGAACAAAGTCGCCAACGTGGACGTTGACGCCAGGTTCCAAGAGCGGTGACGCTTCGTCAGACCGCACTCCGTCGCCCTCCAGGATGTCGGACACCCGGTAGTAGCCAGAACTGTCTGCTTCCAGGCTCGCGCCAAGGAAGCCTCCTTGAAGAGGTGTGTGGCGATAAGGGGACTCGCTTGACAGGTACTCGTGCGAGGAGCCGAGTTCACTTTGCATCCAACGGATAAGGATGTCAAGCTCGTCGCGGCTATGGACGCTGGCCAGCAAAGGCATGTATTTCGCCTTGATGCCCTCCCAATTGAGCCCGTTCATGTTCTTGACGAAGAAGTAGTCGCGGAGATAACGCCATGCCTCGACGAACTCCTGTTTCCACTCGGCCTTGCGGTCGACCTGGAGCCTGAGGTTGCCAAAGTCCAGTTCACCCGAGTTGGCCGGGATGTCCCGGCCGGCCGCGTCCACTACCCGGTACCCGACCACGAGCTTCTTGCCGTCGTGGCTGAAGGTGAAGGAGCCGCCTGCGGTGACGGTGGAGAAGGACTTGGCCTTGAGGTCAAAGACGCGGATGTTGCCGCCGCCAGCCACGTACACTTTGTCTCCCTGTACGGCGACCTGCGACCAGTCGCCGGCAGGGATGGGGAGGTCGACCCTTCGCTGGGCGAGGCCGTCCAAGTCGATCTTGACGTCTAGGACCTTGGCGTCCTTCCTTTCATCTTTCTTTTCGGGGGCCTTCCCGTCGTCTGACTTTTCATCGGGGTCTTTGGGCAGCAATGGGGACGGGGTTTCGGCTGACAATGCGAGCAGGCAGACGACGTTGGGGCTCGATGTGTCCAACTGGCTGCCGAAGAATGCGTCTCCTCGGGTCTGGAAGTTCCGGTTTGAGACAAAGGCCAGCCACTTGCCGTCGCTGCTGAAGCTCGGGTTGGTGTCATTGGCGACTGCTCGTCCGACTTGTGTGGATTTGCCGGTCGAGACTTCGTACAAGTAGAGCGAGTTGTATCCGGTGACTGTGTCGGCCACCGATGAGACCAACCACTTGCTGTCGGGCGACCAGCCGTGGTCGACGCCACCCCAGGCGGTGGATGTCTGGGCCACCTTGTGGGGTGCGCCTGTAGAGACGTCCAGGTACTGAAGGGTCATCTCGCTGTTGTTCCAAGCGAGCATCTTGCTGTCAGGCGACCAGTCCATGCTGACGACGCGGCAGTGCTCGTCGGTCATCGGCCTCTTGCCGGTGCCGTCGGAGTTCTCGACGTATATCCGCTCGTCGCCGCTTTCGTCGCTGACGTAGGCGAGGGACTTGCCGTCCGGCGACCAGGTAGCGAGGCGGTAGCGGACGCCTGGAGTCGCCTTGAACACGCGGGCTTCGCCCTCACCGACCGGGAGGTCGACGATCTGGCCCCGGGCCTCGACTAGTACGCGCTTGCCGGTCGGAGAGAGGGACGCACCGAACAAATTGGCCCTTGCGGGCACGCTCGTCGCCCGCATGTGGACATAGTCGCTTGCCATGTCGAAGGCGAGGTCTCGCGCTTTGCCCGACTTGAGATCGACCATCTCGAGGCCGCGACCTTTCTCGTAGACGAGGGACTGGCCGTCACATCCCAGGTTGCGTACTTCGAATGCGTACGGCCCAGCGACCTTCTTGGACCGGCCGCCCGTAGACGGGACGCTCATGACGGTGAAACGGGCGTCTTGTTCGTTCACGTAGTAGACGTCGTTCCCGCCCCAGACCGGGTACTCGTCGGTGCCCTTGTCGTCGGTGATTTGCTTGAACGCCTTGGTCTTGTCGTCGCCTATCCAGATCTGGTTCTGCATGCCTCCCTGGTAGCGGAACCAGGCGTCGTTCTGACGCATGAATCGGACGAACGCGAACTTGTGGTCCTGGCGTCCGTAGTGCATGAAGCCGGTGAACTCGACCGGGAGACGCTTGGGCTCGCCGCCACCGGCCGAAACGACGAACGGGGCGTAGCGCGGGTACTCGGGGCTAAGGAAGAGGATGCCCTGGCCGTCGGGTGTCCAGCCCATGTTGACGGCGTTTGAATGAAAGTACGTGACCCGCTTGGCAAGGCCCCCTTCGATGGGCATGACGTAGACCTCGGTGGCGCCGTCGTACTGGGCCGTGAAGCTGACCATACGTCCGTCGGGGCTGATCCTGGCAAGCTGCTCGATGCCCGGGTCGTTGGTCAGGCGGTGGGCCTCACCGGACTTGACGCTGCCGACCCAGAGGTCACCCTCGCTGGTGAAGACGACGGTGTCACCGTGGACGTCTGGCATCCGCAAGAAGGCGGGGCCAGACGCGGCGGCCAAGAAGAGGGCGAGGGTCGCGACCATGCCGACCGTTTTACCACTGTGCGGGCGTGGATCGTCAGCGGCGTCTTGAGCGTTTGGGCCGGAAATGACGCTGGCCGGCTAAAGGGAAGCCTTGGCGCGCTCCTCAGCGACAGGCGGTTTCGCCCGGCGCACCCGGGGTTGGATCGACTTGACGATCTCCGCGAACTGTGCGGGGTCGTCGAACTCGCGGTAAACGCTGGCGAAACGGACGAAGGCGACTTTGTCCAGCCCGAGGAGTTCTCCGAGCACCTGTTCGCCGATATCTGCGGTTGAGATCTCCGATTCGCCTTGGTCGTAGGCTTCGCGTTCGACACGGTCGGCGGCGGCCTTGACCGCCTCCATGGGGACGGGACGCTTGCGACAGGCGACGGTCATGCTGCGGAGGAGTTTCTCCCGGTCGAACTCTTCGCGCCCGCCTTGCCGTTTGACGACCATAAGGCGAGGTCGCTCGACCTCTTCAAAGGTGGTGAAGCGCCGGAGGCACGCCTCGCATTCTCGACGCCGCCGGATGGCGGTGCAGTCTCGGGCGGGACGGGAGTCCAGCACCTTGTGTTCTTCATGGCCGCAAAACGGGCATCTCATGTCAACTCGGCTTGGCCGGAGCGATCTGCAGGCCCATATCCTTCCACTGGGCCTCGTCCACCGTGCTCGGCGCTTCCATCATGGGGTCGTAGCCGTTGCCCGTCTTGGGAAAGGCCATGACTTCTCGGATGTTGTCCTCGTCCATAAGGGCCATGACAAGGCGGTCGATGCCGGGGGCCATACCGCCGTGGGGCGGGGCGCCGTAGGTGAAGGCTTCAAGGATGTGGGCGAACCGTTCCTGTTGCGCCTTCTCGTCGACGCCGATGAGGCTGAATATGCGTGCTTGGACTTCGGGCTGGTGGATCCGGATGGAGCCGGACGCCATCTCGACGCCGTTGCAGACGAGATCGTAGCAATCTGCTCGGATGCGGCCAGGGTCTATGTCGAGGAGGTGCATGTCCTCGTGCTTCGGGCTTGTGAAGGGATGGTGGCTAGGATCCCACCGGTTCTCGTCCGCATTCCATTCGACGAGGGGGAAGTCAAGGACGTAGGCGAATGCGAGCTTGCGCGGGTCGCGCAGGCCGCAGGCGTCGCCGATGGCGATGCGCAACTTGCCAAGTGCCTCGTTCGTGACCGACCATGAGTCGGCGACGACACAGACAAGGTCGCCCTGTTCCGCCCCTGCCGCCTCGATGAGGGCGTCGGCTTCGTCGGGGACGAGGAACTTGGCGGCCGCTCCGCGAACCCTCCTCCCCTTGCCGGTCAAAAGCGAGCCCTCGATTTCTTGGGCGGGATCCTCGACGTAGAGGCTGGCCATACCCTTGGCGCCCGCGCCCTTGCACAGTTCCTCTAGTTCACCGACCTCCTTTCGGCTCAGTTTGCCCCCTCCCGGGTATCGCAGGCCACGGACGAAGCCGCCCGAGCCCGCCGCTCCTGCGAAGACGCCGAATGCGGAGGTCTTGGCCTGCTCGGTGAAGTTGAATATGGGCAGGCCAAACCTGAGGTCGGGTTTGTCGCTGCCATAGAGGCGGAGGGAGTCGTCGTAGGTGAGCCGTGCAAACGGCTGGACGTGCTCCTTGGCCAACTTGAACTCGTCGATGACCCCGTTGACGACATCAAGTGTGAGGTCTTCTATGGTGTTGAGGACGTCCTCCTGGGTCACGAACGACATCTCCAAGTCGAGTTGGGTGAACTCCGGTTGGCGGTCGGCGCGCTGAGACTCGTCACGAAAGCACTTGGCGATCTGGTAGTACCGCTCGACTCCGGCGACCATCAGGAGCTGCTTGTACTGCTGCGGACTTTGCGGGAGGGCGTAGAACTTGCCGGGTTCGAGGCGGTAGGGCACCAGGTAGTCGCGGGCACCCTCGGGGGTCGACTTGGTGATGATGGGGGTCTCAACCTCCAAGAACCCTTTCGAGTCCAGGTGGCGCCGGATTCGGGAGATGACTCCGGCCCGGACGGCGAGCTTGCGGTACATCGTCGGGCGGCGCAGGTCAAGGTAGCGGTGTTTGACGCGCAGTTCCTCGTTGACTTTGGCCATCTGACCCTCGTCGCTGACAGGAAAGGGCAGGACGGCGGCCTGGTTGAGCACCTCCCACGAGTCGGCGACGAGTTCGACGTCGCCGGTGCCGATGTTCGGGTTTTTGTTGGCGGCGTCGCGTTCGCGGACGGTGCCGGTGACGCTCAGGCACGTCTCGCTTCGCACATCCGGGGTGCCTTTCTCGGGGTCGAAGACGATCTGGAGGACACCGGTCCGGTCGCGCAGATCGACGAACAGGAGGCCCCCGAGGTCGCGCACCTTGTGCGCCCACCCGTTCAAGGTCACCTGACGGCCGGCGTCTTCGACGCGCGGCTCGCCGCAAAACACCGTCCGCTGCGCGAAGCCCATTGGGGCGGCAGGTTACCAGTCCGAACCTGGCGGGCCTGGTTCCGTCGTGGCGGGAGTATCCTGCCGACGATGACGATCACGCGGCGTGACGTGCTGGCAGGGGCGGTGGCAGTCGGGGCCGGGTTTGCCCCTGTGGCGAAGGCCTTCTCTCAGGAGAGCCTCTACCGACCCTTCCATATGGGGGTGCAGAGCTACAGCCTGCGGGGCTACGCGCTGGACCGGGCTTTGAAGGAGGCCAAGGCGTTAGGCGTCGACGCCTGGGAGGTCTATCCGGGGCACATGGGGCGCACGACCGACCCGGCAGAGATCCAAAGGTTCCGAGCGCTCCACAAGGATGCGGGTGTCAAGTGCCTTGGTTGGGGCGTGGTGAGCTTCTCAAAGGACGAGAAGGACGCCCGGACCAACTTCGATTTTGCGAGGGCGATGGGTATCAAGGTGATCAGCGCCGATCCGTCTGAGGATAGCTTCGACCTCTTGGAGAAGCTGGTCAAAGAGTTCGACATTCGGATCGCGATCCATAACCACGGCCCCGGGGCGCGCTACAGCACCCTTGGTCAGGTCGCCAAGGCAGTGGAGGGCAAAGACTGGCGGATCGGCTCGTGCATCGACACTGGCCATGCCCTGCGCAGCGGGGAAGACCCCGTGGTGTGGACACGGACACTTGGCAAGCGTGTGCACGGCGTCCACCTGAAGGACGTGAAGGACGCCAAGACCTTCACCGTGTTGGGCGAGGGCGACCTGCGGCTAGACGATTTCATCCGTGAACTACGCAAGCTCAAGTTTGACCAGTTGATGTCTCTGGAGTACGAGGAGAAGCCGGAAGACCCTCGAGCCGACATGCGCCAGTGCCTGCTGGCCGTCCAGAAAGCGATAAAGGCTACCGCGCGCCCTTGATATTGCGGACGAACACGGTCGACAGCAGGAAGAGGCAGGCGGACGTCACGCACATGCTCACATAGCCTAGGCCTGGCGACGTGCGGTTCAACGCGTCGATCATCAATCCAGGGAGGAAGAGGACGAGTTGGACGGTGGTCTCGGCTGAGTGCCAGACGCCCATCTCAGTCCCAGCACGCTTTACGTTAGGCAAGACGTCGCTCACCAACGCCCAGTCGGCGGCGGCGTAGATGCCGTTGCCCAGGCCGAAGCCCAGCACGAGCAACCAGATCAGGGTGAAGTCCCGCAACCATCCGACGGGGAACAGGACGAAGAAGACCATGACGCCGGAGACGATCAGAAGTGGCTTGCGTCCCAACCTGTCGGCGACCCTCGTGGTGAAGATGGATCCGGCGACCCCGGCAAGGGAGATCGTCAGCGCCATGTAGTTGGCCGCGCTCTCCGGGTTCTTGAGGTCGATGCCGAAGAGGTGGTAGTCGGTGACCGCGTCCTTGAGGAAGTTGATCGCGAATCCCGTGACGAGCCCGAATGCAAGCGCCACGACAAAACGGTTGAGCCAGACGTACAGAAAATCGCGCCGCTTGAAGGGGGCGATCCAGTCGGTCAGAAAGCTGGTCTGGACGTGCTCGGGGTCGACGGTCGCGGGCGGGACGTGGCGGATAGTCCATACGGTCCAACACGCTCCGAGGACGTTGACCAAGGCAACCCCGGCGTAGACGACGAACGCATGGTTCTTCAGGAAGACCAAGGCGACGACCGCCGACGCGATCTGGCCCGCGAACTTGAGGCCCCCCAAGATCGCGCTTGCGTAGCCCCGGTGTTCGCCCGGGACAGTGCCTGCCACCATGCCTGCGTAAGGCCCCGTCGCCACCGAGTCGCCGATCTGCATGAGCAAGAACCCGACGATCAGGGCCCCGTACGTCGGCGCGGCGAACACTGTGAACACGCCAAGCACGGTGACGCATGTGCCCATGACGAGCCAAAGGGAATGCCTCCCCCAGCGGCCCCCCAGGGTCTCGCACAGCCTGCCGGTGATCGGCGGGCCGAACGTGACGATCAACGCGCCGATGGCGAGGATCTTCGCCCAACTGGAGTTGGGGTTGTCAGGGTCGCCAAGTTCCCGCGCCCGGCTAGGCAGAAGGATCAGGAGAAAGATGAACCACTTGTAGCTGGTGGCGAACCAATAGGCGCTAAAGCCGACGTTCCAGCCGACGCTGTGCTTATAGGGGCCATCAGGCTCTTGGGGCCCCCCGACAATCGACGATCCCATGGCCTTCCTACCGGCGAGGCTCCTTTCGGGTGGCGTCTGGCACCGAAAGAGTATGGCTTAGCGGGCGGCGGCGGTG
The DNA here is from genome assembly GCA_964451255.1 of uncultured Fimbriimonadaceae bacterium. GTDB lineage: Bacteria > Armatimonadota > Fimbriimonadia > Fimbriimonadales > Fimbriimonadaceae > JAHBTB01. Next base: position 244,284 of record CAYVHL010000002.1, read on the forward strand.
ACAGCGGCGGGTCCTGCCTGCTCGACCGGATGCCCATCGTGATGGGGATAGAGCGCCACTGCCAGAACGAGGGCGGTCACAACCCACTGGGTGACGATCCGTACCCTGCGGGTCATCACCTGGTCGTCATGCGCCGTTCCGTGGACGGGGCAGACAGTGGGTTTTCGGTAGGCCAAGAAGAAGCCAAGGGCGAGCATCGCGCTTGAAAAGGTGAGGAGGACAGGCCGGTAAGTCTCAAGTGTGGCCAAGACCCCGGCGCCGAGCCATGTGCCACCGAGGGCGAGGACAAGTTTCGGGCCGCAACACGGGATGTGGGCGGCCAATGCGGAGAGCACTGTCCCGGCTGTGACCTGTCCGGATTTCATATTGCCATTGTATTGCAATAGCCGTTTCCTTGCTAGGAATGTGTACGGGCTAACATTCCGACCGGCGTCATCAGGACTTGCCTGCCTTCCGAATAAACTGGCCGCCATGTCCACCCGCGTCGAACGCGACTCGTTAGGCGACGTCCAAGTACCAGCCGATGCTTATTGGGGGAGCCAGGCGGAGCGCAGCCGCAACCTTTTCCGCATCAGCGGCCTCACCGAAGACCCCCGCATGATCGACGCTTACGTGCTGCTCAAGAAGGCGTGCGCCGAAGCCAACACCGAACTTGGCCTGTTACAGCCGGAGCAGGGCAGGGCCTTGATGCAGGCCGCCGACGAAATCTTGGCGGGCAAATTGAGAGACCAGTTCCCCGTCGACGTGTTCCACATGGGAGCTGGCACCAGCCTCAACATGAACGTCAACGAGGTCTTGGCGAACCGGGCCGAGGAGATCTTGGGCGGCAAGCTCGGCGAATACAAGCTGGTCAACCCCAACGACCACGCCAACTACGGCCAGAGCACGAACGACACGTTTCCGACCGCGATGCGCGTCATGGCCCGCTTGATGATGGACCCCCTGTTCCACGAAGTGGACCGCCTGGCCGACGCGTTCGCGGCCAAGGGAAGGGAGTTCGACGGCGTCTTGAAGTCCGGCCGGACACATTTGCAAGATGCCGTGCCTGTCCGGCTCGGGCAAGAGTTCACGGCCTACGCCGTGAGCATCCGGCGGTGCAGGAAGTGGCTGGAAAATGCTGCCCACGAGTTGGAAGAACTGGGCATAGGCGGCAGCGCGGCGGGGACTGGCCTGAACACCCACCCGGACTACCGGTTCAAGGTGGTGGCCAACCTCAAGGCTTATACCGGCCACGACTGGCGCAACAGCCCCGACATGCGAGAGGCGATGCAGAGTCAGATGTGCATGGCGTCTCTGGCCGCCGGACTACGGCTCTTGTGTCTGGAACTGACCAGGGTGACCAACGACCTCCGTCTCCTCTGTTCTGGGCCGCTGACCGGCCTGGCCGAGATCGTCCTGCCCCCCGTCCAACCGGGCAGCAGCATCATGCCGGGCAAGGTGAACCCCAGCATGGCGGAGAACCTCAACTTGGTGCTCTTCCAAGTCCTCGGGCAGTGTCAGACCATCGACTACGCGGTGCAAGCCGGGCAGCTTGAACTGAACGTGATGATGCCGGGTATGGCGTTTGCCGCCCAGTTCTCGCTCAAGATCCTGGCCAACACCCTGGCCACCTTCACCGACAACTGCGTCGTTGGCATTACGGCCAACGCAGAGACCTGCCTGCGTTATGCGGAGACGTCGCCGAGCCTGGCCACCGCGCTCAACCCGTTCGTCGGATACAAGGTAGCCGCGGACGTGGTTAAAGAGGCGCTAAAGGACAAGAAGTCGATACCCGAGGTCGTCAGGGAGCGGAAGTTGCTGGACGAGGAGACCTTGGCCAAGGCCCTGGATCCCGCCCTGTTGACTGAGCCGGGCATCCCCGGCAAGTAAGGCGCCGACCGTCTGCCATACTCGGACATGCTCCAAGTACGTCAAGACGGCCCGGTCTTGCGTGTGGCCCTCGACCGCCCCGAAGTCCGCAACGCCCTTGACGATCAGTTGATCGCGGCCTTGGCCGACGCCGTCGAAGGCGCCCCGAGGAGTACACGTGTCTTGGTCCTGCGCGGAGAAGGGAAGGCGTTTTGTGCGGGCGGCGACCTGGCATGGATGCGACGTGCCGCCGCCTACTCACGGGAGCAGAACATCGAAGACGCCCTGGCCTTGTCGCGGCTGTTCCAGGGATTGGTCTCGTTTCCCGGGGTGGTGATCGCCCAGGTTCACGGGGCGGCTTTTGGCGGCGGCGCGGGGCTCGTGTGCTGTGCCGACGTGGCTGTGGCGGCGACGGGAACGCTGTTCTCCTTCAGCGAGGCCAAGTTGGGGTTGGTGCCCGCGACGATCTCACCATACGTCGTCGAAAAGATCGGGCGGGGGCACGCGCGTGCCCTCTTCACAACCGCAGAGATTTTCGACGCTGAACGGGCCGCCGCCATCGGCATGGTCCATGAAGTGACGCCGATGGACGGGCTTGAATCCAAGGTCGAGGAGAAGGTTGAGGCCGTTCTCAAGTGCGGCCCGTCCGCCGTCGCCCTGTGCAAGCGCCTTGTTGCCGCTTCACCGATGACCTCCAATGACGCGGCGTCCATGTTGGCCGACGCCAGGGCGAGCGACGAGGGCAAGGAAGGGGTGTCGGCGTTCCTAGAAAAGAGATCCGCCAACTTTGTGGTGCGCCCCTGATGCACAAGGTTCTGGTCGCCAACCGAGGCGAAATCGCCGTCCGAGTCATACGCACCCTACGGGAGATGGGGTTGCCAAGCGTCGCGGTGTATAGCGACGCCGACCGGGACGCCATTCATCGGCGTATGGCGGACGAGGCGGTTGCCTTGGGCGGCGAGTCGGCGGCTGAGTCGTATTTGGATGTGGCCAAGGTCTTAGGGGCATGCCGCCAGACTGGCGCGGACGCGCTCCACCCTGGCTACGGGTTCCTGAGCGAGCGGGCGTCCTTTGCCCTCGCCTGTCGGGAAGCAGAGGTGACCTTCATCGGCCCGTCGCCTGAAGCGATGGACCGTCTTGGCTCGAAGATCGACGCGAAGCAGTTGGCGACCTCAGTCGGTGTGCCGGTGACGCCTGGGCTATTCGAGCCTGGGGCCAGCGACCAAGACCTGAAGGACGCGGCGACACAGATCGGTTACCCCGTCATGCTCAAGGCCAGCGCGGGTGGCGGCGGACGCGGAATGCGTGTCGTCACCGCTCCCGAGGACTTCGACCTGGCATTGGAGCTAGCGCGGGACGAGGCGGTCAACGCGTTCGGCGACCCGGCGATGATGGTAGAGAAGGTGGTGCTGGCGCCCCGCCATATCGAGGTGCAGTTTGTGGCCGACACGCACGACCAGGTCGTCTGTCTCTTCGAGCGGGAGTGCAGCTTACAGCGGCGTCACCAAAAGTTGGTCGAAGAGTCGCCGAGCCCGGTGATGACAGAGACCCTGTGGCGCCAGATGCGCGAGGCCACCATCGCTCTGGTCTCGGCGGCGGGCTATAGCGGCGCGGGCACGGCGGAGTTTATGTATGACGAGCCGTCGGATGCCTTCTACTTTTTAGAGGTGAACGCACGCCTTCAGGTCGAGCACCCGGTAACCGAGGCCGTCACCGGGTGGGATCTTGTCCAAGCCCAAATCCGCGTCGCCAGGGGTGAGAAGCTGGCGGTCGATGAAGGGCTCTTGCATGGCGACAGGGGCCGACTGGTGGGCCATGCGATCGAGGCGCGGGTGGTGGCGGAGGACCCGGCCAACGGGTTCATACCCAGCACGGGAAAGATCGTGGGGTGGTCTCTGCCCACCGCCCCTGGCGTGCGATGCGACACCGGCTTTGGTAAGGGGTCGGAAATCACCCGGCACTATGATTCGCTGGTGCTCAAGGTGATCGCCCACGGCCCGGACCGCCAGTCCGCGGTCGATAAACTCGTCCGGGCCCTGAGGGACACCCACATCTTGGGGGTGAAGACGAACATCGCTTACCTTGTCGACGTCCTCGGCCACCCTGGCTTCCGGGCCGGTGAGTTCGACACGGGCTTCCTTGGAAGGGAGTTCGCCGATTGGAAGCCGGGTCCGCCGCCGGAGTGGCTTGGCGCCTTGCTGGGCTCGGCGACAGGGGAGACACCGAGCACCGGAACAACTCGCCAGCCCAGGGAAGCCATGCCAGCGTGGAGCCTTGCCGATGGGTTCCGAAACGGCCCAAAGACAGGTGGCACGTGACTGCAATCGCCCTTGCGCTGATCAGCCGGGATATCTTGATCGCGGACTTTGAGCGCTCGGACTATGGAAGTTGGACAGTGACCGGCACGGCGTTCGGATCCTCGCCGGCACGGGGAACCCTTCCCGACCAGATGCATGTGAGTGGCTATAGGGGCCAGGGCTTGGTGAGTTCTTTCAATGGAGGTGACGCCACGACCGGAACTCTGACCTCGCCACCCTTCAAGATCGACCGACGCTACATCAGCTTTCTGATCGGCGGCGGCAAAGACCTTGAGACGACGGCTGTTTGGCTCACGGTCGATGGCAGACCGGTGCGTAAGGCGACCGGGCCTAACGACCGCCCGGGCGGAAGCGAAGCCCTTGCCCCCGCCTATTGGGATGTGGGCGAACTCTTGGGCAAGGAAGCAAGGATCCGGGTGATCGACCGTGCCACGGGAGGTTGGGGCCATGTCAACCTCGACCACATCGTGGAGACAGACAAGAAACCTGTTGTCGCTGTGCCCCTTGTGAAACGCACATTCGGCGGTTCCGGTCGTTTTCTCAACTTGCCGATCAAAGACGGGGCGCCGCTTCGGCGGGTCAGCCTCGTTGTCGACGGCAAGGTCGTCGTCAACAACAACATCGGAATCGCGGACGGTGACCCTGACTGGTGGGCGCCAATGGATCTCGGCGATGCCGATGGGCCTGTGACGTTGGAAGTCGCAGACGCCCTGGATGACGTCCTGAAATCGGTCAGCCGCTCGGCCAAACCAAGAGGGATGAAGAACCTGTACCGCGAGAGGCTTCGCGGACAGTTCCACTTTTCCCCTGCCAGGGGTTGGACGAACGACCCGAACGGGCTCGTCTACTACAAGGGCGAGTATCACTTGTTCTTCCAACACAACCCGTATGGCTGGAGCTGGGAGAACATGCACTGGGGCCATGCGGTAAGCAAGGACTTGATCCATTGGGTCGAGCTTCCCGACGCATTGGAGCCCGACAAAGAAGGAACGATATTCAGTGGCAGCGCGGTGGTTGACCAAGACAATACAGCGGGATTCGGAAGAGACGCCCAGGTACTCGCGTACACTTCTGCCGGGGACAAGTTCACCCAGAGTCTCGCCTACTCTACCGACGGTCGACATTACACCAAATATGCCGGAAACCCGGTGCTTCCGGAAATCACCAACGGCAACCGCGATCCAAAGGTGATTTGGTACCGGCCTACGCAGCGGTGGATTATGTCGCTCTACGTCGAGGAGAACGGCAAGCACAAGATCGTCTTCCACTCTTCGCCTGACTTGAAACATTGGACCAGAGAAGGGGAGGTCGAGGGTTTCTTCGAATGTCCAGATCTCTTTCCCTTGCTCCTTGATGGAGACCCAGGTTCAATGAAGTGGATATTGACCGCGGCGAACAGCGAGTACATGGTCGGCTCGTTTGACGGCCATACGTTCCGGGCCGAAACACCGAAGCTGCCGGGCGTACGAGGCCAAGGCTTTTATGCCGCGCAGACATTTAGCGGCATGCCGACAGTCCATGATCTGCCGCTGGGACGCCGTGTGCAGATTGGCTGGCTGCAGACGGCCACCCCCGGCATGCCCTTCAACCAGTCGATGTCGTTACCAAACGAGTTGCGGCTCGTTACAACAGTCGACGGGCCCCGTATGACGTGGACTCCGGTCAGGGAGTTCGCTCAACTTCGAAAAACCGTCGACGGTAAGCCGGATGAGACGATTGACGTTCCGTCTCCGGTGAAGTGGGTGCGGAAAGTGCCGGTGGAGACGGAGATCGTGGCTACTTTGGTCCCGTCAAAAGGTTGCCTTGTGGATATCGATCTCGGAGGCGCAAAGATCACGTATGATGCGGCGTTGGAGGAACTGACGGTTGATGGCCGAAAGGCCAAAGCTGTGCTTCATGACGGCAAGATCGACTTGAGGATCTTTGTAGACCGCGCGAGCTTGGAAGTTTATGCGCTCGGCGGCCTCTTGTACATGCCGTTTCCTCATCTGACTCCTTTAGATGACAACGTATTGTCGATTTGTCCGTCGCGGGGCAGGCTTAGTTTGGAGGGGTTCACTTCCTACCAATTGGCCTCGATCTGGCCACGTCGGACGCAACCAGAAGCAGAGTCACAGGCGTAGACTCGGGGAGCAGGAATGGGTGACCACCACACGTACTCCGACCAGCAGGTGAAAGACATCCTGATGAAGGCGGTCGAGCTTCAGCAACAGGGAACGCTGGACGCAGGGACGACCGAGGGTGGCCTGAGCAAGGAGCAACTGGCCAAGATGGCGGCCGAACTGGGGATCGACCCCAAGTACCTCGACGCGGCCATCGACCAAGCTCGGGTGACCCGCCAGGAGGACAAGGGGCTGACGTTCCTTGGCGTGCCCTTGGCGCGCAACCATCACGCGGTCGTCGAAGGCGAGCTCGATCCCGAGCGCTTTGACGTCATCGTTCCCGAACTGGGCAATCCGGGCATGAACTCTCACCTGGGTGGAAGCCAGGTGGGACGTTCTTTGACAGCGCGGGTCAGCAAGGGCATGGCGTTCGGTCCAATTTCCGTCGTGTCGCGGGACGGAAAGACGCGGATCGAAGCCAGACAAGCCGCTTTCGTGGGGTTTATGGCGGGCATGTACCCCGCCCTCATCACATCAATCATGGTCGGGGCCGGAATGATCGGTCACGGTCACGCAATGGCCGGGTCGCTGATCGCCGGAGGCATATTGGCGGCCGGGTTCACCGCATTCAGGTTCATGGCCCTTCGGGGCGACCGGTCAATGAAGGAGATCGTCTCACGCGTGGCGGAAGTGGTCGCGGAAGAGACGAAGGCACAAGGAGTGCGTGCCAACTTGGCCGGTGCGACGGCAGTCGACGTGACGCCGCCAGAGACCCAGCAAGACCGGGCTTAGCCCAAGCCTTGAAGAACCGACTCAAGCTGGATGTTGCTTGAGCGGAGGCGTTTGCACAAGACGCGTCCGATGTTGCGAAGGATCTCAACGCCGATATGCGGCTGGTCGTCTATGAGCTTGTTCAGGTGGGCCGCGCTGATCCGAGCCAGTTCGCCGTCGCCCATTCCGATCACCTGGGCCGTACGCCTTCCGCCCTCGAAGAGCGCGATCTCGCCGAAAAGCTCCCCAGCCTTGAGACGCGCGATCATCTCTCCGGTCGATGTCGTGACTTCCACGGATCCGGCCATGATGACGTAGATCGACCGGGCGTCATCTTCGTCCTCAAGCACCGTCTCCATGTCTTTGAAGGCCACTCGGGAAGAAATCGCGGCCACCGCTTTGACTTCGTCCTCAGAGAGGCCGGTCGTGAAATAGCTGTTCTTGATTCCCGTCAGGACGTCCACGCGGCGATTTTACTGACCGCCCAGCCTTGGGCCCGGTCACTTGGCAAAGGAGCGAAGGATGAACAAGAGGTTCGCCGGGCGCTCGGCCAGCCTGCGTGTGAAGTAGGGGTACCAGGATGACCCGAACGGGACATATATCCGCACGTTGTGCCCCTTGTCAAGGAGCCGTTTTTGGAGGTCGCGACGGATGCCGTAAAGCATCTGCCACTCGAACCGCCTTGGCGCGATCCCTTCTTGCTCGACGAAGGAAACCAATTCGTCGATGATCCGTTCGTCGTGCGTCGCGATGGCCGGGTACTTGCCGCGCATGAGGAGTTTCCTTGCACAGTCCAAGTAGTTCTGGTCGACGTCCGATTTGCTCTGGAAAGCCAATGATTCGGGCTCCAAATAAGCTCCCTTTACTATGCGAACCCGGCACCCCAACCGGATCAGCCGTTCCACATCTGAGTCGGTGCGATAGAGGTAGCTTTGCAGGACGGTTCCGGTGTTGGGACAGTCAGGGTACACACGCTCCAGCATGGCGACCGTCTTTTCTGTGTAGCTTGACGCCTCCATGTCCGCGCGGACGAAGGTGTTGCTCTTCGCGGCCTCGGCAAGAAGGGAGCGAAAGTTCTGCTCGGCGACATCGTCGCCTTGGTCAAGGCCAAGAGCGGTGAGTTTGATCGAGATGTTGATGCTGTTCGTGTGGCTTGACCTGGCGATTTCCCGCACAAGGTGGACATAGGCTTCGCATTCCCGCTCCGCTTCTTCGGAGGTGGCGACGTTCTCGCCCAATTGGTCAAGGGTCACGAAGAAGCCTTCGGAGGCCAGTCGCTCGGAGACCTGCATGGCTTCACCGACGCTGTCGCCCGCGATGAACCGGCGCACAACGGGTTTGAGCAGGGCCGAGTTCTTGACCGCCGCCTGGACGGGCGGCAGAGAAGATGTGCGCAAAATGGTCGTCCGAAACATCGTTGTTGCCGACAGCGGATTCTAGCCGGGCTTCCCCTTGGGTCAGGCCGTTCGGCCGGAGCAAGCCTGAGCCTGGCACCGGATATGCCGACCTACGATCATTATGGATGCCTCTCGAAGGCAATCCCTCGACTTCGTCTCAATATCTGCAGGCGACAAAGTAGGCAGAAACCAATGCGCAGTTATGTCCCATCAGTGCCTCCCAGGAGGGATGAACTCTGCGTAGGCCCGTCCTGTGGACTCGGCCCCGGTGGCCGACATAATACGTCGGTTGAGTGGACGCGTAGCGTCATTTCAGCCCCTGACCCAAGAACAAACAAGAGCCGCATATGCCCCGTTCACACCCACTAGAGCTTATCCGCAACATCGGGATCGCCGCGCACATCGACGCGGGAAAGACGACCACGACTGAGCGCATCCTCTACTACACCGGTAAGACACACAAGATCGGTGAGGTGCACGACGGCGCTGCGACCATGGACTGGATGGAGCAGGAACAAGAGCGCGGCATCACGATCACCTCGGCCGCTACTTCCGCTTTCTGGCGGGGCACATCGGGCGACAAGCCCGAGCACAAGATCAACATCATCGACACTCCCGGCCACGTCGACTTCACAGTCGAGGTCGAGCGGTCGCTCCGCGTTCTGGACGGGCTGGTGGCGGTCTATTGCGCGGTCGGTGGCGTCCAACCACAGTCCGAGACGGTCTGGCGTCAGGCCAACAAGTACAAGGTTCCGAGGATCGCCTACATCAACAAGATGGACCGGCTCGGCGCCGACTTCTTCACCGTCGTTCAGCGAATGCGCGAGCGGCTAGGTGCCAACGCGGCACCTATCAGCATCCCGATCGGCGCTGAGAGCGACTTCCAGGGCTATATCGACCTGATCGAGATGAAAGCCACCATCTACACCTCGGACGACGGCAAAAAGTTCGAGGTCAGGGACATTCCGGCCGCCCAGCAGGGCCTGGCCGACGAGTGGCGCGAGAAGCTGATCGAGTCCATTTCCGAGTTCGACGACTCGATTATGGAACGCTTCCTTGAAGGGGACAACATTTCCCCCGACGACCTGCGCAAGTCGTTGCGGGTCGGCACGGTGGCGGGCAAGATCGTGCCGGTCATCTGCGGCAGTTCGTTCAAGAACAAGGGCGTCCAGTTCCTTTGTGACGCAGTCGTCGACTATCTCCCTTCGCCGCTTGACGTCGACGACGTGGCGGGCATCGACCCCGACCATGAGAAGGCGATGTCGCGCAAGCCCGAGGACGACGAGCCGTTCAGCGCGCTTGCCTTCAAAATCATGACCGACAAGTACGTCGGCAAGCTGACCTTCATGCGCGTGTACAGCGGCGTCCTCAAGAAGGGGACTCCGATCGAGGTCGCCTACCGCGACCCTCAGACGAACGAGATCCGCACCCGTGGCGAGCGTATCGGCCGCATCCTTGAGATGCATGCCAACAACCGCCAGGACATCGACGCCGTCTATGCCGGAGAGATCGTCGGCGTGATCGGTCTTGGCGACGTCCGGACCGGCTATACGATCACGGATCCGTCCAAACCCATCGTCCTCGAATCCATCAAGTTCCCCGAACCGGTCATTCAGATCGCGATCGAGCCGAAGAGCCGCGCCGACCAAGAGAAACTCGGCACCAGCTTGCAACGACTTGCGGAGGAGGACCCGACCTTCCGTGTGCAGACCGACCCCGAATCGGGCCAGACGATCATCAGCGGAATGGGCGAGCTCCACTTGGAGATCATCGTCGACCGGCTGAACCGTGAGTTCGGCGTCCAGGCCAACCAGGGCAAGCCGCAGGTCGCCTACCGTGAGACGGTCAGCACCCCGGCCAAGGCAGAAGGGAAGTTCATCAAGCAGACCGGCGGTTCGGGCCAGTACGGCCACTGCATCCTCGAGATCGAGCCTCTGGAACCAGGCAAGGGATTCATCTTTGAGAACAAGGTGGTCGGAGGTTCGGTGCCAAAGGAGTACATCCCACCGATCGAAAAGGGCGTCAAGGAGGCGTTGTTGGCGGGTGTCATGGCGGGCTATCCGGTAGTCGACGTCAAGGTCGCGGTGACCGGTGGCAGCTACCACGAAGTCGACTCGAACGAAAACGCTTTCAAGCAGGCAGGCATCATTGGGTTCCGTGAAGCGATGAGGAAGGCCAAGCCGATCCTGAAGGAGCCGATCATGCACGTGGAGATCACGACTCCGGAGCAGAACGTCGGCGACGTGGTCGGCGACCTGAACTCGCGCCGGGGACGCATTGAGAACATGGACGCGGGCCCGGGCGGCGTGACGATCGTCAACAGCCATGTCCCGCTTGCCGAGATGTTCGGTTACGTGACGACGCTGCGTTCGCTCACCCAGGGCCGCGCGACGCCGAACGTGACGCCGAGCCACTACGAAGAGGTTCCTGGCAACATCGCCAAGGAAATCGTTGACAAGGCGCAGGGAAGCTGACCACTAGGACTGCACGCGGCCTAAGCCCTAGGCCGTGTTGAAGCTGAATCCCGTTAAGTGGCATCATTCACAAGGTCGCGTGTGGGTGTAGCGAACCCAATTCAAACGCGTGGCATTGTTCTCCGGCCTTGCACCCTTCGGGGTCGAGGTGGCTCTGCGAAGGCGGCTTGCTGTAGCGGTAAAAACCGGACTAGAATCAAGGAAAGATCAAATGGCAAGAGCTAAATTTGAAAGGACGAAGCCGCACGTCAACATCGGCACCATCGGTCACGTCGACCATGGCAAGACGACGCTTACCGCGGCCATCACCGGCGTCCTCCAGGCCAAGGGTCTCGCAAAGGCCCGCCGCTACGAGGACATTGACTCCGCGCCCGAAGAGAAGGCCCGCGGCATCACGATCAACATCTCCCACCAGGAGTACGAGACCGAGACGCGCCACTACGCGCACGTCGACTGTCCCGGCCACGCCGACTTCATCAAGAACATGATCACCGGCGCCGCCCAGATGGACGGCGCGATCCTCGTGGTCGCCGGCACCGACGGCCCGATGCAGCAGACCCGGGAGCACATCCTGCTCGCCGGACAGGTCGGCGTGCCGTACATCGTGGTCTACATCAACAAGGTCGACCAAGTGGACGACGAGGAGTTGATCGAGCTGGTCGAGATGGAAGTCCGTGAGTTGCTGAGCAAGTACGGCTTCGACGGCGACAACGCCCCGATCATCAAGGGTTCCGCCCGCAAAGCGCTTGACCAGGTCGAGTCGGGCTCCATCGACTTCGAGGACAAGCACATCAAGTCCATCCTGGATCTGATGGCGGCGGTGGACGGCTACATCCCGACCCCCGAGCGCGACGTCGACAAGCCGTTCCTCTGCGCGGTCGAGGACGTCTTCACGATCACCGGGCGCGGCACCGTCGCCACCGGCCGTGTCGAGCGCGGTACCCTCAACGTCAACACCGACGTCGAGATCGTGGGCATCCACGACACTCGCAAGACGGTCTGCACTGGCATCGAGATGTTCCGGAAGTACCTGGACAGCTGCCAAGCCGGTGACAACGTCGGCCTGCTCCTTCGCGGCATCGACCGGAAGGACGTGGAGCGCGGCATGGTCATCTGCAAGCCAGGCTCGATCAAGCCGCACACCCAGTTCGACGCCCAGGTCTACGTCCTGAGCAAGGAAGAGGGCGGACGCCACACGCCGTTCACCAACGGCTACCGGCCGCAGTTCTACTTCCGCACGACGGACGTCACGGGAACCCTGAACCTGCCGGAAGGCGTGGCGATGGTCATGCCGGGCGAGAACGTCGTCATGTCGGTCGAGCTTATCGCTCCGATCGCCATGGAAGAAGGCTCGAAGTTCGCCATCCGCGAAGGCGGCCGAACGGTCGGCGCCGGCAACATCGTCAAAGTCAAGGTCTGAGGCGTCTCGGATCGGTCAGTCAGGGCCAGCTATCCCTTTTGGGTGGCGGGCCCTGACTATGCCGTGGCATTGTTGCCAGACGTTTTGAACTACGCATGGCCCGGGCCGCCTCCGTGTGTAGCGTGTCTTTTGTCCTCGTATTGTTGCGAGATTTGCCTTGAAAATGTGCTAGAACGGCCATCGGCTTCCTGCACCTTGCGATATTATGTCGCAGACGGGTGCGTCACGCCCAATTGTCATGGAGAGGCTTTGAAAATGAAAACACTATTCGTATCGCTAGCCGTTCTTGCCCTAGCGGCCACTTCCTTCGCCTTTGACTATTCCAACAACTTCGAATCACCAGTCGGCGCTGAATGGAGCACGTCCGCCGTGCAGTCCTTCAACGGCACCACAGTCTTGGGTCAGTTCGGTAACAACACCGTCACCCTCACTCTGACGGGCCTCAACGCCGGATATGCCGTCACGGCGGGTTTTGATCTCTACATCCGGGACAGTTGGGACGGCAATCAGACTGGAGTCGGGCCAGATCGGTTCACGTTCACTCTCGACGGCAACACGGATCTGGACACGACGTTCTCGAACGTGAGTGGGTACAACCAGTCCTTCCCCGACAGTTACCTGGCGGGCAGCTACGCCGCCCAGACCGGAGCCGACAACAAGGATCTAGCCCACGGTGGCACCCTACCAAACGGCTACTACGGCAACTCGCTTTACATCTTCGGTGGGGCGAACCATGCCGCCTTTACCGAAGTGGCCTCCAGTTCGACCCTGGTCCTTACATGGGCTGGTTCGAACCTTCAAGGCGTCGGTGACGAGGGCTGGGACATCGACAACGTCTGGGTTCACCAAGACGCGGTGCCCGAGCCGGCGACGTTGAGCATTCTTGGTTTCGGAGTGTTGCTCGCAGCCCGTCGTAGAAAGGGTTGACAACCGTGCGGCCCCCCGCGTAGCGAGGGGCCGTGTTCCTTCCTGTGCTTGTAGCGGCTACCGCTCTCGCCAGCGCCAAGGAGTTCGTTCGATCGACACAGCCAAATCGTATCTAGGGTTGGCTGAGTCTTTGACCAACCCGCCGCAGTTGGTCCCAGTTGATCAGCTTAAAGCGGCTGTTGGTGTCGATGTACCCTCGCAGTCCCATTTCAGAAAGCCTGTTTTGTTCCACTGCCAGCCCGTCCAATAAGGCGGCTCCATATCGCTGCTTTTGTGTCTTATCCGCACTGGCCCTTGCATACTTCGCGACCAATGCCGTCGTGACCAATGTGCGCGAAAGAAAGCATTTAGGGCCGTCTGCTGTCCGGTTGACCACGAGTTCGAGATCACACCGGTCTGAATCTGACTTCTGTCCGACGCTTACTACAAGTATGTAGCCGCCTTGTCCCCACTCCAAAACTGGCTCCCCGATCTGCTTCACTCCATCTGTGCAGGAACGATACCAGCGCAGTAGGCTGCGAAATTGCCCTCTATTGAGCCCAAGCTTTTCTCGCTCCCCATCGTGCATCGAATCATAGAGGAGATCTGCGTTTTCAGCCTGCATAGCGGACAACACCCGGCGGGCGAACGAATCAAGTGGTTCGTTGCGGGCAAGCTGGCGCACGATGACGCTCGCAAGTAGAACTGCAAGAACTACGGCGCCTGCCATCAGGATTTTCAGACGAGTTTTTGGCTCTAACGGCTTCTTCATGGGCGAATGTTCAGAAAACGGGCCGATGTTGAACCGGCCCCTATAGTCTAAGGTTCAACTCACAGAGGGACGCAGATGTTGTTTTCGCATGTGCCCGTCTCCGTGCTCAGGAAATGATATTCATATCCCTGTGGGCATGGTCGACGCTCGTAGCGACGACAGCCGTTGAACGCGTCGACGCAACAGACCGCCGTGTATCGGCCCGTGCCCGTGCAGTCGCTGGACCCGCATCCTGCCCGTGCGGTTGTCGGTACGGAGGCAATGGCAAGGGCCATAAGCACGCCAGAGGAGCCGGAGACAAGCGACAAGATCGTCGCGATGATCGTTTTCTTCATGTTGTTTACCTACCGATTGTTCTCTTCATGTCTACGATGGTAATGAGGGCGGATCAATGGTTCGCCCAGTAAATAAAGCCGTGGTCAGGGCCCGTCGTGATGTCTATGCGGATCGAGCCGGAGATGCTGACGCCTATGAACTTCTTCGGAAAGAACTCGGCCGTCAGCGGGTGATTGTGCGGATTGCAATTGTCATCCGAGATGAGAATTGCGCTGCCCTCTCGACTGCGGGCATAATCCGCCCATAGGTTATCTGGAAAGGATTCGGGATTCCAGCAAAGATCTGTGTTCGAGAAGTCTAGGTTGTCTGGATGTGTGCCACAAGGGCTTGACCAAAGGCCCCCGGTCCCTGGCAACATGTCTGTCAGGATCGTGCCAGGATAGATGCCATACGTGTCATAGACGACGGTATAGTCTGGCAAGCCCATCTCGTAGGCGGTGCCATACTTGCCTTGGCCGTCATAATCCGTCCTGTAGAGATCTGTCGCGATAAAGATCTGCCTCAGGTTGGAAGCGGCTTGGATTTCCTTGGCCGCCATGATCGCGCCGACGAACACCGGTGTCAAGAGAGCGGCCAAAAGGCCAACGATCACCGCGACGACAATGACCTCGATGAGAGTGAGGGCTCGTGTTTTGGGCTGTCTTATGATCGACAACGGCTTACCTCACTACTGGCGGCAGCGCTTGGACACCTGTGACGGTGGCCACCCAGTCACGCGTTATAGTGGCGTCGAAGACGATGGGGGCATGAGCGTATGCGGACGGCGGAAATACGTGCATCATCAAATCCGTCGTGATCGTGACGCCCAAGATGCGAGAGAGCGACCGGTCGATGTAACTGTCGGAGACGATGATCACGTCGACCTTCATCTGTCGGGCTAGTACCTCCGGGCGGTGAACTGAACAGCTTGTGCAGCCCCCCAGCAGGAGTATCCTAATGGGCGAAGATGCTCCATTTGGATATTTCGCCTTAAGCTCGGGTGCGTGTGAGAGGTCGGCTCTAATTCCCATAAACTCGGAATCGCCCTTGTCGAACCTTTGGACGTGAAAAGTTTGCGGGGCCAAGATCGACACAGAAGCCAAGCCAACCCCCAAAGTTGCCGTCGATACCATTGCCACAAGTACAGGTGTGCCTCGGACTGAGGTCAACATATCACAGAGGATACACGGAAACTGGACATATGGGCCCGAAATCTTGTCCTTGATTCAGAATGGGCTCGTCGTCCGCCGGAGTTGTTCGAGTCCTTGCATGTCCCCATCGGTCATGAGTCTTATCTGGTGGGTCAAACCCCATCCGAACCTTCAAGGTTTGATCAAGAGTTGACCGAACCCTGGGTGTCACCGTTTCATTAACGGCGCGCGACCGCATGCGTGTGAGATAGTTTGTTTAGTTCGACCCAGGCGACACGAACTCAACCCGACCGCATAAGACGTTATCTATTCGGCCACCCACACCAGGGTGAACCCGTCGTAGCCCTTGCGGCCGACTGTCTGGATCGAGGTCGCCACTAGGTCGTCGCAAGCCGCGATATCCGACATCGCGCTACGCACGCCGTCGACGTCGGGCTCGCCGGTCTCCGGGTCGGCTACATTGCCGCCCCTGACGACGTTGTCGATGACGATCACCCCTCCCGGCCTCGTGAGTTTGCGCGCCCACTCGAGGTACCCGGGGATGTTGCGCTTGTCCGCGTCGATGAAGACAAGGTCGAAGGGGCCCTTGACGTGGGGGAGGCTGTCGAGGGCGGCGCCGACCACGATGCTCACCTTGTCGCCAAGCCCGGCGGCCCGTAGGTTTCCACGTGCGACTTCAGCGTGCTTGGGATCGAATTCCAGCGAGACCAACTCGCCGTCTGTCGGCATAGCCGAGGCGAGCCACGCGGAACTGTAACCGCCAAGGGTGCCAATCTCCAGTATCCGCTTGGCGTCGACCAACTTGGCCAAGATGTGCAACAGCTTGCCTAAGCATGGCGAGACGGCGATCGGTGGCAGTCCGGCGGCGTCGGTCGCCTGGGTGATCCGTGCGAACTCTGGGCCCGCCTTGACCACCGTCGATTCAAAAAACCCGTCCATCGCGTTCCAAGTCTCGTTGTCCATATGCCTCTGTTTTTGCGAGGTCTCCACCTCAGCCCGCTGACAATTGTAGCCGTGTCACGGGCCGTCCACACGAAAACCAGAAATGCGCCTGCGCGGCACATAGCCTTGGCTAAAGGACTTGGTCGACCTCGCGCACGCTTCGCCAACGTGCGACAATGAAGGCATGGCGGAACTTGCGGTCGGGCTGGTCGGACTGGGGAAGATGGGGGCGAACATGGCCCGAAGGTGGGCCCGCGGAGGTGTCCGCGTCGTCGCCGGCGACCCATCGGACGAGGCTCGCGCCTCGGTGGCCGAGATCGCCGAGGTCCACGCCTCTCTCAGCGAGATGGTAGAGGCGATGTCGGCCCCGCGTGTGCTGTGGTCGATGGTGCCGGCAGGGGCCCCTACCCAGGCCGTGCTGGATCATTTGGCAGAACTCGCCACCCCGGGAGACGTCTTTGTAGACGGCGGGAACAGCGACTTCCGCGACACCCAGAAGCGCGCTTGGGTCTTGGGCGAGAAGGGGTTCGCCTTGGTGGACGTCGGGGTCAGCGGAGGCGTCTGGGGCCTCGAAGAGGGCTATTGCATGATGGCGGGCGGCACCGACGAGGCTTTTGCCCATGTGGAACCGCTCGTGAAGATTCTCGCTCCGACGCCAGACACTGGTTGGGGACATGTCGGCCCTTCTGGTTCGGGCCACTTTGTGAAGATGGTCCACAACGGCGTCGAGTACGGCATGATGCAAGCGTTCGGCGAGGGGTTCTCCCTGATGCACGCGCGAGAAGACATGCATCTGGACCTCGCCCAAATATCGGAGATCTGGAGGGTGGGTAGCGTCGTCCGTTGCTGGTTGCTCGACCTTACGGCACAGGTTCTGCACGAAGACCAGAAGCTTGATGACGTCGCGCCATACGTCGCCGACTCCGGAGAAGGCAAGTGGACAGTGAGGGAGGCTCTGGAGATGGGCGTCCCCGCACCCGTGACCGCCGCCGCCCTCATGGCCCGGCAGCAATCACAAGGGCACGCCGATTACAGCAACAAGTTGCTTGCCAAGATGCGCCACGCCTTCGGCGGTCACGTCGTGAAACCCGAGTGAGGATCGTCGTCTGCGGCGTCTCGGGGTCAGGGAAGTCGGTCGTCGGCAAATGCGTCGCGGCGTCCTTGGGTTGTCCGTTTCTTGATGCCGACGACTTTCATTCAGAGGCCAACAAGGCCAAAATGCACGCCCACATCCCGTTGACCGACGAGGACCGCTGGCCTTGGCTCGACGCGATGAACGCGGCCCTGAGGGACAAACCGGACGTCGTCTTAGCTTGTTCGGCGCTCAAACGGGTGTACCGAGACCGGCTTGAAGCAGGCTTGGACGACTTCCACTGGGTCGGTCTGGTCGGCGACCGCGACTTGCTCTACCGGCGCATGGAGAACCGCAAAGGCCACTTCATGCCGCCAGAGCTCTTGGACTCGCAGCTGGCCACCTGGGAGCCTCTGGAACGAGGCCAGACCTTCGACGTCGCAGGATCGGTCGATGAGATCTGCACCAAAATTGTGTCTGAGATCAAGCAAGGCTAGATGAAGTGCGGCAGCGACTGAAACAACCATCTCGCGCTTGTTGTTGATGGATCAAAGATGAGACCGAAGGCGCTACTTTGGCCCACCCTATGGATCATTGTGATCTTCGTCACGAGTAGCACAGTGGTCCACAGCCGCGAATTTGTAAAGACTATCGCGAGGTCGGTGCCGACAGTGACGGAAGCGAGTTTTGGGGCCTTTTGGGGTACGTCTTGGTTTCTGTTTGTAAAGGGTTACCACGTCCTCGAATATTTCGTGCTCTTCCTACTATTTAACAAAGCGTTCATGGGTTCAACATCGACCAAACTCGAAAACAGGCTAGTCGCAGCTCTCTTGACAATTGTCTTTGCCGCGCTCGATGAGTTTCACCAGACATTCGTGCCCGGCCGCGGAGGGCTTGTGAGCGACGTGCTCATCGATGCCCTTGGCATACCCTTGGCACTGATCGCAATAGAGGTCGCAGATCGCCGCTTGGCGACTCGGTCGTCAGGTAGCTAAGCTTTCTGAAACGCCGGGTCGCGACGACAGAGGAACCAAAGCGCGAGGTCATAGACGATCTTGACGCTCCCGCCAAAGACGAGTGTCAGGCCAAGGGCAGGGTTGGCCATCAGCGGCCCCAGCAATAGGGGCGAGGCGGTCACGCCCACCGACCGTGCAACCGCCGTGACTCCACCCGCGGCAGACCGTTGGTCGGGTTCGACCGTAGCCATCACATAGGCTTGTCGGGTCGGCACGTCCATCTGACTGATGCAGAACCTCGCAAGGAGCGCCGCCATGGCAAGTTGAAGGTTGGGCATCAACGCCACCAAGACGAGCAGGACGTTGGAAGGCAGGTGGGTGAACACCATCGTGTTGAGGAGTCCGAACCGTTTGGAGATCTTTGCCGCGGCAAGGGCTGAGGCACCTGCGAAGATGTTTCCGAAGAAGAGGAGCGTCCCTAACTGCATCTCGTTCGCTCCCCAACGGACGTGAAACCAATCGGCAAGGAGGCTTTGCATGACAAACCCTCCACCAAAGGCGTCGATGCTGAACAACCCTGCCAGCAGTAGCACCTTGTTGCGGTTGTCTCCAAGGCCGAGCCACGGGTTCTTTCCGGTCGTCTTCGGAACATGGGACTCGACCCCTTGACCCAAGAAGAGATAGAAGGCGACAAGCAGGAGCGCGACCACGCCGTGGACGAGGACGATCGCCCGATAGCTGTCGATGGCGTTGACACCGAGCCCTTGCAACCAATGCGATCCCCAACCACCAAAAAGGGTGCCGATGGCGGTCGCCGCATAGCCAGCGACGTTGTACCAAGCGAACAAGCCGACAGTCCGAGCTCCTTCGCTCGTACCTTCTGCCAAAGCCGCCTGCTCGACCGGCAAGAACGGGCCGATCTCGTTCCCGCTCGGACTGAGGACGCCGAGCGTCGCTGCTATGGCGAGCGGCCAGAATCCGTTGGCGACGGCAAAGACGACCGAAGACGCGGCCATAAGCAAGGCGCCAACGATCAGCGTCCGTTTGCGCCCCCATCGGTCGGCATGGGTGGTGAGGAACAGGGAGACGACGGTGTCTCCGGCAAGCGTGCACGCGAAGAGGACGCCGATTGTGGCTTGTCCCATCCCGAGACTGCCCAGATACAGGGCCAAGACGACAGCCATCGAGCCATACGCGAACAGCCGCAAGCATCTGGCGACGAAGAGGACTGTCCTGTCGGACATGGCTAGTCCGATCTTGGCACAGTTATGCCAGCGACCCATCCGAAGTGCAGAACTGCATCGAGACTGGCTATAATTCCTGATGAGTTGCCCGCTCGTCTAAAGGCAGGACGACAGGTTCTGGCCCTGTTAATCGTGGTTCGAATCCATGGCGGGCAGCCATTTTCTATTTCTTCGATTTTGGCGTGAGTACGCCCTAGGCAACCCTCGTTCGGCGGCAACGTGAGGCCGCGCCACGGTCTGACATAATGGGCCGGTCATGGATAGTGCCAGGGTCGAGCCCGTATGAGCCGGTCCGCCCTAAGGACCGCATGGTTGGTCGTGTTGTTGGTGGCGCCGGTGGCGTTGCTGAACTACCTGGACCGGCAAATGCTGGCCTCGATGAAGTTCTCGGTGATGGGGGACATCCGGGACATCGGGTCGGACACGAACTGGGGGGTCATGCTCGCCCAGTTCAAATGGGTCTACGCCATCTTCAGCCCCATCGGGGGCTACCTGGCCGATCGCTTCAGCCGCCGGTGGATCGTGTGCGGCAGCCTGTTTGTCTGGTCGGCGATAACCTGGTGGACGGGCCACGCCGACTCCTACCACACCCTGCTGTGGACACGGACGGCGATGGGGGTCAGCGAAGCACTCTACATCCCGGCCGCCCTAGCCCTGATCGTGGACTACCACACTGGCGCGACCAAATCGCGGGCGGTGGGCATCCATATGGCCGCGATCTACCTCGGCGTCATCCTGGGCGGCTTCTCCGGATACGTGGCGGACGCCCCGAACCTGGGCTGGCGCTTCGCATTCAATGTAACGGGCGCCTTGGGCGTCATTTATTCGATCCCTTTGCTCTATTTCCTCAAGGACGCGCCGCGCAACGCCGCAGATGGTGAGGGGCAACCAAAGCCCGGCCCCTTGGAGTCCATCCAGACCCTGGTCACGAACCCGTCGTTTCTCTTGTTGGGCGTGTACTTCACGCTGGTGGCGATGCCTGGCTGGCTCATGAAGGACTGGATGCCGAGCATGCTCAAAGACCAGTTCAACATCAGCCAGGGTATGGCGGGCGTCTCGGCCTCTCTGTACGTGAACGTCGCCGGGTTCGCCGGTCTGTTCTTGGGCGGGATGCTGTCCGACAGGTGGGTGAAGCGGAACCTGAGGGGGCGGACGTTGATCAGCGCGATCGGAATGACCTTGCTCATCCCCGCTTTGTTCGGGCTCGGGCACTCTCCAAGCCTGGGCGTGGCGATCCTGTTTCTCTCCCTCTTTGGGCTTGGCTTCGGCCTGTTTGACTGCAACAACATGCCGATCTTGGCCCAGCTTGTGCGACCGGAGTTGCGGGCCACAGGTTATGGGGTCATGAACTTCCTCAGCGTGAGCCTAGGCGGGTTCGCCGACATCGCCGTGGGCAAGCTCAAGGACGGTGGGGCCAGCTTCGAGACGATCTTGGGGATCGGCGCGGTCTTGGTGGCCGTCAACGTGGCCCTTGTCCTCATGGTTCGGCCAAGACGAGACCTCACACCGGAGCTCGCGGCATGAGCTTTGCGTTGCACGGACTGGTGGCGGCGGTGCATACGCCGTTCGACTCTACCGGAGAGTTGCACCTAGAATCGGTGGAATCCCAAGCCGCGCACCTTGCAGCCAAGGGCGTGACGACCGCCTTCATCGCTGGGAGCACGGGCGAGAGCCACTCCTTGAGCCTGGCGGAACGCAGGGCCTTGGCTGAGCGATGGGCGGAGGTCGCGCCGAGGCACGGCGTCCGGGTCGTGGTGCATGTGGGCTCGAACTGTCTGCGCGACGCCCGCGACCTGGCCAGCCACGCCCAGTCGGTCGGTGCGGCGGCGATTTCTGCTTTGGCACCAATGTATTTCAAGCCCAAGTCGTTGGACGTCCTGGTCGAGTGTTGTGCCCAAGTCGCAGGCGGCGCGCCAGACCTTCCGTTCTACTTCTATGACATTCCCGCCCTTACCGGGGTGGCGTTCTCCATGCCCGAGTTCCTCGTCAAGGCGGGCCAGCGGATCCCCAACCTGGCCGGGATCAAGTTCACCAACCCGGATTTGATGGCGTACCAGACCTGCCTCAGGTCAGGCTTTGACGTGCCCTGGGGGGTGGACGAGCACATGCTCGGTGCCCTGGCCCTGGGGGCGAAAGGAGCCGTCGGCAGCAGTTTCAACTTCGCCGCCCCGGTCTATCAACGGTTGATCGCCGCTTTTGATTCTGCTGACTTGGAGACCGCCAGGAAGGAGCAATATCGCTCGGTGCAGTTGATCGAAGTCTTGGCGTCGTACGGCTACATGGGTGCGGCCAAGGCGACGATGGGCTTTCTCGGCGTCGACGTCGGGAATCCCCGGTTGCCCAACACCTCCCTGACCGGAGAGGCCAGGGCCGAGCTTCGTAGTAGGCTCGAAGGCATGGGGTTCTTCGATTGGGGTGTGGCGTGATCGCCGCGTTGGCTCTCGCCTGGGTCGTCACAATCCCATCTGGAGGCAATCAGATGGAGTGGTCGAAGTTGCCCGACGTGCCCGACGCCGAGGGCTTCGCGGGAATGTTCGCGGGGGTCAGCCACGGGAGCCTGCTGGTCGCGGGAGGGGCAAACTTTCCGGACAAGAAGCCGTGGGAGGGCGGCAAGAAAGTCTGGTACGACACGGTCTATGCCTTGGACGGCCCTTCGGGCACTTGGAATGTCGTCGGCAAACTCCCCCGCAGGCTTGGTTACGGCGTGTCCGTGACCTACCACGAGCGCATGGTCTGTGTCGGGGGGTCGGACTCCGGCAAGCAGTATGCCGACACCCTCGCCGTCGAACTGGTCAAGGGGAGGGTCCGGACCACCAACCTCCCGCCCTTGCCGATGACGTTGGCAAACGGGTGCGGAGCGCTGGTCGGGGGCACATTGTTTGTGGCGGGTGGCCAAGCCCGGCCCGACTCCACCACCGCATCGGCCCGCGTCTTCGCCCTCGACCTCGACGCCAAGGATCCCGTCTGGCACGAGATGCCGCCCCTCCCCGGCCCCGGGCGGATCCTCGCCACCGCGGCCGCATGCGGGGGCAAGTTCTTTGTGGTGGGTGGGGCGTCGTTGCATCCCGGCGCGAAGGGTGGGGCAGAGAGAACGTACTTACAGGACGGGTACGGGTTCGACGGTCACCGGTGGACGCGGATCGCCGACCTGCCCGCACCGTCCGTTGCCGCCCCGTCTCCGGCCCCGGTCACCGGGAACGGCTTCTTGCTGCTGGGTGGCGACGACGGCTCCCAGGTCGGCAAGCCCCAACAAGACCACCCCGGCTTTCCGAGTGGAATCTGGCTCTATGACGTCGCGAAAGACGCCTGGGTGCCGGCCGGCCAGAGTCCCGCGCCAAGGGTCACCCTTCCGTCTGTCCCGTGGGCAGGTGGTTGGGCGCTTCCAAACGGCGAACGCCACCCCGGTGTCCGCTCTCCCGAGGTTTGGCTTTTGAAACCCTAGTCTGGCCTTCAATTGTTCAGCGTTGAAAAGGATCAATTTCATGAAGTGTCAGCGTAGCCTTGACACGGCGGCCTGGGGCACCGTCACAATCGGAGGATGCGTCCCCTCATCGTCACGCCCGAGGAAGGCAAGACCGTCCATGCGTTCGGTGACACGATCACGTTCAAGATGATCGGTGAGCAGTGTGGCAACGACCTTTCCATCGGGCATGCGACAGTGCCGCCAGGGGGAGGGCCGCCGTTGCACATCCATCACCGGGAACACGAGGTCTTCCTTACGATTTCAGGTGACCTCGAGGCTTTGGTCGACGGCGAGTGGCGGAAAGCACCCCCAGGTAGCGTGGTGTTCTTGCCGCGCGACGTGCCCCACCAGTTTCGCAACGCCGGTGACACACCTAGCACCCATTGGGTGATCTGCTCGCCGGGGGGTGGGTTCGAAAAGTTCTTTGAGCGGGCGGCGGAGATCTGGGCAATGCCCGGACCTCCGGACTTCGGCTTGATCAAGCAGGCCGCCGAGGAGCACGGCATGGAACTCGTCGGTCGTCCACCCGAACCCCAGTAAGTCGCCGTCATGGACGGCGCGGCCCAAATCACGGCCGACCATAATCAGAACCGGCGATGACGAAGGGGCGGGTCGAAGCGTTCAGCGACGGTGTGGTGGCGATCATCATCACCATCATGGTGTTGGAGTTCAAGACTCCCGCCACTGCGGGCCTTGCCGCGTTGCGGCACCTGCTCCCGACGCTCTCAGCGTACTTGCTCAGTTTCGTGTTGGTGGCGATCTACTGGAACAACCACCACCACATGTTGCACGCGGCAAAGCGGATCGACGGGGCGGTGCTGTGGGCGAACCACCACCTTTTGTTCTGGCTCTCCCTGGTGCCCTTCGCCATGAAGTGGATGGACCAGACGAGCTTCGGCCCCTTGCCGGTCGCGGTCTTTGGTTTCATCCAGATCATGTCGGCGATCGCCTACTTTGTCCTGACCCGCTGCCTGGTGAGGGTGAACGGAAAGGACTCGGACTTCGCCCACCGCATCGGGGGCGACGCCAAGGGTCGCCTGTCGGTCGTCATCTACCTGGTCGGAGTCGCGTGCGCCCTCTCCATGCCGTGGTTGGCGATAACACTTTATGCCGTCGTCGCGCTTATCTGGCTCGTCCCAGACAGGCGTTTCGCGGTCCACATGGGCGACAGTCCAGAAACCGAGTGATCTCCGGTAAGGTAGGGCCATGAAGGTCCGTCTAGGGACGCTCGTGGCGACGTTGGCACTCGCCGCCCTCACGTTCGGCCAAGTGAGCGGGGGCCCGTCGAAGCTCTCCGCCAAAGCGGAATCGGTCCTCGACTCGGTCGGCAAGCTCCGCTCCCTGCCCGACGACCAGCGACGGGTCGAGACCAAGAGGCTCGCCAAGGACATCGCGGCGTTGTCAGTCCCGAGCGAGAGGCTCCTTGCCGCGTCGATGCTCGCCAACCTCTCCACCGAGGGAGACTTCGGCCGCGACACCCTGCAGGCCGTGACCGACACCCTGGTCCTCGCCGTCAAGGGCGCGGACGGCCCGATCGACGACTTCGTCTTCGACCAACTCGCCGCCCTCAACAAGTACGAGGGCATGACGGTCGACTACTCCGGCAAGCCCTTCGCGGCGGCCAGGAAGCGGCTGGACGACCTCGACGCCAAACGGTCCAAGGTCGACTTCACCCTCACCGACCTGAACGGCAAGGCGTGGACGTTGTCGCAGCTCAAGGGACATGTCGTGCTCGTCAACTTCTGGGCGACGTGGTGCCCACCGTGCCGCAAGGAGATGCCCGACATCGAAGAGCTGAGCAAGGAGTTCAAGGACCAAGGGTTGGTCGTGTTGGCGATCTCCGATGAGCCTAAGGACACCGTCGAAAAGTTCATCAAGGAGAAGGGCTACACCTACAACATCCTGCTCGACCCAGGCCGGAAGGTCGCGGGCGAGATGTACGAGGTCAGCGGCATCCCCAAGAACTTCATCTATGACCGCGAAGGGAAGCTGGTCGCCCAGTCCATCGACATGCGCACGCGCAAACAGTTCCTCGCCCTGCTCGCCAAGGCGGGCATCCACGAGAAGAGCCGGTGACCAGGCGCGCTTTCCTCGCCAGCGCCATGTCGGTCGCGTTCACCGACCAGGCCCTGGCATTGGCGGAGAAAGCGGCAGGCCGGGCTCCGACATGCGTCCAGGAGGCGGCCCAACATGAAGGTTTTTGGGGGCACATCCAGCAGGCCTTCACGCTCGACCGCAACATCGCCAACTTCAACAACGGCGGATGCTGCCCGTCGCCGCGCGCGGTCAACGAGGCCCTCAAGCGCTACCTGGACTACAGCAACCAGGCCCCCAGCTACTACATGTGGCGGCAGTTGGAGCCCGAGGTGGAAAACGTCCGGCGCGGCCTGGCGCGGCTCTTCGGGGCCGACCCGGAGGAGGTCGCCGTCACGCGCAACGCGAGCGAGTCCCTGGAGATCTGCCTCAACGGGTTCGACCTCCAGCCCGGCGACGAGATCCTGACCACCACCCAGGACTACCCGCGCATGATCACGACGATCAAACAGCGCGAGTTGCGGGACAAGGTCAAGATGGTCCAGGTCGAGGAGCCAGCCCCGCCCCACCACGCCGAAGAAGTCGTCCGAGCCTTCGAAAAGGGCATCACGTCCAGAACCAAGCTGATGCTCGTCAGCCAGGTGGTCTTCCTCAACGGCACCATCAACCCGGTCCGCAAGGTGAAGGATCTGGCCGACCGCCACGGCATCCCCCTCATCGTGGACGGCGCCCATGCCTTCGCCCAGTTCCCGTTCACCCGCGACGAACTCGACTGCGACTACTACGGCACCTCGCTGCACAAGTGGCTGATGGCCCCTGTCGGGACCGGCATGCTCTGCGTCCGCAAGGGCAAGATCGAGGGCCTGTGGCCGCTCATGGCGGCGGGGAAGGAGCAATACAATGACATCCGCAAGTTCGAGGAGATCGGCACCCACCCGGCCGCCAACCACAACGCGGTCGCCGAGGCGCTCGCCTTCACCGAGATGATCGGCCTGGATCGCAAGGCGGCTCGCCTCCGCTACTTGCGCTCCCGCTGGGCGGACCGCCTCCAGCACGAGGAGAAGGTCGTCTTCCACACCAACCTGGCGCCGGAGTTCTCCTGCGGGCTGACGACAGTGGAGATCAAGGGGCTCGACCCCGTCGAGCTCAGCGGTTGGCTGCTCACGAAGAAGGGCGTGTTCACCACCACCATCAAGCACCCGCAGTTCCGGGGCATCCGCGTCACCCCGAACGTCTACACGACGCTGGACGAGGTCGACCGGTTCGGCGAGGCGATGCTCGAGGCCGTCCGGCACGGGATTGGGTGAGGGGCAGGAGGAGCCGAAGACCTTTGCCGCTCGGCCCAGGCTCGTTACGAGTGGTCCAATGCACTTTGGTGCGGCGACTACGACCCGTGGGCGGGCGACTCCGCACATTGATAGGGCGCCAGAGAGGTTTGGGAAGCCTTCTTGGAGCCTTGATGCTCCATCAATGGGCGAAGCTAGATCATAAACGGGCGGAGGACGACCCGCTAACCTCCAGAATCTCGCCGGACCGACCGAAGATCAAAGCATCTTTGCGACACCAGGCGCGGTTAGGTGGCGTCCGGGCCGCGGGGAGGCAAGATCAAATGGCACAGAACGCCTTTCAACTCAAATCAGACGCCCAACTGCTCGCCATCGGGCAGCACGCTGCGACAGTGATCCCGACGGCCGACCCCGGCTACGGCACGGACGCGGCTCAGAATGCGGCTCTAACCGCCGCCAACACCGCCCTGGCGGCCGCGATCACGGCCGCCCAGACCGCCCGCGACGCCAGCAAGGCCGCGACACAGCAGAAGCTCGCCGCCCGACAGGCGTCCATCGCCGCACTCAGCTCCATCGGGGCCACGATCTACAACAACCCGGCCGTCACCGACCAGATGATCGCCAACGCCGGGTACGCCGTGCACGACACGACCGCGACCAAACACGCCCCGATCCAGCCGACCGGGCTGGCGGCGACGCCCGACTCGTCGGGGACCGTCCTGCTCGCGTGGTCGGGCGGGGGGAACGTCTATGGGACGATCTACTCTGTCGAGGGCCGCGCCCTCGACACCGACCCCTGGACGACGGTGACCAACACCAAGCGCCGGAGCGTGTCCGTGCCCGGGTTCACGCCAGGGCAGACATACTGGTTCCGGGTGACGGCCTCCAACAACGGACTGACCTCGGTGGCCTCGGCCCCCGTCGCCATCTGGGGCGAGACCGGCGTCCTCGAACTGCCCGCCGCCGCCTGAACCGGATGGCGCACGACGACAGGGGCCTTGTTCCGACGCATGCGGGACGGGGCCCTTGACATGTGCGGTGCAAACGAAGCGGAGTCAAACCACATGGCTCCAACGCGACGCGGCCTGCCCGGGTAACTTGGGTCTATGTTGGCGGCGATCCTCCTGCATTCCCTGGCCGAGTCTCCGCGCCTCGACGTCGATTTCGACTCCGACTGGAGCTTCTACCGAGCACGAGGCGAGGAGAAGACCTTGCCCGCCGACGCCAAGTGGCGCGACGTGAACCTGCCGCACGACTTCCAGATCGAAGACAGGCCTAAGGAGGACTTCAAGCCCGGAGTCGATGTGACGAAGGGGCAGTGGGCGTTCAAGCTCGGCGACGACCCAGCCTGGGCCAAAACCGACTTCGACCATAACGACTGGCAGATGGTGCAGGGTGTCGGAACCTGGGGCACGGTTCTCGGGGACAAGCACTCGGACAGCTACGGCTGGTACCGTCGCCACGTCACGCTTCCCCGGGGCAAGGACGCCCGGATCAGCGTCGGCAAGATCGACGACTGTGACGAGGCGTTCTTCAACGGGGTCAAAATCGGCGCGACCGGCTCGATGCCGCCCCACTACGAGACCGCGTGGACGGTCTCCCGCAACTACTCCGTCCCGGGCAAGCTCGTCAAAGGCGGCGGCAAGGACGTCCTCGCCATCCGGGTCTACAACGGCGAGGGGGACGGCGGGCTGTATGCGGCGGGCACCCCGCGTAAAGTCGTCGGGCCGTTCGACACCGACGCGAAAGACGGCCAGGCCACGGGTTTCACCGTCGGCGGGCTGGGTTGGTACCGCAAAAAGTTCGACGTCCCGGCGGATTGGAAGGGGAAGCGGGTCGAACTCAACTTCGACGGCGTCTATATGCGCGCCCGCATCTGGGTGAACAAGCACCTGGCCTATGAGCACCCCTATGGCTACACGCCCTTTCACTTTCCGCTCAAGAACCTGAACTACGGGGGTGACAACGAGATCGTCGTCCAAGTGGACTCGACGCCGACCAACAGCCGCTGGTACACCGGCTCGGGCATCTATCGGCAGGTGCGCCTGACCGTGACCGAACCGGTCTACTTCAAGACCTGGGGCACCCGGGTCGAGACGCTGGACATCAGCCCCGACGACGCCAGCATGCAGGTGCGGACGACGGTCGCCAACGACCTGCCGACCAACGCCGACTTAAGGCTCGTCCAGAAAATGGTCGCGCCAAACGGGCTGACGGCCTGGTCCTCCGACGTCGGCTTAGTCGTGCCCGCCGACGGTGGGCAGACCCAGAACGCCAAGTTCCGCATCAGCAGCCCGATGCTTTGGACGCCGGACAACCCGAACCTCTACAAACTGGTCTCGGAGATCCGTTCGGGCGACAAGGTGCTGGACGTCCAGACGACGACCTTTGGTGTGCGGACCGTCACAGTGAACGCCAAGACGGGCATCCTGCTCAACGGCAACCCGGTCGACCTGCACGGCGGCTGCGTCCACCACGACAACGGCCCGCTCGGGTCGGTCTCGCTTCCCGCCGTCGAGGAGCGCAAGGTCCGGATCATGAAGGCGTGCGGATACAACGCCATCCGCACTGCCCACAACCCGGCGTCCAGCGCCCTTCTCGACGCCTGCGACAAGCTCGGCATGCTCGTCCTGGAAGAAGCCTTCGACAACTGGAACCGC
The DNA here is from genome assembly GCA_964451255.1 of uncultured Fimbriimonadaceae bacterium. Classification (GTDB taxonomy): domain Bacteria; phylum Armatimonadota; class Fimbriimonadia; order Fimbriimonadales; family Fimbriimonadaceae; genus JAHBTB01. The sequence continues at coordinate 273,415 of CAYVHL010000002.1, forward strand.
CCCAAGGGCAGCAACTACAACGAATACTTCCAGGAGTGGTGGCAGAAGGACTTGGACGCGATGGTCGGACGCGACGCGAACCGCCCTTCCGTGATCATGTGGAGCATGGGGAACGAAATCCCCGAACAGGCCGATCCTCTAGGGGCCCAGACCGCCAAGATGCTACGCGACTACGTCAAGGCCGCCGACCATACCCGGCCCGTGACGATGGCAGCGTTCCCGATCGGTGACGGCTGGCCCAGGCTAGAGAGCACCTATGCGAGCATGGACGTCGAGGGGTTGAACTACATGGCCGACCAGTTCGACGCCATCCACGCCGCCCATCCGGACCGCGTCTTGATGACGACCGAGTCGCAGTCGCCACACATGTTCGACGGGCTCATGCAGGTCCGAGACCATAGCTATGTGGTCGGCGACTTCATCTGGGCGGGGTGGGACTATCTCGGCGAAGTCGGCGTCGGCCGGGTGATCCGTCCTGGCGAGCCGAACGGGTTCTTCGGCGACTTCCCGTTCATCGCCACAGGTTCCGGCGAGATCGACCTGGTCGGACGCCGCAAACCACAGTCGTATTACCGGCAGATTCTCTTCGGCGGCAAGGACGTGTTGGCCGCCTTCACCGAACCGGCCGACGACAAGTACCAGGTGAGCGGCTGGGGCTGGTTCGACGACCACGAGAGTTGGACTTGGCCCGGACTCGGCGGCAAGCCGATCCGCGTACGGGTCTATTCCTCGTTCCCGTCTGTCAAGCTGTTCCTTAACGGTCAGGAAGTGGGTTCGGCCCCGACGACCCGGGCCGAGAAGTACCTGGCGGTGTTCACTGTCCCGTACCAGCCGGGCAAGCTCGAGGCGGTCGGATATGACGCCGACGGCAAGGAGCAAAAGCGCTGGTCGCTCCAGTCCGCTACCACGCCGACACACGTCAAGATCTCGATCGAACGCGACCGTCTCAAAGCGGACGGAGCCGACCTCGCCTATGTGACGGTGACGATCGTCGACGACAACGGCAACCGTGTGCCGACGGCGGAGAACGAGGTGACCTTCGACGTCAGCGGCCCGGTCACGTTGGCGGCCACGGGAAACGGCAGCCCGACGGACGCCCACAGCTTCCAGTCGAAGTCCCACGTCTGTTGGCAAGGGCGGGTCACAGCGATCCTCCGCACCCAGCAGAAGGCGGGCAAGGTAACGGTGAAAGTGCGAGCGAAGGGGCTGGTGGGCGGGCAGATCACGTTGACGGTCGAGTGACGTAAGCCCGGTCTTCCCATGGGACCGTGCGTTCGTCCGAGGGTGATGTTGCTAGACTCAAACATGGATTCGGACGCGTTGCAAGCGCACGTGGTGGGGCAGTACACCGAGCACGTCAACCCCGCCTTAGCCAAACTGATGAACTTCGCCGGGTTTTCGGTCGAGCAAAGCGCCGAAGGCTGTGAGCTTGTCGACCACGAAGGCAGACGGTATTTGGACTTTCTCGGCGGCTACGGCGTCTTCTCGCTTGGCCACCGCCATCCCAAGGTCGTCGCGGCGGCCAAGAGGCAACTCGACCTGATGCCTCTGAGCAGCAAGGTCTTTTTCAACCCGGTTCAGGCGGAACTGGCCGAGCAGCTCGCCAAACGGGCTCCATCTGGGCTGGATCTCACATTCTTCAGTAACTCCGGCACCGAAGCGGTCGAGGCCGCATTGAAGTTCGCTCGCAAGGCGACTGGTCGCACCAAGATCGTCTCAACCCACAATTCTTTCCACGGCAAGTCGATGGGATCGTTGAGCGTCACCGGACGTGACAAGACGCGGGTGCCGTTCGAGCCCCTTGTTCCCGGGGTCAGCTTTGTCCCCTATGGCGACGCGGACGCGGCGGCCGGCGCCGTCGACAGCCAGACCGCCGCGTTCATCGTGGAGCCTCTGCAGGGCGAGGGGGGTATCAACGTGCCGCCGCCGGGATATCTGTCCAAACTGCGAGACATCACGAAGAAGGCGGGTGCTCTGCTGATCGCCGACGAAGTCCAGACGGGCTTTGGTCGGACGGGGCTTATGTTCGCCTGCGAGCGGGACGGCGTCTCGCCAGACCTGATGACCCTTGGCAAGGCCCTGGGCGGCGGCGTCATGCCAATCGGCGCGACGATGGGGACCGCCGACGTGTGGGCCCAGGTCTTCGGAGAAAACCCCCTTCTGCACACGAGCACATTCGGGGGCAACCCGTTAGCCTGTGCGGCCGGTTTGGCAGCCATCGAGGTCACAGAGGAGGAGGGACTCGTCGAACGGAGCCGGGTCAACGGGACGTATCTCAAAGAGAAGCTGGTCGAAGTCCAGGAAAGACAGCCGCTTCTCAAGGACGTGCGTGGCCTTGGTCTCATGGTCGGGGTCGAGTTCACGATGGACGAGGTCGGCGAGCTAGCCATCGCGCAGATGTCGAAGCGCGGGCTCGTCGCCGCCTACACATTGAACAATCCGCGTGTGATCCGGTTCGAGCCCCCGCTCATCGTGAGCGAAGCGCAGATCGACCGTGCGGTCGGGATATTCGACGAGGCGGTCACGGAGACGGCGGACATCCTTGCGGCGTTGGTTTGACCTGGGCCGGAGCCGCTCCCGGCGGTACCATTTGAACCTGAAACAGCCTATGAGCGACGTGGAGAACATCGAACGAGAGACCACCCTGGAGCCGGGCGCGGCGCCTGAGACCGACGAGCCCGTCGAGGAGCAAGCTGATCCCCGGGACTCGATCATTGCGGCTTTGACCGCCGAACGGGACCGCCTGAAGGAACAGCTCGTCTATACGATGGCCGAGGCCCAGAACGTCCAAAAGCGTTTGCGCCAGACCTTCGAGCAGGACAAGAAGTATGCGGGCGAGCCGCTGGTCCGCGAACTCGTACCGGTGATCGATAACTTCGAGCGGTCGCTCGCCGCCTTTGAGAAGGGTGCGGGGGCGGACGCCCTCGCGGACGGTGTCCGGGCCGTGCACAAACAGCTTCTGAAGGCGTTGGAACAAGCAGGCGTCAAGCGCGTCCCATCGGTCGGCAGAGCCTTTGAACCGGAAGTCCACGAGGCCCTGGTCGTCGTGGAGACCGACGAGGTCCCCGACAACACGGTTCTGGACGAGATCGAGCCAGGCTACGTGATGTACGACCGGCTCGTGCGCCCGGCGAGGGTCCGCGTCAGCCAGAAGCCCTCATGAGCAAGCTGTTCGGCACCGATGGTGCGCGCGGCGTCGCCAACGGCACTCTGACTCCCGAGACCGTCTTTTCCATCGGCCAGGCAGCCGGCCGACGAATGGCCGACCTGGGCGTGGAGCCGCGGGTGTGCGTCGGCCGGGACACGCGTCGGAGCGGGCCGATGCTTGGTGCGGCCTTGGCCTCGGGGTTTTGTAGCGCCGGGATCGAGGCGGTTGCGCTAGGTGTCGTGCCGACGGGGGGCGTGTCCTGGTTGGTCAGGCACGGCGGGTATGGCCTGGGGGCAGTGGTCTCAGCGAGCCATAACCCGGCTCCTGATAATGGAATCAAGCTGATCCGCGCGGACGGCCGGAAGGTCGACGGCGAATTCGAGGCGTGGATCGAAGCGAATCTGCACGGCGAATTTGGGTCTCGTCCCACGGGCGCCGAGGTCGGGCGGCTCGTCCAGACAAGGGAAGGAGTCCGTCCCTATGAGGATTGGCTGGTCTCCCTGGTGCCGGAACGGCTGGACGGGATGAAGGTCGTGCTGGACTGTGCCAACGGCGCCGCCTACGAGGTGGCGCCCGAAGTCTTCCGCCGGTTGGGCGCCGACGTCCGCGTCGTCGGGGCAGAACCCGATGGTGACAATATCAACACCGGCTGCGGCGCGACCAAGCCCGAGACCATCCAGTCCGAGACCAAGGCGTCCGGCGCAGACATAGGCGTCGCCTTTGACGGTGACGCCGACCGCGCGGTTTTCGCAGATTCTGCGGGCAACCTCGTCAACGGTGATTGGACGATGGCCCTCTGGTGTGCCCACTGGCGGGCGCACGGACAATTGGAGCCGCCGGTCGTCGTCGGGACGGTCATGAGCAACGGCGGGTTCGCGGCCTGGCTTGCCGAGCGCGGGATCGCCCTTGAAAGGGTCGATGTCGGCGACAAGTACGTCAGCGCAAAGCTTTTTGAGATCGACGGCCAAGTCGGCGGGGAGCAGAGCGGGCACATCGTCTTCCCTCGGCACGGGCCGACTGGGGACGGTTTGGTGACCGCCCTTGAACTGGCAAGGGTGCTGAAGAGGGAAGGAAAGGCGTTGGCAGAACTCAGACAAGGGTGCGAGAACTGGCCGCAAGTGCTCGTCAACGTCCAGGTGGACCGAAAGGAAGGCTGGGAGGCCTCGTCGGCTCTTGTCAAGGCGCGAGAAGGCGCTGAAGAGCTCCTGGGCCGGTCTGGGAGGCTCAATCTGCGGGCGAGCGGCACGCAACCGATGCTTCGGGTGATGGTCGAGTCCGATGACGTCGCCGCACGCGACCGGGCAGCTGAAATGGTCGTCGACGCCCTGTTGGAAGCCCAAGGCGGTAAGGTCTACAGCCGGGTGGATTTGACTCATGCTCTGGGCGATTGATGTCGGTAACACTCAGACAATGGTCGGCGTCCATGACGGCGGCAAGTGGGCCGCCGTCTGGCGCATGGCCACCGACCCCGATCGTACAGAGGACCAGATCGCGGTGGAACTCGAGGGTCTGGCACGGCTCGCCGGAGTCTCCTTCAGCGCGAACCAAGTGATCATCGCCTCTGTGGTCCCTGCCGTGGACATGGCCTGGACGTACTTTGCCCAAAAGTACTTTGCTCTCGCGGCTACCTTTCTGAGGTCCGGAGACCAGGTCGGGCTTCCGGTCACCTATGACCCCCCGCACGCTGTCGGCGCGGATCGCATCGCCAACGCACTGGCTGCCCTACACAGGTGGGATCCGCCATTGGTGGTCGTCGACTTCGGCACGGCCACCACTCTTGACTGCGTGGACGCCAGCGGCACCTATGTGGGTGGTGTGATCCTCCCTGGGTTGGTGGTGTCCCTGGAGTCTTTGGTTTCTCGCACGGCAAAGCTGCCGTCTGTGAGCCTTGATGCGCCAGAGAAGGCGGTCGGATCTCGGACGGGCGAAAGCATCCAGTCTGGCTTGATGTTCGGCTATGCGGACGCGGTGGATGGCCTGGTTCGCCGCGTCAAGGCGGAACTGGGCCAGTGCAAGGTAGTCAGTACTGGCGGGCTGGGCGAGAAGTTCGTCGGGTTATGTAAGGAGATCGAGGCCCACGAGCCCGAATTGACCCTTGACGGCTTACGAATCGCGATCGGACTGGTCAGCCCAGGCTCGCCTTCAGTCTAGAGATCTCTGCGTCAAACCGCTCGACTTCTCGAACCGTCTTCTGGCCGAAGTAGGTGCAACCCATGTTGAAAAGAACTCCGCTGACCCCGGCGCGACGACAATACTTGTTGACTTTTCCAGCGATCACCCAGTCTGCGGCGTGATCCATCCCGTCTTCAGGTACGACCTCACGGACGATGAGTCGCAACCAGCGGTCGACCGGCTGGATGTGGATCCTTTCAACCGCCTCGATTTTGTCCTCGATCTCGTACAGATAGACCACGTCGCGAACAAATGTCGAGGTTCCTTTAGGGCCGAGGCCACGGATATCGACGATCCGCATGAATTGAGCTTCGATCTTTCGCTCCGTTTCAGCGCCGCGAACTATCCATGTGGCGATCGATTGGCCGCCCAATTCCGCCGCTAGTTCAAAGAGGCCCTGGACGACCCCTCTGTCTTGGGTCTCGTTACAATTCGCCCCCTCGGCGGCGAGCGCCTCTTGGAAACGATGCCAAATCTCGCTTCCTGGCCGACCAAAGACCTTTTCTCCGTGCTCGGCGGTCATTTGCTGCAAGGCTGTGACGCCCGCCGTGCTGAGGTCGCCGCGCGCCTTTCCTCGGCGGGCGAACGCATAGTGACTGTAGAGCGTTCGAAGGCAAGCTACTGGGTCGGCGAGACCGGCGCAGACTGCCGCTTGGTCATCACGCGGCACACCCAGTGGCCTTGCGACATGCGGAAGCAGGAAATCCCGTACGTATTGGCCGCCGAACGTCTCGGACATGGCCCCGATCAATTTGCGGGCGAGCGGCTCTAATTCGGGTGTCGTGGTTCGAGTTGTCATTCTGCAAACAGCCGCCAACAAAGCGTGGTGGCGGCCATGCGATCAGAACGGCTCGTCGGACGCCATGTTTGACAAGACGGGCAATGTAGGAGTCTGCTCACTGCCACCGCCAGTACCAGTCAATCCGCCTCGGCGCATATTATAAAACACTTGCCATGCGAATTCAAACAGCGGCACTTCGTTCGTATGGAATTGGCCCAGTACGTCGGTGAAGGCCTTCGTGAAGACGCCGGTCACGGACTTGCCGTTGGTCGATGCAGTCACGCTTGTGCCGACCAAGGTCGACTCCATTTGGGAGATCATGCCGACACGCGGAACCTCGGTGCCGAAGGCGTTGCCGTCGTGGTGCACCCGGTTTACCTGGAAGAAGGAGAAGATCCTTGCTCCCCGGGCCATGAACACACGGAAGAGATCTACTTTGCCGATCATCTCGGACGTGTCGTTAGGAGAGGAGGCGTTGACTCCTGACAGATAGTCCTTGCCATCGACGTTGCTTGCGGCGCCGGTGAAATAGATCAGCACTTTGCCGTATTCGGGCACTCTGGACGCCAGTTCCTTGGCAGCTTGGTTGATTTGTTCGGCCGAAACATTGGTCAACAGCACAACGTTGGCCGCCGGGTAACCAGCGTCGCTGATCAGCTTGTCCTTGACCAACTGGGCGTCGTTTGCGGCGAAATCGAGCTTCGGGTCGTCGAACTTAGATTCCGAATTGCCAATGACAAGGGCGAATTTCTCGGGCTTCGGCACGACCGCCTCGCCGGACTCGGCCACGATGTCATTGATGTTGTTGTATTCGCCAGCCTTGACGTAGTAGAAGGTCGAGTTGCCCTTGACCCCTTTGACTTTGGAGCCGCTGACCTTGGTTGGCTTGACTTCCCTTGGTTGGGGAGCCTGAGTCTTGGTGGGCTCGGCACCCGAGGCCTCCATATCTTGTGAGGCGACGAAGCTGTTGTCGACGTGGAACTTTGCGGCGCTCATCATGCCGGCGGCCTTCTGAGATGCCATTTCCGCGCCTTCGACTCCCAAATCTCCTAACTTAGAGTAGGCAGACTTCAAGACAAGGATGATCTCTCGGCTGACTTGTCCCTTGTTGACGAGCGCCTCGCCTTCTTGGGTCGCGACCGAGAGGAGCCGGATGGACTCGCTTTTGTCCGTTGCTGCCAGCCCCATCTTATAGACGCTGTAAGCGGCGCCGAAATTTGGCGAATAGAGGGAGCCGTTCCGCCACGTCTTGCGCTCCAGCAACGATCCGCCCAAGCTGGTGGGCCGGTCGGAGTCATCGGCCCGACTGGTGGCCGCTTCCTTGAATGCGTCTCTGGCGTCAGACCACTGGCCCGCGTTGGCGGCGGCGACAGCTTTGTCATAGGCGTCCGACCAAGCTTGTGCGTGGACAAACGCCGCGGCAACGAAGACCGCCGTCGTCAATATCAGTTTCATCGTCTTCATGCGTGTTGTCCGTATCACTTGGATTTGCCGGGCCTGTAGGTCACGCCAAGCGCGAGGTCGTAAGGAGCGCTGCCGGTTCCTGTGACCTTTGCCACGCTGAGATCGACCGAGAACGGGCCATTGTCTGGTCGGTACCCGATTCCAAAAGTGATCGCGTTCCGATCAGAAAAACCTGTCCCGCCGCTTGGCACATGGGCATAACCGAGTCGGATAGGAATCCTGGCGTTGAACCGGAACAGGTTGTACTCCAGTCCACCGCCGAAGCCCCAAGAGTTCCGTCGTTCCAGCACCCCGCTCGTGTCACCACCAAAGTAATAGTCGGTGCCTAAAGCCCAAGCGAAGAAGTCTTGTCGGCCCACCAGATCGTATCGCCCTGCCATTCCGACAGAGAGTTTGCCGGGCAGACGGGAGAGGTAGCTGTCCGTGTCGGAGCTACCGTGCAGGGAAATCGGTGTGCGCACGCTTGCGCCGACGGTGTAGTTCTCGTCCGCCGCTGGTCGCGTCTGCACGCCGACCACCGCCCCCACGCCGTAGCTGTTGCCACTAGCGGAGTTGTTCACCGTGCCGACGTTTGTGGCGCCGTTGAATAGGTCGTACCTTTGGGAACCGCTGATATATTGGTCGGCGATGATCAGGCCATATCCAAAGTTCGTCCGCTTTGTGGCCTGGCCGTACGAGAACGTGAACATGTCGGTCCTCGCCTTGGTCACCTCTTGGAGGTTTCGAACCGTCAAGGAGCCGTTAGTCAGGTTGTCACCGGTCGTGACGTTGTCGACATAGCCAGAGATTGTCCAAGAAAACCCGAAGGTGCCGTTCTTGACCGGCAGGACATAACCTAAGTGGGAGAGGCTCTGCCGACCGAGGGACGCGCTGGTGTCGTTCGTCCGGTTGACAAAACTCTGCGTGACCTTGACGGTGCTGTCCGGCAGGTTCCGGAAGTCCAATTGGAACTCCGACTCACGCAGGTAGGCCAGCGTGGCCGGGTTGTTCAGGGCCGACCGCGTGTCGCTGTCGGTAACAGCGGATCCTCCGCCCAGGGCCATTGATCGACCGCCTGCGTCAAAGGCGTTCAATAGGTCAGGGATCTGGGCTTGAACCACGACCCCCAGTGCGGTGGCCATCAGTGTCCATCCAAGCCGTTGCTTCCTTGCGCTCACTCAGTAGTTCTCCTTATTAGTTTCCGGACGATTCAAAGGTGCCAGTTGATGCTGGGACCCGTACCCTTGTCAGATTTTCGGACGAAAAGTCTCGATCCTCTGTTGACCAGGACTGTTTGTGCCGTGCCGACGTTGCCCGCACGGTCGACGGCGGTGCACCGGATCTTGAACGAGTCGGGCAGTTCGCGCGTAGCGCGCAGTCGTCCGCTCCAGATCGTGCTGTTGCCGTTTGAAGTCACCGAACTGCGTGCCACCCGTCCGATCACGACGTTGTTCATGTCGGTTATCTCAGCGACCAGCGCGTATTTATCGACAGAACCCGTGAACTGGTCGGTGGCGGTGAACACCACGGGGATGTTCGAGCCGGCCCGGAAGGTCTCCCCGTCGCGCGGCGAGTTGATCGCGATGGACGGCGGCAAGCGGTCGATGGTCAATGTGATGTCCTTCGACGCAGAGTTACTGGCCTTGTCCGTGGCCTTGATGTTCAAGCTCTGCTGGCCGTCATGTGTGAATCCTGAAGTGTCCCAGAGGACGCTAAGGGAGTTGGTCGAACCCGTGTTGTTGGGGATGTCTGCGCTGCCAACTTGGACGCGCCATTCCTTCATGTTCGCCTCCTGGAAGTCGGCGGTGATCGGGACTATGCCCTTCACAAAACTACCACTTATGGGGTTGAAGTTCAGAAACTTCGGCGCCTCAAGGTCCACGGTCAAGTTGAGCAACGGCGGGGTGTTGTAGGTGTTGCCCGGTTCCGTCGCCGTGACGCCAAGGGTGTAGGCTCCCTGCGGCAGGCTCAGGTTGAAGTTCAGGGTCAAGTTACCGCTAATCTCGCCGTTCACGGGCGGCGTGAAGTCCTTTTGAACGGTGACGTTGATCGCTGGGTCGGTGACCGACGTCGCCGTGGCCTTCACTGTCACCTTGGCCGACGAGCCGGTGATGTTGAAACTAACGGTGTTGTTTTGGCCAAGGAAGTCTCCGTCGCTGGGTGAAGAGACTGTGATTGTCCCTGCGTAAGCGGCGCCGACCGTGGCAATTGCCAATAGAGTTGTCCAGAACCTCATGTCCTAACCTCTGAAAGCGAAGTATACCCACCATCGGTACCGTCCGGTTGAAGGGCCATACGAACGAACTCCGCGACGCCGCCAGACTCGTTGGATCCGACCACGATGTCGGCCACTGCCTTCACGGTCTCGCTCCCGTTGGCGACGACGCCGCCGAGGCCCGCCCACTCCACCATTTCCAGGTCGTTGTCCCAGTCGCCGATGGCTGCGACATCTTCCCGTTTGAACCCGTATTTCGCGGCGACGGCCTTGAGGCCCTCGGCCTTGGTGATCCCGCAGGGAAGGAACTCAAGGTAGTCTGGCTCACTGACGACGACAGTCACGCCCTCGGCTGCCATGGTCGGAAGCAACCGATCTCGGTGCACCTGGATCGACACCGGGCTGTCGATGAAGAGGAGCTTGGTCGGCACATGACCTGCCAATGCGGTCATGCTTGCGACTTCGAGTTCTGACTTCACCCGCGAACGGTAGACCTCGAACCAGGGCCCTGCGCCGCTAGTGATCACTCTTCCCTTGACATAGGCGTTGACGTGGAGGCCGTGTTCGGACGCGTATGCCAACAAGGCGTCCCGGGAGGCCGGCGAGAGCCGAAGGTCGTGGATCTCCCGGAGGTCTTGGTCGACGACGTAGGCGCCGTTGCAACTGACGATCGGACCAGGCACGCCCAACTTCTCGGCATAGGGCAACATAGTGTTCAGCGCCCTACCACTGGCCAGGCAAACCACGACGCCTTTGGCATGCGCCTCGCGCAACGCCGCGGCGGACGCAGGGTGCATCTCCCGACCGCCGTCAAGCAAGGTTCCGTCAAGGTCGGTGGCGATCAGGCGAACCGGTGGCATGCACGAGTGGATACCACTTCGTGACCTTGGCCTTCGGGAACCGATGAAGTTGCTGGTCTCTGAGGCCGATCATGAGGCCTATGAGACCGACACGCGACGATGGGTCGTCGGTAGGGAAGCTGGGCCAACCCACCGTGGTCTTCAGGTTGGCCGAAGCAAGATATGGGATTGATTGTCGCCATGTGGACGAAGTCGTCCGCGTCGGTGGCGCGACGGTCTGCGACACACAGGGGCTAGATCGGGGGCACGTCGATATCCGCGGCGAGTCTGTTCCCGTGGTCGACCTCCGTGCCAGGTTGAACATTACGGGAGCGACCGGGACGCCGAACTCTCTCATCATCGTCGTCCTAGGCGAAGGACGAAGGGTCGGTATTGTGGTCGATGCCGTCACCGAGGTCACACAGATCCAACCTGACGACGTCGACGAGTCGTTTGCGCTGATAGACGGGCGCCACGTCGGATATACGCGGGGTCTGGCCACGAGAAACGGGAGCCCCATAACCCTGTTGGACCTTGACAAGGCTCTCGTTGGCTGAAGGCCAATCCTGGAACCAAACGGAAATAGGAATCAGATGTCGAAAAGACCCTGTTCCCAACCGCAAAATCCACCGACTGCATTAGGGAGCAATCTCACGGGGAAAGCCCTTCTCCTGAGATCCGCGAACGTTCGATCAGGTCTTGCTGGAGAGCCTGGGTGCTGTCCAAGAGAGGAGCCCTTCGGACTGGAGCGCGGGGCATTTATTTAGCGGATAAGCACAATGGCACTGAGATCAGAAAACTTCCTTCTTCGCCGATACATCGAAAAGGCGATGGTCGACCTACCCGCCCTACCGGGCGTCGTCCTCCAAGTCGTGCAGGCAACCGAGAACGAAAATGTGTCGACTGCCGAGATCGAGAAGTACCTGCAGTTGGACACGGCCATAACAACCAAGCTCCTTAAAGTCGTCAATTCCGCCTATTTCGGCCTGCCTAGGCAGATCGTCAATGTCAACCAGACGATCGCCATCTTGGGATTGCACCAGGTTCGCAACCTGGTCCTTTCGATCGGCGTCCTCAACCTGCTCACCTCTTCAAGTCCGAAAGTGATCGAGACTCAAAAGGCATATTGGCAAAGCTCCTTTGCGGCCGCCTCATGTGCGGAGACCCTGGCCAGAAAGCGCAACCTAGACCGCAAGGACGTTGAGACGGTATTCGTCTCCGGCCTCTTACGCGACGTGGGCCGGCTCTTCCTTTTGACTCTCTTCACCCTGCCTTATCAGGAAGTTCTCAATGCTTCGATTAAGAATCAAGAACCGGTTTCCGAGACGGAGACCCGTATCCTCGGTTTCACGCACGCCGAGCTTGGGGCGACGCTGGCCGAGAAATGGAACTTCCCACCCACGCTTGTAGAGGCTATCCGCGACCATGATCAGATTCCTGAAGGCGACGTGAACCTGACGACTGCCTGCATTCATATCGCGGACCACTTGGCTGGCGAAATCGGCGACCCCGCGTTCATTGGTGTCCTGTCAGAGACCGACCCCCGGGCACTGAAGGCACTGAACCTGACTGAGGCCGATCTGTCGGATCTGCGAGACCAGACGGTCGAACAAGTCACGAAGGCGAAAGACCTTGTGGGCCTCCTTTGATGGCTGCCTAGGGTTTTCGCCAGTGTGGTGGGCGACAAGAATGCCGACTCTATAAGTAGGAGCGTCAGAGCATGAGCACACTTGGATCGACATCCGGAATCCATTTCTCCGGCATTGCTTCTGGACTTGATGTGGACAGCATCATCCAGAAGCTGATGTCGTTAGAAAACTTGCCGATCCAGTCTCTGCAACGCCAGCAACAGCAGTTACAGACGAAGCAGCTCATCTACGGCCAATTGAAGACGCAGGTGCAGGGTATCGCGTCGGCGCTCTCGGGGCTCAGTGCCGCATCCAATTTCAATCCGGCGGCGGCTACGAGTTCGGACACGGGTGCCCTTGGTGTTACGGCGACCGGTAGCGCCGCAGTCGGTCAGTACACGGTTCAGATAAACCAACTGGCCCAGAACCACAAGGTCGCTTCAGCCGCCCAGTCCAGCGCGACTGACGCGCTCAACTTGAGCGGCACCTTTGTCATCGACGGCAAGTCCGTCAACGTCAACACCTCCGACTCGTTGACCTCGATCGCGTCGAAAGTGAACGCGCTCGGTGTCGGTGTCGTGGCGAGCGTCCTGGACGGAGGCACGGGATCGGCGTACATAACCTTCGGGTCATCTAGTTCGGGGGCCAAGAACGGGGTCCAACTTGCGGACGCCACGGGAACAGTGCTCGGCTCACTTGGTGTGCTGTCAGGCGGCACTTCGCTCCGTGAGTCGCCGAACTCGAACACGGGCTTGAGCTACGGCTATAAGGACGGCTCGACCGCCGTCGGCATCTTGAGCGGCCTGGCCAACGCAGGAACGTTCGACATCAACGGCCAGACGATAGCGGTCGATTTCGCGACGGACTCGTTGCAGAGCATCGCGGACAAGATCAATCTGAGCGGTTCGGGTGCGACCGCCTCGGTCGTGTCGGTCGTGCAGAACAACCAGACTGTCTACAAACTTCAGGTGGCCGGTGCCCCTGTGCCGGGTTCGATCACCGACACGGACGGCCTGTTGGGCGACATTGGTTTTCTCCAACAGGGCTTTGGCAACCAGTTGGTTCAGGCGCAGGACGCCAGTCTGACGGTCGATAACCTGAACCTCACATCCGACAAGAACTCGGTGACCGGAGTGGTTCCTGGCGTCACGCTCAACCTCTTGAAGGCAAACTCGACGGTCACAGTCAGTGTCACTCAAGACACCCAGAAGATCACAGACAGCTTCAACGCCTTCAAAGACGCTTTCAACAGCTTCGTAGATTTCGTCGGACAGAACTCAAGTTTCGACAGTAAGACATTCGATTCTGGGCCGCTCTTCGGGGACATCAATGTCCAGCAGATCGAGTCCTCAGTCAACTCGGTTCTCTTCTCTTCCTTGGGTACTGGCAACTACAAGACACTGACCCAACTTGGGTTTGGTCTTGACGACAGCGGGCACATCACGATTGATGCGGACAAGCTTTCCACAGCGCTCAACACGGACTTGAACTCGGTCAAGAACCTCATGGTCTCGACTGGATCGAGCGCGAACGCGAACATCACTTACGTCAGCTCGTCTGACAAGACCGTCGCCTCCGGTTCGGTCGGGTATGCCGTCGACATCAGTCAGGTCGCTACCAAGAGCGGGTTCACCGGATTTGTCGCCCAGGGCCTTGCAAACGTCGGGGGCGAGCAACTGACCTTTGGCGGCTCGTTGTTCGGCGCAAGCGATGTGGTCCTCAGCGTCGATTCCGGGAGCACAGCTTCGGATCTGGTCAACAAGATCAACTCAGACTCGAGGTTGAAGGACAACGTTGTGGCCTCCCTTGACGGCGACGGCAAACTGGTCGTCACGAGCAAGCGTTTTGGCACGAACGGCCGGTTCACATTGACCAGCAATTTGGCCGCCGCGAATGACAACTCGGGCGTTGGCATGTCCGAGGGGACGATGGTGGACGGATTGGACGTCGCTGGGACGATCAACGGCGAGGCGGCGGCCGGCAACGGCCAGTTCCTCATTGGCAACGCCGACGCACCAAACATCTCAAGCCTACAGATTCAATACACAGGGACGACGACAGGCACGGTCGGGACGATCGCGTTCAACAAGGGAATGGCCTCGGTGATGAACAAGACCCTGTCCAATTTCACGGACAGCACGACAGGGCTCTTCAAGACGATCGACGACTCGATCCAATCTCAGATCGACGACCTGACGGCGTCGATAACCCAGAAACAAGACTTGAGCTCGTTGCTGGAAGACACGTTGAGGAAGAAGTTCACCGCGATGGAGACGGCGTTGGCCCAGTTGCAACAACAAAGTTCCTCCCTGGCGGGCATGCTGGGATCGGCTTCTTCGGGCTAGACCCTGGCGAGCACCTGCTCCCGCTTGAACAGCCAGACGCTGGCCCAGATGGCCAAAGCCGCCAGCACCGCGCTCATCCCAACTGAGTAGCCCACGGTCTGCCAGTCCACGTTGCCAGAAAGGCCGCCCTTGAGGGCGATAGCGCTGTTCAAGACGGGTGTGAGCTTGACCCATACGGCCTTGTCCATGCCCGCGATGCCGACGACTTGGCTCATGACCGCAGGCGCGACGACGACCAGGTTCATGAGTCCCAAGATGGTCGAGGCCTCTCGCATGGTCTTGGCGTGGGTGCTGATCATCAGCATGACGCCTGAGAACAACGCGGCGAGAGGGATGATCACGGCAAGGAGAACGAGTATTGCGACAGGCGAGAGCGACACGCCGGTAGGAAAGATCGACTTGGTCGCAGGCAAACCCATGACTCCGACGGCCAGGACGGCCCCGATCGAGACCGCTGAGCCTGCGAGGCAGACAAAGAACAGGGACAAGAACTTGCCCAATGCCACGTAGGCCCGGGAGACAGGGCTGACGAGAAGGGTCTCCATCGTGCCGCGCTCCTTTTCGCCAGCGACCATGTCCGCCGCGCACGACATTCCCGACGTAAAGCAGAAGAGCACGACGAGGTAGGGAAGGAGGCTCGCCAAAGGGGACGCGCCCAAACCTTTCTGGGGGTTCGCGTCCACGCCCTGGACGTTGATCGGCTTTGCCAGCGCCTTGTCCTTGCCGCTCGCAACGACCAGGTCTTGGACAAGCTTGGCGTTTTCGTCCTCCGCGGCTTGTTGGACGATGTTGAAGGCGATGTTGCCAAGGGGCGCGCTCATGTCGTAATGGCCCTTGAGGACGGCCTTTCCGACGGCGGCTTTCTCGCCGTAATCCTTGGGGACTTCAAGCACAAGTCGGATGTCGCCGTCTTTGACCTTCTTGATAGAGGCGGCGAGGTCTGCCGACTCACTTACCTTTGGCTTCCGCTTGCTTGACACCACCCGCTTCACGACCGGGTTGGACATGTCCCCGACCACATCGACCCGGATGTCGGGCTCCTTGCCGAGCTTCTCGTCGATCGTTCCGAAGAGATAGCCGAACATCAGCATCATGAAGACCGGCAGGACGAAAACGTTCATGACGACGCGCCGGTCACGACGTAGCTCCAACCACTCTTTGCCCAGGACCTCAAAGACTTGCTTCATACCAACGCCAGACCTGCATACGGGACCGGAAACTACGAAGTTACCTCGCAGGGGATACTTTGGCCCGCATGTTCAAGCGGCTGATGGAGCGGGTCGACCGGATGATGGGCCGGGGCGTCATCGACGAGGACCTCTACGAGGAGCTTGAAGAGGCTTTGCTCCAGGCCGACACCAGCGTCCAAATGACGCAGCAGATCCTCGAGGAGCTCAGGCGGGCCGTCCGGGAAGAGAAGATCACGGACGTCGCCGCCATGAAAGAGAGGCTCCGCCAAGCGATCGCCAGCCGCTTCAGCCAACCTGGGGAGACGATCTTGTTCAGGAACTTTCCTCCGACGGTCTATCTGTTCGTCGGTGTGAACGGAGTGGGGAAGACGACCACCATCGGCAAGCTCGCCACCCGGCTCGTCAAGCAGGGCCGGAAAGTGTTGCTCGCCGCCGGCGACACGTTCCGTGCCGCGGCGATCGAACAGCTTGAAGTATGGGCCCAGCGATCCGGAGCCGACTTCGTCGGGGCGCAACCTGGCTCCGACCCGGCCTCAGTGGTCTTCGACGCTGTCAACGCGGCGAAGGCCCGGGGCATGGACTATGTCCTTGCCGACACCGCCGGACGCCAGCACACGAAGGCAAGTCTCATGGCCGAGCTCACGAAGGTGTCGCGGGTCGTGGAAAAGGCCATTGGCCGACCTGCCGACGAGACGCTCCTAGTGCTGGACGCCAACACCGGGCAGAACGCCCTGCGACAAGCCGAGGAGTTCACCGCCGCCGCAAAGGTGTCCGGCCTTGTGCTGACCAAATTGGACGGCACCGCGCGAGGAGGGGCGTTGCTCGGTATCTACGAACGGTTTTCGATCCCTATCAAATTGGTCGGTCTTGGCGAGAGGCCTGAGGATTTAGTCGATTTCAACCCGGATGAGTTTGCCGCGCACTTGTTTGACGACGGTGCGGCTCGGCTATCCTGAAGGCCAGTGGATCGCATCGCCATTTTTTGGCCGGGTGACTATCGCCCCCTGGCCAACCAACTCGCACACGACAACGTCGAACAAGCAACAGTCCAGCTGGAGAAGGCCCTTCGCGCCCTAGGCAAGGAGAGCTACCGAGTCGACGGCTTCATCACGAAGCCGGTCGAGAGCATCGACAAAATCGGACAGATAACCGACCCGGTCATTGGAATCTTCGTCCATTGGGTCTACGGCCAACATACGGCGTCCGGCGTGATCGGACGCGACACGCCGCTCTTGCTCGCAAGCAACTTCAGCGGAAAGTGGCCCGGGCTGGTCGGGCTTCTCAACACGGCTGCCTGCCTTGAGTCGCACGGAAGGCAGGCGTCACGGCTCTTCTCAGAGATGGCCGACTGGACGGAGGATAAGCAGTTCATGGAGGGGTTGGACATGTGGTGTCGGGATGGTCTCATCGACTATCCGCAGGAGCACGTCCGCTGGCCGGCCCAAGCGATGAACCCGCACGCCGACCGCGTGTACGCCGAGATGTACAAACGGAAGCCACTCGCGATGATGCTTGGAGACACGTCCATGGGCATGGTCAACGGATACTTCGGGCCGCAAAGGTGCGCGCGCGTCGGGTTCGGAGAGCAGAAGATCGACCAAGCATGGATCGTGGACTACGGGAAGAACGTGTCGGACACGCGGATAGACGATGCGGTGAAGTTCGTGCACGACAAGGGGGTCGAGTTCCATTACGGTGGCGACTTTGACGAGGGCGCGACTCGCGAGCAGTTGCGTGACTACTTTGCCGTGAAGGACATATGTGAAGAGTTCGGCGCCGACTGTGTCGGATGGCAATACCAACTCGGCATGTTCCGACAAAGGCCGCCGTCTGACTTCGCCGAGGGCCTGTTCAACTCGGCTTGTCGGCCGGAAGGTGACGGATCGACGTTTGTGTGCTCGACCGAAGCCGACCAAGGCAATTTGTTGCCAATGGAAATGATGAAGCGCCTCCTGAAGGAAAAGGGGCTCCACGAAGCCGTCATGTTCCATGACGTGCGTTGGGCGGGCGAGTACATGGGGCGCACTTTCTGGGTCTTGCTGAACTCAGGTTCTTGCGGCGCATACGCGCTCAACCATGACCCGTCGAGCCTGCGCGGCGTCCATTCGTACCGCCAACCGGTGCAATACTTCCCGATCCCGGGCGGAAGCTTCACGGGTGAGAGCCTGCCTGGAGAGATCACGTGGGCACGGGCCTGGATGAGCCAGGAAGAGCTGTGTATGGACATCGGCCGGGGTGAATCCTTGAAATTGCCGGACGACCTTCGCGACGCTATGTGGAACGGCACGACAAGGGAGTGGCCGTTTATGGCCGCGGATCTTGGGCTATCAAAGAAGTCCTTGATGAACTCTTACATGAGCAACCACATAGCGGTAGCGTACGGCGATATCTTTGAGCCGATGGTTTCACTTAGCCAAAGTTTAGGTTATAAGGTTCGGATCCTCTCCGATAAACCATAGACTAAGCTTCGTCACCGGCTTTGATTTTGTCTACGCCCATGAGCCCGTGCGGGCTGAGGATGTCGATGAGATGGGTCTCTTCTATCGTCTCCACGCCGTGGGGACAGTTCGCTGGCAGGCGGACGACCGCGCCGCCCTGGACGATTTCTTCGCGACGCTCGTCGCCTAGGATCCACTTGATCTTCCCCCACAAGATGATGGAGACCTGTTCGCTGGGGTGGCTATGCACAGGTACGATGGATCCAGGCTGGAGGACGATGTTGGCGACCAACATGTTGTCCGCGTCGACACATCTTCGTTCAATACCGGGCACCGGCTGGTCGAACCGGGCATCGCCCCATGTGGTGATTTCTGCATCCATACACTGAGGATACATGCTCTCGGCAGAGGAACGTGGACGGGGTCTTCCCCGGAAATCGTCAGGCAGATTGACCGGTCAGGTCGTCCTTATAACCGACCATCTGCAAAAACGCCTTCTCCAAGCTGGCCGTCCCTGTGGACGCAATGAGTGATCCTGGAGTGCCGTTCCCCTTGAGGACACCTTCATGGATCACCGAGACCTCGTCGGCAAGACGCTCGACCTCGCTCATGATGTGGGTGCTGAAGACGACCGTCTTACCCTGGTCTCGGCAACCCTCGATGAACTTCAAAACGGTTTGGGCGGTCAAGACGTCTAGCCCGGCGGTCGGTTCATCGAAGAAGACCACTGGCGGATCATGCAGTATCGAGCGGGCGATGCTCACCCGCTGCTTCTGACCCGTTGAAAGTTGGTCGCACAGCCGATCGGCGAACGTGGCGATGCCCAGCCTTTCCACGACGTCGTCGATTCGCGTCCTGGTCGTCGCCTCGTCCAGTCCATAGAGCCCGCCGAAGTAGCGCAGCATCTCCAAGGGCTTGAGCCGGCCGTAGACCGCGGTCGAGGACGAAAGGAATCCGATCGATGCGCGCACGCGCTCCGGCTGCTTGACTGTGTCGAACCCATTGACGGTGGCGGTGCCGCTCGTGGGTGTCAGAACGGTGCTTAGCATCCGGAGAACGGTCGTCTTGCCTGCGCCGTTCACACCAAGGAGTGCATGGACGCGACCAGGCACGGCGACGAAGTCGAAGTTGTCGACCGCATGGACCGGCGCTCCCTTTGGGTTCCGGAACACCTTTGTCAGTTTCTCGGTCTTGATCAACCTTCAAGTCTCCTTTTGGGCTTTCTCGATCTCTTCCTCTGAGTAGGTTTCGTGGAGCCGCACGGCCCGCCCCTTCTTGTGCAATCGGATGTTGATGACCTCGACTGCGACGGCGAACGCCATGGCGAAGTAGGTGTAGCCTTTGTCAAAGTGCTTACCGCACGCGTCCGCGACAAGATTCACGCCGACCAAGAATAGGAACGCAAGGGCCAGGATCTTGATCGTGGGGTGCCTCTCCACGTAGTCGCTGATCTTGCCAGCGGCGACGAGCATGATCCCGACGGCGACGACGACCGCAGCGACCATGACCGGGATGTCGTTGGACATTCCCACGGCGGTGATGACCGAGTCGAGGGAGAAGACGATGTCGATCATCACGATCTGGCCGATGATCGCGGCGATCTGACGGGCGCCGCTGTCCTTGGGCGGCGGTTTCTCCTCACCTTCCAATTTCTCGTGGATCTCCATGACGGCCTTCCAGATCAAGAACAGGCCACCGGCCGCAAGGATCAGATCCTTGCCGGTGAAGTCATGGTTGAGCGCGTGGAAGAAGACTTGCTTCCAACCCATCAAACTGCTGATGGTCAGCAGGAGGAGGATGCGGGTGATGAGTGCGAGGCTGAGGCCAGTCTGCCTGGCCCGGGGCCGCTCCTTCTCCGGCAGTTTGCCGGTGAGGACGGCGATGAAGATAATGTTGTCGATCCCTAGGACGATTTCCAGCACGGTGAGCGTGAGGAAGGCCACGTATGTTTGGGGATCGCGTAGAAGCTCCAACAAGTCGTCAGTTTGACCCACCGACCGGATGAGAGTTTCCAAAGGACCGGTCCCCACTTCCGTCGGGTCGCTCCAAACGTGTTGGTCCGACGGCGAGTAGACTCTGGCCCGCATGGCGGATTACGTGCTGAGCGTGGGCATGGAGGTCCATGCCGAGCTGAGGACGCAGAGCAAGATGTTCTGCCGGTGCCCCGTCGCATTTGGCGGGATGCCCAACACCCGGGTCTGCCCGGTGTGCCTCGGCCTGCCGGGCTCGTTGCCGGTTCCAAACCGGGCCGCGGTCGAAATGGTCCTGCGGACAGCTTTGGCCCTGAACTGCAAGGTCCCCGTTCACAGCGTGTTCCACCGCAAGAACTACTTCTATCCCGACCTGCCCAAGGGCTATCAGGTCAGCCAGTACCAGGAGACGAACCCGATCGGCTACCACGGCTGGATTGAGATCCCAACAAGTGACGGCGGCACAAAGGTGATCAAGATCAAGCGTGTCCACCTGGAGGAGGACACGGGCAAGTTGCTCCACCTGCCGCAAGGGGGAAGTGGTGTCGATTACAACCGTGCCGGTGTGCCGCTCATGGAAATCGTCACCGACTTTCCGCCGGACATCGAGCACCCGGACGAAGCGCGGGAATATCTTGTCCAGCTTCGGCAGGTCCTGCTCTATCTGGGTGTCTGCGATGGAAAGATGGAGGAGGGCTCGTTGCGCTGCGAGCCGAACATCAGTGTGAGGCCCGCTGGTTCCAATGCATACGGCACGAAGACAGAACTCAAGAACTTGAACAGCTTCCGAGCCGTTCAACTCGGGACACTGTTCGAAATGAAGCGACAGTCGGAGCTCTTGGACAAGGGCGAGGCGGTGCGGCAGGAGACGCGGGGCTGGAACGAGCAGACGGAGTCCAGCTTCTTGATGCGGACAAAGGAGACGGAACAGGACTACCGCTACTTCCCCGATCCTGACCTGATCCCGATGAACTTCCGAGAGGAGCAGGTCGAGGCAGCCCGGGCTTCATTACCCGAACTGCCGCTGGCAAAGTCCTTGCGCTATCAGAGAGCGCTCGGGCTGAGCGTGTACGACGCCGGCGTACTGACCGCCGACCAAAGCTGGGCCGGGTTCTTCGAAGCAGCGGTGGCGCAAGGAGGGGACGCCAAGCAAGTCTGCAACTGGATGAACGGCGACTTTGCCAAGTTTCTGAACGAGGCGGGTGAAACCGCGCTTGCCGAGGGCGACGCCGAGGAGGGGGCCACAAGCAAAGTCAGACCGAAACACTTGGTCGAACTCACGAAGCTCATCGATGCGGGGACGATCAGCGGCAAGATCGCCAAGGAAGTCTTCGCCGACATGTATAGAACCGGAGAGATGCCGAGCGATTTGGTCAAATCAAAGGGACTCACACAAATCAGTGACCCCGGCGAGGTATTCGCCGTCTGTCAAGATGTGGTCCGCGAAAACGCGGGGCAGGTCGAGCAGTACAAGGCAGGGAAGGAAGGTCTGTTCGGCTTCTTTGTAGGGCAAGTCATGAAGAAAACACAGGGCCGGGCGAACCCAGGGCTCGTCCAAGAATCACTGAAGAAAGCGTTGGAGGAAGCATGAAGCCCGTGTCCGTCGCTTTGTTGGTATTGGCCGCCGTCTGTGCTTTTGGCCAACAGAGCTCGGCCATGGATGAGATCGACGGCGCCTTTGCCAGCCGGATGACTCAACAGAGCGATAAGTGGTTCGAAGACGGCCACTTTCCGGTCATCCTTCAAATGCTTCGGGTCAAGCAAGAGTGGCATCCGCTGGACGAAGAGACCGCCACCGACTTGGGTTGGATGTATAAGAACGTCGAAAGGCACGACTTGGAATGGCTGACCTATATGCGTTATTCCAAACGTAACCCAACCGACAAAGACCACCTCTATCCGCTTGCGAACTTCTATTATCTGGCGAGAAGCTACGTGAACGTTGTGGCGACTCTATCGGGTATTGAACGCCAAAACCCGCCCCCCCATCCCAACTCCTTCCGGATGCTGGCCCACTCCTATGCGAAGCTGGGCCTACATAAAGACTCTCTTCGAGTTTGGGACGCCTACATCAAGATCGCGCCAGACGACCTTCAAGCCAAGAACAACCGACAGAAAGAGGTCGACATCATGTCTGGAAAGATCAAGGCGCCCGAAACTATTCAGCCAGAGGCCAAGCAAAAATCCGGCAAGCAGACGGCGAAGCCTTCTGGCGGAAAGCGGTGAAGCTCACCTAAGCATCACTGACCGATAATCCGATCATAAACGATAGGTCAGGAGGTTCCAGGTCTCGGCCGGTTCGAGCAAGCTACGCGTCCACGTGACGACTAGGGCGTCAAAGGCGCGGATCGCGACCGATGGTGCGGGCGGTTGCCGCATATGGGTCACAACACCTCCTGTCGACGGTGGAGCGAACAAGGAAGTGGTGGAACTCGTGGCTAAGAACCTCTCGGTGGCGAAATCACAAGTCACGATCATCCTCGGCCACCGTTCCAGGTCGAAGGTGCTGGGCATCGAAGGCGTCTCAGCCGAGGAACTGGATGATTGGCTCGAAAAGATTTCGGACAGAGGTGAAAATCGACCGTGCTGAGCGAAGTCAAAAGCCTGATTGATTCTTGGCCAGGTGCGGTGGCCCTTGTGGACAAGGGCGGCGAGGTCAAACACGCTAACAAGGCGTTTCATGATCTTTTTGAGACCGGCTTCGAGACCAACGGACTTCTGTGGGACATCGTCGGGTTGCCTGGAAACTTGGCCATCGTCCGTCGCGCCTGGGCCGGTTTGGAGTCAGGATCCGACGCCGAGCCGATTGAATGGGTGACGGCCACGCCAAGCGGAGAGCCCTTGAGGTTGCAAGCGAAGGTGACGCCGTTCAAGGAGCTCGAGTACGCCGCCTTTTCCATCGAAGACCATTCGGTTGAGTACGAGCTGCGCCTCCAAATTGAAGAAAACTTGGCTGCTGACGAGGCGTTGATCGCTTCGTTGCCGGTCACTCTGTTGCGGCTCGACTACCAAGGATCGCTTGTTCGATCGTGCGACAACGCCGGATTCCTTGAACCGGGCGCGCCCGTTGAAGGATTCTTGTGGACTTTGGCGATGATGTCCGGGCTTGGAGAGGCGATCTGCGACGCCATGGGTACGGCCAGGATCGAACAACGACCAGTGAGATTTCGGCACGCTTCTGACAACAGGCATGCTGATGCGGTTGTCACCCCATGTGGGATGTCGGACACGCTTGTCGTCTTGCATGACGTCACAGACACAGTGCTCCTCGACAGGGCGCAACGCGACGCTTCCGAACGGTTGCGGCTCCTTGTCGAAGGATCAGACAATGTCTTGGTCCTCTTGGACAGAGATCTCTGTGTCAGTTACGCGAGTCCGAGCTTCGTGGACGTCCTTGCGCCTGACGAGAGCTCGTCTATCGGCCGGCGGCTCTCCGATTTCGCCTGCGACCGCATCGCCTTCGCCACGTTTGTCGGTGGCGTGTTGCATGAACCGGACGCACGCGCGAGGTCGGTCTTCCAATTTAGAAGGGGTGACGGGCAAGCTGTCGAACTGGAAGTGGACGTCCGCAACCGGTTGGAGGACCCGTTGGTCGGGGCCGTTGTGGTCAACGCCCACGATGTCTCGCTCTTGTTATCGTTACAACGCGAACTCACCCGGCGCATGGAGGACGCCGAGCAACTCAACGTCGAACTCGCCCAACAGGCGACGACCGACGCCATGACGGGCCTGCACAACTACTTCTCCTTTGCCGAGCACTTCCGGCAGGGAATCGCGGAGGCGAGCAGGAGCGGATCGCACCTTTCCATCATGCTGATCGACATCGACAACTTCAAAGAGGTCAACGACACGCTTGGCCACTTGGTGGGAGATTCGGTGTTGAAGCAGGCGGCAGACAAGATCAGGTCAGTCTGTCGGAGCTCCGATGTCGTGGCGCGCTATGGGGGGGACGAGTTCGTCGTCATGCTGCCTGAAACGGACGAGGCTGGCGCGCAGACGATCGCGGAGACGATTCGCACTACGGTCGAGGGGACTGTCGTCGGCGGTCTGGAACTCACGGTGAGCGTTGGCACGGCCACTCTGACCGGCAAGTCGGCAGACGCTTCGGAGCTTTTGAGCCGGGCCGACACGGCGCTTTACAGTAGCAAGCGGGCCGGTCGAAACCAGGTCACAGTTTCACCGGCAAACGACGAGGCCGCGTAGCCCGGCCCGGTATGCGGGTACTTGCTCTGGATCCGGGCTAGGGTCCAGGTAACTTGAATCGCCGAAGTTTCGGTGCGATATGGTCTTTCAGCGCTTCTACAACGACCGCTTGGCCCACGCAAGCTATCTTATGGGTTGTCCCGCCTCAGGAGAGGCGATCGTCGTCGATCCAAACCGGGATCTCGGCCAGTACATCGCCGCCGCGGCAAAGGGTGGCATGCGGATCGTCGCGGTCACAGAGACCCATATCCATGCCGACTTCCTCTCTGGCGCGAGGGAACTGGCGAAGGCAACGGGCGCGACCCTGTACCTTAGCGGCGAAGGCCCGGCTGACTGGCAGTACTCCTTCGCCTCCGAGGCCCAATTGGTGCACACCGGGGACAAGATCACCGCTGGTAGCGTCGAGTTGACCGTGCAACACACGCCCGGGCACACCCCCGAGCACATCTCCTTTGTCTTGCGCGATGTGGGGCGGTCGGGGCAGGTGGCGGCAGTGCTCTCAGGCGATTTTCTCTTTGTGGGCGACGTCGGCCGGCCCGACTTGTTGGAACAGGTCGCTGGGATCGGCGGCACGCAAGAGCCCGGGGCCAGGTCGCTGTTTCAGTCTTTGCAATGGGTGAAGTCCCTGCCAGACCACGCGCTGGTGTGGCCTGCCCACGGAGCCGGGTCACCGTGCGGGAGGGCGCTTGGAGCAGTGCCTGTTTCGACGGTTGGTTACGAGAAGTCTTCCAACTGGGCGTTGCTCACGGAGAACGAGGAGGTGTTCGTCGCCGAGGTGTTGCGCGGCCAACCCGAGCCGCCTGCGTACTATGCCCAGATGAAGTCGCGGAACAAGGCCGGCCCGGCGCCCGTATCGTCGCGTCCGTCCCTTGTACGGTCCGGAGACCCCGCCCGGTTCATGGCCAAAGACGCATTGGTGGTCGACGTGCGGCCAAGCCCTGAGTACTTAGAGTCGCACATCTACCGGTCGATCCATGCGCCGCTGGACAAGCTGTTCACGATCAATTGCGGCTGGTTCGTGCCCTTTGACACCGAGGTCTTGCTTGTCGCCGCCGACGAACAGTCGGCCCATGTTGCCGCCCAGGAAATGTCGCTGGTCGGACTGGACAGGGCCGTGGCTTGGGCGGGGCCGGAGATTGTTCGCGCGGTCCGGGCAGCCGGTGGCCAAGTCCGATCCATCCCGAGTGTGGCCGCGGCAGATTTGCCCACGGGGCTCGTAGCACTGGACGTGCGCGGCGCAAGCGAGCATGAGAGCGATCCTTCGGGCAGTCCGCTCACCATTCCATACGGATTCCTGCCCCGGCGTCTCAGCCAATTGGATCCGTCCGTCGCCTATGCCGTCCATTGTCAGGGAGGCTCGCGGTCTCCGGTGGCGGTAAGCATCCTCGAACGGCTTGGCGTCGAGCGGCTTGTCGAAGTCAAGGACGGTTGGATGGGAATGAAAGCCCTCCAAAACAAGTAGGTCTATCCGTACAGTTTAGGGTTCTTCTTCCAGTCGTCGTCTTTGTCCCAACCCATCTGCTTGACCCTTGGCCTTCGCTCCCGAAGACGGACGGATTCAATGCCTAGGTAGTAGCCGTCTGACAGCTTGTTTTTGCCCACACATTGAAGCCTGAGGACATGCTTGCCTGGATCGGGCCAGAAATCAAGCAGGTGCGCCTCATGGCCCTCTACGTCCTTGGCATAAAGGTCTATCGGCCCCTGAAGCTTCACGCCGTCCAGATACGCTTGGTAGATGCCAAAATCATAGGATTTGGTGACACAGAGCAAGAGTCGGAGCGGCTCTTTTTCTTTGATTTCAAAAGGTATCTCGACCCATGCGTCGTCCGTTGACTTAGGCATATATAGTAGTTGTGGGTTGTCATAGACGTCCAGCCGTTGCGACACGACGTCGCCTGCACCGTGGGTGTTGTGCTCGGCGGCGGCCACCACGACCCTTTCAAGGCTGGGGAGTTTGCGGTCTGCACCAGACGGGGCCCTGGCGGTGAACGTCGGCTTGCCGGTCTGATACCAGAAGGCGACGCTCGAATAGTCGTCCTCCCGCTCGTTCCAACTCATGCTCTGGTGGTCTTTGTTCTCGTCCGGAGATATCCAGCCCCAATGTTCGAACGTCACCTTGATGCCGTTCTCAAAGACAATGGGGTCGTTGATGTGCCAACGATAGGCGCTTGTCTTGCCGCCTACGATGCCCCATTGGTCAAAGTACGGCACACCAAAGTACTCGGTTGACGTGGTCTTCAACACCCAAGCGCTGAGGAAGTAGTCCTCGGTTCCGGTTCCCCATATCGAGGCGTCCTTCTCTCCGTCGATATAGATCTTCTCGTCGCCTTCCCCAAACCAGGATGGGGAGCGCGACCGGACCGCCAAGACGGTCCCCACGTAGTGCCCTTTGCCTTTTGTGTCGAGGACGACATAGTCTTTGCCGTGCTGCACAGGGTACTCCTGACGGTACTGGGCATAGAAGTAGGGCGTGTCTTGGGGGATCGATTTCTTCTCGACCCAATCGACGTTGTAGTAAAGAAGGTTGATGTTTTTCGTGCCTTGGTTGACGATCTCGATCTTGCAGGACTTGCGGAACGGCATTTGCCAGAAACAGTTGTAGGAGTCGGCGTCTTCGACGATGACGGGGAGGGACTTCACTTCGCGGCGGATACCAAAGCAGTTCGCAAAGAAGTCTCCCAGAGGTGCCTCCACCGCCGGTCGTGGGTCCCCGTCGTAGTAGATGCGCAGCAACATGTCTTGATGGTCTGCCGAACCCTGGGGCGCCCAGTCCTGCGGCCCTGGCCCGAGAAACGTGAACCATATATGGGTCACGACCCCCGGCCCCTTCACGTCCATGACCACATGCGTCGCGCCTGGAGCCACCCGGTAGTTGTCGGCGTTGCTGTGCTCCAACAGGTCGCCGACCGGCTTGCCGAAGGGGTCGCGCTTGCCGTCCGGGCCGACTCGGTTAGTGGAGGATACGCGATGGCTACGGCCGTCGATTCTCTGGGCAAGACCGGCTAACGGGCCCTGCTGGGGCATGGCCGCCAACGTCGCGAGCAGGAGGGCGGATGTCATGGCGGGAAGTAAACCAGAAGGCGTCGGGGTTGGTCTACTGCCCCGTAGGAGGGCGCTTCTATCCGGATGCACGTTGAGAGAGTTGCGGTTGCGTAGGCCAGCGGCCAAGGTGTAGAGGGTCACCAGGGCCGGATAGAATGTCGTGGCATGTCGAGGCCCGCCCTTTGGTTTGTGACCGGGAGCCAGCACCTCTACGGCCCTGAAACCCTGAGGCAAGTGGCGGAGAACGCTGCCACGATCGCCTCGGCGTTAGACACGTCGTCGGCGGTCCCCGTGGAAGTGGTCGCCCAGGCGACTGTGACTGACCCTGACCAAGCAAGGTCGGTCGTGCTACGGGCTAACTCGGATCCTTCGTGCGTCGGCATCGTCCTCTGGATGCACACCTTTTCGCCGGCGAAGATGTGGATCGGGGGTCTGACGCAACTCGCCAAGCCCGCGTTGCACTTCCACACTCAGTTCAACGAGCGTCTTCCATGGTCGACGATCGACATGGATTTCATGAACCTGAACCAGGCGGCCCACGGAGACCGGGAGGCAGGACACCTGCACACGCGAATCGGCCTTCGTCGCAAAGTCGTCGCCGGCCATTGGAGCCATGCTGCCGTTCAACAAAGAATCGGATCGTGGGCACGGGTCGCGTTGGCGTGGGCGGATTGGCAAGGGGCGAAGTTCGCCCGGTTCGGCGACAACATGCGGTCGGTCTCTGTCACGGAGGGTGACAAAGTTTCAGCCGAGGCGACCTTTGGGTTCAACGTCAACGGCTTCGGGGTGGGCGACTTGGTCGAAGTGGTGGAGGGCGCATCCGACGCCGAAGTCGATGTGCTCCTTGAGGAACTCGACATACGCTACGACATCGCCGCCCAGCTTCGCAAGGGTGGCCCATACGAGGGGGCCTTGCGCTATGCAGCTCGCCAAGAGGTCGGCATCAAGAGGTTCCTTGATGACGGCGGGTTCAAAGGCTTCACGACGACGTTTGAAGACCTTCATGGGCTGGACCAACTGCCAGGTCTGGCCTGTCAGCGGCTCATGGCCCAGGGCTATGGGTTTGGCGCCGAAGGTGACTGGAAGACCGCCGCCCTCCTGCGAGCGTTCAAGAAGATGGAGGCAGGCAAGGAGCCCGGCACCAGTTTCATGGAGGACTACACGTATGATCTTGGTGAAGGACAGGAGACCGTCCTCGGCGCCCACATGCTGGAGATCTGCCCGTCCATCGCCCGGGACCGCCCTCGGATAGAGGCGCACCCGCTGGGAATCGGCGGCAAGTCCGATCCGGTGAGGCTAATCTTCGACGCGCGGCCCGGCCCGGCGACAAACACCACGCTTGTGGACCTTGGACATCGGTTTCGGTTCATCGTCAGTGAAGTGGACGCCGTCGATGTGCCGGAGATGTCGAAGCTACCGGTCGCACGGGCCTTATGGAAGGTCCGGCCGAACTTTGCCGACGGGGTGACGGCCTGGATCTATGGCGGAGGAGCCCACCATACGGTCTACAGTTACAACGTGACGAGTGAACAAGTCCGTGACTTCGCCGAGATCGCCGGCGTCGAGTGTCTGGTGATCGACGGCAACACGAAGGTCGACTCTTTCCGCGACGCCATCCGATGGAACGAGGCGGCGTACCGTGGCTGACCGTCCGTTGGCCCTGGGTCTTGACTACGGGACGAACAGCGTCCGTGGCCTCTTGGTCGCGTGTGAGACCGGAGAAGAGGTGGCCAGCCACGTCTATCCCTATCCTTCCGGTGAGGATGGCGTCTACATTGACGACGGCCAACCGCACCTCGCGCGTCAGAACCCGGCCGACTACCTTCTTGGCGTCGACCAGCTGCTCAAGCACTTGGGGCAGAGGGTCGACCTGAGCGAGGTCGTCGGCATCGGGATCGACACCACCGGTTCCAGTCCGATGCCGGTCACGGCGGACAACGCGGCGCTGTCCGGTGACCCACCTTTTCAAGGCGACTTGGCCGCCCAAGTCTGGCTTTGGAAAGACCATACGTCGCATGAGGAGGCGGCGGAGATCACCAGGAAAGCGGCGGAGCAGGGCCGACCCTATCTCGCCAAGTGCGGCGGAACGTACAGTAGCGAGTGGTTCTGGAGCAAGCTGCTCCATTGCTTGCGGACTGCCCCCCACGTGGTCGAGGCGGCGGCTAGTTGGGTCGAAGTCTGTGATTGGATACCCGCCCAGCTCTGCGGGATCACCGACCCGAAAGAGGTCAAACGCAGCCGGTGCGCCGCCGGACACAAGGCGATGTTCGAGGAAGAATGGGGCGGCCTCCCCTCCAAGGAGTTCCTGTCGACCCTCGATCCACGGCTGGCCGACTTCCGGGACAAGCTTTATTTCGAAGTCTACGAAAGCGACCAGGTCGCGGGCCGTCTCAGTCCGGAGTGGGCACGCCGAACCGGCCTCTCAGAAGGCATCCCCGTGGCGGTCGGTGCGTTCGACGCCCATTTCGGCGCGGTCGCCAGCGGCGCCAGGCAGGGCGTCCTCGTCAAGATCATGGGCACGAGCACGTGCGACGTCATGGTCCATCCGATGGGCCAGCCGGTCGCCGACGTGCCAGGAATGTGCGGCATCGTGCGAGGGTCGGTCCTGCCCGGCTACTACGGGCTCGAAGCGGGGCAGTCGGCGGTGGGCGACATCTTCAACTGGGTGTCTAGGCTGACAGGAAAGTCCCATGCCGAACTCGGGGAGGAGGCGGCCGCGCTTAAACCTGGTGAGAGCGGCCTCCTCGCCCTCGATTGGCACAACGGAAACCGCACGGTGCTGGTGGATCCGTTGCTGAGCGGCTTGGTCGTCGGTTTGACGCTCCGCTCGTCGCCGGGGGACCTCTTCCGGGCGTGCGTCGAGGCGACTGCCTTCGGCGCCCTTCGCATCATCGACCGGATGGAAGAGTACGGCGTAAAGGTCGACAAGGTTGTGGCTTGTGGCGGAATCGCGGACAAGAGCCCGATGACGATGCAGATCTATGCGGACGTGCTCGGCAGGCCGGTCTCCCTCGCAAAGTCCGATCAAACCTGCGCCTTGGGCTCGGCGATCTTCGGCGCGGTGGTCGCCGGGGTGTTCCCCGACGCACTTTCCGCGCAACGGGTGATGGGCGGCACCAAAGACGTCGTCTACAGCCCTGAGCCCGCCAGTTCCGCAGTTTACAGAGACCTCTACAAGCTCTACCTTGACCTCCATGACTCCTTCGGCGTGCCAGGCGGTGGACACGACCTGGCCAAGCTGATGAAGAGGTTGTTCGAGATCAGGGAGCAGGCAGTTGGCTGATCACCAGGAGTTGCGCGAGGCGGTTGCGGCCGCCAACCGCGCTCTGCCTGGGGCTGGGCTCGTCACGATGCACAGCGGCAACGCCAGCGGTTACCTACCGGAAGACGACGTACTCTATATCAAGCCCAGCGGAATGGACTACGATCTGGTCAGTCCGGACACCGTGGTTCCGGTGCGCGTCTCCACCGGCGAGGTTCTGGAGGCTCGGATCCGGCCCAGCGTCGACCTGCCCCACCACCTCTTCCTATACCGCAACGTCCCCGGCATCCGGGGTGTGGTGCACACGCACAGCAACTATGCGACGGCTTTTGCCGCCGTCGGGAAGCCCGTGCCGCTCTGTCTGACAGCCATCGCCGACGAGTTCGGAGCCGAAATCCCTTGCACGCCCTATGTCGACAACGAGGGCGACCACATCGGCAAGGCGATCCTGAAGCACCGCAACCGCGCCCCCGCCGTGCTACTGGGCAACCACGGGGTTATTGCCTGGGGCGACTCGCCGAAAGCGGCGGTGAAAGCGGCCATCATGACCGAGGACGTGGCCAAGACAGTCTGGCTCGCCCTGCAGATCGGCGAGCCGAAAGCCATCCCTCCTGAGGAGGCCGAGAAGTGGTACGGCCGTTACCATAACCGGTACGGTCAATCCGGGCTCGATTGACGCCGGACCGGCTGTCACCAGTGCCAGGCGTCGTCACCCAAGAGCGTCTGGATGAAGTTCAACTGGCCGCTGTGGTACCAGGTGTGCAAGGTCATGAACCGGAAACGTTCGAACCGCGTCGTTTCGCGCTCTCCGGTCTTGAAAGGCTCCTCCATCTGTGCTTGGGTCAGGCCCTCAGCCGTCGCAACCTGCTTGGCTGACGAGTCTTGGAACGCCTTGATCACCACATCCTTCTTGCGGAAGTCTTCTGGGGCCTTGATCCAGCCTTCGTCAGGCCACTCGAAAGCCTTCTCGCCACGGATCACCATGCCGACGTGGTCGTTCACCATGTTCACCTCGTAGACAATGTCCGCGACCGTCCGGCACTTAGGGCCGAAGCTCTTGTCATAGGCGTCCTCGGGGATGGCTTCCAAATCTTTGAGGAAGATCTTGAAGGCGCCTTTCAGCGAGTCGACTGCGATTTTATGGGCGTCCACGGCGCCCGATGCTACCCAAATCGGCGTCGACCGGTTGCTGAGATAACGGGCCAACCAAGAAGCACTGCTCGAAGCGATCCATTGCACCGGAGTTCGGCAGTTTTCGCCCTATTCAGGGTGAGAATCGTGGATCATATGACGTATTATTGACTAGATTCGTCATTTGGTCAACCATGGGCGCAACAGAGCACGAACGCGAGATCCTCGACGCCGCCGCAAGGCTTTTCGAGCGGTATGGCTATAAGAAGACGACGGTCGAGGACATCGCGAACGAGGCGGGGATCGGGAAGGGTTCGGTGTACCTGCGGTTCGCCAGCAAGGAAGAGATCGGCATGGCTTGGCTACACGAGTTGCACAAGCACCTCTTTGCGGAGGTCACCGCCACCGAGCGCCTCGATGCGAAAGAGAAGATCGCCGACATGGTGGTCAAACGCGTGATGTCGAGGTTCGACATATTCACACGCCACCGGAGCAGTCTGGACGAAGTCCTTTGCTCACTGGCGCCGAAGCTTGCGGCCAAGAAGAAGGAAGTCCACGAACGCGAAGCCCGGCACCTCCAGACACTTATCGAGGCGGGGGTGGCCGACGGCACCCTTCGCTCCGTCGACCCGCTTGGCGACGCCCGCGCGATGATCGTCGCGACTAACTCGCTCCTGCCTTACAGTTACCGGCCCGAGGAGATCGGAGACCGAGCCAGCGTCGAAGCTCAGGCCAAAGCCCTCGCGGATCTCTTTGTCCGCGCCCTCGAGATATCCCATGCCTGACGTCGCCAACCCCGAAACTACCGAAACCGCTAACGGTGGCGAGCCCAAGTCGCCCGAAACTCCGGCCAAGAAGCGGTCGGCCGCTCCCTTTGTCGTCGCAGTGGTCGTTATCGCGGGTCTGTCCTACGGCGTCCACAACTGGTTGTGGAGCCGCGACCATGAGTCGACCGACAACGCGCAGGTCGCGGGCGATGTGGTCCTCGTCGCCCCCCTCGTCCCCGGCATGGTCTCGGAGGTCTTGGTCGGAGACAACGCTGTAGTGAAGAAGGGTCAGCCCTTGGTCAAACTCGACGCCAGCAAGCTTCAGGCCGCCTATGACCAGGCGAAGGCAAACTTGACGGCGGCGAAAGCCGACGCGGCCGCGGCAGGGGTCTCGGTCGATCTCGCCGGCGCAAACGCTGAAGCCAGCGTCGCGACATCTTCGGGAATGGTCGGAGAGGCGTCGGCGGACATCCGCACCGCCACACTAGCGGCGGAGGCGGCACGGGCGACGGTGGCAAGCAGCCAAGCGAACGCCCGGGTGGCCACGTCCATGATCGATGCTGCCAGGATGGAGCGCGACGTCGCGATCGAGGGGATCAACCGTGCGACCTCCGGTCTGGACGCTGCGAAGGCAGACTTGGCAATGGCACAAGCGGGCGTCGAACAAGCGCAAGCTGATCTCAAATCGTCCCAGGCGAGCCACGACTTGGCGGCGAAGGAGTTGGCACGTGCCCAAAACCTCTACGCGCAAGGCGCGACGAGCAAGCAGGACCTGGACACGGCCGTGGCCGCCGAAGCCAAGGCGCAGCAGGCAGTCGCCTACGCAAAGAACGGAGTCGTGGCGTCGGTCGCGCTCGTCCGACAGAGAGAGTCGTCGGTCCAATCTGCCCAGTCAGCCTTGGCCCAGAGTCGATCGGTTCTGAGCCAGGCCGAGACAAAGATCAAGACGGCCGGTCAGTCCGCACAGGCGGCGGCCTCTGGCGTAGTCGTCGCGAGTCGCCAGGCCTCGGCTAGCGAGGCGAAGGTCAATTCGGCAGAAGCCCATCGTGCGACGGCCCAGGGCCAAGCGCAATCGGCCCGTGCCCAATCGATCAACGTCGACAAGCTTCGGGCGGACGCGAAGCAAGCGGCGGCGCGTGTGCAACAGGCTCAAGCCGCGATGGACGCGGCCGAGATCGACCTCGGCCATGCGGTGGTCGTTGCTCCTTGTGACGGCAGGATCAGCAAGAGGGCGGTCCAAGTCGGGAGCTTGGTCCAAGTCGGCTCGGCGATGCTTTACGTGGTCCCAGACAACGCCCTGTATGTCATGGCGAATTTCAAAGAGACACAGGTCAGTCGGATGCACGAGGGGGACAAGGTCGAGATCGAGGTCGACGGGCTACCGGGAAGGAGGGTTCACGGCATTGTCGACAGCTTGTCGCCTGCGACCGGCTCGACCTTTGCGTTGCTCCCTCCTGATAACGCGACCGGAAACTTCGTGAAGGTCGTGCAGCGGGTGCCGGTGAAGATCAAGATCGAACCGGCGGACATCGACAAGCGGCTGCGGGTCGGTCTCTCGGTCGTCGCGGTAGTGGAGATTCGGTGAGCGAGGCGCAGGTCGGCGCGGACGGCCACCCTCTCAACCCCTGGCGGTGGTGGATTCTGGCCGGAATCATCATGGCCGCGGTCATGGAGGTGCTTGACACCACCATCGTCAACGTCTCGCTGCCTCAGATCGCAGGCAACTTAGGGGCCACAGCCGAGGAGGTGGGCTGGATCGCCACCGGCTACATTCTCAGCAACGTCATCGTCCTGCCTCTTACCGCCTGGTTGTCCTCTCGGTTCGGCCGCAAGAGATACCTCGGTGCCTCGATCCTCTTGTTCGTTTTTGCCTCGGCCATGTGCGGCCTGTCCAACTCCTTGCAGATGCTCGTGATGTGGCGGATCATCCAAGGGGCGGGAGGGGCGGCGTTGCTCTCTACCGCGCAGGCGACGATCCGTGAGATATTTCCTTTTGAACAACAGGGTCTCGTCCAGTCGATCTACATGCTCGGTATCATCGCGGCCCCTACCCTTGGCCCGACCGCTGGCGGTTGGATCACGGACAACCTCAGTTGGAACTGGGTCTTCTTCATCAACCTGCCGATCGGCATGGCCTCATTCTTCCTCGTCTATCTGTTCCTTGAAGACTCGAAGTTCGCGATGAAGGTCAGCCAGGTGGACTGGATAGGTATCAGCCTGCTTGCAGTGGGGTTGGGTTGCTTGCAGTACATGCTGGAAGAGGGTAACTCCAAGGCTTGGTTTGAGAGCCCCTTGATCTGCACGCTTGCGACGATTTCCGGGGTGATCCTTCCGGTGTTCGTCTGGTGGCAGTTGTCGCCGCGAAACAAGGTGCCGGTCGTTAGCTTGAAGGTACTCAAGAACGGAGACTTGGCAGCAGCGCTCGTCTTGTTCGTCGTCCTCGGATTTGGGCTCTACGGAGGCGTGTTCATCTATCCGATGTTCGCCCAGAACGTCATGCATATGTCGCCGACGGAGACAGGCTTGACACTGCTGCCCGGCGGGCTGATGACCGGTTTGGCAGCGATCACGACGGGCAGGCTCTTGAACGGGGCTCGACCGCTCCTTGAGCCGAAACTAGTGATCGTCGCTGGCCTTGGAACCTATCTTGTGTCGATGGGAATGCTTTCTGACATGCCGTCGATCGCAGGCGCGGACAACGTTGTCTTCCCGCTGTTGCTGCGGGGCCTTGGCCTCGGCATGTTGTTCGTCCCGATCAACTTGGCGGCGTTCAACAGCCTGAAGGGGGCTGAGATCGCCCAGGGGTCTGGCCTGCTCAATCTATCCCGCCAGTTGGGAGGATCTTTTGGCATCGCCGTGATCGGGAGCATCGTCACGCACCAGTTGCAGACGGCACGCGCGACCATGGTGGAAGACATCACGCCGACCAGACCGGTGGTGACGCAACGTCTCGCAATGGCGACGGGCTTTCTTGAGTCAAGGGGCATGGCGCCCGACCGCGCGGAAAGGGCCGCCTATGCCCTCATTGATGGATCACTGATGACCCAGGCGGCGACGAAGGCTTATAACGGCGGGTTCCAACTGATCTTGATCGCCTCCCTTGTGGCGTCGCCGTCGATTTTGCTCTTGAAGGGTCGTCGTAAAGAGCAGGCAGCTCCTTCCGGTCCGATCGAAGCCCATTGATCTGTCGCATCGACACCGTCTGACGACGGAACTCGGCGGGGGCTTTGCTGGTAAACCATGTGAGCGTGGAAGAATCCAACACTCGAAGCATAAGCCGTTCTGTGACAGCACCAATTTGGACTAGAGACCGACCGATGGCTGACACCGAAGACACGGAACTGCTCCGCCAAATGGCGTTCCTCAAAGTCGCCGACCGCCTCAAACAGGTCATCAGAAGGTCCAACATCTTGGACGGGACGCGACGTGAGAACTCAGCCGAGCACAGCTGGCACTTCGCCCTGACAGTCATGACCCTGGCGAAGTACGCGAATTCGCCAGTGGACGTGGGCCGCGTCATCAAGATGGCTGTCCTGCACGACTTGCCCGAGATTTTCGATGGCGACGTCGTCTTCTATGATCAAGAGTCGAAGCAGGAGGTCCGGTTTGCAGACCATCCGGTGTTCGCCGAATTGCCGATCTCGCAAAGGGAGGAGTTCGGCGCGCTGGTCGATGAGTTTGAGAGGGGCGATACGTCGGACGCGCGTTTCGCCCGCGCCATTGACCGGATATGGCCGATCATCCAAAACACGGAGACCGACGGCGGCGTGTATCTGGAACGGAACCTGAGCCACTCGTTCGTGGTGGACCGCAACAAGCACATCGGAGACGGCGCACCGACCGTCTGGGAGTACATCCTCGATGTCCTTGAAATAGCGGTGGAACGTGGATACGTCGAAGACGACCGGATCACTTGAGCGCGGTAAGGGCGATGCGGCCGGTGCCTCCCACGAAGGGAACCGACACGCGTTTGCCTGTTGACGACACGACATCGGCCTTTGACCGACCGTACCTGTCGGTGACCACGACCTCGCCATCCCTGACTTCGGCGGCTGTCCCGTCGATGCCGAACGCGGTGAGGCGATCAACGTCGACATAGGCGTCGCCGTAGAGGTCGTACACCTTGGCAGCTGCGGCCAGAGCCGCACCATTGCCCCATGAATAGATGTTGAACGGGCCGATTTGGTCCGTGGCCGGCCCAGGGCCGCCATGGGCGATGTTCTCCATCATGAAGCCGTAGCTCTCAGGGCCGAAGAACGGATACTTGGCCTCATAGGCGGCTTTCACCTGTTTGTTTTCCGGGCAGTACATCATGGCGAAGGAGGCCCTGAGGGCCGAGACCCCCCGCTCGAAGTATTCTGCGTCGCCAGTCGCCTTGTAGTAGTCCAGATAGATGGGGGCGAACAGGCTCTCCCGGGCGTCGTCCCACTCGCCGTCCGCGTTCATGACACCGAAGCCGCCGTGGGTGGGGGCAGGGATATTAGAGGGCTCCCAGACCTGTTGGTACAGACTGAGTTCGTCCAGGCATCTGCGTCCGGTCGCCAAGTATTTCTTGTCCTTCAGGACGCGGCTCGCCTTGAGGAATGCCTCCGCGCACCAGTAGATCGAGAGGGTGTTCGACTTGTAGACCCCGTTGCGCGATATCACTTTCCCGATGAGGTCCTCACCCCACCGGCTGCAAGAGTAGTACGTCTCGAAATCTTCCCACCGGCTCTCGTGGACCGGCCCCGCCGCCAAGTAGTCGAGGCAACGGACGGCTGCGCTTCGATAGTCATTGCGTCGAGGGTCGCGCTTCACCAGTTCGAGGAGCAGGGAAGCGCCCATAGCCGACTCGGGGCCGGCCCGAAGCGTCGGACAGATTGTGCCGTCGGGTTCGACCCAGCCCGGGAAACTGCCGTCCGGCGCCTGGAGCCCACAGAGCCGGTCAGCGAACCGTTTGACGTAGTCGAGTGCGGCCGTCGAACCGGGGTTCAGGTCAGCCCATTCCAACAGGAGCCGGGCGGTAAAGGCCGCGTCCAAAACATGGACGGCGTCGGATGATGCCTCGGGCGGTCGTCGGTCGGAGTTGGTCCAGCGGCCCTTGTCCCAACCCACGGTGTCCTTGTAGAGTTGGTACCACTGCCCGTTGCCGGTCGTGAAGACGGAAGGGAACAGGCCGTCTGTCTGTGGCGCGGCCAGGGCGATATTGGTCATGAGCCGGGCCCGGTGCTCGAGGTCACTCGAGCCCACCCGTCGCGCATAGCGCAAGAGCCCGTTCGCAGTCCGCTGGTTCGAGAACCAAGCTTGGTTCCACACCGAGCGTTGCTCACGCCACTTGCGTTGGTCCATGGGGACGCTCGGGTGTTGGGTGACGTCCACGATGAACGCCGGCGCGCCGCACTCCTTCCCGTCCAGTTGGAACTGTTGCCAGACAGTGTCGCCCCAGCCTCTGGGTTCCGGCGCGAACGCCCAGTTCGCCACATGGTCGCAGTAGGCGAGGAACGTCGCCCGCTGGCTGCCACCCACGGCGAAGCCTTTGTGGCCCCACCTTCTCCACAGTTCCCTAGAGGCCAATCCATAAGGGTCGGCGATGTCCGCCGCTTTGTCGCTGGTGACCAGATGCACCCTGATCCGGGCAGACTGACCCTTGTAGGCCAGGTCAGTCGGGACGTAGGCGACGTGGAACTTTCCGACCTCGTAGGCTCCGGCCGCGACGCGGATCTTGCGGGCGGCCCGATCGTAGTCGAG
Organism: uncultured Fimbriimonadaceae bacterium; assembly: GCA_964451255.1. GTDB lineage: Bacteria > Armatimonadota > Fimbriimonadia > Fimbriimonadales > Fimbriimonadaceae > JAHBTB01. The sequence continues at coordinate 311,716 of CAYVHL010000002.1, forward strand.
CCAGACTTTCCAGCCGTGCTTGTGGGCGGCTTCGATGTCGTCGGCGTCGACCAGCAGGACGAGCACACGCTTCTTGTCCGCGAGGACGATCGCCGGCGACCGGAGGGAATGGTCGCCGATGACCGTGTCCGGATACGGGGAGACATGCGGGAGCCAAGTCGTCGTCGGGTGGTCGAAGTCGTGGATGAGGGACCAGACCGCGCCGGGGCCGGAACCGGTGGCCGGGAACAGGTGGACGTATTCGAGCGTCGTCTCCCCGCCCCGACGATTGACCTGGGGCGGTGGCAGAGTGCTCTCCGACAAGATCGTGACGCCGTCGCCGACCTTGATCGTCTGGGAGTGTCCTGGGTTTTGCAAGTTCGACATGGGAGTGTGGGCCTGTCCGACCACGGGGGCGGCCATCAAGAGGAGAATCCACCGCTTCACCCTTTGAGACCTCCGAGAGCGATGCCTTCGACCACGTAGCGCTGGCAGAGCAGGTAGACGATCAACACCGGCACGACCACAAAGGTCGCGCCCGCCATCAGCAGCGGCCAGCTCATCACATAGTGGCCCGCCGACAGTGCGGAGATCGCCAGGGGTAGGGTTCGCATCTCATCACTTTTGACGACGATCAAGGGGCCGATGAAGTCGTTCCAGGCACCGAGGAAGGTGAAGACGGCGAGGGTCGCCACGGCCGGTTTGGCGAGTGGCATGACCACTCGGGCGTAGATCCGGTATTCGCTGGCGCCGTCGATGCGGGCCGCGTCCAGGTAGTCGTCGGGGATGGTCAGCATGTACTGGCGAAGGAAGAAGATACCGAACGCGCCCGCGAGCCCAGGCACGATCAGTCCGGGATAGCTGTCCAGCCATCTGAGTTGCTTGAGCAGCAGGAATGTCGGGATCATGTTGACCTGGAACGGGATCATAAGCGTCGCCAGTAGCCCGAGGAACAGCGCGTTACGGCCCTTGAACTCGTACTTGGCGAATCCATAGGCGGCCATCGAGTTGATCAAGAGGCTGCCAACCGTGATGGTGACGCTGACGACGATGCTGTTGAAGAAGAACCTGGCGAAGGGCGCGGTCCGCCATGCCGCACCGTAATTCTCGAACCGGAGCGGTAACGGCATGATCTTGGGCGGGAACGCAAAGGCGTCGGCGTCCGTGCGAAGGGACGTCAGGATCATCCATAGAAACGGCACCAACATCGCCAGCCCCACCAGGGAGACGATGATCCAGACCGACCCACGGAAAACTCGACCGGTGTTCCTCATTGCCAGGTTTGGAGCCTCTTGTTGTAGTACTGCCGCTGGATGACGGTGAGGGCGAGGACGATCACAAACAGGAGGACCGCCAGGGCAGAGGCGTAGCCGAAGTTCAGGCTCTGGAACGCGGTCTGCCAGAGATAGAAGAGGTACACACGGGTCTTGTCGAGCGGGCCGCCCCCAGTCATGATGTACACGCTCTGGAACACCTGGAAGCCCCCGATGACCCCCATCATGGTGAGGAACATGGTGGTCGGCGTCAAGAGCGGCCAGGTCACGTGGCGGAAACTCTGCCAAAAGTTCGCGCCGTCGATACGGGCGGCCTCAAGGACGTCGTCGGGAATCGATTTCAATCCGGAGATGTAGATCAATACGCCGAACCCAAGGTCGTGCCAGAGGCTGACCCCCGCCACCGTCGGCATAGCGAGGACAGGGTCGCCCAGCCAACTGGGCGGGTGTTGGACCCCCATTCCCCGCAACCATGCGTTGATCAGGCCGAACTCGGGGTTGAGCAGCCACTGCCAGACAAATGCGACGGCAGCGAGGCTGGTCACGTTCGGCAGGAAGTACATCGCCCGCATCGCCGACCTGCCTCGGAACCACTTCTGGTCGAGGGCCATGGCGACGGCAAGTGCCAGGACAAGTCCGGTTGGGAGGGTGAAGAGGACAAAAATCGCGGTGTTGAGCAGGGTCGTCCACACCAACGGGTCGTCCTTCATCCTGGCGTAGTTCTCGAGTCCGACGAAGTAGGGGTTGCTGATGCCGTCGTAAGCGGTGAAGCTGAGACAGATCCCCCAAACGCACGGGACGATGACAAACAGACTGATCAAGAGCAACGCCGGAGCGATGAACTCCCAACCCCAGGCGTCCTTGGAACGACGGGGCTTCAACTCTTGCCCTCCTTGAGTCTTTCGACGCGCTTGGCCTCGTCAATCTGGTGGTTTGTCTTCTGTGCGGCGTCTTTCAGCGCCTCCATCGGGTCGGCGTTCTGGAGGAGGACCCGGTCGACCGCCTCCCGCAGAAACACGCCAAGGATGTCGGAATGCTGGCTGGACTGCTTGATCGTAGTCCAGTTGTTCTCCAGGACAGTGGTGATCCAGCCACACTTGTCCTTGAACTCGGTCGGGCTGTCGATACCGGGAATCACCCCGGGGGCGCCAGTCACGTCCTTGAATTCAGGAGACCTCAAGGCTGACCATCGGGCGGGCGGCGCCACCCACAGGTACCGCCAATACTCGATGAGGGACTCCTTGCTACTGAGGAACTTGACGAGCTTCCAAGCCTCGTCCGGGTGTTTGGTCTGGGCGCTGATTCCCCAGAAACACGAGCCACTGACCGACATCGGGATCTTTCCACGGGGCAGGGGGGCCACCCCGAACCTGAGTTTCGGCGCGTTCTTCTTGAGAGACGGTGTCCGCCAACTGCCGTCCACAAAGAGGGCGACCTTGCCCGCTTCGAAAAACTTGTCCGGGCCGAGACCGCCCCGCTCCTCACTTGATTGACTGAGGGTATAGGACTGCATCAGGCTCTTGTAGAACTTGAGGGCGTCGGCCGCCTCGGGCGAGTCGACCACGACCTTCTCACCGTCGTCTGACCATATCTGCCCACCAGCTTGGAAGACGAAAGGCTGGAAAGTGCCGTCGTTCCAAGCCATATTCAGGCCGATGATCTCGGGGTGCCCGTCGCCGTTTGTGTCTTGGGTCAGCTTGTCTGCGGCGTTCTTCAGGTCGTCCCAAGTCCAGTTTGCGTCGGGATAGGACATGCCCGCCTTGTCAAAGAGGTCTTTGTTATAGAAGAGGCCGAGGATGTTGATGTCTTGGGGCACACCGTACGTCTCGCCCTGGAACTGCAGGGCGTCCCACAGGATCGGGATGAAGTCTTTCCGGTCGATGCCGTCCGGGCCGTCGATGTATTTGTTGAGGGGCAGGTCGAGGCCACGGCGGATCCAGGGGATGTTGCCAGCGGTGCTCTCGCGGATCACGTCCGGTGAAATGCCGCCCGCATACGACAGCAGAACCTTGTTCGGGTAGTCCTCGAAGTGGTGGAACCGGACTTTGATGCCCGGGTTCTGGCGTTCAAACTCGGGGATGTACACCTTTGTGTAGAGATCGTTTTCGAACGGCATCCCCCAGACGCACATCTCGATCTCGACGGGGTCGGATTGCTTGGCCGCAGGGGCCGTTTTGTCGGGCAGGATCAACCGCAGGACAAGCAGGGCGAGGACGACGGCGGTGAGTGCCCTAATCATGATCAAGAGGCTCCGTGCCTGTTCATACTCGATTTCGAGACTCTCGTATGATAGCGTGAAAATTCATTTTGCACAGGGAATATTTGCATTTCCCGATTTTTTGTCGTAGAATGACCCTCGTGCAGAAGGCCACTTGGAAAAAGATCGCCGATGAGATCGAGGCGAGAATCAAGTGCGGTGAACTCGCTCCGGGTGACCGGGTCGAGACCGAGGAGGCCCTTGCCGCCCGACTGAAGGTGAGCAGGCACACTGCCCATAGGGCGTTGCACGAACTTCAAAGCCAAGGCTTGATCTCGCGGCAACGCCGGTGGGGAAGCGTCGTTTCTGACCCCACGACTCGCAAGTCCAATAGGATCGCCTACATCGTCGATTTTGCCAACGTCCGCTTCCAAGGCGACTTGATGATGCACATCGAGCACGCGTTGGGTGGGGAAGACAGGCTCGTGGTCTCGACTTCCAAGGGTGACGCGGAGCGGGAGGCCGAGAACCTCCGTCGCTTGGCCGAAGAGGTCGACGGCATCATCTGCTATCCGGCAGACGGAGACAGCAACGCGGCCTTGTTCAACGAGCTAAGCGACGCCGGTTACCCGTTGGTGCTGATCGACCGCGCCCCGCGTGGATGCGAGCACTTGGTCGTGCTCACCGACAACCTCGAGGCGAGCCGAAACGCAGTGGGTGAACTCGTCAACCGAGGGCACAGGCGCATAGCGTTTTTTGGCAGCAACAACGATCACGCCCAGAGCGTGCGCGAACGGTATTTAGGCTATAAATCGGCAGTTGCTACGGTCGACCATCCGGGAAAGTGTCTCGAACGTTGGATTCCCCTGGCGCTCGACCAAGATCCAGAGACTATGTTCCAAGCAGTGATCGACGCGCTTGTGGCAATGCGGGTCTCGGGCGAACCGCCAACGGCCGCTTTCTGCGTCCACGACCGTCTTGCCATGGGCATCAACGAAGCTTGCAAGCAACTCGGCTTGCAGATCGGCAGGGACTTCGAGGTGGCCACTTTTAATGACTACGGACACATGTTCTTGCGCCACCATTGGCGCTTCCACCGGATAATCCAGCAAATGGATCTCATGAGCGTCTCGGCCGTCAACCGACTGAACGCACTGATGCACGGGGAGTCTATTGACCGTGGCCCCCTTCGCATACCCGCCCAATTTATTCACTCCCAAGAGACCGGGTCTCTTTCCTCGTCGTCAGCTGAACTCAGCCACGTTCTCCCTTAATCCTCATTTGGAAATAGCAAAGATGCATCAAACCAGAAGAGCTTTCACACTCATCGAACTACTCGTCGTCATCGCGATCATCGCGATTTTGGCGGCGATTCTTTTCCCTGTATTCGCCCAAGCGAAGACCGCCGCAAAGAAGACGCAAGACCTGAGCAACCTCAAGCAGCTCGGTATTGCCGAACAACTCTACTTGTCGGATTACGACGACGTGTACAACGCGCCGGCGCACTATGACTCGCCGACTCCGGACGGACCTCAGACGACCCTGTGGTACCTGATGATCAAGCCCTACACCAAGAACGTCCAGATGTTCCTCTCACCTGCTTATGCGCAGCGATGGGACAACCTGGATTGGCGCTGGAACTGGAACTGGGAACTGATGGTGCAGGAAGGAATCGCCAAGAGGAACGGCACCAACTACACGATCGACATCTCCTACGGCATCAACAACACTGAAGACCGCGGCTACACGCCTAACACGTCCCTTTGGCAAGACCAATGCGGCGGCGCGCTCGCTGGTTGGGGTGACGGTTCCAACGGTAAGGGCCACTTCGGAATCAGCCGACCCGACGGGATCAACACGAACTCGACGGCCATCGCCCTCCCGGCGGACACCATCCTGTTCACCAACGCGATCTTCCACGACCTGTGGGCGATGGACTCGAAAGACGTCCTCGTCAACGGCGCCCTGCCTTGCGGATTCACCGTCATCGGTTATTTCGACTCGACGACGACGGATCCTATCAAGGGCGGCGCGTTCAACGGCCAGATCAACATCACGTACGCGGACACCCACACTAAGTCAAGGAAGAAGTTTGCCGGCTGCGTAAGCGACTGGACGATCCAAGACGACAAGGCGGACGATCCGCTGCCTGGTTGCAGAAGCTGAGGAGGACGATATCAAAAAGCCACTTCCCACTCCCGTCATTGTCTTGGCGATTGTTGTGATCGTCGGTGTCTTGGGTCTTATGCTGTTCAAGAGTGGCGGAGGCGAGACGACCATCGGCGACAAGAACAGTCTGCCTCCACAAATGAAGGCAGCTTACGGGATATCGGACGGCAAATCTCCTACTCAACAAAATCAAAAGTGAATGCACTGTTGCCGACCAGCGTGAGCTGGTCGGCAATTTTCTTTTTATCATGTTCCTCAACGCGATATTCTTAGTTTTGAAGCCAGAGATCAAAGTCTTGTCGGTGGAAAAGGTCTCTCAGGTGACGGGTGAGACCGACCGGCAACGGCACATCCCGACCGACAGCCGGACAGAGAGCCGATTTGGACTACGGGGGACAGACTTAGGCGCCTCGTTTGAACACAACGGCAAGCTCGTGTTCTTGTTCGGCGACACTTGGCCGACGGGGGCGAACACGCCGGACCGACCGGTGGACGGGGACTCGATCGCCTATTCGAGCGACACTAACCCCGACGATGGTCTAAAGCTCGACTTCATCACCGCCAAGGACGGCAAGTACGGCACCGTGAAGATCCCAGGTGTCAGCTTGGGCGGGTTTGAAGTGCCGAATGGCGGTTTCAGTGCTGGAGACTACATGTACGGTTTCTACACCACGGCCCATAGATTTGAGCAAAGGGGCGTGGTCATGGGTCGAAGCGTCCTAGCGAAGTCGAAGGACGGACTCAATTGGTCGAAGGTGTTTGACTTTTCCAGCAAGCACTTTGTCAACGTTTCTCCACTCATCGTGGATGCCGGCTCGTTGCATGGCTTCCCGGTCAAGAAAGGAAAGGTCCTCTTTATGTGGGCCAGTGGCGCGGAGTATCGGCGGAGTTCGCCGCGTCTGGCCTATGTTCCCCTAAAGGACGTCGAAAGCAAGAACGCTGTCCGGTTTTGGGACGGACGCGGATGGAGCGCATCAGAAGACGACGCCAAAGAGCTGGTCGACCATCCGGTAGTCGGCGAGATTTCGGTTGCTTGGAACCGCCAGCTGAGCCGGTTCATCATGCTATATAACAGCGACCGTCCCAGGGGGATCACCCTTAGGACGTCAGAGACTCCCTGGGGCCCTTGGTCGGATCCGACCATCCTCTTCGACCCTAACCGGGACGGAGGCTATGGCAAGTTCATGCACATCAGTTGGAAGGTCAAGAAGGCCGACTCAGTGCAAGACCCCGGGCGTGACGACGACTATGGTGGAGAGTACGGCCCGTACATGATCCCCAAGTTCTTCAAGGGCACCCGGAAGAACGCGACGATCTACTTCTTGATGTCGACCTGGAACCCTTATAACGTGGTTCTCATGCGGGCAAGGCTCAGCCGCTGAAACTTGGCGACCGCCTAACGTCTCTGAGCCCTAGATGATTTCTAGGGAATCCCGACAAGGCAACTCAGGGAACGGGGCGGTCGGCAAGGTCTGATACCAGAACGCCACGCTGGCGATATCGTCTTGTAGCGGCAAGTACCGGCCGCCGCTCCGCCAACCCAGCGCCTGGATAGTGACGCGCAGGTCTTGTTCAAAGCGGACAGGATCCATGATGTGCCATCGATATAGGCTAAACCGGGTGTTGGCCAGGTAAAGACCGTCTGGCCTTATGACCTGGGGCATTCCCGCGTAAGGTGTTGTGAACTCACGATAGCCGCCGTTTTCCTTGCCTAGGTCGAAGTTATAAGAGCCGCAGAAATAGTCTTCCGTGCCTGTGCCACAAATCGTCGGGAACTCACGGTCGCCGTCCATGAAGAACTTGATCTCGCCCTCACCCCACCATTGGTTGTTGTTGACCTGCCATGCCATGTAGGTTCCTACATAGTGGCCGTGCCCGGTGACACCGTCCAAGATCGTATAGACTTCCTTATAGGGCAGAGGGTTTGTGCGTCGAAATTGAGCGTGAAAGTAGGCGCAGTCCTCAGGAATCTCTGTCAACGTGTAATTGACTTGATAATAGAGGACCATCTGCTCGTCGGCAAGGTTGGTGACCGTGATCCGGCATCGCTTGCGAAACGGCATCTCCCAATAGCAATTGAACGCACTGCCCGGGTTCACGCACACGGGCAATGACGAGACCTGGGCGTAGGAACCCCAACCACAGGCAAAGAAGTCGCCGATCGGACATTCCACCGATGGGTTTTCCTGGTCGTCCCAGTAAATGCGAATGATGGTGTACCTCCAGTTACCTGTTGGTGTCAGCCATATCTGCTGGATGGCGCCGGGGCCCTCGATGTCGGCCATGACGTGTTCGGCACCAGAGTCGATCCTGACGAACGGCGAGAGCTTCCACCCTTGCCCGAGGTCGCGGGCGCACGATGCCGCCGGCCCATCGGTCGACTTGCCGCCTTCACCCTTGCCTCCGGTGAAGTTCTCGGGGCTGATGCTCCGCGTCTTTGCATCTGATAACCGCGAGAGGTTTCCGAGGTGCAGGCCGATACCGTTGAATCCAGGCATTAAGCCATTTTGTCCGTTTGAGAGGGGCTCGCGCCAGGTTTTCTCATATTGTGTGGGGAATAGTCTCTATGTTCGAGTGTTTAGGCGGGCATAGTCGGGCCACCGGTGCCCTATGGCAAGTCGGGCAGGGCCTCGCGCAAAGGTTGGCCGACGTTGCCGCTCGGGTATTCGATTCCGAGTAACAAGCTCAGGGTGCTCGCGATGTCGTGGGTGTAGACGCGCCGGGCGATCCGGGCCGGTTTCTGCCCTCCCCAGTGGGTGAGGATCGGCACATGGGTGTCGTATGCCCAAGCCGATCCGTGGGTGGTGCCGGTCGATCCTGACTCGATCTGGTTCGGAGCGTCCATGACGATCACGTCTCCTCCGACCAGAGGGTTGAGGCCGTTGGTAACCCACTCTAGGTAGGGCATGGCAGGCAGGCGTCCGTCCAATATGGCCGTCCTAGTGAAGGCGCGATAGACGCCTGGCACGGTCATCGCCGCGTCTGCCGCCGTGGACTCCACTTGTTCGTGCGCCAGCCCTTTCTTCTCTATGGTCTTCCAATCAATGTAGATGTCGCAGCCGTTATAGTTCAAGACCCAATCGGCTTCGCCGAATTTCTTATCGAGTGCTGATTCGACCGCTTTTTTGATGGCGCTGCCGCTCACACGTCCGGCGCCGATGCGATAGACATCCGCCATCTCGCTTGGGATGGCGCTGACGCCGTGGTCTGCCGCGACCACAATCGCCACCTTGTCTATGCCGCCGGGAACCTGTTTGTCCAAGAGGTTGAACAGCCGTGAGAGCCTCTTGTCCGTCACGGCCCAGATGTCCATGGCTTCGGGGCTGTTCGGGCCCCACGAGTGGCCGACGTAATCGTTTGATGCGAGGTTGACGACCAACATGTCGGGCGTGGCGTGCTGCCCTAGTTTGTCTGCCTTGACGGCCAGCTCGACAAGGTCAAACACTGCGTTCTGCCCGAACGCGCTCGCAACCACAGAAGAATAGAACTTGCTAGAAGGCTCCTTCGCCAGAGTGTGGGCGAACATCTTGCTACCCTTCTCGTGAGGCGCGTTCCTGGCGTTGATATAAGCGGCCTCGGGCATCGACGGCGTCCAAGTCTTGCCAAGGAACGAGTCCATCTCCTTGCTCTTGTTGAACTTGTCCGCCCAATCCGGAAGCTTGGTGTCGTAGTAGGTGCTTGTCACGAAGTTTCCGACCCCGTAGTCGAACCAGACGACTTCGTCTGCGGCATGACCTGCCATGAGGATCGAGGCTCGGTCCTTGAACGAGATGCCGACCACCTTGCTCCGTCCGTTGGTCGCCATTTTCAGCTCGTCACCGACCGTCGTGACCTTCAACGGCCGGGCCGACTGGCCCCCCATCGTCCCGCCGACCGTCTGCACCGTGTCATCCGACGTGGAGTAATGCTCCTTTTTCGCCGCCCTGTCCCACCAGTTGTTGCCTACGATCCCATCAATGGCGGGCACCGACCCAGTGGTGAGGACGGCGTGGCCGACGGCGGTGAAGGTGGGCACATGGTGGTGGTGGGCGTCCATGTATCGCACCCCCGTCTCGCTCAGCCATCGCAGGCCACCCAAGGTGCTTCCGCTCTTCGGCGGCAGGTAGTTGTCGGAGAAACGGTCGATGTAGTCGGCCCGACCCTGGTCTATTGAGATCACAACGACGAGCTTTGGTGCGTTGGTCGGGAGGAGGGCCGGGCGGGCGACGGCGAGCAACGCAAGGGACGGGAACATCGTCCCAGCATACTCACTGAGTCCTTTCGTTCCTAGACGCTGGCAGGAATCTCATTTCCCAGGGTCCTCTGGTCCCGAAGGTGACACTTGCGACTATTAGTGAGGTAGGTTCGGGTTGCAATGGAAAGCGACAGTACGCGTCCGGCCGTACGGCCGGCATAGCTTCCATCCAGCGAGTTCTCCTTTTTGGGGCTTCCCACTGGTTGGGAAGCCCTTTGTGTTGAGTCGCGCACATGAAGGAGACCGAAATGCAGACCACAAGCACTTCTGCCCAAGAGCAGATCCGCCTCTTGCTGGAACAGCCCGATGTGCTCGGCGAGTACCTCTCGTCGCTACGGGCCGTGGACATCGCCGAGGCGACCGACTCCCTCAGCGACGCGGAGTCCCTGACCGTCTTCTCCCTCCTTGATGACGACAAGGCGATGGAGGTCTTGTTTGAGCTCGGACCCTCGCTTGTCCAGTACCTAGTTCTCAACTCGCCCCGGAGCCGTATCGCCGCCCTCCTCGACTTGATGCCGATGGACGACGCGGCAGAGGTCGTGTCCCGATCCGCCGAAAACGTCCGAGAAGAACTCCTTTCCCTACTTTCGAGGCTCGCCCCGAAAGACGCGGAGGAAGTACGGAGCCTGCTGTCGTATCCCGACGGCACCGCGGGCCGCTTGATGACCGACAAGTTTGTTCGCCTGCGGGCCTATCAGAGCGCCGAGGAGGCATTGTGCTCAGTTCGAAAGGCTCCTGTCGACACGGAGACCGTGACGACGCTTTACGTCGTCGGTAACGGCGGTTCGAAACTGGTCGGAGTCTTGTCGCTCAGGTCGCTCGTCACCGCCGAACCGACGGAGAGGATCGAGGACCTGATGGCCACCGACGTCGTCACCGTCACAGTCGACACCCCCGAGGCAGAACTCGTGCAGATGGTGGCAAAGCATGACTTTCTTGCCATGCCTGTCCTTACGGCCGACGGCGCGTTTGTCGGGATCGTGACTGTCGACGACGTCATCGACGTGATGATCGAGGGGTTCAACGACGACATCGCCAAGATGATCGGCACCGATGCCCACGAGATGGACCGGCGGAACCCGGCCCAGGTCGCCAAGCTACGGCTACCTTGGCTGTTGGGGACGATGGCCATTGAGTTGGGCGCCGGATTAGTGATCGCCCGCTACGACTTTGTCCTGACCCAGGTGATCCTTCTCGCCTCCTTTATGCCGGTCATCTCTGCCATTTCCGGGAATGTGGGTCTCCAGGCGGCCGCCATAGTCGTCCGTGGTCTCGACACCGGCCACGTCAAGATCAAAGAGACAAAGCGCGCCGTTCGCAGAGAGCTCTTGACGACCCTCATCATGGCCGCGGTGTGCGGCGTGATCCTCGGCACCATCGGCTCGATCTGGTCGCAGCGACCGTTCTTCGGGGTCGTCGTCGGCGTGGCGATGGGCGCTTCGATGCTGACCGCCGGGTTCATGGGCACCGTGATCCCGATCCTCTCAAAGAGGCTCGGCTTTGACCCGGCGACCACGGCAGGCCCGTTCGAGACCGCGTTCCAAGACGTCATCGGCTTCGGCGTCCTGCTCTGGGTCGCGAGCATGCTCCTGCCTTGGCTCAAATGACCGGGCTCAGGCGCGGCAAAGAGTGTTGAAGCGTGCCCCGGAAGGGGTAACTTGACCTCGGAGCACCGGCATGGAGACTCGACGTGATTTTCTCAAGAAGGCGGCATCCCTGACCGGTCTGGCGACGGCATGGAGCTTTCCTGATTCCGTAAAGGCAGCGTTCATGATCGACCCCGACCCGGGGACGACGTTCCTAGACGCCGAACATATCGTCATCTTGATGCAGGAGAACCGCTCGTTCGACCACAGCTACGGGACGCTCCAAGGCGTGCGCGGTTTGAATGACCCGCGCGCCCACATCATGCCGAACGGGAACCCGGTGTGGCTCCAATCCAACGCGGACGGCGAAGTCTTCGCCCCGTTCCGGCTGGACATCAAGGAGACGAACATCACGTGGATCGGCGGGCTGCCCCATACTTGGGCGAACCAGGTGGACGCCAGGAACGACGGCGCCTATGACAAATGGCTGATCGTCAAGAAATCCGGATATAAGGGTTACGCCAATAAACCCATGGCGCTGGGCCATTACACGCGCGAGGACATCCCCTTCTACTACGCGATGGCCGACGCCTTCACAATATGCGACCAACACTTCTGCTCGTCGCTGACGGGCACCACCCCGAACCGATTCTATATGTGGACCGGAACTATCCGTCCGCAAATGAGCCCGGACGCGAAGGCCCACGTTTACAACGAAGAACTCGACCACAACAACGAGGTCGATTGGACGACGTTCGCGGACCGGCTCGAAGACGCCGGTATCTCGTGGAAGTTCTATCAAAACGAGATCGGTATCGACACCGGACAGACGGGGGAAGAAAGCTACTGGCTCAGCAATTTCGGTTGCAACCCTCTCGAATATGTGTCGCACTTCAACGTCCGCTTCGCGCCCAGGCACCGTGAGCGTCTGGCCGCCCGTGTCCAAGCCCTCCCCACGGAGATCGAAAAACTGTCAGGCAAGTCCAGTCGAACTGAGGAAGAGACCAAAAAGCTCGCCAGCCTCAAAACGGAGCTCGAAGGTCTCACAAGAGGCATGGCGACCTGGTCGGAAGCCAATTGGGACAGATTGTCGGACCGAGAGAAGAGCATCCATCAGCGGGCGTTCGTCACCAACGAAGGGGATCCTGACTACCGCCAACTCGAACAACTCACCTACGATGACGGCGGTGAGGAGAGGAAGCTCAATGTGCCGAAGGGAGACATCTTCCATCAGTTCCGCAAGGACGTCGGTGACGGGAACTTGCCAACCGTCACTTGGCTCGTCAGCCCGCAGAGTTTCTCCGACCACCCGTCGTCGGCCTGGTACGGCGCCTGGTACGTGTCCGAAGCCCTGGACATCCTGACCAAGAACCCTGAGGTCTGGAAGAAGACCATCTTCATCCTGACCTACGACGAGAACGACGGCTATTTCGACCATGTGCCGCCGTTTGTCGCGCCGAACCCCTATAAGCCGGAGAGCGGCAAAGTGTCGGAGGGCATAGACGCAAGGGTCGAGTTCATCACCATGGAGCAGGACAAGAAGTTCCGGCCCCGGTATAAGCCACGCGAGAGCTCGATCGGACTGGGTTATCGCGTGCCCCTCGTCATCGCGTCGCCTTGGAGCCGTGGCGGGTGCGTCAACAGCCAGGTGTTCGACCTCACGTCGGTCTTGCAGTTCTTGGAGGTCTTTCTGAGCCACAAGACCGGAAAGAAGATACGGGAGACCAACATTACCGACTGGCGGCGGGCCGTCTCCGGCGATCTGACTTCGGTCTTCAAGCCATACACCGGTGAAGAGCTTGAGGCACCCGCCTTCGTGGACCGCGACCCGTTTGTAGAGGGCATTCACAGGGCCAAGTTCAAGAAACTGCCGACCGGCTTCCACGCGATAGACGATGAGGACGTCAAGGCGATCCGCGAGGGCCGAAAGAAGGCTCCGAACATTGGAAAGCAAGAATCCGGACACCGCAAGTCCTGCCCGTTGCCTTATGAACTCTACGTGGACGGAGGAGTCAGTCCGGACGCCAACCAACTGCGACTGGTTTTCCGGGCCGGTGACAAGACATTTGGCCGACGCTCGGCGGGGTCGCCGTTCAACGCTTACGCCTACCGGAAGCCCGGCGACATGCAGGCCCGCGCCTATGCCGTAGAACCAGGGTCGAGGGTCGGGGACACTTGGCGGCTGGACGACTTTGAGGGAGGCAAGTACCACGTCCGGGTCGACGGCCCGAACGGATTCATGCGTGAATTCAAGGGTGGGCCCGGCGACCCGGCCTTGGGAGTGCGTGCGGCCTACGCGAGCGGTGGCCGTCCGACGCTTGAGGTCGAGGTGTCTAACCCAGGCTCTTCGGATGTCGAGGTTCGGGTCACCGACCAAGCGTATGGGGCGTCACCGCAGACCGTAGTCGTCGGGGCCGGCAAGTCGCAAACGGTCAAGGTCAACACAGCCAGGCAATCCGGTTGGTACGACCTGACACTGAGTGTGAAGGGCCACATCGGTTTCTCGCGTCGATTTGCCGGACGCATCGAGACGGGCGACTGGTCGATCACGGATCCGGCGATGGGTGGGGAGCCAAGCCGTTGAGGTCGGGTGCCGGGCGGTGGGTCCCGTTGTGGAACGGGGTAGTGTGCTGCCAAGTATAGGGAGTAAGAGTGACGGTACCGCTCCGGACCCATATAGGCCGCTTCATAGCGTTCATCTTGGTGTTGAGCCAGGTGATGCTGAGTAGCGGGGCGTGTGCCTGTCCCCGATCTAGCCCGACTAAGGTTGCTCCGACTTGCCACTCCTCCACCGAGAGCAAGGCCTGTACGTGCTGCAAGGACAAGACATCCGGGCAGAAGTCGGACTCCAGTCACGCCAAGAGCGTGATGACATGTCAGTCCAAACCAGTGTTCGACGCACCGTGGCAAGGCGTCGCTCCATTCAGCTTTCTTGACATCGCGGTCGTTATCCATGGGGCCGCGCCCCAGATTTCTACACCGGAAGACCCTCCGAAGTGGTTTGAGCATCCGCCCGACCAGCCCAGGGTCAGGGCTCCGGAATGTGACTGCCGCAGCCTTCGTGCGCCTCCATCTCGCTGATCACCGACGATAGCCGAGCGGCCTTTGCCGCTGGCCCGGACTGATCTCGCGAGGTATGCATCATCTTCACCAGTTTTCATAGCGTTCTCAACCGATTTGGCGCGAACCGCCAAGGTCGGCGCCGACTTTTCGGCCCCGGCACGATCGTTTCACTTCTTCTGGTCGCCGGTGTCGTCGGCTACACATTTGTATCCCAGGCGCCGGTCGGGCCGCGAACTTCGCGGCTCCCGGCCCCTGACCGCCCGCTTGCCAAACCCGAACCTGGCGTTCTGCTTTCAACCCCCGGCCTCGGGTTGACGGAGGCACAGCGCAAGGAGATCGCGACGATCAACCGCGATTGGGAAGGGAAGAAGGCAGACCTGTTGACGGCGATGTCGGGATATGTGCCCCGGCAAGGCCGGGTCGATCAAGTGAGCCGTAGCCTCGACGGTTACGCCCAGTTGTCTCGCCAATACAACGCCTGCAGGGAATCAGCTTGGTCTGCCGCCGTCGAGGTGCTGGATCCGGACCAAAGAGGCAAGGTGCGCACATGACCCGTGTCATCTCCCTTGCGGTCGTCGCCTTGGCTTCTTCAATAGCTTTTGCGCAGGCCCAGCAGATGACCTTGCAGGAGGCGGTGGATCAGGCACGGAAGTCCAGCCCGATGCTGCGGGCCGCTCGGGCGGAATTTGACCGGGCCTTCGCCGCAGAGCGAGGTGCGCGGGCGATGACCGGGCCCCAGGTGTCGGCGAACGGTTTCGCATCGCTTGGGAACATGGAGTCCATTTTCACGTCGCCACCCGGCACAGAGCCTGGTTCCTTGATGGCCATGCCGGCAGATTCGTACGCCGTCGGCAACATCATGGTCATGGTGCCGGTCTTGGCGACCGAAGTGCAGGCGATGGCGTCTTCGTCACGCTGGCAAGCCCAAGCCGCCGCAGGTGAGTTTCGGGAGGCTGAAGCGGAACTGGCCTTTGCCGTAAAGCGGGCCTACTTCACTGCCCGGTCGGCCCACGAAGATGTCGTGGCGTCGGCGGCCACCCTGACAGCCTTGCAGGAATTGCTCCGCGTGACCAAGGCGAGGTTTGAAAGCGGCAAAGTCGTCGAAGCGGCGGTCCAACGAGTCCAGGCTGACGTGTGGAGGGCGGAGAGAGATTTGTCGACGGCCCGTAACAGCGAGGCCAAAGCTTTGCTGGACCTGATCGAGGTGATCGGTGGCAACTTAGGCGACCGACTTGCCTTGGCTGACGGAAAGGCTGATGTAGAAGCACCAGGTGATCCCGTAGACACGCTTGTCGCCCAGGCTTTGGCCCATCGAGGGCTGATCCTTGCCACGCAAGCCCGGACTAAGGCGGCTGAGGCCGATGTGCGAGCCGCGCGAGCTCTTGGAATGCCACGGCTCTATGCGGTCGGCATGGCGGACGGGGCAAGCCAACGCGAGATGGGTGGACTGAGTGTGGGCCTGGCCCTGAGTTTCCCCCTCTTCGACGGTGGGCGGGTGCGGTCTGGGATCGACCAGTCCAAGGCGTCGAAGACCCGTGCAGATGCGGATTTGGACGCCGCCAAGCTCCTGATCGAGAAGGAGGTCCGCCAGGCTGTCCTGGACCATCAGACGGCAGTATCTAACCTGGCTTCGAGTGAAGCTGAGGTGCAAGCCGCCGAAAGCAGCTACTCGGTTGTCGCCGCGCGAGTCGAGGCAGGCAAGGCGATACTTCTTGAACAACTCGACGCGTTGAACCTTGTCAGCACGTCAAAGGCCGGCCTGAACAAGGCCCGGTTAGACCTTGCCCTTTCTTCCGCACGCGTATGGCGGGCGACGGGAGGCGGGAAATGAGGTTCATCTCGACCCTGGTCTTTGCCATCGTCGCCACGGTCTGCCTGGCCGTCGACGGCCAGGCCGGACCCTATCACGTCTCGTTGAGCACGGAGCCAGACGTCGTGCCGGTCGGCAAGGCAAGGGTTACCGTGAGGGTGACCGGGAAGGACGGTCATGCCGTTTCCGATGCCACGGTCACTGTCTTCGCGAAGATGCCTGGCATGAACATGGGTGAGCGGGAGGAGAGTGCGGCGGCCTCGGGTAAGGACGGCACCTATATCGCTCCGGCGACGTTCGCGATGGCGGGCCAGTACGATGTGACCCTCACTGTGAGTGGCGCTGAAGGAACAGGCAAAGCCGTTCTAAGCCTGAACACAGGTCAATCCTCGTCGGGGAAGTCTGCTGGCGGGCAAGCATGGTGGCTGATCGGCGGACTCGTCCTGGTCGTGGGCTTTGTCGTCTGGCGGATGCGCGCGACGCACCAGAAGGTAATGCTGAAAGGAGTCCTCAACCGGACAGTCGTCCTTTCCCTCCTCCTCCTGGCGGGAGCGATCGGCGTCGGTGTCTGGGCGGTCCGCAACCTGCGTCGTGAAGGGGCGATGACGCCACTCGAGGCTCAGGTGATGGAGATGAACACACCTGCGCCAGAGGGTGCGCTTCCCGTGGTGCTTGCGGAGGCCAAGGTCGAGTCGTTTGCCGAGACTATCAACTATTCCGGTCAGGTCGTGGGATTCGTCGAGCAGGACGTCGTGCCTCGTGTCGCGGGTTTGATCGTGGCAATGCCTGTCTACGTCGGTGACCATGTCAAGAGGGGCCAGGTCCTTGCCCGCTTAGACACGAGCCAGACCGATCCCATGGTCGCAGAGAAGGCGGCCGCGGTGAGCAACGCCAGCCAAGGCGTCAATGTGGCGGCCTCCGAATACAGCCAGTCGCAGAACATGGTCGAACAGGCGCGGGCCGAAGCACAGATGGCGACCGAAGAGATTCGGGAAGCGAAGGCCATGTTGGAGTCGGCGACAGCCAGCCAGGCCGCGACGGCGTCGGCTGCTGAAGCGGCGACCGCCGAGCAACGCGCGGCCCAGTCGGAGTTGGACGCCGCGAACGCCGACCAAACCTACCAACGCCAAGAGTTGGAGAGATCCCGACAGCTCTTCGGCAAAGGGGCACTCTCCAAGGACGAGTGGCAACTGGCAGTGGCAACGGCTCAGAAGGCGGACGCGGCGGCAGCTTCGGCCAAGTCGCGGCTAGCCCGTGCGGTGGCAATGGCGACGAGCGCCCGCAACGAAGTCAAGCGGGCGGCGGCCGACGTGACGGCGGCCACCACAAAGGTGACCAAAGCCGAAGCCAACTTGAAGGCTAAGCAAGCCCAGGTGAAGACCGCCCAGTCGGGCGTCAAGAGCGCCGAAGCAAGGCTGGGGCAGTCGCGGGCCGCGGTCTCGGAAGCGGGCGCGTTGTTGAAAGGAGCGACCACGCAGAGGGACTACGCCGAACTGCGGGCCGAAACAGACGGTGTTGTAACCCAGCGCGTCGTCAGCCCGGGCGTCGTCGTGTCACCTGGACAGTCTCTCCTCAAGGTGGCACAAGTGGCACCCGTGAGGTTGCAGGTCAACGTGCCGCAACAAGACCTCGCCAAGGTCCGTGTCGGCGACGAATTCCAGGTCCGCGTGGCCGGCTCAAGTAGCGACCCACTCGTGGCCAAAGTGACATCGGTGTCGCCCGCCGTCGACCCTGCCTCACGGATGGGAACGGTCGAAGCGCTTTACGACAACAGCGACAAACGGTTCAGCCCGGGCCAGTTCATCGCGGCGGAGATCGTGGTCGGTGTCCAGGAGCAGTCGCTGGTCATCCCTTCCGACGCGCTCGTGACGGAGACGCGCGGAGGGAAGACCCTCACCAAGGTCTGGGTGGCCACTGCTGGCCAAGGTCGGTTGACCGTGATGGAACGCGAGGTCGAGGTCGCTGGAAGGTCGCACGACAAGGTGTCGGTCCGCGCAGGCCTGAACGAAGGCGAGCGGGTGGTGGTCTCACCGTTTGGCCTGACCGACGGTATGACCGTCCGGTCCATCGAGCCGCTTGCCAAGGCGTCCGGGGGCGCGCTGACGATCGAGCTCAACAGCGAGGGCTATTCGCCTGCGTCGTTTGAGATTCCAGCCGGAAAGCCGGTGAAGCTGGTCTTCATCCGCAGGGTCGCGGAGACGTGCGGCACGTCCGTGAAGTTCCCTGACCTCAAGATCGAGGTTGAGACCCCCTTGAACAAGCCCGTGACGGTGGATATTCCGCCGCAACCGGCAGGCAAGACCTTGTACTTTGCCTGTCCGATGGACATGTACAAGGGCCAGGCGGTGGTCAAGTGAGCGAGGAAGGTGGCGGCGCCAGGAAGCCCAACGCGCTCCACCTGATCCACAAATGGTCGATCGAACACAGCTACGCTGTCATCGCTTTCTATGTCGCGATGGTGGCGTTGGCGGTGCTGGCTGTCTCACGGATGCCACGCCGGTTCGCGCCCTACGTGGAGAGCCCGATGGTCGGTGTCGTGACCATGATGCCGGGCCTCTCCGCGCAAGAGATGGAGCTTTATATCTCCAAGCCTATCGAAGAGCAACTGATCAACGTCAAGGGTGTCCACTACGTCCGCTCGACCTCGCAGGACGGGTTCAGCATAGTGACGCTGGAGTTTCCGTATGGCACGAACATGCAGCGGGCCCAGACAGACATCCAGTCGTTGATGAACGTCGTGCAGTCGTCGTTACCGTCGACGGGCGCGAACCTCAAGCCTTCTTGGGTCGTGCCAATCGACCCCCTCAACCTCCCGGTTCTGACGCTCTCGGTCACGGGCGACCCTGCGATGGGCTGGGACATGGCCAAGGTCCGCGAGTTCGCTGACAACACCGTCGTCCGCCGCCTGAAGGAAGTCAAGGACGTCTACGCCGTGGTTCCATTTGGCGGATACCGCCGTCAACTCCAGGTCGTGATCGACCGCGACAAGCTGGCTTCTTACGGGCTATCCATACTCGATGTCCGGAACGCCATAGACCGGGCAAACGTCAGCGCGACCGGCGGAACGGTGACCAACGGTGAAAGCGAGGCCATCGTACGTATCGACACGAGGGCGACCGACGCCAAAGACGTGCTGGACTATCCCATCACGGCGGTCGGCGCCCGTCCGGAAGCCCCTGCCAGCGGTGGCGGCATGGGGATGGGCGGCGGCAGCGCATTGCCCGCCCCAGCCCCCCAAGCCACCGAAGCTGCTTCAACTCCACGAGTGGTCTATGTCCGCGACGTTGCTCACGTTGAGGACAGCTATTGGGAGAAGCGGTCCGGCTACCGGTATCTGGACAACACCTCAGGCGAGTCCAAGGAGTCCATCGAGGTCAGCGTGATCCAGAACCCCGGGGCGAGTTCTGCACTTGTCGTGCCCGACACCATGCGGGTCGTCCGCCAGTTGGAGACAGACCACCCGGGAGTGAAGTTCGAGACTGCCTACGACAACGCCCATTTTGTCGATATCCTGTTCGACAACGTTTGGCACGAACTGGGCGTCGCCGTGCTCCTCACTGGAATCGCGCTCGTCCTCTTTCTGGGTGAATGGCGGGGCACTCTGATCGCCATGGTCACCCTGCCGACTTCGTTGGCCATGGCGGTCTTGCTTATGGTGCCCTTCGGCATGACGTTCAACAGCGGGACCCTCATCGGGCTCCTCCTCAGCATTGGCAGGCTCGTCGACGACTCGATCATCGACATCCACGCGGTGGAGAGGCACTTGAGGATGGGCAAGACGCCCAAGCAAGCGACCATCGACGGTATCGCCGAAGTGCGCGTCGCTGTCATCGCGTCGACCCTGATGATTGTCTTGGCCCTGCTCCCGTTGATCTTCTCGGGGGGAATTGTCGGGCAGATGTTCGTCGAGTTGGTGTGGCCGCTGATCTTCGGACTGCTTGCCTCGATGCTTGTTTCGTTTACCCTGACGGCTTTGCTCTGCGCAAACCTACTCCGCCCCGAGAGCGTCCGCGATGAGGAGAGGAAGAACCCCTTGCTGAGGCTCCTCTATGTGGTCGTCGATCCGTTCCAGCGCGGTCTTGGAAGACTGGAGAACGGTTATGCCCGGATGATTTCTTGGCTGCTGGAGCACAGGTTCGCCAACTTTGTCCGGGTTCTGGCGACACTGACAATCGGCTTCACCTTCTACTACTTCCTCGGGTCGGAGATGATGCCCTTGGCGGACACGGGCCAGGCGTCCGGGTTCCTTGAGATGAACCCGGGAACCTCCTATTCGGGCACCGAGCGCGCGATCAGGCAGGTCGAAGACATCATACGCAAGCACCCAGAGGTTGAGAAGGCAAGCATCGAGATCGGGGCGGAGTCGATGTTCGAGACATGGTCGCCGTTCTTCACCGGCTATCAGATGCCAGCGGTGAACGGCGCGGCCCTGATGCTGACGCTCAGCGACAAAGACCGGCGCAAGAACGACATCTTCAAGGTGATCGACGCGATTCAGAAAGAGGCGTTGGAGACAATCCCAGGTGTCCGCCGGTTCCAGATCAAGGAGATGGGATCGGACGTGATGGCGACTTCCGCCGCTCCGATACACGTGAACATCTACGGTCCAGACCTGGCGATGCTCGACCGCCTAGGCGGGGAGGTTCTCCAAGTAGGCGAGAAGATGCCCGAGTTGTTCCAGCCTTCTCGGACTTGGGCCTTCGGGGTGCCTGACTACCGGATCAACGTCAATTTGCAAAGAGCGCAAGAGGTCGGTCTCAGCCCCGACCAGATCGCCCAGCAAGCCTACTACGCGACGCGAGGCGGCTTGACCAACGAGTACTACCGCCTTCCGAACATCCGACAGGACACGATTCTCGTCCGTTACGCGGGTGATTGGCGTGCTGACATGGACGACTTGGCCTCGGTCTATATCACGACGCCGAGCGGGAAACAGATTCCGCTCAAGTCGGTCGCCGACATCGTACCGGCAACCGCGCCGACAGCCATCGAACACGACGGTCTGCAGCGCGTGATTGGCGTCACTGGTTACTACAGGATCGGCAACCTCCCTAGCATGGATGTGGTCATGAACCTGGTTGCCAACGCTTATGGGGGCAACAAGAAGCTTGGTGTCGAGCCAGTGAACTTTCCGCCGGGCTACGGCATGGAGATGCGCGGCGACATGACGCAGATGATGGACAGTTTCCGACGCCTGATCCAAGGGCTCGTACTGTCGGTCGTCATGATGTATCTGGTTCTCGTCGTCCAGTTCCGAGGGTTCCTCCAGCCTCTCCAGATGATCGCCTCGCTACCCCTTGAACTGGCAGGCGTCTTCGTGGCGCTCTTCATCGCGCACCAGTCGTTTTCGACCGTGTCGATCCTCGGGATCATCGTTCTGACTGGCATGGACATCACGACAGCGGTCTTAATGATCGACCTGGTGATGAAGTATCGGGACAAGGGCATCCCGCGGGACGAAGCCGTGCGACGAGCTTGCCCAGACCGCCTCCGGCCGATCCTGATGACGGCGGGCATCACCTTACTCGTCATGTTGCCGGTCGCGTTAGCCCCTAAGACCGGTCTGGACGCGTACCAGCCCTTGGCGACGGCCGTCGTCGGCGGCCTGATCGTCGGCACGGTCCTATCTCTTTTCGACATACCGATCATGCACACTTATGTGGATGACTTCGTCGTTTGGGCCAACAAGACGTTCTTGAACAGGGAATGGTCTTGGCCCGTCACCGACCCTCACCCGACGGAGCCTGAAAGTCGGGGCAGCATTGACGGCTCACCAAACCAATGAACATCAGAACAATCAGCATCATCGCCATCGCCCTCGCGGCCACATCTGTGCTCGCTTTCCAGCAAAAGCATAACACCACCAAGGCCGACGCGCCGGTGGAGGCCAAGCTTGTGAAAGGAGTCCAGGTCGCCACCGTCACGGTCGGCGACGGCAAGTACACACCTTCCGTCATCAAGGTCAAGAAGGGCACCCCGGTCGCGATCACCTTTGTCGGTGGCAAGCACATCGGCTGTGGCTCGACTATCGAGGTCAAGTCACTGAAGCAAAAGCTCAGCGTCAAAGAAGGCGGCAAAGCCGTACTCAAGTTCAAGCCAGACAAGGCCGGGGAGATCGCGTTCGCCTGCCCGATGAACATGTACAAGGGCAAGTTCATCGTCAAGTAAGAACGACGACACTGGAAACACGACCCCGGGTGGCGCCTTCACCCGCCACCCGGGCCCACAACATTTGGCCGCGGGAACCCTTGACCGTGTGAATGGGCACGGCCATCTCAAGTTCAATTTGAACCGATGGTGTGGTGCCTGAGATACTCGTTCGGGGCAAAGTTCGTATTTGCCTACAGTTGGTCGGTGGCTCTCTAGAGACGCCGCTCGATGGCTGCGATGTTATCAAATTATGGCAGGGTTCAGAGCATCACTCCTGCAATGGCTTCTGGAGTGTCTGCCAAGCTTACCGAGCCTTGTCAGTTACGCCATGTAGAAGCGTTCGAACTCACTGGGAGTTGCCGTTATCCATCCTTCTCGGAACGACGCATTGTGGTGATGCCTGAGGCTGATGCCGTTCGTGCAGAAGACCCTTGTGCCCTTCGTGTTGAGGTAGTTGATCACCATTTGCGAGGGATGTTTTTGCGTCGGATTTCCCGGCGTCGAGATGAACGCAGTCTTCGCTCGAATTGAGTTGAGAATGATCGGATTCACATTTCGCCGACTACCGTGGTGAGGAACTTGGAGGAAGTCTAGATCACCAAGTTCGATACCGTGGTAGTAAGCCTGCCACCGCGCGGACTCCAGCGCGGCCTTACCAGCGTCGCCGGTGAAGAGTGCCCGGTGCCCGTCCGTTTCGAGCAGGAGGATCGTTGATGAATTGTTCTCAGCCGCCGTGTCTTCGGTGCAGTCGTCTAAGAGTGGTCGTTCGGGAGACTCGATGTAGTACCTCGGTTCGCTTTGCACGATGGATGTACTTGGGGAGGTTAATCCGAGAAGAAGAGCCAGCGACGAGGGTTCAGGCGTTTTGTTGAAGAGCGGCACCAAGCCTCGATACATGTCGAGCGATGGCCCAAGGAAGGTAAGGCGACCGCTTCTCAAGTTGATTGGCTCGTAGGCGAACGGCTCAATGATGGTGATTCCCTTGCGCTTCGCTTGGTTCTCCAAGTCTCTCGCAAGATCAAGATCACGACGAAGGTTACAGGTAACTGTGTTGGAGTTCGGATTCGTCGCGAAAAGGTGAGCGATTTGATCCGAGTGATTCCAAGGCTGATGCATGAGGAGGCAGCCGACCTTCAGTTCGTCGAGAAGTACGCTCATGCCAGAGATGTGATCCTGATCGGGATGGCTTGAGATTGCCAGATCGACCGTGTCTGTTCCGTAGTAACAACGGATGTGGTCGGCAAGCTCTCGGCCCGACTCCAGTGTTCCCCCGTCGATGGTCATGACGACCTGTTCGTTTCGCGCCCCGTAGAGGTTGCCGTACCTGACAGCAATCGCGTCTCCAGGCTTCGAAGAGTGGCGGCCAACGCCGATAAAATCAATCTCAATTCCCACGGCATATTGTGAGACGTACGTCTATTGGTGTTTGTCGCGCCCATTCAGGATTTTGGCCTCGACTCGAGAGCAGTCTCGCAGGTGACGAGAACCTCCCGAACGTAATACTCGGCGCGCCGTCGCGCCCGGAACCACTGGATTCCAAGGAGAAGAACGAGAATCCCAAGTATCGCTTGCCGATAGGGCCATTGCTGAACGCCACCATAGCCCATCGAGATCGAGAAGTTGAGGATCATGATCAACAGAACGCCGATCAAGTTGCGATTGTAGGCATAGAGCGCGTTGAATCGCTCAGTCCTCGAATGAGACACGCTTCGAGCTTGCTCCTGAGCATAAAGGAACGCCGAGTCGTCGCCGAGTTCGACTCCAGCATGCCTTACAATCTTCGCACGAACTCGGTCGACTAACTCTGGGTTGACCGTCTTGAGCTTCTTCTTCATGAGTTGCTCACTCACCTTGCCACTGAATGTCAGATCTTGGAGCTTCTCAATCATGCTTGAGATCGACTGCGCGACTTGACCGACGACCATCGACAGAGCGATCAACAAGAGGACGGTGAAGGCGTCGGGGAACTTTGGATGCGCAATGAGGAGGATGTCAGGCCAACAGATAGGAATCCAGCCGACCAAGATCGCGCCCGGAACGAGGACGCTGAGCAAGTCATAGAAATCAAATTTATCGACCATGCTTCAGTATGTCTCGGAAGCAGGCAAGCGGTCAGCTTGCACGCAACGCGGTTGTCACCGGATGAAGGATCGTCTCCGCCTCTCAAGGTCGCCTCGAAGCGTTGAGGCAGGTCAGCGGCGATTGTAACCGCCGCTAGAAGCCATCATGTCGCACCCTCATTCCCCCTGAAACAGGGAAGATCTCTGACCAATGGCAACTTGCCACTTGCCGACGAGTTCAGGATTCGTAGCCGAGTGAGAGAGATCGGGAGCTGACCGTTCGTCGGAAGCGTCTTGCCCTCGAACTCCCTCCAGACAGTTTTTCCTTCGCCGTTGTAGACCACGGACAGCGTGCCATTGAGGAACTGAAGAACAATCAGGTAGTCGGGCTTGCCTCTGAACGCGACGCCTCGCTTGCCGCCGGTCATCTTGATTTGAACGAGCCTTTCGCCTGAACGGGTCTTGGCGTCGTGATCTCTCGTCGAGCAAGGGAGCAGGATCAGGTCGAAGGCGTACGCGGCGAGAACCTCTCCAAGATGCCCGACCATGACGCCATCAGGTGTGAACCGCTTGCCCTCGACCTCGAACTCGTCGTTGAGTTCATCGACGGCTCGGTAGATGTCCAGAACCAGTCGGGTGACCCTTTCCAGCCTCTCGGGAGTCCAGTCGCCTTCAATCATGCCCGGTTCCATTCGGGTTTGAGGTGAGCAATCAATCGCGCCTCGAAGCTCTCCTGATCTTGGCACTCGTGAATGAAGATTCGAAGGCTCTTGCCTTGCCTCGCCGCCTGAAGAACGAGTTGATTGATCCGACAGTTCGTCTGCTGTCCCCCCTGATAGCAGTTCTTCGGCGAGATGTTGCCGTATCCCATTGAGAATCGCTTCTGGAGGTTGACTGCTCGACCGACATAGACGACCGTGCAGTCAGATATGAGGAGGTACACGCCGCTCGACCCAGGCAAGTCGGTTACCCGGAACTTGCAGAACGTCCCCGTTCCGTACCGGTGCAAGGATGACCCCTCGCCCTTGTCGTACCTTGCCTGAGGCGCGAACTCCACCGGCGATCCGTCTCTGGCCCGCTCGATCAGCAGTTCTCCAAGGTCGGCAAACTCACGGTCGAGGAAGGTCATCGGTCTTAGTTTAGAAGGCGATGAAAACTCGTTTCAAAGTGGCGTTGACTTCCGCCTCGCGTCTCCAAGGGCACTCTAGCCCCAAGACCGGCCTCAGATGCGATTATAAACGAATTGTAGCACAAGTCTCGCAACCTCTCACGATGAGCCACGACGCTACGCAGCGTCTGGTGACGGCGATGGACGGCTAAAGAACGTCGTCCGCCTTGACGACGTATATTTGGGACGGTAGCGACTAATTGAGTGGTGCCCAGGAAAGGACTCGAACCTTCACTCCCTTGCGAGAACTGGCACCTGAAGCCAGCGCGTCTACCAATTCCGCCACCTGGGCAAGCGCGGGAAAGGCTAGGATACCTGCGGCACTTGAGCCTGTGTCACGGATACGGACCTCCCGGGCCACAGGGCCCACATATCTGGAGGGACCACTGCGAAGATGGGGGATCTGGCGGCGTCTGGCTCGCTAGTCAAATCGAAGCATGTGGAAAACTTTATGTCAAGAATATTGCGGGGGGGGGGGGTAGGTGTATCTTAGACGTGTGAAACACGCACTTTCCATAGTCACGATCATCTCGATGTCACTTTGGTCCGCGGTGGTTCTCTCTTCTGTGCCATCTCCGTATGCGACTTACGACCATCAACCAGGGGAGTCGGCCTCCGGGGGTGTCAGCGCTATGTCGACCCTTTGTGATAACTGTGTCTATCAGATGACAACGCCGCTGAAGGAAAAGAGCACGCTGGACCCGTCGTGCCCGGTCAACAAACCCTACAACCGTGAGTCCTTCAAGTGTGCGAAGTACACCTGTGATGGATACATCTACTGGTCGTTCCTGCACGATGATTGGAAGGGGTGTACTGACGTTGTGTTCTCAGCAACCTGTGACGCCAGCACTTGCGAGATGCCATGACCTTCATCCAGCCGTGCGACCTTGGTACGACTGGTGTTTCCAGGCAAAGATCCGGTTGGACACTCGTGGAGACGCTGGTCGTGCTTGCGATAATCGCCATCGTCTCTGGGTTGATCTATACGGCCGTGGTCGCGGCAAAACCAAAGTCGTACGACGCGCTAGACATTTCGAACCTCCATCAGCTAGGCATAGCAGGGACGATCTATGCTGAAGAGAACGACAACAGGTTTCCCCTCTCGGTCGGGCCGTTGTTGAAGCTCAAGCGGGTGCCGAAGGCGATCTTAGCCAGCCGGCTCGACCCCACGTCGGTCGGCATCCGCAACAGTATCATGTACGGAAACGAACTCCCCCCAGAACTGGAAGGCACGAAGATCACCTATGTCGGCCCAGGAGAAGGAAACTGGAAATGGGAGAACTATTCTAAATTTGTCCTGCCGGGCCGGAACCCTGGTTGGTTGGTCAACCTTGCAAAATGCGAGGTCGATCCTCCGAGGAACGACTACAAGGCGCCGCTCGGCCTTTATCAGAGGTTGTTGCTCGACACTTCTGTCGTGACCAGGCGGAACGTCATTCAGCCTTTCATATTGAAGAGCGGCAAGCCTGAAAAGTCAATTGAGTTCATCGGGCTGTTCAACGATGAGAGTGCACAATGGTTCGAGGATCGAGGTCCTTAGCCAGGGTCGCCTTACTACTGGTGCTGGCGGGAGCCGTGCGACTTGGTGTCGAATGGTTTGCCACCGGACATCCGCGTCTCGTCGTCGGCCTTTGGGCTGGTCAGCTTGTGGTGGCCGGAACTGTCGGCGGGATGGTCCGGGCCGACGTCAAATGGAAGGGACCCCTTGCGTTGACAGGATCCGTAATCGGTTACCTTGCCTTGGGCATGCTTGTCTCAGATCCAACGAACGCCACCGCAACATCTTTGGTTGATGTCGCCATCGACCTGAAAGTCATCTTGCTCGTTGAGATACTGTTCGGTTTTTTGTCTATCAAACATCTGCCACGACCTCACTCAGTGCGCAAGGCGTCGATCGGTGACAACGAGGCGGCCCGCAGGGCGGGGTAAAGGCCGAACACCACCCCGATCGAAGCCGAGAACAGGCAGGCCATGAACGCGGCGTCCAACGGGAACGGGAGGGGAAGGCCGTCCTTCGAAGGCATCTTGGTGGCGACCGTGATGGCTGTGATGCCAAGGCCCGAGAGCCAGGCCATGCCCATGCCGATCATCCCGCCAACCAGAGAGAGGACCGCCGCCTCGACCAAGAACTGGCTGAGGATTGCGGACCGCCGTGCCCCCAGGGCCTTGCGCAACCCGACTTCGCGGGTCCGCTCGGTGACGCTGACGAGCATGATGTTCATGATGCCGATGCCACCGACAAGCAGGGATAGTCCGGCGATTCCCGCTAAGATCACCCCCGCGCCGGTGATGACGCCGCTCAAGACGCCAAGGATGGACTCTCGTGAATCGATGCGGTAGATGCGCTTGTTGCCCGATTTGAGCATCATCTCCTGCCACACCTCGTCCATGGCCGCGTTGACCTTGGTCGTGTCCTTGGGCAACATCATCAACATCGTCACGTCCCGGCCCCCCACCCACTTGCGTTGGGCGGTGGTGATGGGCAGCCAGATGTCCTTGCCGTTGCTCTGGCCCAGGATCTCCAACTTCGACATCACCCCGACCACTTGCAGCGTGATCCCGGAGAAGTTGATATACTTTCCGATCGGGTCAATGTCCCCGAAGAGTTGGTCGCGGATGTCGACGCCGATCAGGCAGACGTTCGCCCGACGTTCGACGTCGTCCTGCGTGATGCCGCGACCCTCGAGCATGGTCAACTTGTTGAGTTCGGTCGCGTATTGGTCGAAGCCCTGGACGCTCGGTCCGTCCACCTCCCGGTCAAGGTAGGTCACCTTGCTCGACGGAACCTGGAGCATCGCGCTGATGGTGGAGACGCTCGGACAACGGTCTTTGATGTATTGGGCGTCGTCCAGTGTCAGGCTGCCTTGGGTGACCGCCCCCATCCGGCCGCGGCTCCCCCACCGGTCGTAGGTGATGAAGAACGTCTCAGCGCCGAGCTTCTTGAACTCGTGCGACAGGTAGTACTTGAACCCGTTCGACATCATGACCACCAGGGTGACGCTCGCCACGCCGATGATCACGCCGAGCATGGTCAGGAAGGCCCGCATCTTGTGCAGGCGCAACATGTCCAGCGCTATGCGGAAGGATTCGAAGGCTCCCATCCTGCCCTCTAGCCGCCGTCCCCGTCGCCGCCGCCCATCATGCCCTTCCGGGGCGGCCCCTTGTATTCGGGCTTGACGATGGTTTCGCCTTCCTTGAGCCCGGACTTGATCTCGACGTCGGCGGACGACCGGACACCGATGGTCACGTCCCGGCGAGTTGGCTTAGCTTTCTTGTCCTTCTTGTCTTCGGACGGGATCAAGACGAAGAATCCCTTGTCGTCTTGCCCGAGGTATGCGACCGGGATCTTGAGCACCGATTTTAGATCGACGACGTTCATCGTGCACTTGGCCGACATACCAGGCTTCAGGTGTGGGTCGGCTTTGTCCAACCTGACTTCGACCTCGTACTTGACGACGGGGTCACTGGTCGCGGCCGGAGCAGCCGTCGAACTTGAGGCCGCGCCGATTTGGGCCGGGGCGATCTTAGAGACCTTGCCGGTGAAGGTGTCGTCGGGAAGGGCGTCGATTTTAATCTCGGCCGTCTGGCCGACTTCGAGCCGGGCGGTGTCGATTTCGTTGATCTGGAGCTTGACGATCATCGACGACCGGTCGTCGATGCGTACCACTGCCGTGCCTGAACTGAAGCTGCCTAGACTGGTCACCAATTCGCCGACTTGGACGTACCGCTTGCCAATCACACCTGCGAGCGGAGCGCGGATTTCGGTGTAACTCAGTTGTCGGCGGCTGTCGTCGAGCGAACTCTGTAGCTGGCTCACCGTGGCCATCTGCTGGCGGCGACCTGCCTCCAGCGAGTCGATGTCGCGCTTGTTCGCCTCGGCCTCGCGTAGGGCGACCAGGGCCTGGTTGTAGTCTTCACGGCGGACGCTGTTTTGGATCGAGTCGGCTTTGGCCCGGTCCAGGTCTGCCTGTGCGGCCTTGACCTGTTGGTTCGCCTTCTCTCGATCAAGCCTTTGCTCTTCGTCCAGTCGCGCGAGTCTCTCCTTTGCCTCGTTGAGCTTCGACTGGTCAAGCTGGACTTGAAGTTGTGCCTGTTCCAAGTCACGGGCCGCGGTATAGCCAAGTTGGACGAGTTGTCTGCGGCGGTTCAGATCTGCTTGGTCGGTCCTGAGGCCGTGCTGGGCGTCGGTGACCGCGTTCGATGCGGCGATGCGGGCGTTGGGCTGGGTGACCTCGACCAACTGTTGGTACGACTTGGTTTGGAGGTCCAGTTGTGTTTGGGCGGACCGGATGGCGGCGTTTGTCAGGGCGGGTTGGGCGTCGGCTTGCTTTTCGAGCTGCTTGACCCTTGACCGGGCGGTTTCCAACTGGGTCTGGACCGTGATCCTTCGCTTGGCCAAGTCGACTGTCTGCCGATCGACGCCGGCCTGGGCGCCAGAGAGTTGGGCCTGGTTCTGCTTGACCAAGAGTTCTGTCTCCTGCGGGTCGACGACACCGATGAGTTGGCCTTCTTGGACGTGGTCGCCCTCGTCTACGAGGAGGCTTTTCAGAATGCCGCCTACCCGGCTCTTGACTTCGACGACCTTTTCAGGCTCGAGCGTCCCTGTCTCGACGACCTGCACAAGCACGTCGCCCTTCACCACTTTAGTGGTTTCGGGCGCGCCCATCTTCCCGAGGTCGGGAGGCATACAACCGGTCAGCCCGAGAGCGGTGCAGGCAAGGGCAAAGAGGATAGGGCGGGTACGTAGCATCATAGCGTGGTCTTCGGCGGAGGTCAAGTTGGACGGTGCTCCCAGGGGCCGGGCCCCTCAGGAACGCGCCAAAGCGTTGGATAGACGAGATAAACCGTGTTCCGGCTGACGGCCCAGGCGCGCTCAAAGTCTGCCCGCTTGTAGGTCATGCGGACGACGTTCCTGCCCGGGTCGTTAAAGACCGGGTCTCCATGCTCGTCAAAACCGACCACCACGACTAGGTGGCCGTCGTTGTCGTCACGTTTCGGCTTGCCCCTAAGCAGCCCGTAGCTGACGGAGCACGCCACGGGCACTCCTTTGGCGACCCACTCCTCGACGTCCCGGACATCGCGGAACCTGGATACGTAGGCGGTGAGCCCGGGTTGGCTGGCGGCGTACGCCATGTTGAACGGCCAGTTGCCCGTGCCTTTCCAGGCGACATCGTAGACGCCTTGTTGCACTTCAGGGACGTCGTGGTCGATCTGCGGCGTTCCCAGTGTCTTGGCCCAATAGCCAAGGAGCATGCTGACCGAGGTCGGGCTGCAAGCGCCGCTTCCGTTCGGGTAAGTCATCTGAGCGCGCCTGGGCGGCTCCATGACGAGCCCCCAGGCGGCGCGCAACGGAGGGCGTCGCCCGAGCTTCTGCGAGGTGTCCACCAGGATCAGATGAGCCCCTTTGAGTTCGGCGCTTTTGCCCGGTTGCTCGTAGATATCGATGACGACGGCCAAGCCGGTGGCCGGGGACTTGAGTGTCAACGTGTCGGTGTCGACGCTGGCCGCGTCGTCCTTCTGGCCCTTGACGCTGGTCCGGGTGGCGTCTGACTTCCACACGCCCAGGCAATATCGCTCCGCGCCCTGTTCGTCGGGTCGCAGGTAGAACTCGATCCGTGTGCCTTCTGGTGCGGTCGCCGACCAACTCGGCACGGCCTCGTCAAACGGGGCGTCCGACTTCACGTTGGCGAGAAGGCGACGATGGCCAGGGCTGACCGTCACCGTCTGAAACTGGCCTGGAACGAGCGTTACAAAGCCGTCTCGCGCGTAGGCGACAGGTTGCCCTGCCGTCAGTGCCATGGCGATACACCCCCACATGCAGCTTGTTTTACTTGTCCTTGAATCAAGTTGGTTGCGGTTTGGGCCACAATTTGGGTCCTAAGCGGCGTCGGCCGCCGCGGCATGGTGCAGGGGGGGCGGGCCGTCCGGCATGAACCTTGTGAAGATCAGCGTGAGGACGCCGACACACGCGCCAAACATGAAGGGAACCTGGTAGTTGCCGCTTCTTGTCCAAAGGATCGCTCCGATCAACGGCACCGTGACGGCGGCGATGTGGTTCATCGTGACCCCCATCGCGATGCTCGGTGTCAGGTCGCCCGGCCGGACGATTCGGTGAAGGTATGTGGTGAAGCCCACGCTGAACGAGAACAGCACGTTGTCGAACAGATATAGGCCGATCAGGACGGCCAGGTTCCGCGTCGTCGCGTAGCCGACGAAAACCAGGATCAGACCGATCGCATACCAGAGCAACGGTTTCTTTTCCCCCACGCGGTCCACGATCTTGCCCATCTGCGGAGCGGTAAGGGCGATCATCACCGCGTTCACCAACTGGAGGATAACCATGTGGTCGACGGTCATCTTGTACACGAATATCAGGGTGAAGCCCGCAAAGATGCTGAAAATCTGTCGTCGGCAGCCCTCCAGGAAGGTGAGGAAGTAGAAGAGTCCGTACTCCCGACGAAAAACGATCGGTTGCCTCTTGCCGCCCCCGCTGTCGTCTCCCAGAGTGGGGCATACGATCGACGCCGCCAGGATCGATACGCCCCCCATGACGAAAATGAATTTGTAAACCTCTGGCGTCATGTGGCCGCTCAGCTTCAACGAGTTCGTGAGTAGCACGATCAGGGTCAGGGCGACGATCTGCGACACCGCGCCGACGCGGCTCATGCGTCCAAGGTGTTTGCCTCCCTCCTTCCCCTTCGCCAGGTGCAGTGTCATGGCGTTTTGGACGGCCGACATCAGATGGAAGCCGACCGACCAGAAGACTGTGACACCGACCAGTGGCCAAAGGGATCCGAACCAGCCGGTGGAACTGATGCCGACGGCGCAGATCAGGAGTCCGATCGTGGCGATTCGGCGCTCGGGCAGGGCCACGAGGATTCCGGCCATGAGAGAGGCCAAGAGACCGGGTATCTCCCGCATCGCCTCCAGCCTGCCCAGATCGAGCGGCACGGCGTTCAGGTTGTCGCGCAGGAAGTTCTGAAAGACGCTGTTGTAGACGAAGAAGCCGAAATAGAAAAGCCCGATAACCCAAATCAGCCGTGTCCAATCAGACTTCGGCAACTTGGCGGCTTTCATTCGGCGATATCCTACGCAAACACCCTGTAGGGCGGGTGAAACATGGAAACGAGGCCCCAGTCACGGCCAAGGGGAGAGTATATGCCGCGCCGAAGCCTCTGCCTCATTATGGCGACGGTTTGGTCAAGATTCCACGGTTTCTCAAATTTCCCGAAAAATTGACGCTAAACACCAGCCTGCTTGGCCGCGTCGGCGACCGCAGGCCGTGCCCATTCGGTCGCTTTGGAAGTGTCATCGGGGTAGCACCGGTTCGTGAGTAGGGCGACGAAGGTTTTGTCGTCGGGGTCGATCCAGAGAGACGTCCCGGTGTATCCGGTGTGGCCGAAGCTACGCGGGCCGAACAGGGAGCCCGCGGAGGAGCCCTCCGGTGACTTGGTGTCCCACCCCAATGCCCTGGTCGAGAGGAGGCCCGCCTTCTTCGTCCATTCCCGCATGGGTCTGGACAAACCGGTCTCGATCCAAAAGCAAGCCGCTTGAGAAACGTCGCCGACGGTCCCAAAGAGTCCGGCGTTGCCGCTTACTCCGGCTTGGGCGCGGGCAAGCGGGTCGTGCACGGTGCCGGGCGGCAGAGCTGGGTCGGTCGGGGCGAAGGGCAGGTCCACCTTGGGCAGATAGCCTGCAGATGCTATCCCAAACCGGGGGGCGACGTACGAGGTGAAGAGTCGGTCGATCGGCTCTCCGTAAAGGGTTTCGAGGATGGTCGCCAGGACGATGAATCCGAGGCAACTGTACGCCGTGGCTTCCCCCGGCCGCGCGACTGGCTTGGTTCGGACTACGGCCAGACGGGTCTCCTCCGGGGTGAGGCCGGCCTTGGCGAGGTCGTCGTCATAGGGTGGCAGCCCCGAAGAGTGGGTCAGGAGGTGCCAGACGGTCGCGTCGGAGACACCCGCCCCTGGCAACAAGTCGCCGGCCTTGGTGTCCAGTCGGAGCAACTTGTCGTCGATCGCCCGCATGACGAGCGGAGTGGTCGAAAGCACCTTGGTCAGGCTCGCCAAGTCGTAGACGGTCTCCAGCGTCACCGGTGCGGAGTCAGGATCGTAAGTGGTTCTTCCGACCGTGCCTGTGTCGACCTTCCCAGGCTTTCCAAAGGCGTAAGCCGCACCGGGGAAGCCGCCTTCCCGCACTCCGCGGGCAAGAATCACATCAACCTCGTTCATGGTATGGCGGCCAAAGCGTCAAGGCGCAGTCCTGCGACCGGGTCGACCCGCACCAGGCTGATGTCGGTCACCCAGTCGTCATCTGCCAGCGGGATGAAGACGGCCGAGACGCCTTCGTTTCGGGGAGTGAGTCCCGTGGGCTTCTCGTCGTGTTCGGCGCGGACGTCTTGGCCATAGACGAGGTTTCGGGCAACGGTCTTTCCCGATCGGAGACGGACTTGGATCCTGCCTACCTCTCGCCCCTCGGCCACTCGGGCGAAGCAGTCGACACCGACGATAAGTGCCTTGGCGGCCCGGCCCACCGTCCATGTCCGCCCCGAGGGCCATTTGCTGGACTCTTCCGAAATTGGGGACTGGAGGCCTTTGCCGTCAAACACTTCCAGCTGGTACGGCCCGACCGAGATCAGTCTAAGGTGCTTGACGCCTTCCGGCACTAGGGACCGGGCGTTGGTCGCCTGCAGAGGTCTGGCCGGTGACAGCATGAGTCTTCTCAAAACTGCCGCTGGATCATAGCCAAGGTTGCCTGGCTTGTCCTCCCGGCCCGACCAGGCGTAGTCGGATGCGGCGACGTACGCCGCGAACTGATCGAAGTTACGCAGGGTGTTGCCTTGATTTGATGTGTAACCAGCCCAAGTCGTCGTCAGCAACCCGGCGTCTATGGACTTCGCGGCCAGAGCCTGACCGCGAACGTTGTCAAGGTCGTACCACGGCGACGCGACGGGGACCATGCCCGCCTGCTTCCACAGCTTAAGGGACGTGTAGGCGGCAGGGTCCGGGTTGCCCACATAGTGCCAGTCCGCGACCATCGTCCCCGACGACAGCACTGACCGGCGTTCCTTTGCCACAGCGACGCTTGGCGCGTTGGTGGCGTCGGGCGCCTCACCCGGCGCGAGGGCCATGTCGCCCCAGAGCATCGGCGTGACCTGAAGCTTCTTGGCCAGACCCATCAGAAAGGTCAACTGCTTCTTCCACCTGGCCGTCGTATGGGCGGGGTCTTTGTCCGCTCCCAACATGTCCACTTCGTCGAGACCGAAGTGGACAGCCCTTGGGTGAAGCGCTTGGACGACCTCGATCCATAGGCTGGCCAGCAATTCTTGTGTTCGCGGCTTGTCAGGGTCGACGGCATATGGTTGGTTCGGGTCCAGGCAGATGTCGCGGTTGCGGTTGTTGGCGAAGAGCCACTCGCAATGGCCGAAGCTTTGAACGAGGGGGATCGGCTCGATTCCGGCTCGTCTGTAGCGTTCGAAGAGGGCGACAAGGTCGGCTTTTTTCATCGTCTCGTCGGTGGCGATGCCCGGAGTTGCGTCCCAGTTCGTCCGTTCACACTGCAAAACGACGTGGTTGAACTTGAGGGGGCCGAGCACGTCCCGGATGAGGGTGCTTTGGTAGGCCAATGCCTCCGGTCCCACGAACATATGGACGCCGCGCCAGCCGAGGGTCGGCCAATCCTTGATGACGCCGACCGGTAACCGCAACCTGCCGTTCACCGGCCTTGCGAGCATCCCAAGGGTGCGAAAGGCGTTCCGCAATCCCAGTTCGTCGCGCGAGCGGACGCGGATCGCGGGCTTCTGGTCGCGGATCTCAAGGACATAACCCTCTGGGGGAAGGCTGGTGTCACCGGACCGGGCTTCGACGACGCTGGTGGCACCGTCAGTGGGCCGGCTCCACTCCCAGAGCCTTGCCCAAGCCTTGGCCGCGTCCTCAAAGCCGACTTTGGCCAGGTTCGGGCCGTCGACCATCCAGACAGAAGAACACTCGACGAAGCCGACCCCGGTCTGGACGGACTTCGGGGTGGGAAGGACAGGCAAGGGATCGGCCTTCGGGTCGAACTCCTTGACGGTGTCGCCCGGCGATGCCCGTTCTGTCTTGGGCGGCGGCAACGTAAACGCTTCGGGCTTCCTCAGGAACTTGTAATCCAGGTGGACAGTCACGGTCTTGCCTGGTCGGAGCTCGATGCCGCTTGCCCCCAGCCACCATGTGTCGGTGTCGTCAGTCCAGCCCCTGGCGGCGCTCCTCCCGTCGAGGACGATCATCTCGGCCACGTCGCTGCTCACTTGCATCCTGGCCGGGGCAGCGTCGAACGTCCAGTGCCTGCTCGATCCCAATATGCGCCTGGGGACGTCGAACAAAGTGTCAAGTGGGGTCATCGAGACGACCGACTTGCCGTCTCCGACTTGCCCGCTCCCGAAGACGGTGGCCCAAAGTTGGCCCGTCGTCAGTTCGAGGTAAGCGGTCTCAGGGCCGGACCAGTCGAAGGAAAAATCGACCGTGCAACCGTCCGTTCGGGGAGTCATGATGCCGAGGGCGTGGACATGGTCGCCCGGGGAGTCCC
The DNA here is from genome assembly GCA_964451255.1 of uncultured Fimbriimonadaceae bacterium. Taxonomy (GTDB): domain Bacteria; phylum Armatimonadota; class Fimbriimonadia; order Fimbriimonadales; family Fimbriimonadaceae; genus JAHBTB01. The sequence goes on from CAYVHL010000002.1 coordinate 347,972, forward strand.
ACGTGACCGTGACGGTGCCGTCGTCATTGCGGGCCAGTTTGGCCGGGCCGTATGTCGAACTGAAGTACCCCTTCGTCCAGCCCTTTGCGTAGTACTGGAACCCCGAACGCTGGATCAAGGGGACGCCAGAGACACTCACGCTCAAACCGCTTCCGGGTTGGAAGGAGACGTTGAGCCCTGACTGGGATACGGCTGCGGCGAGCGCGAGCCAGACCATGGCCGGAGTCTACTCGGGCAGCTTCGAAAGGCGGATCAGGCGGCCCGCCTTGTCCACCAAAAAGGTGAACCGGGCTCTAGCCTTCTCGCCGACCAACTCGTAGTACACGTCGGTGTCGTCGCCGTTCTTGTCCTCGCCTAGATAAATGAGCGTGAGCAGTTTGCCGAAGCCGCTCTTGAAGGCGAACTTTTGCGGCGTGCCCCTGGTCGTCCCGAGCAGAGCGCGCAGTTCCTCGCCGAGCAGGTCGGGATCGAGCTTCTTGGCGGGGAAGTCGTCCAGTGCGTCCAGGAGCTTGAAGGTTCGGGCCTTGTCGGGGTCTGGCAACGGAGCGAACTTCCTGACCACGACGTGCTTTAGATAGTGCTTGGCGACCTGGTCGGCCAGAGAGGCGAGGTTCAGGCCCGCTTCATTTGTCAGGATGATGACGCTCAACCTCTCTTCCGGATAGCGGCTGATCTGCGCGCTTTGGCCGTAAGTGTTGCCGCCGTGCTGGACGAGTGGTTGCCCCCACGCCTTGCCCAGAAACCATCCAAAGCCATAGGGGTAAGTCCTGCCTTCGCTGAGCATGACCGGCTGCCAAGCCTGGCTCACACCGGGGAACTTGCCTTGGGACAGCGCGACCGTCCATTTGGCCATATCCGGCCCGGTCGAGAGGATCGCCCCGGCGGCGAACGCCGAACCCGGCCTGAGCACCTCTGAGTTGCGGTGGCTCTTGCCCACCCAAACGTAACCGGACGCGCGGTTTGGAATGATAGTGGGGACACTCTGGATGTAGGAACTGGTCATCCCCACCGGCTTGAAAATGGTTTCCTGGACGTTCTTCGCCCACGACTTTTTGGTCAGCTTCTCGATGATCAGCCCGGCGACCAGATAACCCGCGTTACTGTAGCTCCAGGCCTGCCCAGGCGTGAAGTCCAAGGGCCGCTTTTTGGCAAGCTCGAACATCTCTTTGGGCTCGTAATCGTTGCGCATGTTGACTCCGAGGCCGAGGTATTCGAAGAGGCCGGAGGTGTGGCTGAGGCACTGGCGGACGGTAACGGGTTTGATTGCATCTGGCAAGTCGTCGAAGAACTTGGACAAGGGATCGTCGAGGGCCAACTTGCCTTCACCCACCAATTTGAGGACGAGCGTCGAGGTGAACTGCTTTGTGACGCTCCCGATCTCGAACACGGTGTCCGGCGTCGCCTTTGTCTGGGTCTCCAGGTTCTCATAACCGTAGGCCTGGCTCCGCAAGGTGTGCCCGTCTTGTACGACCGTGAGGGAGAGGCCAGGGACGTGTGCCGCGTCCATGTACTTCTGCACGGTCTGGTCGACTTCGTCGGCCCGAGCTTGGTGAGCAAAGACGACGAGGCTGACGAGCAGGAGCGGGTGGAGGCGGGTTCTCACTCCCAAGCTTACGGACGGCTTCACGCCGCCGTTCTACCTGTCCTGGTCCCGCCGCTCGAGGACGCGCTCCATGACCGGGTAGGTGTCGTGGGAGAGCAACTCGGTCTTGCCTCCGATGTCACGATAGGTCGTGACGTCGTAGCCGGCCTTGCCGGGGTTGCGCACTCGGATCCGTGGCCCGTCGCCATAGGTGAACTCCGTCGGCTTCGTCGTGCGATGGACGTCGGCGCGAACCCGCACTTCCGGGGGATCGACCGGCCCATCGATCCAGATGTGCAACGCGCTTCCCGCTGCCGAGCCGTGGATGGTCACCGGCTGTTTGTAGGGGTTGCGGAACCTCAGGTCGATATTCGGGTAGGCGACCGCCGCGTCTCGGCCGGGGGCGACGTAGTCCGGCGCGTGGTAGTGGCTGTGCCTCTCGACGATCTCCATGCCCGCGAGGAGGGCGGCGTTGTAGAGGGTGGTGCTGGTCTGGCAGACACCGCCGCCGAACGCATCGACGAGCATGCCGCCGAAGCTCACCGGCGCCTTACGGTATCCACGGTCTTGCGTCCAGCTTCCAAGCGTCTCGTTGAAGGAGAACGTCTCGCCCGCGCCGACGACCGTCCCGTCAAGCCGGTGGAGGGCCAGGCTGGCGTTGTGGCGTTGCGCCATGTTCCTCAGTTCGATCGGCGTGGCGTACTCGCCGATCTCGCGGTCGGGGCGTCGCCCCGCGCTGAGGCCGAGGGCACCGGCTCCGGCGACTCCGGCCACGAGGATGGCGACCGCTTTCACTGCGGGCTCACCTTCAGCTTGCCGGTTCCCGTCCTGACGACCATACCTGGGTCATACATGGGGAACGCGTCGGCGGGAGGCGCGAAGCACAGCCCGGGGGACTCTGCTCGGACGGCGTATTCGAGCACGTGCTCGCCTGGAGGCAGGTCGCTGGCGAAATAGGTCGTGCGGTCGTCGCGGTAGTCGGCGCCGACCCACCAGTAACCCCAGTCGCTGGATCCGTCGAGAGTCCGGTCGAGTTCGACAGTCCTGGCGTTGCTCGGCACGTAGTCGTCGATCGCGACATAGCGGAGTGCGACCTTGTTGCGCACGACCAGGCGGACGCGGAACACCTCGCCCGACCTGAACTCGGTGCTGGCGTCCCTCGCGGGGACCAACCGTCGCTGGCCGTCGACCATGCCAACCTCCATCCGGTGATAGCTCCGCTCGATAGAGAACCCGCTGGACAACGCCAGCGGCTTGGCGTCCGGGTCGTAGACGGTGCTCTTGAAATCTAGGGCGAACGCGGCGGTTCCACCACCGGCCGCCCTGACCTGAAGTTTGTTCCGACCGGACTTCAATCCCGCAATCGGGACTCGGAGCACGGTCGACCGGTCAAGGGGCGCCTTACCAACGAGGTTCCCGTTGACCAAGAACTCCGACTGGCCTACCCCGACCTTCTCGGGATGTGCCTGCAGGTACCGGGCGATCGCGGTGACGGACTGGTTGATGGACCATGTGTTCACCAGGCTCTGCTTGACCGGTGGAGCGGCAAGGCGATAGAGGACGTCCTTGGTCGTCTGGGAGTCCGGCTCGATCTCGACCAAGGCGAGCGCGACCGTCTCGGTGTTGTCCCAGGCGGACCCTTCGGCGGCGCTCCGTGGCGCGGCTCCTTCCAGCCTCTTCAGCCATTTGGGCAGTTCTGCTTTCGCTCGGGCCGCGACCGAGGGGTCGGACGACGAGGTCAGTCGGTGGTAGGCCAGCGCGACCCAGGCGACGCTGTCCTTGTCGAGGCCCCCCTGCACCTTGTCGACACCGACCGCCAGACTGGCGTCTATGGCGGTGAGGAGTTCTTTCTGTGGGGTGTGCGCGGCCAACGCGGCGACAAGCTGGAGCCGCGCCTTCGCTTCCCACTCGTCACGCGGCGGCGTGGTCAGCGTCTTCAAACCCCAGGCGACGTCTTCCTTCGGCCAGTCCTGCGGTACGGCCACACCTGCATCGCTCAGGGTGCGGAAGCCGTCGAGTGCGACCGCAGTTACCCACGGACTGGGCAGGTCGTTGCGGAACCACCCCCAGCCGCCGCCGTAACCGCGCATGTCGCGCAACCGGGCGAAGCCTTGCCTGAGGATCTTGTCGACCTTCTCGCTCAAGTCGGCGTCCTGGTATCCCGCGGCCTGGAGGGCGTTGCGTGTCACGGCGGCGGACACCATCCGACTCAGGGTCTGCTCGACGCAACCATAGGGATAGTCGACCAGTCGGTCGACGTTGGCGAGCATTGTGCCGGCCAATCCCGGTGCGATCCTGGCCTCCAAGACCCCGGTCGCCGTTTGTGGGAGGACGTCTAAATCGAACGACGCCTCGGAGGCCTGTCCCTCGCCCCCGACGATCCCGCCCGCGTGCCAGTACTCCGGCCTGCCGTTCGTCCGGACAGGGAACGTCATTTCGACCGCGTCTGCAGGGCCCTGCCTCGACTGGGCGGTGACCTTCACCTTCGCGGTGCCGGGGCCCCCCGCTTCAAGGGGCCATGACACGACCTTGGAACTGTTAGGCTTGACTTGCTGGGTCAGGCGGGTCTCGCCTTTGGTCTTCGCGTCACCCAACGTGAGCCACAGGTCGACGTCCATCTGGTTGTCGGTGGTGTTGGTCACGGTAGCCGAGACCTGCTGGGTGTCGGCCTGGGTCATGAAGGGCGGCAGGCTCAGGCGCACCATCAGATCTTGGGTGGCGACGACCGACGCTTTGCCCTTTCCGACGGCAGCTTCACTGGTGACCGCGCACGCGGTCGCCCGCCAATCCGTGACGTTGTCGGGCAATCGGACGGTCACCGACGCCGTGCCGTCGGCCCCGGTGCGCATCTGGGCCGACCAGAACGCGGTGTCCTTGAACACGCGCCGGACCTTCATGTCGGGAGGACTCTTGTCACCGCCGTCGAAGTAGATGGCAGGGAACGACCACGTCGTCTGGACGCTCGACCATCGGGCGGGCCAGAAGGTCTCACGAGGGTCGTTGTGGTCTTCCTTGATCGCATAGACCGCTTCGTCCACGACCGAAAACGCTAGGCTCGCGGAGACAGGCCCGCCGTGGTCGTCGGTCGTCTTGACCTGATACGTGACGTCTTCGCCCGGCTTGACTTTGTTCCGGTCGGACGTGACGGAGACGTTGACGCTCTTCCCCCGGTCGCCGATCCGGACGTCCTGTTGCGCCATTTGGAACCGCAGTGCCTTTACCCGGCAAACGGAGACACTCGCGCCCTGCGGGGTCGCAGCGAGGCTGGGCAAATCGACTTCTGCTAGTTCGGCGTCCATGGGGACGACCTTCGTCCACTTCACGGAGTCGGTCTCCAGCGTCACGAGCACCGTGGCGCCGGGCTCGTCGGTCCGGACATAAGCCTTTGGCGAATCGGCGGTCTTGTACGCCTTTTTGTCTAGTTCGAGGCTCACGAACCCTTGGTCAGGGCGCTCCGCGCCGCCTGGCACCCAGAAGTACAGGGTGTCCTCAACCCTTCTGCCATGAGAGTCGTCGCAGGCGAGTAAGACCGAGTAGTCGCCGGGCTTGTCCGGTGTGAAGTCGAGGGTCGCTCGGCCCGTGCTGTCCAGAACCGCAGTCTGGACGGCATAGTTGGTCTTCACCGTCCGATAATCCTGCCCATCCTCAGCTTCCTGGGCAGTCCGCTCGTAGTTCGCCCTCGTTATAGTGGCGGTGACTCTGCCAGTGGCCGGAGATTGGGATTCTCTTCCACGGGCGTCCATCCTTATGTGGAAGGGCTTGCCGACGCTTCCGGCGTAGTCGTCGGTACTGGCGACAAGCTTCAGGTCGCCTTGGTAGACGTTGAACGAGCCGCTTCCCGAGTAGTATCTATCGCCTGTCCCGGTCACATCGACGCTGACCTTGAAGATCTCCGAGTCAGGCGGTGACGTTGGCCAGTCCTGGTGGTTTTGATTGGGTGCCTTGTATGTCGTGTCGACGTCCATCACCGCACGCCCGTTGTCGTCGGTCGTCAGCTTCTGCGACTTGACGTATTCGCTGTACTCGTCTGGTATCGACGACCCATAGGCCTCGTCCTCCCAGTACTGCGGCTGCCGATAAACCTGTGCGTTGATCGTCGCGCCGACGGCCGGTTCGCCTGTGTATGTCGTCACCGTCACAGTCACCGGCACTCGGTCGCCACGATAATGGGTCCCCTTGTTGGCGGCGACTTGGATGTTGTATTCGGGCTTCCGGTACTCGGCGACGGGGAAGAAGTGGCTGTCCGACCAGTCGCCGCTCGTCAGCGTGATCTCGTAGTCCCCGGTCGGCGATTCGTTCTCAATCTGGAACTCACCGTCGACAGTGCCGTCCACACCAACGGTTTTGGAGAGCGTCCCAACCGTCTCCCCGTCAGGGCCGCGTAGTTGCACTTCCACTTGGGAGAGCGTCGAAGGCCCGTATCCGGCGTCCTGAGGGTGGCGGATGAACGACTTGAAGTGGACGGTGTCACCCGGGCGGTAGACCGGCCGGTCCGTGACCGTCCATGCGACGTCTTTGTGAGCCTCGGATTGCGGGTACCACCAAGTGTAGGCGTGCGAATCGCCCGCCTCCGCCATCATCAGCTGCTGGTGCTGCTTGTCGTCCCGGGCGGCGGGAATGTCGAACGTCGCCAAGCCGTCGGCGTCAGTCGTCCCGACAGCCTTGATCCCGTTGTCGGAGACGAGGGTGAGCGAAACGCCTTGACGAGGTCTTCCAGTGCGAAGGTCGACAGCCCAGGCGGTGCCATGACCGTCACCAGACTTTGTCACCAAGCCAAGGTCGGTGACGGTGAACCAAAAGTAACGGTCAAAGCCCTTGGACGAGACCTTGCCCATGTAGACGCCTTTTTCGAGCCTGGGAACCTTGACCTTGGTGGTGAACGACCCTTCCAGGTCGATCATGTCCGGTTCGAACGTGTCGGTCGCCACGACAGGGCCAACCCCTGTCTCCTGGGCGTTCTTGGGGTTGCGGTTCCTTGTGACCGCGGTCAACACGTCGGCCAGGCTGTGGGCGTCCTGGATGCGCTTCGGCTCTACCCGCCGCACCTCCAAACTGAGCTTGCGGTCGACAAGGAGCCCGCTCGACTGGATGGCAATCTCCTGATCGGGAAGAAAGACAGGGTTGTCCAGGCTGAACTCGATGGAAGGCGGCCTGGCTATCGCCTCGAAGTCCAGTTCGTTGGTCCCGCCCTCCGTGACCGCGACCATGCGCTTTTGCACGTCGTGAGCCGTGCCTCGGACATAGACCGAGTACATGCCGACTGGTAGTCGACGAAAACTGAAGGTGCCGTCGGCCTTTGTCCGGACGGTGTAGTCCTTGAACTTGTAGTCCTCCTCGTCGCGGTACTCGGGCGAGAACGTGACAAAGGCGTTCGGCAACGCCTTCTTGTTCTCAAACATGGTCACCTTGCCGGTGACCGGGGTGACCGCCACCTCCTTGGTCGTTCCGAACGCCATGAGCGCGCAGACGAGAGCGACAGCGAGCATCAACGCGAAAACAGCGGCGCGGCCTTCAGGTCGTGGCAACGGGTTCCTCCCTCGTGGGACGTGCCAACCACCCGGCGATTGCGCAAAGTCCCAATGCCGCTAGGACGACCACGGCGAGGAAGCCGACCTTGTTCTGGGGGTCGACCTTGACCGCGTCGGCCACAGCGGCGGCGGTGGCGGCGACCAGCCAAGAGAGGCCGCCGCCGAACACCGCGCCGATGAGCGCGGGGCGACCCGACAGGCACGACAAGGCTCCGCCAAAAGCTAAACCGACGACGACTCCTACCGTCCCCTTGTCACCGAGGAACAACGAGGCGAAAAGCGCCATGGCCACGGCGACAATGAAAGCTGCCAGCGCGGCTACGGTCGACTTCCACTTCCCGCCGTCGGCGAGAACGGCGACGAACTCATTGAGTGCTATGGAGACCGAACAACCCACAAGGAGGCCGACCAGGGCGTAGTGTTGCCCTATGTCGAGGGCGTCCAAGCTGTCTGGCGCGAGGTTCCGCAGTAGGCGGTAAGCGGCCAGGGCCAGCAACGGGCTGAGGGCCGCGGCGGCGTTCGCGCGTCCCATCACGCATGTGACAGCAAGCCCGACCAGTACGGCGGCGGCGAGTCCAGGAGTCTGGGCCTGGCTAAAGCCGACTGTCGCGACTCCTGTCCATGCCAGAACCCCAAGGGCGCCCGCCAAAGGCGTCGGTGCTCCCGGGCCCCAGACCCAGCCAATGACGAGGGCGGTGACTGTCGCGACCCCAATGACGAGAGCCAGGCCGTTGTTGTGGAACCCCATTTGGGCGGCGGCGACCGACCCTGCTCCGACCAAGACGGCGACAGCGGCGCTTGCCCAAGGTGTCTTCTTGCCGAACAGCACGGACAGGCCGAGTCCAAACGTCGCGTTGAGAACGAGGGCCCCGGTGAGCGGGACGGCGTAGTCCTCGGCTTGCAGCTTTAAGAAGAGCAACAGCATGATGGAGCCAAGGGTCGCCAATGGAAGCGCAGCGGCATCGTCACGATGACTTTGGCTCCAGTTCGACCACATGCCCCACGCCGTCACCACGGCCAACGCCGCGCCGATGCACACCCAGTCCTTGGCGACTGGCCCAGCCACGCTTGCCAAGACGGGTGGCAGGGCACCGAGCGCGATCATCGAGGGTCGGCACGGGTCCTCGCTCCGCCAGGTCGTCGAGGTGAGCACGCCTCCTACCCACGCCACGACCGGCGCCGCCGCGACCAGGGGCAGTTTGGTCACGTTGTTCAGCCAGATCGCCGCCGCCAAAGCAAAGGCACCTTGGAGGAGAGTGGCGGCGCCGTCGATCTTGACCGGCTTGGGGCAACGGCTCAGCTCCCAGAACCAAGCCAAGACCGCGACGACCGCAAGGAGAACGACGACTGCCATCGATATCAAACCGCCAATAGTGGGGACGTCTCCAGCCTTATACTCGCACTTGCGCCGCCCGGGGTGTGGGACCGACTTTTCCACACCCCTTGGGCAAGTTACAACTTGGACGTGAGTTCAGGCACGGCGTCAAAGAGATCGGCGACGAGCCCCAGGTCGGCGGAGTCGAAGATCGGGGCGTCGGGATCTTTGTTGATCGCGACAATGACCTTGCTGTCCTTTATCCCGGCCATGTGCTGGGTGCTACCGCTGATCCCGGCCGCGATGTAGAGGTCTGGGGCGACGATCTTGCCGGTCTGCCCCACCTGGAGTTCGTTGGGCGCGATCCCGTTGTCGACGGCCGCTCTGGTCGCGCCGACCGCGCCGCCCAGTTTGTCGGCCAGACCGCCGATGACCCTTTCAAACGTTTCCTTGTCCCCAAGCGGACGTCCGCCGCTGACGACCACTTTGGCCTGGGTCAGTTCGGGGCGTGCCCCGCCACCGCCGGAAGAGCCGGTGCGGCGGGTCGCGCCGTCGGTCGCGAGACTGATACTCTCCGTCAGAGGGGAGGCACCGTCCACGGACGGGAACGACGCAGGTCGGAAGGTCACAACCACAGGCTCAGCCAGAGTCTCGACGGTAGCAAGCGCGGCTCCGGCGACGACCGGGCGCACAAATCGGTTGTTCGATTCAACGGCGACGGCGTCCGTGACCATGGCGGCGTCAAGAAGTCCTGCCGTTCTGGCCATGACGTCTTTGCTCGCCATGGACGATGCGGCGACGACGTGGTTGTAGCCGTTGGCGACAGTGGCGATGCCGACCGCGAGGGCGTCGGCAGGTGGGAGGTCGCCTAGCCCAGCGCACATGAGCCGTCCTGCGCCCGGGGCCTCGCACGTCCCACAAAGCAAGACTAGGTCGTAGGGTTGGCCGAGCGCGGCCGCGAAACCGGTCCCGGGCAGCGCGTCAGCCGGAGTGAACGCCACGACGAGCGTCTTGCTCACGCCAGCACCCCCTTTTGCCGAAGCGCGGCGATGAGTTCGTCCACACTGCCGACCTTGCGCCCTGGCTCCCGGGCAGGGGGCGTCGAGTAGCTGGCGACGCGTGTCTTCGGTTGGGCATCAGTGAGCCTTGCCCGATTCGCGAGGGGCTTGGAGCGCGCCTTGATGATCCCTGGCAACGCGATGTAACGCGGCTCGTTCAGCCTTAGGTCAGTCGTGACCACGGCGGGAAGCGGCATCTCAAGAATCTCCTCGCCTGTGTCGGTCTCCCTGACCACGGTGGCCTTGCCACCACCGAGGTCGAGCTTGCTTGCGAACGTCGCCTGCGGCCAACCGAGTTTGGCGGCAAGCATCTGGCCGACTTGGTTGCAGTCGTCGTCGGTCGCCTGCTTGCCCATAAGGACAAGGTCGGGCTGAATCTCGCGGGCCAGGGCGGCGAGTTCGGCGGCGACCACGGAGGAGTCCAGCGGGTCGTCGGTCTCGACGAGCACGGCCTCGTCGGCGCCGATCGCCAAGGCCTTTCGCAACTGGTCTTCACAGGCGACGGGCCCGATACTGACGACTGTGATATGGACGCTGGGGTCGGCTTCCTTCTTCCGGACTGCTTCCTCGACGGCTATCTCGTCAAAAGGGTTGACGTCGAACTTAGCCGAGGCGGTGTCCAGTCCGCTGCCGTCGGACAGGGGCTTGACCTTGGCGAATGGATCGACGACCCGTTTGACGGGGACAAGGATCTTCATGGTCGAGGAGGTTACCGGCTGGCGGGTTCGGAAGCTCAGGCCGTCCGTATGGTGCCATGGCGGTGCCTCAACGCACCTCGTCCACGGGGCCGAGGGCGGCCTGCCACTCTGCGAACGACGACTTCGCCGCTTCGAGCTTGAGACGACGCCGGTCGCTCTTGTGGCGCGGGTCTTCTGGTGGATCGGGGAAGAGCCCCCAGTTGATGTTCATGGGGGCGAAATCGCGCTCCGTGGTGTCTTGGAGGTGGCTGACCAAGGATCCGTACGCGCAGTGTCGCGGCGGGCGAACTGGTTCGCGACCCTTGGCCAGGGCCGCCAGCGTCGTTCCGACGTAGATTCCCATCGCGGCGCTCTCGACATAACCTTCCACGCCCGTGATCTGTCCGGCCAGGTACAAGCCGGGTCGTGCGCGGACTTCTAGGAACTCAGTCAGAGCGGAGGGGGCGTTGACGTAGGTGTTTCGGTGCACCACGCCCAACCGGACGAACTCGGCGCTCCCTAACCCGGGGACCATGCGCAGCACCGCCTGCTGGGGGCCCCACTTCAACCTCGTCTGACATGCAACCATCGAGTAAAGCGTCTTCTCCCGGTTTTCTGGTCTCAATTGAAGGGCCGCCCACGGCCGGTGGCCCGTCCGTGGGTCGCGTAGCCCGACCGGCTTGAAGTTGCCGAACCGAAGCGAGTCCTTGCCCTTTCGGGCGATCTCTTCGATCGGTTTGCAACCTTCAAAGAAGACTTGTTTCTCAAAGTCCTTCAACGGCACTTGCTCAGCAGCGAGGAGCGCTTCGACGAATGCCTCGTATTGGGCTTTGTCAAACGGGCAGTTGAGGTAGTCGTCCCCTTCACCCTTGTCGTAACGGCTCTGGGCAAACACCACCTCGCGGTCCACTGTTGAGGCGTCCACAGTGGGTGCGACCGCGTCGTAGAAGTACAGGTGTTCCTGACCAGCCTGCTGGGCCAACCAAGCGCCCAGTTCCGGGGTCGTCAGGGGCCCGGTTGCCAGCACGACTTTGCCGCCGCCGGCAAGGACCGATTCGGCTGAGGCCGGTGTGAACTCCGCCCTCACGACATCGATGAGGGATTCACTTTCGATCGCTTGGGTGACGGCCGAGGCATACAAGTTTCGGTCGACGGCCAAAGCGGCCCCGCCCGGAACCGAGTTGGCTTCTCCGCTTGGAATGACGAGAGATCCGAGCGCCTTCATTTCGGACTTCAACTGTCCGGCGGGGGAGTCCGGGTCTTGCGACTTGAAGCTGTTCGAGCACACCAGTTCGGAGAGCAGGGAAGTCTGGTGTGCCTCGGTCATGCGGACGGGCCGCATCTCGACCAGGCGGACAGAGACTCCTCGCCGCGCCAAGGCCCAGGCACATTCGACCCCGGCGAACCCGCCGCCGACGACAGTGACCGCCGGACTCATGCCACCCGGGAGGCGATGGCGTCGCCTAGTTCGCGGGTGCTCACCAGGCGTGTCCCTGCCTCAAAGATGTCCGCCGTCCTCAATCCACTTGCCAAAGCCGACTCGACCGCTGACTCGATCTTGTCGGCGGCCTCACCGTCCTCGAACGAGTATCGGAGCATCATCGCCGCGCTCAGTATCGCAGCGACGGGGTTCGCACGGCCTTGGCCAGCGATGTCGGGGGCAGAACCGTGCACAGGTTCGTAGAGTCCGAACACTTTCGAACCGGACTTCGCCGCCCCAAGGGACGCGCTCGGCAACAAGCCCAATGAACCCGTGATCATCGAAGCTTCGTCACTGAGGATGTCGCCGAACATGTTTTCGGTCAAGATGACGTCGAACTGGCTGGGGTCGCGGACCAACTGCATGGCGCAACTGTCGACCAGCATATGGGAGAGGCTTACGTCGGGATAAGTCTTGGCGACTTCTTCGACCACTTCACGCCAGAGGCGGCTGGTCTCCAGCACGTTCGCCTTGTCCACGCTGACGAGCTGACGGTTCCGTTGGCGGGCGACCTCGAACCCACGCACCGCGATCCGTTCGATCTCCTTCTTGGTGTAGACGCACGAGTCCACCGCCGTCTCACCGTTGTCGCGACGCCCACGAGGTTCGCCGAAGTAAATGCCGCCGGTCAGTTCCCGGACGACGACCAGGTCGACAAGGCTGCGGCCCTCCTTGAGCGGGCTGGCGTGCATCAACGGCCGCATCGTCTTTGCCGGTCTGAGGTTGGCGAAAAGGTCGAGGTCCCGCCTCAATGCCAGGAGACCGCCGATCTCCGGGCGCAGTTCGATCGGTTCGACTCTGTCCCACTTCGGCCCTCCGACCGCGCCCATGAGAACGGCGTCCGACTTCTGGCACAGTTCGAGTGTCTCGGCAGGAAGGGGTCGGCCGGTTGCCTCGTAAGCGGCTCCTCCGAGCAGACCAGACTCAAACGTGAAATCACGCCCGGTGGCTGCCAGTACCTTCAGAGCCTCGTCGATGACCTCAGGGCCGATGCCGTCGCCTGGGAGGACGGCGATGCTAAGGGACATGGCCGGAATTATGCCATCCGGATGTGGGGTTGGCAGGGTCGCAAACTTGGATATGCCTCAGCTAAGATGGCCATGGCCGAAAGGCCAGGAATGCAACGATGCGATACCTTACAACAATTCTTTGCGCGATCTGCGTTGTCGCCACGGCTCCTGCTCAACAGCAGTCGGAGACGTGGGCGTCGCCTAGCAACCCCATGGTGGGAACCTTCAAGGTGACCGGCACCGGAGATGACGGGCAAGGGAACAAATCTAAAGTCGACGGCACCGCCGTCGCAAAAATGGACGTCGGTGGCAAATGGTTGACCCAGGATGTGTCCGCCAAGATGGGCGAGATGCAGACCCACGGACGGCTCCAGGTCGGCTACGACGAAACCACCAAGACGTTCGTCAGCTCGTGGATTGACGACATGGCTCCGGTCATCCTCGTGGCGAAGGGCACGAAGGCCGGGAACGTGATCACGCTGACCTCTGACGAGGTTGAGATGATGGGTCAGAAGATGAAATTCAAGATCATCTACACTCAGACCAGCCGGGACGTGCACTCCGAGCAAGTCCAAATGGACATGGGGCAGGGGTTCCAGACAGTCCTAGATCTGACGTTCACCCGTGTGAAGGACAGATAGAGCCCGGAAGAACGTCAGAGCAGCCCAAGTTCCTGGAGAAGCCGAGGATTGGCGCGCCAGTCGGAGCGCACCTTGACATAGTTCTCCAGGAACACCTTCTTTCCGAGAAGATCCTCTATTTCTAGCCTGGCTTGGGTGCCAATCTCACGGAGCATCGACCCGCGCTGGCCGATGACGATCGCCTTTTGGCCGTCCCGTTCGACATAGATGCTCGCCATGATGTCGACTCGTTCCGGGTGTTCTTCCCAATCGTCGATTGTCACCGCTACGGCGTGGGGTACCTCGTCTCGGGTCTTGAGAAGCACTTTCTCGCGGATGATCTCGCCCACGATGTCCCTTAGTGGCTGGTCGGTGTACTCGTCTTCGGGATAGAGGAGTGGCCCGACGGGCAGGCGCTCGACCAGCAGGCCGATCAACAAGTCGTAGTTCTGCTTCTTGGTGAGGGAGGTCATCACGGCGGCCTCTTCACCCAATACTTTCGTGTAGGCTTCGAAGTTGGCTTGGACGCGGTCGGGGGAGAGCCGGTCCATTTTGTTCAAGGCGACGACCACCTGGCCGCGTCTCTTTTCAAGCCAGCCTTCGTGTCGCAACAGGTCGAAGACGTCTTGGTCGTCTTTGCCTGGCATCCGAGAAACATCGACCACAACAAGGACGGCGTCTGGTTCGCTCACCGATTGACGGGCCGTCTCGTTCAGTGCGTGCCCGAGCTTGTCGTGAGCTTTGTGCATCCCTGGGGTATCGACAAGAACCATCTGGTAGCTGTCGGTGGTCGCGATCCCCAAGACCCGTTTGCGCGTTGTCTGGGGCTTGTCGGTGACGATGGAGACCTTGTGACCGACGACCAGGTTGACCAGTGTGCTCTTGCCCACGTTCGGCCGTCCGACGACGGCGACGACTCCAGACCGGAAGTCCATCGCCTACTCGCGTTTGCGGAAGAGCACGCTGATCTTGCCCTCGCCGAACGCCTCACGGTCGGCACCTTCACGGCGTGCGCCCGAGGTCTCTTCACTTCCTGAACCTCTTTCCGGCCCGCCTCGGCCACGTCGCCGCCTTCGCCTCCGCCGCCCGGTCACATTGGAACTGTCGGAAGTCTCCTCTGTCCCGTCACCGTTGCCGAGGTCGATTTCCAGCATGGACGGCTTCAGGAGCAGATCGTCGGCCAACGAGTCCGACCACGACTCTTCGACCCACTCGTCCAGCTTCATGATCGGAACCTCGAACCGGACGCGGTCCCAGTGCAGGGTGTTCTCGTCGCGGACTATCGGATCCTTGATCTCACCGAAGTCTCGGACGTCGGCGTTGACCAGAGCCTGTACGTCGCCCGGAGTGCCGACGATGAAGGTGTGGCTCGAGCCGTCGATGGCGACGAACTTCAATGAGTTGACCTCAGGTTGGACGTATTCCTTGGCGGCAAGATCATAAGCGATCCACTTGTCGGGAAGGGTGACGGCACGTTGGCCTGTGCCCTTGCAATGGACCGTCAAGAATGGCGGGTCGACGTGGACCACGTCGTCATTGAAGCTCCAGACGTGGCAACCCGCCATCTGGCCGAGGGCACGGAAGAGCCCAGGTGTGACAATGGGCTCGCCAAGGAACACGCTCGTCCACTCGCCGGTGCCGTCCGCCTCTCCGTGGAACTTGCGCACCACATAACTCGGCAGCCCAGTCTGGGTGTACTCGCCTAGGACGGTCGCGTCCTCAGGGATAGCGAAGTAGCTCGGTTCCAGCTGTCCGCCTTGGCTGATCAAGTCGGGAGGAATCGGTTGGGCGAGAGGGTCGCGGAAGTTGAGGATCGTCGTTCCCGGCCGGCTGTAAAACGGCTGCGGTCTCAGAGCGATTCCGGTGACCTCCCGGACGCGTTCGAGGCTCTCACGGCCACCTTCGAAGAGGCCCGCCGCATAGAGCCAGAAGAGCACCTTGCCGTCACGTTGCAGGCGACTCTTGATGGCGCTACGGACTTCGGGGCGGACATCCCAAGCGTTGACAAAGACGTAAAGCTTGGCGTCGGGGAAGTTCTCTCGGTGCGCGAGGTCACTGAGCAGGTAGAAGCCGACGGACAGCCCACAGCGCAGCACCGCCTCCCTGACGTTTTGGACGAGGATCCCGAAGGCGCGTTCGTCCACAAGCAATGCCAAGGAACGCTCGTCGATAAACATCGCCACTTCGGGGGCGTCCTGCTTCTTGGCCAGGCGTTTGAGCATGGTGTCCCGTATGGTTTGGGCACGTTCCCAGATACCGCGGGAGTTCAACCAACCGTTGCCCCAGGTGTCCATCCAAACCGCACCGCCCTGATGGGCCAATGCCGCCCCGGCGCCGCGCCAGTGCACGCTCTCCAACGCTTGCGGGGTCTTCATGACCGGATTGAAATCGTCTTGCTCCTGCCGCCCGCTGATCGGAGTCTTGAAGTCTTCCTCGCTGAGGTAGAGCTTGCCGTTCAGGGCAAAACTGTCGATCGGGGATGGGAACGGACAGGTTCCGCCCGGTTCTCGGTTCTTGTAGCTTGGCGGGCCTGCGATGTAGTCGATCACCGGGCTGCGCAATAGTTTTCCGAGCGACAAGTGCCCGCTCGCAGGATGGCTCCATTCAAAGGTGTAGCCGTAGCTGACACCGATAAGGAACATGCCGTTGCTCGACTTCTTAGCGGTGTAGCCAAGCTGCACGATCCGATCCGAGGTCGTGTCACTGAGGAAGAGGTGGTAATCGACCCATCGTCTGGACCGCCGGTCGGTCCGCACGAACGCTTCGGCCGCGTTCTGGTCGCGATAAGTCGGGACGTTGACGGTGTCGAACTTGACGCCGCCGTCAAACCATGCGGCACGCAGTGTGACTTCGTCGTCGCGGTAGCGGTGGCGGAGCCACTCGCGGAACTCTCTGTGGGCCGCCTCGGACGTGTCGTAACCGCTACCGTCCGCGAAAAACCACTCTCCCCGTTCGAGGTGGAGCCCGAGAATGTGGGCGGCTTCTGGCAACGCCGAGAGCTTCTCGACGAACGAAGCCAGGCACTTTTCGGCCACAGTCCAGAATTCGTCGTCGCAGACGCTGGGTTCGGCGACTTGACCGTCTTCCCCTACATATCTGGCGGCCGGGAAGTTCTTCTCCCAGGCCGGGGGTGCGACGAACGTCGTGCGGAACAGGACAAGGGCTTCGGGGTCTGTCTCGACAAACTTCTTGAGAAGGTAGCCGGCCATTTTGACCGCGTCGTCGATTTTCGACGGGTCAACGTCCAGTTCCACCAGGGTGCTGAACAGGTGGACGCCGTGCTCTGCCGCCATCTTGGCCTCCTCCATCGCCACGGCGACATGTTGCTCATCCTGCGCCTGGGCAAAGAAGAAGAGAGGCGGCAAGACCTTTCTGTCTTTGATCAGAACCGCGTGGCCGTCGCGGAGGATGACCTGTGCCGCCGATTCCGGGACCAGAATCGGCTCTCGGACTGGCACCGGCGGCGGAGGCGGGGTGACAGGTTCCGCTGGCTTAGGCTCGGTGTCGCTTGCCTTTTCTGCCCGCGGACGTCGTCGGTCGCGCTCCTTATGCTTGCGGGCGTCATATTTCTCTTCGTCCGCCGTTGGAGCATCGCCTTGGTCGTCGGACTTGGCGACGGGCGGGTCGGCGTCCTTAGTTCGCCAGAGCAGCACGGTGACGCGCTTTTCGTTGTCTTCCAAGGCAAAGTCGTCGACAGGTTTCGCCTTTGACCGAGACTTTGCCGTTGCCTTGGGCTCAGGCTTGGACGCGTCGGAGCCTTGCTTTGCGGGGGTCGCTTTCGAACGCCAGATGGGCCGGAGGGATATCCCTTCCTTGTCTTCCGCCGCAGACGTTGGCGACGAGACTTGCGCTCGTGAGACGGGTCCACTCTTGGGCTTTGCCTTTGTGGCGGCGGATGGATCGGCCTTTGCTGCTGGAACCGCGCGGTCTTCAGGGTCCGCCTTCTTTCGTGAACGCGGTGCCGTCTCCCCCTTCGCTACAGAAGCATCGTCGGCCTTGGTGGAACTCGAAGCTCTTGTCGGATTGTCCTCGGACTTGACGGAAGGCTTGGGTTGCTTTTTCGTGTCCTTCGGAGGGGTTTCAGTCTTGGCCTCCTCCGCCTTCTTTGTCTGGCGCTTCGCCGTGGGTTTTGTTGTCGTTGTCGGTTCTTCGACCTTTTCAGAAACTGTTTTCGGGCTGGCTTTTCGGCTCATAGGTTGCCACGTTGTTCGGTTGTAAAACTGTTTTGGCGCCAGCGGCAAGTGGAGGGGGGGCGTGAAACAATGCCCTGCCCACCAGTCGGCGACGACCGTGGTCAGTATGGCACTTCGACCAAGCCGACCCTGGGGATTCTTGTCTTGTCTCAGCCCACTAATAATGCGGGGCTCACGTGCCGAAGATCAGTCTAGGCGCCCCAGCAGTGGGGCGGCAAAACATGGAGGCGATCCTCATCACTCTGGCGAAGCCGGGTGGCGGGGCACCGGTCCAGGAGACGGGGAAGAAGGATCCGTCTGCAGGTGCGGAGGCGCAAGACGGCTTTGAGACAAAGCTAGACGGCAATGCCGCCCGACTGGATGAAGCGGACAAGAAGGAAGCAAAGCCAGATGGGCAGAACGCCCAGGCGATCAAGCTGGACCTTCTCGTCGCGATGGTGCCGCAAAACCTGCCGCTTCAGGCGAACGTGGCACCGGCGACGGTCACCGACCCCACGTCGGCGTCGGCCGTGCCCCGGGTCGAGGTCACCGGCGCGGCCGACCCCTCGACCAAGTCGATCACCATCGAGCGTGATTCTGGCACAGCGGATCTTGCCGGTGCGACCGCCTTGGTCCAGGTGCAGCCTGCTATAGAGGGTGTCGCCGAAAGCGTCCCACAGAAGGTGTCATCGGCGAAGGTCGCGGACAAGCCACTTCAGACCTCGCATGGGCCCGTTGCCGTGCCCGACCTTGTTGTGTTGCCGTTGGCACCTGACTCTGGCCCAGCCAAGCTCACGAAGCCACACATAGGGCAGGAGAAGGGGATGTCCGAATCGGGTCTGGCCGAGACACTCCCGGACATTCCGGTTCGAATCACCCTGGAGTCGCCAACAGCACCGGTGACGCCTCTGCTGAAAGCCCAGTCTGATAAGCCAACCACCGAGTCGGCGCAAGCAACGCAAGCTCCGTCAATCGATCTGCCCAAGACAGCAGCAGTGTCTTCGCCCCAGACAGTCACACCGACTAAGGTCGACGCGTCCGTCGCCATTCAAGTCCAACTGACGGCGCCGACGCCGTCTGAGACAGGCCCAACTTCTTCGACCCAGCCCGAACCTTTCTCGCCGGCAGCGAACCTGCAAGCAGGTCCACTGGGTGACGAGCCCAAGTTGCGGGCAGCTCAGAAAGGAACCAATCAGATCAAATCGTCGCCCCAACCAGCGGTTGGTCGGGCGGCGAGCCGAGACACGAATGCGGTGGTCGCATCACTTGCGACCAATAAGCAGACCTCCGTCGTCGACAGCGACCTGCTTGAGACCCCTGGTTTCGGTGACAAGGACCAGGACGGTGGCGACATTAGCGTGGACAAGCGCGACGATGACGCTCTGATGGCGGACCTCGCGAAGGATCCAATTCAGCAAGGTGTCGGGCCGGTGAAAGACGTCAAGATCGAGGCACAGGCAAAGGTAGACGTCGTCCGGCACGTGCGCGAAGCGGTGGCCGACACGATCCGCGATTTGGTCGAGGCGCGGCGTCCCGGGCAAGTAGTGCTCCGCCTGCAACCTGACGACCTTGGGACAGTCACGGTCGTCGTCAAGACTCTCGGCCCGAGGGTCGACGCTTCTGTCACGGCGAGCGACCCCGGGCTCCGCGCCTCATTGGCCCAACACCATCACGAACTGGCGGCCAGCGTCGAACGGCGCGGGCTCCAGATGGGCACGTTCACCGTGGGGCATGAGAACGCGAGTTGGAGCGCATCGCGCGACGCCGGTTATCGGCAACAGCAACACCGGCCGATGACGGAAGATTTTGAAAGGGTTGGCCGGCTAGCCAACCCGACCCCTTCGGCTACGACACCAGCGGCGACGCCTTATGCGACTGTCGCCATCGACAACGTGGATTATCGAGTGTGAACCATGAGCGGAACGATCACAAACATCAACGGAAACACATACATGAACGGTCAGCAAGTCGCGGCCCCGGCGAGGAAAGACCTGTCCATGGCCAACTTCATGGCGGTCCTGTCAGCACAGTTAGCCAACCAGAACCCTTTGGAACCCATGTCTGACACGAGCTTCTTCGCCCAATTGGCAGAGATGGGGACCGTGCAAGGAATGGACGAGCTCAAGTCGTCCATGAACGTCATGCAGGCCTCGTCGTTGTTGGGAAAGACGGTCACTGCCGTCCAAACGATGACCGACCAGGGGGCGAAGGGCGGCAACCAACTCGTCACCGGCAAGGTCACCCAACTCAAGATCCAGGACGGAAAGTACACGCTCAGTTTGCAGGTGGCGGACGGTGGAACCGTAGACGTCGCCATCGGCAATGTCCAGAACGTCAGCGGCTGAATCCATGAGCGCGCCAATCCAGAACGACCAAGTCAGCAGGCTGTTGCAGTCGAGGGTGACGGCACCGGCCGTTCCCAAGGGCCCCCAGGCTCCGGCCGGCGCGCCCGATTTCAGCGAGATCCTCGCCGACCGGCTGAAGCTGAGCAACCACGCGAAGACACGGCTGCAAAGCCGAGACCTCGAACTGGACCAAGAGAAGTGGGAGCGTGTCCTCGGAGGCGTCGACAAGGCCGCCCAAAAAGGGGCCAAGGAGTCGCTCGTCATGGTGGACGACGTGGCCCTGGTCGTCAGTGTCCGAAACCGCACCGTCATCACCGCTGTCAACCAGCAACAACTCAAAGACAACGTCTTCACAAACATTGACAGCGCCGTCATCGTTTGAGGGGGAACCGACCAGAAACGACCGCGAGCACGAGAATGGCGAAAGAGTGGACCCCAGCGAACCTGGGGAGCTTGAAGCCCGGCCTGATCGGCCGGAACGCCTGACCCGGCCCGCTCCAACAGGAACAGAGAAAAGACATGCTTCAAGCCATGCTCGCTGGCGTCGCCAGCATCAAAGCGCAACAGACGCGCATGAACGTCATCGGCAACAACCTGGCCAACGTGAACACGACCGCCTACAAGGACAGCCGCGTCACTTTCCAGGACATGTTGTCCCAGACCATTCGGGGTGCGACCCGGCCGAGCGGCAGTCTGGGAGGCACGAACGCGGTCCAATACGGATTGGGCGTGCTCGTGTCCAGCACCGACATCAACAGCGGTCAGGGAAGCCTGAACGCGACAAACCGGCCGACTGACTTTGCGATCCAGGGCAACGGGTTCTTCACGGTCTCTAACGGGGACGCGGTCTCCTACACCCGTGACGGCTCGTTTAGTTTGGACGCAGAAGGCGACTTGGTCCATTCCGCGACTGGACAACGCCTGCTGGGGTGGACAGCCGACTCAGCCACGGGAATCATCGACACCAACTCTCCGATCGGCCCGAGTTCGACGATCAGCATCCCGATCGGCGCCCGTACGGCCGTCCAACAGACCACCCAGATCAACTGGACGGGCAACCTGGACAGCCGCGTCTTTGGCGCGGGCACGCCCGGAACCACCAGCGGTCTTGTACGGGTCTACGACTCCCTGGGCGACCAACACGACATCACCTTGTCGATCACCTCGGATTCGACCACAGCAAACAAGTGGAACTGGTCGGTCGCTGGTGCTAACGGGGACACCATAACCGGAGGGACCGGCAGTATGACGTTCGACCCGACGACCGGACAGATGCTCACCGGCAGCCCGGGCACCGTCACAGTCAACCCGCCGGCCAGCACTGGCACACCGAGCTTCACGATGGGGTTGGATCTCAGCACGATCAGCCAATTGGCGACTGACATGCAGATCCAGGCCAGTAGCCAGAACGGGTTTGCTCCCGGTTCTCTCTCGTCGTTCTCCGTAGGCAGCGACGGCATTGTCACGGGCCTCTACACGAACGGTCTGACCCGGCCTCTAGGCGAGATCGCCATGGCGATTTTTCCGAACCCGACGGGTCTGCAACGCATGGGGAGCAACCTCTGGCAAGCCACCGACAACTCTGGCGTGCCGGTCGTCGGAGCCCCGTCGACTGGCGGTCGAGGTCAGATCAGCGCGGGCTTCTTGGAGCAGTCGAACGTGGACATCAGCAACGAGTTCACCGACCTCATCGTGACGCAACGGGGCTTCCAAGCGAACACCAAGGTCGTGACCACCGTCGACGAGATGCTACAAGACCTGATCAATATGAAGCGTTAGGTTTTACTGGGTGAGTAGCAAGACAGACCCCACGGCAACAAAGCCGTGGGGTCTGTCATCTCAGTTAGAAGTGAACTCAGCTCTTGCGGCGGCGCATCAGCAACGCGCTGATTCCAAAGCCGATCGCAGCCAGCGAGCCTGGCTCGGGGACGGCATTGCTCTGCACGTAGCCGTTCACCGTCGTTTGGATGCTCCAAGTCGCCGTCTGGCCCGCGAAGAGCACGTCGTTGACGTCGAAGACCTGCGGCAGGGTGTCGAGATTGACACCGCCTGGTCCGGCTTGACCCCAAGACCAGAAGCCGGAGAAGATAGGCACGGAGTTCTTGTTCAGAACAAAGGCAGAATCAATGTAGAAGAAGTCGCTGGCGGTGTCCGCGTTCCCACTTGCGGTCGCCTGTCCTTCAAAATGGATGGTGTAGTTGATTGGCGCGGCCGTGTTGTTGATGACCGAGAACGCAGCAAAAGCCATGGACTGGCCCGTGGCGTCGGCATATCCCGAGCCCCCAGAATCTGCAACGCCACTGGCGGCAGAATCGGTCACGAGGGTCGGTGTGACGCCCACAAGGCTAGCAATATTCGTCCAACTCGCACTAGCGCCCGATGTACCGGGTGTAACCGAATTGGCATTCACGTAGAGGTTGTTGCTCACCGGCAAAAAGATAACCCCTGGAGCACCAGCCGTGAGTTGAACCATGGCGTCGGCCGTACCCACGAAGGTGGCGGCGGCCATTGAGACCGCTGAGATGGCGGAAAGGCCGAGGGCAAGCGAAGCTACCAAAAGCTGTCTACGAATGTTCATGTGATGTTTCCTATCCAAAACCTGTACCAAGCTAAGTTTTTCGAGCAACATTGCCCGTACTTTCACTGCAATGATATCTACTAGTGGCGCGTTTCTGCCATCGGCCCAGAGAAAATCTGGTAGTTTTACGGGTCGATTGGGCCGAGCCCGCGACTAGCCTTGGTGGCTCGGGCCGCCTTCTGAGGCAAGAGCCATTGACCTTCGGTGCGACGGCTCGTCCAGGGATCTGCTCGGGCAATCTGATCCATCGACTTATGGACAAGGCTGACCCTGGAAGCGGCCTTACGGTACATTCAATCCGTGCTTCGAGAAATCATCTCGACCGATCATGCGCCCTCGGCGATCGGTCCCTATTCCCAAGCCGTCCGTGCAGAAGGAAACTTCTTGTTTTGCAGTGGTCAGATCGCGCTAAGGCCGGACGGCTCGCTAGTCGAGGGGGACGTGCGCACGCAGTGCGAACAAGTCATGACCAACATTGGAGGGGTCCTGCAAGCGGCGGGGCTTGGGTTTCAGAGTGTCGTAAAGACGACGATCTTCTTATCCTCGATGGATCATTTCGCTGCGGTCAACGAGGTTTACGGTTCGCGGTTCTCAGCCGAGCCTCCAGCTAGAAGCACAGTCGCAGTGGCGGGCCTGCCCAAGGGTGTCGACGTCGAGATCGAGGTCATCGCGGTCTACTAGGTCCAGCTCATGCGGCGCGTCGTCTCAGTGTCCCTCGGCTCCAGCAAGCGAGACAAGATCCATGAGGCTCAGATTTTGGGCGAGGACTTCTTGTTGGAGCGCAGGGGCACCGACGGGGACATGCCCAAGTTCAAATCCCTCATGGAAGAATTGGACGGCCAGGTCGACGCTCTGACGGTCGGCGGCGCTGACATTTGGGTAGTGGTGGGTGAGCGGAAATATGCGTTCCGCGAGATCTTGAACCTGATATCCGGGGTGAAGCGAACGCCGGTCGTCGACGGTAGCGGCTTGAAACACACGTTGGAGCGGGAAACGGTCAGCCAGCTACAACAGTCTGGAAAGATCGACTTTGCAAAGGAGAGCGCGATGCTGGTCTCGGCGGTAGACCGGTATGGCATGGCCCAGGCTCTTGACGCGGCGTGTCCGCACGTCGTTTACGGCGACCTGATGTTCGGCCTTGGCATCCCCATACCGCTACGGAGCTACAAAGCGGTGGAGACCGTCGGCAAGATTTTCCTGCCTGTGGTGACGAGCCTGCCGTTCAAGTGGTTTTATCCGACCGGCGAGAAGCAGGAACGGCGCACGCCCAAGTTTCCGGCGGTGTTCGCCGAGAGCACTGTCATTTGCGGAGACTTCCTCTATATCAAGAAGTACGCCCCCGACCAGATGCCCGGCAAGACGATCATCACCAACACCGTCCGACAAGCCGACATCGAATGGCTGCGGACCACGGGCCTGAGCCGGATCATCACGACAACACCGGTGATGGGAGGAGAGACGTTCGGCACAAACGTCATGGAGGGCGTGATCGTCGCAGTTTTGGGAAAAAGCCCGGACAAAATCAGTGCGGGCGAGTATTTGGACGTCTTAAAGAAACTAGAGTGGAGCCCGCAGGAAATCCCTTTGCGGGAGGCTACGGCAGTCTGAGCATGGTTCGATTCGCGTTCATTGTCCACCCGATCGCGCCGAAAGACGTCGCGAGAAAGTTTCCCGTCGCCAAGCTGATGCCTGACGAGGCCATCGAAGCGCTCATCCGGACCATGAAGCCGTCTGTCGCGAGCCACATCACCGGCGTCCGATCGATCACAGGGGCGGAGACGGAAGGCGTTTTCATCGGACTTCCAATGACCCCAAGAATGTTCTTGGAAGATCCGATCGAGTCGGTCTATGACAAGATCGTCGCCTGTTGTGACATAGCCGCCAGCGAGGGCTGCGAGATCATCGGCCTCGGCGCGTTCACAAGCGTGGTCGGTGACGGCGGCCAGACAGTCGCGTCAAGATCAAAGATCGCGGTGACGACCGGCAACAGCTACACCGTTGCCACGGCCATCGAGGGGACGCTCGACGCCTGCGGGAAAGTCGGCCTGGACACGGGACGCGCCACCTTGGCAGTCGTCGGCGCGACTGGCGCGATAGGCCGGACCTGCGCGATCTCTTTGTCGTCGGCCTTTGCAAGGACCATCTTGGTGGGCCGGGACATGGCTAAGACGGAAGACGTGGCCGCTGAGGTTGAACGTGCCGAGGCGACCACAGAAGTCCATCACGTCCGCGAGGCGGACGTGATCGTCACGGTGACTTCCTCTGAAAACGCCGTCATTCAACCGGCCGACCTCAAACCCGGCGCGGTCGTCTGCGACGTCGCCCGTCCGCGTGACGTCAGCACGCGGGTCGCGAAGGAAAGGCCCGACGTCCTGGTGATCGAAGGAGGGGTCGTCAGCGTGCCTGGGGACGTCGATTTCGGATTAGATTTTGGTTTCCCGCCGAAGACCGCCTATGCCTGCATGAGCGAGACAATGATGCTGGCCCTTGACGGTCGCCCCGAGTCGTTCACGCTGGGTAAGGGAGTGTCTGTCGAACAAGTACAGGAGACCCAACGCCTTGCCGCGAAGCACGGCTTCCACCTTGCCGGCTACCGCTCCTTTGAAAAGGAAGTAGGTGCCGCCGCGATCCAACGTGTCCGTGCCGCCCGACTTGAATCGGCCTCGGTCTGACCATGATCGATGTCTCCGGGCTGTGCCACTCATTCGACGGAAAGCCCGTCCTGCGCGGCCTGGATCTGGCCGTGTCTCAAGGCGAGATCGTGGTCGTGATGGGGAGCTCGGGCGGGGGCAAGACGACGCTTCTGCGATGTGTGGCGGGACTTTTACGCCCTGATTCCGGTGAGATCCGCGTCGACGGCGTCAGCGTCACGGCTGAGCCGGACCGAGCAAGGGCCAAGACCGGATTCGTCTTCCAGTACGCGGCGCTGTTCGACTATCTCAACGTGTCTGAGAACGTCCTCTTTGGGTTGCGGCGACGGAGACGCCTCACGACGGGCCAGGCAAGGGAGGTCGTCCAAGCACAGTTGGCGCAGGTGGGATTGGAGGGTGCCGAAGGCCTGTTGCCAAGCGAACTGAGCGGGGGCATGAGGAAACGCGTCGGCCTGGCTCGGGCCCTGTGCCAGGAGCCCAGGGTGATCCTCTATGACGAGCCGACAAGCGGCCTCGATCCCGTGACCGCCTATTCGATCGACCAACTGGTCGTCGAAACCCGTGACCGCCTTGGTGTCACAAGCTTGGTGGTCAGCCATGACGTGACGAGCGTGTTGAGAGTCGCTGACCGGATCGCCTTCCTGGCTGACGGCGAGTGGGCGTTTGTCGGGACACCCGCCGAGTTCCGCGCGATCAAAGAAGGTCCGGTTGCCGAACTTGTCGCCAAGTCACGCGCCGAAAGCCTCTCTGTGGAAGCGACAGGGTGAGCCAGCCCTAACCTTTGCATTGAGAAATGCGTATATGTTGAATGTGGGCGCGCCAGGGGCAAGTCCAGCAACAGGAAACCGATGAAAAACATGATCAAGACAGTCGCCGTTGCCGGGCTCGCCATCGTGGCGGCCCTCGCCATGGCCCAGCAGGGTGGATCACGGACCGGGGCGAGGGGGGCGACGTTCTCTGAAGCCGATGCCAAACAGATGATCAACATCTTTCGGAGCGCCCACGTCAAGGCGCTTGGCTCCATCCATCTGAGCGCGGACCAGAAGAAGAAGGCCGCCGCGATCGACGGCAAGCATTTGGACAA
This sequence comes from uncultured Fimbriimonadaceae bacterium, assembly GCA_964451255.1. Classification (GTDB taxonomy): domain Bacteria; phylum Armatimonadota; class Fimbriimonadia; order Fimbriimonadales; family Fimbriimonadaceae; genus JAHBTB01. Next base: position 374,072 of record CAYVHL010000002.1, read on the forward strand.
GTTCATCAAGAGCCAGATGGAGATGACCAAGGACCTGAAGAGCGCCAAGGGTTCGAACGGTCAGCCAAGCCCGGCCCTCCAGAAGAAGGCGCAAGCCTCGATGGGTGAGTACAAGGCCTGGCAGGACGAGCTGAAGAAGGCCCTGGGTGCGGCGAAGTACAAGGAGTACCAGACCGCCTTTCAAAAGGAAATCCAGACCCAAATGCAAAAGCTCTTTGCCAAGAAAGGCAAAGGCTAGGGACAAACCTTAACGAAACCTCAAGCGGGCCCGCGGCGAAATGCCGTGGGCCCGTTGAACATTGCCTACCGCCGTCCGTCAGTACTTTCAGTCCCTGTACTAGGAACGACAATGAAAAAATTGATCAAGATCCTGATCGTGGCAGGCGCCCTCGCAGCGATGGCCACTACTTCGTTGGCACAAGCCGCCGGACCTCGCGGTGGCGGCCAGGGCGGAGCGAACATGCAACAGCGCATGAAGCAACGCGAAGCCATGATGACCAAGATTTACGACCAGCTTGGGCTGACCGCAGACCAGAAGAAGAAGATCGCCGCGCTTGACAAGGCCCGGGCCGAGAAGATGAAGGCCGAGTTTTCGAAGAACGCCGGCAAGACCGCGCCGACTCCAGACCAGCAGAAGGCCCGACGCGAGGAGTTCAAGAAGGCTCAAGAGCAGTACGACGCCAGTCTGAAGAAGATCATGGGTGAAGCGAAGTACACCAAGTTCGTGCAACTCCGCAAAGACGCCATGGCCAAGATGCGTCAGAACCGTGGAGGCGGTGGTCGTCCTGGTGCGCCTCGCGGCGGTGGCGGCGGCATTAGCTAAGGATCCTGCCTGACGCCTCAGCGCCGGCCCTTGAGACTTGCTCTCGGGGCCGGCGCCATTTGTGGACGTGCCATGGGCCCTAATCTGAAACCGACAGGACGGGCAACGTGAAGCCCCACTCGCAAGACTGGTCTGGGTCTCCCGGGCAGATACGGTCACCGACGCGCACGGCGCCAAGACGCTCATACATCGCGTGAGCGTGGGTGAGTTTCTTGTCGCTCCAGAGTTCGATGCTCTCCCTTCCGGCCCGGCGAGCTTGCTCTTGGACGTGTTCGGTCAGGCGTCGCCCGAGGCCCTGGCCCCGCGCTTCTGGCTTGATGTAGAGCCGGACGAGCTCGCAATCTGTCCCGGCGGCACGCACGTGGCCGTCCACCACGGTCGTCTTACCGACATCGCCGGGTAACCGGTCGTGCAGGCACAGACCGACGCACCCGACGACCTCTCCGTCATGCTCGGCGACCCAGAAAGCGTCGGGAGGGGGATAGCTCTCCTCGACGGTGTAGAGATCCAGGCAGTAACCGTCGGCCTCCCATGTGAACCCGTATTCGTGAAACACCCTCTGGACGATCTCCACGACCGCGTCGCCGTCTCCGGCCCGAAACGGCCTGATCACCATCAATTGACGGTACCCGCGGGCACGTGTGGCCCGCCCCGGTCCCACGCCCTTGACCCTGCCAGCCCGCAGTGGTATCCTGACGCCTCCCGGGCCGTTAGCTCAGTTGGTAGAGCAGCTGACTCTTAATCAGCGGGTCGTAGGTTCGAGCCCTACACGGCCCACCAGGATTGAACTGGATAACCTGCACATATCGTGCAGGTTTTTCTGTTTCCGACGGCAGAGAGTCCTGGACGTTCAAAAAGTTGGTGTATAATTTGAGGAGCATCAGGAGAGGGCCAGTGGCCCCGGCAACCGGGCATAGAGACGCCACGGTGCCTACGGCGCAAGCCAGATGTGCGGTGACAAACCGAAACAAAAAGTCTCTGCCGCGAAGAGCGGTGCCTGATGCACCTAGACAGGTGCACGAATGAAGAACATCCAAGAATGCAGCGGCCGCTGGCACTGCACAAGTAGTTTCGCCGGGCAGACACGTCTCGAGACAATGTCCCTCGTGTTCGACGACAACAAGGTCGGTGGGCCAGGAACTGACGATTCGGGTTGTTTCAGCTATTGCGGTCATGTGGTCGGGGACGACGTGATCCTGCTGGAGAAGAAATACTTCGTCCTACGGGAAGAGGATCCAGGTGTCATTGAGTGCTCGGGGGTTTGGGACGGTGAGCAGATTCGAGGGACTTGGCATCTCCGAAGCCGGCCATGGGTCGCTGGCAAATTCGACCTCTGGCCAGTTGCGACGCTTCTGGCTTCCACTTCCGAGCCGTAGCGGGCGGTGAGACTGAGACAGCCCCTTGTGTCAAGCCCAATGGCACAAGGGGGCGAAAGCACTTCTCAAGACCATTCGAACCTACTTCTCCAAATGTTTTGAGAAGTGGGAAGGTGTTCTCAAAACATTTCGAGAAGTGAGAATAGAAGCGCTGGGTCAACGACCACACGATACATTGAGGGGGACGGTAACGGCGAGATTGGCCGGACGTGCGTCGATGGTGTATCATCACATTACATCAAGAGCGGCCTTCTAATGGGGGCCCGGCAACCGAGCGTGGAAATCGCCACGGTGCTAGGAGCAACCAACTCGATGTGCAGGACTACCTGAAAATGAAACTAAGCCAATTCGCATGGCCCGCAGCTTGGTCCACCAAGGGGCGCTCGTATATCGTCACCCTTGATTGCCTCCAGCCGCGAGCCACGAGGACGAGTTCATGCTGATCTGCCAACCAGACCGATTTGCCGTCGTGCGATCGTCAATTCAGGCCCTTGAAATGGCATTTATATACTTGGCGCACAAAAAGTACCCAAATACCCGGAAAGTGTGGTACTATGAATGAGCAAGGGCCGCGAGGTACGAACTCCGGCCCGGTGGAGCAAACGAAATGAACTCGAATACTCAAAACCAGAATACCGAACCCTTCGACCTCATCCTGAGAAAGTCGCAAGACGAGTTCGTCGAATCGTTCCAGGGTGAATGGCCGGAACGCTATCCCGACGAAGACGCCATCAGGGTCGTTCCTGACTTCGACGTAAACCGGGAGTTCGCTTTCGCCTACGTCAACAAGTGGTCGAGCCAAAGGGTACTGGTGATCGTCTCGTGACCAGGCAAGAAGCCAAATCCGGGCTGTCTCTGGCAGAGGCTAACTTTGCCGAAGCGATCCGAAGTGCCCACGATGCTTTTATCTGCGCTCAGATTGCTTTCATTGAATATCAGGCTCCACTGCCGCTGATTGACCGCGCTCTGTACGAACTGAATGAGGCCGTGAAGATCGCAAAGCGAACTCGCGCAGGGCTATCGCGGGTGGAGGATGCGCCGTGAAGTGGCAGGTCACAGGACATGTCGGAGTCTTTTGGAACGGCCCTGATTATGAAATTGCAAACTGCCGTTACTTGTGGGTCGCCAAGTTCAGGGCGTGGGTGTGGCTTCAACGCTGGACGCTATCTACCGCCACCATACAGAGGGTTGGGCCGTGAAGCAACCCAAGACGCTCCTGGAAGCCGTGCGGTACTTCTCCAACGAGAGGAACGCATGGCTTTGCGTCGTCAACCGAAGATGGCCCGATGGAGCCGTGACGTGCCCGCGTTGCGGTTCGGGCAAGGTCAGGCTGATCGAGTCGCGTATGATCTGGCGGTGCAACGGTTGCTCCCGTCAGTTCTCCGTGCGAATCGGCACCATTTTCGAGGACTCGCCGATCCCGTTCGCAAAGTGGCTTCCTGCCATGTGGCTCATCACGAACGCCAAGAACGGAGTGAGTTCGTGCGAACTGGCCCGGTCGCTCGGCGTGACACAAAAGACCGCCTGGTTCATGTTGCACCGGATTCGACTCGCGTACCAGAACGGCTCCATCACGCTCTCGGGCCATGTGGAGTCAGACGAGACGTTCATCGGTGGGCTTGAGTCCAACAAGCACGAGCACCGAAAGCTGAAAGAGGGCCGTGGCGCGGTTGGCAAAGCCGTCGTTTGGGGCGCGATCCAGCGACAGGGCCGCGTCGTCGCCAACGTCGTTCCCGACACTAAGGCCGCTACGCTTCGCTCTCAGGTGTTCCAAGCCGTCGAGAGGGGCACGAACCTCTACACCGACGCGCACGGCGGTTACCAGGGCCTGCACGGCACATACGCCCACTGGGTCATCGACCACGCTATCGCCTACGTCGAAGGGCAAGTCCACACGAACGGCATGGAGAACTTCTGGTCGCTCCTCAAACGGACGATCAAAGGAACCTATGTCCAAGTCCGACCGTTCCATCTGTTCCGCTATCTTGACGAACAGGTCTACCGATTCAACGAACGGAGTCTGACCGACGCACAACGGTTCGACAGTGCCCTAGCGGGAGTCGTCGGCAAGCGCGTCACCTACAACGAACTGACCGGGAGGGACTTGGTGCTTCAAGGATGAGGCGCAAGGACAAGCCACCGAAGGGAGTCGGCAAGCCTGACCTCTTGTCGGCTCCCGGCATGGAAGCCCTAGACCAACTGACCCGGCAAGTACTGACAGTCTCGAAAGAAGAGATTGAGCGGCGCGAAGCCGAAGCGGACTCCGATGAGGAGCCGCAACTAGCGTGAGTCAACTATATAGGTGCCCTTGAAATGCCTGCCTATCGGGCAGCGGTCGAAGCTGAAGGCATGGCAAAAGCGCCATCACTCGCAGAATTCGTGATGCACGGAATGTGGTTCTTTTTGGGCGTCGCGGTCGGCCGGGCCGGCATCCGGCCGCAGCGAGTGGACCTTCTTAAATTGGCCGTTGATGGTCAAAGGGTCTTCGCCATTGTCATCAGCCCAGATCGAAGGCTGCTGGCAGCCTCCGCTGACGACAATAGTGTCCTCTTCGACTGGCTCAGGTCGTTGAATATCGAGGTCGAGTGGACTAAGGGTGCTGACCTTGCTCATTGAAGCCTGCTCCGGCCGGTGGCATGGCACTTCATTCATGGTAGGCATGCCCGGGCTGGAAACCATGTCATGGGCTTTGACGATGGCGAATTTTCGGGCCCAGGATCAGACGACTCTGGTCAATTCAGCTATTGCGGGCACAATCTGAATCGCCCCTCTGCCCGGTGACCGCGTCCTCGATCCACTCCCCGTCCGACGCGAAGAACTCCGCCTTTTTCGCGATGCGGCGGTAGTCGTATATCTCGATTATTAGGCGTAGGAACTCGGTCATTGCCTCCCATCCTCGACTGGATCTAGCGGGTCGATTTCGTCAGCATCTTGCACCAGAGCCACTTCGAGCCCTACACGGCCCACCAGATACTTGGTTCAAAGAGCCCCTGATTGAGGGCCTCCATTTGACCGCGCCTAAGCCAGTCATCCGGTATGCCCGGGCAAGGCGAGCAACTGCGGTATCCGGTTCTTCAACGGTGGGATCGGAGGGGCGTCGCCTTCAGGGTGGTCGACGTAGTAGAGCCCGAGCGTCGTATAGCAGTTCCGAAGCGGCGAGCGGTCCTCGTCCCAGCCTCCGCGACCGTGTTCCAGCTGGAAGTCTAGGGCCTTTGTGAAGGGAACGGGATCTTGGATATGCCAGCGATACACGGTGTTTTGGATGCCGCGCTTTTCGCCGCCATGGTCCGGATTGTCGTAGTAGGTCACGCCGAAGTAGGGGGTCTGGAAGGTGTGGCCAAAGTCCCACGCGCCGCAGAAGTAGTCTTCGCTCCCGGTTCCGAACATGACCGGCTTCGCTGAACCGTCGATGTACCAGATGTCGTCGCCCTCCCCCCACCAGCCGTCGCTGTTGGCCAGGACGGTGACGACGGTGCCGACAAAGTGCCCCGCGCCCTTGACCTGGCAAATCTCCAGCGGGCTTCCCTTTGGTGCCGGAAAGTAGTTGTGGTACTGGGTGTGGAAGTACCGGACGTCACGCGCAGTCCTGTTGTCCAGCCGGTAGTCGAAGTTCCAGTAGAGGGCGTTGACACGCTTGTCGCCTTCGTTTGTGACCGTGATGACCGCGTGCTTCTTGAACGGCATCGGCCAATAGCAGTTCAGTGCCATCTGTCCGCCCACTGAAACCGCCGCGCTCCTGAACTCGACGTACTTTGCCGGCCCTTGGGCGAAGAAGTCACCGACCGGAGTCTCAACGGCAGGGGTCGGGGCGTCGTCCCAGGTCATTCTGATGACCAGTTCCCGCAGGGCTGCTTCACCTGACTGGGCGGCGATCGTCATCCACAAGTGCGTGAACCGGCCGTTACCCTTGACGTCGGCCAGAGTGATCGTCTGTCCCGGCTCGATGGGACGGGCGTCGTCGTTCTTGCCGGTCGGTGAGGTGCTCGACGCGCGAAGCGCGCGGAAGTTTTTCTTCGCAGCGAGGTCGTCGGGTACCTGGGCGAATCCGCTGGTGAACAACAACAGCGTGGCGGCGATGCCGACTAGGGCGCGGGGGCTCATCGTCATCGCAGTCTACACGCCAGCCCAAGCAGGAACAAAGCTGTACAATCCGGGCAAGGCCAGCATCACGCTGAAGAGATCGAATTTGTCATCGAAGCCAAAGCTCCTGACCGTACTGCCGCCTCCTCTCGTCTACGTGGTGACCCTTTTCGCCGGGGTCTTTCTGCACAGCCGGTTACCACTCTTGGTCGTGCCAAACAGCGTACGTGTCGGCCTGCTCTCGTCCGGCGTCCTTCTCATCGTGCTCGGTGCGGCCCATATGTTGCCCAGTCTGGTGCTGTTCTTCAGGGCCAGGACCTCTGTGATCCCCCACCATTTGCCAAGCAGACTCGTCACGGGTGGCGCCTATCGGTGGACGCGAAACCCGATGTACCTTGGGCTCACCCTCGCCTATCTCGGCGTGAGCCTGATCATCGGCTCAGTCTGGGCTGTTCTCTTGTTGCTGGTCCCTGTCTTGTTCGTAGACCGAATCATCATCCCGATGGAAGAAGCCAACCTTGCAGCGTCGCTTGGACAAGCGTACGAGGAGTATCGAAGTCACGTCCGGCGCTGGCTGTAGTCCAGCAAAGTAGAAACGGCCCCCTGCCAATTCGTGAGCAAGGGGCCATATCGACCAGGGTGAACCGGACGTTCTACTTTGCCCGGCGTCGAGCCAGCCCGAACAGACCGAGGCCGCCGAGGGCCAGCAGCGAGCACGGCTCGGGAACCGCCTCTCTGTGGATGATGTAGCTTCCGCCGACAAATCCGGCGAAGTTGGCATAGGTGCCGACGATCCATTGGCCGTCCTGTGAGACACCGGTCGCGCCAAGAAATGGGGTGTCAGTGTATCCGGTCAACCCGGCGGCGTAGTCTGCCAGGTTCACGATGCCCGTGCCCTGGGTCCACATCCAACTCTGATAGCCGTCCCAGTAGTCGCCCGCATAGCCCACGACGACGCTACCGTCGTAGCTGGAGCCGGTCACCTCCATGGGCAGGGCGAACGGGTTGTCGAACGTCTCGATTCCCGTGCCTGGGCTCCATCGGTAGGCGTTGCCGTTCATGTCGTAGCCGCCGAAAGCCCAGTTTCCGTCGCCGCTGATCGCGTTGACCTCGCCGACCATATTCGAACTCTGGTCGAAGAGTCGGGTCTCGACGCCGTTGATCCAGACCGCGCCCTGCCAATAGCCGGTCGTGTCCTCGTCCCATCCGCCGATGACGCTGCCGTCAGCGCTGATTGCCTGAGCCCGGCTGCTGTGGCCCGCGAAGTGCGTCCCTAGGTCGGTGACCGTGCCGTTGTTGATCCTGATGGCGTGGGCATGCCCTGCGTCAACCCAGGCGTTTCCGACCAGCGTCGTGGCGTCGCCGGTCATGTTCCAGCCTGAGCTGGCGTTAGAGCCTGAGGAAGATCCGAGCGTCCCCAGGTTGGTCCAGGTGCCTGAGACCGAATCGTAGATCGAGGCCTCGCTGAGGTTGGTGTTGGGGTTCAGGGCCGTGCCGCCGACATAGCGTCCGTCCGAGGAAATCGTCGCGGTGCCTGCGTCCGTCGAGCCGCCGATGCCGACCATGCCGCCGCCCGAGGTCCACATCTGATAGCCGTTGCCGTTGATGCCGGCCGCCTGGCCGTTGTTGTTGACGCTGAACAGGACAGCGTCGGCTTTCCAAAACTGGGCATGAGCCGCCGTCGCCCCTCCAAGGGCCAAACAGACGCTCACAAAGGTGGTGAGGTTTCGCATGAGAGTATCCGCCCGTGCCCCTAAGTCAGGTCGAGCTGTGATAACGTTACCGCACCTGTACCCGAGCAGGTTGTGCATTCGCATAAATGACAGGGCTCACGCTCAAAAACCAGCATTTTTGTCACTACCGTTTGGCCTATGGAGTCGACTTCCTCGGTAGCAATACCTTGAGGGCGCCAGGGCGCACTTCGAGTTGCAGCGGTGTCCGGCCCAGAGGCTCGCCATCGGTGATGACGCGTTTGGAAGGCCGCGTCGTCACCCTTGCGCAGGTCGCCTCGCACGACCACACCTCCCCAAGTAACGTGTGCAAGCCGGTAAGCAGGCCAATGCCGAACTTGGCGAGGCCCGCGCTCCCCGTCTTGTCCAATGCATAAAGGGAAAGGAGTCCGTCCGCGTTCGAAGCGTCCATGGTCACCTTGAACGGTCCAGCGTGTGTTCGCCCGGCCGCGGCGACGAAGAGAAGGGCTTGGCCGTCATAACCCGTCGGCCCGGCCGCCACATGGAGGTCGAACGGTTTCACCTCACTCAGGGACCGGATGACGGCGGGTAGATAGGCCAACCGTCCGAATCGACCCTTGACTCCTCGTGACAGGTTCTTGACGATCAGAGCGGTCAGGCCGACGGTGGCGACGTTGACGAACGCATGGCCGTTTGCGGTCCCCAGGTCTATGCGCCCGACTCTGCCTGCGGCGAGTGCAGCCGCGGCTGCCGACGGTTCCCCCGGGACGCCGAGGTCGGCGGCCCAGGCGTTGCCTGTGCCTAAGGGAAAGACCCCAAGGGCCGTCTCCGTCCCCGCCAGGAGGGAAGCCGCCGCCCTTTGCGTCCCGTCGCCGCCTCCTACCACCACGAGCGGCTCGCCGTTTCCCGCGCAGTCTTGAAGGATTTCCTGGAACTGGTCGAGCGTGTTGGTCAGGTGGTACGCCTTGACCGCGAACCCGGCCCCAACCAAGGCCTCGCGCGCCGCCGCCCCGTCCTGTGCGCCTGCCCTGGCGCGGCCGTTGACGATAAAGACGGCTTCCTCTGGAGCCCCGGGCACCCCGCGAAGATACCTGGGCGCCGCTCTTGGTCGGAGCGCAGTGTCGTAGCCCGCGCGCTCCATTTCGTGCCCGCAAGGGCTATGCTAGGCCTCTCGTGAAAGGGTGCGGCGATGGGGAAACGGGGCATCATCACACTGGCCGGGGCCGTGCTCTTGGCCTCCTGTGCGCCCGACCCCTACGCTGGCAAGATCAAGATCCGCTACATGGCCTGGGGAAGTCCGGAGCAGATGGCCCTGGAAGAGCAGTTGTGCGCCGAGTTCAACCGGCGGAACCCCGACCTGCACGTCAGCTTCTTGAAGGTGCCGGGCTCCGCTTATGCCAACAAGGCGGTGGTGATGTTCGCCAGCCGGACGGCGCCGGACGTCGTGCGGATCGACCATTACCAGTTTCCGGACCTCGTCCGTAAAGGCTACTTCTACAACCTCAAGCCGCTCGCAGACAACGACCCGGACTTCCATTACAGCGACTTCTATCCGATGACGATGGAGGAGTCGCGCTACAACGGCGGGTGGTACGGGCCCAACACCATGTTCGGGCCCGAACTGATGTACTACAACAAGACCCTGTTCAAGCGTGCCGGACTCGAAGACCCCTACGTCCTCTACAAGAGCGGCGAATGGACCTGGGCAAAGATGCTGGAGGACGCCGTCGCCCTGACAAAGAAGAACAAAGACGGGCGGGTCGTCCAGTTCGGATGCACAGTGCCGAAGTTTCCGATGAACGTGCCGGTGATCTGGGCGTTCGGCGGTGACTACCTCACTCCCGACCGCAAGCACAGCCTTGTCGGCAGCGACGGCACCGCCCGCGCCTACCAGTTTCTGGCCGACCTGCGCTGGAAGTACCATGTCGCCCCGACACCGGCCCAGGCGGCCAACAGCGCTTACACGTTCGACGGAGGCCGCGTCGCCATGGACTTCAACTGGTCGGGCATGACCCCGCGATACCGGGCCGTGCTCAAGGATGAGTGGGACGTGTGCCCGCTGCCGCGAGGGCCCGTCGGGTCGGCGACGATGGTCAAGGGCAACCAGATCGTGGTCTACAAGGGGAGCAAGCACCCCAAGGCGGCGTGGCGGTTGCTCAAGTTCCTCACGAGCGCCTACGTCGAGAACGAACTGTATGTCAAGAACCGGAGAAACATGCCGACCCGGATCGCGGTGGCGAATTCGCCGGAGTACCTGGACACGACCAAGCCCCCGTTCCAGACCAGGGCCTATCTGGAGGCGTTGGCCGATTCCAGAACCCTGCCGATCAACGAGCGTTGGGCCGAGTGGACGACCGTCTTCCTGGCGGCTGAGGACGACATTTACAGCGGCCGTCATCCTGACATCGCCAGGAGGCTGAAAGAAGCCCAGCGGCAGATCGACGCCGTCCTCGCCGACGAGGAGGGGTATTGACCCGCCGCGCCCCCGTGCGACGTGAGGCCCTTTGGGGCATGGTCTTCATCTCCCCGTGGCTGTTCGGGTTCCTGATCTTCACCCTCGGCCCCATGCTGACCTCGCTCTGGCTCAGCTTCACCAAGTACGACCTGGTGACCGTCCAGATGGTCGGGCTCGAGGAGTACCGCCGCATCTTCCAGAACGACCCGTTGTTCTGGAAGTCTCTCTCCAACACCGTCCTCTACGCCGTGTTTTCGGTGCCGCTAGGGATCGTCGGCTCGCTCGCCATAGCCCTCCTGCTGAACCAGAAGGTGAGGGGCATACCGGTCTTCCGCACCTGCTTCTACTTGCCGTCGCTCGTGCCCGCCGTCGCGGGCGCCCTCGTCTGGTCGTGGGTCTTCAACGCCGACAACGGCATTCTCAACCAGGCCCTCGGGTTCTTCGGCCTGCCCAACATCGAGTGGCTGCAAGACGAGCGGTACACCCTCCTCGCCTTCGTCATCATGTCGCTCTGGGGCGTCGGCGGGCAGAGGATGATCATCTTCCTCGCCGGGCTGCAAGGCATCTCGGAGCACTACTACGAGGCGGCCCGGATCGACGGCGCCGACCGCGTCAAGCAGTTCCGCCACATCACCCTGCCGCTCCTGTCGCCGGTCATGTTCTTCAACGTCGTCCTGGGGGTGATCGGCGCGTTCCAGGTCTTCACCAGCGCGTACATCATGACCGGCGGCGGCCCCAACAACGCCTCGCTGTTCTACGCCCTGTATCTCTTCCGCAACGCCTTCGAGTACTTCAAGATGGGCAAGGCGAGCGCCTTGGCCTGGATCCTCTTCGCCCTCCTGCTCGGCCTGACCTTTCTCCAGTTCCGTGGCGCGAAGAACTGGGTGCACTACGAGGGGGAGACGCGGTGAGGCGCTACCTCGTCTTCTTCACGTTGGTCGCGGGGTCGCTCCTCTTCAGCGTGCCGTTCGTCTGGACCTTCTCGACTGCGCTCAAGACGGGCGAAGAATACGCCCGCGACCCCGCCGCCCTGATTCCCGCGCATCCGACCCTCGCGAACTTCCCGAAGGCTTGGACGGCCCTGCCGTTCCCGACCTTCGTGATGAACACCGTGTTCATCACCGTCGTCTGCACGGCGGCGGCGGTCGTGACCGGCTCCTTGGTCGCTTATGGCTTCAGCAGGTTCCGTTTCCGCGCCCGCGACCCGCTGTTCTACGCGATGCTTTCGACCATGATGCTTCCCGGCCAGGTGACGCAGATACCCGTCTTCCTGATCTGGCGCGACCTCCACGCCATCGACACCTTTTGGCCGCTCATCGTGCCGGCGTTCTTCGGCGGCGGCGCGTTCAACATCTTCCTCATGCGCCAGTTCTTCCTTTCGATCCCGCGCGAGCTGGACGAGGCGGCGATGATGGACGGGGCGAGCTACCTCCGCGTCTGGTGGCGCGTCCTGCTGCCCCTCTCAGGCCCCGTCGTCGCGACCGTGGCCATCTTTTCCTTCCTGGGGAACTGGGACGCCTTCATGGAGCCCCTCATCTACCTGAACTCGCCGGAGAAGTACACCGTCTCCGTCG
>CAYVHL010000003.1:0-204892 GCA_964451255.1 uncultured Fimbriimonadaceae bacterium
CGATAACGTGGAAGTATCCGAGCGTCATCCTGCGCGGTGACGATTGCATCGGCGAGTTCTACAGTGTCGCCCTCACCGCCAACAAGCAACAGGCCGACACCGGCACCAAGATGGTCCACATCGGCAAGCGGACCCGGTCGACGATCGTCAGCAAAGGGATCAGCGCGGGCAACGGGCAGAACACCTATCGCGGACTTGTCAAGATCAACGCCGGTGCCGAAGGCGCTCGCAACTATTCCGTCTGCGACTCCATGCTCATGGGCGACCGTTGCGGCGCCCACACCTTCCCCTACATCGAGGTCAAGAACAACACCGCCAAGATGGAGCACGAGGCGACGACCAGCAAGATCGGAGAAGACCAGCTCTTCTATCTCGCCCAACGCGGGATCAACGAAGAGGACGCGGTCAACATGATCGTAAGCGGATTCTGCAAGGACGTGTTCCGCGTCCTCCCCATGGAGTTCGCCGTCGAAGCTCAAAAACTGCTCGCAGTCAGCCTCGAACACTCGGTCGGCTAAGGCTCATCAATCCGATTCCTGCCGCCCGCGATGGGAGCGGCAGGAACCAACCATCAGTCGTTGTGGGGAAAGCCACCGGGCGGTGGAGGAGGCGGGCCCTTCGAGGCCGATCTCATCGAAGATGGCGGCGGCTTTCCTGTTGAGGCCGGTGGCGGCGGGTTGACGAAGAAGACAAGCAAGACCCCAAGGACGACGACCGCCGCCGCGATGGCCGCGACCACGGCCGGAGTCGAGAGTTCCTTCTTAGCCATTACTCAGTCGCGCTCCAGTACGACCCCCAGAAGGCAAGGCGGTCACCTTGGTAGCCGGCCCAGAAATCCTGCCCAGGCGCGTTGTAGATCTTGCCCGCCGGTACCCGTCCCGCATGGCCGTCGGCGTAGGCGACGACGTTGCCGTCCGCGTGCCTGGTGCGGGCTGTGTAGCACTGGTTGGCCCAAAAGTCGCCCGCGTCCGCGTAGTTCGGAGCGATGGCGCTGTAGTTGACGAATCCAAACCATCCCCACTCGGGATAGCCCGGCCAGCCCGTAGTCACGAACGCTGCCCGTTGGGCTAGGTTCTCTTGGGCGCTGAGGTTCCGGTTGTAGACCTTGGTCGGCCACGGATCGGTCCAGTAGCCAAAGAGCCCGAAAATGTTCGCGCTCAGGTTGTGATAGTGGATCCAGTCACCCCAGTACTCCCCGGTGGTTGTGATCGTGCCAAGGTCGGCGTCGCTCGGGCGCGAGCCAGCAGGATCCCACATGAGCTCCCGGTTCTTCATGTAGGGGTAGAGCCGCTGCAAGATCGTGACCCCGTAGTTGCCGTCAGGCAAGAACGATTCGACCTGCGCCGTCATGTCGTCGTAGTCACCGCCATACATCATCAGGGCAAGCGCGACCTGCTTTTGGTTGGAGATCGTTGCGGCCGTCTTTGCCGCCCGCTTCGCTTGCGCAAAGACGGGGAACAGGATCGCCGCCAAGATGGCGATGATCGCGATGACGACTAGCAGCTCGATAAGCGTGAACGCAGAATGAGAAGATTGCTTCATATAACCTCCCCTGCCCCCTTGGAGGCGGCAGGGCGGGAACGAATCCCAACAGTTAGTTACTGCGTCCGGGGCAGGTCAACGCTCCACCAAAGCAGTTGATTTGTTGACCTGCTTGATGGTTCCGGAACCTACAGACTAAATCAATCCAGCAGGCCTCTGGCCTTCGTCTCGACGATCTGCGGGACGATGAGGAGCCCCAAGACGGGGACGACCGCCACCCACGCGATAACCTCCAAGGGATTTTTAGAGGCCGCCATCACGACGCCGACCAAGGGCGGGCCCGCCGCCGCGACGATCCTTCCCGCGTTGTAGCAAAAGCCGGCTCCAGTCCCGCGCAGCCTTGTCGGGAACAGCTCGGGCAAATAGTACGTGAAGCTGCCGAACACGCCAAAGACTGTGAGCCCCATGAGGAAGAAGCTGTAGAGCCGCAACTGAGGGTCCATCGGCGTGCCGAAGGTGATCACGATGCTGATTGCCGAGCCGATGAAGTACAGCGCGTACATCGGACGCCTTCCCATCGTCTTTGCGCACACCGCCGTGAGCAAGGTGCCGATCAGCCCCCCGATATTGAAGAACGTCGCGGCGACCGCCTTCCAATCCTCCACCAGCCTCTGGGTGGCCACCTTGTCGAGTCCGCCCGTCTGCGCATGGGTGTGGGCAAGGATGGTCGCGACCTGCGGCAAGAAGGCGTTGCAGGCCCACCACATGATCAAGGAGACCATCGCCATGCCCAGTCCGCTGAGGGTGATCTTACGGAACTCGGGTGAGAACAGGTCTGCCACCTTGGTCCGGGCCACGGTCGAGGCCACACCCTTCCATCGCTCCGGTTCCTTGACAAACTGCCTCACCGCAAACGCGACCGCCGCCGGAACCAAGCCGAACAAGAAGACGAGCCGCCACGCCGTCTCCGGGGTCGATGCGAACCGGACGCCTTGGATCTCATGGGTGACGTAGGTGGCAAGGAACAGTCCCATGGGTGCACTGGTGTACAGCAGGGCGCCAGCCTCGACACGCCTCTTCTCCGGCACGACCTCGGCCACCATCGCGGCTCCCGCCGCCCACTCACCGCCGATCCCCAGACTCGCGACGATCCGGAAGACGATCAACACGCCCATGTTCGGGGCGAAAGCGCATGCCGCCGTGCCTAAGGCGTAGAGCGCCATCGTGAGCATCAATGTCTTGGTGCGTCCGATCTGGTCGGCGATCCGCCCGAACAGGATGCCGCCGACCGCCCATCCGACCAGCAACAGCGAGGTAAGGAAGCCGACCCACTGGGAGGTGGCCTTGGCCGCCTCCGGCGTCCCGATCTGCAATCCGAGAAGGGTCGGGACGCAACTCGGCGCCACGTAGTTGAACAACAGCCCGTCGAAGACGTCGAAGCCCCAACCCAGCCATGCGGCAAAGAGGACTAGCCACTGATAGCGGCTCATCCCCCACCAACCTGCCTTCGCGACGGCGTTGTCGCTGTCCATGTTCCGGGCAGATTAGCCGATTCGGAGACTACGGATGCTTAGCCGCGGATCTTCTTTCGCAGGTACGTCTCGTGCCCTTTGTTCCACTCGCCTCGGGTGAAGTCAGGGAACTTGAACGGCGCAGACCCGTGGGCGACGCTGATCTCGCTCAACGGCCCAGGAGCGCTCCAAGCGGCCGCGTCGTAAACGTCCATGTCGGGAACCAGGCCCTCGTGCATGCAGGTCGCCATGCGGTAGGCCATGATGAAGTCCATCCCGCCGTGACCGCCGTTCTTGCGGGCCATATCGCCGATCTGCTTCCACAGAGGGTGCTCCCACTCGTCCTTGTACTTGTCCAGGTCGACGTACTCGTCGTTTCCGCCGTCGAGGTAGATCCTCGGTGGGTAGTCCTCGAAGATTCCCTTTGAGCCTTGCAACATGTTGATCCGGCTATATGGCCGGCAGTTGACGACGTCGTGCTGGAGCATGATCGTCTTACCGAGCACCGTCTTGATCAGGGAGGTGTTGACGTCGCCCTCGACATAGTGCTCCTTGCGCTTCGGGTCGTTCTCCGGGAACTTGCGCTTCACCCAGTCGCTCAGCCCGTACTCCGGTGAGCTCATGGAGACCATGTAGTCGAACCGGTCGCGCACGTGGTTTCCGAAGTAGTTGCTGACCGGTGCGAGCCCGTGGGTCGGATAGAAGTTGCCGTTGCGCTTCGTGTGCGGCACGCGGCGCCACAAAGACTCACCGGTACCGTTCGTCAGCACGTCCCGGAGGTCGTGGTCGTACGCCGCCCCTCCATGGATCGGCTCGCCGAAAAGACCTGCCTGCACCATGTTCAACACCATCATCTCGGCATGATCGTAGGTGCAGTTCTCGATCATGATGCAATGCTTACGGGTCGCCTCGCTGGTGTTCACGAGCTTCCAGCAGTCCTCCAGCGTCTCCGCCGCCGGAACCTCCGTGAAGGCATGGTGGCCGTGGTGCATCGCACTCAGGCAGACCGGCACGTGGAAGTCCCACGGCGTCGCCGTCAGTACCACGTCCAGGTCGGTGCGTGCGCATAGCCTCTCAAAGTCGTGGTCACCCTTCGTGTAGAGTTCCGGTGCCTTCTGGCCCGCCTTCTCGACCATCCTGGCGCCCCGCTTAGCGTGGCTTTCGTTGATGTCACAGATAGCCGGGACGTCAACGAGGCCCGTCGCGAGAAAGTCCCCCAAGAGGCCGGTTCCGCGTCCACCGACTCCGACGAACCCGATGCGGACCCTTTCGTGACGATCGAACGGCGTGTTGAACATCGTCTTGTTCTTGGTCGAAGGGGTGTGGCCCGTGTCCGGAAGTCGGTTCTGCGCGCCGACCATGCCGGGCACAGCGAGTGTCGCGGCTGCCGCCGCAGAGCCTTGCAAGAGCCGACGTCGGCTCAAGCGGTCAGTTTCGTTTGCCATATCGTCACTTTGAGGATAGCAGGCCGAAGGTAACCCTCGTCGGCGTTTTCGGGCCATAGAGGATCGTTTCAGTGGCCTTTTTGAAGTCGGACTCAGTCGCGGAATAGATGTCGCAGAAGGTCTGTGGGTTCCGGTCGACCAGAGGGAACCAACTCGACTGCACACGAACCGCGATCCGCTGGCCCTTCCTAAACGTGTGGTAGACGTCGTTGAGCTTGAACCTGACATGCTCGACCTTGCCCGGTCTCAACGGCGTGGGATGCGACCGGCTGTCGCGGTATTTCGCCCTCATCACGTCGCTTCGGATGAACCGAACGGCGGTCGGTCCGCCCAATGTCTCGACCTCGTCTCCTACCCGGACGACAAAGTCAGCGTCCGTGCCCGTCGACTTGACGTAGAGGTCCACTGTGATCGGACCGGCGACCGTCACATCCTTGTCCAATGCGGATGCGACAAGTGTCACAGAATCTCGCAGCTTCGCATCCACCGGTTCTGGGAGCATATACTCTCGGTTTCGGTCGCCCAGTCTGCCCGGATAGTAGGGCAACGGGCGGTTGGGATCCGACTCGTAGGCGTGGGCCCCGCTGTTCCGGGACGGTTGCCAGGACAACCCGGATGCGGACGCGTACAGGCTCGCCGTCCTCGTTTGTGGCGGCCACGTCGGATACTCATGCCAACTCATGTCGGCGGTGTCCACCGCTTCCACCGTGTTTCGAACCCGCGAGGGGCCCGCGCCCCGCAGGCGCTCGTCAAAGAACGGGAACTCAACCTCCTCCTTGAAGCGCACAGCCGCGTCCACCATCCAGTGCGGAAAGTCCTTCTTGTCGCCTTCGTCCAGATGCCAGCACCCGTGGTACCACGGCCCCATCGCCAAGAACGGACGGCCGGTGCCTGGCCGTGCCTTCATCGCCCGGTAGCAAGCCAGGGGGCCGTACTGGTCTTCCGCGTCGTACCATCCACCGACCCACAACACGTCCGGATGGACGTCATGGATGCGCTGAGGGAGGCTCCTCGCCTGCCAAAACGAATCGTAATCCGGATGTTTGACCACGTCGTTCCAAAACGGCTGGCGTCCGTGAAAGTAGAGCTTGTCCACGTTTCGGAGCGGGCCGAGCCCCAGGAAGAACTTATAGGCGTCGTCGCCCCGAGAGATGTCCGCCGTCGGCTTCTCGTCTGGCGACGGCCCTCCCGCCCGCTTCGCCCCAAACCCCGAGAAGAACTCCACGCAGTCCTGGAGCATCAAGGCCCCGTTATGGTGGAAATCATCACCGTTCCACCAGTCCCCGGTCGGCGCTTGCGGCGAGACCGCCTTCAAGGCGGGATGGGGGCACATCGTCGCCTCCGCCGCGTAGCCGCCCGGGTAGCTGATCCCATAGACGCCGACACGCCCGTTGTTCTTGGGGACGTTGTGGACGAGGAACTCTATCGTGTCGTAGGTGTCTGTGACCTCGTCCGCGTCGGTCGGCCCGCTACGACGGGCCTTGATCGGCCTGACGTCCTCAAACTCGCCCTCCGACATATAGCGTCCGCGAACGTCTTGGTTGACGATGATGTAGCGGTCGTCGAAGAACTTGACCGACCCACCCCAATGCGGCTCGATCTTGCCGGGGCCGTAAGGGTGGCAACCGTAGGGGGTGCGCTCCATCAGCATGGGGTGCGCCATATCCGGCCCGTCGTCTCCGTCTTTCGGCACGTAGACCGCGGTGTAGAGCCTCACCCCATCGCGCATCGGTATGCGGTACTCGAACTTTTGGTAGTGTCCCGCCCAGTCTTGGGCCGACGCCACGGCCGCCAAAAGGGCCAGCGCAAACCAACCAAGAGACCTTCCGAATGTTCGAGGCATCTACTATCGGACGCCGCGAACCCGGGCCAAGCCGCACTTCATTGCTTGTCCGGAATGAACTTCAATGCTTCCGAGTTGATGCAATATCTCAGGCCCGTTTTGTCGACCGGCCCGTCGTCAAACACATGGCCGAGGTGCCCGTCGCATCGCGCGCACAGCACCTCGAACCTGGTCATCCCATAGCTTTTGTCCATCCGTAGCCAGACGTTTTCCCGCTTGACCGGTTGGAAGAAGGAGGGCCAGCCGGTGCCGCTCTCAAACTTGGCGGCCGTAGTGAAGAGCGGCAGGCCGCACCCCGCGCAGACGAACGTTCCCGGCTTGTCCACATGGAGCAGGCCGCCGCAGAACGGGGTCTCCGTGGCCTTGGCCCGCAGAATCTTGTACTGGTCGGGTGTGAGGGCCTTCTTCCACTCAGCGTCAGTCTTCACGACTTTGTCCGGTCGCTTCGGGCTCTCGTTCTCGACCGTCAGCCCGGGGTACGTCATGGCCTTGTGCCCCTGTCCGCCCTTGTCTTGGGCCAAGGGGGCGGCGTTGCAGGACACGAAGGCCAGTCCGGCTACTAATGACGAGAAGATCGGGTTCATGGTGGTGGTAATGCCTCAGACGTCGCTTTCCATCTGATTATAGGGCTTTACCTGGGACTTCAAGCTCACCCACCGGGGCAGGGCGGCCGTAGAAGTACCCCTGGGCCATGTCCGAGCCGCAGTCCGTCACCATCCGATGCTGGGCCTCTGTCTCGATTCCTTCGGCGACGACCACCGCGCCTTTGCTGTGGGCATAATCCACCATTCCGACAAGCAACGACACGTCTGCGAGAGTCGGCATCGTCGGGCACAGGGCACGGTCGAACTTGACGTAGTCCGGACGAACACGCTCGATCTGTCCAAGGGTGTTGTTTCCTGAGCCGACGTCGTCGAGAGCGACCTTGATGCCCTCCATCCTGGCCGCATGGGCGATCTCGGCTAGCAGGGGGTCGTCGGCCGGTTCTCCGGTCTCAATCAACTCCAAGACGACCCTCTCGCGTCGGAGGCCCCCCTCGTCGATCGAGACCCCGAGCGCTTCCATTTCTGGAGCGACAGCGCCGAACCCGCCAGGAAGGACATTCAGAAAGAGCCCCAGGCTCCCAAGGCTCGATCGGCTTGCCACCGACAAGGCGACTTCCCTGGCCCGCTTGTCGAAGTCGTGCCCTCGACCATGGGCCAATGCGGCGGACATCAGGTCACCTCCGGACAGCGTGAGTTCCCTATGGTGTCCCCGCGCCAAGGCCTCGTGCGCCACCGTGTCACCCTGGGTGAGATCGACGATGGGCTGGAAGTGCGCCGTCATGCCGCCCCGCAGGATCACGTCCAGCCAAGGCGTCTGCGTGCGCAGAAGCATCGTGTCCAGATCCACGCATGACCACGGCTTCGGCAGCCGACCACCGCCGATGCTGGCAGCGACGAAACCGCGTCGTTCGGTCGACTGGAGGCTGTCCACAAAGTCGGCGAAACAACGTCCCCAACCGGGCCCGACAAAAACGTGAGTGTCTGCGTCAACCGGGTAACAGCCCGGATGAGCGTCCAAACGACTGGTCGAGCCTTGGTCGGTGGCCCAAACGGCCACGCCTGCTTCGCCGGTCCCAGCGGCAAGTCGCAACGATTCCAACGACGGCATCTCCGTCATCCTTCCTCCATGACCTCGTGGCCCCGCATCCGTGCCGAGCCTGACACCGCTGTCCCCGGTGACCACGTTACTATACTAGCTGGGGAAAACTTGTGTAAAGCTTTTTTGCCAACTGACCTCAAATTCTGGCAATTCAATCAGCGCGGAGCCACAGGCACTTCAAATACAGGGCCTCGGGGAAGGAAACGGGTGCCGGATGGTCGACGTCCTGGTAGGTGACGCCCTCCAAGAACAACTTCCTGCCGACATCGTTCGCTGCCAGACGGCAAATATCGATGGTTTCTGCCAACGGTAACTGGTAGCTACAGTTGCAGACGACAAGGCGCCCGCCAGAAGTCAAGACCGGCAAGGACCGGCAAACCAACTTCCAGATCGCCCACTTCAGACTGTCACGCTTTGACTTCTCCTTCGCTATCGCGGGTGGGTCGAGCACGATCCAGTCGAACTTGCCCAGGGCAGACGCCTCGTCGGCGAGAAAGTCAAAGGCATTGGCTTGGACGAAGGGGACTTCCAGCTTGTTGTGGGCAGCGTTAGCCCGGGCGGTCTCCACCGCGACCGGGTGGATGTCCACCCCGTAGGCAAGGGCACCCGCTCTGGCCGCGTGCAGGGCGAAGCCGCCGCTGTAGCAGAAGCAATCCAACACTTTCTCACCTGGTCTGACCAGCGAACCCAGTAACCGGCGCGAGTTCCTTTGATCCAAGTAGCCGCCTGTCTTCAGCCCCTCCGCGATCGGGACGTCCAACGTGAGACCGGATTCGCGCATCTGGACTACGGGCGGGCAATCGCCGACCAAAGGACCGGCCACAGGGTCGAGACCCTCTTCCTCGCGTCCCGCCATGTCGCTCTTCTCGTAGACTGAACGAGGGCTGAACACGTCCACCAAGGCAGGCAGCCAAGCCTCTCTCAGCCGCTCCCCTCCCAGAGTCCGGACCTGGACGACTAGGTGCCCGGCATAGTCGTCCACGATGAGCCCCGGGACGCTGTCAGCCTCCGCGAACAGCACACGTCGGGAGTCCGTGTCACGCACCAACCCGTCTCGCAGCTTCTTTGCCGCTGTGAACCGGTCGACGAAGAAGGCTTTGTCAATCGGGACGTCCTCAAGGCTGCAGACCCTGAACGGGAAACGGCTCGAACCGTTGTAGGTGCCGACTGCCAAGAACCTGCCCTCGGCGTCCACCAGGCGGGCCACTGACCCGTCCTTCGGCCGTGGCCCTGGCGAAAGCTCGCCACGCTGTACCCAGGGGTAATGGCCGCGGATCTTCTTCTCGCGACCTGCGTTCAGGGTCAAATCTGGTGCGTTATCCGCCACAGGGCACACGCTACCCAGCCACCCGCCGGATGCCTGGATAAAGTGCCCGTCAACCGGCTACCCGGCGTACGGGCCTGGGGACTCCGGACAGAAGCCCCCGCAAACACCCGATTATGCTAAAATGCAACCTCACGGACAGGTGGCTGAGAGGTCGAAAGCGCTCGCCTGCTAAGTGAGTAGGGGCGAATGCCCCTCGCGGGTTCGAATCCCGCCCTGTCCGCCAGTTGTTATCCGATCTCGACCGGGAAGAAGATGAGACCCCTGCGAACAGCCGTCTTGGCACTGGCGCTTGTCCCCGGCATCGCCCTTGCGCAAACAAGCCTGGACGAGTACCTGGCCATCCGCAAGCAAAACGGCATCACCCAGGCTGCCACGACCGCCGCCCTCACGACGTTCGTGGGAGACCGAGTGTTCGAGATCCAGGGGGTCGTCAGCGGGATCATCTCGGCCGGTGGCAAGACCACCTTGATCCTTATGAACCCGGACGGCGTCGATCTGTACCTGGCTACCAAGGACGTCCCCGGCTGGTTGACCGCCGCCAACGTCTCCGCCCGACTCATCGTCAAGGCTTCTCGCGCAGGTGAGACCGCCCAGATCGACTCAGAATTGATCGCGGCGTGGCCGGAGAGTGATGTGGCCGCGTATGACGCCAAACTGCGGGCCGCCGCCGAAGCAAAACTCAAAGCCGAGGCTCAGGCCAGAGCCGCCGCGGAGGCTAAGCGGCAGAGAAGCAAGGGATCCAGAGGCGGCGACCGGCCGCCGCCGCTCCCCGGTGATCTGCCGTCCATGACCCAAGCCGCCGCTGGTGAGCCCCAGTTCTCACCCGAGACGTTGAAGTCCATCCCCAAGTATTCGGACTACATCAGGTCCGTCAACCCACGCCTGTCCAGCGGGCAGGCCGATGAAATCGCCACCGCGATCGTCGGCTATAGCGTCCGCTACGGCGTCGACCCCCGCCTTGTCCTGGCCCTTGTCCAAGCGGAAAGTGACTTCCGGCCCGCGACGACCAGCCACAAGGGCGCGATGGGCCTCGGGCAGATCATGCCCGACGAAAAGGAGCGGTTCAATCTGACCAGCGCGTATGATACGACCCAGAACCTGTACGCCACCGTCCGCCTGCTCCGAGAAAACATCGAGAGGTACAGCAAGACCCACGGAGACTCGTGGGACACGATCATCCTGTCCCTGGCCGGATACAACGCTGGCAACGGCGCGGTGAAGAAATACGGCGGTCAAGTCCCGCCCTACAAAGAGACCCAAAACTACGTCCGCCGGGTCATCGCCGCTTACAAGGCCTTCTGCGGCCTGAAAGACTGACCCGCCTCCAATCGGTCACAGGGCGAAGAGGACGCCCTGTCCGCCTGTCTCTTCAAACTCGGCTTCGGCATGGGTGAGAAGGACGCCCCCGTCGACGATGTGCTTCACTGACAGGCCACGGCGGAGCAACTCCGGGGCGAGCAAAGTCCCCCGGTGGCACCGAAGCGGCTTGGCGCATCCGCACATGAGGGCGGCCCGACGCACGCCGGCCAAGCCTGCAACCTCATCGAGAGCGTGTTGGAACGGTTCCCAGACCCGGATCTTCTCGTGGTCGGGCACCCCCTCGGTCAAGAGGTCGGGGTTGTCGGGTTTACCACCCAAGCGGTCACCCATATACCGGTATTCAAGGCCGACCTGATGGCATAGACCTTCGACGATCCCGTATCGAAAGTCGGTCTGGTAGCGCGAATAAGGCGCGCTCCGGACGTCTATGAGGAGGTCGATGTCGTGAACGGCCAAGCGCTCCTCGAAAGGCGCGAAAGTGTCTTGGCTATAGCCGATCGTGTAGACCGTCGGCATCAGTCGCAGGATACACGCTGGCCTGCCTCACAATTGCGGCATGGGACAGATTAGCTGGGACGACTTTGCCAGGGTCGAGATCGTGGTTGGCACGGTTGTCCGCGCCGAACTCTTTCCGGAGGCCCGAAAGCCAGCCTACAAACTCTGGATCGACTTTGGCCCCTATGGGGAGAGGCGCACGAGCGCACAGATCACCGTCAATTACTCCTTGGACGACCTGGTCGGACGCCAGGTCGTCGGCGTGG
Organism: uncultured Fimbriimonadaceae bacterium; assembly: GCA_964451255.1. Lineage (GTDB taxonomy): Bacteria > Armatimonadota > Fimbriimonadia > Fimbriimonadales > Fimbriimonadaceae > JAHBTB01. Next base: position 11,334 of record CAYVHL010000003.1, read on the forward strand.
TGAACTTTCCGCCGAAGCAGATCGGCCCGTTAGTCAGCGAATGTCTCGTCACCGGCTTCGCTGACGCCGACGGCGCGGTCGTCCTCGCCTCGCCGGACCGGCCGGTTCCCAATGGCAGCAAGCTGTTTTAGTGGCTCACGACTGTTTGGGGGTGAAGCTGGTCCCGCATCCACATTGGCGGGATGCGTTTGGGTTGACGAACGCGAACCCTCCGCCGATCAAGTTGCCCGTGTAGACCAACTTGGCGCCTTCGAGGTACTTCGCCGACTTCGCGTCACAGACGATCTCCGTCCCATCGATCACGGTCGACAGGTCGATGTCCAGCCTTCGGTCGTCGATGCGAAATACATACTCAAGACCAGAGCACCCGCCTCCCTTGACGCCGATCCGCAGGAACGACCTCTCTCCGCCCTTGCGCTCCAGAAGTTTGGCGACCTGCAGGAGAGCGGCTGGATCGATCTCGATGGGAAACGGCATCAGTTTGGCCCCTTCAGGCGGCTTGATGCCTCCTGCAATTGGACGAGAGGCTGGTCGATGTTGCCTTCGACAAGATCCGCGAGCGAATACCGTTCCATCAAGGCGTTGACCAACGCGTCCAAGTTGGCCCAGAGTGGCTGAAGCGAGCAGTCCGTCATGTGGACGCACTCCTCCCCAAGACCTGAGTGCCGCGTGCAGAACGCGGGCCCGAAAAGCGTCCCACCGAGCGGGACGAGTATCTCCCTTAGTGAAATCGTCTCCGGCTTCCGCGACAGCCGGTACCCACCTACGTGTCCTCTGGTCGCATGGACAAGGCCGGCCTCGCGGAGGATCGCCATCAGTTTGGCCACGTGTGACTGACTGAGCCCTTCGGCACGGCTGATCTCAGGGATGGTCATCGAGCCCGAGTCGCCGCTCCGTGCTAGAGACACCGCGCAACGAAGACCGTATTCTTCTTGGGCACTGAGTTTCATGGACGGTCATTCCTCCTAGAAGAGACCTAACTCTAACCTGATGTGGTCGGGGATACGGTCGATCGTGAACGGCGGGTCCCAAACAAGGTCGACTTGGACGTCTCGGACACCTGGGGCAGAGCGGGCGGCTCCCTCGACTTCTCCGGGCAAGATCCCGGCGACCGGACAAGCAGGTGACGTCAGGGTCATGGTGATGTCCACCGTCGCGTCCGTGTTGACGTTGATGCCATAGATCAAACCGAGGTCGTACACGTTGACAGGTATCTCTGGGTCGTAGACCGTGCGGATCGCCTCGATCACCTCCCCTTCAAGCAGTGAACGCTCGATCGGGTTCAGATTCGGAACCGGTTGGTCGGTGGAGATCGGCTTAGGCATCGGTCACTCCTCTGTCTCCTCTCCGGTCAAGGCGGAGCGCAAAGCGTGCCAACCGAGAGTCGCACATTTGATCCGGGAAGGAAACTCTCGGACTCCGGCCAAGCACTCCAACCCGTCGACCTCCAAGTCCTCACCGTCGACGATCATCGCATGGAACTTAGAAAACAAGGCCATCGCCTCGTCCGGCGTCTTGCCCTTGACCGCCTCGGTCATCAGGCTGGTGCTGGCTTGGCTGATAGCGCATCCGCAACCTTCAAATTTGATGTCGCTGATCACACCGTCATGGACCACCAGGAAGAGCCTGATCTGGTCTCCGCACAAGGGGTTCCAGCCGTCGGCAGAATGGGTGGCGGCGGCCAGGTGGCCACTGTTCCGTGGCTTCCGCCCGTGATCGAGGATCGTTTCCCTATAGAGTTCCTCAAGCATCAGCTGAAGATCCTCCGTGCCTTCTCGACAGCCTTTACGAGGAGGTCTTTGTCTGTTTCACCATTGTACATGGCGAACGAGGCGCGGACGGTGGCCGGAACCTTGAGCCTGTGCATGAGGGGCATGCAACAGTGGTGGCCCGCCCGGACGGCGACTCCTTCGCTGTCGAGGATCGTGGCCAGGTCGTGCGGGTGGGCGAAGTCGGCGACAAAGCTGACCACCGCCGCCTTCCCGGATGTCTTTCCCAAGACGCGCACGCCTGGGATGGCCTCCAAGTCTTCCGTGGCCGAGGCGGCCAGACTGCATTCAAGCGCAGAGATCTCGCACCGGTCTTGCGACCCGAGCCAGTCCAGCGCGGCCGCGAGGCCCACGACGCCCGCGACGTTCGGTGTCCCTGCCTCGAACCGGGCCGGTGGCTCGCGGAAGGTCGAACCCTCGAACGACACCGTGCGGATCATGTCGCCGCCGCCCTGATACGGCGGCATTGCCTGCAAGAGCTTCTTCCGGCCATAGAGCGCGCCAACCCCCATCGGCCCAAAGGCCTTGTGCCCGGCGACGGAATAGAAATCTGCGTCGATGTCTCGGACGTCGACCGGCATGTGCGGCACCGCCTGGGCCCCGTCGACAAGGGTCAAGGCACCGATCGAGTGAGCCTCAGCCGCCATCTCTTTGACCGGGTAGACCGTCCCCAGAGCGTTGCAAATGTGCTTGACCGCGACCATCTTCACCGGGTGGGACCGCAATAACTGCAGATAGGCGTCCCAATCCAATGTCCCGTCGTCGAAGACCGGAATCGGCAAGACCTTTGAACCCGTGCGGGCCGCGACCAACTGCCAGGGAATGATGTTCGCGTGGTGCTCGGCCTGGGTCGCGAGGATGACGTCGCCCTCGCCAAGGTTCGCTTGGCCCCAGCTCGAGGCGACCAAATTGATCGATTCGGTGCAACCTTTGGTGAAGACGATCTCGTCTGCCGATGACGCGTTCAGTGCCGCCCGCACTGCCTCACGGGATCCGTCATAGGCCTCGGTCGATCTTTGACCAAGGGCGTGCACCCCCCGATGGACGTTGGCATTGTCCATCCGATAGTAGTAATCCATGGTGTCCAGCACGACGCGTGGCTTCTGGGCCGACGCCGCGCTGTCCAGGTAGACCAGCGGTTTGCCGTTGACCTCCTGCTCCAAGACCGGAAACTCACCACGCCAAGGCGACGCTGCCAAAACCTCACTCCCGAAGGCCAAGTTCCGACCTCCCCTCCGCCAGTCGGGCGAAGAGCGACTTCTCCAAGGATTCGCGCACGCCGTCTAGGGAGATGAGCTCCAAGACTTCGGCTGCGAAGGCATAGACCAAGATGGCTTCCGCCTGCTTTTGCGGTAGCCCTCTCGAGCGCATGTAGAACAGGGGCGCGTCCTCCAACTGCCCGACCGTGGCGCCGTGGGTGCACTTGACGTCGTCGGCGTAGATCTCCAGCTGCGGCTTGGAGTTGATCGTGGCCGTCGGTGAAAGCAAAAGGGCTTGGTTCGTCTGTTTCGCGTCTGTCTTCTGGGCGTCTTGATGGACGAAAATCTTCCCGTTGAACACGGCCGTCGCCTGACCGTCGATGATCTGCTTGTAGATCTCGAACGACGTCCCGTTCGGCATCGCGTGGTCGAGCCTGGTGTGGTTGTCGATGTGCTGACCGCCTCGGGCAAGGACGACCCCGTCCAATCGTGTCGTCGTGTGTTCCCCGCCGATCCAGATGTTCTGGTCGACACGAGCCAAGGAGCCGCCGAAGGCGATGTTGTAAGAGTTATATGTGCTGCCCGTCTCCTGCTTGGCTTCCCAAAGGGCGACGTGAAAGCCGGTCGAGGCCTCGTCCTGCACCCGGACGTGCTCGACCTCGGCGTCCCGCCCGACAAAGACCTCCGTCACCGGCAGGTTCAAATTCTTCGCTTCGCCGTCGCTGACGTAATGCTCGATGACCTGCGCCTTGGCGCCGTCCTCCGCAACGATGAGAACACGTGGAGAAATGACCGCCCCAGAACCACTGGTGACATGCACGATCTCTATCGGCCGCTGTGCCTGCCTGCCCTTTTCGACATGGATGACAACACCGTCGGTGAACAAGGCCGTGTTCAGGGCGGCAAAGGTGTGGTTGCCGATCCCGGCCGCTTGGCCAAGGAAGAGCCTTGTCCAGTCTTCTCGTTCTACGATCGCGTCGCGCAAGGAGGTGACTTCCCTGCTTTGGTCGGATAGGTTGCGGTCAAGCTGGCCGTTGACCAAGACGATTCGGGTCGAGCCCTCCTCTAAGCGAGGAAGTCCGCTTTCAAACCACGCCGGGCCAGGCTCACCAGGAGCCCAGTCGATCTCGGCGACCTCGCGAAGGGATGTGTACTTCCACTCTTCGTCCTTCATCGTCGGGATGCCCGTCGCCTGATGGGCGGCGAGTGCCCGACGCCTCAGGTCGCGCAGCCAAGCGGGGCCGTCGGTCGCCGTCCGGTCCGCCGCCGCGTAAAGCGCCGACAGCTTCGCGTCAAAAACCTTGGTCGCCGTCATGCTTTGCCTGCCAACTCGGCCTCCAGCCAGCCGTAGCCCTTGTCCTCCATCTCAAGCGCCAGATCCCGTCCGCCGCTCTTGACGATGCGGCCGTCCATAAGCACGTGGACAAAATCGGGGACGATGTAGTTCAGCAGACGCTGGTAGTGGGTGACGACGATGAAGCTACGGTCGGGAGACCGTAGCGCGTTCACGCCGTTTGCGACGGTGCGTAGAGCGTCGATATCCAAGCCAGAGTCAGTCTCGTCGAGGACGCACAGCTTGGGCTCCAAGACCGCCATCTGGAAGATCTCGTTCCTCTTCTTCTCACCGCCGCTGAAGCCCTCGTTGACGCTTCGCGTCATCAAATCCTGTTTGAGGTCGAGGAGCTTGATCTTCTCCTTGATGAACGAGATGAACTTCATTGAGTCCAGTCCGGGCTCGCCGTTAGCCTTGCGCTTTGCGTTGACGGCAGCCCGCAGGAAATAGGTGTTGCTGACCCCAGGAATCTCGACCGGATACTGGAAGGCCATGAAGACCCCCCGGTGGGCGCGGGTCTCCGGATCGTCCTCCAGCAGGGTCTTGCCGTCTAGGACGACGTCGCCGCCGGTGACCTCGTAGGTCTCGCGTCCTGCGATGACGTTGGCCAGTGTGCTCTTTCCGCTTCCGTTCGGCCCCATGATCGCGTGGACTTCACCTGGGCCGACGGTCAGCTCGATGCCGCGCAGGATCTCGCGCTGGTCCTCGGCCACCCGGGCGTGCAGGTTCGTGATTTCAAGCATCTTGCCTTAGATTCTACGTTCTCCCCGAACCTAGAACCAGGCTAGCTGGGCACTATCTGTACAAAAAAGTACATTTTCTCCACCATCCGCCCTAGCGACCGCCGAGCCCGGATAGCTGCACACCTTCGATAAAGTACCTCTGCGCGACGAAGAACAAGAGGACGACGGGCAACACGGTCATCGTCGAGAAGGCCATCATCAGGCCAAAATCCGACCCTCGGTCGCCGCTGAACAACTGCAACGCGTAGGATAGCGGCACGTTTTCTGGCGACATGATGTAGATCAGGGGCCCCATGAAGTCGTTCCAAGCCCCCATGAAGGTCCAAATCGCGATCGCCGCCAGGGCCGGTTTCACCTGCGGCAGCATGACCTTCCAAAAGGTCGTCAGGTAGCTACAGCCGTCGATCCTGGCCGCCTCTTCCAGTTCCATCGGAATCGTCGAGAAGAACTGTCGCAACAAGAACACGTTGAACGCGCTGGCGAAGAAGGCGGGCACCCAGAGCGGGAGCAGGGTGTCGATCCACCCTAGCCACCGGAAGATCAGGAACCGGGGCAACATGGTCACCGCGGCCGGCAGCATCATCGTCGCCAACATGATGTTGAACAGCACGTCGCGCCCAGGGAACCTCAAGCGACCGAACCCATAGGCGACGAGGGACGAGGACAGCACCGTCCCGATCACCGACATAACGACGATGACCAGGGTGTTTTGAAGGTAACGGAGCCCGTAGTCCGCCTCAAAGGGCATCCACTCCAAGGCCTCGGAGTAGTTCTCCCAACGCAGTCCGACGCGTCGGACCGGGTCAAAGTTTTCCGGCACGTCCTGGAACCGCTGGCCCTTCAAAGCGTCCGGTGTGAGAATCTCGACCTCCCGCTTGCCGCTGGGCATCTCCTGGACGGTGAACGCCGTCACCTTCTGCGCGTCGTAGGTCGTGGACCAGATCGGCTGCTTACGGGGCACCGCTTTGATCCCCGCCTTGTCAGCAGCGAAGGTCCTGCCCCTCAAAAGGTAGGGGCGCTCGATCTCCATGTCGACCTGCCCGCCCGGGTCGTCATGCAGGACGTTGGCGAGAATCCACCTGCCTTCGTACTTGACCTGGACCAGCGGGTGGTCGGGATCAAAGTAATCGTGGGTCAACTGGACTTTGGGGATCCAAACCGCGCCGTTCGTGTTCGCCATGTCCCTTTCTTCCTTGAAGCTCGTGACGAGCATCCAAGCGAAGGGAATGCCGAAGACGACGCAGCCTGCGACCAGCACGACGTGCTGGACCAGCTTTGTCGCCTGGCCCCGAGCCGCCGCCCGACGTTGTAGCTTGGCCATCACCCAGACGGCGACGACCGCTAGGGCCAGCAGTCCGGCCAAGGTGGTCAACTGGACGTGCAGAGCTCCTCGCAACACCGTCACCTTGGGATCCCATTTGGAGAACCAGACGGCCCCAAGCGTGGCGGTCGCCAACCACCAGACGACGGCCCGCCTTCCTGCCTTTGCCTGAGCAGGCGTCAACGCGCTGAGAGATTGGACGGCGCTGGCCCCCGCCATCGCCAGGCCGATGACGACCATCCAGCCTGGGAAGACCATATAGACCCACACGATCGGCAACCAGAAACCTGGCTCGACCACACGGCCGATGTCCGCCGGGACGCACTGTCCGAGCACGGCCATGACACCACCGACCCACGCGTTCCGAACCGCCACTCTTTGCAACGGCCCGCCGAACGACCGCGTCGCTGCCATGCGGACGACCGACGCCAGAGCGGCGAAGAGAAACGCCCAGCCAGCCCACTTCAGGATGGTCGAGGCCAAAAACAGCCACTGGGCGGTCATCGCTTCTCAACCTCGTAGTGCACCCACTTCTTGGAAAGCACGAACTGGAACCACGTCAGGGCGACGATGATCAGGAACAACACCCAGGCGAACGCGCTCGCGTACCCCATCCGGAACTGGGCGAAAGCCGCTTGGAAGAGATGGTAGACGGGCATGGCCAGCGAGTCGTTCGGGCCGTTGTTCATGCCGCCGGTGATGACGAAGACACTGTCGAAGGTCTGCAAGACGCCGATGACGCCCATGACCGAGCTAAAGAAGATCAGAGGGCTGAGTTGCGGCAAGGTGATATTGAAGAACTGTTGCTTGCCGCTGGCGCCGTCGATCGCCGCCGCCTCGTAGAGGGTCGTCGGCACGCCCTTGAGCCCGGCCAGCCATAAGATCATGCCGCTGCCCGCACCCCACAGTCCCATCATGATCAACGAAGGCTTCGCCCACGCTTCGACCGCCAACCAACCCGGCGGCGGGGTCATAAACCAGTGCGAGACGGTCGCCTGCCAAAGGCCGTTGAACAGGCCTCTCTTTGGGTCGGAATTGAGGATCCACATCCACAGAAAGACCGTGGCGACTTGGGGGGTGATGCTGGGCAGGTAGAAGGCGGTCCGATAGAACCTCAGCCCTCGGACACCCGTGTTGAGGATCAGGGCGATCGCCAACCCAGTCACCAATCCCAGCGGAATGCCGATGCCGGCCAAGTAGGCGACGTTATAGAAAGACTTTGCGACGATGTCCTTGTCCGTCGTGAAGATGTCAACGTAGTTGTGGAATCCTACAAACCGTGCTTCATTGAGCACGTCGTACTGCGCGACACTGAACACCAATGACGCCAGCATCGGGCCCAAGGTGAACACCAACATCCCAATGATGAACGGGCTGATGAACAGGAACCCTGCTCGTGCCTCCTGCCCGGCGACCCTACCGAGCCTGACCCGTTTGAGAAACACAAAGAACGCCGCTACCCCGAGCAAGACGAGGACGACGCCGACCAATCCGATCAAGTTCAAGTCCAAGACTGGGTGCAGGTGGCGTTGCAAATGCTCAGTGATGAGTTGCTGGACCTTCTTCTGTGCGTCCGCTAGGGCTTGCTCCGGCGTCTCGGCCCGGCGACAGGCCTGTTCAATGGCGCGGACGTGCTCGTCCCACAATGTCTGGGCCACAAAGGTCGGCGGCCTGATCCGAGCGAACGGCATCATCGAGACGTGCGTCCGAAGCGCCTGCTCAAACACGCTGTCTCCGGACGCATAAAGCTTGACGATGTCCTCTGTCGCCCTGATGCTGGCTTCGATCCGGGGAATGTGCCGACGCCCTTGGCTGTGCTCGTAGTCGGACTGCCCTTTGGCGTTCAGCATCCGCGCCTCGTAGCAGTTCACCCACTTGATCCATTTCCAAGCGGCCTCACGGTGCTTGGCGTTGCGTGGCATGACCCAGGCAAAACCACCCGCCCAAGTGATGAAGGTGTCCTTTTCGTCTTTGAAAAGTCCACGGTGGTTGTAACGGTCATCGGGCACGGGGGCGGGAGCGGTCCCCATGTCCATGCGGGGGTCCCAACTCGCGTAGTTCTTGATGTTCCAGTCGCCGTTGATCTGCATGGCGACCAAGCCGGTGACAAACGGGTCGTTCTCGTTCGTCCGGAACCCGGCCTCGAACTTCTTGGCATTGTCCATGCCGCCCAAAATGTCGTAGCCCTTGACCATGAAGTCGAGGGCCTCACGCGTCCTTGGGTTGTTGATCGTGCACTTCGTGCCGTCAGGGCTGATGAACTCCGAGTCCATCTGGAACGCGTAAAGGTAGAGCCAGCTGTTCCCATAGTTGGGCATGAAGCCAGCCACTTTGAGCGAGCCGTCCTTGTTGAATTGAGTCAGGACTTTGCTGTAGGCGAGCGTCTCCGACCAGGTGCGTGGCGGGCGGTCAGGATCCAACCCGGCGGCACGGAGCTTAGCTGCGTTGGCTTTGAAGATCGCCCGGTTGTAGTAGAGCACCCGGTTGTCGGCGGCGGTAGGGATGCCGTAGACCTTGCCCTTGTAACACGCCTCTTGCCACACCGCCGGGTAGTACTGGTCGGGCGTCGGCGTCTCGGGGTCGGAGCCGCGGTCGCGCTCGATCAGGTCGTCCAAGGGCTGGAACGCTCCTCTTTCGGCCCAGTCCGAGATCGTAAACCGATCCTGCAGAACCGCATCGGGTGGGACTCCGCCGACGATCGCGGTCAGCAACTTTTGGGGGTTCATCCCCCCAGCCCCCATGGACAGGAGCCTAACCTTGATGTCCGGGTTGCGGCGCTCGAACTCGCGCACGACAGCGTCTTGGCCCTTTTCCTGAGGCGAGATCGCCAGACCCCAGATCGTCAAGACCGTGCGTCCCTTCGCGTCTGTGCTCTGGGCCGCGCACAGCCCTGCCAAGACAAGAAACAGGACAAAGGAAACGACCTTAGACATGAGGCTCGACGAGGCCATGACCGAGGAGCAGGGTCCTTTGTCCCTCGGCATCAGCTACTATCGTACTCGCACTAGCTTCAACGAATCGTTGACGGACGCGAATCTCAAAAAACTTACCCTTGATTGAGACGAATCCGATGCCATAATCAGCGTTGACAACGCAAGTTGTCGATTCCTGGTCTAACGTCCGCAAGGACGACGGGGGACCCAGTCCCGGGGTGAACCGCCTGCGAAGGTGGAGAGTGGTTTCTAGGCTCTAACCCGACAGCTAACCTCGTAGACCTAAAGCTAGAGACCTGGCATGGGCCAGATGTGGAGTCCCTCACAGGATTCTTCAGGTAGGTGACCGGGCCAAGGAGCGACAAAGGCGTCGCGACAAGGTATCGCCGGCGGAGCGCCACCCGTGGTCTCGAATCGGAATCGTCGACATGGCTCGGTGTCGCGCGGTGGATTGGAGACCGCCGGGACAGGCTGACAACCTCAAGTTGGCCGAGGCCCCTGACACCTGCGAACAGAGCCCGGTCGCGGCCGAGACGAGAGCACACAGACCCAATGTTCCTCTGCCGCCGTCAACGGAGAGGAGCGGCCGAAAGGCAACCAGGACGTGTCGTCCTCCGTGTCATGACGTGGAGGCCCTTCTAGCCAGAAGGGCCTCCTGTCTTTGTGCCCCTGCCACGCAGAAAGGCCTCCCTCGCAACGGTATTCTCGCGCTGGATGCGCGAGCGAGGCCAACTGCATGTCTAAACCGCGGCGCGACGCGCTTTCCGCGCTGTTCGGCTTGGTCGTGTTCCTCGTCGGGGTCGGCCTCATCTTCTTCGCGTTCAAACTGGCTTACGACATGTTCACTGTGCCGCCGACCTTGGCGATGGACATCAAGCCGGGCGCGCCGGTAGCCCTCGACAAGGCGGCCAACGGGCTCTACCAAGTGGTCGTCAAGGTCGTCGTCCTCGTGATCATGGCAGGCATCGGCTCCGCCGCCGCCAACAAAGGGATCAAACTTTACGCGGCCGAGCACGGTCGGATCCACAAGCCCCCACCCGACTAGTCGACCTTGATGCACGGGCGGTCAGGGTTCAACTTGCCTTCGATCCAACCCTCGGCGACCATAGCTTCCATGGCCTCCACCACCAGCATCGGCGCCCGTTCGATCTCGATCTGATCCTGGGAGACCATGGCGTTCACGGTCGCCTCCAAGACTTTGATGCTGTCGGTCTCCCGGTTCAGGGAGTTGAGCAGGTGTTTGAAGACGTCGATGATCGGCAACACCTTCGGGCCCCTTCTCAGGCAGGCCGTCTGCTTGACCCGGCCGTCGACATACTCGGCCATCACACCCTTCTTGGTGCCCTGCATGTTCAGCTTCCAAGAATTGGTCTTCGTGAGTTCCCAGTCCCACCTTTCACCAACGATCTCAGCGGTCAGGTATTTGATGTCGCGAAGACGATAGGTCAGGGCGGCGGCGACGCCGGGCGTGTCCATGGTGAACCCACCGGTGGCGAGCCAACGGAACGCGTCCTCGGGTGTCAGCGTGATGCCCGCGCCCTCAGCGAGGTCGGCGCAGAAGTTCTTGAGGTCGACGAAGTGGCCGTTGGACGAATACCAATAGTCCGCAAACTGCATGTGGTGGCGAATTTGACCTCGGTGCCCTTCGTCGTACTGAGACTTGAGCCAGCCAGGATCCACCTCGCCGCGCTCGAGTTCCATCACGGTGAAGGCCACTTTGCGGGCACTCGTGTGGGCCAGCGTCATGCCGGCCGAGAGGATCGGGTCGGCGAAGCCACAGCTGTCACCAGCGAGAAACCAGTTCTCACCCACCAACCGGTCGGCGACGAAGTTCCAATCCTTAGTGGCGCTGATCTCGGGCTCTGGTGTGGCGTGTTCCAGAAGATGGGAGATCATCGGCTCTTCAGCAACCGCCTTCGCATAGATGGCATCGGTGGACAACCCCGACTCTTTGTAATGGGCGGCAGGGAGGACGAGGCCTACTGAAGTCCGTGTGGACGTGATCGGGATGAACCAGATCCATCCCCAATGCAGGCTGAGGATCTGGACGCGGGTCGCCCCCTTGCCGACAGTCTCGGCCCACTCGGCGTCCTGCCAGTACTTCCAAATGGCGATGTTGCGCAGCGCGGTCGGGGCCTCGATGCCGATCCCTAGGGCCCTCCTCAGCACGCCCGACTCTCCCGAGGTGTCGATGTAGGTCTTGGCTTCGACCCGCCCGATCGGCTCGGTCAGGAGCCCGGTGACCCGGTCGCCCTCGTGCTCGACACTTCTGACACTCGTCTCCTCGTGGACATGACACCCAAGACTCGCCGCGTGGTCCAGCAGTATCTCGTCATAGATCGACCTGTCCACCTGAAAGGCGGTCTTCTGTCTCTGGCCGACGAACCTGTTCGGCCGTGGAAGGTCCTCAAACTGCTCGCCGACCAGGAAGTCCGTATGCCACAGGTCGTTTCGAGTGCCCCACTTGAAGGTCGCCCCGACCTTGATGGGAAAGCCCGCCGCTTCGACCTTGTCCCAGACACCCATTTCGTCAAGGATCGCTGAGATCACTGGCAAATGGCTCTCGCCGACGTGGTCTCGGGGGAACCGCTCCCGCTCAAGGATCACAACGTCCAGGTCAGGGCGATACTTCTTGATGAACGCGCCGGTCGTCGCGCCGGCCGGACCGCCGCCGATGATCGCCACATCTGTTTTGACCATGGACATTAGCCCTCGATTGCCTCTGCCAAACGCACCTTAGGGTCGATCAGATCCTTGTTCCAGTCGATGTTTGGTGTCCGAGGGATGTCGGAAGACTTGAGCAACGGCTCGTCATCTCTCTTTCGGCCCCTCACCCATCCCTCTTTGAGCAAGACCTCCAAGGCTTCGAGGCCGCTCAAAGCGACGACCGGGCCATATTGGGCGCTATAGCCTCGCAACCGTTTGATGATGCCGCTCAATCTGGTTTCTGTCTGCAAGATGTCAAAAATGACCCTGAAGCCGCCAGTGACCGGCAGTTTCACGTCGCCCTTGCTGAACACTCGCACCGGCTTGATTCGCCCGTTTTCATAAATCGGGGCGCGGTCGGTCACGACTCCTTCCATCTCAACCTCAAATTCGTTGAACTTGGTGATCAACCAGTCAGACTCTTCGTCGAAAAACATCCCCTGGATGTTCTTGATCTGTTCGATTGAGAACCCGGCCAACCCGGCCCCAGCGGTCTCCAGGGAGACAAAACCGCCTGAACCGAGCCATTGCCAAGCGGACTTCGGGTCCATCTTGAACCCTGCTTCCTTGGCGATCTCACTGGTGTAGTCGACAAGGTCGGAAAAATGCCCATTGCCCGAATACCAGTAGTTCGCGAACCGGATGTGCTGCATGACACGGTGGGCTTGGCGGTCGTGGAAGACCTCCTTCAACCATGAGGCGTCCATCTCCCCTCGTTCGAGCTCGGCGATCGTATAGGCGCACTCCTTCGCCCCGATCATCGTCATGCTGATCCCTGCTGACAAGATAGGGTCGGCAAATCCGGCAGACTCTCCGACCAGGAACCAGTTCTCCCCGACAGTCTCTTGCGCTAAGAACGACCAGTCCTTTGTCGCCTTGACGTCCCCTGTCGCAATGGCGTTTGCCGTGAGGGCGGCGATCCGTGGTTCCGATCGGATCGCTTGGATGTAGAGTTCAGCGGGGCGCAACCCGGAGTCTTTGTAGTACTCGGCCGGGCAGACCAGACCTATCGACGTCCGGGTCGGCGAAATCGGAATGAACCAGATCCAACCGTATCCGAGGCTCATGATTTGGATGCGTGTGCCGCCCTTTCCAATGGTAACCGCCCATTCGGCGTTATCCCAGTGGTCCCAAATGGCGATGTTTCGCAAGGAGGGCGGTTCTTCAACCTCGACACCCAAGGCCTTTCGCATGATCGCCGCACCGCCGGACGCGTCGATGTAATATTTGGCATGGACTTCGGTGCCATCGGAGAGGACGAAGCCGGTGACCTTACCCGCCTCTGTCTGCACTTTGGCCACACCGTTCCCGTCTTCGACGTGCGCGCCGAGGCCCTCTGCGTGGTCTATCAAGACTTGGTCGAAGACCGCCCTGTCCACCTGGAAGGCGCTGGCGACGCGCCAGCCCTCGAACTTGCCTGGACGAGGTTCGTCGTCGACGACCATCGAGGTCTCAAGCAAATTGAAATCCCACAGGTCGTCCGTACAACCCCATCTGTAGGTAGCGCCGATCTTTATCGGGAAATCGGCCGCCTCGATTTTCTCCCAGGCGCCAAGTTCATCTAGCACTCTGCCGACCGTCGGCAACAGGCTTTCCCCGATGTGGTCCCGCGGAAACTTCTCCTTCTCAAAGACCGCGACACTCAAATTGGGCGCGTGCAATCGCAACATTGAGGCGACAGTGCTGCCGCCTGGGCCGCCTCCAATGACGGCGACATCAAACATTTTGGACATATCAGTGATCTATCGTGAGCCCGGTCCGGATTTCTCCGGACCGGGCGTTACCGTCAGTTGCCTCCGCCTGCCGGAGCGCCTTGACCTTGAAGTTGTTTCATCTTCTCGTCTTGGCGGGCTCCTTTGGGCATCTGCTTTCCGGCGCCGGGCATCGTTGGTGGTCCGTTGCCGAGCCTCTTCCGCAACGCGGCGTCGTCCGCCGCTGACGGAGTGTCCGACCCACATCCTACAAGGAAGATGCAGAGGACGCAGAACGCCAAGGCACCGAGCCGCTTCATGAGCCCTGTGGCCAAAAGGCTTTGATCGCCTTGTTGATCGAGTTGCTCACGGGCGGAATGTCGATGGTCTGACCCATCAGGCTTCGCCAGTTCGTCGCCTTCGCGTGACCGTCGACGCCACCCCAGACCGTCATACCGGTGGGTTCCTTCAGCGGTGTGCCTCCGGGCCACGGGTAGAAGCCGACCGATGGCCCGTCACCGTCACGGAACCTTGCGACCGGCGCTGTGGTGACCAAGTTACAACCGTAGGTGTTGTATTGGCAATCGCCCCAGTACAAGTCGAACGAGTCGGCGTTGTCCTGTTGCCATTGGAAGTCCCACGTGCCCGCTTGGGCCATCATGACCGTGTCGGCAGGTGCACCCACCGCCGTTGTCGACAGCGACGGCGTCTGGCCTCCCCGATAACCGGCACCAGCCCAGTTCGAGCAGTCCTGCCCGCTGCCGCAGCCGACACCGTTCGGCGTGTTGCCCACACCGGCGATGCCGTCATAGACGTACACCTGACCATTGGTCATGGCCGATCCGGTAGCGGAGTTACCGAACTGGTAGTTGCTGAAGGTGCCGTCAGTCGCGGCCTGCCGAGGCGGCATGCCCCACTGTCCATAGATGGCAAGGTCATAACCGCTGCCAGCTTGGTCGGTGTCCTTCGGCAACGGGCCCGTCGGGTCCATCAAGATGCCCCAGTTCTTCATGTACGGCTGTTGCACATACGTGAACGTGAACATGTGCCACGCGTTGTCAAATTGGATGACAGGCGAGAACATGTCGTCGTAGTCGTTGGTGTACATCAGCTGAGCAAGCACGAGCTGCTTGGTGTTGCTGATGGCAACCGATCCTTTGGCGGCCCGCTTTGCCTGGGCAAAGACCGGGAACAGTATCGCGGCGAGAATTGCGATGATCGCGATGACCACCAGCAGTTCAATTAGCGTGAACGCACGCTTTTTCAGTCTTGTCATTTCATGTTCTCCGAATATACGAACGATTTAGCTGTAGAAGTCGGAAGCGGAGTATCAGTGGATCCGCAGGTGACGAGAGGCGCTTCGAGAAGCACGTGCCGAAACGCTGTCGAGAACCCGCTTGACATTCGGTCAAGCAAGAGCTCCACGGCTATCTGGCCGATACGCTCGAACGGTTGGCAGCATGAGGTCAGGTATCCACCGCCGGTGACCCAGCGGAGGAGTCCGTCAAAACCAAGGACTGACATGTGGCGTGGTACCACGACACCCCGGCTTTGTAACCCCTCATACACTTGGAGGGCGATCTGGTCGTTTATCCCGATGATCGCTGTAGGTGGCGTCTCGAGGGCCAGGAGGCCGTCGAGCACCGGTTCGATCCCTTCCTGCTCGTCCACGGTTTCGTGTCGGACGAGTTCGTAGTCGAAGGGGATGTTTGCTTCTTGGAGCGCGCTGCGGTAGCCCGATTCACGCTCTCGCACGGTGGAGGCAAGATCTTGGTTTGTGACGAGGGCGATGCGCCCGTGGCCGAGGCCGACAAGGTGCCTCACCGCTGCTTGCGACGCGGCAAAATTGTCGATACCGACATGGTCGCCGTCCATCGGCCCAGGCGGACGTCTGTCCACAAAGACCATCGGGATGCCCGCGTCCCTCACTTCTTGCAGAGCCGGACGGTTTTGGTCGGCGCCAAGGTACCAAATGATCAGCCCGGCAGCATGCTCGTCGGCAGCGACGCCACGGAGAAACTTGTCTTCAGATGCCAGGCAACCTTCAAATCCTGTGCTGTCAGACGCGCTCCCCACGACAAGCCGGACGTCGGGGGGGACGGCCACCGACTGGATGCCCTTGAGAATGCACGAGGCGCTGTAATAAGCCGTGTTGGGCCACAGCCAGATGAATAAGTGCCGCGGTCCATTTTGGTCTCGCCGGGCCAAGCGGGGCCCCCTTGGCTTCACGACAGGGCGACAGTTCGGCTTGCACGATATCAAGCCCAAGTTATCCAGCTCTTTGATCGCTTGCCTGATGACAAGGCGGCTGACCTCGAACTGCTCGGCGAGATATCTCTCGCTCGGCAGACTCCGTCCAGCGGCGAACGTGCCGTGATCGATCCTCGCCTGCATCTCTTCGATGACAGCGCGAACCATGGGAGACCAGTCGTTCATGGCCACCTCACCTTAAATCTCTGGGCGACGTCGACCATCGATATGTCTAGGATTGTAACACAGGCGGACCGAAGATGCCAAAAAAATCTGACTTGAAAGCCAAGATTATCAACAGGTAGATAGATAGTTCAAGGAAGGACATATCCGTTGGACAAAGCACTGACCATAAACCCTAGCCACTAGCTGAAGCCTCTGGTATATTTTGGTCCAGCGCTAGTTACTAAGGGAAGAGGTGGTCGGGATGAGAGGATTTGAACCTCCGACCTCTGCGTCCCGAACGCAGCGCTCTACCAAGCTGAGCCACATCCCGACGTGGATCCGCCCTTACGGGCGACGGGGCAAGATTATACATGGCTTTCGTGAGGCGGTCGGTTACCCTGGGTCTTCAACCGGGCTATCCTGACCCGTGCCACTTTGCCAACTCTCCTATTTCTCCCAGTCCATGAAGAAGAGCACCGCGGCCACCGTCCTCCTACCTGCCCACGATGTGCCCCGGCCCTGGCACGTCATGTTTTTGCTCCACGGCCTCTCGGACGACCACACGACTTGGACACGGCGCACAAGCATCGAACGCTATGTCGAAGGGCTCCCGCTGGTCGTGGTGATGCCCGACGGGGGACGGGGCTACTACGTCGACGCGGTCGACGGGCACAAGTACGGCGAAGCCCTAGGAGTGGAACTGCCGGAAATCGTCGCCGCGTACTTCCCCACCGATCGGCCATGGTGCACCACCGGGCTTTCGATGGGCGGGTATGGGGCGTTCAAACTCGCCCTTGACCGGCCGGAGTTGTTTCGCTCGGCGGTGTCCCACTCCGGCGCCCTCCACTTCGGCCGGTCTCTGGACGGGCCCGACGAGGAGTACAACCGTGAGTTCCGACGTGTCATCGGCGAACCTGGGCCAGGCAACCGCTGTGACATCCATTCCATCGTCGACCATATGCCTGCCGACAAGCTACCTGCCATGAGGTTCGACTGCGGCACGGAAGACTTCCTGTTGTGGGCCAACCAAGAGTTTCACTCCCACCTCGTGGCTAAGCGGATCGACCATGAATATCAGGAGTTCCCCGGAGACCATGAATGGGCGTACTGGGACGAACACGTCCAGGAAGCGATCTTGTTCCACCGTAAGAACTTGGGGTTCTGAGCAGTCCGTTCGGGTGCAAGCAGGGTGCGGCGAGGTCCGTCGCTAGGTTGGCGTACAATCTCGCTTGGATTGCACAACATTTTTCCCGAACCGTACGTCGTTCCCGGCCATGTGGCAGACGCGAAGTACAGTGTCCTTTTGGCCTTCAAGCGCCGGACCGTGGCCTGGTGGTTCGCGATGTGCTTGGTCAGCCTCGTGTTCTTCGTGTGGCCGTTGCCGTTGTCGTTGCGCGACTCAGCCGCCGGAGTCCTCCTGGGGTTGGCGGTCTTGACGGTTCTCAGGCGTTTTGTGACGGACCGAAGGGCAGAAGTGGCGTCGAGCACTGCGGCCGCCTTGCTGACAATGCCAGTGGTCGGCACTCTAGTTCACGCGCTTCGAGAAGGGGGGGTTGACCTTTCGCTCATGTACGTCGTCCCGTTCACTTTGGTTCTCTATGCGATACTGGCCGGACGAGACTTCAGCCATTTTGGTTACGCTGTACTTGGTTCGGCCGCCGCCCTGGTCTGTGCGGCCGTCGCCGTCCAGGCTAAATGGGTCGATATAGACGACAGCGCTTTAGGCGCTTTGGCCTCAGTCGTTTCCACCGTTTACGTAGCGTGCGACCTGTCGATGCTTATGCGCCGACGTCTCCCCGGAGAAGAGTTGGGTGCCGCGGCAGACATCTTTCGAGACGTCCTCAACTTCGCGACCTACGCCTTCCGCGTCGTCTCGTACCGTCGCCGGTATAGGTTCCACTGAAGCCATGGTTCGCGTCTTCGCATACGTCCGGCCTCACCGGCTCGAAGACGTCAAGTCCGCAATAGCCGCCTCGGATGTCAACGGGATAACCGTCTCCGATGCGAGAGGCTGCGGGAACAACCCGGAGGCCACCGTCCTCTTTGCCGGACAAGAAATCCTCACATCGCTTCCCTTCCGTTCAAAGATCGAGGTCGTCGTACCTGACGAGGAGGCGGAGACGATTGTCCGCGCCATAGTCTCGGCGGCGAGGACGGGCCAGGAAGGCGACGGAAAAGTGTTCGTGGAGAAGCTGGAAGACGTCGTCCGCATCCGCACACGGGAACACGGAGACTCCGCCGTCTGATCCCAGACGTCATAATGTTCGACAAGGGAAAGAGATCATGTTTCGACGTACAATCCTTGGCCTCCTGTTGACCGTTTGTTGCGCGTGGGCGTCTGCCGCGGTCGAGGTCGTCACCGACGCCAAAAACGGCGACTCCATTCACGGCGACTATGCCTTGCGCGCGACGGTCCGCAGCGACAACCTGGTCACAAAGGTTGAACTCTATGTCGGTGGGCAGCTCAAGGACTCGAAGACGAGCACGCCATACACCTTCCAGATCGACACTTTGGCCGAGAACGACGGGCCATTCAGCGTCAAGCTGGTGGCTTACACTTCTGAAGGCGACAAGGGTGAAAAGACCCTTGACCTGGTCATAGACAACGAACTTTCAAAGGGCGCCGCCTACCACATCGGCAAAGGCGAAGACGCCCTCACCGTCAAGAACTGGGCCGACGCCGTCACCCACGGCCGGACGGCGCTCAAGATCGAGCCCAAAAACAAGGGGGCGATGATCCTCTTGGCACGCGCAAACTACGGCAAGGGCAGCTTTGATCTCGCGGCGAAGTACTCCCAGGACGTCCTGGACGTGGACAAGACGAATACGGCCGCCCTTCAATTGATGTCTGCGGTCAACCTGAAGAAGGCGTTCAGCGCAACGACCCAAGGCAGTGCCGAAGAAGCGCGGACCGCACTCGGAGACGCCCTCAAAGCTGCGGCGAAGAGCAGTCGCGAGATAACCGAAGCTTCAATCGACAAGTTGACGTTGAAACCGACGCCTGGCGAACTCGTCCCTTGGAGCGACTCCATGCTTCGGGCCCGACGATATGTCCTCGTCGCCACGGCGACGGCGACCCCGTTCGAGTCCAATCCAAAAAACAACGACATCGCCGCCCGTCACCTTTTCGCCCTGCTGAGATCTGGCCAGAACAGCGACGCCGTCGCGGCCAGCGAAAGGCTGAAGCGCTTTGGGTCTCCGGACGGATACACGTATGCCCTTATGGCAGTGGCCTACCAGTCGGTAGGCGACGTGGCGAACTCGATGGCGGCCGAAAAGAACGCCGTGCTCGCAGCCCCGGACAACCTCGGCGTGCAGTATGCGAGCGCGTACCTCGCCCTTATCCGAAGCAAATCTGCGAGCTTTGGCCAGATTCTCGACAACATCGACAAGATCGACCCAAGCGGACCGATCGTCAACTCCTACATGTCGACCAGGCTCTACGATCTGGGAGACTATTCAGGAGCCCAGGATCGGTTCCAGACTGCGATCATGGCCGATCCGGGCAGCCCCGACGTCCTGATCGGGCGGGGCCGCCAGATCGTGAGCGGAGCCTTGGACGTCAAGCCCTTGGGCAAAGACGCGACTGACGACGAGAAGACTCGAGCCGCCGACCTGCTGAAGGACCGGCTGGCAACCGCCCAGGTCTTTTTTGAGGCGGCTATCCAAGCCAAGCCTGATAACGCGGAGGCGCTGACCGGACTGGCGTTGGTGCATGCCCTCTCGGGCCATGCCGACGAAGCCCTGGCTTATGGCCAAGCGGCCGCGGCTGCGGGCAAATTCTACGCGTCCGCGCAACTCGCCCATGCTGTCGGCCTGCGTCAAAAGAACCGGCTTGCCGATTCTCAGCGGGCACTGGACGCCGCCGCCAAGCTTGATCCTCGGACGCGCGGTCGCAGCACTGACGCATCCGTCATCTGGAGAACCTTCTCAATGTACGGACGTACCGCGTATCTGCCGGCGCCGGGCGAAGTCCGCTGACCGCATTCCGACCTCCGGCCCCAAGCAGGGCCGGAGGTATATTTGTGCGGTCGGGGCGTGGCTCAGCTTGGTAGAGCGCTTCTCTGGGGGGGAAGAGGTCGCGAGTTCGAATCTCGCCGCTCCGACCATTCCTCTGACCTCCTATCGCGCAAGCAAGTCAGTCCCTGTCCGCCAAGGCACGCCGAGCCATCTGGCCGCCGTCATCCCGACAGCCGTCAACCCGTCGATGTCTCCCAGCCGTCGGGGAGCAAGGTCCCGCGAGCAGAGCACAATTGGCGAGTACTCCCTCGTGTGGTCGGTCGACGTGTCCGTCGGGTCGTTGCCATGGTCGGCGGTCAAGATCAGTAGATCCTCTTCACCTAACCTGCCGAGCACCTCTCCCAGAGTCACGTCAAACTCCTCCAGGCACTTCCCAAACCCCTTGGGGTCTTGCCGATGGCCGTAGAGCATGTCGAAGTCTTCGAAGTTGGCGAAGACCATTCTGGCGTCGGAGGCCATCGCCTCTTCCAAAGCGACGCGGTGCTCCTTGTTGCTCTGCGTCCGCCTTGACGGGCGGAAGCCGCGTCCGTTGAAGAGCTCAGGCACGACCCCGACGCCCGCCACGTCACCGACCTTGTCGATGAGGTTGGGCGGCGGATCTAGGGGGAAGTCCTTTCTTCTCTCGGTGCGGACGAACGCCCCCGGCTTGCCCACGAAAGGCCTCGCGATGATCCGCTCGACGTTGTCCGGCGCGACGCACAGGCGCCTTGCGATCCGGCACATCTCATAAAGGTGTTCGACGGGGACGACGTCCTCGTGCGCGGCCAATTGGAAGACGGAGTCGGCAGACGTGTAGAGGATAGGACAGTGGGTCTCCAGATGTTGCTCGCCCAGTTCCGCGATGATCTTTGTGCCGCTCTCGGGCCGGTTTCCGATCGTCTGGACTCCAGCTTCCTGCTCAAACGCCTTGACCAACGACAACGGAAACCCGTGGGGATAGGTGGGAAACGCCACTTCAGTGACGATCCCGGCCATCTCCCAATGGCCGGTCACCGAATCTTTTCCCCGGCTCAGTGGACGCAACCTGCCAAAGACGCCTTCCGGGGCTTGCCCGACGCCAGCCGCCGCGAAGAGCCCGAGCCTTTGTAGATTGGGCGCGTCCAAACCGCCGCACGCCTTCCAAACATTGGCGAGCGTGGCCACTCCGGGGCCGTCATGAAAGTCGTCGTGGTCGGGTGCGGCGCCTGCGCCGCACCCGTCCATGACCACGACGATCGCCCGCATGGGGCGAGATTACTCGTTCCCTGTCATTGGGCGACGGCTGACGCCTTCGCGCCATCTATGTTGGTGCGTGCGGCCAGTACAGGCTTCTTCTGCACGATGTCCGCCGAAGAGACGATCTGCAACGTGTCCTTGTCCACTTTCATCAGCCGGTTGGCGCTGAAGATGAAGACATACTTTTCGTCACACGTCATGCTTGTCCCCCCTGGCTGCGTCAGAGGAAAATCTGTCTGACCGCTGGGGGTCATTGTCCGAGCCACCTTGACCTGGCCGTCAGACAGCCGTTCTGCGCCGTTCTTGGCGGCCGAGTCGGAAGCAGTCACCCACGACCACGTGGTCGCACCGACACCTCCGAACATGACCGTGGCCAGAATGGGGACCCATAGTTTTGGTGCTTGTCTCATTTGTTCCTCCCCGCTGTGCGGGCAGGCGACGGGCTGAAAAGTCCTGTCCGCTCTTCTTGTCGCCGCCTGTATTGCCAATTACCGGCCCGGGTGGCGAGAAGTTCGCAGGACCTGCCGAAGTCCTAGGGTTGGAATGAAAAGGCCCGCCTCCGTAACTATGGATGTGGAGACGGGCGATAAGTGCAGACAAGCACAGTCCAACACTTGGACTATACAGCATAAAGCGTCGTCAGTGTCATCAATTTTATCAACATTGCGTCAGATCATGGCGTCGCTGATCTCGAAGTGCTTGCGATAACGTTCAAACAAGTTCTGGGCGGCAGGGTAGCAGGAGTGCGGGGACATGAAGTGGGCGAACTCGAAGGTGATGAGTTTCTCCGCCGTTTCGCTCGCCGCCTCCATTTTGAGACGCAGGTAACGCCAGTCCGCCGGGGGAAACTTGATCGGCATGTCACGGTCGAAACACTCCACGTTGGACCATGTGGTCAGGCCGTGCCGGTCTCCAAGGGCTCTCATTCCCCGTAAAAATGCGGGGAGTTCTCGATATTGAATCTGCCCGTCTTGAAACGCGCAGATGTCAAAGGCGCCCTCTGTCTCGCCAAAAATGCGGCCCCAGTGCTCCAAGGACTCATCAAGTGTGAAGGAGGAGTGGACGTCAAACTGCTTCGTCCCCTGAGGGTAAGGCGATATCAGGACCGGCAGATCCTTGGCTGACTTGCAATGACGTCCGATGCCGTTGAAGATCTCGATGATGTGGCTGTCGTCTTTGCTTGTCTCGTGGGTCATGTACCAACCCTTGAAGGCAGGACTGTCCCCGTACCGACCTACGACTTCATCCACAAACGCCCGGTTGAGGTCGACTTCCTTGCGCCACGAGCCGCGGTGCCAGTGGACACCAGAGTCGTATGTCCCCCAGTAAAGACTGACCCCCGCCTCCTCTGCCAGATCCAAGAACATCCGGCCCAGATCGTCATGCACCGGCAAGAGGCCCGGCAACACCTTGCTCGGAAAGATGCACTTGTCCCGGTACCCGGACCGTATGAGGACCACCGTGTCGATGCCGATTTGCCGGTAAAGGCTGAACTCCCTTCTCCACTCGTCCACGCCCCAGTTCTGGGACGGGATGTCATGGGTGATCTCGTCCAGAAAGGTGCCAGTGAGTCGTAGCATCGCCGCAGATTGTAGCCGTTGGGATTCTCCGGGAATTTCGCCGGTCGGGCTGTTGCGCGTGGCAGAGTCTCCCGATGATTCTCTCGGGCCGCGAAGCTGACACCCCGCCCGCCGGTCCAAACCAGAAAGATATCAATCCAGGGAAACAGAGAAGCAAAGAGGGTATGGGCGCGCTGCCGCAAGCGGCGCGCCGTTTTTTTTTCTTGTAGACTTCGAACCATGCTTCTCGATGGCAAGAAGGGCCTCGTCCTGAACGTCACCAACAAGAACAGCATCGGCTGGGCGTGCGCGGAGGCCGCCCACGACCACGGTGCGACGGTCATGGTTGGCGCTCAGAACGAGCGGATGCTCGAGCGTGTGGTCGAATTGGTGGCCGAGTTTCCGAGAATGTCCGCCGTCCAGGTCGACTTTGGGATCGAATCAGACCTCGAAAACTTGGCGAGGCGAGTCGGATCGGACTTTGGCAAGGCAGACTTCCTTGTCCACTCAGCCGCGTTCGCCCAGCGAGAGGACCTGCAAGGCAGGTTCATCGACACGAGCAGGGACGGGTTCAAGGTCGCCCTTGACGTGTCCGCCTACTCCTTTGTGGCCGTCTGCAAGGCGTTGGAGCCGGTCTTCGCCGACGACGCCAGCGTCATGGCCATGTCCTATCTCGGCTCGACTAGGACGGTCGGCAACTACAACGTCATGGGCGTGGCCAAGGCGGCCTTGGAGGCGTGCGCCCGGTACCTGGCCGCCGACCTTGGCCCCAAGGGGATCCGCGTCAACATCCTGTCGCCCGGCCCCATAAACACGGTTGCGGCCCGGGGCGTGAAGGGCCTGACCGACATGATCGCTCACGTCCACGGTCATGCCCCGCTCAAGCGTGAGTTCGGCCAGGCCGAGGTCGGTGCCAACGCCGTCTACCTCATGAGCGATCTCAGCAAGGGAGTCACCGGCCAGATCGTCTTCGTTGACAACGGCTACAACGTCGTCGGCATCTGATGCGGCTCTTGGCGGTTCCCAATTGGTCGTTCGGTCGCGAACGCGCGCTTCTTCGTTCGACTCGCGACCTCTTGGAAGCGTCACCTGTCCAGTCGCACTTCTGCGAGGCCGACATCGACCACAACCGGACGGTCACCGCCTACTCCGGCGAGGCGGCCGAAGTCTTTGACACCACGATGCTTCTGGCAGAACACATACTGCCTGGCATCGACCTACAACGTCACAGCGGCGTGCACCCGCGGATCGGGGCGTTGGACGTCTGCCCCTTTGTACCGCTAGGAAAGTTCGAGGCGGCCCAGGTGCTGTCGGCGGTGGACTCTTTCGCCAAGCAGGTTGCCGACAAGTTTCAATTGCCGGTCTTCTTGTACGAGCATTCCGCCAAGGGAAGCGTCCGACTGCCCGACTTGAGGAGAGGAGGGTTCGGGGGGTTGGTCGATCGTGACCTTTCGGCTGACTATGGGCCAAGGCGGGTCAACATACACTTGGGCGCGACGGTCATAGGCTGGCGTGACTTCTTGATCGCGATGAACATCAACCTCTCCACCGAGGATCTGACGGTAGCCCAGCGCCTGGCGGCCCGCATCAGGGAGATGAGAAGGTCTAAGCAAGAGGGATGGGAGGGGGTCAGGGCTCTCGGCGTCCCATTGGCGAGCAGGGGCCTCACACAGGTCAGCCTGAACTTGACCAAGCCGGACCTCACGCCGATCGACCCGGTCTTCGAATGGGTCGAGGCGAACGCCGCCCTGGCAGGGGTCGAAGTGGCCTACCCTGAGCTCATCGGTGTGATACGCGACGTCGACATGGAGCACAACACCCGCGTCGCCTGCCGTCCTGAACAGGTGGTCAAGACGTGAGCCGATACGATATTGGATTCTTGGGAGGAGGCCAGTTGGCGCGGATGTCGATCATGGCAGCGCAGAGGATGGGATTGCGGTGTGTGAGCCTGGACACTTCGCCCGACTCCCCGGCCGGCCAAGTCGCGGATTCGATCGTCGGTTCACTGGACGACCCCGAGGCCATCGCCAAACTGCTTGACGTCAGCCACCGGGTGACTTGGGACAGCGAATTTATCCCGGTCAAGGCTGTACGGGATGCAGGCGCCGACCCCCGGTCTCTTGTGCCCGGTCTGGACGTCCTGGAGACCGTCCAAGACAAGCTCCGGCAACGCGAGATGTACGAACATGCCTCAGTCCCAGGGCCAAGGGCCAGGGCGGTCGCTAATGGGCGCGACCTCGATGACGTCGCCCGAGATTTCGGCCTGCCGTTCGTGATCAAGTCGCGATTCGGCGGTTATGACGGGAAAGGCACTCGTACGATCAGAAGTCAAGTCGACATCGAGGCGGCGCGCCCTCTTGTCGACCGGGACCCATGGATGGCCGAGGAGTTCGTGCCCTTCAAGCGTGAGGTGGCCGTCATGGTCTGCCGATCAGCCTCGGAGACGCTCTGCTTTCCAACAATGGAGACCGTCCAGGTCGACCACGTTTGCGACCTCGTCTTCCCTGCCGGTGTCGACGCCTCCGCTACCGCCGTGTCCGCCGTCGAGTCTCTGGGAGGATTCGGCTTGTTTGGAGTCGAGCTCTTTGAGTTGGAGTCGGGGACCTTTATGGTGAACGAGACCGCCCCCCGTCCCCACAACACCGGGCACTACACCCTGGATTGGGGAGGAGTCAGCCAGTTCGAGCAGCACGTCCGCCTTGTGGTCGGCCTGCCACTCTCTCCTATCTCGGGCCCGGAGGCCTGCATGGCGAACTTGCTCGGCCAGCCAGAGTCGGCTGATTGGCGAGACGGCCTCAGCGCGGCCCTGGCGGCAGTCCCGGACGCCCATGTCCATTGGTACGGCAAGTCCCAGGCCAAACCTGGTCGCAAAATGGGGCACATCAACGTAATGGGCCCAGGTTGCGTCGAGAGGGCGCAGCAAGCCCGCCGGGCCTTCTATGACGCTTGGACCCGAACATAAGCAGCCGGACCGGGTACAAAACGAAGTCCTGAAACACCGGGCCGTCACTTGGGCCCGAAGCCTGAGGAACCCACATGGCCACGTTGAAAGCAGAACCGCGCGCCCAGACTTCCAGCGCCGCCACCAACCGACTTCGAGAGTCCGGCCACCTGCCGATGGCCCTCATCCGCAAATCACACGAGACCGTGCTGATCCAAGCGGTGCGCGAAGAGGTCAAGGAAGTCCTTTCGGGCCAGCACGGCCTGCTCCAAGCCGACCTCGACCTGTCCGGTGAGAAGCTGAAGGTCGTCGTCAAGCACACCCAGCGGGACCCTGTCAGCCGAAAGATCCTCCACTTGACATTTCAGGAAGTCCTTGGGACGGACGTCATCAAGATCGACGTGCCCGTCCACATCGAGGGAGAACCGGTTCCTGTGACCAAGAAGCTCTGCACCTTGATGGTTCCAATGACGACCGTGCTGTTACAGGGTGAGGTCCGTAGCTTGCCGGAGGCCATCGTCGTCAATGTCAGCGGCATGGATCAGAACGACAAGATCTCGGCCAGCGACATCACCTTGCCGGATGGCGTCCATTTCCTTTGCTCACCCGACACCGTCTTGGCATCGACCAAGCAACTTCGCGGGATGGCCGATTTTGAAGAGGCAGGTTCTGAAGGCGGCGAGGGCGCCGACGGCCACGCTGGTCAGCCCACGGAAGAGCACAAAGAAGACGGCGAGTCAGAGTAAGACCGAAGACGATCCGCCGAAACGCCCCTTTCCCAAACCTGGAAGGGGGCGTTCTGGCGTCAGACGACCAGATCCCGACCTGCCCGTTCGTCGACCCGCCCGCGTACAATGACAAGCGGCTGGACGACTTTGTCGAGGAGCGACCGGAACGCCTTGGCCGAGTCATCGTCCTGAAGATGGGAGGCGCTCACACCGACAAGGACCTGGCCGGCCCCGACCTGGTCGGCCTGGTCGGCGACGACGCCCGAGAACTCTCGGGCCCGCTCGATCCTCACCTCATTCACGACCCCAACCTTCTGGAAGACCTCTCTGGCTTTGTCGGCAAAGGTCGACGCCGCCGACTCGTATTCAGGCATCGGAGCCTGGAGTGGTAGCTCACGGGGAACGATGATCGGAATGAACAGGATGACCTTGGTCCCCCCGCTGTCCACCAGTTCGGCGATCACGTCCAAGACATGCTCGTCCCATTCGCCGGGCGTGACGGTGGCGAGGATCTGCCTCGTGCACACCTTGGCCGGCTCCTTCTTCTTCTTGCCACCGTTGTCATCCGATGTGACGAGGAGGTCGAGGGACCGGCGGGCGTCATCGACTGACTCGACGACCGGCAGTTGGGAACGGATCTCGGTGACTCCCCGCAGAACCTCGAGTACGTCCTTGGGGACAGCGGCAAGGATGATCCGAGCCCTCGCGTGCTCACCCACGAACTGCATGGCAGAATGAAAAGTCTCCGCTCCCTCAGGCGTGGCGCTGACCAGGCCGCTGCAGTCAATGATGACGCCGCTCGGGTGCCGCTTGAGTGTCAAGGCGATTGCCGTGTGGATTGTCTCCCACTGGTTCGCGTTCAACGATCCAGACAGGATGACCACGTCTTCGTACGATTCGACGATCATGTCGGGCTCACTTCAGGAAATATCGGACATTTGTGACCACCACGTTCTTGCGGGCCCCTAGGGCGCGTAAGAACGGCAGGGCCGCGTTGTTGTGCAGGATTCGTTGCCAGGGGAACTTAGGTATGGCCTGGGGCACGATCACTGTCACCATCATGCCTGGTTCGATCGCGATCGTCTCGTCGATGTACTCCACGATTGGATCGACCAGCGACCGGTACGGTGACTCAAGGATCACGAGCGGAATGTCACCCCCGTACTTCTGCCATTCTTCCTTCACCCGCCTGACACTCGCCGGGTTGAGGGTCACGTGGACGGCACGGACATCCTGGGACAGGGACTTGGAGTATGCGATGGCTTGCAAGATGCCCTTGTGCATCCTAGGCACCAGGAGCAAGACCATCGTCTTCACCACGGGAAGCTTGTCCTGTTCGGTGACGCTCAGCTCTTTCGACAGATACTTATAGTGACCGCTGGCCCAGTTGAAGAAGAAGATGACGGCCAGGACCGCGAAGATCGTCACCCATGCGCCTTCCACGAACTTCGTGGCGGCAAGTACCACCGTCATGACACCGGTGGCGATCGCGCCGATAGAGTTGATGACCATGGGCAAACCACCTTTGCCGATGCTCTTCCAATGCACGACCATGCCAGCCTGGCTGAGGGTGAACGCTGTGAAGACCCCGACGGCATAGAGAGGGATCAACGCATGGGTGTCGGCCCGGAATCCGATCAACAACGCGCAGGACACTCCAGCAAGCGTCAAGATTCCGTTGTTGAAGACAAGCTTGTCGCCCAGACTCATGAGCGACCGTGGCAGGTAGCCGTCCTGTGCCAAAAGGCTCGCCAACCTGGGGAATCCGGCGAAGGAGGTGTTGGCGGCCAAGAACAGGATCATAAATGTCGTGATCTGCGTGATCCAGAACCCGGCGGTACCGTGTCCGTACAGGTGCGAGGCCAGTTGGGCCATCACCGTCATATAACCGGACTTGTCCGCGTCCATCGGAGTGATTCCGTAGTGTTGGGCACTCCAGCTCATGCAGACGAACATGAAGCTGAGGATGACCGCCAAGTAGATCAGGGTCTTGCTGGCGTTGGCTGATTCTGGTTTTCGAAAGGCTTGGGTGCCGTTCGCCACCGCTTCGACACCTGTCATCGCCGTACAGGAGGCGGCAAAGGCGCGCAGGATCAATATGATCCCTAGTTCATGGAAGCCACCGACCGGCGGCTCTATATGTGGCGCTATGGCCGGGTGACCGATCCCCTTGATAACGCCGACGCTGACAAGGACCAGGGTGGAGACGATAAACGCGTAAGTCGGAATCGCGAAGACAATGCCACTCTCCTTCGCTCCTCGGAGGTTCAGGTACGTGATAAAGGCGACGACCATGACCGCCAAAGGGACTTTGAAAGCATCTATGGCGGGCACGGCCGACACCAGAGCGCTGACTCCGGAGGCGACGGAGACCGCGACGGTCAGCACGTAGTCCAGCAGGAGGGCCGCGCCTGCGACTTTGCCTGCGCCGGTGCCGAGATTCTGCTTGCTGACGCTATAACTGCCGCCACCTTCGGGATAGGCGTGGATCGTCTGGTAGTAGCTGGACACGATGATGACCAGCAAGATGCACAAGCCGCCAGCAATGAAATTGAGTTGCTGGTAGGCGGCTATTCCAGCAAGCACGAGGATCAGGAGGACTTCTTCCGTCGCGTATGCCACAGAAGACAGGGCGTCCGATGCGAAGACGGCCAGCCCGAGGAAGTTGGACAGCCGCTCTTCGTGCGCGTGCTTGGTCGCGATCGGCTTGCCTAGCAGGAAGCGCTTGATATTTGAAAGGCCGCTCATAAAAGCGTCAGCCGAAACAGCGGCGTCCCAGCGCCTGACATATTAGCACTCCCAGACGTCTTGAAGCTGGTACTGGAAGTCGAAATGCAACAAACGCCTGGCTGTCGGCGGCATTTGGAGGCGGGCTCGCGGGTTGACGCAACAGAGCCGGACGGCGGTCTCGGCTCCGAAGTCCTCGGCGAGGTTTTGGAACACGTCGAGCAATGTCACCGCGCTCCCTGCCAAAGCGCCGTTTGAAGCCAGACGCACTGTCTTGTCGCCAACTTCCACCTCCAGACCCCAAATCTCGTACTTGGTGCCCGGCGCCAGTCCCGAAGCCATCGTGCTGTCGCTGACCGCGACCACCTTGTCCTTGGGCTTGCAACGCAGGAGCAGGCTAGCCACGTCTCGGTGGACATGGATCCGGTCATAGATCAGCTCCGTGTATGCCCGGTCTTCCTGCAACGCCCAGCCGATGACCCCGGGCTCTCGGTGGTGGAAGGGCCGCATGGCGTTGAACGTGTGGGTGGCATGGTCGGCACCGCTCTCAAAGGCCTTGGACGCCTGGTCGAAAGTAGCGTCCGTGTGCCCCAGGCTAGCGACCACGCCTCTGCCTGTCAGTCGCTGAACCAGATCGAGGCCGCCCGGCTGTTCGGGCGCCAGAGTCACTTGGCGTAGTCTCGGATGGTCCAGCACCTCGTCCCAATCTGAGGAGCCTCCCGGCGCCATGGCTATCGCCGACGGAGGCTGCGCCCCCGGATGCTTGGGCGAGATAAACGGCCCCTCCAAGTGAAAACCCTTGACCATCGGGTGCTCAGGCAGGTTCCTGAGGGCGGACAGGACGGCGGAAGCGGAGGCGGTGATCGTCGTCGGCAAGAGGGCCTCATAGCCGACGCCGGCAAGCCGGTCGCAGAGAGAAAGCATTTCGGCATTGCTCGCCGTCATGAAGTCGATACCGAAGGCGCCGTGAATGTGGATGTCGACAAACCCCGGGACAAGCAGACCTTCTGGAGTGGCGTGGCTCGGCGTGAACGTCGGGGTCGCCCCGTCCTGTGCGACCGAATAGATGCCCCAGCCGTTGTGTCCCCATGCCCAGTAGACGCCGCTCATGGCTTGAGAGAGTATCCCGGACCGTCACGGAGGACCCGGCCTTCGACCTCAAGGATGGTGAGTTCCGCCAAGATTTCCTCTGGCGCCGCCCCGATCTGTTGGGCGAGTTGGTCTGCCGTCACAGTGCCGGATCCCAGGGCCTTCAGGAGAAGCCCGGATACCCCGTCGGGTTCAACCTCCGTTAGGCTGACCTCGGCCGCTGGTTCGACGCCAAGGGCATCAAGTATCTGGTGCGGGTGGTCGACAAGGGTCGCACCGTCCCGGATAAGCCGGTGTGAACCACGAAACGACTCGTGATGGATTCCGGACGGCACCACAAACACTGGCCGCCCGAGTTCGGCCGCAGCCAAGGCGGTCGTGAGCGCCCCGGACTTCGACGGGGCTTCCACAACGAGTGTGGCGTCAGACATTCCCGCGATCACATGGTTCCGTTCCAAGAACCTCTGGCCGAGTGACGGCGCCCCGACCGCATAGGGGCTCACCAAGAGCCCAGTGCGTCGGATCCGCTCGAAAAGCGGCCCGTGGCTTGCCGGATAGACCTTGTCGATCCCGTGGCCGAGCACAGCTATCGTTCGCCCTTCCGCCGAAAGCGCCCCTTCGTGCGCGGCCGCGTCAATGCCCAATGCTCCCCCGCTCACGACAGTCACACCCGCCGAGGCCATGGACTCGGCAAACTTGAACGCCGCCGCCCGACCGTAGGCCGACGCCTGTCTCGTGCCCACGACGGCCACCATCGGGCCGTCCCACGCGGCCCGGTCGCCCCAAACAAAGCACGCGTATGGTGGCGCTTGCGCTTGGAGCAGGGTTGTGGGAAGCTCTCCTCGTTCGACGACGGCGACGCCACGTTTGAGGGCCGCGTCCAACCGCTTCAGGTCGCATAGGTCGATGCGCCGCTTCTCTGGTTCTGAGAGCCTTGGCCACTGGCGCAGGGCCATCGAGGGGTCAAGAGAAGGCGCAAGCTCTCCAAAAAAAGCCTGCGCCTTCTGCGGGGGCAGCTCGGCTGCCAGAAAGTACTGCCAGAACAGCGGGCTCATCGGCTGTGCCGATCAGCCGCCGCCAGCCGCGCCGCCACCGCCGCCCTTGCCACCAGCACCTGGGAAACCACCCTGCTTGTTGTTATCCTTCGGCGGCTTCGGCGAACCGAGCGGAGCGAGCGTGTTGTCTACGGTCAGGGCGAATTTCTTGTCGACCACGTTGCCCAGCCAGTCGGCGACGTGCAGGACGATATTGGCCCGCCCGTCGCTAAGGGGCTTGTTCGTGGTCCTCGCCGTGACCTTCACGGAGAGGTACTCGTCTTGCATCTTCTCGGGGATGTAGGCCTGACCGTTGATCGTCACCTTGATCGAGTTCGGGTCAACGCCGACGCCCCAGTCCTCAAGCTTGAAGATCAGTTCCAGGGGGGCCTGGCCGCTGATCTGGTCGCCCATGT
The DNA here is from genome assembly GCA_964451255.1 of uncultured Fimbriimonadaceae bacterium. Taxonomy (GTDB): domain Bacteria; phylum Armatimonadota; class Fimbriimonadia; order Fimbriimonadales; family Fimbriimonadaceae; genus JAHBTB01. The sequence continues at coordinate 43,173 of CAYVHL010000003.1, forward strand.
TGGGCCAGGCCATGCTGACTTCGGGCCCGGTCAGGTCGACGCCGTACGATTTGTCGAAAAGCAACATGCTTCCGTCGGCGGCGAGGACGAACAGTGAGTCGCCTTCGAGTGTCGGAGTCCAGACCGCCGGCACCGACTTCACGTCTTCCGTGCCTTGCGAAGTCTGACCGCCTCGACCGCCAGGAACGCCGCCTGCCGCACCACCAGCAGGGCCTCCTGCCTGTCCGCCACCGAGGCCGGGACGGCCGCCTGCCCCGCTCCTTCCCGCTGGCTGTGTTTCCTTTAGGCCCTTATAGAGCGGCGGGATCGTGAAGTTCCACGTCAGATCGCCGGTCTGGCCATCCACCATGTTCACGGATCCGGCGGAGTTGACGGTTATCACCTTGGTTCCCACGACCAGAGGTTGCCCAATGACCGGCGAGAACAGATCGACGCCCTTCGCGAAGATGGGCCGTCCCGTCGTGCGGTAGGTCAGCAGACGGCCGGTCCGCGAGACAGTGGCGACGACATCAGCGCTGGCACCGGGAGCACCTGACAACAGTTCTCCCGTGTTGACCTGCCAGACGTCGCTGCCAGAGTTGGCGCGGAAAGCGATCAGGTAGCTGTTCGAGTTGACGTAAACCCGGTCGTTGCTCACCGAAAACGAACCTGGGGCCAAGCGTTGGAGACCCCGGTGCCAGACTTCCTTTTGCGCCACGACGTCGATCATCGCGAGGCTGGAGTCGGCGGTCGAAAAGATCACGTTCTTCTGCCACACGGCCAGATATGGGTGCAACACCGATTGAAGGTGATAGGGTTTCGTCCAGAACGGCTTGCCCGTTGCCAGTTCGAAGGCGAGCAGGTCATTCTTGACCGTGCCCACGACCAAATAGTCTCCGGCCACGACCGGCGAGGTCATGGCTGAGTCAGGAAGTTTCACCTGCCAGAGCTTGTGGCCGCTCGTGGCGTCCAAACCGTACATTTGGGAATCATCAGCGACTGCGACGACCACGTTGCCACTGAGCGCGCACCCGGTCCGAAGAGTCGCGGCAAGCGGTTCACCGGTGGGAAACCGCCAAAGTTGGTTGCCAGACTTACGGTCGATCCCGTAGACGCGGTTGCCCACCGCAACGTAGGCCGCCTTCTCGTTGACCTGGGGCGATCCTACCGGCGAGGCCGTCGTCGACTCGGCCCATCGCCAAGCGACCGGGGCCGGCCCGTCGAATGCGGCAGTGGCGACCCCCGCGCAAACTAGCGCCGTGAGCAAAGTGATGGTACGAGACATGCGAAGCATCTTGTCGTCCTTGTCCTGGCCCAAGAGGATTCACTGGGCGTAATGCTCCGGAGCATACCGAAGCGACCCCGCGTATTACCTCTGCCTTCGGTTGTTGGACGCGCGGACCCCTCTCAATGTCACGGGTAAACGACCCGAAGTACCAGTATGCCTGCCCCGATCGCCTTCATCGCAATCGCCCTGGCAGCCTGGCAGACCGACCCGGCCGGCGCCTGTCTGGCGCGGATCAACCAGACGTTTGAACAAGCCCAGTCCGCGATGTCCAAGGTGGAAGAGGGTTTGCTCAAGCCTGAGAAAGCGGCGGTCATCCTAGGCACGCTACTCGGAGACTGTCGCTCGCACGAAGCGGAGGTGTCGGCCGCCCTCATGGACACCCGACAAAGGGACGACAAGAAGGGGATGCTGGTCGTCGCGTGGTCGGGCACGTTGGAGGCATACCTGTCGACGTCGATTCTCGGGCTGGACGGTGACGACGCCAGCTTGACGCTGAGCCGCATCCTGGGCGCGAGACTGCGCCGGGAAATCGACAGGGCGCAACGATAGCCGTCCCGGGCTGTGTCCCTGCCCAGGTATCATTCCGTTCCCCGGGCCTATAGCTCAGTTGGTTAGAGCGCACCCCTGATAAGGGTGAGGTCACTGGTTCGAATCCAGTTAGGCCCACCAACCTTAAAGATTTACACCTAATTGGGAGTCGCCTCGGCGGCCCTTTTTTGTGCCCCTGGCTTGTCCCGGACGCTGGCAGATACGCTGGCCGCCTCCACAAGATATGATTCGGGCATGAAGGCGTCGCTGAGAAAGATTCTTGGCTACTCGCTGGCGGGCCTGCTCGCCGCCGTGGCACAAGCCCAGACTGTCGATCCCTCGACTTTCGGCGGCCTGAGCTACCGGCTGATCGGGCCCTTCCGTGCCGGACGCGCCCTCGCATGCAGCGGCGTGCCGGGAAAGCCGGACAAGTTCTTCTTCGGTGCGGTCGGCGGCGGCGTCTGGGTGAGCGAGAACGCGGGCCGGACATGGACGCCGATCTTCGACAGCGAGCACACCGCCTCGATCGGGTCCCTCGCCCTCGCGCCAAGCCGCCCGGAAACCATCTACGTCGGCACGGGAGAGGCCGACATGCGCTCGGACATCCAGCAGGGCGAAGGCATGTACAAGAGCACGGACGGCGGAAAGACGTGGAGCCACATCGGGCTCCATGACACGCGCCAGATCGGCAAGATCATCGTCGACCCCCGCGATCCCGACACCCTCTACGTCGCCGCCCAAGGACACCAGTACGGCCCAAACGAGCAACGCGGAGTGTTCAAGTCGACGGACGGCGGGAAATCTTGGACGCGGTCCCTCTTCGTCAACGCCGACACCGGCGCTTGCGACCTGGCGATGGACCCCAGCGACCATTCCACCGTCATCGCCGCGATGTGGCAGACCCGGCGACCACCTTGGGAGGTCTATCCCCCGAGCAGCGGCCCTGGCAGCGGCCTCTACAAGACCACGGACGCGGGCAAGACCTGGCGGCAGATCAAGGGCCACGGCCTGCCCGACTTCTTTGGTCGCGTGGGGCTCTCCGTTCCCGACTCCGACCCGAGCCGCGTGTACGCGGTTGTTGACACAAATGGCAAACCGGGAGGCGGGATCTATGTCTCGAACGACAAGGGCGAGAACTGGAAGCTGACGACGGGTGACACCCGCCTTTGGGGTCGCGGCTGGTACTTCGGCGGCATCACCGCCGACCCCAAGGACCCGGAGACCGTGTACGTCTCGAACACCGGCCTCTACCGTTCGACCGACGGAGGCAAGACGTTTGTGCCGATCAAGGGTGCGCCCGGGGGTGACGACTACCACACGCTCTGGATTAACCCTGACGACACCAACCGGATGATTTCCGCCACCGACCAAGGCACCATCGTCACGGTCGACGGCGGCAAGACCTGGAGCTCCTGGTGGAACCAGCCGACCGGCCAGCTCTATCACGTCATTGCCGACAACCGCTTTCCATACTGGGTGTACGGCGCCCAACAAGACTCGGGAGCGATCGCCCTGCCCAGCCGCTCGAACCACGACAACATCAGCATGCGCGACTGGCGTCCGATGTCGGTGGGCGGAGAAAGCGGCACCATCGCCGTCGACCGCCTGCACCCAGGCACCTTGATCGACGACGGCGGAAGCATCCAGCGGCTGGAGGACGGCTGGCACAAGTCAGTCGATCCAACCAGGGGAAAGACGGGCGGCCCATGGCGCAAGGCGTGGACCATGCCGATCGCCGCGTCTCCCATAGACCCGAAAGTCTTCTACACCAGCCGACAGAACGTGTTCCGGTCTGGGGACGGCGGAGACAGCTGGGAGATCATCAGCCCTGATCTGACCCGGCAGACCCACCATGTCCCTGCGAACTTGGACGAACCGACGGCTAAGGACATTGACGCAGGAGCCCACCACGGCGTCGTCTTCTGGCTGGCTCCGTCGCCTGTAGCCATGGGCACGCTATGGGCGGGCACGGACGACGGCCTGGTCTGGGTGACCCGTGACGACGGCAAGCATTGGAAAGACGTCACCCCACCCCAGTTGACCCCGTGGAGCATCATCGGCGTCATGGACGCGGGCCACTTCGACGCCGACACGGCCTACGTCGCCGTCGACCGGCACCGTCTGGACGACAACCGCCCCTACATCTATCGGACAAAGGATGGCGGCAAGACGTGGGATCTGATCACCCACGGCTTGCCGGCCGGCGAGTTCGTCAACGTGGTGCGCGAGGACCCCGTCCGCAAGGGGTTGCTCTATGCGGGCACCGACTGGGGGGTGTTCGTCTCGTTCAACGACGGCGGAGACTGGCAGCCTCTCCAAATGAACCTGCCGCACGCGTCTGTGCGCGACCTGGTGGTCGCCGGGAATGACCTGGTCGTCGGCACCCACGGCAGGGCCGTCTGGATCCTAGACGACCTGTCCCTCTTGCGCCAGCCGACGGTCGGATCGGGGGCGACCCAACTGTTCGCGCCCGCCGACGCCGTGATCCTGATCCGGCCGCCCGGATTCGACGACGGCACCCCGCTGCCCATCGAAGAGCCACGCTGCGAGAACCCGCCTGACGGCGCAGTCATCGACTACTTCCTTTCTGAGCCTGCCAAGCTCGTTGAGATCTCGATCCAGGACGCCGGTGGCAAGACCTTGGCCAAGTTCTCCAGCAAGGACAAGCCGCGCCAGCCTGATCCGAGCCGCCTGACGATCGCCCCATATTGGGTGAGGCCAGGCGAGAGCGTCTCGGCGGAGCAGGGCGGACACCGGTATGTGTGGCGGCTCAGCGACCAGGCCGTTCCCGGCGCCTATTCCGTGGTCCTGTCGGTCGACGGCAAAGAGTACAAGCAACCGCTCCGGCTGGTCCCCGACCCGCGCGACGGGCGGGGATAGGTTCGACGACCCTACTTGGAGGCGGGCAAGGGTGAAAACCCCTTGCCCGCCTTGCCGAGAAAGGCGTCCCTGGCCTGGAAGAGCGAGCGTACGGCCAGCACAAAGTTGGCGACAAGGAAAGCCAGCCACAGGACGACGAACTTCAGGGCCGCTTGCCAGACCAGGTCCCAGGTGAATGACGCGCCGTTGGTGGCGACGATCTCGGCGACCTTGACCAAGGTCAAGACGAGCGAGGCGGCCCCGACCCCGAACACCGCGAGCTTGAAGACCACCGCCTCCGTGAGGGCGACCCGCGCGTGATAGGCGACGAACCGCGACGTGAACAGCCCGACGACCAAGAACACGATCGGCCCGACAAACGGGAAGAACGCGCTCGACACATGGTTGGCGGCGGCCAAGACGCGTTCGTCAGGGCGCAAGGCGACGGCTCTCACGGGGATCAATACGCCGCGCGTCCGGCGTCGTTTCGCAAGGCTCAGGCCCGGGTCTGCCAGCCGTAGGGCACATACCGGTTCTCGAACGAGCCGTCCTCGTAGAGGTCCAACAGGGCGTAGCCATAGGTGCACTCGTGGAAGTCCCCCCTCCACCAAGCGGCGCACGCCGCCCCGTTGCATAAATATGTGACGCCGTTGTAGACGACCTGGTCCACCAAGTGGAGGTGGCCGCTGACGCAAGCCTTGACATTCGTGTGCCCACGGAACAAGTCCTTGATCCGGCGGGAGTCGATGTGCATCCACGCCCCCGGAACGCGCCAGTCGCCGGACGCCTCGTTGTCGCCGTCGTAGAAGACGCTGGCGGAGAGGATCGGGATGTGGCTGGCGACCAAGACCGGCGTCGATTCCGGGGTCGCGGCCAGGTCTCCGGCAAGCCACTCGAACTGCTCCTCGTCCAATTTGGCCGTGTACCCCGGCCAGGGCGTCGGGTGCGTGCTGTCCAAGTGACGAAATGCCAGCCGCCACGGTCGAAGCTGCGGTACCGGCAGGCCAGGCCGAGCTCGTCGCAGGCCCACGCCTTGCCAGCGTCGCCGACCTCCGCCGATCCCCCCGGCGACCCCCAGCCCCAGACGTCGTGGTTGCCGACGACGTGCTCGACCGGCAACGAACGGGCGGCGTCCAGGACGCCGTGGAAGACCTTCCATTGGCTCTTCGTCCGCTGCTTGTCCTGCTCCAGGGAGTCCATGACCTGGTCGCCGCCGGTCAAGACAAAGTCCGCCGGGTCGGCCAGGTTCCGGATGTGTTCCAGACAGGCGGCAAAGCCTTCGCCCGCGCCCAGTTCTGGTTGGACGTGCACGTCGGTCACGTGGGCGATGCGAAGGGTCCGGACGCTCATGGGACGATCCGCACCTTTGTGCCGACCGACGCCCGCTTGTAGACATACTCGATGTCGGCGTCATCCAGGGCGACGCAGCCATGGGTCCAATCACGGGTCGTGCCACCCCCATGGATGAAGATCTCGCCACCGAGTTCGGTGTCCCAAGGTGGGGTGATGCCTTTGCGGTCCGCCCTGACGATCCGGTCTCGCTCCGACTTTGTGATCGCCCCCGTCTTCAACCCGCGTTCCGCGTCCAGAGGTCCGGGATAGCTGATCCCTAGCGAGAGGTGGAACCTGCTCTTCGGGTTCTTCACGCACACAAAATAGTCGCCCTCTGGCGTGGCCATGTCCCCCTCCCTGCTCTTGGCGCCCTTCGGCTTAGGCCCCAGCGCGATCTTGAATGTCTTGACCGCCTTGCCGTCCTCGAAAAGGGTCAACGACCGGTCTGACTTGTCGATCGTCAACTGGACGGTCGGCCTCGGGGCCACCCCCGAACCGACCATGCCGGCCAAGGCAAGGGCCGATGTCAACCAGGTTGCTCCAAAGGTGGCCAAGCCAGCATTTTATACGCAAGCCCGGCCTAATTTTGCCGTCCCATGTCGCCGATACCCTCTTGGTATACTCACCGCCTTGTTGCCGCATAGCTCAGTTGGTAGAGCAGCTGACTGTTAATCAGCGGGTCGTAGGTTCGAGTCCTACTGCGGCAGCCACTATTTTGAACCTAATGGTTCGCTATCCAAACGGAATTCCGGAGCCGAACACGTTCTTCTACGGCATAAACTACGGCAAAGCGGATTCGTTTGGGGTACGGCAGGGGCCGCCCGGGTCCATCGCTTCAGAACCACGGTCAGTGACGTGAGTGCCCGCTCTCGGGTATTACGTAGAAGTCTGGTCTTGTGATCAGCGAGGGCGATGTCGAAGCATCCTAGAGGATTCTTGGGGTAGGGCTTTCTCTGAGCGGGTCGGACGTCAGTTTCGACCTCCGCCATGCCCCGAATCTTCGACAATATCGAGCTACCCTTCCTTCCTGCGCTGGAGGAAATGCTCGGCACATCTAGCCGAGCGGATTTTTGCGTCGGCTACTTCAACCTGCGCGGCTGGAATCGCCTGGGTCAAGTCGTTGAGGATAGGTTTTCGGGCGAGGGCGATTCTAAGGCACGACTCCTAATCGGCATGCACTCCTTGCCCGAGGAAGAAATCAAGCTCGTGTACAGCTTGGTCAAGGAGGAGGGGCTCGACGCTGCAAAGGCGAGTCAGCTCAAGCGACGGGCGGCTGAGCAGTTTCGCGAGCAGTTGACCATCGGTGCGCCATCCGAGCTTGATGAGCGGAACCTCCAACGCCTTGCCCGGCAACTTCGCTCGGGCAAGCTGGTCGTCAAGCTCTTCCTCAGGAACAGCCTCCACGCAAAGCTCTACCTCGTGCATCGCGCGGTCGCGGGCTCCGAAGTCGTCGGGTACGTCGGCAGTTCCAACTTGACCTTTGCAGGGCTGATGCATCAATTCGAACTGAACGTCGACGTCCTAGACGACGATGCGTCCCGCAAGCTGGCGAAGTGGTTCGAGGATAGATGGAAGGACAAGTGGTGCCTCGACATATCCGAAGAGCTGGCCGCCATCATCGAAGAAAGCTGGGCACGCCCGACCCTGATTCCGCCCTACCACATTTATCTCAAGATTGCCTACCACCTCGCCCAAGAGGCACGGGCCGGGGTGTCTGAGTTTCGCATCCCGAAGGACTTTGGCAACAAGCTCTTCGAGTACCAGGTCGCGGCGGTGAAGATTGCTGCCCACCACCTCAACGATGAGCGTCGCCGAGGGGTCGTGCTGGGTGACGTGGTCGGCCTTGGCAAGACTCTCATGGCCACGACCCTCGCGCGAATCTTCGAGGACGACCTCGGGCTAGAGACCCTGATTCTCTGCCCCAAGAACCTCGTGGACATGTGGGAGGACTATGCCCACGAGTACCGACTCAGGGCAAAGGTTCTTTCAGTCACACGGGCGATTCAGGAGCTTCCTGATCTGCGCCGATACCGCCTCGTGATCATCGACGAGAGCCACAACTTGCGGAACCGCGAGGGCAGCCGTTATAGGGCCATTCAGGAATACATCGCGCAAAACGAGTGCCGCTGCATCCTCCTCAGCGCGACCCCTTACAACAAGGCGTATCTTGACCTCGGTGCCCAACTGCGGCTGTTCGTGCCCGAGAACCAAGACCTTGGCGTCCGACCGGACAAGTACATCAAAGAGGTTGGTGAGGTGCAATTCCAGGCTCGTCATCAATGCCCCTTCAAGAGCCTCTCGGCATTTGAAAAGAGTCCCTATGCCGACGATTGGCGCGAGTTGATGCGCCTCTATATGGTCAGGCGCACGAGAGGCTTCATCAAGGAGAACTACGCCATGGTGGACGAGGACAATGGCAGGAGGTACCTGGTGCTTGCCGATGGCACTCGCACTTTTTTCCCCGAGCGAACACCCCGCACCGTCAAGTTCGAGATTGACGATCACGACGTGAAAGACCCTTACGCTCGGCTATACAGCCAGTCCATTGTCAACCGGGTGAACTCGCTTTCCTTGCCGAGGTATGGGCTCGGCAACTATGTTGAGGGCCGTCCCGATTCCCCACCGACCCAAACTGAGGCGAGGGTCATCCAAGACCTTGGTCGGGCTGGCAAGCGGCTCATGGGGTTCTGTCGGACAAACCTGTTCAAGCGACTTGAGAGCAGCGGCCTGGCGTTCGTTCAGTCAGTCGAGCGGCATGTCCTGCGCAACTACATCTTTCTGCACGCAGTTGAGAATGATCTGCCTATCCCCATTGGCACGACCGATCCCTCTATGCTCGACCTCCACGTTTTCGATGCGGACTCGGACGACACGAGCGTAACGGGCAGCATCTTCGACGATGAGCGAGAGGAGTTCATCGACGCCGATGCTCCTTCGGTTCGTGTTCCCATGTTTACGGAGGATGAGTTTCGGGTGCGGGCCAAAGAGGTTTACGAGCACTATGCCTCCGGTCTCAAACAGCGGTTCCGCTGGCTTCGACCAGGTTTGTTCATGGAGCGGCTGGCTATTGACCTCAAAGCCGACTGCGACTCCTTGTGCGTCGTGCTCAAGGAACACGGCACTTGGAATCCAGCCGAGGACAAGAAGGTCGCAAAGCTGCACGAGCTGCTCACCAAGACGCATCCGAACGACAAGGTGCTCGTATTCACCCAGTTTGCCGATACTGTCAAGTACCTCGAAGAGGAGCTAAAGCGTCGTGGCGTTCAGCGTCTTGAAGGGGTCACCGGGCAGAGCGAGAATCCGACTAGACAAGCATATCGGTTCAGCCCCAACAGCAACCACAAGCGCGGCCTCGTAAAGGCCGAGGATGAGCTTCGCGTCCTCATCGCAACCGACGTGCTGTCCGAGGGCCAAAACCTCCAGGATGCTTTTGTCGTCGTCAACTTCGACCTGCCATGGGCGATCATCCGGCTCATCCAGAGGGCTGGTCGTGTTGACCGAATCGGCCAACAGCACCCCGAGATCATCTGCTACAGCTTCTATCCGATGGACGGTGTAGACCGCATCATTAACCTCCGTGGGCGAGTGCGGCAACGTCTGACCGAAAACGCCGAAGTAGTCGGCGCAGACGAGCAGTTCTTTGAAGACCTCAAGGTCGACGAGAGGTACCGCGACCTCTATAACGAAAGGGCAGGAATCCTCGACGCTGACGATGACAGCGAGGTTGATCTATCCTCACTCGCCTGGCAGATTTGGAAGAACGCGACCGATGCCGACCCATCGCTGAGGGTGGTCATTGAGGACATGCCCGACGTGGTCTTTTCGGCCAAGGACTATGACCCTCAGCCCCAGAAACCGCAGGGCGCACTTGTCTACATGAGGGCTGCTGACGGCAACGACGCTTTGGCGTGGGTTGATGATCGCGGCGACTTAGTGTCTGAGTCGCCATTGGCCGTTCTGCGGGCCGCTGAGTGCCTTCCTGAGACCCCTGCCAGGCCAAAGGCACCCAATCATCATGAGATCGTGCGGAAGGGCGTGGAGCGAATGGTCGAGGAAGAGATGACGGTCGGCGGTCAGCTTGGCAAACCGTCCGGTGCCCGCTTCCGGACGTATGAACGGCTCAAGGCGTATGCGGAGCACGTCAAGGGCACCCTCCTCGCCTCAGACGAGCTTATGCGGGTAGTCGAAGACATCTATCAGTACCCGTTGCGCCAAACAGCCACCGACACACTGAACCGACAGATTCGAGCGGGCATCAGCGACGAAGCACTTTCTGAGCTGTGCATTTCATTGCGAAGCGAGGAGCGACTGTGCCTCGTTTCAGACAAAGCCGAGAGCCGTGAGCCAAAGATCATCTGCTCCTTGGGCCTAATTGGTGGCCCGTCGTGAGGGAAATTCGTCGCTGCCTTTCGGAGTTCGACTTTTCGGAGTTGTTCACTCAACACCTCCTTTGGGACGGCTTTCGCGCCAAGCATGCACTCGAGATTGCGGGCCATTTCTACGAGGTCGAAGGCGTCGCCGAGAAGCGCGGTGTGGCCGCGTTCCTTTGCCAACCCGCGAAGGGCGAACCCTTTCCTGGATCAGCCGAGCGCAAGCGAATCGGTCGTGAGATCGAAAAGCTTCACCACGAGTACCTGATCATCTTCATCGACCGGGAGCACACCAAACAAGTCTGGGCAGTGCCACGGCGCGACGATGGCAAGACCAAGACGACAAGCGAGGTCACCTACTACGCGGGCAAAGGCGTGGAGTTCCTCGCACAGCGCATCAACAAGCTGTCCTTCACCCTTGACGAGTCGGAGGCGACCAACTTGGTCGAAGTCTCGGCCCGTGTCAACCAGGCACTGCTTGCCGAGCGCGTCACAAAGAAGTTCTTCAAGGAGTTCAACGAGCACCGCAAGGCGTTCGTCAAATTCCTGGTTTGGATCGAGGATGAGTCCAAGCGCGACTGGTACTGCTCCGTCTTGCTCAACCGCCTCATGTTCATCTACTTCCTCGGCGGCAAAGGCTTCCTACCCGGGGGGACATCGTTCCTCAGCTTCAACCTTGCGGCCAACATCAACGAGAACGGCCAAGACACCTTCTACACCCATTTCCTCCTGCCCCTCAGCTTCTTTGGGCTGGGTGAACGCAAGACCAAGCGAGGGCGTTTCGAGGACACCTTCAAGGACGTGCTCTACCTCGATGGCGGGCTCTTCACGGTACATCAGGTCGAGCGCGAGCTTGGGCTCAACAAAGAGACCGTCGAGCGTGGCGAGTTTCCAGCGGGAGCGCGGATTCCAGACGCCGAATTTCGGCGGTGGTTCGATTACTTCGACAAGTGGCGTTGGACCCTGGACGAAGACAGGGTCGAGAACGACGGCTACATCTCCCCACACATCCTCGGCTATATCTTCGAAAAGTACATCAACCAAAAGCAGATGGGTGCCTACTACACCAAGGAGGACATCACCGGCTATATCTGCCGCAACACCATCGTCCCGCGCCTGCTCGACATGCTCGCGGAATCGGGTGACAAGGGGGCCCAGGCGGTTCGTCCGCTGCCTATTGGCCCGCACCCTAACCTATTGAACGAGGGGCGCGGAATCAGCGACGGTGAAGGCATTGACCGCTATGTCTACGGCAGCGTGAAGCAGGATGAGAAGCTTCCGACCGAGACCGACTACGAGCAGGATCAGCGACGACAGCGGTACGAAGGCATCCTGGCCGACTTCGACGCCGGGAAGATCGACGGCATAGACGACTTCATCACCTACAACCTCGACATCGAGCGGTTGGCCCTAGATTTCGTCAGCAATATCCAAGACCCCGACGTCCTCCACGACTTCTATTTCAAGGGGCTGCAGCGCATCACGGTGCTTGATCCGACATGCGGCTCGGGCGCGTTCCTCTTCGCCGCCTTGCTCATCCTGTACCCGCTGTACAACGCCTCACTAAGCCGCATGCGGTACTTGGTCGGCAAAGCGACCGGGGCCGAGCCGACCGTCCAGAGCTGGGATGGCAGTTTAGGGTTCACCGACCTGGAAACCGGGCAAGCTGTGTTCGGTGAAACGGTGCCCGCCTTCCCGCATGGGACGGACGTGCTGGACAAGATGCGGGCCGAGGTCGAGCGGATCAACGACCATCCCAGCGCGGAGTACTTCATCAAGAAGTCGATCATCGTGAACAACCTGTTCGGGGTGGACATCATGGAGGAGGCCGTCGAAATCTGCAAGCTCCGCCTGTTCCTCACTCTCATCGCCACCGTCGAACGCGTCGATGCCAAGGACAACTTTGGAGTCGAGCCACTGCCGGACATCGACTTCAACATCCTCGCTGGCAACGCGCTTGTCGGTTACACGAGTATCGGGGAAATAGACCGGCTATGGGAAATGGCCTCCAGTAGCGAGCAGCAAGCTCGGGTCGGTGGCCCGGTCAGGCAGCAAACCATGGACCGAATTCTCGGGAGGCACGAGCGCATCGAGAACGTCGTCCGCGAATACGGGCAGTTGCTTCACGCGTGGCGGCTCCAGCAACTTGGCGAGTGGAAAGGCGCACCGGTCACGAAAGATCAGGTTTTGAGAGCCGCTGATAGTGTGCGGCCTGACCTTGATGAAGACCTCTGGCAGCTCTACAAGACGGCTGGCCTTGCTCAAAAGACGGTCAGGCAAAGAAGCGGCAAGCCAAGGACGGTTGAACTCACGCAAGCTGAGTTCAAGCGCACTCATCAGCCGTTTCACTGGCTCCTCGAGTATCCCGCAATTGAAGCAGAAGGAGGCTTCGACGTCATCGTTGGGAATCCCCCGTACGTCGAACTCAAGGACGTTTCCGAATACAAGGTTTTCGGCTTCGACACTCTGCCCTGCGGTGACCTATATGCGCTGGTTGCCGAACGGGCGTTCCAGCAGGTTCGACCACGGGGAGCCCTCTCACTCATTGTTCCTGTATCAATGTTCAACACTGACGGCTTTCGGCCACTACAGGACGTAGCCTTACGACAGTCTCGCAACATGTGGGTTTCGACTTACTCGAACCGGCCGTCGCAGTTGTTTGATGGGGCGCAGAAGCGGCTGACAGTATTTGTTTCCAAGTCTCGTGGGCCCCAAGATCGCCAACGTACAGGCGTCTACACAACGCGATATCTGCGATGGACAAAGGCTGAGAGGGAGTCGCTCATAGCATCGCGACCGGAGTACTGCGACCGCACGGATCATCGGTTTCTTGTATTGCCGTCCAGTTTGGAGAAGTTGGGCACAGCATTGGAACTAGGTGCCTTCATGAAGCTGGCATCCCGAGAAGGTTCCCTTGGTGACGCAGTCGTAGATGACTCCACGTTCCGCGTCTACTACACGAGGAAGTTCAGTTACTTCCTTGCGTTTCTTGACTTCGTTCCTCTAATCACGAGGATTTCGGATGGAGCCACGGTTGATCCATCAGAGCTGAAAAGCCTGGCGTTTCCAACGCGAGAAACTCAATTGTGCGCCGTTGCGGCACTGTCTTCGACCACGTTCTTCTGGTTTTGGAACGTGCTTTCCGACGTCCGCAATGTGAACAAGCGCGACCTCCTCGCTTTCCCATTCAACCCCTTGGATTTAGGGGCTGGCACCGGACGAGCGCTGGCGGGCATGGCCGACCAGTACCTTACAGCTCTTCGCGACACTGCGACCTTGATGACAAAGAGCGGCCTGAGAATTCAGTCCTTCGACCATTCAGCCCAGAAAGGCAGGATAGATGCCATAGACGAGATTCTTGCGGAGCATTTTGGACTCAACGATCAGGAGCTCTCGGCCATTCAGAACTACGACTTGAAGTACCGCCTCGGCAGCCGCGAGGACGATGGCGAAGAGGACTGATGCACGACGAGAGCGAAAAGGGACTGTTTGTTTCCTACAATTCCGAGTCGGGGGATTTCGTGCGGGCCCTGGCGGCGACTTTGACCATGGCCGGTGCAAGGGTTTGGTTGGATCAGTGGGAGATCCGGCCAGGCGACTCAATCCCGAGTGCCATCGATGCAGGGCTGTCCGGCTTCGATACGTTCGTGCTCGTTTGGTCAGCAGGTGCCGCCAAGTCCAGGTGGGTCAAGAAGGAAATGAATGCGGCAATCGCCAGATGGACTGCCGAGGACTCGTACCGCCTGATTCCGGTGCGAATGGACGAAACGCCCGTCCCCACAGTCATTGCCGACCTCCAATACATCGACGCCACCGACGGTGACCACAATGCGCTCGCCAAGAAGCTGCTGGGGATCAACTCTGATATTGAGTTCCGGCAAGCCATTCAGGAGTTCATTGACCATTCACGTCTGCCCTTCCGGGATTTCCATGGAGCTGGAGTTTACGTCGCCTGCCCGAAGTGCGGGCTTGCCGCCGACAAGCTCGAAGGCTGGTCGAACATCGACCACGTCAGGGGCGACCGCTACGCTGGCGTTCGTTGTCCTAACTGCGGGTGGAACGAAGGCGGTGAAGTATGGTGATGATGATCCTGGCAGCCATCTCGCATTGTTTGTCAGCACCGCTCAGGAGGAAACCGTAAGTCCGATTCCGGCCCACATGGGAGACAGCCTTGCCAACCACCGCCAAGAATCACTTTGATCAGGACATTGCTCGCGCCAGGGCGCTCCTTGCGCACGCCAGAAGCCTGCCGCATGGCACGGCTGCCCACCGACTGCTCCGGGAAGACCTATTCAGAAGTGCATGGATGTTTGCAGTAGGAGCCCTCGACGCGTACTTTTGCGATGCGTTTTCGCATTGTGTAGCTTGCACCTTGATCGCAAAAGAACATCAGGCGTCGGTCACGTTTCCGACACGCATTGACGAGCTAAAGATTCCCGTTAGCCAAGTGTTGAAAGCGTACGCTGTGCGAGACAATTGGCGGTGGAGGATGGCGAGCAGGCAACTCATGGAGCGAGAAAATGTCCTGAGCTTGGCAACGGTGAAGAGCCGATTCAACATATTCGCGGCATCCGGTAACAAGTTTCTGAGTGATCACTGTATTGATGCGTGGGTGGCCCTCCCGAGTTCCAATGAGCGAATCTGGGGGCCTAACCATGCTGTCTACTTGACTCTTCCAACGGGAACACGGGCCCAGCGCAAGACTTTCGAGTCGGAGCGTGCGAAGCGACGGCGAGCTTTTGAGGCTCGCTTCGAGGAGGTCATTCAACGCAGGCACGACTGCATCCACAATTGCGACCGACCGAAGGTGAGCCCACAGCCCATAGGGAGCTCAAGGGTCGCCTGGGCCATCAGCGACATTCAGTGGTTGATTACTCAATTCAATCTCTGGATTGACGCAGAGTTCCCGCAGTTTCTGACGAGCATCGGGTGCACGCTCACGACGATTGCACATGTTCAGTATTAGGCCGGTTTCACGAGCGCAGGACAGCGATGGAACAGAAGGAAGATAGGAGCCCTGACCCCAATTGGATGAGTGACCCGACTGGTCGACCCGTACCTATAGAAGTGACGGCAATTCTACGGTATTTCGAGCGTGCTGCCTTTGCTCACCACACTGCAGCACGTTCAGACGCCCCAGCGGTCGTTCGGGCCATGTTCACGGCGTTCTGTATCCATGCCTGTCAGTCATTGCGCGAGGCCTTTCAAACGCTCGACGACTATGAGCCGGGGAAGGACGCGACCCTCAAGCCTGCTCTGGATGCCCTACCGTTTGGCGACCTGATCAATGACGTTCGCCAGCACGACATTCACGGCCATCCGCTACCTGTCTGCGAGCCTGGAGCGAAGCTCGGACTTGTCATGTCCCGCCCCGGCAGCCCTGTGCGCCTGCAAACGGGTGATACGGAGGGCTCTGGCGTGCAAGTCCAGATGCACGGTGCTGAACCCGTGGTTACAATCATCGGCGACTCGCCCAAGGCAAGGCTCATTCCCGGCCAGACGATTTCCTACCACTGTGAGGATGGCGAGCTTTGCGTATGGGACTACCGCACGAAGCAGACTGTACGACTGGTGCCCGTGCTTTCGGAGTTCCTGACTGGCGCACATCAGCTATTGGTTGCCGTCTGTGAGGCGAGGGGGGTTGCTCTCCAGTCCGGAGGCGAGGAATCGGACGACGTCAGCTAGCGGGTGTAGATTGACCAGCTTGCCCGGCCCTTGAAGTAATCGTCGGAGTTGCAGAAGATGGCGTACATTTCGCTCACATGTGGAACGTCTGGAACGCCTGCTTTCATCGCGTCATAGCTCAACTCAACGACCGTTTGCGTCGCGAAGCGGCAGAGTTGAAGAACGTGCAGCCTGACGTATTTGGCCGCGCTCTGGGTCATCCCCGTTTGAGCCGACGCAGAGTAGGCATCGTTGAGTTCCTGGCCCGTCTCGGAGGTGTGCCGAATCGACGCGATGCCTTCCATCATGAAGGCAACCATGCGAGCGTTGTCATGGATTTGTGTCTTGCGCCGCTGGCTCACGAAACCCTCGAACGAGGGAATCACGACATTCTGGTACCAGTCTCCAACCGGGTTGTCCTCGGATCGTGCCACCCTGTCAGGGGTCAAGTAGTCAATGTTGTGATAGCGGGTCAAGTTTGACGCGAACCCGTGGAGGATGCGCACGGCTTCATCATGGATCGTAGTGCGCGGAAGTCGGTACTCGTAGCCGCGCTCGGCTGAAATTGAGTCGAGCCTGGCTAGAAGGTCTAGAAGCTTGTGCCCATAGCCAGATACAGCTTTCGAGGGCGGGTACTGACCGCCGTTGCGAACGGCATGGTCAAGTATCAGACCCAGCTTGGCCGTTCGCTCGAATCCCGCAGACAGACTGAAGAAGGCCTGGTAGTAGTAGCCGCGCTGAGCATAGTTGGCCCGTCCAATGGCGGTCGCGCCCAGCGCAAGCTGCTCCGCAGCGAGCACAGCTTCGTCCGCGATGGCGTGAAACAACCTGCTTGGCATTTGCTCCAATATGAAGCGTACAGGTGCCCCGCTGGACTGACCGTCCCGGCGAAGCGGCACCACCCTTTTGGGCATTCAACTGGCACAATAGTTTAGGAATACGACCTTTTTGTTTAGCAAGTCTTGACAACTGAGCCAAATACGTGGCATTCTGTTTAGGTACATGCAATTCTTGCTCGAAGTCCTCAAGCTCACCGAAGCGGCAGTTTCCAATGACAAGGCCAAGGCCGTCGCCTACGCGAAGCAACTGGCTGACAAGCTGGAGCTTGCGGGCGAGGAGAAGGCAGCGGAGAGATTGCGACGGGCCCTGATGCAAAGCGGCGGGCAGACCGTTTCCAGCGCAAGCCTGGCGCAAGAGAGGGTCCCGGTGGACGGGGAGTCCCGCCTGTCGCTCGCGGACGAGACTTGGATCGATCCAGGTGAAACTGAGGTCTTTCTGTCGCCCGAGTCGGAACGGGCCGTTTCGGAGTTTCTACAGTACGTTGACGCTGCGGATCGACTGATCGCCGAAGGCGTCGGAGTGTCAGCGTCACTTCTGATGTACGGGCCCCCTGGCTGTGGCAAGACGGAACTTGCCCGCTCGGTCGCGGCAAGATTGGGTCTGCCGCTGATCACTTCCCGCACTGACACTCTGATATCGAGCTATCTCGGCAGCACATCAAAAAACCTTCGGCTCCTGTTCGATCACGTCGCCTCGCGACCTTGTGTCCTGTTCCTCGACGAATTTGACTCCATTGCAAAGCTTCGAGATGATCGCCACGAGCTTGGCGAACTCAAGCGGGTCGTGGTGAGCCTTCTTCAAAACATCGATGCCGTTAGGAGCCACACGGTCATCCTTGCTGCTACGAATCACGACCACCTACTTGATCCAGCGATTTGGCGCAGATTCTCCTATCGAGTCAAGGTGGACCTGCCTGACGAGGAATCCAGGTTCAGTATGTTCAGAAAGTTTCTGGCAAGGCCCATGCCCGAGAAGCTGCTTCGTCGCTTTGCCCAGGCAAGCCAGAGTATGAGCGGCTCGGACATCCGGGAGATATGCGACGGCGCCAGGCGAGCGGCAATTCTGAACGGAGGCAGTGAGCCGGAGGAGGGGGACATCTATCGCAGAATCCTGTTTCGGGGCATTGCCGGGGACTCTATGTCAGTCCCGGAGCTGATCGCCCACGCGAAGGAGAAGAACCCAGCAGTTTTCACGCATCGCGTCTTGGCTGACGCTCTCGGGATGAGTCCTGGGAACGTGACGCACATCCTTAAGAAGCATCAGGGAGGCGAGGCGTGAACGGCGAGCATCGACTGCCGATGAAGGTCGTTCCCGTTCTCCAGGACGACATCGTTCTGCCTACAGGCGGAGGAGGCGAAGCGAAGGTGTTTCGGGATGTGGACAAGGCGTTTCGGGACGCGGTCGAAGAAAAGGTGATCGGCATCCGAGATCACTTCGCAGAGGCCTTCAGGAGCTTCCCAGGCGTCCCCGCCGTGGCGCGTGTCCGAGTCCGCAAGGATGCCGTGGCAAAGAGCCACAGACCGTACCGAATCTTCAATGAGAACACCTGTCCAATCATCAGCACCCAGGGGCTTGACCACTTGCTCGTCAGTGTGACGCGGACGGGTTTGGAACGCCTGGCCACCGAAGTTCGCCTCTCAACTGCGCAGAAGGCTATCGCCAATCTGTCGACCCTTGAAGAGCTTGAGCCGATGCCCACACAGGTCAACATTCCCGAGGGGGACGATTTTGCCAAGGTAAAGCTCTTTCGGCACCATCTTGCAGACCGGGATGCGAACATTGAACTCGCCTTCGTGAAGCTGCTGAACGAGCTGGAAGTCGATGGGAGCGAGATCATCTATGGTGCTGGACTCAAGATCTACAAAGTGGCGGCTGACGCCCATGACGCTCTGCTAAAGCTCGGCAACTACGTAGGAACCCAGAGCCTTGGAGCGTTTCCATCTTTCTATTCGGTTCGAACTGCTTCGACGCCAGTTCGCGCCGCTGGCATCGACGATTTTCCAACACCAAGCGAGGAAGTGACCTATCCTGTCGTAGGGATCATCGACTCAGGCATTGACCCGAGCGAGGCTTTTCTTTTGCCGTGGGTGGTCGCCCGCGAGACTTACGTCCCCGAGGCCGAGCGCGACCATTCTCATGGCACTTTCGTTGGTGGACTGATTGCAAACGCGCGTGCTCTCAATCATGGCGACGACCGCTTTCCTAGCTGCGGGTCGAAGATTGTTGACGTCGTAGCCCTTGGCAGCGGTCCGACCTACGAACACGATCTCGTGACCATCCTCGAGGAAGTGATTCCCAAGTATCCGGAAGTGAGCGCATGGAACCTCTCGCTTTCAACGAAGCAGGACATCTCCGACGACTCTTTTTCGGACTTCGCCGTAAAGCTCGATTCGCTGCAGGACGAATACCAAACTTCGATTGTGCTGGCGGCTGGAAACTATGAGACGCCCCCTCTACGGACATGGAAACCACAGGACTTGGCTGGTGCTGATCGGATTTGTGTTCCGTCTGATTCCGTCCGATCGATTGTCGTGGGCTCGCGGGCACATCGAGACCATGCAAGCTCGGGAGTGAGGTCAGGTGAGCCGTCACCCTTTAGCAGGCGCGGGCCAGGTCCGGTGTCGCTCATCCGACCGGAACTTGCACACTTCGGCGGTAATTGCACCCTCGACGGCGACTACACGCAGATCGGTGTGCTCTCACTGAACACAAGTGGCTTTATTGCAGAGGACATCGGCACCAGCTTCGCGACACCGCTCGTCTCCACCTTGACGGCCAACATCAAGGAGGGGGTCGTTGGCGGGGCATCCCACTTGCTTACGCGGGCGTTACTGATTCACTCAGCGGCCAAGGGGGAGGGACGAACAGACCCGTTCCTAATGCAGTATCAGGGATTTGGCACGCCCCCGGACCTCTCACAGATTCTTGGTTGCACCCAGCATGAGTGCACCTTGATCTTTGAAATGGACATCGAGCCGGGCATGGCCTTTCGAAAGGCCGTTTTTCCAATCCCTCCGTGCCTTTATGTCGATGACGACACAGTCAAGGCCGACTTTCTCATGACCGTCGTTTACGAACCTGAGCTCGATGCAAGCTTCGGTTCTGAATACTGCCGAACCAACGTGGACGTCTCGCTCGGAACCGTGTCCACCTACACTGATGACAAGGGCAGGCATCGCGAGAAGAAGAAAGGGCAAGTGCCCGAGGACTTCGCATTGATCGGAACCGGCTTTGAGACGGATCAGGTGAAGCAGGGTTTCAAATGGTCTCCTGTCAAGGTCTACAGAAGAGACCGAGTACGCGGGATCACCGGTGAACTCTGGCGACTAGACCTATCTGTTCACTACAGGGCTGGGCATCAACCAGCCAAAGCGGCGAAGGCGGTGCTCGTGCTGACCATATCCGACCCAGAAAAGGCATTGCCCGTCTATGACGAAATGGTGGTTCAAATGGATCGGCTTGGTTGGGCTGCGAATGACCTCCAGGTTCAGCCTCGACTGCGGCCATAGGCAAACACGATGTTCCTGGCAAAGAAGCCGGGGCAAACAAGCGAGACGAAGATGAAGAAAGAAAGCAATCTGCGACCGGGGCAGCCAGCCCCAGCTTCAGGCCAATACCAAGTGATCGGCCCACGGGGAGGAAAGGGCCCCGAGGTCACGTCGGAGAAGGGCAATCCTCTGCCTCCGACGCAAAAGCCGGGTTCGACCTACAATCTCGTGGATCGGACAAAGAACAAGTCTGGCGGCTAGCATTGGCGGGGAGGGGTGGCACCCTCCTCATCTACTTCTTTTCGATATACCGAAGCGGTTCGTTCGACATTGACGCGGCAGCGTTGTCGGCGTTGACTGCGTTATCGAGAAACTTGCCGAACCTGAAGAACTGGTTGAACCGACCGTCCTGTTCGATCTTGGCCCGCATGTCGATGGCCTTCTTGACCTCTGCCCGGAGCGAGTCTGCTGATGCCTGCCAGGCTTTGGTCAAAGACCCGTGGTCGGGATCGAGTACAGACGGATCGTCCACGTGACGCGCCATGTTGACCATCCCATCAAAGTCGTCGCTCTTGCGCTTGACGACCTCCAACTGAGCGTTGTAGTCCCCGACTTGGACATCAAGGCCACCAGGCCCGCACGCAACGCACGAGACGGCCACCAACGCAAGCCAGGTGCTGTTTCGGTGCCACGCGGGTCGCTGCCAACGGTGATCACGGGTCATGCTCAGAGCATAACCCAATTTGATCACTACATGTGATCAATCGCTGTCCCAGCGTTGAGAGGTGCCCGGACAACACAGACGCCAACCCCTACGCCCTGAAGAGGATCGACTGCGAGCAGCGATTGGCTCAGCGCGAGAGAAGTCGGGCATGTCTCAACGGCAACTATCCCAGGCCCTCGGCTGGCACCCGATGACCATTGGCAAGATTGAGAGAGGGGAGAGGAGCGTCAGCGTCATCGAACTGATCGACATCGCAACCGCACTTAGGGTCATCCCGAGGGACTTGCTCAAGGCTTGTTTGGACTAGCTGGCTTCTCGTTCTTTCGCTTACGCTGAGCTTTCTTTCGACAAGCGTCTCGCCTATGCGGACAGTAGATCATATTGGGTCTCGTAGGCCTAAAAAGGACTCCGCAACCCCGGCATTTGCGAAGGTTGATGTCACGGGCTGAGAGGTCATCCGCAAGTTGCATCCACATCACACCAGCCAGACATTTGGGGACAGCCCAAAATGCCCCAGTTTCGAAGTCAAACGCCGTAGTAACTGTGAATGAGATCCACTCATTGATGAGGACTTGAGGCAAAACGTTGCACCACGTTTCTCGGCTTCCGACGCTGGCGTTCCTCATCGCTGCCGCATCGATCAGTCGTTGCCCCAAGTCAAATCTGTGATCCGACATCGGCAACGGGGGTCTTCCGGCGACCAGAACTTCCCGATCCTGCGGGCGCACAACAACCCCTTGCGCCACGGAATGGACGAGCACACTGACGGCTCGTACTGTATCCACCAGCCAGAGCCATTGGTCAATGAACTCAGCCAACCTGTCCTCGTATGGAAACGTGCCGATTCCAAGAAACCCATACTCTGAGGCAAAGCGGACGATGTCGGCTACTCCGCCAATGTCCATGAACTTCCCTAGCAAAGTCTTGTTGTCGATAGGTGACACCTGGCGAAAAGTTGCGGGTGTTGGGACGACAAGGACTCCGTTCTTGACAGCCACGCATCGCGTAACAAGAAGTAGCTCGCCAGACTCGCCTCGTTCGTCGTGCCTCTTAATCGCTTCATATCCCTGTCGGCAGACGGAGAGACTGGGCCAAGTCAATGCGACGAAATCTGATCCATGTCCGGGTTGTCCCACTTTTGTCCGCCTTTCTTGCGCCGTGGACATAGAAACAATTATGGGCGTCATGAACGACACCCATGGAAACCCAACCGCCCTCACGCTCCGCGTGGCCGAAGTCGCTGCAGAGCTCCAGATAAGTACGTCGCAGGTCTATGCCCTCATTCAGTCGGGGCGACTCCGGCCCGTTAGGATCGGTAAGAGGGGCACACGCGTAGCCCGCTCCGAACTGGATCGATTCATCCGGGAGGGTGGCGATGCCTGACCACATGACACGGCAATCGAACCGGGTTCGAGGCGATCCGAATGTTCGGATTCGGTATGGATACGCTGCGCTTGGTAACCGTTCTGCAGTGGCTCCCATCGGAGGTGCAGAGGGGGCTGGCCTGGGGAGGTCGCAGGAGCTTCAACTTGCCAGACGGGCTCTGGATTTCGTTCCATTATCACTATGGCCAGTGGTATTGCACGGTGCGGTTCACGGGGGCTCGCCTGCTTCGCGGCCACAACGCGACTCCCCTCCGGATATCAGAACTCGGGGAGGCGTGCGACAAGGCCCGGTCTCGAATCGAGGACAGGTTCGGCACCGCGCATTGGCTTCCCCCGTTCGAGGAGTGGATCGTCTCGATGCTTGACCTTGTGCTCGACATTGAGATCGCCGATAGGCGAGAGGTTCTTGACAGCATCTGGATGGCAGCGTGGCCCGGTAAGCGGAGATGCAGGCAGTTCGGCACTTCCGTCTTTCTCCTCTGCGAAAGCTCGGTCATTGCTGTGTACGACAAGGAGGAACAGGTTAGAGCCCGGCCTTACGAGTCCATCCAGGATCAGCTTCGTGCCAGGCGGCATGCCAGGTCTCGACTGAGGGTCGAGTTTCGACTTCGTCGTGCAGCCCTTCGAAACTGCCAACCCAGGGTTACCCTCTTGGGTGATTTGCCCTCCGAAGAAGTCCTGGCTGAACTCTTCCTCGGGCGAGTACCGGTGCCGTTTCGATTTCACCGCCCGGTTTGCTGTGGCATCGCGTCCATGAGGCTGAAGGAGCAATACCGATCCGACCGGGTGCGCCGATTGTTGGAACTCTGGAACGGGCTCATCGATGGCCCTCTCTCGCGGCAGCCGGGTGCTAAGGCGCTCGTTGAAAAGCTCCGGCTCCTCCTGAACGCCGGAGTGGGCTTTGGGTCGCCCACTCCGTCCACTGACGACCAGGCTTTTCCGGAGCTAATAAGGGGTCAGATGTGCCGTCATTTTGATCAGGAGCCGCATGAGCGCACAGAAGGTCATTGAAGTTGCTGGTCGGGCGCAGCCCAAGAGAAAGGGTCGGCCACCTGGTAGCCACAAATGCACGAAGGAGCTAACAGATCGGATTTGTCACTTCGTTCGCGTAGGCTCGTTCTTTGGCCCAGCTTGCGTCGCCGCAGGCATTTCGGAGCGAACCGGACACGCTTGGTTGAGTCGCGGCAGAAGGGATGAGCAAATGCTCGAGTCGTCATCAAAGGCGGTCCTGTTGGACGAGAGTTTTCTGCATTTTCTGCAGTCGATTCGAACGGCTGAGGCGACATTGGAGATCGAGATTCTGGCCATGTGGCGGAAGCACTGCGAGAAGAGCGCATGGGCGTGCATGAAGTTCTTGGAGCGAAGATTTCCGCAACGATGGGGCAAGCACACGACGGCTCCGTACCGCGAGCAAAGAGCGATGGAAGCCTGCACGGGCAAGTCGCTCCACACCGTCCTCGTGGAAGTCGCAGAGGAGATCAGGGAACGGGACCGTCGCCGATACGACCGTTGCGGAGAACACTGTCCAATGTTTCAGCAGCACGACGCTGAGCCTCTGTGACGCCATGCGCATAGAGGTTCGCCGTCAAAGCAATCTGGCTATGGCCGAGGTGTTGCTTGACCTGGTGGAGGTCAACCCCCGATGCCACCATCAAGGTCGCCGCGGTGTGCCGAAGCTTGTGGTAGCTCATAACCCTGACCCCAGCCTTGCGCATCACCGACTTGAGATGGTTGTGGACGACCTTTTGGTCAAGCGGTCTGTCCTCCGAGTTCAAAAAGACCAGCCCCATAGGGTTCTCAGTCGATTCCAGCAAGTGCATGCTCCGTTGCTGCTGGAGGGCGTCCAGCGCGATCCCGACAAGAGGAAGCGTGCGGCGGCTGGATTTGCTCTTCAAGTCTTTGAGGGCCAGTTTGCCGTCGTTGCGCTGAAGCTGCTTCGCCACGGTGAAGGTAAGTCGGTCGAAGTCGACGTCGATCCACCGCAGTCCAGTGACCTCTCCCACCCGGAGCCCCGTGGCCAGCCCAAACCTAAACAGCTGCTCAAGAGGGTTGCCCTGCAACGCCGCAAGGAACGCCTGTGCTTCCTCGGGAGTCAGGTGCTCAGGGTCGGCATGCTCCATCTTTGGTGGATTGACCCTTGCCGCCACATTCTGTTCGACAAGGCCCTCTTTCCATGCTTGGCTCAGGGCAGACCGCAGAGTCGCTCTCAGGCCACGAACCGAGCTTGCCGAGAGGCCGCTCTCGGACTTCTTGTTCATGAGCCGCTGCACTTCGATGGCCGTCAACTTTCGCAGTGGCACCTTCCCGAGCGCGGGTTTGATATGGAGCCGGATGAAGTCGTTGTAGTACTTGATCGTGCGCGGCTCTCGCCGGGGCCGAATGTAGACTTCGAGCCATTGGTCGAGCCACTGCCCAAGGGACGTGTCCCGTGTTATGGGCGCGATGCCTCCTCCGTCGAGCTTTGCCTTAAACTTCTTAGCTTCCTCAAGAGCCTCGGTTCGGGTACGAGCATAGAAGCTCTTCCGCTTGGCGTTGCCATTCGCGTTGTAGCCGACCGTGACCCTGGCTTCCCAAAGCCCGTCCTTCCTTTGCCACACGCTGTAGCCGTCGTTCCGCCGTGTCCTTCGCTTGCCTTCCATTTCGTCCATTCTTGGGTTCAAAACCAGCCCGTTTCACTACGGCAATCTCTACGGCAGAGACTTCCTGTGCCGGGCGGTTTTGTGGTCGTCCATGGAGAACTCTACCCCAACTTTGAACTTGGACGACGCCCAACGACGTCGGCCTTTGACTATCCCTACAACTGTTAATCAGCGGGTCGTAGGTTCGAGTCCTACTGCGGCAGCCACGATTTAGGTTCAAATTGGCCCACCTTAACCCCGTGGAGCCCCACGATTTGCCCTTGTACGGTTGACAGTACGGTCATCAACTCCTCAGTCCTGCGGTCAATCAACCCATTGACCGCCCAGAGCAATTGGTCGGCACCAATGGCTCGCGCCGCCAGGTCCCTTCCTGGCAGAATATGGCAGTGGCGATCAAGGCGCAAGAGAGAGACGGATGGGCCGTCAGCAGTCCGCTCCACAACAAGCTCGGAGCCGAAGATCGTCCTGTCCACGCCTGGTACCGCTTTGTCCTCAGTTTTCCGCCCCATCTGGTGCGTGAGTACCTTCACACTTTTGGTGTTGCGGATGACGAATCCGTACTTGACCCGTTCTGCGGGACGGGCACGACATTGGTCGAGGCGAAAAAGCACGGGATTGCTAGCCACGGGATCGAGGCGAACCCTTTGGCGGCCCTGGCCTCCAGAGTCAAAACGGACTGGCGGCCCGAGCCACAGGCACTCTTGCAGGCCGCCGACGCCATCGCGGAGTTGGCGAGAAAGTCCCTTTGGGCTGACGGGCTTGAAGCCCCTCCACTGCGGATCAAGGAGCAGCCAACACTTTACGGCCTGCTCGATCTCAATGCCGAACAGCACAAACTCATTCTCTCAAATTCGATAAGCCCTCGGCCCCTGCATCGTAGCCTACTACTCCAGTCGCTGATTGAAGCCACCGATCTTTCAATGCGCGACCATCTCCGACTTGCTTTGGCATGGACGCTGGTCAGTTCAGCTGGCAACGTTCGCTTTGGGCCCGAAGTAGGAATCACTCCCCCCAAGTTTGATGTCGACGTAGTCGGCGATTGGCTGGCCCAGGTTCATCGCATGAGCGCCGACCTGGCCCGGCTCAGTGACTTTGTGGATTGCCCCGCATCCGTGCATCTTGCAGACGCGCGCGCCGTCCCAGCGTCCATTCCCGATCAGTCCATCGACTGCGTTTTTACGTCACCCCCCTATCCGAACGAAAAAGACTACACGCGCACGACAAGGCTCGAAAGCGTCGTGCTCGGATTGGTCAAGACTAAAGCTGACTTGCGTCAACTCAAGCAAGGGCTAGTTCGCTCGAACACCAGGAACGTTTACGTGAGCGACGACGACCACCTCCACGTGGAAGACGTTCCCGAGATCCAGAGGCTTGCCGAGCAGATCGAAGCCCGCCGAGAGGAGATGGGCAAAACTAGCGGATTTGAAAGGCTCTACCACCGCGTTACCAAGCTCTATTTCGGAGGTATGGCCAAGCACTTCCAGGAGCTTCGCCGTGTGCTCAAGCCGGGTGCCATGCTTGGATATGTCGTCGGAGACCAAGCGTCGTACCTGCGGGTCATGATCCGGACAGGTCAGTTACTTGGCCAAATCGCGGAGCGCGAGGGCTACGAGGTCGTCCGAATCGACCTGTTCAGAACAAGGTACGCAACAGCGACCAGAGAGCAATTGAGGGAGGAGGTCGTCGTCCTCAGGTGGCCGGGTGCCTGACGGCGACAACCGCTACAGCAAGGTCATTGCACTCCTCTTCCGGGAGAAGCTGTCGCCGGGCTCGACAATCGTCGAAATTCGGCGGGACGACTTCAACGATGCTTGTCAGAGGCTAGGCATTTCCATACCTCGAAACCTCGGAGACATCGTGTACTCCTTCAGATACCGAGCGGCCCTGCCGCAGTCTGTGATTGACCAGGCACCTGCGGATCGGAGCTGGATAATCATGCCGGGCGGCATCGGGGTGTATAGGTTTGAAGCGGTGAAGAACGCTACTCTGGAACCGTCCACAAACCGCTCCGTGATCAAGATTCAAGATGCCACGCCGGGCATCATTGCGGCCAACGCTCAAACTGATGAGCAGGCTCTCTTGGCGCGGCTCCGATATAACCGCCTTATCGACACGTTCCTTCGAATTACTTGCTACTCCCTCCAAAGCCACCTTCGGACAACGGTCAGCGGCATGGGTCAGATCGAGACCGACGAGCTCTATCTCGGAGTTGACCGCAACGGGGCGCAGTACGTCGTGCCAGTGCAAGCCAAGGGAGGCCGTGATCGCCACAGTGCAGTGCAGATTCGGCAGGACATGGCTCTATGCGCGGAAAAGTACGCCAAGTTCATCAGCCGCCCAATCGGAGCGCAATTCATGACGGGAGATGTGATCGCCCTGATTGAGTTCAGGTTTGAGGATGGCGAAGTCGTCGTGGCGAATGAACAGCACTATCGCCTCGTGCCTTCTGATGGAATCACGGCAGCCGAGTTGCAGGCATACCGATCCGGTGCAGACTCCGCCTAAGGCAGAAGGCTTGCGGGCCCCCTTCAACGCCTGCTGAGGTAACTTTAGTAGACTATTGACAACCGATACGAACTCCTCCAATCGGCGGCCGGGTGCAACTGGCGCCGACCAGTGCGACCGCCTCCTCCTGACCACGGGCAGCCGCCCGCCCCGATCGGACGGTCGTCGTCTGTCGACGGAAGGCGTCCGAAAGCCGACAGACGGTCGCCGTCTATGAACAGACAGCCACCGTCCGTGGTCGGACAGCGACCGTCCGTTCTCTTTTTCCCGCCTCCTGACATCGGGAATCGGGCGAAACCCGGCAAAAGCACCAGTGGAGCGGGCGGGCGGACGCGGAACAACCCCCCTGGCAAAACCGCCAGGAGACACAAGAGATGCCGACCTATTACGACATGGGAGAGGGCGCGTTCCGCGCCTGGTTCAACAACTTCGTGACAACTGCGACGGCGCCGGGGAACGTGGCCCTCCTAGGGCTTGGCATTCCCGACGTGGCCGCCCTCAACACGGCCAAGACCGACTATGCCGCCGACGTCGCCGCCTACACCGCCGCCCACGACGCGAGCGAAGCGGCCACCACGGCCAAGAACGCCAGCTACCGCACCGCCTTCGACCTCGTCAAGCTGTGGGCGAACAAGTGGCAGGCCGACCCGGCGGTCACGCCAGAACTGAAGCAGCAGTTGGGCCTGATCGTGCGCGACACTTCGCCGTCCCCGCGCCCGCTCTTCGCGCCGACCGAGATGTCAGGCAGCGGAAACGGGGTCGGGACGGTGCGACTGCGCTGGAACGCGAACGGGAACCTACCCGGGGTGACCTACCTGGTGCAGAGCAGGCCGGTAGGAGGGGCGTGGAGCATTCTCACCGCGACCTCGAAATCACGTATCGCGATCGGCAGCCTGCCGATGACGCCGACCGAGTTCCGGATCCTCGCCGAGCGCCGCGGGCTCGTCAGCGAGCCGAGCTACGCCGTCGTGATCTACTCCGAGGGCGTGGGCGGCGCCGCCCTCCAGATCGCGGCCTAGCCGTTCCGCCAGCAATAGCCCGGCCCCTCGCGAGTCGAGGGGCCTTTTCCATGCGCCTGGCCGCCCCGTGGTGCGAAAATATCCGCCATCGTCCACATCGCCGATCTGAAAGCGGCCCTGCCTCCTCTCGGCGACCGCAGCCTGGAGACCGAAGACCAAGCGCGGAGCGTCCTCCACCTAGTCTCCAACGCCGGTGGGGCAGGTGCGCCGTTCGACAGCCCGCTCCTGTGCCCGAACTGCGGCGGGGCAGCCGGGAGCCTGGCCAGCCCTTATTGCTGCGAGGCCTGTCGCGGCCAGGCCGCCTTCGTCCGCCAGTTTCGCGCGGCCTTGGCCAGCGGCGCGGCCCTCACCCCCGAGAAGCAGGCCGTGTTCGGCGAGCGGCTGTGGTGGCTCCTCGGCGGCGGGCTGCCGATGCGGGAGGGCCGCATCCCGGAGAGCGCCAAGAGGCAGGTGCTCAGGCGATCGGGCGGGGACTGCGAGCTGTGCGGCGCGCCGATGTCGGCGGTGGAGAACCACGGGAGCGGGTGCAACCGACCGCTCCACCTCCGCGCCGTCTGCCCGGCTTGCTCCAAGACGAAGCCCTTTGGCGACGCGGAGTTCTGCCAGCGGGCGCCGGTCGCCAGGCTTCTCGCAGAGTTGGGCGCGAGAATCTCCGCCGAGACCCCGGCACGGGCCTGCGACGACCCCGACGCCTGGGACTGGCGGGCCTTCCTCGCGCAGCGACGGCTGGAAGTGGCTTGCCCTGGCGGTCTGGTCGGGCCCGGCTAGGGGTGCTCGCGGACGCGGTACCTGACGGTTTCCTTAGTTCCCATCGCGATCGAGCAGTCCGCACACGCCTCATGACGTTATCTGACCGGGCCCCCGGAACGACAACCATGACTACGGAGTGGAAACAGATAGGACATGGCAACCATAAGAGTCAAACTGAAGGGCCGTGAAGAAATCGCGGCCGGCACGATGGCGTTCCACTTTGACAAACCCGACGGGTTCAAACACAAGGCGGGCCAGTCTTGTGACCTGACCTTGGAGAACCCTCCCGAGACGGACACCGAAGGGAACATCCGCGGGTTCACCTACGCTAGCGCTCCCTTCGAAAGCGATCTGATGATCGCGACGAGGATGCGCGACACGGCGTTCAAGCGCGTCCTCAAGACCATGGATCTCGGTTCTGAGGTCAAGATGGACGCGGCGTTCGGATCGTTCACTCTCCACAGCGACGCGGCCAAACCTGCCGTGTTTCTCACCGGAGGCATCGGCGTCACCCCGGCCCGGAGCATCGTCCTGCAAGCCACGCACGACAAGCTCCCCCACAAGATCGTGCTCCTCTACTCGAACCGCAGGCCCGAAGACGCCGCGTTCATGGATGATTTTGCCCGTGCGGCTCAGGAGAACCCCAACTTTAAGTTCGTCCCCTCGATGACAGAAATGGATAAGTCCGAACGGGAGTGGAACGGCGAGACCGGTTTCATCGACAAGGCGATGCTCAGCAGGTCGGTGTCCGATCTGAGCCTCCCCATCTACTATCTGTGCGGGCCGAGGGGGATGGTAGAGGCGATGCGCTCGATGCTCGAGGGAGCCGGCGTCAACGACGACAATATCCGCACGGAAGAGTTCTCGGGATATTGACCCGATCGAGCAGGAGATACTGAAAGCATCCGAAGGGATGCCAGGTGCCGCGACCTGATACCATCCGGGTACCCACAGAGGGATCCAGATGAGACTCCACTTCGAGCACCACACCCACCCCCATATCGAAGAGCGCAAGAAGACAGGCCCGGTCAAGCGGAGGGGGCACCGCAAGGGCGACCACATGGGGTTCAACAGCCGTCTGGCCATGATCCTGACCACGGTGGTCGGCACAATGTGGTGCGCCTACTTCTTCGCCGGACTCGCCCTCATCGCCTTGCCGGACGCGCTCAAGGGCGGGCTCATGCCGTTCATCGGCTGGCTGAGCCAGACCTTCATCCAGCTCATCATGCTGTCCGTCATCATGGTCGGCCAGAACATCATCGGCCAGGCGAGCGACAAACGGGCGGAGATGACATTCAAGGACGCCGAAGCCGCGTTCCACGAGGCCTGCGAGATCCAGAAGCACCTGAAGGAGCAAGACCAGGCGATCAACTCCATCCTTGACCGACTGGACAAACTGGCCGGTCTGACCCCGCCGGAGAAACCCGACCCCAGCGCGTGAGGCTGGGCACACCGGCGGGGTCGGGGGGCCGACGTCTGATCCTGTCTACCTGACCCTCGGTCGGACGTTCTTGCGGCGTCGGATGAGGGCGGCGACGCCAAGCCCGAGCAGGGCCATCGAGGACGGCTCCGGTACGGACTGCACGTCGTAGCCGATGGCGTCGAACGCCCGCATGTCTTGGTCGGTTAGCACATCGAGCTCGCCCATGTCGCCGACCGGATCCATGATTCCGATCTTGTCACTGGGCTTGAAATGCCAATGTCCGGCCTGATACCCATCTCCGAGATACACACCGTTGGCAAATTGGCCCTCCTGGGTGACTCCGCCGTCCACGCTGAAGAACTTGTCAGAGTTGTCCGCCGTCCAGTCCATGTAGTTTGCCCCGTCTCCCAAATGGTTCCGGCTGTACCGGAACAAGTCGAGGGTTGTCACGGATAGGAAGTCGTCTTCTGGCTGGTAGGCAAGGTATGACCGGTCCAAGAAATCCACTCCGCTGTAAAAGCCCAGCGCATGGCCGATCTCGTGTGTCAAGGTGCCGACGAAGTCGTATTTGTCGGAGTCGATACCGTCCGAGGGGTCGAAGTCAAACGGTACACCGGGGCCGATGTAGACGTCGCCGTCGATCCCGTTGGGCAACCCAGTGTAGAGGCCGAGAGCCTTTTGATTGGCGGTCGTCAGAAGCATCGTAGTGTTGTTGGCCGACCCGTTATCGTCCAGGTAGGGCGTCGGACTCCCCATCCCGTTTGGACTGTCATAGGTCATGTTCAAAAGGAACTCAAGTGCTGGAGCAGGCTGAAGATGCGCAGTCGCTGTGGCGTCCAGTGAAGTCTTGGCGTCGTTTACAAGAGCCTGCCGGACGTCTGTGTAGTGTTTCCGCTCTGAACCGAAACCGGGCACTGTCCCCGCCAAGAATCCTGGACCGAGATCATAGTAGCTGAACTCAAGCCGCACCGTGATGGGGTCGGCGAGGCGGTTGGACCATCTGGCCGCCGCTTGTTCTATCCCGGCCCTGGACGCGGCGTCGACCTCTCCGAAGTAGATCAAGTCGAAGGACAACGCGCTTGCGACAGAGGTGCTCATGACGACCGTTGTAAGGATCGCGAGAGAAGAGAGGGGGCTTCGGAAAGTGCTCATTTTCTTCACCGGTACCGAAGACCAGTTCATCAAACTGGCCAGTATCGGACAACAATCGGAAGCAGTGTACAAATATAGATTGTAAACTTACCTCATATAATTACTTGTATTCAAGATTTTTGGATTATTCTAATCAAACACCTCCGCCTCCATCGTGAAAGTGCACACCGCGAAAAAAAGCCAGACATACGTGCTGTCCGTCATCATGGTCGGTCAGAACCTCATCGGCCAGGCGGACTCGACCGCTTGGCCGGTCGGACCCCGCCGGAGAAACCCGACCCCAGCGCGTGAGGCTGGGCACCCCGGAGGGGCGGGGGTCAAATGACAGACGAACCAGCCATCAATGGCTGGTCCGTCAGTCTGATCCTGTCTACCTGGCCTGGGTCAGGCCTTCTTGCGGCGTCGGATGAGGGCGGCGACGCCGAGACCGAGAAGGGCCATCGAGGACGGCTCCGGCACGGCCTGCGTGTCATAGCCGATGGCGTCGAAGGCCCGGACGTCCTGGTCGGTGATGCTCATGAGCTGGCCGAAGTCCACCGCTGGATCCATGATGCCGATCTTCGGCGGGTTCTGGAAGTGCCAGTGGCTCGCTTGCCATCCGTCGCCGTGGACGACGCCGTTGGCGAACCGTCCCTCCATCGTCGCGCCACCGTCGACGCTGAAGAACTTGGAGGTGTTGTCCGCGGTCCAGTCCATGTAGTCCTTGCCGTCGCCGAGATGGTTGTGGCTGTACCGGAACAGATCCAAGGTGTTCACGAAGGTGAATTGGTTGTCCGCAAAGAAACTCCCCGAAGAGTTGATGTCCAAGATATCGACACCGCTCACGAACCCGAGCGCGTGTCCGATCTCATGCGTCGCGATGCCGACGAAGTCGATCTTGCCCGCGCTGATCCCGTTGGACGGGTCGAAGTCGTAGGAGAACTGGTTGCTGAAGACGATGTCGCCGTCGGCAGCGCTCGGTGACCCACTGAAAATGCCCAGAGCTTTCTGGTTGGCTGTGTTCAGCCGGATCGTCGTGTTGTTGGCGTCGCCGTCGTTGTCCAAGAACGGGGTCGCGCTGCCCGAACCGTTCGGGCTGTTACTCGTGCGGTTCAACAGAAACTGAAGTGCAGGAGCAGCTTGCAGGTGCGCGGTGGCGGTGTTGTCCAAGGCTGACGTCGCGTCACCCACCATCGCATTTCTCACCGCGCTATATGTCTTGGTCGACGAGGTCGAACTAGTCGAACCCAAGATTCCGGCACCCAATTGCGAGAATCCGATGTTCAGCTTGACCGTGATCGGATCGTGGAACAGGTTCGACCAACGGTCGGCGGCCGCCTGAAAACCAGCGACGGCCTGCGAGTTCATTCCCGCGTCGTGAACCAAGTCGAAGGTCAGACCGCTCGCGAAGACGTTTGGGGTCAATGTGAGGCCAATGCCCGTGACACACGCATATTTGAGGGCTGTAGACAGTTTCATATCAAATTTCCTTGCACTTTATGTCCGCGACCGTCTAAGCATTTCCTGGTCGGGCCGTGAGCCAAGTCCTTAGTGACGGCTTTCAATCCAAATTGACTGAATTACGACATCTCGCTGTCGCCGTCTCTATTCAGTTCACAGTCCTCCCTCTGGTGCTTTGATCGGCCAGAGTCTGGACGGCTCGTCTCCACGACAACTGGCAAGAAGCGTGCCGCGCCTCTCGCGGCTGCCAAGCCATAGCAATCCAAACTCGGCCCACCATCGGCCGAACACCGTCAGTTTAGCCAATTTCACTCAGCAGAAATGGCGGCTACCGCCTGTATTTTTGCCAGGTTTCCCCACTCCTTGACACATTCTGAGGCGTCGCGGGATCCTTCGGGATGATCCATTTCTACGGTGTGATGTGGACGTGGTCAAGGCGGCCAGCCGCCGTTTTGAGGCAGAATGGGCCGATGACCAGAAGCATTTTTGTCACCGGGGTAGCGCTGTTCCTCATGGGCCTTGTCGGATGCGGCAACGGCGCGCCAAGCACGGGCGACGCCACAGCCACGGGTGGGACTGCCAAAGGCGTGAAGCCGATCCACCTTGCTTTCATCACGAACAACGCCAGCGACTTCTGGACCATCGCGCGCCGTGGCGTCGAAAAGGCCCAAGGCGAGATGCCTAACGTCACAGTCGACTTCCTCATCCCGGCCGACAACTCCGCGGCCGAACAGAAGAGGCTCATCGACGACGAACTGGCCAAAGGCGTCCAAGGCATCGCCATCAGCCCGAACGACCCCGCGAACGCAACGGAGACCCTGAACAACGCGGCGAAGCAAGCGGTCGTGATCACCCAAGACAGCGACGCGCCCGACAGTGACCGCGCCTGCTACGTCGGCACCGACAACAAATCCGCCGGGGTCCAGGCTGGTGAAGAGCTGAAGAAAGCCCTCCCGAACGGCGGCAAGGTGATGGTCTTCGTCGGCGATCCGGGAGCGCAGAACGCCAAGGACCGGATCGCGGGTCTTCGAGAGGCCATCCAAGGCACGAAGATCGAGATCATCGATGTCCGCGCCGACGACACCAAGCGCGACCGAGCCAAGGCAAACGTCGCCGACACCTTGGTCAAATACCCGGACATCAGCGCGCTTGTCGGCATCTGGAGCTATAACGGCCCGGCGATCCTCAACGTGGTGAAGGAGAACAACTTGGTCGGCAAGGTCAAGATCGTCTGCTTCGACGAGGAATCCGAAACTCTCCAAGGCATCCGCGACGGCGCGATCGAGGCCACAGTCGTCCAGCAGCCGTTCGAGTTCGGTTACCAATCGGTCAAGATGATGACCGACGTCATAAACGGCAAGAAAGACGTCGTTCCAGCCAGCAAGCAACAGTTCGTCCCCACCCAGGTCATCACCAAGGCCAACGTGGACGACTTCCAGGCCAAG
Source organism: uncultured Fimbriimonadaceae bacterium (assembly GCA_964451255.1). Classification (GTDB taxonomy): domain Bacteria; phylum Armatimonadota; class Fimbriimonadia; order Fimbriimonadales; family Fimbriimonadaceae; genus JAHBTB01. Next base: position 78,003 of record CAYVHL010000003.1, read on the forward strand.
CTGAAACAACAGACTGGCAAGTAACCAGCCGATGCTCGAGGCCAGGGGCGTCACGAAGCGGTACCCAGGCGTGACCGCGTTGCAAGAGGTCGATTTCTCGGTCGGCCCCGGCGAGGTCGTCGGGCTCGTCGGTGAAAACGGCGCGGGAAAATCGACGCTGATCAAAATCCTCGGTGGCCTGACCCAGCCCGACGCGGGCGAAGTCCTTGTCCAGGGTGTAGCAAGGAGGATCGGCAACGCCGCCGAGGCCACGTCCCTCGGGATCGGCGTGATCCATCAGGAGCTGAACGACCTGGGAAACCTCGACGTGGCCGGGAACGTTATGCTCGGCAGAGAGCCTGTCCGCCTGGGTTTGATGGACAGACGCGCTTTGCGCGACCGGGCTGTCGCCGCCCTCAGCCGGCTCGGGATGGAACGTGTGGTCGACGCCCCCCAGTCCAGCCTCTCCATCGGCCAGCGCCAAATGGTCGAGATCGCCAAGGCGCTCTCTCTCGAGGCCAAGATCCTCGTGATGGACGAGCCGACCTCCAGCCTGACTTCTGGCGAGACCGACCGCCTTATCAACGTGATCCACGAGTTGCGGTCGCAAGGCGTCGGGATCGTCTACGTCTCGCACCGGCTGAACGAAGTCAAGGCGCTCGCCGACCGGGTCGTCGCCTTGCGGGACGGCAAGAACGCCGGTTCCTTGGCTCGCGAAGAGGTTTCGACCGACGCCATGGTACGCATGATGGTGGGTCGAGACGTGGCGCGGCCGGAACGCCGGGCAACCGAGCCCGGCCCCGTCGTGCTTGAGGCCAGAGCTGTCCGGACGCTGCGCTTTCCAGACCACGAGGTCTCGTTCAATGTAAGGGCGGGGGAAATCGTCGGCCTGTCGGGGCTGGTCGGCGCCGGGCGAACAGAACTCGTCCGCGCGGTCTGCGGGATGGACGACCTTGTAGGAGGACAGGTCTTCCTTGATGGCAAGCCCATGCCCCGTGGCGTCCGCTCCGCCATTGACCTTGGCGTGTTCCTGGCACCGGAAGACCGGCGTCGGGAGGGCCTCGTGACCGGCATGAGCGTCATGCATAACGTAACGCTCCCCGACCTCCCGCGCTATGCCAATCTGGGCGTCGTTTCATCGAAGCGGGAGTCGGCCGTCGCCGACCGGATGAGCCAAGACCTGCGGATCAAGTCGCCGAGCATCGAGTCGCAGGTCAGCGGGCTCAGCGGCGGCAACCAACAAAAGGTCGTGCTCGCCAAGTGGCTCGCCATGTCACCAAAATGCATGGTCTTTGACGAGCCGACGCGGGGCATCGACGTCGGTGCACGGGCCGAGATATACGCCAGAATGCGCGAGATGGCCGACCAAGGGGTGGCGATCCTGATGGTCAGCAGCGACATGGAAGAGATCCTTTCCATGAGCGACCGCATCCTCGTCATGCACGAGGGCCGGCTTGCAGGCGTGTTGACTTGCCAGGAAGCCGATGAAGAATCGGTGATGGCCTTGGCGGTGGGGCATGCGTGAACTGACTTCCAAGATCCAGAAGGAACTCGGCATCTTCGTACTGCTGGTCGTCCTGTGCATCTTCGTCGCGGGAATGAACCCGCGTTTCCTCTCCACGATCAACCTCCAGAATACGGCCCGGCTGATTGGCATGTTCGGCATCCTCAGCATCGGCCAAGCGGTCGTGATCGTCACCGGAGGCATAGACTTGTCGACCGGGTCGTTGGTGGCCTTGCTCGGGGTGATGATGTCGATGGGGATCATGGAGCGCCAGTGGCCGCCCGCATTGGTCGCCTTGGGAATGCTCGGCGTCGGCGTCGCCCTTGGCGTCGTGCACGGGTTCTTGATCACCAAGGCCCGCCTACAGCCCTTCATCGTCACGCTGTGCGGACTGCTGATCTACCGTGGGGCAGCCCGCTTCATCACCCACGAGGAGACAAAGGGCTTCGGGACGGCGCCCGGGTTTGATTGGCTGCGCGAATTGGCGACGGGCAACCTGCTCGGCGTCCCTTGGCCCTTCGTCATCCTTCTCGTCCTGTCTACTGTCCTTTGGGTGGTCTTGCATCGCTCCGTCTACGGGCGGCACCTCTATGCCGTCGGACGAAATGAGGAGGCGTCGCGGTTCTCAGGGGTCGACACAAAGCGGGTCATCGCCCTAGCCTACGTGGTGTCGGCCGCGTTCACCGCGGTCGGAGCGATCTTGTTCGCCTTCTACACGAACTCAGTCTCTCCGTCGTCGCACGGCAACTTCTACGAGCTCTACGCGATTGCGGCGGCGGTATTGGGTGGCTTCTCACTCCAAGGAGGCGAGGGCTCGGTCGTGGGCGTGTTGCTCGGCGCCGCCCTCTTGCAAGTGCTGCAGAACCTTGTCAACCTGCTCGGCATTCCGAGTTCCCTCAACTTCGCCGTCATGGGCGCCGTGATCCTCATCGGCGTCTTGGCCGACACTCTCGTCCTTCGCCGCAAGACGGCTTGAACCTGAGGGCTTCCGCCATTGCAACGTTTGATTCAAACGGTGCCTTGTCGTGGCTCAACCACCTAGCGGCGGGCGTCCCATCTTTGCCCTTTCGGCATTGATCTTCGCCGCCTCGTCCGGGTGTTGCTTGGCCCAGTCCGCCTGGCTGTTCTGGCGCTTCTGTGCGCCTTCTTTCATGCCGCTGGTGACTTTGTTCCAGTCAGAAGCCGTCATCGGTGGAGAACTCTTGATCGAGTCGATTTCCTTCTTGCTCATGCCGTCGTTGTTGCACGCCGCCAACCCGAATGCGCACAGGATGCCGACGACGTAGCAAAGGGGGCGATTTGTAGTCTGCATTGTTCTTGAGTCCCTCAAACGCGTTCTCCGCACCGGGACGAGGCCCGGTGCGGAGAACGCGTGTTTCTGTCTAGTTGGGCCGCAAGGCGTCCCACAGGTTCTTACCGGGATCGTTGTCCGGGTTCGGGTTGGTGGACATGATGTTCATGTTCTTGGCATGGGTGTCCACGAACGAGAAGTTCGACTTGTTCAGGCCGGTCTGGCTGACCGCCCCGTTGCCACCTTGCGGCGTCATATTGTCGATCGCCCGGAGGCCGTTCGGCATCTGTGCGCCACCGCACCAGTCAAGGTCGTACACGTCCGACCCGGAGGTCGCGGGGACGGCCTCAAAGATGCCGCCGCATTGGAACTGGATCTCGTTGCCGACCGCACCGCCGCTGTACTTCAGGGCGTCGCCGTTGTACTTGACGGCGAAAGCAATCGTGTTGCCCGGGTTGGTGACCTGGGTGTCCGTCAGGGACGCGGTGTTCAACTCGCCTCCACCGTTTTCACCGTGGATCTGGGCATAGGGCGACATGATCCCGCGCAAGGTGCAGTTCTGCACATCGGTGAAGGCGTCCTGGAAACACCTGCCTTGCCAAGAGTCCGGCGAAACGCCGACAAAGTTGACTGCGGCGGCGGCGTTAGGGGCCGTGAAGCCGTTGAAGCCATAGGAGACTGGCAAGCCCAGCCAGTCGCCCCAACTTCCAATGGCCGTGCTGGTCTCCAATGGGCTCCGGAAGAGCGCCAGCGACTTGCTATATGGTTGAAAGTTGAACGTCCAACTGAGCGATGGACTACCCCATGCCGGCGCGCCCGACCAGATGTCAGGAATGCCATAAGAGTAACGGTCATCGTAGTCGGTATTGTAAAGCACTGCCGCGGTGCCGATCTGTTTGATGTTGGAGAGATCGCCGGAAGCCTTGGCCGCAGCTTTTGCCTGGGCAAAGACCGGGAAGAGGATCGCGGCGAGGATTGCGATGATCGCAATGACGACGAGCAGCTCAATGAGGGTGAATCCTCGGCATTTCATGTGTTTCGTTCCTACTTAGGGGTCGAGGTGGAGCCCCGGATGTCGAAGCCACACGGAAAGACGAGAGTCGATGGGTCGGGGGCCTCTCCGTTGATGCTGCGCACCAAGAGGGAAACGGCGCTTCGCCCCATGACGATGAGCGGTTGACAAACTGAAGTGAGCGCGGGTCTGAGTTGCTCACAATAACTCGTCGAGTCGAAGCCAACGACTGAGAGTTCGGACGGGATTTGGATACCGTACTGTGTTGCTACCAAAATCACCGATGAGGCAGCGGCGTCGGTGGCGCAGACGATGGCGGTGTGGCGCAGTCCTGCGGCCAAATACATATGCAGGCCGGTCCGGTCCGCACGGATGTCGATGATGTCGTCATCGCCCGCTGACAAGCCGCGAGAACGCATGTCCTCTGTAAAGGCGTCCCGACGGATCGCCCCCTCGACCGACACTGGATATTCGTTTTCGAGAGCGAACCCGATCTGCTTGTGACCCAAAGAAACAAGGTGCTGGATGGCAAGCCCGATCCCCTGGGCGTTGTCGCACATCACGGCCGGGTAACGGTTGCCAAACTCGGCGGCTGGCGTGTGGATCAGCACAAGGGGGACGGAGCACTTTTCCAGCAACTCGCGGTTGCCCCCGGTGAGGTGGGTGCTGTACCACACGAGGCCGTCGAACCTGCCGTCCGACATCGCGTCCTCAGGGGTCTGGCCGTACAGTTTGGGGCAAAGCGTCACGGAGTAACCGTAGGCGAACGCGCCGTCGACGATGCCGTCCATCAGGCAGGAGAAGTATTGGGACTGGCTCGAAAACGTAGGCTTGCCAAAGCCCATCCCGTGGAGCACGCCGATCATCATGGTCTGGCGTTCCCGAAAGATCTGAGCCATGACGTTTCGTCTGTAGCCGAGATCTTCCGCCGCCTTTCGGACACGCTCCGCCGTCGCCTCGCTGACGCGGATGGCGGTCGCTTTGTTGTGCAGGACGCGCGAGACCACCGTCGGGCTCACGCCCGCCCGATCGGCCACGTCGCGGACCGTCACGGATCCGCTGGCCAAACCGTTATCGCGCTTCGATGCGTCTTGATACATCGGTGTACCACCCGCATTATAGATCGGAATGGACAAATCTGACAGAGAATTTTTTCAAATTTCGCAGTCAGGTATATCAAACTGATGTTCTTGATTTGTTGAACTCTGTACACAAAGAGTCGGTAACACGTGCATTGGTACACCGGTACACCATTAGAAGACAAATGAGGCTGGTGTTCACAGCCGACTCGTACAGAGCCGACTCGATTGCCTTTGCATCCCGAGCACAACATGCCCAAGTCGACCCGAACCCCATGGCTTCTTCTGGCCTGACTTCCCCGGTGCGAAATGTCATCAGCCGCTAGAATGAACCTACGGCCCATGAAAGACCCCGCACCAAACTCAACCGGCCTCCTGGGATTCGACCCGGAAAGGCATGGCTTGAGCGGGCCGCTCGCCGCGCGGTTGCGCTTGGTCGACTCGATGCTAGGCGACGTGGTCGACGAGTTCGAGGGGCCCGGATTCGCCGACCTCGTGCGCCGGCTCCATCGCCTCTCGGCCGAGGAGCAAAACGCGGATCCCTTGGAAAGAATCCCCGAGCTCCAAGATCCGGGAACCGCTGAGAAGGTCGCCCGCGCCTACACCGTCCTGTTCCAATTGGTCAACTTGGCCGAGCAGATTGAGATCATTCGTGTCAACCGGCAACGCGAGCATCGCCCCGAATCGATCCGGGAGGCTGTGCACACGCTGGTTGAACGAGGCGGCACCCCAGACGACATCATCCAGACGCTGCACGAGATCTTTGTCTGCCCGACATTGACCGCCCACCCGACCGAAGCCAGGCGTCGTTCGGTCCTTGACCGGTTGCAGGCGATCGGGGCCGCCCTCAGCCGTGTGGGCCAACCACCGAACCCTGTCGATCTGGAACGCCCGCTGGACGACAAGGGGTGGGACGTCACCGACCTCCGCCGAAACCTCTTCGCGTTGTGGCAGACACCCGAGATCAACGCCCAGTCCTTGCATGTCAGCGACGAGGTGGCCAACACTCTCTACTACTTCGAGAACACGATCATGCGGGTCGCGTCGTGGCTCCGCCGGGACATCGAGATGGCCATTGCCGACGTCGTCGGCCGCCGCGTGGACGTCCCGAGGATCTTGAGTTATCGGTCTTGGGTGGGCGGCGACCGTGACGGCAACCCCAACGTGACGGCGGAGACCACCTGGCTGACGATCCTGTCCCACCGCCGGGTTGCGGTCAACTCCTACTTGGAGATCACAGAAAGGCTACGTAGCGAGCTCACACAGGACGCCAGGCGCCTGAAACCCGAGCACCCCTTCTGGCATCTCTTGCGACGCGCCCAACGTGACGGCCACCTCGACTCTGACGCCGCCAGACGCCACCAACAAGAGCCATTCGCACTCTACTTGGCCGCTCTCGCCGCCTCCTTCCAGGTCGAACTGGACCAACTCGAGCGCCTGGCCCAAGGCGCCGTCATCCAAGGGTCATGGATCGACGACGCCGAACTTCTGGCCGATCTGGAATGCCTCCAGTCGGCCGTCGAGGAGTGCGGCGGAGAACTTCCCGCCCGCACCGGGCTCCTCGCCCGCTTTGTCCGTCAGGCGCAGGTGTTCGGGGTCACCCTGGCGGCGCTCGACATCCGCCAACACTCCGACGTCCACGCACCCGTCGTGGCCTCCTTGCTAGCCCAGGCCGGCCGCGTCGGCTCGGTCAAGCAATACTTGGGAGCCGACGAAGAATCCAAGGTGACATGGCTGACGGAAGAGCTTCTCGATCCCAGGCCGCTTGTCGGGCCAGGGTGGCGGTCCAGCCAAAGCGACGAGAAAGTCCGTGACGTCTTCCGCACGATCAAGCGCGCGCACCAGACATTCGGCAAAGACTGCGTCCGTTGCCACATCGTGAGCATGACCCACGGGGTCAGCGACCTACTGGAGGTGCTGGTGCTGGCGAAGGACGCCGGACTGGTCGAGCATCGGCGTGGTGGGCCGGTCGGCTCACTCGACATCGTGCCCCTGCTCGAGACCATCGGCGACTTGCACGCGAGCCGCACGTTGATGGAGTCCCTCTGGTCCAACCCTGCCTATTCCGCCTACCTGAGAGGTCGAAAGATGCGGCAGGAGGTGATGTTGGGCTACAGCGACAGCAGCAAGGACGGCGGCTACCTTGCTGCGAACTGGTCGCTCCACGTGACCCAGAGCGAACTTGCCCTCGCCGCCCGCGAGCGAGGCGTCCGGCTCCGCTTGTTCCATGGACGAGGAGGTACGGTGGGAAGGGGCGGAGGCCGTGCGAACCGGGCGATCCTGAGCCAGCCCGCAGGCTCATTTGAAGGCCAGATCCGATTCACGGAACAAGGCGAGGTGATTTCGTTCCGCTACGGCTTGAGGCCGATCGCCCACCGTCACCTGGAGCAGATCCTTTCCGCATCCATGCTCGCCGCGTCAAAAACAGCCCATTCGGGCCAAGAAAAGGAGGGTTGGTGGAAGGCGATGGACGCTCTGGCCGACAGATCCATGGACTGCTACCGCAAGCTTGTCCATCAAGACCCGGAGTTTTGGCCGTTCTATCTGCGATCGACACCCATCCGTGCGATCGGCCGTATGAGCATCGCCAGTCGGCCGGTCTCCCGCCCAGGCAGGGCCGACCTCGGGCTCGAAGCCATGCGGGCAATACCATGGAACTTCGCATGGGTGCAAAGCAGGATGCTCGTCCCCGGCTGGTTCGGTCTCGGATCCGCCTTCGAGTCGTTCATCGAGACCTGGCCCGACGGCCTGGGGGCGTTGCGGGAGATGCATAGGGACTGGCCCTTCTTCCGCACGATCGTGGAAAACGTCGAACTTGAACTGATGCGCACGCATCTGCCCACTGCGGAACTCTATGCACAAACATCCCGGGACAAGGCGACAAAGCGGATCATGGACGTGATCGAAGGCGAGCACACCCGCACGGTCGCCGCCGTCAAGAATATCCTAGGTTCGCGGGATCTGATGGAAGGGGCCAAGACGGTCCGGCAGACGATCGCGTTCCGCAACCCTGTCGTTTTTCCCTTGAACATGCTTCAGGCCTCACTCTTGCGGAGGATCGACGACCACCCCGGTTATGAGTCGGCGCTCCTTCAGACGGTCGCCGGAGTCGCCGCAGGCATGCAAAGCACAGGTTGACGCCGTTCTAAGCTGTGTAAGGGCGGACGGCGGCGGCCACATCGACCTGGCCGGTGGCGCGGTATCCGCGTCCTGGCTCCGTGACGATGTAGCGCGGTTGCGATGGCTCCAACTCGATCTTCTGCCTCAACTGGCCGACAAAGACCCGAAGGTAGTGAGTCTCGTCAGAATAGGCGGGGCCCCAGACACGGGCGAGAAGATCGCGGTGCTCGACGACGTGGCCCTCGTTGCGGACGAGCGTCCAAAGCAGCTTGAATTCTGTCGGCGTCAACCGGACTTCGCGACCGCGGACCATCACGCTTCGTGAGGTGGGGTCGATGACCAGCCGGTCGTCGTCCACCGGGTGGCCCTCAATATAAGACTCTCCGCGACGACGCCGGAGGGTCACGCGGATGCGGGCCAACAGTTCTCCAAGCGCATAGGGGGTCGTCAGATAGTCGTCGGCACCGGATTCGAGGGCGGCGACGATCTCGTTCGTCCCAGACCTCTCGGAGACGACTAGCAGGACAGCGTCGGAACTGTCCCGCAACTCCTTCATACATTTGGGGTCTGGAAGATCCAAGAGACTCGTCGGCAAGACGACGACGTCAGGGTTGACTTGATCGACCATGACGCGCGTTTGCTTGAGATCCGTCGCCTCAGCGACGGCGTACCCCGATCTTTCGAGGGCCGAAGCCACGCGACGTCTCTCAGTCGATTCAGGTTCGACTACCAAGACCATGCTCTTCTCCGAAACAGTTTCCACCGGGTCAATCACTCTGGCTGACCGGCAAGTACCGGTTAGACCGTGCTCCTACTTCGCTTGTTCCATAGGAGTGGGCCCCCGGGGCCTGTTGATGTGTCAAGGATCCGCCCATTGACCGTGCCCGCACTTTTGCGGGGTAGTGTCTAGGGGATGGGAATGATGCAGGAGTTCCGTGAGTTTGCCGTCAAGGGGAGCGTCATTGACCTCGCCGTCTGTGTGATCATCGGCGCCGCCTTTGGCAAGATCGTCGATTCGCTTGTGAAGGACGTGATCATGCCGCCCATCAGCCTGGTCTTTGGCAAGGTGGACTTCCAAAACATGTACGTCTTGCTCTCGACCGACAAAGGCTCGAACTTTGCATCGCTGGCCGACGCCCAGAAGGCCGGCGCACCCGTTATCGCATATGGCCAGTTCATCAACACCATCATCAGCTTCCTGATCCTTGCCGTCATTGTGTTCTTCATGGTGAAGGCGATCAACTCAGCCAAGAGGAAGGAAGAAGAGGCCCCGGCGGCCCCGCCTGAGCCGACTGAGACCGAGAAGCTACTGACCGAGATCCGCGACCTGCTCAAGAAGTTGGGCTAGCCACCTTGGTCTAGGCGGGCCGCGACGGCACGGTAGGCGTCGCGGAAACTGATCCCCGTCTCCGCGACCAGGCGATATGCCTCTTCCGTGCAGTTGAGCGAGGGATCCATCGCGGCCAGACATCGCTCCCCGTCGAACTCCAACGCCGAGATGGCGGTCGCCATGACCGCGACGCACGCCTCCGTCCGGTCGATCAGCCGGAACAAAGGGGCCTTGATGAGTTGTAGGTCGCGATGGTAACCAGAAGTCATCTTCGCCGTGACGGCGAGGATGGCGACGAGGTCGCCCTGGGCTTGGGCACTGTGTCCCCGGACGAGTTCGAAGACGTCGGGGTTCCGCTTCTGGGGCATGATCGACGATCCGGTCGTGAACTCGTTGGGCAACCTGACAAACCCGAACTCCTTGCTGTTGTAGAGACAAAGGTCGGCGGCGAGCCGACCGAGATCCTGGAGCAACAAGGCGCACTGGAAAGCAAACTCGGCTTCTGCCTTGCCTCGGGAAAGCTGGACGGCCGTGACCGGGAGGTGGACGTTCTCAAAACCGAGCTCCGCCGTGGTCGCGCTCCTGTCCAGCGTCAGACCTGGCGTGCCATAGCCAGCAGCACTGCCCAGGGGGTTCTTTTCTATCCGCTTCAGCGCAAGTTTGAGCATCTCTGCGTCATCGGCTAACTCGGCGGCGAAGCCCTCAGCCCACAATCCGACCGAGCTCGGCATCGCGCGTTGCATGTGGGTGTAGCCAGGGATAGGGATGTGGCCCTGTGAGTCCATCAGCTTGACAAGCGCCTTGGCGCAGCCGATCGCAACAAGATGGAGCTCGTTGGCTTTGTCACGAAGGTACAGCCGTAGCGCCGCCAAGACTTGGTCGTTGCGCGACCTGCCCAGGTGGATCCTTCCCCCCAAGTCACCGAGCGCCTCGACCAGCCGGTTCTCGATGGCGGTGTGGCAGTCCTCCTCCTCCAATGTGATCGTCCAGTCCCCTGCCTGGTGAGCGGCCAAAATCTCGTCCAGCGCCTTGTCCAGGCGGGCTCCGTCCTCCTGATTCAAGTAGCCCTGTTTGACGAGCATATGGGCGTGTGCCTTCGACGCAACGACGTCATAGGACACGAGGCGACCGTCGAGAAGATGGTCGTCACCCACGGTGAACGCCAACACCGCTTGATTGAGCGGCAACCCCTTGTCCCAAAGCCTAGCCATATTTCGCAAACACCTCCACCAATCGGTTATAAAAAGCAAACCCGTCGGTCAGTTCTCGCTCAGTTACAAATTCATCGGCGGTGTGTGACCTACTTGTGTCGCCGGGCCCGCACTTGACCGCCGGCCAACCGGAGAAGAAGACTTGGTCGCTCATCGTGCGGCTACCAAAGGTTGCGCCGCCTCCCGCCTCCCTAGCCGCCGCTATGATCTTCGCGTCCCCCGGACATTCAAACGGTTGGAGACGGACCGACCGGGTTTGGGCTTCGCCCTTGACCCTGTCCTGCACAAGTCGGACGATCTCTTCGTGCGACAGGCCTGGAACGCTCCGGACGTCGAGCACACAGCGAGCTTCGTCGGACACCTGGTTACGGGCCTTGGCGGCGCTCATGACCGTCGGCTGAAGGGTCGAACTTCCCAGTTGCGGGTGAGGCGGCCCAAGGTCGATCCCCTGGAGGGCGACCAGGTCTTCCGCCAATCCCCAAATGGGGTTGACCGCGCCGAGTTCCGTCGCGTTGGCGGCGTGGCACGCTTGGCCCTTGGCCACGAGATCGATGACTAGCATCCCCTTCTGCGATGTCCCGACGGCTAGATCCGTCGGCTCGCCCACGACGATCCCGGCCGGCCTATACCCCTGATCCAGCAACTTCGGCCAAACAATCTCTGTGCCCGCCCCGCCTGTCTCCTCTTCTTGCACCAAGGTCAATGTCAACTCGCACGGCCCGCCGTTTTTCACCACTTGGTCAAATGCCGCCATCATACATGCGACGGAGGCTTTGGCGTCGTTCGCTCCCAGGCCGACGATGCGGTCGCCCATGCGCCTCACTTTCCAAGGGTCGTCTGTCCAAGAATCGGTAGGCGGGACGGTGTCCAGGTGGGTGTTGAACAGAAGCGGAGGCCCCGACCCTGCCCGAGCCACGACGTTGTCGCCCCAGCGCTCGACGTCCGCGCCGGTCTCCCGGAGCATCCCTTCGACAATGTCGGCGACCTCGGCCTCCTGATGGGAGACAGACCGGGTCTCGACCAGCCGTCGGTGCAGTTCGAGCAGGGGAAGCATCAAGTCTCCACGGGCGGCAAGGACTCGACGCTCCTGACGAGCATCGTTCCGCAACCCTCGTTTGTGAAAACCTCTGTCAACAAGGCGTCAGCAGATCCATGCCCGATGACGTGGACCCTGTCCACCCCGCCTTCCAACGCACGTCGGATCGAGGCAGCCTTCGGCCCCATGCCGGAGGTTAGGGCACCAGAGGCCTCAAGGTCTTGCAGACCGGCGAGGTCGGTGTAACTGACCAGTGAGGACGGATCGGCAGGGTCGCGCAAGACGCCCGGCGCCCCTGTCATGAAAACAAGCTTGTCGGCCCACAGAGCGACCGCCAACTCAGAGGCGACTGTGTCGGCGTTCACGTTCAGGGGAGCACCCAGTTCGTCCGCACAAAGCGGGCTCACGACCGGCATGAGACCGGCGGCGAGCAGGGTGGTCAGGATGCCGGGGTCGACCTTGACGACATCGCCGACCTGGCCGTAATCGACCGTCCCACCGCCCTTCTGCTTCCTGGCGTGCCGTTTCTTGGCGAGAACAAGGTTCCCGTCCATTCCGGAGACTCCCACGGCAGAAAGCCCGGCCTCTCGACAAACAGACAGTATCTCCCCCCGCACCGTGCCGTTGAGTGCGAAGACAAGCGCCTCCAGCATCCCAGGGTCGGTCACCCGCCTGCCTTCGACAAAGACACTTTCGTGGCCAAGTCGCCGCCCTAAGTCGGTCGCTTGTGGCCCACCGCCGTGCACGAGCACGATCTTGATGCCTAGTTGTACGAGCAGGGACAGCTGGCGTAGGACGTTGAAGGTCGACTCGCGGGCCAAGAACGCCTCGCCGCCTACCTTGACGACAAACGTCTTCCCCTGGTACAGACGCAAGTACGGCGTGGCCTCCAACAAGGCCTTCATGGTCTGGTTCGTGGGCATGGTCAGAGGTTCTCCGTGGCCAGGGCGGCGAGGACGGCTTTCTGGACGTGCAGGCGGTTTCCAGCCTGCTGGACGACCACGCTTCTCGGGCCGTCGAGCACTTGGTCCGTCACTTTGACGTTGCGGCGGACGGGGAGGCAGTGCATAAATCTGGCATCGGGCCGGGCGTTCGCGAACCAAGGCTCGTCGACGGTCCAGTCGACGAACCCAGAACGCAACTCGTCGTCCTTCTCCGGCTGGCCATAGAGCTGGGCTGAGGCCCATGACTTGCAGTAGAGGACATGGGCGCCCTCCATAGCCGCGTCCCGGTCGGACGTCTCCGTCACGGTGCCACCGCCCGCATGCGCGGCCTCCTCGATGCGACGACGCCCTTGCTCTGGGAGGGCGTAAGGTTCAGGCCTTAGGATCTGGACGTCCATGCCCCGGCGGGCGGCCATGCTCGCGACGGCAAGCGGAACCGCGTAAGCCAGCGCCTTAGGGTGGTAAGCCCAGCTCAAGACAAAGCGTCCGCTCCTTGGAACGGTGAGGTCGTCGAGCGTCTTCCAGTCCGCGAGCGCCTGGCACGGGTGGTCGGAGGCTGACTCCATGTTGACCATTGGCACCGTAGTAGAAGCGGCGATCTTCGAGAAAAGAGTCTCGCCCAGGTCGTCATCCAAGTTCTTCCCGGCGGCAAAGCAACGCACAGCAAGGATGTCGCAGTACTGGCTGAGCACAGGAAACGCCTCCTTGATGTGCTCTTGGGCCGCGCCGTCCATGCGCGTGCCGTCTCGGGTCTCGAGTTGCCAGGAACCCGCCCCCGGTTGGATGACGAAGCTCGTCCCGCCCAAGTGGGCGACACCCGTCTGGAACGAGGCAAGCGTACGGAGGGACGGGTTCATGAAGACGAGCCCGACCACCTTGTCCTTGAGGGCCTTCACCGTGCGGTCGTGCTGCAACCGTGACGCCGTGTCGAGAAGGAACTTGATCTCGGCATCGCCCAAGGTGTCGAGCCGGAGGAAGTCCTTCATCGCTTCCCAGCCCCCATGTCCGGTCCACGGAGAGCCCTGGTCAGTGCCATCCGACCCCCAGGTTCATAAGCCCGGTCTCCTGCGGGAGGCCGAACAACCGGTTCATCCACTGGACGCCGCCGCCAGCGGCCCCCTTAGTCAGGTTGTCGACAACCGATGTCACGACGACCCGGCCGGACTCGACGGCGACGCCGATGTGGCAGCGGTTCGTCCCGACGACCTCCTTGACGCTCGGCAACCGCCCGGAGACGGAGACGAACGGTGTGCCCGCATAGAACTGTCGGAACGCCTCCACCAAGCCTTGGGCGTCAACGTCGCTGGAGAGCCGGGCAGTGAGGGTCATGTGGATGCCCCGTGCGAAGGGCCCCGAGTGAGGAAGGAAGACAAACTCGTCTACCGTCCCGAGGCGACCCAGGAGCATCGACATCTCGCGACCGTGGCGGTGTCGGACCGGCTCGTAGGCCCACATTCCGCTGTTCCTGTCGGGATGGTGGGTGCCGGGCTTCGGCGTCCGACCGCTTCCGGTGCTACCGGTGACGCCGTTGGCCACGATCGGGCCTGTGATCCACCTACCTGCGACAAGCGGGGCCGCACCCAATGTCGCCGCAGTCGTGAAGCAACCCGGTTCGGCGATATGGCAGTCGGGCGTCGTGTCCTCCAGATCCGGCAGTCCGCAGAAGAACCCGGAGTCGCCGTCGGCAAATCGGTGGTCTGTGGACAGGTCGACAACCTTTGCCTTGGTGCCCGCGGCCGCCGCCGCTTCCAACAGGCACGAAATCTTTTCGGCGGAGGCGCCATGCGGCAGGGCCGAAAACACCGCGCACGAATCGACCGTGTCTAGGAATCGCAAAGCGTCGTCAAAGGACACCAGGGCCATGTCGCCGACCGCCCCCGTCAAGTGAGGAAAAGCCTCATCCACCCGCTGTCCGGGGGCAGACTCAGAGACCGCCGCCGCGACCTCGAACCCCGGATGTCCAGCGAGCAGTCGCATGAGTTCACCGGCCACGTAACCCGTGCCCCCTAACACCACGGTGGCGACGCTAGGCATGTTCCAACCCCAGCTTTTCCATCACGGCCTTGGCCAGGGACCCGGACGAAGAACGAGCGTTATGGCCTGGCAGCCCGGTCTCACGGCGCAAGCCCTCGACCCCGGCGTCATTGTCGGTGCACGGCCCGGTGACGACTGTCGTCTCCAGGTTGTAGGTGTCGGTCAGCAACCTCCAAGCCCCCCAGGCGCCCACCGGGTCGTTCGCGGCCAAGACCACGGCCCCAATCCGGTTGGCGAGCCCTGCGTCAGACAGGATGGATTGAACCCCATAGTCGCCCATCAACCCGTCGCCGAGTTCTAGCACGATGACGTCGGGCGACTTCTCGCCCAATCGGTTAAGGATCGTCTTCGTCAGGGCAGCCGCGTTCCTTTCCGAGGTGGTCACCACGCCGCAATCCGTGAACGAGAGAATGTCGCTCGCCCCGGCGTCCATCATGGCGAGTACGTCGCGTCGCAAACTGACCCCGGTGGTCTTCCCTGCCGCCACTTTGAGGCCGGAGTGCGTGAACCGCTGGACCAGGGCGATCGCCGCCTCCGTCTTGCCCGAGTTCATACAGGTGCCGACGACCACCACCACCGGTGGGCCGTCGGCGGCGACCTCGTCATCCAGGGCGATGGCCGAGTTCATGATGTTGGCCGGCACGCCGACGCGGCTACCGAGGTAGGGGAACTCCAAGACCTGCCCGAGGACCTCACATTCGAACGGCGTGCCTACCAATGGCGACCACGACGTGCAGACACCGATCACCCCGCCCATGTTGAGCAGGTTCACTGTCTCGCCGGTCTTGAGTTTTTCAGGGACGTGGCCCGCATAGCCGCCCAGCGCCCGCCGGTGGCCTAGGGCGCCGGCCACGATGTCTCCCTCTTTCACCGCTGAGAACCTTCCGGTTGTCAGTTCCAAGGTGTTGTAGACCGTCTTCGAGTTCAAGACGCGAACAGCCAGCACGTCGCCCTCATGGCACTGATACTCGTCGCTTAGGCGCACGTCCCGCCTCAGATCGCAGTTCATCGTCACCGAAGCGATCTTGTCCAGGACACAGGGCTTCAACTCGTTCTCCCCGCCCGGGCGTGCAAGACACTGGGGAGACCGACGATCGTGCAGAAGCCTTGGGCGTCGCGCGGCTCCCATTCGCCGACCGCCTCCCCATAGACCGCGCGGGAAGCGGCGTGCAGGGAGTGGGGGGAAGTGACGCCCTCGACCATGAACGACCCGGTCCGGAGCACCAAGTGGACCTCGCCGGTCACGCGGTCTTGGCTGGAGTGCAGCAAAGCTTCGATGTCGCGGCAGGCCGGGTCGGGGAACTGCCCGGTGTGGACGTACTCGCCGTAGAGGGCCGAGACCTGGTCTTTCGCGACGATCTGTCGGCTAGTCATGACCAGCTTCTCCAACTCCCTGTGGGCGGCGATCAACACAGTGGCCGCGGGCGCCTCGAACGCCACCCTGCCTTTGACACCGAGCACGGTCTCCCCAAGGTGGATGCCCCGCCCGATGCCGTGGCGCGCGGCAATCGCGTCGATCCGTTCGATCGCCTCCACGCTGTCCCCTCTCGTCCCGCCGATCCCGTCGGGGCGACCCTTGTAGAAGTTGACCGACACCCTCTCTTCGGGGACCGGCCGGTCAAACGCCCCTCGAGTCCGTTGCCAGGCCGTCTCCGGGATCGTCTGGTCGGTCGTCTTGGTCTCGTTGCCGCCGATCGTGACGCCCCACAGGCCGCTGTTGACGGAGTAATCGGCCCCGAAGGCAGGGACGGGCAGCCCGCGCTCCTTCAGATACGCGACTTGATCTGGCCTGCTGGGGGCGAGGTCGCGGATGGGCGCGATCGCCTTGACATCCGGCGCGTAGGCGCGGAGGGCGATGTCAAAGCGAACCTGGTCGTTCCCCGCAGCCGTGCAACCGTGTGCGACCGCCTTCGCCCCGACCTTCTCCGCCACACGGGCAGCCTCGCGGGCCTGCAGAGCGCGCTCGCTGCCGACGCAGAGAGGATAGGTGCCCCCACGGAGGACGTTTCCGGCGAGCAAGTAGCGGACAACCTCCTCGAAGTACATTTTGCGCGCGTCGACGTGGATGTGCTCCGACGCGCCGAGCGTCTTGCTTTGCGAGCTGAGCAACTCTGCCTCTTCAGCGCTGATCCCGCCGACGTCCACCGTCGCTGTCACGACCTCGAACCCTTGTTCTGTCAACCAGGGGACGCACCAACTGGTGTCCAGACCGCCAGAAAACGCGAGCACAACCTTTTCAGCCATTGCTTTCCTCACCCAAGAACACCTTGACGAGACGTCGGGTGCTCGCCTCGCCGTCGGTCGCCACGAAGACCGTGTCGTCCCCAGCGAGCGTGCCCACGACGCCCTCGAAACCACCCTCGTCGATCAATAGGCCGATGCGGGAGGCCGCACCGGTGGCCGTCTTGACCACGATCAGGTTAGGGCCGCTCTGCAGCGAGGCGACGAGACCGGCTGCGACAAGGCTGGACGTCGGCTGGACTTGGCCGACCACATACCGGCCCGACACTTTGGCCACGCCCAACTCATACAGATCACGCGAGACACTGCTCTGGGTGACCTCGTGCCCCTCAGAGCGCAAGAGTTCGGCAAGCCGCTCTTGCGTGGAAACAGCGTTGTCGGCCAGCAGGCGACGGACCACATCGAGACGTTTCAAGCGTGTTGTGTCCACTCTAATGCATTATTATGCGCATTCACGCATATTTTTGCAAATGGGCCCAGTGGCCAGCTATTTCTGGTCAGCATACGAATAGGCCGTCGGGCCGCCGACGTAGTCAATCTCGCCATCGACGAATTCGGCCCAAGTCTCCAAGTCGGGGTGTTCAAAGATGTGCTCGGTTCCCTTGGGGAACTTCATCTTCTCACCCGCCGGCCACCAACTCACGTAATGGATCATCGCGATCATGGGCCGCGGCGTCTTCGTCCTGTTCGGCATGCCCGCGTGCCACATGCGGATGTCCCGGACCACGATGCTCCCTGCCTTGACCTCTGGTTGGACTGGCGGGGCTATGGCGCGCCACTTGGCCAAAGCCTCCTCAGACGCCTCGATCTGTCCGTCTTGGTAGACGACCGAAGGGTCCTTGTGGGTGCCTGGCCAAACTTCGGTCGAGCCGTTCGCGGGCCCCATGTCGACAAGCGGTACGTTCACGACGATCCCGTACGGCGGATGGACGTGTTCCTGGTTAGGCCACAGGTGGCCGATGTCGGCGTGCACCGGCTGTCGCTCCTCGCTGGGCAACGCTGTGTTGCCGCTGTAGAAAGCGTTCTTCATTCCCTTCCCAAGGATCGCGCCCGTCACCTGAATGGCGAAATCGTTGGCGAGCACGTCCCGAAAGAGATAGGGCGGAAAGGGGGGCGGGTCTTGTTGGATGTTCCCCTTGTTCCAATTGTAGGGGGCATCCTTGCGGGCGCGAAACAGTTCAAGGTCGTGGAACGACCGTTCCCGAAGGGTTTCGATGTGACTGAGGTCGACGACACCCTCCAGCACGACGATCCCGTCGTCAAGCAAGGCTTTGACGGCGTCTCGAAGGTGTCCGGACGTAAGCCTGCCCGCCTCATGCTCGGACGAGGTCGGAGTGACCGTCAGCATGATCAGACGGCGCAGATCTCGATGGCCTGAGCCAGGGACTTGATCGGGTCGTTCTTTGGAATGAACTCGTGGGCGAAGTAGCCGGTGAACCCCGTGTCAGCGATCGCCTGGGCGACTCGCTTGTAGTTCAGTTCCTGCGTCGCGTCGATCTCGTTGCGGCCTGGGTTTCCTCCTGTGTGGTAGTGGGCGATGTGCTCGTGGTGGGTCTCGATCGTACGGACGACGTCGCCCTCCATGATCTGCATGTGATAGATGTCGTAGAGCAACTTGAAGCGGTCTGAGCCCACCCGTTTGACCAATTCGACACCCCATTCGGTATGGTCGCATTGGTAATCGTGGTGGTCTACCTTGCTGTTCAGCAACTCCATTATCACGGTGACCCCCAACTTTTCCGCAAGGGGAGTGATCCGTTTCAGGCCCTTTACGCAGTTGTCCATACCCTCGGAATCGGATATCCCGTTCCGGTTGCCGGAGAACACGATCATGTTGGGGAGGCCAGCTTCCTTGACAAGGGGTAGCAAACGTTCCGACCCTTGGACGAACTTGTCGTGGTTCTCGACCCGGTTCCAGCCCACCGAAATGCTCGTCGGCCCCATGGCGACAGCGCAAGTCAGCCCGTGCTTCTTGACGACCGGCCACTGGTCTTCGGTCAGGAGTTCGACGCTCTTCAATCCTAAGCGGGCGGCATGGCCCGAGAGTTCGTCCAGGCTCATCGAATAGCACCACTTGCAAACGGATTGGTTCAGCCGCCCGGTGTTAGGTTTTGTCTCTATGGCAGGCACCCCTACTGCGCCGACCTTCGTGGCGGCGGCGGAGACGGCGGCCGCGGCGGCCATCGCCAACGCCTCGCGGCGCGTGACTCCAGATTCCATCTCCTCAGGATAGCACCGGGCGGCGGTCATGCGGCTTGCAAGACTTTCGGTTCTTTCTTCCCAGCCGTGAAGGCGACCAGCCGCTTGGCCTCGGCCACGGAGGTGACACCCGCCGACACCTTTTCGAGGGCGTCCTGCTGGATGCTGACCATCCCCTGCTTTGCAACGGCGGCCGTGATCTCTTCAATGGTCGCCCTGCGAGCGATCAGGCTCGCCGTCTCGGGGTTCAGGACGAAGAGTTCGTGGACTCCTGTACGTCCCTTGAATCCGACCTGGGCACACGCGGGACAACCATCGGCGACCCAAACAGTGTCTGGCGCCGACCCGGAGTTCCGGTGGAACATCTCGGCTTCTTCGGACGACAAGGGGACCTCGTACCGGCATTGGGGACAGAGTTTCCGCACGAGCCGCTGTGCCAAGACACCGAGTAGCGACGTGCTGAGCAGGAAGGGCTCCGCACCCATGTCGAACAGACGAGGAAGCGCACCGACCGCGTCGTTGCAGTGGAGCGTGCTCAAGACGAGGTGCCCGGTCATCGAAGCGCGTATAGCGGTCTGCAAGGTCTCAGAGTCGCGGATCTCACCCACGAGGATGACATCCGGGTCTTGGCGAAGGATGGCACGGAGCTGCCGGGCGAACGTCAGTCCGATCTTGTCGTTGACCTGCGACTGGTTGATCCGTTCAAGGTCGCATTCGACCGGGTCCTCGCACGTCATGACGTTCCGTTCCGTCGTCGCGAGGGCGCCAAGCGCCGTGTAGAGCGTCGTTGTCTTGCCGCTCCCCGTTGGCCCGGTCACGAGGATCAACCCATAGGGGTTCTCCAGGAGGCCATGCCAATTAGACAGGTTGGTCGCGGAAAGACCAAGGTCGTCAAAGCTCCGGACGGCGTTCGAACCGTCCATGATGCGCAAGACGACGCGGGCGCCGTGCAGGTTTGGCAAGACACTGATCCGGATGTCGGCCTGCCGCCCATCTAGTCTTGCCGTAAAGTGGCCGTCCTGAGGAAGTCGGGTCTCGACGATGTCCAATTCGGCCATGATCTTGATCCTTGCCACCACCATACGGTGGAGCTTGCTCGGGAAGGACTTGATGTCTTGCATCAAACCGTCCAGCCGGAAACGGACATCCACCCGGTCCAGCCGGGGTTCGATGTGCACGTCGCTCGCCCGGAGAGCGATGGCTTCCGTGATGATCTGGTTCACAAGGGACACCACCGGCGCGGTGGCCTCCACCGTCAGATCTGTCTCATCCGGTAGTTCGGTGACGTTGCAGGTGACGACCTCCAGAGCCCGGCTCACCAGGTCTTCGACAGCCTCTTCGTGCCTATGCGCTCCAAGAAAGGCTTCGATCTGGGCTTGCCGCACCAGGGCCGGTTTGACAACCTTCTTGGATATCTGAGCGAAGGCGTCGCTTGCTTCGACATCGTCCACATTCGACATGGCGACAAGAAGTTCGTCGCCTAGGACGTGCACGGGCACAGCCTTGTGTTGCATCCAAACGCTCTGCGGCACACAAGCCAGCGCCTCCTCGGTCGGCGGGCAGGACTCCAGATCCCAGACCGGGATATCCAGAAGCTCTGAAAGCATCTCAAGCAAGTCGGACTCGGAAATCATGCCGAGCCGCACGAAGACCGTGCCAAGAGGGGCAGGTGACGCCTTTTGAGATTCAAGCGCCGTCGCCACGTCGTCGGTCGTGACCAAACCATGCTCAACCAGCAGTTCTCCAATCCTGATCCTTCGCAACGCAACCCTCCGGCGAATGATCGCCCCTCTCTTAATCGGCAGGCATCTTGACGGGCCACACCCACCCGACACCGGCCGTTGAAACACGGTCATACTCCCCGGCAGATGGTCGGAGGCGAGGGCATCGGCAAGCGTTTCGGCGACCGCTGGCTCTTCCGACGCTTGTCGTTCCAAGTGGCCAGGGGCGAATGCCTGGTGCTCGTCGGCCGCAACGGTAGCGGCAAGAGCACCCTCTTGAAGATGCTTGCCGGTCTGGTGCCGCCCACCGAGGGGACTCTTGTCCGCCCGGCCGACCCTCGGACCGGTCTCGGATACGCCGCGCTGGACCAGGCCGTCTACCTGACATTGACGGTTCGAGAACACCTGGAACTCGCCGCCCGCCTCCGTGGGTGCGAAAGCCGCGCGTCGGAGCTGTTAGATGAGGTCGGACTCGCCTACGCAGCTCCGTTTCCTGCCCGCACCCTTTCCACCGGCATGAGGGCCAGACTGAAACTGGCGCTCGCCATACAACCTAGGCCCGACGTCTTGCTCCTGGACGAACCAGGCGCGGGACTCGACGCCCAGGGTCTCGCGACGCTCGAGGCGGTCGTCTCCAAGTTAGCGCCAGCCACCGCCGTCATCATCGCTACCAACGACCCAGCGGAGAGGAGGTTCGCCACCCATGAGCTCGAACTGGGTTGACGAGGTCAAAGCGGTCGCGGCCAAGGAGTGGACGGCCGAGCGGCGTGACACCAGCGCCTCCGTCACGTCCCTCCTGCTCTCGATCGGCACCGTGTTCACCCTGGCCCTAGCTTTCTATGGTCGGGCGGCAGAACCGGCGGCCGCGTCGGGGATGCTTTGGGCCGCCCTCCTGTTCGCGGGAGTCGGCACACTGACTCGCACCTTCGTGGCCGAGGACGAGCAGGGCACGGGGGACTTGCTCCGGGTCTGGTCGCGGCCCCACTCGGTGTTTTGGGGGAAAGCGCTTTACGCCTGTGTCCAGATGCTCGTCGTGGGCGCTGTCGTCAGCGTCGTGTTCTTGACCCTGACGTCGTTGCGTGTGGCCGTGCCTTCGATGCTGGTCCTCAGCCTTGTCGGTGGAGTGCTGGCACTGAGCGGGACCGTGACCTTGACCTCGGCGATCATCTCGCGGGGCGCGAACCGCTCCAACCTGAGCGGGGTAGTCGCGCTGCCGCTCCTCCTTCCCCTGCTCACGCTGGGCGTCTCATCCACCCGTAGTGCCATCGAGGGGTCGGGGCTCCAGTCGGGCTGGCAGGTGTGCGCGGGCACCTGGCTGTATACTCTGGTCGTGTTCGCGGTGGCACCTCATGTGTTCGCGGCGGTCTGGCGAGAACCATGAGCGCCGGTTCGGGGATCAGTTCTGTCGCCAGGTGGCTCTTTTTCGTCGCCGTCGCGGCGATGATGGTCTACTACTTCAACGTGCCACCGGCCGAAGGCTTCATGGAGCCGGAACTGGCAAGGATCGTCATCTTCCACCTCCCGTGCGCCTTCGTTTGCACCGTCTACGTGATCGTGGCGTCGGTCTTTTCAATCAACTACCTGCGCAAGCGGCAGATGGTCTGGGAACACCGTGCCGCCGCCGCTTCGGCCGTCGCCCTCGCCACCGGTTGTGCGACGATGGCGACCGGCATCGTCTTTAGCAAGGCCCAATGGGGTGATTGGTGGCACTGGGATCCGCGCCAGACATCCTTTCTGATCGTCTTGCTCCTTTTGGGCGCCTACTTTGGCGTGAGGATGGCGTACGACGAACCGGTCATCCGGGCACGCGCCGCCGCCGCCTATTCGACGATCAGCCTGCTGCCTGTCCTCATGCTCATTTTCGTCGTGCCCCGGATCGCCCAGGTAGCCGACAAGTCTCTTCACCCCACGAACACCATCCAGTCGGGCGGATTCTCCCCTGAGTATTGGGTGGGCGTGTCGGGGCTGTTTCTCCTTCTCCTCGTCTTCACGACTTGGCTCTACCGCCTGCATGTCCGCGTTTCGCTCTTAGAAGAAAAGGTCATATTCAACGATGCAACCCTCAACGATACTCATGGCTCTGATTCCGATTCTGGTGTGGTGCGCCCTGTTCGTGTACGCGAATAGACTCGACGCCCGCCTGAAGACCCTGGAGTCGAAGGTCGGGCTCGGCAAGAAGGACTGACTCCGGGAGCCTCGCCGTTGGTCTTTTCGAGCGGAAACCTGGGGCACAATAGAGAAGGAACTAGGATGAAAACGGGAATTGTAGTCTCGGTGGCGTTGGCCACGGTCGGCGTCCTCGGCCTCGGCATGGTGTTCGTGAACAACGCCAGCCCCTACGTCACGATCGCCGAAGCCCAAGGCAACCGGTCCGACGTCCATGTGGTGGGCGAGATCATCCCAGGGACTCTGGAACAGCGGACGATGAACCGCGAGGTGAGGTTCGAGCTCAAGGACAAGACCGGCAAGATGGCGGTCGTCTACACCGGGCCGCCCCAATCCAACCTCGACTCGGCAAAGCAGGTCGTCGTCATTGGGACGCTCAAGAACGGAAAGTTCGACTGCGACAAGATGCTCGTCAAGTGCCCGTCCAAGTATGAGAACGAAAAGAGCCCGGCAAGCTCGACGTCAGCGAAAGCTTGACGGCCAAGTAAAAAATTTAGGCGCCTCGGATGAATCGATCCAAGGCGCCTAAGTTTTTGAGTTCAGATCAAGCGGTTCGTCTGCGGCGACGAACGATCACCGCACCGAGTCCCAGCACAAGGAGGGACGCCGGCTCGGGGACGTTCTCGATGTGAATGTCAGTCCTGGTGGTGCCGCCCAGGGCAAAACCCGGGTTCATCACCGCGACATTGACGACTGCGCCAGCCGCTAGGCTCTGCGAAAAGCTCCAAGACATCACATTGTCGACGAAACTGTCGGAAGCCCGACCCGTTCCGTCGACGGTCAGCACGGCGTGGGAAGCAAAATTATTGCCGAAGCCGCCACCGAAGTTGTCCGTGCCACCACCAACCTCAACCTCGAATGAGTACGTTCCAGCGGAAGGAGCCGTCCATTGAGCAGAAGCATTGCCCCAGTCGCTTTCAAGACCTATCTGGTTAGGATCCAAGCCATAGGCACGGCCACCGCTCGTGTTCTGATAGACGAAAACGTTGCCTGACGAACCCACACCGTAGGAATTCGTTGGTGCGTTCCAGGCCAGTTCAGTGAACGAACCGCCGACTATCGCGCCGTACTCCCATGGCCCGTTGGGGTTCACGACTCCGACATAGTCACCCTGGAGGTCCCAAGTAGTAGCGAAGGCCGTCGTCCCCAGAGCAACGAGCGCGAGCATGAAGAGAGAGCGAGTTTTCATATGTGTTCCTTCCAATTAGCCAGATCAAGAATTTGAAATCTTACCTACTTTACTCGATTCCAAACCAGTTCTTCCTGTAATCATACAGGATTTATGAAAAAAATTGTACTATCGTCTCCATGACGGCGCTCAGAAGGGCGACTGTAGCATTTCCCATGTCGATCACCGGCCAAACTATGGTACATGCGGGACGCTGTCGACGGCCCCTTCTTCGGGGTCTGCTGCCGGATTGACCAGGCTGACGACGTATTGGCCGCCGGGTTCGACTACGTCGAACTGCCCGCGGTCAGCCTGATCGACGATAGCGTCTTTTCGAAACTTGTGGCCAGCAAGCCACCCGTAGCGGCGACCAACGTGTTCTTCCCAGGGGACATGTGCCTCTACACCGACGACTGGCGACCCCACGCTGAGACGGTCATCGACCGGGTTGCCCGGCTCGGTGCCAGTGTCGCGGTGATTGGCAGTGGGGCCGCCCGACGGTGCCCCACCGGCATGGACCGGAACGATGTCGAGAGCCGGTTCATCGACATCGTCGCTGAAATCCAGGCGTATGCCCATCCACTGGGCGTCGTCGTCGCCCCAGAGAGCCTGAGGCGAGACGAGACCGATGTTTGGAACGACCTTGGCCCCCTCGCCCATGCCCTGGCGTCACGCGACCTAAGCTACACCGCCGACAGCTATCACGTGGCTTGGGAGTGGGAGGTGGAAGGGCAGGACGTCACCTTGGCGTCTTCCGCACGGTTTCCGGATATGCCAGCCAGGATGGTGGACAAGGTGCCCTTCGCGCCCGCCCACGTGCACATCGCCAACGCCCCTCGCACCGTCCCGGACCCAGACGACCCCTTTGTCTGTGCCTTCGTCGACCGTCTGTTGTCCCTGGGGTATGCGGGTTGCGTCAGCCTCGAATGCACTTGGACGGTCGATGAACTCCCGCAGGCCCTTCGGAATCTGAGAGGGCTGTTTCACGTGGCGCACTGAGATGCCCGGCAATCGGGTTCCTTCACAAAGGAGATTTCGGCTAGCCTTGGGACCGAGCCAGAACGAACTTGATCAGGTCCGTCTCGGGAAAGTCAGTGACGCCAGCGGCCCGGGCCATGCCACGCAACTCGCCCCGGTGGTAGGTGCCGTGGTTGATCACGTGACGGGCGATGTCTCCAATGGTCGCTTCGTACTCCTCCCCGGTCGTCCGACGGAACGGGATCACCTCGGCGTGGTCGCGTGAGGCCAGCACCTCCACCCAACCACCGTGCAACCGCCGCATGGTGGCCTCGTCGGCCTCCGGCGTCGGCATCTCGGAGGGAGACTGCCCGTCAATCCGGGCTAGCCAAGCCTCCTGAGCGGCAAAAATGTGGCGGAAGATGGAGGACTCGGGCTCGGGGCGGCCCAGCACGACCAAATACTCAGCCCAGAGCCGGTTCGCCCAAAGGTCGTAATCGAACAGCGCCGCAAGGTTGTCAGTCACCGGCGGATGTTACTCGTCGGCACCGCCGACGGCTGGCAGCCTGCTGCTCGATCAACGTCGCATCAAGTTCACGCGGACATTTGTGCCGACGTGCTTGACCAAGAGGACCTGGCTCTTTTCGTTGAAGTGAACGCAATTCGACATGCCCAAAGTCTTGGATTCAGACAAGACCTTTCCGTCGACTTTCACCGAAGGCCTGAACCCTGCCGCGACTTTGATCAGGTCGATGCTCTCAGGAAGCGTCTCGTATACCAGTGTCCGGTCGGTGTAGGTGATCGCCCGGATCTGGGTCGTCGTCCTGAGCAGGTGGGTCTGGTCGGAAGGCGCCAGTTCGGGCAAGCAACCCATGTCTTGGTACAAGTAGCGCACCGTGGGTGATCCCAGGCTGTACCAGCTCCCGTCGTCGCCGAACATCTTTCCTCCCAGGACGGTGTTGTGCGTCCGCCCGTCTGGCTTCAGACCATATTTGGTGACCATTCGGACCGCATCCAGCGCGGTGTCCCGGAACTTGGCCTCCCCGGTCGTCAGATAGAACTCTGCCGCCATCATCGACCAGTTCATCGCGCTGCTCGGTGTTGCGGCCAGGTACGCCGTCTGTTCATGCAACAGGAGCCCCATGTCCTTGTCATCAAAGGCAAGCCCGTCCATTGTCGAGTCGAACAAGTCGCGGGCATGCCTCATGTACGAGGATCTGTTCGACGAAGTCGAATAGCGGAGTAGCAGCCGAATGGTCTGGAGCGGAGAATAGTGGACCTGAGACTCGACGTCTGACGGGATGTCCTCATAGAGCCCAGACCAGTTGCCCGTTCGAACCGGGTTCCGCATCATCCACATCCACGCGAGCACCTGGGCGTTCTTGTAGTCGAGGTCGCCGGTCAATTGGAACATCTTTTCCAGAAACGCCACGTTGAAAAAGAGCGCCGCCGTGTACTGCTTCTGCACCTCGCCCGTGATCGGGTTGACACGGAAAGGCCAACTGCCATCCCAAGCCTGACGTGCCACAAGCGTGTCAGCGGCTCTGCGGGCGGCATCGAGGTAGGTGCGCCCGCCTGTCACCTCGTACACTCGGGTGTAGGCCAACCCCGCATAACCGACTTTGTCAGGTTGCAGGCAGTCCTTGTCTTCAAAGCCGCCCGGCTTGCCTTCGGTAAACGTGCTCCAAGGCAGATAGGGCCACTTCGCTGAGGCCGGGCTACTGTGGGAGATCAACCAATCAGCCAATTCGACGGCCCGACGTTTGGCCTCCAAATCACCACAATAGTTGAAGTAGTTAAGAAACGCCTCGATCAAGTACGGATGGTGAAACGCCGGGAAGGAGGACCGGTAGCTGAAGTGGTCGTTCGGGTCGATCACCGCATGATAGATGTAGGGTGGAACGCGTCTACCGCTTTCATCCCGGATGGCGTTGTTGGCAATCCCTGCGTCACTCATCAGAAAGGCGCACGCCCGACGCATGACGGTGTCGCAGGACTTCGCCAGGCCTGGAGGACAGTCTCGAGCTTCGGCTGACTTCAAGAAAAACGCGGTCGGGTTCGGATCGGCGGCCGGGGAATCGATCGTCCGAAAGGCCTGAGGGTGCGCTACGGATGCCAGAGAGAGGCAACAAACCAGGGACGCAAACGGTGACCGTTTCACTTCTAAAGTCTGCCCAATCCGTTGGTGCAAACGCAATGCATTACGGCCTTAGGCAGCCGCAAGTGTTTAGCCATTGGTCGAGGAGAAACGGAGTTTAGACACTTCATCCACTCCAGGCGTGTGGAATGTGCGGCATCCTGCCTAGAATTATTCTGTAGAGCCCGCCTCGGCAAGAGGACAGGGGAGCATCGTCCATGAGCGCATATCTAAGGATGGGGGACTGGTTTGTGCAGAGGGGCATTCTAAGCCCTGTACAGTTGGAGCGAGCCGTAGAGCTACAACGAGAGTCGCGGCGGCGCTTCGGTGAGATCCTCGTGAGCAGCGGACTCGTCTCGGAAGAGGATGTCGTCGGCTGTTTGTCGGACCAATACGACATGCCCGTGGCAGACTTCACCTCCTTCGAACCGCAAGAGGAGGCACTCGCCTTGGTCCCCTCCCACTTCGCCCTGAGCCACCTCCTCCTTCCTGTACGGATCGACGAGAGCGTGTTCGAGTGCGTCATGTCCGACCCCGTCGACCTGCCCGTGGTGGACGAACTCCGTCAAGCGCTGAAACGGAGGCTATCGGTCAGTCTGGCGACGCCGACCGCCCTATACACCCAAATCACCAAGGCGTATCGCGTCACCGGCGCGCCAAAGCTCGAACTTTTCAAACAAAGTGAGCGCCCCAGACCTCCACGAAGGAAAAGCGTGAAGGCGCAAGTCGACCGGCAGCAATTGCTCGAAGAGCTCAAGGAGGCGATGTGATGATCGGAACCGGAAAGATGAAGACGATCGCGGTCACCAGCGGTAAGGGCGGCACTGGAAAGACGTGTGTCACGGCGAACCTGGGGGCGACCTTGGCCGCAATGGGTAGACGCGTGGTTCTGTTCGACGCCGACCTTCAGTTGGCCAACCTCGACGTGGCGCTGGGCATCAAGGCGCAGTATGGACTCCAGCATGTCCTGACCGAAGAGAAGACCCTTCGCGAGATCTTGTGCCAGGGCCCGGGCGGAGTCCAAGTGGCGACCGGTGGGTCGGCCATCCCCGCCCTAATGTCAGCCGGGCCCAAACGCATGGGCAAGTTCATCAGCCAACTCGAAGACCTGGAAAGCGACACCGACTACCTCCTCTTCGATACCGGCGCTGGGCTTGATAACCGCGTCATGACCTTCTTGGGCCTCGCACAATTGACGGTGCTGGTGACCACACCCGACCCGACCAGCGTCACGGACGCCTACGCGACGGTCAAGGTCGCCACACGACGCGCTCCGGAGACCGAATTCGGCCTGGTCGTCAACATGGTCGGTAACCCAGCCGAGGGTCTGGCCGTGCACTCCGTATTGGACAAGATCTGCCGAACATTTCTCGACCGTGGACTGCCCTACTTGGGCAGCATCCACCAGGACAAGGACGTGGCAGCCGCGACGCGCAGGCGACAGGTCATTGCCGTGACCGCCTCGGCCAGCCAGCCAGCCCACGACATCCGGGACATTGCGGTTGCTATACACAAGCGACGAACAGGCAATCCGGTTTCCAAGGCCGCCTAACTCTCAACCGACGGCGGTGGGATCCTCGGAGCCCATTTGAGCCTTGAGTTCCCATCTTCTCATCCTATCGAGTCAAAGCCTACGACCCGGCCGATGGTGACAACTCGCCGCCACCTTCTGGACGGAGGGTTGCCGCGGCCCCTGGCGGGGGCGCGGCCGGCCTGTGCGCTTCCGTCCCCGATGGCTTCCCATGTCCGGGAGGAGGCGTGTCCAATATCCCTTTAAGGGTCATGATGCCGATCATCAGGATCACAAAAATTCCGGCGGTGATGACCCACTGCCTTCTTGCCGGATGGCGGGATTCGCTACGATCAAGCCACGGGACCAAGAGCATTCCCACGCTCACCAATCCGGGCACGATGACCGTGGCGATGATCTCCCATCCTGAGGGCATGATCTTGAGCAGTTCATAGAGCCCTAGGAAGTACCACTCAGGCCGGGGGGCAAAATCGGTCCCGCTCGGGTCTGCGATCGCTTCCAGGCCGGGAGGCGCGGCCAAAGCGAGGTAGACGAGGATGCCCATGCCGCCCAGCACGACCACTGCGTCCTTGAAGAGTTGGACGGGAAAGAACGGGACCGGCTTCCCTTTCTGAGGCATGACGGGGCCAGCGATGTGGTGCCTACGCACCAGATAGAGGTGCAGTCCCATGAACAACATCAATGCGGCGGGAAGGAGCATGACGTGCGCCGCGAAAAATCGGGTCAGCGTCATCGCCCCGACTTCTTCGCCACCTCGGATCAGAACCAGCAGGTCGTGCCCGATGATCGGGACCGTCGCCGCGATACGCGTGCCGACCGTCGTCGCCCAGTAAGCCTTCTGATCCCAGGGAAGGAGGTAGCCGGTGAACGAGAACCCCAAGATGATGTTGAAGATGACCACGCCCACAAGCCATGTCAACTCGCGCGGCTTTTTGTACGAGCCCCAGAAGAAGACTCGCATGATGTGCAGCACTGTCGCGATGACAATGACGGTCGACCCCCACACGTGCAGGCCGCGCACGAAACTTCCCAGCGGCACCTCTTCAGTAATGTGTTTCACGCTGGCATAGGCGTCGTGCGAGCTCGGCGTGTAGTACATGGCCATGGCGAACCCGGTCACGAACTGAAAGATCAACAGGGTCATGAGCAAGTTGCCCAGGGTCTGCCACCAGCCGACACCCGGCGGCATCGGCTCGTCCAGGTTCTTGCGGACGAATCCCCACCAGCCCAGGCGCAAGTCCGTCCAGTCCTTGAGGCTAGGGCGCTCTACCCGGAGCTTGTCTTCCGGCTCTTGTTGCGATCCGTGCCCGACGTCGGGCCGCTCGGGAGTCAAGATTTCTCGCATCTCTACACCATTCTTTGAACCCAAATCTTGCCTTTCTCTACCTTGATGGGGTGCTCGTCCAACCCCTTGGGCGGTGGGCCCGAGATGACGTTGCCGTCCTCAGAGAACACTCCGCCGTGGCAAGGGCAGTAGTAGCGCTCCTTTCCTTCGATCCACTTGACACGGCATCCAAGGTGCGTGCAGGTTGGATCGAATGCGACGACCCGGTCTGGGAAACGGTGCAAATAGACCGTGTATTTCCTATCGACCTTGGCGTACCCGTCTTTCACGTTCAACACGAACGAGACTTCCTTGGTCTGGCCCTCGGCCAGTTCGGAGTCATCCAGCAAGGGCACCCATCGGGCCTTAGATTTTCGGCCGAGTGGGGATGCGACAAACCCCATGACCGGCCCTATGACGACCGCACCTACGACAAAGTTGATGCCGGCGACAAGCCAAGCGAGCAACTTGCGACGGGTCTTGAGGGGTTCCTCCGGCGCCCGTCCGTTCTTGGCGGTGTTCTGAGTCTCGTTGGTGTTCATGGTCTCATCTTCAATAAGTCAACTGTTGCTCACGGGTAGTAGCGAAGGTTCACTTCACCGGTGTACTGAGGGCCGAGTTGGGTCATCAAGTCTTCGGCGATGCGCTGTGACTTGTGATGCCGCCCGGGTGACGGCTCGCGTCGGAATCCGAGGTCTGCGCCGCTGGCCGCGACGGCTTCCTGAAGCCTCGTCAGAGCGACCATGGTGGGCACGATCCAGGCGTGCATGAACCGCGTGAACGGCGCCGTCGCAAGCAAGGTGAGCACGGCAGAAAGGTGGTAGAGGTAGATGGGCATCACCCAGCCCGTGATTCCTGCCCGTTTGAGCGTGACCGTCAGGAACCCGCTGAGGATCGTGTGGAACAGGAGGTTGAGGAACAGGAAGTCCCTCCCCTGCGTCACGCCGTTGTCGATGTACTTGTCGTTCCTGTACCGGTACATCACGTACACGATCCCCGTGAACGCCGCCACGCCCGAGACGACGGGGAGAAGCTTTAGTGGACTGAAGAACGGCACCTGTGTGCGCAACGGGTTGAAGATCTGCATCAAGATGTCGCCTGTCAACAGACCGATGAAGCCGTAGAGGATCAGGCCGTGCATGAACCAACGGAACTTGTCCCTCTTCCAAACGGAGGCGACGAGCAGACCGTCGATGACCAATGACTTGGCGAGCACCTGCAAGGTCTTGCCCAGGCCCATCTTCATGGCAGCCACCCACAGTTGCTTGGGGGCGGCCAACTTGACCCAATAGAGCCAGACTTTCACACCGAAGAACAGTGCAAAGGCCGTGACGAACATGAACAAGATGCTCACGTTGTGCGTGGTGAGCATCCGCCCGACCTTGTAGGAGATCGGAATCTGAGATTCATCCCACGGTTTGGCCTCGACTTCTCTATAAATCTCGGCGACTTGGTCGTCAGACAGGTCTGCCTCGCTGGTCGCGGGCATCATTCCTCGGCCTGTTCGCACGATCCCTAGGAACTCCGTTTCGGTCAACTTGATCTGGGCGATCGGTGGGCCAAGGCCGCCCATGGCGGTCTGGCCATGGCACCCCATGCAGTTTGATGTCGAGAACAGATCGGTCGTCGGAGAGGGGATCTCTGTCGGGGGTGGCGCCGGGGCGTTCTGAGCTTGCGCCTTCCAGCCGCCGCCCATCATGACAAGCAGAACCAGGAGGCTGGTGACGACATTCTTCGGTTTACGCCAGAAGGCGACCGGAGAAGCGGCACTGGGCTTTGGCTTTGATTCCGCTTCCGGCTTCCTAGCGGACGGAGCCAACGGCTCGGCTCTTTCCGGAGCCGCCCTTCCGCCAAGCGTCGAGGACCCCTGCTCAGCCATCGTTCCGAGGTACATGCCTGCGGGTTGGGTCCCCGCCTCCGGCAACAGCTTGAACGGATGCCGGCCCGTGGTCTCGATCTGTTCGTCGATGTAGGTCGAGATCTCACTGTCCGGATCATCCAGGTCGCCGAATATCCTCGCTTTGGTCGGGCACGCGACCACACAAGCAGGGTCGAGGCCCTGGTCCACCCGTTGCACGCAGTACGTGCACTTGCGCGCCACGTTTTGCCTGAGTCGTGGTTTGACAAAGTCGCGCTCGTAGGGCTCGTCTTCGTTCAAGTACCAGCTGTCCTCTGGCTGAAGGAAGATGTTGCCGTAAGGGCATGCGGACGTGCATGCGCCTGTGCCGCGGCAACGGTCTTGGTCGATCAGGACGACACCGTCTGGCCGCTTGAAAATGGCCTTGTTGGGGCAGGCCTTCAGACAGGGCGCGTTCTCACAGTGATAGCACAGCATCGGCAGGTAGACCCGTTTGGTGTTCGGGTACTTGCCAGCCTCGATGTTCAAGACGCGGGCGAAGAACACGTCCATCGGTGTGCCGTTCTCTTGCTTGCACGCCAAGGTGCAGGCGTCGCAGCCGATGCACCGTGTCAGGTCGATGAGCATGGATAGGCGGGCCATTAGCTTTTGCCTCCGCTTCTGCCTCGCACCACCCGCTCGCCTTCGGTGACACCGTCGACCCTCTTGACGTCAACACGCGTGTCCTTCCAGTGTTGACCGGGCGCATAGACGGCCGGAAGATAGTAGTTCTCGTGGGTGGGTTTGATCTTCTGGTAGGTGTGGACGCTGTGGTATTCGCCTTCGGCGAGATAGCGGTGCCACCAGGCGTGGTCGGTACAGAGGACGCCGGGCTTGATCGCCTCCGTCAGTAACGCCCAAAGGCGGTAGTGGCCGTTGTTGTTGAAGATCTCCACTTGGTCACCGTCCTTGATCCCCCTAACCGCCGCGTCGAGGGGATGGATCTCGACGACGGGTTTTCGGTTCAGGTTGAGTAGCAGCGGGTTGTTGCTGTGGGTCGAGTGCACCCGCCACTTGCTGTGGGGGGTGACGATGCAGAATGGGAACTTCTGATCCTCCTCAGACAGGTGTGAGAACGACGGCTTGTAAACGGGCACCGTCTCACCGACCTTGTGGAAGATTTCCTCCTCCTTGTAGAACTCCATGCGCCCGGTCTTCAAGAACTCGCGCTGGGAACCCTCTGGGAACGGATAGGCGCGCGGCGGGAACAGCTTCATGTCGTGGAACTGTTCGTCGCACCCCACCTCCGGGTCGTGCACGTTCAGACGGACGGGGCCTTGTTTGAGCCGTTCGACCGTGATCCCCTCCACCTCCTTGCCGCCGCCTTCAAGCATCATGTCGATGGCTTCCCACTCGGTGAAGTCAAACTCCTTGAGCAACGAGGCGTCAACACGCCTGATCAATTCACGGGCGATCCAGAACTCGGTGCGACTGTTGTATTGCGGTTTGATCACCTCGTTCTGGATCTGGAGGTACGGATGGCAGGCGGTGCCGACTAGCTCCGTCTTTTCCCAGAACGTGGGACATGGCAGCACCACGTCCGCGTAGTCACAGGTGGGTGACATAGAGAAGTCCATGGCGACGAAAAGGTCCAACTCGTCGATCGACTTCATGAGCGGCCCGCTGAACTCGGTGACCAGCGGGTTGGCGTGGGAGACAAAGAGCGCTTTGACCCCGTCCTTCGGGTACTTGATCTTGGGGTTGATCGTCTCGGTCGCGTGGCCCAGTACAAAGTAGTGCATCGGCAGGGCCTTCGGGCGCCTGCCTTCTGGGAACCACCAAGGGCTGACGTCCAGTCGGAAGTGGTGCTGGCCAGAGTAGATGGAGACCGACTCACCCGGCTTCCCGTGGGCTCCCACCAAGGCCGATAGAAACAACACGGCGCGGATGGTCAGGTCACCGTGGAGCCTATGGTTCAGGCCCATTCCGAGGACGATCATGCTCGGCCGGTTGGTGGCGTACTCTCGCGCCAGATCCTTGATCGTCTGGGCAGGGATGTCCGTGATCGGCTCCACGTTTTCCGGGCGGTACTCGTCTCCCGTCGCGACGTCTTCCAAGATTTGGAAGACAGGGGTGACGGTGACCTTTTGACCGTTGATGTCGACTTGCCTCTCGCCCCGGAACGCGACGCGCAGCCCCTCCGGAAGGGTCAGGCCGTCCATCGGAAGCTTGAAGAGCCGGTCGTTGCCCTCGTCCCACACCACGAACTCGTCATCCCCGCCCATTCCGACGTCGGATGCCCGTAACCGCTGGCCGTTGTCCTGCCGGATCAAGGTGCCGCAATCAGTGAACGTCTTCAGGAACTCCCAATCGACGAGGTCTTCGTTGATGATCACCTGGCACATCGAGAGCGCCAAGGCGCAGTCGGTTCCTGGGTTGATCGGTATCCAAACGTCGGCGCCTTTAGCCGTCTGGCTGCACCTCGGGTCGATACAGTAGATCTTGCAACCGTTGCGTTGTTTGGCGTGCTGGGTCAGGAACTTGGCGTCGGGGATCCGGGTCTGGAAGACGTTGCTCGACCAGAGGATCGCGGTCTTCGCGTGCCCCCAACTCTTCGTCTCACACTCGACACAGTCGATTCCCATGGTGTGGGTGAACCCCATGGAGATGTCGCCGTTGAAATCATAGGCGGTCGCGAAACTCATTCCAAGCAAGGCGGCCATACGCACCTGGGCACCCTTCTGAACATATCCCGTACCAACCACTTGGTTGAAAAGAAGCATATGGTCAGCTCCATGGTCGGCGATGATGCGCTTCATGTGGCCCGCTACGTGGTCCAGAGCCTCGTCCCAGGTGGCCTCCTTCCATTTGCCTTCGCCACGCGTACCCTGGCGGATGAGCGGCGTCTTGATCCGGTCGGGGCCGTAGATCATATGGGTCATCGACATGCCCCGGAGGCAACCCCGCGGGTTGTATTCGACACAGGGGTAGTCGGCGGCCGGCTTTAGATCGACGATGACATCGTCCACCACCGTCGCAAGCCATCCGCACGCGCCCGTGCAATTTGGGCTGTCCGTCGTGCGGACAACCTTCGCCTCGCCTTTCGGTGCCTGTTTCGAGTTGAACCTGCCGGGAACGGCGTGTCGCGTTGCCATCAGTGCTTCCTAGGCGCGGCCCGGGCGATTCACCTCATCCCGGGTCGTCGTCGTTGTAGGCATTGTCTGGGATCGCCGAGCCGTTGTATATGACGCCGGTCATATACGCCCAAGATTGACTTCAAGGGTGCAACTGCCGGGTGCAAGCGGTGGCCGAGACTTCCCTGCAGGGTAGCGATCAAAGGCTCCCGGTCAAGCCGAGGGCCTCAGCACGAGACGTCGGTTCCCTCGCCGCCGAAGGCCGCCAAACGTTCCTCCCGCGTGGTGCGAGGGGTGCCCTTGGCGACGTAGTGGAACTGGAGGGCTCGGCGGCGTCGACCCGAAAGGTTGTTCGGGGTGCCGTGGGGCACCAAGCCGTCAAAGACGAGGGCTCCCCCGCGCGGCAGGGGCGCGACCACCTTGCCGCCCTGCGGCACGTGGGCGTCGCAGATCTGCCAGTCGCGCCGCTGGAAGTGAGGCCGGGGGCCGTCGTGGTGGCCACCAGCCAGAAAGACCATTGCCCCGTTCTCCAGGTCGGCGTCGTCCATGGCGATCCACACTCCGACGACTTTGGTGCCCTGGGGCAGGTCGAAGTAGGCGTGGTCTTGGTGCCATGGTTTCTCCCGTCCGATGCCCGGGGGCTTCATCAGGGCCATCTCTTGGAACATTTCCGGCTCCGCGCCCAGAACCCGCCGTACCACCTGCAAAAGGACGGGCTTGTAGGCCATCGCCATGAGCCGCTCGTCGTACTTGACGAACCACATGAACTTGCGGACGTAGTCGAGCCTATCCTCGGGCGTCACCGATTCGACCAGGCCGCGGGCTGCCGATTCGAATTGGAGTTCCATGCCCTCCAGAGATGGCCCGGCGGCGAGCTTGACCAGGGCCTCTAAGCCATCCTGCACCTCTCGCTCGGAGAACACGCCGCCCACCGAGACGAACCCGACTTCGCGGTACTGATCGTCTTGCGCGTCCGACCAGGCCGCCAGACCCTCGATCGGCCGTGCCTCGCGGTCTGGAAGGTACAAGTCGTCGGCGTAGTCCGCGATCGACAGCGAGTCGAACTGCAGGTCGGCCATGCCTCTATTGTGCGCCAGATGGGGCAGCACAAATCGCACCTGTGTTAGCCGTTCGCACCACGCTTGACCGGTGCCACGGAAAGGAAGAGGCCTCTAGATTGATACTGCGCGTTAGACTCCGAGAGATCAGAGGGACAATTTGGACGAAGTACGCGCATAATGTTAGAAGAGGGTCACAGCCAAGGTCTTCCCAATGAGGCAAAGAGGTAAGAGATTGATCCTGCTCGGCAGCGTAGGCTGCGCGAACACGCCAACAATGAGGGACCGGCTTGAAGCGGCGATCCGTGAAGCCGGTTGGGCCACGGGTTACGATGACGTCGACGTCTGGAGCCTGACCGACAACGACCCGTGGAGCGGCTATCCAGCCCCTTCCATCCTGCTGGACGGCAAGGACATCTTTGGCCTGCCTGAGCCCGCCACCGGGCTGTCGCCCTGTTGCCGACTCTACGACGGCGGCGTGCCGAGTGTGACGGCGATTGTCGAACAGCTCCGTTCTCGCCTCTAATCTTTTCCAGCTCAGGCTCTTTGCCGAGTGCATTCGGGCGGCCCTGGTCAGCTTGCGCAACCCACTTCTTGCCTGACCGAGGAAAAAATCTCGGGCCGACCCCTTGCGAAATCGTGAAGAGATTGATATACTGAACCATATGGTACAGTATTACCAAGCAAGCTTCGATACCTCGTTCGGTGCGCTGTCAGACGCGACCCGGCGAGGGGTCCTGGAGCAGCTCGGACGGGCCGACGCCTCGATTTCTGCCCTGGCCGAGAGGTTCCACATGACCCTCACAGGCATGAAGAAGCATGTCGGCGTCCTGGAGCAGGCCGGGCTCGTCCGCACGGTGAAGGTCGGGCGGGTGCGAACGTGCAAGCTCGGGCGACGCGGATTGGAGGAAGAGGCGGCATGGATCGAAGCCCATCGCCGGCTGTGGGCGGAACGCTTTGACGCGTTGGACGACGTCGTCGAGGAACTGAAACTGAAGGAGAACAACAATGGAAACTAAAACCACAACTCAAATGAACCCCACGAAAGTGGAGCGAAAATCTGACGTCGAACTCGTCGTCACCCGCACCGTCGATGCCCCCGCTCGCCTTGTGTTCGAGGCATGGACCAGGGCCGACCTGTTCAGGCAATGGTGGGTGCCCAAGTCCTATGGCATGAACCTGGTCTCCTGCGAACTGGACGTCCGCGTAGGAGGGCAGTACAAGCTCGCGTTTCTCCACGAGGGGGCGACGATGGAGTTCTTCGGAACGTACGTCGAAGTGGATCCGCCCTCACGTCTCGTGTGGACCAACGAGGAGGACGGCGGCCAGACCGTCACCACGGTGAGTTTCTCTGAGACCGATGGTCGGACGCTCATGGTCGTCAGCAATCTGTATCCATCGAAGGAAGCGCTCGAGGCCGACGGCTCGACAGCCGCGATGCCCGAGTCGCTCGACCAACTCGACGAGCTTCTCGCCAGCCTGGGATCGGGGGCGGAGACAAAGTGACTGAGCTCAGCCAACGATAAGGCTCCCGGTCGGCAAGGCCCAATCGTACTCGCACCCGTACAATTTGGGCTGTCCGTCGTGCGGACGTCCTTCGCCTCGCCTTTCGGTGCCTGTTTCGAGCTGAACTGGCGGAAACGGCGTGTCGCCTTGCCATCAGTGCTTCCTGGCGGCCCGGGTGATTTACCTCATCCCGGGTCGTCGTCATTGTAGACATTGTCTAGGATCGCCAAGCCGTTGTATCTGACGCGGATCATTTAGGCAAAAAAAATGCGCCGGAACCGCCATTTCCAACCTGCCATGGCCGCTGATCCGAGGATGTCACATCCCTTCGGCGATCCGCTTTAGGGCCTCCCCCCGCCGCTCCAAGAACCGGCGCATGTAGCCTTCCAAGAAGAGCTTTCCCGCCGCCATGCCTAGCAAGCCGAAAGGCGCCTCAAAATCAAGTGTGTCGGTCATCCGGGTGCCGCCGTCGACCGGATCAAACCGATGTTCGTGACGCAAAGACTTGAACGCTCCGCGTTGCATCTCGTCGACAAACCTGACCGGGAGTTCCAACACCACGATCTTGGAGGTCAGTCGTTGCCGGATCCAGAAGTGCCGTGCCTCAAAGGTGACCTCGTCGCCAAGCTCCAG
Organism: uncultured Fimbriimonadaceae bacterium; assembly: GCA_964451255.1. Classification (GTDB taxonomy): domain Bacteria; phylum Armatimonadota; class Fimbriimonadia; order Fimbriimonadales; family Fimbriimonadaceae; genus JAHBTB01. Next base: position 116,155 of record CAYVHL010000003.1, read on the forward strand.
CAGACCCGACCCCGTGCGCGTGACTATCCGCTCCCCAGATTCCGAAGCTGTCTCGACATGGACATCAGGGTCTCGGGCAAGGTCGAAGACTCGTTGCGGTGGAGCGTAGACGACGACGCTGGTGACCACGTGCATACTGTGATCGTGGCAGGTCGGGCCACAGGGTGGCTACCGCGGCTCCGCGCACGCTCACGACAAGGTATCGTCCGCCCCATGATCGAGAACGCCTTCTTCGTCCCTCTCCTGTCGGGCAAGACCGACGCCGCCCGGGAGTTCTGCGCTGCACTCAGCGGCCCCCGCAAGGCCGAGCTTGACGCCGCCCAGACCACCGTCGTCAAGGAGAGCTGGTTCCTCCAGGAGACCCCGAACGGCGACTTCCTGATCGTCTACTACGTCTCGCCCGACCCGCGACGAGTCCATGACGCGCTCGCCGTCTCCGAGGAGCCGTTCGACGTGTGGTTCCGCTCGCAGATCCTGGACCTCACCGGGATCGACATTTCCACGCCCCTTCCCGGCCTGCCGGAGCAGATCCTTGCCTGGAACAAGCCCTGAAGGACACGACTGCAGGAACCGCGAGGGCCACCGACCGCCCGTCCCTCGACGTCGTGACGTGCCCCTTCGGTGTGAACGAAGCGCTCTGACGCCGAGCCGACCGCTCGAATCCGGCTGTGGTATCTGGGCCTGACGTGTAGACTGGCCCCCGATGGATCCAGAGGTCCGCTCCCTGGTAGAAGCGTGGAATTGGATGTACTTTGAGGTGGATCTCGTCTTCGACGGGATCCAGGCCGAGAACCTGCACCGCCGTCCCGCTTCGAACCTCATCAGCATCAGCGAGCACTGCGCCCACCTCGTCCGTTCCGAAGCATCCATCGTGGAGCGATACCTCTTTGGTCGCCCGCCCGAGCAGTGGGCCGACTCCCTCATGCGACGGGCCGTCTTCGGCTGGCCGCCCACCATGTTGGAGTCTCCGGTCGAGACGGACCTGGCCCTGCTGACATTAGCCGAAGTGAAAGATTCTCTCGTGCGCGAGCACGAGAGGTGCCTTCGATCCGCCCAGGCCCTTGCCCTCCCCGCCAGTCACCAATTCGACGACGACTGGACTCGATGCCGAACCGTCGCCGACCGCCTGCGCATCGCCGCTTACCATGTCGCCTACCACATGGGACAGATCTATTCCGCACGCCACATGTTGGGTGAAGAGACCCCGGAAAACTAATCCCACTGCGATGAAAATCAAGGTCAGATGGAGTGGTGGGCGGTACGGGACTTGAACCTGTGACCCCTTCGGTGTGAACGCAGTTTAGCCCGACTCATTGAGGTGGTTTTGAATCTAAGGACGTCTCAGCTCGTCTCACTTTTTCTCTGCCATTTGAGAGACAATTGAGAGACCAGGGCGCATCCGAGTCTCTCATTGTGACAATCAAAGGGGACCTAGTTCGGGCGTTCAACCAGGCGATCACGCCATATCAGCGCGTTTCTGTGAACGTCGCAAATCCGTTTCGACTTCCTCTGGCGCGACCTAAGCCGCGAGAGGCGGTAGCTCTGACGCCGGAAGAAGTTCGGAAGGTGCTCGCGCAACCCGCGCTATCGGATAGTCAGCGAGCCATGCTCGCGACGTTTTTGTTGGCCGGGCTACGGCTAGGCGAAGTAATGGCTCTCACGCAAGGTCAGATTCGGCTGGATGAGAATCTGATCGTCATCGACCGTGCCGTCCGGATCGAGTTCGGCGGGAAGCAAACCGTCGAGCTTCCAAAGGGCGGCAAGACCCGAAACGCGGTCATGTGTCGAACGCTGGCCGCAATCTTGGCTCCATTTATTGCGGAGATGGCTCCAAATGACGTTGTTTGGTCGGCGGCGACGGAAAACCAGCCTCGGATGAAGAAACTCGTCTATGCGACGTGGAGAACCATTCGCCGGGATGCAAAGTTGCCCGAAGGGATGTCTCCGCACGATTGCCGCCTGACTCATATCAACCTCATCGAGAAGCTGATGCCTCTGGTTTCGGTGACGACTCTCAAAGAGCATGTCGGTCACGCTGCCACGGGTGTAACGGAAGCTAACTACACCCGCCCTATTTCCTCTGCGCAAGAGTTGCTGCGCGATGAGTTGGACCGGGTGTTCTGGGCTACAGCCGAACGAGGATATTGAGTCTGACGTGTATGCGCGTCGGACTTTTTTTGCTGGTCGCCAGATTCACTAAATCTCCGAGACTCCAGTCCACGGCGTTCGCATGGCTTCTACCCATGCCTTAAGCGGCTCGCGATTAATCTCGATGATTGGATACGCGCGTCCAGCGCATGTGGTTCGGGCACCTGGCGAAAGTCGACTTGTTGTGACGATCAGACCTGCCTCAGCCTTCTCGTTCAAGATATCGGCGTAAAGGGCCTTAACGTATACATCCTGCACGTCTTCTCTGTAGCGCTTGCACTGAATGAGAAGCGCTGGGGGCTTGGTTTCGTCCTCCTTGTGCGGCCAAACGCGAGCGTCAACTCCGCCATCTGCCCGACCGGGCCCAATTTGGACATGAAATCCCAACCTGTCAAAGAATTCACAGGTTAGCCCTTCAAATTGCCGCCAATTGATCGCTCCAATCTCATCGAAGTTCCGCGCCAGATAATCGACAAACCTTTGATCGAAGAACTGGCCGTACTGAGATGAAAGCCTCTCGCTCGCAAAGAGCTCTTCAAGATCGCGGACATCGTTCCAGCTAAATCTGCGAATGCTTACCCAAGGATTTCTGTGGTGTGCGTCGGCGAAGCTCTCGACGAACTCGAATGCCATCTTAAGCCCAGTTTCCCCATATATAGCAATTGCAGCAGCGAGATACGGCTTTGGGTCTAACCTCTTATCTCCTCTGATCTCAGCCTGCTTCATCAGTTGGTCAAACATCTCGACAAAGAGTGCCTGCACGTCATTGCACGTTTTCAGGAGTTCCGGGTCGCCCTCGTACTTGTGAAACATGGCCACGCCTGCTGGCATCGCAATCGGCGTCTTAACATTGCCAACTGAATACAGCAGTCTTGACACCATGTCTTCGAACTCCTCTGAGCGAATCCTGAGAACGGCGTTGTCCTTGCCGCCAAAGGGCACGCCTTGAGTCTTGAGGCGCTTCAGAATCTGCATGCGGTTCAACGCGAGCCCCGCCTTAAATCCGACGATCTCGCCTAGCGTAGTTATGACCTCCTTGCGACTGGTCCAGATTCCTCCCACGCCCTACTTATACTCTGTGATCCAAAGAGTTGGCGTAATCAGAAGCGAATTCAACTGAGAGACCAATTGAGAGACCTCAGCCCCTGAAACCAGAACGGACCGCCAATTGCGGTCCGTTTTAGGTTCAAAAAGATGGTGGGCGGTACGGGACTTGAACCTGTGACCCCTTCGGTGTGAACGAAGTGCTCTACCGCTGAGCTAACCGCCCGGAGAGGGGCAAGGATACCTCACATGACTTGACGGCGCGTGTTCCATGCCGCCAGGCGCTCAAGCATGGCTCCGTATTAATACTAGGTTTGCTCTGTGGCCCGTCACCAACCCTGGAAGAACCGCTGCCTCCCTTATAATGCAATCGTGGTTTGGGGTGGTTTATGAAGAGATTCTTCTATCTTTCGCTGTTTTTGATGTCCGTCTCGCTTTCCTCGGCCCAGTATTGGGCCGGAAACACGGGCCACGAGCTCATCCCGGGACAGAACGACATCAGCAACTCAGTCGTCGCGGCGGGGCCGTTCGCCGGTTGGAACGGCTTCATGTCGGGCGGCCAAATACAGAATGGAGCGACGAACAACTTCGTCATCGAGTTCCTCAGCGGCACGACCGACCAAGGTGGTCCACAGGGCCGTCGGGGGCCGGTGAACGTCTGGTGCGACGTGGAGCCAATCGGTAGTGTCACATTCGACTATGGAGGTGTCTTCGGTTACGTCCACACCGACGCAGGCGACAACCAAATGGCCGGGATGATGATGCGTGGCGGGATCTCGTTGGATTCCGGGTTCAAGATGAACGCAGGGGCAAGCTTCAGGTGGGTTCAGATGTACAAGGAGACCACGTTCGACGGAACGGTCGGAGGCTGGGTCATCGACAGTCCCGCGCCGGCGACTTCGCCCCTTTACACGAACTACATCGCCCCGAACCCGAATAACGTCGGAACAATGGCGGCCGCCCTTGTCGACGTGCCCTTCGACTCAAATGGGCAACAGTTCATGGCCGTGGACTTCGTCTCTTACCTGGCCTGTACGCATGCAGGAGACAAAGAGCTGGATCTGCTGGGCTCGTTCAAGTGGGGCTTCACGCACAACGGCGACCTTGCGAACGGCTCGACAGATATTAAGAGCGACTATTTGATCAACTACTTCGACGGCGGATACTACGAGTACGACGCTTTCAAGACAACCCTAGGCGCCATGTCCCCTGGCTGGACAACCGCGGAAGGCTGCTTCGACTGCGTCGTTGCCGTACCAGAGCCTGCGCTGCTTGCTGCGGTGCTCCCGACGTTCTTGGTTCTGCTCAGAAGGAGGCGAGACAGACAGGTTTAGGCGACACGCCTGTTTGACGCTGACCTGTAGCCTTCTGGACGACGGCATCGCCAAGGAGGCATCGATCTGGTCAACCCTTCGCTGCAAGGGTGAATTCCTTCCTGTCCTTCAGATATGCTGGCCAGGACGTTCATGACCACCCACAAGGAAGCCCGACGCCGTGCTCCCGCCGGAGGCCAGATTGGCCAAGACTAAGTCGATCTTGGACAAGGGTTTCGGCAAGACTTCTCGGCGCGACGCTTGGTGGGCGCAGGGCGCGGCGACGGCAGTCGTCCTGACCCTCTTCATCGTGTACGCCACGTGGGCGGCGTTCCAGGGGCGCGACTACTGGTACCGCAACTACCTGTCGCCCTTCTATTCACCGGAGTTGTTCGGTGCGTCACCCCACCGTCTGTTCGGCCCGGAGCCGTCGTGGTGGCCGGCTTGGCTGCCGTTCTCCCCGGCGCTCATCATCCTTCCCTTCCCGGCGCTGTTCCGCTTCACCTGCTACTACTACCGCGGGGCTTATTACAAGGCGATGTGGGCCGACCCGCCTGCGTGCGGGGTGAGCGAGCCGCGCAACGCCTACACGGGGGAGCACGGCTGGCCGCTCCTGGTGCAAAACGTCCACCGGTACTTCCTGTACGCGGCGCTGGTGTTCCTGCTGTTCCTCTGGCACGACGCGTGGAACGGCTTTTGGTTTCCGGTGAGCCAGATGCAAAACTACAACCCGCACGGCCTGGACCCCTTTCCAAACGTGCCGGTGCGGTTCGGGGTGGGGGTGGGGTCGCTGGTCTTGTTGGCGAACACCGTACTGCTGACGTACTACACGGTCTCCTGTCACTCCATGCGACACCTGATCGGAGGGCGGCGGGACGACATCTCCAAGAGCCCGACGCTGTTCAAGTGCTACACGTGCATCTCAGGGCTGAACAAGAGCCACATGCGGTTCGCGTGGCTCAGCCTGTTCGGGGTCATGTTCGCCGACCTGTACGTGCGCCTGGTGAGCATGGGCGTGTGGCACGACTTCCGGTTTTTCTGAGGATGGTGTGATGGCGGAGTTTAAGAACCTGCAATACGACGTCCTCGTGATCGGCGCGGGCGGGGCCGGGCTCCGGGCGGCCATCGAGGCGGCCCAGGCGGGGGCCAAGGTGGGCGTCGTCTCCAAGTCGCTTCTCGGCAAGGCGCACACGGTCATGGCGGAGGGCGGGGTGGCGGCCAGCATCGGCAACGTCGACGACCGCGACGGATGGCGAGTCCACTTCAGCGACACCATGCGGGGGGGCCAGTACATGAACAACCCCCACATGGCGGAGATCCACGCGAAAGAGGCCCCTGCCCGGGTGCTGGAGCTGGAGGCATGGGGCGCGCTGTTCGACCGGACCCCCGACGGACGCATCCTGCAACGTAACTTCGGGGGCCACAAGTACCCGCGCCTGGCACACGTGGGCGACCGCACCGGCCTGGAGATGATCCGGACCCTGCAAGACCACGCGATCCACCAGGGCATCGACTTCCAGATGGAGTGCACGATGTTGCGGTTGCTCAAGTCGGACGGCCGGATCGCGGGGGCGTTCGGCTACTACCGCGAGCACGGGCAGTTCGTGGTCATCCAGAGCAAGGCGGTGGTCCTGGCGACCGGCGGTGTCGGCAAATCTTTCTCGATCACGAGCAACTCCTGGGAGTACACGGCGGACGGGCACGCACTGGCCTATGAGGCGGGGGCCGACCTGATGGATATGGAGTTCGTCCAGTTCCACCCGACGGGCATGGTGTGGCCGCCCAGCGTCCGGGGGATCCTCGTCACCGAGGGTGTGCGCGGGGAGGGCGGCGTCCTGCGCAACAGCGAGGGCAAGCGGTTCATGTTCGATGACATCCCGCCGCTCTACAAGGACCAGACGGCCAAGGATCCCGAGGAAGGTTGGCGGTACGTGACCGGCGACAAGGACGCCAGCCGCCCGCCCGAGCTTCTGACCCGCGACCACGTCGCCCGGTGCATCGTCCGCGAAGTGAAAGAGGGGCGGGGCAGCCCGCACGGCGGCGTCTTCCTGGACATCGCCTGGATCAAAGAGAAGATCCCCAACGCCGAGGAGCACATCAAGAAGAAGTTGCCCAGCATGTACCACCAGTTCAAGGAGCTGGCCGGGGTGGACATCACCAAGGAGCCGATGGAGGTCGGTCCGACGTGCCACTACGTCATGGGGGGCGTCCGGGTGGACGCGGAGACGCAGATGTCGACGGTGCCCGGGCTCTTCGCGGCGGGCGAGTGCGCCTGTGGCCTGCACGGCGCGAACCGGCTGGGCGGAAACTCACTGAGCGACCTGCTGGTCTTTGGCAAGCGGGCCGGGGAGCACGCGGCCCGGTTCTCCCGGGAAGCGCCCACGGCGTATGCAGACGTGTCGGGAGAGGCAGACGAGGTGGCGGCGTGGGCGGAAGAGCCGTTCAGCCGCGAGCAGAACGGGGACAACCCGTTCCACGTCCAGCACGACCTGCAGGCGATGATGCACACGAAGGCGGGCATCGTACGGACGGAAGGGGAGCTCGAAGAAGCTCTGGTCGGCCTGGGAGAGATGCGCCGCCGGGCGGTCGTCGCGCCGATCTCCGGGAACCGGGACTACAACCCGGGCTGGCACACCGCCATGGACCTCAAGAACCTGCTGACGGTGGCGGAGGCCATCGTGCGGGCGGCGGTCACGCGGAAGGAGAGCCGGGGGGCGCACTTCCGTGACGACCACCCCCAGAAGGACCCCGAGTCGGCCAAGTTCAACATCGTCTTGCGGAAGAAGGGCGACGGCGGTATGGAGGTCGTGCAGGTGCCGGTCGTTCCGAGGACGGAGGAGCAGGACGCGATCATCAAGGAGATGGGCTGATGGCAAAGGTGCAGTTCAAGATATGGCGGGGCCAAGAGGGCGAAGGCGGATACGTGGACTTCGACACGGAGGTCACCGAGGGGATGGTCGTGCTCGACGCCGTCCACCAGATCCAAGCCGAGTCGGCACCCGACCTGGCCGTCCGATGGAACTGTAAGGCGGGCAAGTGCGGCTCGTGTTCAGCCGAGATCAACGGCAAGCCAAGGCTGATGTGCATGACCAGGTGCAGCGACCTGCCCCTCGACCAAGGCGTGACCATCGAGCCGATGAAGGCCTTCCCTCACATGCGCGACCTCGTCACGGACGTGTCCTTCAACTACCGGGCGAAGAAGATGGTCAAGCCGTTCAAACCGCGCAAGCCGGACGCCCCGGACGGGACTTGGCGCATCAGCCAGGACGAGGTCGAGCGGGCCCAAGAGTTCCGCAAGTGCATCGAGTGCTTCCTGTGCCAGGACGTCTGCCATGTCCTGCGCGAGCACGGCAAGCACGACGAGTTCATCGGCCCACGGCTGTTCGTCTACTCCGCCGCGCTGGAGATGCACCCGTTGGACACCGAAGACCGCCTTTCTGACCTGAAGAACCGAGACGGGCTCGGCTACTGCAACATCACCAAGTGCTGCACGACGGTGTGCCCGGAGCACATCACCATCACGGACAACGCTATCATCCCCCTCAAGGAGCGCGTGGTCGACGCGTTCTACGACCCGCTGGCCAAACTTTTCAGAGGGTTGGGTAAGAAAGGGACATGAGCGAAGAACTAAAGCTAAAGCCGATCTCAGAGGCGGCGTTCCCCAGAGCCTTGGAACTGGCTGAGAGGTACCGCCTGCTCAACGAACCCGAGCAGGCGAGCAGCATCTGTCGGGACGTGCTGACGGCCGACCCCAAAAACGCGGTCGCGCTAAGGACGCTCCTGCTGGCGACGACCGACCAGTTCGGAAAGCACCACGGCGCCCAGTTCGCGGACGCGGAGCAGATCGTCGCCCAAATGGAGACGGAGTACGACAAGGCGTACTACTTCGGCATCGCCCAAGAGCGTTGGGCGCGGGCAAGACTCCAACACAAGGAGCACCTCTCGCTGATAGGCGACTGGCTCAGGCGGGCTATGGTCAGTTACGAGCGTGCGGAAGCCTGCCGACCAGAGAACAACGAGGACGCGCTCCTACGTTGGAACGCGTGCGCCCGGCTGATGGCGCGTGTGCCGGAGCTACGCCACGTGCCAGAACAGATCCACCTGATCGGCGACTAGCCGCCTGCTTTGTCTTGAGCGCCAGGATCCTTCGTCCCGGCCGTCGGTGGCGCGGTCGGCACCTTTGGATGCGTCAAGGGGGCCTTTCTGGCGTTCGGGCCTTTGCTCACGTCGATGGAAGGGCTGTCGCACGCGGCAATCAGGAGGGCGACGCAGACCAAGGAGACAGAGACGAGGAGAAACTTGGGGGTTGTCATTGTTATGGAAGGAAGTGCGCCTGGCCGTCCGGCCAGGCGCATTCGGTCGATGGGCGACTGCGTCCTAATTGTTTGGCCAAAGGACGGTGTCAGCCAAGATGACGTCGGCGACCGCGTTGCACGGCATCGGGCCGACGTCGGTGACGATCGTCCCGGTCGGATCGGCGCACCAGTCGCCATAGTGGTCACGCCCGGCTGGCAGAGCCACCGGTTCGATGGAACCGCTGTTGTACGCGGGCCAGTTGGCGCCGCCGGACCAAGTTCCGCCGATGAACTGGAGCATCTTGGCGTGGCCGTCGACATAGCCCACCTGGAACTTGCCGCCGTGCCGTAGTTGGCTGTTCTTGTTGATCTCGGTACCGCTATAGAAGTACCTGCTCAGGATCGAGCCCATGCACATCGTGTAGAACGGCACGTCCGCGGACTCGCCGAACGCGAACATGTTCGCGGGCATGGTGACAGTGGTCAGCGAGACCCCAGGCACGGTGTAGGTGTAGAAGCCGCCGTTCGGGCCGCCGCCGTCGTGATACTCCCAGTTGCCGCCGTTGGTCGGCGGGCCATAGAGGCCGCCTTCGCTCGTCCCGCTGTTGAACGATTGCATCGGGCCCCAGTTGGAGCCATAGCTCTTGCACTGGCCGCCAGGCAAGGAGTCAGGAATGCCGTCGAACGAATCGCAGCCCTTGAAGTTGTCGTCGGGACAGACGAACAGGTATTTGCTCTTGATGTAGGGCATCAACTGCTCGGAGAAGTCGACGATGGAAATGCCACCGGCGATGTCGTAGTTGTAATACTCGACGACGGTCGCGGTGTAGTCATCGTAATCACCGGCGTAGAGGTTCATGGACAGGGCGATTTGCTTAGCATTACTTAAGCAACTCGTCTTCTTGGCTGCCTCCTTCGCTTGTGCGAATACAGGGAAGAGAATAGCCGCGAGGATCGCGATGATCGCGATCACGACAAGAAGTTCGATAAGAGTAAAAGCACGCTTCATAGAGCACTCCGAACGAAGGCCGTCGCCCTCGACGTAAGAACCCAAGCGTAGCAGATGAAAATGCCACAAAAGATATGGTTCTAGAAGTTTTTTTGCCTGATCAGCCGACAAACGGACGCAGGAACAGCGACATGTCGCGCGCGGAGACCGAGGCACGGATGGCCTCGGGCTTAGGCTGAGCCCCAAGATAAGCTTCGACAACCTCGTCGGTGAAGTCCGAATACCTCGAGTACCTGATCTCACCGGACTTGTCTTGCTTGACCGGCTCGACCGACGTCCAGTCGGATCGTGAGAGGAAATCGACGAGGCCGGCGTGCGCCGCCCGCACCGCGAGCATGCCCAGCTGGAAGCCGTCGGCGTCGCCCTCTGCCGGTAGAGCGTGGAAGAGCATCGGGCCGCTGTCGAGCCCCTTGCTCAAGAAGTGGATGGTCGCGCCGACAAGGTCGGGACGGCCGTCCACCAACGCCCAAAAATTGCAACCGCTACCCCGAAAGTAGGGTGAGACACCCATGTGGATGTTCAAGGCGCCGTGGTCGACGAGGTACTCGCAGAGCTCGCCCTTGATATAACTCGCCCCAAAGACCACGAAGACGTCGGCGTCCAATGCCGGACGCAACATGTCCAGCGGCGCCTTACTCATGTCACCCAGTTTGGAGACGAGGATCCGTACGTTGCGAGGGGTGAAGGCGACTGGGCCGAATACTTCTTGCTCAGCCTGCGTGACCCGCGTGAAGTAGTCGCGCATCGGTGCGCTGTTGCTGTAAAAGTCGTCCACCTTGCCTGGCCAGATCGTCGATGCCTCGACCACGGCGTCCACCTCGTCGGCGAACGCGGCCAGACGATGGATCAAACTGACATGGCGCGGCTGGTTGCTGGTGAAGACTGTGACTTTCACGCCGACATCTCCTTGAGCACGACTGCATGGTCTCTGCGCGGGAACTCGAGCCTTCCGTACGCCGTCCCCGACTCCATATTCGCCCGAAACCCGAGCCGTACGCCGAGGCCGTCAAGGATCTTCAACGTGGCGGCATTGTACGAGTTACAGGGGTGCGACATGGCGTCCGGCCTGCGGCCGATCAGACTCGACAAGTGCCCTTGGTTTTCGGCATATTGTTCCGCCTGCTCCTCGGGTGACAAGTCGGCCATCACCATGGGGTGGGATCGGGAGTGGAGTCCGATCACATGGCCTTCGGCCGCCAGAGCCTTGACCTGTTCTGGAGACATCCACAATTGATCCACGACGGTCGCTGGATTGAACTTACGGGAGGCCATGAGCGCCCCCAACACCAGTTCGTACTGCACTGGGCCGAGCACCTGGTCTCTCAGGAAGCGGTAGGCGCGGTCTTCGTCGCTGTAGAAATCGAACCCTTTGAGATAGTCCTTGGGATTGAACGTCGCTAGGGCACCACGCACCGGCTCGCACCACGGCCCGTCCAGCGCCGATTGCAAGAAGGCTTTGTAGTAGTCCTTGAACGAGTCAAAGCGCGTCGAGCGGAAGAACCGGTAGACCTCGAACATCAGGGGCTTGCCTTTGAGGGGATCGCTGTTCACAAACCAAAACGCAGTGACCTGATGGGCGTCCAGCACGGGCTTGGCAATGTCGAACTGACAACTGAGGCTATCGTCGAACGAAAGGCAGAGGTCCCCGTCCTCCAACCTCCCGACCATCGCGCGACGCTGCCATTCGGCGGCATCTATGATCCGGTCGCGGCCCAGCCAACGGATCATATCGTCGAACTGCTCAGCAGTCACCGCGCCTTGGCCGTCAGGATGTCGGCCATCGCCCCAAAAATGATGGAACATGACGCCGTGGGCTCGTTCGTGCACCGAGGCAGTATAGCTTCAATTTCGGCTGAACCGACGTCCCATCAAACATGATCGGCTCCCCTGCCTCCTTGACGGAGAAGGGGAGCCAACCCAAGGACAATTCAACTATTACTGATCCGCCGCGTTGATCGGCTGACCCGAAGATCCTCTTGGACCCGGGGCGGCCGACTTCTGCCCTGAGGCTGCTGGCGGGTTACCAGGCTTGACCCCCTCACGGAACAGCTTGTCCATTTTCACCTTGTCCTCCTTAGTCAGGTCACTTTGCGGCTCGCCACAACCAACGAGGCAAATCACCATTACCAAACAGCCGATGACGATCGGGAGTTTCATTGTCAGTTCTTCGGAGAGAGATGGATCATGCAACGATTGGTCGGCGCAAGATCGCAATCCTCCGTCTGATACAAGGCCGACATGCCCATCGACCTGACATGGCCGTCGCTAAATCCGATGTTGGCCTGGCCCTTGAGGATCTTTTCCGCCATACCTGGCGCCATGGTGTAGCGGGATCCTGGCGGGTTGCCCCGCATCTCTGTGCAAGACTTCGGACCACCCCATCGAGGAGTCGCGCCGCCAATACTGTCGCCGCCAGGGCTATAGCTCATCCGGTAAGCGCACGTGCCAAGTTCCTCGTCGGGGGGCCGGCCCGTGGCGTAGTCGCCCGTCGGTTCGCCGGCGTCAAAGATCAACGCCTGGTCGGCCACGTTGCTGATCTGCGTCTGCGTCAAGCTCGGCGTGGTGACCCACGAACATGAGCCCCAACACCCGATGCCGTCTGGGTTAGCCATGATCCAGCCCATGACTCCGTCGTGGAGCGAACCCTCGGCGTGCAGGGCCCGGGCAATAGCGTTCGCGCTGCTGACGTTATAAAACTGCTGGCCCTTCATGCGTGCCCGTGGGATGCTGCCGTATGTGCCGCCCACGTATTTCCAGAAGGACTCGTAGTACGGATCACCGGTCGCCCCGCCGTTCGGTTCGCCCTGTGGGTTGCGGAAGATGTCTAGATTCTTCGTGTACGGATAGATCATGAACATCCAGATGAACTGGGTGCCGTCGATGTCGGTCCTGGATGCCGGCACAAAAGCGTCATCGTAGTCCGCCAGATACATCATGTTGGCGAGTGTCAATTGCTTCAGGTGAGACACCCCCATTGTCTTTTTGGCGGCCTCCTTCGCCTGGGCGAAGACGGGGAACAGGATCGCCGCCAAGATCGCGATTATCGCGATCACGACGAGCAATTCAATCAGTGTGAACGCTTGAAAAGATTTGTGGACCCCTGTGGATCTTGTCTTCATTTTGGTAGCCTCATTGCATTGCGGTCTTGTCCTTGACCCGGACAAGATTCGGGCGGGCTGGGAACTGTCCGCCCGTCGTGAGTGTATAAAAGCCATCGGGGCCCCGCAAAGGATGAGGGGACACAAGGACGGGACGATTCCGACAACATGTCCATTGAAGAAGCCTTCGCGGTCACAGCCGACCTGCCCGTCCAGTGCGAGTCAGCAGGAATATTCACGCCACGGGATGAAAACCGGTACCCCGAACGGGTCCTCACCGCATACCAGCTGATATTTGTGCGCCAGGGGTCGCTCCATATCGCCGAGCGTTGTGAGCAGTACAAGGTTGAGGCCGACCAAGTCCTGCTGCTACACCCGGGTCGGCGGCACATCGGCTGGAAGGTGAATCCTATGGGCCTGGTCTACTACTGGGTGTATTTCACACCACGGACCAGCTTCTCCACCGAGGGGCCCGGTCGCGTAGCCCTACCCACGTTGACCACGGTCGCACGTCCCGACCACCTCGTCGCACTGTTCCAGCGTCTCCTTGATGACCTAGACGTTTCGCCGGGAGGGAGCCTGTCCGCCGACACGACATTGTTGTCGATCCTCTGTGAAGCCGCGCTCAAATTGCCAACCGTCAACGCGTCAGAGTCGACGGCGACTCTTGCGGTACGTGCCAACGCGATTGTCCGCACCGCGTTTCACCAACCTCTGACGACCTCGTCGATCGCCGACAAACTGGCATGCTGTCCCGACTACCTCGGAAGGGTGTACCGACGGGTCTACGGTATCAGCCTCGTCGAGGCGATCCACCGCCGACGGGTCCAGCACGCACGCCATCTGCTTACGATCGGCGAGTTGTCCCTCGAAGAGGTCGCACACCACTGCGGATTCGCCGACAGCGGCTACTTCCGTCGGATATTCAAGCGTCATGAAGGGATGACACCGGTCCATTATCTAGCCCTGCACGTGGGTGGGGCGGTCGAACAAGAAGAGCCGCGAGGTCGGCGGACTGTGCACCATAGCCATACTTAGGCTTCGATGGCCCCATACGCGCTATTCTTTCGGGGCCTGAACGTGGGTGGCCGTCGGCTCGCGATGGCCGATCTACGCGACATGCTCACCAACCTCGGCTTCACGGATGTCACCACCATCCTACAGACCGGGAGCGCGGTGCTGCGGACCACTTCGACAAACCCTAGTGAGATCGAAGCAGCCGTTGAGACCGCCTTTGTTCAGCGGTTTGGCTATCAGTCTGCCGTGCACGCAAGGAGTGTTGTTGAGCTAGGGAATGTCGTGATCGCAAACCCCTTTCCAGATTTTGCCCTCGCGCATCCCAACCACTTGCTCGTTTATTTCGGAGCAAGGCTTGTATCAGACGACGAAGTCCGTGCGGTTCAGGAAGCTGTGACGGGCCCAGAGCTCTTGGCCGCGGACGGCCGCGAGATCTACGTGACATTCCCCGATGGTATCGGCGTCTCGACCTTTCCAAGGGTCAAGGGGTTCGGCCGCCTAGTCGGTGACTCGACCGCCCGGAACTGGAACACGCTCGTGAAAGTCCTAGAGGCAGCCAGACGCTTGCAATGAGGCTGGCCAAGAGCCTTTGCCTCGCGAGCAATTCATGATCCATGAGCACCCTTCGTAGATAGGTGGAACAAAACCTAGCGAGGCTCCTGTAGAATAATGCTTAGGCAACTAGGTTCAGTAGTCCGTAGCTTAGTTTGTTGAAAGGTTTCTCCCATGACCAAGTCTCGTGCGTTCACACTCATCGAACTTCTCGTCGTCATCGCGATCATCGCCATCTTGGCGGCGATCCTGTTCCCTGTCTTCGCCCAAGCCAAGAAGGCGGCAAAGGCGACCGCCACCCTCTCGACCGTCAAGCAGATCACGCTGGCGGCGCAGATTTACGGAGGCGACTACGACGACGGTACTGTCCTGACCGACAGCGGCCCGGCCTATGCCGAGCCGACCTGGGGTCAGATCATCCAGCCTTACATGAAGTCACAAGCCATGACCTGGGATCCGGCCCGGCCCATGCCAAGTCCGAACCAGTACGAGGGCTACGGATGGGACCAGGTGACGACCATCTCCATCAACGATTCCGGATATTCCGGTTACTGGCAGACAGACAACGGGGCCTGTGACGGCACGTTCACCAACTACGTCTATGGCCGGAAACTCTCGGGCATGGAGGACATCTCCACCCGCATCGCCTTCGCCCCTGACGTCTGGGGCGGCACTGCAGTCGGCTGGTACTACTTCCGCGCCTACCAGGCCAACTGGATCGACCCGACGGACACGACTGGCGAGTGGAGTTGGTACAACATGATCTGGGACACCCGCAAGTTCTATAACGGCGACTCGATCCCCACAGGAAAGGCGGACGGCAGCGCCAAGTCTATCAAGCGCGGGGCTTTCATCGACTGGAACCAAGCTCCAGGGACGGCCGAGTATTGCGCCTGGGAAGAGACGACCGGCAAACAGATTTGGGGCGCTTTTTGGAACGCAAACTGATCATCGGGTTGCTCTTGCTGGCCGCGCTGTTTTTCAGCGTAGGGTGCGGTAGCGACAACCCAGGGGTGACCGACAAGCCGGCCCCTCCGGGAGGGCCGGTCGGCAACGGGCGGCACCCACCGGGATTGAATGAGAAGAACCTGAAGAACTACTGACAAGGATTCGCCCCGGCCGTTCGGCCGGGGCGAAATCAATTTATGGCCGGTGCATGTTCACGCCCGAGGCGAGGTCGAACGTCTGGACAAAGCTCAGTCTTGCCGAGTGCCCGTCGAGGAACCCAAAGTTCTGCCTACCGTCGTGGCGCTTCGTCGCAATGGCGCCCGACCCGTTCGCCATGTCGTCCTCAAGGGCCTTCGGGTTGGACGAATTGAACCACGGGCGGTACAGATAGTTGCAGTATGGCGGGGAGTCCTCTGAAGCCTCTGACCTCCGCTCCGCCCAGTAAATGGTCTGCGAAGGGGCCTTGACCGCTGACTCCCTCAACCCGAAGGCGAACCAACCGTTTGTGATGTAGGAGTCGAGATCAGGATGGTCGGGATAGGGGCCGTCGCAAGACTTGCCCCTAGGATCGGGATCCGACGGACAGGGTGAATGGCTGTCAACATCTCCGGAATACGGTGAAAGGAGGCGCTCGGTCGGGCCAAAGTCCGGTTCTTCCAGTTCGCCGCCCGCATCATCCACAGACGGGTCGGCGCTTGTGGTTCGAGTCTGGGGATAGGCTCCGTCAAAATCGCTCACGTACAGGCTCAGTGCGATACCCCGGGAGTGGACGTTTGAAAGGCAACTCGAACCCTTTGCCGCTTCTTTGGCCTGTGCGAAGACCGGGAAAAGCAACCCCGCCAAGATAGCGATCACCGCGATCACCACCAAGAGTTCGATCAACGTGAATCCTTGCTCTGCTATCCTTGTTTCAATTGCCATGGCCCCGTCACGAAACCGCATCGTCTACATCGGCGGCGTCGCCGCCGTCCTCGCCGCTGTCGGCGCTTTCCTCGTCCTCAACAAGCCGAAGACCGACCCCGACCGGGCGGCCAGGCGCATCGTCAAGACGGCCAGCGACCCGGACGCCGCCAAGATCGACCGCAATGTCCACGATATCACCATCGAGGATCTGGTGGCGACAAAGGCCCCCGAAAAGCTGGGCAAGCGTGTCGCGCCGTTCGAGACGTCGATGTGGCGGGTCAAAGGCACCCTAGAGACGATCGAACTGAAGAAGGACGGCGACTTCTACATGGTCGTCAAGGGTGAGAAGGGCGGAAGGACGGTCGTGGAAGTGCCCGACCCCGAACTGTGCAAAGACTCCGCGTTTCACGACGAGATCGCGGCGACGCGGAAAAAGCTCGAGGACGCCTATCACCCCACTTCGGACAAACAGGAAGTGAACAAGCCGACCACCATCGAGGGGGTCGGCTTCCTGGGCTGGGGGAGCAACGGGCGAAAGGGCTCTTCCGGTCTAGCTGGTCCCCGGATCATGCCAGGGACCGACATAACTGTCGGTCCCTGACCACTGGGCCCTCACCACTTTTCTTGGTCGACGTCCACCCACGGGAACCACTGCGGGCAGGGCTGGTCTTGTGCAAGGACAGGGTCACCCCATGTGGCGACGGGCACCGTCGCCCACCAGGTCGGCTCGCGGTGGTACTTGGCGTGGGTGTCGGCAAACACGTAGTTCGCGCCTTCCATATGCCTGTGCATGCCCGCGTCACGGTCTGGCCGGACGATCTCCCTTCTCTTTCCGGAAGAATCGACCCCTGTCTCGGCGATGAAGATCTTGGAGGCGGGAGTCGTGATCTCGCTCATGTTTCCGCCGCTGATGGCGAACCGGGACACGCCTGGCTGCTTGTAGAAGTAGTAATTGAGTGCGTAGGACAGCTTGGCGCCTGGAATGACTCCACCGGCTCCCGTCGCCTGCAACGAGTCGTCGGGGCATCCGAAGATGTTGATGTTCTTCGTGTAAGGCAGAAGCAGGTCGGCCCATGCCAACTCGGAAACACCCGCGCCGTTGTGGAACTGGAATACCGTCCAGGGCGGCCCCATGTAGGCGGGGGGCGCCGGATAGTTCGCCATCGGCAAGGTGTCGTCTGAGTCGTTCAAGTAGAGGTAGAGCGCGATGCCGATCTGCTTCGTGTTGCTGAGACAAGCGATCTTCTTTGCAGATTCCTTTGCCTGGGCGAAGACCGGGAAGAGGATCGCCGCCAAGATGGCGATGATCGCGATGACGACAAGGAGTTCGATAAGGGTGAATCCCGACCGGTTCCGACGAGGTGCATTGCGTTCAAACATGGAAGTTTATTATAGCAACCGTTTTGGACTTGTGTGAAATTTTTCCAATGTCGATAGTAAGGATCCCAACACGAGCGGGAACGTGGCCTTGGAGAACCGACACCAGGCGACCCATGGTATGGTCGCCTTGGCTACCTGAACCCGAATTCGTCGCCAAGCCCGAGGCACTCGCCCATCGATCGGACGCCGCCCGATGACGTCTCGGCCGTCAGGCACGCCGCTGCTACGCAGACACCACAACGGAGACACTCCTCCAGTTCGGCACCCTCGTGCCAAGCCGTGAGGGCACCCGCCGCAAAGGCGTCACCTGCCCCGACCGCGCCCTTGATCCGATCGGGAGGCAGCCTGACGCTCCCCTGCCAGGCAGTCCTTTCGCCGACCCGTCCAAAGGCCCCCGACTCCATGTGGATGAACACAGCCTTGCCCACCCCTTGGTTGAAGAGGATGTCAGCCGCCTGGGCGCACGAGAGGGCGTCGAGCACCTCGACACCGGTCGTACGGGCCGCCTCAATCTCGTTCATGAATAGGATGTCGGTGTGGCGCAAGGCGGGCAGAACGACCTCCCGGAAGCGCCCGCTGTCCTCACTCACCACGTCCACCGCCGTGGTCATCCCAGCCTCCCGAGCCCGTTGCAGGAGAACCGACGCCCCGGTTCCTTCGTCGACCCGGCGGTCGAGTTTGTCAAGCAAGAGAAGATATCCCAGATAGAAGATTCGGGCGCGAGATGAGGTCAATTCGATATGGTCTTCGTCAAGGAGTGCGTTTGCACCACGACGATGGAAGAACGTCCGACGTCCGGTGTCGACGACGCTCATGACATCGGTGTAGCTGGTCGGCGCGTCGGCAGTCCGCCGGATCCCAGAGCGGTCAATTCCCATCCGGTCGCACTCTTCAAGAACGGACGCCCCTGCTGCGTCTTGGCCTACGAGTCCAGCCCCTGCCAGCGGAAAGCTGACACCCAGCCGGGCCATGTCCACCAAAAGGTTATATGGGCCGCCTCCGTTGGACTTGTTCTCAGCAAGGATGTTCGCAAGGCAGTCCTGAGCGGGATAGACGTCCACCATCTTAACGGTGTCGACGATCCAGTTTCCCGCCGCCAGGACGCCGTTCCGCATCTACACCTCCACCGCCGACCGCGACCGATGCGAGCGCAGGGCGGCATCGAAAACCTCGTGGCTGGCCAACGCCTCGTCGGGGGTCGCGCAGGCGAACCGATCGCCCAGGTGCCCGGCTCTCTCGCTCAAAAAGGAAGCCCACATTTGCTGGAGACAGTCTGGAAATCCCGGTTCGAATATCCCACCCGTTATGGTCGGGAAGACAGACTGGAACCCGAGATCGACCCGTTCCCAACCCTGCCCCCTACCACCCACGAAACGCCAGAACGTCTTGGGTTCCTTGGTGCTGTATCTCGCACCGCCATCGGTGCCGAGAACCTCGATCGACCACGTGTTCGTCTCCCCAGGCGCAAGTCGTTTCATCTCCCAGCGCATGGGTACTTCCTGTCCCTCGAACAGAAAGTCCAAATGCAGCATCGCATTGTCCCAGGTGTCACATCTCGCGGTGCCGCCGCGTCCGTCAGGCCTGCTCGACACCCCTTTCTGCAATTGGGAGTAGACACGCACTGGCCTCCACCCAAGCCGCAACGGCAGGTGGGCGACGTGCATTCCGAGGTCAGCCATGACGCCGATCTCGCCACAAGTCGCCGACTGGCGCTTCCAGTTCGCCGGCTTCGTCGGATCTAGGTCGCTGGAGTGCCAGAAGCAGGAGCGGACCTCCAGTATCCTGCCGAGTCCTCCCGCCTGGACACTCTTAAAGAACGCCTGAGCGCCAGGCATAAACGGGAACTCCGAGCTACAACGGACGAACCTACCTGACCTTTCCACCACATGGTGAATATGACGCGCCTCCGCGAGGCCAATGCCGAAGGGCTTTTCGGCGAGCAGATCTTTGCCAGAAGCAAGGGCATCCACATAGACCGGCAGGTGGAGGTTGTGGGGCACCGCCGCGTAGACCACGTCGACACTGTCCAGTTCCAGCAGGTCACGGTAGTGAGAATGGAAGTGCCGGACAGAGGGAATGCGGTGGAACCACTCCAGTGTGGCTTCGTTGATATCGGCCACAGCGACAAGCTCTGGTCTAACGGGGACATCGGTCAGAGCAAACCATCTGGCGAACGCGCTCGCCGCCTCTTTCCCCATCAGCCCTCCGCCAATGACCCCGACCCGGGCGACGTCCTTCATGCTCCTTCCAACAGGGATCCCGCCTGCACCGCCGACACGCCATCGTGGACGACCGCCATCAGGGCACGGGTCATCCCTGCCGGGTCGCGGTGTTGGATGATGTTCCGTCCGTAGACGATTCCTCGGATGCCTTGTTTCATCAGGGATTCAGTGCGCGAGAGGATGACCTCGTCGCTGGCGCGGCCGCCACCACGGACAAGAACGGGCACTCTTGCAACCTTGACCACTTGGTTATAGTCGGCCGGGTCGTCCGTAGGGTCGGCCTTGATGATGTCTGCTCCAAGTTCGACCGCTTGCCTGACTAAGGGAACGATCTTTGCCGGGTCGCCGTCCACCATGTAGCCTCCGGCTTGTTCGTTGGGTCGGAACACCAGGGGTTCGACCATCAGCGGCATTCCCCACCGGTCGCACTCAGGCTTGATCAAGAGGATGTTCTCGATGCACTGGGAAGAGACTTCTGGTTCGCCAGGAATCTGGAAGAGGTTGACCACCACACAGACCGCGTCCAACCGCAAGGCTTGACCGACCGGATCCTCGATCATCTGCGAAGACAACGTCCGCGGCAGGGCTTTGCCGTACACGTTCGCGACGTCTGTGCGCAGGACGAGGGCAGGCTTGGCGCGTCCGGGAACCCGTTGCAAGAGGTCTGCCTGGCCCACCGTCAGTTGGATCGCGTCGGGCGCGGCCCCGACCAAGACGGCCACCGCCGACTCCATGTCCTCGATCCCGGCGAGGAACGACCCCTCGTTGAAGAACCCGTGGTCGACGGCCACGTCCAGACAATTGCCCGAACGGGGATGGAACAACCTGTTCAACCGATACTGTTTCATGAAATGCCTTCCACTCGCGTGATTCTTTCAACCTCTTGGTCAGTAAAGATGTCGAATTCATCTCGGCTCGTCGTCGAGAACTCCGAGACCACCGCTCCTTCATCTCCAGCTTGAAACCAATGCAAGGTGTCGGGAGGGATCGTGTGCTGATCCCCTGGCCGCAGGATCACTTCGTGCCACACACTGTAGGTGGATTCCTTCCCGGCAGGCGGCCGCGCACGAGGGTTCGCGGTCGGCGCACCTGGGACGTACAGATAGACAAGGCCGGCCCGGCATCGGAAGGTCTCCTCCTTGCCAAGCTCGCCGCCCACCGGCGGGTGCCTGTGCTCAGGGCATGTCTGCCCGGGGAACAGCACCAACTCCTTGGCGCAGCACCGCGTGGTGTTCACATAGGTCACGAGTTGCAGGCCGGTGTTAGGGAGGTCGGACAGGCCAAAGTCGGCGACCTCAATGCCCTCCGCCTCGTCCCCCCGCAATGCGACGCCGCAGGCGTCTAGCGCCTGTCGGGCACGGAGGCGCGCCTCCTGTAATTCATCACGAGTGATCATGCGTGCGAACAAGATTCTAACCGCTCAGCCCCAACCGCCGGGCCAACCAGGGAATTGCCTGGGATCCGTCGAAGCGATGACCGCCGGTGAAGAGGTGCGCGCCAAACTGGCCCTTGGCGTCGGCATAGACCTCGAAAGCTCTGGCGCAAGCCGACTCGAACGACGACATCGGAAAGATCTCGTCGTCGCTCCCGCTCTCGACAAACAGGGGGCGGGGGGCTATCAAAGCCGTCATGTCCGGCATGTCGACAACACCGGCGATCCCTGGCACGTAATTATCGACACAGTGGTCGATGCTCAGGACAGAACCTCGGAATGTGTTGAAGTAGCCGCTCACCACGCACGCGGCGACGCGCTCACTCAGGCACGCCGTCCAAAAGGCTGTCGTGCCGCCACCCGATATCCCCATGATCGCTATTCGGCCAGGGTCGACATTGGGTAGGCCCTCCAAATATCGGATCCCGGCCAATGCGTCGAAGCACCGCCAAGCGATCATCGTCTCGCCCAAGGCCAGGGCAGCCATGCTGTCTCGGCTGCAGCTCCAGTCTTTGGTTTGACCAGGCTTGCTCCGGCGCGCGCCGAACCCTAATTGCTCGACGGCAAGGACAAGGAAGCCAGCCCGGACGCACTGTACAGCGAAGGCGCATTGGTAGTCAGGATCCGACTCATCGACGATCGGCGCGACACCGGGGCCGTGACCCGGCACGCAGACGACGGCGGGCAGGGCGCCGCTTGCACCGGTAGGGACCAGTAACTCGCCGACGACGTACAGGCCAGGTTGAGACTGAAAGGTGACCCGCCTTTGGGAGTAACCGGGTTGCGAGGACTCCCCCAGCGTCTGAGCTGCCAACGGCGCCTCGACTAGCCGGTCAAACCCCGTCGCCACTGCCAACCGTCCGCGGAGCGCCTCCTTCCACTCGGCGGCCACGCCCGGGCTCCACTCGAACTCACAGACGGATCTGTCCAGCCGTGACTGAATGAACGTCCACGGGTCGAATTCGGCCACAACGTGGTTGTATCACAGATCGCGTTCGACCGGCCGCGTCTTCTTGGCGAGTGAGCCGGGCAGATAGTTGGACTGGAAGCGCTTCGGCGCCACGTCAAATGCACGGGTGAACGCACGGGTGAACTGTCCTGGGTCGTTGAACCCGACAAACTCGGCGACCTCGCCGACGTTGAATCCCATGAGCAGGCGGTGAGCGGCCTTTCGCATCCTGCGATGGTTCACTTCGTCGACAAAGTTTGTCCCTGCTTGTTCCTGGAACCTGCGTCGAAGGGTCCGCTCCGAGATTCCGAGATGAGACGCGACCTCGCCCGCCGAGACCCGTCGGTCAAGGTGCTGGTCGATATAGGCCAGCGCGAGGTCCAGTTCGGCAGGGGCTTCCTCCTCATCCGTCGGGCCCTTGCCCACGGTCAGCGCACGCATTGCCTCTAACGCGAATTGGACGAGTTGGCGTGATGCGGAGAGGGTCCGCCCGTCCGACTCCTCGATGAGCGGGGCATAGGCCCCGAGCAGGTCATGCCCGTCGCTCGCCACCACATGTGCCTTCAAGAAAGCGTCGACTGCCACATCGTCCGCACCCCGGACGTCACTGCCCAGGCTTGCGATCGTGAAGCTGATGAAGAAGAGACGAAGGTCGCGGGTCTCGAACGACGTGATCTCGTGGACAACACGGGGTTCGGCGAGGAACACCGTCCCCGGGCCAAGTATGTGGGTGCGCCCGCCGTGCTCGTAGCATCCGGCGCCGTGGAGGACGATACAAATCTCGTAATAGTCGTGTTTATGCTTGGAGTTGGTCGGCTGGACGTCAAAGGAGACGTAGCCGCCCTTCTCGACGTCTAGTCGGTGCGAGCCGAAGAGTTCACGGACGACCATGGCCGATTCTAACAAATCATTGTCCCTCAAGGCTATGGTGTTCAATCTGCGATTGAAGCACAATGACCGGTACGACCATGTCCATGCCCACTCCGACCTTTACCGTACCTACTGCTGACACAAAGGTCGGCCGGCGCTTTGCGGAAGATGGCTTCTACTTGGCCAAAGGCGTTTATGATCCCGCCGAGGTCAAGACGTTGGAAGCAGGTTTTGACAAGATCATCGACCAGATCATCTCGAGCAAGGAGCAAATCAACGCCCGTTGGGGCGGGCCAGAGATGGAGAGGATGGGCACCAGTGGCATGGTCGTCCTACATACCCACAACGTCCAACAGTACTCGGCCGCTTGGTCACAGGCGCTCTTCCACCCCAGGTTCCTCGAGGCCGCGACAGCCATCCTTGGGCCGGACGTCATACTCCACCACACGAAGCTCTTTCAGAAGCCGAGTGAGACGGGCGCCCCATTCCCAATGCACCAAGACTGGAACTACTTTCCAACCTTGAAGGACTCCATGATCGCGGGCATCGTCCACGTCAGCCCGGCGACCGACGAAATGGGATGTCTGCGCGTCTACCCAGGCAGCCACAAATACGGGCGGGTCATCGGCAGTTCCGGGCAATCCGAGTCCGAGTTCCTCGACAGACACCCGCTGGCCGGGGCGACTCCGCTCGAAGCCGAACCCGGTGACGTGCTCTTCTTCCACTACTGCCTCGTCCACGGCTCCATGCCGAACCGGTCGGACCGGGTGCGTAAGACCGTGCTCGTCCAGTTGTATGCCGGAAACGACCGGGTCGAGCCGGGCAACGGCCATCCGGACGAACACCTTGTCTTGGCTGGCTGGAACCACCACATGACCCGCGAGGGCGCCAACAACCTCAAGTCCTAGCCTGTAAAATGCCGGTGTCAACCATGCGGCACCGGCGCATCTTGGTCTACGGCGTGACAGGATCCGGCAAGACGACTCTGGCCAAGGCGGTCGCCGCCAAGACTGGCCTGTCCCTCATCGACGTGGACGAATTGACTTGGGAACCGGGTTGGGTGATGGTCCCCGACGATGAGCAGACGCGGCGGATCGAGCAACTCACTTCTGGCGACGCGTGGGTCATGGACACTGCCTATGGCAAGTGGCTCGACATCCCCCTGGCACGCGCCGAGTTGATCGTCGCCCTCGACTACCCGCGATGGCTGTCCTTTTGGCGGCTGCTCCGCAGGTCGCTCGCCCGCGCCGTCGACAGAAAGCCGGTGTGCAACGGGAACACGGAGACGCTTCGCCAGATCCTCTCCAGGGACTCGATCTTGGCCTGGCACTTCAAGTCCTTCGCCCGAAAACGTCGTCGGATGCGTCAGTGGGCGGCCGAAGGGCGCGAGGTCCTTGTCATGAGGTGGCCACATGAGACGCAGGCATGGCTCGACGCCTTGCCGCCAGCGGCGGACGCGGCCACGCGGGTCGGAACGGTCAGCCCCTCGTAAGGGACACAGACCGGACATTGATCGGGTTCCACGTCTTCGCATCCTTGGGTTTGAGCTTAACGACATAGTCTCCGGCATGTGTCAGGGTGAAACTCCCTAGGAATTGCTTCCGAAACTCCTCCCATCCCCCTGTCCCGACCAGTTCGAAGGTCACTTCGGCATCGGCGATGCCACAGGCGACCTCGCACCGGGCGCTGGTCGTCGCGTATTCGACCGTCACCTTGTAGGTGCCCGGACCGGGAACGCGCACTTTCCAGGACACATATTCGTCGGCCGAGTCCCAATAGCCAAAGTTCGGCTGTCCGCCACGTGACTCGATCTGGATGTGGTTTCCGTGGATGTCGGCGTCCGCCGGAAGAAGTGTGAAGCCTCCCTTGGCGTCCGCCATCACGGGTGGCACGGGGATCTCGAACGGGACAGCCTCCAGACGGTCTCCCTCAATCTTCAGGGTCGCGGTCAGGTCCGAGACCTTCCCCGGCGGCAATGTGGCCACAAGCCCTTCGGCTGTCTGCCTCCAAGTGACCTTCCCCTTGGAGCCCAGCAACGAAACCGACGTGATTTGGTTGATGTCCCTTCCCGACGGCTTGGCCAGCGAGCGCACCAGCAACTTCCCGTCGTCCGGCCACCCCAGGGCGGTCGCGTAGAGCACATTGCCCTTGGTAGTGAACCTGATGTCGGCGGACGAATAGGTGTAGTCCTCCTGAAAGTGACCACCCCTGGCTTTGACACGGCTCTCCCCGTATATTTGCCAGGGTCGGGTGCCATAGATCGCTTCTCCGGACACCTTGTTCCAAGCGGCGAGATCTACGAGCATTTGTTCCACTTCCGGGTCGAGGGAGCCGTCCGGCCGCTGCACCACGTTGAGCAACAGGTTGCCGTTCTTGCTGACGTTGTCGACAAGCATATGGACCACCCAACTGACGGGTCGGAACTTCCAGTGCTTGTTGTAGAACCAGTCGCCGATGGATGTGTCCGTCTGCCAGGGGTCGGGGTCGATCTTGGGCATGATCCCCCGCTCCAGATCCTCAACCCAGCGCCCGCCCGAAACCTGTTTGCAGTTGTAGACGGCTTCACACACTCCGCCGTGGTCGGCCGCGTTCTGGTTGTAGAAGTGGGCGACCATACTCAGCCCGACCTCGTTGCCGAACGGCACGCCGCCGTCGGTATAGAGCAGATCCGGCTTGTACATGTCGACCAACTCCTTGATGTCGTCGTACCATTCCTGGTGCCAGCGGGGGTCGGTGCTATACCACCCGGTATCCCCAGGCTTGGCCGGCCAGTGATAGAGATCCTCAAAGGCGGGATCTGCGCCGTCGTAGGGGACTCCCTTCAAGGGCCCGTCCTTGTCCGACCCGTGTGCGGTTTGAAACCACGTGAAACTCGCCCCCAGGTGCTCCGAGACCCCAAACTTCAACCCGTACTTTCGAGCCGCCTTCTGCCACTCGCCCACGACATCCCGGTGCGGGCCCATCTGGACCGCGTTCCACCGGTGGATCTTTGACGCCCACAAGAAGAAGTTGTCGTGGTGCGTTCCCATGCTGACGAAGTACTTGGCGCCCGCCGCCTTATAGAGCCTCATCAAACGGTCGGGATCCCATTTCTCCGCCTTCCACAACGGGATGATGTCCTTGTATCCGGACTTGGACGGATGGCCGTAGACGGCAAGATGGTGTTTGTAGTCCTCGTCACCCTCGACGTACATCTTCCGTGCGTACCAGTCCCCTTCCATCGGCACCGACTGCGGGCCCCAATGCGCCCAGATTCCGAACTTGGCATCCCGGAACCAGTCGGGACACGAGTACGCGCTGAGCGATTCCATCGTCGGCTTGAATGGACCGGGGTGGATGGGCAGTTTGAGGTTCTCCTGGGCGAAAGCGTCCGTTGCGCACATGACGGTGACCAGTGCAAGAGTAGCGGACTTGAGGGCGCCCATGTCCGGATTCTATCCCTCGTGACGCCGACTCAGGGCCACCGCCGGGCAGCACGGACTACATTTGCCACGCGGTCTAACAGGGCGTCGGCAGGCTCACCGCAATGACGCAAGTACGCCTTGGCCAGAGACAACTGTTGGACGGTGGACTCCTTGAACAAGGCTCGCCCCGTCCTCTTCGTCTCGTCCTCCAAGATCAGGGCGGTCGTGCACAGCACGTTTCCGACCACGGAGCGAAAGAGTTTCCGCTCGTCTGGATCGCTTGGCTCGACTTCCGATAGCGGCCGCCCCAAGAGGAAGAACGAGAACCGCATTTCCCAGGGCCTGTCCTTCGGGCCTGGCTCCGCTTGGCCCCACATCTTTCGGGCCAAGACGAACGCCGCGTGTCCAGGATAGCCGTCCGCCATCAGTTGTTGGACAAAGTAGTCGCCGCCCCTAGTCTGGTCGTCACCGCCGCTGTGGGTCAGACCGGGGTCAGCGAGCCATCCGAGCCAGTACCATGACCGCCGCAGGGAGTGCATCTGCTCGTCGAGCGTGGGGCCGCCAGACTTCGACTCTTGGATGTCAGCGGGCAACCCCAGCAGTCTGGGGTCAGCGTTGGCGTACATCCGCCCGAAATCGGCGACCTGCCACAGGGGGTTGCCAGGTAGCAAAGTGGGCGTCGTGCCCTCCGACCTGAGTCGGTGCTGGAACACGAGCAGTGACCGGAATTTGGCCTTCGCCAGTTGTTCGATGGGCGATGTAGGTCGCCATGCCTTGTCCACCGCTGTGTCCAGCTTGCAAAGGTTCTCCCACGTCGGCTTGCCGAGGTACGTGTCCTCCAGATCGAAGAACCGCTCTACTTGCGGAACCGGAAGGTCTGGGATCCAAGCGGCCAGCGACGCGTGTTCGGGCCCGTGGGCCGAATCTTCGCTTAGCCGGTTCTGCTCGATTCCGATTCGAAGGCTGCCCAGATCAACGGACATCAAGTCGCGCTGGAGCTTTCGCGCCTGACCGATCGTCGTCGGACGGGGCCCACCCAGGCTCGGGGCCTTCTGTTCAAGGCCCTTCAAGAATGCACTGTCGCGCTCGCCCGGTGTGGTGCCGGGCAGGATCTCGCCGCCAGGTTGCATAGGGCGCGCCTCCATGGGGTCGGCCAAGGGCTCCAGCGACCTCCTTGCCGTCGCAAACTCTTGGGCGATCCTCTTGCAGTCGGCCGGAGGCAGATGTCGGGAGGCGCGGCGTTCGATGTCGTCCCTGGAAAAGGCGTACCGCGCGACCTCGATTCCGTCCGGCGAGTGGCAGGAGGTACAGGCCCGTCCCTGGGCGTCGAGCTTCCGCCACTCGGCGAACACCAACGGATGCTGAGGGGCCAGGAACAGGGCGATAAGGACGGGCGTCAAGGCGTCTTAGACCCGCCGACGGCGAAGAGGGTGGCGTCGCTCACCCCATATATGTGCCCGTCGGCACCGATGACGGTGCAGGTGTAAGCCTCGCCGATACCGTCGGTCAGGCGCATCTGCTCGCTGATGGCAAACGTCTTGAGATCCCAACGGTAGAGAAAACCGTCCTCGTTGTTGAGGATCACGCTTCCCCGGCGGATGTCCACGGCTGTAGAGTTGACACACCACTCTCGGACAGCGTTTGGATGCGAGCCGATGAAGTCTTGGTCGGGGGTCGGGCCGGTGAGAGTAGCGACCTCTTTCAGGGTGGTGATTCCCGAGACCGCTTCAGTCTCGCTGTTCTTAGGGTCCAGCAGGGCGATCTTGTTCACGCCGTCGCCGCCCGCCCCAGCGTAGTTGTTGTACTTGCACACAAGCAAATATGTGGAGCCGCCGTGATAGGAGGGGACAAGGAAGGAGGGCACGACCGCCGGACTGTCGTCCCAACCGAACGCACCTGGTGTCTTGACTTGCGAGAGGGTGCGGTCGAAGTGGAGCAGCCAACCCCGGGCATGGTTCGATCCGAATGGGTTTTCTAAGACGCCGACGTAGATGTCGCCGTCTTGGCCGATGACCGGGGCTGCGGTGCCGTCGTCGTCGACGAGCGCGTTGTTCCCTGACTTCGGGTCGGTGAGCGCCGCCCTAGACTTCACGTCCAAGGTCCTCGTGTCAAAGCGGACGATCACCCCTCTTCCGAAGTTGCCCGTGTTCAGAACGACATAACCTTCGTTCGTCCACGTGGTGACCGCGATAGCGCCGTTCATCTTGACGCTGGCTACGTCGGGATCACCCGAAAGGTCGTCGGCAAAGGCATATTTCGCCTGGCCCTTCGAGTCCACTCGTGCGATGCCAGACCGAAGGTGGAGTGGCGTGTCGCCCAAAACCTTGAATCCGAAGAGGACGGCCCCGTCCGGGGTCGGTGTGAGCGGTGTGCAAATTCGCACCTTGTCCGTGTAAGTCGCAGGGTCGTCATTCCATGCCTGCGCACCGTAGAACGAGGTCCACGAGACTTTGGCTTTGAAAGCGTCGGCGTCACGAAAGGCCACCCTGCCGCCGCCAAGCGGATAGGCCACGTCGACAAAAGCCGGGCCTTTGGGACTCCGGACAAGACAGGGGCCAAACATGGGCGTCCAACTGTGCGGAGGCATGACGTAGTCGCTCGGCTCCGTCCAAAGCATGCGTCCGGTAGCCCCGATATGTGCCTGCACCTTGAACCCGGAATCTAACTCCACCTTTACGGGAGCGACGACTGTGTTCCGTTGGGTCACGCAAATCGACCCGTAGTGGGACAGGAGCGCGTCACCAAAGTACCGTGGCGTCAGATCGAGCTTGGTCGTCCAGTCGATCCTGTCGAAATGGGGTGTGTAAGCAAGCGACCAGGCCGTGTGCTGCGGGTTCCCAGCTTGGCAGACCCACATGGGCTGCACCCTAGCGAACGGTGGAGTCTGTTGCGCCAGCACCGCTCCAACAATCAACGCAGAAACCATCACTTGGATTCTACAGCTTCTAAGCTGGATCCAGGCTTGTTTTGTCGACGGTCGTCGTCAATGAATCGGCCCGCGGTCGAACGACACCCTTTTCCTCCGCGCGGAGCCAGGGTTCGGTTCTCAGACGGCGCCGCGTGAATTCAGCCGGAAACTGGTCTCGACGCGCCTCACCGTACCGTCGTTGGACTGCATGAGGATCGACTCGGTCTTCGCATAACGGCGGCCGAACCTCACGCCCTTTAACAGGTCGCCTTGGGTGATGCCGGTCGCCGAGAAAAAAACGTTCCCCCTTGCCATGTCCGACGTGCTCAACACCCGGTCGCACTCGCCGTCCATCATCTTCTTCGCCCGCGCCTTCTCCTCGTCGTTCCTAAATATCAGGCGCGCCTGCATCTCTCCGCCTGTGCACAGGACGGCCGCCGCCGTGATCACACCCTCCGGGGCCCCGCCCGTGCCCATCAAGCCGTCGATTCCCGAATCTGGATCGAGGGCGGCGATCGCGACGGACAGGTCGCCGTCGGGCACGAGGTGGACGCGGCAACCGGCGTCCCGCAGTTCTTGGATCAATACTTCGTGCCTCGGTCTGTCCAGGACACCGATGATCAGCTCATCGACATCCTTACCCAAAGACTTGGACATGAGCCGGACGTTGACCCGCGGAGGCAAGGTGATGTCGACGACTCCGACGCATTCGGGGCCGACGACAAGCTTTTCCATATAGCAGTCGGGCGCGTGCATCAGATACCCCTCGCCCTCCACTGCGGCGGCCAAGACGGAGATAGCGTTGGGTGTGCCGTTGGCACAAAGATTGGTGCCTTCCAGGGGGTCGACCGCGATCTGCACGCTCGGGCCGTCACCGGAGCCGAGACGCTCACCGATGTAGAGCATCGGCGCCTCGTCGCGCTCGCCCTCGCCGATCACGATGGTGGCGCACATCTCCATGTCGTTGAGCTCGCCCCTCATGGCTTCGCATGCGGCTTGATCGGCTTCGTCCCGCCTGCCTTTGCCCACCCAACGGGATGAGGCCAGCGCTGCTGCCTCGGTCACTCTGAGAAAGTCTAGATGTCGCTCTTGATCCACTTTGATCTCCAACAAGGCGTCGCCTCGTCGCGTGCCCGTCACATTATTGTCGGCAAAAGCCTGGTAGAACATGGATCACGCGGCCCGCATGAGGTCGCGCCGTTCCCGAAGCCCTTGTAAGCCGTCTGGTTCTGCTGTTACGGGTTGATGTCCTGTCTCAAGCCGCTTGACCATTTCCCGATAACATCGGGCCGCCTTACCCTTGCAAAACCGTCCGATGTTGACCAATGCCGCCGAATCGGGGCTGTCCGGAATGGAACCGAAGTAGGTCAAACGCACGTTCGCGAACTGTGCGACGGTCTTCATGAATCGTCGGGCCAGTTCTGGCGCCACATCGTCCGGAACGCGTGCGAGCACAAAGCCCTGGACATCGACTCCCGAATCCCGCCAGCGTTTGGCGGTCTCAAGCGCGGCATAGAGTGAAGCCGCTTCGCCATCGGCCACCAAGACTATCGCCGCCTCGCCCGACCACCAGCCTGCAGCCTTGTCGCATGTCGACAAGTCCACCACCACGGCGTCCTTCCCGGCCGCTTGCGCGTCGGTGACGGCTTGCTTCAAACCGTCTGAACCAGATCCAAGGACTGTGAGCCCATCCGGTGCCGCCCAATCCCCTTCCGCAGTCGTCACCCAGATCGTCTGGGTGCCAGACGCGGCCATGGACGCCGCCACGTTCCCCGAAACCGTCGTGCGTCCGACTCCTCCCTTTTGGCTCGCGAACACGATAGTCTTCATCTAAGCGATCTTCTTCCACAGATTGTGTAGATGAGTCAGGACGGCTGGGCGGCTTCGTGAGACCGAATCCATAGCCAGGCGGGCCGAGGTCGCGTCCGCCGTGGAATAGGCCTCGCGGAGCGCGGCGACTACTTTGGCGATCGGCGCGGGCCGAGGATCGACCATACAACGAAGCCCGCTCGACAAGCGTCCGATGGCCTCGAAGTCGAGGGGGTCGGCGACCATGCATACCAACTTGCCGTCCTCCCACCTAAGGGGGAGTGCCAGCGCTCCGATCGCCAAGGCCATGGGAACCTTCGCGACAACTTCCGGGCTCCAATCTGGAATCTCTGAGACCGATGGCTGCCCAGGTGCGTCGGCCGATATCGGCTCTGTGTCAGCCGTGAAGGCACCAAACTGGTCGTCTTCCGCGATCATTGGGATCGACAGGTCGACCGCAGGCCCCTCTTCTTCTTTCCCCGTGTTTGGCGCAGATTTGCGTGCGCCAAGTTCGAGCATCTCGTGAATATCGTCTTTGCCGAGGATCTGCACGTCTTCCGGCTTGTCACTCTTGTCCGGCTCGGTCAGACCGAGTTTCTCGGACTCGAACACAAGCGCCTGGATCTCCTCAAGTGACATGACGTCGGAATCATCGCCCTGTCCGTCTGACGGTGGCTCGCCCGAGGGTTCCATCAGCACTGGCTCTGCATCTTGAACCTGGGTCAGAAGCGCTTCCACTTCGGCGTCGCTCATACCTGCTTCAATGGCAGGCTCAGGTTCCTCTCGCGCCTGGCTGGTCAGGGTGTCGATTTCTTCTGACGACGCAATGGTCAAATGCGGCTTTTCAGCTGTCTGGTCGACGACCGTGGCAGCCCCAGCCTCCAAAGATTCGATATCGAACGGCGCGGCCTGCCCGGGTGCTTCCTCATGGCTGACCATCGTCTCGGACTCGCCGGTGTCCAGAACCAAGTTGGGGAGGTCGGTACCGCTCGGCTCATCAGCCTGCCCGGCAACTCCGGGCGTGTCCGGTTCTTCGCTTGGCGTCGTGCCAGATCGCTCCTCAAGACCTTTGTAGCCTTCGTCCGCGGCCGAGCCTGCTTCCTCAACGTCCAAAGACGTCGCTACAGGCATGCCTCTGGCCTCAAGATGGATATCCGCCAGATCACCAGCAGGTTCACACTCGCCAAAGTCTGCCTGATCCCGTGCTTGGTCAAGAGTCACGGACTGTGAAGGCTCAGCCACTTGGCAATCTGCGGCTTCGACAGACAGGTCGGATGCTCCGTCCTCGGGAGGCGCCCCAAACCTTGCCTTCACCTCGTCCGCGCCTTCACCCAGCCACTTTGCGGTGGCTTCTAACACGACGGGGTTGGGCTCGTATGGTAGCGGCCCCTTTTTTTGCCCGTCTTCGCTTGAAGTGATCCGTTTGGCGATGTCCGACATAGCGGCCAGGCGGTCCCCCTCTAGATGTTCGGCAGATTTTGGACTTCGCCCACCCCAGTCCGTCCTTCAAGGGACTGTTCCCTTGACGTAGGGGAAAAAAAGTGAAGCGAACCGGCATTCCTGCGGGTATGTTCTTATGTGGAGCGGATACCGACACGGTCAGCTCCTGGAGGAGGACACACTATGAAAAGAATCCTGTTTGTCACACTAGCGCTGGCCCTGGTCGCCGGAATCCTTGCAGGTTGCAGTGCACCTGCGTCGTCAACGACTGACGCCTCGAAGCCAGCTGCTGGCGCCGAGGCCGGCAAGTAGTTCCGGAGGGTCAAACACACAGCGTGCCCTGGGCCGACGAGGCCGGGGCACGCGTGTTTTAACGTACGCCTCCCGCCTAGGCCAAGTCCCCAAACCGAATCGCGTCGCACAGGTCGCCGTCGGCGGAAACCTCGCCGCCCAGCAGGCATCCCTTGATCGAACCGGTGACCCTCACTTTGGATCCGGGAAGCACCACACTGTCTTCAATCGCGTCGCATTCGACGATTGAACCTGCCCCGACGACCACGTGTTCGCCCATGTGCCCCTTCACCCGGGCGTCCAAGGCCACGAGTTGCCCGTTCTGAGTCAAGAACCTGCTGGTCGCAAGGAAGCTCGGCAAGGTGCCCGTGTCGAACCAATCCCCCTCATAGACCCCCGCCAGTACCTCGTCACCCCGATCGACGAGCATCTGGATCGCGTCGGTGATCTCGTATTCGCCACGAGCGCTGGGCTGCAGGTCGGGCAGGACTTCCCACAATTGGGGGCCGAAGACGTACATCCCCGCCATCGCCAGATTTGACTCAGGCTGGGAAGGCTTCTCCACAAGCTTGACGATCCGGTCTCCGTCGACATTGGCGACACCGAACCGCCGGGGATCTTCCACCGCTTTGACCAGGTTCAAATTGGCACAGCCACGATCCTTGAACTTCCGAACGAACGGTGCGAGATGGTCACTATAGATCGCGTCGCCTAGATACAAGACAAAATCGTCTCCGGCGACAAAGTCCTTGGCGAATCCCACCGCATGAGCGAGGCCGCGCGGGTCTGGCTGACGGACAAATTCTAGGTGCAACCCGAACTCGGAGCCGTCCCCCAGGGCCTCCCTCATGGCGGACTCGTTGTCTCCGACCACGACCGCCACCTCGCTTGTCCCGCATTCCTTGAGTTGGTCGAACGCATAGGCCAGGGTCATCTTGTTGGCGATGGGAAGCAACGGCTTGGGGACGGCCTTTGTGACGGGATAGAGCCGGGTGCCCTTCCCGGCCGCGAGGATGACGCCTTTCATGGGTGCGTCATGAGTTTGGCATGGTCGTCCTGCGTCATCGGGCAGGTGCCACAATGCCCTTGTGAAACGGATTTCACACTTGGCGGCACTGACCATCCTAGCCCTTGCAGGTTGTGGCCCCAAGGAACCCCCTCCTTACCAGACCTATTTCAAACAGCCGGAGCCATATGTTCCTCAAACCGGCTCAAGAAACGCATTTGACACATACTTGCTGGCCGCACGTGAGACTGACAGTGCCTTGTCGGCCAAGGACCGGGGCCGAAATGAGACCCCTGACTTCAAGAAGAAGGTCGTCGACACCTTACGGCCGACGTTGGATAGCGTCGAAAGGGCCAGCCGCGAGCTGTGCCGGTTCGAGTTCCGCCCCACCAACCCATCGTCACAGAGGCCCGAGCGAGAGGCATGGTTTTGGATCGGTAAAGGCATGGCATGGAGATCCAGCGAGCTCTTCGAGGCAGGCTCGACCGACGACGCGCTCGACTGTGCCCTCGCCGCGGCTCGGTTCGGCTGCGACCTCACGCAGGGCGACGTCGAAGACGTGACGGTCGGAGTCTCAGTAGTGGGTCTTGTGCGCGCGGTGGTCCGGGCCAACCAGGAAAAGTTGACTCCGGGCCAGCTCGACAAGCTATTCGCAGGCGTGTCCGCCGCCCTGGCTAGGTGCGGCGACCCGGACACGGTTATCGACAACGAGGAGCAAGAGATGCTCGCCGCCGTCCAGGAGGTCCAGGACTGCTACCGGGACAAGAAGACAGACCAGCTGGATAAGATCCTTTACAAGGACGGACGGGACGCGGTCGAGTACCTTCAGGATCTCCGGGACAGCGACCGCCCGGCCTACTTCTCTGGCTTTGCCGGCGAAGCGGTCTCCACCGCCCGATTTGCCAAAGAACAAGCAAAGAAGCCCCCCAAAGAGCGCGCCGAGTTCAAATTGCCAGAATCCGGACGGCCCTGGAAAAGGTTCGCCCGCCATTTCTTCTCGCCCGTGCTCACCTATATCGATGCCCGAGACAGGTTCTTGACCTCAGTCAGGCTCTGGGCCGTGGACGCCAAGTGTCGGGCGGGATCCCTGCGCGGCGGCGCCCCGACAGGGATTGACGCGATGGGCCAGGTCGCTGTCGATCCCTACTCAGGCAAATCGTTCGTGTACTACGCGGCAGGCTCAGACTACCGGGTTTACAGCGTAGGCAAGGACGGCCGGGACGACGGCGGCCACTCGGATGACGGCTACCAACCTGACATGACGACGGCGGCTGGCCCCTGATCCCGGCTCAGTTTCTGGGCGCGTCCGCGGCGCTGAAGACAGGCACCGACACCTTCTTTGGCCTCCAGATGTAGCCGCTCAGCCCTTCGACCGACACCGACTCGACGCCCACACTGTCACATCCACCCGGAAGGTATCTCGCAGTTTCTTCGCTCACGACAAGCGTCCCGGGCTCGGCCGCCTTCTGCATATGCGCGGCGACGTCGATCACATGGGCGAAGTTGACTTGGGTCACGTCTTTGCCGGGAGCTAGGACGCTACCGGTGTGCAGGCCGGTCCGAAGCTCGAATGTCTGCCCCGTTCGGTTACGGAAGGCGTTGAACTCGAAGAGTCCGGCCATCAAGGCTTTGGCGGCTAGGAACCCGTTTTGAGGTTGCTCAAAGGCCGCCGTCACGCCGTCACCGGCCGTCGAATGGATTCTTCCACCGTGCCGGGTGACGACCGACTCGACGAACAAGTGGTACTCCGTAAAGGTGAACTCGACGGACAAGGGCTCGGCGACCGCTTTGAGCTTTGTGGACCCCACGATGTCGGCGCTCAGAAAGGTGACGAAGCGCTCGTCCGACTTGAGCTTCTCGGTGATTTCCAGAAGTTGTTGGAGCATCTCATGGCGCTCCCTACCAGGGTCTCGCAAACCCAACACCGATCTGTTTTTCCCGAGCGCCAAGTGTGCGACGACTCCGACGGCGGCCCCGCCGACTGCCCCGAGCGCGAACATCGTCGGATGGATGCCCATGAGCGTCCCAGCCGGCCAACCGACCATGAGCAGAAGCGGGCGGACCAGGGTATGCACATAGAGGAACAGCGTGGCGACAAGCGCCCACGTCGCACCGGCGATCGCACCTGCGACGCCAGCGGTGCGCACTTGGCGGCTCACTGCCGCGTTCCAGACCGCGGCGATCGCTCCTAGGAACACCAAGCTCGACAAGAAGCCGGTGTGATCGCGCGTGACCATCGACCAGGCCGCCAACAATCCCATCGCCCCACCCAGCAACCCGCCCATCGCGAACCGCCGGACGTCCGGGTCGAAGGCGAGAAAACTGCTACGGAGCCGTTGGACAGGGTTAGTCTTCTCTTCGGTCTCCGGCAGACTTCTGACGGCCAAGCGGACATATTCGAGCGGCGCCCCCGTAGCTTCGGCGACCGCGACGATCGCCTCATCGTCCAGGTCGCCTCCCCGGGCGGCACGAAGGCGGCTGGCGAGCGCCAGCATCTCATGGATGCGGTCGTCCGTGCCTGCCTTCGCCAGTTCCGTCTCTGTGTGATCGGGGGCCACTTTCGTAGACATTCTACTGCCCCTCGGCCCTCCGGGTTCTGATCGTCGCAGGAAAAGATCTCGGGAGTTTGAGGGCCGCACTCTCTGGCCGTCAAGAACTCGAAGCGGCTTCAACCAGGCGTCAGTGCCCGCATCCGGTAGGAGGGGGAGGGGGACCGTCGATCAGCCTGGTGACGATCAATTGACCCGTGACCGGGTTGTCGCCCGGGTGCAGAGTGGGCAACGCGACGAGGCAGGTCGTGCCGAACACCGAATAGTCTCCGCCGTTGTAGCTCAAGGATCGGAAAAAGGCGTCGGAGATCGAGTCCGCCTTCAAGGTGAGCCACTTGGCCGAAGTCGGACAGGTAGCGGAAAACGCACCGTCCTTCCATGTCAACGAACCTCCCACACGATTCAAGTTCTGATCGTAGAGATCGACCTGGACGTACACGATCCCCAGGGACGAGGCCAGACCGCTGACCGGGCCCGACGAGACAACCGTCCCACTCACCGTCGCCGTGCCGACGGCCACGCGGCAGTCCTGCGTCAAAGTCTTGTTGATACCGCTGACGGTGGCGGTCGCCGACACTTTGAAGTTGGCGTTGGGATCCGACACGACCTGCATGAAGCCGGACGGCGACAACGACACCTTCGTCGAGTTCGTGCCGACCAGAGTGAAGTTCGATGCCACCAGCACGGACCGGACGCCCGCCAGGTCATAGTTGACGAACTGAACCTGGAGTTGGTCGGTCACCCGAAGGTTGAGGGGGTCGACCGCCTGCCCCCCGTTACCGATGAACTCCAGGTACTGGCCGGGCAAAGGTACCGCCGCGCCAGGGTTTGTGCCGTTCGTTCCGCCTCCAGCGGCGCCTCCGCCGCCTCCGCCGCAGGCGATGAGAAAGCCGGCACAGATGGCGAAGAGCCCAATGACGAACATCTGCAAGACATCACGTTTCAAAGTCGTTTCCTTTCTGCACCCGCGCCGACGGGCTAAGCAGTAGACGCCCGGACGCCCGGAGTCCGTTCGCTATTCTAGCTGGGCGACGGTCACGCCGTCGCCGCCCTCCTGAGCATCCGCCACATGGAAGGATTTGACACCCTTGGTTTGGCGTAGGACCTCCTGGGTGATCTTTTTCAGTATCCCTTCCCCCTTTCCATGGACGACACGGATGCTCGCCACCCCAGCGAGAAGCGCTTCGTCTATGAACTTCTCCAAGGTCTCGATCGCGTCTTCCGCCCTCATCTGGCGCAAATGCACCTCCCGCTGGACAGTCTGCGCCCTCTTAAGTTGGTGGCTGGTCCCTTGCTTCTTGATCTGTGCCGGGACCGTCTCCACCGGGGTGAGGCTGGCGACAGGCACCGTCATTTTGATCGCCCCCATCTGCACCAGCACGTTCTTACCCTTGGGATCGTCCACGACCACGCCTTTACCTTCGAATCCCGCGACCCGAACGGTCTGGCCCTTGGTGATCGTCAATTGGACCGCCGGGCCTGCTGACTTCGGCGCCGCCGGGCGCATGTCGCGGATGAAGCCCTGGCCCACCTCTTGCACGTCCTTTAGCTTTTGGCGGGCACGGTCAAGGTTCGCTTGGCTGCCGTCCCGCTTGATGGACTCAAACACGTCGGCAGTCTCGAGCCTTATCTCCCGGAGCACCTCCTCAAGTTCCTGGGCGGCTTGTTCGCGGACCTTGACCCTCGTTTCGTCCGCGCGGGCAATTTTGGCCTCTGCCTCTCTCTCGACTTGGCGGAGACGGTTGGCGAGCCTGTCGGCCTCGCCCTGGGCCCGCTGAGCCTGTCTTTGGGCCGCCTCCAGGTTCTCGATCATGCGGGCGACGTCCTGGGCCTGGTCGCCGATGCCTGCGGTCGCCTCAGTGACGACGTCCGCCGGGATGCCGTACCTCTCGGCGATCTTGAGGGCATGGCTCGAACCAGGGGTGCCCAACATCAGGTGATACGTGGGCCGCAGCGACTTGAGATCGAACTCCATCGCCGCGTTGACAAACCCCGACTGGTTCGAAGCGAGCACCTTCAACTCACCGTAGTGGGTGCTCGCCATCGTCTTTGCCCCGCCCCGTTGGAAAGCCAAGAGGAGGGCTCTGGCCAGGGACGAGCCTTCGGTCGGGTCTGTCCCCGCCCCGACCTCGTCCAATAGCACCAAGGCACCTCGTCGAAGGCCCTTCAGTGCCGACGCGATGTTCTTGATGTGTCCGCTGAACGTGGACAACGACTGTTGCAGCGACTGTTCGTCGCCGATGTCCGCCCAGATCTGGCTGAAGCAGCCGATCCTGCATTCGAACGCCGCGACCATCATCCCGGCTTGGGCCATCGCGACGGCCAAGCCGACTGTCTTGATCCCGACGGTCTTGCCCCCGGTGTTCGGCCCCGTGATCAAGATCGTGTCGTTCTCGTCGCCCAGGTGCAGGCTGAGCGGTACAGCGGTCTTCTTATCCAGTAGCGGATGTCGAGCCTTGGTCAGGCGGATGCTGGCGTCGGGCCCGCGGGCTGGAACACAGCCGCCGAGGTCTGCGCCATATCGAGCGCGGGCGAACAAGACGTCCAGTTCGGTCGCGGCGACGCATCCGTCCTTGATCGCGTCCACGTCCGCCCCGACCACACCGCTGATCCTGGCCAGCACCTTCTCCTCTTCCGCCTTCTCGGCGACCTCGGCCTCACGGAACTGGTTGCCGGCCTGGACCACGTCTTCGGGTTCGAGGAAGACCGTCTGGCCACTCGCGCTGGTGTCATGGACGATGCCCCGCAACCGGCTCTTGTACTCAGCCTTGAGCGGGATGACGTACCGGCCGTTCCGGGTCGTGTAGAGCGGATCGCTCAGCATGTCGCGGGTCTTACCAGAGACATAGCTTTGGATCGCCGAGAGTGTCTTTTTGGCCGCCTGCGCCTTACGCCTCCGGGCGGCGGCAAGTTCGGGGCTGGCTTCGTCCAAAACGGACCCGTCGACATCCAGGCTTTTCTCGACTAGCGCGACGGTGTTCGGCAAGGCGGGAAGACAAGCGGCGATCCCTTTCAGCGTCTTCACGCCCTCGGCTTCTTCGACGGCCTTCTTGGCCGACAGCATCGCCTTCAGCGTGGTGCCGACGCGGAACAGGCTTTGTCCGTCGCACACCGCCCCCTTGCTCGCGATGGTGACGGTCGCGCGGACGTCGCGCACACCCCTCAGGCTGGGCAAGCCGGTGTTGCGAAGGGTGTCGGCCTCCTTTGTCTTGTCGAGTTCACGCCAGACCACACTCGCGTCAAAGTTGGGGACGACCTGGGCCGCCTCGGCTTTGCCAAGCTCGGTCTCGCACGCCTCTACAAGGCAAGCGACGATCGCATCCCAATCTAAGACGGCGAGCGCGTGCTCCACTAATGGATATTGTGGATGCTCACAGCCTGCCCCAGACCTTTCGGACCTGGAGATCTTCTCGTGGCAAAATGGCTCTATGCTCACCGCCCTTGTTCTCGCCGCGAACCTCGCGACCGTCACCCTGGAGCCAACCGACGATGTTTGGGTGTATCCCTATGCCAGCGACCAAGTGACCGATCCCTACCTCCGGGTCTGGGGGTCGCAAGGAGAGTCCTTAGGCGAACCCGACCCAGGCATGACCGTGAGTTACAGCCTGGTGAAATTTGACCTCGGCAAGGTCAACAAGGACGGGAAATTGAAGAGCGCGGTCTTGGTCTTGACGAACTTCGACAAGGTCGGATACACGGCGCAGGAGAGCAAGGACGCCCCCGTCGAGGTGCGCGAGGTGGAACCAGGCTTCACAGAGCGGCTATGGGATTTCCGCGACGCGGAGAAGTTCGCTCCAGAAGCAAAGGAGGCAGTCCTCGGGTCAGGCTATGCGACCCAGGTCGTCGAGGGCCAACCGACCGTCATCACCGTCGACCTGATGAAGGGGCCCGGCTCGTTCCCTGCCCTATTGGACAAATGTATGGCCAGCAAAGACAAAGCGCTTGCGCTCGCCTTGACCAGCAAGCTAGACCCTGAAGGAAGTGATCAGACCAGACTTTACAAGTTCTATTCTCACAGCGCACCGAAGCCCGAACAGAGGCCAAAATTGGTGCTCACTTTTTCCAATTAGCGCTGTTGCCAGATCCCCAGCTGAACCACGTCATATCAAGTCTCTTTCGCTCATTATTTGCAATCTTTTGACACAACGCCTCTACTCTTGATAACAAGAGCCTCTGCTCATGTTCAAAATCAAGGGTCGTTTTGACCAGTTCAGACTTCAATTCAATGATCTCGCGGGACTTTTCGACCAACCAGGAGGTGTATTCCGAGTCTATGCTGTCTTCCACGGTCTTGGGCAACGGAAGCGCTGACGCTTCCCAATACTTTGCGGACAAGTTGTCCCGCCACTCGACAAGCTCGCTGATCGTCTTGTTGCTTAGCGCCGGAATCTGCGCCAACTTGTTCTGGTCTATATCGGCGGCGGATCGGATCCCTTTGTCGTAGATATCGTTCAACCTTCCCTCGTTCAGACCGCTGACATTGGCGACGAGGATGCTGTACTTGGAGAGCAACTTGCGCAGATCTGCTCCATGGTGAAGGGACAGATATTTGTGGCGAATCTGGCGGTACTTGCCGTCTTTGTTTTCAACTTCGGACAAGAGCCAGACGCGTTTGGCCTCCATCCGCGTCTTTTGATCGGCCCAACCTGAACGCCTCCATGTCTCAAGGACATTGTAGAGTTCTGCATAGTCGCCTTGCAATTCAGACTCAAGCAACCTGTACTTTTTCGAAATCCTTGCTAAGTTGCAGGAAGAGGGGAAAATGACAAAGAACCCGATGAAAATGGGCACAGAAAAGGGCGGTGTCCGCCAAAGCAGCAGGCAGGTCGCCAAGATCGCCAGGCCACACAGCAAGTATCGTTGTATCCGCCGGAGCAAAGCCTTTCGCGGCGGTAGGGGCGCCGGGTCGATCCGGAGCGCCAGGGCCCCGGGAGGGAGCTCCAACTCCACGGCGGCTGGCAGGCTCCTAACCGAACTGATTGCCTCTTCGAGGTCAGCCAAGGCGTCGTCGACCAGCTTTGGGCCTGCGGGCTGGATGTCGTTCGGGTTGCAGAACAGACGGGTCCGTGACCTGCGTTCCAAGCGGCACCACGGACAAGACGCCAAGCCTGTCCAGTATCGGTGCCCGGGCCGTTCAGGACAGTCGACGAGTTCACTTTCCAGGTCACGGAGCGCGCCAGACCAAGCCCGTGCCGATGGGCGTGCCTCCGGCTTTAGGCCGAAGGCCCGTTCAAAGAGCGCTGCGATGTACGGCGGCAAGAATGTCGTGCTGACTCCTGGTGGTGGCCTCAACGGGACGTCCCGCACGTCCGAATAGGCATACCAGTGGTTGGCGACCGCCTCCTCCAAGGTCGGCTCGGCATCCCCGGTCGGGCGACCTGCAAACGGGTGGCGGCCCAGCATCAACGTCTGAAACAGGAGGACCGCCAAGGCGAAAAGGTCGTGCCTCGCCCCGCGCAGGTGCTGGTCCAAGTCTCGGCCCTGTAGTTCGGGGGCCAAGTATTCCGCCTTGCCCACCGGGCAAGCGAGCACAGCCCCTTCGACTTCCACCTGGAAGCTATCGACGTCGATCAGCTTGACCATCGCCTGCCCACTGACGAGCACGTTCGATTCATTCAGGTCGCCGATGACAAGTCCCGCCCGGTGGATCGCCGCGACCGAAGCAGCTAGGTTCCGGGTCACCCGTACGAGGAAGCCCCAGTCGCCGTGGGGGACCTGTCGGATGCGCGACCGGGTCTGATAGACGGTGAACAGCGGTGTCCAGCCCTTGAGGTGCTCCATCAAGAAGCCGACTGCCTGTCCGTTGCCGTCGACGACCAACTCGCGTGGCCATGCCGCCACCCTTTCCAACTCGGGAGAAGCCATCGCCACCAACGCTTCGACTTTCCGAGCATGCTCGTCCAATTCTTCGGTGCCCTTATAGACCTTGGCCAACACGCCGTCGCGCCCCGCAATGTGCCGAACCGTCGCCTCGCCGCCCTCACCGACGCGGGCATGGAGTTCCAGTGGCAGACCTTCGGCGTCAAACAGCAATGTCATTCCCGCCACCTCGCCACCAAGAGGCACGTGTCGTCGTCGGTCTTGCTCGTCACCGGAGTCGACTCGAGCATCTGGCCGATCCAGCGTCCCGCCTCTGCATCCTCACCACGGGCGGCCGTCGCACCGACGCGCTTGCAGACCGACCGAAAGAAGGGCTGGTGGGGCTCACGCGCCCTGAAATCGAGCACAAGATACTGCAATCCATCGGTCGTCAGGCAGATG
Source organism: uncultured Fimbriimonadaceae bacterium (assembly GCA_964451255.1). Taxonomy (GTDB): domain Bacteria; phylum Armatimonadota; class Fimbriimonadia; order Fimbriimonadales; family Fimbriimonadaceae; genus JAHBTB01. Next base: position 159,003 of record CAYVHL010000003.1, read on the forward strand.
TCTCCGACAGGTTTCGAGACCCTTATGACCTGTGCGCTCGCCTGAGCCTTGTCATCGGTGAGGAATGTCGTCGTGTTGACAAATTCGCTGTCCGTCGGCCAACCGACTGCGTTGAAGACGTCGGCTTCGCGAGGCCGTGCCACGGCCGCACCGTCGCCGACCTGCAAGAAAAAGGCCGCGCCTGGGCCGGCGACCGCCCCGACAAGGGTCGTCGCCAGGTCTGCCGGATGATGGCCACGGGCACCGGCAGCTTGACAGAGAGACTGCTTGACCTGGCCGACCAGGGCCTTTCCCTTCAGCGACCCGAGAGGCGCACGTTTCAAAGCAGCAACCACTATCGAGACGAACGCCGACGATGCAGTCTGCGCTCCCAGGGCCCCATGTGGTGCACTCCCCGCACCGTCAGCCACAGCGGCGACCAGCACGTCGCCCTCTAGGGCGACGGCAAAGGCGTCTTGGCATCCGGCTGGCGCACTGTGGACGGCTCCGGTGTGCTTGGCGGCGGCGTAGACCCAGGCCATCTCACGTCTCGACCTCGCCCCAACCGCTAGGGTCGGGCAGGTTGAGCGCGGATCCCGGCTCCGATTTGGAGACCGGCCGCAACGATTGCGAGAGCCAGACGAACATGTCCCGATAGCGGGCTTGTCTCAGCCGGACGGGCGCCCGGGGTGAGCTGATCTGCCGCAGCACGCCAAAGTCGGCGTTTTCTGTACCGACCGTGAACAGTTCCAGACCGCCCCGCCTCACCTCCGCCTGGGCGACGTCGACCGCGTCCCGCCAATCGTCCGTGGGCGCACCGTCCGTGACCAACCATATCCAGGGCCGGTAGTAGGGCACGCCCGCCTCGCGGTACGCCGCCTTGCGCTGTCGGAGCTGTTCGAGGGCAAACCTGGTCGCCGCGCCAAGCGGCGTGTTGCCGCCCGCTTGAAGCCGGGGAGGAAACCATTGGTCCACAGTCACGAAGTCCTGCACCAGAGCGACAGGGCCAAAGGTGACGATGGCGATCTCCACCCTCTGGCTCGCGAGAGGATCGAGGGCCAATTCGGCCTTCATGTCCTGCAACCCCGTGTTGACCTGGTCGATCACCGGGCGCATTGAGGCCGACGTGTCCTGAAGGAGGACGACCGGACACCGCCGCTCGGTATTCAGGAACATGTCTTCGCCAAGCGGCTCAAGATCCAACTCGTCCATTGCGCCTACCCTACTTAGATACCACGGGTTCTGGCTCTAAGGTTCGGTAAAGGCGGATTCTAGGGACTTGTCGCCACCAACAATGCCCCGACGCCACTGCGCCGCCCGCTAACGCCTCTCTAGGCGAACTGGAACTCAGGCGAACCAAACACCAGCCGGCTGACTGACTGGGCGACCATGTTTGCGTTCGCCCGTGTCACGGGTCCGTTCCCAGCCGCGTCTGAAGCGGCGACGACCAACTGTCGTGTCTTTGCTTCGCTGAACGACGCGTCGAAGATCGAGACCAGCTTTCTGACCGCGCCAGAGGGTGTCGGGTCGGCGGAGAACAAATCTATGGCCGGATAACCATTGCTACGGAACTGACGCTTGTTGCCCACGACGAACCCACCGAACAAGGAGTCGGCGAGCTTGATCCTCTCCACCATCGTCGCCGTGGATATCCACGCTTGCCCCGTTCTCCAGCCGGAGACATCTGGCGGATACATGAGTTCCATCCCCATCGCCTTGGTCGCCCGGGCGACCGCTCCTGCGACGCCGACCCTGCGACCGAGCGTCGAGTCCGTGGCCGACAACATCGTCGCGACGTTTTGGCCCAGGCCCAGCTGACGAGACGGCGCGACTGAGAAATCCACCGGGTTCTTGATCAACCGCCTGACACACTTGTCCGAATAGAACTCGCTGCTCTCCACGATCGATCGGACCAGGGTCTTGATGTCGAGTCCGTTGCTCCGGAACTTCGCGGCCAGTCGGTCGACCAGCTCAGGCTCTGGGTTCTGGTAGGCGAACCACTCCCACATCTTGTGGGCGATGAATCTGGACGTCTGCTGCTTGCCACAAAGCATCCCGACGATGTCGTCCCCATTGAAATCCCCCTTGCTTCCCAGGAATGCCTTTTCGCCTCCGTCATGCTTTTGAGGCACAAAGACGAACTCGCATGGTCGCTTCGGAAGCTTTTGCAGCGGCACCACACGCTGACCCCGCTGCACACCGAAGGTCCAGCCGGTGAAGGCTCGGGCACCTTCCTTGACGTCGTTCTCGGAATAGTTTCCGACGCCCAGTGTGAAGAGCTCCATGACCTCGCGGGCAAAGTTCTCGTTCGGCTTTCCGCTGACGTTCAGGCAGTTATCGAGCCAAAAGAGCATGGCCGGATCCTTGCTGATGTTCAGGAGCAGATCTTCGAACCGGCCGAGACAATACTTGCGCAGCGTGTCCACATAATCGACCATCGCCTCCGCGCTGTCGACCTTTTGGGCGCTTGTCGCGAAATGGTTGTGCCAAAAGACAGTCAGCTGTTGCTCTAGAGGCCGTTTGGTGGCGAGGAGCCGAGCATAGAACCAGGCCTGGGCCGTCCGCATGTTGAGGATCTTCTTGTCCGTGCGGAAGGGCTCGACCGACGTGTCAAAGCCTTCTTGCACCGAACTGTAGTCCAATAGGCGGTCGATGGCGCCTTTGAGGCCGTCTTTGCCGTAATAATCGACCTCCGCCTCGCTCGCGCCTAGTCCAAAACGTCTGAGAAGGTGGGCGACTTTCTCCTGTTCGGTGAGAGGCTGCATATGCCAAGGGACGTGGGGGCCATCCTAATGTTCACGCCATTAGAACAAGCTTAGGCCCCAGACAGCATTTCATCTGGGGCCGGATTGTTCCTGGCGCGACGCGCCCGGGGTTCAGACTTCCTTAGCGTTGGTGGCCTTGTATGTGGCCTCGTTGACAAACCTATACAGGGTGCTGCCTTGGTACTCGGCTAGTAGAGCATAGCGCGTCTGCTCGCCGTTCTTCGTCTTGCGCACCATCTTCTTCTTCTTGACATTGGCATCCGGAACGTCGACATGGGAGCGGGTCTTCAAGTTGTAAAACTGCATCGATTCCTCCATCCTCACGTGGATCTGTCCTTCTCTGTTGAGGAGGGCTTCTCCGCTTCGAACGAGCCAGGCAAGCTTGCTGGGCTCGTCCGTAGTTTGAACCAGGGTTTTCAACTTCTGCAAGGGCTACGGCAAAAAATCCCGAGAGTTGGTCCGGTAACCTCGCGCTTGAGGCATGGCCGATATTTCTAATTACGAGGTCTTTGCCCTCTCAAAACTGCGGGAAGCCGGTCATCGGATCACCACACCACGACGATCTGTCGTCCATGTCTTGGCCACAGCCGAAAGACCCCTTACGCCCACTGGAATCCATTTGCAAGTGGCCTCAAACGGCGGCAGGCTCGATGTCGTCAGCGTGTATCGGATACTGAGCACGTTGCAACGGCTCGGGCTTGTCCATCACATCGGATCGGTCGACGCCTACTCTGCGTGTCGCCTCGAGCAACGACATGAGGGCGGATATGAACACTTGATTTGCACCCGTTGCGGCCGGGTGGAGGAAGCAGAGGTGTCGCAGGTGGGCGCCGACATGGTTCGTGACCAGGCTCAACGGGTGGGCTTCGCGATCCAGGCCATCCGTGTCGAAGTCCTCGGGGTCTGCCCCGAATGCGGCAGTCTGGCCATGAAATGAAGAGCCCTGGCCGTTTGGGCCAGGGCTCTCATAGCACTTGCTCCGAGATTAGCCTAGAGGAACGTCCAGCCGGTTGGTCTGGACTGATCCATTCGAATACCTGGAGTAGACGATGGAGATCTTGCTACCCCACTTTTCGCCGGACATGGCGTCCTTGACCTGGTCGATAGAGTTCATCGTCTGCCCATTGATGCTTTGGATGAGGTCACCGGCTTTCAGGCCGACCCTCTCGGCAAACGACCCCGGCTCAACCGTGACGACCACGACGCCGCTCGCGTTCGCAGGGATGGAGAACTGCTTCCGTACGGTCGGATCCAGGTTCTGCACGCTCACACCAAGGCGCGGCTGGCCTCTCCGGACCGACGGGCCATCGTTGTCTGGCGAGTTCGGGAAGTAGTCCGGGCCGCTATCCCCGAAGGGGTTCGGGATCGTGAAGTTGCCTCGAGGATCCCGCGGCGTCTGCCTGTCCTGTGGCTGGCTCTCGGCAGGAACGCTTGCGAGCTTGACATTGACAGACTTGACATCGTTGCCACGGCGATACTTGATGTTCACCGAATCGCCGGGCGCCTTCCCGTAGAGCAAGGTGCGCACGTCGGTGTTGTTGTTGACCTGGTGCCCGTCCATCTCGACGATGATGTCTTCCGGCTTCAGGCCAGATTTCTCCGCAGGGCTGTCAGGAGTCACCTGTTCGAGCACCGCGCCGCCGCCCAATCCCAGTTCCTTGAGTTTGAAGGGCTTGATGTCCGACGGCAGGGCGCCCAGAAAACCTCGTGTGAACTTGCCTTTTGCAATCAGTTCGTCCGCCACCACCTTGACGACGTTGCTCTGGATCGCGAAGCCGATACCGATGCTGCCGGACGGTTGGCCAAACATAGACGAGCTAGGTTGTGTGAAGATCGTCGTGTTGACACCGACGACTTGGCCGTCGATGTTCAACAGCGGCCCACCGCTGTTGCCCGGGTTGATGGCCGCGTCAGTCTGCAACATATCGACGTAGCCACGGCGGCCAAAACGAGGGTCGACCACGCCGCCCCCCCTGTCCAAGCCGCTGATGTGGCCGATCGTCACTGAATCGTTCAGTCCGAACGGCGACCCGACTGCAATCGCGAACTGGCCGGGCCTGACATCTTGGCTATCGGCCAGGGGCAGAGGGGTCAGGTCATTAGTGTCGATCTTGATGATGGCAAGGTCAAGCTGGGCGTCGTTGGCGTGCGTCACCTTGCCCTTGAACTCCCTTCCGTCGTGGAGGGTGACCGTGACCTCGTTGTTGGCGCCTACGACATGGTCGTTTGTGACAATCCAGCCGTCGGGGCGGTAAATGAATCCCGAACCCTCGCTGGCCCCCTCGGCGTCGGAACTGCGGATGAAGACGACGCCCTTGGCCGCCTGTTCAGCCACATCAGAAAGGGCTTGGTCGACCTCGTGGAGGGTCGCTCCTGCCTGAGAGCCAGGGATGCCGGCCTGCCGGACGTTCAACACCGGGCTGTTGGAGTAGGCGAGCGACGTCGACCGGATGTTGTTCGCCACCGCTACGCCCCCGACGATCAAGGCTCCGGTGACGAGCCAAAGGGAGGGTTTTCCAAGGGTGTTCTTCCACGAAACCATTTTCTGTTTTTTCCTTCTTTGAATTTGGCGTGCCTCAACCTTGGGGCCCGCCGCGCATTTATTACAAACCCTTTCTAGGGGCCCGCCGGTTCCAAGGACCCGCCAGAGAATTGGTCGGCAAAGGCCTTGGCGACCTCCTGCAAGACGTCGTCCGGCACGTCCCCATAGGCCGTAAATCCGATCTGATAGTCATCCACCGCCATCGGCCCTTCCATATTGTCACCGTGGCTCTTCTTTGTGTTCCATTGCGACACCGTCACAGTCGCGATCCCGTCCGAGAGCACGACCGAGTACACCGGGTTGTCCTCCGAGCCGCTCACTTGTTGGGCGACGACCCTCAGGCCGAAAGGCAGCTTCTTAGGAAGTCTCGGTTCAAAGCCGATCAACGCCATGGCGAATTTGCCATCTTTGATGATTTTCACAAAGGAGTTGCGCACCACGACGTCGCGAGGCTCGTGGAAACTGAACGGCGGGGGTCGGTTCGATAGGAAAGTGACCTTGATCGTGTCGACCCACTTGGCCACAGAACTGTCGATCACCTCTGAACGCAACAAAAAGGCCTCACGAGAATCAATGGCCAAGCGACGGACAGGCATCTTGGCGTTTTTTGGACGCAATTCGACGACCACCGCCCGGCGTCCAGCCACGACGACAGGGTCTAACAATCGGAGCCGATAGTTCTTCTCAATCGAGTCCAGGCGCTGATCCCCCGACATCCGCAGGAGTTGAGGCGAGGCTTGCAGGTAGATCGTGTTCAGATCAGGCATGTAGGACTTGAGCGTGGTGCCGTCGTCGATATACTGCATGCCTTGCAGGCTCACCGGTTCCAAGATGGTTATCTTGGCCCCCAAGCCTTTGCTTGACTCCACGTGGGCGATGAACGTCGACCGGTTGACCGGGCTCCTGCGCTTTTGGATCGTGACGACGTTGGCGCCGAACGGGTCTGCATAGAGCCTGCCGAGCTCCGCGAGGGCCTTGTCCTCCTCTGACTGAGACGGCCATGCACCAGCGTGCGCCGTGGCGGAAAGGGCCAGAGCGAGGGCGATGACCGCCTTAGTCGCGGTGGACAGACACTGGAATGGTCGGTGCATAGCCTCCGAACGGGTCAGAGCCAGACACAACCAACGGACTGACCCTGGCCTCGGTGGCCCGCAGATCGGGTGCCGCGGCAGCGCCGTGGGGCGTGTTTTGGGCGGCGAACACAGAAATGGTGGCGGCGGCCAAAGCCGACGCCATGGCCACCAGGCCCGCGACCGGGCTCTTGGAGGCGCGCGCAGGGGCGCTACTGAAGACCGCCTCGTGGGTGCGCTTCAGCGACTCGGTGTCGGGTTCGACGACCTTGGATTCGGCCAACAACTGTTTGACCCTGCGCATGGATTCGAGTTCGACCGTGCAACGCTCGCAGCATCGCAGGTGCCGTTGGACTTCCAGCATGGTCTCGCCGTTGAGTTCGCGGTCGAGATAGGCGGAAACCAGGTTCTTGACGCGGCTACAGTTCACGCGGTCACCTCATATTGGCCCGGATAAAGTCGTTCGAGGTATTCCTTCAATTGTCGGCGACCCCTATGGATCCTCGACCGCACGGTGCCCACTGAAGTGTCCATGATCTCGGCGATCTCTTCATAGGACATTCCTTCGACGTCCGCCAGTACGACTGCCGTCCGGAACTCTGGGTTCATCGCTTTGAGACCAAGTTGCAGTGGCTCCTCCAACGTGGACTCCATCAGTGCGGAATCGGCATGGGACGACTGGTCTCCAAACTCCCAAGCGGCCCCGTTGCCTGCCGACTGGTCCAAGCTCACGGTCCGCAGTCTCTGACGCCGCCGTACGGTGTCGATGTGGACATTGACCATGATCCGGAAAAGCCAACTGACAAATGGGAGCGACTCGTCGTATCTGTAAAAGAACCGGTAGGCCCGCACGTACGTCTCTTGGACGAGATCCTCGGCTTCGGTTGAGCTGCCGCTCAGGCGCAAGGCCATGTTGTAGGCCTGGCGGTACGATTCGTTCATCAGTCGTTCGAACAGTGGGCGTCGGTCCTCCCTACCCTGCACATAAGTTCTGACCCACGAAGCAAGCATAACAATCCTCTTGTGTCCTTGTTACTGCCAAGGACCGCCCGAGCGTTCCTACAATTAAACCAGAAGTCGGGCAAAGACCATGTCAAATACCGCTCCAGCCCCGACATTGCCTGCCACCAAGCGGTGGGCCTCGACGATTACGGAGGTTTTGGCGGGGTCATCCGGCCTATTTCCAGTCCACCAGGCCGCCAAGAGTTCTAAGACCACCAACTGCCCCTGCCTGGCGCCCTCGTCGCCAAGTCGGGCGGCAAGGGCCCGGGCGTCCTCGGCAAGCGCAGGTGCCAGGCCCGGTCCGGCCACCAGCGTCCTGCGGAACAGGCTGAGGAGCTCCGCGTACTCATCCGGCGCCTGACGAATGCGGTGGACGTCCCCCGCCGTCCTGGCGAACGCCTGCTCCGCCTCGCCCATCGGGCCGACCAAAGACTCCAGGTCGGCAGGCAGGTCGCAAGCGACGCACAAGCATCGGGACCTGATTGTAGGCATCACCCGGCCCAAGTCGTCCGTGGTCATGACGACCCGGCCATAGTCCGGCAGTTCTTCAAGGGTCTTGAGGAGGGCGTGGGCGGAGTCGACGCCAAGTCTGTCGGCCGGGTCGAACCAGACCACCTTCGCCCTTGCCATCAGTGGCCTTGTGCGGAAGTAGATGACGGTGGGGATCCCGGTGAACTTGGGATCAGACTCGTTCGGCATATATTCGACGGCGCCCAGCCTAATCAGGCGCCCAGGGCCGTAGGGGGCGATCCGCTGGAAATCGACCGCCCTGCCCGTAGCCGCGGCCCGACAGACCGGGCACTCCCCACAGCCGCCCACCGCCTTTTCCTGCGGACACAACCAACTCCGAACGAGAAGGTCGGCCAAGGCATGCGTGTCGCCGCCGCCTTCGCCATAGAAGAGCACTACTTGCGGGCCGTCTTCGGCCAACGCCAAGCTGCGCACGACCCGTGCCGCGGCAGTGCTGCCGATCACGGGGCTAGAAGCGGCAGAACTCATGGACGTCGATCACGAAAACGATGGCGCCGCCAACGGGAACCTTCACCGGACTCGGGATGAAGGCGCCGGGCGGGGCGCTTTCGAACGGCATGACGTTCACCAGTTGCTCGCGGGTCTGGCAGTTGGCTTGGATGACGCCCTTGAGGCGTGGCACGTCGGTGTCTTCCGTGCCGATCAACATGGTGGCGTTGCCCTCCCGTAGGAAGCCACCGCTCGAACCTATCACCGTGAACTTGTAGCCCGCCTTCACCAGTTCGTCGGTGAGACGCGCCTTGTCCCGGCAGTGGATGACGCATACGACCAGCTTCATCAATGACCAGTATAAAGCCTAGGGACGGCTTCAAGCGACCAAATCGACGAAACGGGCCAGCGTGGCCGACGCCACGCTAGCCCGCTGCCCTCGAAGTTCAGGGGTTGACGTTCGGATCGTTCGGCGTGTCCGACTTGGACTCCGAGCCCGGGGCCTTGCCCGCGTTCTTGTAGTCTTCCTCGCGTTTTTTCGCCGCCGCCAACTCGTCGCCTTTACCCTGCCTCTTCATCTCCGCGTCGAACTTGGCCGGTGTCGATTCGGCCGCGATCGCTTTGGCCTGGTCGGCAGTGACTTCTGTCTGCGTGCAACCGGCCAAAGCTACCAGCCCGATGAGAGCGAGAAACCCGAACCTCATTGTCCGAGCGCCCACATGGGATAGGGGATGTCGATGTTCGGCGCCGTGATGCCGAAGTTGCCGGTGGTCGTCGTGCCTAGGGCGCACTCCGAGTTCGTCGGGTACGTCCAACCAGCGGTCGGGCTGCTAGCATCGACGCCCAGGTACTCCGACTTGCTGGGAGTCTTGCCCAAGAAGTCTCCGGCGGTCAGGAACTTGGCATGGCTGTCGGCGAATCCGACCGTGATGCCGCCGCTCGGAGCCTTGGCCGTGTCCACCTGGGTCCCGTTCGTCCGCGCGATGCAGTCGGCCAGGTTGCCCTTCATCAGACGCCACCGCCAGAACTCCTTGATCGCGATCGGATAGACCGTGACCGACGGGCCGACGCCCTCGCTATCGACAGACGCCCCCGCCAAGAAAGCGGTCGGTTCCAATGGAAGCTCGAGGACGAGCGCCGCGTCCGCGACGCTCGGCAGACCTGTGGAAGCGCCGCCCCGGAACGGGTTCCGGAACTGGCGCGGGAAGTTGGCCGCCCGATGATAGGTGTCGAGCGATCCGGTGACCGCGCCGTTCAAGACCCACCCGTAGGCAATCTGCCCGTTGTTGTTCCACTGGGCCGGATCTTTGGTGCGCATCGGGTTCTCGAAAATCTGGATGTTTTTGATGTAGGCGTAGACCCACTTCTGCCAGGAGAAGTGGTTCAGCCGGTAGTAGAACTTGCCGCTCGTGCATCCGACGCCGGTGCCGTTCGGCGGGAAGGGGTTGTTGTTCAGCGCCGGGTTCAGTGAGGACTGGTCCACACAGTCGTCGTTGCGTGGGAACACGTCGTCATAGTCGCCGAGATAAATCTGGATTCCCGTAGAGATCTGCTTGACATTGGAGAGGCCGGCCGTCTTCTTGGCCGCCACCTTCGCTTGGGCAAAGACGGGGAAGAGGATCGCGGCAAGGATTGCAATGATGGCGATGACCACCAGTAGTTCGATAAGGGTAAAGGCCTTTTTCATGGATGACTCCGACAAATCGCCCGGCCTCCGTGCAGGACGACGTCAGCATAGTAGGATCACCAGTGTTATTGCAATGTTAAGGCCCGGGTGGACGGGTGCAGAGTCAGGCCTATTTCCCTAGCTAGGACAGGTATGACCCGGTCGCCGAGACCAGGTCCTGCGCCGAGTCGTCCATCCTTTGGAAGATCGTCTGGAGCGGCTCGCCTGCGTCGACGCCCTCCCGGAGCCAACTGCCTCCCCACAGGATGTCGATCGGCAGCTTGTCTTTCTCATACTCGTAAGGAGGGTCGAGCCACCGGTAGTCGTCCCGCCACATTCGGGCGACGGTGTGGAGGATGCCCACGGTCGTCCTGACCGGACGGAACTCCCCTGCGTCCGTGACGTGGACAAAGCACCCCTGGCAGACCTCTCCCTTAAATTTCTGGAAGGTCGGTTGAAACTGTATCGGACGGAAACGGACGCCGGGTAGCCGGAGGCCCTCCAACTCCGCCGCCAGACGCCAACCGTCGATGTAAGGCGCGCCGAACATTTCGAACGGCCTCGTCGTGCCGCGCCCCTCGCTGATGCGCGTCCCCTCCAGCAGGCACTGGCCCGGATAGACGAGCGCGGTGTCCGGCGTGGGCATGTTCGGGCTCGGCAGGGCCCACGGCAGTCCGGTCGCCGACCAGCCGCCGCGCCTGTCCCAGCCTTCGGTCTCGACCACCTCGACCCGCGCCCCCGGAAAGTGGACCTCAGCCAAGTAGCGCCCGATCTCCCCGACCGTCATCCGGTGCCGTACGGGCAAAGGATACAGCCCCACGAAGCTGGCGAAGGACGGGTCGGCGCCCGGCCCTTCCGCCGTCACCCCGTCGATCGGGTTCGGCCTGTCCAGAACCACCACCGGTGTCCCGGCCTCCCGGCAGGCCTCCAGGCACAGCGCCAGGGTCCAGATGAACGTGTAGTAACGCGCCCCGACGTCCTGGACGTCGAAGACAAGCGCGTCGACCCCCTCCAACATCTTGGGCGTCGGCTTCCGATGTTCGCCGTAGAGGGAATGGAACCGTAGCCCCGTGCGCGGGTCGATGTAGCCCTCCCACTCGACCATGTTGTCCTGGGTGTGGCCCCATATCCCGTGCTGTGGCCCGAAGACGGCTTGGACCTTGAGGATCCCCGCCCGGTGCAAAGGCAACAGGTGGTCGAGGACGTGGACGTGGTCGGAAGCGACGCTCGCCTGATGACAGACGAGGCCGATGGATTTCCCGCCCAAGCGAGAGAACCCGTCGGCCACGCAACGGTCGAGTCCGGTCAGCACACGGGGCACAGCCCCATTGTGGCTCTGGCCGGACGAAGAATGGAGACCCGCCTCAGGCGGCCTTCTTGCCAGAGCCTGCGCCCACGGCAAGGGCGACGGTCTGCACGCCGATCTCTTGGAGTTCGGAAGCCTGCCCCGTTATCGTGCTCACAAAGCGGTAGGCCGCCGCCCAATAGCCGGTCGTGACCGTCACGTCCTGGCTCAGGACGCCGGAGGTGAACACCACCATCGCCTTGCTCCGGTATGCCCCTTTCTGCGGCGTGCGGTTCGCGCTCGCCAAACGTTGCAGGAGCAGTTCGACCTTGACGCCCAGCGGGGTGGCCCGAGGACATTACTGAGACTCCTTGCGCGCACTATGTTTCAGCGGTACCTTTCTAAGTAGGACGCAACAAAACCCTTTAGTCGCGACACTTCGACACCATCAATGCAGCTACTGACCTGATTCTCATCCTCCAGCCTGTACATAATGCCAAGCAGATCTTCTCTTGCGACAGACATGTCTTGATGTTCCAGCCGATACGCTGAACTTACAAACTGAAATACCAAGTTGCCTGTATGTTTCCATTCGCTAAGATGACGTTCGAATGAATACAACTTACACGAACATGATCTGTTAAATGCAGCAACGGTAGCGCGAGATGTTAGATGCCATGCCCTTGATGTCACCATTTTGTTATCAAATAGAGGAATCCAAGTCGGAAATATTGACGATATCAGTAGCACTTGGGTATCATCATCTGATTCCGTTGATAAACACTTGACAAGGGCTTTGCCAACACGACAGTCATACTGATCTGCTAATTTCAATATTGCCCTACGTCTGCTCGCAACACTTCCGTCATCCAGGTGTTGAATCCATTGCTCAGTCAACTTGCTTTTCCTCCAATGTCGCCAAGGCACGCGGAATCATAGAGGCTCCAACAGACCTCGCCTGCCCTCTTTTCTCTGACAAACTCCGAGCAGTAGTCAAGCAACTTGGAGCATCCACCTGAACGAATCTTTCCACACAGACGGACACACAGCTTCTGGCACCACCTCACAAATGGCCCAGATGACGGACAGCCTTTCTGGCAGGCCGTATTACAGATGGCGTCTCCAGAATCCATCATGTGCCCAAATGGCCATTCTGTCACCCCAACAACAGTTGGGGGCACCCACTTTGGCACAGCAACCCCCTTATCGACAAGACAGTTGCAGTCGTAACCCCCTTTATAATTTTGGGCCGCTTTGCATCGGACGCATGCTAGCCTCGGACTATAGCCTAGTTTCTGCCATGAGTTGATACATTCCTGCAAGTCGCCTCCTCTTGACAGTCCCAAGTTGTCAACAAGAGAAACTGGCTGACCAGAGAGATATGCATACGACTGCTCCCCTGGCCACAACGGGTCAACAGTCATCCACCTGGACACGTCGGGCCGGTAGAACCGCGCCCGGACATACAGCCGCGTCGCCGCATCCTTGAAGTAACCCCAAGTCCCACAGAACCCCCAAGGACTGGGGTTGGCTCCAGAACTCGTCCTCACTTCTCCGAACGGCCAATAGGTCGTCGAAGATGTCTGGTTTCCAGAAGCATCCCGAGTTTGGATGACGCTTCCGAGGGTGTCGGCGACATAGCGGGTGACGTTCCCGCCCCGGTTCTCTTGAACCAGACGACCGTTCACCGTCGCATAAACCACAGACATGGGCATCAGTGACTGTTTCTCCCTTGACTTCTGAGTGGGATAAAGATTTGTGCGTTGCTGATCAATTCTCTTTCGCGTCCGTCAACATGTACGCGCAAAGGGCCAAAACGGGAGTTGTGCTCACCAATATAGATGTAGTGCTTCCGATCCTGCACATACACAGGGGTAACGTGGCCTTTAAAAGTAAGGATAATGGGAGAAACGCCTTTCTCGCTGCTAAGCTGACTTACAGTGGTTCGGTTTCGCTTCTCATCCCACGACGTGGTGAAAAAACGATGGGGGGAAGCCAACTTCCCGATTCCCTGATTGGAGAGATGTGAAAGGTCTTCCCGTCTGGCACCAGGGAATAGCTCCCCGTTGGCTTTATTGCTTTTCTCTAGTAAATCCGCTATGGCAACAACTGATGTGGATTTCGTCCATAAAGTGCCATCCACGCGAGGAATATTCCGAACGTCAATCGTTGAAGTTTGACCAAAAACATCTTTCACCACGTTGTGTGTTTTCGACCAGCCATCAATAGAGTCGATGCCGTCAGAATCGATAGAGACAATCTGAGTTTCAAACACCAAAAGATTTTCGCGCGGCCAGAGACAAACGATGCCGACCAGTTCGGACGTGTCCTTGTATGTCGGAGTTTGATGGAATGCGACAAGGTACATCAACGCGCCTGCAATCATAGTGCCACCTGTCCCTTCTTAGGTTTCTTCTTTTTCTTATCTTTGCAATACTTGCCTCTATCACCATTCGCCGCGCAGTCAGAGTGCTCTTTGCAGGATCGTTTCACCTTTGTTGTGCCCGTTTTCCAACAAACCAGATCCACCAACCCTGGAGATTTCATGATCCCGTTGTTTGTTGCGGAACAACAGCCAATATCAATGATCCGTCCTGACCGACCTGACCCTGTATCAGTAATTTCAAAATCCCAACACTTCTTGGAGTCCGATTTCAAGCAACATGTGATGAGGTCTCCACACTTGAAGCCCGAATCTGGCAAGGCGGCCACTCCGTTGCTGCACTCCTGCTTTTTTGTAAAGCACTTTCCGCAGGCTGTGCAGCAATTCTTAAAACCTTCATCAAAGCTATAACACGACCCTTTTCCTTCCTTCTTGTCGGGAGGTTCAAGGGAGCACGGGGCACATCCGGTAGGATCAAAGAAGCGAATAGGGTCGCCATAGGCATAGCCGTAGGCACTCTCTTCGGGCCAAAGCGAGTCCACACTCAGCCAGCGTGAGGCATGGGCAAGATAGATCCTCTCTAGAATATAAATCCTTTCCGGTGAGTCCGTGTAGTAGCCCCAGATACCACAGAACCCCCAAGGGCTGGGGTTGGTTCCTGAGCTGGTCCTCACCTCTCCGAACGGCCAATAGATCGTCGAAGATGTTTGATTGCCAGAAGCATCCCGAGTTTGGATGACGCTCCCAAGGGTGTCGGCGACATAGCGTGTGATGTTCCCGCCCCGGTTCTCCTGAACCAGGCGACCATTCACCGTCGCATAAACAACCGACATCGCCATCAGTGCTTCTCCTTTTGAGCCTGTTGCTTTGGTTCGCCCCACCATGTCCATGCCGAGCCCAGCTCCCGCAATGGATCATCCTTTGAAGGGACGCTAGTCGGAGCCGTCAGACTGCTTTCCCATGTGAATAGATAGGATTTCCTGGTTTTCTCGGTGAGCAAAACCTTATGACCGGACGCGCTCTGAGAAACTCGGGTCAGTCCGTATCGGTGGGGCGCGTGGTGCGCCTCCGAATCATCCCAAATCGCATCCCAGTATTCGATGGTCTGTGGATCAACCCTCCTCCAAGAGCCAAAATCCGAAAACTCCACTGGCTTGCCAACAGGGTTAAGCAGCTTCTTGTCTCGCGGGGACACCTTGTAGGTCTGCACACGCCTATAGCCATACACCCCGCTTTCAATAGAAAGGGTGATATCGAGGACGGCCTCTGTGGTCTTCGTGCCGGGGGTCAGCAACGCTGCGGGCCGCACTGGGGCATCCAGATCTGGCCAACTGTCCGAAGCCAAGGGCACTGCCTCTTTCCTGACATTTCTGTTGTCAGTTACGACGACTTCCATGGAGCCGTTGCCTCCTGGATATGAGCCGGGAACCCAGTTGGCTTCAACCACGATGCCAGAGGACAGCTTGATTTCTGAGTGGCCGACAGGGGGAGACAGCAGGATGGCAGTCAGCAGGGAAATCATTTGTGCACCTTCGTGACAAAGCAGTAGCCGCAAATCTCATTGAGCGGTGGAATCGGATCGCCGAAGTAGTGGCGGCACTGGTATGGCACGTCTCGGTCGATGCATTTTTCGCAGGCCCTGATCTTGTCCCCGGTCGGGCCTCTGTAGTCTCCCGGCCTGCCTTTGCCCGGGCCATATTTGTCGAGTCCGACAATTTGGATAAAGGCGTAACCGGCTTGAGCCTTCTCACAGTCGGTAGCGTTCTTCACAAAATCGTCATAGTCTTTGAACTTCTTGAAGCATCCTTTGCCATGCAGGGTTTTAAAGCAAGGCTCTGTGCACCGACCGATGCCACCAGGTGGTGTCTCGTGTCCAAAGCTGGTTTCCTGCCAAAAGACACATAGCATCATCGTGATGCTTACTGGCTTTGTACCACCACATTTGGGCGTCTTCTTCAGACAGTCGGACATTCCAGAACAATCGGGCGTCGGGAACATTCCCGAAGCATCTGTGTATGAGATCGGGTTGCTGAAAGCATACTGGTAGGGTGCGAGGGAAGGCCAGTAAGCGTCCACGGTCAGCCACCTGGCCAACTCCGTCCTCAGACTCCTCTCTCTGACATAGAGCCTTCCTGCGGCATCCGTGTAGTAACCGAGGGTTCCGCAGAACCCCCAAGGACTTGGGTTGGTGCCAGAGTGGGTTCTCACCTCTCCGAACGGCCAGAAGGTCATCGAAGATGTTTGATTGCCAGAAGCATCCCGAGTTTGGATCACGCTTCCCAATGTGTCGGCGATATAGCGCGTGACCGTCCCGCCCCGGTTCTCTTGAACCAAGCGACCGTTCACCGTCGCATAAACAACCGACATGGGCATTCGTTTAACTCCTCTCGATCCAAAGGATCAACTCCGAAAGTCTCCCTTTAGCACAATGGAGGAATTGTACTACTTCATGGTGGAAATGTGGCACCTGGATAGACGGCCTGGTTGAGGAGGATCCGGCTGGCCCGGTCGAGGGCGTCGACGTCCGGCACCTCGAAGGGGATGGGTGACCGGAAGGGCCTTTCCCTTGGCGGCAGGGTGGCACTGGTGTAACCAGTGCGGGTATCAAGCAGCCGCGTTGCAAGCCATCCGATTCCGTCATCAAGCAGTCTGTGTGCGCGAAGCGGGAGTGGCGGCAGTCGTACGACGCGCCGGGGCGACGCGTACGAGTCAGGGTTTCTTGCTTCGACTTGGTCCGCCTGTCCCGGCGGAAGCACTTGTTCCGCCAGGGCCACCCATCACCCTCTGCATAAAAACGATCCCCGCCTAGTCATGAGCGGGCCGTGGCCCCCGCACCCCACGACCCGGTCAGACCGCTGCTTCGAGCAGCCTCTTGCTCTGAGGGTCGAGGGCGTCGACGTCCGGCACCTCGAAGCGGTTGCCGTCCACATCGATGATGAGCAGGTGGCGCGGCCCCAGCCACTGGGCGTTCTCCTGCATGCTCTGTGTGACGAACTCGCGGTGGCCCCGGTCGCTCTCCACCGACCAATATGTGGCCCCGAACTCCGTCTTCGCCTCCTTCACGCTCAGGACGCGGGCGTTGAGGTACCGCTTGCCAAGCTCTTCCTTCAGGAGCGCCCATTGCGCGGGCGTCAGCTCCTTAGTCGGGTCGCTGAACATCATGATCTCCTTGCCCTTGCCGTCGACCAGGCTGAGATAGCGGTCCGGGTACGTGAGGGGCGACGCCCAGGCGGGCTTCACGGTCACGTAGCTGCGGTCGTCCACGGTCAGGCGAAGCCGACCCTCGGGAAAGTAGAAGATCTCCATCTAGCGGTATGTCCCCCGGTGCTCCGGGTTGGTCTGGTCATAAAGGTCGTGGTCGCGCCACCCCGACCCCAACTTCAACGACTTGTGCATCAGGCCGACGCGCTCGAACCCGGTCTTTTGCAACACGCGTACGCTGGCTAGGTTCTCGGGCAGGACGCAGGCTTCGAGGCGCATGAGGTCGGCTTCGGCGAAGGCCCAACCGACGACCGCGCCGACGCCTTCGGTGGCGATCCCCCGCCCCACCATCTCCACGTCCACCGAGTAGCCGAGCAGGGCCGACTGCATATGCGACCGGGTCACATTGTAGAGGTTGACGAGACCAACCAGTTGGTCAGGTCGTTCCCGTAGGAAGGCGGCGAACCGGTACTCTTGGTCTTCCTGCGCCCGGCGAGAGAGCGGTTCTAGGGCGCGTTTCCAGTACCCGATCGTGAAATAATCTTCGTCCCGTGCGGGCTCTGTCCATCCATGGGATTCCTGGTTCCGGACGCGGTAGGCGGCGAAGCGGGCAGCGTCGGCGACGACGGGCGTGCGGAGGATCAACCTTGCGGTTGACAGACTGACGCCTGAGGACCGTTGAGTGTCGGTCATCCCACCGCCCCCACGCCGATGATCTCGTTGATCTCGGTCTGGGTCTTCACCAATCGGTAGAAGACGCCCTTCTTCTCCATCAGCTCCTCATGGGTGCCTATCTCGGCGATCTTGCCCTTTTCCAGGACGACCAGGCGGTCCGCGTTGCGCAAGGTCGAGAGACGGTGGGCAATGGCGAAGGTCGTCCTCCCCTTGATGAGGTGGGCGATCGCCGCCTGGATTTGCTTCTCCGTCTCCACGTCCACGCTCGAGGTTGCTTCGTCGAGGATCAGTATCTTGGGGTCGTGCAGGATGGCGCGTGCGATGCTGATCCGTTGCTTCTCTCCGCCGCTAAGCTTGGATCCCCGCTCGCCGACCAGGGTGTCGTACCCGTCGGGTTTGGACAGGATGAAGTCGTGCGCGTAGGCTGCCTTGGCCGCCTCGATAGCCTGGTCGAACGATGCTTCCGGGTTGCCGTAGGTGATGTTCTCCAGGATAGTCCCGTGGAACAGGAAGGGTTCTTGCAGGACGATGCCGATCTGCGACCGGTAGTCCCGCAGGTCAAGCTCGCGATAGTCGGTGCCGTCGATCCGGATCACGCCCGCGTCCGGTTCATAGAACCGGCTGATCAGGTTGATCGTGGTCGACTTGCCCGCGCCGGAGTGGCCGACCAGGCCGATCATCTCTCCGGGCGCGGCGGTGAAGCTCACCCCGTTGATGACCGGGTTGGACTTGTCGTAGCCGAAGCGTACGCCGTCGAACTCCACCTCTCCGACCACACGCGACTTGACGCCGTCCACCAGGGACGGCTCGGGCACCATGTCGATGATCTCGAAGATGCGCTCGCCACCGGCCATGGCACGGCTGAACCAGTTGTTCAGCATCGCGAACCACTGCAGGGGCCCGTACGCCATCGCCAGGTAGGAGAGGACGACCCAGAACTGGCCGAGGGACAGCTCTCCGGTGAAGAGCATCCACCCGCCGTACGCCCAATGGATGACGGTGCCGATGCTGACGCAGAAGGTCATCGCGCCGAACATCGTGTTCCAGGTCATGTCCGCGTTGGCGGCAGCGTCCCTCAGCTCGTTGGACCGGTTCACGAACCGCGCGTACTCGTGGTCTTCCTTGGCGAAGGCCTTGACGACCCGGATGCCGGTCAGCGACTCGTTGAGGTGCATGTGCACCCGCGCCGTCTTTTGGCTGACTTTGTGGAAGAGGTTGCTGATCGGCTTCCACAGGCTGCAACTGAGCACGGCGACGACGGGGATCGGGGTCAGGATGGCGAGGGCGAGCTTCCAGTTGATGAGGAAGATGAGCACCGAGACCGAGACCATCAGGAGGAAGTTCAGGATCATCCAGGGGAGGCCGTCCACCAAGAAGAACCAGACGCGCTCCGTGTCTTGGGCAACCCGGCTTGCGATCGCGCCGACCTGTTTCTTGTCAAAGTACGACAGCTTCAGAAACTCGATGGAACGGTACACGGTCGTCCGCAGGTCACTCGAGATGTAGCAGCCGAGCCACGTCGTCATTCGCCCGTTGGCGATCTGAAGCAGGCTGGCGGTCAGGACGACGCCCGCCCACAAGGCGACGCTCGTGAACAGGAACTGGAGGCTCTTGTCACCCTTGCTGAAGTTGTCGATGACTGCCCCCTGGATCTTGGGCGGCACCAACTGGATCATGGTCGAGCACAGGGCGGTAAGGGTGACGAGCACGGCCCGGCCCTTGTACGGCTTGACGAACCGTAGGATACGGAGCATCGTCTTGCCCCGCTTGACACAGTTCGGGCAGACGCCGTCCTTCTCGGGAAGCAAGCGGCCGCACTTGTCGCACCGCGTCTTCTCTTCCTGCAGGTTGATGTCGAAGGGCTTGCCTTCGCACAGTTGCTCAATGCCCCGCGCCGCCTCGCTGAACTGGTGGGCCCTGGTCATGGAGTAGGTGACGAGGGGCAGTTCCTCGCCCGACTTGGTCTGGAGGACGAGGCGTCCGCCGCTGACCAGCGGCTCGTTGCGGGCGGTCCGCGCCTCGGCGACCGGCACTTGGGCAAGGACGACCCCGCCTGGGCCGCGCACGGTGACGGTCGAGGCCGTGACCTCAAGGGTCCTGACCCCAAATATGGCGTCCTCCGTCAAGTCGGCTTCCAGAGAAACCAAGACTTCTTCGGCGTCGTTTATGGCTAATTCAGTATCGTTCAGCGGCATAGGACAGTGGCGCGGGCCGCCATGCGACGGGCGCTGGTGTCGTTTCGAGAGTCCTTAGTAGGGCACGCGACTGAGAAGTAGGCGTGCGAGAACGATGAGATGCGAAGTCCTGGGCCGGACAGGACTGGGAGCGAAACCATACCTGTGGACCCTGCCAGGGGCCTACCGGGTCCTAGGACGGATCGGGCGCCTCGACCGGCGGGAGGTTCTTGCCCCACGCCAAATCCAGCAAGAATGCGCGGACGCGCTCGGCGTCGCCGTCGTCGCACAGGCGGGCCAGTTCCTCCAGGTGCGGCTTCATGACTGACCAAGGGGTCGTGAACGGATTGCTGACGCGTAAGATCTTCGGGTTGTCGCACGGGGTGATCTCTTCCGCGTCGTAACTCAGTTCCTCGTGCATCTTCTCCCCAGGCCGGATGCCGATGTATTTGACCTCAATGTCCCGCCCTGGCTCCAAGCCGTGCTTGCGGACGAGCTCGTAGGCTATGTCCACGATCTTCACCGGCTCGCCCATGTCGAGGATGAAGACGTCGCCGTTGCTTCCTGACGCCCCGGCTTGGACGACAAGTTGGGCGGCCTCCGGGATGGTCATGAAGAACCGCGTCATGTCGGGGTGGGTGATCGTGATCGGGCCGCCGCGTTCGATCTGCCGTCGCAGGATCGGGATCAGCGACCCCCGGCTGCCGAGGACGTTGCCGAACCGGACGGCGGCGAACCGGGTGTCGGAACGTTGGGACAGGGCTCCGACGACCATTTCCGCGACGCGCTTGGTTGCCCCCATCACGTTGCCCGGGTTCACGGCCTTGTCGGTGCTGACCATGATGAACCGCTTGACTCCGTGGCGCACGGCCGCCTCGGCCATGTTGAGGGTGCCGAAGACGTTGTTGCGGACTGCTTCGATCGGCACCGCCTCCATCAAGGGGACGTGTTTGTGGGCGGCGGCGTGGAAGACGACGGTGGGTCGGTACTGGCGGAAGACGGTCTCGACCCCTTGCTTGTCGCGCACGTCGCAGACGATGGGGGTCGCATTGAACGCGCCGCAGTGGCGCAACTCCTGTTCGATTTCAAAGACGCTGTTTTCGCCCTTGCCCATGAGGACGAGTTGCGATGGTGAGAGTGCGGCCACCTGCCGGGCGAGTTCGGAGCCGATTGACCCCCCTGCCCCCGTGATCAAGACCGCTTCGCCCGACACGTACTTGGCGGCGGAGTCGACGGAGGTTTCGATTGAGCGCCGGTGCAACAGGTCGTCGACTTCGACCTTGCGCATGATCGGCAACATCTCGCGGTCGCCAGCCACGAGCATGGAGATGGACGGCATCACCCGGACGCGCGCGCCGGTGGCGGCGCATATCTCCAGTATCCGGCGTTGCTCTTCTTGGCCCGCGCTTGGGACGGCGACCAGGATGTCGGTCGCCTCCATCTCTCGGACGAACTTGCGGATGGACTTGAGGGGCCCGAACACCGGCACGCCGTGCAACTGTCCGCCGATTTTGTCGGGGGAGTCATCGACGTAGCCGATGACCAAGAGCCCGTGTTCCTTCGACGCCTCCAGTTCGCGGAACAGCATGTCTCCGGCGCCACCGGCGCCGACGATGAGCGTGCGCCGCCCGCGCTTCTTCGACCGTCCCAGCAGTCCGGCCGCCCGTCGAGCGACACCGGTCATCCGGACGGCGGCAAGGAACGAGAAGGTGAGGAACCCGGCCAAGATCGCCATGGCCAGGTACCCGCTCTCGGGTGCCTTGCCGCTGACGGCAAGCACGACCAGGCAAGCTACGGCCGCCCCGGCGGCGACCACCATCAGCTCCGTCGCATCATGAAGACCGAGTACCCCCACGTTGAGCCGATATGTCCTTCGCCAGAGGGAGAGGGCCAAAGCCACGGCCGACGCCGCGCCAAGGCACGCCAGGAACTGGAGGAGCCGAGCCTCGTCGTAAACTGCTCCGCCCCGCAACAAAGAAGCCAAGGACACCGCAGCCAAGACCAGGGCGAGATCGCGAAGGACGATCAGCACAAATCTTCGGGCTTGGTTGGCGACGACCATGATGACGATCAGCGGCGAACGACCGACTGGATGAAGAGCAGGTCAGAGATGACCTGGCTCACCCCGCTAACGGTGATTCCCTTTGGCTGTCCCACCATGATGACGTCGCCTGCTTGCAGGGGCGGGTTCTGTTTCATGTCTCCGTCCTTGAGGTATGCGTCCAGTTGGTACTCCGTCACCTTGACGGTGCCATCCGGTTGCTTTCTCCCAAGATACACCCGGTGGTACGTCCCCTTCTCATCTGTCCCACCTGCCTGCGAGACGGCGTCGGCGAGGCTCAGATTGACCCCGTCGCGCATGAGTTGGAGGCCTGGGTTCTTGACAAAGCCGAGGACGGTCACCTTGCGCTGGCTCTGTTGCACCCAGATCATGTCGCCGTTTTCAACGACGAAGTCCACCATCTTTCCTTCCTGGTAGATCTTGCCGGCGTCGACGATGTGCACGCCGCCCTTACGGAACACGAGCACGTCGCTGTAGGTGCCAAGAAGCGATATCCCGCCCGAGGTCTCGATGGCCTGCAGGAGGGTCGTGCCCGCTTTGGAGCGCCGGTCCGCCGGGGTCTTCACTTCGCCGCCGATCGAGTAGTCGACGTACTCCGGCCCCTGGACGTACAAGGTGTCGCCGAACTCAAGTGGCGTGCCCTTCCCCGTGGGCGAAGGATCCACGGCGAACTTGTTTGGGCCGCGTTGGACATAGACTTTGTATTCGTCTGTGAACTTCAGGCCGTCCAGCACATCTCCCGCCTGGATCAACAGCTGTTGTGCGGTCGTGGTCTCGACCACCCGGTATTCGCCTGGCTTGGTGACCGCACCGGCGACCCAGACCTTGATATTGGGCCGGTCAAGGACGGTGATGAAGTCGTCCGGCTTCAGCGGGATGTCGGCCGCTGGGTCGGAGCCACCGACAAGGTCATTGAAGGGAATCCTCAGGATCGGTTTGCCTTCCCGGTAGACGTGGACGACGAAGTCCTCCTTGCGGTCGGGGACGGTCACCAGGGTGATGACTTTGGCGAGCGTCAGGTCCGGCGTGTACGTGAGCGGGCCGATCGACTGTCCGGTGGACGACGTGATGTAGACGAGCTGGTTCCGCGGCTCGTCCAAGACGATGCTGATCTGGGGGTCACGGATGGTCTTGAGAAACGCCTTGCGAAGATCCTCTTTGAACTGGTCGAGGGTCTTCCCCTTAGCTAGCAAGTGGTCAAACCCTATGCCCGTGATGGTGCCGTCGTTGAGGACTTGATACTGTCGCGAATAATCCGGGTAGCCGAAGACGACGACGGAAATCTTGTCGCCGATCTTGAGCCGGACGGTCGCCTGACCAGACTGCGCCGGAGAACCGTAGAACGCGACCAAGAGGGCCGCCAAGGTCGCAAACGCCTGCACCAAGTGAGATTACCTGTCTACCCGCGAAGCGGTAGGATCAAGTCGGAGCATGCCCAGACCCCTTAGACCCGTCCTCGGCCTTGTCCCTGCCCGGGGCGGTAGCAAGGGATTGCCGGGAAAGAACCTGCGCCCCCTCGCCGGACGGCCCCTCGTGGCCCACGCCGTGGCCTGCGGGTTGGCATGCCAAGACCTCACGGCCGTCGTGTGTAGCACGGACGACGAGGAGATCGCAGCAGCAGCCGTCGCCGCCGGGGCACGGGTGCCGTCATTGCGGGCGCCTGAGCTCAGTCTGGACACCACGCCGATGTGGCCCGTCGTCCGGCACGCCCTGGAGCTCATGTGCCGCATCGACCAAGTCGAATATGGCTCTGTACTTCTGCTCGACCCGACCAGCCCGGGAAGACTGCCCGAGGACGTCGCCGCTGCCGTCTTGCAGATGGAGTCGGTCGAAGGGGCCGACGCGGTGGTCGGCGTCTCGGCCCTTGAACCCAATCCGATTTGGTACGCCGTGGTCGAACGCGACGGATGGATGACTGATTTGGTGCCGGAAGGCAAGAATTACACGCGTCGGCAGGAGGTCCCCCCGTGCTACCGGATAAACGGAATGGTCTACTTGTGGCGGGCGGACTTCGTCCGCTCGTGCGACAATTGGCGGGAAGGCAGGACTCTGATGCAGGTGGTACCCAGCGGACGGGCGTTCAACATCGACACGATCGACGACTTCAGATCGGTAGAAGCCGCGCTGGAGACCGGCTCTTTGGACTTGCCGTGGCTCCGATGACCGACTGTTACATCATCGCCGAGGCAGGGGTCAACCACAATGGCTCGCTAGAGAGCGCCCTGCGACTGGTGGACGTCGCCGCCGAATCTGGCGCGGACGCCGTCAAGTTTCAGACTTTCACCGCCGAGCGCTTGGTGACCAAGTCAGCGAGGAAGGCCGCTTACCAAGCAGGGACCACGGGAGAAGGCACCCAGTTTCAGATGCTCAAAGACTTGGAGCTTGACGCGGACGATTTTTCCCGGATCGCAGCCCATTGCACCAAGTGCGGCGTCGAGTTCCTTTCGACTCCCTTCGACGAGGACGACGCCGACCTCCTCGAGTCTCTTGGAGTCCGGGCGTTCAAGACGCCGAGCGGCGAACTCACCAACACTGCATATTTGGAGCACGTCGCGCGCAAGGGAAAGCCCATGTACGTCTCGACCGGGATGGCCGACCTCGGCGAAGTGGAGCGAGCGGTCAGGGCGGTCGATCGAGCGGGTAACGAAGCCCTCACCCTGCTCCACTGTCTCAGTAGCTATCCGGCGCCCTTTGCCGAGATCAACCTGAACGCGATGGCGACGATGGAACTGGCGTTCGACGTCCCGGTCGGTTTCAGCGACCACACCCAGGGGGTGGAGGCTTGCGTGGCCGCCGCCGCCCTCGGGGCGGCATGCTTAGAAAAGCACTTCACCCTAGACAGGACGATGCCCGGCCCTGACCACGCGGCGTCTTTGGAGCCTGGCGAACTTAAGGCTCTCGTCCGCATGGTGCGGAACGTCCAGGCGGCTCTTGGCGACGGGGTCAAGAGGATGATGCCGAGCGAAGCCGACACAGCAAGGGTCGCGCGACGGAGCGTCACGGTCGCCCGCGACCTGCCTTCCGGTGCCGCGCTCGTCACGTCCGACCTCGTGTTGCGGCGGCCTGGCGACGGCATCCCCCCCGACAGGCTGTGCGAATGCGTCGGGCGGGTCACCGCCAGAGACCTGACTGAAGGCGCCACCCTGACCTGGGCCGACCTGAGATGAGACGCATCGGCGCCGTCACCGTCGCCCGGAGCGACTACGGGCTGTACACGCCGGTCTTCGACGAGATCATGGCCCGCCCCGGTCTTGAGCTGGGCGTGGTGGCCGCCGCCGCGCACCTGTCACCTCGGTTTGGGATGACCGTCGACCAGATCGTCGCCGACGGCTACCCCGTCGTCGAAAGGGTCGAGATGACCCCCGACGACGACTCGCCCGCGTCGGTCGCCGCCGCATCCGGGGTCGGGACGGCGAGGTTCGCAGAGACTTTCGCACGACAAGGGTTCGACGTGTTGCTCTTGCTCGGTGACAGATACGAGATGCACGCGGCCGGAGTCGCGGCCGTGCCCCTGCTGTTGCCTGTAGCCCACATCCACGGCGGAGAAGAGACCACCGGGGCCATCGACAACCTCTACCGCCACAGCTTGACCAAACTGTCCCATCTTCACTTCGCCAGCACCGAGACCCACGCCCGCCGCATCCGACAGATGGGCGAGGAGAGCTGGCGCGTGCACGTCTCTGGGGCACCCGCGATCGACCGCATATTGCTTACGGCCCGTGAGAGCCGTGAAGACCTCGAGAAGGCGTTGGGGCACCAGTTTCCGGAAGGGTCGGTCGTCGCGACTTTCCATCCGGTCACGACCGAGCCAGGCGAAGCAGAACGACAGGCGCAGGCGTTCCTGGCGGCCCTCAAGGCGTTCGGAAGGACCACTGTGCTCACCATGCCAAACGCGGACACCGGGGGCCTCGCCGTCCGTCGCGTGATCGACGCTTGCCATGGAGAACCATGGCTCTTCGTGCACGAGAACCTCGGCCCTAGACTCTACGTTTCGGTCATGGCCCATGCCGGAGTCATGGCCGGAAACTCGTCGAGCGGTATAATCGAGGCCGCTTCCTTTGGCCTGCCCGTCGTCAATGTCGGCGACCGTCAGCAAGGCAGGGAACAAAGCGGAAACGTCATTGACGTCGCGTGCGACACGGAAGCGATAGTCGCGGCCATGCAAAGAGCAGTCGGGCCCGATAACGTCTCAATGTGCAGAAACATGAAGAACGTTTATGGAGAGGGCAAGGCGGCCAAGACCATCGTCGACGTGATCGAGGATGTGGGGCTAGGCTCGACTCTTATAAAGAAACCCTTTGTTGACTACTGACCAATCCGAAAATCACTTGGAACAGACCTCGTAATTTTCGCGTCGATCAGGTAAACGTCACAGGTACCGACAACCTGCCGGGATGCAGGTTAGAAGGATGTTAGTGATCGTGCCCAATGGGGTGCATTTGGAGGACCAAGATAGCTCGGCGACGCGAACTTGACGATATTGTGACCACCCCGGCAATGACGATCAGGGGGTTGCTCGACATGCTCAATCGCAACATTTCGGGCATCGCGGTCATCGTCGACGAAGCCAACCGCCCGGTGCGCACGATAACCGACGGCGACATAAGGCGGGCCATCCTGGCCGGTTCACCACTGGACGTTCCCATTCGCGACCTCCCGGAGAGCTTCCCTGCCAAGGTCGCGGTCGTCGCCAAACAAGGGGCGACCGACCAAGAGATGCTTGCCCAAATGCAAGAGCACAAGGTCCAGCAACTCCCTATCCTCGATGAAGACGGGAGTCTGACCGATTTGGTCACGATGCGGGACCTGGTGCCGGAGACGCAACCGGCATTGGGCGCCGTCGTCATGGCCGGAGGATTTGGAACCAGGCTGCGTCCCTTGACCACAGACCTTCCCAAGCCGATGCTCCCCATCGGCGACCGCCCGTTGCTTGAGCGGATCATCTCCAAACTGCGCTCCGCAGGCATCAAGGACGTCAACCTCACCACCCACTATCTGCCCGAGATTATCGAGGGGCACTTCGGAGACGGCAGCCAGTTCGGCGTGACGATCAACTATGTGAACGAGGAGGCCCCGCTTGGGACGGCCGGCGCCCTAAGGCTTCTGACAGCGCCCACCTTTCCGTTGCTGGTCGTCAACGGGGACATCCTCACCAACGTCGATTTTCGCCGCATGAAGGAGTTTCACACCGCCCATGACGCCGACCTGACCTTGGCCGTGCGGCCCCATGAGACGAGAATCCCCTACGGGGTCGTCGAGACCGACGGACCGATCCTCACATCTCTCATCGAGAAGCCTACGGTCACCCACTTTGTCAACGCAGGAATCTACTTGCTCGGCGCCGGAGCATTCGACCACATCGGCACGGAAGGCCGACTGGACATGACCCGACTCGTCGAGCTGATGCTGGAGGCCGGCAAACGTGTCGTGTCCTTCCCGCTTACGGAATACTGGATCGACATCGGCCAAATGGACGACTACGAGCGGGCCCAGACCGACTTCGCCAACGGGGTCATCGCCCTTTGAACTGGGCGGGGCGTCGCGTCTTGGTCACCGGTGCCGGTGGCTTTATCGGCAGCCATCTGGCGGAGCGGTTGGTCGAGCAAGGAGCGACCGTCCGGGGCCTCGTCCACTACAACGGCGCTGGACGACGCGGGTGGCTCGACTCATCGCGTCATTCGGACGAGATCGAGGTCGTCGCCGGTGACGTGGCGGACCAAGAGTCGGTCTGGGCGGCGGTCTCGGGCTGCGACACCGTGTTCCACCTCGCCGCCCTTATCGCGATCCCTTACTCCTATTCCGCCCCTCGCTCCTACGTCCGCACAAACGTGGAGGGCACCCTCAACGTCATGGAGGCGTGCCGACGGTTGGACGTCGGGCGGGTCGTCCACACGTCGACCAGCGAGGTCTACGGAACAGCTTTGAGCGTTCCGATCACCGAGGAGCACCCCCTGCAAGGCCAGTCTCCCTATTCGGCCAGCAAGATCGGAGCGGACAAGGTGGCGGAGTCCTATCACTTGTCCTTCGGCCTTCCGGTGGTCACCGTGCGGCCGTTCAACACCTACGGTCCCCGCCAGTCGGCGCGGGCGGTCATCCCAACGATCATCTCCCAATGCCTTGCCGGGAAGACGGTCAAGCTCGGCAACTTGACACCGACCCGCGACCTCAACTTTGTCACCGACACCGCTGACGGCTTCATCGCCGCGGGAAGCGCGGTTGGGGCGGAAGGCAAGACTTACAACCTCGGCACCGGCCGCGAGATCAGCGTCGGCGACTTGGCCGCCCTGATCGGCCAGACCGCGGGCCGCCCTATCGACGTCGTCGCCGACCAGGAAAGGGTCAGGCCCGGAGCGAGCGAGGTCGAGCGGCTCCTCGCCGACGCCTCCAAGGCGAACAGGGAGTTGGGCTGGCGACCGACCCTGACCCTTGAGGAAGGGCTTGCAAAGACGATCGAGTGGGTCGAAGCCCACCAAGACTCGTTCCGGCCAGGTGTGTATGCCGTCTGAGACCTTGGCCCGCATCCCCCTCAGCGTCCCTGAGATCGGCGGCAACGAGTGGAAGTACGTCAAGGAGTGTCTGGACACCGGTTGGGTCTCCTCTGCCGGGCCGTTCGACGACCGGTTCGAGCGTGAGTTTGCCGAGAAGCTCGGAACAAGCCACGCCGTCGCGTGCGCGAGCGGCACCGCCGCCCTCCATGTGGCGTTGCTTTGCGCGGGTGTCGGGCCGGGAGACCTGGTCGTCACCTCTTCCCTGACCTTCATCGCGACCGTGAACTCGATCGTCTACTGCGGCGCCGAACCCGTGCTCCTGGACGCGGACCCACGTTCCTGGCAGATGGACGTCACCCTCCTCAGGGACTACTTGACCAGGAAGTGCGGACGACGGCAGGGCGGACTCTTTGAGCTTGACTCTGGTCGGCGGGTCGCCGCCATCGTCCCTGTCCACATCCTAGGGTGCCCAGTCGACATGGACCCTTTGATGGAGACGGCCCGTGAATTTGGCGTGCCGGTAGTGGAAGACGCCACGGAAAGCCTTGGGGCCACTTACAAGGGTTGTAACGTCGGCACGCACGGCTTGTCCTCGTGCTTCAGCTTCAACGGAAACAAGTTGCTTACAACTGGTGGGGGAGGCATGATCGCGACCGACGACCCGGCAGTAGCGGCCCGGGCCAAGCACCTTACCACCCAAGCCAAAGAGGACGAGGTCGAATTCATCCACGACGAGGTCGGGTTCAACTACCGGCTTCCCAACGTCGCCGCCGCCATCGGGGTCGCACAACTCGAAAGGCTCGACGAGTTCGTGGCCAGGAAGCGCCAAATCGCTGACCGATACTCTCAGGAACTCTTGGGCAGGGACATCTTGACCTTGGCTCCGCCCGAAGGGGCTGACCCTGCTTGGTGGCTCTACACGATCCGTCTGGCGGGCCGGTCGAGCCGCCCTCTCATGCGCAAACTGAGCGAGAATGGCATCCAGTCGCGACCCCTTTGGCAACCGATGCACCGGAGCCCGGCCCACCCGGCCGCGCACAAATTCGCATGCCCGGTCGTCGACATGCTCAACACGGAATGCCTCAGCCTGCCTTGCTCCTCTGGTCTCACGGACGAGGAGCAGGGCCGGGTCATAGCCGCCGTCAAGTCCGCGCTCGAAGGTTGACGACTTCCATCGGCCGCATCTTGTCCCGCAGCGCGTTTTGCAACACCATCGCGTAGAGCATGGGGGTGCACGAGACAAGCGTCGAAATTCCGAACATTCCCCCCATAAGTGCAAGGACAGAGGCCAAGACCATCGGCGCACGTACTCCGCGGCTGATAAGCTTGTCCAGGACAAAGAGCCAACCAGTGAGTCCGACCAAGACAAATGCGATTGCCAATGAGATCGCGACTATCGGCACGGTCGGAAGGTAGTTGCCGAGACCGTGGTGCAGGATGCGGATCATAGCGTTGTCATCGCCACCGAAGAAGTCAAGGTTCTTCTTCACACCTGCGGCGACGATAGGCACGGCGATCAAGGCGACAAGCAGTCCAAGACCGACCCTAGCTAGAGAAGCACGGGGTAGCTTCGGCCATTGGAGCAGGGGTCCGATGACGTTGTAAGCCCCGACACAAATGAACGCGATCACGACGGTGCCGCTGGAGACCGACGCCAGCATGACGCCGAGCACCTGGCTACACCCGTAGCCGAACTTCGACCGGTTAAGCCCTGCTGCGTCGCCGATTTGTGCGGAAGCGATCCAGACGATCCCCAGCATCGCCAGAGCGATGCGGCCGTTCATAGCTAGAGACAACGCCGCCAGAGGAAGCAAAGTGAGGGGAAAAAGTCTCGGGATGTTCACATACGAGCCGGATAGCACCGCTGAGAGGAGCTTCGCGAGCAAGTAGCTGGTTGTACACATCAATGTGATCACGACGTAGCTGAACACGACGTCGGCGTTGACCTTGATAACCTGGCTGACAATCAGAACTGGAAGCATGACGATGTATCTCGCCATGTGCGGGTGGCTGACGTTGATGCTCGAACCCTCGAGCTCGATGATCTGGTGCCACACAGAAAACGTCTTGATCCCCAAGGGAACGATCGCGAAGTATGCGAGGACCAGGAGCCAGTCCAACACCTTGAACTTGTTGATTCTCATTGGGTGGCGGCCGGTTGCTTGAACTCGTGGACGTCCACGGGGGACGACCCGTCCGCGTCGATGAACGTGCGGCACCAGAGTTCAAAGGCGACTATCTGTCGGATCTCACGTGTGTGGTTGGATGTGCCGTCCTCATGGTCTTGGAGCAACGTCTTCACGCGGGTCGGGTCGAACACTCCGCGGTCCAGGAAGGGCCCCTCGGTCAGAAGAGCCCTGGTGAGCGGGCGCAGCCCCTCTTTGAACCATTCCCCGATCGGAACCGTGAACATCCGCTTCTTTCGGTCGGTGAGTGTCGGCCCCAAGAGTTCTCGGACAGCCTCCTTGTAGGCAAACCGGGTGACGTTGCCTTGCATTTTCAGGTCGCCCGGGACTTGGAACGCGAACTCCGCGAGGGCCCGGTCCAAAAACGGCTCCCTAGCCTCAAGAGAGTTCGCCATTGCCATCCTGTCCGGCTTGACGAGGTTGTTTCCCGGCAAGAGCATAGCGACATCCAGATAGAGCGCCTGGTTGCGGCGGTCCCAGTGGGAGACCTCATTGACGGTGTCCCGTGTGACCGATCGGGTGTCCCAGTCCTTGGTCTTGGACCGCTGGGAGGTCGAATACAGCGAGGTCTTCTGCTCTTCGGTGAAAAGCGAGATGTGGTCGTGGTAGGCGTCAGCAAACGCACGGTCGTCCATCCCCGAGACATCGCGGGCAAAGAAGTCCGTGTACTTCTCATATCCGCCGAACAGCTCGTCGCCTCCGTCGCCGGTGAGAACCATCTTCACATGGCTCACCGCCAGTTGCGACAGGCGGTATGTGGGGAGGAACGAGACGTCGCTGTGCGGCTGGTCGCAGAAGTAGACCGCCTTTGCCCACTGTTGGACGATGTCCTGCCCGACAAAGTCGAGCGTGTGCTCGGTGCCGAACCGTTCGGAGGCCTGTCTTGCGAATTCGCTCTCGTCAAACCGAGGGTCATGGAACCCGATGCTGAAAGTCCGCACCGGCTTGTCTGTGTGGCGACCCATCAAACCGACTACCGTGCTGGAATCCAAGCCGCCGGAAAGGAAGGCTCCAAACGGCACATCCGCCCGCATCCGGATCTCGACAGACCGCTCAAGCAAGGCGACAAACGTCTCTTTGAACTCATCCAACGACCAAGCCCGCTGTTCCTGCTTGGTCAAATCCCACCATCTCCGCGTGTCCGTCGACTCCGCTGACACTTCGGTGCAACATCCGGGCATTAGATGCCGGACACCCTGGAAAAGCGTCCACGGGGCAGGGACGTACCCGTAGCTCAGGTAGTGGTGCAACGCTTCGTCGTCCATGCGCCGGGGCACTCCGGCCCGCAGCAACGGCTTGATCTCGGACGCGAAGACGATCCGGGCACCGTCGTCGTAAACCAAGAGCGGTTTGACGCCGATGGGGTCGCGGGCCAACAGGAGGGTGCCTCGCCGATGGTCGGCGACGGCAATTGCGAACATGCCGCTCAGCTTGTCCAGGAAGTCGACCCCGTGCCGAAGGTACAGGTGGAGCAAGACTTCCGTGTCACTGTGCGTGCGCAACCGAGCCCCGGAGGCGATCAGTTCCTGCCGAAGCTCGACGTAGTTGTATATCTCCCCGTTCTGCACCAGGGACACCATGCCGTCGTCGCTGTAAAAAGGCTGGTCGCCCCCTTCGACGTCTATGATGGCGAGCCGGTCGTTGCCGACCGCCATGGCGTTCCGATGGTCTTGTCCACGTCCGTCCGGGCCCCGGTGACGTATGGACTCCGCCATCTGGTCCAGCGTCTCCGCGTCCATCATGCGGCCCTTTCGGTCGAAATAGCCGTAGATGCCGCACATGCTCCTAGTATCCCCCCCGCGAGACGACCTGCTTGACCGTTAGTGCCAGTATTTTGAGGTCAAGCGCCAGCGAGGGTGCGCGTGCGTACTCCAAGTCTGCTTCCAAACGCTCCTCAGGGGTCGCGGCACTGCGCTTGGTCGCCTGGGCCAGACCCGTGATTCCCGGGCGGACGCTACACCTCTCCCGCCATTCCTCCGCGCTGTAGTCCGACTCTTGCGAAGGCGTGTCCGGGCGTGGCCCGACCAAGCTCATGTCGCCGACCAACACGTTCCACAGTTGGGGCAACTCGTCCAAACTGGTCTTGCGAAGGATCCTGCCGACCTTCGTGATCCTGGCGTCTCCGACCCCGGTGCGGATCGGCCCCTTCTTGTCTGCGTCCGCGACCATGCTCCGGAACTTGAGGATCATGAACTCGCGGCCACCCAGGCCGACACGCCTCTGCCGGAACAAAGCACCGCCCCGGCTTTCCAACGCCACTGCCAACGCAAGCAACACCATCAGCGGCGCGAGCACCACGACCAACAAAAAGCTGACGCAAATATCAAACAGGCGCTTCAACTTGGTTCCGACGTCCAGCGCGCAATCGCCCGGCCACGTCCTGGACGACCGAGCACAAGCGTGCTTGATCTCTGGCGGCCTCCTCGGCAGTCCGCTCCAGGTGCAGCGCCAGCGTGTCACGCACGCGACGGACCTCCACCTCCAAGTTTATCTCCTTGGGCACGTCTTCAAGTCGCTTCGCCCCGCCAATGAACGCCCGTGAAAGGATCACGCGGGTCGAACCAAGCCTGGCGTGCTCGCCCAGGACAAGCTCGCCGGGAAGCTCGCCGTGCCCCATCCGGCTTACCCCGCCAAAACCGAAGGGTACTGACGACGCCTTCGCCGTCATCGCCATCAAGTCAACCAGACCGCCCGCCAAGACCTCGAACAAGAAATCGAGACCCAGCGCGATATGGAGGTCGTTAAGGCCGAAGTAGACCTCGTCGAGCCTTGGGATCCGACATATCTGGTCGAGGCGCGTCATCGCCGCGGGGGTCTCGACCAGGGCCACCGTCCTCGCCCGACCGTCCACGGCCGTCACGAAGGCTCCGACTTCCTCCGCGGTCGTGAACATCGGCAGCATGATATAGTCTGCCCCCGCTTCAAGGACCTCCTTGATCTGCTTCTCAGACCCCTCGTTCCACGGGTCGACCCGGACCAGTAGCTGCCCAGGGTCTACGACCCGCCTCACCGCCGCAACGTCCGCCAAAGTGTGGCGGCTGATGACGGTGTCGAGGTGCCCCTGCCGTTCTTGTTTCCCAAGAAACTCCAGATCCACGAACACTTGGTCCACCCCCGCCTCGCCCACCGCCTGCGCGAGACTTGGGTCCGCCGTGATCATCATCAATCGCATATCTTGGCCTTTGTCCATCAGTTACCTCCCAGTTTGCTCCTGATGATCCCGGTGAGGATGACCCTGGTGCTGGAATCGGTTGCCAAACCGACTGCGCCGGCACCCAAACCGATCAATATCGAAGCCAACACCCTGACTCCTGCAGGGAGGTGCAAGAACCCCAGTCCTACGGTGGCGGCCATGAACAGACCCACAGTCACAAAAGTCTGTAGCGCGGCGGCGGCGCCAAAGACAGGTCTGAACAGGTCGATGCCGTGCTTCTTTCGAGCGATCAAGAGCAGCGCGGCGAACATGGACCAGTGTGCGAAGGCATAGCTCCACGCCAGCCACGGCAGGTTCCCTTGGCCCGCTCCGATCGCACAGGATGCGATGGTCAACCCCAAGCCGGTCGTCGTGACCACAAACGGGCTGACCATGTCGCGCAGGGAGTCAAAGACGCTCAAAACGAGCGTGTTAAGGGCCTGGGGAAGCAGTCCGACCATAAGAACCGCCGCAAATGCCCCTATGGGCATGGTCTCCGCAGGCGTCATCTTGCCGTGACCGTAGAGGAGCCGAGCCCAGTCCAGTGCGAAGACTCCCATGCCTAAGCTGATGGGCAACCCCAAGGAGAACACGACCCTCATGCCTTGCTGGGCCAACTTGACACCGTCCGCCCGGGTCTCCGTCGAAACCAACTTCTGGGCGATCGTGGGGAACAAGGCGACGCTGACGCTCGTCAGTGCGACGCCGAGGGGTAAATCGACCAGCTTGGTCGCAAGGTGCGCCTGCGCCAGGCCGCCCTCGCCAAACCGGGAGGCGAACGCCTTGAGCACCACCGGCATCGTCAACAACATGATCCCGGCCCCAAGAGCCTGGCCAAAGCGTGTGACAAGGCTCTTACTGATGAGCCAGCCCGTGCCGTCGGACGGTCGCCTTCTCCGCCATGTGTCGCTGAGCTGCACGGTGAGGCTCAAAGCCGCGCCGATCACCGCGCACCAAGCGAGCGCTGGCAGTTTGGCCGCGGCGGCGACCGTCATTGCCGCGACCAGAGAAAGGTTATAGATAAAACCGGATAAAGCAGGAGCGACAAACCTCTCGTGGCTCTGGAGAAATGCCCGGCACACTGCGGCCACGGCCGTGAATGGAACGGCCCACAGACAGATCGAAACGAGCGGACGTGCCAGGTCGATCGAGTCGACCGCCACACCGGGTGCGATGAGCTTGATCACCGCGCCTGAACCCAACGACAGCAACAGGGTGGCGGTGGCGGCCACCAACAGGACTCCCCGGGAAGCTTGGCCGAACAGCCTCCAACCTTCCTCGGGCGAACGTCGCTTGAACTCGGGGATCAGGGCGGCGCCCATGGCACCGCCGATCAAGATGTTGAGAAGGGCATCGGGGACGGTCACGACCAAGACGGCGACGTCTGCTTGGCCAGTCCGCCCAAACATCACCGAGATCAGGAGGTCGCGGACGAACCCGACCAGCCGTCCTGCCAAGACCCCACCAAAGACGATGAGGCCCGACCGGACGTGTCGGCTCATCGCGCTGCCTGGGGCAACAATGAGTCGGCTAGGTCGGCGACGTTTGCGGCGCCGCGCCCGAGCGGCGCAAAACCAGCCAGACTGCCGTTCGACTGGCCCACCAACTCACTCAGGACGTCAGCGCACGATTGCAGGTCCGGCACGTGGACTCCTGCCCCGACCGGGCTGTAATCCGTCTGCATCCCAGTGGTTGGAATGTCCATTTGCACCAACGGCTTACCCAGCAACGCCGCCTGCAACCCTATCGTGGAGGACACGACCACCGCCGCATCGATAGCCTTGAGCAACGCTGGCAAGTAATCGTCTTGTCCGCTGGTCTCGATCCCGGTGGCAGGGGCGGTGCAGTCCGGGCCTTCGTTGGGATGAGGACGGTAAACGAACCGCCACCCAGGCTTAGTCCCGATGAGCCCGGCCAGACCGACGGCCAACTTCGCGCCCCATTGCGGATCGGCAGGTTCCGGTTGTGACGCCCACAGGACGACCTTGTCGTCCCCCCAGCCCTTGTCGGCTCTCATTTGCCGTGCGGCACGTTCGATGTCAGGATCCCCAAGATCATCGAAAGCCGGATTGCCCGTGACCACGACCTCATCCGGTCGACGACCCAACGAGACCAAAATCCCCTTGACCACCTCGCCGATGACACAGAGCTTTGAACCGAAACCGGGCCGGGCGATCCTCTCTCGGTCGGTGCTGATCACCAGATCCACGATCACGACGCTTGGCACACCCAATTCGTCGGCCACCTCGATGGCCGCCTGCTCTGAGCGGGGGCTGTTCGTCGTGATGACGAGGTCGGGATCCACCCGCTCGATGACCCGCTTCAGGAATCGCTTTGGTAAGAAAGCCTGGCGTCCTTTCTCCGAAAAGATTCGGGCCGCCTCAGTCTTGCCGTGGTCAGCAACGAGCTCGGAATAGCCGACGCCGAGGTACGCCTCAGTCTCACCACTTCTGACATCTGGGTGTTGCGGGCTGCATTCGGCCATCTGTCTGCCGATCGCCATGGCCTGTTCGTCGTTCTCATCGACAAAGTGCACATATCCCAGGCTGTCGATGCCCTTTCGCGAGAGCAACCCGGCCGCAGTCGTCAAGCCAAAAACGACGACTTCGTGCCCACGCTTCTTCAGTTCTGGAACCAGATTCGCGATGATCAGCGCGTGCCCTGCTCCATAGGTGACGCACAGAACACGGCTCACTTCCGCCTCCTGCGCACCGCGACAAGGCTACCGATAAAACCGCCGATGATGACTCCGGCCGCCATGTTCAGACCGTACCGCTTGTTTATCGGTTCTTCAACGACATAAGGCGTGTCCAGAACCGACCATTGAAGTTTTTCAACTTTGTTTCTTACGTTTTCCTGTTCAAACGCGCTGACCAAGTCCTGATAGGTCTGGTCTTTGGTCTTCAAGTCGCTCAACAGTAGACGAAATGTCCTCGCCTCCTCTGGCGCGACCTTGGCCTTTTCAGAAGCGTCTTCTGACACCCACCGTGTGATCAGCTCACTCGCGATCAGGCCGCTGGTCTCGATGTCGATACCCTTCTCCACCGACGCGACCGACGCTTGGAGCTCGTCCCGAATGGACTTTTGCGTGGCCTCTAAGTTCTGCTGGGCGTCCTTGTACTGCTGGGCGGTCGGCTGGTAATGCGACTTGGCATTGTCATAGTTGACCCTGGCCTTGAGAAGCTCGATCCGCCATGCGGCAAGCTGGGTGTCGCCGGTCGGAAGGTTAAGGTTGAGGGTGGACCCTACCGACTTCGCTTGGGCAAGTTTTATGTCCAGTCTCTTTTTTGCAAGAATATGGTCCGCTTCTGCGCTTTGGGCTCTGGAAAGATATTCGGCTCCCGTAAAGTCCTGGTCTCGCCCTGGGACGGTCTTTGCCACCTTTTGGAAGTCGGCTAGCTTGGTCTGGGCATTGTTGAGAGCATCCTTAGCCTTAGCGACCTCGCCAGCTAGATCCCTGCTGACTCGATCGGAGACATTGAACAGTAGCCGCTCGTCCAATTGGGTGAGGCGGTCGAGGACTGCCTTCATCGTGTCCAAGGCGACGTTGGACTTGTAAGAGCGGAACGCTAGTTCAAGTTGACGTCGTTCCGGCATCTCGTCGATGTCCATCGCAGTCTCGACGTCCTTGACCTTGATGTCCGCCTTCTTGGCAACAAGGGCCCGCATATCGTGGCTTTTCACCACGCCTGCCAGGTACTGGACATCAGAAGAGTTGTCGATGGCAAGTTGGATGAGGTTGCCTCCGCCTTCTGCTTGGCTTCGCGGAAAGAGCACGCTCATCCTAGCC
Organism: uncultured Fimbriimonadaceae bacterium; assembly: GCA_964451255.1. GTDB lineage: Bacteria > Armatimonadota > Fimbriimonadia > Fimbriimonadales > Fimbriimonadaceae > JAHBTB01. The sequence continues at coordinate 196,424 of CAYVHL010000003.1, forward strand.
TCATAGATAGGAGGTACGACCAGGGTGATGAGACCCACAACGATGGCGGTGCCGAAAGCCCATGCTCCGACAAGACGCCATGACCGGAAAAGGACCTTGAACGTGTCGCTGACGTCGAGCACGTCTTCTGTCGGCGTCGCGGCCATTGCCCCGTATTTTAGCCTGATGAACCGTCAGACAGGTAGGATGCGGGCCATGCCCTTTGCCAAGGCCGTCGGCACCGCCTGTTTGTTTATCATCCCTGTCCTGGCCACCGCCCAGTTCAGCGGCCAAGGAGAGTTCCCAGGATTTCGCAACATCTCGGCGTTACCAGGGTCTGGCTTTGGAGTGACATCCGACGGCCGAGCCGGGTTCAAAGGGGCGATGGCCTACTCCACACCAGTCGCCTATTCGCTTGCACCGTGGGAGTTCGTCGCCGGAGGCGGATACGCGAGCCACGACTGGGGGCTGGCCTTCCCGGACCAAGGCGGGTTCGGCTCACGAAAAGGAAACGGGACGGGCCAGATCCAAGGCGGGCTGCCGATCCCACGTTGGGGTGCCATTTCGTACGGCGTGCTGTTCAAAAGCACCCACGGTGACAACGCGGGCGCTGTGCAGTGGACACCGCCGCAACGCGGGCCAGTGAAGTTCGCCGTCGGTATCCAGGACGTCCACGGCCGTGGCGGCGCGTCCGGTTTTGGGTTGCCAGGTGACCGGGACTTCACGCGTTCGATCTACGTCGTCGGCACCTGGGAAGCCGACCCGAAAACCCACGTCACGATGGGATACGGCGACGGGCACCGGTTTCGCGGCGTCTTCGGGAGCGCGAGTTATGACGTCCTCCCCCGCCTCAAGGTGGCTGGTGAGTACGATACATTCAACTGGAACTGGGTCGCGATGTACGACTTGGGCTCGATCTACAAACCCCTGTACCGCGACCGTCGGCCCGTCCAACTCCTCGCCTTTGTCGGACAGCTAGCCGGACGATACGGCGTCTGGGGCGTCAACGTCCGGTTCTGAGCCGGTCGCTCTGGGCTATAATCAGCCCGAGCGCGGGCGTAGCTTAATGGTAAAGCTCCAGCCTTCCAAGCTGGCCACGTGGGTTCGATTCCCATCGCCCGCTCCAACAAGGCAGAAGCGGGTGTAGTTCAATGGTAGAGCGTCAGCTTCCCAAGCTGAATGTTGCGGGTTCGAGTCCCGTCACCCGCTCCAATTGTGGGCCATGCCCTCCCTCACATCACTTGGTGTGCAAAGCCCGTGCTCCACGGAGGAACCCTTGACCAAGCCCCTCGCCGTGATCGGCGGAGGCGGTCACGCCCGGGTGGTCCTTGACGTCGCGAGGGCGTTAGGGCGGTTCAACGTCAGTGTCTACGACGAACACCCGGACAAGAGGGGCTCGGCGTTTGACGGGTTCCCAGTCGTCGGCAACTTTGAGGACTTCCTTGCCGGCCAGCGCGACCAGATCGAGGCGGTCGTCGCCATCGGCGCGAACGACGTCCGCCTCCGGGTCGCTTCGGAGGCCAATGTCGCCTGGGCCACCCTGGCCCATCCCTCGGCCACTGTGTCGCCGAACTCCGTGCTCGGGCACGGGACCGTCGTGTTCGCCGGGGCCGTCGTGCAGCCCGGGACAAGAGTCGGTGACCACACCATCGTCAACACTCGGGCAGGGGTCGATCACGACTGCGTGATCGGCGACGGTGTGCACGTCGCCCCGGGCGCGACACTTTGTGGCGGGGTCCACGTTGGGGATGGCGCCCTGATCGGCGCGGGCGCGACCCTGTTGCCAGGCGTCCGTGTCGGCAACTGGGCTGTCGTCGGGGCCGGGTCGGTCGTGCGGGCGGACATCCCCGACGCCGAGACATGGGTCGGCGTGCCGGCCCGTCGCCGAGAGATCTAGATCAGTTCAGCAACCGGCTCGGACCGCAGAAGTTCCTCGATCACGGCCTCGTGCCTGACCATGACGCCCCTGAGGATCGGCTTGGCGTCGGGGACGCCGTACTCCATATGCGTGTGGATACGCTGGCAGGCGGCCTCGATCTTCACCAAAACCTCCTCTGGTTCTGCTAAGACCGACTCCAACCATTCCGCATTCGGCACGTGCAATTCATATCCGTTGAACGCCAAAAACCCGGCGGTCGCGACCAATGAGGTGGCCTTGTTCCCTGCCGCAAAAGGACTGAGCTGAGCAAAACCGACCATGAGCCTCGCCGCCTGCGCAAAGAGGTTAGAACTGTCCCGATAGGCGTACTGGTAGAAGACGGCCTCCTCCAGGGTCGCATATGAAAACTTCTGCGGCGACTTGGTCAACTGCAAGTTCACCCAGACCAAATCGGGGACGGTCAGATAATGCAGTTTGGCGTTCACTGGCCCGCTTATACCTGACCGTCCGTCCCTTCATCCTGCCCGGCGTCAGGGACTTCCCGCCCCCTGCGTCGGAGTGACTCACGCAACAGGAGCTCGATCTGGGCGTTCACGCTGCGCAAGTCGGCGGCCGCCGACCTCTGCACCTCTTCCCAGAGGGCGGCCGGCAACCGCAACAAGTAGCTCTTGCGCTCTGCCATCTCACTCAGCTATACAGCGTGCCCGTGTTCACGACCGGCGTCGTCGGATGCTCGCTGCAAAGGACGACCATCAGGTTCTGGACCATCGTCGCCTTACGCTCCTCGTCCATCTGGATGATCCCCTCGTGGTCCATGCGCTGAAGAGCCATCTCGACCATGCCTACTGCTCCGTCGACGATCTTCTGCCGCGCCGCGATCACCGCCGCCGCTTGCTGGCGTCGCAACATCGCCCCGGCGATCTCGGGCGAGTAGGCAAGGTGGGAGAGCCGAGCTTCGATGACCTCGACACCGGCCACCGAAAGCTTTTCTCGGAGTTCGGCACGCAAGTGGTCGCTCACCTCGCTCGCGTTGCGTCGCAGGCTCGGCTGGTCATCCTCGGCGTCATATGGATAGCTGCTCGCGGAGTGCCGCAGGGCCGTCTCACTTTGAAGCCGCACGTAGTCTTCGTAATTGTCCACGTCGAAGCTGGCGCTGTAGGTGTCGCTGACCTGCCAGACGATGATCGCCGCAATTTCGATAGGGTTGCCGCTCAGGTCGTTCACCTTCAGCTTCTCACCGTTCAGGGTGCGGACACGCAGGGACATCTTGCGCTTGGTTTGGAAGGGGTTTGTCCAATGAAACCCGGGGTGGCGGACCGTCCCCACATACCGCCCGAACAGCAGGAGAACCTTTGACCCGTTCGGCTCGACGACGAACAGTCCGCACAGTAGGAGAGTCCAAAGGATCAGGCCGGAGAACCCAACAATGGCCATCGTTTCGTTGTGTTCGGACTGCACCAGCGACCAGACCGAAGCGACGAAGACAGCGATCGAGACGACGAGCATGACCCCGCCGGGGACAACAGTGACTTGCTTTTCTTTCACAGGCATTCCTCGATATCTTTATGATATCACCACGATATCACGGATAGCTCTCTTGTTTGGTTTCAGCGGCCTTGGGACCTAGAGCGCCGGACTGCGGCGGCGAGTTCTTCCAGCAGGGGCACCGTGTCTTCGAACGACAGGCAAGCATCTGTGACGCTCTGACCATATTTAGCATTACCGGCCACATAGTCTTGACGCCCGCCGACGAGGTTGCTCTCCAGCATGACGCCCATGATCGACTTGCTACCCTTGGCGATTTGAGCTGCCAAATGCATTGCGACCGACTCTTGTCGTTCCGGATCCTTGCTGCTGTTTCCGTGGCTGCAATCTATGACGAGGCGGCTGGGAAGCCCCTGGTCCTTGAGCTTTTCGGACGTCTCTAGAATCGTCTCCGCATCGTAGTTGGTTCCACTGGATCCACCTCTCAGGACGACATGGCCGCAATCGTTGCCGGTGGAATAACTAAGGGCGGCGACGCCGTCTTTGGTGGAGCTCGGAAACCAGTGCGCAATCATCGCCGCCCGGACCGCGTCGATGGCCGGTTGGATGCGCCCGTCAGTGCAGTTCTTGAAACCCACCGGCATAGAGAGCCCGCTAGCGAGCTCGCGGTGCGTCTGGCTCTCAACGGTACGCGCTCCGATCGCCCCCCAGCTGATGAAGTCGGCGATGTGCTGCGGCACCGTGGTGTCCAAGAACTCCGTCGCGCACGGTAGACCTAGTTCGGACAAGTCCCGCAAGAGCGTCCGGGCCAGTCTGAGCCCCTTATTGATCTGAAAGGACTCGTCCAAGTCAGGGTCGTTGATCAGGCCTTTCCAGCCGCCCACCGTACGAGGTTTCTCAAAGTACGCCCGCATGACAACGAACAGGTCTTGGTGGAGGCGTTGGGCGTGGGGTTGCAGCAAGCGACCGTATTCCAGAGCCGCCGTCACGTCGTGGACGCTGCACGGCCCGACGATCACCGCCAGCCGGTCGTCTTCGCCCATGAGAATCCGGCGAAGCGCTTCTCTAGACCCGGCCACAAGCTCGGCCGACGCGCTGCTATGAGGGACCTCTTCGATGAGGATCGCAGGCGGCAACAAGGGCCGCGTCGCCTGGATTCGCAAGTCGTCGACCGGTCGGTGCATTAGTGAACTAGCTTAACCGAGTCAAGGGGAGTCACACCAGGAACCGCTCAAATGCGGACATATGCCGTGTTCTTGCGTTAGAATCAGCACATGGCACAGGTACGGTCGCTTCTATTCGTCTCAGCGCTGGCGTTCCTCGGGTTCAGTGTGGCCACTACCCAGCCGAGCCGTTCGGACCAGGAAAAGAACGCCGAGGATGTCTACAAGAACATCAAGAGCTTCAAGGGCAAGAAGGCGAGCGACATCATCCCCGCGATGCACGCCATGTCGCAGGCGCTCAGCGTGGATTGTTCCTTCTGCCATGCCGACGGTGACTTTGCCAGCGACGACAAAGGGCCAAAGGCGACCGCACGTGAAATGATCGAACTCACGAACGGACTCAACGAGAAGTATTTCGAAGGGCGACTCGAAGTCACCTGCTTCACCTGCCACGCCGGGCGCGAACATCCGGACGCGGTGGCCAGCCCGTTCCCGATCACATCGCGCCTCAGACCCGGTACGACATCGAGCGCTGACCCCGTCCTCGAAGCCTATGCCGCCGCGGTGAAGTCGCCGACCGTCAAGACCCACATTGAGCTCAAAGGGACGATCGAACAACACGGTCAGACCTTGGAACTGACCACGGACGAATCTTCGACCGGCATGTTCTACGAAGCTGCCGACATGAAAATGGGTTACGATGGCAAGGACGCTTGGTACAACGCGGGCGGCGGAGCGGTCGCCGTGCCCATGCCGGACGGCGAGGCCCTGATCCGCTATGGCCGACCCTACTGGGGCGGTCTCCCCAAACTCGACGGCGCCAAGGCGGCGACCGAAAAGATCGGCGACAAGTCGATGAAAGCGGTCTTGGGGACCATCACGGGGACGAAGCAGCAGGTCAAGTATTACTTTGACCAGGCGACGGGGCTGCTAGCCCGGGTCGTGTTCTTCGACCATTCCATCGTCGGGCGGATGAACGACGTATACGACTATGAGGACTACAAGTCCGTCGGCGGCACGATGGTTCCGATGAAGGTCACCCATCACGAGTCGATGAAGATCAAGGCCGTCCGGACGTACACTTCAGCGAGGGTCGTAGCCGACCTGGATGAGAAGGTCTATTCACCGCACTAGGCGTCTACTTCAGATCCGACTCAGAGAATTTGAATTGCCCGTTGGTGCCGACGTCTTCACCGCCGAAGGCGACGTTGCCCCAGATCTCGCCTGGCCGAGCCTCGACGAGTTGCGTGTAGCCCAATCCCTTGCCACCGCCCATTGATGCAGGGATATTGGAGTACTGCAGGAGCAGCCGGGGCGAAGACCACGTCGCCCCGTTGTCGTCCGACCAACGGACATACTGCTCGCCCCGGTACCACGACGTTGGGTTCTTGGATCCCGGATAGCGGGACGTCCTCTGGTCTCGGGGGTCGGTGCCAGACTCGCAGTAGGGGTCGTACACCAACACTAACTTCCCACTCTGTAACCTCAGCACGGTTGCCGGCGAGGAGCTGGCGGCAATGCCTGTCGAAGCTGGATCCGACCATGTCTGGCCGTCATCCGTCGATTTGGACTGATAAAGGGACCCCTTGTTGGTCCGAATGATCATCAAGACTTTGTCGTCCGGCAGTGCCGTCATGGTGCCTTCTAAATAGCCGTCGTGGTCGCCCCGCGCAGAGGGGTCGTCGAACTCCCTTACTAGCTTCCATGTCTCGCCCAGATCGGTCGACCTGTAGACAAACTGAACGACGCGGCTTGACGCGGGGATGAGCGAGGTCGTGCAGACGATCAAAGACCCATCTCCGGCTTGGACCATGCTACGGACAGCTCCGCAGTATTGGTTTTGAAGCAAGTGCATTTCGCCCCACGTCTTGCCCTTGTCCTTGCTCGTCGCAGTGTAGGTCTTTGAAGACATGTCCTTCGGCATGCCGACGGTGTCGTTGACCCAGCTTTTGTGCGCGCCCATAGACGTCGTGTCCACAAAAGCCACGACGACTGTCCCTTCTTTGGTCAGGCAAACCGCTACGTCCCCTGAAATCGCTCCCTTCCATTCAGGAAACATGAAGTGGTTCGGCCAGGTCTTGAGGTCGGTCGTGCTCGCAAAGCGGCCACGGTCGACCAGGCACATGAAGTGCTCCCCTCCGACGACGCCTCCTCCAAACCGATGGCCAGCGTTCGCATATCCGAAGCCGTCCCAACCGTCGCCAGAACGGACGACCGGGATCGCTGTCGGGTTTTCTGTAGGGACATGTCCGCCACCGACGGCGGCAAGCATCGAGATCAAGGTCGTCAACATCGCGTCACTTGATTGATTAGACGCGCTGTGGGCAGAAATGATCAAGCCCCTGGCCGAATGGCCAGGGGCTTGACACTTCAAAAGCTCCAAGCAGAGTGACACAACGTCGACCTGAGTATGTTGGCAATCCCCAGTGGGGCGCCAAGTTCTTACTCTTAAGGAGGTGATCCACCCACACCTTCCGGTACGGGTACCTTGTTACGACTTAGTCCCCCTTACCCCCCTCACCTTCGGCCGCTCCCTCCCTTGCGGGTTAGGCCACGGACTTCGGGTGAAGACAATTCAGGTGACTTGACGGGCGGTGTGTACAAGACCCGGGAACGTATTCAACGCAGTATAGCTGACCTGCGTTTACTAGCGATTCCGCCTTCATGTAGTCGAGTTGCAGACTACAATCTGAACTGAGGACGTATTTTTGGGATTGGCTCCACCTCGCGGTATTGCTTCCCTCTGTTGCGTCCATTGTAGCATGTGTGAAGCCCTAGGCGTAACTGCCATGCTGACTTGACGTCATCCTCACCTTCCTCCGGTTTACACCGGCGGTCTCTCATGAGTTCCCGACATTACTCGCTGGCAACATAAGACGAGGGTTGCGCTCGTTGCTGGACTTAACCAAACACCTCACGGCACGAGCTGACGACAGCCATGCAACAAGTGTCTTTGGGCTGGCTTTTGACCAGGGGCTCCTTTTCGGGAGCTTTCCCTCGATGTCAAGCCTAGGTAAGGTTCTTCGGTTAGTATCGAATTAATCCACATGCTCCACCGCTTGTGCGGGTCCCCGTCAATTCATTTGAGTTTCAACCTTGCGGCCGTACTCCCCAGGCGGGATACTTAATGCGTTAGCTACGGCACATGGGGGGTCGATACCCCATACGCCTAGTATCCATCGTTTAGGGCGTGGACTACCAGGGTATCTAATCCTGTTTGCTACCCACGCTTTCGCACCTCAGCGTCAGATGATGCCCAGCAAGCTGCCTTCGCCATTGGTATTCCTCCTGATATCAACCCATGTCACCGGTACACCAGGAATTCTACTTGCCTCTGCATCCCTCAAGTCTGCCAGTATGAAAAGCCGTTTCCGCGTTGAGCGCTGGAGATTTCACTTCTCACTTAACAGACCGCCTACGTGCTCTTTACGCCCAGTAAATCCGGACAACGCTCGCTCCCTACGTCTTACCGCGGCTGCTGGCACGTAGTTAGCCGGAGCTTATTCTCAGGGTACCGTCCTAAGTCTTTCCCTGAAAAAGGAGTTTACGAGCCTAGACCCTTCTTCCTCCACGCGGCGTCGCTGCATCAGGGTTTCCCCCATTGTGCAAGATTCCCAACTGCTGCCACCCGTAGGTGTGTGGGCCGTGTCTCAGTCCCACTCGGGGGGATCATCCTCTCAGACCCCCTACACGTCGTCGCCTTGGTAGGCCTTTACCCCACCAACTAGCTGATGTGTCATAAGCCGCTCTCGAAGCGAAAAACCATTTAATGAGCAGGGGATGCCCCCCACTCGTCACATCCGGTATTACTCGCAGTTTCCCGCGGCTATCCCGATCTTCGAGGCAAGTTACTTATGTATTACTCCGCCGTTCGCCACTAGACCCGAAGGTCCCGTTCGACTTGCATGTCTTAGGCACGCCGCCAGCGTTCGTCCTGAGCCATGATCAAACTCTCCGAAGAAA
>CAYVHL010000004.1:0-107807 GCA_964451255.1 uncultured Fimbriimonadaceae bacterium
CCCATGCCACCACCCCGTCCGCCTACTTGTCCCGTTCCGCCCCGCCCTAGCATAAAAGACATTCGCCCGGGGGCTTTTCCCCCCCCCCCCCCCCCCAGCCCATTCATTGCCCTTGGTATACATTGTCATCGAAAGGAGTCATTTCATGAACAATAGCTTGACGATATCGTTGGCCTTCGCCATCCTCTTTTCCCTGGCATCTGGTGCAACAAGCCCAAACTTCAGGGAGCACAGCGATCCTGCATGGGGTGGTGGAACGGTCAACGCGGTCACGTGTGACAACTGTGGACCGGACACGATTGTGCGGCAAGACAACTTTACGAAGTATTCCGCCGCCTGCTGGTCGCAGGGCTCTCAAGAGATGTGGAAGAAATACTGGCTCCAGGCAAGCTGTGACAACGGCCATACCAGGCTGACCTGCCTCTCAACACTCGTGAGCCCTTATACTTGCCACGCATACATCTACGAACCCACGTGCACTCCATCCTGCAACTAAAGCCGGTTCCGCCAGATTCCGACACATCTTTCGACCGCGCATTCACCTTGGTCGAGCTCCTCGTCGTTGTTGCGGTAGTCGCATTGCTTGCTGGGCTCCTGACCGCGGCAGTCCTTGCTTCAAAGCGTCGGGGACGCGAAGCATTCGACATCGGCAGCCTTAGACAACTGGGTGTCGCCGCCCAACTTTACACGGACGAGTACGAGAAGGCGCCTAGCCTCGTGAAAGAACTGACCCAGTCTGAGATGACCCCTAAGAACCTGTGGTCTGGGGCGCTCGACTCGACCAAAGAAGGTATCCGGAACAGGCTCGTTGCCATCGGGGGGCGAGGCAAGTTCCAACCAGAGAGCTTCAGAATCACATTCTTACCAATTGGCGACCTGAACTTGGATTCTCGCCTTGCCCATGATTCTACGATTGTGCCTCAGGAACGCATGAGCAATAGGGGATGGCTCATTGATCTTGGGCCCGCGAATATGAATTGGCAGTCGCATTCCGCCTACTTTGTCGTCGGTAGATACCATCGACTCCTCATGGATGGCTCGGTTCAAACAAGGACACACCAGCCAATAGACCTCGAAACGAGCACGGGGAGCCAATGCCAGCTCATGGAGACACTCTATGTTGATGTCTCTCGTGCTGATTACGATCATCTTTGCAGGGCCATCCTAAAGTTGCCATGAAACAGGGACCACGATACCAAGGACTAACGGCTCTCTTCATCGTCTTGGCCATTGTGGCAACCTACTACTTGATCCAGTTCTTTAGCATGCGACTGGAGTTTTGGCCTGTCGCAGCAACGTTTGTGGAGGCCGTACTTTCTTGGGCCATTACGGGACTGGCGACCAGTCGAGTAGTTGGGTCACGGCTTGCAAGCGCCGGAGAGGTTCTCCTCTTCGGAGCGATCTTTTCAGGGCTAAATCTTCTCTACAATGTCATATTCGAAGGTATTCTAAGGATTCCAAATTGGCCGCTGGTCGTTTTGATAACCTTCTCAGTTGTCTTCTTGGGAGGGTCTCTCGTAGCCTTTGCCGCAGGTAGAGGGGCGGCGTACTTCGAAGCCCGAGGAACTGGCGCAAGCATCGAAAGCCATGGGAAATAGTAGGTCAGGTAAGGCAATTCTTGCACTCTTGTTGGCTATGGGCGCCAGTATCGGAGCCCTTTGTTGTGAAATCTCAGTCGGCCAATCAAGAGACATTATTGCGCTAGCGTACCTATATGCAGTCTTTGTGTTGGGATTTGCAATCGTTGAGAGCATACTTGCCGATTCGAAGTATTATGTGCGGGTCATGGCTCGTTTGCTTTGGACTTGGGCTCTTGCTTTGACATCATCGCTTGGATCAGCTTGGTATCTGGTTTGGGAGCAAATGGGATTGTTGATTTCGGTTCAGGTGGCGATTGAAGCAGGTTTGGCTTATGCGGAACTGCATCGCTGGCGATCCCCTCATGCATCGCCATCGACGGGACGGGATGGCGTCAAGGCGCTATGACGGATAGGAAGGAGTGACAGCTTGTCGCTAGAACCTCGTTGTATCGTTGAGGGGTAGACTCGGGTGGAAGGGAAAACGCACTTGTTCCGCCATCCTTAGCACCCACCCAGGAAGTGACCTCCAGGTGGCCGTAGATTTTGAGAGAATGCTCTTAGGGGCAGATCCATGCACAAGAGAATTTCCGGGTTGCGGTAAGCTAAGTGAGCGTAATGGTTGAAATTCACTTCGGCGAGTGCTTGGATGTCATATCGCGTTTTCCGGCAGAGTCGTTCGATCTCGTTTATATCGATCCACCATTCAACACTGGGAAAGTGCAGTCCCGAAACCAAATAAGAACGAGCCCAGACGAGAATGGAGACCGCACAGGATTCCAAGGTAAACGATACCGAACAAGGCGAATCGGGCAGATGTCTTTCAATGACCAGTTCTGTGACTACTTGGGGTTTCTTGAACCGCGATTGGCCCAAGCCCACCGCCTTCTAAAGCCAAACGGGTCGTTATTCTTGCATATTGACTATCGAGAAGTGCACTATGTGAAAGTCTTGCTCGACATGGTCTTTGGGCGTGACTCGTTCATAAACGAAATCATATGGGCTTATGACTATGGCGCGAGGGCGACCCGGAGATGGTCGCCAAAGCATGACAACATCCTCTGGTACGCGAAGGATCCCACAAACTACACATATCGATACGAAGATATTGAGAGGATCCCGTACATGGCCCCTGGCCTTGTCGGGCCTGAAAAGGCCGAGCGTGGTAAGACACCGACCGACACGTGGTGGCACACGATCGTGAGCACGAATGGCCGGGAGAAGACCGGATATCCGACGCAAAAGCCGCTAGGTGTGCTGAGCCGCATCATCCGGGTTCACTCTAATCCCGGCGACCGTGTCCTGGATTTCTTTGCCGGCTCTGGAACGACCGGCGTAGCGGCAGCTAACCACGGTCGAGAAGCCGTCTTGGTGGATAGTAATCCGGAAGCGGTCGCAATCATGGCAAAACGGCTGGAGTTCGCCACACCCGCATTTTTCGGCTGCGAGCCTGAGTGAGCCTTGCGCCTGCCCATGCGAGCTACCCCGTGGCGATGAGGGGGGCCGATCCGCGAACCAGGATAGCTCCCGACAGGAATGACAGGTTTTAGGCTCAAATGTGGAAAACACACGCCTCGAAGTAGATAATTCAACAAAAACGTATGTATAATCATATTCACAGGTGACATCTCAGTCGCCAGCAGGCAGAAGTCGCGCGGCAATACTCGCCGACGCGGCCCGAAAGGCAGCGATAACCCTGGGCCCAGCAAGGCCCGGGGATTTTTTTTGGTCACCCGAGCGTCGGTGAGGTTGGTTTCCTGACCAGAGGAGACGTCTTGTCTTACCCGCTCTTGTTCTTCCGAATCGCGACGAACCCGACTGTTACTAGGCAGATAACGGCAACCCCGCCCGCCATCAACGCGAACACCTTCGGCTGCTCTGCCTTCTCTTTTTTCGCTTCTTCGTCCGTCTGTAACTTGCCGTTTTGCATGATCAAGACCTTTCCGCCTGTCCGGACAAGCGAGCTATCCGATATGCCGAACTGAAACACGGCGGGGTCGATTGATCCGTGCTTCTCGTCGAGGATCTGAAACGTCGTTGACAAGGTTCCGGCGTCGCGGGACTTCACCGTCGATATGTAGGCATTCGGATCTCCGGCTTTGGCAGGGTCATGCTGAAGGATTGCTCCCTCGAATCCGCCAGGTAGGCCGGGCAACGGCTCGTGGGCGACCTTGACGAAGTGAGATTTGTCCGCAGACAACTCAGCTTCGAGAGAGACCTTTCCCGCCACCGTCCACTTGAGAGTCCCATCACCCGTGGCGACGACAGAGTCGGATGCTCTGATTTGGTCTGGAAACCACGCTTTCCCGGTATATCCGAAAAGCTTCAAGACACTTGAGAACCCAGAGTTCCCATCGCTCACAGTGGTGCGGGACGGCGGACTGGGCTTAGCCAACATGGCGGCGAACACGGCGTCAGGGTCAGAAAACTTGCCTTTCAGCCTGACGACGCCGTCTCGTGTCTTGGGCTCCGACGTGACGATCTGTATCCCGACTTGGGGGTCGGTGAGCGGGAGATCGGGCCTGTACTCTCGGATACTGTCCAGTCTGAGTTGAGAACCGGTCAAGTACAACCGGTTCAGCGAGGTTTCACCCGAAGCCCCATTGGTCTCGAGGTAGGTGACGGTCATGCCAGGCTTTGCCCTTCTGACAACAGCATCAAACTGGGCAAGGATGTCGTCCTCTTGAGGGCCTGCATAACACAGCGCGGGGCCGGAAAGAGAGGCCAACACAAGCCACGACCGTGCGAATTTGTGAATGGCTCGCATAGCTACCCGCAAGTGTCCTTATAAGTGTACTGGGTCGAGATCATTGTGTCGCCGCGTTCACCAGATTACACGGGGGGGTATGTCAACTCTATTGCAATTGATTTCAAGAAATTGCTCCAAGTCTGCCTGAGATGGCTACCGATATCAGGAAGAGGTTGTCGAAACACGTGACCTCTCGCCGATCGGGCGTGGTCGCAGAGCCAGAGCCTCAGACCACGTAGAATAGGGCCACTCATGGCCTCGCAAAGGAAGATCGTTGTCGTCGGCGGTGGCCTGGCCGGCTTGATGACCACGATGAAGCTGGCCGAAGCCGGCCACAAAGTCCAGCTCTTCAGCCTCGTCCCGGTCAAGCGCAGCCACAGTGTCTGCGCCCAAGGCGGCATCAACGGCGCGGTCAACATCCGTGGCGAGGGCGACTCGCCCTACCTCCACTTCGAAGACACGGTCACGAGCGCTGACTTTCTGAGCCATCAGCCGCCGGTCATGCGGATGGCCGAGCGTGCCCCGGCGATCATCTTCCTGCTCGACCGGATGGGTGTTCCGTTCAACCGGACGTCCGAGGGCCTTCTCAGCTTCCGCCGGTTTGGCGGCACGCTCAAGCACCGTACAGCTTATGCCGGCGCCACGACCGGGCAACAGTTGCTTTACGCCCTCGACGAGCAGGTCCGCCGACACGAGGCCGACAAGCAGGTTGAAAAGTACGAGGGCTGGGAGTTCTTGTCCCTGATCAAGGACGCCAAGGGCGTCTGTCGGGGGATCGTCGCCCAGAACCTCCGCACGATGGCGGTCGAGAGCTTTGCCGCGGACGCCGTCGTGATGGCCACGGGCGGCAACGGGGTCATCTTCGGAAGGACCACAAACTCGATCATCAACACGGGGACGCCGACCAGCATCTGCTATCAGCAGGGCGCGGTCTACGGCAATCCGGAGATGGTGCAGATCCATCCCACGGCGATCCCCGGCGAGGACAAGTGCCGGTTGATGAGCGAGTCGGTGCGTGGCGAGGGCGGCCGCCTATGGACGCCCAGGGATCCTATGGACACCCGGCGGGCGATGACGATCCCCGAGGCCGACCGGTGGTACTTCTGTGAGGAGTTCGACCCCGTTTACGGCAACCTCCTCAGCCGTGACCTGGTCAGCTTCATCATCTACTGCGTCTGTCGAGCAGGCAAGGGCATCAAGGGCAGGCAACAGGTTTATCTGGACATCACCCACCTGCACCAAAAGCTCGGCATGTCGCGCGAACTCATCTACGACAAGCTCGGCGGCGTGTTGGAGATATACGAGAAGTTCATGCGGGAGGACCCGGTTGACAACCCGATGCGCATCTATCCCGCCGACCACTACTCGATGGGTGGCCTGTGGGTCGACTACGAGAAGGGGCACGACACGACTTTGGACGAATCCAGCGTCCGCAACCAAGCGACCTCGATCCCTGGGCTCTATGCGGCCGGGGAGTGCGAGTATCAGTACCACGGTGCGAACCGACTGGGCGCCAACTCACTGCTGACCTGCTTGACGGGCGGGGAGATATGCGCTTTGGGCGTCCTCGCCTACCTCAAGAACGCGCCGACGGACGACCTCTCGACGGCAACGCTGGACGACGCCAGGCGTGAGCAGGAGGCGGCCTATAGAGAACTCAAGCAGACCAAGGGCTCAGAAAACCCCTACCGTCTGGCGAGTGAGCTCAGCCAGACGATGTGGGACTACTGCGGCATCTGGCGTCTGCAGAAGGAGCTTCTCGGCGCACGGGACAAGCTGGGCGAGCTCGGCGAGCGGGCCAAGCAGTGCGCTCTGCTCGACGCGGGCGACTGGGCCAACCAGGCGGTTCCGTTCACCCGGCAGTTGGGCCACATGATCGAGATGTCCAAAGCGATCGTCGGCGGCGCGATCGCCCGTGATGAGTCGCGTGGCGCCCACTTCAAGCTCGACGAACCAGAAAGGGACGACGAAAACTGGTTGCGCACCACAAAGGCGACCTGGTCGCCGTCGGGTCCGGTGATCGACTTCTCGGAGAAGGTGGAGTGCAACACCATCTCTCCGCGACCCCGCAAGTACAAGATCAACCAAAACATGGTTGCCCGCTTCGTGCTTGGGGAAGACGTGTTGCCGAAGAAAGAGGGAGGCGCCGCCCACACGCCTCAGGTCTCCAGCTAATATCTAAGGGTGGCGACTGGTAAACACGTTTACGTCCGGGACGACCTCAAGGTGAGGTGGGATCCCACCGTCTGCGAGCATTCCGGCATCTGCGTCAGGGGGATGGTCGAGGTCTTCAATCCGCGCCGCCGCCCCTGGATCATTCTGGAAAACGGTGACCCGGACGCTATCCGCGAGCAAGTCCGGAAGTGTCCGAGCGGTGCGATCAGCTTGGTCGACGACCCTGCCGAGCCAGAAGCCTGACTGCGGCTTACCCCTTGAACCGCAGAGATTTGCCGATCTGATCAAACAGCTTTTCTCTCTCCGCCATCTTGCCAGACGCGCAACTGATCGTGATTGTGTAGACCTTCTTGTCGTGAAGGTACTGAAATCCCAAGATGTCGTAGTCGGCTCCACCTGACTTGGCCTTGGCCTTGTATCGATACACCTTCTCGCCACCGACATCGACGAGGCCCGCCGTCAGGCCGGGGTCGTCGAACATCTGCTTGAACGTCGCCGTCAGATCCGCCACCGCCTCATCAGTGAACGTGGGCGTGTCGCCTGGCTGCACGTTGACGTTGACGTTGTCCACGAACACCGGCTTGTCGGAAAGGAGGGTGGTGTCCACGGCATAGACCTTCACCGACTCGATCTGGTTGATCTGGTCTATCTGGCTCGCCATCGCTGAGCGGTCCTTCTCCAGCTTCACCCTCAGTTCGGTCGTTTCCTGTGAGTCGCCCGTCAGCGGAACCCAGCCGGCTGGCAAGCCGATCGTGAACGAACCGTCTTTGGCCGCCGCCTCATGGAAGCCCTCTGGGAGTTCCGCCCTTGATGCGGCTGGCTTGGCAGCGTCAGTGGCGGCAACGGGCTTCTTCGTGACCTCGGCAGGAGGCTGTTGTGAGCCACATCCGATGCAAAGGAGCGCGACAAAGAGGCCGACTGTCAGGCGCATGCGCCATTCTGGATCAGTAGTCGTCCTGTCCGCTAGTCCCGGTCATTGGTCGCCCGGCGGGTCGATGCGGGTGGCGGTCAAATGGCCGTTGTCATAGACGCAGTAGAACGTCGCGCAGCGGTCTCGCGGCCAGGCTTGCACTTTGGCCAAGTCGGCATTGTCCAATGCCTGAGGCCGGACCTTGATGGACACATATCGCGGCGTCGTGACCGCCTCTGGTTCGTGGCCTGGCTCCTGCCTGGAGACCAAGATCACCGACACGGTCGAGTTCACCTTGTCCCAAGTGCGGTAACAGCCGTCGAACCGCACCTCGCCAGGTTGCGGCTTGCCCAGTCCGCGCCGCTCTTTGACGACTGGATGCTTGATGTAGTCGGCCCCTTGGAGGGACTTGAGCGGGTTTCTGATTCCCTCTGGGCTGAAGAGCTCGAGGTGTAGGTGGGGCCCGGTCGCGTTCCCGGAGTCGCCGACATATCCGATGAACTGTCCGGCGACGACCCGGTCGCCAAAACGGAGGTTCGGGGCGAACATGAAGTCGCGGTCGGCCGAATTGTCCTTGGTGCCCGGGGTGTCGTCGTTCAGGTGCGTGCCCAGACACTTCCAGCCGTCGTCGCCATAGATCCAGAACGTCATGGTCTTGAATCCGATTCGTCCGGACATGGGCGCGACGATCGGCGTCATCTTGGATGCGGCCAGGTCTTGGGCGGTGTGACGATAGCCGCCGCCCCGGTCGTGGTTATAGGTGTCGTGCCATCGCGCGCCGCCAAGGACAGGGAAGATGAGCTGGTGATAGACGACGTCGGTCGGAAGCTCGTCCCTGGTGTCAGGGGCGATGGGCGGCGGCATGGTCGCGCGGGTCGTGTGGCTGGGGAAGCCGTACTGTTGCTGTCCGTCTGACGAAGGCGTGTTGCACCGGACAGCCGGGCCCAGCAAGACGGCAGCGAGTGCGCAGACGACCATACGTAAGATTATGGGTGTTTTGGGCACGACCATGAGTCGAGCCGCTTTCCGCCGATGCCGCATCGAGCAATGCAGTCGT
Organism: uncultured Fimbriimonadaceae bacterium; assembly: GCA_964451255.1. GTDB lineage: Bacteria > Armatimonadota > Fimbriimonadia > Fimbriimonadales > Fimbriimonadaceae > JAHBTB01. The sequence continues at coordinate 8,469 of CAYVHL010000004.1, forward strand.
CGGTCTCTCTGTCAGGCCGACTTCTGCGCGACGTTCTTGCGTACGAAGTAGAAGGCAATGCCACCACAGATAAGGGAGCCGACCCCAAAGAGCAGGATCCGGTGATCGGCTTCCTCTTTGGCCCGGCGTCGTTCCGCCAAGATCTTCTTGCTTCTCGCCAGTTCCGCATTGAAGTACGCGGACCGTTGCTTGCTGAGTTCTAGCAGTTCTTGCAACGACATATCAGTCTTGCCACTGTTTGCACGGAGCAGACTCTCATAAGTCCAAGCGACCTCCGGATCGACGCGACGGTCCATGACAGACCGACCAGGCTTCAACCAGTTCCGGTCGTAGCGATCTAAATCAACCGCTTTCCCGACATTGTTTGCAAGAAACTCTACTGTATGCGTCATTGGTTGCGAAGTGTGGGCGACGCCCACAACTTTCTTCGGTAACACAAAGCCCGAATCAGACACGATGTGGCCCAGGTAGGTGTATGTCCCTACGCTCCGTCCATCATACATCCGATCGACCACCGCTCCGTTGCCATGTTCCGCCCTCATTAGCAAGGTCTTGTCGCCCAAGAGATAAGTGTTCGGTTCATTAGTCGGCGATCCAGAAGATAAAAGGAGACCCGCCATGAGACCCGGCCTTGGGGAGACAAAGAATAGGGGTTCGTCATCGACGGGGAACACATCCGCGACTCCAGGAAGGCTCATTTCATCCCTTCCGCTCGTTCCTCGAACCATGTATTTCCCTTCTGGCAAACAAACTAGGAGCTCGTTCTCAGGTGTTTCTTTCCCGCCGGAATCCAATACGGTGATCTCGTAGACGTATCGATCGCGGGCAGTCCATGTGAGCGAGATTCGCCGGGAGTACGTGGAACCGGCAACATTTGACTGATTGAGAAATTCGACCGCACCAGTCCAGTTAACCGGTTCTTTGGTCTGGGTCAAGAGGCTGATAGGGTTGTTGGCCCATGCCGAGCAACAGAGGGCCACGATGGCGGAAATGCCAAAAGCTACCCGCCACCATTGTGGCGGGCAACGGAAACCTAACATGTTGTCTGGTACTTTTCCGTAACGGGACTTCCCCAGTTCACCCACGGCCCCTGACCAATTAGTGGCGTCGTGCAGTCGCTACCACCCCAAACTGTTTGTCAATATTGAATTTGTAGGGAGCGAGATGCACAGTTCGTGCATCCGTAGTGCAAGGTGAACCCCGGGCAGTCGCTGTAGTAGCTCGTCGGAGTGTATTGTGTGTAAGTCCATTCGTGGGGCGCACTATTGGAGCAATGACCATTGAGATTTACCTGTCCGCCGGGATCGGTACCCCAGCAATTTGCCAACACCACTGCCCCTGCCGTGAGCCCAGCGATGACGCCAACGGTCGCTTTCATTTGCCTCCGTATCGTCACTCTTAGTCCCCCACGCAACCGGAGTCTGGTCCGGAGCCCAATGCAGACGCAGGAGTGGTCGTGGCGGCCAGTAGGCAGAATGCACAACCACAAGCGGCAAGAATGCCGACAGTGATTCTGATCATATACTTCAAGTTTCCACTTCGGATGTTGCATTATATGGGTACCAACAAGAAGAATGAAGCAAAGCTTAGGAATGTTTATGTTTGTTTCGGCATGCTAGGCATCCATCGCCGCCTACCTAACCTGGCTCAAAACTGCCGGGTGGGAGGTGCCCTGTCGTGGAGACGTCTGCGCTCTGCTCGACCATGATCCGGTGAACCAGGCACTTCCGCTTCCACTCTCCCATCTGGGGCTCCTCTATGGGATTTGTCTTCTGGTTCTGGCCTTGCTGTTCGCCGCAGGTCGTGGGAAGCCTTTTGGTGCCGCATGCTATTGGTTGAACGCAGCTGGCGCGCTCGTCGGGTTGGGCCTGGTCGTGTACGGCTACCACAAGACCGGTGGCTTTTGTCCGTGGTGCACCGCCTCTGCGTCGTGCAGTCTCGCCGGGTTCACCGCATTGTCGTTCTCCGGTGAGTCGGGACAGGGCCTCAAGTCTGCGAGCCTCATTATTGTCGCCGGTGCCTTGTCCTCCGCGATCGTGATCGCCTTGGTAGATCGCGACTTAAGAACTCCGCACATCGACTTAGAGGCCGCGGCAAGAATCTCACCTGGCATGGTTTGGCGGGAAGGACTCGCCTTGTCTCGCGGCGGGATGGCCGAGGAGCGGCCACGGTATGTTGTGTTTGTGGACTTGGCTTGCGGGACGTGCCGCCGCCTTCTGGAACGTCTTCGCGGTTCTTCAGCCCGCTTTGGTGTGCGGATATGCTTTGTCGAGCCGGTCACCTCATATAGCGGTTACTGCGCCGGCATGCTCGCCGCGAACCGTGACGCACCAGGATACGATGAGTTATGGAGCTTGATTCTCGAAGATGACTCGCGAACAATAGACTCCGTGCAAGATTGGGCCGCCAAGCATCAGGACATGCTTACTACTTCCCAAGCTTCGAGTGGAAGCTTGAGCACAAGCCTTGCGCGATCACTCGGCATCGTCTCCACACCTACGGTGGTCAGCGTCGACGGGCCACGCCTCCTGGCCGTCCCAGTCGCGGATTTGCGCCTGGGCCTAAGGTAGTTCAGAACGGCCGGTCGTCGGGTGCTTGGCCGGAACGACCTTCACCTGCTGGCGAATGGTGGCACTGGTGTAACCAGTCCGGGTGTTGAGCAGTGGTGAAAGAGCCATGCCTTGCGAAAGCTGATGAGGATCAAGAAAGACGAGTTAGGCTCCGCATTGTCGCGCAATGGGAGAGTTCCGATCGAGCATGAAATCGGCCCCGCTCAAGGAGCGGAGCCGTAAGACGAACAGGGCAACGTCGCGCTCAGCGTTTGACGAACTGGAATCCGCGTCGGGCCTTCTTGAAACCGTACTTCTTGCGCTCCTTCACCCGCGCGTCGCGTGTCAGGTAGCCGCCGGATTTCAGGCCGGGCCGCAGGTTCTCGTCGAGCCGCAGGAGGGCCCGGGCGATGCCGAGCCGGACGGCACCGGCCTGGCCGCTTAGACCGCCGCCCTTCACCTTGGCGCGGACGTTGATCTTGTCGGCCATGTCCAGGTGGACGAGCGGAGACTTCACGAGGATCTCCAGGACGGGTCTGCCGAAGTATTCGGCGAAGTCGCGGCCGTTGACGGTCACAAGGCCCTCGCCGTTTTCGACCCAGACGCGGGCGATGGCGCACTTGCGCCGACCGGTCCCGTAGTTCAAGTTCTGCTTCTTAGTCCGCATGGTCAGTCTTTCGTCACCTTGAGGGGCTTGGGTTGTTGGGCCGTGTGCGGGTGCTCTGGCCCTGCATAGACCTTTAGCTTGCGCAACATATGGCGGCCCAGTTGGTTCTTGGGCAACATGCCCCACACGACCTTTTCGATCAGGCGGGTCGGTTTCTGTTCCAGGTAGTCACCACGCTTGATGTTGCGCAGACCGCCCGGCCACATGGTGTGCCAATAGATCAGTTCGTCGGCTTTCCGCCCCGTCCAGACCGCTTTGTCCGCGTTCACCACGACGACAAAGTCGCCGGCGTCCGCGCTGTAGCTGAACGTGGGTTTGTGTTTGCCGCGCAAGATCTGCGCCACCTGGGCGGCAAGGCGCCCGACCGGGATGTTGGCCGCGTCGACCACATACCAATCGTGCTTGACCTCCGCAGGTTTCGTCACGTATGTCCTGTTCATTTCAATCGTCCTGTTCTTCTGTCAAAAACTTTCTGTTGTCAGTTAGGGATCTGCCGTACCGCACTCGCATGAGCGTCAGTCCGTGGGCGGGGAGGAGCAACGGCCACCTAAAGTCGCCTCGTTTCGGTTCGCGCAAGAGGTCTTCGACGGCTCCTGGCGACTTGCGGCCCCTGCCGACTTCGACGAGGGTACCGGAAATGCGCCGCATCATCCCCCGGACGAAAGCAGTGCCGACCACATCGACCCAGACTTCGTCTTTGACGAGCCGGACACCCACCCTGTCGAGCCTTCTCACCGAGTTGGCTTCGGGCGGGAGCATCTGGCTGAACGCCAGGAAGTCGTGTTCGCCGACCAGTCTGGCGGCTGCTTCCTGCATGGCCTCCACGCCCAGCGGACGGCCAAGGTACCAAGCGAACCGCATCCGGTGCGGGTCACGGGCACCGACAAGGATCCGGTAACGGTACCAGCGGTCTTTGGCATAGAACCTCGAATGGAACGCGCTTGGAACGACATCGGCCCTCAAGACCGAGAGGTCGGTCGGTAACACCTTGTTCAGTATCCGTGGCCACTTTCCCGGCTCGATCGCGACCGAGCTGTCAAAGTGGCAGACCTGTCCCTTGGCGTGCGCGCCGCTGTCTGTGCGGCTTGCCCCCACGATCTCGCAGTCTTCGCCCGAGACCTGGCGTATCCCTTCTGTCAATGTGCGTTGGACAGTCCTCTGCCCAGCCTGCGGCGCCCAGCCGCAGAAGTCGGTTCCGTCGTAAGCGACGACCAAGCGTACGCGCTTAGTCGACAAGCTCCAAGACGGCGGTCATGGCGGCGTCTCCACGGCGCGTCCCGGTCTTGGTGAGGCGGGTGTACCCCCCCTTCCGGTCCTTGAAGCGCGGGGCGACGTTGTCAAAGAGGTGGGCGACCAGGTCCTCGCCGTTGATGAGGCTCCTCTGCCGGAGGATGTGCATCTTTTCGAGGTCGGTCTTGCCCGCGAGAGCCTTGAGCGGCTTCGGGCTGCTTTTACTGTGGCCCACGAGGATGCGCCGAGCCTGACGTCGGGCGGCGAGGGTGTCGTCCTTGCCCGTCGTGATCAGCTTTTCTACGATCCGCCGCAGTTCTTTCGCCCTGCCTTCGGTCGTGTGGACGTATCCGTGCCGGATGAACTGGCGCGCGAGGTTGCCGAGCAGGGCCATGCGCTGGTCGTGCGGCAGGCCGAGCTTTCGTCGGTCGATCTTGTGTCGCATGGTCTCTTCTTAGCTCCTCAATAGTCCTCGTCGTCCAGGATGTCGAGGTTGATGAACCCGCCCTTGGCAGGTTTGAGTTCGACGCCGTGCTCAGCGAGGGTGTCACGGACCTCGTTGAGCGACTTGCGGCCGAAGCCACGGATGCTCGTGAGGTCGCCTTCGTTCACGCCCGCAAGTTGGCGGAGGTTCAAGATTCCGGCCCGGCGCAGGCAGTTAAAGGTGCGCTGGCTGAAGCCGAGTTCCTCAATCTTGATTTCCGGCACGTTGCTGAGCTCGGTGTCTTCTTCCGTGCCGAGGCTGAAAATATCGTCCTGCAGGATGCGGCCGAGGTCAAAGAAGAGCCGGAAGTACTTGTCGAGGATCTGGGCGGCCTGGGTCACGGCGTCGTTGGGCGGGACGGTGCCGTTGGTCCAGACTTCCAGGACCATGCGCTCGTAGTCCGTGCGCTGGCCGACACGGGTCTGCTCGACGATGTAGTTCGCCTTCTTGACGGGGGTGTATTGCGCTCCGACGGGGATGACGCCGATCACGCCCTTGTAGCGCTCCTGCCTTTCGGGCAGGGTGTAGCCTGTGCCTGCCCCTACATAGAGCTCAACGACGAGCGTCGCCTTCGCCTCGCTGATCGTCGCCAAATAGACCTCCGGGTTGGAGATCGTGACGCCTTCAGGACAGATGACGTCGGCTCCCGTGACCCTTCCGGCGCCCTTCAGATCGATCTTCAGGGTGACCTCGTCCGGCGTGGGCATGTCCGGGTCGAGTCGGATCGCTAGGTCCTTGAGGTTGAGGATGAATTCGGTGGTGTCTTCCTTGACGCCCGGGATAGCGGCGAACTCGTGAAAGACTTTGTCGATTTTAATGGCGTTGACTGCCGCGCCGCCGATGCTGCTGAGCAGAACGCGCCGCAGAGCGTTGCCGATTGTCTGTCCGTAGCCGCGCTCAAGCGGCTCAAGCACGAACTTCGCGTATTCGCTGGTGGTTTCGAGGGTCTGGATTTGAGGCATTGTCAGTTCTGGGGTCTTGGGTCAGACGCGTCGTTTCTTGGGCGGGCGGCAACCGTTGTGGGGGACGGGGGTGACGTCTTTGATGGCGCGGACCTCCAGTCCGTTGCCATGGATGGACCGGATCGCGGTCTCGCGTCCACCGCCGGGGCCGCTGACGTGCACGTCGCAGGTCTCCATGCCGTGGGCCTTGGCTTTCTTGGCCGCGCTTTCGGCCGCGAGCTGGGCTGCAAACGGCGTGCCCTTACGGCTGCCCTTGAAGCCGACGTGCCCGGCGCTCGCCCAACAAAGGGCGTTGCCCTGAGGGTCGGTCACCGTGACGATCGTGTTGTTGAACGACGAGTGGATATAGACGAGGCCGTGGGCCACCTGTCGTTTCTCTTTGGCCTTGCCGCGGGAGCTTTGCTTGCGTGCCATGTCTTACTTCTTCGCCTTCTTCTTGCCGGCGACGGTCTTGGCCTTGCCCTTGCGGGTGCGGGCGTTGCTCCGGGTGCGCTGGCCACGGGTCGGCAGGCCCCGCTTGTGCCGCGTTCCACGGTAGCAACCGATCTCCATCAGCCGGCGGATGTTCGAGTAGACGTCGCGCCGCAGGTCGCCTTCCACTTGGTACTGGCCGTCGATCACGGTCCGGATGCTGGCGATGTCTTCGTCGCTCAGTTCCGCCACCTTTTTCCTCGGGTCGAGCCCGGTCTTGTCGATGATCTCCTGGGCCTTCTTCGGGCCGATCCCAAAAATGCTCTGAAGGCCGTAGTAGACGGCCTTGTTTCGCGGAAGGTCAACACCTGCTATGCGCGCCATATATCTTTAGCCTTGCCTCTGTTTGTGCTTGGGGTTCGAGCAGATCACCCGCACGACGCCTTCGCGCTTGATGATCTTGCACTTGTTACAAATCTTCTTGACACTTGCCCGGACTTTCATGGGGTCACCCACGCCGCTTGAATCTCTTCGTCCCGCCACGGCGTCTGTTTCAGTTAGCGGGCTGTGCGCGTAAAGGCTCCAAGTGCCTTGACGCGGAGTCGAATGATACCAGGCCGCGAGGGCTTGCGTCACCCTCTGGGCCTAGTCACTGCCCAGACTATTTTCGGTCGCCTTGGCACTCTTGCCAGCGGGGACACGTCACCAGGTGGTCGTTCACCATCCCGACGGCCTGCATGAAGGCATAGCAGATCGTCGGCCCGACAAACCCGAACCCTAGCTTTTTGAGCGCCTTGCTCATGGTGACGGCCTCGGGGGTGACGGCAGGAACTTCGCTGTCGTCATGCCGCCGGTTGACGATCGGCGCTCCCCCGACGAACGACCAGACCAGGCGCGCGGGGTCGTCGATCGCCGACCAAACCCGTGCGTTTCTAATCGTGGCTAGGACCTTAGCCCGGTTCCGGACGATCCCGGGGTCGGCCATGAGCCGCTCGACGTCGGCGTCGCCGAACTCGGCGATCCTCACTGGGTCGAACCCCGCGAACGCCCGGCGGTATCCCTCCCGGCGGTTCAAGACGGTCGACCAACTCAAACCCGCCTGGGCGCCCTCCAAAACCAAGAACTCGAAGAGATAGCGCGGGTCGCGGTTCGGAACGCCCCATTCCAAGTCGTGGTAGGCGACCATCAAGTCTCCCGTGGGCCAAGAGCATCGCCCGTCCATGTAGTTGGAGTATAGATAGACATCTGGGGACGGAGCAGTCCTCGTCGGCAGGAACAACCATGGCCGCAACTTCGCCCGCCCTCAACCAAACCGACCCGCAGACCTGGCAGTCCGACGGCCGGTCGATCCCTGACGTCGCCGACGGACTGAAATATCTGGTCGGAGGGGAGATCCGGGAGTGGAAGGGGGCTTCGCAAGAGGTCGAGTCGTGCCTTTTCTTTGCCTGGAACGGGGGCACGATCCGCCCCAAGCTCGGTCTCGGCGCGATGCTCGACGCAGATGAGGCCATGCGCGCCTTGGACGCGGCCGAGAAGGCTTGGGACGAGGGGCGCGGCGAGTGGCCGACCATGTCCACGTCCGACCGGATCCGCGCCATGGAGCGGTTTGTCGAGCGCATGGTCACCGTCCGCGAGACCGTCGTCGAGCGGATGATGTGGGAGATCGGCAAGACCCTGAAGGACTCCCAGAATGAGTTCGACCGCACAGTCAAGTACATCGAGGACTCGATCAAAGCACTCAAAGACATCGAGCGCGACGCCGCCCGGTTCAGCGTAGAGAACCAGTGGTTCGCCCAGATCCGGCGGTCGCCGATGGGCCCCACGCTGTGCATGGGCCCCTATAACTATCCGCTAAACGAGACCTTCGCGACGCTCATACCGGCGGTCCTGATGGGCAACCCGGTGATCTCCAAGCTGCCGCGTTACGGCCAGCTTCTCAACATCCCGCTGCTGGAGGCGTTCGCCGAGTGCTTCCCGCCCGGCGTCGTCAACATCATCAGCGGGAGGGGCAACGAGATCATCACGCCCATGATCCAAAGCGGGCGGCTGACCATGCTCGCTTTCATCGGCGCATCCAAGACCGCTGATGTCTTGAAAAGCGCCCATCCCCACCCCCACCGGTTTCGGTCGGTCCTCTCGCTAGACGCCAAGAACCCGGCCATGATCCTCGCCGATGCGGACATGGACGTCGTGATCCCGCAAGTGATCACCGGCGCGCTGAGTTTCAACGGCCAAAGGTGCACCGCCCTCAAGATGATGTTCGTCCACAAGTCGCGCAGGGAGGAGTTCCTCGACCGGTTGACGGCGGCGGTGAACGACCTCAAGGCCGGCTTACCGTGGACGCCCGGGGTGAAGGCGACGCCGGTCGCCGACCATCGCGGCGCCATGAAGTTCCTCAGCGGCCTGATCGACGAGGCGGTCGCGACCGGCTCTAGGATCGTCAACCCGGGCGGCGGCGACAAGATCGAGAACTACATGCATCCTGCCGTCGTCGCGGACGTGTCGCCTGAAGCCCAGCTATATAAAATCGAACAGTTCGGCCCGGTCGTCCCTGTCAACACCTTTGACAAGCCCGAAGAGGTGATGCAGTACATCGTCGAGTCTCCGTTCGGCCAACAGGTGTCCGTTTTCGGTTACGACCCCAAGGTGATCGGCCCGATCATCGACGTGCTCGTCAACCAGGTGAGCCGGATCAACCTGAACACGCAGTGTCAGCGGGGCCCGGACAACTTCCCGTTCACCGGTAGGAAGGCTTCCGCCGAGGGCACCCTCTCTGTGACGGACGCCTTGAAGCGGTTCTCCCTACGCTCCCTGGTAGCTACCGATTACGACGAACGCAACCGCGAGTTGGTCAACGCCATCCTTGCCGCCAGGTCGAGCAACTTCCTGCGCACAGACTTCATCTTTTGATGGGTCACCTTTCCGCAAGCTAGGAAGGGCGTCGCGATGAAAAAAGTGCCATGGAAACAGTTGCCAGTTCGCTTACGATAGCTTGCTGGTCGCCCAGGGCATTCCAAATCGGCCGGCAGTCTCTCGCTCCACCACCCATGCCAGGGCCAGTTCGGTTGGGGTCCACGTACTGAAAGTTCGCTAGTCGAAGAGCAATCGATGCTGGAGTGCGTCCCAAGAAATTGGCGAGCGAGACGACACTGGCCTGACCATTGCCGAGAGCACCTTCACGGAGATACAGATCGAGGCACAAAATGAACTCTTCAAGCTGCCAACGAGCACCGGATACCATGGATGCAGTATTTCATGATCTACGACTTCTAGGGCAAGAACAGACTTCATCTTCTGAACCGGACTGCCGGACCGGATGGTCATTGCTGCAAAAGGGCGGCCTTCAGGTCGTCGAACAGTTGGTCGCTCGTGTGCACGCCGTCCACGGCCGCCGAAAGTCTGCCTTGCCTGTCAATGACAATGTAGCTCGGGATCACGTGCATGCCCGCCCAATGGTAAAGGGCGGTGCCACCCTGGACGGCGGGCACTCCGCTGTGGCCCTCCAGTTCCTTGGCGCCTGAGGCGGTGTCGTCCCAGATGTTGCAGTCGAACACGACCACCTTGTCAGAGGGTGAGTTGTCGCTGACCTGCTTGACCGTCGGCGCGAACTGCTCGCATCCTGCACAACCGATGCCGCTAAAGATGAAGACGACCACCTTGCCGTTGAGCGAGCGGGACTCGATAGGCGCGCCCGAGGAATCCTTGAGGCTCGTGACGGGCACCACCTGTCCTGGTCGCGGATGGCAACCGCACAGAGCCATGACGGCGAGTCCCACAAGCAGAAACCTTGTGCGCACATTCGTATGTTCGGCACAGTCCGATGCCTGTGTCACCGGCTCAATTGCCGGGACGATCTGCCTGTTCTTCATAATAGTAGACAAATATGCACTATATGTGATGTATGATTGGACCATGGCACTGCAATTGACGCTTTTCGAACCGGAAGCGCGGCCGCACGTGCCCGCGCGGATGGGGCGGACCGACTTCACCGAAACAGAGGTCAGGTCGATTCTCACGCCCGCGACGGGGATGATGAAGAGCTACGACTTCATGCTGAACCCCTATCGAGGCTGCCAATTTGGATGCTCCTATTGTTATGCGGCGTGGTTCAGCGAACCCGAGGAAATGCGGCGTTGGGGCGAATGGGTCGAGGTCAAATCCAACGCCCTCGCCTTGTTGGGAAGGGAAAGAAGGCTGCCGGGAGCCAAGGTCTATGTCGGCTCAGCCACCGACCCGTACCAGCCGGTGGAGGGGAAGACCCAGCTGACCAGGTCGCTTCTCACAGCGATGGCGGCGTTGTCACCCCAACCCCGGGTGGTCATCCAAACAAGGTCGCCGTTGGTCGTCCGCGACGTCGACGTCCTGGCCAAGTTCGAATCGGCCCGCGTGAACATGACGGTCCCGACCGATGACGACGAGATCCGCAAGGTGTTCGAGCCATCGGCGCCGAGCATCGTGAGAAGGTTGGCGGCGCTCAAGATGCTGCACGCCGCCGGGATCACGACAGCCGCGTCGGTGATGCCCATGTTGCCGCTCCGCGACCCCGTCGAGTTCGCCCGGGCACTCCGCGAGGCCGGGGTCGCCAAGCTCTACACGGGTTACTTCCACGCTGGTGCGAGGCAGTACACCACCGGCACACGGCCCGAAGGGTTGCGGCTGGCCCATAGACACCGTTGGACAAAGGATGCGTACCTTAAGGCGGCAGAGGCCTTGGACGCCGCGTTCGGGTCGTCCGGCGAAGATCAGGCAGTCAGCCGGCGAACCGCCTGACTTCATCGAGGGTCGGGATCGAAGAGATCGCGCCCATGCGGGTCGTGCTGAGGGCGGCGGCCTTCGATGCGAAGTTCAGGGCACCCTTGAAATCTTCGCCTTGCACGAGCGCGGCGACAAGCGCGCCGTTGTAGACGTCGCCCGCGGCGGTCGTGTCCACTGCCTCGACCTTCGGCGTCGAGACCATCTCGCCGTCGCCCGAGCCCCGCCAAAAAGATCCCTTGTCCCCAAGGGTGATAATGATGTTGCCAGCCCCGGCATCCTTCAGTTTCGAAGCGCACAGACGGCAACTTTCCACATCGACGGGCAACAGGCCCGTCAGAGCCTGTGCTTCTGTCTCGTTCGGAGTGATCGCAAAGCAGCGGGCCAGCAACGACGGCGGGAGGGGGGCGGCAGGCGCCGGGTTGAGAAAGAACATCGGGTGTTGTGAGGCGGCCTCAACGCTGGCGAGGTTGGTCTCCAGTTGGGCGAGGACGACGTCGGGGCGGACTTCTGCCATTGTCGCCTCGACGTGGCCAGGATCCAAAGCCGCGTTGCTCCCTCCTGCGACAGTGATAAGGTTGCTCCCGTCGTCTGCGACAAGGATCGAGGCGTTCCCGGTCGCCTCGCCCACACCCCTTTGGACACGGCTGACGTCGACCCCTGCGCTTCTCATGACCTCCAGAAGCGCCGCTCCAGCGTCGTCGTCGCCCAGGCGGCCGCAGAAGACCACGTTTGCGCCCATGCGGGCACAGGCGACGGCTTGGTTCATGCCCTTGCCGCCGGGGAAGGTCTGATATCCGCTCGCCGCGACGGTCTGGCCGGATGTCGGGATGTGTTTGACCCGATAGACATGGTCGAGGTTGGCGCTGCCGACGACCAGGACAGTTTTCATGTCTTCGAGTCTACTTTGACCAAACATTTGGTCAAACGATCAGGTTCAATGATCCTAGTAAATATACTAGGTTTAGATTTTTCGGATGTTTGTGGGCGAACATGGGCGCAATAATGACTGACCAATCCTTTGGTCTCGGATAGACCAAGCGATTGGTCAGAGCGAGCGATGGCAACGAGGCCCAAGACGAGGAAGACTGTTAGTCTGCGAGTGATCGCCGAGCGGGTGAACGTCAGTCCGTTCACCGTTTCTGTCGTCTTGAACGGCTCCAAGTCAAACACGCGCGTCTCCGAAGCCACCCGTGCCCGAATCGTCGACGCCGCGCGGGACATGGGGTATCTGCCCAACTCGCTCGCCCGTGCCCTGCGCACCAAGCAGACCAATATCCTCGGCCTGTACTTTGGATATGGGCACCTGGAACCCCATGACTCCTTCCACGCCGAGGTCCTGACCGGACTGCAGCGAGGATGCGAGGAGCACTATCGTGATTTGATGATCCACTACTCGTTCCACAGCTATGGCGTGGACGAGGTGTTCGCCGAGTTGGCCGGGGGCAAGATCGACGGCCTTGTGCTGATCGCAGCGCCCGGCGACCCCCTGGTGGCCAAGCTTCAGGGGTCGACAATGCGCTTTGTCGCCATCACCGACCGGATACCTGGTGTCCCGTCCGTGATCGCCGACGACGAGTCGGGTTCGGTCGCGATCGCCGAGCACCTGCACGCCAAGGGCCATAAAGCCATCCTCTACCGCCAGTGTCCGGGGGTCTCCGACTCTGCCTCCAGGCGCAAGGACGCTTTTGTCCAACGCGCCGCATCTTTGGGCATGACCACGATCGACGGTGTGACGACCGATTGGCGTGGCAAGGTCGAAGACCACGAAGCTGATTTGCTGGCCCGACGGAAGGAACTCGGCATCACCGCCGCCGTCTGCTGGGGTGACCCGAGCGCCCATGCGCTGTGCGACTACTGCAAGGGGGTCGGGATCGAGATCCCAAAAGATTTAGCCGTCGCCGGATTCAACGGGATTCAACCCCCGTTCGAACCGGCTTCGAAGCTCACGACTGTGCGTGCTCACTGGGCGAACATCGCCCAGCGGGCCGTGCAACTTCTCGTCAACCAAATCGACGGGACGGGCGAGGTCCCCGACCTCACTGTCCTACCCGTCGAATTCACCCCTGGGGAGACCACGTGAACCCCCGGAAATCCGCAACGAGGCGCAAATGAAACGCAACAACTCCGCTGGCTTCACCCTTATCGAGCTGCTCGTCGTGATCGCGATTATCGCGATCCTGGCAGCCATCCTGTTCCCGGTCTTCGCTCAGGCAAAGGCCGCCGCCAAGACCACTGCGACGCTGTCCAATCTCAAGCAGATCACGCTGGCAGGCTTGATCTACTCGAACGACTACGACGACGTCTGCCACCTGTATCAAGACGTGACGAAGAGCCCGACCGGTGGCTACTACGCCATCTTGGAACCCTATCTCAAGAGCAGGCCGATCATGTTCGACGCTGCCCGTGGGGTTCCCGTCGACATCAGCAGTTCGACCGACTACACCTGGTCTCAGTTCGTCAGCCTGGCGGCGAACCGGAACGGTTGGCTAGGTTACGAGCCGTTCGTGCCGCCTGACAACTTCTTCCCGCGCGTCTATCGGACCATCTCGTCCCAAGAAGACATCGCCAAGCGCGGCGCGTATATGATCGTCACCCGGCCGACAGGGAACCTCGCGACCGGCTATAACTTCGTCACCGACGAAGCGGCCTGCGCGGTCAGTGTCAGCCCGGAGACGGTCGCGAACACGCGCTTGGATCGCGTCTATTCAGCGACGAAGTTCCACCGGAACAACATCATCGCAGGTTTTGGCGACGGCCATGCCGGCTCCTTGCCCTACACCAGGGTCAGCGGCGTCTATGAGACGGTGACCTTGGCAGAGGAATGCGCCGGCTATGGTGGCAACAACACCACCTACATCCCGCTGGACAAGTCCGAGGGTGGCGGTATGGACAAGACCTTCTGGGGTCACTGGGAGCAACCCAACCAATAAATGAAGGATAAAGCGGTCCATCCGGCCGTCCTCGTCTTGGTCGGTCTCGTCGTGGTGGGGGTCATCGCAGGCTTTGTCATGTCGATGAACCCACGCCCGAAACAGGTTGATCTGACCAAGGTCACAAAAGCGGACCTTGAGGATCGTGATCCGCCCCACCGTGGCCAGCCCGGCTACCGCGAGCGGACCACCGACCCGGTCTCCCAGTGAGGCCGAAAAGCGCTGAGGAACACGGCTGGCCAGTTTCTGGCCAGCCGACCTTGGCCGACGCCCGACAATGCCAGTCCAATCCACCGCCGGGATCCAGTCACCAGCCATGCCGCAGGTCGGCACGGCTCAGATCCTCCTCAGGCTATGGGGTTTTCTCAAACCGTACTGGTCCAAATTCATCCTCGGGTTGTTCTTCGTGTTACTGGCCGTGCCGTTCGGCCAACTGGTCGTCTTCTTGACCCGCGACCTGACGAACCAGGCCATCAACTCCGCGTCTTTGACGGCACCCCAGCGATGGGACGCCGTGGTCCACATCCTGTGGATGCAAGCTGGGTTCTGGCTGGTCAGCAACGTCCTGTCTGTATGGAGGGAGGTCATAGAGTGGTACGTCTCGATGCGGGCCACGCTTGATTTGCGGCTCCGTTACTACCACCATCTTCTGCGCCTTTCGATGTCGACCTTGTCGCAAAGGCCGCCGGGCGAGCACCTCTACAGGGCCACTGCCGACATGGTCTCGATGTTTCGGGTCGGCAACCGTGTGGAGACGTCCACGCCTGCAGGGCAGGTGCCGCCCGACAGCAAAGAGGTCCAACTCACATACCACTATTCCAACGACGTCGACCCCTATGACCCGGGCGTCATGGGGATCTTCAGCCGGACGATGCCCCTCTTCCTGGAGACCACCTATTCGCTGGCTTGGGGTTGCTTCTTCCTGTGGCTGATCGACCCGGTCATCTCCCTGATGATGGTCTGCTACATCGTCCCGTTCGGCTACTTTTCGTACAAGGCGTTTGACAAGGTTCAGGCGGCTGGCTTCGAGTTCAAGACCGGCATCGAGAACGAGACCGCCGTGTTGAGGGACAGCATCGCCGGGCTCCGGGCCGTCGCGACTGCCGGGCGGCTGGCCTTTCAACGCAAGAAGTTCTATCTGGCGGCTGGCGGTGCCCGGACGGCGGGCGTCCGGCTTGCCGGGAAGCTCGTCCAGGCACAGAACCTACTCCAACAAGGGATGCGGTGGGTGTTCACGATCGTCGTTTATCTCTATCTCGCACGGCGGATCATCCTGGGGCAGGCCACCATTGGCGACTGGGTCGCGACCGCGTTGCTCATCGAGACCGCCCAAATGCCGTTGCAAAACCTTGTCCAGTTGTTCCAGCTCGTCAAGGTGCAGCTCGTGCCTGTCCGGCGGATTTTGGAGACCCTGGACACCGCGCCACAACTCCTGGACAAGCCCGGCGCGAAAGTGGTCGGGCATCTCGAAGGCGGGATCGACCTGGACGAGGTCGATTTCGCTTACCGCGATGGCGAGCCGGTCCTCCGTGGCCTGACGCTCTCGATTAAGCCCGGCGAGTATCTGGGGATTGTGGGGCCGAGCGGCGCTGGGAAAAGCTCGCTCGTAAACCTCTGTCTGAGGCTTTACGGCGCCGGGAGCGGCGCAGTGTTGGTCGACGGGCAGGATATCCAGGACGTGGACGTCGAGTCGTACCTGCGCCATGTCGCCTGCGTTCCGCAGTCCACTTTTCTCTACCAAGGGACGTTGGCCGACAACATTCGCTTTGGGCTGCCTCAGGCGACTGACGACCAGATACTTGACGCCCTTCGTCTGGCCGGCGCAGACGAGTTTGTGACGCGACGCTCCGACGGGCTCATGTCCCTGGTCGGGGAGCGCAGCGGATTGAGCGGCGGAGAACGCCAGCGGATCGGCATCGCGCGGGCGATCGTCCGCGACCCCAAGATCCTCTTTCTGGACGAGGCGACATCTGCGCTCGACCCAGAGACCGAGGCCCATGTCCTGGCCACAATCGAGCGGATTCGAAAGGGCCGAACAGTCGTGACGGTGGCGCACCGGCTCAAAGCGGTCGAAAACTGCGACCGGATCATCGTCTTGGACGGCGGTCGGATCGTCCAATCTGGAACCCACACAGAACTGGTGGGGCAACCAGGTGTCTACCGAGACCTGTGGCTGAGCCAGTCACCAAAGGAGGTCGATGGCCGCGGCCGTTGAATCGGGATACCTGGGCAAAGAAGTGTCCCGGGGTTCGTGGAAGGCGTTCCTCTTCGTCTTGCGCTTCCTGAAGCCGCAACTGCACCGGCTCCTCCTCGTCTGCCTGATCGACATCTCGGTCACGCTGCTGAACTTGGCGATGCCGTGGCTGGGGAAGTCGATCATCGACCAGGCGTTCCCGTCAAAAGACTGGAACCTTGCTGTCCGGATCGCACTGGTCCTGGCCGCCTTGGCGGCGTCGGTCTACTTGCTGTCTGCCCTGCGGACTTACATCTACAGCACCGCCGAGATGCTGGTCGGTCTGGACATCCGCCACAAAATGTACGGTCGGATCCAGCGCATCGCCCTCGAAGAGGTCGAATCGGTTCCGGTCGGGCAAATGCAGTTCCGGGTCGCCACCGACGCCGACCGCATCGCCCACATGTTGGTCCGCATCCTCCCGACATGCACGATGCTCGTCGAGTTCGCATTGATCCTTGTCGCAGCAGTCAGCGTCGATCCGATCCTGACCTTTGTCGTCCTTGGCTTCCTCGTACCGTGGACGATCTTGTTCGTCTGGGTGACCCACTACGGGCGGGTCTACGACCGCCGCCGGTTGAAGCTTTGCGAACTGCGGGACGCCTCGGTGATGGAGGCCGCCTCCAGCTTCGCGACGATCAAAGCTTATGGCCGCACCAAGTTTGAGCGCGCCCGCAACACGAAGGCCAACGTCGCGGTCCAGCGTGTCGCGGCTCAGGGCTACCTGATCTTGGTCGGGTTTGAGTTCGCAACGCAGAAGCTCCTGCCGTTCCTCAAGCAGACCACCATCTACGTCTATCTGATCCGGAAGGTCATCTACGGCGAGATGACCTTGGGAATGACGGTCCCCATGATCGCCTACCTGGGGCGGCTTGCCTTTCCGTTGGAGCGGATCGTGAACTTTGGGTGCTGGATATGGCAGACCATGGTCTCGGCGGACCGCCTCATGCAGGTTCTCACTGCCCCGCAGGGCGCGGCCGACCGGGACGGGGCCGTCGCGCTCAATGACTATTCGGGCCGCTTGGAAATGCGTGAAGTCCACGCTTCCCGCCCTGGGATCGGGCCGGTCCTCCGAGGTGTCGACCTCGTGGTCGAGCCAGGTCGCCGGGTGGCGGTCGTCGGCCCGAGCGGCGCGGGCAAGAGCACGCTGGTCTCGGTCGCGCTCAGGCTTGTCGAGCCTGAGACCGGGGCGGTGTTGATGGACGGGAAGGACGTGCGTGACTTGACCGCGTCGACGTTCAGGCGTCAGTGCGGGGTCGTGAACCAGCACACCTTCATCTTCGCCGGTTCTGTCCGGGACAACCTGCTCGTCGCCGATCCCAAAGCCAGCGACGACCGATTGCTCGAAGTGCTGGGCGAGGTCGAGCTGGACGGTTGGCTGTCCGGCTTGACAGACGGCCTCGGGCAAGACCTGGAGAGCGGTTCCGGACTTTCCGACGGCCAGCGGCAAAGGATCGGTCTGGCAAGGGCGATCCTTGACGACCCCAAGTTGCTGCTCCTGGACGAGCCGACCTCCGCCCTTGACGCGGAGACCGAAGCGAAGGTCATCGCGACGATCAACCGCATCAGCGAGGGGAGAGCGGTACTTTACGTCACCCACCGTCTCCACACCGTGGTCGATGCCGATGAGATTGTGGTGATGGACCAAGGCGCGGTCGTGGAGCGCGGCACCTACACAGATCTACTGCATCAAGGCGGACTCTTCAGTCGTATGGCCCGTGCCCACGACCGGGCGAAATCGGCGGTGAACTCATGAAAGTGATATTGCCTCAGGATTGGCGCACGCAAAACCGCGCCCTGCGCCGTGTCTATGCCAAATACATGACCTGGCTGGAAAGGCTCGGATATGTCGTCGTGGCGTTGGTCATCGTCGGGTTCGTCTTTGCCTTCAACTACCCGGTGGACGAGACCGTGTCGGCGGAAAAAGTCAAGCTCGAACTCTCCGGACAAGCGATCACCTTTGACACGCCTGTGCACGTGATCGAGATGCTCGTGCCTGAAGACGCCGAGGTGCGGAAAGGGCAAGAGATCTTCACCTATCAAGCGGGTGACGGTGGCAGGCCAGTGGCCTTCGTGTCACCGATCGACGGCATTGTCAAGATGTCGGCTCCAACGGATCGGTCTAACTCTGTCCCTGCAGGCACTGAATTGGGTCGGGTCTATGACCCCAAGACCGTCGTGTTCAGTGCGAGTTTGTCCGGGCAGTCGGTCTCACGGGCCAACAAGGCCGACAAGGTGAAGATTTCGAACATCGTCGTGGAGCCGACGGCGGGCGTCACTTACCGCCTGGCGACGCCTTCCGGAACCGTCGTCTCTAGCCAAGTTTTCGACGACAGCCTTCTGAAAGCCGCGACTGAGGCGATCAAGGGTTACGATCTTCGACTCAGAGACGACCGACCGTTCGCACCGTCGGCAGTGACCGATCTGACGATCGAGGCGACGGGCGACAAGGGGGCCTTGGCCGTCGACCCCAAGTCCGACCTTGTCTGTGACGGCCTCGTGGTCTCCGGCGAGGCCAAAGCTGTCGTCCAGGCGGCGGATCTGCCTGCGCCGCTTGCTGACCGGCTCCGGGCGACCGTCAAGGACGCCATGGCCCGACAAGGTCTCCAGCCGCCAGCCGACCTTCGGTTTGTGATCAAGCTCAAAGCCGAACTGGGCGCAGGTTCGGACCAGTTGATCCAGGGTACGGCGTTGACCAGGACGTTCGACATCCAGGGCAAGGTGGTCGACCCGCCTGAGTCTTTGCTCCTCGCCGTACGTCGCGCCTTCTTGGCCGGCAAGAGCGTCACTGCCAAAGTGGACCTCAAGACCGGGTCGAGGCCGCTCGCGACCATCCTCCTAAAGAAATCATGATCGTTCCCCCCGCTTCCGCCACGAAACTGGCCCTGCCTGAACCTGTCGACCACGCGGGCCACCCCCGATATGCCGAACGGGTGTACGCCGGGGTGCTCGGGAAGCTCATCGGCGTCTACTTGGGCCGTCCAGTTGAAAACTGGAGCCAGGAGCGGATCGAAGCAGAGTTCGGGGAGATCAGCTATTACGTCCACGAGAAGCGGGCGCGTCGCCTGATCGTCACCGACGACGATATCTCGGGCACCCTGACTTTCTTGCGGTCTCTCGAAGACAACGGTTACGATCAGAACCTCACACCTGAACAGATCGGGCGCACTTGGCTCAACTACTTGATCGAAGAGAAGACGATCTTGTGGTGGGGCGGCATGGGCAACTCGACCGAGCACACCGCCTACCTGCGCCTCAAGCACGGTGTCCCGGCGCCTCAAAGCGGGTCAGCTGCCCTCAACTCGAAGATCGTGTCCGAGCAGATCGGCAGCCAGATCTTCATCGACGGTTGGGGTCTCGTCAACCCTGGAGACCCCGAACGCGCGGCCGATTTCGCCCGCCGAGCCGCCAGCGTCAGCCACGATGGCGAGGCCGTCTATGGCGCCCAAGTCGTGGCCGCGATGGTCGCCCTGGCGTTCATCAAGAGCGATATCACCGAGATCGTCGAGGAGGCGGCACGGCTAGTGCCTGCCGACTCCGACATCCGTCGGCTCATTGACGACTTGCTTTCTGGACTGGCCAAGGGCGACACGTGGCGCGACGCCAGGGAGTTTCTCAACCGTTCCTATGGGTACGACCGGTTTGTCGGCAACTGCCACTTGGTGCCTAACCACGGCGTCGTCATCCTAAGCCTGCTGCACGGGCGGGGCAGCTTTGATGACTCGTTGATGATGGCCAACACATCTGGGTGGGACACCGACTGCAACTCGGGCAACGTCGGCGCGGTGTTGGGGGTTTTGGGAGGGCTGGAGGGAATGTCCGCCAAGGACTGGCGAGGCCCGGTCGCCGACCGCCTCTACCTTCCGTCGGCCGACACAGGCAGGTCCATCACCGACGCGGCCGCCGAGTCTGTGGTCGTCGTCAACGCAGGGCGCGCGCTCGCCGGATTGCCGTCTGTGAACCCCAAGAACGGGGCAAAGTTCCACTTCGCCTTTCCTGGCTCCGTCCAGGGGTGGCGTTGCCACGAGACGTCAGAGTCGGTCGCAAACTCCAGTGACATCGACCCAGGGTTGCCTTCCGGGCTGGTGATCGACGCGTCCCGGCATCCGGTCAAGGCGTCGACGCCGACGTTCATCCCGCCTGAGTTCAAGGACGTCGTCACCGGCTACGTGCTGGTCGCTAGTCCGACCCTCTATCCGGGCCAGGTCGTCCAATTGGCGCTGGGTGGATTGGCAGACAGCTCCGCTGGACGACTCTTCCTCAGCCGGTACGACGAGAACGACGAGACGATCCACGTGGTCGGCCCCGGGTTTCGGCTCTCCACGGGAGAAGAAGCCGCTCTTGCTTGGGAGATCCCCGACCAGGGCGGGTATCCGATCCACGAGGTGGGCATCGAATTGGACAGCGGGCAGGTGCTTGTGGATTCGATCGACTGGCGGGGGGTGCCGACGACATCGTGGCCGCCGGTCAAGGGGACGATGTGGGCCCGGGCATGGGGGCAGGCGGTCGATCGATTCCAGTACCCGCGTGACAACTATGAGTTTCTCACCCACAACGAAGGGGTCGGGTTGCTCATCCAAGGCCACCGTGAGTGGGCCGACTATCGGGTCACGGCCCGCGTGACGCCGAGGATGGCAGTCGCCTGTGGCCTTGCCGTGCGATGCCAAGGGATGCGCCGATACTATGCGTTCGTATTTGGCGAGGCGGGTGAGCTTCGATTGGACAAGGTCGACCATGAACGGACGTCGCTTGCCCGCGTCGCGTTCAGTTGGAAACCGTTCCACGACTACCAGTTCTGCGCCGAGGTCTCCGGGAACAAGCTGCGCTTGACGGTCGACGGTGAACTCATCATGCAAGCGACCGACGATGACGGCCCGATCCCGAGCGGGGCGGTAGCCTACGTCGTCGAGTCGGGTTGTTTCGGCGCCGGCACACCGTCGATCGAACCGCTCCGAGGCAAGCTCCTTTGATGTCGTTCCGATTCACATCCGGGCCACTGCAGACCGCCGTCGACAGGAGCGTCGAACGTCGGCTCAAGCGGTTCGTCCAGGACGCTGAATCGGAACCGGTGGCCCTCTTTTCGCCTGAAGCCCGGGAATCCAGTCCGGGTGGCGATTGGTACGGCGAGCATGTCGGAAAGTGGCTCGTGGCTGCGAGCAAAGCTGTGGCCAGGACGGGCGACGAGGAACTGAGGTCGTCTATCGTGGCCGTCGTGGCCGCCCTGACCAGTTGGCAGGAACCAGACGGGTACCTGGGGACGTATCCGGTTTCGTCCCCGTCGAGGTTCACGTCGCCCGACGCTGAGGGACATCGGACCTGGGATCTGTGGGTGCACGCCTGGATGATCCTTGGTTTGTTGGAGACGGGGCTCGCCCCCGCGCAAATCGCGGCGGAGCGTGTCGGCCGCTTGGTGGCCTGCACCTTCCGTGACGGTAGGCACTTGGCCCAACAGGGCAACCACTCGGGTCTGAGCAGCTTGGTCATGATCGAGCCGCTGGCCCGGCTTTGCCAAGCGACGGGTGACAATTTGTTTGCTGAATTGGCGAGGGCCGAGTTGGTGGCCGCCGACCTCGGACTCCATGACGCCAAGGCCGGGTGCGACGTCACTTCGATCGGCACAGGCAAGGCGTACCAGATCCTCTGGTGCCTGCTCGGCATGCTTGAGCTCGGCGTCGCGCTGGAGGATGGGTCGCTGATTGACGCGGCCAAGTGTCTCTATGAGGACGTCAGGCTGCACCATCTCTCGCCGCTCGGCGGCCCATGGGGTGGAATCGCCACACACAAGGAGGTCTTCAACCCCCGGGGGTTCTTCTCTCCGACCGGCTTTGTCGAGACCTGCTCGTCAACGACCTGGCTCGACCTGTCGGCGCGGCTCTACCGCGTCACAGGTGACCCAGCCTACGCCGCCGAGGCGGAGCGGGTCCTTCTCAACGCGATCCTGGGCGCCCAAGACGCCAACGGTGAGGACTGGTGCTACTTCACCTTCGCCAATGGGCGTCGCAACAACACCTATCATTGGGCGTGTTGCAAGTCGAGCGGCGCTTTGGCGCTGGAGCTTGCGACGGAGGCTGCCTTCGACGGGACGACGATCAACCTGCTCCAACCGTTCGAATCCGATGGGCTAAGACTGGATGCCGACGGAGACGACTTCGTCCTGGCCTCGGAGAGGCCGGCCGAGGTCCATGTCCGGGTTCCAGAGTGGGGCGCTCTGAAAGGGGGGAGCAACGGATACTTCCACGTCGCACTCCAGCCAGGCACCCCGGCCCGGTTCACGTGCCGTCCCACGGTCCGTATGCATGAACAGACGCACACCGTCGACCACCATGGGCAAGAGGTCGTCCGTGAGGAGTATGTCTGCTTCAGTCGAGGCCCATTTGTCTTGGCAGCCGCGACAGATGGGGACATCCACGCCGCCCAAACCTTACGGTTACCGCGCCTGTTCCCAATGAACTGTGTCCAGGACGACGGGGCAGGTGCGGAGATCCGGCCGGTCGGGGGCAAAGCGGTCAAGCTCGAACCCTATTTCATGGCGGGCGGCAGGCATGACGGGGCGTGGCGGAACACCTGGTTCCCGGTGGCCTGGCAATGATCGAAGTAGGCTACACCGGGCCTGATGTCCGGGCCGACGTGCGGCTCGTGGCCGAGCCCGCCGACGCCTTCAGCTTTACCTTTGAGTCATCGGTCGCGGCTCTCTATGGGGAGTTGATCGTCCGCCAGGTTGAAGCCGTCGCGACGGAGTGGGGACGACCAGCCTTGCGGATCCACGCGGAAGACTCCGGTGCCCTCCCGTTCGCGTGGCGGGCCAGGTTGTCCGCGCTTTTCGCCCAATCAGGGGCCAAGGCCCCCGAAGCGGCCCCAAGGTACCGCACTCCAAATCGGGACAGGTTACGCAGGTCGCGCCTATACGTACCTGGGGACACGCCGAAGCTCCTGCTCAACGCGACCCTTTGTCCCGCGGACGCAATGGTGTTCGACCTGGAAGACTCGGTGCCGGTCGGTCGCAAGGCCAGTGCCCGGTGGATGGTGCGCGAAGCGCTTCAGACCCTCGATTTCGGGGCGAGCGAGGTGTGCGTCCGTCTCAATGCCGGTGAAGCAGGGATTGAAGAGGCCGAATTCTTGGCCTCAGCCGGAGTCGAGGCCTTTTGGCTGCCCAAGTGCGGGCGGATCGAGGACGTCCTCGCCGTGAGCCGGTCGCTAGACAAGGCCGGGTCAGCCGCCCTCCTGGTCCTTCTGATCGAGTCGGCGACAGGCGTGGAGAACGTCATTGACCTGCTTCGGTCAAGTGACCGGGTCGTGGCCGTGTCGCTAGGGGTGGAGGACTACCTTCAAGACCTTGGCGTCGACCGGACGGAGGGGCAGGCAGAGTCGGCGTGGGCGCGGGGCAGAGTGCTCAACGCCGCGGTCGCGTCGGGTGTCATGCCCTTGGCTTCGGTTTACCCAGGGTTTGACGACTTGGCCCCTGTGACCGCCTACGCGAGGTCCGCCCGCGCGGCAGGCTATCGTGGCGTCGGTTGCATCCACCCGAGCCAAGTGGAGGCCGTGCACCGGGGATTTACCCCCACTGCCGAGGAAGTCGTAAACGCCAAGCGTGTAGCCCAAGCCTTTGAGGAAGCCGGGCGACACGCGGTCGCCCTCGACGGGCGCATGATTGACGAGCCCGTCTATCGTCGTGCCGTCCGCACCCTCGCACTTGCGGAGGGCGAAACGCCGTGACCTTCGACCGGGCACCCGCGAAGGAATGGACCCCATACCAAGGCGTCACCGGGGTCCGTCCGACGGGTCGGAGGGCAGGTGCGCCGCTCAGGACGTCCGCTGACTATCCCGATGATGGGGACAAACGCGCCCCCGACCTCAAAGAGGCTCTCCACCGAGCGGGGCTCCGCGACGGCATGACCCTCAGCACCCACCATCACTTACGGAACGGCGACCACGTCGCTTTGGCCCTGTTCCAAGCGGTCAAAGAACTGGGTGTGCGCGACGTGGTCTGGCTCCCGAGCGCGGTGTTTCCTTGCCACGAGGCTCTGATCCCGTTCTTGGAGGACGGGACGATCCATCACATCGAAGGAAGCTTGAACGGTCCCGTCGGCGACTTCGCCAGCCGGGGCAAGATGCGCGGACTGGCCGTCTTGCGCTCACACGGGTCCCGCCTTCGAGCCGTCATAGAGGGTGACGTGAGGGTTGACATCGCCGTCGTCGCGGCGCCGTCTTGCGACATGTTCGGCAACATGACCGGCGCCGCCGGCCCTTCGGCTTGTGGCAGCTTGGGCTTCGCCGTCGGCGACGCCGAGACGGCCGACCACGTCATCGCGGTCACGGACCACCTGGTCGGATTTCCTTGTGTGCCGTGGCAGATCGCAGGCAACCACGTCGACCAGGTCGTGGTGTCGGATTCGATCGGAGACCCGGGGCAGATCGTCAGCGGGACCACGCAGATGACCCGGTCGCCCGAGCGCCTCCTGATCGGGCAACTCGCCGCCCGGTTCGTCCGTGACACGGGCATCATGCGAGACGGCTGGTCGTTCCAGGCAGGGGCTGGCGGGGTGTCGCTCGCATTCACCGTCTATTTGGCCGAAATGATGCGCGATGCCGGTGTGAGCGCGTCGTTTGCCCGTGGTGGGAGCACCAGGTACCTGGTCGAGATGTTGGAGGGCGGCTCGGTGGGCACCATCCTGGACGGCCAGACCTTTGACCTTGAAGGCGTGCGTAGCATTCGGGAGAACGAGCGCCACGTCATGACCACGCCGTTCAACAGTTACAACTTTCACGGTAAGGGGCGTACGGCGTCGATGCTCGATGTGGCGGTCTTGGGCGCGACGGAGGTGGACACGGAGTTCAACGCCAATGTGGCGACCCACTCTGACGGCCGGATGCTCCATGGATTGGGCGGCTGGCAGGACGCCCTGTTCAGCCGGTGCACGATCCTCGCGGTTCCGAGCCTGCGCAACCGGATCCCCGTGCTACGTGACAAGCTGACCACGCTCTGCGGGCCCGGAGAACTGGTGGACGTCGTCGTCACCGAGCGCGGCATCGCCGTCAATCCTCTCCGGCAAGACCTGGTGGGCGCGGCAAAGGGTTCCCGATTGCCCATCCGACCGATCGAAGAGATCAAGCGCGAAGCAGAAGAACTTGCCGGCGGGGCGCCAGCTCCCGCCAAATGGACCGATGAGACCGTCGGGCTGGTCACCTGGGTCGACGGCACGGTCATCGACACCATCCGAAGGATAGAAGAATGAGCATCACCGCCCTCGCAATCGCCGTAATGTCCCAGTCATCGGGCGTCGACTCCGTCCGATTGGCCAAGGTCGTGCCCAGGCTTGTCCAGATGGCGCAGCAGGACTATGTGGCCGGAAGCGTGGTTTTGGTGCGACAGCACGGGAAGACTGTGCTCAGCCGTGCCTTAGGCTACGCCGACAAAGAGACAGGCAAGCTGATGGGCACGGACACGATGTTCCAAGTTATGTCAATGACCAAACCAGTGACGGCGACGGCGGTCATGTTGTGCGTGGAGGACGGGCTTCTCAACCTCGACGACCCTGTCGCCAAGTACTTGCCTTCCATGAAAGGGGTCACGGTAAAGGGAAGCGGGGCGAAGGCGGCTCCGACCGTGTTCAACCTCCTGACCCATACAAGCGGCCTGGCATCGGACGACCCCGGCGGCCTAAGTGACGAGGCCAAAGCCAAGCTCCCCCTGGCCGAATACGCGAAGCTTATCGGTACGGAGCCCTTGCTGTTCAAGCCAGGGACCGAGATCAAGTACAGCGGTGTCGGTCTGTCTGCCGCCGCGGCCGTTGTGGAGAAGGTGACGGGGACGCCGTTTCAGGTTTTCGTCCAACGGCGCATCTTTGATAAGCTCGGCATGACCGACACGCACTTCTTCCTACCTGAGCGGAAGCGTCCACGTCTCGCCCAGGTTTACAGCGGCGAAATCGGAGACCTCCGGCCGTTCGCCAACGACCGATACCGAGTCGGCGCGAAGTTCGCCAACGGTGCGGGAGGCTTGTATTCGACAGCAGGGGACATGGCCAAGTTCATCGAGAGTTTCCTTGGCAAGAGCCTGCTCTCCCCGGCAGGGACCAAGCTCATGACCACTCTGCAGACGGGCGACTTGCTCATGGACGGAGGGCGTGAGCGGGGGGTCGGCATCGGTTGGATTGTGACGAGGCGTGCGCCTGTCGGCACGACCCTGCGTCCGGCCGGTAGCTTTGGGCACACAGGTGCCTTCGGCACCGAGTATTGGGCGGATCCGAAAAGCGGTACGGTCGCGGTCTTCATGGCCCAGACATTCGGTGTCCCAGAAGACGCGCGGAAAACGTTTGACACGATGGTCGCCGCCGCGTGTTGCCGACAGTAACCGTCTGAGCTGGTTAGTATCGGTAGACGATTCTTGCCCGGGTCAGGTCGTAAGGTGAGACCTCGACCTTGACCCGGTCGCCTACCATCAAGCGGATCCAGTACTTGCGCATTTTGCCGCTGACGTAGGCGAGGATCTCCTGCCCCGTGTCGTCGAGCTTGACGCGGAACTGGGCGTTCGGCAGATTCTCCGTGACTACGGCGTCAAGGCTGATCGCTTCCTCTTTGTCAGCGACCTGTTTGCGCTTCGGTGCTTGGTGTTTGTAGCGTGGCATACCTGGACTTTGTTTTCAGTTGAGCAGACGCCTATTCCCGGGTCAAGATCTCGGGGCCCGATCTCGTCACCGCGACCGTGTGCTCGTAGTGTGCGCTTAGTGTACCGTCAGCAGTGACGACGGTCCAGTCATCGTCCAAGTAGTCGACCTCGGGCCCGCCTTCGTTGATCATCGGCTCGACACAAAAAGTCATGCCCTCCCTGATCAATTCGCCTTTGCCCGGGCGGCCCACGTTGGGCACGCTCGGTTCCTCATGGAGCTTCTTTCCAATCCCGTGTCCGACCAACTCGGTGACGACGCCGTAACCGTTCGACTCGCAGTACTTCTGCACGGTGTGGCCGATATCGCCGATGCGGTTGCCGACCTTCGCCTTCGCGATCCCCTGCAACAAAGCTTCATGGGTGATGTTCATGAGGCGCTGGGCATTCGGGGCGATCTCTCCGACCGGATAGGTCCAAGCTCCGTCGGCGTGCCAGCCGTCCCAGATCACGCCGAAGTCGAGGGTCACTATGTCGCCCTCCTGCAAGGGCCTGTCGTTGGGAATACCGTGGACGACCATGTCATTGACGCTGATGCAGGTGTCGGCCGGGTACCCGCGATAGTCCTTGAAGCTGGCCACACCGCCCGCGTCGCGGATCATCCGTCCGGCCAGGGCGTCAAGGTCGAGGGTCGTCACCCCTGGCGCGATATGACCAGACACTTCCCGCATCGTCCTGGCGATGATGCGGCCCGCCTCACGCATCTTGGCGATTTCGGAAGATTTCTTCAGGAGGATCAATCGGCCCCTCGCACGATGTCCTCGTAGACTTCGTCGGCGGGCCGGTCAGCATCGACGCGGCGTAGCTGGCCGCGTTGCTCGTAGTAGTCGATGACCGGCTTCGTGTTCTCTCGGAATACCCGAAGCCGTTCGCGGACGGTCTCCGGCTTGTCGTCCTCACGCACAAAGAGCGGGCTGTTGCACTTGTCGCAGATGCCCTCGCGCTTCGGCGGTTTGTTGGTCGAATGGTAGATCTCACCGCACTTGGTGCAGCCCATCCGGCCGGAAAGTCGCCTTACGACCACGTCCTCCTCGACCTCCAGGGAGATGACGGCGTCGATGTAGACCTCGATGTTGTCGAGCTCCTCGGTGAGGGCCTCGGCTTGGCGGACGGTCCGAGGGAACCCGTCCAGGACGAAGCCGCGTTTACGGACCTCGTCGGAACGGATCCTCTTCAACATCATTTGGATGGTAACGCCGTTCGGAACCAACTCGCCGTGGTCGATGTAACGTTTGGCCAGTTGCCCCAGGTCGGTCTCCGCTTCGATTTCGGAGCGAAAGATGACACCAGATGACAGAGGCTTGGTTCCCAGCCGGTGTTCAAGTAAGGAGGCCTGTGTCCCTTTACCAACCCCAGGCGGGCCGATCAAGATCAATCGCAAAGGCAATGCTAACCCTCGTACTGCTTCGCCAACAGGTTCGCCTCGATCTGCCGCATCGTCTCCAATGCGACGCTGACCATGATCAGCAGCGAAGTGCCGAAAAGCAACCCTAAGTTAGCGATCGGAGCGATGAGCGGCAAAACGTACTGTGTCAAGGCGATGATCGCCAAGAAAAACGCTCCGACGAACGTCACACGCGAAATGACGCCGTCGAGAAAATCCTTCGTCTGCTTGCCCGGTCTGATGCCCCGGATGAAGCTGCCGTGCTTCTTCAGGTTGTCCGCCATGTCTTCCACGTTGTACTGGAGAGCCGTGTAGAAGTAGGTGAAGAAGAAGATCATCCCCATGTAAACCAAGGCAGCTACCCAGCCTTCAGGCTGGCGGAAGTTCGGGATGAAGAACTTTTGAACCTGCATCAAGAAATCTTGTGCGGGGCTGCCTTGCGGCATCATGCCCATGAACATGCTTGGCAGGTTCACCAAGGCTAAGGCGAAGATGATCGGGATGACGCCGGCCATGTTCAGCGACACCGGCAGGTAGCTCACCTGGCCGCCCAATGACTTGGTGCCGAAGTTACGCCGCATGTGTTCGATCGGGATCCGGCGCTGCGCGATCGTGAAGAAGACGATCACGTAGGTCGTCAGGATGAACAAGAAGATGATGAAGGCGACCTGCCACCATTCCACCGTCCCGTTCCTCACCGCGTTACTCACGATGCTGAAAATGTTGGGGATCGAGATGACGATGCCGACGAAGATCAGGATCGAGACGCCGTTGCCGATCCCCCGTTCCGTGATCTGCTCGCCGAGCCATAGCATGAACATCGAGCCGGTCATCCAGAAGATCGTCGTCGTCAGGATCACAAACGGGCTCAAGTGCAGACCGGCAGTGCCTGCGATGTCGGTCATGAGGGCGCCTCCTTGGAAGAAGCACAGGCCGAGGGTCAGGATACGGGTCCGCTTGTTCTGTTGCTGGCGCGCATATTCGCCGCCCTCCTTCATCTCCTCCTTCCAGGAAGGGATGCCCATGGTCAAGACCTGCATGATGATCTGGGCGGAGATGTAGGGGCCGAGGCCAAGCGCGAAGACGGAAATCCGCTTGAAGGCGCCGCCTCCAAAGGTGTCTAGCAGTTGGAAGAACGGGTTGTTCGCCAACAGTTTCGCCATGTCGTCCGGGTTGAGGCCCGGAATGGGAACGGGAATGTGAGCGCCAAGCGCATATACGAGAAAGACGCCGATCACGAAGGTCAGCCGACGGCGCATGTCCTCGTCGGCCCAGGCGAGCCGGAGCGTGTCCGACAGCGAGAGCCGAAGATTCTTGTCGCCGCCCCCAGGCGCGGACCCTAACGTGCCGGCGCCTGCCCTCACAGCTTGACCACCGTGCCGCCGGCTTTGGTGATCTTCTCCTCGGCCGTTTTGCTAAAGGCTTTTGCCCGGACGGTGAGCTTCTTGGTGATCTCGCCAAAGCCAAGGACCTTCAAACCGTCCTTGCTGATGTCGCTGACGATGCCCTTGGCGGCGACCGCCTCCGGTGTGACCTCCTCGCCCTTGTCGAAGTGCTTCTCCAAGTCATCAAGGTTGATGATCGAATACTCGACATGGTTGATGTTGCGGAAGCCCTTCTTGACTGGCAGCCGACGATGGATCGGCGTCTGGCCACCTTCGAACCAAGCAGGAATCTGCCGCCTGGCCTTCTGGCCCTTGGTGCCGCGGCCTGCCGTCTTGCCCAGGCCGCTTCCGATGCCGCGCGCCACGCGACGTCGGCGTTTGGTCGAGCCTTCGCTCGGTTGTAGTTCGTTGAGTTTCAAGGTGGTCACTCCTCGGTTTTCTTCTTGGTCGTGCGCTTTTTGGGAGCGGGTTCGTCGTTGGTCGTGGCGGCGGCGACAGGTTCAGCCTTGGGCTTGGCCTGCGCCTTCTTGGCAGGTGGCGTGGCCGAGGCCTTCACCTTGTGTCCGCGACGCTTGCGCTGGATGTCGCCGTCGACCTCGACCTCTTCGACCGTAAGCAGGTGCTTCACCTGATGGACCATTCCCTTGACCGAGTCGGTCGGATGGTTCAGGGTCGACTGGCCGATCTTTCGCAGACCCAAGGCGTGCGCCGTCTTGACGTTCTTCGGCACCTGGCCGATAAGGCTCTTGCTGAGCGTGATCTTGAGCGCTTTAGGCATGGTCGGCTTCCTCCTTGCGGGCTTTGGCAAGCCACGGCACCAACTGTCCGACGTCCGCGCCACGGATCGACGCGGTCTTCTCAGGTGCTTGTAGCTCTTTGAAGGCGTTGACGGTGGCGTAGGCCAGGTTGACGCTGTTCCGACTTCCCAGACACTTGCTGAGGACGTCGTGGATGCCGAGGGCTTCCAAGCACATCCTGACCGCTGAACCGGCCTTGACGCCGGTGCCGGGGCTGGCCGGTCGCAGGATGACCTTCGCGGAGCCGTGCTTGCCGATGACCTCGTGCGGGATTGTGGCTCCAAGCATCTCGACTTGGAACATGTTCTTACGGGCGGCGTCCTCTGCCTTGCGGATCGCGTCCGGGATGCCGCGCGCCTTGCCCAGGCCGACCCCGACTTGGCCCTTGTTGTCGCCGACGACCACGAGGACCGACCAAGACATGGTCTTGCCGCCCTTGTGGGTCTTGGACACCTTGTTCGACCGAAGTACCCGGACGTCAAGCTGCGGCCCGCCGTCTGACCTTTGTTGGTTGCCCGACGTGCGTCGGCCGATGATTCGTGGTCCTCTACGTGCCATTTATTAGAACTCCAGGCCCGCCTCTCGGGCGCCGTCGGCTAGGCTGGCCAGACATCCGTGGTATCGGAAGCCGCCTCGGTCGAAGACGACGGTCTTCACACCGGCCTCTTTGGCGCGCTTGCCGAGCTCCAGGCCCAGCTTCTTCGCGCCCTCTTGGTTGTCGTTGGCGCCAAGGGCCTTCTCAGCCGTGCTCGCCGAGGCCAACGTGTGGCTCTTGGTGTCGTCGATCACCTGGGCGTAGAGGTGCTTCTGGCTCTTGAAGACTGCCAGCCTCGGCTTGTCGGAGGTGCCGACGATGGTCTTGCGGATGCGCTTGTGGCGCACGACGCGCATATCGGATCGGGATTTGACGGCCATTTTACTTACCGGCCCTCTTGCCCGGCCTCAGGCGGACGACTTCGCCCTTGTAGCGCACGCCCTTGCCCTTGTACGGGTCTGGCTTGCGGGTCTTTCGAATGTCTGCGGCGACTTGACCGACCAAGGCCTTGTCGATGCCGCTCACGGTGATGGTCGTGACACGCGACTTATCGTCCGCCTTCACGTCCAGGTCGATGCCATCGGGTGCAGGCACCTTGACCTGGTGGGAGTAGCCCACGCTCAGGTTCAGCACCTTTCCTTCGGCTTGTGCGCGGTAGCCAACACCATGGATTTCGAGCGCCTTGGAGTGCCCTTCCGTGACGCCTACGATCATGTTGTTGATCAAGGTGCGGGCCAAGCCGTGCTGGCTCCGGTTGCGACGCTGGTTGTTCGGCCGGGAGACGGTCAGTTGGCCGCCTTCTTGGTCGATGGTCAATTCTCGGGCGATGGGCTGTTGAAGCTGGCCCTTCGGCCCCTTGACGGTGACCAGCGCGTTTTCGACAGTGACGGTGACGTTGCCTGGCACCGTAATCGGTTTCAGTCCGATGCGTGACATCAATACACCTCGCAAATAGCTTCGCCGCCAATGTTGCGGCGCCGGGCTTCCCGGTCGGTCATGAGCCCCTGGCTGGTCGTCAACAAGGTGACGGCAAGGCCGCTGCGCCGTGGCCTGAGGTCGCCCACTTGCTTGTAGCTGCGCAAGCCTGGTTTGCTCACGCGTCTGATTTTGTGGATGACGGGCTTGCGCCGGGAGTCGTATTTCAGGTGGACCCGGAGAACCGGGAACTTGCCCTCTGTGAGGGTCTCTTGGGATTTGACAAAGCCCTCGCTGACCAAGATCTTGGCGATTTCAACCTTGATCTTGCTCAGTGGGCAGTCGACGAACATCGCGCCGGACATCAGTCCGTTGCGGATCCGCGTCAGCAGGTCGGCGATTGGGTCACTGTGCATAAGTTCTCCTTACCAGCTGGACTTGACGACCCCGGGGAGTTTCCCCTCGTGCGCACATTCGCGCAGACAGATCCTGCAGATGCCGAAGTAGCGGAAGTAGCCGCTGTCGCGCCCACAGAGACTACACCTGTTATAGGCGCGAACCTTGAACTTGGGCTTCTTCTTTTGTTTGACGATAAGGCATTGTTTGGCCATGTTTTTCGTTTCCACCGTTGTCCGGCCGGTTTGCTCGGGGGCCTCCTTGCCGCATCCTTCGCACGCCTGACGGCGTCTGTCTCGATAAGCAAGGTTCCTTCACACCTGGCCGGTGGTCTGGTTGTGCGCTTCACCGACACCAAATAAGGCACGCCGAAGCAACGGGGGATGATACCCGCCGTCCGCAGGCTGGCGGGTCCTCCGTAGGGACGCATTCCCGGACTTCATTCTTGGCACCTTGTAGGGTGGGCCCGAGGCAGGACATGGGCAACCCGCCTAAGATTGCAGTCCGATCGGGTTGCCGGTCGCCGGTGGGCAGAACGACGCATCAGGACAAACCGCACCAGACGAGGCTCGTCATTTGAATTGGGGGAGAGAGGAGGGCACGATTGTCAGACGCCCAACAAAGAGCCCAGGCGGCCTACAAGGCAGGTGACTTCACCGGTGCCGTGGAGGCCTTCCAAACCGCCATCGGACATGCGCCGCACGATCCGTCGGCATGGCTCGGATTGGGTTTCGCCCTCTTTTCACTGAACGACTTCCACCGGGCTGTCGAGGCGTTTCGTGAGAGCCTCACCCTTTCGGGTGGCACGGCCGAAGCGCATTACGGCCTTGCACTGGCCCTGTGTTCGTTACATGACGATATCGGCGCGGCCCAGGAGTTGGAGGCGGCGCTCGCGCTACACCCAGACCACCCTGCTGCGAAGAGGAGCCTCGTCGTCGCCTTGGTCAAGGCCGGCAAAGCTCAACAGGCTCTGGGACACTTGTCGGCGGCCGAGGACCTCCTCACAAAGGCCTACCGCGCGGACCACAAGCATCCGGACGCGATCTTGGCCCTGATCGAATATTACAAGCGCGTCAATTTGTTTGACGAGGCGGCTGAGGTCGTCCAACAGGCGATGGAGGACGTCCCGCACCTGCCGGGCATCCATGACTTTGCGGCCGAATTTGGCTTGCAGAAGCAACGGGAACGCGGCTGGATCTATTGACCCTTGACCATAGCTAAGACGTCGCGGAAAGCTTCGTTCTCGGCCGTTCCCAGCCACTCATAGGCCGCCGATTCGCTATGGACGACTTCCACACCCACATCTCGCATCCTTGCCAATCCGATGGAGTGCATGTCACCTGAACGGGCCGAAACCGCGTCCCCGACCACCGCAACGTCGTAGTCACCCTCGATCAAGTCCAAAGCTGTCTGCGTCACGCAGATGTGCGTCTCGATGCCACAGAGGATGGCGTGGGTTCGTTTCGTCCTCTCCAACTCTTGGTTGAACTTTGGCTCGCCCGCGCACGAGAAGCACAATTTGCCGATCGGTGAGCCAGGCAGAAGGGTGCTCAATTCAGGGCAGAGTCCGCCCATCCGGTCGGGGTATTGGGCTGTCGCAATGATGGGGACACCGAGCCGCTTCGCAACCTTGACGAGGAACTGACACCTTTCCAGCACCTGGTCTGCCCCGTGGATCGGGCGCAGAAAGCTCGGCTGCATGTCCACGACGACCAGGACGGAGTCTTCGGCCCGCATGATCATTTGGCTGGTTTACCTCCCCTGGCAGACGCTAAGGCGACCACTTCCACCGGGGCCAGTCTTCGATGTCTCGCTTTCCTGTGGCGAGGTCGGCGAGAAACCGGCCCATCCAGGGCCCAAACTTGAACCCGTGGCCGCTGCACGGGCTCGCGACCAAGATCCGCTCGTCCAACCAACCGATCAAAAAGTCGTCGTTCGCCGCGTTGGTGTAGAGGCACACGCCGACTTCGACGATGTCCGGGTCGTGATCGTGAAAGCGCGCTTTGACCCGTTCCACGATCGCAGACAACGCGGCTGGCTGGGGCTCGCGGGCAGGGTCGTCGGGGTCGGTCACAGGGCCGGGGGTGTGGTAGCCGATCTTGAATGAAGCCGAGCCGCCTTCGCTCGGGAAGCCATAGACGTGGTCGCCGAACCCCTCGATCCAAACGGGGCCGACGTGGTCGCCACGGACGTAGGCGAACGTTTGCCTGGTGACTTGTACAGGGAGGGCGGCGTACTTGGTCACCCACGCGCCCGCAGTGACCACGATCCGGTCGAAGCCATCAAGTTCTCGTGGGTCGACCCGCTGTCGGGTCCACTTTGCACCCGCGTCTGTGGCCAGGCCCTGTAGGGTCGTCATCACTGCCGGGACGTCGGCCCAGCCAGCCCGATGGGTTAGGACGGCGACCTCGTCGCGCCCCAGTTCCATGGCGAGATGGTAGCGACGGATGTCGTCCGGTGTGACGATGACGTATTTGACTCCGAGGGCGTCCAATCCTGCCATCTCGTCGAGAAGTTCTTGGTCACCGCTCCGCCCGACAAAGAGCAGTCCGACCTCATGGACGAGCTTTCGCCCGGTCTCTGACTCTAAATCAGCCCATAGTCCGTGGGCCTCGATCGCCACCTTGGTGTAGAAGGGGTCGGGGTAGGCCTGCCTGACGATCCGCGACCGGCCGTAGCTGCTTCCACGAGCGTTCCCGGGAACATCTTGCTCGAAGACCTCGACATCGTGCCCGCCACGAGCCAAGGCGGCCGAAGTGGACAGGCCCATGACGCCGCCGCCGACCACGGCTACACGCACAACGCACCCCCGGCGGCAAACAGTTCGGGTGGGTTCGCGGCGAGCATCGCCGCGCCCATCAACCCGGCGTCCTGGCCGAAGGGGCTGGTCTCGACGCCGATCGCCTGCCATTCCCGCACGAGCCAATCCGAGAGCCCGACCCCTCCGCAGACGACAAGCCGGTCAGGCTGGAACAGGGCCCTGGCGGTTCTGGCCGCTTGGGACGCCACCCCTGCCGCCCTTTCCCTCACGGAGACTTCGGGCGACTGGCCGAGGTTGAGGCCGCCGACCAGATCTTCGAGCGACTTGCCGCCTTCGACAATCAGGTCGTTGAGGCGGGGGTAATCGCCCATCGAATTGGTCTCGACGTCCCTCGGTCCTGCGACCCCGAACCCCACTCCGGTTCCGAGAGCCAGCGTTGCGACACGTTGGCCAATCCAGGGCGCATAGTTGGCGTGACCCCAAGCGGTCGCCAGCCCGTCGTTGAGGGCAAACACCTCGATCTCCGGCAGGGCGAACGAACGGCCAAGGTAGTCGGGGACGAAGGACTTCGCGTCCGTGACCCGGGCGGTGGCGGGGTCGACCACGCCGCCTGCCGACACGCCGATCCGGTCCACGCGGCAGTTTCGGGCGTGTCCGCCGATCCAATCCATTCGTTCGAGGTGAGTCTTGGGCAGGGAAGTCTGCTCATGCCCGCACAGTCGCCCTTCCTCAAAGACCGCCCATCGTAGCCAAGTGCCGCCGAGATCCACGGCGCCGACCCGTCCCGGCGGCATCGCCGCAGAGAGAAACTTCCGAGTCGTCTTGACCGGGTCGTTCAGTGCCCCGCCGACGACCACCCCTGCCGCACCTGCCGCTAACGCCGCTCGCACGTGCCAACTCTCGGTGTATCGGCCCTCAGCGAGGATGGGCGCGCCAAGCCCGACAGCGGATCGTACGAGGTCAAGATCAGGGACGACCGCTTCGACCAAGCCTGTGTATCCTGCCAAGGTCGTCCCCAGCAGGTTGCATCCGCAGGACTTGGCGTACTCCATCGAAGGGAGCGAATCACAGTCTCCCATCACGAGCAGGCCCTCCGAGCGGGCGGCCGCGACCAACTGGGCCAGTTCTACGCCGCCGGGCCTCTGTCTCTTGGTCGCGTCCAGGGCGACGACTTGGGCCCCAGCCTTTGCGACCTCTTGGATTTCCTGGAGGGTGGGGGTGATGTACACCTCGCTGTCCAGGTACACCCGTTTGACGAGTCCGATGATCACGGCCTCCGTCGCCCGTTGCACAGCCTGGATCGACGCCACCCCCTGGAGCCGCAGGACTCCGACACCTTGTGATAAGGACGCCAAGGCCATCGCCCTGATCACAACGGGGTCGTCGCAAGGTGTGCCTGACGGGGCTTGGACGCTGGCGACCAACGGTGCCCTCTTCAGGGTGGCGAGGAAGTCGGGCAACGTCATCACACCCTCGCCGACGCCCGGCGGGCGAGTTCGTTGGCGGCTTCCCATGCGCGCGCGATGTCCGAGACCAGCAGGCTGTAGCCGCCGTCATCGTCGGCCCTCTGCTGTCGCAGGACATACGAAGGGTGAAGGGTGGCCATGGCTGTCTTCGCGTACTCGCACGGAAAATACTTCCCCCGCTCGCGTGTGATCTTGAAGTCTTTCCTTATGAGGTTCTTGGCGGAGGGTGCGCCGACGCAAAGGATCACCCACGGGCTGATCGCGGCCAACTGCGGGACGAGCCAGCGTCGGCACGACTCGACCTCGTCATCGGCCGGGGGCCTGTTCACGGGCTTGCCGCTCGACCAATCAGCGGCGCGGCACTTGACGGTGTTGCAAATGTAAACCCTGGTCCGGTCGAGGCCGTTGTCCGCGAGCGCCTTGTCCAGGAGCTTTCCCGCCCGCCCGACGAATGGTCTCCCGGTCGCGTCCTCTTCGGCGCCCGGCCCTTCGCCGACGAGGACCAAAGGGGAGCGCGGGTCGCCCTCTCCGAAGACGACGTTGTTTCGCCGCTCTGCCAATCGGCAAGCGACGCAACCCGACGAGGCCGCGCACAGTTCTTCGAGACTCATTTCTCCGCCTCGACCGCCGCCCGCAACAAGTCGTAGGTTTCGGTCAGGTCTTGTGGGATCACCCGGACGTCGCCCACCGTCGTCATGAAGTTCGTATCGCCCGACCACCGCGGCACTACGTGCCAATGGATGTGGCTCGGCACACCGGCTCCGCCAGCGCTTCCCAAATTGACGCCGATATTGAATCCCTCGGGTTTGTACGCCGCCGTGATCCAGCGGACCGACGCCGCGACAAGTTGGTTGAGTTCCAGCAGTTCTTCGTCGGTGAGGTCGGCGAACTCGGCGGTGTGCTTGTAGGGGGCCACCATGAGGTGGCCGCTCGTGTAGGGGAAGGCGTTCAGCATCACGAACGCGGTCTTGCCACGATAGAGGAGCAGGTTGGCTCGGTCGTCTGTCTGGGCAGGGAGATCGACGAAGAAACACCCGCCCTTGCCGCCTGACTCGCCCTTGGCGATGTAGGAGAACCGCCAAGGAGCCCACAACCGCTCCGCCATGACGGGATTCTATCCGGCTCAGACGCCGTGGGCAAGGAGAATCGCGTCGGCGATCTCCTTCATGGACTTCCGCGCGTTCATCGACTGCTGCTGGATGCGGCGGTAGGCCTCGGCCTCATCGACACCCTGCTCCTTCATCAGCAGTCCCTTGGCCTTCTCGACCGACTTACGGGCCTCCAGCCGCTCTGTAAGCGAAGAGACCTCGCCGCTGAGCTTGACATTGGCCTCGAACCGACTGCGGGCGACCTCGATGGCGGGCGCCAGGTCGCTGGGCTTGAACGGCTTGACCAGGTAGCCGAAGACGCCGGCCGTCTTGGCCCGGTCGATGAGCTCGCTGTCGCTATAGGCGGTGAGGAGGACGGCCGGGGCGATGCCCCCGTCCGCGATCTCCGTGGCCGCGTCGATGCCGTCCTTCACGGGCATTTTGACGTCCAAGACGCAAGCGTCCGGCTTGCTACTTTTCGCCAGGTCGACGGCCTGCTGGCCGTCCTCCGCTTCGGCGACGACGCTGTAGCCCAGCGTCTCGAGCATCTGCTTCAGGTCCAAACGGATGATGGGGTCGTCGTCTGCGATCAAAACGCGCATGTGGTCACCTCGTGCAAGGTTGTCGGGCACTCCGGCGTGACGCGCCAACTTCTGAGGGCCAGGATTGTACCGAAGGGTTCCAGGACGGGCGGGGCCCCAAGTTACAATACGCCTATGGCGTCGCCCCTGCACGGGCTGCTTAGAGGAAGGCTCGACTATGCCGGGCTCTACCCGCCTGCCTCCCTGCCCGAGCGGGAAGCTTGGGATGAATACGTCAGCCTGCAACAATCTCCACACGCCTGGCTGCTCGGCCGGTTTTGCGTGCCCGCACGGTCCAGGTCGGTCTTCTCGCAGTTCGCCCTGGAAGACGGCGTCATGGCCGAGGCCTCGGCCATTGGGACCCCTGTGACATGTGCCGTCGAGGCGGCCGAATCCATCGGCCTTGACGTGCGCAAGTGGGCCGGGGCCGGACCGGTGGACGGCGTCACCTACGAAGTCCGCTTGCCCGCCCAAGAAGCGACCGCCTGCCTACGCGCATTGAAGAAGGCGACGGAGAAGACGTCTTTTGACACCGTCTTCGTCGAGTTTGGCTGGGATGAGGGGTGGACCGACGCCCTGCACGAGGCATTGGGCACGATCGAAGACGTCGGGCTCAAGGCCCGTTGCGGAGGCGCCAAGGCGGAGGCGTTTCCGACGGCCGATCAACTCGCAGAGTTTATTTATCTGGCCGCCAGCCTGGACGCTCCTATCAAGTTCACCGCCGGATTGCACCAGCCTCTGTATCACTTGGACGCTTCGCTCGGCGTCCACCGCCACGGGTTTATCAACGTGTTTGCCGCCACAGCCCTGGCCGAAGCCTATGATTTGACTCCAGAAGAGCTGGCCGAAGTCCTCAGGCTGGACGCCGGGGCTTTCCATTGGGAAGAGCGGGGTCTCGTCGTCGCCGGGCAGAGGCTGGAAGCCGTCGACCTCGTCGATTGCCAGGTGGAGGGCTGGGGTTCTTGTAGCGTCGATGAGCCGGTCGAGGCCCTCGCCGCACTCGGTTGGAGGTAGCTTCATCCCATGACCAAGCCGTTTGTCGTGCCGCCCGCCACCCGTTCGTGGGTGCCGGTCGCGCCGGACAGCCACTTCCCGATCCAGAACCTGCCTTTCGGCCTCGCTGCACCCAAGGGCCGTTCGGCTTCGGTGGTGGTGGCGATCGGAGACCAGTGCCTCGACTTGACCGTGCTCGGCGAGGCCGGACTGGTCAGCGACGAGGATTTCCCGATACTCGACAGCTTCATCGAACTGGACAAAGAGCCGCTTTACGCCCTCCGCCAAGTGGTCTACGAACTCCTCCGTGAGGACAACAAGACCCTGCGCGACAACAAGAAGCTACGTGAGAAGGCGTTCGTCCCGCAACGGCACGCCCGGTTGCAAGTGCCGATCCCGCCACCGTCGTTCGTCGATTTCTACAGCGGCATCCACCACGCCTCGAACGTGGGCAAGATGTTCAGGCCTGAGCAGCCGCCCCTGCTACCCAACTACAGGTGCCTGCCCGTCGCGTACAACGGACGGGCCTCGTCGGTGGTCCACTCAGGGACGCCGATCGTCCGACCGAAAGGCCAGACGTTGCCTGCCGGTGCGACCGACCCGGTGTTCGAACCGACCCGTGAACTGGACTTCGAATTGGAGTTGGGGGTGTACGTCAGCCACGGACAGGACATGGGCAAACGGGTCACGTGCTCGGCGGCCGAAGACCACATGCTCGGGCTCGTCTTGGTCAACGACTGGTCCGCCCGTGACGTGCAACGTTGGGAGTACCAGCCACTCGGCCCCTTCCTTGCGAAGAGCTTCGCCACTACCGTCTCACCCTGGATCGTGACACTGGACGCCCTCACCCCGTTCAGGGTGGAGGGGATGGAGCAGGACCCGCCTGTCTTACCGCACCTGCGGCGACACGGGTCGCAGCACTTTGACATCGTGCTGGAGGTCTGGTTGCAGACGTCGGGCTCGAAGCGGCCCCAGTTGGTCTCGACCTCGAACGCCTCCGACCTCTATTGGTCACCGGCCCAGCAACTCGCCCACATGACGTCGAATGGTTGCCCGGTCGAATTCGGAGATTTGTATGCCAGCGGCACGATCAGTGGTTCCGAGCCGGGGTCGTTCGGGTCTTTGCTCGAGCTGACTTGGCGCGGCACCAAGCCGATCACGATCGCCGAGACCGGGGAGACTCGGATGTTCTTGGAAGACGGGGACACCCTGACCCTCACCGGCTATTGCCAAGGCGAGGGCTATCGGGTGGGGTTCGGGCAGTGCCTCGGGCAGGTCGCCCCCGCCGTCTGATCAGGTCGGGTGCCACTGGATTCTATCCAGTGAGAATGATCCAAAAACGGGTGCCACTGGATTCCAGTGGCCAAGTGGAAAAGGATGAATTGAGTGCAGACTCGGTACCACCGGATTCTATTTAGTCTGATTTCGGTCGAAGACCTCGTATCGGTAATCTCACTCGTTGACATTCTCGACGTTTGGGCGTCAGCCGTTGTTGCTTGACAATAGCTTGGCTGATGTCGTTTGCCGATCCATCTTTGATGCGGCAACACGGCTCGAGTTTGACGTGTGGGCCTTTGTCGTCATGCCCGAACATTGCCACTTGCTCGTTTGGCCACGACAGGTGAAGTACAGCGTGGAGACTCTGTTGCGATATATCAAAGCACCTGCGGCCAAGAAGTGCTTTGAGCTTCGACCCGACTTGCGGTCGGCTTGCCAAGTGGCCGCCCCACAGGGAGTCGAGTTTCGCTTCTGGTTGCCCGGGGGAGGTTATGACCGCAACATCTGGTCGCTTGGATCGACCTATGCAGGGATTGACTACATCCATAACAACCCGGTCAGACGGGGGCTTTGTGACTACTCGGTCAACTGGCGTTGGTCTTCGGCTCTGGCCTATGAAGGGAAGCCGTGCCCATGGCCCGTAACTCTCTTTCCTGGGAAGAACTAATCGACGTCGGGCCATTGGCCACTGGCTTTGAACCATTGGCGTCCGGACTGGTGGCATTCAGGTCCACCTTCCAAACCACTGGCCACTGGTTAGAAACCAGTGGCACCCGATTCAACACCTGAACCAGTCAGGCCCGCGTCATCCGAGTCCGGGCCGGAAGTCGGTGTCTGGCTTGACCAACCGGCAGTAGGCCGCCATGACCCGTGCACACTCCTCTACGTCCGAGAGTTGGAGCGTCTCGACCGGTGTGTGCATGTAGCGCAGGGGGACCCCTACCAGACCCGTCGCCATGCCGCCACGGGTGATCTGCATCGCGTTCGCGTCGGTGCCCGTGCCGCCTGGCTCCGGAGCGACCTGCAGTGAGACACCCTCCTTGGCCGCGCCCTCCTGCACCATCCGGTATACGATCGGGTTGATGTTCGCGCCACGGCAGACGGATGGTCCCTTGCCGAGTGCGACGTCACCGTATCGCGCCTTGTTCAGGCCCGGATGGTCAATGGCGAAATCGACGTCCACCGCCAGCCCGCTCT
The DNA here is from genome assembly GCA_964451255.1 of uncultured Fimbriimonadaceae bacterium. GTDB lineage: Bacteria > Armatimonadota > Fimbriimonadia > Fimbriimonadales > Fimbriimonadaceae > JAHBTB01. Next base: position 50,129 of record CAYVHL010000004.1, read on the forward strand.
GGGCGTCGACCGAGAATGCGGACGTCCTCGCACCTCTCAGCCCGATCTCCTCCTGCACTGTACCGACCGCATAGACGCCCACGTTTGGATCGAGGCCTCCTTCGTCGTGGAGTAGGCGCAGGGCCTCGGCGACGCAGAACGCCCCGACTTTGTTGTCGAAACCCCGGGCACAAGCCCTTCCTCCTGCCAGTTCCATGAACTCGACCTGGTAGGTCACGGGGTCGCCGAGTTCGATGTGCTTCAATGCCTCTTCCTTAGACGAAACGCCGATGTCGATCCACATGTCGTAGAGCTCGGGCTTCTTGTCTCGGTCGCTGGATTCGATCAGGTGGATCGGTTTGCGGCCGATCACTCCGGGAACGCGCCCGCCCTTGGCGTGCACCCACACCCGCTGTCCGATCGGGACGGTCGTGTCGTGTCCGCCGATCGGGCTGAAGCTCAGGAAACCGTCGTCGCTGACGTAGTGCACCAAAAGCCCGATCTCGTCCATGTGACCGGCGAGCATGACCTTGGCCGACGCCCCCGGGTTGAGGACGGCCACGACGTTGCCGTGGTTGTCGGTGGTGACCTTGTCCGCCCACGGCTCGGTGTAGTCACGGTAGGCCTTAGCGGCCGGGGTCTCAAATCCGCTTGGGCTGGGGGCGTTGACAATGTTTTTCAGAAACGTAATTGACTCGGCTCGCATCGGATGTTTTCTACCCGGGAAACAACCGCAGAGTTCCGGACAGATCGTGAAGACGACCAGACCGTGGGCGACTGGACGTTGTCGGCCTCTCGATACCGACCTTAGCCTCCCTAAAGCGAAAGACTCTGCCAGGCGGCTTCGAAGACCTCGTCCGAGGACTTGGTCGCATCCAGGATCGACCACCGGCCAGGTTCTAACGTAGCCTCGGTCAGAAAGCCCTCCCGCACTCGGTGGTGGAACTCGATCGACTCGCGGTCAAGGCGGTTCTCGTCATGGACCCGGCTCAGGCCGATCTCAACCGGCAGATCCAACATGAAGGTTTTGTCTGGGCTCAGGCCACCCGTCGCCAAGCGGTTGAGACGCCTTAGCTCGCCGATGTCCAAGCCCCGGGCATAGCCCTGATAGACGACCGTAGAATCGGCGAACCGGTCGCAGACAACCCACGCGCCACGCGCCAGGGCTGGGCGCACGACAGTTTCCACGTGGTTCGCACGGTCGGCCAAGAAGAGGAACACCTCGGCCCACGGGGACATCGCCTCCCCTTCCAGCAACAGAGTCCGCACGCCGGTGCCAAACGTGCCCGCACCCGGCTCGCGGGTGACGACCGCCTCGACTCCCGACTCGGACAGCCGGGCGGCAAGGGCCCTGGCGAGCGTCGACTTGCCAGCCCCTTCTGGACCTTCCAGGGTCACGAACACGCCGGGAGGATACACTCGGGGCAGTGGGGACCGCGCCGGAATCGACTCTTGTTGCCTTGGCCGGGATCGTCGGCGAGGCCGGCGTCCTCTCCGGGCCCGCCGTCGAGCGCACCTACGACACAGACGCCTACTCGGTCGAGCACTTTCCTCCTTTGGCTGTCGTGCTCCCCCAAACGACTGACCAAGTCGCCGAGGTCGTCCGGTGGTGTAACCACAACCACGTGCCCTTCACCCCCCGCGGTGCTGGCACGGGGCTCAGCGGGGGGGCCATGCCCGCTTTGGGGGGTGTTGTTATCAGCACGAAGAGACTCAACAAGGTGTTGGAGATCGACGTGCCGAACCGGAGGTTGAGGGCTCAGACTGGTATTGCTAACGCGCGCATCTCCGCCGCCGTCGCCGACCAGGGATTCGAGTTCGCCCCCGATCCCAGCAGCCAGAGCGTCAGCACTCTTGGTGGCAACATCGCGGAGAACTCGGGAGGGCCGCACACCCTCAAGTACGGCGTGACCGCCCAGCACATTCTCTCCGTCACCCTGGTCGACGCCGAAGGTGAGGTGCGGGAACTCCGGCGGGGCCCGGGATACGACCTCCTCTCGCTGGTGATCGGCGGCGAGGGCACTGTCGGGGTCGTCACCGAAGCCTGGGTTCGCCTCGCCCCGATGCGACCGGGAGTCGAGACCGCCGTCCTCAACTTCCCGACCGTCCGCGCGGCCTGCCAGTGTGTGGCCGCCGTCGTCAAGTCGGGGGTGCTGCCCGCCGCCCTCGAGATGATGGACGAGCGAATCCTCGTCGCCGTCCGGGCGGCGTTCGGGCTTGATTACCCGGAGGGCACGAAGGCGATGCTCCTTGTCGAATGCGACGGTGACCCGGACACGGCGCGAGAGGAGATGAAGCGGGTCGTCGAGATCGGCAAAGGCCTAGGGACACTGAGTGTGCAAATCGCCCAGAACGAAACCGAAAGGACCAAGCTGTGGACGGCCCGCAAGAAGGGCATCGGCGCAATGGGGCGGTACGCCCCGACCATCATGACCCATGACGGGGTAATCCCCCCCAGCAAGCTCCCTGACATGCTGGATCATGTCTATGCCGTGGCCGAAGAAGCCAAGATCGGGGTAGCCAACATCTTCCACGCCGGAGACGGCAACCTCCACCCCTGTTTCTACTTCGACGACCGCGAGCCCGGGATCATCGACCGAGTCGTTGAGGCAGGAGAGAATGTCATCCGTAAGTGCTTGGAACTCGGCGGATCGGTCAGCGGCGAGCACGGCGTAGGCGTCGAAAAGTCTGGCCTTTTGGCCGAAATGTTCAATAAAGAATCGATGGACCTCCAGCTGGACTTCCGCCGGATCTTCCACGAGAACCCGCTTTGCAATCCTTGTAAGGTGGTGCCAGACAACAAGTCGTGCGTTGAACACCGGGTGCGTTGGCGAGGGGCGGCGACGTGACGAATGACGAGTTCAGGGAGGAGGTCCTCACCCACCCTCAGGTGCGGGTGGTGGGATCGAGGTCGCGGGAGGCCTGGTGCACGGCTTGGGAGGGGCCGGTAGTCAGCACCCTTGGCTTCGTGGGTATCGAAGACTTCGCGGTCGACGACCGGATGGTCACGGTCCGTGCCGGGACGCTCGTCGAAGATCTCCTGGCTGAGACGACGAGTGAAGGCCTTGGCCTGCCCCTGGTGGCGTCGGGCAACGCCGCCATGACACAGCGCCATGGCACGGTGGGCGGTCTCGTGATGGCCGGACTGCCACCGTTCGGCCCGTATCCGGAAGTCCGCGACTGGGTGCTCGCGATGGAAGTCTTACGCGGCGACGGCACCTTCGCCCGGGTCGGCGCCAAGGTCGCCAAAAACGTGGCCGGGTATGACGGCCACCGATTTTTCGCGGGAACGCGGGGTGGGCTTGTCGCCCTCTTGTCCGTCACCCTGAGGCTATGGCCGCAGACTCTGTTCGAAGGCTTGGCGGCCCCTGACCCCCAGGTTGAGATGACGACGGTATGGCATGGTGGGTCCGCACCGTCGGACGCAAGTTGCGGGGCCGTACGCTGGGGTGCAGGCCCGCCGCCCGAGGACGCGGATTGGTGGATCGGGTTGGGAGGGGCCCGGTCGCCGTCGACGGTTCCCGACCTCGAACGCCGTGCGAAAAGTATCCTTGATCCGGAGGGAAGGTTCGTAGAAGGATGGCAAGCGTGACCGAGAGCGACACCCTGGCCCGCGCGGTGGCCTTTCTACAGGAGGTGGTCAAGCCGATCGCCAACGACATCGACTCTGATCCCGAGGCCTTGCGACCTGCCCTCGCCGAGATGGGCCGACGGGGGCTTATGGCCTTGCGGTTGCCCCAAGAATACGGTGGCCCTGGTATGCGCGAGGCAGACTTCCGAGCCTATCAAGAAGAGGCCGCCCGCGCCAGCGGCACGTTTGCCTTCCTCCAGACCCAGCACCAAAGCGCCGCTTCGATGATCGCGAACGGTGGGAGTGACGAGTTCAAAGCCAGGTACCTGCGGGGTATGGACACCGGCGAGCGGACGATCGGCATCGGCTTCAGCCAGCTTCGACGCGCCGGGCCACCAGCCTTGCGGGCCACCAAGGTCGAAGGCGGCTACCGGATCGACGGATCGGCCCCGTGGGTTACCGGCCACACCTATTTCAAGGAGTTCCTGATGGGGGCTGGCCTCCCCGACGGCCAAGCGGTATTTGGCGTCGTGCCGTTTGACAATGTCGCCGCGAACGACGGGGAGATCGTCTGCAAGGGACCCATGCGGCTGGCCGCGATGGAAGCGGCGCTCACCATGTCGGTGGAGTTCAAGAACTGGTTCATGCCCGACTCCGCCTACGCCTTCACCAAGCCGCAGGGTTGGATCCAAAACAACGACATGATCAACGTGTCCTTGCAGGCCTCGTTCGCCATTGGATGCGCCCGCGCCGGACTCGACCTCGTCTTGGAGGCCTACGAGAAGAAGAAGTCGCCGTTCCTCTTGGAGTGTTGGGAAGCCTTGGACAAGGAACACCGCGCCTGCAAGGCCCTGGCAGAGGATCAGGAGTTGCCGCGCGAAGAACGACTGCGCGCCCGGGTCTGGGCGATAGACATGGCGGCGAGGTGCGGCCATGCTGCGGTCGCGGCCCACAGCGGCCAGGCAGCCGGCATGCGCCACAACGCTCAAAGAGTCTATCGTGAAGCTGTGGTGTTCACCGTGTCGGCCCAGACCGCCGACGTCATGGAAGGCACGCTTCGCCGACTGGTCGCCCGGGGTGGTGAACCATTGTGAAACCGCTCGCGCTTGCCCTGATAAGTTGTATGGCCGCGCTCGCCTGCGCCGACCGCTTGGTGTCTATCCCAACGGGCACCAAGGTCTTTTCCAACCACTTCAAATTGGAGGGAATCGACTGGAGCGACGACCACAGCCGACAGGCGTCCTTGACGTATGGTTTGAACGCCAGCGTCGAGGTTGGCGTCTCATGGTTCCGCCCGTCGGGTGAAGACGGCAAGTTCACGTTTGACGGCGCCTACAACGTCGTCGCGCCGATCATCGACACGTCTCCCGGGATATCTGTCGGGTTTCTAGACGGTGGTAACGTGACGCCGCAGGGCCGGGCCGTCTACCTGGCGGCCACCTATCGGATCGGTAACGACGGCGAACACAACCAGGAGGAGCCAACGGAACTGGACTTCGGGTTCTGGTCGCGCAAGACGGGCCTGATGTTTGTCGGCGTCGCGCTCCCGTTCTCCGGGTCGTTCCGGCTCGTCGCCGAGCACGACTCGAACTCCCTGACCGCCGGCGCCGAGTTCCGGCCCGTCGACCCTCTCGTCATCAAGGTGTTGGCGCAGGACGGTCGTCCGGCGTTTGGTCTGACTTGGTCGCAGCGGCTTTGATCGGTAGGCCGGCCTTGTTCGTCAACTCCCATATCCGCCGCCCCAACTCCTCGGCAAAGAGTTGCCTGGCGGCGCGTTCGTCCGGCGCCTGAATGTCCGCGTAGCGGAACGGCTCGCCGTAGATGACCGTGATCCTCGTCCTCTTGAGCTTTTTCGCGCCCCGTGGCCACATGATCTGGGTGCCGCCGATCCCGACCGGGACGATCTGGGCGTCCGATCGCTTAGCTAGCATCGCCAGGCCGCTTTGGATGGGTTGCATGGCCACCGCGTCGCCGCGCCGCCCCTCTGGAAAGATGATCAGCGCCCGCCCCCGAGCGAGTTCGTCCATGGCCAGTCTGACGGCGGCGGTGTCGCTGCCGCCTCGCTTTACGGGGAAGGCGCCGAGCGAACGGATGAGGGGCCCGAGGGGGAACTTGAACAGTTCTTCCTTGGCCATGAACCGCAGGGACCGTGTGCTGGTGCCGCCGATCACGGGCGGGTCAAGGTAGCTGACATGGACGGGGGCGATGATGACCGGGCCGGTCATGGGGATGTTTTCCAGCCCGATCATGTCCACTCCACCCATGACACCCAGGAAGCCCCGCCGCATCAGCCAGGAGATGAACTTGTACCAAGGCGATCCCTCGCGCTTCACCAGGGGTGATTATGGCTGGCTCCCAAACAGCCGCACCCCGCGAGGGCGTGCCTCGCGGGGTGCGGCGTTGCCACAGGTCGTACCTAATGTCCGAGGGCGTACTGGACAGCCGGATAGGCCATCGGGATGCCCCAGCCGCCGTCCCGATCCCAACCTGCCGCCATGTTGTCCAAGGAGGCGGCCTTCATCGCGGTGAAGACCTGGTTGGGGGTGTAGGTCGGCTTGGCCTGCATCACCAGGGCGGCGATGCCGGCCAGGTGCGGAGCGGCCGCCGAGGTACCGAAGAACGGCTTGAAGCCAGGGGTCAGGGTGGTCACACCGTCCGCGCCGGTGAAGTCCGGCTTGAGGAGGTTCGTTCCGCCGCCCGAGGCGAAGGTCACACCGCCGCCGATCTGGCTGCCGTCGGGGTTGTAGAAGATCCTCCGGGGCCCGTCCGAACTGAAGACCTCGATCGGGTTGTTCGTGCCATTGAACGGTTTGACGCCAGTCTTCGCGCTGTTCCAATAGGTCGCCGCCGCACTGAACGTACTTGCACCGCCGTTGTGTCCATAGACCACACCCGACGTGTTGTAGGTAAGCCTACTTCGATTGGTGTCAATGTGAATGGCCCTTGTGTTGCCGTTGAATCTGACGACCACGACTCGGTTGCCGACGCCGAAATTGCCGGAACAAGCCTCGTACGGGTCTTGGGTTCCTGTTTGGGCGCTGACGCTGAAGGCTATGACTGATGTTCCCGCCGAGTTCAGGATGAACAGGTCGTAGTCGTTGCTGCTACCGCCCAACGGATCCGACCACTTCAACGTGACGAAGTTCGCAGGAGCGGTCAACTTGTCATATGTAGCGGGGCCAAAGCTGTGGACTTGACCGGATTCAAGGGTCGTTGTGCCGCCGTCGGCGAAGTCGCCCTCCCAACAGCCCGAAGTCCCCTTTGTGAGGTTCCCACTGTTAGCAGCGGAGGAGAAGTACGAGACTCCCGCCGCCTTGACCGTGTTGACAGCCTGGGCGATCGGGCCGTCTTGGAACACGGCCTCATTGAAGTAGCTGACGTCGTCGACGATGACCTTGCAGCCTGCGTTCTTGAGCGCGATGATGTTGTTTGCGAAGGACGCGACTCCGTTGAACGCGGTCGCGAAGTAGAGGGTCGCACCTGGCGCCATGTCCTGGACGATCTCCATCATGGCCGTGCCTTCGTCGGCGCCAGACCCTGCGTCCAGCACCACGGTTCCCGCACCGAGGTCCCCAGAAGCCTTGAGAGTGGCCACCCGGCTTGCTGAGGCGGAGTCAGAGAGCACTCCGACCTTCACTCCTGCGCCGTTGTAGCCGTTGGCGACCGCCACGTTGGCTCCATGGGAAATGTACGCCTGTGAGGTGAAGCCGCCGATGACGGGAGCAGGAACCGGCTGCGGCGCCAGGCCCATGCGTTGAAGAGTCTTCTTGAGTTGAATCTCCTTGAACGAGCCGCCCATGCTGTTCGTCTGCATCTTGGGCATCGAGGTGATCGACTTGATGTCCTTGTTAGCCGCGACCACTTCGATGGACATGAGCGGCAAGGCCGCGTCGGTCACGCCGAACTCGGCAGCGACTGCCAAGACCTGGCCGCCGGAACGCCGAACTGCAGCCAGCATGCCAGGAGTGGGGTTGCCGTAGATCTCCACCGGAACCAGCCCGCCCTGCGACTTTCCGCCGCCAGGCACCTGGCCTGCGATCCTGCCAACGCCTGGCGTCAGGGCCAATCCGTTGTCACGAGCGGCCAATATCTGGCGCATAAGGTTGAATTCGACCTTCTCTTGGGCTGGCGTGAGACCGGACTTCATCGCGTAGATGGATGCGATTTGCCTTTGTACAGCCGGACTGAACTCTTCGTGTTGCCCATGGGCGAACGAAACTCCGACGACCGCGGTGACGAGCACCGTGAGCGTTCGACCGAGGCATTTATATCGTTGTGTGGCTTTCATGTGTGTAGTGCACCTCAAAAAGGAGTCAGATAAGCATTCTGAATGCGACTTGCATTGTACAAAGCACAAGCGAGATTGGATCACAGGATAATTGCCTAATTTCTAGAACATCCATCAAGGCGTCACTGATAATGTTGCCGTACATACATGTCATTCGTACTTGGAATTTCCGTACGATGTTGTAAATCATCACAAGATGCAATATAGTTGTCCTGAACTCGCCTGGAGTCCTTGAGAGCATGACCTCAATGCGGCACCGGCGCACTCAGAAGTCGCGGCCGGGCAGGCATGGCTTCAACATTTGAGGAAAATATGCGAACATACTTGCGAATCTTTGTCGCCACCGCCGTCTTCAGCTCGGCATTGGCAGCCAACGCCCTTGTGCTTCTCGACACAGGCAACACGTCCTTGTCTTCGGGTGATTCCGTTCAGAACAACCGCTTGTTTAGAAGCGGCACTCCGACTGATTGGTACAACAGCCCCGTATATCCGGGCGAATCGGCGGTCGGCAATGTGCACTACAAGACCTATAACGTGGCCGTCGGGCTGAACAACTATGTGCAGGTCTCGACCGACGATCCAAACAGCTTGATCTTTGTCTCTGTTTATCAAACCGCATATAATCCATCGAGCAAGTCGACGAACTATCTCGGTGATGCCGGAATCAGTGGAAACGACTTTGGAAACCCGCATAGTTTCCAGGTGTTGGCTGCGCTGAACAGTCACATCCAAGTCGTCGTCAATGAAATCTCTTTGAACCAAGGTGTCGGCTCGCCATACCAAGTCTTGGTCGAAGGGTTCTCCGACTCTGAATATAACGAGGCCGTTCCCGAGCCGTTCACCCTGGCAGGCCTCTCCCTCGTCGGGCTCGCCGCCCTGCGACGTCGCCGCTCCGCGTAAGTAGGACCGCAAGGTGCTTGATTCCCTGCGCATATGGTGCGCAGGGAATCATGTCGTTTTCTAGCCAGAGCCTCGCGAGCTAGTTCCTACCACGACACTAACCGCCGCTGGCTGCGGCTTCGCCGGCCTCGGCGAGAAGACGGGCCTGGTGCTCCTGCACCAAGGCGTCGATCATCTTCTGCAGATCCCCGTCCATGAATCCGTTGATGTCGAAGACGTCCATGCCGATGCGATGGTCGGTCACCCGGTTTTGGACGAAGTGGTAGGTGCGGATTTTCTCGGACCGGTCGCCCGAGCCGATCTGGCCCTTACGAAGCTCACCCCGCTCCTTGGCCAACCGTTCTTGCTCGGCCTCATAGAGTTTGGCCTTCAAGACGGACAGCGCACGCAACTTGTTTTGTTGTTGTGACCGCTCGTCTTGGCACGTCACGACGATGCCTGACGGCTTGTGGATGATACGGATCGCCGTCTCGTTCTTCTGCATGTGCTGGCCACCGGCAGAAGACGACCGAAATGTGGAGATCTCCAGGTCTTTCTCATTGACCTCGACATCCACGTCTTCCACTTCGGGCATGACGGCCACAGTCGCCGTCGAGGTGTGGAGCCTGCCACTGCTCTCGGTCGCGGGCACCCGCTGGACGCGGTGGACGCCGCTTTCATGCTTGAGTTGGCTGTAGGCGCCTAAGGCGTCGATGGTAAAGCAGACGTACGAGGCTCCACCGATCCCGCTCTCTTCCAAGTCGAGGATCTCGTACTTCCACCTTCGCCTCTCTGCGTAGCGGGTGTACATGCGGAAGAGCTCCATGGCAAAGAGCGCCGCCTCGTCGCCCCCGGCCGCGCTCCGGATCTCCATGATCACGCTTTTGTCGTCGTTGGGGTCCTTGGGCAGGAGCATGACCTTCAACGCTTCTTCGTGGCGGTTGATCTGTGCCTTGAGCTTGTCGACCTCCTCTTGGGCGGCGTTCTTGATATCAGGGTCGGGATCGCCGAGAAGGCCTTCGGACTCGGCCAGTTCCTTTATCGCCCTCTTATAGGAGCGGATCTCCTCGACCAGGTCTGCGAGATCTGCCCGGGCCTTTCCCAGGCGTTGCATGTCCGAAGGGCGGCTGCCCAGGTCGGGGTCTTGCAACTGCCGTTCGATCTCCTCGAACCGCTCTTCGATCTCGTCCAGACGCTCCAACATGGGCGCGGGGAGTGTACCGGCGGGCTTGGGAGGGTGGTCGGAGCAGAAGTCCTCTGGAGGGATCCCGCCTAACGTCAGGCTCCCTTTGTCGCCTTTCTTGGCCGGGCTTCGCGCCCCCGCCATGCCGACCGTAGTCCCAACCCGAGTGCGACCACCGCGCAGGTCGCCCAACCAAGTGCCCATACGATCGCGGGGACAAGGGTCTGTCCCTGGAGGATTTTCGCGTCCGACATCGCCTCGGTGGACACGGACAGGTTCAAGAGGACCGCCAAGGCCTGTAAGGCGGTCAACCCCAATTGCAGACCCAAGAACCGGGCGACGAAGACGGAGGCGTCGCCACGGCTGAACTTCGCCCCGAGGATGCAAAGCGACGCCCAGATGACGCCCCACACGAAGCCGACCACGTCGCCCCGCACCAAAAGCACCAGGGAGCTTGCCAAAACCCAGCCCAGTGTGCCCAGGACACGCCGAGATGACTTCTCGTCGCGGGAAAACGCGATGATCGCCCCTCCGACGACCGCGCTGCCCACATAACCAGCGCTTGCCACGACCAGCATCAACCCGCCGCGCACCGGTGTCACGCCGCTGCCGTCAGCGCTGACCAGGATGTGCTCCGGGACCCCGCCCGTGAGCAGGGCGGCGATGGCGTGGCAGAGTTCGTGGACGTGGGTGTTGAAGAGGGTCAGGGGATAGAGGACGAGCCGCAGTTCTGGGATCATCCACAGGGCCACCGAAGCGACCCCGGCCCCGACCAGCAGCCATTGGTCTCGTCTCATCTGTTCCTGATCTTCCTTACGCCCAAGCCAGCTCGAGGTTCAAACCTCACAAAAACCTAAAGTCAATTGCAAGGTCTGGGGGCTAACCGGGAAGGAACTGGGCCCGATAAACATACCAGGATGCAAAGGGGTCTTTACACAGCCGGCACGGGGATGGCCACCGCCACCAAGTGGATGGACGTGATCGCGAACAACCTCGCGAACGCCAACACGACCGGCTTCAAGAAAGACGTCATGGTGTTCAACGACGGCCTGGACAAGGCCATGCGAAGACTCTCTCCTAACGGCGCGGGCCTAGGCAACGTCGGCGTCGGGCCCGTATCCAAGGGCGTCTACACGGAATGGACCGCCGGAAGCCTGCAGACGACCGGGAACCCCTTCGACTTCGCCGTCGGCACTTCCGACGGATTGTTCGGCTACCAGGGTATCGACGGTGTCCAATACACGAGAGACGGCGCGTTTTCGCGCAACGACCAAGGCCAGCTCGTCACGAAGCGCGGGTTCCCCGTGCTCAGTCGTGACGGCGCGACGATCCAACTCCCAGACGGGGAGTTCGTCGTCGGCGAAGATGGAGAGATCCGGTCTGGCGGCAAGTCCGTCGGCACCATCGGCGTCTTCACCGGCGACTTCTACAAGAACGGCAGCGACCAATACTCCTGCGACAACGCCCAGTTGATGGATCCGGGCCGGGTGAACATCCGGCAAAGGGCCATCGAGACTTCCAACGTCAACGCGGTCCAAGAAATGGTCGCGATGATCAAGCTCCAACGCGCCTTTGAGATGGCGTCTAAGAGCGCCCAGTCTGAAGACGAGGCAAACGAAAAGCTGATCCAAAGCCTCCAAAACCGCTGAGACAGACCGGACCTCCCCTAAGGACAGGGGCGGGGGTCAGAGCGGGCCCAGAAGCGGCCCGCCAAAGAGCGGCCAGGAAGGCGAGGACAAGACCTTAGAAAGATAAGAACGTGGTCCCCCGCCAATGATGCGAGCACTAAACACCGCGGGCACAGGAATGATCGCCCAGCAAACGAATATGGACGTCATCGCCAACAACCTGGCGAACGTCAACACAACCGCCTTCAAATCCCAGAGGGCGGAGTTCCAAGACTTGATGTACCAGACATTCCGCGCCTCTGGCGCGAGGTCCGGTGGCGACACGGCACTCCCGGAGTCGGCGCAGATCGGCCTTGGGTCGCGCTTCGCGGCCTCGGCAACCAGCTTCGCCATCGGCTCGGTCACCAACTCTCCGAACCCCACCGACATGTTCATCAACGGTGACGGGTTTTTCCAAGTCGAACTCCCGAACGGCCAACTGGCCTACACAAGGGACGGGACGTTCAAGATCGACAGCAACGGGACGTTTGTGACTGCCGACGGCTACAAGCTCAAGCCGGACGTGCAGCTCACGAACGGTTGGCGGTCCCTGACTATCTCTCCCAGCGGGGAAGTCTCGGCCATCCTGCCCGGCAACAACGATCCGACGACGATCGCCAACCTCACGGTCTGCACCTTCAGCAACCCGGCGGGATTGACCCGCGTCGGGCAAAACCTCTACCAGGCGGGCGGCGGTAGCGGGGAGGCGACGCCAGTCACTCCCGGACTCGACGGCAGCGGAACCATCCAGCAGTATGCCTACGAAGGTTCGAACGTGCAGGTCGTCGAGGAGATGGTCCGGATGATCACCGCCCAGCGGGCTTACGAGATCAACTCCAAGGCGATCCAGAGCGCCGACGACATGCTCGGCATCCTTAACAATCTCAAGAGGTGAACCTAGACCATGACTTCTGCGATTCTCTTGATGGTGGCGACCCAGGTCTCGGTCGGCGTGAAGATCGACGGAGAAGGGTACTTGCGCTTTGCCCGCGACGGGCGCCCGGTCTATTCCAAGACGGCGGAACTCGTGGTCAAGGACGGCCACGTGGCCAGCACATTAGGGCCGTATCTCGTGCCAGAAACGCGTGTCGAAGGAGATCCTGACGCCCTCCGTGTCACCCTCGACGGCACTCTCTATGCCCACTACCAAAAGGGCGAGGTCAAGATCGGAAGAATCGTCCTCGTCCAGTTTGGCGCGGACGTCCGGCCGATCGTGAGCGAAGGATTTCTGATCTGCTCAGGCAAGGGGACAGTCGGCGATCCTGGCTCAGGGCTGTTGGGCGTGGTGCGGACGGTCATGCCGGACGTGAAAGCCGTCCAACCCCCTTCAGGCCCCGAGCCCGAGAGCGGCCAAGAAGAGGTCAAGGTCTACGGTCTTGAGTCGATCGCTTCCGAGCCTGCGAAGCCTGACCACTCCACGGCTGAACCCGGAAGCCAAAGCTTCCTCAAGGCCGGTGGCGTCAAAGTCACGCTCAACACCGACGCCATGGTCGACGGCGACACCGTCTTGCTCGGTGACGTCGCGACGATATCAGCGAACGCGGCGTTTGCGCCCAAGTTCGCAGCGGTCGAGGTCGGGAGCACCCCGACAATCGGCATCACCGCCAACTTCGCCCGATCCGCCATTGAAAGGGCACTTGAGCGAGCCGGGGTGTCTCGGGAGAACATCGAAATCCTCGGCGCAGGATACGTCAAGGTCGTCAGGGCCTATCAACAGATCGACCAGAGCCGGTTCATCCAGGCCGCAGTCGAACTGAGCAAACCACAGCTCGGCGAGTACGTCAAACCGGCTTACGTGTCCACCACGCCGCCGCCGCTCAAAGCCCCCAACGGCAAGGTGACGTTCCAACTTGAGAGCCTCAAGGCGGCAGGGCTGCAAGCCCAGTGCATCGTCGACGCCTTCGTGGACGGGCAGAAGATCAATTCCCGGACGATCGCCTTGAAGATCGAGTCACCGGTCGTGGACGCAGTCCATCCCGGCTCGGTCGTGACGGTGCGCATTCTCAAGAACGGCATCAGGGTCGAGACGAAGGGCACTGTGCGGAGCGTCGACCGGAGCACGGGTCAAGTAGCAGTCGAAATCGAAAGATCCCGTGCGATGGTCTATGGTTCCGTGCTCAAGGACGGCGTCGTGGAGGTGAAGTCGTGAGGATGACCGCCTTACTGGCCGCCCTGCTCTTGACCGCCTTGGTCTTTGGGCAGACCGACTCCAAGGTGAACGCTGGCTCCCTCTACGGCGACCATCCCAAGAACCCCTATATCGACCAAGTTGCCCGGGATAAGGGAGACATCCTCATGGTGGTGATCGACGAGTCGTCGTCTGCGACCTTTGCGGCCAACACCAAGACCGCCAACACGGTCACCAACAGCACCAACGTGAACATATTGTCCGCATTCAACTGGCTCTTCGGGCCGTTCACCGCGAACAGCGATTCGACCAAGAACGGCACCGGATCGACCGATCAGAGCAGCAAGATGTCGGCCATGATGAGCGTCATGGTCAAGGATGTCTTGCCCAACGGCTACATGGTGGTCGAGGGTTCTCGGACGCTTGTGACCAACAAGGACACCCAGACGTTCGTCCTCACCGGCATAGTCCGGCCGGCAGACATTCAGCCGGACAATTCTGTCGCCAGCAGCAAGATCGGCGAAGCCCGCATCCAGATGGAGGGCAAGGGCCAGATCGCCGACAGGCAGCGCAAGGGACTCCTGACAAAGATTTTGGACTGGATATTCTGATGAGACACCTCCTCTTGTTCGCATTCGCGCTCGTGGGCGTCCAAGCTCTCGGCCAATCCACACCGACGAAGGCAGGGAACCAACAACCGGTCGGCGTAGCCAACCAAGCCACTGCGGCAAGCCCGCAGACCGCGAACGACACCGGCTCGGTCCTCCGCCAGCAGCGGGAGTCACAGATCCGTAAAGCACAGGAAGAAGGTGTCGAAGTGCAGCTCAGCGCAATCGGAAGGTTTCGAGGAGCCCGGAGCAACACTGTCGTCGGCTATGGGTTGGTCGTCGGATTGAACGGCACGGGGGACAGCACACAGGTGCCCGTTTCCCAGACCCTGATGGCCAACATTCTCAGCAGGTTCGGGACCTCGATCACTGCCAAGAGCTTCAAGAGCAAGAACATCGCGCTGGTCAGTGTCACGTCAGAACTGCCCGCTTTCGTCTCGCCAGGGACCAAGGTGGACGTGCTGGTCCAGTCGATTGGCGACGCGAAGAGCCTGGAGGGAGGCGTCTTGCTCCCCACGAGCCTCGGGCCGATGGGTGACACGAACACTGTCTACGCGATGGCGACCGGGCCGATCTCCACTGGTGGATACACGGTCACCGCAAACGGGAGCTCGACAAGCAAGAACTATCCGAACGTCGGCAAGATCACGGCCGGGGCGGACGTCCAAAGGTCGGTCGACACCCAGTATGTTTTCCCGGGCAACATTATCTACTACGACCTCCAGTCGCCTGACTTTACGACGGCTGTGCGGGTCGCTGAGAAGGTCAACAGTCTGAACAAGGGGTTTGAGGCCGTGGCCGTCGACGGCGCGACCGTGCAAATCCGGTTCCCCATGGGCATGGCGCCGGTCACCGCGACAAGCCAGATCGAGGCGGTCACGGTGTTCGCCAACACTCCGGCAAAGGTGGTCATAAACGCCAGGAACGGAGTCATCGTGGTAGGAGGCAACATCCGCCTCGCCCCGGCGATGATCGCCTACGGCGCACTGAAGATCCATATCGACACGGTCAACGATGTCAGCCAACCGGCGCCCTTTTCACAGGGGCAGACCACGCCGGTCACCAACTCGACGGTCAACGCCCAGGAGGACACGACGCAGATAGCGCTCATCCCCCCGAGCGCGACGGTCAGCGACCTCGCCGAGATCTTGCAGGCCCTCAAGTTGAGCGCACAAGACCTCATCAGCATCTTCCAAGAACTGGCCCGCCAGGGCGCGCTCAAAGCGCAAGTGGAGCAGACATGATCACCAACGACGGCATGAAAGGTATGGCCGCCTTTATGGGCCAAGACATGGCCGCACCGACGGCCAAACCCGTCGCTAAGGCGAAAGACGGCCAATTCGACCGCGCGCTGGAAGAGAAGGCGACCGACAAGCGTCCGGCGGCGGACAAGGTCGGCACAACCGTCCGACCCGACTACAAAGCAAAGCTGGAGGAGGCCTTGAAGAGCCTGCTCGGCCCAAAGCAGAATGACCCGGCGACCTTGGCCAAGAGCCCGCTCGCTCCCGTCTTGACCGCGCCACAACCGAAGGGTGGCCAAACCATCGACCTCGACAAGTTGCCCTCTGAGACCGGTGCCAAGCTCGAAAAGCTCCAGAAGGCGGCCGAGGACTTTGAAGCCAACTTTGTCAAAGATTGGTTTAGCAAGATGCGCCAGGTGTCGATGGACAGCGACAAATCAGCCACCGGTGCGATGGCCAAAGATTTTCTCGACCAAGCCTTGGCCGAATCGGTCTCGCGAGGAACCGCGAACCTCGGCATTGGCTCGACAGTTTTCGCAGAACAAGGCAAGCGCGTCGTCCAGGAAGCCCTGGCGAACCTCTATGCCAAGACAGACACGACCGCCTGAAGAACAGGAACGACAAATGGCAAAACCGACCCGAGAACTCGCGACACTGTGGTGGGACTGGCTTTCCACCGCCGAGCGACTCATTCATACGCTGCACGAACAGACTGCGGCCCTGACCTTGCGCCAAGTGGAGCGCATCGAGAACCTCCAGCCTGAGCTGGACGGCCTGACACAACGCATGCAGGAAATCGACGGGCAAGCAGTGGCGTGCGCCAAGAAGCTGGCCGGAGACCTGGGCGTCGCGCCCAATCTCCGAAGCCTGGTGGACGCGCTTGAGAAAGCCGAAGCACAAGAAATCCAGTCGATCGCTAACCGCGTGATCGTGGTCGGCCGAAATGTACAGCAGATCATCGCCAAGAACCGGACTCTCGTCGAGAACGAACTCGACTACGTGAACGGCACCATGGCCCTTGTGGCACGGGAAGCGTTGGAAAAGAACTCAAAGTTCAGGGCTAACGCACCCGAAAGCAACGTGATCATGAACCAAGTCGCCTGAGGTCACTAAGAGATGTCCAGCCCGTTTGCAGGATTGTCGATCGCGTCCAGCGCGCTCCGGGCCTTTCAGCGCGCGCTCGACACGACCGGCCACAACATCGCCAACTCCAACACGCCGGGATATTCCCGGCAGACCTTGGACTACACGAACCTGGATCCGCTCCAATACTATCAGTTTGGTTGGCAGTTTCAGGGCCAGGGTGTCTATACCGGCAGTGTGAGCCGGGTGCGCGACTCCTTTCTCGACGCCAGCTATCGGGGTTCGTCCAGCGACCTCCTCAAGTACCAAACGGCGTCGAACGGGCTGAAATCTATCGACACGATCTTTGGCGAACCAAGCGACAGCGGGATCGCGGACGGGCTAGGCAAGCTCTTCGACGCCTTCTCCGCACTGGCGGCCAACCCGACAGACGCCGCCGCGCGAAGCCAGGTGCAGTTGGCGGGTCAAACTTTGGCCGACCGGGTCAGGGGACGCTACGGCGACCTCCTCGCCCTGCAAGGCAACCAACAACAGGCCACCAACGCGACGATCAACCAGGTCAACTCGCTCGCTGACCAGATCTACCGGATGAACAAGGAGGTGTCGAAATACGGCGCGTCCAGCGGGCCGCCGAACGACATCCTGGACGCGCGCGACCGTGCGGTGGACCAGCTGTCGAAGCTGGTCGACGTCAACGTCTACACTCAGCCCGACGGGTCGTACACTGTCTATGCGGCGGGCAGTTTGCTAGTCGACTCAGGTGGATCCAGGGCGTTTCCCTCCACCTACGACGCCTCGACCGGCACGGTCACTGACGGCACCTACACCTATGTGGTCAAGAGCGGGGCGTTGGCTGGCCAGCTGACCGCCCTCTCGAACACGCAACAGCGCATGTCCGATCTGGACACGTTCGCCAATACCTTGCGCACCCAGTTCAACAACCTGCACAGGACCGGCGTCAACGCCCTCGGCAACACGGGCGTGGACTTCTTCAACGACGTCTCTTCCGGCCCGCAAACCGGTGCGATCGACTTTGACCTGGCTGCCGCTGTGAAGTCCGACCCGAAAGCGATCGCGGCCGGGATATCGGGCGCGGCGGGCGACGGCGGGCTGGCGCAAGGGCTCTCGAACATGCGCGACACCTCCATCGCGGCATTGGGCGGACAAACATTCGGAAACTATTTTCAAGGGGTCGTCAACACGATGGCGACCAGCGCTCAGTTCTATAGCTCCAAAGCAGACACACAAGCAGCGGCCGTCCAGCAGGTCGACAACCGGCGACAATCCGTCACGGGAGTCAACATGGACGACGAGTTGGCTGATTTGACGAGACTGCAACGGTCCTACCAGGCGGCCGCGAAAGCCCTGACGATCTTTGACCAAGTCACCGAAGACACTATTAACATGCTTGCGCGCTAGCAATCTTGCGGGGGACGATGAGGATCAGCACGGCTACTCAGTGGAACACGGCGATGACGGATGCCAACCGGGCGAACGAGAGGTATCTCGCCGCCCAAAAGCAAGTCCTCACCGGCTTGCGGTTCCAAACGGCTGCCGACGACCCACAAGGCACGCAGGCGGTCATCAGCCTGAACTCACTCAAGAGCCGTTTTGCACAACTAGACAAGAATCTCTCAGTGGCGAAGGAGTACCTCAACAACGGGGAAGACACCTTGTCACAGACAAACGACCTGGTGCAGTCCGCCTACACGCTGGCGCTGCAAGGGGCCAACGGAACAAACGACGCCGCCTCCCGACAAGGGATGGTGTCCCAGATCGTCGAGCTTCAGAACCGCCTTGTGACACTTGGGAACACCCAACTCTCCGGTGGACGGTTCTTGTTCGCGGGACAGTCGGTGACCACCAAGCCCTTCACGGTCTCGGGAGCGGCTTTGGCATTTGGCGGCGACGACAACCCAGTCAACGTGGAGGTGCGCCCTGCCGACACGATGCGGGTCAACCTGCAAGGCGCAGGCGCGATCTACCAGGACATCTATAGCAAGCTGGAGACGCTCAAGAACAACCTGTCCAACGGCGACCCGAACCTGATCGGCCAAAGCATCACGGACATGCAGTCGCTGGGCACCCAAGTCACACAGATCCGCGCCGACATGGGCAGCAAGCTCCAGACGGTGCAGAACTTGGCGAGCGCCAACAGCCGCCGGATGGACGACCTGTCCTCTCAGATCTCCGACGCTCAGGACGCCGACATGCCGGCCGCCATCACCAACTTCCAACAAACCCAGACCGCCTACCAGGCAGCCCTGTCGGTCCTCAGTCAGACCGGCAAGCTGAGCCTCTTGGACTACATGCAATGACGATCACCAGCGCCGTCCAGACCGCCCGCTTCGGGCTCGTCCCCTACACGCCTCAAGACGTCGTGACGTTCCACGAAGGACTGCTCGGGTTCCCCCATCTGCGGGACTTCGTTTTACTCAACCACGCGGACGACAGCCCGTTCCGATGGCTGCAGTCAGTGGAAGAGGGCGAGACGGCCTTCTTGGTCGTTGATCCGGCCGTCTATGTCGCCGATTACGCGCCTGAAATGCCTGCGCGGGACGCAAATGCCATCGAAGTCGGAACGGACACCCCGACGCTGGTCTATACTATCGTCACGATTCCACGTGGTCGACCGGCGGATATGACAATCAACCTTGCGGGGCCGATCGTCATCAACGCCGCGTTGGGAAAGGCTGTGCAAGTCGTCGTCGAAGGCGACGCGTACCCGATCCGCCACAGAGTGTTCCAGGAATCTGAGAGCGAGGCAGCTTAAATCCGATGAACTGGGACAGGACCGCCATGGAGGGCAAGGTCAATGCTGGTACTGACGCGCAAAGTCAATCAAAGTATCCGGATCGGCCCTGACATCGAGGTCGTCGTCCTTGAGGTACGGGGCGAGCAGGTGCGGCTCGGCATCCGGGCGCCTCGGGACGTCGCCGTCCACCGGCAAGAGATCTTCGAACAGATCCTGGAAGAGAACCAGTCCGCCTCCGGCACTGACGTCAAGGACGTCCCCCAGTAGCTCATGGCGGTGCGGGCCGCAATCAAGCGCCTCCACGATTCCGCAGAATGGTCTTCGGCCATGGGCTTGGTGTCCTGTGGCACGAACATTTCATTTGGCCTCGTCGCGCTGAACGGGTCCCATGGTTCGAGCAGAACCGCAGTGCTCGCCGTGCTGGCCATCTATGCGATCGCCGCGGGGTTGATCCTCTTTGCTTGCCTTGTCTTTGCCCCAGGAATGATGGGAGCCGGGCGGCCCGAACCAGTACACGTCGTCGTCATGCCGGTCGTGTTCTTGGCTTGTTACTCCTTGCTGCTCTTGTTGTTGCCCGAGACAAGGCTGACCATTGAACACAATCCCGAGGTGTTCCTCGCGGCCCAGGTCGCTCGTACGAAGTCCCTTGCCCTCACGACACTGTTGCTTCAGGCCGCCGTCCTGGCCGTCTGGACGCGCCCACCTCGGCAGAAGTCAAAATAGACCCCGCGATGGTCGTACATTTCGGCGTGGCCCGTCTCGAGCCTGGTTGGAAGACCGCCGTCGCCTGCCTGGGGACATTCGACGGTGTCCATGTGGGCCACGCCGAGTTGGTGCGCCGGGCAGTGGAGAGGGCGCGTGAGGCCGAGTCGCCTGCCGTGGTCGTCACGTTCGACCGCCACCCCGCAGAAGTGCTCGCCCCTGACCGCACCCCGCCGTACCTGGCGACCTTGGACCAGAACTTCGCCCAGTTCTCGCGACTCGGCGTCGCCACGTGCGTCGTCCTTCCCTTCGACGCCGCATTCACGCAGGTCACCGCCGCCGGCTTCATGTCGCTTCTGACCGACCGAGTCCATGCCACCGAGTTCGTGGTCGGGCATGACTTTACGTTTGGCAAGGGTCGCGAAGCCGACGCGGCTTGGTTGGCCGCGCGTCACCGGGCGTTGGTCGTTCCGCCCGTCTTGGTGGACGGTGTCCGCGTCAGCAGCACGGCGGTGAGAGCCGCCGTCCTCGAAGGCAGGATGGTCGACGCCACTCGCCTGTTGGGCAGGCCCTTTGCATTGGCCGGGGTGGTCGTGGGAGGGAAGAAGCTTGGCAGGGGCCTCGGGTATCCGACGGTAAACCTGGCCACATCGGGCCGGATGGCTGTTCCAGCTGACGGGGTCTACGCTGGGACGGCCGACACCGTGCTGGGCGAATATGCCGCCGCGATCAGCGTCGGGGTCCGGCCTGCGGTGGGGGGAGGAGCCCGGACCGTCGAAGCCTACTTGCTCGACTTCCCGGGAACCAGTCTCTATGGCTCGGCGGTCGAGTTACGCGTCCTCGAGAGGATGAGGGGAGAAGAAGACTTCCCCGACCTTGAATCGTTGAAGAAGGCGATAGCCCGCGACGTCGAGGCTGTGCGTGGTTTGGTCGGTCGTGCCTAGGCCACCGGAACACCCGTGGCTGTCAGAAGGTTGGCTGTGACATGAGGAAGTGGCTGGCCATCGGAGTCCCGTCGGCCCTCGCCGTCGGGCTCGTCGGATTCTATTACGCTAGCAGACCGGGCGACGACGCCCTCATCAAGCAGGCATTGGACGAGGCCGTCGCGGCTTCGAAGCAAGGCCGGCCCAACCCGGTGTTGGACGCGCTAAGCACAAAGTTCACTTATCAGGGCTTGTCCGCCGACCGAGGCGAGATCGCCAAGGTCGTGCGTGAAGCCAGGCCTGAGGTGACGGTCTTGTCACCCAAGCCGGAGATCACCGGTGACAAGGCGAAGATCCGCTCGGACGTCGCCCTGAAGTTCGATTGGATGGGCATGTCGCTGGACAAGGTGGTCAAGGGAGTGGAGATTGACTTCGCACGCGAGCCCGCCATAGACTTCGCGGTCTTGCCCACCTCCCATTGGCGCATCACCAGCGTGACTGGGCCCGACCTGCCCGAAGGAGAATAATGGTCGTCATGCGAGTCCTCTTGGTCGTCTCTCTTTGCGCCTGTCTTGGCTTCCTGGTGGGCTGCGGCCCGCAAGAGCCTGAAGGCAGGATCGGTTCGACATCCACGGCCAAAGACGCGGCAAAGGGCGGCACATCCACAGAAGCAGGGACAAAGGCGTCCACCGACGAAAAGGCGAAGGCGGACAGTGACAATTCGGCCTCCGCGAAGAAGGATGGCGCGGCACCCGAGTCATCGAAGCCGGCCCCCTCGACGAGTTAGCTTAGCGGTGGGCGGCCAACTGCCCACCGATTAGGATGGGAGTGAGCATCGAGGCCATCAATAGCCCGATGCCTATGAGCACCGCCATCTCCTTGGCCCGTTCCTTCCAGCGTACGAGGAGCACTTCAAGGCGTGTTCCACCAATCTGTGCGCAGCACCACCCTCATTTCGCTGGGTGGCGTCAATCCCCGCAATTTGGGTTGCGGTCACCAACCTCTGGGGGCGAGGAGTTCCTTTTCAGGCAACGAGGAGACATTGATGCCAACCATGGGTTCTCCAAGTCCGGCGCTGATCTCGGCGAGCTTCTTGGGCTCGTCGTGGAACAGCACCGCCTCGACGATAGCCTTGGCCCGGCGGGCGGGGTCGCCGCTCTTGAAGATGCCACTGCCGACAAACACGGTCTCGGCCCCGAGCTTCATCATCAACGCCGCGTCCGCCGGGGTCGCGATGCCGCCCGCACTGAAGTTGGGTACGGGAAGCTTGCCCAACTTGGCGACTTCCTGGACAAGTTCAAGCGGGGCCTGGTGTTCCTTGGCGAGAACATAGAGTTCGTCTGGCCGCGCTCCTTGGGCCTGGCGGATCTCGGACATGATCGTCCGCATGTGGCGGACGGCTTCGACCACGTCGCCTGTCCCCGCCTCTCCTTTGGTGCGGATCATCGCCGCGCCCTCGGCGCACCGGCGTAGAGCCTCCCCTAAGTTGCGGGCACCGCAAACAAAGGGGACAGTGAAACGGTGCTTGTCCACGTGGTTCTCGTAGTCAGCCGGGGTCAGAACCTCGCTTTCGTCGATGAAGTCGACTTCCAAGGCCTCGAGGATCTCGGCCTCGACAAAATGACCGATCCGGCACTTGGCCATGACCGGGACGGAGACCGCGTTCTTGATCCCGATGATGAGTTCCGGGTCGCTCATCCGGGCGACGCCGCCCTGAGCGCGGATGTCGGCAGGCACCCGTTCGAGAGCCATCACGGCGACAGCGCCGGCGTCCTCGGCGATCTTTGCCTGGTCGGGCGTGACGACGTCCATGATGACGCCGCCTTTGAGCATCTCGGCCAGGCCGACCTTGTTGCGCCATGTGTTCTGACCGTGGGCGACGCCGTTCGTGGTGTTCATCGTCTGAAATCCTTCGGGGAACCGCGACGCACGCCTGGACGTGCTTTGGCCAACGGTTCTTCGCGAAACTTTCTAAGATTGTACAGCGGCCCCTGGAGTGGGCCCAGCACGACGGCCCGAAAAGAATTAGGCCAACCAGTAACGTCGCTTGCCTAGGAACTCGAACAGTGCCTGCTCGCCTTGCAGCCTGTCCATCGTTCGGACGTGCTGCGCAGTGAATTCGGCGACGACCTGCTGTTCCTCAGGTGTCAGATTGGGGTTCGCGGCTTCGCGGTTGCGGGCCGCGATCGCCGCCGCTTCTTGGTCGTCGAGCCAGATTCCGCGACACTCTGTGCAACGGTCGATGACGATCTCTTTCGATTCGACATAGTGGAACCGGAGCATCGGGCCATGTCCGACGGGGCAAGTGTCGAACCCGGTTCCAGGTGGCTCGACCCCCTCAGGTCTGACTGCGACATCGACCTCCTGCAACTCGTCCGGCACACGGACGAGTGTCGCAAACTCTTCGCAGGTGAACCAAAGGCCGCCGCATCGAGGGCACCTGTCCATCTGGTGGCCCTCATGGGTGAAGGGGACGAGGGTGGTGGAGTCGAGCGGGCATCGCTTCGTAGTGACGGCGTCCATTGATCTCATTGTGCAGGATAATGCCCCAGCCAAATTTGGTATGCCGCCGTCTCGTGGCAGGGCAGAATGACAGTGGTGCGACCGAACGAGGAAACGGCCCTTGCCCTGGCCAAGGACAGACCTGCGACACCCAAGGAGATCGCCCGGTTGGCCGAGGCGGTCGGCGAGGAGGCGGCCAGGTGGGCCTTCACCCAATGGGTGCTTCGTGGACGTGCCTTGGCAAAGTTCGCCCGTGCCAATGAGATGCTCTTCACGCGCGACGGCTTGGAGATGGCCAGCCATGAGTCCGTGGCCTCCCTCCACGCCGCCCTCCTCACCGGCGCCTTGCCGGATGGTCCCGACGCGCGCGGAAGTGGGGGCCGCCAGCTACTCGACGCCACGTGCGGCATCGGTGCCGACACTGTCGCATTGGCCATGGCCGGCCCCACAACCTCTTGCGACACGAACCCCGAGCACGCGGAAATGGCACGCCATAATCTCATGGTCCACGGCTTGGGGGCGGACGTCCGAACTGTCGACTCCATGTCACTCGACTGGTCGGGGTTGGCGGTCGTGGTCGACCCCCAACGTCGCACGGCCAGAGGCCGTACCCTTGACCCTCAAGAATTCAGCCCTCCTCTCGACAAGGTGTTCGCCAAGTGCCGCACTGCCCGGCGCGCCCTGGTGAAGCTGTCGCCGCTCTTGCCGGACAGCCTTCTGGAGAAAGGGGACGGCCTCGCCTTTGTCAGCCACAACGGAGAGTGTTGCGAAGCATTGGTGACGTTTGGCGCGTTCGAAGGGCGATGTGCCTTCCATGTCGAATCGGGTAGTCGTTTGGATGCCAAGGAACTGACGGCCACATACGACGGGCCACTGGCTTACATCCAAGAAGCCGACCCAGCCGCCATCCGCGCCCACGCGCTCGGCCGGTTCGGGCTGGCCGGCCTTGGAGACTCGAACGGGTATCTGACCGGGGACGAAGCCCGGTCTTCGCCCTGGCTGCGAAACTACCGGGTCGTGTGGCACGGCCCGTTTCACGAGACCCGGCTTCGGGCCGCCGTCCGCGAACATGGGCTCCAGATCGTCGCAGTCAAAAAGAGGGGCGTCGCCATCGAGCCGGAAAGACTGCGAAAGAGGCTCGCGGGGCCGGAGGGAAAGAACGCAGTCGTCATCCTTTATGCGGTCGGCAAAGGCGTCCGTGCCGCCCTAGCCGAACGTGCCTGACCTCAAGTTTCGGCGACTGCGTCCCGACAATCCTACCAGGGAGTCTCCGCCTTGGCCGCAAAGCTAGCCACGAAGTCACAAAAAACGTCCGTCCTGAGTCTGGAATGCCAGCTCGCGCAGGTTCAAATCAGACGGTTCCTCAACGGCGACAACATACCAGAGGAACTGCTCAAGGAACTGGAGAACCACCTCAAGCACTGCTCTGATTGCCTCGCGGTCGCCAAGGGAGAGAAGGCGGCGGTGGAAGCCCACATGATCGCCACTCCTTCAGCGGCGGTTGCCGAGAGGCAGAGCCGACCCTTGACCGGGGTCTTGGACGTGTTCAAGCAACCGAAGACCCTATTGCTCAGCGTCGCTCTCGCCGTCGTGTTGATTGTGATGTCGACCGTCTTGCGCGACCCGACCAAGCTCCTTGGGACAAAGGCGATCGGCAGTTTTGCCGGAACGGTCTCTGAAGAGGTGAAGCCAGGCGACAAGGCTTCGGAGCCGTCCGACAAGGTCAAGGAATCGGGCGACGACCCGACGGATGCCGACCATCCCGGCCCCAGCGAGCCTGACAAGAAGGCATCTGTAGCGCAGAACGCCACTGGCGACCAAACCGCCA
The DNA here is from genome assembly GCA_964451255.1 of uncultured Fimbriimonadaceae bacterium. GTDB lineage: Bacteria > Armatimonadota > Fimbriimonadia > Fimbriimonadales > Fimbriimonadaceae > JAHBTB01. The sequence continues at coordinate 75,466 of CAYVHL010000004.1, forward strand.
GCCCGGCCGAGGCGGCCGTCGCGGCGGCGCGCGACGCCGCCAAACAGGATACGCCCGCACCTGAATCCACAGCCAAGGAGCCGTCCAAACCAGTCACCAGCGTTCCTGGTGCGACTGGCCACCCGACTCTGGGCAAGCGACCTATCCTCGAGGCCAACGAAGGGTCAGGCAAGCCCAAACCTCCGGCGGTTCACGGATCCACCCGCCGACGAACGAGTACGACGAGACGTTCGACCACGACGAAGCGGCCGGCCAAATCCGGATCGAAATCCACTAAGTCGACCGGCAAACCCGCAGAGATCCATGTCTACAAGGATTGAAGCCAAGTAGGACGAGAATATGAGCAAACGAACCATCACCGCACTTTGCGCCCTCTGTCTGTTGGCGCCGTTCGCAGTTTCGCAAGCAGTGCCATATGACGCCAACATCGGTGTGGCGACGGACTCGACCGGCAAAGTCTCCATCGCATCTAAAGGGCGCGACGTCCGCGACGTCCTCTACGATTTGTTCACTCAAGGCAAGAGGAACTTTGTTGTCCAGGGCGAGGTCCATGCCAACCTATATCTGTCTCTCCAAGGCGTGACGTTCGACCAAGCCCTTGGAATCGTACTGCGCCAGACGAAGTTGGAGTACCGGGTCAAAGACGGCGTCACCTATATCGCCAAGGACTTTCCAGCCGACGAGCCGTCAAGTCAGCAAACGGGCGAGGACGCCAAGGTCACCGACGCCCAAAGCGCGGCCACGAGTAAGACGACCAGTGCAGCTCCAGCTTCGTCCAAGGTCGATTTGAGCAAGAAGGTGTCGGTCAAGGAGTCGAAGATCGCCTTACGCGACCTCATCAAGACATTCTCGAACCAGACCGGCATCGACATTGTCGTCGCCCACGACGTGAAGGACTACCGCATGGACGTGAACCTGCAAAACAAGACACTCAAGTACGCTCTCGAGGTGATCGCAAAGGGTGCGCGGCTCCAGTTCTACGTGCGGGATTCCGGCGACGTCTTGGTCGAGAACAAAGTCGGCTAGGAGTTGGTCTCGGGTTCACTCTGGTGATGCGTCCAATCTGGCAAGCCAAGCCTTAAGGCGCGGATCCAGAGGGAAAGCCGCCTCCAGCTCGGTGGCCGCCGTCCTCAGGACGGCAGGCAGGTGCCGCACGTCGAGCAGCGCATCCATGTCCGCCTTCGCCAAGTGCTCCGCGGCCGTGGCAAGCATCCTGGTCTGGCGGGCCAGGCTCCATGCGTAAAGGAGTCGGACAGCCGGATCGTCACGGTGTCGCAGTAGTTCATCGGCGAGCCTGGCAAAGTCCGCCCAGAGCCCCCAAGCGGCAAGCCTGGCGAGGCAGTCCCATGCGATCGCGGGATCCGTGGTGAGTGGGGCGACAAGCGGATTAGGCTCCTGTGATTGCCCTTGCTCTTGACGGAGAAAGGCCTCCACACGGAGCATCGGCTCCATCGGGGACAAGAAGTGTGCGTTGGGAAGGGAAGATTCGTCCTCCTCGCCAGAATGCCTGCCGATCGAGGCCTTGGCCCACCAGAGCAACGGGTCATCCCCGTTCGTGACGAGGGCGTCGTCGATGGCTTGGCTCGCGCCTTGCCAATCTTCCGCGCGGACGGCCGCCATGGCGCGTGTCGTGGCGACGATATGTTCGGTTCCTGGGACGCCGGTTGGTAAGGGTCGAGGGTCACGCAAACAAGCTTGCCACTCTCTCGCGCAGGTTCGAAATCGGTCGTCAAGGCCAATTGTCGGCCCGTCGGCCCAGAACTCTGCGGCCCGGCTTGGCCAAGTCGCGCGCCTTGGCCCTTGAACTGGCCCGTTTCGATGGATTTCGCCCGTCTGTCGTCCGGCGATGACGACCGCGGCCCTGGCGATCGGCGGCAGGTCAGCGAGCGACACGACGGTCGTGGATTCGCGGGCGAGCGTGATCGAAGCCTTCATCGTCTGACCGTCCTCCACCTGGACGTGCAGCTCCACTTCGCCGAAGTCTTCTTGAGAGACGATTTCCAAGGATTCCGATCGAAGTTGGGCCACCCACCCGTCCCCGACCCCGGACACTTTGCCTAGGCCGCCGAACGCGGAGATCGACAGAGTGCCCTCGACACTCCTGCCTCCCATGAGGACGCAGGGGTCTGTATCCAATGCCTCCCAACCCGCGTCGTCCTCGGCCAGGGGCCCAGAGCACCGGATGAGCAAGCCTGAGCCCTCGTCTCCGCATTGGACGACTGAAAGGGGGCCCCCGGTCCAAGCCTGCGCTTGCCCAGACCAACCGAAGAGCTTCGGAAGACGGACGGCTTCAAGGGTCCGGTTGTGCAGTCGGACATCGATTTGGATCCATGGGCTGCCAGGGCTCAGGGTGACGACCGACCAGACGTCGATCCCGATCGCCTCGGATAACCCAAAGACTGAGATCGCACCTGGGTCGCTTTCTGAACCCGGCGTGCTTGTCTGATGCGATGTAGGGGCATCGAGCCGCATCTGACCGGCGACACCACGCAGGCCTCCGGAGCAAATCGCAGTGGACGACCGCTTGTCTAGAATCTCCACGATTTGACCGCCACGGTCGGGCAGGAGGGTGACACTGACCAGGCTGTTTTCGAGGGTCACGACCGGGCGGTTGCCGTCGTCTTGGTGGTTGTTCGTCCTCAGAGTGACCATTTTTGGGCCAGATTTAGCCGACAGTACGTCTATAACAGTAAGGGCTGTCGCCCCACAGTATGTCTGCCACACCCGACCGCATAGGTTTGTTTGTCATCAAGTACGTCGTTGTGCCCGCCATCTTGGCGGCAGTCGGCTATTTCGTCGTCGGACCGGTGGTCGGACGGATGTCCGCCATCGACAAGAGTCCGGACGCCAAGGCTGAGATGTCGGAGTTGCAAAAACAGGCTGACATGGCGTCCCGCGCGGCTGACGCCTCCCAACAAGGAAAGCCGGTGTCACCTCCATCTGGAGAGCACGCCGTGCCGGATGTCGACCTGCAGATTGACACTGGCCCACAGCCCCCCGACCGTACAAAGCCCGCAGAGAAGTCTGAGGATCCAACGGTCGGCGATCAACCTGATGTTGCCGAACCGGACGAATCGCCCGGGCTCGACGCCACCCCAAAACCTGCCAAGACGACCAAGGCCAAACCCGAGAAGCCTGCCGGATCGAAGCCGAAGACCCCTAAGAAACCGGAACAGAAGTTGCCGGACACGCCTGTCGTCGGCGGAGACGCCTCTGGCGACACCGTGGGCGGCTAACGCAGTCTGAAGAAGGAGTCCGCGTTTTGGTTAGTTATTGACTTGACTGTTTCGGTCGACAGCCCGAGCGTGTCGGCAAGGCCTTCTCCCACGATGCCGACCCAAGCTGGCTGGTTCGGCTTCCCTCGATGGGGATGAGGAGAAAGCCAAGGGGCGTCCGTCTCGACCACAAGCCGTTCGATGCCGATTTGTCGGATCACGGACCGCAAATCGTCTGCCTTCTTATACGTCACCGGCCCGTCGACACCAAAATAGCACCCAAGCGTCATGGCCCGCACCGCATCGTCGCCTGACCCTGCGAAGCAGTGCAAAAGGTAGGGTCGCGCAGGCCGGGATTCCAAAACTGTGAGGAGCTCGGGGTAAGCCTCTCGGCAGTGAAAGACCACGGGCCGATTGAGTTTTTCCGCTAGGTCAAGTTGCGCCTCAAGGGCCAGGCGTTGCTGTTCCAGCGTGGCGTATGTCCAGTGGAAGTCCAATCCGATCTCGCCGATCGCCACGACCTTGGGGTGTTGCGCCAACTCTTCGATCCTGCTCAACTCGGCCAAGGAGAAATTGGCCGCCATGTTTGGGTGCCAGCCGACCACCGCCCAGATGTTCTCAAACCTTTCACTCAGGACTACCGCCTTCTGGCTCGACTCCGTGTCGACCCCGACCACGACCAATCGGTCGACGCCGCTGTCCCGGGCCTCGCGGACAGCCGCCTCGGGGTCCGGGAAGGCATCTTCGTCGTTCAGGTGGCAATGGGTGTCGGTCCAGCCGCTCACAGCAGTCCCCTCAAGTCATCGGCGCCGTCTTCGCCTAGAGGGATGTCGCTTGCCACGCCGGTCAAGACAAGGAACGTGGGGCAGCCAGCCGCTTTCCCGGCGGCAATGTCGGTGTCCATGCGGTCGCCGACCACCAGCGCGTCACTTGCCAGAACGTTCGTATCCCGAAGTATATCCAAAATCATCAGCGGAGCAGGCTTGCCGACGACGTCGGGCCGGACACCAGACGCGGTGGCGATGGACGCCACGATGCTTCCTGCTCCTGGATCGAAAAGTCCTTCCTCGACCGGATAGGTCGAGTCCAGGTTTGTCGCGACAAACGCGGCTCCATGCCTCACCGCTCGCATCGCCGCTCGAAGGAGGGAGTAATTGAACGATCTGCAGATGCCCGCGACGACCGCCTCGACTTGTCCCGCCAACGCCTCGTCGCTGGTGACGGTGTGGAGTCCCGTTGCCCGGCAGGTCTCTTCGAGCGAAGGTTCTCCCACAACAAAAACAGTATGGAAACCTAACGACAACACATACCGTGCCGCGGCCGGCCCGGAGCCATAGACCCACCCTGGCTCGGACGGATAGCCCATGTCGACGAGCTTCTTGCTCGTTTCCTCTGGCCGGGCAGCTGAATTGTTCGTCACATAGCGCACAGACGCGCCTTCATCGTGGAGCTGACGCACGACTTCGGGCGCATGATCGACCGGTTGTGAGCCACGATAGAGCGTGCCGTCGAGGTCGAAGATATAGAGCGGAAGACGCCTCACGCTTCCCGCTCGACGACGAAGTCCGCGACCCCTTCGAGCGTCGTGCGCGCGGGGCAGGCCGGTAAGGGGGAGAGGGCCGCCTTAGCCGCTCCGATCTCGCTTCGAGCCGCATCAAACACACGGGCGAAAGAGCCGGAATCCTCCATCTGCCGGGCCAGATCAGCCAGCTGGGTGTCGCTCACGCCGTTGCCGAAGACACCCGCCCAGTGCCCGTGTCCGGCCGAGCGGGATGAGAAGTCGATCAGCGGCCATGTGGCGCAGCCTTCGCGGAAGTCGGTCGCCCTGGGCTTGCCTGTCTTTTTGGGGTCGCCACGGTAGTCCAGCAGGTCGTCCATGATCTGGAATGCCATACCCACATGGTGGCCATATCGGCCGAGCGCCTCTTGTTCGGATACCGAAGCACCAGCGAGGAGGGCGCCGACGCGGCAACAAGCCTCGATGAAAGCGGCGGTCTTCATCCGAAGGATCGCGAGGTGTTCGTCCAAAGAGAGTTGGAACACGCCGCGGGACGCCACTTCGCGCACCTCGCCTTCGGCCATTTCGACGACGGCCCGGCTTACGAGCCGGATGACCGCCAGATCGCCGTCGTCGGCGAGCAAGACCATGGCCCGGGCAAGAAGCGCGTCGCCCGAGAGGACGCTTGCCGTGTTGCCGTGGGCGTGGGAGGCCGTCGGCCGGCCACGGCGAAGGGCCGCCTCGTCGACCACGTCGTCGTGGATGAGGGTCGCCATGTGGATCATCTCCATGCATGCGCCGAGCCTGACCGCCCTCGTCTGGTCAAACGGTCGGCCGGTCGCGTGGGCGGCCAGTGCGACGAGTGCGGGTCGCATTCTCTTGCCGCCCGCCTCCAGAGTAAGCCGACCGACGGCCTCGACCAAGGGCACTTCGCTCCGCATTTCCTCGGCGAGCACGGCCTCGACCCCTGCCGCGGCCTGCGCGAGTTCCGATAGCAGGGTGGACTCGAGTCCGGCGGCCAGGCGGTCCAAGAACGCGGAAGTGCTCACGGACGCGCCCCCCACATCATGCAGACGTTGCCGAACATGAAGTCACGATGCTGGACTTGACCGATGCCAGCGGCGTTGAGTGCCGCCGCCAAACCAGCACGATCCAGAAACCTCTCGGTACTTCGGGGGAGGTACTCGTAGGCGCCGGCGTGCCCCAGCGCGCGGCCCACCAGCGGCACGACGCGTTGGCAGACCGCCTCGGCGACCGGCCCTATGACGGGGTCGGTGGGGCGGGCCATGTCCAGGCTGACGAACCTGCCCCGAGGTTTCAACACCCTGGTGATCTCTCGAAGTGCCGTACCGATGTCGGGCACGTTGCGGAGACCCCAGCCCACGGTCACGGCGTCAAACGAATCGGTCGCGAACGGCAGTCGCATGGCGTCAGCCAGGCCCAAGCCGACCCGCCGCCCTGTCTTACCGGCGGCCAATCGGAGCATCGGAGCGCAAAAATCGACCCCTACGACGGTGCCGTTGTCCCCGACGCACGGCAGGGCCGCCAGACAAAAGTCTCCGGTGCCGCAACAGACGTCGAGCACCGACTCTCCCGGCGAAAGGGCGATCGCCGTGACCGCCTCGCTTCGCCATCGCTGGTGGAGGCGCAGGCTGACGACGCTGTTGAATCGGTCGTAGCTCCCGGCGACCTCCGCGAACAGCGCTCGGACGGCCCGGCGCTTATCGTCGCCGGACGTCTCCCAAGCCGCAGGTTCGAGGGTGCTGGCCATCTCTCTCCAATCGTGAATATATACCGCCCTCGACGGTTGATTTTTGAACTTTCAGAAACAATTGAAACATCAGTCCCTTCAAGGCAACGGGGCGAACAGATCGACGATGTTCCCATCCGGATCCACAACTTGGGCGTATCGCTGGCCCCAGAAGGCGTCCCAGGGTTCTTTGTGTCCTGGGTGACCAGCGGCGACCACCTTGCCATAGAGTTCGTCGACCTCGGCTGGCGAACCGCAGTGGAACGCCAGGCCCATCCGCTGGCCGACAGGTTGCTTCCAATCCGGATCAATCTGCTTGACCAATTCTATCGTGTCCCACATGAGCCGAAGTCCGTTGGGCAAGGTCGATTCCACGTGGGGGCCCTCCATGTCGGCAGGTTGAGGGACGCCTATGAGTGTGTAGAAGGCCACCGAGGCGTGGATGTCGCGGGCCACGATCCCGACCGCTACCAATGTGGCTGCCATTGCAAAATAGTAGACGAACTTCGATATATTTGTCAAGACCGTGAAACGGGTGGGCCAACCCAAGGAGCTTCCGCTCTGCAATCTTGTGGCAGGATAGAGGGTGTCAAGGGGCGATGCGGAATGAGACGGACTGGGTTGTTGTTGGTGGCGGGCGGCGTTGGTTCATTGGCTCTAGTCGGGATCGCGGCCGTCGCGATCGCCAACGCCACACTGCGTGAAAGCGCCAAATCTACGCTCCAACTGTTTCGCGACGCGCACATCCCGACGACGGTGGCGGAGCTTTATCCCAAACCCCAGGGCCCAGACGAACTGAACGCCTTCATGCTGATGGGCAGGCTCGAGACAGCCTGCGGGCCGGTTTCCAAGTGGCCATCGGCGGCGGCGAAGACGGGCGCCCCCGACATCGAAGCTGTGCGGGCGCACGTGGCGGCCAACCGCGAGGCGCTGGTCCTTGCCGAACTCGCGGCCTCCCGGCCGGAGTGGCACGGCATCCGTAGCGGCAACCTCCCTGACGTGAAGTACCCGGAGTTCGTGACAGTCAAGACCGCCACAAAGTTGTTGGCGGAAAGGAGCTTGGTCCGCACCGCCGACGGGGATGTCCTCGGCGCCACCAAGGACGTCGCCACCGCCATGAAGCTCGCAAGCTTGATCGACCGTGAACCCATCCTCATCGGCGGCTTGGTCAGCATCGCCTGCCATAACATCGCCCTCAGAGCCCTTGCCAGCGTGGTCGGGCCGGCCCGCAAGGACAAAGCGGCGATGGCCGGACTCGTCAAGCTGGCAGAAGAACCGGCGAAGCACGATTTCAGCAACACGTTTTTGGGCGAGGCGGCCTTCTGCGCGTACCTAGCCACCCATAAGCTTGCCGATGCCTACGGAGACAATGACCCCCTGAATGCCTTTGGCGACGATAGTGCACCAAAGGTCGTGTCGAGGATAAGGGGGGCGAAGATGGAGCTCGACAGGCCCTATTGGGGCGCGGTGCTAGCACGCAGATGGGTCGGCTACATAAAGGCTTCGCGTGCGAACCCTTATGACATCGACGCCAACGCTGTTGCCTTTGCCAAGCTTTCCGAGCCCGGAGACGCCAGGGACGGCCGGCTGGCCATATTCCAGTACATCCTGCCGATGTTCGACCAAGTGTTCGACGCTTATCGCGCCGAAAAGGCGGCGGACGACGTGACGGCGATCGGAGTGCGGGCGGTGGCGGCGGGCAAGGCTCCCGACGTCTCCGGAACCCGCGATCCGTTCGGCGACGGCGGATACCGGGTCGTTCAGGACGGTTCTTCGTTCAAGGTGTACAGCCTGGGACGAGACCGCCGGGACGACCATGGCCGCGTCGAGAACGGGTCGACGTCGGAGGCCAGGCGCGACATCGTGTTCTCTTGGGACGGTGAGAAAGCGAAGTTGGACGGACGCTGAAGCCGAGCTGACGAGCGCCGAATCGGACCGAGGCGCCACCACGCGCAAGGGCGTCCCGCGCACCAGTGCCCAAATAAGTCGCATAATCGAATCGAGAACAGCTTTGCATTGCGGAGTGTGAGACGACCAATGAGCGAGAACAAGACCCCGAAAACGTCAAGACGCAGCTTTCTGCAAGCCACGGGCGGCGCGGCCGCCAGCGTCGCTTTGGCAGGCGTGAAGATGCCGGGCTTCCACAACAGCGTCGACGAGACCATCCAGGTCGCGCTCGTCGGATGCGGCGGCCGCGGGAGCGGGGCGGCGGTCAACGCCATCAACACCCAGGCCGGGAACCTGAAGCTCGTCGCCATGGCCGACGTCTTCAAGGACCGCCAGGACAGTTCCTTCGAGGCGATCACGGACGAAGCCAACAAGCGTCCCGGGCACATGGACGTCCCGGCCGACCGGCGTTTCCTCGGGTTTGACGCCTACAAGAAGGCGATGGACTGCCTCAAGCCGGGCGAGATCGTCATCCTCACCACCCCGCCCGCGTTCCGCTGGCCCATGTTCAGTTATGCCCTCTCCAAGAAGCTCAACATCTTCATGGAGAAGCCGGTCTGCGTCGACGGCCCGACCGCCCGCAAGATGTACGCCCTCGGCCAACAGTCGGTGGCGGCGGGCACCAAGATCGGCGTCGGCTTGATGTCCAGGCACAGCGTCGGCATGAACGAGCTCCATGACCGCATCCGCAACGGCGAGATCGGCGAGGTCACCTATATGCGCGGCTACCGGATGCACGACCCGGCCGCTTCCTCCCAGTCGGTGAAGAAGCCCGACAACATGAGCCATCTTGAGTACCAGATCCGCCGGTTCCACAGCTTCTTGTGGGCGAGCGGCGGGTGCTACAACGACTTCTACATCCACCTCATCGACCAAATGTGCTGGATGAAAGACGCCTGGCCGGTGAAAGCCTACGCCTTGGGCGGGCGGCACTATAAGCTCGCCTCCGACGGTCAGCCGTTCGTCGACCAGAACTTCGACACCTACGCCGTCGAGTACATCTTTGCCGACGGCACCCGCATGCAGTTCGACGGGCGGTGCATGAACGGCGCACAAGTCATCTATTCGACCAACATCCAGGGCACCAAAGGCACCGCCATCTGCTCCCGCTCTGGCGACTTCGGCGGCCCGCAAGGCATCTACCGGGGCTTCAACACGACGAAAGACCGCGAGAAGTGGGTGTCCAAGGACCACAGCAACCCCTACCAGAACGAGTGGGAGACCCTCGTCACCGCGATCAAGGAGAACAAGCCCTATAACGAAGTCGAACGCGGCGTCAAGGCGACGTTGACGTGCAACATGGGGCGCATGGCCGCCCACACGGGCCAAGAGATCAGTTACGACGACATCTTGAACTGCGACCACGAGTTCGCGCCGACCGTCGACAAGCTCGACTACAGCTCGGACGCGCCGGTCATGCCGGGCTCGGACGACATGTATCCCCGACCCGAGCCGGGCCGCAAGACTAGAGAGTACTGAGACAGTGGCGTCCCTCAGGTTTGTCGTCGATGTCGACGACGTGATTGCCCTGCACAGCTTCTTCCTTTCTCGATCGAAGCGATACAAACGGACAAAGCTTGTCTTGCGGATCATTCTCGTGGCCTGCGGGGTGGCCTTATTCGCTATCGCGATGACGCCGCCTATCGTCAACGACCCCGTGTTCAGCACCCTGTTGTGGATCGTGGGGTCGTTCGCCGTTCTCTTCGGCTTGTTCTTTTACGACCGCTACTACGACTATCGGATCCGTCGTGTCGCCAAGAAGTACTTGCTGGAGCAAGGCGACGTCGGCGGCGTTGGCGAGCACAAGCTGTGGGTGGACGAAGAGGGGCTGGAGGACGTCTCGCCCAGCGGTCGCGGAGTGGTTCCCTGGGATAGAGTCAGCGAGATCGCGACATCCGGCCAGACGAGCTATGTCTTTTTCGCCGCCAACTCTGCCGTCACGATCAACAGGCGGCATGTCTTGGAAGGCGACGTCGACACCTTTTTGGAAGCTGTGCGGCAACACATGAACCCCCCCGGTTTGAACGTCAGTCGACCATGAGGAGTGGAGGGCGGAGGGTGTCAATTCCCCGCCGCGACCAGGCGTTACAAACATCGAAGGACTCTCCGGACGGCTTGCCTCAGGCCGCCGGTCGACGAAGGGTTTGTGCGGGGAGGCCCCGCACAAATACCGGATTAGTATCTTCCACAGTTAGTAAATTGCAAGAATTGACCTCATAATAGGTTCCTTATGAATAAGGCTTGGCTTTCCGCTCTCGCGCTTGTGTTCGCCCAGCTGTCCTTGGCCCAGTACACGATCTTCGCCGCCGAGACCAATGCGGGCTCGATGGGGGGCGACACCTCCCAATACGGCGGGGTGCAAAGGTGGGACTTCGCCTCTGTCGGCGGCGCGGCCACCCAGGGGACGGGGCTGGACAAGTCCGTCCTCCACGATCCCGCCGGCCTGTTGTTCCGCGACGACCAGCTCTTGGTCGGCAACCGGTGGGGCAACACGATCGGGCAGGGCTCGATCCAGGCTTTCGATTTCGACGGCACCAACCTGACCGGAGGCGCGACCATCGCCCAGCAGTCGAGCGCCAATTACCAGGGCTTCTGCGGATTTTACATCGCACCGAACACCGACCTCTTCGTCACGACTGTGAGCGCGGGCACCCGCCGATATCGGGACAACGGCTCCGGCTATGTCGATATCGACGGGACGGCAAACGCACAAGTGCGCGACGTGTGGGTCTCGCCGGACGGCAAGAAGATGATCGAGTCGGGGGTCGGTTCCGCGTTGCACGTCCACGACCTGACCGACGGTTCGATCGGATCGGCGACGGACTTCACCGTCACCGGCGCGAACGTCATCCACCAGATGGCCTACAAGAACGGCTCGCTCTTCATGGGCAGCTTCAACACGAACGAGGTCTATCGCGTCGACCTGGACAGCGACTTCAACCCGGTCAGTTCCACCAAGGTCGCTGACGTGGCCGGGGCGATCGGCGTCACATTCAGCCCGGACGGCCAAGAGATGCTGGTGTCCAGCCACACGGGCAATATGATCAGCCGGTTCCTCAAGAACGGTTCGTCATGGGACGCCAACGGCTCGTTCGACACCGGCCACAACATGGGCTATCTCGCGACGGTTCCGGAGCCGACCTCGATGACGTTGCTCGGTCTCGGCGCCCTCGCGCTGGTTCGACGCCGCCGCTCGAAGTAGGCCCCGGCGACGTGGGCCCGCGCCCCGGGCCGGGGCGCGACCCGTGAGTATTGACAACAGACGGTGTTCGGGTGCCACTGGTTTCTAACCAGTGGTCGTTTGGGGCTGTTGAGGTCTCACAAATGGAACCCCACGGCCCGTGCCGGGGCATAAGGAAGGAGGGGCGCCAGCCGAAGCCGGCCCCCTCCCAAGACTGCCCGTGACGAGCCCGTTCAGGCTGCCTGGAGCTGCACCTGCTGCCCGCCGCCGTCGTGGTAGACCGACACCTCCAGAGAGGGGGTCGAGGTCACGCCGTTGTTGATCGCCACCACGCGGAACCACGCGGCCACGCCGGGGGTGAAGCCCGTCAGCGTGTGGCGGGCCGCGTCGGTCGCGGTGACCATCGTCCACGCGCCGGCCTCGCCCTTCGTCTCGATCGCGAAGGTCACGCCGTAGGGGTTGCCGTTGCGGTTCCACGAGAGGTCGACGTCGCCGGTCGCGTAGGGCTCGGCCAGGAGCTGCGTCGGCGTCTGCGGCGTCACCGTGCCCGGGGTCTTGTAGATGGCGAGTCCGGCGTCGGCCAGGTGTTCGTTGGTGATCCCCGGATAGGCGTAGGCCACCTTCGCGAAGTCGGCGAGTAGGGCGGTGAGGGCGGCGCGCGCCGAGACCTTGGCCTGCATGGCGGCGGCCTGGGCCGCCTTCGCGGCGTTGTAGTTGCTGATCGCCGTGTTATAGGCGGTCAGGAGCGGGGTGAAGCTGGCCGCCTGCAGGGCGCTGAGGCCGTAGTTGGCCGGCGTCGCGACGATCGCGGTGTTGAACTGGGTCCCGACGTTCACGAGGTTCGCTTGAGTCAGGGTGTGGAAGTGGTTTTGAGCCATTGTTTCCTCCTGGTTCGGGACGGCATCTTGACGATTTGTCCCGGCTTGGTGGGAATAATCGGACATTTCCCCGGGATCTTCAGGGCGGAGGCTGGCGTCCGCTAGGCGGAGGCTGGCGTTCGCTAGGCGGAGGCTGGCGTCCTCTAGGCAGAGGCTGGCGTCCGCTAGGCAGAGGTTGGCGTCCGCTAGGCAGAGGTTGGCGTCCGCTAGGCGGAGGTTGGCGTCCGCTAGGCAGAGGCTGGCGTCCGCTAGGCAGAGCGTGGCGGCCGCAGGGCAGGGGGCGATCAGCGCAAAAAAGGAGCGGACCCGCGACGGGGCCCGCTCCTGTCGCTTGGCGAAAACCTGGCGTCAGGCGTTCTTGCGTCGGCGCTTGACCAGGCCGAGCGCGCCCAGTCCGAGGACGGAGAGCGAGGCCGGCTCGGGCACCGGGCCCGAGAGTTGCCAAGACATGTCGGCTGAGCCGCCTCCGGCAATTGCCAGGGTAGCCCCATAGCCATCGAAGTTGCCGTTATCAGAGCTTTGCAGGCCGTTCTCCAGGTGGAAGTCCGGGAATGCGTAGTCGTAGTTGACGTTCGCGCTGCTGGCCGCGGCGCCGATGAAGTAGGTCTGTCCGGCCGCCAGGTTCCAGTTCACGTCCGCCCCGATGAGGGTGTGGGCGGCGGTGGCCCCCTCCGTGACATAGACACTGTCCAAGACGGTCCCGGCCGTGTCGGTGAGGAAGAACTGCATCTCTTGCGTAGCCGTGTTCTCACCTTGGAACGCGACATGGCCGAGGGCGACGTCCGACCCGTTCGTGTTGGTTATCCGCAAGGCAGGGGCGCTGCCGGGGTCACGGAACGTGGTGTCGACCCAAAGGGCGGTGTTGTCCCAGACGACTTGTGAAAAGCCCAGAGCCGAGACGGCGAGGGTTCCGAGAACTAAGAGTGATTTCATAGTGGGTGTTGCTCCAACCGGCATAGTGTGTCACAAGAATTAGTGAACTGTGAGTACGTTGATATCAAATATGGCAAAGCTACCGGGGAGGGCCGGCGGCGGTCAGGCGAGGATCCCGCTCACGACCTCGCCCTCGACGTCGGTCAGGCGGAAGTCTCTGCCCTGGTACTGGTATGTCAGCCGCGTGTGGTCGATGCCGAGCTGGTTGAGGATGGTGGCCTGCATGTCGTGCACGCCGACCGGGTCTTTGACGACGTTATAGCTATAGTCGTCGGTCTCACCATGCACGTGGCCGCCCTTGAAACCGCCGCCCGCGACCCACAGCGAGTAGCAGTCGCCGAAGTGGTCGCGCCCGTGCGCGTTCGGGTTGTTGATGTCGCCCTGGACGAACACGGTCCGCCCGAACTCGCCTGCCCAAAGGACGATCGTGTCGTCCAGCATCCCGCGCTGCTTGAGATCCATCACCAGCGCGGCCGAGGGTTGGTCGGTGTCGCGGCACTGGATGGCGAGCTGGGTGTCGAGGTTGCCGTGCTGGTCCCAGCCGGAGTGCATGAGCTGCACGAACCGCGTGCCCCGCTCTAACAGCCGCCTGGCCAAGAGGCAGTTGTGGGCGTATGTGCCCTTCTTTTCCACCTGCGGCCCGTACATCTCCAGGATTTCGCGCGGCTCCTTGGAGATATCGGTCAGGTCGGGCACGCTCGTCTGCATCTTGAACGCCATCTCGTATTGGGAGATGCGGGTCTCGATCTCGGGGTCGCCGTAGTCCTCGTGCCGCTTGGCGTCCAACTTGAGCAGGTCGTCCAAGAGGCGGCGGCGAAGGTCGGCGGACATGCCGGGAGGGTTGCTGAGATACAGCACCGGGTCGCCCTCGCTGCGGAACCGGACGCCCTGATACTTGGACGGGATGAACCCCGAGCCCCAATAGTAGTCGAAGAACAGCTGGCCGCACGTCTTCTTCTCGTCGTTGCTGGTCATGACGACGAAGGTGGGGAGGTCGTCGGTCATCGAACCCAGGCCGTAGGCGACCCACGCGCCCATGCTGGGCCGCCCAGGTATCTGGCTCCCGGTCATGAAGAAGGTGACGCCCGGCGCATGGTTGACCGCGTCGGTGTGCATCGACCGCACCAGGCAGATGTCGTCGGCGATGCCGCCGATGTGGGGGATCATCTCGCTGAGCCAGACGCCGTTCTTGCCGTATTGCTTGAACGGGCTGATGGCGGGCAGGACAGGGAACTTGGCCTGGCCGCTCGTCATCGTGGAAAGCCGCTTGCCCTCGCGGAGGCTGGCGGGGAGTTCTTCCAGACGGTGCTTCGCCAGCCCGGGTTTGTAGTCGAAGAGGTCGACGTGGCTCGGCGCGCCGCCTTGCCACAGGACCACGACTCGCTTGGCTTTTGGCGGGAAGTGGGGCAGTCCGGGCAGGCCGCCGTTTCTGGGTTTCGCCGTCTGTCCGTAGCCTTCCTGCGCCAGCAAGGCGGAGAGGGCGGCGAACCCGATCCCTTGGGCGCCTGCCCGGAAAAGCTGGCGTCTGGACAGGCGCAGGTCGCGTTCGAAGATCGGGTTCACGCCGAGCCCATTGTACAACCCTTGCCAGGCTGCAGTCTTTGGTCGGCCGCCCAGTGTGTCCCAAACAAGTAGAATCTTGGTCGGCGGGCATGGAGTGCGCCCGAAACCGCCCCCACCGGGGATGATGACTCCTACCAGGAACGAGGCATGAAGAACCTGGTCACGGTGCTCTTGGTCGGCGGCGGCGGATTTATCGGCGCCAACCTGCGGTATTGGCTGGGCGGCTGGATACAGGCGCAACGAGGCGTCCAGTTCCCGGTCGAGACGATGGCGATCAACATCGTCGGGAGCTTCGTCATCGGGCTCTTCCTCGGACTCGCGGCCGGGACGAACTGGAATCCGAACTGGAGGCTCTTTGTCGCGGTCGGCGTCTTGGGCGGCTTCACCACCTATTCCAGCTTTGCGTGGGAGTCGGTGCAACTGTTGCGGGAGGGCCAGGTCACGCGCGCGGCGCTCTATGTCTTTGGCACCGCGCTCGGCACCGTCCTCGCCGCTTGGCTTGGTCTCGTGGCTTCCCGTGTCCTGCTCGGAGGTAAGGCGTGAACATCGATCGCGACGGCAAAGTGTTGGTCATCTTCTTGGGCGACAGCGACCGCATAGGCGGGCAGTCTGCTTACAAGCACATCGTGGAGAAGGCGAAGGCTTCCGGTCTCGCCGGGGCGACCGTGACCCACGGCCAAATGGGCTTTGGCGGCAACAGCCGCGTCCACACGGCCTCGATCCTCCGATTGTCTGAAGACCTCCCAGTCAGGGTCGAGATCGTCGACGACGCCGACAAGATCGACGCCTTCCTGGAGACAATCAGGGACGAACTCACCGACGGTCTTTGTGTCACCTGGGGTGTGCAGGTCGAACGCTATAGCCACAAGGGAAACCGGTAGCCGGGAGGATTGCCCGCCGCCAACGACGATCGGATCTCCGATATGGGGCAGGCGTTTTGTGACAATCGGTGAGCGGTGACGTACAATGAATGTCATCGCCATGAACGTCCGGCACCAGTACCGCTGGCTCCTCGCCGCCCTCGGCTTCGTCGCCCTTGGGTTCCAGTCTCCGCCCGCTCAAAAGCTACAAGTGTTGGTCGTCGGCGGCGGCCCTTCGCCGAAGTACAACCAGGTGGCGATCGAGAGCAACGTCCGCTACTTCGACCGTGTGAAGCCAGCCAACACCGAGATGCGGGTGCTCTTCACCGACGGCAATCCGAAGTCGGAGAACGTGCTCTGCCAGGGCGAAGGCGGCAAGACTTATTACCGCGCCCCGAACCTACCGCGTCAAGACGGCCCCGCCGAGTCCGAAGCCGTCCGCAACCAGCTTGCCCAGCTCGCAGACCGCCTCCGGAAGGATCCGGGGGCGCCAGCCTTTCTTTACTTTACCGGCCACGGCAGTCCCAACGAGCGGAGCCGCCTGGAGAACAACCATTTTGACCTTTGGGACAAGCAGACCCTCAGTGTCACCGACCTTGCCGGCGACATCAGCCAGTTCCCCAAGGAGACCCCGGTCACGTTGCTCATGGTCGAGTGTTTCTCAGGTTCGTTCGGCAACATGCTGTTCGAGGGCGGACTGCCCGACGCCCCATTGGCTGATCGCAAGATCTGCGGATTTTTTGCCAGCGTCCAACAGAGGCCGGCCGCAGGTTGCACCCCGAACGTGAACGAGGAAGACTACCGAGACTTCACCGGTTACTTTCTAGCCGCCCTGACCGGCAAAGACCGCATGGGTCGCGATGTGCGTGGCGCCGATTACGACAAGAACGGCCGCGTCGGCATGGATGAAGCCTTCGCTTACTCGTTGGTCAACGACACATCCATCGACACGCCCGTCTGCACCTCGGACGTGTTTCTCCGGCGCTTCGTGCCGTGCCAGGACGCCGAGGTCATGTCGACCCCGTTCAGCCAGGTGCGTACCTGGGCCCGTCCTGCTCAGCTCGTTGCCCTGGACGGACTCGCCAAGTCTCTCCAGCTTGACGGCGAGGGCCGAATGAAGGCGGCATATGAAGAGTTCCTTGGCAACAAGGTCGACAGTGAGAAGCCACGAGACACCCGGCTCATCCGCTTCGTACGGCTGTCCAAGACGATCGTGTTGCAGCACCGGCTGGCAGACAGCGGGACACCTGAGTTGAAGCGGCGGTTCGCCGACCTCCTAAAGCTTGAGGCGGCCAACCCGCTCGTTCCAGAAAGCTGATCATTCTCGGGTCATCGCTTCGTCGAGGTTGAGGATCGACAGGCAGACGGCCGCGTATGCGGCGTGCTGGGTCGGGTCAAGGGAGGTGTCCACGGGGGACTCGCCCACCGCCAAGTAGGCTTTCGCTGAAGCAGGGTCTTTGGCAAAAGCGGCCAGAGCCTTGTCCAGACTGCCCTTCAGGATGGCCAGTTCGTCAGGCCGTGGCCGCCTTGCGCAGGCGAGTCGGAATGCGTAGGTCAGCCGGTCAGTGGCGGATCGGGCAGATTTCATCGCCCTTGCCGCCATCGCGCGGCCCGCTTCGACCCACGCGGTGTCGTTCATCATCGTGAGCGCATGGAGCGGGGTTGATGTCTGCGCCATGTTCACGGTGCACACTTGGCGTGTGGCCGAGTCGAACATGTCGCCAGGAGCCACGGTCCGACGCCAGAACGTGTAGATCGATCTGCGGTACAAGTCGTCGCCATGCGACTGCGGGTAGGTGAAGTCGCGTTCGTCTGTGATCGCCAGACTGCTCCAAATGCCCGGCGGTTGGTATGGGTAGACAGGTTTGCCGCCCAATTTGAGGTTGATCAGGCCGCTCTCGGCCAATGCCATGTCTCGCAAGACCATCGAAGGCATGCGGAACCGCGCGCCGCGGGCCAGAAGCTCGTTGTCCGGGTCGCGCTTGAGCAAAGCGGCCGACACCTTCGACGACTGGCGGTATGTCGAGCTCATGACGATCAGCTTCTGCAGACCCTTCACGTCCCAGCCAGATCGGACAAATTCGGTCGCGAGCCAGTCCAAGAGCTTCGGATGGGAGGGAGGCGACCCTTGCACGCCAAAATTCTCGCTCGTTTTGACCAGGCCGCGACCAAAAAAGACTTGCCAGTATCGGTTGACTTGGACCCGTGCCGTAAGCGGGTTTTCTGGGCTGCAGATCCATTCGGCGAGTCCCAGCCGGTTCGGCGGGAATGACTTGCCGACCGGTTTGAACAGGGCCGGGACCGCCGGTGACACCCTGGTGAGAGGCTCGGTGTAATTGCCTCGGTTCAGGATGTGCGTCTCACGCGGCTGGGCGTTGTTCATCACCATCGGGCGGGGAATCTCGGCCTCAAGTTTTGTCAGTTCCTTGCGCAATGCCTGGGCGCGGAGCCAAGCCGCCGAACCGAGCACGTGATCCATGAAGTATTGGTGAAGCTGACTCTTCTGTGCGTCGTTTTTTACTTTAACGGCCAACAGGTTGCGCACTTCCGCAGGGGCGAAGTCGTCTCCTGCCTCCAGCCAGGCCGCCTCCCTCTGCTTAGTCGCCGGTGCATCCTCTGCTGCCTTCGCCCCCAAGTCCGCTCGTTCGACGTCGCTCCTCAGTGCCTGAAGTCGTGTCATTTGAGAGTCAGAACCCGCATAGATCCACGGCTTCGCGATGCTGTAGGGCACCCCACCTTCCGGCACGCCCGTCTCACTGACGTTGTTGAAGTACGCCATCATGCTGTAGTAGTCGCGCTGCGTGAAGGGGTCGTACTTGTGGTCGTGGCACCGGGCACACGCCATCGTCAACCCTGTCCAGACCGTCGACGCCGTGTCAACCCGGTCGAACAGGACGATGTTCCGTTGCTCTTCTGGGATCGCGCCGCCTTCACCGTTCAGCATATGGTTGCGGTTGAAACCTGTCGCGATTAGGTAGTCACGGCCCTGCTTTGTGGCCTCGCCCGCACCAGGGACCAGGTCACCCGCGAGTTGTAGCCGCGTGAACTGATCAAACGGCATATCCGCATTCATCGCCCGGACCACCCAGTCGCGCCACACGTACTGGTAAGTGTCGCCCTCCATCTGGAACCCGTTGCTGTCCGCGTACCGCGCGGCGTCAAGCCAAGGTAGGGCCATCTTCTCGCCGTAGTGGGGGCTGGCGAAGAGCCGATCGACGACCTTTTCGTATGCGTCTGGACTCTTGTCGGAGATAAAGTTGTCGATTTCGGCCAAGGTCGGCGGAAGACCGGTCAGGTCCAGGGTGACCCGCCTGATCAGGGTCGTCCTGTCGGCCTCGGGCGAGGGGGTAAGCCGCTCTTTCTCCAGGCGGGCAAGAACAAAGGAGTCGATCGGGTTCTTCACCCATCGCTTGTCATTCGTGGCTGGCACCGCTGGTCGGACCGGCTTGACAAACGCCCAATGGACGGTGTGCTTTCCCCCGTCCACGGCTCCTTCCTTGATCCAGTCGCGGACGACGCGTATCTCGCGGTCACTCAATGCGGTAAAGCCGAGCGGCATCCTGTCCATCCCGCCCAGCCCCATCAGGCGCGTGACAAGGAGGCTTTTGTCGGCGTCATGCGGCACGACTGCTTTTCCGCTCGCACCGCCCCGCATGAGGCCCTTGAACGACGAGAGGTCTAGACTCGCCGCGGCGCCGTCTCCCGCGTGGCACCGTACACAATGAGCTTTAAAGACGAGGTCTACGTCCGCGTACGTCGCCTCGCTAGACGCGACGCCACCAGCCGAAGCCGCTATGACGACAGAAGATCCTAGGGCCAGCCACATGCCCCTCAACATGATCTTCAGATGATACGTGCGCACCACGCCATCAATATGGCTCAGTTTCACACGATTTGAGTTTTGCCAAAGTACAATTACCGGCATGCGGCGCGTCAACTCGCTCGTCTTACTTGTCGGCTTGGTCATAGCTATCGGATGTGGCGGAGGGGGTGGGGGCGTGAACCCTGTCAATGCGACGATCGATGTGCAATGGCCTGCGCGGTCCCGTGCTCTGGACGCTGGACTGACGTCGGCACAGTCCGCGACGATCTTCTTGCCCGCATCGGACGGACACGGCAACCACATCAGCTTCAACATCGACCGTGACGCCGCGCAGACCGCCGCGCACACGGAGACCTATCAAGTGCCGACGATGGTCGATCCTGCCCGGCTCACGACCCTTCGCGCGACATTCTATGCCCAGCCAGGATCGACGGGAGACGAAGTCGGCGTCGCCAACGCCGATGTCACAGTGAGCGGCGGCCACTTGAACCTCGCCTCGGTCACGCTGACGGGCGACATCAAGGTCGTGACCCTTGTCCCGGTCGGTGACCTCGCCGCGGGAGGGCAGACGACGCAGTTGAGTTTTTCGGCCAAGACCGACGCAGGGGCGATCGTCGCTGTCACTCCCGGGTCGGCGACGTGGACTGTGGCTAACGGCACAGCGGCGACAATCACACCCGACGGGGTCTTGACGCCGGTTACCGCCGGGGTTGCCAATGTCGTGGCAGTCGTTGACGGCGTCACAAGCGCGCCGTTAGAGATCAACGTGACGACTGCCGCCGTCTCGACATACAAGTTCCCTTCGGGTAAAGGCGGCGCCCTGACGACGCCGACCTTCGACGCGGTGGAGGGCAACTTGTTCCAAGTCGCCGCCGGCCATGACATCCAAGTCTCTGCGCTGGGGGTGGAGTTTGAACAAAACGGCCAGCCAGACCACCAGGTGGCCATCTTCGACGCCGCGACCGGCAACATCCTCGCCCAGGCGACGATAAGCTCCGCGGACACTCTGGCAGACGGCTACTACTGGACAGCGATCACCCCCATCACCTTGACGGCTGGTCAGCAGTACTACATCGGTGCGTTGCACGGGACCGGCGCCAGTTGGTCGTACTTCAACGACACCCGTCCGAGCTCGGCAGCCACCTACATCCAGGACATCGGCACCTACTTCAAGGCCAGCTCGACGTTGGCCGGCGGCGCGTGGCAGGCGACGACAGGCACGAGCCAGTATGGTAGCGGCCCGGTGCGGCGCTATGTC
Organism: uncultured Fimbriimonadaceae bacterium; assembly: GCA_964451255.1. Classification (GTDB taxonomy): domain Bacteria; phylum Armatimonadota; class Fimbriimonadia; order Fimbriimonadales; family Fimbriimonadaceae; genus JAHBTB01. The sequence continues at coordinate 96,372 of CAYVHL010000004.1, forward strand.
GCCAGCTTCCAGGGGACAAGGCTCTAATTATCCGCCGGGGGAGCACCAACCTCCCGACCGAGACACCGCGTCGTGCCAACGAGCGAGCAATCCGGCGCGGGTCTCGGCACTCATCGACGGTTCGTACCTCTTGTCTTCCTGCCAGTTCTGGGAGATCTCTGAGGGGCTCGCCCAGAAGCCGACCGCCAGGCCGGCCAAGTAAGCCGCGCCAAGAGCGGTCGCTTCGGTGACGACAGGCCGGACGACCGGGATCCCCAGGATGTCCGCCTGGAACTGCATGAGCAGGTCGTTGCGGGCCGCCCCGCCGTCAACGCGTAGTTCGCGGGGCGGAATGCCGGAATCCCGCTCCATCGCGGACAGGACGTCCGACGTCTGGAAAGCGATCGATTCCAAGGCGGCCCGGGCCAAGTGGCCTGCGGTCACCCCGCGGGTCAGCCCGAAAACGCTTCCACGGGCATTGCTGTCCCAATAGGGCGCGCCGAGCCCGACGAACGCGGGAACCAGGAACACCCCGCCGTTGTCGGGGACGCTCCTCGCAAGGGGCTCGATCTCGGACGTGTCGCGGATGATTCCCAAGCCGTCCCGCAGCCACTGCACCACGGCGCCAGCGACGAACACGCTCCCCTCAAGTGCGTAGGCGGTCCGCCCCCTGGCCCGCCAGGCCGGGGTCGTCAGCAGTCGGGACTGGCTCCGCGCCGCCTCGTCGCCAGTGTTGAGGAGCACAAAACACCCGGTTCCATAGGTGTTCTTGGCCATCCCCGGCGCGTGGCAGGCCTGGCCGAAGAGCGCGGCCTGTTGGTCGCCCGCGACGCCCGCGATCGGCACCGCCGCTCCGAAGAGTCCGGCGGAAGTCTCCCCCACGACGCCGCTACTGTCCACGATTGTCGGCAAGAGAGACGCTGGGATCCTAAACAGATCAAGTAACTCATCGTCCCATTCCAGGTCGCCTATCCCGCACAACAGGGTCCTTGAGGCGTTGGTGACGTCCGTGACATGCACCCGGCCCTCGGTCAGCCGGTAGACCAGCCACGAATCGACCGTGCCGAAGGCCAGTTCTCCCCGTTCGGCCCGGCCCGACGCGCCCGGGACGTTGTCCAGGATCCATCGAACCTTCGTCGCGCTGAAGTAGGGGTCGAGCAGGAGCCCTGTCTTGGCCCGGACCATGGCCTCTGCCCCCGCCGCCCGCAGGCGGTCGCACTCCCCGGCCGTGCGCCTGTCCTGCCACACGACCGCGTTGTAGACGGGCTGCCCGGTCTCCCTGTCCCAGACGATGGTCGTCTCCCGCTGGTTGGCGATGCCGATCGCGGCGACCTCGCCCGCCTGCACCCCGGCTTTGGCCATCGCCTCCTGGGCGACGCCGATCTGCGTGCTCCAGATCTCCACCGGGTCGTGCTCCACCCAGCCTGGCTGGGGGAAGAGCTGGCCGAACTCCTTCTGGGCGACAGCCGCGACGCCGCCCGAGTGGTCAAAGAGGATCGCCCGGCTGCTCGTCGTCCCTTGGTCGAGTGCGAGGACGTAGTCGATCGCCCACGTTTACCCGAGCGCACCGGGCGCCCGCGACGCCCCGTCCCGACGCCCCCAAAAACCGTGCTCCGCGCCACCTACCAACCACCTACCTGACACCTACCTGCCACCTACCCTAACTTTCTCCGGTTCCGGCCCCCGGATGGCTGGCAGCAAATGCTCGATACCACGTGGGCAAGGGGTCACATCTCCAGCCGACCCTGGCCTTCGCCCGCCTTCGGGATGCCAGAGATGGAGGAGTTCCAGGGGAAGGCGAACCCCTCGCCGCGCAGGAGTTGGGCGACGGTCCGGCATTGGATGGAGGGGACGGGGTCGCCACCGTCCGGGCTCTTGACGCGCGGCTCTTTGGCGGCCCAGTCTACGATCCCCTTCGTGGGGGGGACGAGCGAGATGAGGAATCCGAGTTTGGCGCCGTTCTGGGCCATCGTGGCCTGGAGGTTCTTCACATCGTCCATCTTAAGGGTCTGCCCCCCCTTGACCGAGATGATGGTGAGGTCCACCTCCCGGCTGGCGGGCATGCGGAAGCGGACGAAACCGTCCACGCCGCCGTCAGCCCCCTTCTTCTCCTGCCACGGCATGGCGCGGGGGACGAGCGAGATCGCCCACTTCTGGAACTCGTGCTTGTCGCGACTGGCGAGCTCGTGCGCTTCGGCCTCGGTCGTCGGCAAGCCGAGGATGTCGTAATCGCCTTTCTTGCCGTTGTGGATATGAAAGGTGTCGAAGAGGCGAGCTTCGATGAGCGACGTGGCGGTCGCGGTGATGTCGATCCCGATCCATTTGCGGCCGAGTTCTTGCGCGGCCATGATGGTGGTCCCGCACCCGCAGAAGGGGTCGAGTACGACATCGCCGGGGTTGGACGAGGCTTCGAGGATGCGCTTGAGCAGAGCGACCGGCTTTTGGGTGGGGTAGCCGAGCCGTTCGGCGGCGGTGTTGCCGACGCGGTTAATGTCAGACCAAAAGTCCCCGATTACTTTGCCCTCCTTCTCGTCAAGAAAGACTTTGCGACCATCAAGGCGTGGGCTGCCGTCTTGCTTGAACAAGATCAGCCCGTTCTCAAGCCATTCCTCGCGTTGCTCGAGCGAGTAAGCCCAAGAGCGGTTGGGCGGAGGCTGCGACCCTCGCCAATCGTCCCGGCCGTAGGTGCCAGTGCCCGTAATCGTGAGGTCTTGCCCGGTGAACATCCGTCCATCGTCGCCCTCCTTGTACCGAGCCAGTTGCTGGTCGGAGAAGTTTCCGCGAGGCGGGTGCCATGTGCATTCCTGCCCTTTGCGGTACATGAACACAATATCATGCAGGCGAGAGAAGCCTTTGGCGACGTTGTTATGCGCATTTGTGCGGAGCCAGGAAATCTCATTTACAAAGTGGCGCGGTCCGAAGATTTGGTCAAGAATGATCTTCAAGTAATGGCTGGCGGCGGGGTCGCAGTGGAGATAGAGCGAGCCGGTCGGTTTCAGTACCCGGTGCAGCTCGTAGAGGCGCGGCGTCATGCGGGCGAGGTAGGCGGTGACGTCGTTGCGCTTCAGGTACTGGATGAAGCTCTGCATGAGCGAGACGAGCGGCTGGTTCGGGCAAGAGTCCACGAACGCGTCCCACTCGGCGTACAGGTCGGGCGACCACTTCCAGGTGTCGGTGAACGCCTTGACCTGCGCCTCGGCGGGCGCGCCGGTCTGCTCTTTGAAGAGGACGTTGTAGTCCCGGTTCGAGTTGAACGGCGGATCGAGGTAGACGAGGTCCACCGATTCATCGGCGATGCGCTCCCGAAGCACCGTATAGCAGTCCCCATAGTAAAGGCGATTGCGAGTTCCGTCGGCCACTCCCAGGAGTATGGACGGATCGCGTCCTGACCCTCCATCGCCGACGAACAGTGAGTCGCCGGAGACCCCGACAGGCGCCAGGCAATATTGCTGGCTTTTCCCGCGCCCGCAAACAGGTGGGGCGACACCGGCGGCTCGTCTGTGCCATTGTTGAAATGTCCCTGCAAATGTGCTGGGAAAGGAGTCAATGTGGACAAAAAACTATTCCTCTTGAGCCTAGCCACGATCGTGGCGGCGCCGGCGATGGCGCAGACGACTTGGATCAGCGATTTCGAAGCCTTCACCGCGCCCACCAACAACGGCACGGTCCTGTTCCGCCAGCCGACCTTCTCGGGCAGCACGTCCGGCAAGCTGGACACCGCTCCTGACATCAGCAAGGTGGTCCTGCCCGCCGGAGGCGTGGGCGGCAACACCACCAACATCCTCGAGGCGAACTTCTCCTTCAAGGCGGTCGACACGGGCAACTGGCTGCGGCTGACCACCTTCAACGCCGCCAACCTGGGTAACCCGACGGTCGACTTCAGCCAGTGGCTCAAGTTCGACGTCTACTCCGACCACGACATCTACATCGCCGTTGGCCTGCGCGAGACGAACTCCGCCGCCGACATCGGCGCGAACGGGGGCACCTCGGGCTCGCTCGAGTGGGTCTGCAACGACGCCATGACCGGCAACACGTCGCTCCCGGGCGGCGGCAGCCTGATCACGGCCCGCCAATGGGTCACCTACGCCGTCAACCTTGCCGCCCCGCCGTTCGTCAAGGCCTTCACGGGCAACGGCGTCCTCGAGTCGACGACGGGAAAAGGCGTCCTGGAGCACATCGCCATCATGCCGGCCGCCGGGGCCTCCGGGGCACATGACGTCTACTTCGACAACTTCCGCCAGGAGGCCGTGCCCGAGCCGACGACTATCGCCGTCCTTGGGCTGGGCGCACTGGCCATGGCCCGGCGTCGCCGTCGGGCGTAGCGGGGAGTACCACCCCGGCCTGTCGGCCACCCCTCCACGGGAGGGGAATTGATCGGAACGGGAGGGGAATTGATCGGACACCTGTCGCCTTGCCGGGATAAAATTCCCCTCCTTCGGAGGGGTGCCCGCAGGGCGGAGATAAATTCCCCTCCTTCGGGGGGGGGGAGCCGCAGGGCGGAGATAAATTCCCCTCCTTCGGGGGGGGAGCCGCAGGGCGGAGACAGATTCCCCTCCTTCGGGGGGGGAGCCGCAGGGCGGAGACAAATTCCCCTCCTTCGGAGGGGTGCCCGCAGGGCGGCGATAAATTCCCCTCCTTCGGAGGGGTGCCCGCAGGGCGGGGTGGTTTCCCTCCGGCAGCGCAAAAGTTCCGAATACAATTGCCTTGCGTCTCCGCAGGCCGGGGATAATTCCCCTCCTCTGGAGGGGTGGCCGTCAGGCCGGGGATAATTCCCCTCCTTTGGAGGGGTGGCCGCAGGCCGGGGTGGTCTCACCTCCGACAGCGCCAAGAGTTGCGAATACAATTGCCTTGCGCCCCTGGAGGGGTGGCCGTAGGCCGGGGATAATTCCCCTCCTGTGGAGGGGTGCCCTTTAGGGCGGGGTGGTAACCCACAAATGCGATCAACGACGCGCTACAAATCCTTACCCTACAACCCTGAACTGAAGGCACGGGCGAGGGAGCTGCGCAAGGCGGGGATGCTCCATGAAGCCCTCATGTGGAACCAACTCAAACGAGGAAGTCTCAACGGCCTCGATTTCGACCGCCAAAAGATCATCGGCAACTATATCGTCGACTTCTACTGCGCCGAGAAAGGCTTCGTCCTCGAACTTGACGGGCCGTCCCACCAGGAACGGTACGAATACGACCAGCGGCGGGACGCCTTCCTGGGCAGCCTGGGGCTCACCGTCGTCCGCATCCCCGTGAAGGCAGTCCTCGACGACATGGATGAGGTGGTGGAGTTCCTTAGAGACCACCCCGGCCTGTCGGCCACCCCTCCGAAGGAGGGGAATTGACCGGATCCCTGTCGTCTGTGACGGCGGCCCCACTTGGCTTACTTTGCCTCCGTGCGCGGCCATGAGGTGACATGCTTAGTCGACTGGCCCGCCCGAGGAACATGGTGTACGTGGCGCAACTAACGGTAATCACATGGCTAAAGGTATCACGCTCATTGTTCTTGGTATTGTTCTCCTGATTACCTCTGTATATCAGGGGTTCTTTGTGAGACGTATTGTCACCAAAGGCCGAGCGTTCGGAACCCCGCACGTGATAGAAGGTGACGATGCGATGCTTTTGGGGGGTATCGGCGTGCTAGTGTCTGTCGCAAGTACCAGTGTTGGCGCCTGTCTGGCGGTCAGAAACGGAAGGGTCAGATGAGGAAGTGAAAAGCAGTTATTCGCCAAGTACATTCACTGACAGGTGTTCCATGTCTTCCAATCGGGACAGGATGGCGGGGATAATTCCCCTCCTTCGGAGGGGTGCCCGCAGGGCGGGGTGGTCTCTCTCCGCCAGTGGGCGGGGTATTCACATTGCGACCAACCTGACGACCGGTGGCCCGACTATTGGGCGAAATCTCCGGATGGGTGCCCCTGGTGCTAGCCAGTGCAACTAGCAAACGCTCACCACCGGCCCGACCACCCCGGCCTGACGGCCACCCCTCCACGGGAGGGGAATTGACCGGATATCTGTCGTCTTGGGCGACGGCCCCCTCGGACGGCCGACACTGAATTGACCGGATCTCTGTCGCCTTGCGGGGATGAATTCCCCTCCTGTGGAGGGGTGCCCGCAGGGCGGGGATGAATTCCCCTCCTGTGGAGGGGTGCCCGAAGGGCGGGGATAATTCCCCTCCTTCGGAGGGGTGCCCGAAGGGCGGGGTGGTAATCCAGTAAGGAGGGGAATATCAATCCGGCAGGCCAGAGGTTTGGGAAAGGCGGCGTTCCGCCGCCGCCAGATCGTCCGGAGTGTCGACGTCCAGGGCCGCCGTGTCCAGCCTGACCCGCGCCGCCCCATAGCGGTCGACAAGGGCCTTGGCCCCCCGGTCGCCCTTGAGGGAGGCCAACTCGGCAAAGTGGCTGGACTCGAAGAGGCACGGCGAGCCGTAGCCCCCGTCCCACTCGGTGGCGACGACCTCGCCCGGGGTCTCCACAAGGCGACGCAGGTGGCCCGACGTCACGAACGGCTGGTCGGCCAGGGCCAAGACGACCGCGTCCATGCCGGGGGGGAGCGCTGAGACCCCGTGGGCGATCGAGCCGCCGAGCCCGTCCTGCCACTCCGGGTTCACCGTCAGACGGACGGGACGCGAGCGCAACACTTTGCCGACACCTTCTGCCTCCGCCCCCAAGACGACCACGACTTCGGACGCTCCGCACCCCAGAGCCGCGTCCACCGCCCGTTCGACGAGGGTCGCCCCGCCGAGCGCCTCCAGTTGCTTCGGCCGCCCCAGCCGGGAAGAGCCCCCGGCCGCCAGGACGATCACCCCGAACCGGCGCAACCGGCCAGCACCCCCTGCATCTCGGCGAGGACGGACAGCGCGATCTCCTCCGGCCCTTCCGCTCCCAGGCGCAACCCGACCGGAGAATGGAACTTCGACGGCCTGTCCATAGCGAGTTCGGTCAGGAGCTGGTCGGCCCTCCGGCGCGAGCTCACGAGCCCGACATAGGGGCTGGCGGAGCCCAGCAGCCGAGGCAGGAGGGCGAGGTCGGCCAGATATCCGTGGGTCATCACGACCACGAACGACTGCCCGTCGAGGCCGAGCATGGCGGGCAGGTCCTCGACCGGGGCGGTGAACCGCTCGTCGGCCTGAGGGAAGCGCTCCTCGTCGGCGAACCCCGCCCGATGGTCGGCGACGCAAGTCATCCAGCCGACCTCCCTGGCCATCCGCTCCAGCGGCAGGGCGTCGTTGCCCGCGCCGACGATGATGAGGCGCGGCCCCGGCGCGACGTCTTCGATAAAGACGTCCTCCGAAGCGTCCAGAAGCTGGGCGTCGCCATGGGTCGCGCCTCCACTCCGCCAGGCCCGCGCCCCCAAGCTGGACTCATGCAGGCTCGTGGCGATGCGGATCGGTTGTCTCCGGTCCAGGCACCGGACGAGGTCGCCCCACCCGGCGTCGGGGCGGAGCCTTTCGGCCAAGACCTCCACCACGCCGGGACATCCCATGCCGTAGCCCCACAGGACGTCGGCGTCAGACCTGGTGTCGAAAACCAGGAGCGCCGGCCCGCCCTCCGTCTGCTCCCACGCCCTTTCTCGCAGGTCGCTCTCGATGCAGCCGCCGCTGACCATTCCGCAGACCCAGCGGTCGCGGCTGAAGAGCATCCTGGCCCCCGGCCGGCGGTAGGCGGTGCCTGATGTCCGGACCACGGTCGCGAGGACCGTCTCCTCTCGCGTGGCCAAGGCGGCCTTCAGGGTCCGGCGCAGTTCGTTCATGGGGGTGCTGGAGGTGACGGCGGAGCGCGCCGGGACGCAATCTGTATAAAGCGGCTCACCCGGGGGTTTCTCTGACTATACTGTACATATGCCTTCCTACCAACTGACTGTCAACGGGGTCAGCCACAAAGTCGAGGCGGACGCGGACATGCCTTTGCTTTGGGCGTTGCGCGACCTGATCGGACTGACGGGGACGAAGTACGGGTGTGGGATCGGGGCCTGTTCGGCCTGCGCCGTGCTGATCGACGGCAAGGCGACCCAAAGTTGCCAGACGACGGTCGCGGATGTGGGAACGGCGAAGATCGTGACGATCGAAGGCTTGGCCAAGGGCGCTCACCTCCACGTCGTCCAGCAAGCCTGGGTCGACCACGACGTGCCCCAGTGCGGCTATTGCCAGTCCGGCCAGGTCGTGGCGGCCGTCGGCCTCTTGCAGGCCAAGCCGCACCCGACGGACGCCGAGATCGACGAGGCGATGACCGGCCATATCTGCCGTTGCGGCACGTACCCGCGCATCAAAGAAGCCATCAAGGCGGTCGCAGGAGGCGCCAAGTGAGCGACCGCACCATCACCCGCCGGTCGTTCCTTGCCGTCATCGGCGGCGCGGGAGCGGCGTTCACGCTGGGCTGTTATTCGCCCGAAGCTTTCACCGGCACCGGCGAAGCCGCTGGTGTCGCCACGTTCGAGCCGAACGCCTGGGTCGGGGTCGCCTCCGACGGCAGCGTCACCATCACCGTCAGCAAGTCCGAGATGGGGCAAGGCGTGCGCACGTCGCTGGCGATGGCGGCGGCAGAGGATCTCGACGCCGACTGGTCGAAGGTCACCGTCGCCAATGCGGAGGGCGACAGCCAAAAATACGGCCGCCAGGGCACAGGGGGCAGTTCGAGCACCCGCTCGATGCACCAGAAGATGCGCGAGATGGGCGCCGCCGCCCGTTCCATGCTGGTGGCCGCCGCCGCCGACACCTGGTCGGTCAAGCCGGAAAAGTGCACCACCGAGGGTGGCCGCGTCATCCATCCCGACGGCAAGAAATCGCTCGGCTATGGCGAGTTGGCGGCCAAAGCCGCCGCGATGCCCGTGCCGGTGAACGCCGAGATCAAGCTCAAAGACCCCGCTGACTTTCGGATCATCGGCAAGCCGACGTTGCGGGTGGACAACGTGCATGTCGTCCGGGGCGAGGCCCAGTTCGGCATCGACGTCCGGCGACCTGGCATGGTCTACGCGACCCTGGTCCGGCCGCCCGCCTTCGGAGGTTCGCTCGAATCGGTCGACGACTCCGACGCCCGGAAGGTGGCCGGTGTGCTCGACGTGTTCCGCTCGTCCGACGGCGTCGCCGTGGTCGCGACCAACACCTGGAGCGCGTTCAAGGGCCGGGCCGCCCTGAAGCTCAAATGGAACACCGGCCCGGCAGCGGGCGTGTCCAGCGCTTCGATCCGCGACTCCCTTAAGGAAAGCCTTGGCAAACACGCCGAAACGCCCGCCGGGTCGAAGGTGGTCGAGGCCACCTTTGAACTGCCCTACCTGGCCCACTCGACCATGGAGCCGATGAACGCGGTGGCCAGTGTCACCCCCGAAGGGTGCGAGGTCTGGTGCGGCTCGCAGTCGCCCGACTCCGCCCGCGACCAAGTGGCACAGGCTCTCGGCCTGCCGCCTGAAAAGGTGAAGGTCAACCTCATGCTGCTCGGCGGCGGATTTGGCCGACGCTCCAACAATGACTTCGTCATGCAGGCTGTGGAGATCGCGAAGGTCGTGAAGAAGCCGGTCAAGTTGCTTTGGATGAAGGAGGACGACATCCAACACGACTGGTACCGACCGATCTGCCACCACAGCATGCGGGGGGCGGTCCAGGGTGGCCGGGCCGTCATGTTCAGCCATGTCATGGCTGAGGCAGGAATGCGTCCGACCCCGGCCCGGCAGCGTCGGATGGAGTTCCCGTACGAGATACCTGGGGCCGCGATGACCTATAGCTCGGTCGACGCGCCTGTGCCCACTTGGTTCTGGCGATCGGTCGAACACACCCAGATCAACGTCGTCAACGAGTGCTTCCTCGACGAGCTCGCCCATGCCGCGGGCCAGGACCCCGTCGCATTCCGCCGTAGCCTGATCACCGACCCGCGCCTCCGCAAGGTGCTGGATATCGTCGCCGAGAAGTCCGGTTGGGGCACGCCCCTTCCCAAGGGCTCCGGCCGGGGCGTCACCTGCACCCAGGCATACGGTTCCTATGCCGCCCACGTCGCCGAGGTCAGCGTCCATGGCGACGAGATCCGGGTGGACCGGGTTGTCGCCGCCATCGACCCAGGGCTGGTCGTCAACCCCAAGGGCGTCGAGGCCCAGATGTTGAGCGCCTGTAGCGACGGTGTCGCCACCGCACTTCACGCCGCCATCACGATCAAGGACGGCGCCGTCGAGCAGAGCAACTGGAGCGACTACGAGTGGCTGAGGTTCGACGCCGCCCCCAAAGTCGAGGTCCACATCAGTGGCGAGGGCGACTCGATCGGAGGCATGGGCGAGGTCGGTTACCCCGGCGTGCCCCCTGCCGTGGCCAATGCGGTCTTCGCCGCCACCGGCAAGCGTGCCCGCAAGTTCCCGATCCGGGTGTCAGAGTTGGTCTGACTCGGCGTTGGTCTCGCGCCGCGAGCCGGGCGCACAGATTTGGTCTGGCCTGGCGTTTGTCTCGCGCCGCGGGCCGGGAGCACAGTTTCGGCAGCCCGAGCCCCTGAGGGTCGTGCTCTCCAGCCCGGCGGCTAGCCGTTTGTCAAGGCGTGTGCCACGACCGTCACCTCCGCCAAGATGGAGTTGGCGATGAAGCAGTCCCGGTGCGCGTCGTGGTGCATCTTGTCCAGTTCTTCCTGGCTCGGGGCGGCTCCCGCGAACCGGATCGCCGGGCTGAGCGTGATGTGGGCGACGAACGGCGTTCCCGCCTCGTTCTTGCCCATGTCGCCGACGGCGTGGTCGTCATACGACTCCACCACAAAGCCAGCCTTACGGGCAAAGTAGAGGAACGTCATCATGTGGCAACTGGCGAGTGCGGCCACGAGCGCCTCCTCCGGGTCGACGGTGTGGGGTGACGCGATCTCCGGCATGGCCGTGGACGCTGGTACCTTGACTCCACTGTCGAACTCCCACTCATGGTCTCGGCTGTAACGGCCCTTCTCGAACTCGTCACCTGCCTTCCGGTTCCAGACGATCCGCGCGGTGTGCTGGCTCATGATCCGTTTGTACCCGTGCTGGGGCACCACCCCGGCCTGACGGCCACCCCTCCGAAGGAGGGGAATGTGAACAGCCAGCTTTACCCCAGGAAGGGAATTTTCCAACCTCCATTACACCAGGAGGAGAATTTGCCCAACCTCCCTTACCCCAGGAGGAGAACTTGCCCAACCTTCTTTGCCGCGCGGTCACCATCCTGCCGCCGGAGATGTGACCTGGCATCGGAACTTCCCAACCACCCTGGGAGGGGAATTGACCGACCTTCCTTCCCGCAAGGTCACCATTCTTACCGCTCCTTCGGAGAGCGGCTAGAATTCCTCTCCTTTGGAGGGGTGCCCGCAGGGCGGGGTGGTCTCTCTCCTGCCGCTCACATTAGCCGTGAAAACAATTGCTTTGCCCCTTTGGAGGGGTGGCCGTCAGGCCGGGGATGATTCCCCTCCTTTGGAGGTGTGGCCGTCAGGCCGGGGATAATTCCCCTCCTTTGGAGGGGTGGCCTTTAGGCCGGGGATAATT
>CAYVHL010000004.1:107907-167434 GCA_964451255.1 uncultured Fimbriimonadaceae bacterium
GCCTTTAGGCCGGGGATAATTCCCCTCCTTTGGAGGGGTGGCCTTTAGGCCGGGGATAATTCCCCTCCTTTGGAGGGGTGGCCTTTAGGCCGGGGTGGTCGCCTTGCAGAAACTCGCCTGCGGACAGATGGAGCTTTCCTGTGACACAAGGACCTTGGTAAGCTCACCCCATGATCGGTTGGCTCTCCATCGGCGTCGCCGCCCTCGTCACCGCGCCGGCCGATTTCACGGCCAAGACGTTCGTAAGCAACGGTCACACCCTCACCTACGAGGTCGCTGGCACTGGGGCGCCGGTGGTCGTCCTTGCAGGCGGCCCCGGACTTTCGCCCGACTATGTGATGCCGATTGCAGAGGCGGTAAGCAAGAAGGCGAAGGCGATCCTCTTCCACCAATGGGGCACCGGAAAATCTCCCATGAACAAGAGCCTCGTCGTGTCCGACAAGACGATCAACATCGACACAGCGATCGCCGACCTCGAGGCCTTGCGCAAGCGCCTGGGCGTGTCCAAGATCACCCTGGCGGGGCACTCCTGGGGCGGCATGCTCGCCCAGGCCTACGCGGCCAAGCACCCGACACATACCGCCAAGCTCATCCTCATCTCATCCGGCGGGCCTGACACGAGCTTCGAGTCGTACTTCGAGGACAACCTGAACATGCGCCAGACCGAAGCCGACATCGCCGAAGGCAAAGAGGCCGATCAGATCCAAGACCCCCAGAAACGGGCGGAAGCCAAGCTGCTCGCCTTGCTGCCCGCCTACTTCTATTTGCACGAACAAGGGCTCAAAGAAAAGGCGGCTATGGCGGGCGCGCTCAAGTGGAACAGCGGGATCATGGGGCCGCTCCTGCAACATTACGACGTGAAGAAGACCGTCGGGAAGTACAAGGGGCCGGTCGCCCTGATCCAGGGTCGGCAAGATCCCATCGGCGAGTCCACCGCCTATCAGATCAAGGGTGTGCTCCCCCAGACCAAGATCACTTGGATCGAGAAGTCCGGCCACTTTCCCTGGCTGGAGCAGCCGACCGAGTTCACCAAGACCCTGGACGCCGCTCTGAAGTGAACTCGATGACTCCTTGATTCCCATCCTTCGGAAGGATGCCCGCAGGCCGGAGATATTCCCCTCCTGTGGAGGGGTGCCCGTAGGGCGGAGATGAATTCCCCTCCTTTGGAGGGGTGCCCGTAGGGCGGGGATAATTCCCCTCCTGTGGAGGGGTGCCCGCAGGGCGGGGATAATTCCCCTCCTTTGGAGGGGTGCCCGAAGGGCGGGGATAATTCCCCTCCTGTGGAGGGGTGCCCGTAGGGCGGGGATAATTCCCCTCCTGTGGAGGGGTGGCCGTCAGGCCGGGGTGGTCCCAAACGGCCCCCACCTCTCCCGGACAGGAACCCCGCTAGGGCTCGCTCTTTCGCCGCCGCATGAGTTCGCCGCGGCGTGGCGACCAGCGGGAGTCGGCGCGTTTGTCCTCGACGGCCTCGGCCGCTTTGGCCAGGTCGTCTAGCTGCTGCGGTGTCGCGCTTTGCTCGATCTCGACGAAGAACTGACGTTCCTCCCAGCGGATGTGGTCGTCCAAGAGACGCCCCAGCGTCCTCATTGCCGCTGTGTCCGCCCTGGCCCCTACCCGCGCGAGCGTCTCCGCGATGGCCGCGTGTTCCTCCCTCAGCCGCCGCGCCGATTCAGGGCTGGCGAGAGGGGCGAGCAGGCGTTCCTCTTCGGCAAAGTGGTCCTCCATTTCTTCCCGCCAGTACGCGGCGGCCTCGGCGGCGAGTCGTTCGCGCCCAGGCGGGTCTTCGTCGTCGGCGCGCGAGAGATTGCGGGCCAGGACGAGCCCGACGTTATGGTCACGGGAAAACGGTTGGAGCGCTTCGTGCCTCTTCATCTCAAGTTCCATTGAACCCTAGCGCAAACCACAAGGCAACTGGCGCACGACCCGGCCCGAGGCAGTAAGATCAGCCACAAGGCGATGGGTGTGAGACCGGGCCATTCGACATCTGGGGCGTTGCGTCAGGGGGTCATGAACCTGCCGCCGACCTATTTCGCGCTGGTCATGGCGACGGGCATCGTCTCCACGGCGATGTACCTGCTTGGCGTGCCCGCGATCGGATGGGTGCTGTTCGGGTTCAACATCGTCGCCTTCGCGGTGCTGGTCGTCCTGAACGTCCTCCGCCTCGTCTGGTTTCCCAAGAACGTACTCTCCGACCTCTTCGACCACAAGCAGAGCCCCGGGTTCTTCACGGCGGTGGCCGGTTGTTGCATCTTGGGCAGCCAGTTCGTCCGCATCGCCGGGAACCACGAGGCCGGCCTGGCGATGTTGGTGCTCGGCATCGTGCTTTGGGCGGTGCTCACCTACGCCATTTTCACCGCCCTGACGATCAAGGAGGACAAGCCGACGCTCGACAAGGGCATAACCGGCGCATGGCTCTTGGTCGTGGTGGCGACGCAGGCGGTCGCGGTCTTGAGCGCGTTGATCGCGCCCCACTATGCCCACCGCCTGCCCGTGGAGCTGAACTTTCTCGCGCTGACGATGTGGCTGTGCGGCGGGATGCTCTACATCTGGATCATCTCGCTCATCTTTTACCGCTACACGTTCTTCAAGTTGTCGCCGGGCGACCTCGCGCCGCCCTACTGGATCAACATGGGCGCGATGGCGATCTCGACCCTCGCGGGCGCGATCTTGATAGGGAACTCGGGCGACGCCCACTACCTGAGCGGCATGCTCCCCTTCATCAAGGGGTTCACCGTCCTCTACTGGGCGACCGGCACGTGGTGGATACCGATGCTCCTCATCCTCGGCGTCTGGCGCCACGTCGTCCAGCAGTTCCCCGTGCGCTACGACCCCCTGTATTGGGGAGCGGTCTTCCCGCTGGGGATGTACGCGGTCGCCACCTATCAGATGGCGAAGGCGAAGGACCTGCCCTTCCTGACCGGCATCCCTCCTGTCTTCGCGTACATCGCGCTCGCCGCGTGGGCCCTTGTCTTTGCGGGATTGGTGGGTTCCCTGGCCGGCTCCCTCCGCGCCAAGCCGCGAACATAAGCCTCCCCGCCCGCATCGGCGAGCCACCCAAGGCTTTGTATGAACCACCCCTATTCGGGACGGCACATAACGTCGTGACCGTGTCTTCTGGCTGGGGCGAGAACCGGACGCTGAGATCCTCCACCCACCGGCCCGTCGAGTCCTGCATCACCGGGAAGAACGCGAACTTCGGCTTATGGGCGGAATATCCCGCCGGGAACTTGACCAAGAGCTTGTTCCATCCGGCCCGCAGGGGGATCGTGGCGGGTTCTCGAGTCCAGTAGAGTTCCTCGTCCACGATCGGCACCAGTTCCTGGACGTTGTTCCACGAGTGGGTCATGAGCCTGCGGGTGCCCGGAGCCTGCCATGTGGGCGCGGGAACCGGAGTGTCGTTCAAGAAGACCGCGCCGCCGTTCGCGTCCCACGTCCCGACGCCGGGGATGCCTCCATAGAGCCGGTCCGACCGTGCAGGGGTGTCGAAGCCGACCTGTGCGCGGAGTTCGTGGCTCCTGGGGGAATAGATATACGTGAGGAGGTAAGCGACCCCGGGGGCCGACCCTGCCTCGCGCCCCGACGCGGGGTCGGCGAGCACAGGAACCATGAAGTCCACCGGCACGACACCCCCGTGCACGGTCTTCCAAGACAGCGTCGTGCCACCGGCCGTGTAACTCTCCTTGATGCCGCCGAGAGGCCCCGTTGCGCCAGTTGGGAACGGCCCGACTGTGCGCCAGACCACGTGCCCCGACTTGACGAACGGGAACGCCTCGGCACGGAAGAAAGTGTCGCGATGGAGCGCCAGGCGAGATTCGAACGCCGCGAACTCCCGGCCGAGGGAGGTGGTGGGCGCAGGCAGAGAAACCGCCGCCGCTGGCTCAGCCTCCTTCCTCCCGCACCATGAGTTCTGGGCGAAGGCCAGGACGGCCGGCCACACGCCGTTCTGGGCCGCGATCTTCGACTTGTCGTCCACCCGGATGTCGGGCCAACAGCAGACGATCCCCCCAAGGACGTGCTGTCCCCCTTGGCCACGCCGCACGTCTGGAGGAAGTAATAGCGCCGGACGACCTCCCAGGGATCGTAATAGTTGATGTAGCCGAGGCCCGAGTCGACGACCCCTGCCCGCTTTCCGACCGGGATGGCGCCGGTCTGCCAATCGCGCCACAGCTGGTCGATCGCCGAGCCGTCGTTGGGCAGGCCCGGGTTCCACATCATCGGCGTCCGCCCATGTCTCCGGACCTCGGAGGTGATCGCGGAGATGAACGCCTTCGGCTCTTGGATGCGCACCTCGTCGGACCCGATGTGCAGGATCGGACAGTCGGACGCGGGGATCTCCTGGCAGAACTCGGCGATAAGGTTCTTGAGGATCGGCAACGCCCGGGGGTCGCCCATCTCGAATCCGAACGCCTTCTTGAAGTAGTCCGAGTGCCCAGGCATGTCGATCTCGGGGATCACTTGGATATGACGGGCCCTGGCGTAGGCAACCACGTCCCGTATGTCGCTGTACGAGTAGGTCGCGTTCGGGTCGCGCTCTGCCAGGCGCGTCGAAGGGTCGTTGAGAATCGGATACGACTTGCACTCGATCCGCCAACCCGGACGGTCCGTCAGGTGCCAGTGGAAGACGTTGAGCTTGTAATCGGCGAAGCGGTCGAGCTGCGCCTTGAGCATCGCCACAGACTGGAAGTTGCGGCCTGTGTCGTGCATGAAGCCTCGTATCCGGAAAGCAGGGGAGTCTTCGATCACCCCGCACGGGACGCCTCCCCGAGAGAGAGCGACGAGCTGCCCCAGCGTCTTCAGTTCGTAGAACACCCCGGCCCGATCCGCGCCTGTCACCCTGATCCCAGCCTGGCGGATATCGAGCCGGTATCCCTCTGGTTCTGTGACCGCATGCGAGTCCACGACTAGGCGGAGCGGGAGGGCGAGATTCGCGCCCTTGCTCTCCAAGGCGTCGACCTCGGTGTCGAATCCGGTCAGCCCGGCTCGGTTCACCGTCCATCTGGCGGGTAACCGGTCCCCTGTCATCGTCGCCTTCCGGACGTCTGGAACCAGAGGCAGCTCCGAAGCCAGACAGGCGACCGAGGCCGACGCTAGCAGGACCAGATGGAGCATCGCCCTCAACGCGGGGATCGCGGCATCCACGCGCGTCATGCTACCGCGCCTGTCGACGTCGTCAGCCCCGGAGCCTGGTCCAGCGCCTTCAGACCCGCAAGGAGCCGGGGCTTCTGAGCGAGGCGATCTCAGCTACGGGGCCCAGGCTAGGTGTGGTGAGCAACGTGGTGACGGTGGTGCTTATGAGGGGAACTGGGCGTCTCTTCGAGTTGCGCTCATTGCCTGATTGAATTCCCGCAGGCATCCTAAACCTCGGGCGATGGCTGCAAGCGAGAGCTCCGCAAGGAGGTTCGCGTGATGAAGCGAATCAGCTTCGAACCTCCGCTCGAAAGTAATGAAGCCAGAGTTTCTTGGACTTCGCCGCGTTGTATCGGCAAGGGCGACGGTATCACCGTGAGAATGATGTGATGCCTGTCTGAAGCTGAGTTCAAACAGGCCCTCCCACACCTTGCGGTCCAAACGCCTATCTGTCACCGCGAGGGGTAGTGGACAGCATGGTCTTCCTGTCGGGGGCCACAAAAGGTCAAGGAGACCCTTCATACCCATGCTGTGCCAAGATGTCGTCCGACGGTCAAATCCAAACCTCTTTACGGCTAGGCTGCTCCGTCGGCGGATCGCGCGCAGTCGTGTTTGCGTGGCCAAGCGTTGGGCGGGGTCGGCAAGCATCTGATCGAAGCATTGCTTCATTGGCCCGTCCACGCTCATTTGCAGCTTGTAATAGCCAAAGCCAAGGAATCTTGTTGCCAGCGTTCGTGGTGTGACGTGGCTTGAATTGTTGGAAGGCCATGGACCTCGGTAGAATCCAACTGCGATTGCCGAGAGATAACCCTCGTACAGCCTCCTGTGTAGAGCCCAAGCATGGCTTGGTCTGCCATTTATGGTCAAGACTCGGATTGCGTCGAGTGTCTCTATCTGATTTGCCGTCAGCAGCCCCAAAGCGTATCGCTGAACGGCTCTCCTATCGAAGCGCAACTTCTCTATCAGGTTCGTGAATATCCAGTGGCGATCTAGGAGGTCCCGCGCTGCTTCATTCTCCTGCCGGAGATCCTCTGGCAGAACATTTCCTGAGTCGTCGGTTACTTGAACCGTCCTCTGTGTCTGGAAGTAAGAACCTGCGCCTCCCACACCCTCATTCTATCCGGCATCGTCACGAAACGGCTATACTTCTGTCCACATGTCTGGCACAGACGCGCACGGTTGGCTCGTGCTGAGGAACGCGGGCGACCACAACCTCAAAGAGATCGACGTTGGCGTCCCGCTGGGGCTGTTCGTCTGTGCAACCAGGGTGAGCGACAAAAACACCGGGGTGAGCCTCCCTCCCCCAGGGGGGAGCGACAGAAACACAGGGGTGAAGCCCCCTTCCTCGAAGGGTTTGGGTCTGAGAGAATCTTCCAATGTTTAAGAAAATCCCCCCCCCCACCCCGAGAGGGGTGGCAGGCCTTACCCCAGGCGCCGCAGACCCGGAGATGATCGGGCCATCCTGCACCCCGGCGGGGTGCCAGAAACTTCCCCTGCTCTGCAATCCCATCCAGAGATGTGCGCTTGCTGGCCTCCTCTGGAGCAAGCTGTCCGAGATCGAGCGACGGCAGCGACGCGATCCCCGGGTCTGCGGCCTCGGATCTACAGACTCAAATCGCGTCGGGATCCTTCTTGCTACCGACCGGCGGAAAGATCGGCCGTTTCGTCTTCCGTAGCATGCACCTGAGAGGCGAGGTGGCCACCCATTAGGCAAGCCTCGCAACATTTCCTGTCGCCCTGTCGCAACTACCTTCCCATGAGCCGAACATCGCTCCCGACAGGCTGACGGAAGCTCCCGACGGGCTGAACATTGCTCCCGACGGGCCGAACATGGCTCCCGACGGGCGTGCGGAAGCTCCCGCAGGCCCGGCGCAGCCTCCAGCACAACCGGCGCGCGCAAAAGCCGACCGCAAAATGGCTACAATGCCCCTGATGGCAAGGATCAAGAAAGACGCCGCCGGACTGCACGACCAGTTGGTCCAGGCGGCCTCGGACTACGTGATCTCGGGGCTGGCGGCGGGGACGCAGTACTGGTGCCGCGTGCGCCCGGTCCGCGGCGGGACGACGGAGGCCTGGTCCGACCCGGCGACGCGGGTCGCTCCGGTGTGAGGAGGGGAAGAGGCTTGCGCTTTCTGACAATCAGGCACCGTCCTCTTGAGAAGAGCTTTCATGCGAAATCCGCGGTCACTTGACGTCGCCATTCAGAAACTGCTCGACCAGCAGGCAAAGAGGCTCGAACAGAAGTTCAAGGCCGACGTGCTCAGCTACGTCGGCCCGATCCATCCCTTCCTTCACCAGGACTTCCGCACGTTGATCGAGCAAACTGCGAACAGCAAGCCGAGCCGAGAAAAGCTCATGGTTTTTCTCAACACCGGTGGAGGATCGGCGGCTGCCGCCGAGAAGATGGTCGAAGTGATGAGGCAGCACTACAAGGAGGTTGAGTTCGTCGTTCCGGACATGGCAATGTCCGCTGGCACCATCCTCGTGATGAGTGGAGACAAGATCTGGATGGACTACTCATCGAGCCTCGGTCCTGTGGATCCGCAAGTCGAAGTGCGGCAACCGAGCGGCCAGAACGCCTATGTGCCCGCGCTCGGATATTTGGACAAGGCGAACGAACTGATTGAGAAGAGTAAGAACAACCAGATCACGCCTGTCGAGGTCGCGATGATGCTGCAATTGGACCTGGGCAATCTGCGAGCCTACGAGCAGGCAAAGGATCTATCAGAGGACCTCCTGAAGAAATGGCTGGTTGACTATAAGTTCAAGACGTGGACGACTCATCGAACGAACAATCCTGGCGCAGCCGTCACGCAGGCGGAAAAACAGGCCCGGGCGGAGGAAATCGCCAAGGACCTCTGCGACAACAAGAAATGGCACTCCCACGGCAGGTATCTGGGAATCGGAACACTGAAGAACGTCGTAAGACTGGATATAGAAGACTATTCGACCGACCTTAATCTCAGGAACCTGATTCGCGAATATCACGATACGCTGATCGAGAATATGAACCGCATTGAATTCTTTTACGCCCTACACTCAACAACCTGGAGCAGTCTATGATCGACGAAAAAACCATCAGCGAGCGCATCGAAGAGCTTCAGAAGGCGATGGAGAGCCTTGAGGGTCTTCAAGGCGATCAGAAGGACATGATCGAACGAGTCCAAGGCTTCATTCAAGCTGGCGTGCTCAAGAAAGAGGACTATCGAATCGTAGCACCGACGACGGTTCGTGGACAAGAGCTCGCTTCTTGTCAAAGCGACCGACGCAGGTAGTCGCCCACTGGCAAGCGCCGAATCGGCATAGCGTTGCGCGCACCCGAACGCGAACGGCTATGCTTCTGTCCACATGTCAGGTTCGGGATGGCTCATCCTTAAGGGCACGACTGGGAACAACCTCCGCTCGCTCGACGCGGTCGGCCACCGCCCAATTCCTTTCTAAGACCCTATGAAGATCGAGCTTCACATCATCAAAGTCTCGGAGTTGGTGGACGGCTACGAGGACAAGGGGGACGAGGGCGTGCGCGGCTACGGCGGCCGGCTGAACATCCGCCCCGCGTTCCAGCGCGAGTTCATCTATAAGGACAAGCAGCGCAACGAGGTGATCCACACCGTGCGCGAGGGCTTCCCGCCGAACACGATGTGTTGAGCGGTGGCGGACGGCGTCAGTCTTTTCGTTGGACGTCGATGACCACGTTCTGGCGCAGGGTCACCAGGATGTAGCCGCTCCCTTCCTTCGCCTCATATCGCAGTTTGCGTACGTCACCTTCTTTTGCGATGTGGGTCGGGGCGCCATCGTCGCGGGTGACTTCAAATTCGCTCATGCCCATGCGGATCTTGCCGCGCAGGGCGTCAAGGTCATGCTTCGTGCCGCCCGAGTCGCACCCCGCGAGTAGGGAGGCCACGAGAAGGACGGGGACAGCCAGCTTGACCATCGGCACATTGTACGATAATCGCAAGAGATTCTCGGAGCGCCGTCGCATCACGAGTCCACAGGACCGGGCGTCCAATCGCTTGAGGCGTTCGAGCGCGATCTCCGAGCGCTAAGGTTGGACGGGAAGCGGCGGCCCAATATCATCCCTCACCCCAGCGGGGCGCCAGATAATGTCGCCGACCTTTGCGATCCCTCCGGGATCGGGTGACAGGGGCGATGCGATCACCGGGACTTAGACTACGGGGCTACCTTCTCCGATCCCTCCGGGATCTCCACCCCGAGAGGGGTGGCAGACCTTAGCCCCGGCGTCGCAGACCCGGGGTACGGTGACGGGGCCATCCGCACCCCGGCGGGGTGCCAGAAACTTCCCCTGCTCTGCAATCCCCTCCAGAGATGTGCGCTTGCTGGCCTCCTCTGGAGCAAGCTGTCCGAGATCGAGCGACGGCAGCGACGCGATCCCCGGGTCTGCGGCCTCGGATCTACAGACTCAAATCGCGTCGGGATCCTTCTTGCTACCGACCGGCGGAAAGATCGGCCGTTTCGTCTTCCGTAGCATGCACCTGAGAGGCGAGGTGGCCACCCATTAGGCAAGCCTCGCAACATTTCCTGTCGCCCTGTCGCAACTACCTTCCCATGAGCCGAACATCGCTCCCGACAGGCTGACGGAAGCTCCCGACGGGCTGAACATTGCTCCCGCCAGGTCGAACATTGCTCCCGCCAACCCCGCGCAGGCTCCCGCACGCGTGATTCTTGCCGCAGCAGGTAGAACAAATGTCATGCGCACAGGCAACATCGGCATGTCCCGCGAGCGTCTCGAAGTCTTCTTCGACGCGGTCTTGGCCATCGTGATGACCCTCCTCGTGCTCGAGTTGCGCGTGCCGGAAGTGCCCGACGGCTCAAGCTTCGGCCAATACGTCGCCGCCCTCGCGCCGTCCGTGCCCAAGTTCGTCAGCTTCGTGCTGTCGTTCGTGATGCTGGCGATCCACTGGGTCGGCCATCACTTCTTCTTCCGACATGTGGAAAGGGTGACCGTCCCCTTCCTATGGCTGAACATCCTGCTCCTCCTGTGGCTGTGCCTGCTGCCTTTTCCGACCGCGCTGTTGGGCGATCATCCCGGCGACTCGTTCCCGGCCCTGCTCTATGCGGTGGACTCTCTGCTCGCCGCGGCGACCTTCATGGCGATCCGCGCCTATGCCTGCCGCGCGGGGCTGTTCCTGGAGGACGTCGAGGCCAAGCGCGACTTGGGGCCGATCCACAGTTTGCCGGCCGTCGCGCTCTACTCGGTCGCGGTGGCGGGCGCGTGCGTGCACGTGGCGATATCCCTGGCGTGCATTGTCCTCGTTCCCATGCTCTACTTCGTACCGACGTTCCTGCATCGGCGTCGCTCGTAGCGAAAGGCTTCCGCCGCAAGCGCGGGTGAGCCGTAGGCGGGCCTCCCGCCCCCAGGGTTGAGCGACAAAAACACAAGCGGGAGCCTCCCACCCGCAGGGGGAACGACAAAAACACAGGGGGGAGCCGCAGAAACACAAGGGGGAGCCGCGAAAACACAGGGGTGAGCCCCCTCCCTCGGAAGGTGTGTGTCTGAGGGAGGGGTTTCCAGATTCAAAGGACCTCCCAATCTTTGCGATCCCTCCGGGATCGCGCCCTTGAACGCGCCCGGAACCCCCGGGTCTTCGACCACGGGGCTACCGTCTTCGATCCCTCCGGGATCTGCGTCCCTAACCTAAATCGCAGTCAGGAATCGACGGTTTCCGACCTTCCGGGATCTGCGTCCCGAACGTGAATCGCAAATTGAGAACCGGCCGAATGTGATGGGCCTCTCGCCCACCCCGAGAGGGGTGCCAGACCTTAGCCCCGGCGTCGCAGACCCGGGGGGATATGCGACGGAAACCATCCGCACCCCGGCGGGGTGCCAGAATTCACCGTGGCTTCCGCCTATCTCGCCCTCAACGTTCACATCGTGTTCGCGACGAAGGGCCGGGCGCCGATGATCGCGGCCGCATGGCGGTCCGACCTCCACGCCTACATCGGTGGCACGGTCCGGGGCCTCGGCGCGATTCCCACCATCGTGGGCGGCGTGGCGGACCACGTTCACATGCTTGCCGGACTGAGGGGCACGCACGCGGTTGCGGACTTGGTTCGAGAGGTAAAGAAAGCGTCGCATGGATGGTGTTGCGAGAGGTTCGCGGGGTTCAAGTGGCAGGAGGGCTATGGGGCGTTTTCAGTGAGCCCGTTGGATGTTTCCAAGATCGCCGCCTACATCGCAAACCAAGAGGAACATCATCGGCGCGTGTCTTCGGCGGACGAGTTGAGGGCGATCATGGCGGAGCACGAGATCGAGTACGACGACCGGTTCTTCGAGTAATTCTCTGGCACCCCTATCAGGGTGCCAATTCCGAAACTCAGCGATCCCCGGGTCTTCGACCACGGGGCTACCTTCTCCGATCCCTCCGGGATCATCGATGCCCTCGAAAACCGGGGGCAAGCCCCCGGCGTTCATCGGGGAGATGGAGTTCTGAAACAGGTAAGACGAGTGAACCATGGCGTGGACAAACGTGCACCCGTCACGAGCGGCCCGCCCGACGAACGCCGTTAACGAGGCCGCCTATGTGGACAACGAAGGGGTGACGACGGACTGGTCGTCGACGCTGACGGTGATCACGCACAGGGGAACAACGGATGCTGCTACTTCGACTCATTAGCGCAATAGCGATATATTGTGACGTGTTTGTCGGCTGAAGAGACGATTCATGTGGTATGATCATCTGCATGACTGTGGAGACCTCAAAGAGGCAGAAGAGCCGGGATTATCCGGCGATCAGCTTGAAGAAGGCCGTCGAGTTCGCCAGGCGTATCTATGAGAAGGATCGATGGGCGGAGGCGCCGGCGCTGTCAACCGTGAAACACATGGGTTACGCGGGATTGAACGGCGGCTCCCGGCCCGCGCTTAGCGCCTTGCGAAAGTATGGCCTCGTCGAGTACCTGGGCTCAGGAGACAACCTTCGGGTTAAGCTCACCGAACTGGCGAAGCGCATTTTTGTGCCGCTCAACGACACAGAGAAGGCGGGCGCTGTTTGGGAGGCGCTCAACTCGCCGCAGGTGCATGGCGACTTGCTGACCGCATTCCCAGCCTGGGAGTTGCCGAGCGACGACACGCTTGCCGCGCGCCTTGAGCGTGAGTTCAGAATGCAACACGCAGCAGTCAGGCCGTTCATCGCGGACCTGCGCGAGAGCTTGGAGTATGCCAAGCAGTTTGGCCACCCAAACGTAGAACCGAGGGAGGGCGAATATTCAGGTGACGGCAGCGGCGCGGGGTTCGGGGACGGCACTGGTTCTGGCGCTGGGAACGGTTCCGGAGCGGGATTCGGGGACGGTACCGGCTCCGGCGCCGGAGGGGGTGCCTCGGAGAAGGTGCCTCGCGGCTTGCTGAAACTTCCGATGCCCGGCTCGAGCACGTTCATCGTCTTGCCGGAGACTATGGACGCCGCCGACGCCAAGCGCACCCTAGCATGGCTCAAGCGGGTGGTAACCCCTGCAATCGAATTCGCGAGCGGAGCAGACGAGGACGATGAAGCGGAGTGAGCTTGAGCGCCATCTCCGAAGCGCGGGCTGCCGGTTGGAGCGCGAAGGTGCACGCCATGCAATCTGGCTGAATCCTGCAAACGGATCAACGGCCGCCGTGCCACGGCATCACGAACTCAAGCGCAACACAGCAAGGCGGATTTGCTCAGACCTGGGTATCGAAAAGCCACCGAGCCTTGGTTAGAACGCTGGGGCAACCCGCTCGATGACTGACCGAGAGGACTTGGCCTTAAGGGCCGCTTCGCGACGGTAGAGCGTGAGTTCGTGGAGCGCGTCGAGCACCATATCGCGCGCTTCCTCTAAGGTTTCGCCCTCTGAGACAGCGCCAGGCACCTCCGGAATGAATGCGGTAAAGCCGCCTTCCTCCGCAGGTTCGAACACGATGGTCAGTTCGCTGTCCATACAGATATTATACGTACGAGCGGCACTGAACCTAAGGTTGCGTGCCCAGAATCTAGATGAAGATCGAACTACTCAGCGTGAAGGTGTCCGACCACGTCGAGGACTACCTGGACAAGGGCGACGAGGCGTGCGCGGCTACGGCGGCCGGCTGAACATCCGCCCCACGTTCCAGCGCGAGTTCATCTACAAGGACAAGCAGCGCAACGAGGTTATCCACACCGTGCGCAAGGGCTTCTCGCTGAACACGATGTATTGGGCGATGGCGGGGCGCGGCGGGACGACGGAAGCCTGGTTCGACTCGACGACTCCGGTCGCTCCGTTGCAGGCAGAGAATAGCATCCTAACCTAGTTAGGGGCTGCCTCCTATGCAGCGAATGGTATCTTAACACGGACTTCGCAATCCGGAGCCAGCACCATGCTTGATATCCACTTTGGCGAATGCCTCGACGTGATCACGCAGTTCCCGCCGGCTTCGTTCGACCTGATTTACATTGACCCGCCTTTCAACACGGGCAAAGTTCAGAGTAGGACTCAGATCCGTACAATTGCCGACGAGAATGGAGACAGGACAGGGTTTCAGGGGCGCAAATACCGAACTGTGCGACTGGGCGCCAAGTCGTTTGGGGACTCTTTCAACGACTACCTCGCATTCCTCGAACCTCGCCTCGAACAAGCCCATCGCCTATTGAAACCCACGGGATCTCTGTTCCTCCACTTGGACTATCGGGAAGTGCATTACGCGAAGGTGTTGTTGGATGGAGTTTTTGGGCGGGATGGATTCCTAAACGAGATCATCTGGGCATACGACTACGGTGCAAGAGCCACGAACCGCTGGTCCCCCAAGCATGACAATATCCTCTGGTACGTAAAGGATCCGGCCAACTACACTTTTCGATATGACGAGATTGATCGTATCCCATACATGGCGCCGGGGTTAGTCGGAGCCGAGAAAGCTGCTCGGGGGAAGACGCCTACCGACACCTGGTGGCACACCATTGTGCCTACGAACGGGCGCGAGAAGACAGGCTATCCGACACAGAAGCCCCTTGGAATCCTGGATCGGATCATTCGCGTGCATTCCAATCCTGGAGATCATGTCCTCGACTTCTTTGCAGGATCTGGTACGACCGGCGCTTCAGCCGTCAATCTGGGAAGAAATGCCGTCCTGGTGGACAACAGTAAGGAGGCGCTCGCTGTTATGGCTCGTAGACTTGCTTATGCCAATCCACGATTCCTCGGGTGGAAACCATCATTGAATGAAGAGCCGGATGACCTCTTCAGCATGTCGGCCAGTCAGGGCTGAGGATCATGAAAGAAATCGCTGACCCTGACGTTAGGATTCTCGCACAGTGCTCGCAGATGTTGCAGAAAGACTATGCGACCGAGGATACGGTATGGTCTGGTAGCCCGTTTGCATGGATCAAGACCCGGCCTTCCCGCCAGATTGGAGCAATTGGCGAGAAGCTGGTATCTGGTTGGCTCGCGACAAAGGGTTTTGACGTAACACGGTCTCCTGATGGTGATGCGGATAGACTCGTAAACGGGGCTCGGGCGGAGATCAAATGCTCAACGCTCTGGAAGTCCGGGTCCTACAAGTTCCAGCAATTGAGGGATCAGAACTACAGCTTTGCGATCTGCCTTGGCATCAGTCCCTTCGATGCCCACTGTTGGGTGCTTCCTAAGGCAGTCATCATGGCGCAATGGGGAGAAGGTGGCCTCACGACCCAACACGGAGGACAGCGTGGTCGGGATACTGCTTGGCTCACGGTTGACCCTGGCTCTCCAGGGGAGTGGCTGAGTGATTATGGCCCAGCGCTTCGCCACGCCGCCGACCTTGTTGCAAGGTTGTCTGGTCGTCGGCCCCTCCGCTAACTACTTTGCGAGCCGATTCAACTCCCGCGCCCAGGCAAATTCAAACTCGGTCTGCGGCCAACGACGCTCTCCTGCGGGAGGGGCACACTAACGGGCGATCAGTGTACATTCTGTACGAGCCGACCAGCTTCGGCAACACTTTCAAGCCGTCGTCGCGTGGGTGCGGCGGGTGTTTCCGACCTGGCGGAAGGAGATGAATGGCCTGGCCTGGGGCAAGTTCTACCGCGAGTACAAAGGACGACCGGCTGAACGCGGCGACGCTGGAGAAACGGATCGAGGGTCTCTACCGACAACAACTTTGACCCACATCGCAGTGGGGGAGACACTCGACGGCAAGGTTGTCGATTGGCTTGAGAAAGTCAGCGACGAAGACTACCGCCTCGGTTAGCTGGCATCCGCCGTGGTTTATCAACGCGCCTGCAGCGTGCATCCGCAACCTATACTTTCCATCGAATCCCACAACACTATCGAACTACGGACGGTGCGAGGCTCGGAGCTCGCTTTGCGCCTCTTGCAACCGAACCAAGGGTGAACTGTAGGTCGGGTGACCCATTAATTTATCAGACGCCGACGGCTGGTCTTCTTCAGAGGCAGGCCCTTCGCCATCGCGATCACGCTACTGGGACTTGAGACCAAAGGTGCCGCCGGGGTAGCTTCGTTCGCACGGAGCCTGCTAGAATTGTGGCCATCGAATTGCGCTTAGTCCATTAGCGTCTTCGGTACAGGAATGGAAGCCAATAGGATCGGGGTTGTCACTATGACCAAACAGAATCGTAACGCATTTACTCTCATCGAATTGTTGGTCGTCATAGCAATTATTGCGATATTGGCGGCGATATTGTTCCCCGTTTTCACACAGGCAAAGTCGGCTGCAAAATCGGCTGTATGCATCTCCAACCTTAAGCAAATAGGATATGCCATAGCCATCTATCGTGTTGATTACGACGATGTCAACCCGCGATATCGGTTTTGTCCAGACCTGCCAGGAAACGAACTGTGCACTTACCTGACAAATCCGGTCCAGTGGACGGGATCACAGGAGATTTGGTGGGCCCCATACGATAATTCGGTCGCCCCTGATTCGCCTGGCCCCTACCCCAATTGGAAGGGAGGGTTCTTGCAGCCATATGTCAAAAACCTGCAGATATTCAAGGATCCAGGAGACGGTATTTGGCAAGTTGGGTATGCCATGAGCTATATCACAGACGGCCCGATGGGGCGTAGCTCCAGCGAAGTCGCCAACCCGACGGTCTTGCAGGTCTGGGATCATCGTCGGACACCCGGTTGCGCAGACACAAGGTCGGGATTCACAGGCCCGCCATGGAACCCGTTTCCTCCGGAGGCGGACACGGCTCATTCGCACTATCCAACTCGTCATGCTGGAGGATTCAACCCATTGAGCCACGACGGCAGCGTCCACTGGAGAAACCCGAAGAGCCTGAATGAGTCGGACTTTATCGCGACAGCGACGCAGTAAGGCCAACCGCACTTTCGCTCATCCTGTGAGCTCTCGCCTGTCGGGCTTCTATGGGGGTGGAGCGGGTACGAAATGTCCCTGGGATGATCCGCGTGACCGTAATCTTGCCCTGGTGATCTCGAATCGACAGCCGAGTTACCGACCTCAGCCCGAACCAGTGAGATTCTGGTGATTGGTGGAGGATAGTTCAGGCTATTAGAACTCTCTGAGCTCTCGATATGCGAGGCTCCGGCTCGAATCTAGGAATCCGAGGAGAAGACGTACGAGTAGTGGACCCGCGAAGAATTGTTCGAGATTGTTTGGTTGTCGGCCCTCCCGGAAGCGGGCCAGGAAGCTCGACGTGACCATGAACTCCTCCGGAGGATCAATTGCCCGTTCGAGGTTCATGGCGTATGAAGGGAAGCCTCGCCAGATCAGGCAACAAAAGGACCAGACGTGCTAGATTTGTCTCATGGCGCAGTGCTCAGCATGCAATGGTAGTGGAAAAGTCAAAGTTGACAGTGCAGATAATCCGGGGAAGAAGGTGGAGATAACCTGCCCGAAGTGCAAGGGAACCGGGAGAAGTTGAATTCAGACGGGGGTCTTGATTGAAGCCGAGTTCGCCCGAAATCTTGGCTGAGTCCGTTGCTTCGTTTGAACAGGCGATTCTGGATCTGAAGTCAGCGTGGACACCTGACCGCTTAGTGTCGTCTGCTCAGGAGCGGAAAGGTGATACGGCTGCGTACGTGCTAAGGCTGACGGAGAGTCTGGAGCAGGCGGCCGTTTTTGCGCGCTCAATATTGGTCTCCGGGAGCGGATCCGTTTTTTCTCCATTTGCGGCGGGCCGGTTGCAACACGAGATCGAGGCGATCGAAAGCGCTCTTGCGGCTGGACCCACTTCAGCTGAGCTAACTGAACTCCAGGAGAAAGTAGCGCTGTTCGATGCGCTCCAAACGGAACTTTGCTATTTGAGAATCAGGGCACGAGACCTGGACCAGCTTCAAGACCTAGAAGGTGAGCATTCGACGTTGCTCGCAAGGGTTGACGAGTTGAAAGCTGCCCTTCACGAGTCCGGTGTCGGTGAGGTAGAGAATCAAGCGCGTGTTATCTGTGCTAAAGTTGGCGCCACTGTTTCAGAGCTTGAGGCGGTATTGTCCGACCGTCTCAAGGAGTTGATGGTCAATGTCGAAGTGAACTCCCGGCGACTATCTTCGGTTTTAGAAGATTTGGCCACAAACCGTCAAAAATTGGAGGACGCCGCCCTGCGATACAACGAAATTCTCCCTGAAGCGAAGCTTCACGCCGAAGCGAACGCAAAGATAGCCGCAGCAATCGGCCCAAAGAGCATTGCTGAGTCGGTGGAGACGATAATTGCAGCATTGGGAGACACTGACCGTGCGATCAAAGAAGCGTTGGAGATGGTGGAAGCTTCGAAAAAGCTGCCTGAACTCGGAGTTGCGACCTGAACGATGCGGCTACTCAATGTTGCAGCGTGGTGCGAGGCGACAGTCTGTCTTGGACCAGGTTTGAGGTCGGTTTTGTGGGTTCAGGGGTGTCCATTCAATTGCCCAAACTGCATTGCTCCCGAATGGATTCCAATGGATGCCGCTACTTCGTTGTCTCCCGAGGAAGCCGCGGCACTGCTCACGAAAAACGATTCCGTGACTGGCGTGACGCTCAGCGGTGGGGAGCCGATGCTTCAAGCGGAGGCTCTGTTGGAAACTGTTCGTATCGTGCAAAGCCGCCGGTCTTTGAATATCATTTGCTTCACGGGATTCAAAATCGAGCGCTTGGTTGACGCTCCGCCTTCACAAGGGGTCAAGGAATTCCTGGATTCGATTGATGTCCTCATCGACGGCCAATATGTCCATGCCTTGAATGATGGTGTAGGCTTGCGTGGCAGTTCGAACCAACGCGTCCATTTTCTGAGCGATGCTCTGAAGTCGCACCGAGAGGAACTTGTGTTAGGCCCTCGGAGCTTGGAGGTTCGCTTTCAGGCTAGAGAGGCTTTGATGGTGGGGATTCCGGACCACGGAAAGTTGATGGCGGTTGATAATCTGCTGAGGCAACCCGGATTGCCTCATGTCTAACCTGGAGCGAAGAAGTGAGCGGACGAAAGACCATCTCCCTGGACACGAACGAATATGAACGCCTTTTGAAGGATCGGAGTCGACTCAGTCAGATTCGCTCGGACCTTCCTCAACTGTTGGCTGCTTCGCGTCAACAAAGCATCCGAGATGCTGAACGGATGATTCAGGACGTGCGAAGACGGCAGGACCGGCTTGATCAGGTGATTGGGGATCTTAGTTCTGAGGTGGCGGATCTTGCTTCAGAGATGAGGTGCAGTTTGGCGCGCCAAAGTGATCTCCTTAGATCCCTCATTGCCGATGTGGACTCCAAAGTAGAAGCATACAGAGCGGAGTCGGCGTTGGCGCTGGAACGGGAGAGAAGGGAGCGAGAAGCCCAAGCGTCAGCCCTAGATGCGCGGCTCAATTCGATTGAGTCGAAGTTCTTGGCTGATCATGATGCGGCCCATGCCCTACTCACTGATGCCGGGAAAGTCCTGCAATTTCTCAAGAACGAGACACAGCACGGCGCATTTGTTCCGGGCGAGTTGGACCGCATTGACGAGGTTCTCGAAGATGCCTCCTCGGCCCTCAATCGCGGCTTGGCTCAGGCAGCTTTCGGGCATTGCCAATCGGCTCTAAGAGCCTTGACCCGAGCCTCTGCACAGATTGCGGAATCGCAGGCCCACTGGAATCTTCTTAACTCAACTGCGCTGCTCCGCGCTAAGCAACTCCGGGATACTCTCTCGGTTAGCTCGACTCTTTCCCTCCCTTTGCCTGCCGGCGGCTCCTATGAAGTCGATCTTGCCTATTGGTCTCGCGGCCGCTTCGATCAATTGAATGCGCGTTCTGAGCACATCCTCGCGGAACTCGATGGGACGCCGGCAGAGTTGTCTCTGGCGAGACTCGAGGAAATTCTTAGCGATGTGTTGCCGGCGCTCCAAGCTGACTTAGAAAATGTCGTAGATCGATCGCACCGTGACGTGGTTCGCTCTCAAGCGAGATATGACATGGCAGAGAAGATGGTTGCCTGGTACGCGAATCAGGCGTTTCGGGTCGTCGAGAGCCGTTATGTGGCCCAAGACCTTCGCGAAGCGTATGTCGTCAAGTTGGCTGATGTAGACGACAACGAACTAGTGATCTTAGTGATTTCCGATGAATCTGGCACTCGGGCTGAACTCCACAGTTTCGAGGGATCGCCTGGTGAAGACAGTTTGCGGACCGCTCGCTCGCTGGAAATGCGAACGTTCTTTATGGAAGCTCTTGGGACGAAGGGGGTTCAAGTCGGGCCGCTGCAAGAACGAGCGTCTCAACCCAATGCCGCGTTCAGAGAACCCGCGAATATTCAAGTCTCCGACGTCCAGTCCGTCTCAGCGTGAGTCACGTATGGAGAGACTAGCGATTGCTTTACCAGTAGCAGGAGAGCGTAGCGTCGGCTTATTCGGGCCGGGGGCGGCAGACAGGTATCTGTCGGAAGATTTCCGCGAATTGAACGTCACCCAGGCAGTGTACGAGCGCCTTCGGGTCCTTGGTTATGAGCGCATAATGTTGTGGTCGGCGAAGCGACAACTCTTCTTTTTGGATGAGGAGTCGAAAAGGTCCATGCTGGCACCCCACACCGCGGCTGCGCCTGCATCCGGGTCGCTGACGCGAGGGCCGCTTGGTACATCTCAGGACGTTCCATCCTCAGCTCCCGCCATTGGTTCAAAAATGACGCCTGCTCGGGTGATCGAGTTGATGGAGTCGTTCATGCACCGGGAGGACGTTTGCCGCGCCCTGGTAATAACTCAGGCTGAGGAGTTCTTCACGGCCGGTGAATTCAAGCAGCATTTGGCTGCGACTGTCTCGTGGGATCAACTCCCTTCAAGCAATGCAAATCTTGCACTGTACTTGTTTGAGTCGGTGGCTACTGTGCAATCCCTTGTGCAACGGTGCAATGAGTGGCAGATACCGAAGCTCTCCCGAATGTTCATTCAGTCCGAGAAATCGCAGCACCTGCGTCGTGTCGGGGGCCCAAGCTTCGACGAACTGTGGCGTGGGGCTCACTATGCAAGGTTGCGCTTCAACTTTGAAGTGGACTGGCAGCGATCAATATCTCTTCTTCGAGCTCTCGAAGCCGAGGACGCACCCCTCCATTCTTGGATGGCAAGATTCCGACAGGGCGCTCGACTTGATCAGAGGACCGTGAGTGCATGGGTGACCAAGGAGTTCGACACCTCGGACAAATCCGCACTTGAGCGTTTGAACAGCCTGACAGGCCTTAGCAACCTAAAAACGAAGTTGCTTCGGTGGTTTGACATAATGCGAGCATCCCTCGCTCGCCAAGCGAAGGTTGCCTCATCCGCTCATATGGTGTTCACCGGAAATCCCGGCACGGGCAAGACGACGGTTGCCAGGTTAGTCGGAGAATTGTTTCGCGACGCCGGCCGTCTCCACCGGGGGCATACCGTTGAAGTTAGCGTATCGGATCTTGTGAGCCAATACGTCGGCGGTACATCTCACATGGTGCAAGACGTGGTGTTGCGGGCCTTGGACGGTGTTCTGTTTATTGACGAGGCACATCTCTTGCTGCCGGAGGAAGGGGGCACGGGCACATACAAGAAGGAAGCCGTTACTAGTTTGCTTCGCGCACTGGAAAATTATCGAGACCGTTTGGTTGTGATTCTTGCCGGCCCCCAGGTTGGTATTGAAGAATTTTTGAAGGTCGACCCCGGACTCAACAGACGGTTTCCAAAAAGGAACCGCTTTCATTTTGATGACTACTCCGATGCGGAGTTCTACGAGATTTTTGTCGGCGCAATGAGGGCGAAGGGCCTGGAATGGTCGCGCGACGTCGATGAACTGGTTCATGACTTGTGCCGCTACATTCAAAGAACGCACACGTCCGATACTGGCAATGCTGGCCGCATCCGCACCCTTGTTGAAAGTCTGGAAGAGAACTACCTTGCGCGCCTATCCGGCTCAGAGGATGTGAATTGCGAAGTATCGGTCGAAGATATCCCTGCCGACGAATTGGAGAGCGCGCTAACCGAGCGGGACCTTGGTCGTTCCCCGGATAAGGCTGTAGATTCGATTCTTCGTGAACTGAACGACATGGTCGGGCTTAACTCGGTGAAGCAGCAGGTTCACGCCCTTGCCGCCTCCGTTCGACAGGACGTGCTTGAGGGCCGGGCACCATCGTCCGGAAACCTGCATTTGGTTTTTGAAGGGAATCCCGGAACGGGCAAAACGACCGTTGCGAAGCATCTTGGGGGAATCTTGGCAGCCTTAGGTTTACTGAAACGTGGCCACGTTGTTGAAGCGAATCGCTCCAAGTTGGTTGCGGGGTATCTCGGGCAGAGCGCAATCAAAACGAACGCCGTCATAGACGCCGCGTTAGATGGGGTGCTCTTCATCGACGAGGCGTACGCTCTAACACCGAAAGGGGAGCCTGATCAGTTTGCGCTTGAAGTGCTCGACACCTTGAATGAACGAATGGAAAACGATCGAGATCGTCTCGTAGTTGTGGTCGCCGGTTATCCGGACCGGATGAAGGATTTCCTGCAATCCAATCCGGGGCTGTCAAGCCGCTTCCATCGGACGCTCACATTCTCTGATTACTCGGATGAAGAATTAGGTGAAATCCTGGATAATCTAGCCAACAAGAGCGGGTTGGCCCTTTCCCGTGAAGCGAGAGATAAGAGCCTAGAATACTTGCGAGCGCGGAGGGTCCATGAGCCGACTTCCTTTGGCAACGCCAGGGAAGTTCGGACGCTGTTGCTCAGAGTGAAGGAGAGCCGCGCCCTTCGTCTTGAGTCATTGGGGCTGGCTGATGAGGAGCGAATTGGCGCTCCATGTGTGCCAGAAGACGTTCCAGTTCCGATCTAAGCCGCTCAACGCCTTCCTGCGCGTCGAATGTGGTCTCGAACTGTAGCCTTGAAGATGCCAATCAGATTTCCATTCGAAAGTCTGCTCGGCTCTTGAAGGAGGGACTCCGTGCCATTCAAGACAAATGGAGCCGGGCCCTTGCTGTTGATCGGCCGATACCACCTATCGGGTTCCCGATTTAGCAGTGTTTCGACGAAGCTGTCCCAAATCAAGGGTTCGAGTTTGTTCTTCTGCTGGCCCGATGCAAAGATGGCCATAGTCTGAGCCTGCGGGTTCTTCACGACCAAGATGCCCTTGACCTGATTTCGACCAAGGGCGTGCTGAATCCCTCTATGCGGAATGGAGTCTGAAGGTGCCATTTCATAAATCGTGACCCAATGGTAGACATCACCTCCATCCCTGGACTCGATCGGATACATGTTGATTCGCTCGCTTGGAACAGCTTTTCGCCGTGAGTTCCACGCTCGTTCCGCGAGTTCCTCTACACGGTGGAAAGTCATCTGCGCCTGAACCGGTCCCTCCATCAGTAGCGTGAGCAGAAAATGAGCCGTTTCTTGCGGCCAAGCGCACTCCATCGCGACCACAAGGTTTGCCATGGTCAGGTTCACGCTCCGAGCGGAACTGTCCACCCGGAGTAGTTGATTACGCATCTCCTTGACGAACTCCGGATCGCGAAAGCCCCAATACCTGCTGACGATTCCCTTAAGCATTCTTGGTCTATAGGCAGCACCCCAGAAGCGAAGCGCACGTCGTTGAAGCTCACCTTCGTCGATCGACGCCACTTCGTCCTTAGCTAGAATTGCGGCTGTTAGGCAGGCTTCAACAATTGCTCGTTTCCAAACAGGGTAAATGCGCTCGGACGACTGCCCAGGAAGTCGGAGTCGACTTACGTGAAGGGCCTTCGTGACGGAGTTTAAGTGTGCTGAAGCGATGTTTGCCCGGTTGCCTTCTGAGTCGATTCGGCAGATTTCCTCGAGGACACTTACGTAACCGGGCGGAAGCTCCAGTCCCGCGGGTTCGATGTGTCGCTTGTGCACTACCTCGCAGGCAGCTCGGGCGGCCCTGGAGCCATCAGGATTGTGCTCGTCATAGACTGCTGCAACGGAAGTTAGGGGCGCCTCCCGTCCAACTCCGATCAGAACAGCGCCTACGAGGCCGGGGTTAACCTCGGCTAAGGCGGCCCCCCCCACACCCAACCGTATCACGTGCTCACTATATTCGGGAATGTAGTCGGTCGATGGATAGCAACTCCGCAAGAGCAGGTCGGCCATGTAGTTATCGACGCTGGGGTTTGCTCGCGTCGCGAACCGCGGCAACGCAGTCTTGATGAGGCCGGTTCGGGGAATCGAAAGCGCCGTTCGAATAGCGTTCGAGCTGGCCAGAGTGACCGCATCGAAGAGAGCCTCCCCCGGGAAGTTCGAAGGGGTGACGTCGCCCGGCATGACAGTTGCCAGATTCATCTTCCCGGTGCCTCCCTTTTGAGCATGATTAGAGCGACATCGTCCTCAAATGGGGGCTGTCGTAGGCAAGTTCGAAAGGGAACAATGGTGGTGTCCTCCCCGTACGAGTTGCGCTGACACGTTCGCTCATCGTTGTAAAAGCGGTAAAAGTCGCTCACCCTGCTTTCATGCATGACAGTGGCGATCCCGTCGGTGGCAATACAGAACTTGCCGATTGTTCCGAGTTGACCTGCCTCATGTATCCGTAAGCACGGTTTTTCCCGTTTGCGGCACACCCACGCTTGCCCGATCACAAAGCGATCATTCTGGGCGGAAATGCGTTCGTCAACCAGGTAGAACCCGTCGCCAAGACCAAAGAACGCCCATTCATCGCGCCGGACGACCAGTCCCAGTATCGTTGTGAAGAAGTGCGTTCCCACAAAGGTTCGAAACTCAGAATCGGACACTGCGGGTCGCCGACCCGACCGGCCAGCTACGGAGCGGACCAAATTGCGCAGCTGCCTTTCAATCTGCGGAAGGAGTCCACTAAGGCATGACTGCAAATTCCCGGAAGTCGTGTGGTCGTTCGCGAGTTCCGACGCGAGCTTTCGGGCGATCAGATCCGCAAACAAAACGGCGCCAACTTGGTTCCGCGTCTGGAGTGTGATGCCATCGTATTCGGCCTGGCTTGTCCCATCGCACACCACGGCAACAACACCATTGGTCAGTTCAGTGTAGTTGAGAGCACCGGTGCTACAAGAGGACGAGCCAGAAGACCGGTCCACTAACTGGACTGAAAGAGCGTCCTGCAAGCCTTTGGATTCGCGGACATGTCCTGACCCCTCCAGCAAGACCGTTCCAACTCTCCAATTTGGTGGTATAGGGGCCGGCGCGGGACGTCTCACCTTGGCCTACCTGCTCTGGCCCGGGTTGGGGCACCGACGAGGTCGTTCACGAAGTTGTCTCGCAACTCCTTTCTCCTCGCCTGGACCCGCTGCTTACGAGCCTTACGGTTAGCATCCTTTTCGCGGAGGAGCACCTCCACGCTACGAAGACCCGCCAAGCGGAAAGGATCGTATACGGCACTATGGTCTCTGGTGGCCAGTTGTCGGAATCCCTCTTTGACGAGAACATCACTGATAGGAACCCTTGCGGTTGGGTCGTTAGAGAAAACCCGAGTGAAAAACTGAAAGAGGTTGGGCCGCAGTTGTGTCCAATTCGCCGGCCGTGCCGACTCAGTCGGAAATCTTATGTCCTGAAACAAATAGGTTGCCCTATAGTTGAATGATCGAAGAGCATACGTTTCTTCAAGACTCGAACCCCTCGCCGTCTCAGGGTCCCGGCCGTCCCATGGCAAAACGCCCGTGAAGAGTTCGAAGGCGATGACAGCTATTGCCCACCAATCTGCCTCTGCATCGAACTCGAAAGGGCCGGTGCTTTGTGGGTCGTCCTCTCGCAGGCGGGGATCAAGATAGCCGTCAGTGTAATTCTCACCGAGGTGATCCGGAGCGAGGGAGCAACTGTCAAAGTCAACTATGTAGGCTCGGCCCTTCGAGACCAATATGTTGTCCGATTTCAAGTCCGAAACATAGATGCGCCGTTCGTGAAGAGCAGCAATCCCCCCACAAATGTCAAACAACAGGTCTGCAACCGCGCCGTCGAAACTTTGCTCATCAGTGACGTGTGAGCGCCACTTGAAATGATGTATTGGACTCGCATCTGGAAGTAGGCTCATCAGGATCCCGACCACCTTCCCGCCGGGAGAATCGAGAAGGAATTGATCAGGCAACACAACCGATGATATCCGCGTATCCTGCTTAAGCTCCTGGGCACGGTAGACGAGAATGGAGAGTTTGCTTTTCAGTTCATCTGTAAGCTCGCCATCTCTGTATATCTTTGCAGCGGTCGTCGGGGAAATCTTGTAGACGGTCGCTGATTGGCCGCGGCCAATGAGATTTGCATCAGCGATGTCATACGCTTCCCCAGATGATGTATAGACACGATTCATGGTGTCCTAGCCAATGACTTTCTTAGAGGCCATATCAATGGCGGCCCGAATTGCCTTCGGATCATCATTGCACGTAAACACGTCGCCCGCGCCGATCCCCATTTCGATGGCAGCCGTCTTGAAGTCGAAGGGTCCGATGCCAAGCAAAAGAATTTTGCTGAGAAGGGGCGGTTGAATGCTTCGGACGACATCCAAGACCTTCTTGCAGTCAGCGGGACTGACCTTGCTGCTAACGTCTTCTCCGTCAGTTATGACCAAGATTCGGTAGTAGAATTGCTTTTCGAGTTCTTCTTCCCTTTCGGCATAAGGGCTAAATGCGGCCAGGGCGCGCAACACTGCATCACGGATGGCGGTCCCGTTTCCAATCGCGTAGTTGCTCCTGGTGAGCCTGACCACGTCTGGTTCCAATTGCTGCGTCATGGGGGTGCGCATGTTGATGAGCGGCTGCAACTCGCGGTAGCTCTCGTCGAACAGAAATTGACCGAAGATGATGCTGCGCTTAGCGTCGGCGCCTGAGATCGTGTCGAGGGCAGCATTTTGCCCTTCAATCACGCCGTCTATGAGGTTGCGCTGGGCGATTGAAGGAGAGCAGTCTATTAGAAAGATCAGAACGTCGTGGGCGTTCGCATCGTCCAGTCTGGACTTCGGAACGGTATTTCCCGCCCCAGACGCCAAGAAAGCAAAAACTTCCGATGGGAGGATTCCGTCGTCCCTGAGTTTCTTCAGTGCATCAATCTCGGCAAGCATGAGCTTGCCGCAGTTTAACTCAATTTGATGGGTTTTGCGCGTCGCGTCGCGTCAACCTCAGCGAGGACGCGCCTGAGCTGATCGCGTCCGGAACGGAGCACGAAGAGGACACGCAGCAACATGCTGGCCCGCAATGTCCGCGTAGGGTCGTTATCAGTGTGCCAATTCCTGGCGGCGAAGGTTGCCGGCTTCAAGGAGAAACACGTCGAGGGAAATGGGCTGTCGCATTCTCCAAACGAGGATCTTACGAGAGGGCCCCGTTTGCGGGTAGCCCTGAGCCGGAGTCTGGCAAGGCGGAGTTCAATGCCCACGATCGACAGCAGAACTGCGCTTTCACAGGCGTGCTGGGTTTTGCCATAAACGCTCATAATGACCAAGGTGCGCAAGGCAGGCGAATATGAACTTGACGTCAACCAGAGATGCCGTTCAGATGGGCCAGGAGACGCTCAGGCGAATAGAGCAATCAGGCATCACCATCCCTGCGACCAGCCCAATACGCGCCGACCTTCAGCTGCTCGAGCGGCACAACCAGCTGTTCGAGGATGGAGGTACGTATGGCGAACTGCTGCCCAATCCGACCTTCAGGGCAGACCTGCGGCGACAAGCTGGCGCGATCGAGGTCTTCAAACGCATCGTCGCTTTGGCAAGCGCTGGCCGCCTTAACGAGTTCGAAGGATCGCTGCGGCACTTTATTGATGCTGGAGTCTCCTTGGCCTCGCCGCTCAATGATTATGAGAGTCTAGACGAGACAGGCAAGAATCATACGCGACTCCTGTTTGAGTTCTATGTAGCCTCGGGGATCACCCTCAACAGTGGGTTAACGGCGTCTGTGGCTGGAGCAAAGGACTCCACCCAGAAGAATCCGGACGTGCGCGTTGAAGGTCACCCAATCCAGGGAATTGCCTGTAAGGTGATCTCCTGCAAGAGCGATGTCACCATGAACGATCGCCTTATGGAAGGCGCGAGACAAGTTAGCGAGAGCGAGTGTCCGACTGGTCTCGTCGCCTTCGATGTGCGGCAGTGTGTGGATCAGGATCTGCTGATGCCGGAGGTGGAACATGGCTACCGCACGTTCAAGCAGGCGGAAATGGCAAAGCAAGCTGTGGAGGAGGCCGTAGGCGAGATTGGTGAGCGCATCATCCAGTCGATGACGGAAGACCAAATGAACGGCTATTTGGAGAAGACAAGAAGCATGTGCTTCATTATCGCTGCCCAAGCGGTGGCCATCGTTGAGATGGAGGACGGCAAAGTGCCGTCGAACGTAAACGTCTCACGAGTTTTTCAACTTCCCTTCCGAATTGCTTACGACCCTAAAAACGAGCTTGCGCTTGCCCACTGGCTCATCACATCCCCTCCGTAGCCCGTCCACCGTATCCTGGGTGGTCAGCCACGTGTGTTCTGAACCCTGACACCAGACTCTCAGACCAAGCTCAGGTTCTCCAATGATGTTACAATGGGACCCACACTGGCTTGGCTTTCCTATATGGGGGAGATCTGGGAAAGCCGGGGCCGAAGGAACCGCAACCTCACGTGAAAGGCAGCCATATCACTGGTCCAGAAAGTGGCCGAAGCGTTTGGGCGGCCAACGGGCTGTCCGCTATCCAATGGCTGGCAGGTATTTGCCGATACGCTAAGCCGGACACGTGCTACTTGACGGAGGCGGTTCATCTGGAAGCCTTTCCCAGGCGAAGACCGCTCGAGGAGGGCACATGCCGTCGATCCAAGAGCTTCTGAAGTCAAGGCAGGGGCTTCAGAACGTCGAAGCTGCGAAGCGTGCGGCAACGGCGCGGTCCCTTGGACCCTATGGCATCTGGTCTTGGATGTATGACCGCTTCGGTGAACTTCCGCGTCGATCGCTGAGCCGTGCAGCACACGATAAGCTCTGGAACGGAGGTTTAACTTTCGAGTCGACTTCCACCAAGCCTGCAACGGTCGGCGACTTGACCTCGCGACTCCTAGCAGCCGGGTTCCAGCAGCGAAGGAACGTGTTAGTCCTGTTGCCGGCTTCATCGGCCCAAGAACCCTACATGCTTCCCAGCTTGATTGTCGCTTGGTACCTAGAAGCGAAGGCCCTCAAGGGCAAGAATCGGATTCTGTGTGTCAGCGGCCGATCAGGGGTGCAGCGGTATCTGCGCAAGGCCGTCGTGGGCGGCCTGAACCTATCCGATGTATTAACACTCGAGGTTGACAGCCGCTCAAAACAAGCAGGTTCAGTCCAAACCGATGCCGACCTACCATACGTTGTTTGCGCCTGCCGCCCGGCTGAGCCAGCCAAGCTCCTATCAAGCCTTCAACCAGATCTTGTGCTCCTCGACCTGTGCGACTGTGATGATGGTTCGTGGATCGGAGCCTTTCTCAAAGCCGCCACCGCCACTCATTGCGCGATCTGTGTATGGACGAACAATCCTTGGGTGTTTGCGGCTTCAGAGTTCTCGATAGATTGGCTCCGCTTTCGCTGGTCTGCTTTTCCACCCCCCAATGCAGCCGATGACCCGTTGTCTTTACGAGAACTGGTGCTGGAAGACCGCGATATCGAGTTTGAGGCTATCCAAGTTCCGATCATTGATGGAAGTGCCGTCCAAGCGCTGAGTCGGGCGAATTTGGAACTCATCAGAGCCAAGCCAACCGTGCGGTCAGCCGTTGCTGCTGCAGGGTATCGGCTAGTAGCCCGATACATCCGCACAATGACACGACTTCCAGTTCCGGTCCCTTACTACGAGGCGAAGTGCCGAGATCAATGGGGAATGAGGTCGATTGCGTCACTCGGGCAATCCTTAGATCAGTTCTTTATGCACTGGCCTGAGGCGCCGGAGGCGATGCACGCGGCCGTGTACTGGGCGAAGGACGCAGCTGCGAAACTCCCGGCACAGTGCCCCCCATTGGCCCAGTTCGCAGTTGAGTCGTTCATCGACGGCCGCTTCCCGGGAATCGCCTTTCCCTCGCAGTCCCTTGCCGATGCGTTCAAGGAGTTCGCCGCTGCGGAGTATTACGTCGACTTGAACGACAGCAGACTGCCCTGGCTCGGCGTCGCCGGACGCTCTCCAGGAATGCCTGGCGAAGTCTTGCACGTAGGCATCCCATCAACCCTGTCGCTGGGAAGGAACAGCGCGCTGCTTATGGCGGATAGAATCGCTGTTGCACACTATCCGTTCGAACGCCCACTGCTGCACTACGTCGTTACAGAAGTTCAGCGGATCTGGCCGGTCCAACTGTCCGAGCTCACAAGCTGCCTCGCGCAGCTGGCAGGCAAAGATGAGCCTCCTACGCCGGATACTGCGTATCCGCGGATAAAGCTCGCTGAGGAGCCCATCGAGGTCGATCTAGACCAAACGAGCACAGCTGCCATTGACCTAGAATCCTTGGTGCCAAAAGATATCTGGACCTCACTGCTGAGAGAAGACGACGTGGAGCCTGGGTTCGGAAGTGAAGAGGCTGTGAACGGTGCCGTCTGGGTCACCCGGGTCGTACAAGTGAACTTCATCGACGGCCGGTGCATTCGACTCTCCCAGGAGGGCCAGGTTCAATCGGCAAGAAACGGCAGGTTCCAAGAGGTCGACGCAGTAGATCTCGAACCAGGAGATGAGATGCTTGTGGTCGATGGAGCGCGACGGCAAGATTTGTATTCTCTGATTCTCGATCGACTCCATTCGGGAACAACAGTTGCGACATTCGTGGACCTCATGGATCGGTGGCGTTCGGAGATAGCGACGCACTACCGCACGGTCTGGCGGGCCAGGGGAGGCACTTTCACGTCCTTGCTCGCAGCAATCCAGCGCGATGGAAGCCGGATCACTACCGAACAGACTGTTAGGGCATGGGTTTTAGGCTGGCACTTGCCCCAAGACAGGATGGATATAAAGAGAGTTGCCACGTTTTTGCAGATGCCGTTCGCGAGCAAGCAATATACTTCGATCGCTTGGGCCGGGACCCAGCTCGCCAATGTCCATCGAGCGACTTCCAGACAAATCAACAACTGGCTGGAAGTGCGGATAACCAATCCTGCTCGAGCACGAGCGGCAATGAATGCCGAAGTGGACTCCTCTCTTGGGGTATCTCTTCGTGACTTCTACGACGCCGTTGTGGTGCTCGAAGTGGAATCCGTTCAGGTGCTGGAGGGTGGGATGCCTTCAAGTGTACTTGGCCAGCTTGTGAGTAGAAAAGAATGAGCAATGACGAGATCCCTCAATCAGTCCGAGAAGAAATCGCGTACGCGAACGGACTCATAAGCTTCATCACCGACCAGGCCTCTGGACGCGCTACCGACGAGTGCATCGGTGAGATGCCGCGCAATTTGTACTTTATTGGCAGCATTCGACCAGAGCCACTCGAACAAGAAGCTCAGCGCTGGCTACGAGACCTCGCAGAGAAGCTCGCACCGGTTGCAATCGGGGTCGAGGTGGGTCTACATACAGCCGGCCAATCCATGGAAATTGCAGCTACTGCGAGTTGGTCTGTTTACTACCGAGTGCGCCCCAGCTACAAGGAGCAGATCGAGTTTCAGAACCCGTCTGGGGCAGCCGAAGAAGAAGCGACTGAGGAGGATACAAGCTCAGACACAAACATTCCGCCGACACAGCCACGCCGACCGACGCGTGAACGCCTCAAACCTCGCTTTAGGAAGATTCTCTGCACAGCGTCTGGTACGATCCGGGTCTCGAGGGGTCCTTCGGCAGCTCAGATTGATGCAGCCTCACTCCAAAGCGCAATTGACTCCGAACTGGATCGGGCAAGATCCCTAATTCTGAACGATCCCCTCGCGCTGAGGACGGGGCGTCAACAGCAAGACAAGCCAGACCGCCTCGTCCAAACTGACATGGCCTCTGAGGCAAGCTACTCTGCTTTTTGGCAGGGTCTCACTTTTGTCCCGCAAACCCCCTGGGAGTTGAATGTCATTGCCGAGGCACGAGTCTCGCCCGAGACAACCAATGATATCGTGCTAATAACCGATCTTGCCAATCAAACAAAGATTTCAGATCGAGATGAGGTCCACGAGCCCTTCATCTTTGAAGTGCAGTTGGCAATGGAACTGCCTCCCGATGTGGTGAGGCCCTTCTACTTGCTTACTGCACCAAAAGATTTTCGGGAAGACCCCCGCATGTTTGGCCGGGGTCGCAACTGCGGCGCCACGTTTAAGAATGGTGTGCTCTCCACCACTCACACACCCATGTATGAACAAGGCAGATATCGTGCACGCGCGACGCCCGAAGCCAAGGTTCGTGATTTGGTGACGGAGCCGATCCCCACGTTGGCCACCATTCTCGGGGGCATGAAAGACTACTTGCGCGAGTGGGATAGCGCACTCGTGAACTACCGATCCATGCCGTGGTGGGATTCGAACAAAGAAGCTGCATTTGATAAGGACAGAAAAACCTATATCGATGAAATCACGCGCTTTGAGGATGGTTTAAGGCTCTTACAGGGCAGCGATGATGTCCTACATGCATTTCGACTCACTCAAAAGGCCTTCGAGCTAAATGCGCCCGGTATGAAATGGCGGCTAATGCAGATCGTGTTTCTTGTTTGCCAGCTCAGAGGGCTTACAGGAGACTCGGAGGCTGAGGTCGAGCGCGACATCGTGGACATAGTCTACTTTCCTACAGGAGGCGGTAAGACCGAGGCATACCTAGCCTGCGTCACCTTCTCGTGTTTTTGGGATCGGCTTAGAGGCAAGGCGGCGGGAGTTACGGCTTGGGCCCGCTTCCCTCTGCGCCTATTGTCCGTTCAGCAGTTGCAGCGTTTCACGAACATTATTGCCAGTGCTGACCTTGTTCGGAGGGGAGATCCCGATGTAAGGCTGAGTGGGAAGAACGTGGATCACTTCGCAGTTGGATATTATGTCGGCCAGGGAGTAACACCTAACTCAATAGCCGGCGAGAATACGTCTAGATCCGGTCTGCCGTGGGCGCAGGCAACAGACGACGACTTTATTCAACGCTTTAAGAGGATCACGTATTGCCCGGTGTGCCGTGATGCAAGCGGCAGCCGGAACATGCCAATCAGGGTTGTCTTTGACAGGGATCGTGTGTCCCTTCTGCATCGCTGCCAGAATCCAGAGTGCCCATTTCCTGATGGCCTTTTGCCGGTCTATGTGGTGGACAACGACATCTATCGATACCTTCCAAGCGTGATGGTGGGCACGATCGATAAGTTGGCCCAACTGGGTGTCGCTCGAAAGTTCAGCATGATCCTTGGCAGAGTGGATGGCAGGTGCCCCAAGCATGGCTACTATAATGGCAAGTGCTGCCAAGATGATGTCTGCCGGGAGAGACTTGTGACGGGGGGGCTGCCGCCCGGCCTGTCAGGGCCCTCCCTGTTCGTCCAAGACGAATTGCACCTTCTTCGAGAGGGGCTGGGGACATACGACGGCCACTACGAAACCATTTTCCAGGAGATGATCCGGCTAGCAGGATCTTGCCAGCCAATCAAGATCATTGCCTCGTCAGCGACAATCGAAAAGTTCGAGGTTCAAGTGGAGCACCTCTACTGTCGCTCCCGATCAAGAGTTTTCCCTGGGTACGGCCCAGTTCGCGGGGAGTCCTTTTACGCGCAGACATTTCCTTATCCTCAACGAGTTTTCGTGGGGGTAATGCCGAGGAACAAGACGCTGCTGCGCGCGCTAATAGAGCTAGGCGAATACTTCTTCCGTTGCGCCACAGATGCGAAGTCGCGCGAGCCGCAGATGGCCAAGCTCTACAACGCAATGGCCACTTACTTTCTGGCGAACAGAGAGTTGGATGCTTTCGAAAGAGATTTGAAGGATTACGTCTCGCCCAGGCTAACGGCCGCAAACTTACCAGTTCCAGCAATTTCCGCGCTAACC
Organism: uncultured Fimbriimonadaceae bacterium; assembly: GCA_964451255.1. Classification (GTDB taxonomy): domain Bacteria; phylum Armatimonadota; class Fimbriimonadia; order Fimbriimonadales; family Fimbriimonadaceae; genus JAHBTB01. The sequence goes on from CAYVHL010000004.1 coordinate 141,227, forward strand.
GGGAACACGCTAGCCGACGAGGTTAGCAACATCCTGCGCACGTTGGAGAATGCTCCTGCGGCGTCAGATCCCCCAGAAGCCGTCCTCGCCACGTATACGATCAGCCATGGTGTTGACATTGACCGGTTGAACGTAATGTTCTTCTTCGGCATGCCTAGATCGACATCGGAGTACATTCAGGCGTCAAGCCGGGTTGGTCGAGCTCATGTCGGCGTGGTATTCACGTGCTTCAACCCCTCACGAGAAAGAGAACAGAGTCACTATCACTATTTCGCCAAGCATCACGAGTTTCTTGGCAGATTGGTAGAGCCGGTCCCGGTCAATAGGTGGTCCAAGTTCTCACTTGAACGGACCCTCCCGGGGGCGCTCGTCGCCACTCTATATCACGACTACGGCGCAAGCTTGCCTGTAGCAAGGAGAAATGACGTGTCCTTTGTTGATCGCGTAAAGCAGATGCTCTCAACTGAAGCTGTGACCTTTTCGCGCCTGGAGAACACGGTGTGTGCGAGCTATGGACTTGATGGCGCGAACGATCCTATTCGACTATCGTTTCGCCAGAGGTTATCCCAAAGGCTACGACAGCTTGTACGTGACCAGATTGAGACGAATGCGCGTCCGGTGCAATGGCTTTCCGAAGCACTCGCGCCACCTCCTATGAGGAGCTTGCGCGAAGTCGACGATCCCGTATCGATCCGGCTTGACTACGCCGGTCAGGCGTGGGGCCGACAAAACGGCCGCCGCTCTGAGGGAGGTGATGGCAGTGGAGGTCGGTAAGCAGCAGGTCCTTTTTCAGTATCTGCCTGGCAAAGTCTTTGATCATCGTGACGGCGCCGTTGCTCGCGTAACAGGCATTCAGGGCACGGAGCGAAATGACATCAGCCGCGATCTGCTCTTGCAGGCGATTCGAGAACATGCCCAGTCATGGCCGAGTGGACCAGGGCAGCAGAACCAGCGCCCGAGCCTCCCCGACGTCTTTCTTAACGATGTGTCGCAGTTCGTATTCGTGGACCCGGACGAGGTCGCCTCTGAGCTCTTCCCACTTGTATTCTGGTGTCAGGACACGACTTGCGGCCACGCGCGCGAGTACACAGCAGATCGCCTTCCGCCTGCTACATGCCCTCGGTGTCAGAAGGGGAAATTCATTCAACTTCCATTCGTTTTGATGCATGAGTGCGGCAAGCTGGCTCAGTGGTCGCCGCCAGCCTGTCCAAGGTGCAAGTCACGTTCAAACATGGCGCTTCAGAGACGCGGGTCTCAAGTGTCGAGCAATTCGAGATGGTGGTGTCTGAGATGCAAGTTCGAAGCACAACCCTTGGCCGGCTTTTGCTCCTGCAACTGGTCGGCTCCAAGCTTCGACGTCACTCGGATGCTCCGTTTCGAACTTTATCGTGTCGGACGCGCGATGTACCCGCAATCGGTTACGATGGCGTATCAGCCCGGTCCAGATAGTTCCCAAATCCTTTCAACGCCCGGCTGGCAAGCTGCGGCGGCCTCAATCTATTTTGATCTGCCGCTTACGCGAGGCCTGACATTAGAGGACTGGTGCGTTCGCAATAGCGTTGGAGTCACGGGTCCTTCGACAGCCCAGGCTGAACTCACGACCGAAGAGTGGGACGACCTCCTGACGAGGCTTCGAACTGGCGAATTCAATCCGGATCAGATGACAGCAAAAGTTGAGGAACTTAGGACTGCAAAGAGGAGTGAGTTAGACAAATCAAGTCCAACTCGAGTGACGGACGAATTGACCACGCACACGGGTTTAGGGCCCGATACTTGGGAGTCTGCAGGTCGAGAACTGTTAGAGACAATCTCCATCCGAAAGGTCGGCGACGACGGGCGCATAGTTGTTGGCCAAGAGTCACCAGAAGCGGACCTGCTCAGGGCATTGGGTATTGCAGAGCTATCAGTCGTTTCCGACTTTCCCGTAACGACAGCGGTCTACGGGTATACGAGGGGAAGGAGCGGCCCGAATGAATCGTGGTTAAATGCGTTTCCCCGCGACCAGCGGTTTAATCGAATACCCGTCTACACGGACGTTATGGAAACCGATGCGCTGATCGTCACTCTCGATTCTGTAGAGCTCGTAAAGTGGCTTGAGAGTCTGGGGTATAGCTGCCAAACGCCAGGAGAAAGCACGGATGATAGAGTCAGATCCAAGGCATACTTTTTGGATCTCTTCGATGGCACCAACCTGAGGGAAACGCTGGGCGCATCTATGCCTGAGGCTCGCTTGGCCTTCGGTGCATTGCACTCGCTCGCACATTACTCGATTCGCCAAGCTGCGTTGCTGTGCGGCCTCGATGTGACCAGCATGTCGGAATACCTTCTCCCCAGGTCCCTTTCATTCGCCATTTTCTGCAATCACCAGTTCGGTGCCACGATCGGCGCGCTAATTTCGTTGTTTGAGCAAACACTTCCTCAGTGGCTGGAGTCTATCCGAGAAGAATCTTCCTGCATATATGATCCGGTTTGCACCCGAAATGGCGGCGCATGCCATGCTTGTTCTCACCTGGCAGAAACGAGTTGCCGATACTTCAACCTTAACCTAGGACGCCCGTTTCTGTTCGGAGGGCTAGATAAAGAGCTCGGTCGCATCGAGAGGGGTTACTTTGAACGGAGATGATCGGAGATTCTAACGTCATCTTGGTCGTCACCTCACCCTTCTCCGCAAATCCTACTGATGCACTGGGCCCGAGTCTAAGATCGACGGCCGGTGTGATCGCCGATCTGATCCACGATAGCGAGCGAGAACTCTTGATTGCTACTCCATACCTCACGGCGGAAGAGGAGTATGTCGGCGGTGAATCCCTTTACTCAGCAATGGTTGCGGCTTCTGCTCGGGGAGTTCTTGTTCGGTGTTTCTTCTCTGCCGAAGGTGCTATCGCGTTTAGTAAGAGCGGGCTCCAGGCTGGTCTTCGCTTCGCTGAGGTTTACGTGCCAAACAAGAAATTCGTATCGGATGGATATCTTGGATCCCATGCTAAGGTGGTGATCGCTGATGGCAGGCAAGCGTATATAGGAAGCGCCAATCTAACCAGCCCAGGGATGCACTCGCACCTTGAGGTGGGCGTATTGGTGAGCGGCAAAGTAGCAGAGCAGTGTCGAGCGCTTTGGACTAACGTCTTGGCATCCGATTTCTTCCTCCGCTACCGATGAGCGCCTGGAGTTCGGCGTGGAACTTGACGCGGAGTTCGACCTGCCGAATCAAAACTCCTTCCGACCATGGGGAAATCCGTTTGAGGCCTGCAGTAATCGCGCCAGCTAAATCCGCTTGACTGGTAGCCTCAAATGTGTGGGAGTGAGTCCGGTGATAGATCAGGTCCTCGGCACGTAACCGGAGGTCTGTCTTAGCTGCCGTCTTTCGAGTGCCGGCTTCTGCCCTTAATGCTTCCAGCACGCGTGAACTCCAAAGCGAAAAAGCCAAGTCGGGCACGGGCCGTCCACCTGAAACCAGCCTCAACCACACATCCGGATTTAGCGCAGCGCGAATTCGCCCGCTGTCCGCAGAAGCAACGATGAGTGTCGCGCCCGCCTTGCGCGCCAGCCGGCCAATTCCCCTAGCTACCATCACGGATGTCAGAGGATCAAGAAATGCACAAAATTCGTCCGCCAGCCATACCGGCTTGTGGCTGCTCGCCAACATGGCGGCGGCCACACGGTAACGTTGGCCATGGGAGAGCTGGCTCCGTCGCTTCAAATAGACCTTTGCTTCTGAAATGCCGGCTGCATTCAAGAAAAGGCATGCTTCCCGCGTCGATGTCCCGACGAGATCAATAACGGCAAGCTGCTCGCTGAAGTTGAGATCGATGGCAGCAACGTGTTCAGCAAGGTCATCCGGCTCCAGGGCCCCATCTGTCAACGTCGTGTGTCTCATCAGTACATCAAGGATCGAAGTTTTGCCGCTACCACTCGCACCTTCGATCAGCACGACCTGGCCAGGGAGGATGTCGAAAGTGAATCCATCCAAGACTTGGGAGGCTGCACCCGTTCCATCGAGTCCAAAAGCGCTGAGCACGTCTGCCTCGCGTGAACTGCCGGCCTTGCTCTTTAGTTTCCTCTGCAGTTGTCCAAGTCGATGCTGCATTGCGCTCAATTCAATGTGGCGCTTAGGGTCGGAAGCGTACGCTTCCGCAATGGCGGCGTCAAGCTCAGATCTCGACATGTCGAGTGAGAGCAGTAATGCTGCTCGAAGTCCATCTAATCTTTGGAGATCAGCCGAGATCTTCGTTGAACTATCTTCGATGGTCTCCTCGCTAGCGAGGACGACCTTAGAAGTACGCACAAGCTCTTCGGCGTAACTGGATGCTTCGCACGCAAATCGTCGAATAGGAGCGAACTCCATCTGTGCAAGCACATCAATGTCTTCGCACAGAAGACGAGCGGCTTCCCCGAGCCGGTTGCTAGCATGCCCAACAGCGTTTTCCACGCGATCAAAGCCGAGCAATTTAGAAAACTCACGAGGCGAAGATCCATTTCCATCGTAGGAGACAGTCGCACCGGTAAGTCGAATGACAGGTGGCTTAAGCCGTGGAAGATCTGGCGGGGCTGTCGGGTCTGATTTTAGTCGTAGTTTATAGAGGCGATCTCGGACACTTGAAGGGCAGTTGGCCAAGGCGGCTGCGAAGTAAGGCTTCGGTGCCGAGGCAGTCATCTTCATTCTGTCAAGGCTTGATCGCCAATGTCCCGCTCCCATCTCGTGGGTCAGCTTTTCGGTGGGCGTGACAAGAACCTCATCTCTACCTAGCGTCTCGCCCGCGTAAGTCATGCCTCCGGCCGCAAACACAGGATGTAACCGACTCATTTCAGCAACTGTCTCCACGAGCACAGGTTTCTTTCCGGCAGCATTCCAGTGCGTCTCAGCATAATCCAGAGCCCTCCTCACTAGCAATGCGCCCAGCCCCAGGCTCCTAAACTCAGGGTGCACGACTACCCTTGCAATTCGAACAACCCTGTCCACGTGTGCCAATCGCGCACTGGCATCCCACTCCATCAGTTCGTCGCGCGGGCGCGTGAGTAGAGGGGGCGAGTTAAGCATGATGTATCCGATAGCCCCTCCGTTGGGGCGCGAAACATCGGGCTCAGCCAGCCGTAGGACGAGCGCTGTCGATCGCCCCCACATGCTCAGTGAACGGTAATGAAAAGTATTCAGCCACTTCACGGCTTCGAAGTCTTCACGGTGGATTACTTCGTGACAATACAATTTTAAGTTCGTTCCTTTGGCTAAGGAAACAACGTCATTTACTGCGAAGTAAGGCTTTACTGTGCACAGTGCCAAGCCGCCGGAACCATCGTCGCATACCTTTTGAATCTGTGAGTTATCGTGGTTTACGAGGATGAAGTCTTGGGCTCTGGGCGTGCCGTCTTCTTTGGCCTCACGAGCGAATACATAGGTGTAAGGTGATACCTCCACCTCGCGAGAAGCGCTCGCGTCGGCAAGACTCACCAGTTCGAGAAGCTTCCCCTGCTTTCTTTCTCTTACCTTATTTATGACCCAAAGGCCCGGGTAGCGCGCGAGCAGATCGGTCGTGCTCCATGATCGCGACTTTTCTAGCTCCGGCATCTAAAACCCCTGGTGCGCTGCGTGCCGGGGCCGCTCGGATGTGAGTGCGAATTCCGGGCGTGCCTACTACGCAACTGGGGTCGTTTGAGCCCAAACACTTGCCTGATTCTACTTCGCATTGACGGTTTCCCCGGTTTCGATCTGAGGGTCTTGACGGTCCATATCGCGGCCCGCCACCATTATACAGGGCCTTGGAGTGGCCTTGTGCGATGAAGCTCGTTCTGTTTGACGGACATGACACAATCGGTGGAGCAAAATTCGGCCTCCAAAGCGGCGGCACTTCGTTGCTATTGGATTTCGGACTGAACTTCAGCACGTTCGGTCGACTCTTCGGTGAGTTCCTGCAGCCCCGTGGCTGTCGCGGCCTTCACGACCTTTGGCATACCGGGCTGATCCCGCCGTTCAACGGTTCCTATCGGCCAGATCTGTTCCCAGCTGACTTTCGCCCATCGGAAGCTATGAAGTTCACGCCAGACGCTGTGGTTGTCACCCACGCGCACCTGGACCATATGGGCTTGCTCGGAGCGATTCGGCCAGACATCCCGATCGCCTGTTCGTCAACTACAGCCATGATCATGAAGTCGCTTCAGGACACGGGCCAGAGCGTCTGCCATCAGGAATACGCCTATGCTGTGCCCCGGGTCGGCAACGGATCGACCTCAACCATCAAGTCTTCACCCTACACAACTCCGGCTATCTCACGTCCCCTGCTGACCCTCGATGGTTGCCCTGCGGAGGCGGCCCAGTTCTGGAACACGTCGCACAACGGCCGATCGATTTCCCCTGGCGTCGTTAGCTCTGATGTCACGACCCTCGGCACCTTCGGGATTCGCTGCTTTCCCGTGGATCACTCCGTTCCCGGGTGCATTGCGGTCGAGGTCCGCGACGAGAGCACACGCCTTATATATACAGGTGACCTGCGAACTCACGGGCGCCACGGCGCAGACACACGCTCGTTCATCGATGACCTTGAGGCGAATCCGCCAGATGTCCTTCTGGTCGAGGGAACTAGGATCGGTCGAGCAGGAGATCGGCTGGTGACCGAGTGCGAGGTGGCTGAACGTGCCTTGGAGATCGTGCATGCGTCGGTAGGTCGGCTCGTAATCGCCGACTTCGGTGGCCGGCAGATGGAGCGGTTGGCCAGCTTCGCTGATGTCGCCAACCAACTCGATCGCCGGTTACTCATCTCCACCAAGGACGCCCACCTACTGGAGGCGATCGCTCTGGCTGACTCAGATTACGACCTGCTGGGGGAGCGCCGCGTGGGTATTTATGCCGATCCGCGTGCTGTCGAGCAAAAGTGGGAGCAACGCCTCCGCTCGGTGTTCAAGGACCTGCTCGTGTATCCGGCCGAAGTGGCCCATGATCCTGCCTCGTACGTTCTGGCGTTCTCCGTTTGGGACATGCCTGAGATGCTCGACCTCGCCTGCGACTCGGCGGTCTACATCTACAGCTCCAGCGAGGCATACGGCGAAGACAGCCGTCTTCAGCTCTTTCAGCTGTGGAACTGGATCGGGCAACTCCGCATGGAGCTTCACGGGTTCATTTGGGAAGGCGGCGAGACCGGCAAACCCATCTTCACTCCGGGCCTGAACGCGAGCGGGCACATCGACGAGGCATCCCTGAAGGAGATGTTGCTGCGGGTACAGGCTCCGATTGTCGTGCCGGTGCATACCGAACGGCCGGATTGGTTTGCCGAGACACTCTCCGGCACCCGGAGCAGGGTGGCGCGCGCTGACAATCGCGGGCGAGTGCTGATTTGATCCAAAGAATCTTGGACTTGCAGGTCGCGAATCCACCTCCTCCTAAACATGATACGACGCGCCTTGCATGGCGCCGAGGAGAACTGTCATGTATGTCGATTTCCAGGTTGCGTTTGCCCTCTTCCTCAGAAGCTGGGCGATGGTAACGGAGTGGCGGCCGAACCCGCCCCGGGTGTCAAGGTGGTCCGGCGGGCATTCCATGGACGAGGCCTGGCAATGCCTTGAGGACCCGTCCGGGCCGAGCTGTCTCCCGGAAGTGCCCGAAGAGCGTGAGCCATTCGACCTGCTCGGAGAAGACTGGTGAGCCTAACCCTTCGCGAGTGGCTCATCGTAAGCGGACCGCCCGACGAGCTCGAGCGGTTCGAGCGCGGCATCGCGATTGCCAACAGCTCTGCCGGAGATGACATTGTCATTAACGTCGGAGGAGGTGGGAAGGCAAGCGGCCGGTTGGAAGCGTTACGACGTGAGCCGACCTTGCTTGAGCTTAGGTTGGTCTCGAATGACAGATACATCGTTCACGCGCTATGGGTAATGAGTTGGACCTTTCCCGACCTGCTCATCGCCAACCGTGCAACTGCGGTAGACGACGTGGGAGACGGCGTGGTGGTTGTCAAGGACGGCCATGAACTCATGTCGGTCACCTTAGATGACCGAGTTGGACCGGAGGAGTGTGACCACGCTTGGAGAACCGCCGTCGGGCTATGCGCCTCACACGCGGGTCTCCTGCCCGGCCATGACCCTTTCGGCGGTCGATGATGCCGGAAGCCCGGATTGCCTAAGGGCCGATTCTGAACCCGCGAAAGATCCTAATTTCAGGGCTCGAAAAAACCGCGCGTTCAACCCGCGCTGCTCGACGCGATAACTCCAGTAGGGACGCCGTAAGGGGCGCCTCAAGGAGAACAACATTTGGGAGCAGATTTGATACTTTGCCACTACTCGAGGCTGGATGAGATGCAGGATCGCAAGCCCACCGAGCGGTACGCCGCGCTCATCCCGAGCCTCCCGGTGTCTCACCACCTCTACGACTCTTACGGGCAGTCCAATCTCAATCGACTCGGGTTGAGTTGGATCTCCGACATCAGGCCGGTCACAGCGATCGTGCATCGGTACGAAGACCCGGATGGCGGATTCATGTTTATCCGAGGCATTTCGCTGCCGACCTGCGAGTCTCTGGTAGGCCACTTCAGGAGCGCAGAAGTTATCACCGGTGGCATCCCGATCTCGGCGGAGTCGCGTGAGCGCGTCGGAGTCATCATCTCAAACGACTCCGATCCGGAACGGGTCCAGCCGCCTCCGCTGCCCTACCGGTCCCTTTCCGAGAAGGACCGAGCGGCCGTCGAGAGTTGGCGTGCCGAAGCGGTTGCCTTCTTGGAGCTGGCGATCGCGACCAAGGAGATGCCGCTGTGCAGCCTGTAGAGGTTATCCGAGCGAGACTCAACGCACCACTGCCTCCGGGCGGCATGCGCGAGCGATTGACGATCTACGCGAGTACCGACTGGCTCTACGACTTGGAGCCGGCGGTGCGGAGCCAAATTCGGACAATTGGGGGGCAGGAGGTCATTCAGCTACAGTTTGGCCTCTTCCGAATCTTCAAGGGCCTGACCGTCAACTCGTCGTGTCTGACGCTGCAGACCGAGGGCGACACTCGCTCAAGCTTGTTCGCCCTCACTCACCTCGATGAAGCCGATCTGCCCTACGGAGCGGTGCTGGAGACCGAGCATCTGCAGAGTGGCTCCCGGTGGCTCTACGGTGAGGTGGCGAGAGAGCCGCTCTTCCTCAGACGATACGCCATCGCTTCTATGGGAGGTCGGCGCACTAAGTCGTTCACCCGCTCGTTCCAAAAGGACGCCCGCGAGCTGCGAGAGAAGGTGAGGCTCCTAACGCCCAAGTGAGCCAGCCGGGCTGCCAACTCGGAATCGGCAGCCCGGCTACCCGAAGCGCACGGACAAGCAATACCGAAGCAATGTCGGCTCACGCCTACGACCCGGCATCGAGTGCCCGAAGGAGTCGATGAAATGCGGCGATCGGCTCCACGCCAACCGCTTTGGTGATGTCAAGGAACTCCACCACATCCAAGGTTCTATCCCCTCGCTCGATGCGTGCGATGAAGGTGGGGTTTTCCTGTAGCGATCGGGAAAGCCCCCTTTGGCTCATTCCGGCCTCGGTCCTCAATTCTCGTATCAACTCGCGCAGGACATCCTGCTCACGTCTGCCCAGACTTTGCCTATTTCTTCTGCCCAACAGTGGCAAAGCTGAACCAGGCCGTGTATATAACTTATACTCATGCTCGTCAGAACTACGTTCGTTGGCCTGCTCGCCCACATGGCGATCATTCTTTGCTTTGGCCTGACCGGTTGCAGCAAACTGAAGCGCGAGACAGCCAACGAATCACTATCCAACCTGATCGTGGGAGTTTGGCGCGCACCCCAAGGCGGGGGCATTACCCTTAACGACGACGGCACCTACGAAGCGGACCTGATCTCCGTCAAGGTGCAGGGGAAGTGGGAAATCGACAAGCCTTGGCTCCGCCTCTACGCCAGCAATGGCGCTCGAACGGATTGGACGCTGGACAGTTGGGACTTCAAGGCGTCGCCGAACTGGCTGGTCGTCGTCACGGGCTTCGAAAAGACCACGTTCTATCGTGGAGGTCTTCCGGCGCAACAGGCACCTGCTCCAGGTAGCACCGCGATGCAGGCCGCACCGCAATCACGAAGAAGCTACGTTCCTCCTCCACCCATCTGGCAATCTCCAAGTCGGTCAATCACATGTTCGTCGTGCAACGGAAGCGGCAGGTGCTTGAGCTGCAACGGATCAGGACATGTCGCCTGCTACCGGTGCAACGGAAGCGGCCAGACTCAAGCGGTTCGCTCGTCTTCAGATCCGATGGGCGACTGGTCGATGGAGACATGCTCCGCATGTGGCGGGACAGGCATCGGTGACGCATGCGTTGTTTGCGGCGGCTCAGGCCGATGCAGCGTGTGCCGCGGAACCGGAAGCCTCCGACTGTAGGGCTGCCCCGGGTGTCTGCTCATGGCCCGGCTCGATGGTCGTGAATTTCACGCCTGCGAACGTCAGTCCACCAGGTGACCGATCGGCGCTGCCGGACGGCACGGCAAGAATCAGTTTGTCGGGATGAGCACAAATCAGTTCCGCAACGGTTCCTTCCAGCGATTCCTCAAAAGGAACGAGGACCGGAAGTCTCTGCCCACTGCCAAACGTACAAATGATCATTGCCGCCGCGCCAGCACCCAATAGGGCGCCGACGATCTCGGAAAATTCGCCCGGCTGCAATCCGATCTCCTCCGTAAAATCAGATCCGAATAGAGGCGCACTTTGGGACGCCTTCGACTTGAACGATTTCCTCATGCCGCCCTCCGCTCGAGGAACGGCATCAGGTCCGCGTCGGGCACATGCGCCACCGAAGCGCCCAACACATGCCGCCTCCCCCGCACGAATTCGGCGGGGCACGGGAACCACTCGGCGCACATGGCCAGGCTCCCAACACTGGGCTCCTCCACCCGGCGCGCGCCGCCCGCCCTCTTATAGCGAGTTAGCTCGGACTCATCCCATGTTGCCGCGACGACCGCACCCGTAACCGTGAGGGCGACGACTCCCTCTCTTGTGAGGGCAATCCAGCGCAGCAGCTTCGACAATGCATCCTTCAGCTTCACCGGGCTCATGTTCCGAACCTCATCGTCCGTTAAATCGTCCGCACGGTTCGACTTGCTCAGCTCTTCCCGGACCCGCCGCAACCGCCGTTCCACCAGAAGTCGCTCACTCCTGAGTTCGCCGGCTATGGCCGCAATCTGGTCAGCCGGCAACTTGCCGATGAGCTCTGCCAGCTGCGAACCTTCTTTGGCCAAGAGATCTTGGACTTTGGCCTCGAGCATCATCTGCTCGGTTTGGAGGGCTTGAAGCTCATGCGCCCCCGGGGACTCCCGGACCTTCACTCTCACGAGAGGTAGGAGGGTCGATAGGACCCAGTCGTCGAGGATGCACTCGCGAACTCCCACACTCGCACCCCGTGGACAGCCGAGGTCCTTGTGCGGACAGCGAAAAACCCGAGCTTCGGAGCCGCGCTTGGCTCCGAGTTGCATCGGTCTGCCGCAGCCACCGCAGACGACGAGCCCAGTGAGGATATGGTGGCTGTAGCGCGACTTTTCATTCGTGGCTTTGGGGCGACTGAGCTTGGCCTGGGCGGCCTCGAAGAGTTCGAGAGGGATGGCGATATCCCGGCCCGTCTCACCGCACACGCGGAGCGCGGGGCAGTCAAACACCTCGCCACGATGTTTCCACCTGCCCACGTACATGGGATTTGACAGGATGGTGCGAATCTGGCTCTCATGGACGATTCTGGTGTCCTTGGGCTTGTGGCCTTTCGCCCCCACCGACACAACGACTCGCTCCCTCATGAGCTTCTTGGCTATGCCGGTCGTCGACATCGGCGGCTCTCCGTCTTCCCCGTGGACGTAGAGCTTGAATACGCGTCGCACGAGTGCGAGTTCTTCCTCCACGGGCCTGACGGCCTGACTGCCCTTACCGAGCGAGCGAAAGCCCATGCACGAGGGATTTCGGGTGAACATTCCCAGTTTGGCCTTGAGGTCGTGGTCACGGCGGATATCCTCCGAAATCTGGTCTCGCCACCGGCGGTTGTTCGCCGCCTCCACAGTTACTTGGAACCGGCCGTCGGACGAGGCGGGGTCGACCTCCCGCCCCTTCATCACGAGCCTGACCTTGTGCTTGATGAGCAAGCGCGCGAGTGCGTCGCAGACCCCCGCGTCGCGGTAGAGGCGGTCGGATCGCCAGACCACAACCGCTCCGACTTCGCCGGCTTCGATATCGCGGATCATCCGCGTGAGCTCGGATCGCCAGGGCTTCGGATTCCGCCCTTCGGAGTCCTCCCACCACCATTCGCCCTTGACGCCTTCGGGATCGGAGTAGACCCTAACCTCCCTGCCTTGCATCGAAAGGGCGTCGACGACTGAGCGGCAGAACTCAATCTGCTCCTCGACCGATTTGGATCGGCCCTCCGTCTTGTTCGACTTGCGGGCATAGATTGCGAGCGCCCGCTGGTCCGCTACGCTTTCATTCACTTCCTTTTGCATGATTGTGGCCCATGTTGATGGCGTTTGTCAATATTGCAGGTCTATAAGACCAAACAACAGCACCTACGTCGGCCTACCTCCACTTTGAATTTAGGAAAGGGGCATCGCATCTCCTGCCCAGGGCGACAGAAATCCTCAAAGAGCCGTTTAGGTCGGCCTTGGTGATCATAATGAGGCGTGCCTAACGAACGGGTCCGTGATCGGTATCCGAATCGCCTGCGAGAATTTCGCGAGCGGGCCCTTCTGACACGCGTCGAGTTCGCGCGCAAGTCCGAGCAACTTGTCGCGAGCGAGCCAGGCACTCATCGGTTCATCAGCCATGAAACCTTGAGGAACCTCGAGGGAGGCTTTACCAAACCGCGTCTTTCGACGGCTCGCACCATATCAGCCGTCCTCGGCGTGCCCGCCGAAGTTCTTTTCCCGGGCGGATTCGACACTGGGAATCGCCACTAGCGCAGGCGGGCCTTGACGGACCTCACTCCGGCCCGTCACCATCTCTGCATGGCCTTGAAGAGGCCTCGGAGACAAGGACAATGACGGAAATCTTGATGCGGCGCCTGGACGGGTTCTGCCGGCTCTACCTGGCTCTCAAGCGTGCGGGAATCGCATTCCCGACCGGGGGCGAAATCTTCTCTGACGGAGGTGCTTTGTGCTGGAACCTCCTTGACTGCGGCCACTACCACGTTCTGCTGACGTTTGCGCGCCGGAAGGGCGACCGGCGGGCGCTCGACCTCAAGAAGTGCGCGCTCGCCCTAGACCTGCTCTCGTTCGTGGCCTACGTCCCCAATCAGGAATGGGAGACGACTGGTCTCATCGATTTGATGTTGGACCCGGAGGACCTGACGGAGGAGGCGGTGCTTGGCGTTTCGGACCAACCAACCGTTTGCGTTAATCTCCGCGCCCATCTCCATCTCCCGACGCCCATGTCTGTGGAGGGACCGCAGTGATTTTGGGAACCCCACGATTGAACGGCCTCGTCATTGGCACGGGCCAGATTGCTAGCTCCAATCCTCCGTGGCCGCTGCTCGTGATGGACGTGGAGGGCTGGATGAGGGTGCTGCCAGAGCTGCACGCGATGAACGAGGAGTTCGCGGCCAAAGAAGGCAACTGCGAGCTAGAGCGACAGGAGCAAGCGAGGGGAGCGGTGGCTCTCCGGTGCCTCGAACAGGGCGTCATGCCGACAAAAGAAGAGCATCCCGTGCTCGCCATGCGCTGTCTTCTGAGCCCGCTCGTGGTCACGCACAAGAGTGTCGAGACCTACGCAATGCGCCTGTCGGAGCTTTATCCGGGCCCGAGCCGCGAGCCGTTTTGGATTCTGGATGCCCGCGACGCCGTGCTGCACCTTGTACCCGAGATTGGGTTTCTCGGCGAGTTCATCGGTCCCGGCATGTTGTCGACTACCGCGCCGGCAGAGTGGATGTCCGAGTATTCGATCCACCTTCTGGAGTGCCATGCAAAGGCGAGGGTCAGGTGATCCTTGCTCACGAGGTTCTGGGGCGTCTTGCTCCATTTTTTAGGTTCATCGTCGCTTCTGTGGCGACAGGTGTCCCGCTCCCCGAGCGAGGAGAAATCGATCCGCTCGGGTGGTGGCTAATGTGGAGGATAGAATCCGAGCGCCTTACGATCCGAACGGCGCTCCCTAAAGGGATCTCTCGCATCGAGAGACAAGAAGTCCTGATCGGCGCGTCGGCCTTGCCCGCCGTCCTGGGAGCGTCTGTGAGTGAAGAACCTAAGTGTCTGACCTTCTCAATGGGTCTGGAGACCACCGCGATGAAGGACCTGGAGGGCTGGCTCGAACGGTGGAAGCTTGAGGTTGAGGCGGCCGGCTGGTGAAGACGTTCACGAAATTTGCCCTACTCGACATAATCTCATATGAGAGTCGAGGAGCCAGTCCGGACCAAGACGTGCGCACCCGAAGACGTCTGGCGCGCCGCTTACGGTGCTATCTCGGCAGAGGAATGCGAGGCTCTTTCGGCCGAATTTGTAAATCTGCTCAAGCTCCTGAAGGTCTGGCACATGGAAGCGCCGCGAACTGACCCGAAGAGCCTCTGGCTCAGCGACATTCGCCGGCTCAAAACGAGCCAGTGCGTGCGCGAACGAATTCGGCTCTTTGCGCAAGACAAGAAGCTTCTGGGCCGAAGTGTCGCGACGTATTGCGCAGCCCCTTCCCACGATCACGAACTGCTCATTGCGCACGAACGAGAGCTGAGGAGTATCTGCGCCGCCCACGGGGCGCGAGAGCCGCAGCATCTGTCTGACCGCTACTCGCGCGGCCAGAAGGACCGCCCAAGCTGGTCGTACCTCTGGCAACTGGCTGACCAAGGGCGAGTAGACGCGGTTCTCCTACTCACGGTCGAACACATTCCCGGTCCTGATTTGGAATGGCTGATCGTTTCCCGCGAACTTGAAGAACGGGGCGTTGACATCTTCGTCGCCGACGAATCGCAGACCTCGCTAAGACTCCTTCCCCCGCCCGGCACTGCCTGGCAGTGGCTCGGGAAACCATAAGCAACATGAACGACATCAGCAACTCCCCGCAGCGAATAGCCGTCCCTTACTCCCGATCCGGCGCACCGAGCCCCGATGACGCACGGCGACTTGTTGCGGCTCAACTGCAGCGACTGTCGAGTTGGGCTAATCAGCGTGGCTACAAGGTTGTCCGCGCCTTCAGTGACTGCACCGCCCCGAGCGCGGAAGGATCGATCGGTCTAGGCGAACTACTGGACTTCGTCTGGGCCGATCCTTCGATCGAGATTATCGTGGCAAGCCTGGATCGCCTCACGAGGAATGAAGCAGAGTTTCGGGCCCTTCAGACACTCGGCGCCCGCGTGGTTATCGCGGAACTATAGGAGAGAATTCATGCCCAGGCGCACCAAGCCGAAAGCCGAAACGGTGGTCGTCCCCAGCGTCAGAGGCGCAGTGCTTTACGCGCGCGTATCGTCCGCCGAGCAAGAGGAGGAGGGGTGGTCGACGGACGCGCAGTTGCGAAAGTTGCGGGAGTACTGCTCCCGGCGCGGCCTCGAGATTCTGCAGGAGTTTGAGGATGCGGCAAGCGCGAAGAAGGGATCGGATCGCCGTCAGTTCGGGGCGATGCTTGCTTACATTGCGGCCCACCCTGGCGCGGAGATCGTGGTGGAGAAGGTCGATCGCCTCCAGCGGAACTTCGTCGACTGGGTGCGCATAGACGAACACAAGCCGGTGATTCACTTTGTCAACGAAGGGATCGTGGCGGACGAGAATTGCCCCAGCCACAGCCGGTTATTCCTCGACCTTCGAACTGTCCTGGCGAAGAACTACATCGAGAACCTATCCGAGGAGATTCGAAAGGGCCTGAATGAGAAGGCGAGGCAGGGTCACTACCCGACTCACGCTCCACTCGGTTACCGGAACGAGAGGCGTGAGGCTGGCGGGAAGTCTTACTTGGTGACCGATGCTCGTCGCGCTCACTTGGTTCGGCGCCTCTTCAACGAATATGCGACCGGTAACCACTCCGTCGCGACCCTTTCGGAACTCGCTAGAAAGATCGGGTTGACCACTAAAAAAGGGAACCGCGTTCAAATCAAGACGCTGCACGACATGCTCCGCAATCCTGTCTATGTCGGGCGCTTCTATTGGAACAATGTCCTGCATGAAGGCTTGCATGAACCCCTCATCGACGAACTCACGTGGCAGCAGGTGCAGGATGTTCTGGATGGCCGCAAGCGGAACAAGCGTGGATTCGGCTCCATCCCCTTCGCTTACCGCAATCTGCTCCGATGTAAATGCGGACTCTACATGACGGCCGAGATCAAGAAAGGCAAATACATTTACTACCACTGCACAGGTCGCAAAGGCGAGTGCGACCGGCCCTTCATCCGCGAGGAGGTCATCACCTCGGAATTCCGCAAGCTGCTCGAGACGCTGACCTTCCCTCCGGCACTCGAGGATTGGATCAGGCACGCTCTCCGGGACGACCACGATGAGCGGATGTCTTACCAGAAGCGTCAGGAAGAACGGCTGGAGGCCGAGGCACATGAGGCCCGTCAACGCCTCGAGCGGCTCTACAAGGACTTCTGCGAGCAACTCATCAGCCGCGACATCTACGTGATGCTGAAGGATCAGGCAGAGGAGCAGCTCAAGCAAGCTCGCCGTGGTATCGCCGCGGTCGAGCGTGCGGAGCGCGCCGCCTACAGCACCGGCGTCGAACTGGTCGACTTAGTTCAAACTGCACTCGCTCGGTTCGATCAAGGGCATCCAAACGACCGCAACGAACTGCTGAAAAGGCTCTGCTCGAACTGCATCTGGAGAGACGGCGAACTAGTCGTTGAGCTTCGA
The DNA here is from genome assembly GCA_964451255.1 of uncultured Fimbriimonadaceae bacterium. Lineage (GTDB taxonomy): Bacteria > Armatimonadota > Fimbriimonadia > Fimbriimonadales > Fimbriimonadaceae > JAHBTB01. The sequence goes on from CAYVHL010000004.1 coordinate 157,969, forward strand.
AAACCGTATGATTTGTTCCTAAAAGCTGCACAAAATGAGCAGCAAGGTGACCCCAGCCATGGCGCGCAGGCGGAGGGTAAGGAACTTTGGTGGAGATAAGGGGATTCGAACCCCTGGCCTCTGCAGTGCGATTGCAGCGCTCTACCAACTGAGCTATATCCCCACGCGGCAGGGGAGGAAGGATACCTGGGGCGGCTCGCCGACAAGGCGCCCGCCGGGACGGTCTGCCGGTCAAATCGGCGCGGCGGTGGCGTCTAGCACCACGGGGAAGGCCGAGCAATCGTCGAACCCGCCCGCCAACAGGAGCCTTTGGAACGCGAGCAGCGAACTCTCTAAGAACCCGGCCGAGTCGAAATCCATCGTGGCGTTCAGGTAGCTGTCGGTCAGTCCCCGCGACCAGCCGGCACGGGCGGCAGCCCATTCGATGGCGGCTCCAGTTTGCGGAGTCGACGGGGAGGCCGCCCCGCAACCGCTTTGACGCCATGCTTCCAGCAGGATCGCGCCGAGCTCCGGTGTGAGGCCATCCCGGCCGGCCCACAGAGCCCAGACAAACGGCAACCCGGTCGTCTCGGCCCAGGCCGCTCCCAGGTCCAACACTTCGAGTCCGGTGGAGTCTGCTTCCATGCCGATGTCGCCGATGAGGACGCAGGCGTCGCATTCGGCGAGCATCGCCGACTGGTCGGGCAGCATGTTCCTGGTCTCGGGCGCCACCCCGTGGATTTCGCGCAGCACAGCCGTCGCCAGACGGTTGCTGGTCATTGAACTGGCGTCCCACGCCAGGGTCTTGATCTGGTCGAACGGGACGCGGCTGAACAACCTGACCGACCTCACGGCCCCACGGGAGGCGACGGACGGTGACGCCAGCACCCGCCGACCGGGTACGCGGAGGGCGTCCACGCTGCTCACAAGGATCGCTTGGACGTCTCCGGAGTCCAACAGGGCCGGCAACCGAGACGGAACGTCATAGACCACCCGCACCGGAGACCGGTCACCCAGGTACTCGAACCACCAGACGAGCGGCGCGGCGTTCACATAGGGCACGGAAGCGACGGTGAACCGGGCCATTTCTGTGCCCATGCTACGCGGTCCTGGCTAGCCGCGCTCGGACTTCCGGACCACCAGCTTCAAAGCCGACCAAGTCTCGTCCACCGCGCACACCTTCACGTCCACCCAGCCCATGGGCAAGGCGACGTCGCGGATCGTCTGCTCCGAGATGTCAGTCGGGACCAAACTTGATTTTTTCGGCCAAGACACCCAAACGACGGCCAAGTCGCCGCCGACCCTCCTGGCGGTCGACAGGGCCAGCTCCATTTCGGCGGCAGAAGTGAAGAAGAGGTGCGCCCGGCCCGCGCTCCTTCCGTCCCAGGGTTCGGTTTCGAAAGCGCCACCGCATAAGGCCATGTAATCACCGTTGAAATTGGTCACAACGGTGTCTCCCGGTTTCCACCCGAGCTTCTCGTGGAGGGGTTTGCCCGAGTAACCGCTTGGCGAGCCGCCTGTCATGGCCTGGCCCCGTCGTCCGCCACAGGTTTGCGGGCGACGGCGACGACACTGCTGCCCCATGGCAGCGGCACCATCGCCATGATCCTCGACTCGAACTCCATGAGTTTGACGAGGAGTCGGTTGCCCCACGGCCTCACCGTCGGGAGCCGGACTTGAGCCGGTCCGGTCCGGAACCGCTCGACCAGGCGCATCAGGACGACGATGGGAAAGAGGAAGAAGACGCTGTACGAGAGCGTCTCGACTTCGAACCCGGCGTCTTGCAACAGATCCTTGACCTGGCCACGGGTGTACCGGCGGCAGTGCATCAGAGCCACGTCGTGCGGACCCCACAACCAGGCGAATGCTGGCACGTTCATGACGAACACCCCACCGGGGCGGAGGCTGCCAAACACACCGGCGACCGTCGAGACGTCGTCCTGGACGTGTTCGACTGTGTCCAAAGAGACGACGACGTCGAACGTCGTCGGTCTGAAAGGAAGTCTCTGTGCGTCGCCGAGGACAAGGCCGCCCAACCCGCGTTCTGCGGCGAAGCCAAGCGCCAATGGAGAGAAATCGACTCCGAAGGCGTCTCCCAAGCCCTCCAGATCGGCCAACACCGCGCCTGTGCCGCACCCCACGTCGAGGAGGCGCTTGGCCGCGGGGGCATGTCGGGAGATCAGGGCCAAGGCCAGGCGACGCCGGGCGACGAACCACCAATAGGCGTCCTCGGCCGCCCGCATCTTGCCGTATTCTTCAGTCTGCACGGCCGGCCCCGCCAGGTAGGGCGAGGCGTCCGGCCTTCCCCTTCAGCCGTAGCCTGAGCAGCTGGCCCAACATTTCTGGGCCGTCGCGGAGCAAGACCACCTTCGAACCTTCCTGGTGCCGCCATCGCACCGGCACCTCGGCGATCGAGTAGCCCAGGTCGTGGGCGATCATCAAAGCCTCGAAGTCAAAGCCGAACCGGTCGACCGTGGCCCGGCGGAAGACGTCTTTCGCCACGTCTGTGCGAAAGAGTTTGAACCCGCACTGCGTGTCCTTGATCCCCCTGACCGCGAGCAGTTGCACGGCCAGGTTGAACGCCCTTCCCGCCATTTCACGGTAGAGCGGCTGGCGGATTTCGAGTTGGCTCTCCTTGAGAGGTCGACTGCCGATTGCGATCTGCGCCCCGCCTGCGACCGCCGCCCAAAGCTTGTCGACCTCTTCGATCGGCGTCGCGAGGTCGGCGTCGGAGATCAGGATGTGTTCCGCGTCGACGGCTGAGACACCTTGACGGACGGCATGACCCTTTCCCCGGTTGTCGCGGTAATGCAACACACCGAACCCAGGGTGGTTGGCGGCGAACTCCTCGACGACTTTCTCGGTCCCATCCTTGCTGCCGTCGCTGACGACGAGGACCTCGACGGCGTAGCTCTGCTTTGCACAGAAGTCGGCAAGGGTGGACAGAGTCGGCCCGATGCGGGCCGACTCGTCATACGCTGGCACGACGATAGCTAGGCGGGCAGGCAAGGCGGAGCGATTCTACCGGTTGCATGGAGCAGGAACCGAGACATCGGGCTGTGGGCCTGTGGTTGACCGGACCTGAGTTCCTGTGGCTATAATCTTTCCGCCAGATGCTCAAGGATGCCGAAGGCGCCCTGAGGGACGAGACCCCACACGAAACCGAACCAGCCAGCGCCGCGGTCGGGAACGTCGCATCAAGCGCATCCAATCTCCACAAAGACGTCAAGTTTGCCCGCGCGGCCATGGGCATCTTGGCCCTCACCGTCGCGGTGATCGTGTACGGGGCGTTTGTACGGGCTTCTCTATCTGGCGACGGGTGCGGCAATTCATGGCCCCTTTGCGGAGGCAGCCTGATCCCCGACCTGACACTGAGCAAACGGGTCGTCGAGTTCAGCCACCGCATCTCAGGCGCGCTCCTTTTCCTGCCTGTGACCGGACTGTTCATTTGGTCGCTGTTCCGATTCCCGAAGGGAGCCTCAGCCCGGCGTATGGCCGGATGGGCGTTCGGCCTGACCATCTTTGAGGCCCTCATCGGCGCGGCCCTCGTGTTGTTCGGTTGGGTGACGGTCGACAAGTCGTATGCCCGCGCGGTAACGATGCCCATCCACCTGATGAGCACGTTCGCGCTGACTGCGTCGTTGACCCTCGCGGCCTACTACGCCAACGGCGGCGAAAAGCTCCGCTGGCGTGGCCAAGGCGGCGTCGGCACTGCGCTCAAGGCGATGGTCGGAGGCTTGATGCTGTTGGGCATAACCGGAGCAATCAGCGCGCTCGGCCACACCGCCTTTGAGTTGGAACTCGCCTCTGCCAAGTCATTCGCTGCCCGGTGGGCGGCCCACTTTGGCGAGAACGCGCCAGCGATCCTGAGGGGCGGCATCCTCCACCCGATCATCGCCGTCTCCGTCGGCGCCATCGTGCTCTGGCTGAGCGGTTATGTCGCCGAGCACCGCCCGACACCGCAAGTGCGTCGACTGGCGCGTTGGACGGTGGGCCTCTTTGTCGGACAGTTCTTGTTCGGCGCCGTGGTCCTCGCCGTCTCCGCTCCGGTGTGGATGCAGCTTGTCCACCTCGCCTTGGCGATCAGCACGTGGATCTCGCTGGTGATGCTTTGCAGCCACGCTTTGGGGGCAAGGTGGTCGACGGCGGACGATGACGCTCCCTCGAGCACATCGCCACGCACAGTGAAGCAGACAGTCAGCGCCTACATCGCCCTGACCAAACCCCGCATCATTTCGCTCTTGCTGTTCACGACCCTGGCGGCGATGGTAATCGCCAAGGGTGGCTGGCCCGACTGGTGGCTGGTTCTTTGGGTGATGGTGGGTGGTTACATGGCGGCAGGCGCGGCGAACGCCTTCAACATGGTGGTCGAACGCGACATCGACCTGGCCATGGAGCGGACATCGCACCGTCCGACGGTTACCAACGCGCTCAGCAGACAAGAGGCGACCACGTTTGCATGGGCGATGGCGGTGGGTTCGTTCGTGCTCCTCAGTTTGACGGCCAACGTGCTTTCGGCGGTGATGGCCCTCTGCGGACTGCTGACGTATGTCTTTGTCTACACCCTTTGGCTCAAGCGACGCACCTGGCATAACATCGTCATCGGCGGAGCGGCCGGAGCGTTCCCGCCGTTGGTCGGCTACGCCGCGGTCGCCGGGCACCTGAATTTGTTCGCTTGGTTTCTGTTCGCGGTCATATTCGCCTGGACGCCGGTTCACTTTTGGGCCCTCGCGATCTTGATCAAGGACGACTACGCCAAAGCGGGCGTCCCGATGCTGCCGGTGGTCAAGGGTGACAAGGTCACGGTCGCTCAGATCGTGCTCTACGCGTTCATCACGTCGCTGGTTTGTGCGATGCCGCTCTTCCAGTCCACGGTCGGTTGGATCTACTATCTCGGCTCCGGACTGCTGAATGTCGGACTCGTTTCCCACAGCCTGAGACTTTTTAGGACTCCCGACAAGCCACATGCAAGGCGGCTTTTCAAATATTCAATGGTCTACTTAGCCCTTCTATTCATAGTCATAGCCGTCGACCGGGCGGTGTTGTCTTGACGGTTCCGGACACTTTTCCGGCAAACCTGCAAGCGAGCGCGGGCCCACTTGTGACATATTCCTTGAGGCGTAGGTAGCGATGGCCCAGTTGTTCCCTCCATATGCGAACACGATCGCGACGGCGAGCCTCTTTGTGGCCGCCGCCATCCCGTTCACGTTGGTCGTGGGCGGCCCGATCGTCACGAGTTCACCGGCAAACACGAAGGTCGACATGCCGATCGACCAGCCGGTGCCGTTCAGTCACAAGCACCATGCGAAGGAGCTTGGCATCGACTGCCGGTTCTGTCACAGCAACGTGGAGGACACCGCGCAGGCGAGCGTTCCCGCCACCGAGGTCTGCATGACCTGCCACAGTCAGATCTGGACGAACAGCCCGATGCTCGATCCAGTCAGGACCAGCTGGGAGACGGGAGTTCCTTTAGAGTGGAACAAGGTCAACGCGGTTCCGGACTTCGTCTACTTCAACCACTCTATCCACATCGCCCGAGGCGTCAACTGCAACACCTGTCACGGCCCGGTACAAGAGATGCCGCTCACCTGGAAGGGTGAGACCTTCCAAATGTCTTGGTGCCTGGAGTGCCACCGTGACCCGTCCAAGTTCATCGTCAAGCCGACGAACAGCGGAGACAAGACGCCGCGGGAGCAGGTTTTCATGCTCTACCGCAAGGTCTCGGAAGGCAAGCCGCTCAGCGACGCCGAGGAGGCTCTGGCCCAGGGTCTGCCCAACTTGATCCCGCAGGACGCGAAGCACAAAGAGGCGCGGGAGAAACTCGTCAAAGACCGCCACATCAACGTCGAGCAGCTCACGGACTGCTACATCTGCCACCACTAATGTCTGACCCAATGCAAGGCCCCTCCAAGAAGCGAAAGAGCAAGCCGGTGTATGTCCGCGGCCCAGAGCAGCTGGACCAGCCGGATGCATTTAAGGAGTTGAGCGGGGACGAGTTCCCGCACCGGAAATCGCTCATGGAGGTCGACCGCCGGAGCGTCCTCAAGCTGATGGGCGCGGGCATGGCGCTCGCCGGGCTGAGCGGTTGCCGCTCGCTCGTCTTGCCTGGTCGCAAGATCGTGCCGTTCGTCCGGCAACCAGAAGACGCGGTCAGCGGGACGACGACCGCCTATGCGACGGTCTATAACGTCAGCGGATATGGCATCGGCGTCCTTGCCACGACACACGACGGCCGCCCCACCAAACTCGACGGAAACCCGAACCATCCCAGCAGCGTCGGTGGCCTTGATTCGCAGACGCAAGCCCAGATGGTCTCATTGTACGACCCTGACCGGCTGCAACTGCCCATGTACAAGGGCGAGCAGACCTCGTGGTCTGACAGCCTTGCGGCGTTGCGCAAGGCGCTTGAGGACAGCAAGAACGGCACCGGAGTCTACGTCCTCACCGAGACCGTCGGTTCACCGTTGCTCGCCGCGCAACTACAAGACTTCATCAAGGTCTACCCTGCCGCCACTTGGGTGCAATGGGAGCCCGCGAACCGCGACAACATCCGGGAAGGCCTGAAGACAGCCTACGGCCAAGACGTCCACCATGTCTACGACTTGGCCAAGGCGGACGTGATCGTCAGCTTGGACGCCGACTTCCTCTACGGCATGCTCGGGTCGGTGCGGAATGCGCGTGACGTGATGGCCCGCCGCAAGCCAGGTCATCCTGACGGCTACAACCGCATTTTCGCGTTTGAATCCGCCCGCACGACCGCAGGTGTCGTGGCCGACCATCGGGCCAGGGTGAAGGCATCGGCCATCCCGCGCCTCGCCGGGCTTCTCGCTAGCCGGTTGGGAGTCCAGGGGGTGACCGTCGGCGAGGCGTCCGGGGTCGACCAGAAGATCATCGACGCGGCAGTCAGCGACCTGAACGCCCATCGGGGCCGCTCAGTCGTGCTCGTCGGCGACCACCAGCCGCCCGCAGTCCACGCTCTCGCCGCCGTCATCAACGACCACTTGGGCAACATGGGCTCGACCGTCAAGGCCGTCGAACCGGTTCTCGCACGTCCGACGAACCAGCAAGCGGAGTTCCAGATGCTCGCCGACGCGATGAAGTCCGGCGACGTCAAGGTCCTCTTTATCTTGGGCGGCAACCCGGCCTATTCGTCTTATGCCGACGTTGACTTTGCCGGACTGCTCAAGAACGTGCCGCTGAGCGTCACGCTCGCGTCGCACGCCGACGAGACCGCCAACGAATGCACCTGGGCCCTGCCGGCCAGCCACTTTTTGGAAGCCTGGGGGGACGCGCGGGCTCACGACGGGACGGTCAGCGTGCAACAGCCTCTGATCGAACCGCTGTACGACACCAAATCGGACGTGGAGTTGCTCGACGCTTTGATCGGGCGGTCGCGGTCCGGGCACGAGATGGTCGAAGAGGCCTATCGCGGCCCCTTGGCCAAGGATGTCGCCGGACGCCGTGCGCAAGACTTGAAAATGCGAGAGATTCTCGCAGAAGGTGTCGTCAAGGGCACCGAGGCCAAGCCGGCGACGGTGGCCATCGTCCCGGGAGTCGCGGGCGCGCTCACGCTGGCCCCTGCTTCCGACGGCATCGATCTGGTCTATCTCCCTGACCCGAGCGTCCACGACGGCAGGTACGCCAACAACGGTTGGCTGCAAGAGCTTCCGAAGCCCATCAGCAACCTGACGTGGGACAACGCCCTCTATGTCAGCCACGCGACGGCCAAGAAGCTGAACGTCGGACAGCCGCAGACGCGGATCGGGTTGCCTTTCTACGGCGCCGCCGACATGGTCGAGGTCACGGTTGACGGCAGGAAACTCGAGGTACCCGTCTGGGTCAACCTCGGCCAGGCCGACGACGTGGTGCTCCTCCACCTGGGGTACGGGCGCACCGCTGGCGGCGACGTCCTGCGCTCAGGCGACTTCTACCATGGCGGCGGGTTCGACGCCAACAAGCTCCGCTCTTCCAAGAACCCGTGGATCGCCAACCAAGTCACGATCAAGCCGACCGGACGCGGTTACGAGCTTGCCAACACCCAGTTCCATAACACGATCGACGCCAGCATCGCCGACGCCTACCGCGACGTGATCTACGAGACCACGCCCGCGCTGCTGGCTTCCGGCAACCCGTTCAACGAGCCTGAACCCGCGACCCCGAAAGAAAAGGAGAAACAAGAAGAAGAGGACGAGATCAGGCGGACTGGCAAGAGGGACAGCCTCTACGACGAGAAGGAGTTTGACTTCTCCAAGACCCAGTACCAGTGGGCGCTCACCATCGACCTCTCCATGTGCACAGGGTGCAACGCTTGCGTCACCGCCTGCCAGAGCGAGAACAACAGCCCGGTTGTCGGCAAGCACGAAGTCCAGAAGCACCGGGAGATGCAGTGGATCCGAATCGACCGCTATTTCAAGGGCCATTGGAAAGACGGAGACCAAGGAGAGGTGGTCGACCACGACAACCCGCCCACCTACTTCCAGCCCTTGACCTGCATGCAGTGCGAGAACGCCCCATGCGAGCCCGTCTGTCCCGTCGCCGCGACGGTTCACAGCCACGAAGGGCTGAACCAAATGGTCTACAACCGTTGCGTCGGCACCCGCTACTGCAGCAACAACTGCCCTTATAAGGTACGCCGGTTCAACTTCCTCTACTACACGGTCCACACCCACGAGATACCGGTCCTCGCCTTGTTGCAGAACCCAGACGTCACCGTCAGGACCCGCGGTGTGATGGAGAAGTGCACCTACTGTGTGCAACGTATCAACGCGGCCAGGATCAACGCCAAGAAGGAAGACCGCCAGATCCGCGACGGCGAGATCGTCACCGCCTGCCAGCAGGCTTGCCCGGCAAAGGCCATCGTCTTCGGCGACAAGCGCGACCCGAACTCCCTGGTCGGCCAGTCTCGAGCCGACAAACGGAACTACGTCCTCTTGCCAGAAGTCAACACCCGGCCGCGGACCAGTTATCTGGCTCGTGTCCACAACCCGCACCCCGATCTGGAGACCCGATAGGATATGTCTGCCAACCCCGTACCGCCTGATCGCTCGTTGCTCGGCGCCGACTATAAGGACGGCCAGCTGGACGAGATCATCGGCGACGTCGTCCTGAGCCAGACGCCTCACAACAACCCTCAGATCAACGTGCCGGTGCCGCTTGTCAAGGGTGTGAAGTCGAGCCCCTGGCAGATCTTCCTCGCCAGCGGGTTCCTGGGCCTCAACGTGATGATCTTCTCGATCGTCCTGTTGCTCATCGTCGGTATCGGAGTCTGGGGCAACAACCAGCCCACCGGCTGGGGATGCGACATCATCAACTTCGTCTGGTGGATCGGCATCGGCCACGCGGGCACGCTGATCTCGGCGATCCTGCTCTTGCTCCGCCAGCGGTGGCGCAACGCGATCAACCGCATGGCCGAAGCTATGACGATCTTCGCGGTCATGTGCGCCGGCCTCTTCCCGCTCCTGCACACAGGGCGGCCGTGGGTGGCCTA
>CAYVHL010000005.1:0-11842 GCA_964451255.1 uncultured Fimbriimonadaceae bacterium
CTGATCGCCACTGAAGCGCTCGTCTTGTGGGCGATCGAGGTGACGCGGAGCAAGAGCCGGATGTCTATCTCGACGGCTCGGTCTGCTTGGGCTCGGCGGAGTGCGGCGGACACTGCAGTGAATCTAGATACGGTCGAGGTGGTTCACGGGGCGCGGCGGGTTTCGTTTACCAAAGTGAGAGGGAGACGGTCGCCGCGGCTGTCTACTGGGGATGGTGCCTGACCCCTCATGCACTGGTTTTACCAGTGCCACCCAATCCGCAGAGGGTGGTGGGCCACCCGCCCTCGCATCGTTACTTCTGCTTAGATGCCTGTTCAAGTTTGGCCTGAATAGCGTTCACCCGGTCAACCAAGCTGTCTTGGTCGGCGAGCTGCCGGCCCCACGCCCACACGATCACGGCTGTTGAAGCTGCGAGCAACACAAAAAGCCACGTGAGCACGAGCAGGTGCACGGCAAGTTTCTCTGGTTGCTTCAATTCCGTACCTCCTTCTCCGCAGAAGCGACGGCAGTTCTTATGCCATCCCTGGTGTCCGAAACTTGTTTCAGCTTCAACACAAGGATGAGGTCGGCGACCCCACAAACGAACGCTAACGCATAGCAAGTAGCAAGGAGCGCGATGTGGCGCCTCGCGGCACGAGTGAATGCCTCCCTACTTTCCATTGCCCTTCTCCTTGCTCATTTCCGCCTCCTCTTCAATGATGGTCTTTAGGCCGGACAACAGATCATACACGTCCCCCGCCCCCTCTACTGCAGTGTCCAACCCTTTGCTTATGACTGTGCCTGCATATTGGTCTTTAGCGACATCGCCAACGTATTTGCCAATATGCTTGTTCCAGTCCCGAAACTCCTTGGGGTAAGCGTGAGTTGGGGGTGGATCTTCCGGACTTTCCGCATCATCAAGGCTCTTCTTGAGCGCTGGAGCGACCTTCCTATTCCCTTCATCCAGTATGTTCTTAAGACCGACCACAATCGCAACCGCTGCAACTACCGCAACTATGATGAGCCAGACGAAGTGTCCTTCGGGATCGGTGGCGACGGTTGGTCTATCGTTGCAGTACGCGTACCAGTTCCGTCCATCCTTGGCGTGGTCGCGGGTAAGGAACCGCCCGGTGCCCGGGTCGTAGTAGCGGTGGCCGAGGAGCTTGAGCCCGCTGGCGTCCTCTTGGTAGCCGTAGCCCCCAGCGAAGCCGAACGGGCCCACAGGCGTCCCGGTCGAGGAGACGAGGAGCCCGAAGGCGTCGTAGCTCCGGGTCCCCGTCACGGCCTGGGCCGAGTTGGTCTGCACCTTGGTGGTGCCCAGGTGGTCGTGGGAGTCGAAGGTGGTCGCTCCTGAGCGTCGCTGGGACACGCCCGGCGTGTAGGCGGCCGCGCCGTCGGAGAGCACCGGCGCGGTGACCCCGGCCCCGTCGCGCTTGTATGTGGCCGAGCCGGACGTGCCGCTCGCGCCCACCCTGGTGTCGAGGCCGTTGTAGGTGTAGGTGTCGCTCCCTCCGCCCGGGTAGGCGATCGAGGTCACCCGGTCTTCGTAGTCGTAGGTGAGGGTCGTGGTGTTTCCGCCGCTCACCACGGTCTTGGTGCGCCCGGCCGCGTCGTAGGTGTAGGTCTTGGCCCCGGCGGCGGTCATCTTGTCGCCGTCGTCGTAGGTGTAGCTCTCGGTCGTGCCGTTCAGGGTCTTGGTCAGGCGGTTGCCGTTGGCGTCGTAGGTGTACGTGCAGGCGTATCCGGTCCGGCTCTCGCCCGTCAGCTGGTCGGCGTGGTCGTAGGTGTAGGTCGTGGCGACCCCGTCCACCGTCTTGCTGGACATGTCCCCCGCGCCGTCGTAGACGTAGCTCTCAGACGAGATCGCCACCGACCCGCTCGTCTTGTGGGCGATCAAGGTGACGCGGGAGCGCGAGTCATAGCCGTAGTCGGTCGTCTGGCCGGTCGCGAACGTCTGCCTTGACGTCCGCCCGTCGGTGTCGTACGTCCAGCTCGTGGTCTCGCTGTACGGGTTGGCGAGGGAAGTCGGGCGCCCGGCGTTGTCGTAACCGTAGGTCGTCGTGCCGACGCCCTCGACCATCGTGGCCCGGCGGTCGGCGTTGTCGTAGGTGTAGGACATGTTGCCTTGCGGCGTGTTCAGGGCGGTCACCCGCGAAGCGTTGTCGTACGTCCAGCCGGTCGTGCCGGTCGCGTCCACCATCGAGGTGCGCCGGTCGGCGTTGTCGTAGCCGAAAGTCGTGTCGGTACCCGTCGGGTAGTCCACCGTCGTCTGGCGACCCGCGTTGTCGAAGACGTAGTCGATGGTCTGCGAGAGAGGGTTGGTGTAGGCGGTGACGTCCCCGTTGCCGTCGTGGCTCCAGCTTTCGAGGGCGGTGTCCGGCATGGTGAGGCTGGCGACCTCGCCGCGGTTCGTGAACGTGTACGTGCGGACCTTGCCGCGCCCGTTGGTGACGGTGGTGCGGCGGTCGGCGTTGTCATAGCCGTAGCTCTCGACGTCCCCGACGCCGTTGGTGAAGCTGGTCAGGCGACCCGCGTCGTCGTATGTGTAGCTGACGCTATGGCCGTTCTCGTCGGTCTTGCTCGTCACGTCGCCGACGGCGTCGTAGGAAGTCGTCGCAGACGTGCTGTCCGCGTGGGTGGCGACGGTAGGCCTGTCCCAGACGTCGTAGCTTTGGCTCTCGGTGTCGCCCAGGGCGTCCTGCACGGACGTCAGGCGGCCGAGGCTGTCGTAGGCCATCGTCGTGACGATGCTGGTCGGGTCGGTGACGGTGGCGAGGTCGCCGTCCGTGTCGTATGTGAAGTTGGTGGTGTGGTTGAGGGCGTCTTTGGTGTTGGAGACCAGGCCGTAGGAGCCGATCGTGTCGGTGCGCTGGACGTGGCTCAGCGGGTCGGTGACCGTGAGCAGGTTGCCGCTGGCGTCGTATGTGTAAGTCGTCGTGTGGCTGAGGGCGTCCTGGGCTGTCAGGCACTCGTTCTGGGAGTTGTACGTATAGGTCTGGACGTGGCTCAACGGGTCGGTCTGGGTGAGCAGGTTGCCCATCGAGTCGTAGGTGTAGCCCCAAACTTTGCCGCGCTTGTCGGTGAGCGAGGTGACCTCGTTGCTGCTGTTGCGGGCGGTGTAGCTGACGCTGAATCCGGACTTGTCGGTCTGGCTGGTGAGCTTGCCGCCTGAGTAGTGGTCGACGTCCGTATGGGAAAGCGGGTCGCTGACGGTGGTGGAACTAAAGGCGTACGTGTAGGTCGTGGCGTGGCCCAGGGGGTCCGTCTCGGTGTCGAGGGAGCCGTCGGAATAGTAGGTCGCCGACCAGACCTTGCCGCGCCGGTCCGTGTGGCTGGTGATCCGGTGGGCCGTGTAGGCGAACTGGTCCGTGTAGGTGGCGCCGCTCAGCAAGGGCCAGGTGACGGTGGACAGGTCGCCGCTGCCGTCAAGGGTGAAGCTCCAGGTGCGGCCGGTGTGGTCGACGATCGACGTGACCTTGTTGCTCCCGTTGTAGTTGAGGGTGACGTAGCGGCCGGTGGGGTCGGTGACCTTGGTGCAGTAGTTGCCGCCGTTGAGCGTGAGGGTGGTGGCGTTGCCGTTGCGGTCGGTCACGCTGTCGCAAAAGCCTGCGGTGGTGAAGTGAAAGACGGTCTGGTCTTTCTTGGTCAGCTTCCAGGTGTTGTCGCCGTTCTTGACGAGCTTGTCGTAGACGCCGGCGGGGGCGGTGAAGGTGCTGGTCCCGGTGTACGGGACGCAGAGGCCGTCGCCCCAGTGGACGACCGGGTTGCTCGCCAAGCTGTTGATATAGATGTCGTAGGTCCAAGTCCAACCGTAGCCGAACTCGTCGTTGTAGTTGGTCTCGGAGTTGTGGTAGAGGGTGAAGTCGAGGGTCTTGCCGCCGCGGACTCTCCAGCCGAGCAGGTTGACGGCGGTGAGCTTGTCGCCGTTTCCGGTGTTGACACGCCCCCCGCTGACCGGGGCCGAACCCTCCCACGGGTAACTCGCGCCTGGGGCAACCGCGACGGCCACCGTGTGGGACGTGAAGCACGCGGAAGGGGTCACAGATGCAAGAAGGTCGGCAGACGCCTCCGGCGAATCGAGCCCGGCCGACCGCCCAGGCGACCACACTCCTCCCCGCGTGGAGGGTGAACGGCCTGGCACGAGCCCCAAGTAGGGTGTCGTGGGTCTGTCGGTGAACTGTCCGTGCAACCTGGCCAGCTCCGCGGCTTTCTGGCCCAAGGCTTGCAGGCCGGCGTTGACCCCGTAGCCGTAGGTGCTGTAGGCGAAGGCGAGAGACAAGCCGACGCAGAACGCGCGCAGCCATGGCTTCGGCCGGGAATCACGAAAACTCACGAACAGGTTCATAGGTCACTCCACGCAATTGTACGTAGCAAGCCAAACTTTGCGAGTCTACAGCACGCTAGACGTAAGCACAAGGTTTGATGCTTAGAATCTATTAATAACGAGAAGGCGGGTTTTGGGATTCTGGGCGGGACAGGACGGGTACGACCAATACGTCTGACAGCCCTGCGATGTCGGGTTTACGGTCGGGTCAGGGCGCGGGCAAGGTATCGGGCAGAGCGACAAGCATGGTGGATCGGCCGGTGGCAGGGTCGACGAAGCGGTAGGCGGCGGCGTAGCAGCCTGGCTCGACGGGGATCGTGGCGGTGAGGTTTTCGGGTGTGAAGGCGACGAAGGCTTGGGTGCGGTAGTCGCGGGGTTTGGGGGTGCGGTTGGGGGAGGGGAGTGGTTGGAGGAGGAGTTCGGTGATGACGCCGGGGGCGTTGGGGGCGGAGGCGGTGAAGGTGACGTTGTGGGGCTCTTGGGGTGTTTTTAGTTTCCGGTTTTCGGTTTTCGGGTGCTCCGGAACCTCCCCCTGGCTCATTCCTGGGCCCCGGCATTCGCCGGGATGACGGGAGGGGGAAACCGGACTCGCTTCCATCGACGCTTTCACGGTGATGGTGTCGCCGAGGAAATCCTGGGTCGGGGGTGGGAAGGGAAGCTGGGCGTCGGGGTCGACCTGGAGGAGTTTGGTGGCCAGGCCGGTGAAGACGGCGACGGCGGAGGGGCTGTAGGTGTGGCCGGTGACGGGGTCTGTCTTGGTGCGGGAGCGGGCGTAGGCTCGCCAGGCTTCGGCGCGGGTGGGCGGCATGTCGCGGTAGGCGGCGGTGGCCCGGGCGAGGTCGTTGCGTACGGCCCGCTGGGCGGGGGTGTCGGGGTTGCGGGGGACGACGCGGGGACGGATGACGAGGCCAGTGGGCGATCCTTGGGCGACGACGTCGCCGGCTTTGCCCCGCAGGTCGCTGAAGGCGACGGAGAGAGCGGCTTTCATGTTTGTTATGGTTGGCTGGTTGGCGAGGTCTCGTTAGGCGTGGACACGCATTGGACACGCATTGGACAGGCATTTTGCAGGGATGGGGTTTGGGGTTCGGGGTGTGGGGTCTGGGGACGGGAGGGGAGTGCCTTCTCTCCGTGCACCCGGATCTCGAAACCTTGACCAAGTGTGGCAAAGAAGTGTTGTGACAACTAGGAAAACGCAGCTCAAATGAACCAGCTCAACTCAGCCCTTCGCGCCGGTCGTGGCGATGCCCTGGATGAAGGTCTTCTGCGCGAAGAAGAACAGGACGACCACGGGCAGGGTGAAGACGGTCGCCCCCGCCATGAGCAACGCCCATTGGCCGCCCCGTTGGGACATGAACTGCTGGAGCCCGTAGGCGACGGTGTACATGTGCGGGTCGTTCAGGTAGAGCAGGGGGCCAAGGAAGTCGTTCCATGTGCCGATGAACTGGAACAGGGCGCATGTGGCCAGCGCGGGCTTCGCCAGGGGCAGGACGACGGTGGTGAAGATCCGTCCCTCGTGGGCGCCGTCGAGTCGGGCTGCCTCCAGCATCTCGTCCGGCAAAGTCCGAAAGAACTGGGTGAGCAGGAAGACATAGAAGGGCGCGGCGAAGAACGCGGGCACGAACAACGGCAGATACGTCCCGTACCAACCAAGCTGGCGGAACATGGCGAACACCGGCACCATCGTCACTTGGGGCGGGATCGCCATCGTCGAGACCATCAGGAGGAAGAGCGGCTTGCTGCCTGCGAACTTCAACTTCGCAAAGCCGTAGGCCACCAACGAACTGCTCATGATCGCGCCGACGATCGTCGCCAGGCATAGGAACACGGAGTTCCGAAGGTAAGCGCGGAAGGGGACCGTCGTCATGGCGTCGCCATAGTTGGCCCAGCGGACCGGGTGGGGCAAGAGGTTGTGGAGGCTCAGACCTGCCGCGCCTGCCCCCTCCCTTGGGAATATCTGGGCGTCCGTCTTGAGCGAGGTCGAGACCATCCACAGCATCGGCATCAGGGCAGGCAGGCTCAGGGCGAGAAGGGTGGCGACGATGAGCCACTTTTGAACGGGTGTGAGCCTCTTAGTCACGGTAGTTGCCCAGCCTCCTCTGGTGGTCGATCTCTTTGCGGACGTTGACGTCCAGTCGCCTGAGCGCCGCCTCGGGCGTAAGGGTCATGTGCATGCCAGCGTCGTCTGCCTTCTGGATCTGGTCGGAGACGTAGCTCTGCAAGGGGCCGACCGGGTTGGGTACGAGGTTCGGGCTCTTGACCAGGTCGACGAACGTTTGGAACTGCGGGTACTTGGCGACGTACGCTTTGTAGCTCTTGCTGGCCGCCACCCGGTCGCAGTAGGGAAGCCAGCCCATTTCACCTATGTTCTTGCCGCCCGCCTCGGCGTCCGTGAAACCGATCCAGAACTTCATGAACGCCCAGGCCCCTTCGGGGCACTTGGCGGCGGTGGGGATGACCAGGTAGTTCGCCGCCGTCCCGCTTGCCAAGGGCTTGCCCCCCGGCCCCGGGGGGAGCGGCGCGACACAATAGTCGAGGTCCGGCGCGACCTCGTTGGTCTGCTTCACCTTCCACTGTCCGTCGAGGAGGATGGAGTAGTTCCCGGTGAGCAGGGGCGCGTTCATGCCCGTGTCCGCGGGCTGGGCGGCCAGGAACCGGGCTACGTTGTCCTTGCCCAGCCTCTTCACCTGGCCCACCATGAACTGCAGCGCGTCCAGATTGGCGGTGGTGTCGAGAAGCATCTCCGGTTGCGTCTCGAACCGTCCGCCGAAGATCGGCACCCAGTTCGGGAGGCCCTGGGGTAAGAAGCCGACCCTTTTCAGGTTGCCGTCCTTGTCCTTTCGATCGAGCTTCTTGCCGAGTTCGACCAGTTCGTCCAAGGTCTGCGGCAAGTGGTTGCGGTCGACCCCGACCTCGCGCAGATGGTCCAGGCGATAGTAGACGGCGTTGCAGTCGATTCCGGCCACCGCGCACATGATCTTCCCGCGGTACGTCGCGTACTTCCGGAAGATCGGGTACGCCTCACGTTCGAACTGCGCCTTCTCCGCCGGGGTCATGATGTCCTGCAACGGTTGGATCAGCCCCTTGTCCGTCCAGGTGCCTAGGATCGGGTTCCACTGGCTGAGCAAGTCTGGCGTGTCTCCCCCTGCAGCCGAGAGAAGGAACTTGCTCACCGCCCCGTCTGCCGGGACATAGAGCGGCACGACCTCGTACTCGTCTTGGCTTTCGTTGAAACGCTTGCAGATGCCCTCGACGACCGGCCCCCACTCCGCTGCCCACATGTGCCAGAAACGGACGACCTTCCGCCCATGGTAGTGCACCGGGGCGGGGGGAGGCGGCAACAGGAACGCTGCCGCCGCCAGAGCGAGAACCCCCGCGACGACCATCGGCAACTTGACCCTAGCCATAGGTCACCCACTTCGACTGTAGCTTGAACAGCAGAGCGGTCACCCCCATGACGATGATCACCAGTATCCACGCCATCGCGCAGGCGTAGCCCATGTCCAGGTAGTTCCAGGCCCGCTGGAACAGATACAGCGCGTAGAAAGTCGTGCTCCCCTCAGGCCCGCCCTTCGTCATCACGTACGCTTCCGTGAAGTACTGGAACGAGCCGATCACCCCCATCACCACGTTGAAGAAGATCACCGGCGAGATAGAGGGCAGCGTCACCGCCTTCAGCTTCTGCACCGGCCCCGCCCCGTCGATAGTCGCCGCCTCGTAGAGGTGCGCCGGCACGTCCTTGATCGAAGCCAGGTAGATCACCATGCTGTTCCCGACCCCCCAGACCGACATGAACACGAAGGTCCACGGCGCCCAGTTCGGGTCTTGCAGCCACGAGGGCCCCTTGATCCCCACCAGAGCCAAGATCTGGTTCACCAGGCCGATCTCCGGGTTCAACAGCCAGTTGAACACCACCGCGTTCGCCACCATCGGGACCACGCTCGGCAGATAGAACACCGTCCGGAAGACCGCCTGCCCCTTGATCTCCGCGCTCAACAGAAGAGCGAGCGTCACCCCGACCACCACCCCCAGCGGCACCGCCACCGCCGAATACCGTAGCGTCACCATCAGCGACTGCCAGAAAAGCGGGTCCTCCTGGAGCAGGGCGTGGTAGTTCGCCATCCCCACCCAGCGAGGCGGGTTCACGATGTCATAGCTCGTGAATGATAGGTAGATGCTCCGCAGGAACGGCCAGGCCGTGAACACCACGAACCCGAACAGCCACGGGCTGATAAAGAGGTAGCCCGGCGCGTGCGACCGCCAGGTCTTCCGGGCCTTGGCGCTCACCACCGCCCGCCCCCGCCGCCCGTCGCACAGACCATCGTCGCCTCCACCCAGACTGTACCCAGCGGCAGGCCCGCCGCCGACCTGGGTATATCTGGTTCCGACATGTCCGCAGCCGCCGAGAACAGCCCGCTCACCTTCGCCGTCGCCGGGGCAGGGGCGCGCGGAACCGTCTTCGCCGAGTGGCTCCACGACAACGTCGGCCCCCGCTGCCTGGTCGCCGTCGCCGAGCCCGACCCCGCCCGACGCGACCACGTGGCCAAGCTCTTCGGACTCCCGCCCGACATGTGCTTCGCCACCTGGGAGGAGCTCCTCGACCGGCCCCGTCTCGCCGACGTCCTCGTCAACACCACGATGGACGCCCACCACCACGGCTCCGCCGTCCTCGCCATGCGCCTCGGCTACCACATGATGCTCGAGAAACCCGTCGCCACCGACCTCGCCCACGCCGCCGAAATCGCCAGGGTCGCCGGCGAGACCGGGCGCGTCGTCAGCGTCTGCCACAGCCTCCGTTACAACGCAGCCTACGCCGAGGTGCGCCGACTCATCCGGTCAGGCGTCATCGGCGAGGTCGTCACCTACGACCAGCTCGAGGCCGTCGAGAACTTCCACCAGTCCCACTCCTTCGTCCGCGGCAACTGGGGCAACGAGGGGCGCAGCACCTACATGCTCATGGCCAAGAGCTGCCACGACATCGACATCATCGCCGACCTCATGGGTGCCCCCTGCGCCTCCGTCACGTCCTACGGCAAACTCACCTACTTCACCCCCGCCAACGCCCCCGAGGGAGCCCCCGACCGCTGCACCGACGGCTGCCCCCACGAGGCCGTCTGCCCCTACCACAGCGTCACCGCCTACGCCCGCGGCGGCTACTTCGCCCGACAGGCCGGGCTCGAGGGGCTCGACCGCCTCGCCCTAGTGGAGAAGCTCCGCACCAGCCCCTACGGCAAGTGCGTCTTCCACACCGACAACGACGTCGTCGACCACCAGGTCGTCGCCCTCGAGTTCCAGGGCGGAGCCACCGCCACCTTCACCATGACCGCCTTCACCCCCTTCGGAGGCCGATACGTCCGCGTCCACGGCACCAAGGGGTACATCGACGCCAAGATCGACCAGAACAAGGTCGACCTCTGGGAGTTCTGGGCAGGCAACCGCCACACCGTCATCGACGTCCCCCAGCGCGGCGGCACCCACGGAGGCGGAGACGCCGAGGTCATGCGCGCCCTCATCCGCGCCGTCCGGCGCGAAGATCCCCAGGGCGTGCCCACCACCCCCGCCGAGTCCCTGCGCACCCTCGCCGTCGTCGTCGCCGCCGAGCGCTCCCGCCGGGAGAAGAGGCAGGTCCAGATGAAGGAGGTCTACGACGAGGCCGAGGCCGCCGCCCGCCGGTCCGCCGCCGCCCCCGAAAATGGGTGAGACCCGGCCGCCCCGGCCACCAAGCGTCAAGACGGTCGCCCCGGACAAGGGGTGAGACCCGGCCGCCCCAGCCACCTACCTGACACCTACCTGCCACCTACCCTAAAGTTCTCGCCGCACCCCCCGATAACAAGGGCATGAAGGCATCTCTGTCTGTCATGTTCGAAGATGTCCGCGGAAAGGCGGGCTCCGTCGTCGTCCAAAAGGCCCGCAACGGCCTCGCCGTCCGACCCCGCGTCACCGGCAAGAACCCCCGCACACCCGCCCAACAGCAGGTCCGCTACTACATGTCCAAGGCCTCCCAGGTCTACAAGTCCCTCACCGCCGCCCAGGTCGACGCCTGGCAGGCCTACGCCCAGACCGTCACCCACGTCAACCCCGTCACCGGCGAGCCCTACCACCCCGCCGCCAACAGCCTCTTCGTCGGCCTCGCCGTCAAGTACCTCCAGGTGACCCCGACGGGCACCGTCCCCGTCAACCCGCCCGCCAGCGCGTTCATCGGCGAGACGATCACCCTCACCGCCTCCAGCGAGGCGTCCGGCGTCGTCACCTTCACCGCCAGCGGCCCGAACAGCCTCGGCGTCACCACCGAGCTCCTGCTCCAGCCCCTGGCCTCCGCCAACCGCACCCCCAACGGCCGCGACTACCGCACCAAGGCCTTCCAGACCTTCTCGAACGCCGGCCTCACCAAGAACGTCACCGTCCCCCCCGGCTACTACGCCGCCGCCTACCGCTTCGTCAAGATCGCGACCGGACAGGCCACGCCACTCGTGACCCTCCCCGTCGTCATCCACGTCGCCATGACCCTGGAACAAGGCGGCAAGAAGCCAACCGGCAAAGCCGCCTGAACTCGCCCCTCTGACCCGCCGTCTCCCAGCCCCCTACCCACGACATGTGGGACAGGGGGGCTTTTTGGCACTTGGGGGCACTGGGTTCTGCCGGGTGGCACTGGTGCAACCAAGTGCTAAGCAAGGCACAAATGAGGGGCCGGGTGCCCCTGGTGTCGGAGTGCCGCTGGTGTCGGAGTGCCCCTGGTGTCGGGGTGCCACTGGTGTCGGCCGGAAGGCACTGGTGCAACCAGTGCGATGAAAGGCATAGATTAGGGGCCGGGTGCCACTGGTGTCGGGGTGCCACTGGTTTCCAACCAGTGCAATGCTGAAGGGCAACGTCGGCCTGCCATTGGTGTCGGGCTGCTGGTTTCCACCAGTGCAATGCGGAAGGGCAACGTCGGGGTGCACGAAGGGCGGGGTGAATTCCCCCTCCTTTTGGCGGGGTGCCCGAAGGGCAGGGATATTCCCCTCCTTTGGAGGGGTGCCCGAAGGGCGGGGATATTCCCCTCCTTTGGAGGGGTGCCCGAAGGGCGGGGTGGTAAATCACATTGCGGCCAACCTCACGGCCACTGGTCCAACTATGGGGTGCCACTAATAGGATGATGATTGGGCCTTGTCCGGCCGGGGTTGGGCGCGGCCCGGGTGGCACTGGTGCAACCAGTGTCATGTAAACCAGAACTGAGGGGTGGCGCCTGTCACCTCCTTGCCCCGGGTGGCACTGGTGCAACCAGTGCGATGCACTTGGGACATCCGTACACGGCACTCGGCGGAATGCTCGCCTTCGCTTCGGAGGGGTGCCCGCAGGGCGGGGATATTCCCCTCCTTCGGAGGGGTGCCCGCAGGGCGGGGATGTTCCCCTCCTTCGGAGGGGTGCCCCCGGGGCGTGGGTGAATTCCCCTCCTTCGGAGGGGTGCCCGCAGGGCGGGGGTATTTCCCCTCCTTCGGAGTGGTGCCCGCAGGGCGGGGATATTCCCCTCCTTTGGAGGGGTGCCCGAAGGGCGGGGATATTCCC
>CAYVHL010000005.1:11942-22558 GCA_964451255.1 uncultured Fimbriimonadaceae bacterium
AGGGCGGGGATATTCCCCTCCTTTGGAGGGGTGCCCGAAGGGCGGGGATATTCCCCTCCTTTGGAGGGGTGCCCGAAGGGCGGGGTGGTAAATCACATTGCGGCCAACCTCACGGCCACTGGTCCAACTATGGGGTGCCACTAATAGGATGATGATTGGGCCTTGTCCGGCCGGGGTTGGGCGCGAGGGTGCCACAGAGGCCCCGCACACCAGAAAGCGCGCCCGGCAGGCTGGCCCCTTGGGGACGTTACGACCGAGGAGGCCCCCGCTAGCGGGCGGGGACGCTCCGCTTGTGTCGCTAGGCGGGCCCAGGGGCCGTGCAGGGCGCAGGAAGAACTAATGGCAATTATGCTAAATGCGTCCGTCGAGCACCCTGGAGGAGTGCCAGAGTCCATTGACCGTGCCCGCCGGGGAGGGTGGGCCTGGGCGCGACCGCGCGATTTCGGGCAGAAAGAGGGGCACTGGTGCAACCGGTGCAACAAGTGCCAGAAGGCCGAGGTCGATCCGCAGAAGGATGCGCTACTGGGCGGCCGGGTGGCACGGGTGTAACCACGCGATAGAAGGCAGAAGGCGCGGCCGGGTGGCACCGGTGCAACCAGTGTCTTGTAAAGCATCCTGGTCTAACCTCCAGCCGATCACGTCGCCGAGCGCAAGCGTGGCCCGCTCGAAGTGCGACCGAAAGGTAGGGCCGGGAGGATCTTCGGCGACCGGACAGGCATTCACTGATACACTCAGCCCGGGCTCTGGGTTCGGTAGGATCGCGCCATGGAGAAGCACCGGATCTATTCGATGACGTTCGCCGGGGTGTACCCCTTCTATATCCAGAAGGCCGAGAACAAGGGGCGCACGAAGGCGGAGGTGGACGAGGTGGTCCGCTGGCTCACGGGCTATGACCAGGCCGGGCTCGAGGCCCAGATCGAGGGGCGGGCCACATTCGAGGAGTTCTTCGCCGCCGCACCCCGGATGAACCCGGACCGGCTACTGATCAAGGGCGTGGTCTGCGGGGTGAGGGTCGAGGAGGTCGAGGATCCGCTGATGCGCGAGGCCCGTTATATGGACAAGCTGGTGGACGAGCTCGCCAAGGGCCGCCCGATGGAGAAGATCCTCCGCAAACTGGAGTGAACCCCCGCTCCCGGAGCGGTTTTTCTTGAGCCCGGCACGGCTTTGCTTGAGCCCGCAACGGCTCCAAGACGACGGGCGGACGCTGGCCGAAGTCTGGGTCGGCCCAGAGTTTGTCCCGTGCCTCCTCGCGCTCGTTGTCGGGCCGACGTGCCCTCTCCCTTCTGATCCTCAACGGGTTTCCTCCCGCCTCCTTCCCTGGGGGTGGGTGGAAGCCCGTTGGGGCGACCGGACAGGCCACTCTCTGATACACTTCTCCGTCTCACGCCGCGCGGTCATACGCGTTGGGGCGACCGGACAGGCCACTCTCTGATACACTTCTTCGCCACGCTTGGCGACACGATGGGTTGTTGGGGCGACCGGACAGGCCACTCTCTGATACACTCCTGTATTACAAGGGCCGGCTGCTCAGGACGTTGGGGCGACCGGACAGGCCACTCTCTGATACACTTGCTTGCCCTCTTGGATCAACACGGCTTGTGTTGGGGCGACCGGACAGGCCACTCTCTGATACACTGTCCTCTCGATGACCTCGACGTTGCCCATGTTGGGGCGACCGGACAGGCCACTCTCTGATACACTGGCGATCGACACCGGCCCCGCGCATCCGGCGAGCAGGGTGGTTGGGGCGACCGGACAGGCCACTCTCTGATACACTGCCAAAGCTGGGCACCCTTTCGCCAGGGAGTTGGGGCGACCGGACAGGCCACTCTCTGATACACTTGTGATCATGTCGCCGTTGCCCTTGGCTTGTTGGGGCGACCGGACAGGCCACTCTCTGATACACTCACATCGTCAGCGACCCATTAGAGGCTTCGGTTGGGGCGACCGGACAGGCCACTCTCTGATACACTTGGTAATACTACCGCCTCTCACAACCGCTTGTTGGGGCGACCGGACAGGCCACTCTCTGATACACTAACTGTTGTAAGCCGTGACCTGGGAACTGGTTGGGGCGACCGGACAGGCCACTCTCTGATACACTGCGGAAGCCGTCCGACACGTCATAGGCGATGTTGGGGCGACCGGACAGGCCACTCTCTGATACACTCCCGATGCCTTGCGGCATCGGGCCCGTTTCGTTGGGGCGACCGGACAGGCCACTCTCTGATACACTCAAGGCCAGGTCGACTATCGTGCCCATGTCGGTTGGGGCGACCGGACAGGCCACTCTCTGATACACTTCCGTTGAATAGATGAGGATCCCGGAGGGGTTGGGGCGACCGGACAGGCCACTCTCTGATACACTAAAGACGCCTGCGAACGTGTCGCCTCATGGGTTGGGGCGACCGGACAGGCCACTCTCTGATACACTTCACGGTTCGCAGACCCGGACGACATAGTCGTTGGGGCGACCGGACAGGCCACTCTCTGATACACTTCATATTCGTACCGGGGCCGCCGCGCCTATGTTGGGGCGACCGGACAGGCCACTCTCTGATACACTCAGTTGACGGCGGGGTGAACTCGACCTTGGTTGGGGCGACCGGACAGGCCACTCTCTGATACACTAAAAGCTGGCGCAGGCCAAGGTCAGCGCCGGGGTGTCGGTTGGGGCGACCGGACAGGCCACTCTCTGATACACTGCCTGGAAGGTGAACCGCCCTTACTATGAAGTTGGGGCGACCGGACAGGCCACTCTCTGATACACTCCTGGTCGGCTCAGTGGCCACAGACGCCAAGTTGGGGCGACCGGACAGGCCACTCTCTGATACACTATCCCCTTCCTTCTTGGAAGGGGATTCTAACCCGGGCCGGGTTAGAAAAATTCCAGTTGCTCCGGTTCTTTCTCCGGGTAAACGGTCCGTTCTCCGAAAAAGCACTTCATCCTGGCGAACTGCTGGCTGGTGAGAGCGAGCACGCGAACCTGTCCTTCTGGCGGCAGTTTCGCCTCGATACGGTCTGAGTGCTTCTCGGCCTGTTCGTGGGTCGCGCATGGCCGCGCGTACACGGAGTATTGGAGCATGACGTACCCGTCGCGAAGGAGCCGCTCACGGAAGCGCCGGTACTCCTTGCGTTGGGCACGGCTTTCGGTCGGAAGGTCAAAGAACGTGACCACCCACATAGACCGTATCCCACCGAAGATCACGCGACGGGGACTTCGGGTTCCCTTCTCTCTCCCAGCAAACATTGCCGCACATGCACCGCATAGGCCTCCAGTGCCGCGTCCAGCGGCCAGAGCCCCGCGTCCCAAACGACCTCGGCGGCGAGCACCTGTAGTATCCTGCGCTTGAGTGCGGGGGTCAGATCCTCGGGAAGCCCAGACTCCTCCTCCAACATAACACAAGTTTCGCGGTCCACCAAGACGCGGAGCGGTTCCAAGAGGTCGTCGGCCAAAGAAAAGGTATTTTCACGGTGCCGATGGTATACGCCGATGGCGGGATGGAGGCCTGCGAGGACCACCGCACGAGCGACGGCGGCGCGCAAGACGGCATAGCCGTAGTTCAAGAGCGAGTTGGCGAGCCTCTCGGTTGAAGGAGGAGAGCTGTCAATCTCCGTCTGCCTGAGCCTTGTGAATCCTTCATCGAAAAGGGCGGCGAAGTAAACGGTGGCGGCGGCCGCTTCGCGGTTGGTCGTGTCGCCGCTGAAAACCTGGTCGGCCATCGCGTGCAGACCGTGGTCTCGGCCCGTCCGTTCGACGAGGAGCCTGGCCTGACTGCGGATCTTCTCTCGCACGATGGCCTGCCAGACCCGCTTCTTGGTCGGCTTGGGCGCCTCGACCTGGCCGCGCAGGATCTGGGGCATCAGGTTGTGGCCCTCGTAGGGAAGCGCGAAGAGGGTGGGGAGGTGCTTCTCGCCACAGACGACGACGGCGACCTTGTTCGCGCCGAGCGTCCCGAGGAGGGAGCCGGTCATCTCGACGGCCGTGTTGTCCACGACCAAGATGCCGAGATCCTCGATCGGGACGGTGTGGCGGCCGTCCTCGTTCTCGATCAGGAGCTGGCTCCGCTCGACGCTGAGCCGGGCCGGCTTCTGGATCGCGACGCTGCGCCTCACTCCTCCCCGCCTTCCCGGTAGACGACCTGTCCGAGGGGATCGAGGACGATCCGCGCTGAGACGTCGTGGAGACTGCTCATGTTCTTCACGAGATAGGGGTTCTCGGCGTTGATCTTGCCGAGTTGCTGGGCGGCGTACGGTCGCCAGACGGCGATGGTCGCCCTCCCCTCCTGGGGGGCGTAGAACTTGCTCACGACGCCGATCCTCCCGTCGGACATCTCAACGGTGTCCCCCTTGCAAAGCGCCATGACGAACCGCCAGCCCGGCTCGGGCCGGGACTTGCGGATCACCGACTCGACTGTCCTGGGCGGCTTGCCTGGGTTCTCCTTGTTCCACTTGCGGGCCGCGGCGGCCGCGTCGCGGCGGCGGACGGCCTCGATCATCGGGACGACCTCGGCGGCCCTTTCGTTGACCCCCTTAGCGTTTGGCGCCGTCCTCTCCCAGATGACGACGTGGTGGTTGTTCCCGAGGGGATAGGACTGGGCGGGGCGGCCCTCCGAGTCAAAGACGACGAGGTGGTTGCCGACGACCTCTCGGCTCCAGGGCTTTCCGGGAGGCACCCCTTCCAACCCGTCCTTCTGGGCCAGCTGCTTGTGCAACTCGCCTCTCGGCCTGCGGGTGGGCCGGTGGACGACCTCGGCCCGAAGGAGGGCCGCCTCCGCCTTGTGGCGCAGGTTGGGATCAGGCACCGCCTCGGCTTTCGCCCGCTTCCGTTGTTCCTTGTCCACCCAGCGCGGGTCGTTCCGTGCGCGTAGCTGCTCGTATGCCGCCATCGCCTGGAGGGTGGCACGGTCGGTGAGAGCGACGACGAGGGCGTCCACGGCGTGGTGGAGGAAGTTGCTCCTCTCTTTGCCGTTGGGTGCCTTCGCTTCCTTCACGTCCTTCTCGGTCGCCTTGCCTTTCTCCGCCTTGTCGAGGAACTTCTTCCATTCGTCCAGCACCTCCTGCTCCACCGGGTGGCACGGGACGAGGTCTTCCAGGCCCCAGAACTTGCGGAAGT
This sequence comes from uncultured Fimbriimonadaceae bacterium, assembly GCA_964451255.1. Lineage (GTDB taxonomy): Bacteria > Armatimonadota > Fimbriimonadia > Fimbriimonadales > Fimbriimonadaceae > JAHBTB01. The sequence continues at coordinate 17,059 of CAYVHL010000005.1, forward strand.
CGCCCGTTGCTCGCCCCGGCACGACGAGCGCGTCCGGCTTGTGCTCGACCATCCGTTGCGCGAGCTTGAGGACTTCGCGACTGATCCAGCCTGTGGCGGCAAGGTGCCTGCCTGTGAAGTCTTCCGGGCGTTCCTTGGCGAGCAAGCGCTGGCGCTTGTGGAGCGGCATGGGCCTGAGGGACTTGACGTGGGCGACGATGCGGGGCCATGCGTCGGTCTGCCCGAGCGCCTCGTAAGGGGTCCTGTCGCCTTGGATTTGTCGGTTGAAGTGCTCGGTGCAGAGGAAGAGGTTGGCCATCGAGTTGTCGAGGTTGTGGCCTCGCGGGACGATGTGGCCGATGTCGTATCCGCCATTGAAGAGGTCCTTGATGTCGCTGACCGTGATGTCCGGCTCCATGGCCAGGGCAGCGCCGCCGAGCTCCTTCCAGAGTTGCACCTTGCGGATGTTCCCGAAGGGGCCGCCGGAGGGCCTGACGCCGATCGCGACCAACTCCTTCCTGATCTCTTCCTTGGCGCTCTCGCTCTTCTTGATCCGCCTTTCTGCCTCTTCCCGCTGTTGGGCACCCATCGCAAGGTCGCGCGGGAGTTCGATATGGATGGCATCCGGCCTTCCATGCTCCCGATGCAAGGCGTTGAGGATCCTGACGGCGGAGCGGACGCTGGTGCGGACGATGGCGTGCGGGATGTCTTTGTCGTTGGGGAAGGGGAGGCGGTCGAGTGTAGGTAGGTCGCCGTCTACATTTGTGTGGTCGTAGCCTGCCGCCCAACAGGCGTCGGCATAGACAAGCGGGCCGCGGAGCGTCGTGCGCACCACTTTGCCAGAGGAGTCGGTCTTGCTGACCTCGTAGTTCCTCTCGCGCAGAATCCCTGGCAGGATCTTCTTGGCGGCCTTCAGGCTGAGGTTCAGGTAGCCCTCGGGGAGCGCGACCGTGGCGAGTTCGTTCGCCTCGCGCTCTGTGAGGGCGATTTGGCCCGGACCGTACTTCTTGTTCGTGAACAGCTTACGGCGACGGAAGGCGGCGGGCTCCTCGTGCATCTGGCCGACCCAGTCACGTATGCTGACAATCTCGCCGACGAGTTCCCGCTGGGCCTGTTCGCCGAGGGCCGGCCACTTCTCACCGAGGATGCCTCGCAAGCGGGCCACGGTCTGGCTTCCCCGGAGTTCCCTCTTCGTGCCCGAGGTCTGCTTGATCGTCTTGTTTTTGCCGTTGACGACGATCTGGTAGCTGGTGGGCTCGATGTTGAAGACCGCTCTCTCCGTGAGGCCGATCATGGTCTTGACTTCGTTCCAGGGGAGGTCCCGGCCTTGCATGAGGGCGTCGAGGAGGATCTTCCTCTCGTGGGCCGTGAGTGGGCGCGGAGTCGTGAGCGCCTCCCAGTTCGCCGTCTCGCCTTCCTCATCGAACAACCCACCGTCGGGCCGAAGGGCGGAAGGGTCTTCCGTGACCAAGAGGTGGGCGAGGTCTTGCGCGAGGACGAACCGCTGGGCGGTCAGGCTGGCGCGGGGCATCGTGAGCTCGCCAGGCTCAAACCGGCATCGGCCCCTCGTCGTCGGGTCGGCGGAGAGGTTTCGCTGGAAGAAGACGAGACGCTCAACCTGGGCCTTCAGCGCGTCCGTGAGAATCGGGTGGTGCTGGGCCTGGCGCTCCCAGAGCAGGTCGAACTCTTGCTTGACCATGTGCCGGTCGGCGCGGACGAAGCGGCGCTCGTCCTCGGCCTTCTGCTCCTTTGATGAGGGAGTACCCACCTTCTTCTTGCGGACCGGCAACCCTTTTTGCAAACGGTCGAACAGGAAGGCGCCGACGGTCTCGAAGCCTTCCATCGCCTCGCGGGTGCTCTTCACTTCGGCCCGGATCCTCCCGGTGTCCTCGTCTTTGTCCTTCTTGGAGGGTGCCTCCTCTTCCTCGGATTCAGGTTCCTCGTCGTCGAACCGGTCGATGCCGAACAGCATGAGGTCCCTTGGGCTCAAGAACCCTCTCCGTTGGTTCAAGTGACAGAGGATGCGGCCGAACTCGCACGGCTCCAACCGCTCCTCGAGACCTTTCGCCCGGAGGGAGTACGGCTCGGACTGGGCACAAAGCAACGCGACGCGGTCGGCCATCTTGGCAGGCAAGAGCCCGTGCTCGGCGAGCAACCTGTAGAGCCCCATCTTCCGCTGATGACGGCGCCTGCCTGTTCGGCGAGCCCGGCGCTTGAGGCCGCGAACCTTGCTCTTCAGGCCCTCGCCGGGGTCGTTCTCGTCCTCGAGCGGTGAAGCGAAGACGAACGTGCCGCAAGCCACGACATCCACCTCTTGATCGCCTTTGCGGACAACCGCCCACCCGACATTGTTGATCCCTAAGTCCAGGCCGTAGACAAGCCGCGTACACATACGGGTAGCATACTTTGCGTATCAGAGAGTGGCCTACGGATCGCTCCAACAAGTCTTCTTGTGAAGATCTGTAAGGCGGGATTTCATGATCCCCGCGTAAACCAAGCCGAGAGTCTTCGATCGGCGCATAGTTCAGGCCCCGCTTCGGCGGGGCTCCTCTGTCTTTCCTGGGCGTTTCCATCCCGCCCGCGTCGGCGCCCGCATCCTGTTTCAGGCACTTGATTGTGGCTTGGCGGCATTGTGGGTAGGGCGCGCTCTTTCGAGTTCGCCGGGCATCGGATTGGCCTGTCAGGATCTTCTCCTGCGCCTTCAATGAGCGCGAAAGCGTGCAGGCAATACCGAAAGGCAAAGCTACCAGGGCAACCGCGAGGGGTCCGACATTGAGCCTTCCCCGGGGGGAGGTCTTTTGTGACGTTCTGTCGTGATTCCGCCCCTAAACATATGAGGATTCTCCAAGGTGTGGCCGACATTGGTATATGTACCGGGTGTGGCCGTGCGCCGTGCCTGGGAAAGGAACAGTCCAACATGGCAAAAGCCGAACTCGGAATCCTTCTCCAAGACTTGCGTGGCAAGGCTGGAAACGTCGTCTTCCAGGGCAGCCGCGACGGCCTCGTCGTCCGGCCGCGGGTGAAAGGCACCAACCCCGACACCCCCGCCCAGCAGACCGTCCGCGACAACTTCTCGACGGCGGGCTCCTTCTGGCGCAGCTTCACGCCGACCCAGATCCAGGCGTGGCGCAACTACGCCGCCAACATCACCAAGCACAACAGCGTGACCGGCAAGGCCTATCACCCCACGCCGTTCGCCGCGTTCGTCGGGCTCGCCAGCAAGTTCCTCCAGGTCAACCCTGGCGGCACCGTCCCCACCGAGCCGCCCGCCAACCATTTCGACGGCGACGACCTCACCTGGACGGTGACCCCCGCCGCAGGCAAGATCACCTTCACCCCCAGCGCCGCCAACAGCACGAACTGCACCACCGAGTTCTTGCTCCAGCCGCTGGCCAACGCCAACCGCAAGCCGTCCAAGAAGGCCTACAAGAGCTACGGCTTCCACCACTTCGCCAGCACGACCGCCTGGGACGTCAACGTCGGGTCCGGCACCTACAGCGTCGCCATCCGCTACGTGGACAGCACCACCGGCCAGGAGACCAGCCCCGAGTACCTCGAGATCGGCCAGGTCACCATCAGCCTCGCCAAACCGACGGGCAAGAGCGGCAAGAAGGCAGCCTAACCTCTTTTCCATCTGTTCTGGCCATTGAAAAGCACGGGGTGGGGGCCCTCTCAGGGTATCCCGCCCCCCTCCTTTTGCCGACGTCGGGGTCAAGGGGCCTTGGTAGGGTCAGGCTCGTGCACAATGGACGGGCAATGGAACAGATCGTTCAGTTTTTGCAATCGAAGGGGATGAGCGAGGACCAGATCCAGAACGCCCTCGACATGGTCAAGCAGCACGTGCCGAACGCGGAGAGCCTGATCGACCAGCATGGCGCGGAAGGCATCCTGAACATGCTCCCCCAGGGCGCGACCAACATGATCGAGGGCTTGGCGGACAAGCTCCCCGGCCCGCTCGGCGACATGGTCCAGGGTTTCCTCGGCCAGCACGACGAGCCACAAGCAGACGGCGAGGGCCAGTAGCCCCCGCCGACCCGCCTCCGTTCACGGAGTGTTCCTGGCCTACATCGCGAACGCGAGGCTGAACGTGCCCGTGTAGCCCTTGTCCCTCGACCCCGAAAGGTTGAGCATGAGGGCCTTGCCGACCATCGTGCCGTCCGCTTGCCGGGCGGCATATATCCCGTCGTCCTTGTTGAGGACCGGGCGGCCCTTGCGGTAGGGCTCGAACGACTGCACGTGGTCGGTGATCTTGTCGTCGCAGAAGACCTGGGTGATGAACTCGTGGGTGAGGTTCTTCTTCTCGTCGTACGTGCGGATCTTCACGTGGAAGTGGATGGTGCGGCTCCGGTACCAGCCGGGGTAGATCGTCTTGAACGTCACCGCGCCCTCGCCGTCCGTGACCTGGTAGCCGCGGAGCCACTTTTGGCCCCTGGTGTCCTCGTCTTGGATGAAGCCGCTCGCTTCGTCGCCATAGGCGCCGATCGTGTCGCAGTGCCACACGTCGATATGTGCCCCCTTCAAGGGCTTCGGGCTCCCCTTGACCAGGGAGTAGAGCTTGAACTTGAGCGTGAACGGGACGCCGTCGACGACCGACTTGCGCTTGGTGTCCGCCGTCAGGTCCCTCCGGTGGAGCTTCTCATCGACAAAGAACGGCCCCTCCTCCAGCTCGGGGGTGGCGACGAGCGCGACCTGGGTGACCTGCAGGTTGGCGGTCTCGCTGGCGGTCGAACCCTCGGGCCCGGTGACGACGACGTGGTAGGTGCCCGCGTCCTCCTCGGTCGCCCGCCGGATGGTGTGGGACGGGGAAGTCGCTCCGGTAACCGGGGCCGACCCCTTGTACCACTGGTACGCCAGACCCTGGCCGCCCGCGACGACGGACATCACGACGTCCGCCCCGGCGATCACCGACTGTGATCCCGGCTGGGCTTCGATCCTCGGCCCGGGGGTAGGGAAGGCGGACGCGGCCCCCGCCCCGCCCACCAAGGTCGTGGCCCCGGCCACGGAGAACATGCGGATGGCTTCGCGTCGGGTGAGGATGCGGCCTACGATCTTGTCATCCTCTTGGACGTCGGTCGGATACTTGCACGGTCGTTTTCGGCTAGTGCTCATGGGATGTCTCCTCGCGGTCGGTCGCCCGCTCTGTCTGCTGGTGCGTATTGTGGTGCGGCCCGGCGGCTTTTGCAAGACGTAGGCGGTTGAATTCTATATATCTGTGCCCAGGCGAGATATGTTCCGAGATATCGGGGAACTTGCGGGTCGACTCCGACGCGGGGCAGTGGGCCGTTCTGCCACGGCGTACGTCTCGGGCCTCGCCTGTGCGTAGCTTAAACTACGGCAAGACATGGGGCAAGAACCGATGGCAGAGGCGCAGACCGATCCTAACGACACGCAGTTGTTCGTCGACCCCGTCTGCGGGATGGAGGTCACGCTGGAAGAGGCGGCCGGCACCTACGAGTACAAGGGTGCGACCTACGTCTTCTGCAGCGACAGCTGCCTCAAGCGGTTCCGGGCCGACCCCGAG
>CAYVHL010000005.1:22658-147535 GCA_964451255.1 uncultured Fimbriimonadaceae bacterium
GACCTACGTCTTCTGCAGCGACAGCTGCCTCAAGCGGTTCCGGGCCGACCCCGAGAGCTTCCTCAACAAGTCTGCCGCCCCGGTCGAGGCCGACCCCCGCGCCTGGTACATCTGCCCGATGCACCCGGAGGTGCGCCAGCAAGGGCCGGGGACGTGCCCCAAGTGCGGTATGGCCCTGGAGCCCGAGACCGTCACCCTCGACGACGGCCCCGATCCCGAGCTCATCGACATGACCCGCCGGTTCTGGATCAGCGTGGCCTTGTCCCTGCCCCTGCTTCTGCTCACGATGCCCCACATGTTCGGGGTGGACGTGACCCGGGTCGTCCCCGCCGCCGCGCTGCCCTGGATCGAGCTTGTCCTGGCCACCCCGGTCGTCCTGTGGGCGGGCTGGCCGTTCTTCCAGCGTGCCCAGGCGTCGCTCGTCCACCGCAGCCCGAACATGTTCACCTTGATCGCCGTCGGCACGGGTGCGGCGTACCTGTACAGCGTCGTCGCCGCCGTCGCCCCGGGGGCCTTCCCGGCGGCCTTCCGCAACCACATGGGCGCGGTCGACCTCTACTTCGAGCCGGCCGCCGTCATCACGACCCTCGTCCTCCTCGGCCAGGTGCTGGAACTCCGTGCCCGCAGCCAGACGAGCGCGGCGGTCAAGGCCCTCCTCGGCCTCGCCCCCAAGACCGCCCGGCTGGTGCGCGACGGCGGGGAAGAGGACGTGCCGCTCGAAGACGTGCAGGCGGGCGACGTCCTCCGCGTCAGGCCGGGAGAGAAGATCCCCGTCGACGGCGTCGTCACCGAGGGGCAGAGCACGGTCGACGAGTCCATGGTCACCGGCGAACCCGTCCCCGTCGCCAAACAGGCGGGCGACAAGGTCACCGGCGCGACTGTGAACGGCACCGGCAGCTTCCTCATGCGGGCCGAGCGGGTGGGCGCGGAGACGCTCCTCGCCCAGATCGTCCAGATGGTCGCGGAAGCCCAGCGTAGCCGCGCCCCGATCCAGAGGCTGGCCGACAAGGTGTCCGGCTGGTTCGTCCCGACGGTGGTGGCGGTGGCGGTGGTCACGTTCGTCGTGTGGGCGGCGTTCGGCCCGCCCCCGGCGATGGCCTACGCGGTCATCAACGCGGTCGCCGTCCTGATCGTCGCCTGCCCGTGCGCCCTCGGCCTGGCGACTCCGATGTCGGTCATGGTCGGCACCGGGCGCGGGGCCCAGGCCGGGGTCCTCATCAAGAACGCGGAGGCCCTTGAGACTTTCGAGAAGGTCGACACCCTGCTCGTCGACAAGACGGGGACACTCACCGAGGGCAAGCCCCGGGTCGTCGCGGTGCGGACGCTCGGCGGCGCGACCAAGGCCGACGTGATGGCCGTCGCCGCCGGGTTGGAGCAGGGAAGCGAGCACCCCTTGGCCCAGGCCGTCCTCGACAAGGCCCGAGAGGCGGGGGCCGCGCCGCGCCCCACCGACGGCTTCCACTCCGAGACCGGCCAGGGGCTGACGGGGGCGCAGGGCCGATCGGCGGTCGCCGTCGGCAACGGGCGGCTGATGGCTGGGATCGGCGCGGCCGCGGACGAATCCGAGAAAGAGGCCGGGCCGATGCGGGCCGAAGGCCAGACCGTGGTCCACGTCGCCCGGGACGGCGCGGTGATCGGGCTTATCGGCATCGCCGACCCGGTGAAGCCGACCGCCCGTGCGGCTTTGGACGACCTGCGGAAGGCAGGCCTGCGGATCGTCATGCTGACCGGCGACAACCGGGAGACAGCCGCCGCCGTCGCCCGGCAGGTCGGCATCACCGAGTTCGAGGCCGAGGTGCTGCCTGGCCACAAGCGCGACGTCGTGGCCGACCTCCAGGCCAAGGGTCGCGTCGTCGCGATGGCAGGTGACGGCATCAACGACGCCCCCGCCCTCTCCCAGGCCCAAGTCGGGGTGGCGATGGGCACCGGCGCCGACGTGGCGATGGAGAGCGCGGGCATCACCTTGGTCGGGGGCGACTTGGGCGGCATCGTCCGCGCCCGCCGCCTGAGCAAGGCGGTGATGGGCAACATCCGCCAGAACCTGTTCTTCGCCTTCGTCTACAACGTCCTCGGGGTGCCTCTGGCTGCCGGGGTGCTCTACCCGTTCTTCGGCGTCCTGATGAGCCCGGTCGTCGCCGCGCTGGCGATGAGCCTCAGCTCGGTGTCGGTCATCGGGAACTCGCTGCGCTTGCGTTCGGTTCGGTTGTGAGGATCGGTGAGGGTGCTCCGACGCACTGGTTGCACCAGTGCCACCCAGAGTTGACTTATGCCAACGAGGGTTGATTAGGCTCACTGGTGCCTCCAATGACAACTTTGGATACGCTTGGCCCCAACAGGGAGATTTGCCGAAAATTGTCTGGACGTCCTGTGCAAGGACATTGACCTACTCCCCGTCTCAGTCTGTACCATGCATATGTCGACGGAACTGTCGAGAAGGTACAGACATGAACACGCACAACTTTTACATCCCAACTTTCGAAGTGACGCGAATCACGGCCCCTGGCATCTCGGAGATCGAATCCATCATGGAACTCAAGTGCTGCGAGTCGGGCGAAACGCTATATGTTGCAGAGTCCGACCACGATTGGCAAGACGAAGGGACAAGGAGCCACTTCTGGCCCAATCAAATCTGGAAGGGCGAAGCTTTCGTTACAGAGGAGCAGTTCGAGTGGTTCAGGGTCCAGACCGAACCTTCCATGGCCTTCGCGATTCCGGATGACGTTTGGGACGAAATGTGGCTCGAAACGGCGGCTAAGTTGGGCATCCCCGGTGATCGCGATGACCGCTAGCGTTGATTAACCCATGGGAGGCGGCAGGGTGGCACTGGTGTAACCAGTGGATGTGGGGCCGGATGGAGCAACTCCGTCACAGACCACCCCAGGCTTCCGCATGGCAAGGAGTCTGGCGCACTTGTTCCACCCGTGTCACCCAAGGTTTCACCTGTGCCAATCCCCACCCGGATTGTCAGGAGCTTCGCTGGGGCCCGCGGCAAAAGGCGTCTTGTATTGTTATAGACATGGAGTCGGTGCGTGTCTGAGATCCGTGGCCTTGGCGACAAGATGGGTTTGGTCTTGGGCTACGCCGATGGCATTCGGCTCTGGTCCGGCGAGCAGATCGACCTACGGTCGAAAGAGGGTCAAGAGAGGGGCCTTGTCGCACTAGACCCGAGCCCGTTCAAGGACCTCGAGCGAGCTAGGCGTCTGCTCTTGATGTTCCTCGCGCAGATGAACCCGCCACAAACCCTCCTCGTTTGATCGGATACACCGGCGGGCGTGTGGCCGGAAAGACCTCTCCCCTTTTTGGGGCAGGTGGTACTCGTCGTCCAAGAGTGTATCTGATCGGAGCCTAGTCGCGATCCCCAGCAGACGGCAACACGTTCTGCGTCGTGCAAGCCGGCTAGGCTAAGCTCGATGCATGTTCAGCCTTCTTCTGGCGGCGACCCTTACAAGGCCCAACATCATCTACATCATGGCTGACGACCTCGGCTACCGGGAAGTGGGGTTCATGGGGCAGAAACACATCTCGACCCCGAACCTGGACAGGCTGGCCAAGGAAGGGATCGTCATGACCAGGTCGTACTCGGCCAGCCCGGTATGCGCCCCCACCCGTTGCTCGCTGCTCTCTGGTAAGCACCAGGGGCACGCCGTGATCCGGGGCAACAAGGAGCAAGGCGGTTTCGGGCCCAACGACAAGGAAGGGCAGATGCCAGTGCCACAGAGCGAGACATTGGTCTCGGAGGTGCTCCAAGGAGCTGGCTACCGCACCGGGATCGTCGGAAAGTGGGCGTTAGGCGGCACGGGCAAGGGTGAGAGCCCGACAGAACACGGCTTCGAGACCTTCTACGGGTACCTCTGCCAGCGACGGGCGCACAACTACTACCCGCCGTACCTTTGGAGGGGACGCGACCCCGACTTGCTCGGCAACCCCGTGTTCTCTGCCCACCAGAGGATCTCCGCGCCACTCGCAGACGAGGCCGAGTATCGCAGAAGGTTCACCGGGCCAAATTACAGTGCCGAGAAGCTCATGGAAGAGAGCGTCGCCTTTGTCAAGAAACCGGACGACCGTCCGTTCTTCCTGTACTACGCGCCGACCCTGCCCCATGCCGCCCTTGCCGCGCCGCAAGCCTGGATCGAGAAGTTTCCGCTTACCTGGGACATGAAGCCGTACCTAGGGGAGGACGGCTACCTGCCATGTGCCCGTCCCCGCGCCACTTACGCCGCGATGGTCGCCTACTTGGACTACACCGTGGGCCAGATCATGGAGGCCGTCGAAGCGGCGGGCAAGACCGACAACACCCTCATCATCTTCACCAGCGACAACGGAGCTTCGGCAGAGGGCGGTGCAGACACACAGTTCTTCGACGCAAACGGCGAGTTGCGGGCGGGCAAGCGGAGCCTATACGAAGGTGGAATCCGCATGCCCTTCGTCGCACGCTGGCCCAAGCATATCAGGCCCGGCACGACCGACGACCACGTCTTCGCCTGTTATGACGCCATGGCCACGTTGTGCGAAGCGGCCGGGGTGCCGGCCCCGAATAACGACGGCCTCAGCTATCTTCCTGCCCTCACCGGTGGGCGACAAGCTGACCACGAGTTCCTCTACTTCGAGTATCCCGAGGCCACCGCCATGCAAGCCGTCATCATGGGCGATTGGAAGGCGGTCCGGCCCAACTTGAACAAGGACAAGGACAAGGTCGAGCTCTACAATCTGAGGCAAGACATCGGCGAGTCCCGTGATGTCGCCAGCCGACACCCGGACATCGTCGCGCGGGCCATCGAGATCATGAAGCGAGAACACCGGCCCAGCGCCGACTTCCCACTCGGACTAGTCGACGCTCAATCAAGGTGATAGCCGCTCTGCATCGCATGGGTATCTGATCGGAGCCTGGTCGCGATCAAACCGACACTTGGGTTGTTACGGTACTCCTCATATGTACGGCCTGGCGGAAGTCGATCTGCAAATGCCCGCAGGGGTTAGACTTCGGTTTATGACCTTCACGCACGAACAGATCGACCAGGTGCGCCGGATCTGCGCCGATCGCGGCATCCGAAAGCTCGCCGTGTTCGGGTCGCGTTCCCGCGACGGACATCAAGAAGACAGCGACCTGGACCTGCTCGTCGAGTTCTTCCCCGGGCGCGCCCCAGGCTTCTTCGGTTTGGCGGAGCTCGCCGAGTCGCTCTCGCAGGTTTTGGGTGGTCTCACGGTGGACCTGCGGACGCCCCGCGACCTTTCTCGCCACTTCCGGGACGAAGTCACGCGGAGCGCGGAGGTCCTCTATGCGGCATGACGACCGAACCCGCGTCGCTCACATGATCGACGCGTGCGAGGAGATCGCCCGGTTCCTGGCTGGCAAGCGAGTAGATGACCTCGAGACCGACCGGATGTTGCTTTTCGCGCTGGTCAGGGCCTTGGAAGTCCTGGGCGAAGCGGCGAACGTGGTGACCCCCGAGACCCGGGCCTCCGCCCCCGAGATTCCCTGGGCACTTGTGGTCGCGACCCGTAACCGACTGATCCACGGCTACTTCGATGTGGATCCTGAGATCGTGTGGCGCACGGCTTCGGACGAGGTGCCGAAGCTGCTACCTGACTTGCGCCGACTGATGGAGAAGCTGGACTAGAGATGGCGATCACGAATCAGGAACAGGTCCGCAGGGGACTGGAGTTGCTTCGCGAGGAGATCGTGCCTTTTGTCGCGCGGGGATGACCGCTGGCTCACCTGCGGCAGCCCGCGAAGAGTAGTCGAGGCACGTCGGCATGTCGCGAGGGGGTCGACGTCATACGGTTCCCAAGGTGACAAGGGCGGTGGTCTGGCCGGTTTCGGCGTCGACGAACCGGTAGGCGGCGGCGTATGGGCCTGACCCGGTCGGGACGGTGGCGGACAGGTTCTCGGGGGTGAAGGCGACGAAGGCGCGGGTGCGGTAGGCGCGGCGTTCGGGTGTGCGGTTGGGGGAGGGAAGTGGCTGGAGGAGGAGCTCGGTGAGCACGCCGGGGGCGTTGGCGGCCGAGGCGGTGAAGGTGACGCCGGAGACGTTTTCGAGTTCGGTGGGCATGCCGGTGGCGTCGATGGACGGCGGGCGGGAGGGCGCGGTTGTCTGGCTCCAGTCAGCCACCACAAGAAGGTTATGTGGCCGGGTCGCTGCCAGAGAACAATCCGAGGAACCGCTCAAAGAAGGCAATGAGCTTCTCGAGCACGCGCCGCTTCTTTTCGTCATGAGCCCCATCTGCCGAGAACCTCGTCGTTGCCGGCATCACCTTGGTGATCGCCGTTCCGGTCTTGCGGATGACTCCGTCGCGGAACGCCGCTTCGACGAATGCGCGGGTCTCGTCCGGCTTCAAGCTCTCGTCCGCGATGATCTGGTTCAGCTCGGCGGTGCGTCGGCTGTCAACGAACGCACGCCACTCGGCGTCGATCTCGCCGGTGGCCGAAACCGAGTCCACGAAGTTTTCGATCAGGTCCTTCTTGTTACGCAGGGTCGGCGACGAATCGACCGCGCGGGTGATCTGCGCTCGGATTTCAACGTCGAGGCCGTCGCCTTTGGCTTCGCGCATCTTCGCGACGAGCATCAGGATGTAATCAACGTTGATCTCGACCTGCTTGATGAGCTCGATTTCGAAGACGATGTCATCGAGAATCTGCTCCTTGTCGGACTCCTTCGTTGAGCGAAAGTCGGCGTAGAGGTCGAGGTAGACGCTGCGGTAGTCCTGGCCCTGGCGTTCGCTCAGGATCTCGCGTCCCTCGAACTCGTCGAACGAGGTCAGGATGTTCTGCAGCCGAAGGATCGCGCCAAATAGAGCGATGAAGTCCTTCTTGGCTTGCTCGCCTATGATCTGCTGGCCAAGCGGGAACGAGGCTAACAGCTCGCCAACTTTCTCCTCGTATTCGGCATAGTAATCGCCGTATGGCTTGAGAATGGCGATGCCACGAGCGTCCTTGTTGCCAAAGAGCGCAAGCGCGTCGTTGGTCTCCTCCTCCAAATCCCGGAAACTGACGATGTTGCCGTACGCCTTCACGGAATTGAGAATCCGGTTCGTCCGCGAATACGCTTGTAGCAGGCCATGAGCGCGGAGATTCTTGTCTACGAAGAGCGTGTTCAACGTGGTCGCATCGAATCCGGTCAGGAACATGTTGACCACGATCACCAGGTCGATCTCACGGTTCTTTATCCGTAAGCTCAAGTCTTTGTAGTAGTTCTGGAACTTGTCGGACGACGTGTCGAACGACGTGCCGAAAATCCCGTTGTAGTCTTGGATCGCCGCGTCGAGGAAGTCCCTGGCTGGCCCGGAAAGTTGAGCGGTCTCGAAGCCCTCCTCTTCCAGGGCTCCATCCTCGACCTCTTCGTTGGCGGCGTACGAGAAGATGATCCCGACCTTGAGCCGCTTGTCGGGAACCAACCCTGCTTGCTGCCGTTTGAACTCGGCGTAATAGGCCCGGGCAGCGTCGATGGAGGCTGTGGCGAACAACGCGTTGAATCCTCGAACCCGCCTCTCTCCAAGGGAATACGAGTCGTTCCGCTTGGTCTTTTGGTCGAAGTGCTCCAGGATGTAGCTCGTGACCTTGGCAATGCGTTCGGGGGCGAGCAGCGCCCTCTCGGTGTCGATCGCAGAGACCTTCTTGTCGTGAACGTTTCCCACCTTGACCGTGTTCACGTAGTCGATCCGGAAGGGCAGGACGTTGTTGTCGTTGATAGCATCGACGATCGTGTAGGTGTGCCGCTTGTCGCCAAACGCCTGCTCCGTCGTCTTGAGGTTGGGATTCCCCCCGCTCGACCTGTTGGCGGTGAAGATCGGTGTTCCGGTGAAGCCGAAGAGGTTGTAGCGCTTGAACGCACGAGTGATCGCCGTGTGCATATCGCCAAACTGCGACCGGTGGCACTCGTCGAAGATGATCACGATATGCCCGCCGAAAACCTCGTGGCCCTTGTTTGCGGTGATAAAAGTGGAGAGCTTCTGGATCGTCGTGATGATGATGCGTGCGTCTTTGCTTTCTAGCTGTCGCTTGAGAACGGCCGTCGAGGTGTTCGAGTTCGCCGCGCCTTTCTCGAAGCGGTCGTACTCGCGCATCGTTTGGTAGTCGAGGTCTTTGCGGTCCACGACGAACAGGACCTTGTCCACGCTCGGCGCCTTGCTCGCAAGCTGCGCGGTCTTGAAGCTCGTGAGGGTCTTGCCCGATCCGGTGGTGTGCCAGACATAGCCGCCCGCTTCGAGCGTGCCGAGTCTCCTGTAGTTGGTCGCGATCTCGATGCGCTGCAGAATCCGCTCGGTCGCCGCGATCTGATAGGGCCGCATCACAAGCAGCATGCGGTCGGCGGTCAGGACGCAGTAGCGGGTCAAGATGTTGAGGATCGTGTGCTTGGCAAAGAACGTCTTGGCGAACGGGATCAAGTCCTGGATCGCTTTGTTCTGTGAATCCGCCCACCAGGAGGTGAACTCAAATGAGTTGGAAGTCTTCCTGACTCGCCTGGCTCCCGCCGCGTCTTGGATGTGCTGTCGGCGGGTCGTGTTGCTGTAATACTTCGTGTGCGTTCCGTTGCTGATGACGAAGAGTTGCACGTATTCAAACAGTCCCGAGCCCGCCCAGAAGCTGTCGCGCTGGTAGCGGTCGATCTGGTTGAACGCCTCGCGGATGTCCACGCCTCGCCGCTTCAACTCGATGTGCACCATTGGGAGGCCATTGACGAGAACGGTCACGTCGTAGCGGGTGGACCGCAAGGGTATCCCCTCCGTGGGAGGGGTGTCGCCCTTGGGCGACGGGGTGGTCGCGTACTGGTTGATGACCTGGAGTCGGTTGTTGTGGATGTTCTTCTTGTCGATCAGACTGACGTTCTTGGTTGATCCGTCGTCTCGGCGAAGCGGGAATTGGAAGTCTTCCTGAACCCGGATAGTCTTGTCTTCGATGCCGTCGCCCGACTTGGCGATCCAACCATCGAAGAGCTGCTTCCATTCCGCCTCCGAGAATGTCAGCCCGTTCAGTGCCTCTAACTGAACCTTTAGATTGCTCACCAGGTGCTCCTCGGACGTGATGCGGAGATGCTCGTAGGCTTGCCGCTCCAGCTGCTTGATGAACTCCCGCTCGAGGGCATCCTCGCTCTGGTAGGTCGTCTCGCGAACCTGGCTGTCGGGGATGTACTGTGCCACGACCGTGCTCACGTTGGAGACGGCGATCGGATCGTACTGATAAGGTTTCCGCTCCTCGCTCACACCGTCCCCTCCTCTTTACAGATTCCGGACCAGCTCCCGTCCACTGGATGTTTGCTCGGCCCTTTCCCCTCCCCAGGAGGGGTGCCCGCAAGGGCGGGGTGGTTCTCCAAGCACCCCGCCCAATTCAGATCCTGCAGGACGTTTACCGCGCCGAACCGAATCACCGTCAAACCCAGGTTCTCCAAATAGAGTTGCCGCATCCCATCGTAATCCTGGCGTCCATCGTGCGAACATCGGTCAATCTCGACGACGGTAGCGCGCTCAGCACAATTGGAGTCAACGAGATAGCTCCCCGTGGCCGTCTGCCGGTCGAAGTTGAGACCGTGGAGTTGACCTTCTTTTAGTCGTTGCCAAAGGAGCACCTCGTGCAACATTCCCGCTTTTCGCAGTTCACGGGCCCCTTGTTTCAGCTTGTGATCGTAAGGCAAGGCCCTGAACTCCCGCGTGGCCCTCAAGGAACCACCCCGTCAGGCTTCGCCTGCCACCCCTCCAACGGAGGGGAACCACTCGGAGGGGAACCACTCGGAGGGGAATCACTTCGTGAACCGTTGGCTATGCCCTCCGCAGGAGGAAAGCCCGGCCCAATCCTCTCCTCTAGCGGGTTGCCTGACCATTCCCACGGCGGGTTCCCCTCCTGAGAAGAGGAGCCCGCATGGGCGTTGGGGTTGTCCTTGAAATTAAGCAAACGGTCGCGGTAGTGCTCGTATTGCTGACGGCGAGCCCTGAGTTCAGCGGGAAGGCCAGCACTGAGATCGTTCACGAGGGCGTCGAACTTGTCGAGGATCCCGACGATTCGCTCCTGCTCATGGAGTTCAGGAACGGGAATCGCGACCTTCCCGAGCCCACTTCCCGATGTTCGTTTAACCTTCCCACGGGCAACGTGCTTTCTTTTTTGGGCGTGGAACGCAGCAGTCTGCATAGCATAGGAGATGTACTTGGGATTCTGCTTACTCCGAAAAAGGAAGGTGTCGTCGTGAATGGCGACCTGCTCTCGGCCCAACCATGCCACCGCTTTGGCCACATCCTCTACGGTTTCTCCAACTGTTGCAATCACGACGTCGCCGGGGTTGGCGTATCTCAACTGGCCAGACATTTCCAGTCGGACATGCGAGATCGTGGAATCTGCCGCCACCCCATAGTGGGTGTATATGTCACCGTAATGAATAGCGGGAATGCCAACACCAACTATATCCTTCTTCGTGAAGCGCTTTCCTCTTATGAACTCGCCAATAGAGCCCATGGAGTGTCGTGGGAAGGCATCATTTTGGACAAGCGTGTCTCGATAGAAGGTATACTGTTTACGTCGCGCCTCCAGCTCCGCCTCCAGCTTACTAAAGGTATCGAGGATTCTCACGACCTCACGCTGGACCTCGATGGGTGGGACTGGGATCACTACCTTAGCAAGACTCCTTGCGGAAACATCTATTACCTTTGTGCCAGTTGCTAATTTGCGCTTTTGAAGGTGAAATGAAGGACTCTGAAGCCAATAGGCGATATACTTCGCATCCTGACTATGTTTGATGACCGTTGCGTGACCACCAGTAACAATCTGCTGATCACCAAGCCATGCGACAGCTTTGCCAACATCTTCTAGATTCTCACTCGTGTTCGTGATGATGATGTCGCCAGGATTCACCTTGGCCAGCTTCGCGGCTTTTTCGGCAGGCACGAACGAAATCGTTCCAGTGGCCCACGTCCCGTAGTGAGTGTAAATCTGCCCGTAGTGAATGGCGCCAACGCCGGATTCAGAGAAATCGGCCCTTGGCATTCCGTTGCCACGAACAAGCTCACTGACTTCGCCTAAAGGCTTGAACTCAACCCCGTTCGGGCAGTGTCGGCGAATCAGCTCGTCAATACGGCTCATACGGAGCCCCCTCCGATGCGTTTGACCTCGCGCTCAAAGTCGCTCTCGAACGCTTCATCCTGCCTCACCCGAAACTGCTCGTATTGCTCTTCGGCCAGCTTCTTGGCAACCTCGGCGGAGACCTTGCCGGGGTTGGTCAGAACCTCCTTTTCGTTGAACCTCAGGAAGGCGTCGAGCCGATCCGCCCAGTCCGCCATTTTCATCGCGACTTGCTGTTCCGCCAATCCTTCGGCGTAGAGGAGGTATTGCTCGACGATCCGATCCAACGCCTTGATCTCCGTCTCGATCAGATAGTTCTTGGCGGTAGCCACGTCGGTCTTGAGAATCTTGCCGGTCGGCGCATTCTTCCATGTCGTCAGCCCCATACTCGGCGTCTTCGCATCAGCGCGCCCGGCGATAATCTCGGCCGCCGTATGCCCCGTCACCGCCCAATGAAGCTTGTTCTGCACCGTGGCAAAGAAGGCTTTCGTGGTCTCGGCCTTCGGGTCGTAGTCGATGCTGGCCTGTTCGTAGAGGTCGGTGATCTTGAGGTAGAAGCGTCGCTCGCTCGCTCGAATCTCGCGGATGCGCTCGATGAGCTCGTCGAAGTAGTCTTTGCCGAACCGCTTATTGAGCTTGAGCCGCTCGTCATCGAGGACGAAGCCTTTGGTGATGAACTCGTTGAGGGTTCGGGTCGCTTAGATGCGGAATTGGGTCGCCTGCTTGGAATTGACCCGGTAGCCCACCGCGATGATCGCGTCGAGGGAGTAATGCTGGACACGGTAGGTTTTGCCGTCGGCGGCAGTCTGTGCAATTTCTGCACTAACTGAGTCGCGGGCCAGTTCCCCCTCGTCAAAGATGTTTCCGAGGTGTTTGGTGACGACTGTCCGATCCACCCCGAAAAGCTCTGCGATTTGCTTCTGTGTGAGCCAAAAAGTGTCGCCCTCATAGGTGACTTCGACTTTGGCAACGCCGTCGGGCGAGGTGTACAGGATGATTTCGCTCATGCAGGCGCTCCTTCTAGGTCTGCGACGATAGCGTCGATCTGGGTTCTGAGTTCAGACTGTCGCGCCACGATCTGGGCGATCTTGGCGTTAAGGGCGGTGATGTCGATGGCTTCGGTCGTGTCCTCCTTCTCGACGAACGAGGACACGGAGATGTTGTAGTTATTCTCTGCGATGCTCGCTGCCGTCACGAGCTTGGCGAAGTGGGCTTCGTCGTGCCGCGCGTTGAACGCGTCCAGAATCTTCCTCTGATGCTCCGGCATCAGCTTGTTCTTGTTGCCAATTCGCTGGAAGAGAGCTGAGGCATCGATGAAGAGGACGGAGTTGTCCTTCTTCGACTTCTTGAGCACGATGATGCATGTCGCGATCGTTGTCCCAAAGAAGAGGTCGGGCGGAAGCTGGATCACCGTGTCGATGTAGTTGTTGTCGATCAGATACTTGCGAATCTTTTGTTCCGCGCCGCCACGATAGAGCACACCAGGAAACTCGACGATTGCGGCAGTTCCGTTTACCGCCAGCCAACTGAGCATGTGCATGGTGAATGCAAGGTCGGCGGCGGACTTAGGAGCAAGGACTCCAGCTGGCGCAAAACGAGGATCATTGATCAGAAGCGGATTGGCGTCACCATCCCATTTGATCGAATACGGTGGATTGGACACAATAGCCTCGAACGGCTCGTCATCCCAGTGAAGCGGATCGGTGAGAGTGTCGCCGTGAGCGATGTTGAACTTCTCGTAGTTAACATCGTGCAGGAACATGTTGATCCGGGCGAGGTTGTAGGTGGTGAGGTTGACTTCTTGGCCGAAGAATCCTTGGCGAACATTTTCCTTGCCGAGCACCTTGGCGAATTGGAGCAGGAGCGATCCTGAGCCGCACGCCGGGTCATAAACCTTGTTGACCTGAGTCTTGCCTGCCACGGCGATTCTAGCCAGAACCTCTGAGACCTCCTGCGGCGTGAAGAACTCGCCTCCAGACTTGCCCGCCTGGGACGCGTACATGGTCATCAGGAACTCGTAGGCATCTCCAAACAGGTCGATCGAGTTGTCTTCGTAGTTGCCGAGCGGCAGGTCGCCGATCGCGTCCAAGAGCTTGACGAGTTTCTCGTTGCGCTTGGCGACCGTCGGGCCAAGCTTCGCGCTGTTCACGTCGAGGTCATCGAAAAGGCCTTTGAGATCGTCTTCGCTGTCCGAACCAACTGCCGAGCCCTCGATGTTGTTGAAGACCCGCTCAAGCGTCTCGTTGAGATTCTCGTCGTTCTTGGCTTTCTTCCTGACGTTCGCGAAGAGCTCGGACGGCAGGATGTAAAAGCCCTTCTCGTTCACCGTGGCCTTCCGCCCGAACTCAGCATCCTTGTCGCTGAACTTCGAGTAGTCGAAGTCCTTCTCTCCGGCCTCTTGCTCTTGCTTGTTGATGTAGGCCGTCAGGTTCTCAGAGATGAAACGGTAGAAGAGCATGCCGAGAACATAGGACTTGAAATCCCACCCATCGACCGAGCCCCGCAGGTCGTTGGCGATCCGCCAGATCGTCTTGTGAACCTCGGCGCGTTGGGCCTCGCTCGTCGATGGGGGCATCGTCGTAGCCTACCCGCGCCCTGTTGGAGGAATAAGCCGCCAGTCGTCGTATTCCTTCACCATCCATGCGGTCGTTCTGAAGGGCCAACCGGGGCATGGGACGACGCGGCGGTCTGTCCCGATTGGTGAAGCAATGGTCGTCAGACGGTTCCCAAGGTGACAAGGGCGGTCGTCTGGCCGGTGGCGGCGTCGACGAACCGGTAGGCGGCGGCGTATGCGCCTGGCCCGGTCGGGACGGTGGCGGACAGGTTCTCGGGGGTGAAGGCGACGAAGGCGCGGGTGCGGTAGGCGCGGCGTTCGGGTGTGCGGTTGGGGGAGGGAAGTGGCTGGAGGAGGAGCTCGGTGAGCACGCCGGGGGCGTTGGCAGCCGAGGCGGTGAAGGTGACGCCGGGGGCGTTTCCAGCACTGGTTTCACCAGTGGCACCCCTGGCAGTGAATGTGACGCCGGGGGCGTTTCCAGCACTGGTTTCACCAGTGGCACCCCTGCGCACTGGTTTCACCAGTGGCACCCCTTGCTTCACCTGTGCCGATAGGGGTTCCGTCGCACTGGTTGCACCAGTGGCACCCCTGGCGGTGAAGGTGACGCCTGAGACGTTTTCAGCACTGGTTTCGCCAGTGGCACCCGTGCCGGTGACGCCGGAGACGTTTTCAGCACTGGTTTCGCCAGTGGCACCCCTGCGCACTGGTTTCACCAGTGGCACCCCTTGCTTCACCTGTGCCGATAGGGGTTCCGTCGCACTGGTTGCACCAGTGGCACCCCTGGCGGTGAAGGTGACGCCGAAGGCATTTTCAGCACTGGTTGCACCAGTGGCACCCCTGGCGGTGACGGAGATCCCGTCGCCGGCAAACGGCGTGGCGGGCGGGGTGAGGGGCGGGGTGGCGGCGGGGTCGATCTGGAGGAGCTTCACGGCGAGCCCGGTGAAGACGGCGACGGCGCTGGGGTGGTAGTCGCGGCCGTCGACGGCGTTGGTGCGGACGACCGTCTGGGCGTAGGCGCGCCAGGCTTCGCACTGCTGGGGTGTCAGGTCGCGGAAAAGGCGCGTGGCCCGGGACATGGCGGCGCGGGTGGCTTCTTGGGCGGGGGTGCGGGGATCGCGGCCGACCACGCGGGGCTTGACGACGAGTCCGCTGGGGCACCTTTGGACGACGACGTCCCCGGCTTTGCCCCGCAGGTCGTCGAAGGCGATGGAGAGCGCGGCTTTCATGTCGTCTTTATCGGGCGTGCGGGTGGCTTTCTGTAGGGGGTCCACACGCATGCAGCACGCATCCGGCACGCATGCGGCGCGGTGGCGGCCGGCGGGAGGCCCGGCTGGCCCGGCCAGGGGTATGGTCGTGGCGTGGCGCCGATCTCGCTCCAGATGTACACCGTCCGCGAACTGACGACGGAAGGCAGGCACGCGGCTGTCCTGCAGGAGATCGCCGCGATCGGCTACCAGGGGGTCGAGGGCGGGGCGGACTTCGGGCTGAGCAGGAAGGAGTTCCGCTGGCTGGTCGAGGACCTTGGGATGTGCGTGTCGAGCACGTGGGGGCCCGTGCCCGAGAGCGACGCGGCCGTCCAGGAGCTGATGGACATCGCGGGCGAACTCGGGACCGACAACCTGGTCGGCGGTCTGTGGATCCCGGACTTCGAGTCTGAGGAGGCGGTCTGGCGGACGGCGGAACGGATCGCCTACGGCCTGCCCGCGCTGCGCAAGGCGGGGCTCTCGTACTCGTTGCACAACCACTGGATGGAGTTCGAGCCGTTGGGCGCGGGGCTGAAGATCGACCTGCTGGCGCGGCTGTGCCCGGAACTGCTCTTTGAGGTGGACGTCTATTGGGCGGCGAACTTCGGGGCGAACGACCCGGCCGAGCAGGTGCGGCGTCTCCGCGACCGGATCGAGCTGTTGCACGTGAAGGACGGGCCGCTGGAGCGGGGCCAGCCCCACGTCGCGGTCGGCTCGGGGAAGATGGACGTGCCCGCCGTGCTGGGGGCCGCCGACCCCGGGCGTCTGCGGTGGCTCGTCGTGGAGCTGGACGACTGCGCGACGGACATGATGCAGGCGGTGCGGGAGAGCCACGGCTATCTTGTCGGCAACGGGTTGGCGGCGGGGGCCCGCGCGGTCTAAACTCCTGGCGATGCTCACGACACGGACTGGCAGTTTCCCCATCGGCATTCGGCGCGGCTGGAGCGCCTGGCAAAAGGACTTGGACGCCCTGCTCGACTGGGCGCGGACGAGCGGGCTGGCGTGCCTGGACGTGGGCGGGGACGGGGACTCTGTGTCGGGGCAGGTCGTCGCCGCGGGGCTGGCGGTCGGCTCGGCCGACCTGCGGTCATGGAGCGGCCTGATCAGCGCGGACGCCGGACGCCGCCAGGCGGCGGTGGACGAGAACGCGGCCTATGTCGCGGCCTGCGCCGCCCACGGGGTGACGAACTTCTTCGCCGTCATGCTTCCCGAGGACCCGGCGAAGCCGCGTGACGAGAACTTCGGCCTGATGGTCGCGGGGCTGCAGGCCCTTGCGCCGCACCTGGAGAAGCACGGGGCGGCGGTGGTCGTGGAGGGCTGGCCGGGGCCGGGCGCGCTGGCCTGCACGCCGGAGGGCTACCGTTCGCTGTTCCGGGAGGTGCCGAGCCCCTCGATGGCGGTGAACTTCGACCCCTCGCACCTGATCCGGATGGGTATCGACGCGCTGCGGTTCCTGGAAGAGTTCGCCCCGCGTGTGCGGCACGTGCACGGGAAGGACACCGAGCTGCTGGCGGAGGGGCTGTACGAGTTCGGCCACGAACAGCCGCCGACCTTCGGCAAGCCGCACGGCTTCGGCTCGATGTCTTGGCGGTACACGATCCCCGGGCACGGCTGCTTCCGGTGGTCGCGGGCGTTCGAGGTTCTGGCGTCGGCGGGCTACAAAGGCCGGGTGAGCATCGAGCTCGAGGACGAGCACTTCAACACCGACGAGGCGGGCGAGAAGGCCGGGTTCTTGGCTGGGGCGGCGTTCCTGGCGAGTTGCTGAGGCGCCGGTCGGGGGCACTGGCCCGGGCGCGGTGTGCCGGAGAGCCGATAAACTAGACGCCTTGGCCGACCGCCCCCGCGTCCTCTTTGTCTGCACGGGCAACATCTGCCGGAGCCCGATGGCGGAGGCCGTCCTGCGCCACATGGCGGCGTCGCGGGAGTTCGCGATCGACGTGGACAGCGCAGGCGTCGCCGGGTACCACATCGGCGAGAGCCCCCACCGGCTCACGCTGAAGACCCTGGCGAAGCACGGGGTCGCGCCGCCGGGCTTGGCGCGGCGGGTCAGCGCCCTCGACTTCCAGGAGTTCGACCACCTCGTGGCGATGGACTCGGGCCACAAGACGGACCTTTGCGCCTGGCCGGGCGCGGTCGTGGCCAAAGTCTCGCTGTTGCACGACTGGCGGCCGGACTTGGTCCCCTACGACGTGCCAGACCCTTACTACGGTGCGGAGCCGCAGTACGAACGGGTTTATGAGATCGTCTCCATCGGCGCCGCGGCGATATTGGATCGTTTGGCTCACGGCCTAAGTTGATCGACATTGTTCCTCCCGCCGTTCCGCGTCCCCCGACGTGTGGCCAAGACAATAACGGTATCACGAATGGGAGACGCGATGACCTGTCAGGTCTACCGGTTTTTGGGTCAATCGACGCGGGTTGACTCGCGCTCGACGAATTCCATCTTGAAGACTTCGAGCCTGTTTTCCTCGGGGGCCTCGCCGTTCACGCGTTGCAGGAGGAGGGACCAAGCCTTTTCTATGACCGCCGGGATCGGCATGCGTAGCGTCGAGATGGGGACATTGAAGTCGGCCGCCTGGGGAAAGTCGCCCGAGCCCCACAAGACTGCGTCCTTGGGGATGCGCAGCCCCGCCTTGAGCACAGCGCGTGCCGCCCCGACCGCGTAAGTGTCGGTGAAGCCAAAGTACCCGTCGGCCTGGTTGCCTTGGGCAAGCCAGCGGGCGACCGCGTCCTCGGCGTCGGAGCTGCTTTCGCCAGCGGCGGCGATATACCGGGGTTCGAGCCCCGCCGCCTCCATCGCCTCGCGGTAGCCGCGCCGCCGCTGCTCGTTGGGGAACCCTTCGAGGATCCAGTCGCCGGTGACGTGGACGATGTTCCTCCTGCCCCGCCTGATCATCTCGCTCGTGGCCGACCTCGACGCGTCGAGCAAGTCCCAGGCCACGCGGTCGCCATTCGCAACCTCTTCCAGGCCGAGGACGCAGATCGGTGTCGAGAGGGTGGCCGGGTCTTCGCGGTAGCGCTCTGCCGCCTTGCCCGAGTCGATAGTCAGGATGCCGTCGACCGGCCAGTCCGCCGGGGTCGCGCCGTTCGCCCTCACCGCCTCGGCGCGGTCGAGACCGACGATCATGAGTTCCATCCCCGACTTGTTCGCCGCTTCGCTGACGAGTTGCAACATGTGGAGGTAGGTGATGATGGGTCGGTTGATCGGCATCCAGACGCCGATGACGTCGGTCTTTCCGCGCCGGATGGCGACGGCGTGGCGGTTCGGCCGGTAGTGCAGTTCCTCGGCGGCCTTGCGGACCCGTTCGCGGGTCGTCTCGGGCAAGCGGACGTTCATGTTGCCCGCCATGACGTGGGAGGCGGTCTGAACCGACACGCCGGCGCGCAGGGCGACGTCCTTCAGCGTGATGCGACTTGTCTTTTTGCTGATGGAAGACATAGGGAAGAGAGCTTGCGTCGTGCGACGGGATTCGGAACTTTGTTCGTTATTGCAATGCGTCGTCGTCCGATGTGACAGGAGTATGACGATTATCGCACCGCGATGTTAGCATCTTACCCAGTCTTGCAAAACTTTACACTATTCGACCGTTACGGGATGCTGTGTTCCCGTTACAGGCCGAGAACATGGAGCCGCTGGACGGACTGGGTGGGCGTTACGCCGGACGAGGGGCTAGAGCCCAGACTGCGCGGACTCGATCGCCCGCAGGCACGCGCGAGCCTTGTTGCCTGACTCGGCCCACTCCTTCTCGGGCACGGAGTCCCAGACGATCCCTGCCCCGGCTTGGACGTAGGCGACCCCGTCCTTGACCAGCACCGTCCGGAGAGCGATCGCAGTGTCCAAGTCGCCGTTCTGGCTGATGTAGCCGACCGCTCCCGCGTAGAGCCCTCGCCGGTTCTTCTCTAGTTCTTCGATGATCTGCATCGCACGGACCTTGGGCGCGCCGCTGACGGTGCCTGCGGGGAATGTCGCACGGAACAGATCCACGGCGTCCATGCCGTCTCGCAGCCGGCCGTGGACTTCGCTGACGATATGCATGACGTGGCTGTACCGTTCGATGACCATCATGTCGTCGACGCAGACCGAGCCGTAGTCGCAGACTCGGCCCAGGTCGTTGCGCCCGAGGTCGATGAGCATGACATGCTCGGCGCGTTCCTTCTCGTCGGCCAGGAGTTCTTGGGCCAGCCGGGCGTCTTCCTCCGGCGTGGCGCCTCGCCAACGGGTGCCGGCGATCGGGCGGACACGGGCCGTCCTGCCTTCGAGGCCGACCAAAAGCTCGGGCGACGCGCCGACGATGTCGAAGTCGCCCATCCGAAAGGTGAACATGTAGGGCGAGGGGTTGAGGGAGCGCAAAGCCCGGTAGAGCGTGAGCGGATGTGCGTCCAACAGTGTTTGGAAACGGACGCTGACCACCATCTGGAGGCCGTCACCCGCACCGATGTACTCCACGATCCGCCTGACGTTGTCCTCAAACTCCTCCTTGGTGATGTTCGCCTCGACCGGGTGGGAGGGGAACTGTCCGCCCGGAAGGTCGGGCAGGGGGCCGAGTAGCCGGTCGCGCAGTCGGATCGCCTCGGAACACGCCCGGTCGTAGCCCTCTTGCGTGCCGTCCGCCAAGACGATCACACGGTACAGGTTCTTTGCATGGTCGAAGGCGACCACCGAGTCGGTGACGAGCATGGCCACGTCGGGCAGTTGCAGATCGTCCGTCGTGGCGTCGTCCAACTTCTCGATGGTGCGCACGTAATCGTAGCCGACCATGCCGACCGCGCCACCCAGAAACTTCGGCAGGCCGACGGTCAGTTCGCCTCGGACGGGCGGCAGTTCGTCCCGAAGCAACGCCAAAGGGTCGGCCACGCCCGATTCGTCCAGACGAATGCTCCCGTCGGAGGCGGCTATGGTCGCTCGTCCGTCCTTCGCACGAAGAACCGCCCTGGGACGGGCGCCCATAAAGCTGTACCGGGCGATCTGCTCGCCGCCGGTGACGCTTTCTAAGAAGAAGGAGTAGGTCTCGTCGTGGGAGATCTTCCAGTAGGCGCCGAGGGGGGTCGTCGTGTCGGCGAGGACGTCGAGTGTGACCGGCACGGGCCCGCCGCCTGCCGCCTGTCGGGCATACTCCTCGCGCGGCGGTGAGACCATGGGCCGAATTATGCCCGAGCCTAGACGGCACAATCCGGGCATGGCGATTGGAGTGAAGTCCCGCATTCAATCGGTGCGAGACCGGGTTTCACGAGCTTGCGAGGCGGTGGCGCGCGACCCCGAGGAAGTGACCCTTGTGGCTGTGACGAAGACCGTGTCCGCCGCCGCGGTCTTAGAGGCTCATCAGGCCTGCGCCAGACACTTTGGCGAGAGCCGGTGGCAAGAGGCGCAGACAAAGGTCCACACATTGCCGGAAGACGCCGCCTGGCACTACATCGGCAGGCTGCAATCGAACAAGGCGCTGCTCGTAGGAGGGACCTTTGACGTCATCCACACGCTTGAGAACGACCGGCAACTGGAACAATTGGACCGTCTAGACCGCGTTGTGGACGTGATGGTCCAAGTCAACATCGCGCAAGAATCACAAAAGGGATGCGTTTTTTTGGAAACCCTTGACGAATATGTCGATCATGTGTCAAAACACCATCAGGTTCGTTTCCGTGGGCTGATGACCATCGGTCAGGCGGGAACAAGTCCGGAAGAGACGCGGCAGGCTTTCCGCGCTTTGGCCGAGGCGAACCGTCGGGTTGGCGGCGTCTGGCTGAGCATGGGGATGAGCCATGACTTGGAAGTGGCGGTCCA
Organism: uncultured Fimbriimonadaceae bacterium; assembly: GCA_964451255.1. Taxonomy (GTDB): domain Bacteria; phylum Armatimonadota; class Fimbriimonadia; order Fimbriimonadales; family Fimbriimonadaceae; genus JAHBTB01. Next base: position 43,277 of record CAYVHL010000005.1, read on the forward strand.
AGAGGGATCCACCCATATCCGAGTCGGAACTGCGATCTTTGGAGACAGGGCCTAGTGTCTAAGGAAGGACAGGCGACATATCATGGAAGAAACGATCGACAAGCCAGGATTTTTTACCAAGCTGGCCAACCTCATGGGTCGAAGACCGGATGAAGAGCCGGTCGACGAGACTGAACCCATAGCCCATCCTAGTCCGCCTTTCCGTGTGCACGCCATGCATCGTTACCACGTCGTGGTGCGAAGACAGATCGAAAAGTTTCAGGATGCGGTCGCGGCTGCGGACGGACTCAAACGGGGCGAGCAACAGATCCTAAACCTGACGATGGCGTCGCCAGAGCTGCGCGAAAAAATCAAAGATTTCATGTGCGGCGTGAACTACACCGCGGAAGGCACCTGGGAGGAGCTTGGGGAGCACGTGTTTCTCCTTGCTCCCGCCAGTGCCTATGTTGAAGTGGCACCTTCTTCGCAGAGGTCCGAAGCCGGTCTCAATTGAGTCGGCTGTTATCCAATAAGCACTTATCTATCAAGGAATAGGACAAGCGAAGACAACGAGGGAACACCATTGGCCCCGTCGACGGCAGTCGCGGGGTCTTTTTTCATCTGAATTGTGAACTTCCATCACCAATCCGTGGCATCAGACAACCGAACGCCTCTGTCTTGGCCACCTTGGGCCTCTTTCCCACGAGGACAGCCCGCACGGCGTCGGCGAGGTCGTGCGACTTCACTTGGGCCCTCTGCTGGCCGAGACTGGAGTACCGGTCGTCAACACGTCCTTGGTAGGCCACTTTGCCCGTCCTGTCGACGACGAAGGCCTCCGGGGTCAGCTTCGCGCCGAACGCCTTGACAATCGTGTGCTTCGGATCAAGGACTGAGATCCCGCCGACCTGGTATTCCTTTGCGTGCTTCTCCACGGCCGCACCGGTCACGGCAGGATCGACCTGTATCTGAAAGAATCCGACGCCGTCCGGTTCAAACCTCTTGCGAAGCCGTTCCAACTCCGGTTGGTACTGGTTTGAGATCGGGCAGTCCACCGTCACAAACACGACCACGGTCGCCGGGCGCCCGGACATCTTGTAGACGTGGCCGTCCAGGGCCTTCACGTCTGGCAGGCGGGACAGACACAACGCGGCGACAAGGGCGGGCAGCATCAATTCAATAAACGCCTGGGGGTGTACGACCGTGTCGCAGGGATCTACTTTCCGAACACGAAATACAGGCCGACCAAGATAACGAAGGTGCCGAAGACCCGCTTCACGAGCACGGGATCAAGGTCAAGGACGAATTTCGCGCCAATGATCGGGCCGATGACCAGTCCGACCGCGACCGCGATCGCCAATGTCCAGTCCACCTTCTGCTTCTGGGAATAGGCGAGGACGCCAAGAATGCCGACCGGCGCCAGCAAGGCGGCCAATGAGGTCCCTTGAGCCATTTTTTGGTCGAGCTTGTTGAGAATCACTAGGGCGGGGACCACCAAGATGCCACCGCCGATGCCGAACATGCCGCTTAGGACGCCGGCAGCAAGACCGATCAGCAGGGCGACGACTATTGGAACCATGAACGTGATCCTACCGGACCGGCTAACATACCGCTCGTCGTGGCACGTCTCGAAGCGCGAAATGTCTCCAAGAGCTACCCCGGCGTCTTGGCCCTCGATGACATGACGATCCAGTTCGAGCCAGGCGAAGTCCACGGGGTGATCGGCGAGAACGGGGCGGGCAAGAGCACTCTGATGAAGCTGCTCTCGGGGGTCGAGCACCCTACTTCAGGGTCAGTGCTGGTCGAAGGTCAGGCGGTGAACTGGTCAGGCGTCCGCGAGGCCTTGGCGGCAGGCGTCGCGATGATCCACCAGGAGTTGAACCTTGTCGGCACCCTCACGGTCGCCGAGAACATCGCCCTTGGCCGAGAACCCGGACGCCTGGGCGTGCTTGACCGTCGAGCCGCGCGAGAGACGGCGAAAAAGTGGCTTGCCGAGGTGCAGTCGCGCGTCGATCCCGACGTCCTAGTCGAGGATCTGAGCATCGCAGGGCAGCAGTTGGTCGAGATCGCCAAGGCCCTGAGCCACGAAGCCAAGGTGCTCATCATGGACGAGCCGACCGCCGTGCTCAGCGAGCGCGAGACCACGGCATTGCTCCAACTCATGCGGCGGCTACGCGACCAGGGCACGACCGTCATATTCATCTCCCATATCCTTGAGCAGCTCGTCGAGGTGTGTGACCGCATCACCGTCCTGCGGGACGGACAGTTTGTCGCCACCCTGCCCAAGGACGAGGCGGACGAAGCCCGCCTTGCCAAGCTGATGGTCGGCCGTGAACTTGCGGATTACTATCCTGATAAGGCCAGTTCTGCGACAGACGAGGTCTTGCTCTCCGTCACCGGCCTTGCAGTGCCCGGCCACGCGTCGGATGTTTCGTTCCAGGTGCACCGTGGCGAAGTCCTTGGCATCGCCGGACTGGTCGGCTCCGGTCGGACGGAGACTGCTGAGGCTATCGTCGGCCTGCGACCATGCTCCGGCGAAGTCCAGTTTCGCGGGAAGGCCGGGCGGTTTGTGAACAATCGGCGCGCGCTCGACGAGGGTGTCGCCTATGTGAGTGAGGACCGCAAGCTTCTCGGCCTGCACCTTTCGCGATCAGTAGGAGAGAACGTGACGCTGGCCAACCTGGGCGCCTATGGCCGGGTCGTCATAGACCGCGGGAAAGAGCGGGCGAGCGTCTTAGGCTGGATCAAAGAGCTACAAATGAAGGTGGCCGGCGCCGACGTCGAAGTCCGGACACTCAGCGGCGGAAACCAACAAAAAGTGAGCCTGGCCAAGTGGCTCGACTGTGAACCGGCCCTGCTGTTGCTCGACGAGCCCACGAGAGGGGTCGACGTCGGCACAAAGAGCGAGATCTACCACCTCGTCCGACGACTGGCGGCGACCGGGATGACCTTTATCGTCATCAGCAGCGAGATGCCTGAGCTCATCGGACTCTGTGACCGGACGTTGGTGATGCGGGAAGGGAAGTCGGTGGGTGAACTAGAGGGCGACGACATGACGGAGGAGAAGATGATGATGCTGGTCGCAGGTGTGGGCGCGTGAAAGCCGGGGAGTTCTTTCAGAAATGGGGCGTCCTCGTCGCCTTTGTCCTGTTGCTGGCATTCAACATGGTCACCCAACCGGGCGTATTCCTCAAGCCGGACAACCTACGCAACCTGTTTTCTCAGAACTGCGAGATCGGGATCATCTCGATTGGCATGACCTTCCTCATCGCGAGCGGCGGGATCGACCTGAGCGTGGGAAGCCTCATGGCCCTCGCGGGCGGTGTCGGGGTGCTGGCGATGAACGCCGCCCTCGGCAACCACATGGCGGAGGGGACGGCGGTCCTGGTGGGCGTCCTTGCCTCGGTGGCCGTCGGCACGGCCGGAGGGTTGGTTAACGCCCTGTTGGTGACGGCGGGCCGCATCGCACCCTTCGTGGCGACCCTTGGCGGTTTGTTGGCGTTCCGGTCGCTCACCCAGGCGTTCGCCGATGGAGGGACGATCAATTCCAACAGCAACGGCCTCTTCGAGAGCCTTGCCTCGGCAGGGGTGCCTCTGCCGTTCATCACCGGTGCGAACGGGCGGCCCTTGACGATCCAGTTCATGGTGCTGTTCTTTCTCTTGCTTGTCTTCTTGGGAACGTTTGTGCTTGACCGCACCGTGTACGGGAGGCGGTTGTTGGCAGTCGGCGCCAATGAAAAGGCGGCGGTCTATGCCGCCGTTCCGGTCACCAGGGTCAAAGTCGCCACATATTGCCTCGTCGGGCTGTGCGTCGGCTTTGCAGCCGTGTTCGGCGCCTCAAAGCTGAACTCGGTGTCCAGTTCGACCGCCGGTTCGTTCTATGAGCTGGACGCGATCGCCGCCGTCGTCATCGGCGGCACCAGCCTTGTCGGTGGTCGCGGTCGAGTCTGGGGCACGCTTTTCGGAGTCCTGCTCCTGGGAATGATCACGACCATGCTCGTCGCGTCGAACGTAAGCATCTACTGGCAGGGTGTCGTGAAGGGGGCCATCATCCTCCTGGCCGTCCTCATCCAAAGAGGCCAGAAGGCGGGCTGACCGCCGTATGATCGGGATGTCTAACGCTGGCCGCGTTGAAAACGGCTAGAATGGCGACACCATGAAGGTGAACTTCGCTTGGTTCGCGGCCGCTAGTCTCGCGGTCGCCTTGGCCGGGTGCAACACTGCCACCCCGACACCTGCCGACGGAACTGGTGGCAAGGCAGGCTCGACGGCGTCTAACGCCACAAAGCACTACAAGATCGGCGTGAGCATCCCCGCCGCCGACCACGGTTGGACGGCCGGAGTCGTCTATTGGGCCAACCAGGCCAAGAAGGACCTCGCCAACGACGCAGACATCACCGTCGTCACCGCCAAAGACGCGGCCGAGCAGGTGAACCAGTTGCAGACCCTTGGAACACAGGGCCTCGACGCCATTGTCTTCCTTGCCTACGAGACCAAGCCGGTGACGCCCGAGATCAAGAAGCTCAAAGACCAAGGGATCTTCCTCGTGTCGATTGACCGTGGCGTGGACACGCCGGTCGACATCTTCCTGCAGGGTGACAACAAGCAGTTCGGCAAGATATCTGCGGACTACATCGTCAAGAAGCTGAACGGCAAAGGGAAGATCTTGGTGTACCGTGGCCAGCCGAGCACCGTCGATGACGATCGCGTGAGTTCGGCCTCAGAAGTGTTCAAACAGAATCCAGGTATCGAGGTCCTTGCCGAGTTACCAGGCAAGTGGGACAGGCAAGAAGCCTATAAGGTCACCCAGACGGTCCTGCTCAAGTACCCCCAGATCGACGCGATCTGGGCGAGTGACGATGATATGGCTCTAGGCATTGAAAAGGCACTTAAGGAGGCCAACCGAAGCAACATCTGGATGCTCGGCGGCGCAGGCATGAAGGACGTCGTCAAGCGGGTCATGGACAAGGACCCCCTCTTCCCGGCCGACACGACCTATCCACCCAAGATGGTTTACGAAGGGATCAGCAAGTGCGTAGAAGCCCTGAAGGCGGGCAAGAAGGCCGGGCAACCGGAAGAGAAGGACTTGATCCCGTGCGAGTTGATCACGCCTGACAACGCTCAGAAGTACTACTATCCCGACTCTCCCTTCTAGTCGGATGTGAATAGGCCCCCGTGCTTGTCGGCACGGGGGCCTTGAGGTCAGTTCCCGTTCTGCTCGAGGATGCCGTCGGCGACGTAGACAGGGGCGTCGCATCTGACCGCCAACGCGATAGCGTCGGATGGACGGCTGTCGATCACAAACTCCTGTCCGCCAAGGGCCATGTGGATCTTTGCGTAGTAGGTGTTGCCCCACAGATCGTCGATCACGACCTTTTCGATCTTCACATCCAGCCTCTCTAGAAGAGAGTTGATCAGGTCGTGGGTCATCGGCCTGTCGGGTTTGTGACCTTCCAGGGGCAGGGTGATCGCCGCCGCCTCGTACTGTCCGATCATGATCGGGAGCTTGCGTTCGCCGTCGGTGAGCAAGACGTAGCGATGGATGCTCTGGTTGGTCTCAGCCGCGAAGACCGCCTCGACCCTGCACAGGACGGGGACTGTGGAACCGACAAAGGCTTCGCCTTCTAACACCGGCTCGCCGTAAGGGAAAAAGGCCGGCGGAGTCTCGAGGTCTTCTGGCTCTTCAGGACGGTCGTCCGCCATACAGGTTCAAGATACCACGGGTTTGGGCGGGCGGACAGAGGCATGGTCGCTTCGGGCCGTATGGGCCGAAAACTCCCAGAGAACCGTCGCCTGGGTTCGGACGGACGACTTCGAGGCAGGTCCAATAGAATGCTGGTTTCAGCCACTTTGTCGGGACCGGTGGCGTCGGCTAGGTAACCGGGAACTCGACCGCCCGTCCGATCCGTGTAAGATGGATACGAGGCACGCCCTTAGGCTTGACCTCCCGATGGTGGGTGTGAAAAGCGTGTTGCTCCCGGTCTCCGCTGACAAGGACTCCGATGAGGCGCTGGTCGCCCGCGCGCGGGGAGGCGAGTTCCAGGCTTTCGAGCTCTTGTTCGAGAGGCACCGGAACCTCGTATACCGGTTCGCCTACCAGATGGCCAACCGTCGCGACGACGCCGAGGACATCGTGCAGGACGTGTTCGTCCGGGCCTTTCAGAACCTCCACCGGTATCGCGACGAGGCGAAGTTCACCACGTGGCTGCTGAGGATCGCCACAAATTTGGGCACCGACCGTGCGCGAATGTACAACCGCCGGAACCAACTCGAACAACAGGAAGCCGCCGGCGCGCTGACTTGGATGACGGTCGGCACAAGCACACTGGACGACCCTGAGGAGAACCTGGAGCGTGATCGCCGCGCCAACGCCCTCAGGGCCGGGATCGAAGCGTTGCCCGACCATCACAAAAGGGTGATCATCATGCGCGACATCCAGGAACTGGACTACGACACGATTTCCAGCGTGCTGGGATGCACGGTCGGTGGCGCCAAACTCCGAGTCCTTCGGGCCAGACGGGCCCTGCGCGACAGAGTCGCCCCCCTCTTGGGCGACCAACAGATGACGAAATGAACCAACGCGACCACGATATGATTCTGAAAACCGCCTTCGGCGAGTCCGACACTGGTGAGAGCGCCTATGTCACTGAGTTGCTGAGTCGCGACGCTGATGCGAGGAAGTTGCACGATGAGTTCGCCTCCCTTCGCCTTGGATTGCGCGAGTTGGATGACGTGCCCGCCTGTCAGTTGTCGACAGAGCGGATGCGGCAGGCAATCTTGGACCAAGGGTCGCTCCGGCCAACCGGGCGTCGCAAGATCATGTGGGGTTACGGACTCGCGGCCGCTTGTCTTGCCGTCGGCTTTTTCGTGGTTCGATCCAATCAGGCCGCCCTTACGACGTCGCATGTGGCGGATTCGACCCCGCTGGTGGTGAAGACAGTTCCCGCCGCCGCGTCGTCCGGCGGTCCAGCCCAGGCACTGGACAACAAGACAGTCGTCGCAGAGTCCGTGCCGCCAAGTGGGGACACCGACTTGACGGATGCGGTCACCAAGGGGGTCGCCGTCGCGAACGCTCCGACCAAGAGGAGCCATAGTCGGCGCTCTCATTCCGAAGATAAAGATGTAAGGCAGTCGAGACCGACCGCGCCGGATGCCTCCCTCGCCATGACAACTCTTGGTGGCCCCGACACGCTCAGTGCACCGCCCGTTGCGCCGAACGCAACCGCAAGCGAAGCGGGTGGTGGAGGCCGAGCGGCCAAGGCCGCTTTGGCCGGATCTAGCTTGCACGAAAGCACGACTGCTCCTGAGGGGCCGATCGTGGTGGTCCAACCAGTGACCGACCCCCGCACGGGCACGGCCGTGGCAGTCGAGAAGAGCAATGGTTCAGATGTTGTCTTTGGTGGTTAGCGCGGCTCTCCTGCCGGTAGGGCAGGCACAGCCGAAGGCCGTGCGACAGGCTCAACAACCGGCTTGGGGCATCGTCTCCAGATCCCTCGCCGTCCTCAAGGATGCGAACGGAGCTGGGATCGGCTTCGCCGTCCTCGTCGGCAAAGACGGCATGTTTCTGGCCAGTCGGACTTCGGTCAGGTCTCCGGTCGTCGAAGCGACCATTTCCGGTCCGAAGAACATCACATTTGACCTGGTAGGTGACGACAAAACGACACAGTTGGTGGCCCTTCAAGCGCGTGATTGGGACGGTAAGGGCCGATCTCCGGTCGCTATCGTTGACCACGAGGTACGGAGTGACGAGGTGTTGCTCGCCGCCTCGGCCAGCGGGCCGGTAGCGGGCCAGTTGACCAACCAAAGGCGTCCAGGCATCCTCGACAAGACACAGTTCGTCCCCTTCTACGAGATCCGCCTCGAGTCCACGACCGATCTGCTGGGAGGTGCCGTGGTCTTCACCCAGACCGGCGATCTCGTCGGGATACTCAGCGCGACGCAAGGTGCGGAGTTGAAAATGCCCGGCAACGGTCTGCAGCCGACTATCACGGCTGGCGGAACCGCACCGGCCGCTTATCAGAAGTCCTTGAACAATTACGGCCCGCAGGGCCTGACGGTCGGCTATGTCCTCGGCCCGCGGGTGCTCAGGCGGGTCATCGACGGGTTTGCGTCCCCGAGCCACCAGGTCAAACACCCATATATTGGCGTTGAATTTAGAGAACTCGTGAAGGGCCGGGTCATCTTGACGACCGTCACGGCAGATGCGCCCGCGTTCCGCGCGGGGTTGCGTGCAGGCGACGCGATCATCAAAATCGGAGACGTGGCCGTCCAGTCGAGCGTGCATCTTGCGTCCATGCTCTTTGAGGCGAAACCTGGAGAGACATTGTCAGTGACTATCGAGCGGAACGGCGACAGGTCGGTGATCGCGGTGCCGGTCGGCGTTCACCCGCAAAGCCTGTGATCCAGAACCGTCCACCGGAACTCGACGTTTCCGCGATAGGTCGACTCCTCCATCTTCACCACCGCGTCGATGCGGTCGCCGATTTGGCGCTCCTGGAACGATTCACCGATCCCAAAGGCCATCCCTGAGCGCTTTCGCCCGTCTTGGGCGAACGTGATTCCCACGTGTTCTGGCTTACTGGTCGGCCTCAGGCCGACTATCTCCAGACCTCTCACCAGCCATGCTGGCTCCGGGTTCCCGTTGCCGAAGGGCTCCAGACGCTTGATCAGTTGATAGGACTCTGGCCCAGCCTCCTCTAATGTGGCCTCAGCGTCGTACTCGATGACGGGCAAGAAGTCCTCGGGGCTGAGGATCGCAGCCGCATGCGCGCGCAGGGCGACGGCCAGTTGTTCCAGAACAGCCACGTCCACCCCGAAACCCGCCGCCATCGCGTGCCCGCCGCCCCCGAGGAGCAGGTCGCGCACATGGTCGAGAGCTTCCTTGAGATGGAACCCTTCGATTGACCGCGCTGATCCGCGGCCCCTCCCATCGCTACCGATCGAGACGACGAACGCTGGCCGTCTGTACAACTCGACCAGTCTGCCGGCGACGATACCGATGACGCCTGGGTGCCAGCCTTCCTTGGCCACAACGATGGCAGCGGGCAACTCTGGTTGCTCGTCGACGAGGGCGACGGCCTCGGCGATGGTCGCGATCTGGGCCGTCCGGCGTTCTTGGTTCGTGTCTTCCAACACCTGGGCAAGGGCAGCGGCGGCGTTCTCGTCGTCGGACAGAAGTAGGTCCAGGGCTGTGGCCGCGTCCTCCAACCGGCCGACCGCGTTGATCCGTGGCCCGAGTTGAAAACCGATGTGTCTGGCGGTGATCTGGCCGATACCTTCCAAGTTCGCGACCTTGATCAGCGCCCGGACTCCTTGCTTCTTGCTGTCCCGGAGGAGAGGCAGGCCGAGTGACGTGATAACCCGGTTCTCATCGACAAGGGGCATCACGTCTGCCACGGTGCCGAGTACGGCGAGGTCGAGGTATGCGCGCAAATAGTGGTCGCGCTTGATCCCGAGCTCATCGGCGATCCCCATGCAGAGTTTGAAGGCGACCCCCGCTCCGCTGATCTCTGGGAATGGGTAGTGCGAGTCGTCCCGGTGCGGGTTGACCACGGCATGCGCCTTGGGCAAAGAGTCCCCGACCTCGTGGTGGTCGGTGACGACCGCCCGCATACCGGCCGCGTTGACCGCGTCGATCTGCTCGTGGGCGCCGACGCCGCAGTCACAGGTCAAGAAGAGGTGCGACCCCTGCTCCTTTGCCCAGCCGACCGCGTCGATATGGATGCCGTAGCCCTCACGCATGCGATGGGGGACGTGGGGGACGACGTCGCACCCCAACTTCGACAAGAACCTTGTGAAAAGCGCCGCGCTTGTGACGCCGTCCACGTCGTAGTCTCCGTGGACGTAGATACGCTCACCCCGTTCTCTGGCGCCGAGAATTTCCTTCGTCGCGGCTTCGTAGTCGGGGAGCAGCTTTGGGTCGTGGAACTGGTCTGCGGTCGGGTTGAGAAAGCGATCGGCGTCGTCGACTGACGTGACGCCACGGGCGACAAGGGCCTTGGCGAGGATCATCGGCAAGAGGAGTTCGTTGGCCAAGTGTTCGGCCGCCTGCAGATCCACCACAGCACCGCGCCAGACCGCACCGGTCGCCGACACCCCTTCGTCCACTGTCACACGCCACAGCATACGCCACTCAGCCAATGGTCTCCAAGGAGAGCGCCCACGGCCACCAAACAAGAATTGCGCCGCCCCGAGGGGGCGGAGCATGGTTACTTGGAGAGTCCTCTTATCTAGTCTTCGTCAGAGCGGAAGGACACGATCTTCCAACCGTCCCGATACCGCTGAAGACCGTAGCTGTGCTCGACGACCTCGCGGTGGCCCCACGAGTCGACGTAGGTGTGGCGGGCGACGATTGACGCGTTGTCGTCCCACTTTCGGACGTCCACGATCTTGTAGGAGATCGTGTGCGTGCCTTCGACCAAGTCGCGGACCATCTCGCCGAAGTCGTCTCCGCGCATATCGTAGGTGTCTGCGTTCGTCACTTGGATCTGTACCCAACTGTCACGGTCGACAAGCCACGACATGCGGTCGTAGTTCCGGCTACGGAAGGCGTCCTCAAGTCGGTCAGCGACACTGTCCAGTCGGCCAGAGTCGAAGCGGTCGTAGTACGGGCGGTAGTCGTAGCGGTCGCCGAAGCTGAAGTTGAAGACGACGGCTATCGTTGGACGACACCGGTTCCAAGACACGTATGCGGGCAGGTGCGGGTACCAGTACCACGGTGAAGGCACACAGCCGTCGCCGTACACGTACACGTAGTTCGGGTACCAGAAGTCGCTGTCTCGCCATCCGCTGTTGTAATGGTAGTAGCCGTTGCGATAGTGGACGGACCGGACAGTGCGGTCCTCACGCCAGGCCTTGTAGGTCACCCGGTTATTGACCATCGCCGGGGGCGGGTCGAACGATACTCGGTCGCGGCTCCGGTCGACGGAGATGTTGTGTCCACCGCGATTGAAGTCGGGTTGTCCGCCGACTCCACGGGTCAAGCCACCAGGAAGGCCACGCTTGTTCGCGTCGCGATCCGTCGGGTTGTCGACGCGAGGGGCCGTGCCCTTGCCTCGCTGAGGATCGTTGGGGCTTCGTCGGTCGTCATCGCGTTTCGGCGGGACACCACGTTGATTGTCGTCTTGGCGTCTCGGAGGAGTGTTGTCGCGCCGGTTCTGCTCCGGAATGCCACGTCGGTCGTCGTCGCGCTTCGGCGCGGGCGGCGGTGTGTCGCGGCGCGCCTGCTGCGGAGGAGGAGTCCGATCCTCACGTCGGGGTGGCGGGTTGTCCTGCCGTCGCTGGTCGGGTTGCCGCCCCCTTTGGTCGTCGTCGCGCCGTTGCGGTGGTGGCGGTGTGTTGCGGCGTTCTTGCGGCGGCGGGCTGTCCCGACGTTCTTGTTTCGGGGGCGGGGCGGGTCTGTCCTGCCGTCGCTGGTCGGGTTGCCGGCCCCTTTGATCGTCGTTTCGTCGCTGGGGCGGAGGCGGCGTGTTGCGCTCCTGGCGAGGTGGCGCCTGGTGTCCGTGATCCTTGTTTTGACCGCGACTATCCTGGGCGAAGGCTATGGCTCCCAGAGAAAGAGCCAAGAAGGCCAGAAAGAGGGTGCGCTGCATTGAGGTGCTCCTTACCTGTGGAACGCTCCACCTGAGGACTTGTTACAGGAAGTTTACACGGGTTCGGGCAAACCTGCACAAAATCATGCTTGGGCGGGCCAAAACTGTCAAATCAGACATGCCGTTGACCTAGGCACGGTTTGACTCGGGGCGGGTATCTCTGCCAGCGCGACCGGACGGTCTGGCAGGGTTGCCTTAGAAGTGATCCGTGCGGAAGGAGGCGAGGCGGTAGCCGCGCGCCGTCTTCTCAAGGCCGTAGCTCAGCCGAACCGTCTGTTTGTCTCCCCATGGATCGACGAAGACCTGGATGGCGGCGACCGAGGCGCCACCGTCCCATGATCGGAGTTCTGTCACATGGAACGAAGACATGTTCGTGCCCTCCATCATGTCTCTGGTCATGCGGGCAAGAGCCTCGCCCTTCACGTCGTACTGGTCGGCGCCGTCGACTTGCACCTGGACAAAGTTGTCCGGCGCGAAAAGCCAAGCCATTCGATCGAAGTCGCGGCCACGGAAAGCCTCGTCGATCCGGTCGGCCACGCAGTCGATCTGGCCAGAGTCGAAGGGTCGGAAGTGGTGGGCCTGGTAGTGGTACGCCGCGCCTCCATAGAAATCGAAGGTGTCCATACCGGCTGACTTGACTTGAGAAGCGTCAACGTAAGCGGGGAGGTGCGGATACCAGTACCAAGGAGATGGGGCCGCCTTGCCGTCAGGCTCCGTGACGTAATGGCCGAAGTGATAGGCGGCGACGTGCGTGACGTCTTCATACGGTGTGACCCCGGAGCGGTAGTTCAACCTTGGATGCCGAGAGGGTGCCGCGTCCGGACGGGAGGAGGCGACGACCGTCGGCGGTCCGCTGAAGGACGTCCGTCTGAGAGCCTGTTGAACCGGATCAAGGGGAGTGATTTGTCCGTTTTGGGCAAAGGGGGCGGCAGCGACTCCCATCGTGACACATGCCAAGAGAATGATGCGTTTCATGGACTTGTTCCTTGTGATCCGGTGCTTGTAGCCATTTGTGGCTTCATGTGGTGCTGTTCCACAGCCTGAAGGGCACCTTGTTCATCTTCCGGCAATTACTACACCGCCAACCTGGCAATTCATGGATCAGGTATGTGGATCGAACCATGCCAGGCACTGGGCTAAGCAGGCAAAAGTGCCAAAATCAAATACATGAGCAAAACTCGCGTCGCGGTCATCCCTGGCGACGGAATAGGCCCCGAGATCACGCATGCGACCGTCGAGATCCTCGAGGCCACCGGGTTCGAGGCAGAATGGGTGTACTTGGACGCGGGCCTTGCTTCCATCGAGAAGGGAAACCTGGCCATGCCGCCCGAAACGGTCGAAGCCGTCCGCGAGATCAAGATAGCCCTCAAGGGCCCGACCACGACGCCGAAGGGCGGCGGGCACACGAGCGCGAACGTCGCTTTGCGGAAGGCCCTGGATCTCTTCGCCAACGTTCGGCCAGCCAAGACCTTGCCCGGCGTCCACGGCCCGTTCGCAGACAAGAAGCTTGACCTGATCATCGTCCGGGAGAACACTGAAGACTTGTATTCCGGCATCGAGTATATGCCGCACCCCGACGTCGCCCAGTCGATCAAGGTCATCACCAGACAAGGTAGCCGCCGACTCTTTGAATACACCTTCAAAATGGCTCGCGAGCAAAAGCGGAAGCGCGTGACCGTCGTGCACAAGGCCAACATCATGAAGCTTAGCGACGGGCTGTTCCTCGAAGAGTTTTATAAGGCGGCCGAGTGCAACAAAGACATCCAGGCAGACGACATCATCGTCGACAACTGTTGTATGCAACTTGTGACGAAGCCCGAACAGTTTGATGTTCTGGTGACCGAAAACCTTTACGGGGATATCATCAGCGACTTGTGCGCGGGGTTGGTCGGCGGCTTGGGGCTTGCCCCAGGAGCCAACATCGGCTATGACTGCGCCGTCTTCGAGGCGGTCCATGGTTCAGCCCCGGACATCGCGGGCAAGGGGATCGCAAACCCGACCGCTCTCCTGCTGAGCTCCGTCATGATGCTGCGCCACCTTGGGCGTCACGAACAAGCCGACCGCATCACCAGTTCGGTCATGCGGGTCTGTGAGGAGGCCAATTGCCTGACTATCGACCTTGGAGGCAAGGCGTCCACCGAGGAGTACGCCAGGGAAGTGGTGTCCATCAGTCTTGGCAAAGGCGCCGTTGCGTAGCTTAGTCCTAGGTTCGGCCGGGATGCTCGGCGTCGATCTGGTGGCCGAGTGCAAGCGCCGGGGGTGGGACGCTGTCGGGCTGGACAAGAACGAAGTCGATCTGACGGTTCCGACGCAGGTCCAGCGGCTGAAGAACCGCGAATGGGGAGAGTTCGACTGGGCGTTCAATTGTGCCGCTTACACGGCGGTTGACCTCGCCGAGACTGAGACGGCGCTGGCCCAGAGGCTGAACGCGATCGTGCCCGGGATGCTGTCCTCATTGTTCCGGGACATGAAATGGAGGTTTGTTCACATTTCAACCGACTTTGTCTTCGACGGAGGTGCGTCACGACCATATCGCGAAGACGACCCGACGAACCCGCAATCGGCATACGGAAGGTCAAAGCTGGTTGGGGAAAAGCTGGTCTTGGAAGCAAACCCGGAAGCTGTGGTTTGTCGGACGGCCTGGCTCTACGGGCCGCACGGCAAGTCGTTTCCACGGTCTATTGCGACGGCATGGTTGGCCGGTAATCCCTTGCGCGTCGTGGCCGACCAAACAGGATCACCCACCAGTACGACAGACTTGGCGAAGACCTTGTGCGATTTGGCGGCCTTGATGCCGAGCGGCGGGATTTACCACACCGCTGGGCCAGAGGAGATGACCTGGCACACGTTTGCGGTTCGGGCAGTGGAGGCTTACCAGTTGGCAAACGGCATTGCGCGCCCAGCCGAGATCACCGCGATCACCACCGCAGACTGGCCGACCCCGGCCAAACGCCCGGCATATTCAGTTCTGGACTCGGGCAAGGTCGCGGCGCTGGGCATCCCGCCGATGCGTCCGGTCGATCAGTCCCTGGCCGACTTCTTCACGACCCTGGGGCCATTCTAGCCGTAGAAAACGCCGACGGGCTGGTGTCGTGTTGACACCAGCCCGTCGTTAGCTTGCCGAGCCGAAGCTCAGCCTTTCTTGGCTTCGATGGCGACGGCGTGCGTCACCTTGTCGGCCACCTTCTTGCTCAGCGTGGCCATGTCCTTGTGCATGCTCGGCAGACAGTCGCCACAGCACGCGAAATAGCGGACGCCATGGTAATCGACATACCCGGCGGAAGCTGAGTAGGCGTCGACCTTCTCACCCGTGACGGGGCAAGTCATCTCGACCTTCGAAGGCAACTTGCTGTACTTGGCTTCGTCCTTGAGGAACGCCTTTTGGTTGTCCTCGCTGGAGAAAGCGTAGCGGATGCCCTTGTAATCGGTCGTGATCTTGGAGTCCTTGACTCGGTTCCCCGTGACCGGGTCGAACATCGTCAAGCCGATGACCATGTTCTTTTCGGCCGCCATTTTCATGTACTTCTGGGGATCCTTGCTGAACTCGGTGTTGCAACCGGCGCAACAGGTGCCGAAGTAGATTCCGTTGTACTCCACCGCAGGCGCGGTGGCTTTGATCGGGTGGCCCATGACCGGGCACATCAAGGGGCCGCCGTCAGACGGCGAGAGGACGGCTGTTGCGAATAGCAGTGCGGTTATCATCGTTCTGTGATCCTGGCGAAGAGGATACCGAATAATCCTGGGTCAGCCAAGGCCGCCGAACTTTCGTATCCGCTTTTGGTAATGTCGCACCGCTTCGATTAGTTCCCCTTCTCCGAATTCAGGCCAGGTGACCTCCGTCACGTATAGTTCGGCATAGGCCGCCTGCCAGATCAAGAAGTTGCTGACCCTGACTTCGCCGGCAGTACGGACCATCAGGTCAGGGTCTGGGACTGTCGGGTCGTAAAGTCTGTCGTGAAACGCTTTTTCGTCTAGAGAACTGGGATCGACACCTTCGGTCAAGAGCTTCTTGGCCGCATCGACGATCTCGGCTCGGCCACCATAGTTGATGGCCAAGGTGAAGACGATCCCGGTGTTGTCCTTAGTGGCCGACTCTAAGTCGCGAAAGGCTTCTTGCAGGGTTTGGGGCAACTCGTGGCGACGCCCGATGACACGGGCCCTGACATTGTTGGCGACCAGGTCACGCAGTTCGTGTCGGGCGGCCTCCTCGATGAGGGACATGAGGCCTCCGACCTCCTGATCCGGCCTCCTCCAGTTTTCTGCGCTGAAGCCATAGACCGTAAGGTGGCCAATGCCCAGTTCGGCGGCCGAAAGAAGCACTTTCTTGAGTGTCTTATATCCTTCTCTGTGGCCCCAAAGCCGCATGAACCCTTTGCCTGTGGCATAGCGTCCGTTGCCGTCCATGATGATGGCCAGATGGCTGGGTAGCTGCCCAAGGTCAATGCCCGCATCCATCGCCCTGCGTCGGACTTGGTTCATATTAATAGTTATAGATGGCCCCAGCGTACTAGGCATTCCGTCTGCTTGGTAGCAAGGCACGCGGTCGCCGGACAAGATGGCCGCCCCGTGCCGCCAATTAGATCTCCATCAGCTCGGTTTCTTTCTTCTTCTGGACCGTGTGGGTTTCTGCGATGTATTTGTCTGTTAGCTCTTGGACTTTCTTTTCCAACAGCTTGACATCGTCTTCGCTGACTTCTTTGTTCTTGAGCCTGGTCTTGGCTTGGTCAAGCGCGTGGTGGCGGACGTTTCGGATCGCGACACAGCCCTCCTCTGACCGATGGTTGACCTGCTTGATCAGTTCCTTCCTGCGTTCCTCCGTCATCTGCGGGAAGGTCAGCCGGATATTAATGCCGTCGTTGTTCGGAGTAATCCCTAGGTCGCTCTTTTGGATCGCCTTCTCAATATGGCCGATCATGTTCTTGTCCCACGGTGTCAGCATGAGGACCCGTGGCTCGGGGACGCTGATGTTCGCGACCTGGTTGACCGGGGTCTCGGTGCCATAGTAGTCGACCATCACGCTTTCGAGCATGATTGGGTTGGCCCTGCCGGTTCGGATGCGATGGAAGTCGTGGGCCGTCGCCTCGACAGCGTGCTTCATCTTTCTTTCTGCTTCTTGCAGTATCTCGTTCACGGGGTTAGTCTCCTTCGACAAGGGTACCGTCGGTCTTGCCTTGGACCGCTAGGGCGAGTCCACCTGGGCGGTTCAACTCCATCACGACCAAGGGCAGGTTATGTTCTCGGCACATGGTGAAGGCTGTCTCGTCCATCACCTTGAGCCGTTGTTTGATCGCTTCACCAAACGTCAGCCGGTCGAATTTGACGGCGTCGGCGTGCTTCTTTGGATCCTTGTCATACACTCCGTCCACCTTGGTGGCCTTGATGACGGCCTTCGCTCCGATCTCCAAGGCGCGTAGGACGCTTGCGGTGTCGGTGGTGAAGTAGGGGTTTCCAGTGCCACCGGCGAAAATCACCGCGCGGCCTTTTTCCAGGTGCCTGATGGCCCGCCGCCGTATGAAGGATTCCGCCACTTCGGGAACGGATATGGCGCTCTGGACTCGACATGGG
The DNA here is from genome assembly GCA_964451255.1 of uncultured Fimbriimonadaceae bacterium. Classification (GTDB taxonomy): domain Bacteria; phylum Armatimonadota; class Fimbriimonadia; order Fimbriimonadales; family Fimbriimonadaceae; genus JAHBTB01. Next base: position 60,409 of record CAYVHL010000005.1, read on the forward strand.
ATACCGGCCGATTCGAGTGCGCTCTGCAGGGCCAGCCCGTTCATGATCGTCCCCATCATCCCCATGTGGTCGGCGACCGTGCGGTCGATGCCGCCGTTTTCGCTGAAGGCCGTGCCACGGATAAAGTTGCCGCCGCCGATTACGACCGCGACCTGCGCGCCAAGGGCGTGCAGGCCGCCGATCTCCTGGGCGATGTAGTCCAGGGTCTGAGTTTCCAGGCCGAAGCCGGCTTTGCCGCCGAGAGCTTCGCCGCTGATCTTCAGGACGACCCTATCGTAGGCAAGCGTGGCTACGGCCATCGGCGTTCACTCGTCTCCGCCGAACTGGCCGACTTCGACTTTTTGGAACCTAACCACGTTGATCGAGCCGCCACCGGACTTGGCTTCCTCCTGGATGTAGGCCGTCACATTCTTCTTGTTGTCCGCATAGAACATCTGTTCCAGAAGAACCTGGCGTTGGAAGAACTCCTTGTTCACCCGGCCCCGCGCGATGTTCTCGGCGATGTTGGGTTCCTTGCCTTCGTCGATCGCCCGCTTGGTCTCGATCTCGATCTCTTTATCGATGACGTCCTTGGGCACGTCGTCTTTCTTGAGGAAGGTCGCGCCGAGCCCGACGGCCTGAATGCCGAGTTGTTCGCCTGCGGTCCGGATGTTCTTGGCGTCACCTGAGAGCTCCACCATCGCGGCCACTTTGCCGGTGTGGTGGTTGTAGACGCTGAACACGCCGTCCGTCTTGTAGACCTCGGCAAACCTCAACTGGATGTTCTCCCGGATGATGTTCACCGCATCCACGACGATGTCGGCGGCGGTGTTTCCGTCGATGACGACGTCTTGTCCCGCCTTACCTGCCGCCAAGAATCCTCGGGCCAACTTGTCGACCATCGTCTTGAAGTCGTCGTTTTTGGCGACAAAGTCGGTCTCGCATTCGACCACGACGCCAGCTACCGACTTGCCGTCGTCGCTGGTGACGAACTTCGCGATGCCCTCGCCGGTGGCTCTGCCCGCTTTCTTCGCCGCCGCCGACTTGCCCTTCTCCCGAAGAATCTGCTCGGCCTTGGCCATATCGCCGCCCGCCTCTTCGAGGGCCGCCTTGCAGTCCATCATCGGGGCGTCGGTTTTGTCGCGGAGCTTCTTGACGTCTGCTGCCGTGATTGCCATTTCTTTCAGTTCAGTCCTTAGCCGCCGGTTGGGCTTCGGTCTCCGCCGGGGTTTCTACCTCGGGAGCAGGGTCCTGGGCCGGGGCTTCGGCCTTGGCCTCCGGCTCACTGGCAACAGGCTCGGATTCCTTGGCTTTGGCCTTGGCCGACTCGCTTTCGGTGAATGAGCGCAAGAACTCTTCCTCGACTTCGCCAAAGTGGACGGTGCCTTCGCCGTCGTCCTCGGCTTCCGCGCCCTCTTCAGACGTCGTGCCCTCGCTGATGGCGTCCTCGATGGGCCTGACTTCCAAGATGGCCTCTGCAAACTTCTGCGTGACCAGACGTATCGAGCGGATGGCGTCATCGTTGCCGGGGATGACATAGTCGGCGTCTTCGGGGTCGCAGTTTGTGTCCACGATCGCAACGATGGGGATGTGGAGTCTCTTAGCTTCTAAGACGGCGATGGATTCCTTGTTCAGGTCCACGACAAACATGCAGGCCGGGGCCGCTGACATTGTCCGGATGCCTTCAAAGTACCGGGAGAGCTTGTCGCGCTCTTCGAGTCGCTTCAGCCGCTCCTTCTTGGGCAGGCGGTCGAGGTAACCGTCTGTCTCCATCCGGTCAAGGTCTTTGAGGCGGGCGATGCGTTGCTGGATGGTGTCCCAGTTCGTGAGCATGCCGCCGAGCCAGCGTTCGGTGACGAAGTACTGGCCGCTGCGTTGGGCCGCTTCCTTGATCGCCGACTGGGCTTGTTTCTTTGTGCCTACGAAGAGGACGCTGCCTCCGTCTTGAACGATGCGCTGGACGTAGTTGAGTGCGTCTTCAAAAAGTTTGATCGTCTGGTGGAGGTCGACGATGTAGATGCCGTTGCGAGCGCCGTAGATGTAGCGCTTCATTTTCGGGTTCCACTTGCGGGTCTGGTGTCCAAAGTGGACGCCAGCCTCAAGCAGCTCTTTCATGGAGAGTTGTGGCATATGTTTTTCCTGGGTTGTGCCTCCGGCCCAAGGTGTGGTCCGCCCATTTCCGACTCCGTTGTCGGACCCAGAGGCGCACCTGGGCCGTGTGTTGTGCTTTCGCGACCGGGAGGATACCATTTGCCGCCCGGCGACAGGGACCGCAGGCTATTGCAGGTCTGTCCCACCGGATTTTCGGTATCGCCCGGGGCTGACCCCATGGGCAAGTTTGAACCGTCGCGAAAAATAGAACTCGTTGGCAAACCCCGTGCTCTTTGCGACCTCGACCAGGGTCATGTCGGACTGCAACAGGAGGCGTGCGGCACGTGCGAGCCGCTCGCGCTCGACGTAGTCCTGTGGTGTCATGCCCATCTCTTTGTGGAACAACTGGGTCAGCCTTGAAGGTGATATGTTCACCGCTTTTGCAAGGTCGGTGACCCTGTTTGAGCGCATCAGCCCTCCGGCGACGATCGCCTTGACCTCTTCGACCCGTGGGTCGCTCTTGCCGCGGGCGACGGCGACGCGGTGTCGGCACCGTGCCAGCGAGGTGGAGAGGAGTGTCGCCGCGAAGCGATGGTCATGGCTCTCCCGCGATCTGGCTAGCTCGAAACACTCTAAGAAGTCCTCCAGTACCCGCGCATAAGTATCGTCATCGAGGTCGCAGACGCTCACCTTGTGAAGGGCGCCGCTCCAATCCAGGACGGAGGGGTCGAGAAGCCCGTCGACTATATGCGCCCACAAGTGGTCCCAAGTCGCTTCGTTAGGGGCCACGCCGTACTCGTGAAAGACATAAGGAGGCATCAGGACGGCGGACTTGGGGGGCAGGATCCGTACTCCGGACCCGTCGTTCACAAAGCCGCCTCCCGCCACCGAAAGGATAAAAACCCATTGGCTTGAACCAAGCTCCCTCCGGACCTTGTATCCTGGGTTGTTGACACTGCGATTTGCCAGAAAGCCATCGACCGTGGGATCGGCGATCCCTTCGATCGTCGCAAAACCAGATTGGGGTGTCGTCACTCTTTCACTCCCGCCACAGCAAGCCCGGAATCACATTGGAGAATAGTACATGCCTCTCGATTTAGAAGATTGTGCATCACATTTCGCGCGAAAAGGATATGTTTTAATTCAGGAACTGTTCAGCGCGGACGAAGTCGACCGGTTCAACCGTCATTACGAGGCGATGCACGCCCGGGGAGGCGACGGCTGGGCTGAGGGCGGTATCGACCTCGCTTCAGACGATCCACTACGCCGATACCCCAGGTTCCTTCAGCCGCACCGGGCCGACAAAACCAGCCTTGAGTTTATGATCGACCAGCGGATCAAAGCAGTCCTGACCGCGTGCCTGGGCGCCACGCCGCTGGCCGTCCAGACCATGGTCTATTTCAAACCGCCGGGGGCAAGGGGCCAGGCGCTCCACCAAGACCAGAGCTACCTGAGGGCAGAACCCGGCACATGCGCGGCTGCGTGGCTGGCTTTGGACGACTGCGACGACAGCAACGGCTGCCTTAGCATCGTTCCGGGTACCCACGACCTGCCGGTCATCTGTCCCGTGAGGGCTGACATGACCAAGAGCTTCGGAGGGGACCAGACGCCACTCCCGCCCGGCCTGGCCCCGGTGCCGATCCACATGAAGGCGGGCGACGTGTTGTTCTTTAACGGATCGATCGTCCATGGCTCGGAGCCCAACTCGACAACCGACCGGTTTCGACGCACCTTGATCGGCCACTACATCGAAGGCAGGGCTGAGAGGGTGGCCCAGTACTACTTCCCGGTCTATACGTTCGAAGGCGAGATCGTCGAGCGCCAGCCATACGTGTCGGAGGGTGGCGGCCCTTGCGGCACGATGCGGGTGGTGAACGGCGAAATGGAGATTGTGATGGACGGAACTTTGGAAGCCGCCCGTGCCGCACACTAAGATAATCGCTGGAACCTGTCGGCGGGTGGGGGTTCAGGCGGGCCGAAGGGTCAGGAGGGTCACTTCGGGACGCGCCATGAGGCGGAAGTGAGCCAGACGTGCCAGCCCTCGAGTGACATACACACGGTATTTCGGCCCCTCGACAAGCCCTTCGCGGTACTTCTGGCCGTACCGGCTGTTCGTGAACGGCGCGTACCAGGGAAGTGGCTTGACCTGGCCCCCGTGGGTATGGCCGCTTAGAACTAGGTCGACCCGTGTGCCGCCCTTCCATTCTTCGCAGATGTCGGGGTTGTGGGCCAGCATGATACGAGGCACTTCTGGATCGACCCCTTTGAACGCCTTCTCGACGTCGGGATGGCCGATACGAAGGTCGTTCGTGCCTCCGATCGCTAGAAGACTGCCGCCGCGTTCGATCATCTGGTGTTGGTTCAGCAAGGGTGTGAACTGGGTGTCGTCGCGCAGCTTCCTGAGGACCGCCTTGTCGCCCGCCCAATAGTCATGGTTGCCCAGTGTCGCGAAGTGTCCGTGCGGTGCCTCGTAGCCGTCAAAGAATCCCTTTAGCGGCACAACGACCTTCGAACGAAGCCCGTCGAAAACATCACCCGGCAAGGCGTAGACGTCCGGCTTCTCGGCCGCCAACATGTCTAGGGAAAAACGCACGAACTCCGGATCGATGTTCAGAGGCACGTGCAGGTCGCTGAAGAGTCCGATCTTGAATCCGTCCAAGCCTGGGCCGAGGCCTCTTATCGGCACGTCAAGCTTGACAAGCTCGACCCAGCTGGGCTCGACGAAATAAGAGTAGGCACCGAGGGTGGCCGCCGCTGTCCCTGCTTGCAGCAAGCGCCTTCGTGTCAGCTTCCTGTCCAATGCCACGCCGAGTCCATTGTATGGGAAGCGGCCATTGTGGCTGGGCCGCCTGGGGCGGTATGCCCGCACACCTCTCTAAGGCTGAGAGGATTCTAGTTTTAGGCAGCGTCGTCTTCGGCGTCTACGCTCACCGCGCTCTCGGCACTTTGGTAATCCCAGTTGTCGCAGTCCAACCGACGGCAATGCACCATCCTCTGCACCGACCCGTCCTTCATTTCGACTTGGGCCATGTGCGCGAACCGGCATTCGAGACAAAGATCTGGCTCGATGAGCCTGACCACCTTGAGGTTCTTGCGCGACATCCTTGCTCCCGTCCTCGCCCGGCTCCCCATCCATGGGGAACAGTGGAATCTTCGGGGACAGGTTTGCTAGGCGTCTCGCAAGAAATACCGGGATTGCTCACGTGCCCCACGTAGTCTGGACATGCTCGCAGGCCTTGAGCCGACGCATGTACTCGTGGTGGCCGATGGTGTAAGCGCCTAAGGAGAGCAAGTGGGGGTTGGGCAACTGCGCGTCGAACATGACGAAACCCAATGTGCGGCACCGCTCCACCAGGTGATATAGGGCGACCTTGCTGGCGTCGGTCCGGCGGTGGAACATCGACTCGGCGCAAAAGCAGCCGCCCAGTGCCAGGCCATAGGTTCCGCCGACCAAATCTTTGCCGTCCCAGACTTCGCACGAATGGCCCCACCCCTCTTGGTGCGCCCCTGCGTATAGCCGGAGAATCGGCTCGGTGATCCAATTGGCGTCTGGTCGTCGGCACCCCCAAACGACGTCTTCGAAGGCTTCATCAAAGCTGATCCGGTACTTGGACCTCCTGAGCGTCCTCGCCAGTGACCTGGACACGTGGATGCCCTCGATGGGGAAGAGACAACGGGTGACCGGTCGGTACCACTCAACCTCCTCAGAGCCGTCCGTCCCCATCGGGAAGACACCCTGTCGGTAAGCAAGTCTCAGTAGCTTGGTGTCCGGTGGGACGCCCATGTTCACCTGATTGAGATCCTACTGGGTTGATTTGGTCGCATACTACTGGCGAATGGACGCCGTCGCCTTTTGCCGCAGCCAATGTGAGACGCTCGAAAAGCAATTAGAGATCGTGATGGCCGGTATGGCCGAAGAAACTCTCGACCACAAACTGCACTCCGATGGTCTGTCTCCTCGGGAGCTTTACGCCCACCTGGGAGAGTGCCTGGCCGCGCTACGGTGCGAACTGCAGGGCACGAAGCACGAATGGGGCTCTTACTCGATGAAAGCGACCAGCGTGGCGGGTCAGAAGTCCGAATACCATGATCTGCGACGGTCAGTGTTGGGGGAGGCGTTTGCGGACGGCTCGGACCGAGCCATAGAGTTGGTGAGCGGGTATGTCGTCCTTCACGACGCCTACCATGTCGGGCAGGCCGCCGCGATCCGGGCGGGCGCAGAAGGTTGGGACACCGGACTGATTTACAGTTGAATTCTCACGCCAGCCGTGGCAATGCCTGGCCGAGGTCGGCGACCAAGTCATCGGAGTGTTCGAGGCCGCAGTAAAGCCGGACGAGCCACTTTTCCTCGTTCCAATCTTGGGGCTTCATCTGAAGTGGGACGGCCAGACTCTCGTGCCCGCCCCAGCTGACGCCGATGGAGAAGACCTTGAGCGCCTCGACAAACTTGATGATCTTTTCTTCGTCTTGCGACTTAGGGCGGAAGGTGACAAGGCCGGTCGATCCAGACATCTGTCGGTCTCGTAGGTCGGCCTGGGGATAGTCAGGCAAGCCGACGTAAAACACTTCGGCGACCTCAGGTCTTTCTAAGAGGTACTGAGCAACGCGCATTGCCGTCTCGCCCACGGCCTTGACTCTGATCGGGAGCGTCCGGAGGCCACGGAGAAGCAGCCAGGCCGGAAACGGCGAGAGCGCGGCGCCTAGTAAGCTGATCTCTGAGTCAAGTAGCTTGCCAAATCGTTCGGCGTCCGTGCAAAGCGCGCCTGCGACCACGTCGCTGTGCCCTCCCAAGTACTTCGTCGCGCTGTGGACGACGATGTCGACACCTAGGGTTGCGGGTTGCTGGTGGATCGGCGACGAATAGCTGTTGTCGCACACGGTCGCGATGCCTCGCGATCTGGCCACGCCAGACACCTGCGCCAAATCTTGCAATCGAAAGAGGACGCTGCTGGGAGATTCCAAGTAGTAGAGGGTCGTCGAGGCCGTCGTGGCGTTGACAAAGTCTTGTGGGTCGCGTCCGTCGACAAAGGTGGTCGTGACCCCGAACCGAGGGAGAAACTCGGTCAGGAACTGCCGTGTCGGGCCGTATGCGGTGTCGACGCAGACGACGTGCGACCCCGCAGTGACGCAGGAAAGAATGGCGGCCGATATCGCGGCCATTCCGCTGGAGAAGAGCTTGCACCGGTCGCATTTCTCCAGAGCGGCGACTTTCTGCTCGGCCACGTCAAGCGTCGGATTGGATACGCGGCTGTAGCAGTGGACGTCCTTCTCATCGCTTTGGAATGACCGCCTGAACGTGGCGATGTCGTCGTAAGCGAAAAGGGAAGTCTGGTAGATCGGCGGCACCACGGCCGCGCGGTCCCGCGTCTCTTCGGCCAGGTGTTGGATAAGAGTCTCGGGACTGGTGTCCATAGGGTCGAATCCAAGCATAGCCGTGGCCGGAGTCAACCCCAATGGGACCTTGGAGACCAGACCCTGCCAAGCATGGCGACAAAGGGTAAATTAAACAACTTCCCATGGCCGCCCCCGAGAAAATCTTCCCGTCGCCGGACATCTTGAACGAGATGGAGTATGGCAAGTTTGTGCTGGCCAACTTGGCCGCCAAACGGGCGAAACAGATCAAAGAAGGCGCGCCCCCGCTCGTCCGAATCGACTCGAACCATCCTCTCAGCATCGCGTTAGCCGAGATCGCTGCAGGCAAGATCAAGCCGATCTTGGGCGCTGACGCCCACGCGACCGTCGAGATGGACGGCGAACTAGCCGCCTTGGACAACATGGACCTCGGCGAAATCGGATTGTTGTTGCCCGCCATCGACGACGACGAAGTCGAGGTCATCACCAAAGCCAAGGCGATGTTCGGGGACGACGAGGAAGAGCACGAGCACGAAGAGGAAGAAGAAGAGCACGATGCCGAGCACGACGAGCCTGCCGCTAGCATCAGCGATCTTCTGGAGGACGAATCTGAGCCCGAAGCTTCCGAAGAGGATTCTGATTTGAGCCTGGACGACCTCGCCGAACAGGAAGAGGCCGCCACCGACGAGGAAAAAGAAGACTAACTAGGTATGGCTGGCACCGACCCGTACGCCGTATTGGGCGTGCCGCGTGACGCCACGCCCGACCAGATCAAGTCTGCTTACCGCAAGCTAGCCCGCCAGTATCATCCGGACGTCAATCGCGACGACCCGGGTGCAGAAGAAAAGTTCAAAGAGGTCAGCCAGGCGTATGCAGTCCTCTCCGACGCCGATAAGCGCCGCCACTACGACCAATACGGCGTGACAGAAGACCAGCCCGGGCCCGGACATGCGGGCGACTTCATGTCCGGCGCCGGCTTCGGCGACATTTTTGAAGCCTTTTTCGGCGGCGCGGCCGGAGGAGCCCAGCGGAACAGGAGGCCCGGTTACCGCGAGGGAGAAGACCTCCGCGCAGAGGCAGTAGTCAGCTTGCGTGAAGTTCTCACTGGAGTCGAGCGCACGCTGCGTTACAAACGGGAGCGCGTGTGCCGCACCTGCCATGGAAACGGCACCGCCGACGGGTCTCAGCCGTCTGTGTGCCCGAACTGCAAGGGGCAGGGGGTCGTCGTTCGGGTCGCCCAGACCTTACTTGGCAGCATGCGGACCCAGACGACCTGTCCGACGTGCAACGGCACCGGACAGCAGATCAAAGACCCTTGCCGGACCTGTCATGGACGCAAGACAGAGGTTTCGGATTCCGAAGTGACTGTATCGGTGCCGGCCGGCGTCGAATCGGGCATGACTCTTCGGGCGAGCGCGCAAGGCAATGAAGGCTTAGGGGGCGGCCGCACCGGAGACCTGTTCGTCGTTATCGACGTCACCGACGATCCAAGGTTCGACCGTGATGGTCAGAACCTGCGGACTGCCGTGGACCTGACTTTCGCCCAGGCGGCGATGGGGGACACTTTGGAAATCGAAGGATTAGACGGCCTGATCGAAGTCGGCGTTCCACCAGGTACCCAGCCTGGTGACGTACTGCGAATTCGGGGAGAGGGCTTGCCCAGGTTGCAAGGCGGGACACGCGGAGACATGTTGGTCGAAGCAAACGTTGTCGTCCCGACAAAGCTCAGCGACGCACAGATCGCGTTGCTGGCGGAATTCGCCGAGGTCAGCGGCGAGCCAGTTCCCAAGGGCAGCGGCAAGGAAGGCTTCCTTGGCGGCCTGTTCAAGAAGAAGAAATGAAGGTTTGGACAGAAGTCAAGGCGTTCTTGCCAGACACCCCGGAGGATTGGTCGCGCTGGGCTGAAGTGTTCAACCGACACGGACTTCCGGGAACCGCGCAAACGGACGACCCTCCGACCATGAGCGGCTACCTTGCCCCGGGCCAATCTGACCGGTTGCGAGACCTTCGCGAAGAACTGTTGGCGTTTGGAGCGGTGACTGTCGATGAACGTCAGGTGCCCGAAGAAGACTGGGCAGAGTCGTGGAAGCAGTTTTTCAAGCCAAGGAGGGTGGGCAAGCGCATTGTCATCCGGCCGTCGTGGGAGGAATATGATTCGGAAGGCGATGATATCGTCGTCGTCCTTGACCCAGGACAAGCGTTTGGGACCGGTGACCACCCGACGACCAGGGGTTGCCTCGTTCTCTTAGAACAACTGGATTTGCGGGGCATGTCCGTGGCTGACATCGGTTGCGGGAGCGGCGTCCTGTCGGTCGCGGCCATGTTGCTGGGCGCCCGATCGGCGGTGGCGGTCGATCTCGACCCGCCTAGCGTCGATGCGACCAACGACAACGCGGCAAGGAACGGTGTCTTGGTTCAGGGGACTCTTGGGGCCGGATTCGACCCTCTGCAAGTTGAAGCCACGTACGACATCGTCTTGAGCAACATCATCAGCGCCGCCCTCATCGCTCTCGCGCATGAAGCCGCTCGGAGAGTGAGGCCAGGTGGCCGTTGGATTGTCAGCGGCATCATCCAGTCCAATTGGCCCGACGTCCAAGCCGCCGCGGCTCGTCAAGGTTTCAAACTGGAGCAGGAGATCCGCGAGGATGAATGGGTAGCCGCGTCGTTCCTTCGTTGAGGTCGTTGCCACGTGCCTTCGTCTCCGGGTTGCCCGAAGAGCTCCCCAAGTTCATCGAACTGCCCGAGCAAGAGCTACGTAAGTTTCGAAACGTGCTCCGCCTAGGGACGGGGGACGAGGTCGCCCTGTTACCAGGTGACGGAAGGCTTCTCCGTTGCGTCCTCGACGGACGCAACGCCTGCCCGATCGAGACGCACTTGCCGGAAAGTGAAGCTACCAGGAAGGTCACTGTGGCGCTTGGGTTGCCGAAGCCGGAGAAGTTGGAAGAAAGTGTCCGGATGGCGACCGAATTGGGAGTCGCCGGCTTTGTGTTGTTCCAAGCGGAGAGGTCAGTCGTCCGGTGGGACCCGGACAAGTTAGCCAACCGCATCCGCCGTCTAGAGACCATCGCCCGCGAGGCCGCCGAAGTCGCGTTCCGCACGATGATGCCGACCTTCACCGTATTGATGACATTGGCCCAGGTGCTTGAGACGTATCCGGAAGCGCTGGTTTTCAATGAAAGCGAGTCTGCCGAGGACAAGTGGCCGACCATGGGCGGATCCGTGACGATCGTCATCGGCCCGGAGGGAGGATGGACGCCCAAGGAGAACAAGATCATCGGAAACCGAAGCGTGTCGCTCGGCGCACGCGTCCTTAGAGTCGACACCGCGGTGGTCGCCGCCTGTGCACTGGCTCTGGCGGATCGGTAGACTGGGTGGATGCGCATTGACGGGCGTCAGCCCGATGAACTCAGACCGACCCATATCGTGCCCGGCTATGCCAAGTTCGCCGAAGGCTCGTGCCTGATCACCATGGGTGACACCCATATGTTGGTGACCGCCACGGTCGAAGACCGCGTGCCACCGTGGCTGAAGGGCCAGGGCCATGGGTGGCTGACAGCAGAGTACGCGATGTTGCCCCGCTCCGGACGTCAACGAAACCAGCGTGACGGCAACCGGGGTCCCAATGGGCGGAGCATGGAGATCCAGCGGCTTATCGGGCGGGCCCTCCGCGCGGTGGTCGACCTGGAAGCGATGGGCGAACGAACCATCACCCTGGACTGCGACGCCTTGCGAGCCGACGGAGGCACCCGGACCGCTGCGATAACCGCCTCGTATGTCGCCTTGGTCCAGGCCCTGAACTGGATGAAAGACCAACGCATGCTCAGGAAGAACGTGCTCAAAGATTCTCTTGCCGCTATCAGCGTCGGAGTGGTCGGCGGCGTAGAGATGCTCGACCTCTGCTACGAAGAGGACTCCAAGGCGCAAACAGACATGAACGTCGTGATGACTGGCAACGGTCGGTTTGTCGAGGTTCAAGGGACGGCGGAGGCAGAACCGTTTAGCGCGGAGACCCTGGGCAAACTGCTCGCCCTGGCCAAGAAAGGCGTGGGCGAGTTGATGGAACTCCAGAAGCAAGCGATCGGAGCCTGAGCGTGCGACTCGTCGTCGCCACCCATAACGCAAAGAAAGCGGTCGAGATGACGACCATCCTTGGCGCACGGTTTCCTGACCTGGAAATCGTGACCCTCGCGGCGTATCCGGGTGCGCCAGAACCTGAAGAGACCGGCAAGACGTATGCAGAGAACTCGGTGATCAAGGCCGAGTGCGCGGCCGCTTTTACCGGGCAATGGTGCGTGGCCGACGACGCCGGGCTCGAGATCGACGCTCTTCCGGGGGAGCTAGGGGTCTATAGCAAACGATTCGCCGGAGAGGAGTCGCCTTTCGCAGATAAGATGAAGATCATCCTGGAACGCCTGGGTGATGTTCCAGACGGGCAGCGTGGCGCCCGCTTTCGATGCGCGGTCGCTTTGGCCAAGACTGGCGAGCCTACCGAGGTATTTGAGGCTGTCTGCGAGGGATCGATCGCCCGTGAGCCTCGCGGCGAAGGCGGGTTCGGTTACGATCCAGTTTTCTGGTTACCTGATAGGGGTTGCACGATGGCGGAGTTGACCCCGGAACAAAAGCATGCGGTCAGCCACCGCGGGAAGGTTCTGCGGTTGTTTGCTGATGCTTGGGCCAGGTTGCAGGCCCTGCATGGTCCGGTCGGGGCGTGACCCATGTGCCGGGGCAGAGATTTACCATGGGCGTGAGCGGGCGGTGAGTCCTGTTGGGCTTGCAGGCCCTGCAACTTCACCCCGGAGATAGCGTAAAGTCGTGATGATGAAAGCCCTTGCCGCGTTCGTTCTTGTGGCGTGCTCCGTCGCACCCGCATTCGCCAATGTAAGACCGTCCGACGCAGACTTCACTTGGAAACCGGCCGTCGGCGAGACCAACAAGTACAAGCTTGACATCTCCATGAGCGCGGACTTTGGCGGACAGGCCACCGACATCAAAGTCTCGTTCGTCACGGTCAGCGAAATCAAGGAAGTCAAGGACGGCAAGGTCACAAGCGAGGGCCGAATCGAGAACTTCAGGCTGACCATCAATGGTAACGAGTCACCTGTCCCGGACGACGGGGCTCAGCAACCCACCGATAGCAAGGCCACGGTCGTCCAAGACCTCAAGACAGGCCGGACGATCAGCATGGACTCCAAGGGTGCTGACGGACAGCAGCAAAGCCCTCGCGTCCGAAACCTTGGGGAGTTCCGACGACCTGAGGGAACTATCAAGGTAGGCGACTCGTGGAAGGTCGAGGTTCCAGAAAACAAAGAGGAAAAGACACCTGCCGCCCTCGCCAAATACACCCTTGTTGGTGAGGAGGAAGTCCTTGGTCACAAGTGCTGGAAGGTGACCTATGCCTACAGTGAGACTGGTGTCCAGCAACCGTTTGGCGCGACCGGCACCTATTGGATCGACCAGGCCAAGGCGAACACTGTCAAGTTTGACGCCAGCTACGAGAACGTCGTCTTCAATGAAATGATGCCGCCCTCGAACGCAAAAGTCACGATGGTCTTGGTGCCCTGACGCAAGGGAACCTGAACCGAATCTTGCGGGCCGTGGTGATTGCCACGGCCCCCTGTTGTTGTGCGGCCCAATCTGGGCGGCTTTATGATCGCTCTGTCGATGCTGACCCGACCGCCCCCATTTGGGGTTGGCGTCGATCCGGTGACATCAAGCCGTCGGCAGATGGCGCCATCGACACGCTCTCGGAACGCCGTCATCTGTCGGGTTGGTGGCTCGACCTCCGCAGAGAGAAGTTCCCAACGGGCGGAGCCGACATCACATTTAAATTCGACCTCGCACACGAAGAACACAGCTCGCCGAACCGGTCGGGGTTTGTCCTCGCCTTTACCGATTCGGCTGGGCGTTCGGTAGTCGTTAACTTGTGGGATGACGAGGCGTGGCTGAGTTCAGATTCGCCAATGTTCGGCCACGGGGAGCACGCGCGTCTTAGGGGAGGCTCGACCCATGTGGTCGAGATCGAGGAGAGCCATGGGTTGGCGGGAGTCGTGGTAGACGGTAGCCAGATCGCCAGGGTGGCTATGCGAGACTTCTCACTCGTCGACTCCGGCCTCGAAGGGTTCTTGCGGCCTTCGACGCTTTTCGTCGGTGACGCGACATTTGGCGCGGGCAGCCAGGCGACCCTTCGATCGGTCTCTTGGTCACCTCGGGGCCCCGACACCCAGTCAGTGGCGGTAGTCGTCAGCCTGTCTTTGGGCGGAATCGCCGCTACTGGGCTGCTCGCCGCCTGGCGAAGGCGACGTCAAAGGCCGCGCGGAAGCATCTACATCGAACGAAGGTGAGCGTCCTACTCCTGAGGCGGGGCGGGTGGAGGTTCGCAAAGGCGCGGGTTCTGCTGTGCGCGAGCGGCCTGTTGCTTTTTCTCAAAGAAGTATTCGTTGACCCAGATCGCTCGGGTCGACATGTTCACCAGCACATCGGGAAGGACTTCCGGCGTGTACAAGGTGTTGGGAACAAACAGTCTGAACGCCAACTGCCCTTCGTGGGCGCACCAAGAGCCAAGGACATGGCACCGCTTGTAGTCTGATCGCTCCAATCCATTGAGATCCAGCACGAGGTGGCCGATCGCTTCCGGATTGAGGGATAGGGGGACCGTCATGGTGACGTGAAGTCCGTTTCCAAGGGTCGGGTGGGGATCTTCCGTACGGGCAGCCACGACGATCGACCCGCTTCCCCCGCAGGACCACTCGAACGTGGCGTCCAACCTGGTCTTTCGGTCGGACTCAAAGGTCGTCGCCTCCCGCTCCATCACCCAGGTGCCCTCGCGCCATTCTTCGACGTCGAGCCAGCGAGAGGGCCTCAGGCCGGCTTGCCAAAAGAACTTTGGGGCGGTCTTGATGATCGGGTGGGGGTCGTCGCGTAGCCCAGCGCTCGGATGGCCAGAAATGGCGTGCACGGCGTGGAACTGCTCGCCGAGGCGATCGACAAGGCGGTAGGCGTCATAGACCTGGAGCGCCGTAGCCGCCATCATCGTGCGTCGGAGCCAAGCCTCGTTTTCGTCGGCAAGATAGACGCAACAATGCATTTTGAACGTGTCCGACTCCTTGTCGTAGACCGGCCCGCTGAACGAGGCTTCGTCCATCTCGCTGACCAGCGCGAGCGCGAGTTCACGCATGTGTCCCCGGCCTTTGACGAAGGAAGTCTCTGCGGTGACCCGGTAGGTGACGTTTGACTGGCGAAAAATGCCGTCGTCGGCCTGGATGGCTTGACTCAGTTCTCCCGGCCACCACGTGAACCCGTGTGGCTCGTCGTGGACGTATTGATCATCGATCCGCAGGGTGTCGTGAATCTCACGCACCACGGTGTGACCGAGGGAGTATCCGTCGCGCCAAGACATGATTAGGCGTCCCCCCCACTATCTTAGACGGTGGGGACCGTCAGGGGATGCAAAACACAGTTGAAAATCTATCCAAAATAGTAGACAAAAGAGAACTATATGGTGTAAGATGCTCCCATGTCGCTGACGCAACATCTGATCGACAACAACAACATCCACTCCGCGCAGTTCTTCGCGGCGGTGGCAAAAATCCCCGCCGACAAGCTGGACTGGAAACCTTTGGACAACGGTCGGTCGGCCCTTGACATCGCTGCCGAAGTCGCGTTGAGCACGACATGGCCGATGGTGTTTATGCCGGGTGCACCCAAGTTCGAAATGACCGACGAAGTCATGGAGCAGTTCATGAAGGAGAAGGCGGCTCTGACGACCCTTGCTGACTGCAAGGCCAAAGCCGCTGAGGGGCTGGGGCAGACCAATGCGGCTCTTGCAGCCCTGACCGACGCCCAGCTCTCGGAGAAGATCGAGACGTTCTTCGATCCAGCTCCGATTTCTCGGCTGTCGGCGCTCGGCGTGTTCGCCGACAACGCTCGCTACCATACCGGGCAGATCAACTACATCCAGACCTTGTATGGAGATATGAGTTTCCCCTGAGGAGTAGTCGGTCCGTGGCCCTTCCGGTGTTCTCGGAAGGGCCAAAGAAACAGGAGCCCGAATGACGATCCCAAACCCGTCGATAGTCGAACTCTTCGACCACATCCTAGGTGGTCGCGACATCCCCAAGCCAAGCGGTCTCTCGCGGATGAAGAGGGAAGTCGCGGTCAGTCGACACCCGGGGGCACCATACTCGCCCCTGACGAACCTGGCCCACGCCGTCCTTTGGCAGGAGGCGTGGCTTCGTTCTTTGAGCGGCATCAAGACTTCCGGTCCCGAGTTGTGGAACAACGACTTCCGTGTGCCGGAACCCGGGGAGTACGAAGCTTTGCGAGCAAGGTTTGTCGACGGTCTCAAGGAAGCCCGCGCGTTCGCGACGGGTGAGACGCCGCACCGGTGTCCGAGCGACGACAAGGCGGTCACCACCCTTATCAAGATCGCCGTCCATGCCAGCTACCACATGGGGCAGATCAACCTTCTCCGCCGCTGGCGCCCCGACTAGCTACAAGCCTCGGACGGAGCATCTTAAATTGGAATGCCCGGGTCGAATGATCGGCCCGGGCATTTTGACGTGTGACCTAGACCCTAGTGGCCGTGGCCTTCGTCTTCGTCCTGCGGCGCCTCGGCGACGGCCGCCTCGGTGGTCAGCAACAAGGCTGAGATCGAGGCTGAGTTCTGGAGACAGGCCCGCACGACCTTGGTCGGGTCGACGACTCCCGTTTTCATCAGGTCCTCGTACTGCAGGGTCGAAGCGTTGAAGCCTTCGCCCTTCTTGCCTGTCTTGACCTTCTCGACCACGACCGAGCCTTCCACACCAGCGTTCTCGGCGATCGTCCGGAGCGGAGCCTCGATGGCTTTGCGCAGAATGTTCACGCCGATGTTCTGGTCGCCTTCGAGCTTGACGGTCTTCAGGGCGGTCGATCCAGCCTGGAGCAGGGCAGTTCCGCCACCGGGGACGATGCCTTCGTCCAAGGCCGCTCGGGTAGCGGCCAAGGCGTCTTCGATCCTGGCCTTGCGCTCCTTCAGGGCGGTCTCGGTCGGAGCGCCGACCTTCAGAACGGCGACACCGCCAGAGAGCTTCGCGAGCCTCTCTTGCAGCTTCTCTTTGTCGTAGTTGCTGTCGGTGGTCTCGATCTGCCGCTTGATCTGGTTGATACGGCCGTTGATCGCCTCCTTCTTGCCCTTGCCGCCGACGACGGTCGTGTTGTCCTTGGTGACGACGACTTTCGAGGCGGTGCCCAGCATGTCGAGGCCGACGTTCTCAAGCTTCAGCCCGAGATCTTCGGTGATAAAGGTTCCAGCGGTCAGGATCGCCATATCCTCCATCATCGCCTTGCGGCGGTCGCCAAAGCCGGGAGCCTTCACCGCCACGACAGGCAGGTTGGCCCGGAGCCGGTTCAGAACCAGAGTGGCGAGGCACTCGTTCTCCAAGTCCTCGGCGACGATCACGAACGGCCGGCCCGAGCGGACGACCTTCTCGAGGATCGGCACCAGGTCTTGGACGTTGGCGATCTTCTTCTCAAAGAAGAGGATCATCGGGTCTTCGTACACCGTCTCCATGCGCTGGGCGTCGGTGATGAAGTAGGGCGACAGGTAGCCCTTGTCGAACTGCAGGCCGTCGACGATATCAAATGTCGTCTCGGTGCCCTTGCTCTCCTCAACGGTGACGACGCCGTCCTTGCCGACTTTGTCGATGACGTCGCTGACCATCTCGCCGATCTCTGTGTCATTGGCGCTGATGGTGGCGACCTCGGTCATGCCCTTCTTGCCCTTGACCGGGGTGCTGAGTTTCTTCAACTCTTCGACGATTGCTTCGACTGCGGTCTCGATGCCTTTCTTGATCTGCAGGGGGTTGCTGCCTGCCGCGACGTTGCGGGCGCCTTCCTTGAAGATGGCCTGCGCCAAGACGGTGGCGGTCGTGGTGCCGTCTCCGGCCAGATCGTTGGTCTTGGTGCTGACCTCGCGAATCAACTGCGCGCCCATGTTCTCGAAGCGGTCCTCGACCTCGATCTCCTTGGCAATGGTCACGCCGTCGTTGATCACTGTCGGAGAGCCGAACTTCTTTTCCAGGACGACGTTGCGTCCACGCGGGCCGAGCGTCACCTTGACCGCGTTGGCAAGCTTATCGACGCCGCGCTCGATCTGGCCGCGTGCGTCGTTGCCGAAAATCAGGTTCTTTGCGGCCATGGCGTTACTTCTTCGCTCCCACGGCGACCTTGGCGTCGGTCAGGACGGCCAAGACGTCGTCAGCCCTTAGGATGATGTAGTCCTTGTTGTCGACGGTCACTTCTGTGCCGCTGTACTTGCCATAAAGGACGGTGTCGCCGACCTTGACATCCACTGGGGCGGTCTTGCCGCTGTCGAGGGTCTTGCCGGGGCCGACGGCGAGGACGGTACCTCGCAAGGGCTTCTCCTTGGCCGAATCGGGGAGGATGATGCCGCCGGCGGACTTCTCTTCAAATTCCGCCGCTTCGACGACGATGCGATCATGCAAAGGTTGGAGCTTCATCTGTGGTTCTCGTTTTGCCCCTTGGTCAGGGGTGGACTCGAAGCAGGCGGAACCTGCCTCATGACGTTAGCAGTCTACACCTGCGAGTGCCAAGAGTGGGACCAAAATCGGCGGTGAAGGGGTCAATGCCTGACCTTCGGTCGTCAAGACCAATCGAAGGCCACCGCCAGACTGCTTCCTTGTCGTAGGGAATCGTAAGCGTCCTGAGCCTGGCCAGGCCTATAGGATGCGATGGGGAGTCGATACGCAGGGTCAGCCAAGACGTCGATCGCCGCCCTGCATGTCGCCGTCGTCCTGTCGCGCGGGAACACAATGGTCGCCTCTTTCAGAAAGGTGTCTTGATAAGGTACTGGGAGGTCTCCGGGGTAGCTTCCTTGCACTACCAGCTTGCTTCCCCGCCGGTCGTCGCTGTCCCATTGTTGGTCCGGAAGACACTCGACGCACAAAGGAAGGGCTGTGACCGAGCCAGTGGCGTCGACGACGACGTCCGGACGATCCGCACCCCAGGCTTCGCGACAGGCCTCAAGGGGTTGATGGGCGCATATCGCCCGCAAGTTCGGAACCAGTGCCGCGGCCGCCACTCGTCGAGGGTCGGTGTCCACGGCAACGACCTGCCCGAGGCCCCCAGAGTGAAAGGCGAAAGCACGCGCGGAAAACTGACCGATGACACCAAGCCCGACCACAAGCACACGGTCGGTCGGTCTGCTTTCTGTCACCAATTGCCCGCGCATGGCGATACCGAAAACCATCGCCGAAGCGGCGTCCACAAAGCCCATGGCACCCGCGTCGAATGGGACACACAGCTTCGAGGCGACGACGACCTTGCCGCAGTGTCCGCCCCACATCCGTGGCACGCTGGAATGCGACGTGCCTGGCGAAGCGACCGGTGTCCCGGCAGGGAGGTCGCCCGCGACCACGACCCCGGCGGCAGCATAGCCGGGAATGAATGGAAACGCAGCCGCACCAGGTTGCAATCCGGCGAGACAACGCAGTTCGGTGCCCGGGGAGACAAAGGTCGCCTTGACCTCAATGAGAACTTCACCCTCGCCGGGTTCAGGAACTTCGCACTCATCCGGGCCGATGGTGAAAGGCGCGGTGGCGAGAAGGCATCGAGTTCTCGGCATCAGTTACCCACAGTTCAGACAAAGGGTCTGCATCTGACATTGGTTCTAGCCCAGCCGCTGCACAATTCGCAAGTTCTGGCTGGTACGGGTCAAACTGTCGGTATGCGTCAAGTCGAGATCGGCAAGACCGGCGTCCACGTCGGGGTCTTGTCATACGGTTGCATGCGGGTTAGCGGGGCTTGGAACCCAGCCCATGTGACTCCAGAGATGCGCAAGACGGGGGTCCAGTCGATCATAGCGGCATATGAGGCTGGCTACACCCTGTTCGACCACGCGGACATCTACGGACGCGGCACCTGTGAGGAGGTCCAGGGCGAGGCGTTTGACGAGCACCCGGAGATGCGGGGCAACATCCTTATTGCCACAAAGTGCGGGATCAGGTTCGCGGGAGACCCGGACCAAGACTCTCCCCATCGCTATGACTTCAGCAAGGAGCACATCGTCTGGTCGTGCGAACAGTCATTGAAGCGGCTTGGCGTGGAGACGATCGACATCTACCAATTGCACCGGCCCGACCTCCTGATGGACCCGGACGAAGTCGCGGAAGCGTTTGACGACTTGCACCACTCGGGGAAGGCGCGGTTCTTTGGCGTCAGCAACTTCTCACCTTCGTTCGTCGATTGCCTCGCCAAGTCTTGGCCCGAGCTTGTGGTCAACCAAGTGCAAGTCCACTTAGGTCTCCTCGACTGCTTCTATGACGGGACGCTCGACCAATGCATCGTGCGGGACATGACCCCTCTCGCATGGAGCCCGTTGGGAGGAGGTTGGCTCGGCGAAGGGGGAAAGGTCGATCCGAATGATGCACGGGCCTCTCGACAGATGTTCTTGCTCGATGCCATGGACGCCACGGCGGCTAAGTACGGCATTGACCGGACGGTCTTGGCGTTGGCCTGGCTTCTCAAACATCCGAGCGGAATCGTGCCGATTGTCGGTACAGTGCATCCGGATCGAGTCCGGGTCGCCGCGAAGGCGGCCGACGTCGATCTCTCGCGTGAGGATTGGTACCGCCTTCTGGTAGCCGCGCGCGGGGAGGCGCTTCCCTAATGTTACTGGCGGCAGGATTGGTGGCGATGGCGATGACGGCAGGACAGAACGGCGTGTCTATGACCGCGGCGTGCCAGGGAGCGATTGCCGACGCGGCGGCTGCCTTTCCCGAAGAAAAGCTTGTCGACGGCGACATAGCGATCACGATCGCCAAGATCGATCCCAAGACAAAGAGCCTTGAGGAGGGAAGCGTCCACGGAGGTCAAGCGTTCTATCCGGCGAGCGTCGTCAAGTTCTTCTATCTGATGTACGCGGCCCATCGATTGGATCAGGGCAAGATCAGGCTCACCGAGGAGGCGGAGCGCGCGGTGCGCGACATGATCGTCGACTCGAACAACGACGCGACGGGCTACGTGGTGGACTGGCTATGCGGCACCACGCCTGGGCCTGAGCTGCCCCCCGACCAGTTGAAGAAGTTCATCGAAAAGAGGAACGTCGTCAACCGGTGGTACCAGTCCCTTGGCTTCACCGGTGTCAACGCCTGCAACCGCACCTTTAACGAGGGCCCTTACGGGCGCGAGACCCAGCTACTCGGGCCGAAGTTGGAGCATCGGAACTCTCTCACACCTGACGCTTGTGTGAAACTGATGTCGGGCCTGATGCTGGACAAGTTGGTCTCCAAGAAGGAGGGAGACTGGGCCCGCTCGTTCCTCAAAAGGGACGTCCCGGCCGACAACCCGAAGACCAACGCACAGGCCCGAGGGTTCATCGGTTCTGTCCTACCCAAGGGATCGACCCTCTACAGCAAGGCGGGATGGGTCGACACCGTCCGCCACGACGTGGCCGGGGTGGTGTTTCCCGACGGGCAGGAGTTCGCGGTCGCCATATTTACTAAGCGGGGCAAGAACACGAAACTTGTGTCATGGCTGGCAGGCGACTTGTTCAAGCGCCTAGGCATGCCTGTCGTGCCGCCTGCACCATACGAAGGTGATATCGAATAGGGGTCGTCAGGCCCGCAAGTAGAAGTTGTGCCGGTTGGCGACTTGGCAGACCTTGCCAACCACCCAAACCTGGGCGAAGGCGTACAGCACCAGCCACCACGGATCGTAATGGTAAGTGTCGCGCAGTTGGACCAGCCAATCGTCCAGGCCCGTCGCCATGACCAGCCCGATGACGAACAGGCTGATGGCGATGTAACCGAGCATGGGATTCTTCCCCGTTTCGGCACAAAAGCCGCCAAATCTCCTCCACCATCTTTGTCCCTCGGCCTGGAGCAACGCCAGCATCGCCCAAAAGGCCAGGCCCGCGGTCGTGAAGAAGTACGACGCGGTGGCGGTGTCCTTTCGGATGCCGCCGTTGTGGTTTTCGAGGAGCAGGCCGATCACGAGGAGAACCGAGCCCCAGGCCATCATGTCTCTCTGTGCGGGCGGCAACGTCTTCGTCCAGTCAACGATGTACCAAGCCGTCACAAGCAGAACGAGGCAGATCCAGAACGTCGGCATGAGTTGGCGGGAGAGCAAGCCTGCACAACAGACTATCGGCAGGGCGAGCCCGGTCAGCCCGACCCATGCCTTGAGCCACCCTTGGGTCTTCACCCCTTCGGCGTACGGTTCCCACACGCGGAGCAACATTTCTCCACAAAACGTGCCGGGCAGCACGATCATCAGATACTTGTTGTAGTTGAAGTGATAGACGTACTTGAACCAGTCGAACGGCTCCCAGTCCCACACGAACCGACCGATGCCTTCTCCGCCTTGGCCCGTGAGATAGACAGCGAACACGATGCCGATGATCGCGACCCGGGCTAGGGTGTTCGACCGGGTGAAGAGCCACACTAAACCGCCGCTGACCGCAACGTCGGCCAACACCATGATGATGATGTTGAATCGCGACCAGTCGGGTCTCGGCGGGTTGCTGTACGGCAACAAGAAGATCCAGGCCAACCCGAGGATCAGGCCGCCCCAGAACAGCCCCTTTTGCCACTTCTCCGGAACGGTCGACGGCCAGCGCGCGAACACCAGGCACATGAGGGCGAAGCCCACCCAAGAAAAGATGTAGGGCAGGGGAGAGTGTGAGTCGAGGGCGGAGACGCCGGGACGAAAATGCTGCTCGGCCAAGGCAAACGCTGCCAAAGCGACTCCGCGCTTGATCGTCCACCAAATGATCTGGCCGTTTGTCTCTCCCCGCTTCTGGCGGTTGCCGATGGCGATCGGGATGGCCGCGCCCAGGCAAAACAAGAAGAACGGAAAGACGAGGTCGACCCACGTGATGCCGAAGACCGCCTCGTTCAAGTTACGGGTCGGCGGCGGTTCTTGGGCGTGGTACATCCAGGCCGGGAGGTCACGGTAGGGGACCATGCCGCTCAGGGCCATCCCGAACACGGCTAGCCCGCGCAAGGCGTCCAGTGCCTGCACCCGCTTGGACTCGGCCATCGGCATTGGTTTTACCTGCGGCGAGTGGCACGGTGGGCGACCGGCACGCCTGTCTTCCGGCGCTCCGGTCTTGTGGTCGATTACGAATGTCATTCGGTGAGTAGTCAATATCGCCTCAGTACTATCCGACCGCTGTCTCGATAGCGCGATGGTAGACTAACAAACATGGATTCGGCGTTTCTTGAGCGGCTCGGTGGGCAGGTGCTGGTTTTTGACGGCGCGATGGGAACCCAGCTTCAGGCCGCCGGGCTTGGCGACGCTGACTTCGTCCTGCCGACCGGAACGGGTGTCGCCGTTGTCGAGGAAGCAGCCCAGAGACTTGGCAGCAAGGTCTTGGACGGTTGCAACGAGGTGTTGAACCTGTCCAGGCCAGACGTCGTGGCCGGTGTCCATCGGCGTTACTTTGAGGCCGGGGCAGACATCGTCGAGACGAACACTTTCGGTTCGACCTCCATCGTCCTCGCCGAGTACGAAATCGCGGAGTTGGTCTATGAACTGACGCTTCCTGCCGTGCAAATCGCGAGGAAGGTGGCCGACGAGTTTTCGACTTCGGACAGGCCGCGGTTTGTGTGCGGGGCGGTCGGGCCGGGGACGCGCCTGGTGAGCCTGGGGCAGACGACATTCGAGACCCTCCGGCAAAGCTACTTCGACGCCTATCGGGCCTTGATCGACGGCGGGAGCGACCTGTTGCTCATCGAGACGATGCAGGACCTGCTGGTGGTCAAGGCTGCGGTGGTCGGAGCCACGGACGCGATGGCCGAGGCCGGCAGGCAACTTCCGATCATCGTCCAGGTCACGATGGAGCAGACCGGCACGATGCTCCTCGGGAGCGAGATCGGCGCCGCCTTGAACATGTTGGAAGCCTTTCCTCAAGTGGTCGGGATCGGCCTCAACTGCGCCACCGGCCCGGTAGAGATGGCGCCCCACGTGCGGTTCTTGTCGCAGAACTCGACGCGGCCGATCAGCGTCCTTCCCAACGCCGGGCTGCCCGTGATGGAGAAGGGGCACGCCGTCTACAAGTTGACCCCCGAAGAGCTTGCCGACCACCACGACCGGTTTGTCGAAGAGTTCGGCGTCGCGTTGGTCGGCGGGTGCTGCGGCACGACCCCCGCCCATATCGAGGCGTTAGCCGCCAAGGTCGGTGGGAGGAAGCACAGCGGGAACGCCCATTGGCAGCGCGTCAGAGACGCCTTTCCCGGGTTCGACTTCCGTATCCAATCGCCGGAACAGGCTGGTGCGCTCCAGCTCGTCGGTTGCAGCAGCCTCTACCAGTTTCAACCCTACGACCAAGACAGCAGCTTCCTGATCGTCGGCGAGAAAACAAACGCCAACGGTAGCAAGGCGTTCCGTGAGATGCTCGCAGCCGAAAACTGGGAGGGTCTCACCGAGCTGGCCAGGGAACTGGAGGCGGAGGGCTCGCACGTGCTCGACGTCTGCACAGCCTATGTCGGAAGGAACGAAAAGCGGGACATGTCGACACTGCTCGGCAACTACAACCGCCACATCCAAGTGCCGATCATGGTCGACTCGACCGAGGCGGACGTGGTCGAAGTCGCCCTACAACACTTGGCAGGAAAGCCCATCGTCAACTCGATCAACTTCGAAGACGGCGAGGCGAGGACCCGCAAGGTGCTCGGGCTCTGCAAGCGCTACGGTGCGGCGGTGGTCGGATTGACGATCAACGAGTCCGGTATGGCCAAGACGGTCGACCAGAAAGTGGACGTGGCTGCCCGGCTTGTGGACGCGGTGCGAGAGGCCGGTATGGCCGACCACGACCTGTTCCTCGACTGTCTTACCTTCACCCTTGGTTCCGGGGACGAAGAGTTCAGGTCGGCGGGCGAAGCGACCATCGAAGCCATCCGCGAGGTTAAGAGGCGGTTCCCACGGGTGAACACGGTGTTAGGCGTGTCCAACATCTCGTTCGGCCTCAAACCGGCGGCGCGTGTCGTCCTGAACTCCGCGTTCCTGCACTACGCGGTCGAAGCGGGCCTGACCTCGGCCATCGTGCACTTCAGCAAGATTCTCCCAGACTCCAGGATCGATCCGGAAGTCTGGGGCATCGCCAGCGACTTGGTCTTCGACCGACGCGAATATGTGTCGGTATGACCGGGCGCTACTCGTCTTGTGACTCCACGAACGCCTTGAGGGCGGCGAGGTGTCCTTCCCACATCCTGGCCCGCCGTTCGAGCCACGCCTTGGCGAGGTCGAGCTTCTCGGGTTGCAGGGACACCAATTGACGCCGTCCGTCTCGTCGTACGGAGATCAAACCGGAACGTCTGAGTACCGAGACGTGCTTGGCGACAGCTTGGCGGCTCACCGGCAGGCCCTCTGCCAAGGTGGTCGCCGGCACCTGGCCCTCCTGGGCCAGGCGCTCGACGATATGAGCGCGGACGCCGTCGCCCAACGCCGCGAAGACCGCGACCTCCTCGGTCACGAGGCCGACTCGGCCCAGGCGACGAGTTCGGCGAGTTCGGACGTCCAACCCTGCTCGTGGTCGGGGTAATCGTTCGCATAGTCGGCGTCGCTCAGACGCTCATATCCGCTCTCGTGAACTTTGAGCAAGGTGCCGTCCGGGTGGTTTTCCGCCTCGAAAGTGACGTCGAGCGCCAAGTCATCCAGGTTCGGGTTCTCTGTCGTCGGATCAAGCCGATTCCATCGAAACGAGAGCCTGTCGCCTCCCAAATGGGTGAGGATGGCAGGGACTTCGCCGTACCCCTCGAAGAGGAACCAGACGAGACTGCCGACCTTCCAGTCTCCCCGCCAACCGTTGAAGAACCATTTCGCCATGGTGTCAGGATCGACGATGGCTTTCCAGACGCGATCGCGCGGGGCCTTGATGACGAGTTCTCGGGCTATGGAGTTGTTGCGTGTGACCATATGCAACTGTATGGTTGCATATCACAAGGATATTGTCAAGTCCTCGTCAGGACTTTTTCTTCAGCGTCCCTTTCATCGCGGTTGTCCAGCTGTCGCCGTCCTTGAATTCGAGGGTGAAGGAGATCTCCTTGTCAGAGACCTTCTTGACCGTCGAGCGCGACACAGTCGCTCCCGCCCCGGCCACCTCCCAAGGCTGGCTGACCATGACAATCGCACCGTCCTTGAAGGCGCCCGACTGGATTCTGGGCGTGTCGGCCAAGTCGGTGAAGCTCGTCATCGTGTACTGCTTCGACTTGGCGTCCCAATGGATGTACGCGACCTCGTTCATCTTGAATCCCTGAACGTCGTTGACGGTGACCATCTTCAGGAACTTGAGTTCGAGGGAAGCGTCGATCGTCATGGTGAGCGGCGATGTCTGGCCGCCGAATGTGAATTCCATGTCGCCCGACCACTTGCCGACCATCCAACTGAGATCGCTGATCTCTTTCGGCGGCTCTGGGTTCATTTCCTGAGCACGGGCAAAAACGGCAAGACCGAGCAGGGCGATCAGGACTGAGCTTTTTCTCATGCTGGCAAATATATCATAGAGACGTCAGGAATATGTAGACATTCATCTCAACCTCTGTCCTGCCTCCCCCAACTTCCACCGTGTAACATGGCGCATGGAGCCATGGCCACGACTGCTTTGCCCCCCGTTTCGATCGAGAGCATCGCCGACAAGGTGTATGCGGGCGACAGGATCAGCGCCGCCGACGCGGAGTTCCTTTTTGCCCACCCCAGCCTGATCGACCTGTCCGCGTTGGCGGACGCCCGCCGGGTTTGGGCTTTGTCGGGTCGGGGAGCTGGCACACCGACGGTGGACGCGCCAGGCGGGCCCGTAGACCGAACCAAGACGGTCAGCTATCTGATCGGGCGGATCCTCAACTACACGAACGTGTGTTGGGTCCGCTGCCGGTTCTGCGCCTTCTACCGGGTGCCGGGTCACGAGGAAGGGTACACCCTGACAGACGACGAGATCCTGGAAAAGGTGGGTGACACTGTCGCACAAGGCGGCACGGAAATCCTCTTCCAAGGCGGCCTCAACCCCAAGCTCAAGATCGACTATTTCGAGGGGATCTTCTCCAAGATCAAGGCGAAGTATCCGGACGTCGTCCTGCACGCCCTGTCGCCGGCCGAGGTCATCTACGTCGCCCACATCAGCAAGTTGACTTTGGAGCAGGCTCTGACCCGCCTCAAAGCGGTGGGCCACCACTCGATCCCCGGGGCGGGTGGGGAAATCCTCGTCGACCGCGTCCGCAAGATCATCGCCCCCTACAAGGACACGACCGACGAGTGGCTCGACTGTATGCGGACGGCGTCACGCCTGGGCATGCGGAGCACGGCCTCGATGATGTTCGGTCATGTGGAGTCCATGGCCGACCGGGTGGAGCACCTTGGGCGTATCCGCGACCTCCAGGACGAGTGCCAGCCGTTCCGGGCCTTTGTCACTTGGTCGTTCCAACCCGAGGAGACGAACCTGCCGATCCCCCGCAAGGCCTCGTCGTTCGACTACTTGCGGACTCTGGCGGTGTCGCGGATCTTTCTGGACAACTTTGATAACGTTCAGCTATCGATCCTGACCCAGGGGCCCAAGATCGCCCAACTCGGGCTGGGTTACGGGGCCAACGACTTCGGTTCCACGATGATCGAGGAAAACGTGGTGTCGGCGGCGGGGAACAAGTTCATCCTCAACGCCGAGGAGTTCACCCGGCTGATCAACGAGGCGGGTTTCGACGCGCGTCAGCGGAACACTCGGTACGAGTATCTCTAGTTGATTGCTTCAATGATATGATCGGTGCATGATTCGGTGCCCTGACTGCGGCGCCCTCCTGAACCAGGGTGACGTTGTATGTGGTCTATGCGGAAAAGCAATTGCACCCTTGCCGACTCAGCCCGTGCGAAGCCAACCTGCGGCTCCTCCGATTGCTGTATCACCAGAGATGCCGCCAAAAGCTCCAGCTATCTCTATGCCGATGATGGCACGCTGTCCGTCATGCCATCAATACGCGGTGGTCTACGAAGAGATCCAAGAAGGTGGAGTGGGTGGCCTTGGGTGTCTGCTTGCGATCATCATCATATGTGTCAGCTGCGGAGTAGGACTGATCTTGCTCCTCATCCTTGAAGCAACGAAGAGGAAGAAACATGTTGGGGTTTGCCGTGCCTGCGGCTACCGCTGGACTGCTTAGGTTGGCAAGACTCCTAACCTCGTGGG
The DNA here is from genome assembly GCA_964451255.1 of uncultured Fimbriimonadaceae bacterium. Taxonomy (GTDB): domain Bacteria; phylum Armatimonadota; class Fimbriimonadia; order Fimbriimonadales; family Fimbriimonadaceae; genus JAHBTB01. The sequence goes on from CAYVHL010000005.1 coordinate 87,995, forward strand.
GACGGCTGCCGCCCCGGACGGGTACAGGCGATAGCCGGGGCGTCGCTCCGGCGACCACCGGACTCGTCGCCCGATTCGTCCCCGACCCCGTCTGGGTCGCAGAATTCTAGGTGCTAGTGAGCGTCGAGGCCGTCCACACGGGCTGCTCTCTGGCACCCCTCCGGGGTGCGGGTCATGGGGGCGTTGGCACCGGTGGTCGCTTGCGCGACGCACCGGCTAGCTTCGTCGACACTACGAGGTCGGATCCGTATTGCCCGCATCCTAGGCATCAAATGGGGCGAAGGATCAGCTTGGTGGGTACCACGTCGGTTCCGGCCTCCGCCGGGACGACGCTCACGCAGCGGCCGGCACCGGCTCGAAGGTGAAGCGACCGTCGGCGAAGTCCACGGCGACAGTCTGTCCGTCCACGACCTTGCCCTCCAGCAGAGCCAGCGCCAGTGGGTTCATCACTTCCTTCTGCACGGCACGCTTCAAGGGTCGGGCACCATAGACAGGATCAAACCCGATCGCTGCCAGCTCAGCCAGGGCGGCGTCTGTGACCGTCAGGACGATCCGCCGTTCGGCAAGCCGGGTAGCAAGTTGGGCGACCTGGAGCCGTACGATCTCCTTGATCTGGGCCGCGCCGAGAGTATGGAACACGACGATGTCGTCGAGCCGGTTGATGAACTCGGGGCGGAAGTGGTGGCGTAGCTCGTCGAGGACTTTGCGGCGCACATCTTCGAAGGCAGACTCGTCGAGCCCGGCTTCGGCGAAGTGATGGCTGCCGATGTTGCTGGTCAGGATCACCACCGTGTTTTTGAAGTCCACCGTGTGGCCCTGGCTGTCAGTAAGTCGCCCGTCGTCCAGCAGTTGCAGGAGCACGTTGAAGACTTCGGGGTGGGCTTTCTCCACCTCGTCGAGCAGGACCACCGAATAGGGTCTGCGCCGCACCGCCTCGGTGAGTTGGCCGCCCTCCTCGTACCCGACGTAACCGGGAGGCGCGCCGATGAGCCGGGCGACCGTGTGTCGCTCGCCATATTCGCTCATGTCGATGCGGACCATCGCTTTCTCGTCGTTGAAGAGCGCCTCGGCCAAGGCTTTCGCGGTCTCCGTCTTGCCTACGCCTGTGGGGCCGAGGAACAGGAAGGAGCCGATGGGCCGGTTCGGGTCGCCGATGCCGGACCGGCTACGCCGAATCGCGTCGGCGAGGAGGCGCAACGCCTCCTCCTGCCCGATGACGCGCTTCGCCAAGTCGTCTTCCAGATGGACGAGCTTTTGCATCTCGCCTTGTAGCATCTTGCTGACCGGAACCCCGGTCCATTTGCTGACAATCTCGGCGACGTCGTCGGCGTCCACCTCGAGCTTGAGCATGTGGCTGACACCAGGCTCGGCTTCCATGGCGGACTGGATTTCCTCAAGCTGCTTCTCCAGATGGGGGATGCGGCCGTGCTGGATCTCAGCCGCTTTGGTCCAGTCAAGGTCACGCTCGGCCCGCTGGAGTTCTGTGCGGGCATCCTCGATCTGCTCTTTGATCGTCCGGGCCTGCTCGATCTTGGCCTTCTCCTGCGACCACTGCGCACGCATGGTGTCCGCCTCTTCCTTGAGTTCAGAAAGCTTCTGCTCCGCCGTGGCCAGTCGTTCCTTGCTGGCCGCGTCGGTTTCCTTCTTGAGCGCCTCGCGGTCGATCTCCAACTGGCGCATCTGGCGTTCGATCACGTCGAGCTCTTGTGGGACGCTGTCGATCTCGATCTTCAGGCGGCTGGCCGCCTCGTCTACGAGGTCAATGGCCTTGTCAGGCAGTTTGCGCTCGGTGATATAGCGGTTGCTCAGCGTCGCGGCGGCGACGATGGCGCTGTCGGTAATACGAACGCCATGGTGGATCTCATACCGCTCCTTGAGGCCGCGAAGGATTGAAATCGTCTCCTCCACGCTGGGCTCGCCAACGAAGACGGTCTGGAACCGTCGTTCCAGCGCTTTGTCTTTTTCGATGTATTGGCGGTACTCGTTGAGGGTCGTGGCCCCGATGCAGCGCAACTCTCCCCGGGCGAGCATCGGCTTGAGCATGTTGGCGGCGTCCATGCTGCCTTCGGCTCGTCCAGCTCCGACAAGGGTGTGCATCTCATCAATGAACAGGATGATCTGGCCCTGCGCCTGCTTGATCTCGTCTAGGACGGCTTTGAGCCTTTCCTCGAACTCTCCTCGGAACTTGGCGCCGGCAACGAGCGCCCCCATGTCGAGCGCGACCACACTCTTGTCGCGCAGGCTCTCGGGGACGTCGCCTGCGACGATGCGTTGGGCCAGGCCCTCCACGACGGCCGTCTTGCCGACGCCGGGTTCCCCGATCAGAACCGGGTTGTTCTTGGTCCGCCGGCTGAGGACCTGGACGGCACGTCGGATCTCTTCGTTACGTCCGATGACAGGGTCCAGCTTCCCCTGGCGTGCCCGGGCGGTCAGATCGATCCCGTATTTTTCCAGGGCTTGGAAGTTGCTCTCCGCATTCGCGTCCGTGATCTTGCGCCCGGCGCGGATATCGACCACGGCAGCCTCCAACGCTTCCTTTGTGACGCCAGCGGCCCTGAAGGCCCTGCCGGTCGGCCCGGAGTCGTCAATCGCAGCGAGGAGCAAGTGTTCGGTGCTGACGTATTCGTCCTGAAGTTTCTCCGCGATGCTGAACGCGGTGTTGAACAAGGTGTTGAGGCGGCTTCCAAGGCTTGCGCCGTAACTGCTTGCGCCACTGACCTTCGCCTGCTTCTGTAGCTCCCCGTCCAGGCTTGACAAAATGTCATTCGCACGGGCGCCGGCCTTCTCCAAGAGTGAACGCGACAGGCTCGCTGGTTGCTCCAGCATCGCCGTGACCAGGTGCTCTGGTTCGATCGCCTGGTGTTGGTAGCGGGCCGCGACCTCCTGGGCCGCTTGGAGGGCCTCCTGAGATTTGATTGTGAGTTTGTCAAAACGCATGTGAGTGAATAAGGCTCAAGTGACTTGCCTTGATTATTATAACGTATTGACGACTGGAATGGTTTCGCTCCGGCATGGACGGGGACTTATGCCTTCGGCCAGACGACTCAAAGGATCGACGTGTGGAGGCAGCTCCCAACGTGCCTCCAACGGCACAAGAGGGTCCGTGGTCAATCGGAGGCAGTGTCGGCGGCAGTCTCGGCTGGTTCGGCATCCACCATTTCGACGGCTGCCATCGGAGACGACTCTTGAAGGCTCGCTGACTTTTTGCCACGGGAGCTGATGGCGACAGCAATGAGGACGCCGACTATCGCGCCGATGACCAGGCCGATCGAACCCATCTTGGCGGCGGCGACGAATTCGGGCGCGTATCCTGTGCCGCCTATATAGGCCCAGTCATACTTCTCTGGTCGGGCCACACAGTCTTGGAAGCCATAGGTCACCCCGGCCGCAGCGCTCAAAAGCGCGACACCCAATCCTACGACGATGGAGAGTCCCTTCTTACTTCTTGATTTGCCCTTTGCCATGGTTTGTCCGTGAGTCACGGCCCCCTTCTTAGCCGTGATACCACCAAATGGAGGCTTCTGCGCGAAAAATCCGCGGTGGGACCTGTCAATCAGGCGTCTTTCCCAGGTGTAAGAGGGCGGCGATATTGACCGGGTTCCAGAGCAGATTCGTGGGCCCGTGGAGAGATCATCCACTTTACGCCACAGACAAGCAGATAGGGAAGCGCGATAACCGAGCCTAGGCCGAGGCATGTCAATGCCATCCAGGATCCCGACCAGAGGAACCCTGGGATCGGCGGAAGACCGGCAAGCCTGATAAATTGATTCAGCCCTTCGTCGTGCACCGAGCAGGTGGCAACGATTGTGAATCCGGCAAGCGAGAAGAGCGCGACGCCCGCACATACTCGCTTTGCACGTCGGGCAAATTGAAACTGCCTGCGTGGGCCGACCACCTTCACTGCGCCCCCGGCAGCCTGCGCGGATACTCAGTCTCTTCAAATTGCGCGGGAACTGGGGCGTCCAACCGTTGGCTGAGCCATCGGCCGATCGAGAGCCCCATGTAGACGAAGGCCACGATGCCTGCCAACGCGCTCATCATCACAGCGGACGAGGCCGCATTGGCTAGGACAACGTAAATCGTGACGGGCTGCCAAAACGCAAACATCCATCCGATCACAGAGAAGTACGTCAAGGCGCCGATAGCCGTGATTGACCCCAGGCACAACAAGAGACGCCTTCCCAGCCGCATGTTCTGTTCCCGAACCTCCACTACACCCAGTATATGCCGGGTCCGTATCAATTCAGAGAGGATACATGGAACAAACCCTTGGGCTATGAACGTCTTGGGCTTGATCGCGTACTTCTTCTTTTCGTTCTGCGTGGGCGGGGTGCTGACGTTCATTTGCAGCATGTTCCGTAGCGTCAAAAAGCAGGACGAGTGGCAGGCTTGGAAGTGGGTGGTTTCGTTTGGCGTCCTGGTCGCCGCCGCACCCTACATCTGGATGGAAGGGCTCACACGGACAAGCGCACAGGACATGACGAAAGCCGCAGAAAAGGTCGTCCGCGACGCCGGAATCGTCGGCGACCTCGCCTACTATCGTGTCTACCAGGATGACGGTAACGAGGCCAAGGCTTATGTTGTGGCGACCGAGGACAACGGCATCGGGATGAAAGAGCACGTCGTGATCAAGGCCACGATGGAGAAGGAGAAGGACGGCTGGAAGCCCTCAGAGTATGAAATCCTCAACTCATTCCGCCGCCAGCGGGACGCGATCTCATTTCCTCCGCTCTGGTAGGTTAGACTTCCTCGCATGACCCTGCGGGAGGTCTTGCACGCCCACATACCCAAGCTGACGCGCGAAAGCACTTTCCGCGACGCCGTCGACAAGATGGACGTCTACCAGTTTCCGGCGCTCGTCGTCGTGGACGAGGACGAGAAGCCGACCCACGTCTTGACCGAAGGCGACATTTGCCGTGCCGTCAGCCACCAAGGGGCGGTGCTGGTGTTGTCGGATGAGCCTGCCTCGCGCTTCGCGACTGCAGAGCCTGTCACCGAGGGCCCCGATGTCGAGATCAGCGAAGCACTCCACATGATGCTCTCCAGAGGCATCACGCTGTTGCCGGTGGTGCAGGACGACCGCTTGCTGGGGGTCGTCCTGCGCGTCGATTTGATGCAGGCCTTGCTGATGGACGCCGGCTAGCACTATCCGGGTTGAATGTCCACCTGCAACGTCGCGTAACCGTCCAACTGGAAGTGACGGACTTCGATGGTGTGTTTCCCCGGACCGAGGTGCAGCTTTGCCTTGTCCTGGGTCGGGCCGTGATAAGTCCAGTTGTCGATGACCAGTTTGCCGTCGACCCAAGCTCGGACGCCGTCGTCGCTGGTGACACGGATCTCGTAGTCTCCGGCGGGCACCTCGACGGTCCCCACCGCCACCGTCGCCCAAGACTCGGCCCGTCCGCCTGGCCCGGGACGGGTGCCACCACCTAGGGCGAGTTTTTGGGTCTTCATCTGATACACGGGGGCACCGGTGGTGACCTTGTCAAACGCGGTCTTCTGGGTGCGGGGGTCTTGGGATCCCTTGATAAAGTCGTAGAACTTGACGTCCCAGTCGATCGGGACAAAGAAGGCCTTGTAGCCGAAGGGGACGGTCGTCCCTGCCGGGCTCGCGACGCCGAGATAGTCGACGGTCGCCCCGCCCTTGTAATTCAATGAGAGGTCGACCATGGTCGCCTTGCCGGGGGCCAGGGTGGCCGTGAGTTTTCCAGGCACCGCGCCGGAGTCGGCGGACAGACTTGCCACACCCTCCTGCTTCGCCACCGTCCAGCGGCCTTTCGGGCCAAGGACCTCGAACTCGACCACGCGCCGCCCCTCGGCGTCGGTGGTCTGTTTGCGCGGCCACAGAAGGGGAGACTGGAAGTCGTATGGGCCCCACTGGTCGACAAGGATGTACCTTCGTCCGCGGAGGGTCCCAGGTTGGAGGAACGGGTCGATGCCGCCTGCCAACGGTTTCGGGCGCTTGGCGAGGATCTCCTTGAGAGCCTTTTCGTTGACTGCCGAAGGCGCTCTACCTCCGACCCCGGGCGACCAGTTGGTGTTGAACTGGGCCATGTAGGCGTCCCTGGGCATGGACAGGTCGTCCTTGTTACCGTTCTTCCACTCGATGGCTTGCCGAGGTGTCACCTGGCGCCACTTGTTGGCGGAGCTGTCACCGGGCCAAGACCCAGCGTCGTCGGTGCTTTGGACGTCGTTGCCCTTCGTCTTGACCGCGGTGAGATCGTCGCCAAGTTTGAAGAGCTGCTTACAGAACACGAATCGGTTGTCTTCAAGGTCGACCCCCTTCGTCTGGCGTAGGGAGAACACGGTCCCGCTGACGTAGCGGAACTCGTTACCTTTGATGGAGAGGTCCCGACTGAGCGTGTCGTGGTGCTTGGGGTAGCCCCAGTTTGGGTCTTGCTGGGGGTTCGCCCAGATGTTCAGGGCAGTGTTATCCCGGTCGAAGACGTTGTTGACGACTTGGTTTGCCTGGCCGTGCTCGATGGCGATGCCTTCCTCGTTGAGTCCGAACCGGTTACCCTCGATCAGGGTGTCGTAGCTGTATCCGCCCCAGACGCCGTGCCAACACTCAAGGATCAGGTTGTTGACGAACGAGTTCTTGCTGAACGTGGCCTCGATGCCGTTGGTCGGCGCGTGGCTGAAGTCGTTGCCATAAAGAAGGTTTCCATTGCACCCGCCCTGGCCGGTGTCCATGGTGGTCTGGCCGGCCCAGAGGAAGAACCCGTCGCCACCGTGGGTGACGGAGTTGTAGGCGAAGACGTTGTCGTTTGACTGCTCGAATACGAGGATCCCCGCGGAATCCTGGCCTCGGTTGTAAACGCCATGGCTGTAACCCCGGACGCACCAGTCGATCTTGTTGTGCATCACTCTGACGTTCGACGTGCGGTAGAGACCGACGCCAATGCCGCTGAGGAAGCTGAAGTCGTTGTTCCAGACCAGTCCCTTGTCGCACCCGGCCATCATGAGCCCGCACTGGCCGCCAACGGCCTTACAACCCTTGACTTCGAAGTCCCGGCAGTCGCGGAGATAGGCGGCGGCCCCGTACCGGCGCCATTCCTCCTTCTCGTTCTTGTGGTAGCTCATCCAGTCCGCTTCGTCCTCTCGTTCCAGTGTCGAACCCAGATGTTGCTTCCAGTTGTAGGAGAGGTCACAGTTCTCGAGCTTGAGACCTTTGACGCCTTGGGCGATCAAGGCGATCTTGTAGCCACGGATGTTGACGTTCTTGATCGTGACGTTCTCACCCTCGATCCGGAGCCCAGTGCCACGCCGCTCGTCGGGCGGGGTCTGGGGATCGGTGCCTTGCAGGGTCGCACCGTGGAAGTCTACGGTGATGTTCCTGCCTTTGACGGTTATCGCGGCGGTCTTGCCGTCATCATCCGGGTTTTTGAACTCGTAGCGTTTCGCGACGACGCTTGTGGTGCGTCGGAGGACGTCACCGATTTCCAGTTCGCGGTTCTGAACAGTGGTCAAAGCAAGCCATAGAGCCGGCATGGCTTCATTCTGACGGATTGTAGACCGAGAGGTGACCAGCGGCGTAAGAATGGAGGCGGCCGCGTCACGCGATTTGGCCGGCCGCCTCTGATTGGTCCGGCTAGTTGCCTTGGCCGTTCCAGAACCGGTTGACTTCTAGTTCCGTCGACCCTTGGCCCTTCAAAGCCTGGATGTCGGTGTACTTCGCATGGCCGTCACACCACGTGACGAGCACCTTCTTGGAGTCGAACCGCCCCCAAAGTTGGCCCTGCGACCGGGCGTCGGGGAAGTTGCCTTGCCAGCCATTGTAGGGGGGGAGACCGTCCGGGACTGGCACCGCATGCGGGGGTTCGATGCGGGAATATCCGACCGGGTTGGTCACGACGCCGTAAGATGAGCCATCGAACCCGGGGATGGTCTTGTCCTTCATGGTCGCTTCGGCGAACATGACCGTTTGCGCCGGAGAGTTGAGGGATGTGACCGACACGCCGGTGAACATCGAGACGGGCTGGGCTCCGTAGTCGAAGTTCAGGGCCACGGTGTTCAGGTAGCGGTAGTTGTAGCCGTAGCTCGGATTCGAGCCCACGATGTAGTAGTGGAACATGTTGGCGGGGTCGAATCGCCCGTGCCCCTGCCCGTCGCTCAGGAGCGGGTCGTCAGCTGTGTCGTTGGGGCAGAGGAAGATCTTCTCGCTCTTGGTGTACGGCAGCATCGTCATCGGATAGTAGTAGAAGCCGAAGGTGCTGGGGTAAGTGAGGTTGTTGGGGTCAAAGAAGTAGAGCGGCATGACGGTGTCGCCGTAGTCCCCCATATAGAGCATGCTGGCGGTCCCGATTTGGCGGACGTTGCTCAAACTGCTTGTTTTCTTGGCTGCCGCCTTCGCTTGGGCGAAGACGGGGAAGAGGATCGCCGCCAAGATGGCGATGATCGCAATGACGACGAGAAGCTCGATAAGGGTGAACGCGGACTTCCGCATGGGCTCAGTTTCCCCAGTCGGATCAATGGACCGCGTTGATCTTTTTGATGAAATCGGACCTTTTGCTGCACTTGAGGGTTTCTCAAGGTTCTCACTTGATATTTCTGATGATTTGTGCGATGAGCCGATGAAATCACCAAGGGTCAGTGGGCCTTCGCCTCAGCCCAAAGTCCCTCCCATTCCTCTGGTGAAAGCTCACGAAGGTCCTGTTCGGCCCGGGACTCCATGTGCTGAAACCGGGCGACGAACCGGTCGACCATCGTCCTGAGCGCGTCTTCCGGATCGACCTTGGCCCATCGGGCAAGGTTCACGACAGTGAAGAGGAGATCCCCGAACTCGTCACGCACCGCACCTTGGTCGCCCGATTGGAGCGCTTCCCGGACCTCACCGGTCTCTTCTGCGAACTTGTCCCAGACTGACCCGATATCAGGCCACTCGAACCCAGACCTGGCCGCGCGTTTGCTGACCTCAAGCGCCCGCAGAAGGGCAGGGGCGGCGGAAGGGACTCCGGCGAGCACTGATTTGCCCGAGCCGTCCTTCTCCTGTCGCTTGATCGCGTCCCATTGGCGGAGCACGGCGTCGGCGTCCCCAGCGTGCGCGTCGCCAAAGACGTGTGGGTGGCGGCGCACAAGCTTCTTAGCCTCAGTCTCGGCTACGTGGTTGATGTCCCAGCTACCGTCGCGTGCCTCCATTTGTGCGTGCATGAGGGGCTGCAGAAGGACGTCGCCCAACTCCTCGACCATCATCGCCTCGTCGCGGTTGTCAATGGCCTCGACGAGTTCATAGCACTCTTCGACCAGGTACTTTCGAAGGCTTTCATGGGTCTGCTCCATGTCCCAAGGGCAGCCTCCCGGGCCCAACAGACGGTCGACGACCCAGACGAGTCCGGCCAGGCCTCCTGGCCGTTCGTCGTCCCAGGCAGGGACGACGAACTCCTCGCAGGGCGTTACCTCTGCCCAGGTCGTTGCGACGCCGTCGACAAAAACTGGCGCAGCAGACGGCAGATCAGATCCGATCGCCTTAGTCACAAGCACCCAATCAGAACGAAAGCCCATGAACACTTGGTGGGCGCGTCGGTCGACCATCATCGAGACCGGCGCGATGTGTATCTGGGCCGGCCCCCGCAGCCCAAGATTTGTCAAGGAATCCATCTATCCACCCTGAAAGGCGGCTTTCAACTGGGCATCGAAGGGTGTGCCTTGGAAATCGATCTTGGCTTTGCGTCGCATATCGGCCATCATGGCGGCGACGTCGTTCTTGACCCGTCCCCGATCCAGCATCAGTTGTTGCCTGATCGCGGCGCTGGTCTTGGCGTCAAATGGCACGCTTTTGGCAGGAAGAATATCGTCCAGCAGGAACTTGAGCTTGACCTTGCCGGAGTCGATCCAGTCTGTCGTCTGGCCTTTCTTGAGGGCGACCACGGCAGGCTTCAGCTTGTCCCCTAGGTCGTCGGCTGAAAACTCGCCGAACAACCCGTCGACCAAGGCGGACGGGTCCTTGCTGTTCTTTCTGGCGACTTCCTTGAAGCTGGCCCCGCCTTTCAGTTGCTTATCGACGGAGTCGGCCAGGTCCGAGCTGTCGGCGACGATCACGAAAAGCCTGTACTTGACCGGGTCGTTGAACTTGGAGGGGTTGGTCTTATAGTAGTTTTCGACCTGTTGCTCGGCGATGTTGATGCCCATGGTCGTCACTTTGTATTCGCTGAGGGTGACCAAGACCTGGTAGCGGATATCGGCGTCGGTCACGCCCATCGCGCGCATGCCCGCGGTCTTCTTTGGGTCTTCGTCTAACACGTTCTTGACCTCGGTGTTGATCTCTTCCTCGGTGGGTGCGACCCCCTTCTCTTGGGCCAACTGGATCATCAGCGTCTCGTTGATGATTTGTTGAAGAGTCAAGAACCCGGGCGTCCCGACGACGAACTTCCCGCCGACCATGTGGCCGACGTTTGCCAGCATCTCCATCCTGCGGTAGTAATTGTTCGCGCCGATCTTGACGCCGTTGACGACGACCATGGTCTTGTTCAGGTCGATTTGGCCTTGGGCGACCGTGGCCGCGAGCACGGCGACTATCCAGAGAGCTTTGCTGGCCTTCATTGCTGGACATTCTGACGGACCAGGACTTCGGAAGTGAGCAGACAGGTCCCGCCCCGGCTAACTACACTGCCTCGAGGCCCGACTCCAAGTCCTTGAGAAGGTCCCGAGGATCCTCGATCCCGACCGAAACACGGACGAGGTTGTCGGTGATTCCTACAGATTCGCGGACCTCTTTCGGCATTTCGAAGTGGGTCATCGTCGCCGGTTGCTCGAAGAGGCTTTCCACGCCTCCCAAGGAGACGGCCAAGGTGAACAGCTTGGTCGAGCACAGGAACCTCTTGGTCGCTTCGACGTCGCCCTTCACCCTGAGAGACATCATCCCGCCAAAGCCGGACATCTGCTTCTTTGCCAAGTGGTGGTGCGGGTGAGACTCTAGCCCGGGATAGATCACGTTTTCGATCTTGGGGTTGCCTTCAAGGGCCTCGGCTAGATACTGGGCGTTGGAGGCGTGTTGCTTCATTCGGACACCCAAGGTTTTCATGCCACGGATCGCCAGGAAGCAGTCGAAGGGCGAAGGCGTCGGGCCGACCGCGTTTTGGAGGTACTTCAGTCTCTCATAGGACTTGTCGTCGTTGGTCATCAGTGCCCCCATGACCACGTCGCTGTGACCGTTGAGGTACTTGGTCATGGAATGCATGACGAAGTCCACGCCCAGTTTCAACGGCTGCTGGAAGTAAGGGCTCATAAACGTGTTGTCGATTGCGGTCAATAGCCCGTTGTCCTTAGCCACCCGGACAACCATCGAGATGTCGACGAGGTTCAGGAGCGGGTTGGTAGGCGACTCGAACCAGACGAGCTTGGTGTTCGGCTTGACCGCCGCCCGCAAGGTCGCTTCGTCGGCGATGTTGACGAAGCTGAATTCAATACCACGATGCTTGGCGACGTCAAGGAGATAACGGTAGGTGCCGCCATACAGGTCGTCGCTTGTGATGATGTGGTCGCCGACGGCTAGAAGACCGAAGACGCAGTCGATGGCCGCCATACCCGAGCTGAACGCCAGGCCGTGCTGAGCGCCCTCGCTGGCCGCGAGCATCTGCTGCAGGACAGAGCGGGTGGGGTTGTCGGTGCGGGTGTAGTCGTAGAGGCCGTATTCTCCGGGGGAAGTTTGGGAAAAGGTGCTGGACTGAAAGATTGGAGTCGTGACCGAACCGTGCTGAGGGTCGGGGCGGGAACCCAGCCACACTAGCTGGGTGTCGATACAGTGGTCCGGCATGATCTCAAAAGAATTCCATACAAACGACGGGTGATGCTGGCAAAAGCTGGTTCAGGAGTGGAACAACGTTAGGCTGCGCGTCGATTTGCCCTTCAGTGATAAGGTCATCGACACTTGGTTGCCCAAAGAGGGCTTGACTCCAAGCTGCGATCGGCCCGCTTGCGTTCGTTTCTTTGTCTGTTCGGCCAGCGCTGGGGCCACAGGCCCAACGCCCGGAGTTTTCAGGCAGGCATGGATCGTCCACTTCGATCACCAACCCGTCTCCTCCAGGGACTTTGGCGAGTAGACCTGGCAAGTCGATGATCCGGGCCATCGTCGGCCTGTGCATCGTGAATTCAGAATCTTGATCGAAGTACTGCGACAAGTAGGGTGACCGGGCGGGTTCGTTCCAACTGACTGTCGTCTGGTTGTTGGCCATCCCGCGGATGGTGGCAAGAACAGATTCATAACCCTTTCGGGTCGACCAGGCCAACTCTCCGATCTCGAGCTCGCCCCAGAACTCCTTGCCGCGTCCCCAGAAGTAGCCCTCGACAGGGTCGCCGACAGCATAAATGAAGGAGGGTTTGCGTCCGAGCCGCTGTTTCCAGGATGCAGAGGACCGGACGTGGGATCCGGAGAACTTCGAGATGAACTGCAAGTAGCAGGCTCCGAGGGCGGACTCGCACTCTTCTGCCTTGAGCTGGCGAGCGGGGAGCTGGGGAACTAACTTTGGCAGTCGGGTGGCGGGCACTTTGATGTGCCAACGCCATCCGCAGGTCCCGTATCCCACTTTGCGGTAGTAGGAATCGCGGTAGGCGTAGAGCAACGAGACGTCGAACTTCAACGACCGGCATTCCTCTAGAAGGCGACGCATACAGAATTGCGCGAGCCCCGAGTTGCGGTGCTCGACCAGCGTGGCGACACCGGCTACGCCGGCGCATTTGAGAGTGAAGTCCCACGGACGACGGACAATGTCGTACGTGTGAGTCTGGGCCGCCCACGCCGGCGTGCCGTCCACGTATCCGATGTAATATGTCTGGCCGTCACTTGGGGGGTCCAGGGCCTCGCTCGTGTCTCCGTCCCCGTAGACGTGAGCCCAAATGTGGTTCAACGCGTCGTGGTCACCCTCGTCTGCGGTCTTGAAGCGGAACTCTGGCATGGCTCTGGTTCAGTTTAGAGGTAACGAAGCGCCGTGCTTGTTGATGGCCAGGACGAAGCAACTGTTGATCTTTCCGACCGCTTTGATCGCGCTGATGTGCGTCGTCACGATCCTCTCGTAGTCACGCATGTCCTTCGCGACGACCTTGAGCAAGAAGTCGTACTCGCCGCTGATGTGCAATACCTCCAGGATCTCGGGGACGGCCCTGGCCGCGTTCCGAAACTGCTCGATGGACCCCTCTTGGTGGAGCGACAAGCTCACGAAAGTCACGACGAGCAACTGATAGCCCAACGCTTCGGGGCTGAGGTCGGCCGAGTAGCCCTTGATGAATCCGGCTTCCTCCAATTTCCGCACGCGTTGGAGCATGGATGGGGGCGAGAGGCCTATCTTGCGGGCCAGATCGGCGTTCGTCATCCGTCCGTCTGCCTGCAAAAGGCGAAGAATCTTCGTGTCTGCTTCGTCTAGCTTTTCTTTCATGCGGCGAGGTCACCATTAAACCTGAGCGAACCGCACTTTCGTGGATGACTCATGCATACGACCGGAAATCTGCCGAAAAAGGAACAATAGACGAGTCCCGGAACGTAAGGATTATTGCAATCATGTCGCGTCTTCTCTTCGCCGTGTCCGCGCTCATCTTGGTTGCGGGAGCCTATCTCTCTTGGGCCACGATGCGGACGACGGTTCAGAAGGCCAAGTTCGCAGACACGAAGTCTGAAGCCCAAAACGCGTTTGTGCAAGAGAACTGGCCAAAAGCGGCCCGTGACTTTGAAGCTATGACGAGGACGAAGCCAAAGGATGCTGAGGCGACGTTCAAGTTGGCGTTCTCACACCACATGATGGGGCAATACGAGGACGCTCTGGTCGGGTTCTGGCAAGCGCTGAAGCTGGGTTACAACGAGTCGCTCTGCCTCTATGACGTCGCCTGCGCCGAAGCCCGGTTGAACAGGAAGGCAGACGCGATCGAGCACCTCTCCCAGTCAGTCGACAAGGGCTTCAAGAACGTCTCGTTCATCGAGAAGGACGGCGACTTGGTCTCTCTTCACGACGAGCCCGGCTACAAGGCCATCGTCGCCAGATTGAAGGGAAGTGCAGATTCCGGTTCAGGCTCTCCGGACAGCATCCCAAAGGGTTCGTACCTCCGAAGCGGGCCAGACACTAAGAAGAAGTAAAGGAGGTCGTCGGAAGGGCCGCCAATGTGCCAGGATTGGCCATGGACAACCTCACCAGGCGACAGTTTCTCGGAAGATCCGCAGCCGCGGCCGCTGGTGTTGCCCTGGGTCACAAAGCCATGGGTCTCTACGAACCGGAAAAGATCATCCTCGGTACTGGCTCGCACAAGTTCGAGTGCGTCCACGACTGGCTGACTCCGCCCGAAGGCATGATCTTCGGCAACACCCACGGGCTGGCGCAGGATTCCGCCGGCAGAATCTACCTTTGTCACACGGTCAACAAGGAGAGCCGTGTCCGCGACGGGCTGTGTGTGTATACGTCCGAGGGTGAGTTCATCACGTCCTGGGGAGGTCGGTTTGACGGTGGCGCCCACGGATTGGCCTTGCGCAAGGAACCAGAAGGCGAGTTTCTGTACCACTGCGACACCAATCGAAGGGAAGTGGTGAAGACAACGCTCGACGGTGTCCAAGTCTGGGCGTTCGGCACACCCAAGGAGCCGGGAGTCTACGACGATAAGCACGCTTTTGTCCCCACAAACGTGGCCTTCCTACCGAACGGAGACTTCTGTCTCGGTGACGGCTATGGCTCCAGCTATCTCCACTTCTATGACCGGGACGGACACTGGAAGAAAACTTTCGGCGGGCCTGGTTCCGACCCGGGCCAGGTGAACTGCCCCCATGGCCTATGGCTGGACGACAGGTACGAGACACCCGTCCTTGCTGTGGCAGATCGGGCTAACCACCGGTTGCAGTACTTTGACCTTGAAGGCCAGCACATCAAGTTTGTGACCGACGGCCTGCGCCTTCCATGCAACTTCGACACCCGAGGCAAGGAGATGGTGTGTCCTGACCTCGATTCAGTCGTGACCCTGTTGGACGAGGACAACAAGGTGGTCGCTCAACTCGGCGACGGCCACCCAAGCGACCTGAGGACGCACCCACGCAAAGATTTCATCCCGGGCAAGTTCATCAACCCGCACCAGGCGATCTTCCTCGCCAACGGGGACATTCTTGTGGCCGAATGGGTGGAAGTAGGGCGGGTGACGCTCCTGAAGCGGACGAGGTGATGGCCGAGGAGGCCCCACCGCCCAAGTCAGCGTGGGCTCGGCGTGGTCACGCTAAACCAGTTCCCGAACGGGTCTTGCATGATCGCCTCGGTTCCGTAGAACTGCTCTTCTGGTTCGCTCTTGAACACCACACCCTTTGACTTCAACTCCTCGTAGGTGGCCCGACAGTCGTCGGTGTAGAACACTCCTGCGCCGAGAGCGCCCGAACTGACGAGGCTCTTGAGGGCGACGGCCTGCTCCTGGGACAACGCCATGCCCGCCTCGACCTTCATCAGGGTGATCTCCAGATCCGGTTGGTCGGGAGGGTTGACGGTCAGCCACCGGAAGCCGTTGTCCATCGTCGCGTCGGTGTTCACCTTGAACCCGAGCTTTGTGACGTAAAAGTCAAAGGCCACGTCCATGTCGGTGACCCAGATCGGTGTGTGCGTCAATCTCTTGATCATGGGCCGAAGTATCTCACCGACGGCTCGCCCCGTGGTTATCGTAGATTGCCAAATCTCAAGAAGCACGCGGGTATCCGGGTCAAGTCGAACGGAGACCACCCCAACCAGAATCGCTGTTGACAGGCGCGGTATGCCGCCGGTGTCACGCCATATTTGGCGCGAAACAGGTTCACAAAGCTCGGCACACTGGAATAGCCGCCCCGTAGGCAGACGTCCTGCACCGGCACGTCCGTACGCGCGAGCAGCCTTCGCGCCTCGTTCAGCCGCATTGCCTCGACAAACTCTCGTGGAGTCAGTCCCCACGCGAGCCGGAAGCGACGAAGGATGGCGGTCTCGGAATAGTTCCACTCGTCTCGAAGAAACCTGAGTTCGCAACCCTGGTGGAAGTTTTCGGCCAAGAAGTCCCGCACTTCACGGACGACGTTTGCCTCCATATTGTCATTCTACGACGTGCCGGACTGCCTTGAGTCGGTCACGCACGTGGCCCTTGCATCGCCGAGAGTTCTTCCAGCCGCTTGGTCTGCTCCTCCCAAGCTGACATACGCCCCGCTAGTTCCTCTTGGACGGCGCCGTGTCGTCGGGTGAGAGCGAGGATGTCAGCGTCTGGTGGAAGGGTAGCAAGCTCGGATTCGATGTGGGCCAACTCACCTTCGCTCGAAGAGACCTGTTCCATCAAGTCCTCGACGAGCTTGGACTGCCTCAGGATCTCCTTGCTGAGCTCGTGCGGCGTAAGGGTTGTCTCTTGTACGTCGGTGACCGCGACAGAGCGGGGCGGCCTTTGGCCTGATTCCTGACGCCGACGCCAATCGCGATACTCTTCGTAAGAGCCCGGATACTCCACGCATCCCGACCGTCGAACGTCGAGGATGTGGTCGGTCACCTGCCCGAGAAGCCAGCGGTCGTGGGACACCAACACGAGGGTCCCGCTGTACTGGCGCAGGACTTGGGCGAGCGCGTCACGGGACGCCATGTCCAAGTGGTTGGTGGGCTCGTCGAGCACAAGGAGGTTCGGCGACAGATGGGTGAGCAACGCCAAGACCAGCTTGTTCTTCTCACCCCCGCTAAGCGTGCTGACCGGCCTGTACACGTCGTCGCCGCCGATGAGGAAACGGCCCAGGAGGTCGCGGGCCTTTGCAGCTTCGAGCCCGGTCTCGTCGATGATGAACTCGATGGGAGAGAGGTCTGGATCGACAGTCTCGTTGTCCTGCGTGAACATCCCGTGGTTGACCGCCGAGCCGATCTTCGCCTTTCCCGATATCGGGGCCACCTCTCCGAAGACTGTCTTCACAAGGGTCGATTTACCGGCCCCGTTCTCGCCGATGACGCCCCACCGCTCGCCGTATCGGACTGTCCAATCCAGGTTCTGCACCAGGGTCAAGCCGGGATATCCAGCCGTGAGGCCCTCGCAAGATAAGACTACGTCGCCGCTACGGTCGGCCTTCCTGAAGCCCGCCTTCATGCCCTTGTCGTTCTTCGGAGCGTCGACTTTATCGGCGGCAAGACGGTTCATGAGCTTCTGCCTGCCCCTGGCCTGCGCTGTGCGCTGGCTGTTCATGAAGCGTCTCACAAATTCGTCAAGCTTGGCGAGCTGGTCCGCTTGCTTTTCGGCGACCCGCGCCTGTCTCTCGTCCTCTTCGGCCCTGAGTTTCAGGAACTGGCGGAAGTCGCCCGGATACGACTTGACCTTGTGATCGCGGAGCTCCACGACACGCTGGACGGTGTTCTCCAGAAACGTCCTGTCGTGGCTGATGACCAGCACAGCGCCATGGTAGCCGTTGACCCACCCTTCCAGCCATTCGGTGGCCTGGAGGTCCAGGTGGTTGGTCGGCTCGTCCAGGATGAGCAGGTCTGGCTCTTCGAGGAGCAAGCGGGCCAAGGCGAGGCGGGTGCGTTCACCACCACTGAGGGCCGACGTCGGACGGTCGAACTCATCCTCGGTGAAACCCATGCGGCCAAGGACGGCGCGGACGTCGCTCTCAACGGAATACCCTTCGCTCTCAAGGAAGTGCTCGTGCAACAGGGCGTACTCCTCGAGGTCCTCTTCGCTAGGCCCGGCCTCCAATTTGGCTTCCAGAACCTCAAGCCTGGCGTGTAGTTCGCGCTGGTCTTGTTGCCCTCTCTGGGCCTCTTCCAGCAGGGTCGCGCTCATGTCCACGGGCGACTCTTGTCTCAAGTAGCCGACCTTTGCGCCACGGGCGACAATGACGGTTCCCGCGTCCGGCTCCTCGATACCCGTGATGACCTTGACCAAAGTGGTCTTGCCGGTGCCGTTCCGGCCTACTAGGGCGACCTTTTCGCGGCGGTCGACGCGCAGGCTCACACCGTCCAGCACGATATCGACGCCGTACATCTTGGTGACGTTGCCGACACTGAGCACCACGGGGGCAGAGTGTACTGGCGGGCGACGGCCCGGAAGGGGGCCGGTGCCCCAGGTTAGAATGTCCCGGTGACCTGGCCTAGGCGATGGATACACCCGGCTCTGGTGTTCGTCGTCCTTGCCTGGGGGCTCAACTTCAGCGTCATCCGTGAGGCATACAAGTCGTTCTCTCCCCCCTCGGTCGCCTTCATGCGCTTCTGCGGCATCACGCTCTCGATGTTCTTGCTCTGTCGGTTGGCCGGAGAAAGCACCAAGGCGCCGATGCAGTTTCGGAAACGGGCCTGGCTACAGGGGTTTCTGGCCAGCGGGGTGTACATGGTCTTGTTCCTGGACGGGATGGAACACACGTCGGCGACGAAGGGGGCGATCGCCCTTGCGACCGCGCCCATATGGATCACTTGGCTGGCGATGTTCCGGCACCAGGAGCCGTTCAGGTGGTCGGCGGTCTTTGGCCCGTTAGTCGCCTTCAGCGGCGTCTTCCTTGTCCTTAGCGACGGTGGCTTGACGTCAGGCGGCACCGTGGGGATGATCAAAGTGTTGGTCTCGGCGATCGTGTGGGCCGTCAGCGTCATCTTGATGAAGCCGTTGGTCACCGAACGCAAGCCGATCGCCGTCTTCACCATGTCGCTGCCCGCAGCCGGGCTGGCCGTGATTCCATATGGGCTGCCCGCGATGGGCAGCGTCGCTTGGACGGCGGTGACCCCGATCGGTTGGGTGTGCCTGGCGTATCTCATCTTGGTACCAGGGTCACTCGCCTTCGTCGCCTATTACAAGGCGGTCGACGAGGTGGGGCCAGCCATGACAAGCATGTCCCAGTTCCTTGTGCCGCCCACCGCGCTCTTCTTTGAGTCTCTTTTCAAGGGTCGAGCCCCTGACGTCCTCCAAGTCGTGGGTGTGGGGATTGTGCTGCTTGGCATCTGGCTGAGCACCAAGTCGCCCCGTTTGAAGCCGGTAACATCTGCCACATGAAAGTCGGTGTGGTCGGAGCTGGCGGCATGGGGGCCGTGCACTCCCGCCATTGGGCGTCGGTAGCTGGCGTCGAACTTTATGTCTTCGACCTGGACGATAGCAAGCGGGACGAGCTAGCGTCGCAGTACGGGATGAGGGCGACAAACGACTTGGACAAGCTCATCCAGTCTGTGGACATTGTGGATGTGTGCGTCCCGACCGATCTGCACGCGGATGTGGCGGTCGCAAGTCTAGGGGCCAAGCGTGCTACGTTGGTCGAGAAGCCGCTGGCAAGGACGATGGATGACGCCGAGAGGATTGTGTCTGCCGCCAAGAAGAGCGGCGTGGCGCTTGGGATCGGACATGTCGTCAGGTACTTCCCAGAACACGAGAGCATCCGCAACGCGATACAACGTGGTGTGATCGGCACACCCGCGGCGGCGAGGCTCAGGCGAGGCGGGGGGCTACCGCGCAACTATGACGGCTGGTTTAGCGATCAAGGCAGGTCGGGCGGCGTCCTCCTCGACTTGGCGATCCACGACTTCGACTGGATCCTTTGGGCGTTGGGCCCGGTGAAGAGCGTCTACGCCCGGTCCGTTACCCTGGGGAAGGGAGTCGCCGGTGCAGATTTCAAGGGCGACCACGCGTTGGCCACGCTTTCGCTCGAATCCGGTGCGGTCGCGCACGTCGAGGCCACATGGATGGATCCTTCCGGCGGCCGTGCCGCCGTCGAAGTTGCGGGAAGCAAGGGCTTAGTCGAATTTGACTCGCGCAATTGTCCTTCAGTCAGAATCGCCACACCTGGCGTGTCGCGCACCGAAGCCCCCAATGGGCCGGGCCTCGACCCCTACTATCGCCAACTCAAGTCGTTTCATGACGCGATTGAAAGGGGCGAGAAGCCACCGGTCGGGCCTGAGGAGGGTCTCGCCGCCCTGCAGGTCGCTTTGGCGGCGGTGGAGAGCGCAAAGTCTCACCGCATGGTCAGTATCACTACCTGATTGACCTCGCAACACTATCTGATTAGCACCAATCTGCAGAACTTGGTGGGGGATGTGCTTGTCAAACAGCACTGGCGATTTGTTTCGCTGGAGAGTTCACATGAAGAAAACCCTTGCCATTTCGGCCCTCGCTGTCCTTGCGGCCGTTGCTAATGCTGGAATTTCGAGCGTCAGCGGTTCGACCCTTGTTGTTTCACCGCCGGCAAACGTCCGCGACGACCAAAGCGAGAGCAACACGAACGCCATCTTGTTCCTTGAGAACGGAGATGTCACTCTGGGCGCGAACCTCGCTGTTGACGCGGTTGCCCCTGGAACTTACGATGACAACTCGGACTTGAGCACGACCAACATCCTTGCCGGTACGCACGTCGCCAGCTACTTCTTGCACAGCGACCCGGTGGAGAACCCGGTGAAGGTCTATGAAGGGTCGATGACCTTTGACGAGAACATCCTTGGCGTCATCGCCACGAGAGGTCACCTCAACCTCAGCGATCCGGTCCTCGGGAACGGTGGGACGCTCTATCCGACTGGTTCGACCTATGACAACGCTCGGCAGTACGAGCTGAGTCAAGGCGAGTACTTCTCGATCAGCGGCGACATGAAGACGATCCGGTATCGCGCCGTGACCAGCACCCGCATGGACCAGTTCCGCGTCGTGACGGAATCGGTTCCTGAGCCGACCTCGATGTTTGCCCTCGGTCTTGGCGTCGTCGGCCTTGTGCGACGAGCTCGCCGCAAGGCCTGATTACGCATCGCCCACCACTGTCCGGCTGCCGCGACGCTTTCATCGTCGCGGCAGCATTCTTTGTTGCCCTGTCCTGCATTTATGCGTGATCTTTGATCCCCGCCCTTGTTGCGGGACTAGAACTGGCGGACAATGGTTGTGCGGGCATTGCCGCAATTCTTCTTCCTTGTCCTATTCCTAAGTGGCCGCCGCACTCCCCTAAGGGGAATGCGGCGGCCCTCTTTCTTTCCACGCAGGATCAGAGCGTCCCGCGAAGGGCCTGCTCACGTTCAATGGATTCAAACAGGGCTTTGAAGTTGCCCTTGCCGAAGCTTGTCGCTCCCTTTCGGTGGATGATCTCGTAGAACAGGGTCGGGCGGTCGGTCACCGGTTTGGTGAATATCTGGAGCAGATAGCCCTCGTCGTCGCGGTCGACCAAAATTCCAAGCTGGGCCAGCTCCTCAATGTCCTCGTCGATGTCGCCGACCCGGTCGGGCAACATGTCGTAGTAGCTTTGTGGCACGCTGAGGAACTGGATGCCGCGTGCCATGAGCCGCGAGACCGTGTGCACGATGTCGTCGGTGCGCATGGCGACGTGTTGCACACCAGGGCCGCCGAAGAACTCCAGATACTCGTCGATCTGGCTCTTCTTCTTGCCTTGGGCGGGTTCGTTGATGGGGAACTTGACCCGCCCGTTTCCATTGGACATCACCTTGCTCATGAGAGACGTGTAGTCGGTGGAAATGTCCTTGTCGTCGAAGCTGATCAGGTTCTTGAATCCGAGGATGTCCTCGTACCATTTCACCCAGTAGTTCATCTTGCCAAGCTCGACGTTGCCGACGCAGTGGTCGACTTCAATCAGGCCGATGGGGTCACCAGGTTGGTCTTCGGGGCGGAAGCCAGGCAGGAACGGGCCGCTGTACTTGTCCCGGTTGATGAAGCTGTGGACGGTGTCACCGTATGTCTTGATGGCGGCATGCCTGACCAGGCCGAAGTCGTCTTCGAGGGTCTCGGGCTCGATGCTGGCCTCGGCGCCTCGGGCCGTGGCCGTCTTGAACGCCCAGTCGACGTCGTCGACTTCGAACGCGATGTTCTGGACGAAGTCGCCGTGGCGCGTGATCTTGTCCGCCATGTAGTGGCCCGGCCGCAACGGGGCAGAGAACACAAGCCGGAGGTCGTTCTGCCTGAGTACATAGTCGACCTGGTCGTGGTGGCCGGTCTCGAGGCCGCGGTACGCCCCGATCGAGAAGCCAAAGGTGTGCTGATAGAAGAAGGCCGACTGGCGCGCGTTGTTGACGAAGTGCCGGATATGGTCGACCCGGCGGATAGGGAAGCTGTCGGTGCTCATCGTTGTGTCCTGCTGTTGCACGCCCCAATTTCAGGTCGCCAAAACCCAAATACGGTCGTTACGGGCAACGAAAAGCTGTCACTTATTATGACGTCGCTGGACCCCTACACGAGCCAAGTCCCGCGATAGGAACGACAAACCGGCCGCCAGGGAGATCCATTCCTCTCCCCGGCGACTCGGGTCAGTCTTTACCTCGGTCGTGCTTTCCGATACCCTTGGGAGGCACCCGGTTGAAGTCCGTCTTGGTCTCTTCTGGCGGCATGGCTGTGCGCATGGCGAAGATCGCCAGCACCGCCAGGACGAGTAAGACCACGCCGAGTACGACGGCCTTCTGCTTCTTGTCGGCCGTCATGGGTTCGTGCAACAGTCGCTTGGGTACAGGTCCGGATTGGTGTGTGGGTTTGGCGCGTCCACATCCCAGATGACGCGGGCCGCGTTGTAGTTCGTCATGATCACGTATTCGTTTCCGGACGTCTCGATCGCCATCTGATTGAGGAGCGAGAACGCGGTGTAGCTCTTGGAGTGCCCGTCCAATAGGTTGACGTTCGTCCGCTTGGAGTGCCGGTCTGAAATTCCGTATCGCCGACCGAGCCCGTACCCGGGATCAACGTAAGCAGGGCGTCCCGTCGTCCCGTTGGCCGAGGTGCCGTTGAAGGCGTCGACGTTAAAGACCGTCTCGGCAGGAAATTGGATGTTGCTTTCACCGACCGGACGTGGATGTGGGTCGCCCAGACCCGTGTCCGGACAAGCGCCGTTGCCGCCCACGATGAAATAGTCGTAGTAGTTGTAGTAGTAGCCAAGGTAGGAGTTCATGCCGAGCCCGACATTGATCCGCGCGTCAAACGTCAGGTCCTTCATTTGGTTCGGCGCGTCGGGGCAGTTATAGATCTGGATGTTCTTCGTGTACTGGAAGAGCGTTCCCATCCATGTGTATGGCGCGATGTCGCCGGCCTGGTTTGTGCAACCACCCGGGTAGAGCTCGTGGATCTGTCCGTCGTTGTCGCCCATGTACATCAGTTCGGCCAGGATCAACTGCTTCGAGTTGCTGAGGCACGAGGTCTTCTTCGCCGCTTCCTTTGCTTGGGCGAACACCGGGAAAAGGATGGCGGCCAGGATGGCGATGATGGCGATCACGACGAGGAGTTCGATCAGCGTGAAGGCGTGGGATTTGCGAGAGCAAGCGAGATTCATAAGGTAATCACCTTGGGCCGCAAAACTACGGTGCATTGGCGGCCCAGAGCGTCAATATATCACGGGACTAGGGCGAACGAGCGATTTACTGTGAAATTGGTCAAGGACAATTTGTCGTACATTCGAAGTCGTCAATAGTGCTTGTTATGTTGATGTAATAGAGTGCTACAGCGGCGAAAGGGAGTAGCCGAGTAGTCTGCACGACAATCGGACTGTGTGCGAAACTTTCGTCAGCGGCGGTAATGCGGCAGCATTTTGTTGAAGAGAATGATTTGGAACGACGGGCAACGGGACTCGTCGGCGTGCCAGGCGGATCCGGGTGGCGGGAGGGGTTCTTCCAAAGCAGTCAACACAGCCCCAGATTCAAAGAACGGACGCAGGAGCGAACTGAGCGGCCGGTGGTAGTTGTCGATCTGCAGGCCGCCCCAGGCCAAGTGGAGCGTGAACTCCTCCATGTAGCGGTCGACCGTGCGATAGAGCCTGTTTCCTTCCGAGTCCTTCTGCCAACCGTCGGTCGTGCTCGCCATGTTTGAGACGGTGACGACCGCGATCCGCCCGCCTGGTCGGCACACGCGCACCATCTCCTTGGCCGCCGCCCGATAATCGGGGATGTCCAGGATCGTAAGATAGCTGATGACCAGGTCGAACGCTCCGGTGCGGAACGGGAGGGCGCTGCCGTCGCCGAGGGCGAATCGGGGGCCGAACGTGCGCGCGGCGTGTTCTGCAAGGCGCGCCACCGGCTCGACGCCAAAGGCCTCCGCGTCATGTCGGGCAAGCTTTCCGACATAACGGCCCTGGCCGCTGCCGACGTCGAGCACGCGAAGCCCACGGACATCGCCGATGAGGCTCGCGAGGGCGGGGTCGAGGATGTGTTTGCGCGAGTCGTCGCCGTCTTCGCCCTGGAGGGCGATCCACGCCTCCGCCGAAGCCGTCCAATCCGGATACCGCCCGCTCACGGGCCGCAGGATACTCGTCGGCCGCTAGGTCGTACGTTGCAGACCACCGCCTCGCCGACCCATAATGACCGGGCAGGCCGATGTAGCTCAGTGGTAGAGCAGCTGTTTCGTAAACAGCAGGTCACCGGTTCGAATCCGGTCATCGGCTCCACAAACTGATTCCTTAGCTTTGGAGATGGATTGGCGTCCCCGTCCAGGCAGTTGTGTTCGGCGATGGAATCGTGCAAGCCAGTCTTGGCGCTCACACCTCAAGAAGTGGTCACGGGCCTCGAGCAATACCGACCGGCGGGAGGCGTAGATGACAGGTATGGGAGCCACAACTGTGAAAAGCGCCTCGGCCGCCGGTCGTTTAGCCGAATCGTCGTTCGCCGTCGTCACCGACCCGGTGCAGGAACAAAACCACCGGGTACTCCAGCCCGTCCTCACGGACCTCATCGCGTACAGCTTGCTCTTGAAGCAGTTGCATTGGAACGTCACGGGGCCGAACTTCCGCCCGATCCACCAACACCTGGACGAGATCCACGGGGAAGTCATGGAGGCGGTGGACTCGGTCGCCGAGCGGCTGGCTGCGACGGGACACAGCCCCGACGGCACTGTCCAGTCAGTCAGCAGGGACTCCGAATTGGGTGAGACCCCAACGGGCTTTCTGCCCGACGTCGAAGTGTTGAAACTTGCCGCCTATCGCACCCACGAACTGACCGGTCTTGTTCGTTCCCGGATGGAGGCGATCGAGGACAAGGACACGGTCACCGCCGACCTTCTCCACCAGGTCGTCGAAGGGCTTGAGAAGCACCACTGGATGCTCCGCGCCCAATTGACCCATCAATCCTGAATAGGATAATCGTGCTGTAAGCCAGTGGGACTCGTTGAGGCCTCTGGCGGCGTAGACTAATGGAGGGGACGGCCGATCCCGGCCGTCCCGAGGAACCACGAGCATGTCCATCCGCCCCGTCCAAAGAGTGATCCAGTCCCGTCCGACGCTCGAGGGCGCCGGTGTCCACCTGCACCGGGCGTTCGGGTTCGGCAACACAAAGGACTTCGACCCGTTCCTCCTGTTCGACGACTTCCGCAACGACATCCCCGAGGACTACCTGGCCGGGTTTCCCTGGCACCCGCACCGCGGGATCGAGACGATCACATACGTCTTGGCCGGCACAGTCGAACATGCCGACAGCCTGGGTAACAGTGGCGCGATCTCACCCGGCGACGTCCAGTGGATGACGGCGGGCCGAGGGATAATCCACCAGGAGATGCCCAAAGGGGACGAACGGGGCCACATGCACGGGTTCCAGTTGTGGGCAAATCTGCCCCAAGCGGACAAGATGACCGCCCCGCGCTATCAGGAGATCAAGTCGGTCGAGATACCGGAGATGACCGATGACGACGGCACCAAGATCCGAGTCGTGACCGGCGAGTTCTGGGGCAGGCGCGGCCCGGTGGAAGGGATCGCCGCCGACCCCATCTACCTTGACGTGACGGTGCCAGCAGGGAAGCGCAAGACGCTGCCGATGGACACTCGGCGCAATGCCTTTGCCTACGTGTTCGGTGGCTCGGGCAAGTTCTGCAACGCCTCAGAGCCCCTCGCTGTACCGACGGAGAATCCGCACTGGTTGCAGACCGAGGCCCCGCCTTCCGACGTCGAGGACCGGTCGCTGGTGTTGTTCTCGGGCGGCGACGAGATCAGCGTCCAGGCGGGTGAGAAGGGCATCCGGTTCCTGCTCGTGTCGGGGCAGCCGCTCAAGGAGCCGGTGGCCTGGTACGGGCCGATCGTCATGAACACCCAAGCGGAGCTCCAAGAGGCTTACAAGGAGCTCCGCGAAGGGACGTTCTTGAACTAAGCGCTTACTTGCGGCGGCGTCGGGCCATGGCTGCGGCGCCAATGCCGAGCACCGCGAGGGTCATCGGTTCCGGAACTGACTGGGCCGTTTCGACCGCACCGGTGACGAACGAACCGCTAAAGGGGTTTGTCCGGTTCCAAGCCGAATCGTAGTGATACAGTTGTCCGCTCCAGTCCATCACCCAGAAACTGTTGTCCGACACGTCGTAGGCGATGTCGTCGTCGTTCACGAATCCCGCACTAGAGAGCAGGGTTGCCGCACCAGAACCAAGGTTGATGCTATAGGTGCTGCCGCCCGCCGCTTGCAAAATCATCTGGCCGTTGGCCGAATCCCAGTCCAAGCCACCCGGGTAGATACCGGTGTTGCCGATCAAGGTCGCCGCACCTGTTGACTTGTTCATTGAGTAGAAATTGGAAGCAGAGTCGGTGGCGTAGAGGTTTCCTGCACCGTCGAACCCAAGGCCGAACATGTCGGGTATGGCGTGGGCGCCGACCAAGGTCGCGGCACCCGTCACCAAATTGACCGTGTATAGGTCACGGTCGTTTCTTCCGCCGACATAGTACATGACGCCAGAGGTCGTGTCATAAGCGAGGTCGCCAAAGTCACCGGCCACGCCTAGGGCGCCGACTAGGTTGTCTTGAAAAGTCGTGGTGTCGAACGTGTGCAGGGTGTCGTTCGTATCTTCGACGTAGTACAACTGGGTTGCCCAGGACGTCGATGCGAACACAAGTGTGGCAAGTGCTAGAAGGGACAATTTGTTCATCTGATCTCCACAGCCGCAAGAGCGAGACTGTCTCGACATGGTACAGCAAAGTACTGACCATATGGCATCGAGGAGGTGATTTTGCTTATTTGCTCTCTGATTCCCCGCAAATTAGCCGGGCAACCTGTGGAGTTCGCTGAGGGACTCGCCAAGGATGAGGCGTTTGCAGGCTTCTCCAAGCAAAGGCGCGATCGGGATGATCGTGAACTTGCGGGGTGCAAAGCAGACTTTGTGGGCGAGAGGGATCGTGTCGGTAAGGACAAACTCGTCGATCGGGGACTGGTCGAGCTTCGCGACCAACGCCTCGTTGCTCAGCTTCTGGTCGGCGAGGATGCCGTGCACGGCGCAGACGCGGACAGACGCCGCGCCTTGCTCCTTGAGGAGCTCAGCGTCCTTGATGACGGTGTTGCCGGTCAAGATCTCGTCGTCCAAGATGAAGCAGTGCTTGTCCCTGACGTTGCCCGCGATCGCCTTGACGGCTGGCGACTCCGAGTTGTCCGACCTGGTCTTGTAGATGTATATGGGGTCGATGCCCAGGTTGGCCGGTATGTCCTCGAACCGTTTAGCCGCGCCAGCGTCAGCGAAGACGAGCGTGCAGTCGGACGGTGCGAACCGGGTCAGATACTCCCTTTGGATGTGCCGGACCAGGAGCGGTACGACGGGCACCTCGTCCGCGGTCGGGACATAGTACTGCTTGATGTGTCCGTTGTGGGGCTCCATCAACAGCACGCGCCGCACCCCGAGTACCTCGTTCAGGATCTCGGGGAGCCGCTGGCCCATGACTGAGATGCGCGGCTTGTTCTTCCGGTCTGAACGGCTGTACGGCATGTAAGGGAACACGACGATCGTCCGCCTAGGGTGGGCGTTGTTGATCGCGTCGAGCATGGCTAGGAGTTCGATGACACCGTCGTTGACCGGTGGCGTCTGGGTGTGGAGGACGAGGGCGACATGGTCGCGCACGTTGTCGACCTGCACTTCAATGTTCTCGTTGGAGAACCAACTGACGACGTGGCCGCCGCGCTCGACGCGGTATTCCTCGGACTGGCCCATGATCCGGTGGCGGAGTTCCGTCTCGACCTGTCCGGCCAGGGCCCCCATGCCCGAGGTGGCAAAGACTTTCACGACCGTTTCGCCAATCGCCATATTAGGCGAGCCAGTGTACATTCCCGGACACGGGTTTTGGACCAGGCCCGGTGCCAACTGGCGTATTGGCCCCGGCAATGGATGGTCGCACGGTAGGATCAATTACATATGTTCGAGAGCACGGCCCCATATTCACCGGAGCGGATCCATGCGGCAGCGATGTATTGTTCAGACGGCAGGATGGGGGAGCATTTCGACAACTTCCTGACCGTCGGCTTGAGCTTGCCACGCTATGACCGAGTGATTCTCCCTGGCGGTCCCGCGTGCTTGGCCGGGTATCCGGAAATGATCGTAAACGAGGAAAGCGTCGTGGACGAGCTCAAATTTCTTATCGACGCGCATCAACTCAGGCGGGTCGTTCTTGTCCAGCATCAGAACTGCGCTTTCTATACGTCGAGGCTGGGATTGTCGGAACCACGGCTCGAGCTTGTCCAACGTGCCGACTTGGTTCGGGCGGCGGCGTACATAAGCCGGGTCGTCAAACTGGACCAAGTGGAAGGCTACTTTGCTAGGATCGACAACGGGAGGGTCAGGTTCGAGCCTGTGGCGGTTTGACCAGCGCAGACCTCCGAGATCTCGTCAAGAGCCACTTACTCGTATAAGAGATTTGCAATCCTTAGAATTTCCTTAGCTTATATATTTGATAAAGAACCCTAATATGCGAGCACATACTGAACAAAGCCCCGCGATGAGTGTCATTCTTAATGAAAAGGAGCTGTGCACAGTGTCCGGACAAAGAGTGCTACTTGTCGAAGACGAACCAGGTCTAGCCGAAGCGGTCGGGCAAGCCCTGACGGAAGAAGGTTATATAGTCGATATAGCGGGCACCTTGGCGGAGGCCACCGCCAAACGTGCCGAGGGCGACCCCAAGCTAGTCATCCTTGACCTCCGGTTGCCAGACGGAGACGGTTTGGACTGGCTCGCAGAGATCCGACCCGACAGCGACCTGCCGATCCTCTTGCTGACCGCCAAAGCAAGCGTCGAAGACCGGGTCAAGGGCCTGGACTTAGGTGCAGACGACTATGTGACCAAGCCGTTCAAGCTGGAAGAACTTCTCGCTAGGGTGCGCGCATTGTTGCGTCGAACAGACGGAAGGGTCAAAGCGACGATCCAGGTCGGCGGATTGACGATCGAGATGTTCGAGCGCCGCGTGACCCTTGACGGACGGCTCGTGTTTCTGTCCAACACCGAATACGCTGTTCTCGAACTTCTGGCCAATTCAGCTGGGAAGCCTGTCTCAAAGGCTCAGATTCTGGAGAGGGTCTGGGATGACAGCGTGCGTCCCGCCAACGTCGTGGAGGTCTACATCAGCTACATCCGATCCAAACTGGAGCGCGGCGGGGCCCCCCGGCTCATCCATACCTTGCGAGGGCAGGGTTACCTCCTCGCAGAGCGGGAAACCAGTTGACGGTCGGCAGCCGCCTGCGCATGTCGCTCGTGTCCGGCGGCGCGGCAGTTCTTGTCTTGGCCGGCGTTTTTTGGGCGGCCGTGGCCCAAGAGCAGAAGGTCAGTTTTCGGGACGCCGGAGCAAAGCTCGACATTGCCCTCAAGCAGGTCGCGTCTGAGCTACAGCGAGGCCTCAAGAACGCCGACTGGGAAGAGGTCAGGGCAGGCGACCCAGAGCTCGCTGTCGAAGTCAAGTCTGCTTCTGGCCAGGTCGTTGGCCGTGCTGGCGCATTCGAATTGCCGAACAGGACGGCGAACGGGCCGGTCAATTCATTGGGGGGCCGACTGATCCTTGTCAAGAGCAAGAATGTCACTGGATTCGACATCACCGTCGGCATGGACAGGACGACGGACCTGGCGGCAAACGCGAAGCTCGAGTTGATCTTGACGCTGATGGTCGTGCCTCTCGCATCGCTTATCGCCCTGGCAACCTGGATCGCATCCGGCGCGACGTACCGGTCCCTCGACGCCTTGACGCAACAGGCCGAGACCCTGAGCGGCGACGTCCGCAGCCTGGTGCGCCTGGAGCCGCGCAGCGGAGAGTTCGCCCCGTTTGTCGGACGACTCAACAGGTTCATCGACAACATGCACGAGTCCTACATGCGTCAAGAGCGCCTTGTTCAGGACGTCGCCCATGAGTTGCGTACACCACTGGCCGTCATCCGGGGCAAGATCGAGGCGACGTTGAACCGCCCCAGGGCGGCAGAGGAATATGCGGCGGCGCTCAAGACGACGCTCGCCGAGGCAGAGCGGCTCTCCGATCTGGCTGAGACGTTGCTGCAGTCGGCGACGCATGAAGACAAGCAGGCCGGTGTGGTGCAGATCGCGGACGTCTTGGAGTCGGCCCATGCCCGATGGGTGGACCGCTTTGCCGCCGCGCATGTCGGTTTGAACTTGACCAGCGAACCGTGCTTTGCTTCGATCAGTCCCGAGGCAGGCGGGATAATCTTGGACAACCTGCTCTCCAACGCCCTGCGACAAAGCCAGAGGGACACGGAGTGTTTCCTTCGGTCTCAGTGTGAGGCCGGATGGGTGACCATCGAAGTCGAGGACCAAGGCGGCGGCGTCCCGCCTGGCCTTGAGGACAAGATTTTCGACCGCTTCACCAGGGGCTCGGGAAAGAACGCCTCGGTCGCCGGGGGATACGGTCTCGGCCTGTCCATTTGCCGTCGCCTTGTGGAAGACCACGGCGGGAGCGTCAGGTTTGAGAACCGTGGACGTGGCGCCGCCTTCATCGTCCGCCTACGCAAGTCGACGGGAATCTAGAAAAGAAGGAAGGGCCCGCACCCCGTGCATTGACAGTTGGCTGTAGCATTGAAGAAACTTGGGCCATGCGCGCGATCGTCACCCTCTTTGTACTCTTGCTGACGTTCGTCCGGCAGCCGGTCGTCGTCCGGGTCGGTCAGACCGGTGACGAAGCGTTCCTGCCGACCGGCCACCATGCCAGGGGTGCTGGCGAGTTCTTACAGTTTGCAGGTCGGCCCGTTGATGCTGTGGCATCCTTGGACGGGCGAAGGCTATATGTCAAAGACCGTGGCAGCGTCCGCGTAGTCGACGTTCCGACCTGGACTCTGAAGAGCGAGCTTCCGCTCAAAGGGGGGGCGTCGTTGGCCGGGATCGCGTTGTCTCCGGACGGAAGCCAGTTGGCGGTGACAAACGCGGACCGTTCGGTGGCGATCTATTCCGTCACTGGCGACATCGCATTGACCAAGACGCTGGACATCGAGCCATTGAAGCAAGGCTCCAAGCCCTATCCGATCGGCGTGATGTACGCGCCCGACGGAAACAGCCTCTATCTTGCCCTGAGCATGGAGAACCGAGTCGCAGAAGTAAACGTCGCTGACGGCAAGACCTTGCGGTCTGTAGATGTCGGTGTGGCGCCGTACGGTCTGGCGGCCACAAACGGGAGGCTGTTTGTCACCGAGATGGGCGGCCCTAGAGCCAAACCGGGCGATTTGACCTCCCCAAGCGCAGGAACTCCGACCGTCGTGGACAAGCGCGGGGTGGCCAAGAGCGGTTCCGTCAGCGTGATCGACATCGCGACGTTCAAGGTTTTGAAGCAAGTGGTGTGCGGACGACAACCTTCGGCGATCGTGGCGGATTCTCATCGCGGACGTGTGTACGTCGCTGAAACGAACGACGACGGTGTGCTGGTCTTGGACGGCGTGGGAAGCGTAGTCACCCGAATCGACGTCAAGCCCGACACCGGCCTTCCGTTCGGCAGCATGCCGGACGCGCTGTCCCTCTCGCGGGACGGAGGCCGCCTCGTGGTGGCCCTCGCCGGAAACAACGCAGTCGCGGTCTATCGGACCGCCGGCAAGCCGAAGCTTGAGGGTCTTGCCCCGACAGACTGGTACCCGATGGCGGCCGTCGCCACCGACAAAAACCTACTGGTGGTCAACAACAAGGGCCTTGGCGCCCGCATCCGGACGCGTGATCCTAAAGGAGGCTGGAACTCTGGTGATGAAGAGGGGACGTTGCGGAAGCTGAGTTGGAATGACTTCTCATCCCACCAGGCCGACCTGGCCAAGCAAACCGTCGCAGACGCGGAGACGGCGAAGATCCAGGAGGCTGTGGCGGTCGCGCCGCGTTCGGACGCCAAGCCGGTTCCGATCCCTGAGCGGGTCGGAGAGCCGTCGGTCCTCAAACACGTGGTCTACGTCCTCAAGGAGAACCGCACCTATGACCAAATCTTGGGAGACATCGGCAAGGGCGACAGCGACCCTGCCCTATGCACTTTTGGCAGGCAGGTGACACCGAATCAGCACAAGATCGCGGAGGAGTTTGTTCTCCTCGACAACTACTATTGCAACGGCGTCCTTTCCGCTGACGGCCACAGTTGGGCGACCGAAGGCAACTTAGCGCCCTATCTGAACCGCGCCTTCGGGGGCTTTACACGTAGCTACACGTTCGGCGACGACCCGATCACGTACTCATCGAGCGGGTTCGTATGGGACGCGGTGATCGCTAGCGGAAGGCAGTTCCGTAACTACGGTGAGTTCCACTACACCGAGCCCGTAGAAAAGCTCGACGGCAAGCAGATTTGGGACAAGTACAAGGCGGGCGAGCGCATCCCTTGGAAGCACGAGGTCGGAGTCGAGTCCATGAAGAGGCTGGCGAACAAAGACTATCCAGGATGGAACCTGAACATCCCCGACCAGCTTCGAATGGACGTCTTCTTGAAGGATTTCGAGGAGTACAAAGCCAAGGGTTCGATGCCTGATTTCATCCTTCTGTATCTCCCCCAAGACCACACTGGTGGCGCTGTCTCACCTCGCTCTAACGTAGCTGATAACGATCTCGCGGTGGGGAGGCTGATCGATGCCCTGAGCCACAGCCAATTTTGGAAGGACACCGTGGTCTTCATCAACGAGGACGATCCTCAAGCCGGCTTCGACCACATCGACGGGCACCGGTCCATGTGCCTCGTCGCGTCGCCGTATACGCGGGGAGGCAAGGTCGACAGCGACTTCTTCAACCAGTCATCGGTGTTGCACACGATCCACCAGATCTTCGGGCTACCGCCAATGAACCAGATGGACGCTGCCTCGCCCCTCATGTCGTCGTGCTTCCACGACGACCCGGACATGACGCCGTTCGTAGCGGAAAAGAACCGCGTTCCGCTCGACGAGTTCCCTAAGAAGCCGTTGGCGCACGCCACAGCCTACGAAAAGGCGATCCTTGCCCGCGTCGCCCGAATCGACTTGCGGAAGCACGAGGTTCAGACTCCGGCGGACATGGACACCATGAACCGTTATGCCTGGGGCTCGACCCGGGGTTGGTCGACGCCCTATCCTGCCGACTTCGCCGGTGCCCACGGGCGCGGCTTGGCGTCCCGCGGGCTAAAGCTCGCCGACGGTGCAGGCGTCGAGGACGACGACGATGACTAGGGCTCAGGTGATAGGCGTGGACTGCTGGCAGTCGAAAGGGTCGAAACTTACTTAAACCCAGGTAAGAACTGTGCCTCAGCCTCGAAAAGCTTGTCGACCATTTGCTTGATCTCTGCCGGGCAACACACGGCTGAGGTCAAGGGGTCGAAGTAGAGGGCCTGTGTCGCCAACGCCCGCGACTTCTGGATGGCGGCGTCGACGGCGATGTCGAACATCCTCATGTTGCTGTCGCAGATGGCCGCCATCTGTTTGGGAAGGCGACCGAACCGGATCGGCTGGATTCGGTTGTGGTTGATCAGACACGCGACCTCGACGCAGCCGTCCTCGGGCAGGTTTTGGACACATCCGTTGTTCGGGACGTTGCCGTGGATGACGATGGGCACGTTCTTTTCTACTGATTCGATGATCCAGGCGCCGTATTCGAAAGAGCGGTCTAGCTTGATCTCTTCCTCGCCCGCGATCTGCTTCCGCCGTGACTCGTCTTGCCCCTTCCTCCAGTTCGGCCAATTGTCGGCGTAGAAACTCTCCTGCCCGCGATAGCCGGTGTCCGTGTACTTGTCCAGCAGGTCCTTGCGTTTGCGATAGTACGGTAGGTACTCGCTGAGATGGCCGCTCGACTCGGTGATGAACGCGCCGAAATGGAGCATCATGTCCGTCCGAACAGGCTCGTCTGTGGCGAATTTGGAAGACCTGTCAGACGCCTGACGCATCAACTCCGGATAAAGCGATCCATGGGGGCCGTTGAACTCCGTGAACCAAGCCAGGTGGTTGATGCCCGCACATTTCCACTGCACGTCTTCGTAAGGTACGTCCACATAGCCCGCCAGCATACGGGATGTTCCCTGGACGCTATGGCACAGACCGACGACCTCCATGCTTGTCGCCCGGCTGGACGCCAGGCAAAGCATGTTCATGGGGTTCGTGTAATTCAGTACTAGCGCGTGTGGACACAGGCGCTCGGCGTCCCGAAGTATGTCGAGCCACACCGGGATCGTCCTCATGGACTTCATCAGGCCACCGGGGCCGATCGTGTCGCCGATGTTCTGGCTGACGCCGAACTCGAGGGGGATGTCGTTGTCAAAGCGGACGCAATCGACGCCGCTGACTTCGATGGCGTTCACGATGTAGTCGGTGCCAGGAAGCAGTTCTTTGCGATCGGTGCTCGCCTTGACCGTCCACCGGTCAGCTTGGCCTGCCTTCTCGACGATTTTTTGAACCAGCTGGCGGCTCAGCTCCATCCGCTCCACGTCAATGTCCACCAATCGTAGTTCGCCGCCCAGGTTTTCCGGGATCAGGACGACGTCCTTCATCACGCTGGCACAGAAGAAGGATCCCGCCCCGATCATCGTGACGTTGATCTTCCGTGGCATCCGACCAGGAAGTCCGTTTTTGGCGTCGGATTGGGTGTGGGCGGCGTGGCCTTCTGCTGTCGGCATGGTCTGTGATTGTGGCGCGATTCTTGGCGGCGATCTCACCCCTGAATCAAATCTGGGCCATGAAACTTTCAATTTCCGATCTGGTCGGCACGCTTGGGCCCGCTCCTGCCCGCGTCGTGGAAAGGGAGGCGGCCGCGACGGCGGTCGGTATCGACTCCTCGATGCCCCTGGACAGAACCATCGCGGCAAGGACGCCGTTGAAGACGTCCCCGGCCGCGGTCGTGTCGACCGCTTGGACTTCTGGTGCCGGGAAGTGCCGGTGCGTCCGGCTGGTCACCAGGAAACACCCTCGAGAGCCCAGAGTGATGGCCACCGCACGGACACCTTCGTCAAGCAACTTGCGGCCGGCCACGACGCACGAATCTTCATCTACCGGTTCGACGCCGGTCAGCGCGAAGGCTTCCGTTTCGTTTGGTGTCAACAGGTCGAGACCCTCGAGCATCTTGCGGTCGAACATCCGCATGGGGGCAGGGTTCAAGACTCGGTAGTGGCCCCCAACCCTCGCCGCTACGTCGGGGACCTCCAATTGGGAGAGGACGACCTCATGCTCGGTGAAGTCGACACGTCCATCCTCCCATTCGGGAAGGAAGTCTCTGGGGTGGAGGAGGTCGTTCGCGCCGGGAAACGCGCAGAGCATGTTCAAGCCATCGCCTTGCACCCAGATGTCGGCCTGGCCCGTCGGGGCCTTGTCCGTCCTGACAAGACCGCCAGTGTCCATGCCTTCGACGGCCATATAGTCGTGATAGAGTCCCCAACCTTCGTCGTTTCCAAGGCAGCCGACCAAGAGGGTGTCGGCACCAAACCGATGTGCGGCCAGGGCCTGGTTGAATCCCTTCCCGCCAAGGTAGGTGCTCTTGGATCGCGCGAAGACCGACTCTCCTGGCCTAGGAAGGGCTTCGACGCAGCTCACTCTGTCCAAGAGCACACTGCCGATCACAACGACATCAGCCAATTGTCTGTCTCCCGGTGCGACGGGTGGTTCAGCGGCTTGCAGCGCGGACCACGTCCAACACGTTGCGGACGCTCCAGTTGTTGGATTCCAACAAGCGCCAAGCCTCCTCTTCGGTCACTGGAGACAGTTCGCGGACGATGCGGACGCACCGTTCCTTGAGCTTTTGGTTCTTTGCCTTGACGTCCACCATCAGGTTTTCGACGACTTTGCCGTTCAACACCATGGCGGCGGTCGATATCCGGTTCAGGGCCATCTTTTGGGATGTCCCTGCCTTGAGACGAGTGCTGCCCGTGAGCACCTCCGGGCCGGTGTCGAGCAAGATCGGCAGGTCGACCTGCTCCAGGATCGGCGCGGCCTTGTTGTTGGCGATCCCGCACGTCCACAGCCCCTTTTGGTTCGCATGCTTGACGGCAGTGAGCACAAACGGGGTCCGTCCGCTGGCCGCGATGCCTATGACGACGTCACGCTGGTCGAGCTTGAGCTCGTTCATCGCTTCGATCGCGGCATGGTCACTGTCTTCGGCGTCCTCTATAGCCTTCTGGCCCGCTGCCGATCCCCCGGCTACGACGGCGACAAAGAGGGCCGGGTCGGTGCCGAATGTCGGCGGCATTTCCGCCGCGTCCATGGTCGCAATGCGCCCGCTCGTCCCTGCGCCGACATATATCGTGCGGCCGCCTTCGCGAAATGCCCGGGCGACTCGCTCCGAAGCTTCGGCGATCGCAGGCGCGGCGGCTTCCAAAGCTCGAAAGACGACGCGCTCTTCCTCGTCCATCAATCGCACGATTTCGTTCGCGGACATTTTGTCCAAGCCGATAGATCTGGGGTTCCTAGCTTCGGTGCTCATGAAGGGTCTGCCGCTGGTTGGGCGTCTAGATAGATCTTACGGGCGAGCGCCACCGCTCCGTTCACGGGGTCTAGGTCAAGGACCGCGCTCGCATAGCCGCCCTTGTCGCCCAGGTATGTCCGTGCATGGGAAGCCATGGCGTCATCAAACACCTTCTTGGCAAGTTTCGGCCCGTTCCACACGCCGCCCGTCAGTCCGACCTGCCAGACGCTCAAGTTGGGTAAGACCGTGTTCAGGTGGGTGGCGACCTCCCGGGCAAGGCAACCGACCGCGCCTGTTACGGCGTCTTGCGCGTATTGGTACCCATTGTGAGCGTCGCCGAGGACGTGCGGTGCGATCTTGGCGATCGCCGCAGCGGGCGACTGCATTTTGTATACGGTGGCTACGGCCGCCGCAGGCAGGCGTGTGCCGAAGACCTGCTCGATCGCGGCCCACGTCTCTTCGCTGGCGTCTGGCGGGACCGCCTCCAAGAGGAGCGATCGGAGGCCCCAACGTCCGATGTCGAATCCGCTTCCCACGTCTCCCAAGAGCGGGCCGCCGCCGCCTGATTTCACGATTCTTCCGTCGACCATGCTCGCGATCACCGAGCCGGTGCCGGCCGCGACGATGACGCTTGTCCCAGGAGGCGCGGACGCTACCGCCGCCCCGTAATCAGGCATGGCGACCGCCTTGGCGCCTTGAAACAGTTTTGCAAGTTCAGCGTCGGCCCGGTGGCGGTCTTCGTGGGTCAGCAGGCCGGCGAAACAACCGGCGACAAAGTCGGCCCGGGGGCACTGCATGGCAAGTTCCGCCAGCGAAGCCTTCCAAACTCCTTCGGGTGTGCTGGCCAGGTTTGCCGGGCCAGCGGTTGCCTCGGCCAGTACTTTCCCTGTCCCGTCCTCCGCACGGAGGCGCGTCTTGGTGCCTCCCGCGTCCAATCCGACAAACACCGGCATCGACGAGCCAAGATACCACCAGGTACAGCCATCCCAACATGGCCCCGACCGCGTAACATATCAAGGGAAAGCAGTGAACATTGAAAAACCTCACTCCAAACGGCCTGGAATGTAGAAACCTGATCTCAGACTCGGCGTAGAAATGGCAAATAATGAGTATGCGATTCAAGGTGACCAAGGATGACGAAAGACGTGTTCCATGACATACCGGCCAAGTGCCCGGTGACAGGTGAGCCCCTCTTTGTGAGCGAGCTCAGCTCGGTCAGCGGTGACGTCACAATCCGCGGTCGTTTCAAGCTCCCACAGACGACCCGGCTCGACCAGGACCAGCAGCGCTTCCTCGAAGTGTTCATCCGTGCGCGCGGTGTGATCAGCACGATGGAGAAAGAGCTGGGCCTGAGCTATCCGACAGTCCGAGCCAGGCTGGACGGGCTCTTGGACGCGCTTGGTTACGAGCCTCTGAAGACTTCAGGAGGCAAGGAAAACGGGCGCGCGACCGACGCGAAGCGTCGGGTGCTCAAGTTGTTGGAGGAAGGCAAACTATCAGCCGCCGATGCCAAGGCGAAATTGAAGGAACTGGGATCGAAATGAAGGAAGAGACCATCCGCATCATGAAGTTGGTCAAGGAAGGGAAGCTCTCACCCGAAGACGCCGCCGAGTTGCTCGACGCGTTCGGTGACGCACCACATATGGTGGACGACGGTGAGAACCCGGACTCGAATGAACGGGAATCTGCTGAGGAGGGAGACAAGCCCCGGACTGACGACCCGTTCGGCAAGCTGATTGGGACGATCGAGCAAGTGACCAAAGACGTCGCCAAAAACGTGAACTGGCAGGATATTGCCGACACCGTCCGCAAAGGTGTTGACAAGGGCGTCGAGGCGGTCAAGCAAGTCGCCGAAGACGCAGGCAAGGGAAGGGGCGGTTGGTTCAAAGTCTTCGGCCAGCAGGCGGACCGAATCATCGAACTGCCCCTTGAAGTGCCGTCAGGAAAGACGTTAAAGATCGAAGGTGGATATGGCGACATCAAGGTCGAAGGTGGCGAACCCATCGGGAGCATCAAAGTAGCGGCGCGGTTCAAAGGCTATACGGAGGAAGAGGCGAAGGAACTGGCGGAGAAGTACATGCCGGTTCTTGAAGAAGGACATGACTTCATTGCTCTCCGACACAACGAAGCGGACCGGCTTTCGGCAGATATCCACGCCAAGGTCTCCGAGGGGACCGTGGTCGAGATCAAGACCTCGCACGGGGACGTGGAGGTCATCGGCACCAAAGCTTCCTTGAAGGTGAACTGTGCTAACGGCAGCGTCAAGCTGGTCGGAGTCGGCGGCACCGTGGAAGTCTTTGCCCAAAGCGGCTCGGTCGCGCTCGATCAAACAGTCTGCAGTATGGTCACCATTGAGTCGAAAAGCGGTGACGTAACCCTGTCCGACGTCAATGGTCTGGTGAACATCCGCTCGAACAGCGGCGACGTCGAGTTGTCGCGGTGTTCAGGTCGAACCATAAGCGTGGAGGCGAGCACCGGCGACATCAACATCGACCTCGTCGCGCCCGTGGAAGGCTCGGTCAACCTGCGGTCTGTGAAGGGCGACGTCAACCTGGCGGTGTCCGACGGGAGCGACTGCCGCGTCCACCTGTCGACTCTGAAGGGAGACGTGAAAGTTGTCGACTTGGAGTTGAAAGACGAGGTCCGTGAGAAACTGGTCGTGTCGGGCAAGCTCGGTGACGGGTCGGGGAGCATCGACATGAGCGCAGTGACCGGCGACGTCAGCCTGTCGCTACGGGACTCGTCGGTTTGACGAGGTCAGGACTCTGTCGCGGCCATCGCGGCTGAGACAGAGTGGCCCGTGACCTCGACCTCCCAACGGCTGATGGCCACTGTAGCCACGCCGTTGCCGATGATGTTCGTGAGCGCCCGGCATTCACTCATGAAGCGGTCGATGCCGATCAGCAGGGCAAGCGACTCCACGGGGATGCCGGGTACGGCAGCGATGGTGGCGGCGAGGACGATGAACCCGGCGCCGGTGACGCCGCTCGCCCCTTTGGACGTGATCATCGCCACGACGATCAAGCCGATCTGGTGGGAGAGGTCCAGCGGGGTGTCGGTCGCCTGGGCCAAGAACACGGCGGCCATCGCCATATAGATGTTTGTGCCGTCCAAGTTGAAGCTGTACCCGGCCGGGACGACTAGGCCGACGGTCGCCCGGGAGCAACCCAGATCCTGGAGCCTTTGCATGAGCCCAGGGAGCGCGGTCTCGCTGGAACTTGTGCCAAGGACCAGCAAAAGCTCTTCTTTGATGTACGCGACGAAGCGCACGATCGAGAAACCGGAGACCCTGGCCACCGCCCCCAAGACGACAAACACGAAGAGAAAAGCGGTGAGATAGAAACCGCCCATCAGGGCACCCAGATTGACCAATGCGCCAAACCCGAAGGCTCCGATCGTAAATGCCATGGCGCCGAACGCGCCGACCGGGGCCAGCTTGACCACGATCCTGAGGCCGCCCATGAAGAAGTCAGTCAGGACATCGATCGCTTGAAGGACCGGCTCTCCTCGCTCGCCCATCGCCACAACCGCGAGGGCGCTGAACAAGGACACGACGAGGACTTGGAGCAGGTCGCCGCTTGTGAAAGCGCTCACAAACGTGTCTGGGATCGTGTGTAGAAGGAGTTGGGAGATGTTGAACCCATGTCCCTGCGCGACATAACCCTGGGTCTTGGCGTCGAGCGGCGCGAAATTGTGGGCGTGCAGCCCAGAACCTGGGCGGAGAATGTTGACGACGACGAGGCCGATGACGAGGGCTAAGGTCGAAAGGGTCTCGAAGTAGACGAGCGCCTTAAGCCCGACCCTACCGAGCTTGCGCAGGTCTCCTGCACCGGCGATCCCGTGGATGACCGTGCAGAAGATGACCGGGCCGATGAGCATCTTGATGAGGGCTATGAAGCCGTCGCCAAGGGGCTTGAGTTGTTTGCCCGTCTCAGGCCAGACGGCCCCGACAAGGACGCCGAGCACCACGGCGACCAGGACTTGGACGTAGAGGTGTCGGTACCAGGGCTTGTGGCGCGATGGCTCCGAAGGCATTCGCTGGATGTTAGCCGCACGGCATGGTGTGAATGCTCGGTGTCGATCCCGTCGGTCTGCGTCGCGATCAGCCACAATCCCTGCCAAAGTGGGCGTGCCGGTTTCTGTAAGTCGAATTCAGCGGTTGGCGGGCTCGATCCGTCCTCCTTCTGATAAATCGCTCACGCACCGTGCCTACCTCTTCGGGGCGATGGGTCGTGGTGAGACCGTCGTCGAACAACCCTTGGAGGGCGAAGATTGCGAAGCGACTTTGCGGATCGTCGGCCAGATGGGCGTGAAGTTCCGCCGAGAAATGGGGAAGACCATCATCCAGGGCCGGGAAGATTGGTCGACACCGGACGGGGACTTGGACTGCGGCAACAGCGGCACGACGATGCGTCTTCTGGCGGGCACTTTAGCTTCCCGCAAGGGCTTGGAAACGACTTTGACTGGCGACGCGAGCCTCTCCAGGAGACCGATGGGCCGGGTCGTGTCGCCCTTGAGGTTGATGGGAGCTTGCGTGGAGGGCGAGCGGGCCCCATTACGAATAGAAGGCCGACAGCTTCGCGGCGTCCGATACACCAGTCCGGTCGCCAGCGCCCAAGTGAAGAGTTGCCTGTTGCTCGCTGGGCTGCGGGCCCAGGGCCAGACATGGGTCACTGAGCCCAGTCTGAGCCGCGACCACACCGAGAGGATGCTCGAGGCGCTCGGCGTCCAGGTCATGCGTGAGGGTGCACTGAGGGTGGGGGTGGAAGCGGCTTCTTGGGAAGGGTTCCAATTCAGGGTGCCGGGCGACATCAGCAGCAGCGCGTTTTGGCTGGTTGCGGCGGCAATCGTGGCCGGATCCCAAGTCACCTTGGAAGGCGTCGGTCTCAACCCGACGCGCACCGGCGTCCTTGACGTGTTGGGCCAGGCCGGCGCACGGGTAGAGGTCATGCCGATGGGTGTGGAGCTTGGCGAACCTGTAGGGGGCCTCACAGCAACTTATACAACCGACCTCAAGCCGTTCGTCATTGGAGGAGACTTGGTTCCTCGGCTTATCGACGAGATCCCCGTCCTCGCCGTGCTCGCAACCCAATGCCGCGGCACGACCCACATACGAGACGCCAAGGAAATGCGGGTCAAGGAGACCGACCGGATCGCCGTCGTGGCCGATGGACTTTCAGCGATGGGGGCGAAGATTGAAGCGTTGGACGACGGCTTCGTTATTGAAGGCCCGACTCCCTTACGGGGCACGCACATCGAAGCGGCCGACGACCATCGGATCGCCATGACGTTCACCGTGGCCGGCATGGTCGCCGAAGGCGTGACGACCATCGGCGGCGCCGAGAGCATCGCCACGAGCTACCCGACTTTTTGGGAACACTTTCATGCCCTCTCAGAGAACTGAACTCGTCATCGCGATCGACGGCCCGGCCGGAGCGGGGAAGTCGACGGTCGCCAAGATCCTCGCCGCCCGCTTGGGTCTGCATATGTTGGACACCGGAGCGATGTACCGTGCGGTCGCTCTCAAGTGCTTGCGGGAACAGATCGACTTGAGCGTGATCGACGAACATGGCCCGAAGACAGAAGAGACGATCGCCCGTGTCGTGTCCATCTGCCAAGGCACCGACCTGGATTTTGGGGTAGGCGACCCGGCCCCGATCATCCTCGACGGCGAAGACGTGAGCGGTTCGATCCGTTCGCTTGCGGTCAGCGAGGCGGCCAGCCGGATCAGCGTCGTGCCCGGTGTCCGGCACATCCTCGCCGGGGCTCAGAGCCGCATCGTTGAGAATGGCGGTTACGTCTTGGAGGGCCGCGATGTGACCACGGTCGTCGCGCCGCACGCCCGCCTCAAAATATTCCTGACCGCAAGCATCGAGGAAAGGGCGCGCCGTCGCTGGCTGGAGTTTCGTGCCAAAGGAATCGAGGAGCCTCTGAGCCTCGTCGTCTTGGAAGTCGTCGAGCGTGATTGGCGCGATTACAAGCGTGACGACTCGCCGCTCATGCTGGCTGAGGACGCGGTCGTCGTCGAGTCGTACGGCAAGACACCGACCGAGGTCGTGGATGAGATCGTCAACCTCTTGACCCGTGACGGTGACTGACCGGCAGTAGAATCCCTTCATGGGTGCGTTCTTCGGGCCACGCGATTG
Source organism: uncultured Fimbriimonadaceae bacterium (assembly GCA_964451255.1). Lineage (GTDB taxonomy): Bacteria > Armatimonadota > Fimbriimonadia > Fimbriimonadales > Fimbriimonadaceae > JAHBTB01. The sequence continues at coordinate 130,546 of CAYVHL010000005.1, forward strand.
GGGACGGTTGCTGACGGCGATGCTCACACCGTTCGACAAGGACGGCGCCGTGGACTACAAAGAGGCCGCCAAGGTGGCGGCTTGGCTTGTCGATAGCCAAAAGAACGACGGAATTGTGGTCGCAGGCACGACCGGTGAGTCTCCCACGCTCACGGATTATGAGAAGCTCCGGCTTCTTGAGGTCGTCATGGAGACGGTCGGCGACCGTGCGGCGGTCGTCTTTGGGGCTGGGAACTACAACACGGCGGAGAGCGTCGCCATGGCCAAGGAGGCAGAGCACCGGGGCGCCCACGGCGTGATGTTCGTCAATCCCTACTACAACCGGCCGGGACAAGAAGGCTTGGAAGCGCACTTTCGCGCTTGCGCGGCGGCTACTGGGCTCCCCGTCCTGCTTTACAACATTCAACCTAGGTCGGCTATCAACTTAGAGACGCCGACGCTGTTGCGCCTGTCCGAAGTCAAAAACATCGTCGCGGTCAAAGAAGCGAGCGGCAACATGAACCAGATCGCCGATGTCTGCTCCCAAGTGCCAGAAGGCTTCCGCGTCTACAGCGGCGATGACGGCCTTACGACGGCCGTGCTCTCGGTCGGCGGCCACGGCCTGGTCAGTGTCGCGGCCCATGTGATCGGTGCGCAACTAGCGGAAATCATCGACCTGTTCACAACCGACACCGCCAAGTCTATCGCTCGGTTCCAGGCGATCCTCCCCGTCATCCGAGCCATCTTCAGCGCCCCAAGCCCGGTTCCCGTGAAATACGCGCTTGCAAAGCAGGGATTCAATTGCGATTGCGTCAGGTTGCCGCTTGTCGGGCTAGACGGCGGCCAAAAGGCGGTTGTTGATAAGGCTCTTGGCACATTAGCGGCCACTCTCTAGAGGTTCGGGCAAACCGCCCGCCAGGGTCCGCGCGTCTGTGAGCATAGGATGCTTATGTTCACTGCAGCCATCTCGCTCGCTGCCACCGTCGCTAGCGCGCCGACCCAAAGCGAGTTGACCATTTACAACGGCGGCTTCGCGCTCGTCAAACAGCAGAGGACGCTCGACCTCAAGACCGGGATGCAACAGGTCGGCGTTGAAGACGTCGCCCAGTTGATCGAGGCGAACAGCGTCGCGATCAAGAGTCTGTCCGCCCCTGGCTCGTTCAACGTATTGGAACAGAACTACCAATATGACCTGATTAGTCCGGTGGCGATCCTCAACAAGGCGGTCGGCCAACCGATCACCTTTATTCGGACGATGGACAACGGAACCAAGGATGTGCTCCACGGCACGCTTCTGAGTTCGCCGACAGCCATCGTCAGCCAAGGCAACGGCCAATCGACGTCCAGCTACAACGGCATGGTGATCCGAACGACGGACGGAAAGATTGTCTTGAACCCGGTAGGTGAGATCCAGGTCGATTCATTACCGACCGGGCTGATCAGCAAGCCCACTTTGGTGTGGCTGCTGGATAGCGAAAGGGCAGGGCCGAACAATATCGAGCTGAGCTATTTGACCCGTGGCATGTCTTGGCAGAGCGACTACGTCCTCTCTCTTGACAAATCCGGCCAAGTCGGCGACCTCAAAGGATGGGTGACACTCAACAACAATTCTGGGGTCACGTATGAGAACACAAAACTCAAACTGCTCGCCGGAGACGTGAACCGCGTGAACCCGAACTACGGCGGCGGATTCGGCGGTGGGCGAGCGGGGGCTCCGATGGCAAAGGCCGCCGACGCGATGGTCCAAGAGCAGTTCGCCGATTATCACCTCTACACGCTGACTAGGCCAGCCACGGTTCGAAACAACGAGATGAAGCAGGTGAGCCTACTCGAGGCGACCGGTGTCCACGTCACCAAGAAGCTCCTCGTCGACTCGATGTTCGGTTTCAACGCCTACTATCCGAACGAGGGTGTCGTCGGTAGCGGCGACATCAAGCCGACCGTCTACTTGGAGTTCAAAAACTCAAAAGAGAACAAGCTCGGAATGCCCTTGCCAAAGGGGACGTTCAAAGTGTTCCAGTCTGATTCCAGCGGCTCGCTCCAAATGTTGGGTGAAGACCAGATCGACCACACACCGAAAGATGAAAAGGTGAGCTTGCGTGTCGGTCAGGCTTTTGACGTCCGGGCGACCCGCAAGCGGACGCTGTTCGAATGGATCCGCCGGGGCCACGCCTGTCGTGAGACGTTCGAGATCGAGGTCCGCAACCGTAAGGAGACCCCTGAGACAGTGAACGTTTGGGAGCGTCATTGGGGCGAGCACAAGATCACGAAGCAGAACGTGGATGGAAAATGGCTCGACAGCCAGATTTACGAATTCGTCGTGACCCTCAAGCCGGACGAGGTCAAGACGATCGAGTACACGATCGAGACATCCTGGGATTAGCTCCCAATGGGAAGGAAGGGACTACCATGAGGGTAGTCCCTTCAACCTGTTCGTCGAGTCACGGCCACACGGCGAGGCATGGGCCAGAATCAACGGCATGGCCTATTGGCTGATGAAGTCCGAGCCTTCCACTTATGGTATCGACGACCTGATCCGGAAGGGCGGCCCTGACCTGTGGGAGGGTTGCCGCAACTACACGGTCAGGAACTTCTTTAGGGACTCGATGCAAGTGGGGGACATGGCTTTCTTCTATCACTCTGTCGCCGATCCGACTGGCGTGGTCGGCACGATGAAGATCGTCAGCGACGCCTACCCTGACCCCACCCAGTTCGACCCGAAGAGCCACTATTACGATCCCAAAGCGCCTGCGGACGGCTCAAGGTGGCTGACACGTGATGTGGAGTTCGTCGAGAAGTTTCCCCGCTGTGTCACCCTCGCGGAGATGAAGTCGACTTCGGGTCTGGAGGACATGCTCGTCGTCCGGAAGGGGCAACGGTTGAGCGTGATGCCGGTCAGCGAGAAGGAATGGAAGATCGTCTGCGAGCTAGCAAGACGATAGGATGTGGTCCCTGATCGTGCGGATAGGCGCGCCAGCGCCCAAGGCAATGGTGACTGCTTCTTTCACCTCTTCCGTCGGGGTGCTCGCCAGCGCAAACCGAATGGTAGTCAGGCCATCAAGAGCACCGCTTGCTTGGTGACGATTGCCCGACGGCATGCTCACGAAGCGAGCCCCGTCGGGAAACGGGGCTGACCAACCGGTGAGGACCCCGATCCCCCACCACCGGTGCCCCGTGCCTCGGATTTCCTTGCCAGCCTCCTCCCAGGCTTGTGCGACACCCGCTTGGTCGCCCGTGTAGAGCCAGTCCAAGTCGTGGCCGTCCCCAAGAACAGCGTCGACCACGCCGGGCGAGGCTCTCAGACACCGTGACGACGCGAACACATGGAACTTGACCCCCGTCCGCCTGGCGAACTCAAACATCGTGACCAACCGGGCCTGCTCGATGCCGAACCCCGATGTTGCCACCCACGGCGTTGAATCCAGATCCAGGCGGACGCAGATCGGGTTCACTTGTCTTGTAACGCGGCAATACCGGGAAGATCGACCCCTTCGAGGAACTCTAGACTGGCTCCTCCACCCGTGCTGACGTGGGTCATCTTGTCGGCGAGGCCGAACTTCTCGACCGCCGCCGCACTGTCACCCCCGCCGACGATCGTCGTCGCCGAACTGACGGCCAGGGCCTGTGCCACCGCCTTGGTTCCAGCAGCAAAGGCGTCGAACTCGAAGACGCCCATCGGCCCGTTCAAAACCACCGTCCCAGCCAACGAGACCTCGTCGGCGAACGCTTTGCATGTCCTGGAGCCGATGTCCAGCCCCATTTGGCCGGATGGGATGTGATCGGAGGTGACTTCGGTGGCTGGTGCGTCGGCCCGGAACTCCGGCGCGACGACTGTGTCAACAGGGAGCAGGATCTTGTCGCCGTGGTCGCGTAGAAGGCCCTTGCAGTAGTCGATGCTGTCTTCGTCTAACTTGGAAGTTCCGGTTTCCCAGCCCTTTGCTTTGAAGAACGTATAGGACATGGCTCCTCCGATGACCAAGCGGTCGACCTTGGGCAGGAGGTTTTGGATCAACTTGATTTTGTCTGCCACTTTGACCCCGCCCATGATCGCCACAAAGGGTCTTCGTGGCTCGTCCACCGCCTTGCCGAGGTACTCGATCTCCTTTTCGATCAAGAAACCCGCTACTCCGGGCAAGATGTGCGCGACCCCTTCGGTGCTGGCATGGGCCCGGTGGGCCGTTCCGAACGCGTCGTTGACGAAGAGGTCGGCGAGCGAAGCAAGTTCCCTCGCGAACGCTGGGTCGTTCTTCTCCTCCTCAGGGTGGAACCGCACGTTCTCAAGTAGTAGGGCCTGACCGTCCGCGAGACTCTCTACCATGGCTGTCACCCTGGGCCCGACGCAATCTGGAGCGAGAGGTACGCCCTGCCCGAGGAGTTCGCTGAGCCTCGCGGCGACCGGCGCAAGTGTGAACTCGGGGGTCACCCCCTTCGGGCGTCCCAAATGGCTACAAAGGATCACCCTGCCGCCTTGTTCGAGGAGATACTTGATCGTCGGGAGCGAGGCCGTGATCCGGTTGTCGTCTGTGATCTTCCCGCCGCCAAGTGGGACGTTGAAGTCGCAGCGGACGAGGATACGCTTTCCTCGCACGTCGATGTCGCGCACGGTCTTTTTCGAAAGGGCCATAGACTGCCAGATAGTACCGACGCAAAGGTATGGGCAAGCCCGAAGGGACCATGACCTGCAAAGAGGCTAAACGGATCGACCCGAAGCCGCGAAGAACCACGCGACCCAGATGAAGAGATAGACAGCCGCGCCCAAAATGGACGCCTGGCGGACAAACTTCAGGTTGATCTTCGCATGGCGCGACATCACAAACCATGCTGCCGCGAGCGTGAACCCCTTGACGACGACGAACAGCCATTCGCTCCGCTCGATCAGGGGGCGCATGATCGGGTTGAGTTCGACAATCTGTCCGTTGGCATGCAATACGGCGGTGGCTACGAGGTCGACGAGCCCGACGAGCAACAGAAGGGCAAGAGCCCTCGTCGGGAACACTCGGTAGAAGAACTGTCGCACCGCTTGGTTCATGTTTGTTTCCTGACTTCAAGAAGTGTGCTTACGATCTTGTCTTGCAGGGCATGGACCTTTGAGCTCGAAACCAACGTGTGGTTGAAAACGATCGAAAAGGTCCATCTGCTTGCGGATTCGGGCCACAAATATCCGGAAAGGGAAGACACCTCGTCAAGCGAACCCGTTTTTGCGGCGACCGGCTTTCCTGCCAGTCTGCTCTTGAGCGTCCCGTCCCCCGGTTTGGGCAACGAGTCCCGAAAGATCTTCGCGTACTCCTTGGTTTGAACTGTACGCAAGACCCGTGCCAATAGGTGGGCGGTCACGAGGTTGTGACGGCTCAGTCCACTCCCGTCGACGGTGTGCGCTTCGTCTTCAGTCGCGTTCACATAGCCCTTGAGGAACCGACCCATGGCTGGTCCGGCGCTTTCGTATCCGAATGGCTGCGTCCTCTGGCCCAGTTCCCAGTCACGATAGGCGGCCGCAAGGAAGATGTGTTCGGCAAGGTGGTTGTCGCTTGGCTTCAGGCAATCTGGCAGTATCTGGGATAGCGACCGACTCATCAGCGCGACGTCTGGGCCCCGGTCGGGGGTCGTGTCGGAGCGACCGGCGTAAACCCCGCCGATCAAGGCGCAAGCAGAACCAATGGGATCCGGTTGGGCGAAGGTGTCGAGGACCGTCCGCTTATCCGGAAGCTTTCCACGCACGGTGAGGAGGTGTCGGTCAAGGTCGAGGCTGACCCGGGCGTCCCCTTGACCCTTGATGTATCGGACATTCACCCCCAAAGCGTCGAGAAGAGGCACGAGCTTTCCTCCTTCGGCATCCAATTCAAAGCCAGCCCGGTCGAAACAGAATCCGGCTGGTCGGGCGGCATACCGGTTCGCCAGGTCGCCTTCTTCCCATCCGTCGGGATAGTCTTGGCCGAAAGGGGCGTTGACGACAACCGGTGTCTTCGACTTCAGGCCGAGCTTCTGTGCGACTATCGTCAGATCCGAAGCTGTGAGCGTTGGATCGCCCGTGGCCTTCACCACGCATCGATCCCCCTCGTTCCAAAATCTCGTCTCCCACTTGAAATCGGGGCCGAGTGTGTCCAGGGCCATCGCGGCGGTCAAGATCTTCTCGTTGCTAGCGGGCATAAGCCGGAGGTCTGCGTTGTGTTCGTAGACCACCTTGCCTCTGTCGTCCAACACACAGACTCCCACAGCGGCGCCGCGCAGGTCCGGCGATGCAAGTAGGGAATCGATCTGTGATTGCCAACTAAGAGCCAAGGCCACAAGGAACATGGCTTCTATTTTGCACACTCACCTCTGTCGCAAGGGGTGAGCCGCGATCAAGGATGCACAGATCGTTGAAGGGATACGACTTCGAAGGCGTCCGTCGCGCCCCACCGACCGGCAGGGAAGGCAATCCGCCTAAGTTCCTCGAACCCAAGCCTTTTGTAATAGGGCACGAGACGTCCGTGGTCCACTGCGTCGAGTCGAAGCCAAGCGAGGCCTTCTGTCCGGGCTAACCTTTCAGCGTCGTAGATCAAGGCCTCACCCAACCCGCCGCCCTGGAAAGCGGGTGCCACGGCAAGCAACGAGATCTTGAGCGCGTCGAGATGAACAGACAGGGTCAGCACGGCTGCTAATTGGCTCTCCACTGTTAACGTCATGACCCGGTCCTGCGAGTGCGTCTGCACGTAGGATCCTGGGCCAAGGCGGTCATCGGGAAAGAGCCCGCGTCTCAGCCGGTTGGCCTCGTTGACGACATGTTCAACTTCGGCGAGTTCTTCACAGGCGAGCGACGACACGGGGCGAATGCTCAGGGTCCTACTCAACCGCGTTTAGTCTTCCTCCGGAAAGACGGGCTCAAGCACGTGGTCTGAGGCGTGGGAGGAGATGTCGTCGGCCATATGCGATGCGAAGGCGCGAAGGAGCGGTTCAGGATCGTGCTCCGCCATGCGCCGCAATCGCGTGACAACCGCCTCCCGAGTTGACGGCAGCCACTCCACCAAGTGGAACACGGCATGGGCGGCGCTCCGCCTTCCGACCTTGCTGGGCGCCTCCAGGCAACTGATCAGGGCGTCAGCGGCCTCCTCTGTGCAGACGTGCCCACCGAGCACGACACCAGCCTTGTAGGCCGTCCTGGCGTAATCGTCCGGTGCGTGGAAGACGAAGTCCCTCATCGCGGCCACTGCATCCGTCTGCGAATCAGGCGTCGGACAGAACGACGGCAGATCTTCGAACATGTCGAGGACGCACCACTGCGCCACCCTGCGTCCCGGGTGACGGGAGTCGCGCAACGTGTAAACAAGGGCCGGTCCAAACAGGCCGGAACTCGCGTGGGTCTCAATTTCGATCCGGGCCTCGTTCGCGACGTCTCGGTCGTGGCAAAACAGGAGGCAAACCCACTCGGCAGGTCCAAAATCCTTGATCGACCCATGAAAACGGGTCTCAAGCATGAGAGTCTCGGTGATTGCGTCCATCCGCTCGAAATAGGGTGTGCAACCATCCCGGAGCGCCTCGAGCATTTCCGTCACCGTCTCGCCACGGGCTTCGTTCCACAGTCTTAGAGAACGGCCGAAGATTCCCGCGTCAGTCTCGGCGACTTCGACCTCCAACGTCTCACCGAATACGGTGAGCGACGTCCGTCCCTTCCAGGCGTCGGCCGGGACATGATAATCCACGCTGACGGCATGTGGGGGCCAGTGAAAGGCGACCCGGTGATTTGGGGGGTCGACGTCGGTGCCCCCGCGCCTGGCGACGGCGGCGGCAATAAACGAGTCCAACCTACGGACGACGTCGTCGGCGGTCAGGGTCGATCCCGGCGACATAGGCGGTTACGACTTGGTCGCAGGCTCGTCCTTGCCAGATGTCTCTTCCTTGGGCAAAGTCTGGGCTTCGACCGACTTGGCTTCCGATGCCTTAGACCAGTCGTCGTCCATGTCGTGCATCGAACGGTTCATCGCGTCCTTACCTTCTTCCAGCCCCGCTTTGAATTCGCCCATGCCACGACCGAGGCCGCGCATCAACTGAGGGATCTTCGCGCCGCCAAAAAGAACCAGGATGATGACCCCCACGATCATGAGGTCTTGGCCGGAGAGAAACGCGATTAGGTCTGTGATCTGCATTTTGTCTGTTTACCTGCGCAACGTCTCGTCGAGGGCTTGCTTGCCTTCATCCACGCCCGCTTTGAATTCGCCCATGCCACGACCGAGGCCGCGCATCAGCTGAGGGATCTTTGCGCCGCCGAACAATACCAAAACGATTATCCCGACGACCATCAGTTCTTGGCCCGAGAGAAACGCGAGGAGATCCGTGGGACGCATGGCTGTTCCTTATTATACGGGGCAATCCGACTCGTCAGGCCCGAATGTCCGAGACGCGCAGGGTACGTCGAAGTTTGGAGGGGGCACGAAATCCAGGCTAATTGCCGGATCCTCCTGAGTTGATCTTGACTTTGACACCGTTACCCAGATCCACCGACTTCTGGATCTCGACCCCGTCCTTGCTTCCGCTCTTCTCGGAAACGGACTTGCCGTTCACCTTGACCCCGCCTGAACTGTCGTCGATATCGATGTTGAAGTCGCTGTCGCTGATCGGCGAATGTCCGTCTCGTGTCTTGAACATGTCCGACTCGCCTGAAACTGTGAATGTGAACCACTTTCGTTCTTGGCCGAACATTCTGGGTGGCTTGGCGGTCGTGTCCTTATCGTAAACGCCGTGGTTGTTCGCCCTGGTCTCAGGCGTCTCGAAGAGCATGATGGTCGTGTCGGGGTCTTTGACTTCTTCCGGCTTCCTGCCCGCAAGCTGCTCGTTGTACGCGATACCGGTGGTGCTGTCCCCCCAGGTGCATTCAAAAGTCTGCCCAGGTTTGGCGAACTTGAGCCACTGTTGCACCCGCTCGTCTTCTTTCTTGTTGTCCATCATCTTGTCGTAGATCTTCTGATAGAACTCTTCCGTGTCGGTCTGCCAGGTTCTCGCGGGAGGATAGACGCCGTTTTTCTTAGCGTAGGCGCTGATGCTCGCACGGGCGAATTCGAAGTTCATGATGCATCCGGCAGATTTCATCCCCGTGTTGAACACGGAGTACCCGAGCCCGCCCAAACCGATCAGGGCGATGCAACAGAAGCCCACGATGACCACGGCGATCCACATCAGCGGGTTCGTGGTCTTCCTGGGCTGCTGGGACTGAATGGTCTCGAAAGGCGGGGGAGTCTGCGCCATCAACCGACTATACCGGCACCTGCTAGACTCGGTTGCAAGCCTCAGAACCGGGTCTGGGCCCGGTCGAACGCCTACTATGTCGATGATCTCTGGTGACGAGAGAAGGGCCAGAAACCGCTTGCTCCGCGGATACCTTCGACGCCTTGGGCCCGAGGCGCGACGCCGGGCGGCCCGTGCCGCCGTGTCGGCCGTGGCGGCCGGGGAGAGACTTGGCCTTTCGGACGAAGGTCTCATGGTCTTGCGAGAGGCGGCAGAGCTTTGGCCACACACCGCGTCGGTCAGGGAAGAGGCCCTTCGGGAAGGGCCGTGGCTCGGCGCCGCGGTCATGCTCCTTGGCCTTGTGGCAATGCGCGAACACGGGCCCGAGTGTGAAGTCGTCGCCTTGGCCTGGGCTCTCGATTTCGCCAGACGACCGGGTGAAATGAGCGCTCCCCCTTCTCTGAAGAGGTCCGCCTGGATGCCGGCGGTCGTGGCCGCGTTCGAGTCTATCGACCCACTCATCCAGCCGTTGGCAACAAACGAAGAGAAATAGACGGCCTTCGCAGATGCATGGAACACTTGCCTTCCAATGAATCACGGTGACTAATAATGTGTTGTTATTTTGATCATTATGTTCAAACAAGCGGAATGTATAGGCAAATGTTGTCGGGATATTTGAAAAAAATTAGGCGTAGTATCCAATCAGAGGTCAAGCTGAATGCCCGCTCAAACCAAAACCCAGAAGATCAAGCCAAGTTTTGAGACCCAAGTGCTGCACGGAGGGCAGTCTGTCGATCCGACCACCAAGAGCCGAGCCGTCCCTATCTACCAGACCACCAGCTACGTCTTCGACGACACGGGCCATGCCGCCCGGCTGTTTGGGCTGCAAGAGTTCGGAAACATCTACACGCGGATCATGAACCCGACCACGGACGTGCTGGAGCAGCGCGTCGCCGCCCTAGAAGGTGGCACCGCGGCCGTGGCGACCGCCAGCGGCCAGGCGGCGACGACGCTGGCCATTACGTCGATCGTAGAGAACGGCGGTGAGATCGTCAGTAGCACCAGCCTCTATGGCGGCACGTACAACCTCTTCCTTTACACCCTGCCGAAGTGGGGGATCAACGTCAAGTTTGTCGACCCCGACGACCCGGAGAACTTTAAGCGTGCCATCACCGAGAAGACGAAGCTGATCTTTGCGGAGACCGTAGGGAACCCTAAGAACGACACCTTCGACATTGAGGCGGTCGCCAAGATCGGGCGAGAGCAGGGCGTCCCGCTCTTGATCGACAACACGGTCCCAACTCCTTATTTGGTCAAGCCGTTCGACTACGGGGCGTCGGCGGTGGTCCATTCCCTCACGAAATTTCTCGGCGGTCACGGAACCTCGATCGGAGGGATCCTCGTCGACGGCGGCAGTTTCGATTGGGGCACGGGGCGGTTTCCGAACTTCACAGAGCCGGATCCGAGCTATCACGGCCTCAAGTTCTGGGAGGTGTTCGGAAACTTTCCCGGACTCGGAAACGTGGCCCTCGGTATCAAGGCGCGTGTCCAGGGTCTTCGAGACACGGGAAGTTCAATCTCGCCCTTCAACGCTTGGGCGATTTTGCAAGGCGTCGAGACGTTGCACTTGCGGGTCGAACGGCACAGTGACAACGCCCTCTCGGTGGCGAAGTTCTTGGAGAGCCACCCGTTGGTCAGCTGGGTCTCCTACGCGGGTCTGCCTTCGCACAAGTACCACTCGCGGGCGAAGAAGTACCACTACCGGGGCAAGTACGGCGCCATCATCGGCTTCGGCATCAAGGGAGGCTATGACTCGGCCCTGAAGTTCATTGACGGGCTCCAGATCTTCTCGCTGCTGGCGAACATCGGGGACGCGAAGTCCCTTGTGATCCATCCGGCAAGCACGACCCACCAGCAACTGAACCCCGAAGAGCAGCTGGCGACCGGTGTCACGCCAGACTTCATCAGGTTGTCTGTCGGGCTGGAAAACGTGGACGACCTTATCAAGGACCTCAACCAAGCGCTGGAAGCCAGCCAGTCTTGATTGCTCGGATTAGTACCTATTCCTTTGCGATTGTGTTCCGCATGGCCGCCCGAGGCACCTCGGGCGGCCCCTCCAAGTGGGGCGTTTCGCCGCGGACAAGGAACTTTGTACGGCCCAGGGTCCAGACACCTTTGGTATTCTGAAAGCCGTGAGCGGGTTCGACCGCACAAAGTATTTCGACAACGCCGCGACGACGCCACTTGACCCGTTGGTCAAGGAGGCGATGGAGCCATGGTTGGACGAAGGTTTCGGCAACGCCAACAGCATCCATGCTTGGGGCCGATCCGCCCGACAGGCTGTTGAGAAGGCAAGGGAACAGGTCGCCGAGTTGATCGGCGCCGACGACCCGAGCCAAGTCATCTTCACGAGCGGCGCGACCGAGAGTAACAACTGGGTCCTGTGCGGGGCCGTCCTTGACTGCGCCAAGGTGAGCCCCTTCGAACACGTCAGCGTCCGTGACGCGGTCGAGGCCTGGTGTCAGGACCCCTACCTGGCGAACGATGGTTGGACAGTCCTTCCGAAGAAGACAAAGCTGGCCAGCGTCATGGCTGTCTGCAACGAGACCGGGGCGGTATTGGCCCACCCGATGTGCGGCGGCCGCAACCATAGCGACGGCACACAGGCTATCGGCAAGATCCCTTGGTCGGTAGGAAAGCTCGATTTCGCCTCGTTCAGTTCGCACAAGATCTATGGCCCGAAGGGTGTCGGCGGACTCTATCTGCGCGACCCTGACACGATCAAGCCGTTCCTTCACGGCGGCGGGCAGGAATTGCACCTCCGAGGGGGCACGCTGAACGTGGCCGGGATCATCGGCTTCGGGGCGGCCTGCGCCCTGTCCAAGGAAAGGCTAGAAGAGAACCGTAGCCACGCCCTCGCCCTGCGGAAAGTCGTCATGGACGAGTTGCCGGAGGCTCAATGCAACGACGCTCCGGATCAGAGCCCTTTCGTCCTCAGCCTGACATTCCCCGGCGTCACCGGGGAGTCACTGGTGGTCGAGGCGGACGCGAACGGTTACGCGATCAGCGCGGGCCCGGCCTGCAGCAGCGGCAAGACGGCGCCGAGCAAGGTGTTGCTCGCCGCCGGGTTGTCGGCCGAGGAGGCCCATGCCACGATAAGGTTATCGTTCGGTAGGTCCAACACCCTAGAAGCCGCCCGTGGACTGGGTGAGACGCTACGACGTTCGGCCCAGACCCTCGCAATGCTCGGCTGAACTAGGACCAGAGCCTGAAACTGGGTCACATTTCTCGACGTCGAACCATTTTGGCAAGGGTTGTGAGCCCCGGCCGTTTGGTACCGAATGGTCCAACTTTCAAAAGTTCTTGAAAAAGACCTTGATGATCGTGAAATCGTTTGATATCTTGTTTGGACGCCTTGTTGAGTTCAAGGCAAAGTCGAATTCATTCTGGCGGGCCACCTCGCAACGAGGCGCGGACAGGACGCTGGGCCACAAACAGCAGGCTTTTGGTGGGACCTTGCTCTAAACAAGGCTCGACCGTAGTCTGTAAAGAGAGAACTAAATTATCATGCCAGTTGAAAACGGAATGCCTCCCCAAGTCCGCCGCGGCAAGGCGATCACGGTGCGCACCCACGCGCGCCACGCCTATGTCGACGCAAGCAAACACATGGTCGCCGATGACAGCGAACCGGCAGCAGACGAGCTGTTGGAGCTCGAGGAGGCCGAAGAGGAAGAGTCCGAGACTCCACCGCAGCACGACGACAGCGAAGAGCTGGAGATGTGGATGCGCCAGACTCGGCGCGCCCACTTGCTCACCCCGGGCCAAGAAGAGGACCTCGCCAAGAAGGTGCAGGCCAAGGACTTGGCCGAGCAAGACAAGTGGAGCAAGGTCGCCGAACTCCTGAACCTCCCTCGTGACTACGAATTCTGCGACTTCGAGCGCAAGGACGTCATGAAGGTCGGAACCTTGGCCAAGCAGCAGCTCATCGAGAGCAACCTGCGGCTGGTGGTCAGCATCGCCAAGAAGTACAACGCCCGCGGCATCCCCCTCGCCGACTTGATCCAAGAGGGCAACCTGGGCCTGATCCGCGCGGTCGAGAAGTTCGACTGGCGCAAGGGTTTCCGCTTCAGCACCTATGCCACGTGGTGGATCCGCCGGGCCATCGCCCGCGCGATCATCAACCAGGGCCGCACGATCCGTATCCCGGTGTACGTCGCCGAACTCATCAACAAGGTGATGAAGACGGCCAACCAACTGCAGCAGGAACTCCACCGAGAAGCGACGCCCGAAGAGGTCGCCGAGCGGGTCGGGATGTCGGCTGAGCGCGTGCAAGAGATGTTGCGTGTGGCCGTCGAGCCCCTGTCGCTAGAGACCCCGGTCGGTGAAAAGGACAACTCGTCCATCGGCGATTTTATCCCCAGCACCGGCATGCCGACACCTTCGGACGTGACTTGGAGCCTGATCCGACGCGAGGAGATCGACGGCATCCTTGGGCGGCTCACGAGCCGCGAGAGGGACGTCGTGAGGCTTCGCTTCGGTTTGGATGACGGCCGCTCGCGGACTCTGGAAGAGGTCGGTTCTGCCCTCAATGTGACCCGCGAACGAGTCCGCCAGATCGAGCTCCGGGCGATGAAGAAGCTCCGCCATATCGGCCAGGAACTTTCCGCGCAGGGATTCATGATCACGCCGACGCCGAGCTGAGCGGGGTGGGCACATGAACGACCCTCCCGGAGATATCCGGGAGGGTCAATTGCTTCTTGACCGGTATTTATGCGGGTTCGCTTGAACACCGTGCGCAATCAAGAGAAGTTCGTGTAGAATTCTTTGAGTAATCTCAGGTCTAGCTGATGTGAGATCGCTAAGTTGAGAGGAACCCAATGAAGGGAAATTTATTAGCGGTGGCACTAGTTGCCACATGCTTTGCCAATGCCTCGGTCGTCAACGGCTCATTTGAGGATCCCGTTATCGCAACGGGGACGTACACCACAGTATCGATCCCCGGATGGTCTAAGGGCCCCACCGGTGATTTTGGCGTCTGGAACATCCCCCTTGCCGGCTTTTTCAACGCAGAGGCTCCAGATGGAACGAACATTGGTTATATGAATGGCCACTTTTTAGCCCAGCAAACCGATAACGTCTTGGCGGTAGGTGAGACTACCTTGACTTTGATGGGGGGCAGACGACACGATTCTTTTGCAGGCTCCTTTACCGCCCGGCTCATTGCAGGTGGCACTTTGGCCGACGGTGTGGTTACCGGAGGAACTTTACTTTCAGAGTCGACCTTCAGCCACATAGATCACGACCCAGACTCCTTTAGCCTGGTGACTGTCACATACGATGCCCTGGACGGGGACGCGAGCCTGGGCAAGTTGCTCACGATCCAGATCGAAAGGGTCGGGGGTTCACAGGCGAATTTCGACGATGTCCGGCTCCATGTTGATGCTGTGCCTGAGCCAGGGACAATGGCGGCCCTTAGTCTCGGCCTGACGGCTCTCATACGACGCCGCCGGGTTTGACGGCCGAAATCATTGAAAACCGGGCCGGGTTCGATAAAATTGTCGTATGCCTGGCCCTTGCCTCTTGGCCCTGGCCTACGCACGGATACCGTCGCGTATGTTCGTCACCCGCGCGGAACTGATGTCCCGGATGGAGATCGTCCGGGCGTCGCTTGAAAGTGCGCTGACCCTAGTGCCGCTTGCCGAGTCGGCGCGGGTCGCCGGCTTGTCGCCATGCCATTTCCAACGGTTGTTCAAGACGACCTACGGGGTGTCGCCGCGCAAGTACCAGGTGCGCAGTCGATTCGCCTGGGCTACGGCGCAACTGCAGTCTGGAGTCCAGGTCGGAGACGTGGCGGCGAGGCTGGGCTATAGCGAAGCCAGTTCGTTTTCTCGGGCTTACTTCGCCGCGACCGGATCGCGCCCAGGAGCCTTGCGCTAGTTTCGCAAGAACTGTCATAGATCTCGACACTTGTAGCCCATATCATAGGCCCATGAGCAGGATCTGCCACATCGAATTCGAAGTCACCGACGTCGTGCGTGCCCAAAGGTTCTACGAAGGCCTGTTTGACTGGACGTTCCGAGCCTTCACCGACTCAATGGTGGTGTTCGGGATCGGCGACGACCACATCGGCGGATTGCAACGGGTGGACCACGTCGCAGCGGGCTCCTCCCCTAGCGTCTGGTTCAGGGTGGAGGACATTGACGCGTTGACGTCGAGGGCCGGCACCCTAGGCGGCTCTGTGGTCCGGGAGCGCGAAGAAGTCCCCCACGTCGGCTGGTCCGCCCAGTTGGCCGACCCGGACGGCAACAAAGTCGGGATCGTGCAATACACCGCCTGATCTGTCGGCCGGTCAGCGGGCCGGAAGGGCGGTATAATCGCTCCACCCAAGACGCCGCCCGACGGGTGGCCACCAAGCGGGACCTAACCACCATGCACACGTGAGCACGACCCTTTCGCTAGCCGACTTCGGCATCAGCGAACTCACCGGCTTTCTTCCGGAGAAAGCACCTCTTCATTCCCTGCCTGCCGCATTCGACGCTTGGGAGCATCTCGCCCAGAAACTTCCCAAGTACCTGATGTCGGATAGGTTCCGCGGCTATGTCGATCAGTTGCCTCCATTTCCTGTCGACCTTTTGACCACAGAGGAAGAGATCGAAAGGGCGATGGTCGTGCTGAGTTATATCGGCCATGCCTATGTCTGGCAGGGTGCCAAGGCCGCGGATCGGATCCCGGCCGTCTTGGCCGTGCCGTGGCATGCCGTCGCGACGAAGCTTGGCCGACCGCCCGTACTGAGCTATGCCAGCTACTGCTTGAACAACTACCACCGTCTGGACGAGCGACGCCCTCTTGAGACCGGTAACGTCGCACTTGTCCAAAGTTTCCTGGGTGGCGCCGACGAGGAGTGGTTCGTGATCATCCACATCGACATCGAGATGCGGGCGGTCCCTGCCATCCGCGAGCTTCTGCCGGCGCAGGCGGCGGTCGCCTCCGGCGATGTCAAGCGGATCCAAGAGTCGTTCAGCTTCATCGGAGACGCTCTGGACGCCATCAACGTGACGATGGAGCGCATGCCCGAACTGTGCGACCCGTACATCTATTACCGCCGCGTCCGGCCCTACATCCACGGATGGAACAGCCACCCAGACATGCCGGACGGCCTTGTCTATGAAGGCGTCGGCGAATATGGGGGCAAAGGGCAGAAGTTCCGTGGTGAGACTGGCGCCCAAAGCGGCATCGTGCCGGCCTTGGACGCTTTCTTCGGAGTCGACCATGCCCCAGGCAAGTTGCGCGACTACCTTATGGAGATGCGCGACTATATGCCGCCGGGCCACAAGCGGTTCGTCGAGGCGATCGAGGCCGGGCCGTCTCTGCGGACGTTCGTCGAATCGCATCCCGAACTGCAGGAAGGCTACGACCGGTGCGTCGCGGCGGTCCATCGGTTCCGGGCCAAGCACCTGGAGTACGCCGCGACGTATATCTTCAAGCAGGCGCAGACCGACTCCAAGAACCCGCATGCCGTCGGTACCGGCGGCACGCCGTTCATGCCGTACCTCAAGAAGCACCGCGACGAGACTAAGGAACACTTGGTCTCCCACTGAGGTCGGCAAATTCAAACTACGAAGGCTGCCTCGCATCGTAAAGCCGAGGCAGCCTTTGTTCTAGCATGCTTGTGGGGCGATGTCGACTTGAAAAGCACAGGTAGGCGACGAAATTCCACAATTTGAACCGATGGGTCTAAAGAACCCACCCCCCGCCCCCCCCCCCCCCCCTTCAACCTCAGAAGCAGAACACAGACGCCCCATGTATGAACGTCCTT
>CAYVHL010000005.1:147545-162799 GCA_964451255.1 uncultured Fimbriimonadaceae bacterium
TTTTTGCTAGCCTGGGGGGGGGGCGGTGAAAATAAAAAAAGCCCAGGGAGGCAAAAAACTCCCAATATTTAGACCGGGGGGAAAAACCCCCCCCCCCCCCCCCCCCCAAGAGGAAGAGACTTGATACAATCACAGTATGCGACTGATCGTGGTTGCTGGAATATTGGGTGGCATTGTCTACGCATTCTTTTCCGCTGTCAGTCCAGCCCACCGTCCAGAGCCCGGTCTCTCAACCACGATCATATCAGGTAAGACGAGCCCCGACGATGTGTCCCTCTCGGTGGCGCTCGGTGCCGTCATTGACTTCTACGGTAGGCCGCTACCAACTCGTGGTCGACTTCTAGTCATATATGCAGGGCCATGTTCAAGCTGTCTTGCAAAGGCAATTACTCCGGGAACACTAAGGGATAAGTCAACACCAACGGTCGTCGCGTTCGCTGATGGCCCAGTTCCTGATGCTTGGTCACTAAAGAACCTGCCACCCCAGGTCTTCGTCGTCTTGCAGGCCAAGCCAGGACAATTTCACCATCTGCATCCCGCCTGGCCCGGCCAGTGGTGGTCGTATCAGGACGGAACGCTTCAAGACTATCAGAAGGACTTCATGTGAGATGCACTATGAACGGGGAGCACGCATTGAAATGTTAAGGAGAGCCTACACAATTGTGGAGCTTCTCGTGGTGACATCCATCATCTTGTTGCTGCTTTCCTTGCTAGTACCGGTCATCGCCAGCGCCCGAAGACAAGCTCGTATCACTTCTTCGGTCGGCAACCTGAGACAGTTGCATTCTTCTTGTCTCTTGTATGTGGAGGATTTCGGTGCGACACCTGGCCTTATTGTGGATTTGCCACCTGACGGCTTGAGCGTGAAGAATGCGCTCCACCTACCCACACAGCTTTTCCATACTGGGGGCACGGGACTTGATCCAGAAAATAGGTCAAGTGACGTGTACAGGTGGTACTTTAGCACTCTCCGAACGCCAAACCAACTTGAAGCTTGGCGGGACTTTGTTTTACGTTCAAACAGTGACCCAGTCATCATATCCGATGACACTCAGTCGGAGGTGAACGAGGGAGATGCAGAAGGCTTATATGAGCCAAGGCTATCAATCGGAGTACGGTACAACGGATCCATCGAAAGACGGCGAAGAACCGGAATGCTTGGCTCCTATGACTTTTGGTTATGACTCCTCGCGGTTCTAATAGATTTGGATATGAAGGTGAAGAAATGAGTGTAATACAAACAATAGGTACTAGATTTCGACTTATCGTAACATGTTGCGCTACGTTAGCCTGTGCAGTATGTTATGCGCCGTGCAATTGGGGTGGCGGGCCCGGCGGAGGGTTCCAAGGAATCGGCGGTTGTCAGACGGACGGAAATTGCGGAATTACATGCGGCCTCGTCGAGTATGGAGCATTGCAGGTCGCGTGCTACACGAACGCAGATTCTTGTTGCAAGTGCGTGTATCAGGACGATATCTACGAATGCGATTTGGATCATCACCGTTGCGTCAGAAGATCAGTCGCCAATAAATTCGTGATACCCGACGCGATATGCGTCACTGTAAACGGTAAGCAAGGTTGTGCTCCCATTGCTTGATTCTGTGTCGGTGACGTCATGTTGGGGATTACACTGAAATGGGACCGACGGAACAAGGTCTTGCTTGTCTTCTTGGTATTGGGATGGTTGTCATATCTTGTCTGGTTGATTGCGCACCCTAAGTTGTCATTGGAAGAAGTCGCCTCAAGTTCGTTCGAAAGCATTCAGTCAGGTGATGCGCAGA
The DNA here is from genome assembly GCA_964451255.1 of uncultured Fimbriimonadaceae bacterium. Taxonomy (GTDB): domain Bacteria; phylum Armatimonadota; class Fimbriimonadia; order Fimbriimonadales; family Fimbriimonadaceae; genus JAHBTB01. The sequence continues at coordinate 149,327 of CAYVHL010000005.1, forward strand.
TCGTCTACGATCGAATGTGGCCAGAGGAGAAAACCAGGAACAGTGTGACGAGTGAAGGAGTGCGGACGGTTATAGAGCAGATAGTGAGACCAGCTCTCGCCAAAGCTCGAACTTACATGTCGCTCTCATACAGGCAACACGGCACATATCAGGGCATACGGGGAATAGAGTATTTGAGCAAGTCCGGACACGGGTACACATTTTTGGTAACCGCAGAGGCGCGTGCGGGAGGGGGCAAGTTGTTGTTGTCGAACCTGATTAAGGGTTCTTGGAACTTGGAATTTGGACTTCTGGATGATAAGAAGTGGTCATTGGGAGTGGGACGAAGGTGCCTATTGCTGGGGCTTCGGCGGGACATGGCCCTGTTGGACAGCGTGGGGTTTCACGAGTTTTGCACCATCGACGGAATGGGAGGGATGACCTTCAAGGATTCGAAGCAGCTTCTTCAAGAGCTTTCTGGCGACAAGGGCTCCTCGTAAGTGAGTGAAGCCTGGACGGGACATAATTGGGGCCCGGATGGTGGGGAAGCACTTAGAGACACGTTGCTATACTGCCCGCCATGCAGCGCAAAGTCGCCGACACCCAGACCCGAAGACTGATCGCCGACGACCTGAAGCGCCTCCCGTGGCGGTCGATCGGGCCAGCGACGATGGGTGGCAGGGTCGCGGATCTCTGTTTCAAGCCAGGTGATCCCAAGACGTACTACGTCGCTTACGCGACCGGGGGGCTATGGCGGACGAGCAACTTCGGCACGACGTTCGAACCGATTTTTGATAAGGAAGAGACCAGTTCGATCGGCAGCGTCGTCTGTTGCGACGCCCCGGCGGATTGGAAGGGCTGGGAAAAGTCGAAGTCCAAGGACGAGCGCAAGAAGGAAGGAAAGGGGAAGATCATTTGGGTCGGCACCGGCGAAGGGAACGGTCGAAACTCGAGCAGTTGGGGCAACGGCGTCTACCGGAGCATCGACGGTGGCGCCCATTGGAAGCACCTGGGTTTGGAAGACAGCCACGACATTCCGCGTCTGGCGGTCGATCCGCGCGACCCAGACGTCTGCTATGTCGCCGCTCTCGGCCACCTGTGGGGCACCAATCCGACACGGGGTGTCTACAAGACCACGGATGGCGGCGAGACCTGGAATGCGGTGCTCCAGATCGACGACGAGACCGGGTGCTGCGATGTCGCCGTCGATCCTAAGGATCCCGACACCATCTACGCGGCCATGTACAGCCGACTCCGGACGGCGTGGAGCTTCAGGAGCGGCGGGCCAAAGGGTGGCGTCTACAAGAGCACGGACGCGGGGAAGACGTGGAAGAAGCTCGCCGGCGGCCTGCCCAAGCAGACAGGTCGGGTGGGTTTGGACATCTACCCGGGCGACTCTAGCAAGCTCATCGCCGTCGTCGAGAGCACCCAAGACGGCGCCAACAGCATCCGGGACGACCGGATGCGTGGTGGAGGCGTTTTCCGTAGCGACGACGGCGGTCAGACCTGGGTCAGGAAGAGCCATCGTTCCCCGCGCGCCTTCTACTTTAGTAAGGTCAAGTTCGACCCCAAGGACGACAACCGGGTCTACATGCTCGGTTGGACGACGGAGGTTAGCGACGACGGTGGCGACACCTTCCGCTCAGGCGTCTGCGACATCCTCCACGCCGACCACCACGCGATCCTCGTGAGCCCTGTCGACTCTGCCCACCTTGTCATCGGCACCGACGGAGGTGTCTACCAAAGCTTTGACAAGGGGAAGACATGGGACTTTCTCAACACGATGGCGACCGGCCAGTTCTACAACCTCGGCCTCGACATGTCGGAGCCGTATCGGATCATTGGCGGGCTGCAGGACAACGGGACATGGGTCGGCCCGAGCGCGACGGGCAAGCTCGAACCCAAGGACGACAGTAAGAAGGTGCCCGCGACCAGCATATCGAACGCGGACTGGCTGGACGTTTTCTGGGGCGACGGCTTCCATTGCGCCTTCGACCCGGACGACGGCAACGTCATATACGCCGAATGGCAGGGCGGGAACATCACCCGAGTCAACGTGGCGACGGGCGAGAAGCTCTACCTTAGCCCGGAGGCCAGGGAAGGGGAGCAACGCCACCGCTACAACTGGAACTCGCCTTTCTTCATCAGCCCGCACGACGCTTCTGTCATCTACCACGCAGGGAACAAGGTTTTCAAGCTGACCGACAAGGGAGCCAAGTGGACTTGCATCAGCCCGGACCTGACCACGAACGACCCGGCAAAGATGGACACCGAGGGAAGCAACGCCGAAGCCCATTGCACAGTCGTCAGCTTGGCTGAGTCTCCGATTGAGAAGGGCGTCATCTGGGCTGGCTCGGACGACGGCCTGATCCATGTCACCCGTGACGACGGTAAGGGTTGGAGCAATGTCACCCCCGCGACAGTCGGCGGGCGGTACATCAGCCGCATCGTCGCCAGCCACCATGCCAAAGGTCGAGCGTACGTGAGCGTCGACGGGCACCGTAGCGACGACATGGATCCACTTGTCTTGGTGACTGACGACTACGGAAAGACCTGGACGGTTGCCACCGGGGACCTCCCGGCTGGACGGTCGGTGAAGTCCGTCCAAGAAGACCGGTTCTGCCCCGACGTGCTCTATGCGGGGACAGAGAAGGGTTTGTACGTGAGCCTTGACCGAGGGGGTTCCTGGGTGGACATGAGGGGCAAGTCCTTCCCGACCGTGCCGGTAGACGACATCCAGCAACACCCGCGCGAGACGGACCTCGTGCTTGGAACCCACGGTCGGTCGATATGGGTTTTGGATGGGGCAGCTTGGATCGGAGAGCTGACACCGAAGGTGCTCGGTTCGCCGCTGCATCTCTTCACGGTCGCTCCTGCGCGTCCCCAGTTCTTCATCGACTATCCGGGCCTGTGGACACACAAGGTGTTTCGGGCGGCGAACCCTCCGGCGGGCGTCCGGTTCGACTATTGGATCAGCGAATATACAGCGGACGAACTCAAGGTGACCGTGGAAGACGCCAAGGGCAACGTGGTGAAGTCGATGGGTGGCTCAAACGCGCCCGGATATAACCGCGTGACGTGGGACCTGCAACCGGAAGAGTGGCTCCAACTGGCGGACAAAGGCGAGGAACCGAACTTGCAAAAGATCCATGTCCGACCAGGAACCTACACGGTAAAGCTCAGCATGGGCGAGCACAAGGCGGAAGGGAAGTTTGAGGTCTTGCCTCGTCGAGGCGGCTAATGGGCTACGAAGACCTTGCCAAGCTCATCGACCACGCCTTGCTCCAGCCCTTTCTGACGGTGGACGAATTGGAGGCCGGAATATCTCTGGCGGTCGCCTATGAGTGCGCGAGTGTTTGCATCCTGCCTTACTATCTGGCCAGAACCGCTGAACGGTTGTCCGGGACGGGGGTCAAGGCAAGCACGACGATAGGCTTTCCTCACGGGGGCCAGTCGACGGCCGTAAAAGTATTCGAGGCTCGCCGCGCCCTCGCAGACGGCGGGGAAGAACTGGACATGGTCGTCAACGTCAGCGAAGTCAAGAGCGGCCGTTGGGCAGAGGTCGAGGCCGATGTCAGGGCTGTCGTTGATGAGACCCACGGCGCAGGAAAGAAGGTCAAGGTGATCTTTGAGAACGCCTATTTGGACGAGTCTGAGAAGATCAGGCTCTGCGAGGTCTGCAACGTCACAGGCGCTGATTGGGCCAAGACGTCGACCGGGTACGCGCCGACCGGCGCGACTTTGGAGGATCTGGCCCTCATGGTCAGACACTGCTCCCCGCCCGTCCAGGTCAAGGCGGCTGGTGGCGTCCGTGACCTGGCCACCCTCAAGCAGGTGCGCGACCTCGGTGTCACCCGGGTCGGCATGTCCCGGACCGCCGACGTGCTCGACGCTTGGCGGGCCGAACTCGGACTGGCGCCGATCGGATTGGTTTCCACACCGGGTGGCTACTGAACCAAGTCCGACAATGGTCTAGAGGCGCTTGATCCGAATGTTCCGATACATGGCAGGGAAGCCGTGGTCTTGCAGGGCAATGTGACCCTCGGTGGCCTTGGCGAAGTTCTTCTTGTACTCGAACTTGCTGTGGGCGACCTTGTCCTCAAATTCGGGCGACGCCATGTCAAATGAGACGGTCAGATGGCCGTTCAGCCAGTGCTCGACCTTGCTGCCTCTAACGATGATCTTGCCCTCGTTCCACTCGCCTACGGGTCTGGTGTAGTCGGCTTTTGGCCCGAAGAGACCATAACATGACCCGGCTGAAGTGATGTTGAGGCGGCCGTCACCGGATTTCTCATTGTCTAGCACCTGGTATTCGGGGCCGGTCTTGTAGGAAGCGTCTTCTTCTTCCGTGCACCGGTAGATCACGCCGCTGTTTCCCCCCGTGGTCATAACCTTCCATTGAAAGCGGAGTTCAAAGTCGCCGTAGGTGTCCTTGGTGATCAGGTCTCCGCCCTCGCCCTTGCTGGAGTCGACCGAGACCGCCCCGTCCTCGATGAACCAGGCTCTGGGTATGTCGGTGCGCCGATAGCCCCTCCAGTTCTCGAGGGTCCGGCCTTCGAAGAGGAGTTGGAACCCCTCCTTGGCCTCGTCTCTGGTGAGCACGTTTGCCGGTTCACGACGCAGGTAGACGACCCGGCCCTTCTTGTTCGAAGGGGTATTACTCAACGTGTAGAAGACTTGAGTCGAGACAAGCGTGGAGCCGTTTTCGGAGACGGCTGAGGGATGCACGCGGATGGCCACGATGGAACCGTCTTGCAACCCGTCGTATTCAAGGAAAGCCGATTTTCGGTCGCCGCTGACGGTTACAGACCGTGGGACGAGTGTCTTGGCGCCGGTCTCTGGCCCGATCGGCCAGGTGGTCGTCGGATAGTAGCCAGGAGTCTCACCCACGCCTTGTGCCAAAGGTTGTGTGAACTCTAGCTGGAAGCCATTGGTCATCGCGGTAGCCCGCAGGATCTCGAAGGCTGGTTTGTTGTTATACGTGAGCCGTTGTAAGGTTCCATTGCCGCCGAGGTACAGGGCTCCGTCCGGCCCGACCGACGTCCGCTCGATCGTCGAGCCGATCCCTCCGGAGAACCGGACGATCCCACCTTGCTCGGTCCCGTCCACCGTCTCTGTGAACATCCGATCGAGGCCTGGACCGTCGCTCACCGCCACCTGGCCACGGTAGGGGCCAAAGTCAAGAGGCACGAAATCGGCAGGAGCCTGAGCGCTCGACACGCCTGGCAACCAGGCTACCGGTTTGGAAAGTGCGTCCGAGCGACTCGTCTCAAACCGTCCGTCGGGCGTGATCTTCATCGCCGAGACCTGTCCGGCGCCCGCCCCTCTGAGGCTGGTGGCAAAGGTCTTCAGCTTCGAGTCATATGTGAGTCCCGTGGCTCGTCTACCGACGTCCTCCGGCCATCCGGAGGCCACACAACGATATTCGTCGGCGATTCCGTCCTTGTCGTTGTCGACCAGTTGGGTCAATTCGGTGCCCTGCAAGACATACATGCCGCTGTCGGTCACGGCGATGCCAGTCGGTTGGTCAAGGCCGGCGGCGACACGCCTGAGCTTGAAGTCTGCGTTGGTACCGGCGGCGGTGGCGACGAAGACTTCGCCGGAAGGCTCGTCGTTGCAGATCAGCATCTTTCCGTCTGGCTGAAATGTGATAGCGCCGACCTTGCCTTTGAACGATCCGATACCAGCTTGGCTCAGGTCGAAGGCGGGGTTGACAGAGTCGAGAGGGGCCATGTCTCCGGGCCGCTGTCTCCACGAGGGGTCTGCGGTCTGCGGTCCTCCGGTCGTCAGAGGCGCAGGCAAGGGGTCCGGGCCTGCCGAGACACCTTCTTGCCCGAAGGTATAGCGTATGGTCGTTTTGGCGTTCGGCTTGATCCCGAGCCGTGCCTCGCCGCCCTTGCCGATCGAACTTCGAATGTCACCGACGACGTTGAACTCCGTGTAGACGGAGTGGGTAGTGATGACTGCCAGACTTGTGCCAGCTGGAAGCCCGGACGTCACGATCTTACGCTCGTAGCCGACCTTTCCCGCCGGTGCCGAGAAGAACTCGGGCGTCTCGACGACGTGGGCCACGCCGCCGTCAAAGGTCAGGTCATACATGATGTTGACTTGGCCCTCAGAAAACTTGTAGCCTCGAAAGACGGGCCTAACCGGGAGTGTCTGGTTTCCCCGGATCGCCTGCCAGGTTTCGTCGCCCACGTTGCTCTTGATGTAGGTGGCGCCCTGGGTCGTCAACTTCCTGTCGCCCGTCAAGCCACCGGGCCAGACCTCGTAGAGGTTGCAACGGGTCGGATCGAAGGCGACTGACAGGTTCTTGTGGACGGCGACGACGACCATGCCCGGCTTGTTGTCCAGTTCAGCCCTATAAACCCATACGTCACGGGGCCGGTAGGGCACACCAAATGGGTCGTGGGAAGCAGATTGGCCGACCATGATGGACGCCAAGGTCATTGCAACGAGCATAGGAACCATGTTTACCCGCAGAATTGCGGGCGGCAACATGGCGACTCAGGCTTTTTGCTTGAGGGCGGCCGCCAAGGTGTAAAACGTCCGGGCCGCGCTAGCCTGAAACAGGAGGCGGTGGCCCTCGTTCGCCCGCACTGCCGGCGAGTCCCACCTCAGCCCGAACATCCCGTAGTCGCCTCGCCCTTTCTCCCGGAGGGCCAGACCTGCCCGGAGGGCGGTGTCGAGCCAAGGCCCATCAGGATCGACCTTTGAGCAATCAATGAATGCGTCGACCAAGTGGTGTGCAAACGCGGTCTCGTCGTCAAGGACCGAGCCTTCTTTGACCCATTTCTTCCGGGCTGCGGAGGCGATCCGCAGGGCTTCGGTCTTGTATTTGGCTTCTTTCGTCGCCTTGAACAGCGCCAACTTGAGCCGGATGGGAACCGCGGTGTTGTACGACCACTTTGTCCTTTCGATCTTGCCGCCTTCTTGGATGTTGTCGAAGTAAAGGTCGTCCTTGTCACGCATCGTGTCACACCAGGCGTCTAGTTCTTTGGCGAGTTTCAAGTCAGGCTCGATCCCGGCGTCATTGAACAGCTTGGCGGCGACGAGGCCGGTGTTTGCGTTGGAGCAAGTGTTCTTGGAGTCGCGTTTTTGCTCGTGCCAGTAGATGCCGCCGCCCAGGCTTGCGTCACGGCCGGTCAGGATGTAGGCAAGCGTCTTTTTGGCACGGGAAAGGTCGTTGGCGCGGTGTCCGTTCTCAAAGCCTTCCACCTGGGCAAGTGCGACCCAGGCGTTGTCGTCGTAGTAGCGGTCGGGTTCTTTGAGCCCGGGCAGGACGCAATATCCGGGGGTCGGGCCCCGGTCGTCCCAATAGCTGTCGACTTCGTTGGTGACCTGGTTGAACAAAGGACGGTAGTTCGGCGCGTCGTAACCCATAGCCGCCGCAGCGGCAGACAGTAGAACGGCCATGTCCCACATCGTCGCTTGGTCCTTGGTCCGGATGTTGTCTTTGATCGCCGCCGCAAACGTCGGCTCGCGTCCCATGTGATAGTTCACGTCGATCATGCCTAGGGTCTCGTCACCAAACCGCGAGAAGGCGTCGGCGAGGTCAATCTTCTGGGAGACGGCGGAAAGGATGAGCGCGGCGACCATCACTTGGTTATGACGCCTGGCGTTCTCGTTGGGTCCGTATCCAAGCCTCCGCAGCACAAGCTAATATCCTGCGAATGTCCACTATCGTGCCGTCTGTCGAAAGTCTGGGAGCTTCCGTGGGCAAGGTCACGGTCGGCAACATGGAGTCTGCCATGCGGTCCATGTTGTGTCACACGAAGTTCGATTCGACGCCGGGGACGTTCTTGCTTCGAACCGGCGCCCCGCACATGTTCGGCAATTTTGCGATGGTGAACGCGACCGCTGACGCCTCGAAAGTGCTTGAAGCCGTCGAGCCTTTGACACAACTGGACGTGCCAGCGGGCGTCTTGGGGTTCGACCCCTCCGAGGAAGCAATCGACTTGATCCTCAGTCTGGGATTCGTGCGACTGCCGGACATCCCTGGCATGGCCGTTGATATCGAGGGTCTTCAGGCTGCGAGCCTGCCGAAAGACACCGAGTTCCTCCGCGTCCCGTCCAGTCGAGCCGATGAATGGGAGGCGGCGTTTGCCGTGGGATATGACCTGCCTCTATCCGTCGTGGAGTTTTTCGGGGCTCCTATCCATGCGGGTGACACGGCCCCTGATTCGCCCCTACAGTTCTTTGCGGCGTTACAAGGCGGCAAAGTGGTCGCGACCTCCACGCTCTATCTGAACGCGGAGGTCGCTGGAATCTACTGTGTCTCAACTTTGCCGGAGTATCGCGGCAAAGGGATCGGCGCGTACATGACTGCCGAACCGCTCCGCCTAGCCCAACGGCTGGGCTACCGTGTCGGTGTCCTGCAAGCCACTGAGGCCGGCTATGGGGTGTACGTCCGGCTCGGTTTCCGGCCAGCCGGATCCGTGCCGATGTTTCTGAAACTGCCTAGCTGAGCTTCGAAGGTCCAGGCTACTTGCCGGGCGACTTCAGAACCCAGCCGTCGGGGTCGATGACCGGGGGATCGCCTTGGAAGGGGATGGACGCCTTGCCGCCTTGCATGTCGATCCGCCTCCTCTGCCCGTTGACGACTACATCGACCGGCATGGGGAACGGCAGGCTGTCGGGTGTCTCCCATTGGAGCTCCAGGATAGAGCCGTGTACGCTGTGGAGAAGTGCCGGCAGTTTTGGTTGTCGTAAATAGACTTCGAAGAACCAGCCAAGTTTCATGCCGGACTCTCGTTCTGCGACGGTCAAGAAGTCGTCGGTGGTCACCAATCGTTCGGCTCGACCGTCGGTCCACGTCTCCGACTCTGGGGTCAGATACGCCATCCGTCGAATTGCCCTGAAGAATGACTTGTCGCCGATGAGATACCGCAGCGAGTGGAGGACCAGCGCGCCCTTATCGTAAATGTCGTTGCCGTAAATCTCGTTCGAAGCCATAGACTCGCGCGGTGCGACCGCCACCTTGTTCGCCAGCCCGCGGGCGCGGCCCTTCATGGCTCTTAGGTACGCGTCGATGCCATGGGTCTCCTGCTGGTAAAGGGTGTCCATGTACGTCTGGAAGCCTTCGTGGATCCACATGTCCCGCCAGTCGGAAGCGGTGACAAGGTTGGCCCACCACTCGTGGCCGAACTCGTGGAGCATGAGCCAGTCATAGCCGTCGGGGGCAAACCGGAACTGGTTGCCATAGGCTATGGCGGTCGAGTGCTCCATTCCCAGGTGAGGGGTCTCGACCACGCCCAGCTTCTCAGTCCTAAAGGGGTAGGGCCCGCAATACTTTTCCATGAAGGCGAGGTACTTCTTGAGTTCCGTGATTAGTTTGGGAGCCTTGTCCCAGTCTTGTGGCAGGACATAAAACTTGATCGGCACGGTCTGCCCGGCTACCGACGTGGCCTTGTCTTCCAAGAGGCGGTATGGCGCGGCGTTGAACACGATCGAGTAATTGGCGATCGGCATGCCCATGCGCCAGACGTAGGTGCTGGTTCCGTCGTTGTTCTTGCGGTCGCTGACCAGCTTTCCCGGCCCAACGGCGACAAGCGGCTCAGGGACTGTCAGGCGCATGGTGGCGGTGTCGGGCCGGTCGGACGGGTGGTCCTTGCAGGGGAAGAGCATGTCCGCGCCTTCGTCCTCAAGTGACACACTGATCCATGGTTTCCCGTCTTTGGTCTTGGCCCAGGTCATGGCCCCGTCCCACGGCGCGTTCTTGGCGACCTTAGGCTTGCCGGAGTAGGTTATGGCCGTCGTGATCGTCTCGCCAGGTTGCTTGGAGAGCGGAAAGAAGACGCGGATACTGTCCTTCTCACGTTCGTATCTCAGCGACGCCGTGCCATCGGTGACATTGGTGACGGTGAACCGGTGGTCAAGGTCGATCAGGACGACGTCGGACGGGATGACGGCCTTGGCGACCATCACCGTGGTGCCGCTGACCGACTGGGCGGAAGGGTCGACCGTGAGCGACACGTCGTAAGACTTGACGTCGTAGACCGCTTCCTCGAATGGCAACGGCCCGCCGGACTTGGCCGTGTCTTGGGCGGGGCAGACGCAAGCGGCGAGGAGGAGGGCGACGGCTCCCGTTAGGCGCATGAGGGCCATGATACGTCAAACTTGGCCAGGCTGGGCCGCTTTTCGCCCAGGGTGGGGGAGCCTTTCGGAACCCTTATCCTCGGCGTTCGCGCCTTAGACCTTGGGGTCGTGCCAACCACCGTTGTCTGCGACGAGCGCTTCCGCCTCTGACGGCCCCCAACTACCGACCCAGTACGGGTGTGCCATGCTGTGGTCCTTGAGCACCGGTTCGACCACCTCCCAGGCGGCGCGGACGGTGTCCCAACTGGTGAAAAGCGCGTCGTCGCCCGCCAGGGCGTCTCCGATCAAGCGTTCATACGCCGAGGCCTCGCCTGTCTCTTCCTCTAGCAAGAAGAGTTCGTCTTGGCGTCCGACGAACTCCCGGCCAGCGCTCTTGACCCTGGCGGCGATGGCGATGGAACTGTGCGGCGTCAGTTGGAACCGGATGTAGTTGGGTCGGCCGTCAAGGGGGTTCGAGTCGCTAAAGAGGGGTTGGGGAGGGGGCTTGAGTTGCACCAGCACTTCGGTTGACTTGACCGGCAAGTTCTTTCCTGAGCGCAGGAACCAAGGCACGCCCTGCCATCTCCAAGAGTCGATAAACATCCGGACAGCGCAAAACGTCTCCACGTCGGAATTGGGGTCGACACCCTCTTCGTCGCGGTATCCCACGTATTGCCCCCGGACCAAGTCGTCATGGGAGAGCGGGCGCATCGCCTCCATCACCTTCGCTTTCTCTTGGTGCACGGCCCAGTAGTGTCTCCCGGAAGGTGGCTCCATAGCCAGCAAGGCGACGATCTGGAAGACGTGGTTTTGGATGACGTCGCGAAGGCATCCGGTGGCCTCATAGAATGCACCGCGGCCCTTTACGCCGAAGTCCTCCGCCATGGTGACCTGCACGCTCGACACGTAGTTCCGGTTCCAGATCGGTTCGAGGAACGTGTTGGCGAACCTGAAGTACAGGATGTTCATGATCGCCTCCTTGCCAAGGTAATGGTCGATCCGGTAGATCGCCTCTTCCGGAAAGACGGCGGTCGCGACGCGGTTGAGTTCGTTGGCCGAAGCGAGGTCGCGCCCGAAGGGCTTTTCGACGATAACCCTTGCGTCTGCGGCCAGGCCGGTCTTGCCCAGGCTGTCGATCACGCACGGGAAGAGGGACGGGGGAATGGCAAGGTAGTGGGTCGGCTTGGTGGCGCCGCCCATCGCCGCCTTGATCGCTGTGAAGGTCGCGATGTCGTTGTAGTCGCCGCTGACGTACTGGGCGAGCGACTTGAGCTTTTCAAGGGCGTCCGTGTCGATGGTCGCGCCAGAGTGCTCGATGCTGTCTTGGATCCGTTCCCAGAGTTGTTCGCGCGTCCAATCTGGTCGCGCCACCCCGATCACCGGAACGTCCAGCGACCCTCGCTTGACCAGCGAGTAGAGGGAGGGGAAGATGAGCTTGTGCGCCAAGTCTCCCGTCGCGCCAAACAGCACCAAGGCGTCGGATTTGTCTTGCATAGTGCTTCACCCGCCGAAAGCCCGCGACAACGACTTGACCTGCCTTGGCATTCGTCAGCTGGTGGGCAAGGAGGGACTCGAACCCTCACGTCTTGCGACACTGGAACCTAAATCCAGCGCGTCTACCAATTCCGCCACTCGCCCGCGACCGGCGACAGGATACCGGCCCGAGGTACAAGGGAGGCACGGTATGGGACAGACGGTGTTGGTGTGCGGCGGTGCGGGATACATCGGCTCGCACTTTGTGAAAGCCTTGCTTCGGGCCGGTCGCGACCACTTGGTGCTCGACAATTTCAGCAAGGGACACCGCGCCGCCGTCGCAGGCAGCCCGGTCGTCGAGGCCGACCTTTGTGACCGAGAAGCCCTTGTCAGGGTGTTCCAAGAGCACACGATCGACTGTGTCCTGCACTTTGCCGCGAGCATCGAAGTCGGCGAAAGCGTCCAGGACCCCGCCCCCTACTGGCGCAACAACGTGTTGGCCGTGCACAACTTGCTGGAGGCCATGCGTGGCGCCGGGGTCGGCAAGTTGGTGTTCAGTTCCACCGCCGCGGTCTATGGCGAGCCGCAACAGACCCCCATACCGGAGAGCCACCCCAAAGACCCGACGAACCCCTACGGCGACACCAAGCTTGCCGTCGAGAGGATGGTGGCGGCTTACGGTCGCGCCTACGGGTTGCGCAGCGTCGTCTTCCGCTACTTCAACGCTTGCGGCGCGGACCCGGAGGGAGATCTGGGCGAGGACCACGATCCTGAGACCCACCTGATTCCCAGGGTCCTCCTCGCGGTGGCCGGAAGGGCTCCAGAGATCACGGTGTTCGGCACCGACTACCCGACGCCGGACGGGACGTGCGTCCGCGACTACGTCCACGTCCAGGACCTCGCGTCGGCGCATCTGCGGGCGGTCGACCACCTGCAGGGCGGGGGCGACAGCCGCACATACAACTTGGGCAACGGACAAGGGGCGAGCGTGAAAGAGGTGCTGGACGCCGTCCGGGAGGTCACGGGCCACGAGATCCCCTTGAGGTTGGGCGAACGACGCCAGGGCGATCCGGCCAGGCTTGTCGCCGACAGCACCGCCGTCCGACGTGACTGGGGGTGGCGGCCCGAGTTCCCCGACGTGCGCGACGCCGTCCGTCACGCCTGGGCCTGGATGAGTTCCCACCCGCAAGGTTACGGGGACTGAAGGCGGTCTCGCCAACGTGCGGTCAAAAGCGGGTTTACTTGATCCTGCGATATGGTCAAGGCGACGACCAAGTTGCATGATGCCGTTTTGTGGGCCGCGGAGCATCATGCGGGGCAAGACCGGGACGGCGACGACCCGTTGCCGTACCTGACCCACTTGCTCGAGGTCCTCACCGAACTGCGCGTGACCGGTGGCGTCACCGACGAGACCATGCTCGTGGCGGCCGTGCTCCACGACGTGGTCGAGCATGGAGGGGTCACGGCCGGCCAGGTGGCCAAACGGTACGGGACAGAGGTCGGCGGCCTGGTCGCCGAGCTCACCCGCACGGAACCCACGGCCGAGCAGACGGCTGGGATGTCGGACCGGGAGATATGGGACCTGCGGTCGAGCAACCTGCTCGACGACATATCGCGGATGTCCAAATCGGCACAGACGATCAAGCTCGCGGACCGGATCTCCAACCTCGGCCAGGTGCTGCGGATTCGGAAAGGGGGCAAGAAGAAACGCTACGTCAAGCAGACCCAGCGCATCCTCGCCACCGTGTCCCGGAAGACCAACCTCGGCCTCTGGACGAAACTCTATCGCATGGTGGTCGACGTCTAGACCCGGCCCGTCGGACCACCGGCCCACGGCGCGGTCTTCCTTGTTGCCAGAGGCTGGTCAACTCTTGACCACGCCTGGTCAGCTCTTGACCACGCCTGGTCAGCTCTTGACCACGCCTGGTCAGCTCTTGACCACGC
>CAYVHL010000006.1:0-121959 GCA_964451255.1 uncultured Fimbriimonadaceae bacterium
ACCAGCTATTCATTGATGCCGCTCAGAGTCATGAAGCCCACTTCGCGCACGAGATCGGCCACCTTTGGGTCCAGTATGTCGATCAGGCTGAGGATGAGCGAGTGATGGAGGACGTCAGCGATGCTGGCCGGTTGCACCAACTCAGCTTTGTTCAGTCATTCGTCACCGATCTTCGAGTCAATCAGTTGATCGCTGAGAAAGGCTTCGATGTTTCGGTGATAGTCCAGGATCAGGCAGCAAGCATTGCTTCACTCGGCAGGGCGATTGAGGCGGGTTACCGTCCAGAGAACCCGAGGGAGGGCGTGTTCATGGCCTTGGCGCTAGCCGCTCAAATCCTCGAAGACAGAAAGTCAGGCCCAAGTGCGCTTGCCAAACTAGAAGACACCTTAGAAAAGGTCACTCGCCTTGACCCTGACTTGGCGCGCCTGGCAACGGGCTTCGCTGATGCCGTAACTCGGCACGGTTACGACGGAAAGGATCAGATTCGCACCTCAATTGATGAAGGTCTGAAACTCGCATTCGAGTACTCGGGCGACGGAATCGACTTGGAGCGAGACCTGGTGATCCCACCAATCCCCGAGCTGGACTTTGACAAGTATCCGCAATGGATTGAGAGAGCGTCACCGCAGTTGAAATGTGAGGTGGGCCAAATCATAGCTAGGGAAGATATTCCCGATGGCTCTAGGTGGTCAATCTCGCCAGGACCGCTGAACGCCATCCACCTGACCTTTGAGTTACCCGATGGAACGATTAAAGGTCCTTGGACGCTTGAACACTCACAAGCCTTCGCCACCCGTTTTGACCTCATCCAGCGAATCAACGAAATGAACCGCCAAAACAGAGAGCGACAAATGAAGCAGCAATCACCAAACGGAATGCCGAACTTCCCCGGCCAGCCTCGCCGATTCTACATGGCAGGCACGGCCAGGTTCCTGACCCGTGTGCGAGAAGCCGAATGGCTTGGCGCTGTTTCCACCAGGTGAAGGAATTCCAAACTGGATTATCCCTGATGCTCATAGAATTCGATGCGTGAAAGACTGGAACCCGATTTCCTGGGGATATGGCAATTGCTGTGGGGTTTCTCGAAAGTGCAACTCTACTAGCAAAACGTATGATTGCTTGGACGCGGCCTGTAAAGCCCACGACGGATGCTTGGCCACTTGGAAAGAGTACGTTAATCCTGTTCAGCAATATAATTGTAATGCTAAATTCTGCAACGACATAATGTACTGCTACGGCAAAGTGTGCGTCAATTTCCCAATTGATAGAAAACAATGTCAAGCGTTATATGAAGCTGGCACATTTTACTGTGCACTTGTTGGACAAAGCGGCCCCCCTGCCTGGTCACCCGAGGATTGAATGCTGTGCGATATTCCGGTAATCCACCTATCTATCTTTTGCTCAGTGCGCCTATCTCGTTAGCTTTGGCGGCCATGATTGGTGCGGCCTTTACATTGGATGGTCAGAGCCGTGTTTTTGCGCTACCCTTCCTCATAGTTTTATGGATCGCATCTCCTGTGTCGATTATTTGGACCACAGTAGCTATGCTACGAAAACTTGCTACCGCGAGGCAGAATTCAAGTGTGATCATAGCCCTCGCGGCTCTGAATGCCGCGCTATTACTTGCTTGCTTGAAGTTCCCTTAAAGCGTAGAACATCCTTGGTTACTGACAATGCGAGTGAGTGTCGGAGCCACTTCATTACAAGAACTGCGGCAACTCTACTAAGCTCGACGATTTTGTGAGACATGTTCTGGATCTCATCGAAAAGCGGTCGTTCGTGTTCCTGCATTGGCCTTTACGCGCTCGATAAGTTCGAATCCCGGCCGGTTGGTTCAGATTTTGAACCTGAACAAAATCGCCATTTGAACCTAAAGGGTGCTGGTACTCCCGACGGGATTCGAACCCGCGATCTTCGCCGTGAGAGGGCGATGTCCTAAACCGCTAGACGACGGGAGCACTCTGGCCAGACGACGATACCCGGCCCGCCTGCCCATAGGTGCATATGAACCGGGACCGGGCGAGAAGGAAAGAGGAGGGCGGGGCGCTGCGCACCCCGCCCTCCACGATTACAAGGCCCGATCTCAGGCTTTGCGTCGGCGACGGGCCAGAGCCAAGGCGCCTCCGGCCAAGCCGATCAACGACATCGGCTCAGGAACGGCTTGCTCCGCTCCCGTGTAGAAGTGGTCCACCTGTGCCCAGTCGGCGTTCGAGATCGAGATTTCTGAGACCGAAGTGCTACCGACTCAACCTAAGAACACTTCCTGACCCTGGGGGTTGTCAATGCTCATTGAGTCGCCGCCTGTGATGGCCACGGTGGTCGTGCCGGCGAGAATATTTCCGCTAATATCCGTATTGGCGAAGTTCCCGCCGAACGCGGTAACCGGGTTTCCGGTGAAGTCGATCACGATCGGGTCACCCGAGGCGTTGGTCGACAAGGCACTGTCGTTCGACCACAGGCCGTTTGCAGCAGACGCCGTCCAGCCATAGCCGTTAGCGCCTGGTGCGTCCCAGCTCGCGTCACCGGCGAGGGGGCTGCCGTAGCTGAAGTCGCTGAAGTCCTCAAGGTAATAGGACGAGTCAATGTTGGCGAGGAACGTCGCTTCGTTCGTGTACCAAGTCGCGTGGGCACAGACCGCGCCGACTGCAAGGGAGACGAGCACTGGGGATGTCTTGTTCATTGCATTTCTCCTCCCCCAAATCTGAACCCTGAGTTCATATGGGAGCGAACCATGCTTATACCTGCCAAAACTACCGACCGCACAATTACCCGTCAGAAAACTACCAATAACCGTATTTTTCACAGCCCGACCACGGGCTTGTGCAAGTCCAGGGAACCGAAAACGCGGGAGACGTGGAGTTCTAGCCTCTCAGTTCCTTGATGACCATTCCCAAACCGATTTGAAGGTCCAGGAGCGCGCAAGCGGGACTTGGTCGCGCGAGTGGGGCCCGGACTCGGCCACGCCAGGCGAGGCGACGCTCCGTGCCGAGGGCCCGGCAGGGAAGAACTCGGTCACCTGGATATACGTGCCCCGGTTGATGTAGGGGATCGGCGCTTCGTCGGGCACAGTCATGGAGCCGACGTTATAGCGCCACGACGCGACAGCCGACCCCGACTGACTGCTGAGTTCCTCGACCGCGTCACGGAACGCGGCGGACAAGACAGACTCTTTAGTCCTTCCCGCCAAGTAGTCGACCTTCGTCCGGCCTTCCAGCGCGTTGGCGATTAGCGACGGTTGGAGTGCGGTCACGAACAAGTTCTCGCTGGTGAGGTTTCCGATCGATCTCAAGAAGAGTTGGCGGCGCAGTTGTCGCACGCACTCCCGGTAGATCTCGGCCCCGACCGACCCCTGCACGGACCAGCCGTCCCATCCGGCCAGTTGGCGTTCGGCTTCAGTGGCTGGTTCTCGGCCGCGTTCTTTGGCCACCGCCCGCACAATTGCGGCCTGGAAGAACGCGTCCGTCTCGTCCTTTCGCGCAATGTCCCACGCGGCCTTCTCCAAGTCGAAGGCCGTGAGCTTTGGTCGGGCCAAGCTCGTGCGCAGTGTGTCCACTCGGAAGAGGCGGCCCCAGACGGGCGTGTCGCCGTTCGGCCACCATGCGGCCGGCTTGTTGTTCCAGTTCGAGATGACCCCTTGCCGGGCATCCGTCATGGCTGGCATGGCCGCAAAGGGAACCTGGCCGCGCCACTGGTTCTCAGGGATGTCCTTGGTCGGCAACCTGGGGTCGAGACCCGGGTTGCGCAAGGCGACGTGTCCGACATATCGGTAACCCGTGTGGCCGTCGGCGGTCGCAAAGAACAGGTTGAAGGTGGCGGGGATGTCCTTCACGGCCTCGTCGATGTCGGACGGCGTCTTGGCCCGGTTGACCGCGAAGATCCCAGTGGCCATCGCCAGTTCGTGCTTCCAGATCGAGGACTGTAGGCTAAACACGGCCTTCGCGCCACGGCTCAACAGCACGACGGGGCCGTGTTGCGTCCTGACCTGGGTCACGGTCTTGTCTGGCGCTCCTTTGACTTTCAACGTGAAGGCCACCTTCTCGAGAGGCACCTTCTTGTTGCCATAGGCGTAGGAGTCGTCACCGTCGAGGGGCGCCCAAAAAACGTCCTCGATGTCGGCGACGCCGCTTGTGAGGCCCCAGGCCAGGTGCGGGTTGGTGCCGATCGCCACCGCGGGCACACCTGGCACGTCCATCCCCGACACTTTCAGTTCAGGGGTGTCGAAGGCCACTTCGTGGATGATGCTGGGCGTGGCGTGTCCCATTTGTGGAGCGGTCAACAGGAGTGGGTTTCCGGTGGCGCTGTTCTCCTTCGGGACGACGATGCAGTAGCTTCCCGTCTTGTAAGGCGCGCCGACCCTCTGGGCCATGAGCTTGGAGTCGTCCTGGACGACAGCAGCAATGGCCCCGGCAAGCTCCAGGATCGAAGGCTTCGGCTCCGACCTCCACTGGGCGATTGTCTCGGCCCGGGTTGGTTCGCCGAAGATCCGCGGGTGTGCGGCACCACTTTTGTCGCCCTTGACGGTAGTCGGGCTCCGAGGGTCGTTCTGCCAGGCCAGGTCGTCGAGCACGTCCAGTTCGCGGCCTTTGACCTGCTGCATCCCCAGGTAACTCAAGAGCGCCAGGTTGCGGAGTTCTCCGGCGCCCCCGCGTCCAAACAGGCGGGTGAGGCGAACCATGACGGAACAGGAGTCGTAAACCGTCCAGGGCTCTGGCTCGAAGCCGAATTGGCGATAACCTTCCGGCAACGTGCCGTCCGCTTTTCGTTTGTCGATGTCTTCGTTGACCCCTTTCGCATAGGCCTCGAAAGCGGCCCGGACTTCGGAGGGAAGGGATTGGAACTGGCCCATGAGTTCATCCTTGGTGTAGGCCGTCTGCAGCACCTGCCTGTCGCTGCGCTCCGCGTTCGGCCCAAGGACCTCAGCCAACCTGCCTTCGCATTGCCGACGGCTCATCTCCATCTGCCAAAGCCGGTCTTGGCTACAGGCGACGCCTTGAAGTTCGAAAGCCTTGATTGCCGATGCGGCATGAAGGATCGGGACGCCATAGGGGTCGCGTTCGATCTGGTCCGCAGGTCGCGTCGCTATGGCGCAGACAAGGACGAGCGTCGTCATGCCCTGAGTCTAGCCCGGTGGACGGTGAGCCTTACAAGCGGGGAAGCCGTCCACGACGGCCGTCACCCAACGCGCGGTCTTTATGCATGGCCCGATATCCCAACCAGCAAATGCCGCCGAGTATCACGACCGGCAGGACGAACTTGCTGAAGACGAGGCTGAGGATCCCCCAGAGGAGCCCTGTCAGCATTTTGTAGACCAAGAACGCCGCCACGACGAGGCCCGCGATGATCAAAAACTTCTTGCCGTTGCCTCTTTCCATTGCGCCTGACCCATTATGGGGGACGATGGTCAAGGGCACAGGGTTGCGCCTGTGGGCCGCCTGCCGATGGTCGTGGCAGAGTTGCCAGGAAGACTTGGGCATGTCTAAGTGTCATCGACCCTGGCACAGGTACATTCCGCTCGATGCTGCGCGTCGTCCGGCCCGGACCGGCCAGGCCTCAGGCAAACCGGTTGCTGGACATCAACCCTGTGCTTGCCGCCGACTGGTTGGTGGCTTTCCTCCGCGATGAGTGCGTCCGCAGGCGAAAGGTCCACAAGGCGATCGTCGGATTGAGCGGCGGGGTCGATTCTGCTGTCACCGCCTATCTCTGCGCCCGAGCGTTCGGCCCACAAAACGTCCATGCCGTCCGAATGCCGTACAAGGTCAGCTCGCCTGAGAGCCTGGCCCACGCCCAACTCGTGATCGACGACTTGGGCATTGTTGACCGGGTCATCGAGATCACAAAGATGGTCGACGGTTATGTCGACGGCTTCGAGGCCGATATGGACGGCACACGCCTCGGGAACGTCTGTGCCCGGTGCCGGATGATCCTGCTCTTCGACCAATCGGCCAAGGTCGGTGGCTTGCCGATCGGCACGGGCAACAAGACGGAGAGGTTCTTCGGCTACTTCACCTGGCACGCGGACGACGCCCCGCCGATCAACCCTCTGGGAGACCTCTTCAAGACCCAAATCTGGGAAGTCGCCCGCGCCCTTGGTGTGCCCAAGGTCATCGTCGACAAGGCCCCCACCGCTGACTTGGTGAAGGGGCAGACGGACGAAGGCGACTTCGGCATCAGCTATAAGCTCGCCGACGAGATACTCGCCCTGCTCCTTCACGGCCTGCGTCCTGAAGAGGTCGTCCGCGCAGGCTATCGGGACGTGGACGTCGCGACCGTTCGCAACCGGGTCGCCCGCACACATTGGAAGCGGCACCTGCCGACTGTCGCAATGCTGAGCGACACCGCCATTAACGAGTTCTATCTTCGGCCCGTCGACTTCTAACCGAGGTGATCAGCCGCGCAGCCGGACGGTAGGTGAAGTAGGCGGCTACCCATTGGCAGAACACCAAGACTTTGTTTCGGAACACAGCCAGCATCACCAAGTGCAGGGTCAACCAGGACAGCCACGCGGGGAGACCGCTCAGCCTTAGCCGCCCGATCACCGCCACCGCCGACTTGCGACCGATGGTGGCCATTGTCCCGAGGTCGCGATAGTGAAAGGGCTTCGCCGAGGGGGCGACGATCTGGCGGGCGACGTATTTGCCCCCTTGCATGGCGACTTGTGCCACCCCTGGAAGCGGCATGCCGGCGACCTCGGCCACGTCGCCGACGGCCAAGACATCGTCCAGGCCGACGACGCGCAGGTGGTCGTCCACAACGACCCGACCTCCGTGACCGGGCTCGACGCCCAGCCAACGCGCCGCTGGCGTGGCCTCCATGCCTGCGGCCCAGATGATGTTCCTGCTGAAGATCTGCTCCTCGGGTAGGCAGACGAAGCCCTCCCCGATCTGCTGGACGCGGCTTTTCAACCGGACCTCGACTCCAAGACGCCGTAGGGAGTCCAACGCCTTCGATGAGAGGTCGGGCGGAAACACGTCCAAGAGCCGGTCTCCGGCCTCGACCAGCACGATGCGGGAATGCGCGGGGTCGATCTGGCGAAAGTCACGTGCCAAAGCGCGTTTGGCCAGTTCTGCCATGGCACCAGCGACCTCGACTCCCGTCGGCCCGCCACCAATGACCACAAATGTCAAGTATGGGATGCGGGACGAATCGTCAGGCTGAGCCTCGGCGTCCTCGAACGACCGCAAGATCGAGTTCCGCATAGCAGTGGCGTCGTCCACATCCTTGAGCCCGAGGGTGCATGCTGACCAGTCGCCATGTCCGAAGTAGTTGTTGCGCGACCCCGTCGCGACGACCAAGGTGTCATAAGCCGTCTCGCCCAGGGAGTGCTTCACCGACTTGGCGGCGGTGTCGACAGTGGCGACTTCGGCCATCAAGACAGTGAGGTTCGGTTGGCCGCGCAGAATGCCGCGGACGGGCCATGCGATGTTGGCCGGCGACAGGCCCGCGGTAGCGACTTGGTAGAGCAACGGCTGGAACAGGTGGTGGTTTGCTTTGTCGATTACCGTCAGTTCGACGTCAGCGTGGCGGAGGGCTTGGGCACACTTCAGACCACCGAATCCGGCACCGAGGACCACGACCCGTCGCATCCAATCCCATGATGGCTAAAAAAAACCTAATGGGAAGCACTAAGGGCCGTCCGACGTCAATAGACCAAGGGATACTCAACGGCATGAAGAATTGGCTTCTCCTAACCTTGATAGCGTTGCTATCTTGCTTTGGCGCGGTGGCGTTCGGCCAGTCTATGAGCTCCGATGGCTCTGGGACATTGACAATCGCCGGTCGAAAGTACTACCTGCAACGTGTCTCGACGGACCTCGGCGGACGTCGGGCGCGTGTGTCGATGTGGACGACGGACGACGAAAGGTTTGATTTGGTCGGCGAGTCTTCGCGCGACGAAAACAGCTACAAACTTCGCCTGGACGACGGCCTCGGCAAGAGCAACCTCACCGGATTTGCGAATGTCTACACCTCGGACTGGCGGACCATGAAGAGTTTCACGGCCAGCGGACGATTCTCCGGCGGCGCCTTCGATGTCAACTTTGCGGCGAGCAAGGGCGGCCAGGTCCGACCGGACAGACCGACGAGGCCCAATCCTGGTGACAACTGGTCCGACCGTGGCCGTCTGACGATGAACGGGCGTGGACGCACCATCCGGAACGTCGAGTACAAAGAGGAAGGAGACCGCGGGTTCCGCCTTATCCTGACCGACACCGACGGCAACGACTATCACCTGGTCGGACGTCGCACAAGGAACGGGAACCGTATCAACCTGAGCGTCAACGACGGCCTGGGCAAGGAAGACACCTCGGGAAGCGGCACAGTGTTCTTGCGCGACGACCGTCCGGTATCAGCGTCGGGTAACGGTCGGTATCGCGGAGGATCTTACAACTACTCCGTGACTTTTGGTTCCGGCAGCGGCTCAGTCGAAGGGGGCAACAGCGACAGCCGGGAAGTCCCCTCGATGGGTGGAAGGCTCCGCTTCGACAACAACTCGCTCGCCGTCACAGGAACCGAGTTCACCACCAGCGGGGACAATTTCCGGCTGAAGATGTTCACCAGCCGCGGCGACCGCTTTGATGTCGTCGGCGCCTACAACGACGCGAGCGGAAACCGCTACAAGCTGTATGTCAAGGACGGCTTGGGAAAGAGCGAGGTCGAAGGTACCGGCACGGTCACGTTCAACCGGGGCCGCGCGACGTCGATCACGGTCAACGGCCGGTATCGTGGCGGATCGTTCTCGGTCACACTCGACTTGCGGTGAACGCAAGAAGGATCGTCGTCAAAGGCAAGGTGCAGGGCGTAGGCTTTCGAGCCTTCGTCCTGCGTCTGGCATCAGACAAGGGGATCGGCGGGGAAGTCTGGAACCGCAAGGACGGCGCGGTGGAGATTGTGGCCGTGCACGAGGACGACGACGTTCTTGACCGGTTCGTCGACAACTTGGGCAATGGCCCCGGCCTCGTGGCCGAGATCCACGCCAACCCCACCGTGGCCGAAGGCTATGAGAGCGGCGGCTTCAACGTCGGGCTCACCCATTGACGCCAGGACGCTCCCCTGACGGGTCGGCGGGGGCTCGTCGAGAGGTGTCGGGCCTGCGGCAAACTTGCGACCACGCCTGGTCAAGAGTTGACCACGCCTGGTCAAGAGCTGACCACGTCTGGTCAAGAGCTGACCACGTCTGGTCAAGAGTTGACCATGCCTGGTCAAGAGCTGACCACGCCTGGTCAAGAGTTGACCACGCCTGGTCAAGAGCTGACCACGCCTGGTCAAAAGTTGACCGCGAAGCCAAAACGGCAGAGATTCGACATAAACCCTACAAGGACGCGGCCGACCGCCCGACCATTGGGACAGGCGTCCGGTGGGCGACGGCCCAGGCGCAGAGGAAAAGCAAGACCATGCCCATTCTCCCCGATTCACGAATAGAGCGCGTCGAGTTCTTCGAGGCGCACGACCCGATCTGGACGTCGGCTTCCGCGGGCGACCCGCCCGCCATCGGCCTGACCCCCGCCCAATGCCTGGAGATGACCGCGCTGACCACCACGGCCCGCGCCAAGTACAACGCGATGCTCTCCGCACGCCAGGCGAGCAAGGCGGCCACCGCCGCCTTTTACAACGCAGAAGACGCGATGGCCCAGAACGGCGCCGGCCTGATCGCCACGATCAAGGCCTATGCCGAGACGACGGCAGACCCTAACGTCTACGTCCTCGCCCAGATTCCCGCACCCGCCGTGCCCGTGCCCGCCGGTGCCCCGACCAACCCGACCGCGCTCGGCGCCTTCCTGGAGAACGACGGCTCGGTCACCCTCTCCTGGAAGGGGACGCTGGCCAAGGGGCAGTACTTCAGCGTGTGGCGGCAGCTTCACGGCTCGACGGAATGGACGAGCGTAGGCACCGTCGCCGCCAAGAAGTTCACCGACAACAACGTACCCTCGGCGATCATCTCGGCCACGTACCAGGTGAAGGCGCACCGCAACACCCAAGTCAGCGCGGGCTCCGAGCCCGTGACCGTCCTGTTCGGCAGCCAGCTGGCCGCCGCCTGACCCGTCCTCGGTGGTGCGCGGAGGCCCCCCTTGGCCATGTTAGGGACCGGCCCCGCGCCCGCCGGAGACGTCCGCCCCGCGGTGTCCGGAGATCCTCCAAACGGTGACGGCTTGTGCCCCGTCCACCACCGGGCCCGCGGGTCGGGCGCGTACTCAGATGGTCTTGGCGGCCTCGTGGACCTCGTACGTGGATTGGATCGCCGGGCTCTCGCGGACCGTCGCCAGGCACGAGCAGTATTTTTCGTCGCTGAGCCGCACCGCCTGCGCCACCGCCGCGTCGTCGATGCCTTCGCCCTCGATGATATGTCTCAGCCGTATGGCCGTGAATGGGCGTGGGTAGACGCCCTCGGGCCCCCGGTCGCCGTCGATCTCAACCCGGTAACTGGTCACCTTCTGGCGCTTCTTGGTCATCACCACCATGACGTCATATGCGGAGCATGCGGCGATGGCTGCCTGGAAGGCTTCGAACGGCGTGGGGCCCTTGCTCTCGGCCCCTTCGTCGGGAAATTCGTCCATCACGAACGTGCCCCCGCTCGGCACATCGGCCGAGAACCGCAATCCTGAGTCCCAATTCACGGTGACCATGTCTTTGTCCACGTCGGACAAGCATGACTGAATTCCTATCTGGGTCTATCGATAGACCCTTCCCCCGGGACGTGCCCGGATAGAATCAAACCCTAGAGATGCCTTACATTCCTCACACTGAGGAGGACACCCGGTCGATGCTGGCGACAATCGGCGTCGGTTCGATAGACGAACTTTTCCGTGAGATTCCCGAAGATCTTCGTCTGAAACGTGACCTCGACGTCCCATCCGCCCTGGACGAGTCCAAGCTGTACGCCCACCTGAAGGAACTGAGCGAACGGAACGTCGACTTGACCAAGACGGTCTGCTTCCTCGGGGCCGGGATCTACGACCGCTTTGTCCCGTCCACGGTCGGCGCTGTCATCTCGCGCGGCGAGTATCTGACCGCTTACACGCCGTACCAGCCCGAACTCAGCCAGGGTTATCTTCAGACGATCTATGAGTTCCAGACCATGGTGGCGGAGCTCTACGGCTTGGATGTCGCCAACGCCAGCATGTACGACGGCCCCACCGCCATGGCCGAGGCCGCCGTCATGACACACAGCCTGAACAAACGCCCGAAAATCGCGGTGAGCCAGGCCGTGCACCCGCACTACCGCCAGGTGCTCGAGACTTACTGTTGGTCGCTCGGCCTGGAGGTCGTGGAATTGCCGGTTGGCCAGGGAAAGACGGACGATTTCGGTGGACTGTCGGACCAAGCGGCCTGCGTCATCGTGCAAACACCGAACTTCTTTGGAGTGATCGAAGACCTCAAGCAAGCTAGGTCTGAGGCAGACAAGGCCGGCGCGATGCTTGTGGTCGTCGCCGACCCGACCGCCGCCGCCCTCCTGCCGACGCCTGGCGGCCAAGGCGCCGACATCGTGGTGGGAGAGGGCCAACCTCTTGGCATCCCTATGGGGTTCGGGGGCCCGCTTGCCGGCCTCTTCGCCTGCAAGAGGGAGTATGTGCGCTCGATCCCCGGTCGGATCGTCGGCCGCACATCAGACGCCAAGGGCCGCACTGGCTTCACGATGACGTTGCGTACCAGGGAGCAGGACATCCGCCGGGAGAAAGCGACCAGCAACATCTGCACGAACGAGGCGCTCATGGCGCTTGCCGCGACCGTGTACATGACTACGGTGGGGAAGAACGGCATCCGGTCCGTGGCCGAGGACACCGTCCGCAACACCCAATATGCGATCCACGCCCTGACCGCGCACGGCGGCAAACTCAAGTACGACCACAAGGTCTTTGGCGAGTTCGTCCTGTCCTTGCCTAAGTCCGCCGTGGAAGTGCGCGACAAGCTGTTGGAAAAGGGCATCTTGGCCGGATTGCCTCTCGGGCCCTACTACAACGGCATGGACAACGACCTGCTCGTCGCCGTCACCGAGACCCGGACGAAGGCCGAGATCGACCGATACGCCCTGGAGTTGGCCAAAGCGCTGGCCGGATGAACTGATGCCCACCAAACTTGTCCCCCAACCCAAGCTCATCTTTGAAAAGAGCGTCCCCGGCCGGATCGGTTGCAATCTGCCGCACGCCGACACCCCGAGCGTTGATCTGTATGACGCCGTGGGTGAGACCCGAGAGGGTGTCGCTTGGCCGGAGGTCGCCGAGCTCGACGTGATGCGTCACTTTGTCAACCTCAGCCACATAAACTACGGCATCGAGACCGGCTTCTACCCGCTGGGCTCGTGCACGATGAAATACAACCCGCGCATCAACGAGAAGACGGCGTCGTTGTCCGGGTTTGCCGCGACCCATCCGATGCAGCCGCTCGCAACTGTGCCGGGCAACTTGGAGGTCATCCGACAGGTCAACGACTTCTTGGTGGAGATCACCGGGTTCCATGAGGTGTCCATGCAACCGGTGGCCGGCGCCCACGGCGAGATGACCTGCCTGATGCTCATCAAGGCCTATCACGAAGCCCGTGGAGAGGGTCGGCAGCGGCACATCGTCTTGATCCCGGACAGTGCCCACGGCACCAATCCGGCGAGCGCCGCCCGATGTGGCTACGACGTGAAGTCTGTCGCCACCGACCCGGAGGGCAACTGCGACATCGAATCACTCAAAGCGGGCCTTGGCGACGATGTCGCCGCGTTCATGGTCACGAACCCCTCGACCCTGGGGCTGTTCGAGCCCCAGATCGCCGAGATCTGCCGCCTCGTCCACGAGGCGGGCGGCCAAGTCTTCTGTGACGGGGCCAACATGAACGCCATGGTAGGCACGACCCGCCCGGCGGACCATGGTTTCGACTGCATGCACCTGAACCTGCACAAGACCTTCAGCACGCCTCACGGCGGTGGCGGCCCTGGATGCGGCGCGATCGGCTTCGCCAAGCACCTCGAGCCGTTCTTGCCGGGCCCCGTCCTCAAGCGCGTCGACGGAGCGGCTGCTTACGACCATGACCGCCCGCTCAGCGTCGGCCGGGTCAGCGGTTTCCACGGCCAGTTTCTGATGGCCGTCCGGGCTCTGACTTACTTGTTGGCTTACGGGAAGGAAGGTCTCCGCGACATCAGCCGTTACGCGGTGCTCAACGCCAACTACGTCCAGGCCCGCCTGAAGGACCACATTCCGCCCGCCCATGACCGGCCCTGCATGCACGAGTGCGTCCTCACCGCCGCGCCGTACAAGAAGTTGGGGGTACGTGCCTTGGACATGAGCAAACGCCTGATCGACTATGGCTTTCATCCGGCGACCAACTACTTTCCGCTCATCGTCCCGGAAGCTTTCATGATCGAGCCCACCGAGACCGAGACCAAGGAGACCCTCGACGCCTTTTGCGATGCCTTGATCGCGATTTGTGAGGAAGCGAAGGTCGATCCGGCGCTCCTCCACGACGCGCCGGTCACCCAGGTCGTCGGTCGGCTCGACGAGGCGGCGGCGGTGAAAAACCTCGACGTCCGTTGGACGCCAGAGACGGAGCCCTGCAAGGTATAAGCAGGTCGCCATGAAAGGGGTCATCGGGATCACTCGTATAGCAGTCGCACAAGGCGCGCTGGTCGAGGTCGAGCCGACCTACCTTGGTATCCAGGCCGAGGTCAAGAAGGTCGACCCGGCGATCCAGACCAGCCTTTGGCGCCACGAAGAAGACGACCATAGGTTCCTCCAACTTGTCACCATCCCGTCCGTGGAAGTGTACGAGAGGCTGGGTGAGCACATGATGCGCTCGCGCGTGGTGGAAGAGGCTTCCATAAAGCTCGTGACGACACCGGACGTACAGCACTTCATCCCTGAGTGGTCTGGCAAAACCAACGAGGATTCCGCTCACCAACAGGCGTTGTTGAGTATCAGCCTCCGGGCCATGGATCCCGGCTACGGGCCGGAATGGATCTCAAAGCTCACCGACAACTTCCGTGAGGTCAGCGTGATCCCAGGTTTCGCCGGGGCCGTCGTTGCCAGATCCACGATCGTCGACGATCAGATCCTCGGTCTGGCCTTTTGGGACGTCTCGACCGCCTTCCGCCAGTCTGTGCCGCCTCATCCGCATTATCTGATCGAGCTCTACCGACGGTTCCGATGAACCTGGTGCGGCTCGACCCCCCGGCCGACGGGCCGACAAACATGGCTCGAGACTGTGCCTTGTTGGAATCGGCGGAGTCCGGGTCGGTCGCGGTCCGCGTCTATTCTTGGTGCGGGCCGTGGGTCACACTCGGTCGCTTTCAAAGACCCGACGTGGCCCTGGTGTCGAGCTGCGGTGTCCCGTTCGTCACCCGTCCGACGGGCGGTAAGTCGGTGCTCCACGGACACGACGTCACCGTCGGGATGGCAGTTCCGCTCAGTCGGCTCGGCCTTCCGGAGGGCACCCGTCGGCTTCGTGACGTGTACCGTGCGGTCGTGAGGCCTTTGGTGGTCGCGCTCAACGAATGTGGCGTGCCCGCGTCCTTAGCCGAAGACACACCCTTTGTCCGCTCGACGGGTCGCGTGGCGGACTGTTTCGCCCATGTCGCTGCGAACGACATCGTGAGTCCCCAAGGGGTAAAAGTGTGCGGCTGTGGGCTCAGACTGACTGAGACCGCCGTGCTGGTCCAAGCGTCCGCCCCTGCCGCTCCGCCGCTGGTCGATCCTGGCTTGGTCTTCAACGGCGCGCCGGCCGCCACCTGGTCACCTGGTCCGACTCCCTCGACTCTTGCCGAGTCGCTTGAGCGCGCTCTCGAGCATCTGTGCGACAACGCTAGAGGCTAAAGCCACCACGTTGCAACCAGTCGGCAAGGGCGTCCCTAAGCGGGCCGTCCGTCTCCGGGTCATAGCCGCGTGCCGTCGTCCAATCGTAAGACCAGACCGGCTTCGTCCGCAAGGCGTCAGGTTCGTCAGCGTAGCGAGGGACGATGTGGGCGTGAAGGGCAGGTTCCAGGTTGCCGAGCATCTCATAGTTGACGCGGACTGCCGCAGTCGTCGCAAGCAAGGCGTCTCCGACACGGGCCATGTCGTGAAGGAACTGCGCCCGCCCGTCCTCATCCAAGGCGTTCAGGTGAGGAACGACAGGGTCAGGGTAGAGCAGACAATAGCCTGGAAGGATCTGGGTCGCGCCCATCACGACCCACCCGCTTGGGACCCTCGCCACAAGTGCAGGGTTCCTACCCTCCCGACATTCCTCGACGAACCGGTGGATCGCGGTGGAGTTCACCCTTCCATGATGCTCCGGACGGCCTCCCAGACGTGTCGAACCGGGACCCGCGCGTCGTCGAAGACGCGCGGGTCAAACGGATAGACGGCCTCGTCCGCCGCCCAAGAGCGGTAATGGAACCCGAGCCCTTCCGCCGATGCCGCCTCTGGTGCGGTGGCTTCGTCAACGACTCCACCCGGTGCAAGAAGGAGGACCTCGGTGGGGTGTTCGATGCCACCAGCCCAGCCTTCGAGAAGGGTTCGGGAGACCGTGTCCAAGGCCCATGCTCCCTCGTCGACCCGGCCATGGCGCTGCACCTCACCAAACCCCGGGATCACGACGACATGGGTCGCTCCGTCGGGCCGTACCGACGTCATCGCCGCCTCCGAAGCGAACATTCCCTGCAAATACCCGCGCCGGTTCTCGTGGCGATACCCGGCGAGGCGGGTCAACCCGTCCAGCCGCATGCTGGGCGAGTGGACGGTCGCCACTTCCCCTCGCCGGAGAGCAAGGTTGGGGACAGCAGTGCGGAATCCTTGTCCCCACGGCCACAGGAGGTTCAACTTGGGCAGCCCCTCGCCTTCACGGCGGCGGTTGACCTCAAGGTTGTCCAAGAGGTTCACCGAATCGTCAATGAATCTCCGGAGGAGAAGTTCGCCGTCGCCTTCGGGCAGGCATTCATGGAGAAAGCGGCCTTCCAGATCGGCCGCTGTGACAACACCGATGTCCAATGAACCGCTTTCCCATACCAAGGCGTGATCGGCCCCTTCACCCGCAAGAAACGTGAGCCGCGACGTGTCGAGGCGCTTGGCTTCCGCTAAGATCGACGCCAAGTCTTGGGGAGAGATCGTAGAGAGGCTGCGAGCGGCAGCTCCTTCGTCTAGAGACATCAGCGAGACGTGGAACTGCACACTGTCGGAGGGCGGGTCTTGGCGAAGGGCCGCCACCGTCAGGGGCCCGGGAGCCAGCTTGACGACATCCGGAGGGATTCCCAAGAACGCCGCTTCTGGAGTCGTCTGCCGCCCCATAGGAGCGAGCCGGAACACCGGGGAAGACTCCGCCATCCGTCGCATAGCGACCGGCAAGGGTGAAAGGAACTGCTCGCGACCCTCGCCCGCCACCAAATGGGGAGCGACGACGATCAGACGGTCAGGTCGTGGTTGATCCATCGCGATACCTCGATATCAGCCAGGCCGCGCCGACAAATGTGAGGGCCCCGGCGACATCCAGTAGGACGTCACGCACCGAGCCCTCACGCGAGGCGGACATTGTCTGACGGAACTCGTCGAAAGAGGAAAGCAAAACCGCGAACGCGAGTCCACGCCAGAGACCTTGGAACCCGACCGCCTTCCCCCACTGATGCACAGCGAGCGCCGCGACGCCATACGCGGTGAAATGCGCCGTCTTCCGTAGAGCGACGACGATGGCGAGGGCCTGGTGATGCGAGACATGAAACCAAGCCTGGACCAACTCGGGGAAATTGCCGAGCGAGCCAGCTGAGTTGCTGATCCCGCCGATCAATGCGGCAAAAAAGGCCGCGAAAGCCAGCCACTTCCATGCGCGGCCGTCCTCCTTTCTGTACCACCAGGTCAGGGCCGCCGACCACACGACGGCAAGGGCCACAGCTCCAAGAGTGGGGAAGGGGGCCAAGGTCGTCAATATAGCGATGAGACCGGCACCGCCCGCCACCACCACGAACCACTTGTTGCCCGCCCAAAGGATACTCAGAGCCGTCAGGAGCAGGAACGCGGCGCCGACGACCTCGATCCTGTCCATCGCTACATTCTGTCCCAGCGGTAGCATACGGGGATGCGCATCATCCTCACCAACGACGACGGGATCGGTGCGCCGGGCCTTCGTGCCCTGGCCCAAGTCGCCCGGGAGTTTGGTGAGGTGAAGGTCGTCGCGCCCGACAGGGAGCGCAGCGCCTGTGGGCATGCCATGACGATGCGCGACCCATTACGGGTTACGCCCTGTGACCTTGACGGCATGGAAGCGCTCGTCGTCAACGGGCTGCCTGTGGATTGTGTGAACGTCGCCCTCACTCTCTGCTGGCCGGACGGGTGCGACTTGGTCATGAGCGGGTTCAACGCGGGCCCGAACCTCGGGTTCGACACGACTTACTCCGGTACGGTGGCCGGTGCGATGGAGGGGGTGATCAATGGCATACGCTCGGTCAGCCTCAGCATGGTGGCTACCTCCGAGGGGGCGCCCCTCCACTACGAGACGGGGATGGCTTGGCTGCGCGAGAACTGGGCCCTTGCCACGGGCCTCGAACTGCCCGAGGGGACGTTTCTCAATATCAACGTCCCCGCGATGAGCCTGGATGGTCTGAACGGCCACCGGTTCGTCCGCATGGGCAAACGGATCTGGGACGACCGGGTGGAAGAACGCCTCGACCCCTGGGGAAGGCCCTACTTTTGGCAGGGAGGGGCGACGATGCTCCGCCCGACCGAACAGGACACCGACGTCGCCGCAGTGGCCGCCGGTTATGTGGCGATCACACCAGTGCGGGTCGATTGGACCGACGACGTGACGCTTGCCGAACTTGAATCACGCTCCCAGGCCGGTCGGTCTGGCGCGTAAGGGCTACCCGACACTGACTTCACCGAGCCACCCCACCGTCCTGTACCGCATTGCGACCAATCCGTCGTTTTGGTGGGCGTCGAACAACTCGGTCAATTCGTTCCTTGCTTCCTCCGAGCCGAGGGCAAATCCTGAGTTTGATTCCGCTCGCTGGATGAGGCCCTGCAAGTCCAGCTCCTGGACATAGGAGCCGTGGAACTCTACGATGGACTCCGCACGCAAGATGGAGGGAAAGCTGTGTTGGTTGCGGATCGACCTGCTTTCTGAGTCGCCGTGCTTATTCAGGATTGAGTCGTATGTCTTGTTGAAGTCGGAGCCAGCCTCACGTTCGTTCCATACGGCGAAGAGCAGATGGGGCGGGCGGACCACCCTCACGATCTCCTTGGCCACGGCCTCTTCGTCGAACCAGTGATAGGCTTGGGCAGCGGTCGCGAGGTCGTACGAGGCGTCCGGCAGGATCGTAGATTCGGCCCGCATCGCCATCGCGTGGAACAACGGCTGGTCTGAAAGCGATTTAACCGCCTGGTTCCTCATGTCGTTGTTGGGTTCTAGTCCGGTTACCTCGGCGCCGGACTCCAGTAGCAGCGCGGCGAACTTGCCGGTGCCGGTGCCGAGGTCCAACACTCTGGTCCGGTGTCCTAGGCCGGCGTGTTCGGCGAGAAACGGGATGATCTCACTTGGGTAGCCTGGCCGACTGGCTTGGTAGATAGCTGCCCGCCCAGTAAAGCGCGTGGTCGGGTCGTTCGCAGTCGGCATCTGCCCGGGTTTACCCGCATTTGGCAAACGACCGGGATCGGCGGTGCTACGAAGTAGCACGGCCTTATCCACTGAAGATCCCAACCCGAGACGGGGCCAGGCCTGGGAACACCTTGTCCGACCTGGCGTCCTTGACCCGCTTTTCAAGCAGTTCGGCCAAAACCGTCCTGTAGTCGGTCGTGATCTTCAAGTCACCTGGTGTGGCCCGTTGCTCGGGTGCGAGACCTGGCCAGTCGCCGTAGACCTTGCCGCCCCTTACGCCGCCGCCCATGGCGAAGAGCACGCCACCGGCGCCGTGGTCGGTGCCAAGGCCGCTGTTTTCCTCGATGCGCCTGCCGAACTCGCTTTGGACGATGACGGTCACCCGCGCCATCTCCCTGCCAAGGTCTTGGCGCACCGCGGCGAGGGTCTTGGCCAGATCCCCCATCTGTTCGTCCAGATACGCCTGGTTGACGTGGCTGTCCCAGCCCCCAGAGTCGAGGCAGGCGACTTCAAGCCCGACGTTTTGGCGGGTCAAGAACGCGACCTCCCGCATCGCCCGACCGGTCGGTGTGTCTGGATAGACCGCACCGTTTGCTGGCTTGTAGTCCTTGGGGTCGAGCTTCTCAAGGGTCTTCAACACCTTCAGCGTCCGGGCGCCCGCTTCGGCCAGTCGGTCGCTTCCGGTGTCATAGAGTGAGGTCAGCCTTGCCTTGGCCTTACCTTCGGGAGTCCGCAGGCGGAACTGGGACAGGGTCTCCACCAACGTGGTGTCTGTCGCGCCGCTGAGAGACTCGGGCATGGTGTAGCCCCAAGCCACCGCTCGGAGCGGAGTAGAGGCCCCGCCCTGGGCATCGAGATGCCGGGCGAGCCAACCACCCGACGCCAAGCCTGATTGGTTCACGAGACCCCGTTCCATGGTCGCCATCGCCTCAAAGTGCGAGTGGGTCGTGTCGCCCGACCCGATGGCGTGGACGATTGCCAGTTCGCCATCCTTCCAGGCCGCCTCCATGGGCGCCATCCTGGGGTGCAGGCCGAACCGCCCGTCCAGATCGACGCACCTCGGGCCGCCGCGCCGGTCGTTGGGCGCACGGGTCGCGAGGGCCGGACGTGCCCGGTAATACCAGTCTTCGAAGTAAGGCGTCACCGTGTGCAGACCGTCCGATCCTCCGCGCAGGAACACCACGACGACCACGTTACGGTTGGTCTTGTCGCTGGCAAATGTCGCCTGAGCAAGGGCCGAGCGGGTCGCCAACCAGGTCAGCCCCGCGCCGACGACCGCCCGCCTTGTCCAGTCCTGCTGGCGAGCCGACACAACTCGCGAGCCCAGCCCACCTTCTCCGTCACAACTGCACCAGTCTCTAATCATCTTGAATCTCCTGAAGTGAACGTCCGACGGTTCTGTTCGACCCGGCAAGGCGTCGCCATGCCGAACACTTGGTCTGGCCAACAACTTCTCAACGCCATTGGAACTCCGGTGCCGCTAGGGCCACGGCCACCGCCTCCTTTGTCGTCAGTCCCCCGATCGCCTCCCGCACATCTTTCAAGAGCGGTGACCCAGCCGCCAGGCCGAACACGCAACCCGCCGGGTCAAGGCCCGACTGCTTGGACAAGGCGGCCAGGTCGACCGACGTGCGGTCGACCTTGTTGTCGACCAGGTCAAAGGCGAAATTCCACCGCGCGAGCAGGGAGCCCGTCCAGGCCTTCGTCTGGTCGGGAAAGCCGTCCGGCATCGGCCATTCGTAAAGCGGTTGGCCCATGTCCGACAGATGCTTCTGCACCGCGCCGCCACCGTCCGTTTGGGCGTCGAGCGCCCTGAGTGCGGACACGGTGAAGTCGAACGGTCGCTTCACCGTCGGCTTGCCCTCAAGCGCCAGCGGGTGGGACGCGATGGCACGCACCATGGCAGGGATGTCGCCGCCCGTCTCACGGTAGATTGCCGCCACTGAGTCTTCGACCAAATGTCCGTCGTCACCGAGAAAGAACCGGCACAGCTTTGACGCGATATGCTTCGAGGTCGCCGGATGCTTGCAAACAATGTCCAGGACGGTGTCCCCGTCGGACTCGCCCCCACCGGCAGGGATGACATGGCCGAGGACGACCTTTTCGCCAGTGTCGTGTAGCTCGGGCCGAAAGACAAACGCGCCTTTCTTCCTCATGAATCCACGCTCCTCGTCCCATCCTGTCAGACACCTTGCGACCTCCATGACGTCCTTTTGCGTGTAGCCTCCGTGGACTCCCAAGGTGTGGAGCTCCATCAGTTCGCGCGCGTAGTTCTCGTTCGGGTGCGCGGCCGTGCTGTTCTGGTTGTCCAGGAAGACCAGCATCGCCGTCGAGTGGGCGCTTGCCCGCACCATGTCTGGGAACTTGCCTAGGGCATGGGCGCGGACGACGGACCGCTCGTCGTATGGTTTGCGGTACGCCGACAGTCCCTTTCCCGCGTAGATGTTGAAGTGGTTGGTCCAGAAATCGACCATCCGCTCGCGCAACTGCCAAGGCGAGTAAGTGGCCATCAAGATCGCCTTCTGCTTCAATTGGGAGATGACCGCCTCACGGGGCCAGTCCCTCAGATCCCACGGGCCAAGCTGCTCGATATCCAGCCGCCTCACCATCAGTTGAAGGTCGATCGGTTCGTCGTTGGTCGGGTCGAGCTGCTCTTCGAGCCATTTGTCACGACCCTTGGCTCCGATCGCGGCCACATCCCCCGGTCTTGGGCCGAAGCCGAACCGGTTGAGGAACCTGGCGTCCTGCTCTTGTCCCGGTCGGGGCGGTTGGGGCGCCTGGCGTGTCAGCACCCGGTAACCGCGGGCCATCGGGTCGCAACCGGCGAGGGCGAGGGTCGCTCCGCCGAGGACTCCCAAAGCCTGCCGTCGCGAAACGTTCATGCCTCCGCACCGAACGGTTCTGGAGCCTTGACCCTGAGGAAAGCCCGGAAACCGGCGCCGGACCCAAGGATCAAGACGACTGGGGCGGTCACGATCCAGCCGATGAGAGGGAACGCGCATGCGCCGACGACCAACGCGCCACCGCGCAGGTAACCGGCGAACGCCGCCTCTGGCCCGCCCGTCCCTTTGACGCGCTGTGCGGTCAGTCGCACCAATCCGCTGCAACCGACCAGCGCCACGGCTAGGTAGGCGCCGAGCAACAACAGGCCGCCAACTTTGAGTAGCGGAACCGGGCTGCCGATGAGGACGAGTGACACGGCGACGCTGAGAAAGGTGACGAGGACACCCCCGAGAGCCGCTCGGGAGGCGTGGCCCTCTAACTCATTGGCGGCCGCCGCCATCCGGGTGGGGAAGAGAAGGGCGGCCAACACCATTGCTGCCCATGCGGAGCCCGCCGCTGCTAGGACACCGCCGAAAACCATCAAGACATCGCCGATCGTGGTCATCTGTCGTTACCTCCTGAGAAGGGCCGGCCTCCCGGCCTTTGACATCGGTACGGCGGGCCATCGGGTGAGGAGGCAGAGTAGGGCCATAGGGCCCTGGTAGGGGCGTCAGATCCGTTCAACCCGGCCACACATTTGAGGTTGCGATTAGGTCAGACTAGACGTGAGCCAACCTCATGTTCA
Organism: uncultured Fimbriimonadaceae bacterium; assembly: GCA_964451255.1. Taxonomy (GTDB): domain Bacteria; phylum Armatimonadota; class Fimbriimonadia; order Fimbriimonadales; family Fimbriimonadaceae; genus JAHBTB01. The sequence goes on from CAYVHL010000006.1 coordinate 22,097, forward strand.
GCCTGTTCTTGCTCACCGCGCCTCGATCCAGCGAAGTCCACCTGGAGTCGCTGGATATCAGCCAGATCACCCAGGAGTGGGGTGACCCCCAACGTGACAAGTCGGTGGACGGCCATACCCTGAGCGTGGCAGGGGTGAAGTACCTGAGAGGGATCGGAACGCACGCCGCCAGCCGGTTCATTATCGATCTCGGCGGGAAAGCCGAGTCGTTCTCGGCACTTTGCGGCTTGGATGACGAGGTCTCGCAATCCGGGACAATCTCCTTCGAGGTCTGGGTGGATGGCAAGCGAAAGGCTTCGACCAAGGTCCTCCACAAAGGTGACTCGCCGATCCCGGTGACCGCTGACTTGACCGGTGCAAAGCGTCTTGTCCTCGTCGTCGACTCCGCTGGCGACGGCATCGACTACGACCACGCGGATTGGCTTGATCCTGTGGTCCAAGTCACAGACGGCAACGAGAAGGCGGTCAAGGCGTTCAGGCCACCTCCGGAGCCTCTGCCCGTCATCGCCCACGGCTTCGGCGACAAGACCCAGATCCACGGCCCCCACGTGGTCGGATGCACAGCCGGGCACGACTTCATCTTCCGTGTGCCGGCGACTGGCAAAGCCCCTCTCAAGTTCCGCGCCGAGAACCTGCCCGCTGGCCTGAAGCTTGACTCGAACACCGGCGTCATCCGCGGCGTCGTCGCCAAGGCCGCCCGAACCGCCGTCCGGGTGACCGTATCCGGGCCCGGCGGGCGCTCAAGGCGCACCATCCACATCGACAGTCGCGGCATCCTTGCGCTCACACCGCCTATGGGTTGGAACTCGTGGAACGTGTGGGCAGGCGCGGTGAACCAGGAGCGCGTCTTGGACGCGGCCAAATCGTTCGTCTCCACCGGGCTGGCGGCCTACGGTTACCAATACGTGAACATCGACGACACGTGGGAGGGCCAGCGGGGTGGCGACGGCATCATCCAGACGAACGAGAAGTTTCCGGACATGGCCAAACTCGCCGACCAGGTCCATGGGCTCGGTCTAAGGCTCGGCATCTATTCATCGCCGGGCCCCAAGACCTGCGCGGGGTTCACCGCGAGCTATCAGTTCGAAAAGCAGGACGCCGACACGTACGCCAAATGGGGCGTCGACTATCTGAAGTACGACTGGTGCTCCTACGGCCAGATCGCTCCAAATCCAGATCTAGCCGCCCTCAAGAAGCCGTATGCCCTGATGTATGAGAAGCTCAAGGCAAGCGGGCGGGACATCGTGTACTCGCTCTGCCAGTACGGCATGGGCGACGTGTGGAACTGGGGTGCAGGCGTCGGTGGCAACTGTTGGCGTTGCACGGGCGACATCACCGACACTTGGCGTAGCATGAGCGACATCGCCTTCCAGGGCGACAAGTGGGCTGTGGGCGGCGGCCCCGGACATTGGAACGATCCAGACATGTTGGTCGTCGGCAAGTTGGGGTGGGGCGAGAACCTCCATCCGACCAAGCTGACACCGAATGAACAGATCACCCACATCACCATGTGGGCTTTGCAAGCGGCGCCACTTCTGATTGGTTGCGACCTCACCCAGATCGACCGCTTCACCCTGGACCTCCTCACAAACCACGACGTGATCGAAGTCGACCAAGACGAGCTCGGCAAGCCTGCCCGCCACATCTCCAAGGTCGGTACGTCCGAAGTCTGGGCCCGCCCGCTGAGCGACGGGAGCTACGCGGTCGGCCTGTTCAACAGAGGGGAAGAAGCCGCCAAGGTCACCTTCAACTTTGCCGACCTGAAACTTAAGGGTCGACGCCTGATCCACGACATGTGGACGAACAAGGATGTCGGCGCCTTCCGGGGATCGTACTCGGTCACCGTTCCACGGCACGGAGCAACCTTGGTGAAGGTGAAGTAAGGAGCCCTTGGCCCCGCACCCATGCAGTCACAAACAAACGATGGCCCGCACACCTAGGTGTGCGGGCCATTAGAGTTTCTTGCTGTCGGCGACCGCTGCCTTACTTGCGGCGGCGGCGAAGGAGGGCGGCGACTCCGAGGCCGAGGACGCCCATCGAAGCGGGTTCAGGAACCGCGTTCACGGTCACAGAGAAACTCTCGCTGTCGTTGAACTTATTGCCCGAAGTGTGAACCCCTTCAACCGACATATAGGCGGCGTCGTTGCTGTTCACGAGGAAGCCATAGTAACCGGGGGCATCCGTGGAGGCAACAGTGACCGTGAACAGATTGCCCGAGTAGTCGTCACCGTAGTTCGCAGTTCCAATGTAGGTCAGATACGCGCCGTCAAACGCTGTCGTCGCCAAGTTGGTCGAAGAGTTTTGCAGAGCGGGATATGCGGCGAATGAGTTGCCATCGGGTTTCCAGTCAGAGCTGCAAGTGATCGTCCCGGTGAAGGTGAGGGTCACGGTTCCCGACGTCGGCAGGTTGACCGACTGGTCGGGGTTGTCAATGTTCAGGTTGATCGCGGCCTGGGAAAGGGCGGCGACAACGGCCAGTGCGAGGACGGCAAGAGACTTCTTCATGACGACTTGATCTTACACTTCAAGGTTGTTGCCATTGACGTCCCTGATCGAAAATTTAGGTCAATTACGAGCCAAACCAAGCAACTTTACGGGGGCGATCCTTAGACCTGAAAATGGCTTTCTGCCGCATGGGCATCCGATTAGTCCAGCGGCTGAGGCGGGAAATTTCTCCAAATTTCGCATTAGAATAGGCGTATGCTCGGCTTGCTAGCGCTCACTGTGGCCACCATGGCACCCAAGATCATCGCCAAAGACGTCGACTACAAGGATGGGGATCTTACTTGCGAAGGGTATGTCGCCTATCCAGAGGGCCTCAAGTCAGGAACACCGGCCGTGCTGATCGTCCACCAATGGACAGGTCTTAGCGACTACGAGAAGGGACGGGCGCGCCAACTTGCCGGCCTCGGCTACGTCGCCTTCTGTGCGGACATTTACGGCAAGGGAGTTCGGGCCGGAATCAACGGCGTGCAGGCCGGCCAACTGGCGGGCAAGTACCGGAATGCCGACCGCGCCCTTTTCCGAGAGCGGTTGCTGGCGGCCTACCACGCGATGCTGAAGCAACCACATGTCGACTCGGCCCGCACAGCCTGTATCGGCTACTGCTTTGGCGGTACCGGCGCCCTGGAACTCGCTCGGACAGGAGCGCCCGTGAAGGGGGTAATCAGTTTCCACGGCGGCTTGGACAGCACCAACCCGGCCGACGGCGCAAAGATCAAGGGCAAGGTGCTAGTGCTCCACGGCGCGGACGACCACTCATCTTCACCTGCCAACATCGCGGCGATGGAGAACGAGTTCAAGAGCCACCACGTTGGCTACAAGATCATCTACTACCCCGGTGCCGTGCACTCGTTCACCCAACCCTTGGCAGGCAACGACCCTTCACGCGGGGTGGCCTACAACGAGGCCGCCGACCACAAATCATGGTACGAGATGATGGCGTTCTTCAAAGACATCTTCAAGAAGTAGCAGACCAGTCTTGTGCGGCTGCATCACCGGCGACATAGCCCGTCGACCAAGCCGCTTGGAGGTTGTATCCACCTACCGGTCCGGCGACGTCCAGAATCTCTCCAGCCAAATAGAGCCCTGAGACTTTGCATGAACGCATGGAGCGCGGGTCGACTTCATCTAGAGCGACTCCACCGGCTACGCATTCCCCTGCCTCTAAGGGCACCCTTGAGACCTCGCCCAATGGCCAGCCTTTCAAGACCGCCACAAGCCGGTTCGCGTCCTTCTTGCCCAGTGTCTGGCCTGTCGCGGTCGGTTCTATCCCGGCGGATTGCAAGAGGCCGTTGACAAGCCGCTCGGGGACAAACTCTTCCAGTACCTTTCCGACCTTGCGGGAAGGGAAGTCGGCTTTCCATCGCATGAGGTCTGCTTGCAACTCCTCAAAGGAGGTGTCCGGCGCCAGGTCGGACTCTAACGAGACCCGTCCCTGTTCCCACCTTTCTGCGATCGTCCTTGTGATCGCCAACACCGTAGGGCCGGACAGCCCTCGATGGGTGAACAAGACGTCACCCCGCCATTTGTCGATCACCTTCGTCCCTTGACGCGCCCGCAAGACGACGTCCCTTATCGCCACCCCTGCCCTCGGGTCGCCTGTGACTCCCGCCAACTCGACGGGCGCGAGGGCGGCGCGGACCGGGGCGACCCTGTGCCCAAGGCTCTCAGCCCAGGCGTACCCGTCGCCCGTCGTGCCGCTCTTGGGATAGCTGCTCCCACCGACACACAGGACGACGTGCCGGGTCTCGATTGCCCCCGTTTGTGTCATCACTCGAGAGACACCATCATGGTCTGCGACGACGGAGTGAACGGGGCAGGAGAGGCGGACGTCGACACCGTCCAACAGGGTCGCAAGGCAGGCCACCACATCCTTCGCGTCCTTGTCTACTGGAAACATCCGACCGTCTGGGCGTGTGTACAGGGTGAGGCCGCCGTCCCCCAAGAGCCTGATGATCCCGCTGGGGGGCCATCGGTAAAACGAGGGCCGTAAGAAGGCCGCTTCCTTACTGCGAAATGCGCGGAGTACCGACTCCACCGGGCCGTCGTGGGTGACGTTGCATTTGCCGCCGCCTGAGATGAGGATCTTTGTCCCAAGGCGTGGGGTCTTCTCCAAGAGCGTCACTTTTGCGCCGAGCGAACACGCCCTCCAGGCGGCGATGATCCCCGCCGCGCCCGCACCAACCACGACCACCCGACCCTGCACCAAGCCATTGTGGGCCATCGCCGTGCACAATGGGGTCATGCGCCTCGCGACCTTCAACGTCAACTCCATCCGAGCCCGGTTGCCGCGCTTGTTGGAATGGCTTCCCGAGGCAGACCCAGACGTGGTCGCGCTCCAAGAGACCAAGGTGGAGGACGAAAAGTTTCCGGTGGCTGACCTGGAAGCCGCCGGATACCACGTCGCCATCTCGGGTCAGAAGTCGTATAACGGCGTCGCATTCCTGAGCAAGAAGCCGATCGAGGGGTTCGAGGTGGGCTACGCCAGGGGATTCGATGGCGACTGCCGGGTCGTCCGGGCCGTGTTCGAAGACATTTTGGTCATCAACACCTATGTCCCAAACGGCACTGAGGTGGGGACCGACAAGTGGGAGTACAAGCTCGGCTGGCTGGACGCCTTCAACAGCTTTGTCAACGGGATCGCCAAGCCGACTGACAAGGTGGTCTGGCTGGGTGACATGAACATCGCGCCGACTCCGGCCGACGTGTACGAGTCGTCCCGGCTCCTGGGGCATGTCGGCCACCACCCCGAAGAGTTCGCACGGTTGGCCAAGATCAAGGAGTGGGGTTGGACGGACGTCTTCCGTCTGCAGGGCGACGACCCTGGCTACTACACGTTTTGGGACTTTCGCATCCCCATGAGCTACGAGCGCAACTTAGGCTGGCGGATCGACCACGTCTACGTCACCGAGCCCCTGCTTGCCGCCACTGGCGGTTGCTGGGTCGACAAGGACATGCGCGCTCGTGAAAAGGCGTCCGACCACGCTCCGGTGGTCTTCAACTTGAAGCCCTAAAGACCGTTGGCCTAGGCGTCCGCCGTCGCAGGTTCCTGATCGGGTTCCTCTTCGGCCATCTCGGGCAGAGCTTCGGAAACGACCTCGGGCTCTGGTTCGTCCGCGGTCTCCGGGTGCTCGATGTCGAAGACGTTCACCTGGATGTGCATCACGACCTGCCTGTGGATGTCTAGCTCCACATCGTGCTTGCCAAGGCGTCGGATCGGCTGGACGAGCAAGACCGCCTTCTTTTCGACCTCGACACCTAGTTGTTGCTTCACGGCGTCCGCGACATCTTGCGACGTCACCGCTCCAAAGAGCCGCGTCCCGTCGCGCCCGACCTTTTGGCCGATCTTGACGACTTTGCCGTCGATCTTGGTCTTTGTGGCTTCGGCAGCTGCTTTGGTGTCAGCCAGGGCCGCGGCGATCTTGGCGTTTCGCCGGGCCAAGACTTCGACTTGCGTCTTGTCGGCAACCACGGCCATCCCGTGGGGAAAGAGAAAGTTGCGGGCGTAGCCGTCCTTGACGTTGACGACCTGGCCCTCTTTGCCCAGCTTGGGCACCGCTTGTTTCAGGATGACTTTCATCTCGACCCTTCTTAAAACCTATCTTTTGATGCCGATCCCTATGGTCGGCGAATTGCGCTCGAAAATGCGCTCGACACCGATCCAACCGAGGAGCCCAGGGCCGAAGCCTAGTTTGAGCCGCATGTCGAACTGGGTGTCGTTCAGGCCGAAGACGTCAGACGTAAGCCACGCGTTCGGCGCGAACGCGTAATCTACCCCAATGCCAGGCTTGCTGGCGTAGACCCCGTACCGAAGGTCCATACGGGGGTTCAAGTTGTTCTGGAACTGCAGGTTGATCTTGTTCGACTCGAAGGCGTCGTAAAGGCCGAACCTTATCGCGTCTTTGCCGACAGGCACGATCGCGTTTACGTCCAAGCGGTTGTGCTCCGGATCCGTCTGGCGGACGACTCCGGCTTCCAGCCCGATCTGGGGGAGCTTCGCCCCGACCCCGGGCAATTTGATCTTGTCGACCGTGTCCTTGAACTTGGTCACAAGCTCGTCGATGTTCGTCGCAAGTTTGTTCGCCTTGTCGAGAAGCGTGTTCGTCTTTTCGGCGATCTCAATTCCGCTCCCGCTAATGGTGGCTCCATTCTTGGCCATGGTCTCGGCGTCCTTGGCGATGCGCGTCCCACTCTCGCTCATCTCCTTGAAGTTGGCCATCGTGGCCTTTAGGTTGTCCTTCAGTTGGGGGTCGTTCGTATAGGATCGCAAGTCCTCAACGAGCTTGTTGCCGTTCGCCGCCGCTTCGCTCAAGCTGGCCATCAGTTCTTTGGTCTTGCCTTCGAGCTCCCCATCTGTCGCGATCTGCTTGATCTTGGCGCTTACGGCCTGCAAGTTGTCCATGCTCACTGACATCGAGGCAAGCATCTTGTTGACGTTGCCTTGGTTCTGGGTCAACATGCTGTTGAGGTTTCCGGCGAGCGCGCCAAACTTGGCCGCTGTCTCTTTGCTCTGGTCCATCAGGCCAGTCAGGCTTCCTTTGAGCTTCTCGTCGCCAAGCAGGTTCTGAAACGCCACCAGCGTCTTGTTGAGCTCCTTAATTGTCTGTGTGGTGTCCGGGACGACCCCTTCAAGCGGCCCAAGAAGCTTTCCGGGGATGGGGTCACCCTCGTTGTTCGGCTCATAGTAACCCTCTCCAGGAAGCAGTCGTTGGATCAACACCTGCTTGTCGCCGATCGAGACGAAGGAGGTGGGCAATGTTGCGACAGACGATCTGGGGATCCGTTGGCCATGCCTGATGGCTAACTCGACGACCGCCTTGTTGTCGATGTCCAGGTGCACCTTCTCAACTCTGCCAATTTGTACTCCCGAGAGCAATACCGGCGCCCCGCTGGCCAAGCCGCCTGCGTCGTTGAACTTGGCGAAGTAGTTGTCAGTCTTCTCAGCGAGGAATCCCTTTTGCAAGACGGCGAAACCACCGACGAGGAGGCCGACGAAAAGGACGACAAACAGTCCGACTTGCCAAGCGGCCCGCATACCCGTATTATAGCGGTCGCGCCCCACACCTTCCGGTATGGAGGACGCAGCTACGGCCGTGCTTAGCCGAAGGCAATGTGGCCTTGTGGCCCTCTAGGGGGCCACGCTGCCCCCTGGCCAAGTGAGTTGCAGCCCGTGCGATTGTTTACAGGCGGGCAAATCGGCGCGGCCAGTGCCCGCGCGGTCCATGTAGCCCCACAAAGAAACCAGGTTCAGCGCGAATCCTGGGGTCGCGGTCTGGGGTGAGGGGAATGGGCAGCCGACCATAGGGGAAGTACCAAAGCCCGAGTGGGCCCATGGCACAAGGACAAGACGACAGTCGTCTATCAGAGTGACGGTGGGACAGACCAGCAAGGTAGTCCTGCCAGGAGACAAAATCACAGTATGTGGCAACGGTTCACAGAACGGGCTAGGAAGGTCGTCTTCTACGCCCAAGAAGAAGCGCAGAAGTTCGGAGAAGGCTATGTCTCGACCGAACACCTGTTGCTCGGCCTGGTCCGCGAAACGGACAGCGTGGCCGCCCGAGTGCTCGAACGCCTCGGAGTGAGCCTCAGCCGCATTCGGTCAGAGGTCGAGAAGCAGCTGCCCCGTGGCGAGGCCCGGCAAAGCCAAGACATGACCCTGACACCGCGGGCCAAGCGGGTGATCGACCTGGCCTATGACGAGGCCAGGAACCTCAACAACAACTACATCGGTACGGAGCACCTGTTGCTTGGCCTCATCCGCGAGGGTGACGGCCTGGCAGGAAGGGTGCTGTCCAAACTCGGCGTGGAGCTCGAAAGGGCCCGACGCGAGGTGATGGCCCTGCAGGACAACGACACCCAGACGCGCAGCAGCGGCGGGTCGTCCAAGGCCAGCGGAGCCCCGTCGGGCGGCGGAGGAGCGAAGACCCAGACTCTCGACGAGTTCGGGCGCGACCTCACCGACCTCGCACGCGAGGGCAAGCTCGACCCGGTGGTCGGACGCCAGCAGGAGATCGAGCGTGTCATGCAGATCCTGACCCGGCGGACCAAAAACAACCCGTGCCTGATCGGCGAGCCAGGCGTTGGCAAAACCGCCATCGCCGAGGGCTTGGCCCTGCGCATCGTCAGCGGCGACATCCCCGACCTGCTCAAAGACAAGCGGTTGGTCGCCCTCGACTTGGCGGGCCTTGTCGCCGGCACGAAATATCGCGGCGAATTCGAAGAAAGAATGAAGAAGGTGATGGAGGAAGTGCGCCGGGCCGAGGGCCAGGTCATCCTCTTCATCGACGAGCTGCACACGCTGGTCGGGGCTGGGGCCGCAGAAGGCGCCATCGACGCCAGCAACATCATGAAACCGGCTCTGGCGCGCGGCGAACTGCAATGCATCGGCGCGACCACCCAGGACGAATTCAGAAAGTACATCGAGAAGGACGCCGCTTTGGAGCGGCGATTCCAAGCTGTCAAGGTGCGCGAACCAAACGAAGAAGAAGCGGTCGACATCTTGAAAGGGCTCCGCGAGCGATACGAGGCGCATCACAACGTCGAGATAACCGACGACGCTATCACCGCCGCGGTCCAGCTTTCAATGCGGTACATCACGGACCGCACCCTGCCCGACAAGGCCATCGACTTGATCGACGAGGCCGCCAGCCGCGTCCGGTTGCAAGAGAGCCTGCCACCTAGCGAGGTGCGGCAGGACAAGGTGAAACTCAACAGCCTCCGCGCCGAGATCGACCACCAACGCCGCCACCCGGAAGGCGAGAAGCTGGAGACCCTCGAACGCGAGTTCGAAGACCTTGAGCAAAGCATCCTTGAGCGCGAAGACACTTGGAACGACCGAGAGCGCGAGACTCCGGTGGTTGGCGAGCACGAGATCGCCTCGATCGTCCAAAGTTGGACCGGCATCCCGGTCACAAGGTTGGTCGAAGGTGAGCAGCAGAAGCTCCTTCGTATGGAGGAAGACCTCCACCGCCGCATCATCGGCCAGAGCGACGCAGTCGAAGCGGTCAGCCGGGCGATCCGACGGGCCAGAAGCGGCCTGAAGGATCCAAAGCGGCCCATAGCGAGCTTTGTGTTCCTCGGCCCCACAGGCGTCGGCAAGACCGAACTCGCCAAGGCGCTCGCCGAGTACCTGTACGAGAAGGAATCGAACATGGTTCGAATCGACATGTCCGAGTACATGGAGCGGTTCAGCGTCAGCCGCTTGGTCGGCGCACCCCCCGGATACGTCGGCTACGACGAGGGCGGCCAGCTGACCGAGCAGGTGCGGCGCAACCCGTACTGTGTCGTGTTGCTGGACGAGATCGAAAAGGCCAACCCCGAAGTCTTCAACCTGCTACTGCAGGTGATGGAAGACGGGCAGCTGACTGACAGCCAAGGCCGCACCGTCGACTTCCGAAACACGCTCATCATCATGACGTCCAACGTGGGTGTCAGGCCGATCGAACTCGACAAGGGGCTCGGATTCCGCGAGGTCGCGCAAGACATCAACGATCCGCGCACCTATGAACAGATGAAGAACAAGATGCTGGAGGAGATGAAGAAGCTCTTCCGGCCCGAGTTCCTCAACCGCGTCGACGAGACGATCGTCTTCCAGCACCTGAAGCGTGAAGAGATCCTGACCATCGCCGACCTCTATCTGAAGCGAGTGAACCAGCAAGCCGCCAGCATCGGCTTGACTATCGAGCTCAGTGAGGCGGTGAAGGACTTGCTCGTCGACAAGGGCTACGACCCCAACCTCGGCGCCCGTCCGCTCCGCCGCGCGGTCCAACGGTACATCGAGGATCCGCTTAGCGAACAGCTGTTGCTGAACACCTTCATCGCCGGGGACACGGTCGTGGCCGACGTGGACGCTGACGGAATCGTCAAGTTCTCGAAGAAGTCACCCGGGAAGAGCAAGGAAAAGCCCGAACTGGTCAAGAACTGAACCTCGGTTGCGAGCAAGAGAATGGCCCGGCGCTTCAGTTCCGCCGGGCCATTTTCATGGTTGAACCACTTGCTTTCACTCCAGTTTCGACGACCGTCTCTGCAACCTTACCTTTCGTCAATACTTGTCTACAAACATACCGGATGCCTCAGGCCTCCGTAGATGAAGCAGGCATCTGCTTGGTTCCAAATGAATCATGGGCCTTAAGGCCCATGACGAGGGGGGGGGGGCGGGAGATAGTCTATTGGCAAAGAGTGAGTGAGTCAGATGAACTTCTTCAAGCTCAGTCGATCGCCTGTGGTGGCACATGCCCTTTGCTGGCTGGCCTTGGGACTGGCAATCATGGCGATGCAGTCCGATTCCACCACGAGGCTTAGCCTATTCCAGAAGGTGAGCCCCTCTGTATGTAAGGTGAGCGAATGAAGTCGAGATCAGCTTTCACGCTTGTTGAAGTTTTGGTCGTCATTTCAATCTTGGTGATCCTTGCAGCGATTCTGTTCATGGCGGCATCTCCGCAACGGGCTTTGGCAAGGCGAACTTCGTGCGGCTTCCAAATGAAGCAACTCTACATCGCGCTCTATCAATACGCCCAAGATAATGATGAGGACACGACCTATCCGGAGTTAAATGGGCTGACATACGTAGATCTGAATAGGATCAAAAGTATAGTCAAACCATATGGAGTGTCAGATAGCCAGTTCTATTGCCCTTCATCTCCGGCCACGTTCCATAGATTGTACACCACATATGGATTTTCTATAGATAGTACGCGCAACTTGGACGGTGACAAGCGCAAGGCAGCCGTGGAAGCTTGGCGGAAGGATCGGCGGGCGAAGTATGGAGATGAGGTTCCCCTGATATTTTGTCCAGTCCATGATGAATTTGAGGTACAGGGGACTGACGGGCCGAATTGGAGGGCCAAACCACCGTTCTTGCTTTGGATAGATCGATATGGTGCCCTCAAATCTGGTAGGAACCCGTCTGTCGTAAGAATTCGCTATTCGGATTTTATTCATTAGCTTGGTATGGATGTGTCACGATGAATAACAATTCAATCAATCACATTATCGTTTCAGTGACCGGTGTGGCCGCCGCGCTTCTCGTTCTAGTGAATACGGCCTATGCCTTCGATAACACGCCATGCAACGAGCCGATCACGCCTTCAGGCGGCGCCGGATGCACCCTTCTTATACACGTGGATAAGCCATTTCCTTGTTGCAACACTCCTCTTCCAGGCAAGTGTTGTGCCCGCACTTGCTTCGTATCCGAGTGCATCGGGTCCGGATGCCCGTCGGGATCGAAATCCCAGGCAAATCCAGATAGCCAAAGCGACGGGACTTGCAATGGGGCCACTGGGCTTTGTCAGACGGGTTCAGGTGGCGGAGGATGATGCGGCGTCGATAAGAGAGTGAACATGGATGGTGAATCGTTACCGGAATTTGATGAGCCGGAGTTTCGAGCTATCAATTCAGGTCAAGGAGGCGCCTCATGATGCCGCGTCCCGTGTCGTCAAGCGGCAGGTAAGGGCCTCTGGGCGGCCCAGACTCTAGCCCCATCATCTCGGTGGCCGCCTTGCCGAATCGGATCGGCCCAGCCAGTCGCCAGAGTCCCTGCGCCACATGGCCTGTCGTCTGCCAAGCACCCAGGATGACCTGTGCCCGCATCGGCCCGAGCACGGCAAGGGGCGTGCACATACCGTCTGCGCAGACGAACTCACAGGTCGAAGACCCACGCGACAATTGGAAGCCTTCAAGTCCGTGCTGGCCTAACGATTTTGCGTATTGTTTCTCGACTTCAATCTCGGGGACGGCTTTGATTGTGCCTTCCGGGAGGTCAAGGAAGCTGACTGGGATCTGTCCGTGGCGGCGGACGACGTTCACCAAGTTCCGGGACTCGACCGCGTTCAAGTGCATGGTCGGTGGCAACGAGACCACCGCTGCCCGTGCGCCGTGACGGGCGCCGTGCTGGCAAAGGTCGACCATCGCAGAGGTCGTGTGGGCGGAAGCGTTGACCACGACGGGCAGGCCCGCGCATTCGCGCATCGTCCACTCGACTGACTCTTTACGTTCGCTCAAGGCCAGGGCAGACCACTCGGCGATCGAGGAGCCCACGACGAAACCCGCCGCGCCCATTTCACGATACGCCCGCACGAGCTTCGCCATCCGAACCTCGCTGACGCTCGTGGTGTCGTCCGTGTACGGGCTGATGAGCGGAACGAGAAAGGCAGATGGCAAGTTCATGGCTTCCTCGCCTCGAAAGCTACCTCGTGCAAGTCGAACCAAAGCCGCCCGTCTTCCACCCTCGGCTCGAAGTAGTCACGCGCGCCACCTTCGCTCTCATCGAGCATCGCACGCAATGCATCCACGTCGTGCTCCGCGACCCGCATCCGCTCGACCCAATCGACAAAGTCTATAGGCTTTCGTCTCGTTTGAATCCAATCAGGTGTCAAATCGTGGGCCCTGGCCAGCGCCTCCCACTCCGACGGCTTGAGGTTCCACACATGCGAAGGGTCGCGGAGGCGTTCAAATGCGTCCACCGACTGAGCCACATCGTCGTCCTCGGGTGAAGTCGTGTCGATTACCAGTAACCAACCGCCCGGCGCAAGAGACCGTGCAGCGTCGGCGACGAACGCGAGTACGTCGCGGAAGTGGTGCGCCGCCAACCTGGTCGCCACGCCATCCACGGAGCCGTCTGCAAAACCCATGTCCTCCGCGGGGGCAAGACGGGTGGAAATCGCCAGTCCCCGTTTCTCGGCCTGGGTGCGCACGACTTCGAGCATCTCCGGCGTGATGTCCACTGCCACTACATGGTCGACCCGAGGTGCCAAGGCATAGGCGAGGTGTCCAGCCCCGGTCCCGACATCCACGACCGTCCCACCGTGGGGGTCAAGCCGATCCAAAACAAGTGCGATCTCGTCCGGTTGGTCGTGCGCCTTGCTGGTCAAGTACCGGCCGGCAACCGGTCCGAACTGGGATCGCGCGTCGGTTCCGCTCATTTGATGATGACGTACGCCGTCTTCTTGATGACGTGGTCGCCGATCTGGGCCTGGAACTTCAGCGGGAAGACGCCCTTGGCCCCCTTGGGAACGACGAATTCCAGGGCCACCCGTTGTTGGCCGCGCGTGTGATAGATCAAGAGGTTGGCTTGCCCGCCCCTGCTGACCGACCAGCCTTCAGGCAGGGTCATCGTATGGATTCCGGTGATCCGGCCTTGGGCCTGCGACTTGTATGTCACTCCCCCACGAATGATCTGGGCGTCGTCCTTGACCTGTAGTTTGAGGGGAAAGTTGAAGTCGATGTCCACCAGGTCGGCGATACGGACGCTGGTGTAGAGCGTGGCCGTGCGCCCGTCGGCCGCCTCAAGCGTCCCCTTGACGATCCTGTATCCCGGCGTCGCGCCTGGGGCGACCTTGGTCACATAGTCCATGTGCGCCCTACCCTTGTTGTCCAAGGCAGGGAAGGGGTTGCGGATCTTGGTGAGGACAGAGGTGGCCCGGCCCATTCCTTCGACTTCAAAGGTTTTCAGGCTCGGGCTGTCGGGTTGGACTTCGAAGTTGTAGCGGATGCGGAACTCGTCTTCACGGGCGAAACTGCGGTTGGACATCTCTGGGTGCCAAGTCAGCCCCGAGAACAGCCCCTCGCTGTTGTCGAATTGCAAGCGCACAAACGTGACTGCCCGGGGCAGATAGGGTCGGGCCAGGTCGGTTTCCGCAGGCAACGTGTCGATCCGGACGCCGAGCCTTCGACCGTCCTTGACCGGTTCGTTGCCCTCTTGGGCGTCATAGGACGCTTCCACGCTCCACGTGCCGTTAGCTACCTTGGCTGCGAAATGGAGGGTCTCAGGCACGACTGCCGCAGGAACCCACACAGGCCCGGCCGGGTTGGACGCGTCCAGCCGACGGACGGTCACCTTCAATTTGCCATCAGCCAGGTGGCATCGGAACTCAAAGTTGTCGTCACCGACCAGCCAACCGTCCGCGTTGAAGTCGATCGAGACGACCACGTCGTCTCCTTCCATCGCCGTCGCCGCCCAATAAAGGGTGTCCGGTTCCCATTGGAAGTAGGTCTTGCCGCCGCCGCTGTCGGCGAAGGCCGTCCACTCGCCGGGCTGGATCTCCCCGTCTATCGTGGGGGTCAGGGCAAGTCGGTTCGTCTCCGCAACTTTGAGCGGAGCGAGCATAGGGATTTCTTGGCGGCTTTGTGCTTGGCCAAGGAGGAGCGGGACGAGTGCGAGGAAGACGGACACCTCAAGGTTTCGGACGGGCCCACGCGGCGGAGTGATTCGCCAGGTTTTCCCCCGTGATCAAAGCCTTACGGTCAACCCGGCAGCGGCCATTTCTTCCTTCAGTGAGCGGATGGTCGTCTCCTTGTCGTGAAGGATGCCCGCCAACAACACCGCGTCGACACCTCCGATCCGGACGGCGTCCACGAGGTGGGCGGCGTTGCCCGCCCCTCCACTCGCTATGACCGGGATGCCGACCGCGTCGCTGACCGCCCGGTTCAAGTCGTTGGCATAACCCTGGCGTGTTCCGTCGCCGTCCATGCTGGTCAGCAAGATCTCACCCGCGCCAAGACCAGCCGCGCGTGACGCCCACTCAACGGCGGCGATACCGGTCGGCCGACGTCCGCCGTGGGTGTACACCTCCCATCCTTGTCCGGTGCTCCGGGCGTCGATGGCTACGACGACGCACTGGGATCCGAACTTGTCGGCCGCGCGAGAGATCAGCCCGGGATCCGCCACCGCCGCCGAGTTCAGGCTGACCTTGTCCGCGCCCGCCAGCAGGACGTCCCGCATGTCCTTCAAGTCGGACAGTCCGC
This sequence comes from uncultured Fimbriimonadaceae bacterium, assembly GCA_964451255.1. GTDB lineage: Bacteria > Armatimonadota > Fimbriimonadia > Fimbriimonadales > Fimbriimonadaceae > JAHBTB01. The sequence continues at coordinate 37,340 of CAYVHL010000006.1, forward strand.
CCCCGACCGTGAAGGGGATAAACACTTGCTCGGCCACGCGTTCGGCCAGTTCGATGGCGTTCGGTCTACCCTCATGGCTGGCGGTTATGTCCAGAAAGACCAGCTCATCGGCACCCTCGTCGCCGTAGTGTCTGGCCAATTCGACCGGGTCCCCGGCGTCGCGGACGTTGACGAAGTTGACGCCCTTCACGACACGGCCTTCGTCGATGTCCAGGCACGGGATGAGCCGGACGGCCGTCAACCGACCACCTGCCGGCGTGTCCATACCAATCGGCGTAGGCCGCGTTCCCAGCCAGCCAATTCGGCGACAAACTGGTCTCCGTATTCATCAAATTCGTACGGTCCTTTGTCGTTTGGCTTCCGTAGAATGTGAAACGCAAGTCGCACCATCAGGCCGCGCATCAGGATTTCGATGTCACGGTCGTGCGGGCCACTCGTCAACTCGGGCCAACCGACTTTGCGGAGGCCGCGCGTCTCGATCCTGCACCCTTCATCACCCTCAAGCCAGGTGACCTGGACATGGAAGTCGGGCCGCTCGCAGTTTGGCTTCTCCGTGAGGGCGGCATGGAACTCCTCGGCTGTCCAGAGGCGCTCCATCACTTGGTCGAAGACCACTGTCGCCCCCGTCATCTCCGACACCGCGTCGGCCAAGTGCGGCATGAACTGTAGTTGCCGGGTGTCCGGCAACTGGGCATGGCTTATGTATCTCACACGAATGAGCGACCGGCTCTCTGCCAACCGGGCCAGGATGTCCTTGGTCGGCACCGTGATGGCGTCGAACAGGTCAGGTCGGAACGACGTCGGGTTCTTTGACCGGCGCGCCAACCCCATGTGGAGCCGCACGTCGGTGAAGAGCAGACCCTCTCGGGCCCCGATGCATGCGAAGCCCCGCTTGTTGTGCGGGTTAGAACTGATCATCCTGTCCATCAAGGCGGTTTGGTTAGGAAGCGACTCCGCCGTGGTGTAGACCCAATACTCGGTCAACGCAAGGTATCCCGGGCGCCTTGCTCCGACCAGCTTGCGCCACGCGAGCAAGCCCAAGATCGCGAGGAGGAACCCGAAGAAGACGACCCAACCGGCCATCAGGGCATCGCCCCGGCCAGCCAACGCTCGGCGAGGTCTAGCTCGGGCGGCTCCAGGCTAGAGTAGCAGCCGTCGCATAGCCCTGCCTCGTTGACCTTCGGGTTACGGCATAGCAGACAGGCGTCGATCCGTCTGGCGTCGCGGACGAACCGAGGCTGGGTCAGAACCCATGCGAGCTGGTCTCGTTCAATGCCCGCCTCGTTCAACCTGTCCACGACGCCATTGTAACTGACGGCCTCGAGGGTCGGCTAACTTTCGGCGGCCTTCTCGAAGGCCTCCACTTCGGTCGCGACCGTGGCCAAGGAGCCAGCCCAAAACGCCTTGTCTGTGATGTCTATGCCAAACCGGGCGGCGAGATCCTTGGCCGGATACAGTCCGGTGGAGGATAGCAGTTCGTCGTACATACGGACGAACCCCGCCTTGTCCTTCTCGTACACCGCGTAGAGCCCGAGCGAGAACAGGTTGCCGAACATGTAGGGGAAGTTGTAGAAGGCACGCTCGCTGTAGTAATGCGGCTTCGCCGCCCACATATAGGGGTGGCGGGCTTCCGAAAGGCCGTCGCCATAAGCCGACTCCTGGGCGTCGAGCATAGCGCGGCACAGGTCGCCAGGGGAGAGTGCCTGCTCCGGTCGTTTTGCGTAGACCGACGACTCGAACAGGTACCGCGACGTGATGTCGACGACGACCTGCGTCGAACGCTGGAGCGACTGCTCCAGAATGACGAGCTTCTCGTCGCCGGTCGCCCGGGCCGCCGCGGCATGGCTGACAATTGTCTCGCAGAAGATGCTGGCCGTCTCCGCCAGTGTCATCGGCGTCTCTCTTTGGAGAGGCGTCCGCCCTTCAAGGCAGAGGTTGTGATAGGCGTGGCCCAGTTCGTGGGCTAGCGTGCTCAACGCCCCGAAGGAAGGCTTCCAGGTCTGCAACAGCCTGCTTTCGCCTCCGCGCAACCCCATGCAGAACGCCCCGCCGACCTTGTTCGGCTTGGGGGCGGCGTCAATCCACTTCTCGCGGACGGCCCGCTCGGCTAGGTCGCCCATCCTTGGCGAGAAGGTGTGGAATTGCGCGGCCACAAATTCGGCGGCGTCGCCGAACTCCCACCGCCTCGTCTCTTTTCCCACAGGTGCGAAGAGGTCACACCAGTCGAGCCTGTCACTACCCGCGACAAGCTTTGCTTTGGCCCGAAGATAGCGCCGAAGGACAGGGAACGCGTCGCGGGCCGCCGCCAGCATGGCCTCCAAGGTGTCCCGGTCGATGTTGGCATGGAAGACGGCCACGTCCAAAGGAGTCCAACCACGTCGCTTCTCCAGCAGGCCGGTCGCACCTTTGATGCCGTTGACCGCCGCGGCGCAGGCGACCTCGGCCTTGGGCCAGGCGGCGAGCTCGGCCTCGTATGCGTCTTGGCGCACCGTCCGGTCAGGATCGTAGGCGAGGTTGCGCGCCTCGTTCATCGTGATCTCCCCGCCGCGGTAGGGGACTTTCAGTTGTGAGGTGACGTCGTTGTGCAACTTGTCCCAGGCGTTGGTGCCGGTCGCGGCCAAGTCGGCGGCAAGTGCTTCTTCGGCCTCCGACATCTGGTGCCTGGCTGACTCTGCCGCCTTGGCGAGCCAATAGGCGTTGTCGCTGGCCACCGACGACGTCTTGTCGACGAGCCGGGTGCCCGCCCAGGCCTCCAACCGGCGGCGCAGCTTCGCCCGGGTGGCGTAGACGCTGTCCAGCCCACTGTCCTTGGCCTGGGCAAGCTCGTCCTTGGTGTCCACGGACAAAAAGCCGTTGATGTAGGCGCGTAACGTGCGCGTTCGTTCGGTAGCACCGTTCCATGCCTCGACGACTTGGGTCAGGCGATCGGTGTCGTCCGAGGCTGACGGGGCGCCTGCCCGGATTCCCAGGCGATCGAACAGTGCCTCAAGTTCCGCGGTCTCTCGGACGACGGCGGCGTAGGCGGCTTCAAACTCAGGGCTGGCCAGGCTGGGCCAGACGACGGACATGTCCCACGACGGTGCCTCAATAACTGCGGCCATGCCCGATTATGCCAACGTCAGCGACCGCCTAGACCTTTCGCCGACGCTTTCGGGCCAAGACCGGCACCACGGCCAACGCGGCGAGTGAAAACGGCTCGGGAACAACTCCCAAGTTGACGTTGTCGATCCGGGTGTGATCTGGGCCGTCGTTCATGTCGACATCTATGCCCATGACGACGAGGCTTGTCAGGACGTTGGTGATGTCAGCCTGGTTCGCGGCTCGGAAGTTGACCCCGTCGGAATATAACCATCCCGTCGGGTCCGTCAAGTCGTACGAGTAGTTATGGAACGCACCATCGGCCGGCGGAATCTCCGACCTGTAGACGGCCTCAGTCGGCGAGGCCAAGACTAACAAAGGAAACGCCGTCGATTCGTTGTCGTCAATGGAGAGATCGAAAGAGACCGTCGTCGAACCCTGGTAGCCGCCACTAAGGACCGGGCTGATGTCGAACGCCCAATTGGAAAAATCAACTTCCTCTAGGAATCCGCCGACCGCCCAGTTCGCTGGGCCGATTGGGGTCAGTGCGAGCGTCGAACTGTTGAAGTCAGCCTGCATCCACCCTTGGTTGTCAGTGTCGAAAGTGTATGACAACGCGAAGGCACTTAGACTTGCAGATGCCATGATGAGTGCAAGAGCTCCTCTCGTAAACCACATGTGTCAAGTGTATCACAGGTCACAAAGTGTTTTCGGTTTAACGTTCGGCTTGTGTCATCTCTTCGCGGCCACAAGAATCGAATCAAGTAGTGATGCGGGGCCCGTCGCGTCTTGCCCGATCTCCCAGATCATGACCCCTGCCAGCTTACGCTTCCGGGCCAGTTTGACCTTGTTGGCGATCGTGTCCCGGCCGTTGAAATAGAAGTCACCGGCGGTGTCGTTCCCTGCTTTGAGATCGTGCGCAGCAGCAATGGATGCATAGGTCGCCTCACCCGAACCGTTCCGATACTTCCTGCCATAGAATGGAAGCCCTAGCACTGTCTGCGACGGCTTTGCCCCCAGCGCAGCGACCAAGTCGAGGTCTTTGACCGAGTCTTCCATCGTCGCGTGCTTACCTTCGTGGTCATAGGACATCACTTGCAGGAAGTCGACAAAGGCGAACACCGACTTTGGCAGTTTCTGCCATCCGGCGATGGTCAAGCTGGTGGTTCTGTCCTTGCCTCTGAAGGACTTCTTCGTCACCTCGACAAGCTTGCCGTAGTCGGCCTCCTCCTTGGAGTTCTTCGGGTGTTCCCAGTCGAAGTCGATCCCGTCCAGTTTGTACTTGTCACAGACCGCGTTGACCGCGTTGGCGAACGTGGTTCGCTTGGCGGCGTCTGCGGCTACGCCGGGAAGGTGGACGCACCTGCCCCATCCGCCTACGGCGAACGTCAGCCTCGTGCCGTGCACTTTTCTGAGGTCGTACAGTTCCGACCAAGGGAACCCTTCGAGCTTGCTCGTGTCCAGTGTCCCATCCGCACTTGCTTCGGCCGAAAACAGAATGACGTCCGTGAGTCCTTGGGCCATACCGGTGTCAAACCTGGCCGCTTCCCATTCCGGCAGGTAGCCGGCGACCCGAAACGGAGCCGAGAGAGCCAACGCCAGGAAGCATGCTGCGGGTGCCAACATGTGACTTATCGTACCAAACTGGTCCCGTTGTTCCTCAGATCGTTGCGGACGTAGCGTCCAAATCACATTTCGACATATCCACAGTTCCAAGTAAGTTTATCTCTGACTCCCGATAGGGCCAAAGACCTGCGTTATCTTCCATGTTGGGAAGTTTCAGGAGGTTTGTTGGATATAGCGACGTATTATGAACCTAGCTAGGGAGTGGTTCACAATGGCTAACTCAACCCGAATACACGGCTATATCACTGGCGCCGTGACGTTTGTGGCCTCATTCTTGTTGACAACGGTCGCATTCGCCACAGACTGGCCAGGGTGCGCAGCCGCTAACGCGGCCGACCATGGGCCGTGCGGTGGAAATCCGAATCATGCGACATGCACCGCGTACTGCTACGAAGACTGCGGCGGTATTGCTGATCGCACTGTCTGCATCAGCTGTTGTACAACTGACGAATCTAACCCGCCGGGGCCATGTTGCACCTTGTAGAATGAAGCCAGTCACCATCGCCATCACAGCTGCGGTGCTTGGAGTCGGCACAGCTACTATAGTCGCCGTGAGTCGGGCACCTGCCGAGAGAGATAGCAAGCTTGCGAAGAAGGTCGGATTCTCCAGTGCCCAGTCCTATCGCAATGGCCTTGACCTCGTGGAAAAATCTTCGAAGTCAAAGCATCTGTCCGACCTAGAAGGCTTCAAGCACCTTGCCCAGCAGGAGGGAGACAGCGGGCAACTGATGGCCTTGGCCGTCATGTTGCCTCTACGTGACGCTGAAGAGCAACGACGGTGCCTTGATCTTGCTGAAGCGGCCTTGACAAACCCAGTGAACAAAGTCATGGCTATTCGCGTCCTGAGCACTTACAAGAACACGAATCCGAGTGTTGTGGAGTCGTTTCTGACCCGGCATCCGGACTTTAAGGCTCTGCTAGTGGCCAAGCAGGAATAGGTGCGTGAAAAATGCGTTCACGGGGCTTTACCCTCGTCGAAATACTCGTTGTCATTGGGATCATCTTGGTGCTTGCCGGGCTAATGCTACCGGTATATGCGCGGGCTAAAGATTCTGGGCAACGCACTACTTGTCTATCAAACCTCAGCCAGATTTATGTAGGCACGTTGCTCTATGTCGCCGATTCTGACGACAACTTGCCAGTCAGCCTTAATGCTTGGACTAAACACCACATTGATTGGTTTCCTACCATAGATCCGACGATACCGGCATTTCAAGTAGCATTAGCCGGCTATGTACACGATGCGGAGGTGTTCCGATGCCCCTCCGACTGGGGCACAGACTCTGAGTGGGGGCCATACGTGCGTCCGAGTATGTTTGTTGTCGTCGGTTCAAGCTATCGTACAAATAACATACTGAAGCCCACGCCAATGGCCAGTGTGGAGGCGCCCACATTGGCCACGTTAGCGAGGGATGCCAGCGGTGCCTGGCACGTCACTCGGCCCGGGTGGGGGCAGGAGAGATTTAACATTCTCCACCTAGACGGCCATGTTTCCTTCGACCGCGGATTCGTAAGAATCACTGTCGAATAGACCGAACGGTGCTGCCTAAAGCGTTGTGCTCAGCCCTTGGGCCATCACGATCTCGTTGGCGTGGTTGACGGTGAACGCCACCTTATGCGTGACCGCTTCGATCGCGCCCTCGGCGGCCGGATGGCCGTTGCCCGAGCCTTTGACACCGCCAAACGGCAGGTGGACTTCAGCCCCGATCGACGGTAGGTTCACGTAGCCCAGACCGTAGTCGGCGTTATCCCGGACGTACCGGAACTTACGGTAATCCTCGGTGATGACCGCCATCGCTAGGCCGTACTTCGTGTCGTTGTAGACCCGGACGGCCTCCTCGATGCCGTTCACGCCGATGATGGCGACGTGGGGGCTGAACGCCTCTTCGCGAAGGCAGAACGTGTCCTGCTTGTAGTTCTTGAACCGGTAGACGAACGGCTCGACGAAGTTACCTTTGGCATAGTCGCCCGAAGTGAGCTCTTGCCCGTCGTGAAGGATTTCGCCTCCCTCCTCCTTGGCCTTGGCGTTGTGGTGTTTCCACTTCTTGACGCCCTCTTGGCTGATGAGCGGCCCCATGAAGACGTCGTCACGTAGGCCGTCGCCGATCTTGATCCTCTTGACCTTGTCCAGGAACATCTCGGTGAACTTGGGCTCGACCTGGCTGTCGACGATCAACCGCCCGCTGGTGACGCAGCGCTGCCCGGTGGTCTTGAAGGCGCCGAGAACGGCCGCGTTCACAGCGATGTCGAGGTTCGCGTCGTCTAGGACGATCGTGGCGTTCTTGCCGCCCATCTCAGTGACGACGAACTTGTGGACTTCGGCTGCAGCCGACTGTTGGATCATCTTGCCGACCGCTAGTGACCCTGTGAAGAGCATGACGTTGACGTCCGGATCCTTGACGAGCGCGTCGCCGGTGTCCTCACCCATGCCGTGAACCGTGTTGATGACGCCGCGGGGGAATCCGGCCTCCTCAAAGAGTCTGGCCAGCTTGTGGGCGACGACCGGGGTCTCCTCGCTCGGCTTGAAGACGACGGTGTTGCCAGCCAGCACCGCCGGCAGAATGCCCCACAGCGGGATGGCGAAGGGGAAGTTCCACGGGGTGATCACGCCGACGACCCCCTTTGGCTTGCGTAGGATATAGGCGTCCTTGGCCGGTATCTCGCTGCTGATGGCGTGGCCGATCGGCAAGCGGCTCAGACCCGCGACATATTGGGCCATGTGCAGGGCCTCTACGACATCCGCGCGGCCCTCGTTGATCGGCTTGCCGCACTCGATGGTGACCATGCGGCTGAGTTCTTCCAGGTCGCGTTTGATCAGTTGGGCTAGGTTGTCGACGATCTCGCCTCGCTGCACCCAGCTCTTGTTTTTCCAGCCCGGAAAAGCGGACTTGGCGGCCAGCACCGCGTCGCGCACCTGCGACCGGCTGGCAAGCGGCACCGCTCCCACGATGTGGTCTCTGTTCGCGGGGTTCAGAGATTGGAACGTCTTGTCGCTCCCCACCCACTCGCCGTTGATGTAGTTCTGCGCGGTGATGCCGGTTTCTGTCGGTTGGATCAAAACTGTGCTCATTGTCGTCCTCGCCATGGGGATGTGGCTTATGTACTGATTCTACCGACGCCGACAGGTCGGCCCCTGTGCCGCGACCGGGCCGCTCGGCCGCACATCCTGGCGTGCGAATCAAAACTGGCTCGCCATCGTCCGACTATATTACGGAAGGGCGATGTCAACCCACTTCTCTGAAGAGAACCTTTACGACCAGGTGTTGACCGACGATGTCGAGGGATTTCTCTCCCGGCTGTCGGCGTGGATCGACGTCGACCCGAGCACTTCGGGCAAGAGGGCCAAGTCGGCGGTGGACGCCTTGTCCCGTTTGGAAAGCGAAGCCCCCGGCCTTCAGCAGAGGGTCGGCTTGGCCCCCGGTTCCATCGAACCGAAGTTGGCGGCCACCTTTCAAGCGGCTTGTGGCCAGGTGGACTCCCTCCTAGATGACTGGCGCAGGCACCTTGGACAAGTCGCTCCTGGAGACCCCCGGGGCTTTGTCAACTTGGACAAGCTCCAATCCCAGCTCTCGGAGCGCGCCGCGCGACAGGAACTCGGCGTGCCGACGGGTGCTGTCCCGGCACTGATCGAAGAACGAACGGGCACAGGCAGCTGGGCCGCCGCCGGTGGCATGGGTATCTTCGCCCTGGGTTGGAACGCTTTCACCCTGTTTCACGCCGTCCTCATGATCGGTGGAATGATGCGCGCCTTCGGCCCTGTCGCCCTGTTCCTGCTTTTGTTCTATGCGATCTTCTTCTCGGTCGGGTTCTCGATGGCTTACTCGGCCTACCAGGCGGCGAGCGACGAATCCATCGTCCTCGAAGGCAGGACCCTCAAGGTCACGCGGTCCTTCTTAGGCAAGGAGAAGTCCAAGCTATACACGCTCGGCGACAACGCGCGGGCAGAAGTTGCTTCCACTTTGAGCGGCGTGCCTGCCTTCTCCTCCAATTCGGCGGGTAACCGGCGCAGCATCACAGCCGTGGTCTTGACGACATCTGAAGGGAAGAAGGTGAGCGTCGGTTTGCGTCTGATGCCCCAGGAAAAGCAGTCCTTGGCCAGCCGCATAAACGCCTATCTGTCAGCTCAACCTCCCGCCCTGCCTTAGATCTGAAGCGTGGTTCCGGAAGTCACGCCGACGGGGCTGACGACGGCATAATGGCCGCGATGGACGGCCCCTTTCAGCAGATCATGGAGCTCTTTGACATGCCTGGCGCAGACCAGGCAGGCGACGACGAGCCCGATAAGGTCGGCAAGACGGCCGAACAAAGCAAAGAGTTCGCCCTGGAGCGTATGTCCGCCGGAGACTACCGGCGGGCAGTCGAACATTTTCGGAGGGCGATCGAACAAGGCGCCGACGACGAGGGGACGCTCATCGACTTCGCCGGCGCCCTTGAATCCGCCGACCTATTGCCTCAAGCCTTCTACCAGTACAAAAAGGCACGGCGAAAAGTGGACAGTGGGGAACTGACCGTCGCCCTAAGCGCGCTTTACCGCCGTTACGGGCGCCTGAGGGACGCGGTGTCTGAACTCGAGAGGGCGGCCAAGGAGAGACCTGGCGACGCGTACCTTCAGTTCCGGCTAGCCGAGGCCCTTCGTGCCAACGGGTTCCGCCGTGCCGCGCTTGACGCTGTCCAAGGTGCGATTGCCGCTACTCCCGAAGACGCTTTCTATCACTATTGGTCGGCCGATCTGGCCTACGAACTCAAGGAGTTCGGGCAGGCAGCAAAATCGGCCCAGGCGGCCATCGAACTAAGCCCTGGAGACGACCATGTCTTGGCCCTCGCCGGCTTGGCGCTGTGGGGGGAGGGCAAGCGGCCCGAAGCGCTGAGGGCGGTTCGTCTGGCAAGCGACCTCGACACAGACAAACTGGTCTATCACGGAATATTGGAGCGGCTTCTCCGTGCGGCCGGGTTCCAGGAGGAAGCCGACCTCGAAAGCGGGAAGGCCGCCGAAATGGACAGATACGACGCGGACACGCTCTCCAGGTTGCTTACACCCGTCGGGCTGGCGTGACTCTTTGGTGCCCAAGGCTCGTCTATACTGGTTGATGATGCCCAGTCAGACAAGTCACTCGTTCCGTGCCGCCGTGCTCTCTCTCGCGCTTGTGGCCCTGGTCGGGTTCGCCCCAAGGCAGGATGAATGGAAGCGGGTCAGGGTGGGCAACACGCCTGTCTCGATGGAGATCCCGGGCACAAAGTTCAAGCCTGGCGAAGTGGAAAGGAGCCAGGCCCAGGGCGACTGGGTCGCCACCTCGCAGGACTTCGACTTTGACAACGATGACTACTTTGTCCGCGTTACGGTCTATAAAGGTCGGCCGGGCACCAAAGTCGACAACAGCTTCATCAAGACCCGGTTGGCGAGCATTCTTAAGGAACTGGACGGCAACAAGCCCGGTCCCAAGGAAGTCGAGTCGAGCAACCTGGACATCGCCGACCACCCGGCCCACCGCGGCGTCTACAGCGTCCACCCAGACAAGGCCGATGACAACTATGTCGTCCGTCTGACGATGATTGGCGACGGTGACACCCTATACGTCACCACCGTCGTGAGTTATCCCTCGATCAAGTCGGGTACCGAGTCAGCAGAGAAGACCCACAAGTCGGTCGAGTTCAAGCCTGCCAAGTAGACTTTGCTCAGGTCTTGACCGCGGAGTCGAGTTGGACGTTCGCGTTTCGGAGCCGCGCGCAGAGGATCCTTGCGATATTGAGCAACACGACCTTGGCGATCGTCGGCTCTTCGTCCATCACCGCCCAAAGCTCGTTGCTATGGATGACCGCGACCTTGCAGTGGCCTACGGCTACCACCGTCGCGCTCCGAGGCTTGTCGTCCACCAAGGAAATCTCGCCGATGACAGAGCCGGGCACCGCTTCGCCGATCATCTCGCCACCGAATGTGTTGATGCGCGCCGTCCCTTCGAGCACGATCATGAGGTCGCTGTCCTTGGCAAACTGCCGCAGCATGGTCGAGCCGCCGTCGAATGTCTTCTCCTCGGCCAGCAGGCTCAGGCGGTCGATCTGCGACCCGGTCAGACCGCTCCACAGGTAGCTGCTCCGAAAAGCGGAGGCAAGATCCATCGGCGACATGGGGTTAGTCTATCCCTTTTCATGCCGTTCCCGTCAATCTTGTCGTGAGCCGCGGTCGGCCTAGGAATTGGCACTCTCGTCCTATTTCTGCTAACCAGCGCTGTTCCTTGGGGCAAAATGACCGCATCCGGGCGTTACGCCCCATGCCAAAGGAATCCAGATAATCAAAATGGCCAACATCAAACCCCTCGGAGACAAGATCGTCGTCCAGCTTTTGGAAGCCGAAGAGAAGACAGCAGGCGGGATCATCCTGCCCGACAGCGCCAAGAAAAAGCCCACCGAGGGCAAGGTGATCGCCGTCGGAGACGGCCGTGTCCTCGAAAGTGGCGAGCGCAACAAACTCACCGTGAAGGCTGGTGACCGGGTTCTCTTTAGCAAGTACGGGGGTAACGAGGTCACAGTTGGCGTCGAGGAATACACGATCCTTGACGAAGACCAGGTCTACGCGATCATCAAGTAGCACCCACGAAGCACCTCCGGCTGTTCAGGGGCGATTACGAGCAGACCCGTCGAAGGCTGCTTGCACATTCGAACGGCTCCAACCCGGCCCTGGTAACCTTGCTGGGTTTGGTTCCGGCGTGCAGGCGGAACGCTCACCGTAACGCGATATAGCTTATAATACTCTAATGCAAGTGCAAGTCGCATACGCGCGAACACTTGTACAAGGTTTTATTAGAGGTTATTATGCGTTATAATCTGATCCTTCTTGCTGTCGTCGCTTCGGCCGGGACGGCCGCACATGGAGCCTTTGTCGTCAATTCCTACAGTGCTGCTGGGTGGGGTGGTTCAGACGCTTCGATTGGAGTTAGTGGCTACACGATCGACGATCTTGAGGATGTCAATCTTGTGAACGGCCTGCAGATCGGTGTGATATCGCCAAACGGCAACCTTGCTCCAACGTCGACCCTTCCCAACACTTTCAAACCGTCAGATGACGCGTACGGCTCGGCATTCACCCTGGGGGGCGGCGGGGCTTGGGACGGCGAGCACGGTGTCATCAACACGAGGACCAACCAGACGTTCAACTATGCTGAACCCGGTAGCTGGGGGAATCTCACTTTCTACTTCGGGCCAAGCGTGACGAGCGCTGGCTTCAGCGTACAGCAGATGGATCGTGACGCCACGATCATGGTTAACGGCGCTAGCATCGGCAATGTGTCCGTTCTGGCGCCTAATTTCAGCTCTGGCAACGGGCGCCAGGGTTATCTGCGCGTCGATGCCACCGGGGGCGACACGATCTCGTCGCTGGGAATTCAGGACGCCTTCGGCGGCGGGGACGGCTACATGTTCGACCATGTCGCTTTCCAATCAGTCCCGGAACCGATTTCGCTCGTGGCCCTTTGTGGCGGCCTTGGCCTCTTGGCGCGTCGCAGAAGGGTTCGAGGTCACGGACGGCGTCGAGGAATACACGATCCTCGACGAGGATAAGGTTTACGCGATCATCAAGTAATGCCCGCCGTCAACGCCTCGACCCGGGCTTTGTAGCCTTGCAACCGTGGCGTCAACGATCCGCCCCCGACCAACCTCTTGCGCTCCGCCATTTCCCAAAGGCGGAGCGCTTGTTGTTTCTTGCCCTGCATAGCCAGCACCTCCGACTCGAGTTCCGCGCAGTAACACACGCTCAGCGTTTGGCCGCGAGACGCTTCTTCTGCTCTAGTCTTCGACAAGATGTGTGCGGCGTGATCGAGGTCGCCGTTCCCCTTGGCGACCAAAGCCTGTGCCAAACACGTCGACGTGACGGAAATCGCGTCCAGACCAGGGATGATCAGATCCCAAGCCTTTGCAATGGCGTTTGGTGCCTCTCCGAACATGCCGGCCTCTGCCAAAAACACCGCGTAGTTGGACCAATAGTGAGCCTGGTCCGTCCGGCTTGCTAGGTGGATCAACCGGGACGCCCGGCCAAATTGCTCGCCCGCCCCTTCAAGGTCCATCCCGTTCCACATGAAACAGGCTCGGGCGTTCGCGGCGAAAAGTTTGCCCGCGTTAGTCCTGTCCGATCCGACGACGGTCGGCAACCAATCCATTGCCGAAGCCATGTCTCCCATTTCGACCAAGTTGAAAAGGATCCAAGATGCTGCGAGCGAACCAAGCGAATAGCGTCGGTTCTGCTCCGCAAAGCGAAACACGCGCTGGTGGGCCGACAGCGACTTCGAAAACTGGCAGGTCCGATGGTGATAGCGGGCGGTCGCCGCTAAGTGCTCATAGGCAAAGTGATCGCGTGCAGAATGGGGCGCCGTCTGCTTCAATAACGCACTCAATACTCCGATTGGCAAACTGTCAAGGATGACCCGCCCGTTCGAGAGCATGGCGCGGGCCTCCTCCGGGTCCAACCCGGCGAGATTGATAAGCAGGTCGCGGAAACTGGCGGCGACGGCTTCGCCCGGGGGTACTTGAGTCTCGGGCGGTTCAGTTGGCGAATCAGTTCTGTTGACCACCCACCTGTCGGTCGCCAGGCCAATGTAGCGATAGTCCGCGGTCAATGCGTCGGGGCCGAGCCAGACCCGTAAGCGGTGGACAGTCTGACGCAGTGCGTTGAGCGCTTTGGCGTCAGTCGATCCGGCATAGAGGCGGAGCGCCGCCGCCTTGCGTTCGGTGACCCGGGGGAACGTGGTGGCGAGCAACCGCACAAGTTCGCCCACCGACTTGGTCGGCGGGGCTCCGACGGGGGCGCCGTTCCGCTTGACCTCCAATCTTGGGCTCAGGCTGACTTCATACACAGGGCATCAATAGTCCGGTCGCCGATTCCTGCATGCGACGGGCCATGCCAGCAGTATTATCGGTCGTTGATAATCCTTAGCCCTTTTCTACCTTTGAAAGAGAAAGGGAATATCCGGCCTTGACTCCTTGCCCTTGGACGACCAACACAAATGTCGTCGGCTCCCTTACAATCAGGACGCCGTAAGCGAGTGTCTCCGACGCGAATTGCAGGGGCAATCCGACCGTGTTGCCGCGCGAATCGAGAACCGTCAGGCCGATGTTCGGCGCGGTGGTACGCCAGCTTAAGAGGAGCGGCTCACCAGGTTTTGCGTCGAACGTCCAAACCTGGACGTTTGTGCCATCCAGTTCGCCGGAAGCGGGCTTATCCAGGCCGAATCTCGATGGGGGTAGCAGCTTGCGGGAGATCGTGTACTCGCCTGTCCCACCGTCGCCATAGGCGGAGACCTGCACGATGTTTTGACCTGGCTTGCGCAGAATCAAGGTCATAGTTGTCGCCGTCTCGTCGACCGGCGGTATGGCGCCGCCGAGGTCGGCGAGATCAGGGTCGAGCACTTGGACTTGGTGCACGAAGCTCTTGCTTGCAGCCGATAGCAAGACGACGTCGCCTACATGGCCGTCGAATCCCCAGAAGCCTGCGCCCCCCGCACCCAGCTTGTCGGCCATCGTCTTTCCATCTGGAAGATCCTGGACTGCCGGAGCGATGTTGAAGGAGTATGTTGTCCTATTGGCCCTGTTCAGCGGGCGCACGACCGCCCAAAAGGTGGTGTCGCGGGTGACCTTGAGGTTGGTCACGCGTCCGTCTCGGTCACGCCCGCGTAACGGCAGGAACCTGGGGCTGAGATCTTTCTTCGGATCAAGCACTTCCGGATAGAACGGGCTCCAGTCGTCTTTCTTCTTCTCGTCCACCGGTGGCATCACTGGTTGCGGCCCGACGGTCTCGGACGAGTCTGGCAGAAGCTCAGGGGTCGAAAGATGAAGTATTTCGCCCTTTTTGGCCTTGAACTCCCAGATGTCGATGTCCGACTTGCCGCCGGAGGCGGTCTTGGCACGATGGGCGTCGTCCACAGGGTGCGGCTTGTACTCATGGACGGCGATCGCCACAGAGCCATGGGGAGCGAAGTTGGTGTAGTAGTAGTAGTCCCCGTCTGCAGGGGCGAGTAGGGTCGTGCTGGGAACGGTTCTCATGAACGGCCGCATCAGACCGATGTCGGGCAGGCCCGACGGGGAGATGACCCCGGCGAGAGGGACGGACGTCGTGTCCTTGCCCTTGACTTGGACATTGTAGGGTTCGACGATCTGCCCACGCTGGAGGGTGATCCGGGCGAGCAACGGGTGCGTCCCGTCGAATGCCTTTACAGCAACCCCCTCTGTCGAGATGTCGACCGTGTCGAAGACTGCGAACCGCATCTGGTACTGCCCGCCCGCCTTGTCACGGAAACTTCGGCCGCGGAGAGCATAGTCTCCTTTGGCCGGGCAACGCCAGAGAAGCAACGGCCTCTGATCACCCGGATAGCGGTCGTCGTTGCTCGCCAAGCTTTTGGCCTGCGCGTCCACAATCTCCAGGGCGGGGTCAAAGGCGGTGCTGCTCGCCTCCGCGATGACGACCTGGCCAGCCTCGAGCTTCAACGGCCATTCCGTGTACTCGCCCGGCGTGAGGATGTGAAGGTGGGGCTCGGCGGAAAGATATCTTTGGATCTGGTTGTCGATGTTCTGCGAGTTGCGGACGTCGCTGCCCTGTCCACCCTGCGGGGCGCCCGCCGCACCGCCACCTCCGAACCCACCACCCTGCGCCATCGCCAACGCCGAAGACAATCCGAAGATCAACGCGAGAACGCCTTTGGTGTCCATGGTCATATGCCACAGACTCAGACGCGGCGGCAAAGGTCACGTTTTGGCTCGAGAGAGTCGCTGCCAAGAAAGTAAGGAGGCCCGTCGCGAAACACGACGGGCCTCCTTCTTTAACCTAATGCCGCAATGCCTTAGCGGCGTCGCTTTCGGAGGAACGCGACAAGTCCGCCGGCCAAGGCAAAGGTACTGACCGGCTCCGGCACGGCTGTCACACCGTAGGTGCTGTTGTCGATGATGGGGCTCCACGAGAATGCAGTGGAATGGATCACGACCCGAGTGATTCCTGCGTCGTTTCGGTAACCGGCGAAAGCAGTCTCCGTGCCTCCGCCGACGATCGACAGGGCCACCGAATCGACTAACGTGGCGCCGTTATAGACGTCCATGGAGCCTGTCCAGGGGAATCCTGAGAATCCTTTGGTGTCAAGTCCGACGGCCTGAACAAAGACGCCATAGTCAATGTCGATCTCGCCGGTCGAACCGTTGATCAAGATGGTCTTGGTGTCGAGGCCGAAGTACGTGTCTCCGTTCCACTGAATCGGGCCGCCGCTGTAGGTGGCACCTGGATTGACCAGCCCTGGCCCTTGGCCGTCAACGATGGTCGTGGAATCAAGCGAGCTCACCCCGGTGGTCACAGCGTCACCGAATCCGACGTCATATTTCTCGAAGTCGTCGGTCGACGACGAGCTGAGTATCCCCATGAGTGTCGCTCGGTCGCTGACTTGCTGGGCCATCGCACAGACAGTGAGCAACGAAAATGCAGCGATTGTAAGTCCAAGTTTCATTTGTTCGCGTGGCTCCAATCCACGGTTGGTGCACAGTATCACAGAATCACCCCCGCACATGCGAAAAAACACAAAAACCCGTATTTCAACCAGTCGCCATTCGGATGGTTCTGTGGTTCCAGGACAGCCCTCCAATTTCGCACTGCCAATTTCCCATGACCAGGTGTGAATCAGCGGTTCGATGAGGCTAATGGGACTTTGGACCCCCGCCCCAGAGATTTGTTAAGATGCAAGTCAAGTGGAGGAAACGTATGCAAAACAAGCTCATCCAAGTGGCAGTGCTTCTCCTCGCTGCCGCGGGAATGTCCGCGTTCCCAGTCGGTATCGGCAACGACCCGAAGAGGTCCACCACTACCTCAAACTCTGTCTAAACTGCTCCTACTACAACACCACCTCGAACTTTTTCACCAAGTATAGTTGGAACTGTAGCCCGATCGGTGCGCAACAGGAAAGATGGAAGAGGGACTACGACCTCTACGTGTGCTCGAATGGCCAGTACAACATTTGCCATGACTACATGATCGGAGGTTGCGGCGACCCGCTGACGGCGCCCGAATGTCCCTCGGGAACTTGTCAGCCCTGATAGACAGCCGCTAGAAACGACCGCGAGAGGTGAGGCCGTGCAAGGAAATAGATCGAGAGGGTTCACGTTAGTTGAGATACTTGTAGTAGCGGGAATCTTAGTGCTCTTGGCCGGCCTTATCGTGCCGGTTTACGTGATTGGCAAACGGTCTGCTAAGGAATCGTACGACCTGAACTCGCTTCGTCAAATCGGTGTGGCAGCCGATCTCTACCTGCAGGAGCAGGGCGCACCAGCCTTGTCGTGCCAACCGTTGGTCGCGACGCACCATGTCCCCAAGGCACTCGTTTATGCGATGCTAGACCCGACGAAGGACGGCCAGGCCAACGCCTGGCTCGAGGGGCAGAAAGCACGTAACCCTGGCGTCGCAGAGCCAGTGCCGTCATACCCCTTGACCTACCTCGGCCTGGGTGACTTTGGAATGCACGACATCGAGCAGGCCGAACTCGGCACGAAGGCCTTTCCGGGCCCATTCAAGATCGACGGCTGGCTTGTTGATTTCACTATCTCAGAGAGGGAACACCCAACCCTCCCCTACGAAGACCTGACCAACTATGTCGGGAGATACCGCCTTTTACGCCTGGACGGCGGCGTTGAGATGAGAGCGATTCAGACTGTGTTTGTCACGGACAAGGACGGCCGGAAAACAGGTTGTATGGTGCCTTTGTGGTTCTTCTCTACGGTTTGTCTGGAAGAACGTCTGGAAACGTGCCGGGGGTTGTCGAAAAGGTGACCAATCAGGTCATGACCGGGATTCTGGGTTCCAACAGGCTGTCGATAAGGTTCTTTCTCGTGTCGGCATTCGCGGCAGGTGTGCCTCTCTATTTATACGCGGGCCACTTCGGAGGCATGGCCGGGTTTGTGAGCAATGTTCCTGGAACAGTGGGTTCGGCCGCATTAGCATACATTCTGTTTGCGAGTGTGCGAACCTGGGAGAAGCCAGTCTTGGCGGCGTCACAGACTGTCCTGACGTACGGGCTCAGCTGGTTTTTGGTCGGCATTGTCCTTGTCGCGATCAATGTCAAGAATATCCCTTCCAATATCATTGGGCTCGTCCCTGTTGGCCTGGCTTTGATCGGTACGGGCCAAGGCCTGCTGCACATGGTCGTCCGGGCGACATTCTGTCGCCTGTCATCGGAGAGGGCGAAGCGGTGAACCTCCGCGATGCAGTTCGGCCCATTATTCTTCTGGTTGGCTCTGGATTGTGGGTTGCCGTCTGTGCGAATGAGTTAGCTGGTGTGCGAGATGTCGCTTCGCGCGTAGCCCTCGCTTGTTGCGCAGTTGTGTTGACAGACACCCTCTCAAAGATCTTTCAACACAAGAAGTATGCGCTTTGGGTGTTTGTGTCGGTAACCGCATTGGCAACGCTGGTTTCAACAATCTTGGGGATTCCTGTCGAGCATCGCACCATACGAAATCCATTGGTCTGGACTCAAGTGCTCCTGTGGAGTAGTCTGGCCCTTTGGTCTGCCTTGGCGGGCTCAGCCTGCGACTGGTTGCCATCTCTTAGGCGACCCCATAACCCGGGGCCGTCGGCGAAGCCGGAAGCTAATTAGCACTCTTGGCCTATGATTGCCAATCCCGGCCTCTCCCGCCGGTATCCTGAACCTCAACCGGCCCCTGCCTTTGCGCAGGGCCCAAGGAACGACAGAGAGAAACGAAATGGCAGCCAAAAACCTCCTATTCGACGAGACCGCCAGGCGCGCTCTCGAGCGCGGCGTCAACAAAGTCGCCGACGCCGTCAAGGTCACCCTCGGCCCCAAGGGCCGCAACGTCGTCCTCGACAAGAAGTGGGGAAGCCCGACGATCACCAAGGACGGCGTCACCGTCGCCAAGGAGATCGAGCTTGAGGACTCCTATGAGAACATGGGCGCCCAGCTTTGCAAAGAGGTCGCGAGCAAGACCAACGACGTCGCGGGTGACGGAACCACCACCGCCACCGTCCTTGCCCAGGCTATCGTGAACGAGGGCCTGAGGTACGTCGCCGCCGGGGGCAACCCGATCGCGGTCAAGCGTGGCATCGACAAGGCGGTCACCGCCGTCATCGAGAGCATCAAGAAGGACGCCAAGCCGGTCAAAGACAAGGAGCAGGTCGAGTTCGTCGCCACCATCGCCGGTAACGACGCGGAGATCGGCAAGCAGGTCAGCGACGCGATGGACAAGGTCGGCAAGGACGGCGTCATCACCGTCGAAGAGTCGAAGGGCCGCGAGACCAACGTCGAGATCGTCGAGGGAATGCAGTTCGACCGTGGCTATATCAGCCCCTACTTCGTCACCGACCCAGAGCGGATGGAGACGGTACTGGAGAACGCCCTGATCCTCATCCACGAGAAGAAGATCAGCAGCGCCCAGGATCTCCTGCCGTTCTTGGAGAAAGCCGCCCAGGCCCGAAAGCCCGTCCTCATCATCGCCGAGGACCTTGAGGCCGACGCCCTCGCCACCGTGGTCCTGAACAAGATCCGTGGCGTGCTTCAGATCGCCGCCGTCAAGGCCCCCGGGTTCGGCGAGCGCCGCAAGGCCATGCTCGAGGACATCGCGATCCTGACCAAGGGAACGTTTGTCAGCGAGGACCTCGGCACCAAGCTCGAGAACGTCGCGCTGGACATGCTCGGCACGGCCAAGAAGATCGTCATCACCAAGGAAGAGACGACGATCATCGAGGGTGCGGGCACCAAGGCCGACGTCATGGGACGGATCGGCCAGATCAAGGCGCAGATCGAGAACACCGAGAGCAACTACGACCGCGAGAAGCTCCAGGAGCGCCTTGCCAAGCTCTCCGGCGGCGTGGCCGTCATCAAGGTCGGCGCTTCGACTGAGACCGAGCTCAAGGAGAAGAAGCATCGCTACGAGGACGCCCTCTCCGCCACCCGCGCGGCTGTCGAGGAAGGCATTGTCCCTGGCGGCGGTGTGACTCTGCTCCGGGCCGCCGGTTCGCTGGACAAGATCAACGCCGAGGGCGACGAGCTCACCGGAGTCAACATCGTCCGCCGCGCCCTTGAGGCTCCGCTCCGCCAAATCGCCGAGAACGCCGGTCACGAGGGTAGCGTCATCGTCGAACAGGTTCGGAAGGAGAAACCGGGCACCGGCCTGAACGCCGCCACCGGCGCGATGGTCGACTTGGTCAAGTCGGGCATCGTCGACCCGGCCAAGGTCGTGCGTAGCACGATCCAGAACGCCGCCTCCATCGCCGGACTCGTCCTGACGACGGAAGCCCTCGTCGTCGAGAAGCCCGAACCCAAGAAAGCCGCTCCTGCGCCGCACTCCCACGGCATGGACGGCATGGACTTCTGAGTCCGGTTCTGGAGTGCGCGGGCTCTGACCGCGCTTTGTCCCGCCCGAGTTATCTCGGGCGGGATTTTCATTTCCTGCCTGCGCGGATGTGGAGTGTGCTGGCCCTGTTCCGCCTCTAGAAGTGCACCACCTGGTCGTCCCAGCAGGTCTGTAGGTAGTCGATCTGGCCCGTATGAACGTATCCGTGGATGCCGGGAAGTCTCATCAGGAACGACATCGGCATGGACCACCCGAGAGACGAGTCCAGTGACTTCTCGTAGAGGTCTGGTGTGACGGTATCGAGCGCGACGAGCACGGCGTCAGTGTTCTGCCGGTATAGGCTTTCCACCTCTTCCCGGGTGCCCAGTGCCAGTTCTGCCGCGTTCGTACTGGAGACGTGGACGTCGATCTCGTCCCCCACGGGAATCGCTCGGTCGCTGATCATCTTGGCGAAGCTTCCCGCCGCGACGGCGCAGTGAGCGGCTATCCGTAGCGCAGACTTCGCCGTAGGCACCGGCGCCCAGTCCAGTTTGTCGTCAGGGACATACGCCAAGGCCCTGAGCACCCACTCCATCCCGGCCACAGCACCCTTCTTGCACGAGTCTACGAATTCGTCCATTTGGGCCGTAGAGTATAGACTGCGCGGGCATGGCCCCGGACTGGACGCTACAATAACGTGCTGTGCCAAGCTTGTTCGTAGCTCGACAAAGGCGAGGCGACATGGGTTCTTAGACTTGACAAGACCAAGGAGTTCTAAGGTCCATACAGGCAAAGGAGAAGCGGTCGGAAAATGAGCGAACCTTGCCCGAGCTTATATGAACTGGCGGGTGGGTTTGACGTGGTTCTCGCCTTGTGCCGAAGATGGCACGAGCTTTGCCTTGCCGATCCTGTCGCCGCCCATCCCTTCGAACACGACCTGCATCCACAGCACGACGAAAGGCTCGCCGCCTATTTGGCGGAGGCGCTTGGTGGGCCCCCTCTCTATTCGGCTGGCTACGGGGACGAGTCGTTCGTCCAACGGGCGCACGCGGGCAACGGCGAGCATAGCGAACTCGACGAGGCGTGCCTGGCTCTGTTCGATCAGGCGCTCAGCGACGTCGGCATCAGCGGCGAAGCCGCTGGGCGGATATCTTCATACTTCCGCCGAGCCACCGAATCGCAGCGGCGATACGCCGACTCTGATTCTGTAGTGCCGCAAGGTCTGCCCTTCAATTACGCGAACAAGTCGTAGTCAACAGTAATGGGTCGGCCACGCTTGTGACCGACCCATCAAGGTCGACGTAGACCTTGGCGCTTACGCCTTGCGGGCGCGCCTGCGGAGCAGACCCACGGCACCAAGGCCGAGAACGGCCAAGGAAGCGGGCTCCGGAACTGCGTTCAAGCCAACGGACATCTTGTAGGTGAACTCATCGACCCCGTCGGTGCCGTTAAAATCGTCGTCACCGAACGAGGAGACGGCGAGACCCCAACGGCCGGTAGTCGGGATGATGCCGGACCATGCCGAGTTGAACCCGGGACCGTCGTCGTCGTCCGAGTCGTACAGCGTGCCATCCGGGGCAAAGATGCCCAGCAACGAGTCGTCCGGGTCTCCAGGCTTGGTGGCCACCAAGACGGTGAGCCAGTCCCCGGCATTGAGATCCAACCGAAAGTAATCAACGTCGTCGGTCACCCGGGTGCCGTCAACGGTCACAGCACCTGACGGAATGAACAGACCAGCAGGAATGAGGTTGCCGGTCGCGAACGTGTTGTTCGATTCGGTTTCGATCATCTGGGCGGACGCTGCCAACGGCAACGCCAGTGCAACGACTCCGAGAGAGAGAGTAGCTAATGATTTGTAGTTCATTTTCATTGATTTCGCCCCTCCGAGCAAAACTACGAGTAGGAGAATACTCACATTGGAATCCCAATTCGCCGGTGAAATTACCAGTCTTAGGTAAAAATCTCTGCGCAGATTGAAAATCTTGGCCTCTGGAGACGAATCTGCCACGAACCGTTGAATCTCCACCGCACGGATGGGCTAGGCTTGATCCTGTGGTTTGAAAACCGCCAGTTGAGGCGAGCAAACCTGGTCAATGGAGACAGTATTGAATATGGTCACTGTAAAATCGCTGAGCGGCGCCAGCAAGAGCCTGGACGCCGACGTACTGCAGAAATTGGAATCCAGTATCAGCGGCAAACTGGTCAAGCCGGGCGAGCCGGGCTATGACGAAGCCCGGTCGATCTGGAATGCGATGGTCGACAAGCGACCGGGACTCGTCGTCCGTCCCCAGACCGCTCAAGACGTCGCCGCGACGATCAAGTTCGCCCGACAGCACGACTTGCAGGTCGCCGTCCGCGGAGGCGGCCACAACATTGCCGGTAAGGCCCTGACCGACGGTGGCTTGCTGATCGACTTTTCACCGCTCAAAGCCGTTCATGTCGATCCCCAGGCAAGGACCGCTACGGCCCAGCCTGGTGCCAGGCTCGCCGACCTGGACGCCGCGACCCAGGCTCACGGTCTTGCCGTGCCGGTCGGCATCAATTCAACGACTGGCCTTGCTGGGCTCACTTTGGGCGGGGGGTTCGGCTGGATCAGCCGGACGCACGGTCTGACCATAGACAACCTTATCTCGGCCCAGGTCGTCACCGCCGAGGGCGAGATAGTCACCGCCTCGGCCACCGACCATCCCGACCTTTTTTGGGCGATTAGGGGCGGCGGCGGCAACTTCGGCGTCGTCACTCAGTTCGTCCTTCGGCTCCATCCGGTGGGCCCCGAGATCCTTTCCGGGCTGATCGTCTATCCATTCAGCCAGGCGCGTGAAGTCGTCCGCCAGTACCACACCCTCAATATGTCGGCCCCCGATCGGGCGACTGTGTGGGCGGTCGCCCTCAAGGCCCCACCGTTACCGTTCCTTGCACCCGAAGTCCACGGCACCAACATCATCGCCTTGGCGGCGATGTACTGTGGAGACATGGCGGAGGGCGAGAAAGCCCTGGCACCGTTCCGCGCTATCGGCAAGCCGATTGCCGACGTCATCGGCCCCCACCCCTACGCCGGCTGGCAGCAGGCCTTCGACCCGCTACTGACACCGGGGATGCGCAACTACTGGAAGTCGCACTACTTTGACGATCTGCCCGACGGCTGGATCGACGCCCTTGAGGACGCCATCAACAACTTGCCGAGCCCCCACACCGAGATATTCCTCGGCGGCGTGGGCGGCGCTGCCCGTCGGGTCGATGCCTCGGCGACCGCCTTTGGCGACCGCCAGTTCACCTACGTCATGAACGTCCACGGTCGTTGGGAGTCCGCCGCTGACGACGCCAACTGCATCGCGTGGTGCCGAGCATTCTATGAGAGGACCAAGCCATATGCGACCGGTGGAGCCTATATGAACTTTCTAACCGAAGACGAGGTCGATCGTGTGCACAACGTCTACGGCGCGAACGAGGCACGGTTGCGGGAGATCAAGGCCAAGTACGACCCGACGAACTTCTTCCGGATAAACCAGAACATAAAACCTGCATAAAGTTCAACGTCGCTTCAGCCGCGGGCATTTGAACGTCAAGCCCGCCTCAGGGTGGGTGCTCCCGACGGGTGCCTCTGTTACTAACAAGTGTTCAAGCTGAGTTGACGTTGACTGAGTGTCAAACCCATCGGGCAGAATTGGGAACGTGACTATTCGCATTACGGGGCCGGTCTGGTACTGGAAGGGCCCAGCGCCCTTCTACTTCGTCACCGTCCCCCCTGCGGAGTCATCGGACATCAGTTCGGTCTCGGCGCTCGCGTCTTATGGTTGGGGCATGGTTCCGGTCGACGTGACGATCGGCAAGACCACTTGGTACACGGCGCTCTTCGCCAAAGACGGCGCGTACATCGTGCCCGTAAAGGCGGATGTGCGTCGGAAGGAGGGTATCGAGGAAGGTGACACCGTGAATCTGGAGCTGCTCGTGCGACTGCCACGTAGCCCGGCATAAATGCCGGTTTCTAGCAAAATTGCCGCCGTTAGGTGTGATCCTGTGTATTATACGGTCGCATGGTCGGGGGACCTCGGCCTTTTGCGTGGAGATGAACATGAAATCAATGAAATACGGAGCGCTCGTCGCCGTGGTATGTGGAGCTGCTGTCAGCCATGCGGACATTGCGTTCAATAGCTTCGGTGCCGGTGATAGTTATAACACAGGTAATGGCTGGTCGGTCAATTCGTCTCAGCAGCTTGCGATGCCGTTCCAATCAGCCACAACGGGCGTGGTCAGCATCGTCACTGTCGCGGTGTTTAGCGGCGCCAACTACACGGCCAAACTAGAACTCAGGGACAACGGCGACCAGCCCGGTACGGTCATCCAGACCTGGAACTTCGCTGGTACAGGCGCCCCGCAGGTGCTTGTCGCCGACGGGTCGGCATCCCTTACTGCTGGCCAAGACTACCTGCTGGAGATGGATCCGCAGACTTCCGGTGATAGCGGGGCTTGGAACCAAAACACTATCGGGCACACCGACGCGTTTCTTTATACGTACCAAGGCAATTGGTACTCTTACAGCAACACGACTTCGGTCTTCCGGGTTGAAACATCGGCGGTGCCAGAGCCAGCCACGATGTCCGTGCTTGGCCTCGGACTCTTGGCGTTAGCCAAGCGACGACGGCCTGCCTGAATCCAGGTTGGGCCAATAGTGGTGCCGTCCAGTTTGAAAGCCGGGCGGCATCAATGCATTTGATCCGGGCTACTTTGTGAAGTTCCAAAGCGACGCGGTGTCCTTCAGGTTCTTCGTGAAATACTGGATCTCCCGGCGCATGATCCCAGGGGTCATGCCCCGGTTGTCCAAAGAAGTGTGAAGGTACAGGCGCTTTTCTTGGTCGTCAAAACAGAAGACCGTCGGATCGATCTGGGAGTTGGAGGCCAGCAAGGCACGCCACCTTGAAGCTTCCACGGAATCAAGTTCAGGTACCGTGCCCAGGTTCGAGTTGATCCCGATTTTGTTTTTGTCCTCGCTCAACAAGACGTGCATGCTGATGGTCCATTGGTCTTGTCTTTCAACGATCACAAAGCCCTTGCCAAGCGGCTTAGCTTCGTAACCCAATCCCTCGAGCATTGTCTTCAGCGACGCGCCGTCTAATTGGTCTTGACCTTGCGGCAGGAACGGGAGGTCGAGTCCAAAAGGCCCGACAAGGGCCCCGATGCCCATGCCGACGACGAGGGTAAGGACGGTGTTCGTCTTCACGATGTTGGTTCCTAGCGCGGCGGGTGCGCGGCACAAGTCTACGGTAAGTGGGGCGGAAAGGTCTAGTTGGAGGTCGTCGGTGGTAAGACAGGGTCTATGGCGTCAAGCGACCTACCCATTGTTCTGGAGATCACCGTAAGGAGCCCTGTGCCCGGCGCAGTGGGCGGTGTTCAGGTCGGCAGTGCAGGAAAGGCTACTGTTGAACAGACGGCGACCATGGGCGCCTCCGACCACACTTTCAAAGTCCAAGTCGGCGCAAAGGACGGATTCTTGCCCTTCCGGGGTAAGGCAGTCCAAACGGATTCAAAAGGGAGGTTTGTCTATCTGGTCTGGAGGATGGCGGAACTGGGGTACCACCGCCGCGCCAAGGTCTACCTAGAGAGCATCGACCAGGCGTTGTTGCAAGGCGCGGTCGAGCGCGGACGACCGCTCACAGTAGTCCTGTGCGGCCGGGCCGGAGACGGCGGCCCCTGTTGCGCGACGGTCAAACCTCTTGAAGACTGGCACTGACCGAACAGCGAGGTGGCACAATGGCCCCATGAAGGCGCTCGCCGCCCTATCCGTCGTTGCCGCGGCCCTGTTGCCCCACGCTGGCCTGCCCCCCGGTCCCATGACACTTGCCGCCCAAGACTTCCTCGCTTCGCTTAGCCCAGAGATGAGAGGCCAGGCCATCTACCCGTTCGATTCGCCATCAAAGACGGAATGGACCTACGTGCCAGGTAAGCGAAAGGGGGTCGACTGGAACGAGATGACCGAGGCACAGAGATCCAAGGCAAAGGCTCTCTTACGGGCGTCGCTCAGCGAGAAGGGGTACTCGAAAGTCGAGGCCATCCGCCAATTGGAACTTGTGCTCCGTGATATGGAGAACGGCAACATAGGTCGCGACCCCGGATCGTATTGGTTCGTGTTCTTCGGTGAGCCGAACAACGAGACACCTTGGGCCTGGCGGTACGAGGGCCACCATGTCTCGCTGACCTTCGGTTCACGTGGGTCGACCCTCGTTAGCAGCACACCGCAGTTTCTCGGAAGCAACCCTGCTAAAGTCTTAAGCGGGCCGGACAAGGGCAAGCGTGTGCTGGGGATGGAGCAGGACCTTGGCTTCAAGTTGGCGGAGTCTTTGACGACTTCCCAGCTCAAGGAAGCGGTCATCAACAAGACCGCACCTGCCGACATCGTGACCGCGTCGTCTCGGCGGGCAGGGATCGTCGGTCACTTGGGCCTGTCCTACGCGAAGATGACCCCCGGCCAACGCTCGACTCTGCGCGAACTATTAGCCCCTTTCAGTGAGGTTCAGGCCAAGGGCGAGCAACAACATCGACTCAAGAAGATCGCCGACGAAGGGTATGACCACCTCGTGTTTGCCTGGATGGGTCCGGTCGAGCGCAAGGGAAAGCATTACTACCGCATCCAGGGTGAATCGTTTGTGATCGAATACGACAACACCCAGGACGACGGGAACCAGATCCACACCGCGTGGCGCGACTTTAGCGGGGACTTTGGTGAAGACCTGCTGGCCGAGCACTATGCTGCGAGCCATCGGCACCATCAGCACGATCACGATGGTGGGCAAGGCTAAATCAGCCAAACTGACTGCGAGGAAAGGTAGCCGTGCAAGTTGGATCGCCCCATAAGCAATGTCCAAAATGCGGACAAGTCACTCACTTAGACGCCGCATATTGCCAGAAATGCGGACACGTCTTCTCGACCTCATTTCCACCCGCCCCACCGCAACAGACACAAGCCTTTTACGCGCCAGTGGCGCCTGGCGCACTACAACAAGCCTCGAGCAAGAAGGTGGCGGCCGGAATCTTTGGGCTCCTGCTGGGGAGCCTGGGAATTCACAAGTTCATTCTAGGCTATACAACGGCGGGACTGGTCATGCTCTTGGGTTCGATTCTCACGTGTGGTCTCGTCGCACCGGTCTTCGGCCTCATCGGGATCATTGAGGGGATTGTTTACCTGACCAAGTCTGACCAGGAGTTCCACAACCGCTATATCGTCAACCGAAACGAGTGGTTCTGACTTGAATCAGCCTAAGCCTGTGTTTATATAAGCCTGGCTTTATGGCCGCGCTGATGCAACGGCTAGCTCAGACACCCTTCTTGCGGATCCTCTGGCTGGACTTCTTGTCCGCCAGCTTTCCTGGCTTGGAATCGTCGGTCCGTTGGTCGTCATGTCCCTCGTGGGTCATGCGGAGCTTTTCGACGGCAGCCTTGATGTCCTTCTTGGACGGTCTTCTCATAACAAGATCGTACTCCGAGCCGGGCTTCGAATGTTTGATGCGGATGCTATTCTGGTTCATCCGGCCAGAGCGTTGTGCCTGGGATATCTGGGTGCAGGAAGAGAGAACGCGATTTCGATCGGGGCTGTGTTTCTTGCGCCGACTCCGGTAAAACGGGCCGTTGTGTGGAAACGGACGATAATTCTAGCTCTTTGTCTCGTCGTCAGCGTCCCTGCCGTCGCCCAGGGCGATGCGGACACCGTCAAGAAGATCATTGAATTGGGCAAGGGGTCGAACCAGACGCGCTTGCGGCTGGAGACCTTCACGGGCCAATATGGCAGCCGCCTCACGACCTCGACCCACTTAATCGACGCCCAGCGTTGGGCGGTCGAAGCTTTCAAGTCGTTCGGCTGCACGAACGTGCACCTGGAAAAGTGGGGTGAGTGGCCTGTCGGATTTGACCGTTCGATGACGGGCCAACTTGGTCGCATGACGGCCCCTTCGACGAGGGTCTTCGAGTTCACTACGCCCAGTTGGACTCCTGGGACGAAGGGGGCAGAGAAGGGTTGGGCGGTCATGGAGCCCAAGAGCATGGCCGAATTGAAAAAGATAAAGGGGAGCCTGAAGAACGCCTGGTTGATCAAACTTCCCAACGACCAAGCGGCGAAAGCAGAGGACCGCAAGGCGATCCTCCTGGCCGCACACAAAGCGGGCATCTACGGAGAGGTGAACGGGTCACGGAACGAATTGGTGGTGACCTCAGGTCGTTACAACATTGATTGGGCCAAGTTGCCGACCGACGTCCAGGTCACAGTGCGTAAGAGTGATTACGACGCTATCACGGCTGGGCTCGGCAAGGGCCAAAAGGTAGAACTTGAGTTCGACATCAGACAGTCGTTCAGGAAGGGGCCCATCCCCAACTACAACGTCGTCGCGGAGATCAAAGGCACAGAAAAGCCGGACGAAGTCGTCATTGTCAGCGGCCACTTTGACAGTTGGGACGGCCCTGGCAGCCAGGGGGCCTTGGACAACGGCACGGGTAGTAGCGTGACCTTGGAGGCCGCGCGGCTCCTTTGTGCATCTGGAGCGAAGCCTAAGCGCACGATCCGCTTCATTCTGTGGAGCGGGGAGGAGCAAGGTCTGTTCGGATCCAGGGGCTACGTCAAGGACCATGCGGCCGAGATGGACAAGATCAGTTGTTGTCTGGTCGACGACGGAGGCACGAACTATTGGGGAGGCTTTGTGGGATTGGCATCGCAAGAGGCGATGTTCAAGCCCTCGATGGACGCCCTTATGGAGGCGTTCCCGACGCTGCCGATGAAGTTCGATGTCCGGGCGACAATGCCGCGAGGCGGGGGAAGCGACCATGCTAGCTTCAACGCGGTCGGCGTGCCAGGCTTCTTCACCATCGAAACCGGCGTCAGCGACTATCGGTATGTGCACCACACCCAGCACGACAAGGTCGAGGCGGCGATCAACGAATACCTGGTGCAAAGCAGCACGGCTGCCGCTGTCACCTCGTACAACATCGCTTGCGCCGAGACGATGATGCCACGGCAACCTAAGGCAGGGGCAAACTAAAGCAGAGATGGCGGCCCGGTTCACCGGGCCGCCATCTTGATCTTGGTTTGTCTGGGACGCTTACCAGCGTCCGCCGCGACCGCCGCCGCCACCACCGTAGCCTCGGTTGCCGCTCGGGCGTCCACCGCCGCCGCCGCCGCCGCCGCCGCTCCGCTCTTCACGGGGCCTGGCTTCGTTCACGGTGATGGTGCGACCACCCCACTGGGCGTTGTGCTTTTCGGCGACTGCCGCCTCAAAGCTTTCATCCTCGACATCGACGAAGCCGAACCCACGGCCTTCGATGACGCGGGGGTTGGAAGCTCCGTACTCGGAGAAGAAGTCGGCCAACTGTTGGTTACCGACCGAATAAGGCAGATTGCCGACGTATAGAGTTTTCGTTGCCATATATTTGTCTCTTCTCCGCCTTGGAGAAGTTCCGTTTCTCGAGGCCAGGGGGCTATCTGCAGATACGGCCTTGAGAGCTGTAGACAGGGAAGGCACCGGACATGGAGGCGTGACGCGGGGACTGTACCGCAGGCGGCATGTAAGGGCTTGCCAGGACCTACAAGACGCCCGGGGGCAGATGCAGGCCCCAGACATCGACGCCGTCGAAATGTGAATTGCCGATGACCCTAAAACCCATCCTTTCGTAAATGGACACGTTGGCTTCTGACTCTGTGTCCAAGCAGACGCCTTGGCAGCCAGGGACGGTCGCCGCGTAATCTGATACGGCTTTCACCAGAGCCCGCCCGATTCCTTTGCCTTGGAACGGCGGGTCGACGCCGAGCATCCCCAAGTAGACGTGCGGTTCGGGGAAACCGAAGCCGTCCATAGACTGGAAGAACGCTTCGAAAAAGGCCGCGCATTCTGGCCCGGCGTCGTCCATGAACCTGTCCAGCATGGCTTCGGCTTCTGGTGACTGGTCGGCCTGGGGCGACCTCAGAATCGCCGCGCCGACGGGGACACTGTCCACCTCGGCGGTAAAGACGACGCTACTCACCCGTCGTCGGACCACCGACTCTTCCATCAGCCGGTGGATCCAGTCTTCCATGCGTCCGGGTGAGTGGGCAAACGCCCGGAGCGGGATCACATAGTCGTAAAACGACCTGGAAATTGGGGCCGCGATGATTTTCGGGTCGTCTTCCAGGTTGACCCTTCGCACCAAGACTTGGCACATGACGGGGACCTTACCCCCTCGGAAGGC
Organism: uncultured Fimbriimonadaceae bacterium; assembly: GCA_964451255.1. Classification (GTDB taxonomy): domain Bacteria; phylum Armatimonadota; class Fimbriimonadia; order Fimbriimonadales; family Fimbriimonadaceae; genus JAHBTB01. Next base: position 67,547 of record CAYVHL010000006.1, read on the forward strand.
ATGGTAGGGTGTGGCGCGATGCCCATCACGGTCGCCGTCATCCTCCGGACTTTGCGTCACCTGTTGCCTTGGGACTGGGGCGTCGGTGTCCACGGCGCCAATCTGTCCATCTCTAACCATCTGCTTGCTCTCCTTGCCGACGAGCGGCTGGAGTCGCTCCAAGTCTTCCTGGAACCGGTGGACCTCGCCGACCGAGACGCCCTTGTGGCGTCTGCTGCCTACGCCTTGCCAGAACGGCGTCGTGGCCAAGGGGTATTGCAGTTCTACTCGGTTTGGCACCTGCCTGAAATCTTCGGAGACGGTCAGGAGCGCCTCATGTGGTGTATCGACCCGGCGTGCTACGCCGGCGACCGGGCCGTTCGAGACCGCTTTGCCACCGGGCCGACACCGATCGCCTTTGACACCCACGCCCTTGGGAGCCAGAGGCAGTGGCGCGAGTTGGCTCCGTTCGCTACTGCTCCACACGTGGCCCACGACGCCGTGGTCTGCCTTTCCGCAGCCTATCAGGAGGCGATGGAACGGGCCTTTGACACGTTCCTCGGTGGCTCCAGGCCGTGCGACTTCGTGACGGTGCCGAGAGGTGTCGATTGCGGGTTCTTCTGTCCGCCGACCCCGGCTGAAAGGGCTGCAGCCAAGATCAGACTTGGAATACCGGCGAATGCGACGGTCGCGCTCTACTTCGCCCGCCTTACCCCGATCCACAAAGCCGACCTCTTTCCCTTACTGCGTGCATTTGCAAGGGTGTGCCGAAGCGATGACTATTTGGCGCTCGTCGGTCCGGAGAACAGCCCGGGATATTGCGACGCCCTCCGCAACGAATCCCGCCGATTAGGAATCAGTAGTCGCATCGTCATTCCCGGACTTGTAGCCAATGAAGATCGGCCACAAGTCTATGCCGCCGGTGACTTCTACGTCTTGCCGGGCGACACCCTCCAAGAAGCCTTCGGCACGACGGTCGCGGAGGCGATGGCGTCGGGGTTGCCCGTGATATGTAGCGATTGGGACGGGTTCAAGGACAGCGTGGCCGACGGGGAGACCGGCTATCTCGTGCCCACCTACTGGCTTCCGGCGACGGATCGCGTCGACGGGCTGGCGTCCGTCGTGGAGCTCAGGTCGCATTACTTGGCCTATGGCCAGTGCGTCTGGGTGGACGAGGAGGTGCTGGCATCAAGGTTAGACACGTTGCTTCATGACCAGGCTTCGCGGGAGAGGATGGGTAGGGCGGCCCGCTCCCGGGCGCTGGAAAGGTTCTCCAAAGATGCGGTCGTCGACCAGCATTTCGCCATCTACGATCGCTTGCTGGGTCTGGCAAGAGCGGAAGACGATGAGGCGCGCGAGAGACGCCGTGGGTTCTCGGACCAGCTAGGCTTGGTTCGACATCCAGGGATCTATGACGGTTATGCGTCTGGCAGTCTGGCGACCCAAGAGGCCACTGTGGCATTGACAGACCTTGGACGCATCGGCCTTGAGGCTGGCTTATACGACGAGTTGTTGCAGATGACCCATGCGGCGGTCTTCGACATCCTTCTTTCGTTGTTGGCCGGCGGGACATTGGGAGTCAATAGTTTAGCTGCCGAGTCCGCCAGCCGGTCCGGTCTCAGCGAGGCCGATATCTGGTTCCATATTGGGGTATTGGCCAAGAGAGGCCTTGTTTCTTTGACGGTCGGTCCCAGGTAAAATCGCGGCTCCGGAGGGATACGCATGAAACTCTCAATCACACGGATGTCCACCGCCGCCCTGCTGGCGGTCCTCGCCTCTGCTTCATTTGCGCAATACAAAGAGAACCCGTTCTCAGTTCGGGCTGGAATCTTCTACCCAACGTCGGGCGACACGAGGAGCACGACTAAGACATTTGGCTTCAACGTGGGCGTGTCTTACCAGTTGCCGAACCTGAACATGGGCTCATATAGTGATGCCAAGTGGAGTCTGGATCTTGATGGCAATTGGATCGGAAGCGGCGGCAACAAGCTGGAGGCTTATGACCTGATGTTGGTTGGCAGGTGGATGAACACCACCATGAGCGCTGGCCAGCACAACCTGTACTATGGACTTGGCGTTGGTCTGACCCGCCAGCATGGCGAGACCTCGACCACGACGGGTTCGGGTTCGTCCACCACGACCACGAACACGAGCGAGGACAAGACGGGGATCGTCGGCAAGGTACTGCTCGGCACCCAATTGAACAAGCAGACGTCCCTTGAACTCGGGTTTAGGTTCGCACCGAGCGTTGCGGGTATCAATGCGAACGGGCTGAGCCTGCAAGTCGGTTTCAAATTCTGATCCTCTGGTTCCCAAAATCCTAAAGTGGCCGGGGTTGATGCCCCGGCCGCTTCACTTTGAACCCAACGGGCGGGTAAACCTACCAGGACAGCAATAGAGGCTGATGAAACATGTTGACCTCCGCGATCATCACCGTCGCCATAGGAAGGGCTATGGTTGACAACACGTTTGGCGACGACGTCGCCTTCCTGAAACAGCACACCGACGTCGTCGTTTTGCGCCGTGGAAGCGGCGCCCTCGTCGTCTCGCCCAAGTATCAGGGCCGGGTCATGACCAGTTCCGCGGCCGGAGACGCTGGCCAAGGCTTCGGTTGGCTCAACCACAAACTCATTGAGAGCGGAGAGACCCTGCAGCACTTCAATCCGATCGGGGGCGAGGAGCGGTTCTGGCTAGGGCCCGAGGGCGGTCAGTTCTCCCTCTTCTTCCACAAAGGCGACCCCTTCGACCTTGATCATTGGTGGGTTCCTGCCGCGTTTGACACCGAGCCATACAAGGTGACTGGCAAGACCACGTCCTCGGTGACGCTGACCCATAGCACCACGCTGACGAACTACTCGGGTAACCAGTTCAAGGTAGGCATTCGACGCAAGATCACGCTGCTGAGCAACACGTCGCTCTCAAACCGGTTAGGGATCTCCGTCCCGTCTGGTGTGCAGACCGTAGCCTATGACGCGGTCAGCCGGATCACCAACAACGGCGCGAGGTCGTGGACGAGGACAACGGGGGCGCCCAGCATCTGGATTCTCTCCCAGTTCAAGCCGGGGGACGAGACAAATGTTATCTTCCCCTACAACACCAGCGCCTCCGGCGTCGTACTGCACGACACCTACTTTGGCAAGGTGCCTGCTGACCGGTTGAAGATCGGCAAGAAAGCCGCCTACTTCCGAGTCGACGGCACGATGCGGACGAAGATCGGCATGCCTCCAGGCAGGGTGAGACCATATAGGGACGGGGCCGCGGTCGGCAGCTACGACGCCGCCAACAACGTGCTCACTATCCTGTACTTCAGCTTCACCAAGGGCGTGAAGAGCTACGTGAACTCGATGTGGGAGCTACAGAAAGAACCCTTCGGCGGCGACGTCGCCAACAGCTACAACGACGGGCCGCCCGCACCAGGCAAGCCGCCTATGGGGCCGTTCTACGAACTTGAATCGTCGTCACCGGCTCTGTTCCTGAAACCTGGGCAGTCTCACTCGCACACCCACATGATCGCCCACTTCCAGGGTGACCGGTCGAAACTCGACCCGATCGCGGTCAAGGTTCTCGGCGTCCACTTGGACGACGTCGCGAACGCGTTCAAAGACTGAGTCTTGGCAGTCTTGACGGGTGGCGGGGGACATCGCCTTCGCCACCCGTCTTGCTGTCACCAGATCCAGTTGAGTTTCTATACTTCTTAGTGTTAATTGTGCCCTGTGCTGTTCGCGTTGATAATTCAGAGATCAATTGCTTCAAAGTCATATGAACTGATTCGGACTGGTCATCCCTTATACGGGCAAGTTAGCGCAATTTAGGGATTGCCGTATCCAACCCAGGTTCGAGGATGGCGATAATTTCTTCAGTTATGGCGGAGGAAAGTCTAGAAATCGCTACATTTCTCGCGAAGCTGGATGTCGACCGCGCGGAGGCCCTCAGGGCTGTCCGAGACATTATTGTCGCGAATCTTCAACCCGGATTTCTCGAAACGGTCAACGACGGAATGATCCGTTATGTCGTCGCCAGCGACTTGTATCCAAAAGGATATCCGGCTAGCTACGGTAAGCCTCTAGGTATGGCGGCTCTGTCGTCGGGAAAGACAGGAATGGCCTTGCACATGTTCGGCCTGTACTGCGACCCGACCCTTTCTGCATGGTTCCACGACGCCTATGTCGCCTCAGGCAAGAAGTTGGACATGGGTGCGGCGTCCATTCGGTTCAAGAGGCTTGAAGACCTGCCATTGGACGTGGTTGGAGCACTTTTCGCCAAGGTGACGGTAGAAAAGTTCGTCACGTCATATGCGAGGGCTCTGGGCTTGGGCCAAGACGAAGACGGGTGATCACATGCCAAGGGCCGCAACTATTTCCGGCCGCAACGCGGCCGCCCACATGGCATAGGCTCTTGGCGACAGGTGCAGGAAGTCAGGCATGAGGTCTGCGGGAATCGTGCCGTCAGGACTCAAGAACAAACCTGAGTGGTCGAGGAGTGTCACTCCAGGCCCGAAGTCGAACGTGCGGAGCAATGCGTTTGTCCTTTCGACCTCCACCCGAAAAGGGGCCTCTGGCATCTCGCCCCTGGGCAGGATTTGAACTAGAAGAATCCTGGAGTCTGGTGAGTCAGCCTGCAGGGTCTTTACCACGGCTTTGACCCCGTCGGCGGTCTGGGTGGCGTCACAAATGCCCCAACCGATGTTGTTAGTGCCGATGAGGAGGACGAACACAGGTGGACGGGAGCCGAGCACTTCGCCGTTGGCGAACCGCCAAAGGAGGTTGTACGTCCCGTCGCCGCCGATGCCAAAGTTCGCCGCACCTAGAGGGGCCAATATCGAGTTCCAGGCGTCACGCCCATCCTCCTCCCATTGCATCGTGATCGAATCACCGATGAACGCGACGCGGAACCCTCCAGCGGCCGTCTGCTTGACAAAAGCCAGGTGACGAGCCCGCCAATCTGGATCGTCTAATCGGGAGACTGGGAGCACGCCGGGATCCGGGTAGGTGCTAAGTGTCTCCATCGTTGGTTCGGGCATGGGGCGTGTTCTACCACGTCGCGCGGCATGGCAGAATAGGCGGATGTTCGCGGCCCTTCTTGTCGGCACTGCTCTCGCGCAGCGGGCCTTCGATTTCTATTCCTTCGGCCCATACGACGAGTCGATACCTCGGCCAGCAAAGGCCTTGGGCTATGAGATCGGCACGACGCACACCACCTTCCGTGACCAGGAGCGCTACATTCGCGCTGTGGCAGCGGCCGCGCCAGACCAGGTCAAAGTTGAACAATACGGCACCTCGACAGAGGGAAGGCCACTGCGGATCGTGGTCATCGGCAGCAAGCAGAACATGGCCAGGTTGCCTGAGATCGAAAAGCAGCACGAGGCATTGGCGGCTGGGAAGGGCGACCCCAAGAGCACCGTTCCGATCCTATGGATTAACGAGTGCATCCACGGGGATGAGACCGCCAGTTTCGAGGCGGCGATGGTCTCCCTCTACACATTGACGGCCTCTCGGAACCCGGCGATCATGGAGGCGCTGGACAAGTGCCTCGTGATCCTCAACCCTGTCTACAACCCAGACGGCCACGAACGTTATGTGGTCTTCTACAACAGCATCGCCGTCGGAAGCGAGGAACCGGAGGCGTTCGAGAGGCGCGGCCCGAACATCATGTTCGGCCGAAGCAACCACTACCGCTTCGACATGAACCGAGACCGTGTGGCATTCAGCCAGAAGGAGACACAGGAGGAGTTCGCGGCTATGTTGCGCTGGGCGCCGCAGGTCTACATAGACCAGCACGGCCAGGTGGGGACCTATTTCATGCCGCCAGAGTCACAATCGGTCAACGAGAACGTCGACCGGGCCCGCAACTCCAAATGGAAGGATGTCTTCGGCCGGGCGACTGCTGCCACCTTTGACAAGCACGGCATGGCTTACTTCGTCAAAGACACCTTCGACTTCTTCTACCCGGGCTATGTCGATGTCAGCACGACGCTAAGCGGTGCCATCGGCATGACCCACGAGACAGACGGCGGCCGGCTGTTGGCCGAGAAGCGCTCGACGGAAGCGTGCTCACCCTTAGGCAGGGCATCGCCAAGCACTTTATGTCGGCCATGGCAGTCATGACGGCAACCGCTGACAATGGCCCAGGGCTGCTAGCCGAATACAACCGGTTCAAGCGGGATGCCGTGTCCGGCAAGGCGGAAGGCAAGTTTCAGCGTGTCGTCGTAAGCGGCGACAGGCGGGCCCTCGATCGTCTTGCGGGCGAACTGCGGTTCGCCGGGATAGTGAGTTACTACTCAGGCAAAGAGTTGGCGCAGGACGACGCCCACGATTACTGGACTGGAAAGCGCGGCCGCGCCAAGTTTCCCGTCGGAAGCCTTGTCATCGACATGAACCAACCACAGGGGCAGATGGCGAAGGCCCTGTTGGAGCCCGACGCTTCCTTCGAACCCGAGTTTGTCAAGGCCCAGGTGGCGAAGCTCAAGGCAACACCCGAGGGTGAGGAATCTCCTCCGTCCGAAGGCGCCGAGTTCTACGACATCACCGCTTGGTCGCGTCCATACGCGTACAGCCTGAAATCTTGGTGGTGCGAGTCCCGGCCCCCAGTGAGCAAGGCCCCCTACATGCCGACCGACATCGTCGACCGACCGACCTCGGTCGGTTATGTCTTGCCCTACACAGATTGGGAGGATCTTGGCTTCGTCTGGGAGTGCTGGTCGGCAGGCGTCCGTGTCTCGATCACATCCAAGCCGATGAAGATCGACGGCCTGGAGTTCCCAGCCGGGAGTTTCGTCATCTTCGCCGATCGCAACGATGACGGTTACGGCAAGAAAGTGGTCGACGCGGCGAGGCACCACAGAAGCATCGGGTTGCACCCCATCCAGTCGGCCTACCCAGATTCGGACAGGTATGGGCCGGGTAGCGACGCGGTCGTCGCCCTCAAGCCCGCGAAGATTGCGCTCGTCATGGGCAGCCGTGGCAATCTGGCTGACTCCGGTGCAGCTTGGTTCTTGTTTGAGAAGACATTCGCGTTGCCGTTCACCCCGGTCGACCAGAGCTTTCTCAACAGCCAAGATCTCGCAAAATACACGACGGTCATCCTCCCGAGCGGGACGAGCGCACAGTCAAAGGGCAGGTTCGCCGATTGGGTCGTAGCGGGCGGCACGGCCGTCGTCCTCGGCGACCCGGACTGGGCAATCGGCCAGGAAGGCTTTGCCGACTTGGAGCCGATCAAGGGGAAGTATCGCGACCTTCCCGGTTCGCTGTTCCGGACCGAGATGGATCACCAAAGCTTTCTCACGTTTGGATATTCCGAAGGCCCTGGCTCCATCGCCTTCCCACTTTCAGGAAGCACCTTCTGGCACGCCGAGAAGTCGGGAGGGTCGGTGGTTCGGCTGACCGACATGCCCAAGGCCAAGAAGCTTCTTTCTGGCTGGCAATGGCCCGGCGAGACCGAAAAGGAGTTGCAGGGCGCTGTTCTGGTCCATGACCAATCAGTCGGGCGTGGACATGTGATTCTGTTCACCCATGATCCGACCGAGCGTGCGATGTGGCCGGGGTTGTACAAGCTGTTGTTGAACGCGGCGACTCTCGGACCGTCGTTCTAGCCTGTCGTATCGAGCCTTGGGAAGCGGTAACGTGTTTCGCATGCTTGCGACATTAGCCGTTCTTGCCATGGGTAGCCAGGCGGCGCCGACTATCGCCGAGATACGGGCCATGATCGCGAGGGAACCATTCGCGGCCGCCGAGGCGGTACGAAGAAAGTTCAAGCCGGCCGACTTGGCCAATGGGGCGGTGGCCGAAGAGGGTCTCGACTATCTCTTCGCCATCCAAACCAACGGTAAGAAGGCGGTTGTGGTCAGTGACGGAAAGCCGATTGTGGCGCTCACCAAAGTCAGTGACGGCCTCATGGTGGGTTCAGTCGAGCTCGGGGACGGTGACGCATATCTCGCCGAGATCGAAGTCGATGGAAAGCCAGTCCGCGAGGGGATCCAGATCGAAGGTTACACGCACAACCCCTATCAGGACCCGCCGCGGGAAGGCTTGCGCGGAGAACTTCGGGACATGGGCGTCTGGAAGAGCTCCACTTACGCCGAGACGACCCGCAAGTGGTATCTGTATCTCCCCAAGGGTTACTCCAAGGAGTCCAGCTATCCGTTGCTTGTTTGCCAAGACGCCCAGTGGGACCGCCAATGGCAGTCCGCATTCTTGGACAACATGGCCGCCGCAGGGAAGATTCCGCCTGTCGTCGGGGTGTTCATAGAGCCTGGACAGGACAAGCCAGGCAGCTACAGCGACCGCAGCCGTGAGTACGATCCGTTGGACGACACCTATGTGACCTTCCTAGCAAAGGAGATTCTGCCCCAGGTGGAGAAGGTCGTCGGCGTCAGCCACGACCCGTCCGAGCGTGCGATATGCGGAGTCAGTTCTGGTGGTATCTGCTCCTTTACGGCCTGTTGGGAGAGACCAGACCTGTTCCGCACCGCGATCAGCTTCGTCGGGAGCTTCACCAACATTGCCGGCGGGCCCACGAAGATCGGAGGGGGGCACAACTATCCGTTCATCGTCCGCCAGTCGGCCCCGAAGCCTATCCGGGTCTTCCTGCAAGACGGCACGCATGACTTGGACAACGTCTTTGGCAACTGGTTCTTGTGCGGTGAGCAGATGGCGGCCGCGCTGAAGTTCAAGCACTACGACGTCGTGTGGAACCCCGGCAAGGGGTTCCACAACACCAAACACGCGAGACGGATCATGGACAAAGCGCTGACATGGTGGCTGCGCGGACAAGATGCTCACTGAGAGGCAGGTCTACGTGCCTGGTTTTGACGGCCCGTCCCATAAATGTTTCTCAGAGACAGAACTGTGGAACGACGCTTCCGTCTCCAGCCCACGATCCGGATCCGTTCGGACGATTAGGAGACAAGAACAATGAAACGACTGACAATCCTCGCCACGTGCTTGCTGCTTGTGGGCTCGGTTTCAACCGTCGCGCTTGCCCAACAACCGGGGCACGGCCAGCAAAACGTCCAGGCGCATACACGACGAGGAGGCCACTCAAGTGACGCGATCATGCGAAAGGCAGCCAAAGAAGTGGCCGAGGCCCATCAGATATTGAACCGGGCTCTACCCATCTACGACGGCCACAGGGTCAACGCCATGCAGGACTGCCGTGAAGCGGAACTGCAGATCGCAGAGGGCCTGAAATTCAACCGTCAACACGATCGCGGCGCAAAGGTTGAAGCCAAACCGCGCGACGACCAGTCGGCCGGCAAGTACGACCGCAAAGAGGTAGAGCGGAGCAACGCCCAACTCGTGAAGGCGGCCGACATCTTGGCGCGCACCAAGGGCCAGTTGGAGAAGGGCGCGGACGAATACGGTGGACACCGCGTGAAGGCGATCGGCCAGATTGACGAGGCGATCAAGCAGATTCGCCTCGCGTTGGCATCGGTCGGCCACAAAGGTTGAGATAACGAACGTACCCCTTCGAGACCCGTTGAGGGGGTATTCGACCAATCAGGAGCGGGTGCCGGGTTTCGTGACGGGAATCGCCGCCAACCAGTCCGGCACCTCATCTGGCTCGAAGCTTTCTGCTTCCACTTTGTAGGCGGCGAACAAAGGGGCGGGGAACGCAGCGGGTTCTGACGATCGGTCGATCAAGACTCCGATCCCAGCACATCGGCCCCCCGCATCGGTGACGACATCTATCGTCTCCCGGACGGAGAGGCCGGTCGTGAGGACGTCGTCAACCACCAAGACATTTGCTCCGGCAGGTACTGACCCGCCACGACGCAGCGTCTTCTTGCCTCCTTCACTCTCCACATAGAGGGCCGGGACACCGAGCTGGCGGGCGACTTCGAAGGCTATGATGATCCCGCCTGTCGTTGGCCCGGCCACAAGTTCGACGCCGAGGGGCCGATAGTGGGCGGAGATCTCGGCGCACAGGGCAGTCAGGACGTCGGGACGTTCAAGCACCCGGAACTTCTCAAAATAGACCGCGCTGTGACGTCCGCTGGTCAATAGAAAGTGGCCGCGCAAAACGGCGCCGCTCGTCTCGAGCATCAAGGCAAGGTCAACCGACGACGCTGTACGGGGTGAGTTCTCGGACAATGTTGTTCCTGTCATCGAGCAAGATGGCGCGGGGCACGACGGGTTCGTCACTCAGGCAAAAAGCTGCTACGACTATCCGGTCGCCCGGCCTGAAGAAGTGAGCGGCGCCGCCGTTCAGGCCCACGACACCCTTCGGGCCACTAAAGGCATAGGTTTCGATCCGGGCCTTGTGGTCGACTGCCCAAACATGGACGTGTTCTCCGTCCTCGATCCCGACCGCATCCATCAGCTCTTGGTCGATCTGGATACTGCCGACATATTCGGGATCAGCGTAAGTGACCCGTGCATGGTGTAGCTTAGCCTTCAGCAGGTTGTTCAGTCGCATCGGTTTCTGGGCTTGTCGGTCGCTTCGATCCGGCCCTCCGCGACCAGGCCGACAAGAGTCCGCCGAGGGTCATGATACCGACGCCGAGCCAGACCGCCCGGACCATCGGTTTGTAGAACACTTCGACGGGAAACGCCGGTGTCCGGTACATGACTTGGACGACGGAGGAATGGTCGGCGGCATTCATCGCGACAAGTCGGAGCGCGAACGCCTGGGTCAGGGTGACGTCGGTGTACGCGAACTTCCCTGGGCTCTCCATTTTCATGCTGGGGGAGACCTTGCCCATGACGTTTCCATCTGAGTCTTCCAGTTGGAAGTCGGCGATGAACGTCGCGCCCGGCCCGCCGAGCGTGCCCTCGGTGCGCATACCCAAATACCTGTAGACCAGGCCTGGAATCTTCTTGTAGACCGCCGCCTGCCCTCGAACCAAGGTCATGGGGTCGGAGGCTTCTTCGCTTGGTGGGTAGATAGCGAAGTACAGGTCGTGAGTCCAGAAGCTCTCAATCCAAGGCCAGGTCATGGGTGTCGGCTTGCCGTTCATCGACGTCAGGTACATGCCCGGTTTGGCCTGGAACTTGCCCTCGGGCCCGGTGACCTGCATCGCCACGCGGTTGTGGCGGTCGGTGAAATCGCTTGTCGGGCCCAGGAGGCGGATCGTCCGTCCAAAGAAGTCGGTGTCGACGTCCCGGTTGACCATGATCAGATCCTTCTTCTCGAAGCCTCTGGAAAAGATGAGCCCGAGAAGGGCCACGCCCAGTCCGAAGTGGGCCAGGTAGCCACCGGCCGCCGTCCACGACTTCTGGAATGACTCGACGAGCCGGAAGAGGTTGGCGACGATGATGAACAGGCAGAGAAAGGCCAGGAAGACGACCCATGGGGTAGCCGGAACATCGACGCCGTGAAGGAACTCAATGGTCCGGGTCGGGTCGGCGACAAACCCGGAGTCTCCCTGCTTGACCCAAAAGAGCAGGCATCCGGACAGCCCGATCGCGACAGCTAGCGCGTTGGACAAACGCTTGAAGACTTCTGACAGGCCAATGTTGCGCCAAGTCAAGAACGGCGCGATCGCCAAGGCTGGCATGATCAGTACGAACGGGTAGGACAGCACTTGGTGGTACAGGTGCTCCTCCACGACCTTCGGCTTGCGACCGCTCATGCTCTCGATAAGCGGGACGCTCATTCCTATCCCGGCTACCAACCCAAAGGTGCAAAGAAGCCAGATTCCCAACTGGTAGAAGTAGTCGCGCGTCCAAAATGCCGGCCTTGGCGCTGGTTCCGGCACCTCTCTCTTTAGGGCGCGATAGTTGGCGGCGAACACGGCTGCGAATGCGATGGCGGCAAACGCGCCGACCCCGACGAGAATCCAGAGCGCCGAATGGTCCATCTCCGCGAAGCTGTGGACGCTCGTGTCACCGAGGAAGCCGCTCCGGGTCAGAAACGTCCCGTAGACAAAGCTGAGGAAGGGCACGGCGCCACCGATGAGGTTGACGAGGTAACCACGCCGTTTGGCGGATTGGAGGAAGATGCCGTGCACGAAAGCCACGACAGCGCACCACGGGACAAAACTCGTGTTCTCGACCGGGTCCCACATCCAAAACCCACCCCAGCCGAGCGTCTCGTACGCCCAAAAGCCGCCCATGCACAGTCCGACGCCGAGCAGCGACAAGCTCACTAACGCCCACGGCCGGACCAGTGGCAACCAACTGTGCGGGTCGCGCCGGATCGTGGCCGCCGTCGCCCAGGCGAAGAGTGCGGCCAGAGACCCGAAGCCCATGAAGATCGTGGGCGGGTGGATGACGACCCAATAGTTGAGCAGAGACGGCGTGAGCCCGTTGCCGTCGGCTGGCACCAACCACTTCCCATCGACCAGGGGCACATGGGTAAACGGCGACTCAAAGGCCAAGATGCCGACGATCCCGGCCAAGAAAAGCGCGTAGACGATGCTGAACCAACGTCTGTCCGACCCAGTGCGTGGCCCTACGAGGAGGCAAAAGATCGCGGAGGTCGTCGCCCAGAGCAGAAACGAGCCCTCTTGTCCGCTCCAGATCCCCGCGATTTTGTATTGCAACTCGTGGTCGCGGGCCGTGTGCATGAAGACGTACTTGAACTCGAACTGGTTCGTGACGAACAAAGCAGCGATGCAGATGAAGGCGGTGAAGAGGAGAAGGCACCCGGCCCACATGGCAAGCTTCGCTGGCTTGGCCCGGTCCGGCTTGTTTCCGGACGACCACCAAAGTCCGGCGGACGCCAAGTATGCGACGACCGCCAGTAAGACGGCGAGTTGGCCGGTCTGTCCGATGGCCGCCGCCCAACCAGGTGTCGCTTGTAGGGCCGCCGTCACGCTGTTATCCACTCTTGATGTACCTGCCCCGTGTCAACCGGCTCATTCTACGACACCCGATCTTCAGGGCCCATTCGGTGAGGCTTGAGGGAACCTGCGTAGAATAGCCGACATGCTTGGTCTCGCGGCATTTGCCATCGCCGTCACCGCCGAGTCGCCGACGGTCGGCGGCCGGTTTCCCGCCGTCCCCCTGATCGCCCATGACCCGTATTTCAGCGTCTGGGATGAAAGCGAGACCCTTTACGGCGACTGGCCCCGCCACTGGACGGGGGCGATCCACGCTCTGCAGAGCATGATCCGGGTCGACGGCCGAACCTATCGGTTGATGGGGGCCGCTCCAGGCTCGATGCCCACCCTCAAACAGACAGACCGGCAGGTGAGCGCGACCGCGACCCGCTACACGTTCAAGGGCAACGGGGTCGAAGTGAAGTTAGAGTTCATGAGCCCGTCTTATCCGGGCGACCTTGTACGGCTAACCAGGCCGGTGACGTACATCAAGTACGCGGTCCGCACCACCGACGGCATCAAGCGCCCGGTCAAGCTCTACCTCGACGCCACCGCCGAACTTGCGGTCAACCACCCTGACCAAAGGGTCGTCGGTTCGCCGGTGGCCATCGACGGCATGGTCGCGACCCGGATCGGGACACAAGACCAGAAAGTCTTGGGGAAGAAGGGCGACGACCTGCGGATCGACTGGGGATACCTCTACTTGGCCGCGAAGAAGACCTCGAAGGCGACCGCCCAGGTCGTGCCCGCCGACCTGGCCCGTGCCCAGTTTGACCGAGGCAGACAGATCCATCCGTACCACGACTCGGACTTTCCCAGGCAGGTGCAGGACGGATGGCCGTCATTGTCGTTGGTCGCCGATCTGGGCGCTGTGGGCGCCTCTGCCAAGAAGTGGACCGCCTACATCGCTTATGACGACCTCAAGTCCATCGATTACATGGGCGAGGATCAGGAGGCGGTCTGGCGTAAGCACGAAAGCATCGGCGAGGCTCTTCGTAACTCCATGGCCAACGAGAAAAGCTACGCCGAGAAGGCAGCCGAGTTCGACTCACGGGTTGCGGGCGAGGCTGCGGCAAAGGGGGGCGAGGCGCTGAAGACTCTGGCGGTCTTGGCCTACCGTCAGACATTGGCGGCCAGCAAAGTGACACTGGACGGCAAGGGAAGGCCGATGCTCTATCCAAAGGAGAACTTCAGCAACGGTTGCATCGGCACCGTCGATGTGATCTATCCGATGGCGCCGCAACTGCTCGCTTACTACCCAGAGTTGTGCCACGCGATGCTTTTGCCGGTCCTTGAGTACGCCGCTTCTAGCCGCTGGAAGTTCCCGTTCGCACCGCATGACCTGGGCACCTATCCCTTGGCGACCGGCCAGGTCTATGGAGGAGGCGAGAAGACAGAGGAGAACCAAATGCCGGTGGAGGAGAGCGCGAACATGATCATCCTTTGCGCGGCGCTGGCGAAGGCGGAGAAGACACCGGCGATGGCGGGCGCGTTCTGGTCGCAACTGACCAAGTGGGCCGCCTATCTAGAGGAGAAGGGCCTCGACCCCGAGAACCAACTCTGCACCGACGACTTTGCCGGGCACCTCGCCCACAACGTCAATCTCTCGGCCAAGGCGATCGTCGCCCTCGGTGCCTATGCTCAACTAGCCGAATCCCTTGGTCATGCGGACGAGGCCTCAAAGTACGGGGCGATCGCCAAGGACTACGCGGCGAAGTGGTTGGCGATGGCGAAGGATGGCGAAGCCACAAAACTCACCTTTGACAAGCCTGGGACGTGGAGCCAGAAGTACAACATCGCCTGGGACGACGTGCTTGGTCTCGGACTGTTCCCCCAGAGCGTCAAAGAGGCGGAGGTGACGCTCTATTACTCCAAACTAAATAAGTACGGACTACCCCTGGACATCCGCAAGGACTACACGAAGCTGGATTGGTCGGTGTGGAGTTCCACCTTGGCTGGGAGGAAAAAGGACGTCGAGAACTTTTGCAAACCGATCGTCAAGTTCCTTAGGGAGACACCCGACACGATCCCGATGACGGACTGGTACGACACCAAGACGGGCCGACACGTCGGGTTCCAGGCCAGGTCCGTGGTCGGTGGTGTGTTCATGCCGTTGCTTCGTGGCCGCTGGTAGAGAAACCGGAAGCGGCACTTGACTTTGCTGAACGGGTTCAGTAAAGTAGTCCCTACGGAAGTTGACCTGGGCTTGAACCAGGTGGAAGACCAAATGAAACTGAAACTCGTGGCCGTCGTTTTCATTTCGACGCTCGTCGTGGCCGGACTATCGGGGTGTGGTGACAAGGCCGACAAGGCCCAAGCCATCGGCACCGAGCAACAGGCAAAGGACATGCTGGCGGCGCGGAAGATCTTCGACGCTAACCATGGGGATTGGTCCAAGACTTCGCCAGAAGACCAGCAGAAGTTTGAAAACTACGTCGGTGGCAAGGAGAGGGCACAAGCGGTCTGGGCGAAGATGGTGAACCCATATGCCCCCGGCCCGGGGGCGGTTAAGCCTCAGGGAGACAACGGTGCGAAGAACCCGTACGGAGGCTGATGTCAGATTTTCCATTGGATCTGTACGTTCTTGTCGTATACTGCCTTGCTGAAGGCGTTCAGCAATGACGCGAAGGACGACGATCGAGGACGTAGCCCGCTTAGCGGGCGTAGGCAAGGTGACGGTGAGCTACGTGCTCAACGGCCGGGCTGACAAGGCGCGGATAAGCGCCGAGACTGCCGAGCGGGTCTTTGCCGCCGCCCGAGAACTCGACTACCGTCCCAACGCCCTGGCACGGATGCTTTCCCGACAGCGGACCGACACGGTCGCGGTCGCTTTCCAATACGCTGACTACTTCAGTGCTTCCAGTTCGTTTATCAACGAAGTCATGAAGGGCGTGTGCGAGGCGTGCGTGGAAGAGAACCTGGACGTCTTGCTCCACACGAGAGCGGCCGGCGATCCGATCGCCGAGGCAGACGCCCTCACCGACGGACGGGTCGACGGCATCTTGATGCTGCGGGACGCCGACGATCCGACCCTAGAAGCTGTCCTTGCCCGCAAGTTTCCGACCGTGCTCTTCTTCAGTCGGACGGCCAAATCTGGCGTGCCCTTTGTTGACTGCGACAACTTCGCCGGGGGCCGGATCGCCACCGACCATTTGACCGGACTCGGCCACCGTCGGATCGCGTTCATCTCCGGATCACCGAACAGCGTCGACTCCGGGGAGCGCGCGAGCGGTTATCGCCACGGGTTGCGAAGCGCAAACATCGAGGCCGACCCCAGTTTCATCGTCCCGTTCGAGTCGCCAAACAGCGACCCTCGCCCTTTCGTCGAACTGATGGGAAGGCCCGACCGCCCATCCGCCTTGTTTGTCTGGTCAGACGACGTCGCCTTCGCCTGTCTGCGGATTCTGAACGAACTTCAGTTGGACGTCCCAGGTGATGTCTCTGTCGTGGGATTCGACAGTTCTGCCGCCTGCGATCGAGTCACTCCCGCTCTGACCAGCGTCAACCAGCCTGTGGCCGAAATGGCCCGGTCTGCCACCAAGATCTTGTCGGACATTGTCCGCGGCAACACCACGCAAAGGCCTACAAGAGTCGTTTTCCCGCTAGAACTGGACGTCCGAGGCTCGACTTCGGCGCCAAACCCAAAAATCTCACCGTTGAGGACCCTATGAACCCTAAGAACCGTGCATTCACTCTCATCGAGCTGCTTGTGGTCATTGCGATCATCGCAATCCTGGCAGCCATTCTTTTCCCTGTTTTTGCCCAGGCCAAGGCCGCGGCGAAGACCGCCAACTCGCTGAGCAACGTCAAACAACTCGGCCTAGCCCAGCAGATGTATATCAACGACTACGACGACATGTTTCCGATTCGTCGGTTTTGCTCCGTCGGTGCAAACAACGGCCGGACGGTCGTGTCCTGGAAGCAAGTGATGTATCCATATGAGAAGAGCACTCAGATCTGGGCGGACACGGTCAACCCGGCCGCGAAGTTCTTGGATGACACCTCTGATCCCGTGATCCTGGCGTCCGAGGGCTTCGACAGCCAACCGGTCGGAGTCCCGCTCATCGCACGTGGCTACGCGATGGTGAACATGGGCTTCTACAAGAACGGGCAGTGGGACTCGGGCCCGTGCGACGATCCTTCGACCGCCCATTTCAACGCGGTCAACCAGTCAATGATCGATCAGGTCGCTAGTGTGGCCGGTGAAGTCGAGACCAAGAAAGACTGGGTTGACATGGGTAGCTATATCGGTTGGGAAAAGGATTCCACCGACAGCGACGGAATCCTCCGAGTCTCCGGCTGGAACTGGGGAGGCGCCAAGTGGAGCGACAAGGCGATGGCCCTCGTCTACTTGGACAGCCACGCCAAACGCAAAGCCCACAGCGCCATTTGCTCTGATCCTGCGGATCAAGAAAATGTGTTTGGGTGGGTGCGCAACAACCTGACCAACATGGCTCCTGGTGGCGACATGAGCTGGCTGGACACGTTCTGCACGACCATGCCGCAAGAAGTCCGTTGACCTGACCCGAGAAGGACGATTCGGCCCGACTCCGCTTGAGCGGGGCGGGCCGGGTTAGTTCTTGACCTTCCACATGACGATGCTCACGACACTGATCGCAATTTCGACGCTCGCCTCGCCGCCTCAATCTCTTTCTGGCCAGGCATTGCTTGACGACCTGTCTCGCCGCGCCTTCGACTATTTCTGGGAGACTCCCAACCCTAGGACTCACTTTGCCCTTGACCGTGCGCCCAATTTCCCCGGGGAAAAGCAGAGTAACGCGGGGGTCAGCAGCATTGCATCGACAGGATATGAACTGGCCGCGTGTGCGGTCGGTGCCAACCGAGGATGGGTGGGTCGTGAAGCCGCTCTTAGACGGGCCAAGGACATCCTCCGACATGTCTATTCGACATCGCAACAGGACCATGGTTGGTTCTATCACTTCATCGACTGGGAGACCGGCAGGCGCGACTGGAACTGTGAGGTGTCCAGTATCGACACCTCGCTCTTTTTAAACGGCGCATTGGTCGCCCAGACGTGGTTCAAGAATAAGGAATACGACGTCTTGTTCAAGCGTATCACGGACAGGATCGACTGGAAGTGGATGCTGACGGACGATGGAAAGAAGCCCCACGAGGATCACTTCAGCATGGGCTATCACCCTGAGAAGGGGTTTATCGAGGCCCGATGGGACAGCTTCAACGAACTCATACACCTCGAGCTGGTCGCCTACACCCTTTGGCCGGACATGCCGATCAGCAGTTGGTCCACCTGGAAACGGCCCGTGGTGCACTACAGTGGCCTCGACTTCTTTGTCGGTGGCCCGCTATTCCTGCACCAGATGAGCCAGGGTTTCTATGACCTGAGCGGACGTCGTGACAAGTTGGGATATGACTACTGGGTGGAAAGCCGCAACGCGACCCTTGCCCAGATCGCCTACTGCACGCAGAATCCAAAACACTTTGTAGGCTACGGTAGTGACATCTGGGGGTTGTCCGCCTGCGATAACAAAGATGGATATCGTGCGAACGGGGCGCCCGGTTGGATAGATGACAACGGCACACTCGCGCCAGCGTGCGCCGCGGCAAGCGTCCTGTTCACTCCTAAGGAGAGCCTTGCCGCCGCAGAAGCGATCTTGGAGCAATACCCCTGGACCTATGGCCGGTATGGGTTCACGACAGGGTTCAACCCGGGGCAGAAGTGGCGATCCCCCGACGTCATCGGAATCGACCTGGGACAAATGATGCTGAACATTGAGAACGCGCGGGACGGCGCGTTGCACAAGGCGGTCATGTCCGATCCGAGGGTGAAGGCTGCGTTCGCAAAGATCGGCCTGGACAAGACCGACGAAGGCCCGCTGGCGCAACGCGTGTTTGAGAAGTAGAAGCCAGGCATGGTCTGCCCTACATAACCCCGGCAAAAACACCGAACATCCTGATGGGCCGGATCAGCACCGGACCTGGCGGCCAAGGACCGGACGCCAGACACGCGAACGGAAGCGCGGAAGGGAAGACCGACCGTGCAGATACTAGAGACACTCTTCGGGCCAAACGTCAGGAACTTCGAGAAGTCCTTGACCCGCGCATCCATGCGCCAATCGGTGCTCAACAACAACCTCGCCAACGTCAACGTGCCCAACTATCGTCGGCGCGACGTGGATTTCAACACGGTTCTTGAAGGAGAGGAAGCCGGACCGGAGGGAAGGCTCCGCGACGTTCAACAAAAGCTCGGGCTCCGTGGCGCCTCTGGACAGATCAGGGTCGACGGGAACAGCGTGGATCTTGAGAAGGAGGTGACCGGGATCGCACAGACGGAACTCCGATACGAGATGCTCAGCGAGATGACGAGCCAGTTCTTCGGCGGTCTCAAGAACGTGATAAGGGAAGGTAAGTGATGACGCTCCTGCAGGCAATGAGATATAGCGGCTCCGGAATGGCCGCCGAGCGGACGCGGATGGACGTGATCAGCGCCAACATCGCGAACGCCAACAGTATGAAAACTCCTGACCAAGACGCCTATCGACGTCAGTTGGTCGTCCTCACCGGCTCGGACCAAGGAGTCAAAGTCGCCTCGATCCAGCGGGACATGGGGGATCTCCGGGCCGTCCCCGACCCCGGAAACCCGTTCGCCGACGACAAGGGTTACGTCTACTATTCGAACGTGGAGCCCGTCACGGAGATGGTCAACCTCATGACCGCCAACCGATCGTATGAGGCGAACATCCAAGCGTTCAACTCAGCGAAGTCCATGGTCAGATCGGCCATGAACATCGGAAAGGTCTAGTCACCAACGGATTAGGAGATCGTCACGATGCGGATCGGACCAGAAAACACGGCTCTTGCCCAATTGGCGCAGCAGCCGGCAGCCAGGCCGACGACGGTGGAAGAGCCGTCGGAAGATTTCGGCCATATGCTGATGGACGCCCTGAAAGAAGTGAACCATGCGCAGACGGAGTCGCAGCGCATGCAAAACGACTACATGGCGGGTCGGCAGGTGGAAGTCCACGACGTGATGATCGCGATGGAAAAGGCCAGCACGGCGATGCAGTTGACGCTGCAGGTCCGAAACAAGTTGCTGGAGGCTTACCAGGAGATCACAAGGATGAGCGTCTAGGGCGTCCATCGGCCGGACAAGGTCCAAGGCCGAGATGGGTTCCATATTTCAAAGGATTAGAGACTGGTGGGACGCCGCCGACCGCACGCAACGTGTGGTCAGCGTCGTCGGCGTGGCTTTACTTGCCGCCGTTCTGGGCGCGACTGTGCTGATGGCAAGTTCGCCGACGATGCAGCCTGTGGCTGTCGGTGGCACTGATGCCGAAAAGCAGGGGATGCTAGAGGAACTGCAAAAGCGCAATTTCCGAGTGGAAGTGACCCCAGGCGGGGATGTCACCGTTCCCCAGAAGGACGTCAATAGGGCAAAAATGGCTCTGGCCAGCGCCAACAAGCTCCCCCGTGGGGGCGGCAGCGGGCTCAACAGTAGCATCGGCCCCTTCGACACGCCAAACGTCGAAAAGGACAAGTTGCTCTCCAAGCTTGAGAGCGAGATGGAAGAGTCCATCGACACGCTTGACGGCGTCGCTTCGTCGCGGGTTCACATTGCTCCAGGCAAGGAATCTGCGGTCATTGACGAGCGGGTTCCGCCGACGGCCACGGTCAACATCGTCGAGTCCCAGCCGGGCAAGCTCTCCAAAGTCGAGGGTGAAGCTGTCGCCAACCTCATGCAAGGCGGGGTGTCGGGGCTCAAACCCGACGGCGTGAAGGTTGTGCTCAGCACCGGTCGGACCCTCTATGACGGGGCCGACCGCAACACCGGCGGGTACGTCGCGAGCGCCAAGCTTGAAGCCGAGCATGCGGAGTCCAAACGCCGGACCGACGACCTCCAAAGAGAGCTCGACGTGAGCTTCGGTAAAGGGAACACGATCGCCAGCGTCACAGTGACGCTAGACATGGACCCAACGACGACCGACCAGCACACAGAGACGGCGAGCGACAACCCGGTCAAGGTCGATAAGGGTGCCGAAAAGCTTCAGGCGAACGCCAGCACTCCCAACGGTGCGGCAGGTCTGGAAGCCAACACCCCTGGCGCCGCCGTGCCTGGGGCCGGCACTGGGGCCCAAGGCCAGAAATATGACAGCACGGTCAATTCGGTCACCTATCCGTTGAACACGAAGGACGTCAAGGTGACCAAGGCGGGAGGCGAAGTCTCCGGCGCGACTTATACGGTCACGGCGAACGAAGAAAAGGTCAAGGACATCGCTTCCCTCCGGAAGATCGTGGAGTCGAAATTGGGGGACAAGTTGGGACAGGCGGGGTTCAGCGCGGCGGTCGTCGCCGTCCCGTTTGACACGGAGCAGGACAAGGCGGCGGCGAAGTTGGTCGCCGACTCGGCCTCTGCACAGCGTATGGGTCAACTTGTCCAACTGCTTCCCGCCGCCGCGCTGTTGATCGCCGGGTTCATGGTGGTCCGCGCTTTTGGCAAGCACTTGGCCTCACAAGGGGCGGGCCCCACACTGGCGCTGGCGTCTTCGGGGGGTTCTGCTTTGCCTGGCGGCATGGTCCAGATCGGCGCCGATGGCTCTGTCCACATGACCCCGGAGTCGGCACAAGCCCTCCAGGCTCTGGAAGGGGATCTTAACGGCGGTGAGTCGCGCCAGAGGAACGACGAAGACCGGGATTTTGAGCAGACCCAACAAGTGATGGCCGCTCTCGGCATCGACGAGGACGACAACTCGGTTGACGTGGAGGCGATCAAGGCAAAGATCAACGTCCCATTGGAGCAGATCAAGAAGATGGCTAAGAGGCGACCCGAGATAGTGGCGATGCTCCTGAAGTCTTGGCTTATGGAGGAGGGGCCGGCAATCCGATGAGGAAGATCAACCAGGGGCTGTCATCTCGCCGAAAAGCGGCGGTGATCCTCACCGTACTTGGCCCAGAACTTGCCGCCGGGGTAGTCCGGCATCTTACGGACGACCAGGTCGAGGCTCTCTCCCTGGAAGTCGCCAAGATGGAAAAGATCGGGCACGACCAGCGGGCCCAGATCATCGAAGAGTTCCACCAGATCGCCCAGGCGCAAGACTTTATCGCCGAAGGTGGCATCGACAACGCGCGCAAGGTGCTTGAAGCGGCGTTTGGCGAAGAGCGGGCGGGCCAGATGGTCCGCAAGGTCCTCACTGCCATGCAGGTCGTGCCGTTCGAGTTCCTCAAGCGCGCCGACCCTCAGCAGTTGCTAGGGTTCATTCAAGACGAACACCCACAGACGGTCGCGCTGATCCTTGCTTACATGCCGGTGAACCAGGCGGCCATGATCCTGACGCGCCTGCCGGAACAACTCCGGGCAGAGGTGGCAGAAAGGATCGCGGCCATGGACCAGACTCCGCCGGAAGTCATCCGAGGTGTCGAAAAAGTCCTTGAGCGCAAGATGCACAACATCTTGAACACCGAGATGACCAAGGCGGGCGGGCCGAAGGCGCTCGTCGATCTCCTCAACCGGGTCGACCGCCAGACAGAACGGCTCATCATCGAGAACCTGACCGAGACAAACCCCGAACTTGCCGAAGAAGTCAAGAACATGATGTTCGTGTTCGAGGACATCACGATGCTTGAGGACAGGGCGATCCAGTCCGTCCTCAAGGAAATCGACGGCAAGGACTTGGCCACCGCTCTAAAAGGCGTGCCCAACGAAGTTCAGGAAAAGGTCTACAAGAACATGTCCGAACGCGCCATGAACATGCTCAAGGAAGACATGGACTACATGGGCCCGATCAAGCTCAGGTTGGTGGAAGAGGCGCAACAGCGCATCGTCGCCGTCATCCGACGTCTGGAGGAGTCGGGCGAAATCACCATCGGGCGCGGAGAGCAGGATGTCCTTATCTAAGCAGACGGTCATCCGTGGCGGTGCCGAGTTCCCTGCGTTTACGGCGGACTTGCGACCGATCGGCGTCCTCGGACCTGCCACCGGGCGCCGTTCTCGAATCGAAGTCGAAATCGAGAGGCTTCGCGCCGACGCGCTTGAGCAGGGAAGGGCCGAAGGGCACGGCACCGGGTATGACGAGGGCTTTCGAGCAGGGCAGGAAGCCGGGCTCGAGTTGGCTAAAGCGGACTTTGAAGCCGAAGTCGCCGCCGTCCGGGCTCGACTGGTGGAAATCGTCGAAAGGGCCGAGCGAGCGATCGACGATTGGCTCGAAGAAGCGGCAGACCACTACGCGGGGGTCGCGTTAGAAGTCGCCCGCCGGGCGCTTGCCGCCGAACTTGCCGTGGGGCGCGAATCCATCGTGGCCCTGGCCAAAGAAGCGTTGGGTGAGTTGCGGGAAGGAACGACAGTCCGGATGCATGTGAATCCAGGGGACGCATCCCTGTTGGAGTCGCACCGGCAGCAGATATTGCAGGCTGTGGCAGGCATCAAGAAACTTGAGATCGTCTCTGACGACGCAGTTGAGGCTGGTTGCATGGTCGAGTCCGAATTCGGCATGGTCGACGCCAGGGTGGAAGCCTATCTTGACCGGATCGCCAGTCAGGTGCGAAGGGAGGCGGCATGAGCAGGGTCGCAGGAAGGAGGATGGAAGGAGCAATTGAGACGACGCCGCGTTGCGAGGTCCTTGGACGGGTCGCACAAGTCGTCGGACTGATTGCAGAATCAGAGGGCCCATCTTCCCGCGTCGGAGACGTTTGCTTGGTCGAAGCCCGGGTCGGACAGCCGCCTGTGGTGTGCGAAGTCGTCGGATTTCGCGGAGAACGGGTTCTCTTGATGCCCCTCGGGGACATGGCGGGCGTTCAGCCGGGCAGTCTGGTCCGGTCCACCGGCAGTTGCCTTCGAGTGCCGGTAGGCGCAGGCATGTTAGGGCGTGTGGTGGACGGCCTTGGTCGTCCGATCGACGGCAAGGGCCCTTTGTCGGTAACGGCGACTTATCCGAACCTAGCCCCGCCACCCAATCCCATGGAACGGCAGATGATCACGCGGCCGTTCGCCACTGGCGTGAGGGCCATTGACGGGATGCTGACGATCGGGGTCGGACAACGAGTAGGCGTGTTCGCTGGCTCAGGCGTCGGCAAGAGCACGTTGCTCGGGATGGTCGCCCGGTACGGTCGGGCGGACGTCAACGTCATCGCGCTCGTCGGTGAGCGAGGTAGAGAAGTCCGTGAGTTCATCGAGAACGACCTAGGGCCGGATGGATTGGAAAGGAGCGTGGTCGTAGTCGCGACCAGCGACGAGCCAGCTCTCGTCCGGATCAAAGCCGCGCTGACGGCGACGGCGATCGCAGAGTCGTTTCGCGACGAAGGCCATGACGCGATGCTGATGATGGACTCGGTCACCCGGTTCGCCATGGCCCAGCGGGAAGTGGGTCTGGCAGTCGGCGAACCGCCGAGTACCAAGGGATATACGCCCAGTGTCTTCGCACTGCTGCCAAAGCTAATGGAACGCGCAGGTTGTGCGGCGAAGGGTGCGATCACCGCCATCTATACGATCTTGGTCGACGGCGACGACACGAACGAACCGGTCGCCGACGCCTCACGGGCCATCTTGGACGGCCACATCGTCCTCAGTCGGAAGCTCACCAGCCGCGGGCACTACCCGCCGATCGACGTCCAAAACAGCCTGAGCAGGACGATGCCTATGGTCGTCCCCCCGGAGCAAGTCATGGAGGCCAGCGCCATCCGAGAGTTGATCGCAGCCTACGACGACGTCGAGGATCTGGTGAGCGTCGGTGCCTACAAGGCGGGTTCTCAACCCAAGTCCGATGAGGCGATCGCCAAGATCCCTGCGATCAACGCGTTTCTTAGGCAGGATCGAGGCGACCGCGCTGAATTCGACATGACCCGAGAGCAACTCAAGGAGATCGTACATGCCAAGGTTTAGATACCGGCTGCAAAAGCTGTTGGATTACCGGCGGCTACAGGAAAAGTGGGCAAAGGACGCTTGGATCGACTCCCAACGCCGCCGCATGGAAGTCGAACGCGACATCGACACGATAAAGGTGGAGCGTACCGGCCTCTTGGAGGCCAAACCGCTCGACCTGGCCGAGCACCAGTCGCTCGAACACTACTTGACGAGGCTGGACGACGAGGAGCGTGCACACATGGCTCTCGTTTCGATCCTCTTGGACGAAGAAGAAGAAGCCAGGGCGGCGTGGTTGTCGGCTAGGCAAGAGGCGCACGCCTTGGAGACCTTGCGCGAACAAGCACTCGACGACTGGCGGAAGTTTGAGGAACGCGAGGAACAGAAGGCTCTGGACGAATGGGCCGTCATGAGGAGGGCATCATGAGAATTCAAATGAGGGGCCCCGAGGGGGCCATGCAACGGATCCGCGAACTCCAAGACCAAATCACCAACTTGACCGGGGACGTGCTGACGGGGAGCACGCCGCCACCGTCACCGGAGCCGATAATCTCGTCCTCACCAGGACGGGGGTCATTCGCCTCCCGATTGGACGGCTTGATCGGTGGCAACCTTCGCCCCCTGGATCCGATGGGAGCTGGAATGCAGAGGACTCCCATCGACAGGCAATCGCAAATCCTCTCGATGGTTCGGGCCGCCGCACTCAAGAATGGTGTCGACCCCGCGATCTTTGAGTCGCTCGTCAAGCAAGAGAGTGACTTCGACCCTCGTTGCCAGAGTTCGGCCGGGGCCATGGGCTTGGCCCAGTTGATGCCGGGCACGGCCAAGGCGCTCGGTGTCACAGACCCGTTTGACCCGGCACAGAACCTAGATGGCGGTGCCCGGTACTTCGCCCAGATGCTCAAGCAGTTCGGCGATGTGAAGCTGGCCCTGGCCGCCTACAACGCTGGCCCTGGCCCGGTGACCCGGGCGGGCCCTGGTGTCCCGGACATACCTGAGACCCGCGCGTATGTCGAGAAGGTGATGAAGAACGCCGCGTTGCTCCGTGGCGGAGGACTCCGGTAATGGCTGGCGGCAAGAAGAACGGCCTTGTCATCGGCATCGTGATCGCCGTCGTGGCGCTCCTCGGGGTCGGCGGCGCGCTGGTCGCGACCGGAAAGATCCCGCTCCTAGCCAAGAAGTCGACGAAGCCACCTGCTCTCTATGGAGAAGGCAAAGAGCCTGCGCTTAGTAACCTCAACGGCGCTGAGGCGGCCCAATCATCCAAGGGCGGTTCGGAACCGGAGCAGACACTCGCGGACGCCGGGACCCAGCCAGCGGCGAAACCGAGAGGCACGGAGGCCGCACCGTCTCAAGAACTCGACCCCACAAAGGGCGCCAAGAAGGTGGCGAACGTCTGGAACAACATGGAGACAGCCCAATTGGCCCGGGTCGCGAAGGAGTATCCGGAGAAGGAGCTTCCCTTGGTCATCAGTCGCATGGATCCCGAGAAAGCGGCTGAACTCCTCTCCGCGCTCGATCCCAAGCTGTCGGCGCTCATGAGTAAGGAGCTCTTCAAGATAGGTGCCTTGCCACCAAAGGAAGAATCGAGCCAATAGACAGGTCTTGAATTCAAGGCAACCAGACTTCGGGCCCTCGCACGAGGGCCCGAAGTGGTTTCTGGGGCGGTCAGTCGTCGCCGCGTTTAGGAGGTGTGAGGTCGATCCATTTGCCGGTCATGGCCTTCCAGGTCGACCTTTGCTTTTCTGTGAGGACGGCCAAAGCCTTCTTCAAGGTCTCAGCTCTCTTGGCAGGATCCATCATGGGTGGCCGGAACCCGCCCGGGCCTCCAGGGGGCGGCCCACCAAACCCACCCGGAGGGGGGCCACCAGGCCCACCCTCTGGCGGAGGGCCACCGTTTGCGCCGCCAAAGCCACCTGGGGGCGGAGGAACCCCGGCACCAGGTCCACCAAATCCGCCGCCCCTTGGCGGGAATGGCATGCCTTCTCGGATGACGTCCTGCAGACTTTCTCGCTGGTCGTTGTTGAGTCCCAGCTTCTCAGCGACCTCCGGCCTCAGCATGCACATCGGGGCCGACGCTTGAAGTTCGATCTCGTGGTATCGGCGGAACTGTTTGTCGGTCAGTATCTCCTTGATCTTGGACTCTATCTGCTCCCTGTCCATCCGAAGGCGCGGCCCGAAACCTGGCCCACCTTGGGGTGGTGTCCCTGTCGGTCCGCCGCCGAAGCCCCTGTTATCTGGCGGGGGACCTGCGGGGCCTCCCTCTGGCGGCGGGCCCGCCTGGCCGCCTCCCCGCGGGAAGCGCGGGGGACGAGGCAGTAACTCGTCGATCTTCTTCTTCTGCTCGTCTGTCAGCGCCAGGTCCTGTTGCACCTTGGGGTTGCGGAGAAGCTCCGGCCCGCCGAGTGCGAACATACGGGGCCCGGCTGGTCCACGTTGACCAAACTCGCCGCCTCCGCCGTCGCCTCGGGGCCCGGCTTGTTGCGCTGTCGCCGTTCCGGCCACCGCTAAGAGGGCGGCCGTCGCGATCGAGACTGTCCATAGCTTTTTCATCTCGTTTCCTTCGGGTAGGCCGTCCACACCAAAGGGCGGCTTTCCCTTGGTCTCAATGTACGTCCAACGTATGAGGAATTGATGAGGGCCTACAAAAGTGGCAAGAGGACTCGGAATACGGACCCTTGGCCAATCTGACTGGTCGCCTCGACTCTGCCTTCGTGCGCGTCCACCAACCCCTTGGTGATCGCCAGCCCGAGCCCTGTCCCTCCGTCCTGCCGTGACCGAGAAGAGCCAGAACGGTAGAAACGGTCAAAGATATACGGCAGATCGACTTCGGCGATGCCCTCGCCCGTGTCCGACACCGAAACTATCGCCCAGCCTGGCTCCTTGCTGACTGCGACCTTGACCTGGCCGCCGGGAGATGTGTGCCGTCGAGCGTTCGTCACCAAGTTGATGATGACCCGGCGTAAGAGGGACTCGTCTCCCACCACCAACACCGGCGCATCTGGAAACGCACCGTCGACGGCTGGGACCTCCCCGAGGGACGCCGCCTCCATACCCTCTGCGACGACGGTTCTGAGGTCGATCTCCTTGGCGTCCAAGGTCAGTACACCGGCGTCGGTCCGGGCGAGAGTAAGGAGGTCTTCGACCAGCCGCGTCATGTCGGCCGCGGCTCGCTCTGCCTTTTTCGCCGCCTCAGCAAGGCCAGCGAGGTCATTTGGTGTCGCCAGCGCGTTGCCGAGCGCCAAGCGCATGCGCGTGAGCGGCGTCCGCAGTTCGTGGCTGGCGTCTGCGGTGAACCGTTGCTGGGCGTCGTATGCTCCTTGCAAGCGTGCATAGGCAGCCGACTTCTCCTTGAACGCGTCGTCCAACCTCTCAAGGAGTTCATTGAAGGTCCCGGCCATTCTGGCGAGTTCGTCGTTGCCCGTGACCGGAAGCCGATCCGAAAGGTTCTCTACACCTATGCGGGCGGCGGCTTGGGTCACCTGGTCGACAGGCTTGAGCGCACGCTCGATCAGCAGCCACGCGCCCAGGAACGCGAATGCGACACCGGCTGGGAGCAGGATTGCAAACGTCAATCCTTGGGCGCGTGTCAGGGTTGCGAGCAGGCGCGTGTCTTGTGCGACTTGGACCGTCCCCACCCTTTGCCCGTCGCGGACGACGGGCACGGACAGCACACGTAAGCCATTTGCCTCGCTGAATTCGGGCGCTGTCACCCCTGTGCGGGTGTCGTCGAACGGGGTGTCGCCCCACAATGAGCTCGCCTCGTCCCCCGGCGAGACGAACCTTGGGCGGCGGATGTCGGCCAGGACATTGGCGTCTCTATAGACTTCCGGAACCGGTGCCCCAAACCCGGGTGGCCTCGGCTGCCCTGGGCCCAAGGGGCCACTTGATGCACCCCCGAAACCAGGCCCACCGGGCTCCGGTGCACCGAAGCCAATCCGTGGCCTTGATCCTGGTGGCGGTGGCCCAAGCCTGGTGGCGTTGTTCGCACGCTCGACAAGATCACGGTCGAACATCTCGGTCAACTGTGCTCGGGTGACCGCGGCTGTCGCGGCCGCGAAGCCCGCCAGGATCAAGACGATCACCGAGGTGTTCCAGACCAAGAGCCGGGTTCTGAGGGAACGTTCGCCAGCCATGTGTCTCAGTCCGGTGGCTTGAGTGTATAGCCAAACCCATGGACGGTGTGGATGAGCTTCACCTCGTGCCAGCTGTCGACCTTCTTGCGCAGCGAAGTCACATGGAAGTTGACGACGTTCTCGGTGTTTTCGTCCGCTCCCCAGACGTTGTTCAGGATGACTTCGCGGGTGAGTGTGCGCCCAGCGTTGCGCAGGAGCGCTTCCAGCAGTTCGAACTCGCGGGGCGTGAGGCTAATCTCGCGTCCCCCACGGGTGACGCGCTTGGACTTGGAGTCGAGTTCCAAGTCGCCCAATTGCACTAGGCCAGCTTTGGCGGCCTTGTCCCGGCGCAACAGAGCTCGGACTCGGGCGACGAGCTCACGCACGTCGAAAGGCTTGACCAAGTAGTCGTCCGCTCCGGCTTCTAGCCCCTCCACCCGGTCGGCTATCTGGTCACGGGCCGTCAGCATCAGAATCGGGGCGGTCAACTGCGCCCGTCTTGCCGCCTCGCAGACCTGGATTCCGGTCATGCCTGGCAACATCCAGTCCAGCACGACGACGGCGTGGGAGCCGGCTAGAAGTTGCTCCAAGCCCGAACGGCCGTCATGTTCGACATCGACCGCGAACCCTTCCCGGAGCAGGGCCTTGGCCACCTCCTCCGCGATGGCGTCGTCGTCTTCGACGACAAGAATCCTCATACTTGACCGGAGTGGTACCCGCCAAGTATGAGGATTGCGTGAGTCTTGCCGATCTAGAGGCCGATCAAGACCGCGATGATGCTCGTCGTGTTGGGGTCGACCGGATCGAAGCCCTTCATTGCGTTCGGACGGACACTGCCGTCCGCGAAATTGCCGGTCGCCGGCTTGACGCTTCCGTCTCCCATCATGGCCACGCTGGCGCCAACGGGCCCGTAGTTCTTCCCGTCGACAGACTGGGCGCCGACGTAAAGAAAGTGAAGTTGCTGGCTGGCTGGCAGCGGACCGCTATAAACTATCTTTCGTGTGCGTTCATCCAGGATGCGCATATGTTGCTCCTGTCGCGCGTTGACCGTGACGAAGACCGCGAAGCTGTGCCTATGGGTGTGCCTGTCCCCCTCCTCCGGCACGAGTTGTACGGCGGGTAAGAGCAGGTTGAAATCACCGTCCGTGATGAAGAGTCTCGCTGGTCGGCCGCCTTCCTCGAGGATGTCCTGGACAGCTGGAAGAACAAAGCTGACCCTGGTCTCCAGCGGTGCGACGCCCTTCTGAACCGGGGTGATTGGCAAGGGCCCACTAGAGAGTAGATACGGTAAGTGCCCCTCTTGCCGACGTGGCGTCGCGTTGGCAGGTCGGATCATGGCGAATGCGACGAGTGCGACCGTCGAAACCGCCAACGTCGTGGCTATCCATTTTGTCTTCATGTCTTTCTCCGGGCGCAATAGCACCCTACAGTCTCATTCTAATGTAGGTCGAGAGCCTTTCTCGAGAAATCTTATATGCATCTATGCTTACTAATGGCAGTGCACTGGGCATGGAGGTCTTTGGTAGCATCGAGCCATGACCCTTTCCTTGGTCGTGGCGGCCGCGTTGCTCGGAATGGCCACCGCTTCTCCGCTGGTGGCCGGCAAACTGCGATGCGAATGGAAGACCGATCCTTTGGCAGTCGACACGGACGCCCCTCGGCTGACTTGGATTGCCGAAGGAGACGGTTACGACAGGCAGGTCACGGCGGTTCAAGTCCTGGTGGCGACTTCGCCCGACATCCTGGAACCAGGTAAGGCCGACCTCTGGGATTCCGGGAAGATGCCAGGTGCTCAGTTTGCCACTGCTTACGAGGGCAAGAAGTTGAAGCCTGGACAGGCCGCCTATTGGAGACTGCGCGTTTGGGACGAGTCAGACAAACCAGGGCGGTGGAGCAGGGTCGCCGAGTGGCGTAAAGGCATCGAAGGGATGTGGAATGCCGACTGGATCCAGGATCCGGACGTGACGCTACCTCCGATGCCACCTAGTATGGAAGGCGCCAACTGGGTTGGTTTCCCGGGAGACGGTGGCGATCCCAAGGCGCCAGGGTTTTTCCGACACTACAGAGTCACGGTCAAGTCTGGGGCATCAAAGATGCTCATCGCAGCCGACGACCACTTCGAGGCGAAGGTTGGTTCGGCGACAGTCGCAAAGGGCGGGTTTAGTCGGTACGAGGTCGTAGACGTCTCGAAGTTTTCGTCAGGAGACTTCACGGTTGACGTGGACGTGGTGAACGACCAAGGCGCCAGCGGACTTCTGGTCAAGTTTGTCGACGCCTCGGAACAGGAAGTGGCTCATGAGCCTGTCCAAGTGGCGAAAAGGGCCGGCGGGCCGTGGGTGGAGGCGGCAAAGGTCGTCGAGTACGGCGGGGCTCCTTGGGGAAAGGTGCGTCCGCAGATCGACTACCCGATGGGTCCAGCCGCGATGATTCGGCACGCCTTCCGGGTCGACAAGCCAGTCAAGCAAGCGGTCTTGTACGCCACCGCCCTTGGACTCTATCAGGTGTCGCTCAACGGTGTCGAAGTGGCGGGGAAGGGCCTTGCCCCGGGGTGGACTGAGTTCACCAAGCGCCTGTATTACAACGCACATGACGTCACCAAGCAGGTCAAACGGGGTGACAACGTTATCGGCTCATGGCTGGGCGACGGGTGGTACGCGGGCTACTTGGGGTTCACGGGCCAGCGTTTCTACTACGGCGGGGCTCCTGCGCTTCGTTTAGAACTCCACATCACCTATCGGGACGGTTCAGAGAAGACGATAGGAACCGGGCCGGACTGGCGTGTCGCACACGGAGAGACGACCCACGCAGACCTTCTTATGGGATGCGCGCAAGACTATCGGTTGTCCAAACCTGGGTGGGACAAGTCGGGCTTTGACGCGGACGGCTGGAAGTCCCCGAAGGTGGTCGAACCACCAAAGGTCGTCTTGCGGGCCCATCCCGGTTCCGAAGTGAACGAGCAGGGGACGATCAGGGCCAAGAGCAGGCACGAGTCGTCTCGAGGCGTATGGGTCTACGACTTTGGGCAGAACTTCAGCGGCTACGTGAGGTTCAAGGCGACGGGGAAGAAGGGCGACAAGGTCACGGTCAGGCATGGCGAACGCCTAGACAAGGGAGCGCTTTACACGGTCAACCTACGGTCGGCGAAGGCGACGGACACATATGTCCTTGGTCATGACGGCGAAACCGTCTGCGAACCACGCTTCACGTTCCACGGATTCCAGTACTGCGAGATCAGCGGCCTGGCCGATCCGCCGGAGCCGCAAGACGTCGAAGGCGTTGTCCTGCACAGCGACTTGCCTGACGCAGGGACGTTCACAAGCAGCGAGCCATTGCTCGACCGATTGGTGCTCAACTCAGACTGGAGCCAACTCGGGAACTACCTTGACGTTCCGACCGACTGTCCGCAACGCGACGAACGGGCCGGGTGGACAGGGGACGCCCAGGTCTATATGAAGAGCGCCTACTTCAACCGAGACATCGCCGCCTTTGCCGACAAGTGGCTGGTTGACCTGTGCGAAGACTCACCTTCGCCTGTCGACGGTGCTTTTCCGGATGTGGCCCCATATCTGCGCGTGGTCGGCCGTGGCAACGCGGGCTGGGACGACGCAGGCGTCGTCTGCGTGTACCAGACGTGGCACATGACCGGCGACACGAGCCCGATCGACGACCATTGGGCCGCGCTGGACAAGTGCTGCGACTATTGGAAGTCCAAGGCCACCGACTACATCCGTCCTCCCGGGGCGTACGGCGACTGGCTCTTGCTCGACGGGCTCCAGCACAGCCCCTGTCTGGCAACCGCCCTGTGGGTGCGCGACCTGCGGTTCATGGCGGAGATGGCGAAGGCGACCGGGCGTGATCCGTCCAAGTATATTGAGACCAGGGCCAAGGTTCGCGACGCGTGGCGCAAGGCCTTCCTGAAGCCTGACAGCAGGATCATCGACGGGGATGTCGAAGACCAGTCCATGTACGCGGTAGCCCTGGAGACCGGCGTCTTGGAGGAATCGGAGGCGAAGCCAGCGGCCGACCGATTGGCCGGACTCATCAAGAAACGCGGCGGGCATCTTGCGACTGGATTCCTCGGCACTCCGGAAGTGCTCAAGGCCCTTGCCGATAACGGCCACACCGACGTGGCCTACGGCGCGCTGCTCAAGAAGGACTTCCCCTCATGGCTCTACCAGGTGAAACTGGGGGCGACTACGATGTGGGAACGATGGGACGGCTGGACGCCGGAGAAGGGCTTCCAGGACCCGGGGATGAACAGTTTCAACCACTACTGGCTCGGGTGCGTGAACGAGTGGCTCTACACCTACGCCGCCGGCATCGACACGTCCGGTGCAGGCTGGGGCGAGATCAAGTTCAAGCCATTTCTTACCGACCAGTTGTCCCACGTCTCGGCTTCCTACGAGTCGGTACGGGGCAGAGTGTCCTCCTCATGGAGGCGGGCGTCCGACGGAACCGTCGAGATCAAACTTTATGTACCGGTCGGGAGCCAGGCGTCCGTGGAGCTTCCTCCCGACGCTAAGGTGACCCACGGTCCGGGCTCACTAGAAGGAGGGAAGGGAACCGTCGGTTCGGGTGACCATACATTCTTGGTGCCTGCGCCTCTATGACGCCCTACCCAGTCGACCGGCAACATGCCGGTACGCTCAAGCTATGGAATTTGAACCACGGATCGAGTACAGCAAAGTCGCCCCGGGTGCGATCAAGGCCATGCTGGAGCTCCAAGGCTATGTCAACAAGTGCGGGCTGGAAGAGCCCCTTCTCGAACTGATCCGGCTTCGTGCGTCGCAGATCAACGGCTGCGGTTACTGCATCGACATGCACACGCAAGACGCCCGCGCTGGCGGCGAGACCGAACAGCGGCTTTACGCCCTCGCTGTCTGGCGGGAATGTCCGTTCTACACGACTCGCGAGCGTGCCGCCCTAGCCTGGTGCGAGGCCGTCACCCTTGTCTCGGAGGGCCAGGTTCCGGACGAGGTCTACGAACTCGCTCGCGGCGAGTTCGACGAAATCCAACTGGTGAACCTCACGATGGCTGTTATCGCCATAAACGGCTGGAACCGTCTTGCCATCCCGTTCCGCACAAAGCCAGGGACGTACAGGAGGCGGTGAGTCCCGAAAAAGACGCCCTTAGATCTATTTGGAGCCGAGAAGGTTGTCGATCACGTCAGACGCCGTGTACGAATCTCGTCCGGGCCTGATCATCCGGTGCACATTCACGACATCGTCCCCGGTCGTGATGAGCGGTGGCTCGAACTGGCCCTTGCGCCCTTGACCTAGACCGATAGTCGCCAGCAGCCCGTTGCAAACGCACTTGCGCCCCACCGTGTCTTCCAACTTTCCACCCTTGCTCACGTAGTCCTCAACCGGTTCTGCGGGACATCGGTACCCGACCTTGCCGTCTGGCATGGCGTATGGCTGTCGTAAGTACCCGAGATCGCAAATGCGAGTCCGGCTTTCGTAAACGTCCTTCTCTGAAACCGAACCGGGAAGCTGGAAGACTTTGAACGGGAACCCGGTGGGGGATGCTTGGGAATCGGTGAAGACACCTGCGGTTCCCGAGGCGCATCGCTCCAAAACGTCCTTTTTGATTTCTGGGGCCATTCCCGATTCCTCGCAGAGCGCGAACAACGTTCCTACTTGGATACCGGTTGCCCCAAGGGCGATGGATTCTTTGAGTTTGCCGTGGCTTCCGAACGATCCTGCCAGCCAAAACGGCACGCCAAGTTCTCGGATGGCCTCAAGGTCGGGAGTGTCCTTGGGGCCATAGATCGGTTCGCCTTTATCGTCGAACTGGGGAACCCCTCGCGGCGGCGCGTTGTGCCCGCCCGCGGCAGGCCCCTCAATGACCAGCCCGTCGACGGGAGGCATGCACTTTCGGACTAGTGTTGTGGCGAGCACCGTCGAGGATACGATTGCGAGAAACTTCGGGCGCAGGAGGCTGTTCTTGCCTGGCAGGGCGTACTCAGACGGATCGAACGTCGAGTAGTAAGCGTCGTCTGGGGATGCCTCGGCCACGTCGATCCTGAGTTTGGTTGGCTCTAGCCGCGACAGGTTGTCCAACGCGCCGGGAATCTGCCGGGGGATCCCGGCGCCCATGAGAACATAGTCGACCCCTGCCAGCATGGCCCCGAACAGGGATGCCAACGTCGGCAGCTGAATCTTTTCAAGCAGGTTGATACCGACAACTCCTTGGTGGCCAAGCTTGGCCAGGTAGACCTCTACAAAATTCGCCAACACGGTCAAATCGGACAACGTCCGTGACAACTGGATCGTGTGGACCGGCTTGGACTTGAACGACGCCCCCTGATCCTTCCCTTCCTTTCGATAGTAGCGACTCCAAACACGCTCAGCGATCTCGGGGATCGGAAATGCGTCGAATGCGGCGCGTAGATGCCCGCCGACGTCACCGAGTTGTAGCCTGCGCGCAAGCACGACGTCTATACCAGTTCCGGAAACGACCCCAAGCTGGCCGCGGACGGAGACAGCCCGTGCGAGCTTCCAGCCGGACACCGCGACCCCCATTCCGCCTTGAATCACTACTGGGAGCTGAGGTGTCTCAAACATGCTGAGATTGTGCAATGTCTCCAAGGTCAGGGGCCCACAATGGCCTACCAGGCTCATGGTCGCGCCTCTCGCGTTGCCGAATTCTCGGAAATGTCTCTGACCCTGCCCCGGCGTCTTTCATGGTGGCGGGCCCAATAGTACCATAATGATGACTATAAGAGTCATGTATAATAGCGCCACGACATGAGGCTGAACGCTCAGACCGACTACTCCCTGCGGCTTATGATGTTCCTCGCTTCAACCGGCGGGCGGGCGGCGACGATCCGCGAGATCTCCTCGAAGCTGGGACTCTCGCAAACACACATGATGCGGATCGCGGCCCGACTGGCCTCGAAGGGGCTGGTGAACGCGGCACGTGGTAGATCTGGTGGCCTGGCCTTGGGGCGTGCCGCAAGCCTGATATCTGTCGATGACATCGTTGACGCCATCGAGCCGGATTTTGCTCTCGTGCACTGCCTGCAGACCCCCCAGAAGCATAGCTGCACGATCGAGCAAGCATGTGCGCTCAAGGGGGTCTTGTCCTCTGCCGTCCGGGCCTTTCGAGCCGAGTTGCGATCAGTTTCTCTGGCAGACGTGACACAGGCTGACCAACTCAAGCTTGTCACGCTGTTCCAACTGGACGATCCCGGGCCACTGCGAGAGAGACGTGCCCGAAGAGCCGCCGAGGCGGCCCAGAGTGCTTCCGGACGAGGTGCCAACTAATGCCTTACGTCATCACAGAGCCCTGCATCGGGGTCAAAGACAAGTCCTGCATGGCCGTCTGCCCGGTTGATTGCATCTACGAGGGGGACGATATGGTCTACATCCATCCTGACGAATGCATCGACTGCGGGCTTTGCGAGCCGGAGTGCCCGGTTTCAGCCATTTTCATCGACACGGACGTCCCGGTCAATTTTAGGGACTACATCGAAAAGAACTCCGTCGAAAGCCGTCGGTTGTCCGGCTCCCTCAAGGCAACCAAGTAGGAGATACCATGAACACAGAGATCCTAGAGCGCCCTGTCGGCCAACTTGTCGTCGAGAAGCCTGCCCGTTCGCGTGTTTTCGAGCGATGGGGCATTGACTACTGCTGTGGAGGCAAAAAGAGTCTGAAGGACGTATGCGAGCGGAAGGGCCTTGATTCCGCCGCCGTCGTCGAAGACATTGAGGCCTCAGACGCGACTGTCCAAGCATCCGGGCCGGACTGGACCAAGGCGACCCTCACGTCACTTTGTGACCACGTCCAGGCCGTACATCACGGTTACCTCCGCGAGGCCCTTCCTCGTCTTACCGCGCTTACGGAAAGGGTTGCCGAGCGTCACACCGCCAAGGATGCCCGCCTAGCCGAGTTGAAGGAAGTCTTCGCCAAGTTTCGTGACGACATGGAGGCCCACACCGAGAAAGAGGACAACCTCCTCTTTCCTGCGATCCGCTCGCTAGAAAGCGACGACGCCAGCGCGCTCGCCCGCCGCATACATCAACCGATCGAGCATATGCTTGCCGACCATGACGATGCTGGCGCAGCGTTGGAGAAGATGCGCGAACTGACAGATGGCTTCTCTCCGAGGGCAGACGCCTGTAACACCCACCGCGCGATGCTGGACGCCCTGGCGGAGCTTGAACAGGACACCCATCAGCATGTTCACAAGGAGAACAACATCTTGTTCCCTGGTGCCATCGCCAAGGCTGCCGCGCTCAACTGACAAGTGTAGGCGGGGTTCAAAGGGTGCTTGAGCCAAACTCGGTTCGAGCACCTCGGGAGCCTGCCAATTGCATTGGATCCCAACTTCCGCCAGGGTCCGATGGACTAACTAGGAAGCTGCGAGGCCACTGATTCCCAACGGGGATCCGGCCTCGGAGTGAACTCCCGGAGCCCGGAGATGCGCGTGACCGCCTGGCGGACGGCAACTTGTGCGTCCGGGTCGTCACGCCCGATCTGGACGACGAGGTTGCCCAGCGCAGTCGCCTCGACCGGCCCGGCGACGACCGGGACACCGAGGCAGTCGGCGGTCAACTGGTTCAGCAGGTCGTTCTGGCTGCCTCCGCCCATGACCCGCAGTCGTCGGCACGGGACGCCGCTGGCCCGCTCCAAGGCGCTGACGACCCATCTGTACTTGAGCGCGAGCGACTCCAAGACCGCTCTGAGCAAAGCGTCGTCCTTCAGGCCGGGGGACAAACTGCGCAGTGCGCCGGGCATGTCGTCAGGAGCCAAGAGCGACGGATGGTCGATGTCGATCACGCCAGGGAACGGTGGCTCCGCGGCGATCCGGGCCAGCAGCGAGTCCAGGGGCTCGGGTCGATGGCGCAACCACTCCTGGATGACCCACAGGCCCATCACGTTCTTCCCCAATCGAAAGGTGCCACCAAGTCCGCCTTCATTGGTCAGATTCAACCGTCTCGCATCGTCCGTCAAGACGGGTGCAGGTACGTTGACGCCGACGATCGACCAAGTGCCCGAACTCAGCCAGTAATCCCCTCGCCGCAGTCCCAGCGACGCGACCGCCGAGCCCGTGTCGTGCGAAGCGGGCAGGACGACGCCCGCCGAGATCTCCGTCCCGGGCGGGACGACAGGAGGAAAGATCGCTGGGTCGACCCCAATGGGCTCCAATAGGTTGGTAGCCCATGCCCATCGCGTCGGATCGAAGCACTGAGTGGTCGTCGCATTGGTGAACTCGCAGACCGCCACCCCCGTTCGCTTCCAATGGAGATAGTCTGGAATCGTCAAAAAAGTACGAGCTTTGGCAAGAGTTTCCGGCTCTTGTCTGGCAAGTGCGAACAATTGGACCAGGGTGTTGATTCCCATCGCCTGGATGCCGGTCGTGCGATAGATAGTCTCTGCACCCAGTAAGGATTCCACCTGGGCGAGGAGGCCGTCGGTCCGGTGGTCTCGGTAGTGGGCCGGGCGGCCGAGGAGACGCTCGGAGGAGTCTAAAAGGCAGAAATCAACCCCCCAGGTGTCGATCCCAAGGCTGTCGACGGGGCCCGCAAGGTCCTGGCAACGGGCAACCTCGGAATCAAGGTGGTCGATGTCCCACCGCAAGTGGCCCTCGATGAGGTCACTCCGGTTGGCGAACCGGTGGACCTCTCGGACTGTCAACTTAGAACCGTCCCACTCTCCAAGGAGGGACTTGCCTCCGCTCGCCCCGATGTCAACCGCCAAATGACGCGTCGTCGACACGGAGCCCCTCCATCAGCACCACCCACAATTCACCCGGGCCGTGGACGCCTCGTACCATGACCCCCTCGATGTCCGCGGTCCTGCTCGGGCCGCTGACCAAGACGCTGGTTTCGCTCGGCAGCAGCGCCAGCGCGTCCGCCAGGGTTGGCACGATGCGGTCCACCAGGGCAATGTGGACTGGCGGCGCGAGGCTCGCCATGCGACGCATTCCCTGGCCGGACGAGAGGAGGATCGAACCGGTCTGGGCGACCGCGCACAAGGTCGACGTCACACCGGCGGCGGCGGCCCACATGTCGTCCGTGTCCCGACCATCCCCCCAGGCCCCCGTCACGTCGTCGTCGACCCATGCCGGTCGAGGACAGGCGGCCCGCGCCTCGTCGATGGTCATCAGCTTTCCGAACAGAGATTGGAAACTGTCCCGAAACTGATCGAGAAGGGGAAACCCGGAATGGACGTAGAAATGCCTCACCTCCGCGCCTTGGGACTCGTGTGCGGGCTCGGCATGGCAGTCCAAACTGCCCAAGATCGCCTCACGTGCGTCCATGCCACCATCTCCGGAAGTCTAGATGCCTCGACGGTGCCGTCCGGAACTCGCCCCAACCAGAGACCCGTGAAGTCGCGCCCGAGATCCAAGGCGCGATTGCCAGCCCGGCCCTCCAGAGAGTAGGGTTGGTCGCTCCCTTGGCAAAGAATCCCCAAGAACCTTGGGCTGTGGACCGAGTGCGGAGCCCGACCAACAGGTCGGGGATGGGAATCTTCACTGGGCAGACCTCTTGGCAAGCCCCACACAGGGAACTGGCAAACGGCAGGTCGCTGTTCGCTTCAAATTCAAAGGACGGTGCCAAGACCGCCCCGACCGGACCACTGTAGACGTGTTGGTAGCCGTGGCCGCTGGCGGCACGGTAGACGGGGCAGACATTCAGACAGGCGCCGCACCGGATGCACATGAGAATGTCCTTCTGCGCCGATCGCATGACAGCAGTGCGCCCGTTGTCGAGAAGGACGATGTGGACCTCGCGAGGGCCATCGGCTCCCGTCTGGCGCGGGCCGGTGATGAAGTGGACGTAGGTGGTCAACTGTTGGCCGGTCGCGGAACCGGCCAAGAGAGGAAGGAACACCCCGAGTTCAGCTTCGCCGGGCAGGAGTTTCTCGATCCCCATGACGGCGATGTGGACGTCGGGAGCGGTCGTCGAGAGACGGTTATTGCCTTCGTTCTCGACGATCACCAACCTTCCGGTCGCCGCGATCCCGAAGTTGACGCCGCTGATGCCGATCTTCGCGACTTGGAACGTGTCTCGAAGCCGACGGCGGGCCTGCATGGTCAGCGCCTCCGGTTCCGTGGTGTACGGGCCGAGTCCCTCGCGTTCGAAGGACGCGGCGATCTGTCGGCGGTCCTTGTGGATGATCGGTGTGACGATGTGGCTTGGGGTGTCGCCGTCGATCTGGACGACGAATTCGCCGAGGTCGGTCTCGACCGGCGGGTACCCGGCCTCCTTCAAGGCGTCATTGAGGTGGATCTCCTCCGTCGCCATAGATTTGCCCTTGACGACGGTCGCACCTTCGGGAAACGCCTGTCGACAGATTCGGACGATCGTGGCTCGGGCCTCCTCGGCGTCTGTCGCCCAATGCACTTGGATCCCGTTCTTCTTGAGGTTGGCCTCGAATTCCAGCAACAGGCCCCTCAAGTTATCAAGGACATGCTTCTTGACCCGGAAGGCGAAGTCTCGGGCCTGTTCTGGGTCGCTGAACGTCCTCGGGAGGGCGGCAAGCCGCTGGCCGACTTTTGCCCTTGATGCGGCGCGGACTGCAGCGATCGTCCTCCCGTCCAACTCGGTGGCGAACCGGTCGACCCGCGAACTCAAAGCGCCACCTCGGCAAGGATCTGTGCGTAGTGGCGTGTTCGGACGGGCCGCCCAAGTTTGTCGGCAAGCCCCGACAAATGCATGAGGCATCCCATATCGCCGCTCACGATTTCGTCGGCGTGGGTCGCGGCCAACGTGTCTAGCTTCGCCTCGCCGATCGACGCGGAAAGGTGGGGCTCCTTCACTGTGAACGATCCTCCAAAGCCGCAGCACTGTTCGCAGTCAGGGACAGGTTGGAGATCAAGGCCCGGGATCGTGGCCAAGAGCCGCTCGGTCCGGTCGCCGATGCCGATGAGCCTACCGTGACACGCGCGGTGGAACGCGATCTTTCGAGGATAGGGGGTGGCTGGCCAGGAGGTCAAGCCGACTACGTCGGTCAGGAACTCTGACAGTTCGTATACCTTGAACGACGGCGTGAGACCTGCTTGAGGTAGCAATTGAGGGTAACCGTGACGGACCATGGCGGCACAGGAGCCGCTTGGTGTGACAACCGGCACATCTCCGGCAAAGATTGTGCTGGTGTGCTCCGCCACACGTCGGGCAGAAAGCCAGTCGCCAGAATTGAACGCAGGTTGGCCGCAACACGTCTGCCGATCGTCGAACTCGACGACGCACCCCGCCTTTTCCAACACCTGCACGGTGGCTCTGCCTACGTCTCCATAAAAGGCGTCGCAAAGGCACGTCAGCATCAGTCGGACACGGCGTGGATCCGACATCGGAGTGCTCAGAAGTCGTAGTTGGCGATATTGGACTTGTCGAACGTCGTCACTTTGCTCGCGAAGACGACGCCGTTCGGCCCGAACACTTTGTTGCCGAGCCCGGGGACGTCGAACGTCTTGCCGTCGGCGACGGTGATCTTCTTGTCGTGCAAACCTGCACCCAAATACCCCGCGACGAAGCCAAGGTCAGCGGGCTCCCATAGCTGGAACTTCTGCACGACGCCGGTCTCCACCGCCTTCTTAAGCTGGTTCGGTGTGGCCAATCCGGTCAAGACGATGCCGGGGCCGTTGGCTTTCGGGCCGCCGGGATAGCGGCCGCTTGTCTCAAGGACTTGTGCGGCGGCTCCGAGGCCGACCGAGGTCGGGGAGACCACAGCGCGCAAATCGGGGTACTTGGTCAAGAGCCCTTGCATCTCGGTCGAGCTCTTTTCGGGCTCGTCGTTCCCGTAGACGGTGTCGACCAAGTGGAGCTTGGCGTACTTGGGGTCTTTGAGCGCGTCCTTCATGAAGCCGATCCAAGCGTTCTGGTTCGGTGCCTCTGTGGTGGAACTGAGGATCGCGAAATTGCCTTCGGCGTTGGTCATGGAAGCAAGGCAATCCACAAGGGCTGCGCCGACCTCCTTAGGGTCGGCCTGCAGGACGGCCGCGTCCCGGTGGGATTCCTGGCCCTCGATGTCGCTGTCCACGGTCAGAACTGTCACACCCTTTTGACGAGCTTCGTCCAGGACTTCGACGAGGGTGTCCGGGGCGTTGGCGGATATGACCAAGACGTCGACCCCGCGCTGGAGGGCGTCCTTGATCACGGAGACTTGGGAGGTCGAGTCCGCGGTGGTCGGCGCCTGGGTATCGACGGTCGCACCGAGATCGTCGGCGGCCTTCTTCAGCCCCTTCTCAATTTCAGCAAAGTAGGGGTTGCCCGCACTTTTCGGGACAAAGACAAACCTGAGTTTGCCTGCGGAGCCCTGGGCCGGGGAACCGCCGCTATCGGAGGAGGCGGAAGGGCTGCATCCAGCCATGGTCAGGCCGACGACTGCGGCGAACACGATGAAGGCGCGCAACATGGTTTTCCTCGTTATGTTTTTGGTACGGCTGCCTTTGGCGACCGCGCCCGGCTGTGGGCCAACGACGCCATGTTACCGGCCAATACGGCCGTGACGAGCAAAACACCGACGACCGTCGCTTGGACCTCTGGTTTGATGCCTGCCACACCCATGGCCGTCTTGGCGGCCGCGACCAAGAGGAGGGCGACAACGGTGCCGAGCATCGTCCCGTCGCCCCCGAGGATGCTCGTGCCGCCGACCACCACGGCGGTGATCGCCTCTAGTTCCAAGCCCATGTCAAGGGAGTGGCGGACCACTCCCAACCGCGAGCCAAGGAACACGGCCGCCAAGCCGGCCAGTGCGCCGGTCAGGACAAACGCCCAGTTCTTCGTCCTTTCGACGGGAAGCCCGCTGAACCGAGAGGCGACCGGGTTGGTTCCGACGGCGGCGACTTGCCGACCATAGACCGTCCGATGGAGCAGCAACCCTGCCAAGCACGCGACGACCAGCCAGACCACCGGCGGCCAAGGGACCGGTGTCGCTCCCAGGTAGGCCCGGTCAAGGCCTTTGACAGATGGCCACTTGGCAGAGAAGGGCCCGAGCCATGCCTGGGCGACCCCTCGGTACAGGGCCATGGTTCCCAAGGTGGCCAAGAACGACGGAACCTTGGCCGCCGTGACGAGCAAGCCGTTCACCAGTCCAAGCACAGCGCCGGTGACGACCGAAAGGGCCAGCACTGTCGCCAACGGTGTGCCCGGCGGGCAGACTTTGGCGACGACGCATGCGCAGAGGACGGTCGAAGAGGCGACCGAGAGATCGATCTCACCGCAGATGATCACAAACGTCATCCCCACGGCCAACAGGCCGGTCTCGACATACAGGTTGAGCGTGTCGAGCAGGTACGGGGCGTCCAAGAAATTGGGAGACACTCGCCAACCGACGACGAGGACGACGGCCAGCAATCCGAACGGGACCAACTCACGCCGTGACAACTGACACCTCCCGCGCCCGCCTGCCGACTGCATCCACCAGGAGCGCGGCCATGACGACGAGTCCGTAGGCCAAGAGCTGCCAGTCGGCCGCGACCCCGAGGACACTCAGGCCGACGTTGACCACCGCCAGCAGGACGCATCCGGCCACCACACCAAGGACAGAGCCCGACCCACCTGATACAGGCACGCCTCCGACGACGACAGCGGCAATGGCGTTCAGCTCAAGGTTGACCCCAGCGCTCGCCGCGTTGACGAAGCCGAACCGCCCCAAATAGAGCAGACCGCCCAAACCGGCGCAGATGCCCGACCAGACGTAGACCGAGAACAGGCATCGGTCGACTTGCATGCCGCGCAATCGCGCTGCGGCCTCGTTCCCCCCTGCCGCGAACACGGTGCGTCCCATCCGCGAGCGGGCGAGCGTCCATGCAAGAAGTGCGGCGGGGACGAGGGCGAGGAGGAGAAGCCATGTCACCGTCACGGGACCCAGGGTCAGCCCGTGCCGGCCGAGGTCCGTCAGGGAGCTCGGGACGTCGTTGGCGTTGATCTGCTTGCCGCCCGCGACCAAGAAGGCGAGTCCACGGAAAGCGGTGAGTGTTCCGATCGTCACGACGACCGGCGGCACCTTGGCCAAGACGATGAACAAGGCGTTGGCGACGCCAAGGACCGCCCCCGCAGCTAGACCGACACCGATCAGCACCGGGAGCGGGAGGGACGGCCAAGTCTTGCCCGCCAAACCGACGGAGAAGGCGACGAGGCCGACAATCGAGCCGACAGACACGTCGATGCCCTTTGTCACGATGACCGGCATCTGGCCGATGGCGATCGCGAGAAGTACAGGCAACCAGAGCAGGACGCTGTCCAAAGTCTGAGGCACCAGGAACTTGGGTTCACGCGCTGCCGCTCCGACGCAGACGAGCACCGTCATCACGATGGCCGTGCCTTCACGAGGCCAACGCATCTTCGCTCCCCGAGGCATGGGCGATGATCGCTTCCGGCGAAGCCGCGCCAGGGCCGAATTCGAATGCGACACGCCCTTTCCGCATCACGACGACCCGGTGCCCCAGGGCCATCACTTCGGGCAGATCCGAGGAAATCAGTAGCACCCCGACGCCTGCGACGGCGAGGCGACGGATCAGCGCATGCACGTCGTACTTCGCACCGATGTCGACGCCTTTGGTGGGCTCGTCGAGGATGAGCAGCTTTGGCTTAGAGACAAGGGCTTTGGACAAGGCCACCTTCTGCTGGTTTCCGCCGGAAAGGAACCGGACCTCCTGACCCGGCGACCGATAAACGAGACCCATCTCAGCACCCGCGGCGACGGTGGCAGCGTCGACCGCCCGGTCGTCAAGCCAACCGAGACGGGAGAACCTCGCCAAGGAAGCGATCGTCGCGTTCTTGGCTATGGAAAGCGGAAGCAACAGACCTTGGTGTTGCCGGTCTTCTGGAACGAAGGCCAAGCCTTCACGCCACCTCTTGTGTGGCCCTTGGTGACCGACCGGACGCCCCGCTATCTCAATGTCTCCCGTGTAGGCGGCCAGACCGCAGACGGCAAGGGCCACCTCCGTGCGACCAGCGCCGACTAAGCCCGCGAGGGCCACGACTTCACCTGCGTGGACTTCGATCGACACGTCCGCGACTGCCCTCGGCACATTTAGCCCCTTGATCCGCAAGACGGTGTCACCGGGCTGGTGCGGGCACGGCGCGTCCAGCTCGACAGAACGTCCGACCATAAGCTTCACTAGGTCACCGGTGGTGAAGGTGCCGTGGTCAAGGCGCCCGACCTTGTGCCCGTCCCGCAACACAGTGACCTCGTCGGCGTGCGCGACGACCTCTTGAAGGTGGTGGCTGACGAATGCGACCGAGCAACCTTCG
Organism: uncultured Fimbriimonadaceae bacterium; assembly: GCA_964451255.1. Lineage (GTDB taxonomy): Bacteria > Armatimonadota > Fimbriimonadia > Fimbriimonadales > Fimbriimonadaceae > JAHBTB01. The sequence goes on from CAYVHL010000006.1 coordinate 112,439, forward strand.
TCGGCCAGTTGGCGCATGACCCGGAACAACCGGCCGCTTTCAGTCGGCGTGAGTGCGGCAGTTGTCTCGTCGAAGAACCAGACGCGTGCTCCCCTTGACAGGCCGTGCGCTAGTTCGACGGCTTGTCGCTCGGCCCCGGACAGAGTCTTGGCCGGCCTGCGGACATCGATCTCAAATCCTAAACGCTCCAACTGGCGTTCGGACTCTGTTAGGATCGTCTTCCAGTTAATCCCCCATCGGCCGCCAGCCCAGTTGCCCGCAAAGATGTTCTCGGCGACGCTTAGATCGGGAAACCCAAGTGGCTCCTGATGGACTAGGCAGACTCCGGAGTCAAGGGCTTGGCGCGGGTTCGCGAACCTGCAGACGGCGCCATCTATCGCCAGGTCCCCGCCTAAGGGAGCGACGATCCCAGAGCAGGCCTTCGCCAAGGTCGACTTTCCGGCCCCGTTCTCCCCGACGATCGCGTGGATGACACCTGGCCTAAGATCGAGGTCGACATCCGACAGCACCTCGACGCCACCATAGGCGACCGTCAATCCACGAGCGGTAAGGCGGGCCATGGGCCCATGAGGTTATGCGGAGCCGCGCCAGAAATGCAAGGCCTCAGGCGGCGTGTGCGGCGTTGGGCAGCACATCACGGAGTGCCGCGCTCCAATGGGCGAATTGAATCCTGTCGCCCGGATCGATTGCGACGCCAAAGGTGCGACAGTCATCCTCATTGCGCTCGTAACACAGTTTTCCTTGGAGCAGGTGATCCCGATGTGTGCCTTGGATCGCGATGGATGCCGGATCATCCAGGCTTACCATGGGGTTCGTCTCAATGAGGAATCCGCTCGTGGAGAACCCGACCACATCTACCAGAATCTCGGAGCCGCCCCCTCGATAGACGGCGGCGACCGGTTCCGGTGTCAAGGTGTAGCGGGCTGGCACCGGATGGAGTTGGGTGTCGCTTGGGATCGAAACGACCGCGTTCTTACCGTCGCGGAACATAAGCCTTGTGACGAACCTAGCCTGAAAGCCCAGGCCGAACACGTCCATGACCACATCGCTACCTCCAAACGAAGGATGTTGGTAGTTGACCTCAAGTAGCAGGCATCCACCTCCTACTCTCGTGATCCTGCCCAGGCAACTGGCCCCGGCGTCAATGCACCGGATACGGCCCGGAACCCCCGTAAAGCGGTTTCGGCAGAGATCCTCTGTCGCATCCATGGACAAGCTACCGCCCCTCACCAAGCGGCAAGTTCAATTCTTGGCATTCATGAAGCAGGGCGGCACGGTTGATTTGCCAGGTATGTTTTGACCATGTCGTCTCTGGCCCCGTTCGTCGTGCTTGGGCTTGTCGTCGTGTCGGCTGTCTCCGCCGCCAGCGACTTTTGGTTCGCATCTCCTGCGGAGGGCGCAGACGCTTGGACGAAGGCTTTGCCTGTCGGCAACGGTCGTCTCGGCGCGATGGTGTTCGGCGACGTGGTCGTCGAGCGGCTTCAACTCAATGAAGACACGATCTGGGCAGGGCCGCCGGTGCCCGAACAGCCGCCAGGTTCCCTGGCCGCTGTCAAGGAGGCACGAGAGCTTTTGTTCGCAGGCAATGCTGTTGAGGCCGAGAAGGCGTCCAGGGGTGCTCTCGCGGAGCGAATCTCTCCGCGAAGCTACCAGACGGCCGGGGACATGACCCTCACCGTTGATGCTTGGAGCGCTCTCAAGCCGACTGAATACCGCCGCGAACTCGATTTGCAAACTGGAATCGCCAGGACGACCTTCCGTGTCGGGGGCAAGAGAGTCGAGAGGGAAGTGTTCTCGAGTCGCCCCGACCAAGTCATCGTCTTGCGCCAAAGCGGCGGGCCAGAGCCAGTGGTCGGCTTCTCGAGGCTCGGAAAGGTGGCGGAAGAACGAGACGGGAACCTGGTCTTGGTGGGTCAGGCCGACCATCACGGCACCCACAAAGGGGTCAAGTTCGCGATAGTCATCGCGAAAACGCACAGGGGGGACGAGACGGTTGTTTGGACGGCGATCGAGACAGACTACAACTCTGCCGAGCCCTCGAGCCCGCTGGGGGACGACCTGCTGTCGCGGGCGACAAGGCGCGTCGTGGCGGCCATCAAGCGCGGCTATGGACGCGTCAAGGGTGACGCCGTGGACGACCATCGCGAACTGATGGAGCGGTGCACCCTCAGCCTACAGGCCCTTCCTCAGAGAAAGATGCCGATAGACGAGCGCCTGGCACGGACGCGCGACGGCGTCGTCGACATTGGTTTGGAGAACCTTCTCTTCGACTACGGCCGGTATTTGCTCGTCGGCAGCTCACGCCCTGGCGACCAGCCCGCGAACCTCCAGGGCATTTGGAACGACCACGAAGAGGCACCCTGGAACAGCGACTACCACACCAACATCAACCTTCAGATGAACTACTGGCCCGCAGAGGTCACGAACCTGGCCGATTGCGAGCAACCTTTCTTCTGGTACATCAACGCGGTCAGGGAGCGCGCCGGCCGCGTCATGGCGCAGCGCCTAGGGTGCCGTGGCTTCGCGATGTGTCACGAGGGCGACGTGTGGCTCTACACGTCGTGCAGCGGAGAGCCGGTGTGGGGCATGTGGGTCATGGGTGGCGCTTGGTGCAGCGCCCACTTCATGGAGCATTACCGGTTCACCCAAGACAAGAGGTTTCTCCGTGAGACCGCATGGCCCGTGCTCAGGGACGCGTCCTTGTTTCTCCTCGACTGGCTGGTGCCCGACCCAACGACAGGGAAGCTCGTGAGCGGGCCGTCCACTTCGCCCGAGAACACCTACATTCTCAACGGCCAGCGGGCCTCGGTCTCGATGGGTTGTTCGATGGACCAGGAGATCGTCTGGGAGACTTTCACCAATTTTCTAGAGGCGGCAGGCGACCTCGGGATCACGGACTCGGACGTCGACGCCGTCCGCCGTGCCAGGGAGAACTTGGCGATGCCCAAGATCGGGGCTGACGGAAGGATCATGGAGTGGGCACAGCCCTACCTGGAGGCTGAGCCGGGCCACCGGCATATGAGCCACCTCTATGGGCTCTATCCAGGCGCCCAGTTCACGTTCCGGAAGACACCAGAGTACGTCGCGGCCGCACGGAAATCGATCGAGGGACGCCTTTCCCACGGAGGCGCGGGCACTGGTTGGTCAAGGGCATGGGTGATCAATTTCTTCGCACGACTCCATGACGGTGAGTCTGCCCACGAGAACATCCAGGCACTATTGGCCAAATCGACCTTGCCCAACATGTTCGACAACCATCCCCCGTTCCAGATCGACGGCAACTTCGGAGCTACGGCAGGCTTCGCGGAGATGCTTCTCCAAAGCCACGACGGCGCGCTCGACTTGCTGCCCGCTTTGCCAAAGGCCTGGCCGACCGGCCAAGTAAAGGGTCTTTGCGCCAGGGGCGGGTTCGTCGTCGACATCACTTGGAAGAACGGTGAGTTTGTGGAAGCCAAGATCAAGAGCCTGGCGGGGTTGCCACTAAGAGTCCATGGGCCAGTGCCGATCAGGGCGTCGTCCCGGGCGGTGGTCGATTCTGACGGGACTCTGGGCTTTGAAACAAAGAAGGGTGCGACCTACACGATCCGAAAGAGATAGCCCCAGCACTACCATCTGGCGCAAAAAATGTGTCTTAGAATAGGGGCATGGCGGCACTGCTGGACAATCGCGCCAAGGTCGCGCATCTGTTGCGTCGTTTCGGACTGGGAGCGACGCCGGAAGAGCTGGATCTCTATGCCCCCCTAGGCCCGGCCAAGGCCATGGAGAAACTCCTTGACTTTCAAGAGGGTCCGTCGCCCAGCAGACTCCATCCGCTCCAATGGGCCTTCAAGGTCGGCGGGGAAGAGGCCGAACCTGGGGCGTACCGGTTTGTGGGGCAGTGGCTCTACGACCTGGTCTGCACCGAACAGCCGCTGAAAGAGAAGCTCGCGGTCTTCTGGCACGACCACTTCGCCATTGACGACAACAAGGTCGAGGACGGCCTTGCGACCATGCATTACATGGAGGCTGTCCGTCGCGACCCAGGCGGCAAGTTTCGCGGCATCCTTGGATCGATGGCCAAAGAACCGGCCTTTATGAAGATGCTCGACGTTCGCATGATGAGCAAGGGGCAACCCAACGAGAACTTCGCACGTGAGCTCATGGAGCTTTACACACTAGGCGTGGGTCATTACTCGGAGGACGACATCAAGGCAGTCTCACGGGCGATGACTGGCTGGACGTACATCAACACCTATTACGAAACGCCCGGCAAGAACGATGAAAAGCTTCGGAAGATGCACCAGTTCGACGAGCCGTATACGCTCTTCGCGTACGTGCCAGACGCACACGCCCAGGGGCCCAAGAGCGTCCTTGGCAAGACAGTCGACGGTCCGGAAGACGTGCTTGACCTGATGGCGTCCCACCCCCAAGCGGCGGAGTTCATCAGCGGGAAGCTCTGGGCGTTCTTCGGTGGTGACCAGCCGTCACCGTCTGCCGTCGAGAAGCTTGCCAGGGTCTTCCGACGCACCAAAGGGGATACAAAGGCGACCCTGATGGAGATGTCCCGGATTCCTGAGTTTTGGGCTGAAGGCGTGGTCCGGAACAAGATCAAGAGCCCGCTTGAGTTCACGATCGGCTACGTCCGGGCGATGGGAGGGAAGCAGGCATTGCAAGAGCGTGTCCCCAAGGAGATGAAGTTCGATGAGCCCGTGCCGAAGCCTGTATTTGACAATGTGCTCGGGATGCACTACTGGATGCAACAGCAGGGGATGGTCCTCCTCTACTGTCCGAGCGTCGCAGGATGGGAAAAGGGGCAAGCCTGGATCACCGCAAACAACCTGCTTCGACGGAGGCAGTTCACCGGCATCTTCACGTTTTATGAAGAGTCCAAGGACAAGTGGAAGGCTGACAGTTGCAGCAAGCACGTCGTCGCTTTCTTGACGGCCCGAAACCCGAAGACGACCCGAGATCTCGTCGGCGGCCTATGCGCCCTGTACGACTGTGACCTGCCTGAGGCGAGCCACGCGCCTGTGGTCGAGTACATCGACAAGCATGGCGGCATGGAAATCATGAAGGACGAGACCAGCTTCGCCTATATCATGCAGGAGGCGATGGGCGTCGTCAGGCTGTCACCAGAGTTCCAACTTTGCTGATTGGCGCGACTGGGATCCTCCGGTAAAGTCCGGGACATGGAATCCATTTCCAGAAAGGACTTCCTACGCGGGTTCGCCGCGACCGTCGCGGCTTCAGCCCTACCCGGCCTCTCAAGCGCCGCCACCGTGGAGGCGGGAAGCGCCGCCAAGTTGACAGTTGATGATCTCAAGGCTGCCCAAATGGTCATGGGGCTGGAGTTCAGTGACGACGAACTCAAGCGGGTGCTCAACGACGTCGGCGACCTTCTGCGGCAACTCCCCGAGCTCCGGGAGTACAGCAAGGACTTCAATATGGCGCCCGCGACGGTCTGGCGAGTCCTGGCTGCGGACAAGGCTGGCGGTGACCGGGTGTCGGTGCGGGTGCGCCAGATTCCGACCACATCGCCCCGCAGCGACGAAGATCTGGCGTTTGCAAAGGTCAGTGAACTCGGCAAGTGGTTGCGACAGGGCAAGACGACCTCGGTCGATCTGACGAAGCTCTACATCGCGCGCCTCAAGAAGTACGGGCCCAAGCTCCGAAACGTGATCACAATCACAGAGGATCTTGCGCTCAAACAGGCCCACCAGGCGGACAAGGAGTTGAAGTCGGGGCATGACCGTGGACCCCTGCACGGGATTCCCTATGGCCTCAAGGATCTCTTCGCGGTACCTGGTTATCACACGACATGGGGGGCGGCGCCGTACCGCGACCAGACCTTAGACACGAAATCGGCGGTGTACGAGCGCCTTGAAGAGGCTGGAGCCGTCCTTGTGGCGAAGCTCAGCATGGGAGCCCTTGCGATGGGCGACGTTTGGTTCGAGGGACGTACCGAGAGTCCCTGGAACCCGAAGATCGGGGCGTCGGGCTCATCGGCTGGAAGCGGCTCGGCGACCGCCGCAGGGCTAGTGGCCTTCGCTATCGGCACTGAGACAAGCGGTTCGATCGTCAGCCCGTCCCACAACAACCGTGTCACGGGCCTCAGGCCCACTTTTGGTTCGGTGTCGCGGTTCGGAGCTATGCCTCTCGCTTGGTCGATGGACAAAGTCGGCCCCATGTGTCGGGACGCTGAAGACTGCGCCCTGGTCTTCGCCGCCATCGTCGGTCACGACCCACGCGACCCGTCGACGATCGCACGGCCCTTCCGCTATTCCTCTGGTGTGGACCTGAAGGCCTTGAAGTTCGGAGTGTTGGTGGGAGAGAGCCAGGAAGGGAAGCCTCTCGACGTCTCCAAACGGGTGGAACTGAAGTTCCTCGCCGACCGTGGCGTCAAGTTCACGCCCATCCACTTGCCATCCGGGCCAGAAGGGCTGTCTGCGATCCTGATGGCTGAGGCGAGCGCGTCGTTTGACGACTTCACTCGGTCTGACCAGATCGACGGGCTCAAGAACAGCGAATGGCCGCAGTACTTCCGGGGCGCCCGGTTCTTGTCGGGCACGGACCACGTCCAGGCCGACCGGGCACGAAGGCAACTGGCGGTGATCTATGAAGAACGGATCAACCAGTTCGATGTGATCGTCGGTGCAGGTCCCTCGTTTGACGTCGTCTACAACTTGAATCTGACCGGCCATCCTCAGTGCTTGGTGCCTTTCGGACTCTTGCCCAACGGAAACCCGCGCAGCCTGTCTCTGATCGGCCCGGCGTTCTCGGAAGCCCGCCTTTTGCAAGTGGCCTGGGAAATCCAGAAGGTGACCAAGCAGACGCTGTTGCGACCCGACCTCCGAATCTGGGAGTCTTGACCGCGACCACCTACTTCCCGATGCAAAAGTCGTGGAAGATGCGGTCGATGACGTCCGGCGTGGCCGTTTCGCCCGTGATCTCCCCGAGGGCGCGCGCACTTGACCGCAGGCCGACCGTGGCGAGGTCGTCGGGGACGTCCACAGACAGGGTCTGAGCGACCTCATCGAGCGCCTGCCTTGCTTCCCGGAGGGGTGTGACGTGGCGGGGAAGGATATAGGGTTGCTCGGCGAGGGCCCCTTGGGCGTGGGATGCGACAAAGGCGAGCACATCGTCCACCCCCAGACCGTTCGTCGCCTGGGTCGGTATTCCCGGGCCGTCGTCGTGCGGAAGGTCTCGCTTGTTGGCGACGGCCTGTTTGGGCCGTTCGATGGAGTCGAAGTAGCGGGCCTCCTCCTGCCCATAGCCCACGGAAGCGTCGTAGACGTAGAGCACCAGGTCTGCGTCTGTGGCGGCGGCCAGACTGCGCTCGACGCCGATCGCCTCCACCTGGTCATCCGTCTCGCGAAGGCCCGCTGTGTCCACTAGGCGCACGATGACCCCGCCGACCTGGAGGGTCTCATGCAGGGCATCGCGCGTCGTACCGGGCACAGGCGTCACGATAGCTCGGTCGGCTTGGAGGATGGCGTTGAACAGGGAAGACTTGCCTGCGTTCGGTCGTCCGACGATCGCCACTGTGATCCCCTGGTGGGCCAGCCTCGACGCCGATGCCGTCGCCAGCAGGCGGTCAATTTCCTGTGCCGCCTCGGCGATCCGAGAGGCGGCCGTGCGGCGGTCCAGTGGCCCCACCTCCTCCGAGAAGTCCGTGCTGGCCTCGACCGACGCCAGCACGCCAAGCACAGACTCGCGCACTGACTTGACCTCGCGGGAGAGACGCCCTTCGCGCAGGAGGCGGCCCTGCCGGAGCGCCGCTTCGGACTGGGCTTCGACCAGCGTCCGGACCCCTTCCGCTTGGGTCAGGTCAAGGCGGCCGTTTTGGAAGGCCCGCAGGGTGAACTCTCCCGGCTCTGCCGGACGGGCTCCGGCGGCACAGCAGGCCGAGACGAGCGCAAAGACGGACGCTGGCGACCCGTGGACGCTCATTTCGACCGATTCCTCGCCGGTGTAGGACGCGCCTGACTCGAAGGCGACGAGCAGCCCGTCGTCCCCGTGTTGGAAACGGCCATAGAGTGAAGTCCTGGGAACAACCGGGGAGGGCCAGGGCGAGAACACCGTAGCGCCTACGGCGAAGGCGAGCGGTCCGCTCACCCGTACGAGTGCGACCGCGCCGCCGACCGCGGTTATCGGCGCCACGACCGTGTCCCCTACGCGCTCGACCATGCTGTTCGATTATGTCTGGGGTTCCCGAAGGGACGACCCTGATAAGATGCGGCCATGAGGCTTCAAGACCAGATTGTGAGAATGACCCAGCGGGCACTGGCCGACCTGGTGCGAAGCGTCGAGGCGGTGCCCGAAGACAAGCTGGATTGGAAGCCGGGTGAGCACGCGCGCAGCGCCCTGGATCAACTCAGGGAGGTCGCGATCGCCCCCAGGTTCCACCTCGCCATTTTGAAAGAAGGACGGCTCCCGGATGGCGACGACCACGCCCGGTTCCGAAAGCAGGCCGCCGGACTCAAGTCGGCACGCGAGGCGATAGACACGGCGATGGCCAGCACCGGCGAACTCTGCGAGGCGATCGCAAACTTCCCGGACGATCGCCTGGAAGAGGAGATCACGTTGCCGTTCGGCGGGTCGTTGCACCTGTCGATGGCCGACGTCCTGGTGATCCACTACTGGAACATGGTCTATCACAACGGCCAGGTGAACTACATCCAGACCTTGCTTGGCGACCGCGAGATGCATTGACCTCCTTTGAAGTGCGGGTTTTGACGCCGTGTCCGCGGGACGTACTGAGCCCGAGGGCCTACTTTTCCGAGAATGTCCTGGGGTCCCTTGACACCCCTTGGGGCCGCTGGTATCATCCCAGTCCGCCACCGGTCATTCGGCTGGCGGAACGGTCTGCGGATCGAGAGCATTTTGAAAGCCGTATAGTGGTCAGTGGACTGCGCGTAAAAAACACTGAGTGTGAACTTCAGAATTTAAGCTACTGAAGGCATGCGGTGAATGCCTAGGGACAAGTTGCCGAAGAAGGACGCGCAAGCGGCGAAACGCCGCGGGGAGCTGCACGATAGCGATGATCCGCGGATATCCGAATGGGGAAACCCGGCGAGAGTCATGTCTCGTCATCCACGTCTGAATACATAGGGCGTGAGAAGGGCACCAGGTGAACTGAAACATCTAAGTAGCCTGTGGAAAAGAAATCGAAGAGACTCCGTAAGTAGCGGCGAGCGAACACGGACCAGCCCAAACCAGTCGGCTTGCCGGCTGGGGTTGTAGGGCCTCTACAACCCTCCCCCCTCACTCTTGGCGTCGGCCGAAAGGTCGGTTGCCATGGAATGAGAGGCGGGTTGAAACGAAGACTAGGTCAAGGTTTAGAAGAAGAGAGTTGGAAAGCTCCGCCATAGAGGGTGATAGCCCCGTATTATAAAGACCTTCCAGATTCAAGAGGTACCTGAGTAGCGCGGAGCACGAGGAATTCCGCGTGAACCCGCCCGGACCACCGGGCAAGGCTAAGTACGACTTGTCACCGATAGTGCATCCAGTACCGTGAGGGAAAGGTGAAAAGAACCCCGGGA
>CAYVHL010000007.1:0-71797 GCA_964451255.1 uncultured Fimbriimonadaceae bacterium
GTTTGCGGCGGATCGCGGTGATATGCACGTCGATGGTCCGGTCGAAGACCAATGAGTCCGAACCCATTGCCGCGTCCATGATCTCGTTGCGGCTGACGACCCGGCCGGGACGGGCGGCCAGGAAGTGGAGGATCCGGAACTCCGTGGCGGTCAGCGCCACCGGCGCATTCCGGTAAAGCACCTCGTGCCGCGCCGGGTCGATCAACAGGTCTCCCTGGCGAATCGACTGGCCGGCTTCGCGCGGTTGGCTGGTACGGCGCAGGATCGCTTTGACCCGCGCCACCAGCTCGCGTGGGCTGAACGGCTTGGTCACATAATCATCGGCGCCCATCTCCAACCCCACGATCCGATCGGTCTCGGCGGCCTTGGCGGTGAGCATGATGAGGGGAACCGCGCTGGTGCGTTCATCGCTCCGCAGCGCGCGGCACACCGCCAGCCCATCCATGCCCGGCATCATCAGATCGAGCACGATCAGGTCCGGCCGATGCCGCCGGGCCATCTCCAGACCTGATTCGCCATCGTCGGCGGCCAGCACCGCAAACCCTTCCTTGTCCAGGTTGTAGCGCACCAGTTCGATCAGGTCCACCTCATCGTCGATCACCAGAACGGTCGCTTTGCTCATGGCCTCGCCTCGTTTGCATCCTCACCCGCCGCCCCATCGGCTTGCAGCGCCTGCCCATGCCGCACGTCACGTCCGTGAATCCAGTAGATCACTTCCTCGGCGATGTTGGTGGCATGATCGCCGACACGCTCCAGGTTGCGCGCGATCAGGATCAGCGACAGCGCCTGCTGGATGAGGCGCGGGTCGGCGGTCATCCTCCCCAGCAGTGTGCTGAATATCTGGTCACGGAAGGCGTCCACCTGCTTTTCATCCTCCAGAACCTGATTGGCAAGCGCCACATTTCGATCAATCATCGCCGTAAGGCTGTCACGCACCATCTTTCGCGCCACCTGTGCCATGAGCGGCAATTCAACCAGCGGATCGCCCGACGGCTGATCGCGCACATGTCCGATGTTCTGAACGATATTAACCGCCTGATCGGCGATTCGCTCCAACTCGCCGGCAATCCGCGACGCCATAAACAAAAAGCGGGCATCGCTGGCGACCGGCTGCTGCAGGATGGTGAGCTTCACGGCCGCTTCATCCACCTCCACCTGCAGGGCATTGACCTGCCGTTCGCAGTCAAACACCTCCGCCGACAAGGAAGGGCTTGCGGCAGTCAGTTGTTCGACGGCTTTGCGGATCATGGATTCAGCCAGGGAACCCATCGCAACGACCTTCCGAAGGAGTTCCTGGAGTTGATCGTGGAAGTGGCGCATGCGGAATACTCCGATGTGTGAATCAGCCAAAACGGCCGCTGATGAACGCTTCTGTTCGGGGATCTTTTGGGTTGGTAAACAAGTCGGCGGTCGGTCCATACTCGACGAGTTCCCCCATCAGGAGAAACATGGTGCGGTCGGCCACCCGCGCGGCCTGTTGAATATTATGAGTCACCATGACCAGCGTGTAATCGCGCTTGAGATCGCGGAGCAGTTCCTCGATCCGATCGGTGGCGACCGGATCAAGCGCGGAGCACGGCTCATCGAGCAGCAGGATTTCCGGATTTACCGCCAGGGCCCGGGCGATGCACAGGCGCTGCTGCTGGCCGCCGGAGAGGCTCGTTCCCGGCTTGTCGAGCCGGTCCTTAACCTCATCCCATAAGGCAGCGCGGCGCAGGCTCTTCTCCACTCGTTCCTCCAGCACGCTCCGCTTGCGCATGCCGTTGAGTTTCAATCCCACCGCCACATTGGCATAAATACTGAAGGTCGGAAATGGATTGGGGCGCTGAAAGACCATGCCAATTTGCCGCCGCAGCGCCGTGGGATCGACCGACGGACCGTAGATATCCTGCCTGTCGAGTTGCACACCGCCGCGCACCCAGGCGCCGGGATTTTCTTCATGCAGCCGATTGATGCAGCGAATGAACGTGGACTTGCCGCAGCCGGACGGTCCCATGATGGCGGCAAATTCGCCTGTTTCGATCGTCATGTCGACTTCACGCAACGCGTGGACGACCATGTCGCCCATCGTGTAGTCCTTGCTCAGAGCGTGAGTCTGGATTACTGTGCTCATTCGTGTCTCAGGGCCTCGATCGGTACCAAGTTGCTGGCGCGGATGGCCGGGTAGAGGCCGAAGAAGATTCCCGTCGCCACAGAGAAGCCGAATGCGGCGCCTACACCGACCATGTTCATGACAGGCGGCACTTTGAGCGCGTTCGCCACCACGTTTGTGGCCAAGACGCCGAGCATCATGCCTGCCACGCCTCCGATAAAGCACATCACGACGCTTTCATACAGGAACTGGGCGAGGATGGATTCACGCTTGGCACCGATGGCTTTGCGCAAGCCGATCTCTCGCGTGCGCTCGGTCACACTGACGAGCATGATGTTCATGATGCCGATGCCGCCGACCAGCAACGAGACAGAGGCGATTCCGGCCAGAAGCCAGCTGAGCAACTGGGACTGTGTCTCGATCTGCTTCAAGGTGTCGGCCTCGTTGAAAACCCGGAACAGCTCTTCGCCGGTGGCGCTGACGCGGGTCTGCCAAAGGACGTTCTCGACCTCGGCCTGGGTGATCGGCAGAAACTCGCTCTTCAACGCCTGCATCGTGATCATCTGCACGCGGTCCTTGGTACCCATCAGGCGGTTCTGAGCCGTTTTGAGGGGGATATAAACTTGGTCGTCCGGGTTGTTCCACCCCGAGCCGCCCTTGTAGTCCACGACCCCGGTGACGGTGTAGTTCTGGTTGTCGATGCGGACTGTCGTCCCGACGGCGTTGTCGTTTCCGAAGAGTTCGCTATAGACCTGGTAGCCGAGCACGCAGACCCGGTTTTGCATCTCCTCGTCCTCCTGCGTGTACCAGTTGCCCTCCAGCATCTTCTTGGAGTTCATGATGTCCTTGATGCATGGCTCGGCCCCCGCGATCTGCGTCCGCTTGTTCGTGCCTTTGAAGCCCACGTTTTTGCGGGTGTTGACCATGCCCGTGATCTCTTTCACCAACGGCACGTTCAGCTTGATGCGGTTGACATCGTCGACTCGCAGTGTGCTGGCATCGTTGTCGCCGGTACCGTGTCCCCGGCCCCAGTTCGGCATAACGGTGATTCGGTTGGAACCCATGACTTCCAACTGGGACAGAGACTTCGCCTTTGTGCCCTCACCGATGCCGATCATGGCGATGACCGAGCCGACACCGATGACGACCCCAAGCATGGTCAGCGCCGACCGAAGCTTGTTTGCCGTGACCGCCCTTAGGGCGCTGTCGAAACTGTCGCCAAAGTTCATTTAGGTACCTCCGCTCTTCGATGTGGAGGCCGGCGCCTTGCCTCCCGAACTCCCTGCGCCACCGCCCGGGGCCGCTGGCCGGGCTCCGCCGCCGGGTGCACCGCCACCAGCACGATTGCCACCAGCGCCTCCAGTCGTCGCCGCGGCGTTGGCTCCTTTGCTCGTGTTCGGTGTACGGCGCTGCTGATCGCCAAAGCCGCCGCCTTGTTGGGCCTGCTCGATACGCTGTTGCCTGTCTCGCAGTTCGGCGAGGTTGATCTCAGCAACCACGACTTGGTCGCCTTCCTTGAGTCCGTCGAGTATCTCGACCATGTCGTTCCCTTGCGCTCCCACCTTCACGTTCTTACGCACAGGCTTGAGCGGATCGCTGGATTGGACCCGCACAAAGTCACCCTGGTCGTCATGACCGACGGCCTGTTGCGGCACGAGCAGGACTCCCTTCTTATCCAGCTGGATGAACTCGCAAGTCGCGTTCATTCCGGGTCTGAGCGGTGTAGTGGCCTGGTCCACGCTACCGAGGTCCGTAAGTTCAACCCGGACTTTGATGGAAGTGATCGAGTTTGTCGTCGTTGCCGCCGGAAAGATCTTGCGCACCTTAGCCGGGAACGTCTTGCCGGGATACGCCTCGACAACCACATGCACGTCCTGGTCCATGTGGACGCTGGCGATGTCGGCCTCGTCCACTTGACACTCGATGAACAGTCGGGAGACGTCGCTCAACTGGACAAGGCTCGTTCCCTGGCTGAACGTGCTCGTTCCTGGCGGGATGATCGTGCCTTCTTCGAGGTACTTCAGGGTCACGACGCCGTCCCGAGGAGCAAGGACGGTCGTGCTGTCCAACTGCACTTTCGCGTTGTCCAACGACACCTTGCTGCGCACCATAGACGCCTTGGCGTTCTCGATGTCGATCTTTCTCGACTTCACTTGGAGCGTCAGGTCTCTCGCTTGTTGCAACGCGACTTTGCTGGCCGCCAGGTTTTGCTCGGCGTCCTTGACCGCCTGTTCAGCTTGGATGACGTCCTTGCCATTTGCTTGAGCCTGCCGTAGGGTCTGCTGTGCTTGTCGGACTCGCGCTTGGGCGGCTGTGGTGTCGCTTGTGATGCCAGCCTCAAGTGTGGATTGTGTTTGCTTCGCTGAGGCGAACGAGGCACGGGCGGCGGCGGCTTGGGATTGAGCCTGCTCGACGACGCTCTTTGAAACGTAGCCCTGCTTGAACAAGGCTTGCTGTCTCGCCACGTTGGCGTCTGCGTTATCCAAGTCCACTTTCGCCCGGTTGATCGTCGCTCGGGAGTCTGCTCGTCTTTGAGGGACGTCCACCTGAAGCAACAGCCGCAAAGCCTCTTCCTGCGTCTGCAGGTTCGCTTGGGCTGAGCGCCTCTCGGCGTCAGACAACGTCGGTTGAGCGTTGGCGTCGACCCGCGTCCTGGCGAGGGCGATCTTGGCCTGGTCTAATTTGACTTGGGCGTTCTGAACCGAGGTCTCTAACGTCCTCGCCTCGATCTGCTCGTTCGTCTGTGCGGACTGGACCCTGGTTTGCGCGGAGGTCATGTCCGCGTTTGCCTGTTCATAGGCGGCCCGTGTGTCGCGGGGGTCGATTTCGGCGATCTTGTCGCCCTTGTGTACAAAGTTCCCTTCTTCGACGTAGAGGTGGACCACTTCGCCACCAGCCTTCGACTTGATGTCCACTTGTGTGAGCGCGACGAGGGTGCCGTTTGACGACGTCGACCTGATGAGATCCCCACGAGTCGCTGGTGCGTATTTGAAGCTGACTTCCTGGCCCTTGTTGGTGCCGCTGAGCATCCACCAAACGCCTCCGACCATGACGCCGACGATCAATGCCGCCCAAATCAACCTCCGGTTCATCTATCGTTCAGTCCTTCTCGCCCGGCATCGGCTGTCCTGTCGCCAATCGGAACTTGACGTCGCTAGTCAGTAGGTCATAGACCGCTTCGACATAGTTCGATTCTGCCGTGGCAAGACTCACTTGCGCGGTCAGCAGGTCGATCAACGTCGCCGCCTTCTCTCGATAGGCGCCGTTTGTCATGTCGTAGTTTTGCCTGGCGACTTTCCTGGCCTCTTCTGCAACTTTGAGTCTTTCCCTGTCTTGGATTAGGGCAGCCAGCGAACCCTCGATATCCGCCCGGGCGTCGAGCTCGCTTTGCTTAAGCGACGCTTCCTGTGATCGAAGGTTCAGTTGTTCTGACTTGAGGATGCTCTTTGTCCTCTCGCCGTCATAAAGAGGGATAGAGACCTGCAGGTTGAGCAGCCTGGTGTCGAAGACGTCCCGCCCGAAAGACTTGGTGAACGATGTGGAGAGGGAGAGGTCGGCGAGAGACTCGAGCTTCGCGGATCGGACACGTTGCTTCTGGCCTTCGACCTGAAGCCGTTGGGCCTTGAGGTCGGCCCGGTCTTCGAGGCCCATTCTGATCGCTTCGCCAATTGCTGGGTCCGCGCCTTCGTCTGGAGCCGGGACGGGCTCCAAATCAGGAAACTCTGGGCTGTCCCAACCAACGATGGCCCGGAAATTGGCGTCGGCCGTAGTCTTCCGGTCGCGGGCCGCGAGCGAACTCGACTGCGCGTTGAGCATGTCGGTCTGGGCCTGGAGCGCTTCGCGCTTAGCCGCGTCTCCCAACTCGACGCGCACATCGGTGGCCTTCTTTGACTCCGACGCCCTTTGGTAGTTCGCCTCTTGGACTTTGAGAAGCTCACTTGCCCTGAGTGACTCAAAGTAGCTGACGTTCACGTTATAGAGCGTCTGCCTGAGGGTCTGGAGCGCCGAGTACTGCGAGGCGTCCGCGCTGTACTTAGAGATGCGGTACGCGACGTTGCGACTCCCGTTGTCCAAGAGCAGCCAACTCGCCGTCACCTCGGTCGAAGTCGTCGAACTGTTCTCTCCTCCTGTGAACGGCCCTGTCGAAGTGTTGGTCCGACCGTCCGTATAGGTGAAGCTAGGAGTGACCGTGGGTAAGAACGCGCTGAAGGCGGTCTTGACGCCCTGCCTGGCGCTCGCATAGTCCAACAGCGCGGAACGGACCAGTCCGTTGCGCTCCTTGGCCATGTGCAGGGCGTCTGCGAGCGTCAACCTTTGCTGTGCATAAGAAGATGCCGCGCCCACCAGAATGCCGACGATGATGACCGGTCGCAAGAGTGTTTTTCCCAACGTGCCGTCTCCCAGATGGCGTGGCCTTGGGCCACGGTGCTCATATACCAAGCGCATAGCCTAGCGAGTTGCGCTCCATCGCAATAGGCCCAGAGGCCCGATAAGCCACAATCACCTTATGGCTGCGACCGCCGCTCGCACGATCGACCACATCGCGTCTTCACTCGGAAAAGAAGGCGAAGGGCTCCTGAGCCACGTCTGCAAGACGATCCGGAAGGAAGACCTTCACTTGCCCGGACCAGACTTTGTCGACCGGGTTTGGTCGGTGTCGGACCGCAACGTGCCGACTTTGCGGAGCATCCAGACGCTCTTCGGGCATGGTCGGCTGGCGGACACCGGGTACCTCAGCATCCTACCTGTCGACCAAGGGATCGAACACTCGGCCGGTGCCAGTTTTGCGCCTAATCCGTTATATTTTGATCCAGAGAACATTATCAAACTAGCGATCGAAGGCGGATGTAACGCAGTCGCCTCGACGCTCGGCGTCCTCGGATCGTGCGCCCGCAAGTACGCGCATAAGATCCCGTTTGTGGTCAAGGTGAACCACAACGAGCTGCTGACCTTTCCGAACAAGGCCGAACAGATCATGTTCGCGCAGGTCGAGCAGGCCTGGGAGATGGGCGCCGTCGCCATCGGCGCGACGATCTACTTCGGTAGCGACGACGCCACCCGCGAGATCGTCGAGGTGAGCCAAGCGTTTAGCCACGCCCACGAATTAGGGATGGCGACGATCCTGTGGTGCTACCTCCGCAACTCCGAGTTCAAACAGGGTTCGACCGACTACCACGTCAGCGCTGACTTGACGGGCCAAGCCAACCACCTGGGCGTGACGATCGAAGCGGACATCATCAAACAAAAAATGCCCGAGAACAACGGCGGTTATAAAGCCCTGAACACCGGGTCGAGCAGCTACGGAAAGCTGGACGAGCGAATCTACACCGCCCTTACAAGCGCGAGCCCGATCGACCTGTGCCGCTACCAAGTCGCCAACTGCTACATGGGCCGGGCCGGGCTCATCAACTCTGGCGGCGCCAGCGGCGCGAACGACCTGCAGGACGCGGTCACCACCGCGGTTATCAACAAGCGCGCCGGAGGCATGGGTTTGATATCTGGACGGAAAGCGTTCCAAAAGCCCATGGCCGAAGGAGCCGCCCTTCTTCACGCGATCCAGGACGTCTACCTTTGCGACGACGTCACTGTCGCCTGACCTGATCGTCGTTCAGCCCATCCGGACTGGCGGTTTCCAGGTGAAATAGGGGCTGTGAAAGCCCGTTGTCTGCTACTCGCCGTTCTTGCCGTGCCCTGCGCGGCGCTTGCTTGGCACGACACGGGACACCGCGTAGTGGGCGAGATCGCATGGCTCAGCCTCACGTCCAAGGAACAGGACCAGGTGAGCGCCATCCTCAAGTTTATGAAACCGAAGTACATCACGCTCGCTGGCGCGTGTGTGCAACCGGATGACATCAAGCGGTTTTCCGAGGATAAGACCGGATATCCGAAGACCCGCTCGATGGAGACTTGGCACTACACCGACCGCTCGGTGTCGCCCGGCCATACGGTGCCCGCAAACGACGACGGGAAGCTGATGACCATCTTGCCCGAGTTGATCGGTGACCTCAAGCATGACCACACGCCCAACGAAGCGAACGCGCTCAAACTGGCCCAACTCGGGCACTTGGTCGGTGACATCCACCAGCCTCTGCATGTCGCCGCCTTCTGGCTTCCGGAGACCGGCAAGTTCGACCGAGGCGGTAACGACTACCACCTGCAGGACGAGCGCCACAACCTGCACTATCTGTGGGACGCGCTGCCGACCGGCGACGTCGAGACCGTAACCGCCCAGATCATGAAAGAGCACCCCATGAAATCGTACAGCCACAAGCGGCTGACGGCGACGGTGGGCGAATGGGCCGAAGAAAGTTGGCAGATTTCGAAAAACTTTGTTTACACGACGCCACGGGGACAAGAGCCAAGCAAGGAGTACATGGCGAAGGCCCGCCGCGTGGCCTACGACCAGATCGCCCTGGCCGGATACCGCCTGGCCGAAGTCATCAAGTCGATTCTGAAGTCTCAGTAAGGACGCCGAGACCAGGCAGTTGGTCCCCGATCAACTCCGGCGACCGAAGCGTCTTGTTTGGCTTGGGGATCGAGCGCGGCTCGACGACCGCCTTTGTCGTCGGGAGCCCGGCATCTTTGAACTTGCGGGCGGCAGGCAACACGTTACGTTCGAGCGACCCGCCGAGCGCCTCATAGTTGTCGACCGCCCGGGCGAGGCCTTTGCCCATCTCATCGTAATATCCGGTCAGGTCTCCCAGTGATTTATATAGCTTAGCAGCATCTTCCTGGATAGATTTAGCCTCAGCCGCCAGCTTCTCTTGTTGCCATCCATAACTGACCGCCCGCAGCAGCGCCAACAAGGTGGTCGGCGTGGCGATCACAACGTTCACTGTCATCGCGTCTTCGATCAAGCTCGGTCGTGACTCCACCGCCGAGCGATAGGCAGATTCGGAACTCACAAACATGACGTTGAAGTCCACCGCTTCGGACTTGCGTGTGTAGTCCCGCTTGGACAGCGCCTTCGCATGTTCCAACAGCTTGTTCGCGTGGTCGAGGAAGAGAGTCCGCGCTTGCTCTGGCGAGTCGGCGTTCTGTGCTTCAAGGTACGACTTCATCGGCGCCTTTGAGTCGATGATCAACTCCCGGCCACCCGGCATCTTGACGATCGCGTCGGGCCTCTGGCCGCCCTCGATCGTCTCTTGTAGGGTGTAGTCGACGTTCTCGGTCATGTTGGCGAGTTCGAAGACCCGTTGCAGGACGAACTCGCCCCACTGGCCGGCCTGACCGGAGTCCTGCAACGCGCGCACAAGCCGAGTCGTCTCCGTGGACAGGCGCATCTGGTTCTCGTCGAGCTGGGTGATCTTGTTGAACAAGGCGCCGAACGAGGTGTTACGCGCCTGTTCCAACCTCTTCGTCTCCTCGTCCAGCTTGGTCAAGCCCTCCTTCACCGGTTGGAGCAAACGTTCTATTCGCTCGCGCCTATGCTCGTCCTCACCGTCCAGTGCCTTCTTGTAGCCGTCGAAGACCGCTTGGACATCCTTCTGCATGGCGTCCCTCGATTCGGTGAGGGCCTTGTTCGCGAGGTTGCTGAAGGCTTCGGCCATCTTGGCTTCGGCGTCTTGATAGGCCCCGAGCCTTTCGTTGAACGCCTTCTCACGTTCGTCCACCGCGGTTTCAAGGCGGGTCACCTCCAGCCTGCTTTCGTTGAGTTCGGCCTGCGTGGATGCTAAATCGGCGTCCAACTTTGCCCGCGCCCCGTCCAACTCTTCGCGGCGCTTCTCTGCTTCTTCCAACCGCGCCGAAGCTTCGACCTGCCGAGACCTCGAGACGGCCCATGCCACAACCGCGCCCACTGCGAGCCCCCCCAACACACCAAGCACGATCCACAGGCCTTCCATCACAGAGAAGTATATCCTTGTCTGGTGGTTTGGGAGGGTAGTCTTCTGCGCCGTGATCCAGCCTCCGCTCGACCGTCCGGGCCAGCAGCTTCGAGACCTCATGTCCAAGGGCGTCGTCGTGTTGCCGGGTGCGTTTAGCGCATTGACCGCCTTGGCTGCCTACAAGCAGGGCGCTCAGGCCGTATATCTGAGCGGCGGTGCCGTCACAAACAACCTGGTCGGTGTCCCCGATATCGCGCTTGTCTCGCTGGAAGAGATGGCGGGCACCGCCGCCCGCGCGTGTCAAGTCGCTCCGGTGCCCGTCCTATGCGACGCCGACACCGGGTTCGGAGAGGTCTGGAACGTCGTCCGAACCGTCATCGAGATGGAACGTGCCGGTCTGGCAGGGATTCACATCGAAGACCAAGTCTCACCGAAGCGTTGCGGTCACCTCGATGGAAAGGATGTGATCCCGGCGCAGCAGATGAGGGCCAAGATCCGGGCGGCCGTCTCGGCCAAACGCGACCCGAGCTTTCTCATTGTCGCTCGGACCGACGCCAGAGGTGTGGAAGGACTAGACGCGGCCGCCGACCGGGCTCGGGCCTATGTGGACGCGGGCGCCGACGCTGTGTTCCCCGAAGGGCTTCGCAGCGAAGTAGAGTTCGAAGCCTTTCGCCGGGCGGTCGACGTCCCCCTACTCGCCAACATGACCGAGTTCGGCAAGACGCCCCTCATTCCGGCTTCAAGGTTCGGTGAACTCGGCTACCAGATGGTGATCTTCCCCGTCACCGCTTTGCGGGTCATGCTCAAGTCGGTCGAGGACTTTTACGGCGACTTGCTGGCGACCGGCACCCAGGCCGGTTGGATCGAAAGGATGCGGACGCGAACCGAACTCTATGCGACTGTCGATTACGACGCGTTCACGCGGCAAGACGCGGCGTGGTCCGAGAAACCTTGACCGCAGCCGACGGCGCTTCAGGACGCACCCACCCAGAAACCGTATTGTAGAGGAGGATCACGTTGAGGCCGACAATGATGGCCGCTGTCGTCCAACCGACGACCTTCGTTAGAGGCTTGTTGACAAACGGCCCCATCAGCTTCTTGTCGCTGGTGAACTTCATCAGCGGAATTACGGCGAAAGGCAGTTGCAGGCTCAGGACGACCTGGCTCAGGACGAGCATCCCCATCGCCTTGTCTTCTCCATAGGCCGAGAGCACGAACACCGTCGGCACGATCGCGACGACCCGCGTGATCAGGCGCCTTGCCCAACCAGGCAGACGGAACTCCAAGAACCCCTCCATCACGATCTGCCCGGCCAGGGTGCCGGTGATGGTGGCGTTCTGCCCGCTGGCCAGTAACGCGACTGCGAACAAGGTCGATGCGACCGAGACGCCAAGGACAGGGGCGAGGAGTTCGTAGGCCTTGTCGATCTCCGTGACCTCGTGCATCCCGTGGAAGGCGGCGGCGGAAACGATCAGAATCCCTGCGTTCACAAACAACGCGAGTAAGAGCGCGATGCTCGAGTCCCACGTCGCTAGTTTCAGTGCGTCCCGCTTGGAAACCTCATCACTCTCCACCGCACGGGTCTGCACGATGCTCGAATGCAGGTAGAGGTTGTGCGGCATGACCGTGGCGCCGAGGATGCCGATCGCGATATAGAGGGCGTGCGGGTCGGTGACCACTTTCGCCTGGGGGACGAACCCCTGGGCCACGGCCATCCAGTCCGGCTTCGACCAGGCCACGACAAGGGCGAAGCAAGCGCCGACCAATAGCACCAACGAAGCAACGATGATCTCCAGGAGGCGAAACTTGCGGCCTTGAAGCAAAAGGACGATCAGGACGTCTCCGGCGGTCAGCACGACCCCCCAGACGAGCGGGATGTGGAACAGGAGCTTCAACGCGATCGCCGAGCCAAGGAGTTCGGCGAGGTCGCACGCGGTGATCGCCAACTCGGCCAGAACCCATAAGGCCTTCGAAACCCAGGGCCGGTATTGGTCATGGCAGGCTTGGGCCAGGTCGCGCCCAGAGACGATGCCCAACTTCGCGCACAACGATTGCAAGAACATCGCCGCGAAGTTGCTGAGCAAGATCACCGAGAGCAGCAGGTAGCCGAACCGACTTCCGCCCGCCAGATCTGTGGCCCAGTTGCCCGGATCCATGTAACCGACCGCCACCAGGTATCCCGGCCCGGCGAAAGCCAAGAACCGTTTGAGACCCTTGAGCCCCGACACAGCGACCGTCCGGTACGACTCCGGCAAGGACGGGCGCGACGGGTCCCGTCGCCACGCGCCGCTCATACCGGGAATCCAGGACATAGCGTGATCTTACCATAGGCTAAACTATTTGGTGCTGTCTATCATTAGCTGGACAGAAGGTCCCGAAGGCCGGTTCCCCGGGCCCCGCAATGGTCTAGGTAATATCAAATAGATTCACTTGTTGGTCCGGCGACCGGACAACGGTGGCGGCGCAGTCCGCATTCTGGGGTCGTCAGGCCGGTACGAGGGCGAAAGTCCATGAGCGCAACGACATACCCGAACTACAGCCCCGGCCTTGAAGGCATCGTCGCCGGTATCACTTCGATAAGCGACATCATCAGCGAGACAAGCACGCTCGTCTACCGTGGTTACAACGTCCACGACCTCGCGAGCCACGGCTCGTTCGAAGAGACCGCCCACTTGTTGCTCTTTGGACACCTTCCAAACAGGCAGGAACTCATTGATTTCAAGGCGAGGCTCGCTGGCGAGCGCGAAGTGCCGTCACAGGTCTACACGGCTCTCAAGCAGCTGCCCGCCTCGACCCACCCGATGGACATCGTACGCCTCGGTTTTGACGCTTACGCCCCGTTCGACCCGGACTACACCGCCCCGTCGACCGATCACGAGGCCAACCTTCGCAAGGCGGTGCGAATCGTAGCCAAGGCGAGCACGATCGTCGGAAACGGCCATCGGATCCGCACGGGTAAAGAACCGCTCGCGCCCAAGTCCGAGCACTCGGTGGCCCAGAACTTCCTGTATCTGATGAGCGGCAACGACCCCGACGCCGAGACGGCCCACGTCATGGACTCGTCGCTCACCCTTTACGCCGAGCACGGATTCAACGCCTCCACCTTCGCCTGCCGGGTCTGCGTCGCGACGCTCAGCGACCTCTACAGCGGTCTGGTCGCGGGTATCGGCACCTTACGCGGGCCGCTTCATGGTGGAGCCAACGAACAGGCCATGCACATGCTCGAAGAGATCGGCTCGCCCGACAAGGCGGACGCATGGATCCACGACGCGCTCGTCAACAAAAAGAAGATCATGGGCTTCGGCCATCGTGAGTACAAGAAGCTCGACCCGAGGGCCATCTACATGACCCAGGTCGCCAAGAAGCTTGGCAAGCAAACAGGCGACACCAAGTGGGGCGAGATCGCCGACATCCTCGAACACGTCATGGAAACCGAGAAAGGGATCCACCCGAACGTCGACTTCCCCGCCGCCTACGCCTACTATCTCCTGGGTATCCCCGTCGACCTGTACACGCCGATCTTCGTCGTCGCAAGGGTGAGCGGATGGTGTTCCCACATGGTCGAGCAGTTGGCCAACAACCGGCTCATCCGACCTAAGTGCATCTACGAGGGCTCGCAGAGCGAAACCTGGGTACCGATCGACGAACGATGACGCACGACGGCGGGCTATCTGCGGTCAGAATATCGGCATGAAGCCGATCCTTTTGGCCGCGGCGGCCCTCGCCATCGTCCCCGCGGCCGAAAAAGTGCCCCCAGCTAGCGAGGCGTATCTCCGGGCCCATGAGCAGTTCCTTGCCAGCGACCTCCTAGAGGGCCGGGGCACGCCCAGCCGAGGACTGGACATCGCCGCCCAATACATCGCCGGCGAATTTCAAAAGTATGGTCTCCAGCCTGGGGTCGAAGGATCGTACTTCCAGACGACCACGTTCACCAGTCGACGGGCGAACGTGACCGGCACGGTCCAAAACGTCATCGGCGTCCTCCCCGGCAGCGACCCCAAGCTGAAGGACACCTATGTCCTTCTGACCGCCCACTACGATCACCTGGGGGTTCGGAAGGCCGATAACCCCGAACCCGGCACGGACCTCATATTCAACGGCGCGAATGACGACGCCAGCGGGACGACGGGGGTGATGGAGGCGGCGCGACTGATTTCGAGTATGAAGACCCGGCCAAAGAGGACACTTGTGTTCATGTGCTTCTGGGGCGAGGAGGCGGGCCTGCAAGGGAGCCGGTATTACGCAGGGCATCCCGTGTTCCCGCTCGCGAAGACCGTCGCCAACATCAATCTAGAGCAGATTGGCCGGAGCGACAGCGACGAAGGCACGAAGAAGGCAGCATTCAACGTCACCGGGGCGACATTCAGCGACCTCCCCAGGATGCTCGCCGCCGACGCCGCCACCGTCGGGGTCAAATACATCGAAGACAACGAGCACAGCGACCCCTACTTCATGGCGAGCGACAACGCCGCGCTCGCTGCGGTCGGCGTCCCCGCCCACACGATCAGCGTCGCCTACAGCTACAGCGACTATCACCGTGTCGGCGACCATTGGGACAAGCTCGATTACCCCAACTTCGCCCTGGTGGTACGCGCGTTCGCCACGTGCGCCTTCGATGTCGCCAACAGTTCTGTGGCGCCCAAATGGAACGCCGACAACCCCCGGGCGAAGAGGTATGCGGATGCCCGGGCCAAAGACGGCGGCTAGGGTTCAATTTGGCCGTGCCCCAGACCCTCGACTACCCGATCCGAAGCGGCTACTTTCAGCACCGCGTCCGGGTCGAGGAGGTCGTCTGTGACCTCCAGACCACCTTCCAGAGGGTGGAGGTCGTCGCAACCGAGGAATTCGGCCGCATGCTCCTTCTGGACGGTCACATCCAGCTTGCCACCCGGGACGAGCACGCCTATCACGAAGCCTTGGTGCACGTGCCCTTGCTCGCGGTCCCGCAGCCGACGACTGCTTTGGTCATCGGCGGCGGCGACGGCGGCGTGGTCCGCGAGATATGCCGACACGATTCGATCCGTCGGATCGACATGGTCGAGATCGACGGCCAAGTCGTCGACCTGTGTAAGAGGTACCTACCCACCCTCTCCTCCGGAGCCTTCGACGATCCAAGGGTGAACCTCGTGGTCGGCGACGCCTTTCCCTGGGTCGCGGCGTGCAAGGGCACCTATGACCTCATCGTCGTCGACGCCACGGACACCTACGAGGATGAAGAAGGCGAACTGAGCGAGATGCTTTTCACCAACGTCTTCTATCGAGACTGCCTGCGATTGTTGAGCGACGAAGGCTTCATAGTCACCCAGGCCGACAACCCGGTCTACTGCCCGTATAGTCTTGAGGCGGTCACCCAGGAGTTCAGAAAGGCCTTCCCCAGAGTGGGCTCCTATTGGGGGCTCGTCCCGAGCTTCGGCGGGTTCTCTGCGTACTGCTGGGCCAGCAAGGGCCCTGTCCCGTCGGCGGCCCTGGCACCACGGGCCCACGCACTCGGATTGAAATACCTGGACGCAACGACCTATGCCCTCGCCATGGGCCCGCTACCTTTCTAGCTGGCGACGAGACTAGGTTCGCAATGAGGACGGTGGCCTTACCTGGCCCAGACCTCGATTCATCAGGCACAAGCCACACAAGGTGCTTGCATGAAGCGCGCTCTCTTGCTTATTACCCTTGCAATCTGTGGTTTGGCGGTCGCCCGTTCCGGCGGCGAGGCCCTGCCGTCCATCACCCACCCCGAGTGGGTCAAGGCGTACAGCCGTGCCCAAGAAGCGGTCGCCAAACGGCAGTACAACAAGGCGCTGGCCTTCCTCAGCGGCGGCCTTTACGAAGGCGGCGTCACCGTGTCGATTGACACGTCAACCTGCAACGGGGACGCCGCCCGGGTATCTAAAGCGGCCAGGCGCGCCTTGGCCGCTTGGAAACACGTACTCGGAGACGACTGTCCGATCCGGTTGCTCGGCAACAATTCCACGGCAGACATCACCTTGGTCGTCGTCAGCCAGATACCCCAAGACGGGGAAGCCCTCGGCCTTATCGAACTCAAGAAGTCCTACCAGTGGGGCATCGGCACATACAACGCGAGCAACTCGGGCACGATTAAGATCATGACCAAATGGGAAGGGAGCGCCTTGGAGGACGACGAACTCGCTGAGGTCGTCTGCCATGAGTTCGGTCATCTTCTGGGCCTTGCCGATGTCGACCACACCGGGTTCCTGATGGGTCCGCTCGTCCGCCACAAGGCGATCACGGCGCCGACCGAAGACGAAGCCGACGCGGTCGTTTCCATCCGACAGAAGTTCCACTCGATGGTCGAAAAGGCTCAAGCCGCCGCCAAGGGCGCCGCCTGATCGTCACCCGCTCAGGGTCGAACTGCTTGTATGAACGTTTTGTTCCCGAAGGATTTGGTAACCTAACGCGGATGCCAGCCGAACGCTTGGGCGCGCGAGTCGCGACGGTCTATGACCTTCAATCCGAATGGCTGAGCCCCAGGCTCAAGGATCGAGGCATCAGTTGGACGACCTTCCAACTGCTTGCCGCCGTCCACGCGGCTGGTGACCAGGCGTCCCAGGTGGAAGTGGCCCGCCGGGTCGGCGTCTCTCCGGCGACGCTCAGCGAATCGGTCAGCGACCATGTCGCCAAGGGTCTCCTTGAGCAAATACCGTCAAGCGGCGACCGTCGCGTCAAGATTCTCCGCCTCACCAAGAAGGCAGATGGCAAGTTTCGCGAGATCCTGGGTCTCGTCCAAGAATGCGAGGAACTGATGGTGCGGGGACTAAGTGCAAAAGATGTGGAGAGTTGCGCGAAAACCTTAGACCAAATGATCCATCGGTTGGAACGTAATCTGGAATCCTGACGCAGAATAGGGATGTCCCAGACGACCCAGTGTTTTTATGAGTCTCATGGGGTTTTCCACACGTCTCTTTTTGTAAGCGGAATGGCTAAATGGTACGTATCGTAGGCGTGCAAAGGTCCCAGGATGTGGGGCAGGAGTTTGTCCTGCTACAGAACCAGGGGAACATGCGCGTCTGCCTCCGCGGCTATGCGGTGGTGGCAGAGAGCGCCTGCGGCGCTGACTGCCCCGTGGCTGCCTGTGTCTTGCCCGACCGGGTAGACCTGATGCCTGGGCAATATGCCCTTGTCCGCACCGGACACGGCCGCCCAAAGTGGGTCCATACCGAAGACGGACTCCATATCTACTACACCTATCTGGAACGTGAAGAGCCGGTTTGGTCGAACCAGGACGGGCCGTTCCACTTGCTCGCTCCCCAGCACACCTACAGCGAGATCCAACGCGAAGTCGTCGCCGTCTGACTACTCGCCTGCGTTTGCCATACGTGAAGCGGCGTCAAAGCCTTCTTGCAACCAGACATCGACGGCGTCGGCGCACCTCTCGACCGCCGCGTCGACCAGTTTGCGCTCGACAGGGTCGAACCGGCTCAGGACGTGTTCGATGGTTGGGTCGTCGCTTCGCCCGATGCCTATCTTGAGCCGGGGGTACTCGGTCGTGCCAAGCGATTCGATGACCGACTTGTGCCCGTTGTGCCCGCCCGCGCTTCCCTTCGCCCGCATGCGCACCTTCCCCGTCGGCAGATCCAGGTCGTCGGCGACGACCAGGACATCTTCTGGCTTGACGCCGTAGTGCTTCGCGATCGCCGCCACCGCCCGCCCGCTGAGGTTCATAAAGGTCAGCGGCTTAACCAAGGCCACCGCGACGCCTTTGATCGTCCCAAGGCCGTACTGCGCTTGGTGGCGCATGGTCAGCAAAGGGACTTTGTGACGCTTGGCAAGAGTCTCCACGACGTCAAAACCGACGTTGTGGCGCGTACGCTTGTATTGCGGGCCCGGGTTCCCCAAGCCGACCACCAGCCGCACCGGATGGATGTCGGGCGGACGCTTCCTCTTGAAGAAAGCCATCGCCTACTGTAGCCCCTCCATCACCCCAGCCGTGGCAGGAAGGCGAGGATCGCCCCACCGAGCAGAAGTCGATAGATGACGAAGACGTACATGGGTTGCGTACGCACGAACTTCATCAAGAAGGAAACTGCCCACCAGCCGCTGAAGAAGGCGACCACGGTGGCGAGCAAGGTCGGCCCAACGCCGACAGCGAGAAGCTCGTGTCGGGCGTCGAATAGCTCGTAGACTCCCGCCCCCGCGACGGCGGGAATGGACATCAGGAAGCTCAACCGGGCGGCGGCGTCTCGCTCAAACCCTAAGAAGAGCCCTCCGCTGATCGACGTCCCGCTACGGCTCCCTCCCGGCACAAGAGCGATGGCCTGCCAGAGCCCCATGATGAATCCGTCCGCCGGCCGAACCTCCGTGATCGGACGCTTTCTCTTGCCGATATACTCGGCGACCGCCAGCACGACCGCGAACACGATGAGCATCCATGCGGTCAGGGCCAGGTTGCGGGCCTCGCCCTTGACGAAGTGCTTGACGGTCAGGCCGACCACGACTATCGGCAAAGTCGCATAGAGCGTCGCCCAACCGGCTCGGGCCTCAGGGGTGTTCCTTTGCCCCTTGTCTCCGACCGATTTCCACCAGGCCAGGAACGCCTGCTTGATGTCTGTCCAGAAGTAAAGGAACGTCGCCACCACCGTGCCGAGTTGGATCACTGCGGTGAACCCGGAACCTGGGTCCTTCCAATGGAACACGTGCGGAACCAGGTTCAGGTGGCCGCTGCTGCTGACGGGCAGGAACTCGGTGAGCCCCTGGACGACGCCGAAAACTACTGCCTGAACCCAGTCCACATTTGCTCCGTCGGGGAATCCACACCAAGCTCGCGCAGGACAAGGAACCGAATCCTTTCCGCCGCCCGGCCGTCGCCGTAAGGACTAGACGGGCGCGGGCCCGATTCTGACGCAAGCACCGAGTCCGCCGCGCTGAGAATCGTTTCAGGATCGGTGCCGACCAGGCGGGCCGCGCCTGCATCCACCCCTTCGGGCCTCTCTGTCGTGTGTCGCAAGACCAAGACGGGCACACCGAAGGCGGGCGCCTCTTCCTGCACGCCGCCGGAGTCCGTGAGGATCAAAGACGACCGCTGCATAAGCTTGACGAAGTCGGCATAGTCTGGGGGTTCGATCAAGTCGACCCTTTCCTGCCCTTCTAGCACGGATATGAGCGTCTCCCTCACCGCCGGGTTCCGGTGCATGGCCACCACCAGCTTGACGTCTTCATGCCTCCGCGTTAGATCAAGTGCCGCGGCGGCGATGTCCCGCTGTGGCTCCCCGAGGTTCTCGCGCCGGTGGGTGGTCAAAAGTATGACGCGGCCAGGCCAGTCGGCAAACCAAGTCTGGGCGGTCTGGGCGGCGACGTGTTGCACAGCGTCGATGCCGGTGTTCCCGGTCACGAACACCTTGTCGGGAGCATGTCCCTCCCGTAACAGGTTGTCTGCGGCCCACGGGGTCGGCGCGTAATGATGGGACGCGACGAGCCCGGCGCCTCGTCGGTTGAACTCCTCCGGGTAAGGCTCCCAGATAGACTCCGTCCTCAGCCCGGCTTCGACGTGGCCGAATTTGACCCGCCGGTAGAAGGACGCCAAGGCGGCCACAAACGTCGTCGTCGTGTCACCCTGGGCCAAGACAAAGTCGGGTCTCAGGCTCTCCAAGAGCGGGTCGAGCCCCTCCAAGACGCGGCGGGTCATGTCGGCCAGCGTCTGGCCGTGCTGCATGACGCCGAGATTGTGGTCGGGGGCGAGTTCAAACGCCGCGAGGGCCTGGGCGAGCATCTCTCGGTGCTGACCCGTGGAGATCAGCAGAGTCTCTACCGCCGGGTACCGCCTGAGCTCACGGACAACCGGCGCGGTTTTGATGGCGTCGGGCCGGGTGCCGACGACCGCGACGACCCTAGGCGTTGCCACGGCTCCTCACGAGCACAAGCAACGTGCCGCTCAGGGCGATCGCGACCAGATAAAGGATCCACACGGTCTGCCGTTGCGTCAGCCCCTTGTTCAGAAGTGTGTGGTGGACATGGCGCTTGTCCGCTTGGGCGATCGGCTGGTGGTGCCTGATACGCCTCACAACGACGAAGAAGGCGTCGAAGAGGGGCACGCTGAAGAGCAGCACGGGCAACAGGATGGAGAGAGTAGCGGCAGTCTTGAGCGCCCCGACCACACTCAGACACGCCAACAAGAACCCGACGACTTGGGCGCCGCCAGCCAAAAAGATCCTGGCCGGATTGTAGTTGTACCGGAGGAAACCGAGGCACGCCCCGCCGACGGCGGCCGCCGAAAGAGCGACCCAGCGCTGCTGTCCGAAGACGGCCAGTGTGACGATCGTGCCCGCTGCGATGGCGGCGATGCCGCTCGCCAATCCGTCGACGCCGTCGATCGTGTCCATCGTCTTGGTCACGACGAAGATATATACAGCCGTCAAGGGCACGGCGACCCAAATGGGGAACGAAACCCACCCGGTGCCAGGCAATGTCACTCCTTGGATCTGCACTTGGCCGAGGGCGTCATGGAAGAACTGGACGAGGACTCCCGCACCGAGCAGGTAGAGCAACTGGACCTTGGCCGACAGTTGCTTGACGTCGTCGACCATCCCCATGACCAGCAGGCCCGCGCCACAGAGGAGCATGCCGACCAGGAACATCGGAAACGAACCGTGGGGCCAGGCGAACCCGACCGAGACGAACACCGCCGCCAGGAACCCGGGGAAGACCGCCATACCTCCCCACCGGGGGATCGGCTCCTTGTGCACACGCCTGTCGTCACGCTTTGGGTCGTCCATCGCGCCCTTTTGTTTGGCGAACTGGATCACCCAGGGCGTCGCAGCGACCACTGTGATGAATGCCACAAACGCGGTCGCCAACGGCGCACGAAATCCCGCGAGCGCATTCCACAGGTTCATTTCGGAGCCCCCACAGGCACAAGCCTGCCCTCCCGGTACATCTCCAACCTCACGTGGGAGAGGTCAAACAACTCCAAGGAGAAATCGTCCGGATAGTCGCCCTCATAGATCACGTGCTGGACGCCGCCGTTGATGATCATCTTCGCACACGTGTTGCACGGTTGACAGGTGACGTACATCGTCGAGCCTTCACAGGGCACGCCGATCATCGCGGCTTGGAGCAAGGCGTTCTGTTCAGCGTGGAGGGAGCGGGCACAGTGCCCCGCCATGAGGCACCCACCGGGCCATTCCTGCTTGTCACCTTCAGGCGGACAATGGGGCAGGCCACGCGGCGCGCCGTTGTATCCGGTTGCAAGAATGCGACGGTCCCTGACGATGACGGCGCCGACTTGTCGGCGCGGGCAAGTGGCCCGAGTCTTCACCAGATGCGCGATCTGCATGAAGTAGGCGTCCCAACTGGGCCGTTCCGTCATCCGGGATTATTATGGGGCCTTGGCGGCCCTGTGATTCTGCCATTCAGTCCCCAAGAATCATCCGCTCCGCCTCCAAATCTCTTCGGCGGAGATCCCGTTGCAGGGGGAACCTAGTTGTTAGCCATGGGCGCCCGAACGAGCTATCGGCGACGACAAAACAACACCCCCTTCCCGCGAGCGCGGGAAGGGGGTGTGCAAGGGCGACCGCAGACTAGTGTCGCTTCCACCGATACCAGTCAGGCTCGGCGAACATGTCGCACGTGTCGTCCGTCGGACGAGTGTCGTTGCTGCTGAGACCGAACTGCGATAACGGGTTTGCCGGGGCGGCAGCCGGTACCGGCGGGTAAGTCAGCGCCATTTGGATCATGTTTTGCAAGTCCATGATATGGTCCAGAGTGGCTTGATCCGCCGTCTTGCCCTCGGCTCGGTGTAGCAGTTCTCTCGCGATCCGCAACTCGCCCGTCGCATAGGCTCGGATGTCCGAGGTGTTCGCCTGAAGCTTGCTGATCAGTGTGTTCACATAGATGCGTTGCAGGCTCCTTCGGGCCACGTCCACCGTAACCCGGTCGGATCCCAGTTCGCGCCAGACGTTTGAACGCAGGTCGGCCATCAGTTCGGCGACCGTGTAGGCTTTCGAACCGTTGAGCGCCTCGTTGTCGAGCATCCTCATTAGCCTCGGCGTCTGAAGCATCTGGTTCACGGCGTTGTTTTGCAGTTGCTTGATCTGGGAAAGGACCTCAGTCGGCCCGAGTTTTTGGGTGATCGAAGCGGGGACGAGCCAATTCGGCGTGTCGAACACGTTGGCCATGACCCAGCCCGCCGCCTTCTTTTGATAGTCCTTCGGCACGTGGGAGTACGTGACCGTCCCACGTCCGCCGAGATAGTTGGTCTCCACGACGCCGCCGACGTTCATCGACACGTGGCGGAGGTAGTCGGACATCTGCCCGAAGACGGCGCCATACATGTCGCCGAGGTCTTCGTACTCCTCGCCGAGCTTGACTGTCGCAGGCTCGATGTAGCCCATGACCCTCTTGAGGTTCAGGACGCCGAGCCGGGACGCTTCCACGGCGTCGTCGCCCAGAGCTTCTGAAAGGGCCGAGGGATCGTAGTTTGAGAACCCGTTGCGCGCCCGGAGCATCGGTTCGTCGACTTGCCGGGCCGACCACAGGTCCAAAGTCGCCTTCTCCATCCACGGGTTGGCAGCATGCGGAATCGGTGTGTAAGCCCACTTGACCGCATACTTGTCATAGATGCCGATCTTCGGGATTAGAGAGGCGCCGTCCCCGGGCTGGGCGACGTAGTTGAACCGGGCATAGTCCATGATGCTCGGGCAAGTCCCGTTCTCCGCCGTCCATTTGGGGTCGCGGAGGAGCTTGATCGGCACGGTGGAAGAAGACTTCCCGTTGTGGACGAACCCAAGGGTGTGGCCCACTTCATGGGCGACCACGAACTCCAGGCATCGGTCCATCACGTCGTCCGGCAAAGGCACTTTCTGCGACCTCGGGTCGTTGGGTGAAGCCTGGACGAAATACCACTCCGTCTGCAGTCGCAGGATGTCGTGCCAGATGATGATGTGGTTACACATCACCTCGCCGCTCCGTGGATCGACGACGCTCGGCCCCATCGCGTTGGCGATAGGCAGCGCCGCCCAGCGGATCACGTTGGTGTTCGCGTCTTCCGCGCTCCAATTCGGGTCTTCTTCGGGAGTCGGGGCGTCAAGGCACTGGACAGCGTTCTTGAACCCCGCCGCCTCAAACGCCTCGTTCCAATCCAAGACGCCCTTTCGCAGGGGTTCCCGCCACTTGGCCGGAACCTCACGGCCCAGGTAGAAGACGATCGGCTTGACCGGCTCCGACAGGGCGGCGTCAGGATCCTTCTTCTCGAGCCGGTGTCGGCTGATGAACGCGTAATCCTTCACTCCGAGCTTCGATATGCCGAAGTCCTGGAATCCAGTCGAAAACAGAGGAACCCTGGAATCATAGAGTCGCCCCATCATCGGCTTTTCAGGTAGCAAAACCAGGCTCTGGGCGATCACGGCCGTGTTCGACGGGCCGGAACCGCTGCCACCAAGGCCTCCCCTCCGACGCCCTCCCGCAGCCGGGGCGGCGCCACCACCAGAAAACGTCGCGAGGACGTCCACGTTGACATTGGACTTGAACACGTTGACGCTGTCCAGGAATGTGCGGCTCGAATCTAGGCTGCTGCCTCCCACCAAACTCTTTGCTGACAGTTCCGGGATGTCCGTCTTGAACAGCCGCGAGACATCGACCAACGTGCCGTCGGACTTCGATGTGGACTTGACGTCCATCGCCGCGACGACCGGCATGACGTTGCTTTGCCGGACAGAAAGCTCTGCGTCGGCACCCTCGCCCGTTGCGACCACTGAGGGATCGACCAAGCGGAGCAACACTTTGTCGCCCCTCTTCTCAAACCGGACGACCCGGTCGCCCGCGGCTGATCCGTTGTATCCGCCGTGCGGACTCTCCTTCAGGGAGGTCATCCAGAGGAAGTCGCGGCCAAATACGGAGGGAGGGATGTCGAACAGGATCGTCTCGCCCTTGACATAGGCGTCAAGAACCCCGGACTTCTTGTCGAACCCCTTGATCGCAGAATCAAAGTCTTCTGGTTTAGCGGGCTCTTGTGTCTGGCCCGGACGGCCGGGCCCACCCTGCCCGGCGCCACCTCGGCGCTGTCCGCCCCCTTGTTGCTGGATTTGGGCGGTCGCGTTGGCGACGTCAAGCCCGGATGTGTCTGGCCTGGGAGAAACCAGGACTGAAACAAGAACTGTTGTCAATAGAGGCATGGCTTTGGATCGTTCCCCCTAAATTGCACGGCAACATCGGCGACCGTCAATTGCATCTTGACCTAACCGACACCACAATTTCGCCGGCCTCAAAGCAAAGATCGCTCCGTCCTTGGACCTCGCCGACCCGCAGGTATCCTCCCTTCGGTGCTGGACACAGCCTCAAAACGCACCATTTCCGAGATCAAACATGGCCGCGCCGCAGACCCTCTCAAAACCCGTCTCCAACGACAACCTTGAAGCCGATGTCGTCGTCATCGGCGCCGGCCCCGGCGGCTACGTGACCGCCATCCGATGCGCCCAGCTCGGCGCGAAGGTCGTGGTCATCGAAAAGGAGTATCTAGGCGGCACCTGCCTCAACGTCGGATGTATCCCGAGCAAAGCCATGATCGCCAGCGTCGAACGGCTTCAGGACGTTAAGCACTCGGGGGATTTCGGGGTCGTCTTGCCCAAGGGCGACGTGAAGATGGACTTCGAGAAGATGATGGCGCGCAAGGAGAAGATCGTCCTCACCCAGCGGGGCGGTGTCGGATACCTGTTCAAAAAGAACGGGATCACCCACGTCGAGGGATTTGCGAAGTTCCTCGACCAGAACACCGTCGAAGTCACGAAGGACGGCAAGAAGACCAAGGTCAAAGGGAAGAACTTCATCCTGGCCATGGGCTCCTCGGTCGTGTATCTGAAGATTCCTGGCCTCGAAGGTGGACGGGATGCCAACGTCTGGACCAGCGACGACGCCGTCAGTGCTCCATTCGTGCCCAAGAGCATGGTGATCGTCGGTGGCGGAGCCGTCGGCGTCGAGTTCGGCTACGTCTTCAACGGCCTCGGCACAAAAGTCGTCCTCCTGGAGATGCTTCCCAACTTGATCGGTGTCTTCGACGAGGATCTTGGCAAGGAGCTCCAAAAACTCCTCACCCGCCAAGGCATCGACGTCCGCACCGGTGCGACCCTGGACAAGGCCAAGAAGACGAAGGACGGTTGGAAGTGTACGGTGAACATGGCCGGAAAGACGGAGGAGATCGACGCCGAAGTCGTACTACTTGGTGTCGGACGCAAGGCGAACACGGACGGGATGGATCTCGAAAAGGTCGGCGTCAAACTTCATCGCAAGGGTGTCGAGGTGGTCGACGACGGTCTCAAGACCCACGCACCGAACATCTGGGCGATCGGCGACGTGACGGGCCGCATCCAACTCGCCCACACTGCGATGCACGAAGGGGTCGTCGTGGCCGAGAACATCGTCCACGGTAAGAACGAACAAGTCCAATACAAGGCGGTGCCCAACTGCGTCTACACCGTCCCCGAAGTCGCCGGTGTCGGCCTGACGGAGTCGGAAGCGAAAGCCAAGGGTTATGAGATCAAGGTAGGGAAGGCTCAGTTCCGGCCGTTTGGCAAGCCGATGGCGAGCGGGCACCAAGACGGCTTCGTCAAGGTGGTGATCGACAAAAAATACGGTGAGGTCCTCGGCGTGCACATGATCGGCGCGCACGTGACCGACATGATCCACGAGGGCGTCGTCGCCCTCAACCTAGAAGCGACCTTGGAGTCCATCGCCATGTCGATCCACGCCCACCCGACCATGGCCGAGTGCGTGTTGGAGGCGTTCGAAGACGCAGGCGGGATGGCCATCCATAAGGCTTAGCCTGGGGCGGAATACCGGGGAGTCCTGACCCGCCTTCCACGGTGCTGGTACAAGGACTAGGCGCAGATCGATGCCGACCGAAGCCCGACTCGTCTTCATGCCCGGTCTCGGAGCCGACCACCGATTGTTCGTAGAACAGCACCGGCGGTTCCCTCACGCGGTCACATGCGAGTACGTCGCGCCAAGAGCGGACGACAGCCTTCGTTCCTACGCGACCCGATGGGCGTCCGGACAGGATTGGAGCAAGCCGACCATCTTGGTCGGCTTTGCCTTTGGCGCGATGGTCGCCCTGGAGGCGGCTGAACAAGTGCCTGAGGCGAGAAACGCGGCCAAGGGGATTGTTATCGTTTCCGGTTGCCGTAGCGGCGCGGCCGTGTCCGACTGCTTCCGCCGCCAAGTGGCCATGTCAAGGATGGTGCCCCACTTGATCCTGCGCCAGGGCCTGCTCGCCTTCGCCGAACGATTCTCAGAGCGGGACGACCTGGCCGACGACCACCGGAGGCTCCTCAAGGAGATGGCCGGTGAGATGGACATCGAACTCTTCCGTTGGTCGACAAAGGCGTGCGCCGAGTGGGACTACAAGGGTCCGGTCGATCTCGGCAAAGAGGTGCCCGTCTTCCAGATCCACGGAGAACGTGACCATGTCATCCCACTCGTGCCCGGCGACCCTGACACGGTCCTGCCCAACGCCGGCCACCTGATCCAGTTCACCCATTGCGGCGAAGTGAACGCATACATCGCCAACTGCGCCAGACAAGTCGGGGTTTCTCTGTTCGAGAAGCACCACGTTTAGGCGCCTAGTCGACTTCTGGATATCGGTTTTCAAGGCCGCACGCCACTCCACCGAAAAACGCCTTGGAGATGAGGCCACGGTTCCGAGCGACAAGGGCATAGACAGCCTTCGCCAGCCAGGCTAGTGGCGCGAACATGAACGGGACCACCCATTTGGACCCAGTCGCACGCAACGCGAAGAAAATCGCGTCCGCGCCTCTGAGGCGGCGGCCCTCCGCCGTAACGACGTACAGGGCCGTCTTGCAACCTTCGTAGAGATCGTCGTCCATTGGCGGGCGAGGACAGTGCTGATAGCTGACGATCTGAAACATGTGTCCAGGGTCTCTCCTCCGGATCACTCCGGCAAACCGCGAGCACATGCCGCATTCGCCGTCCCAGATCAACCAGTGCTTCTCCATATTTCTAAACCGTCCCCGTCCTGATCCGCAGAAAGGTCACGAGGCGGGCAAGGTCTTCTTCACGTTGCGCCGCCAATCGCTTGGCCTCGCCTAATTCTACGGCCGCCAATGTCACGTGGTCACCAGGTCTCAGTTGTCCGATGCGGTCATGGTCCGCTCGGACGACCGTCCCGATCTTTTGATAACCCCCGATCGTCGGACCGTCGGGGCCGTGGATCAGGATCTCTCCTGCCGGGGTCGCCTGCATGACGCCCCAGACCGACGGCTCGCTGTGAGCGAGCCCCTCGCCGACCAATCCCGCCCCGATCAGCCGCACACCCACCCGGTCGGATTGGGGTGAGACGGACAACGGGCTGTCCGGCGCCCAATCAAAGTCTTCGTCAAGCGGCACGAACCGAAGTGGCCCTGCACCAAGGGACTCGGCCGGGTCGCTGAGACTGGCGTCGTCCAGGCGACGGGCCACCGCCGTAGAGGCGTATTCCTCACCTGCGCGGAGCGGATGACCGGACACCGATCCAAGGGCAAGGGGCACGTCCCAGCCACCCGGCGCAGCCAGATATGCCCGGGCGCCGACCCGGCCCGGGCCGAACGCCAAGACCTCCCCTTTGGCGACCTCGATCCTTCCGGGCAACGCGGCCGGGGCGTTGCTTATCCGGGCTGAGAATGGCGCCCCTGCCAAGGCCACGGTCCCACCCGACATGAACTCCATAGCCAGCGGCCCGCCCAGTTCGATCACGGGACAGTCGAAGTCTTGTCCGAGCAAGGCGTTCGCAACGGCCATGCTCCCACGGTCGAAAGCCCCGCCCGGGGTGACGCCATACGCACGATAGCCTGGTCGTCCACCGTCTTGGAAGGTGGACACGCCCATCGCCCGGGTAACGCGGACTCTCACCACCCAGCTTCGATACCCTCCCGCTCCAAGGCACGACGGACGGCAAAGACCACACCCACGGGATCGCTACCGTCACCGTGCACACAGATCGAATCGATCCGGCCAGCGAGGGCGACGACCTGTCTCTCGATCTGCTCTGTGTCATGCAAGACTGCATCAGGCTCGGAACGGGAGACAAGGTGTCCCGAGCCGTCATACCTGCGGTCGGCAAACCCTTCCCGGATCAGAGGCACCCCGGCTCGGTCGGCCGCGACTACGTGCCCGCTGTCTGCCAAGCCCATCAGTGGCAAGCCGCAGCGTTCGAGTACGGTGGTCAAAGCGTCCTGGGCCAGGGCGTCGAGTGCAGAATCGTGATAGAAGGCTCCGTGCGGTTTGATGTATGAGGCAAAGGAGAGAAGGTTCTCACACTGCCCCCAGATCGAACGAAGCATTTCGTCTTTGGTGAGCCCCAGGTCGGCGGCTGAGACGCGCCCCATCCCGCTTCGATCCGGGTATCCCGGATGAAGGCCGATCCGCGTGCCTGCCTGTCGGCACAGTTCGATGGTCTCTCGTGCGAGTTCTGCTAACCCGGCGTGGACACCGCAGCAGACGTTTGCGCTGGTCGCCGCTTTGACCAGCTCCGCATCCCAAGGGAACCCTTCTGCGATGTCGACGTTGATGTCGATACGGTTCACAGCCTCTCCCCTTCCAGGTAGGCGTACTCTTCCTCATCGATCGCGACAAAGATCACTTCGTCGCCAGCCGAGATCGGAAAGTATCCTGCCGCCACGTCCACGAGTTGCAACGGGGTCTTGCCGACCAGGTGCCATCCACCGGGCCTGGGCAGAGTGTAGATTCCCGTCTGGTCACCCGTGATCGCCACCGTCCCCGCTTCGACCCGCGGGCGCGGGCTGGCCCGACGCGACAGACCTGAGATGGATGCCTCAAGCGGTCCCAAATAGGGGAAGCCGGGGCAGAAACCTACTGCGAAGCACCGATAGGGCCGCCCCGTGTGCGCAGCGATGAGTTGCTCGGGCGAGAGGCCGAGTAGAGCGCTTGTCTCCGACAGGTCCTCGCCGAAGCCGTAGCAGACCGGCACGGTATGACGGCCCGACCCCTGCTCCGCCGGATCCTTCGCCTTGGACACTCTGGCAAAGAACCGGGCCGGATCGAAGTTCTCCGGCTCGACGTACAGGCCAAGAGTGTCATAGGCCGGCACGACCTCCAGCACCCCCTTGACCTGCCAGGCACGGATCTCGCGGGCCCACGCCGCCGAAGACGCACCCTCCAGCCCAAGGACCAGGAAGGCGGACTCACCCAACGGCTGAAGGGTCAT
The DNA here is from genome assembly GCA_964451255.1 of uncultured Fimbriimonadaceae bacterium. GTDB lineage: Bacteria > Armatimonadota > Fimbriimonadia > Fimbriimonadales > Fimbriimonadaceae > JAHBTB01. The sequence goes on from CAYVHL010000007.1 coordinate 29,078, forward strand.
GCCACCGATCATAATCGGTCCATGCCCGGCACCGCAGTCGTCCCTGAGCACGTCACCGTCCCGATGGTCCTCCAAGAAGGGGCCGCCATGCCGGCTTATGCCACCCAGGGATCTGCAGGAATGGACTTGCGCAGCATCGAAGATGTCGAACTCCAGCCCCTAGAGCGAAAGTTGGTCCGCACGGGCATACGCATGGCTATCCCGGAAGGGTACGAGGGCCAGGTCAGGCCAAGAAGCGGCCTTGCCCTGCGTCTGGGATTGGGGATGGTCAATTCCCCGGGCACCATCGACAGCGACTACCGGGGCGAAGTCGCGGTCATCTTGATCAACCTCGGGGCAGAAAGTGTCAAACTGTCGGCGGGAGAGCGGATCGCCCAACTCGTTGTCTGCCCGGTGGTCCGGGCGCAACCTGTGGCGGTCGCTGAATTGGACATGACAGACAGAGGAGGTGGCGGCTTTGGCAGCACCGGGACAAGATGACCGCCAGGCATGCCCCAAGTGCCTCGCACTCGTGGCGGCGCAGGCCACCTACTGCCCTGAATGCGGCGCCGCCCTGGGGGACAGCACCGAGGGCAGCGACCAGGCGGTTTATCAGGAGCTGACCAAGGCGAACCTCGCCCGCATGAGAGGAAATGTTGACGAAGGCATCGACATCTGCCTCGGCGTGCTTCGACGGTTTCCCAACAACGCGTCGGCGCACATTTTGCTCGGCGACTTCTATTCCGACCGCAATGATCTGCCCAAGGCGGCGGAATGGTACGAGATGGCAGTCGATCTCTCCCCTGACTCGGTCGCTGCCAAGGGCAAGCTCGAAGGCGTCAGGGAGCGCATGGTCAATAACGAGGCCGTGGCGACTGCCAAGCGGCTCGGACTGCCGCAGCGCGCGTCGCACGTCGTCGCCTATATCGTCGGAGTCACACTTCTGATCGCGATCGTCGGCGGCGCGTCGTTCGTGCTCGGCGGCCAGTTCAAGGCAGACCAAGACGACAACCCCGCCCGCGTCAGTTCCCCCGTAGTTTTGCCTGGAAGACCGAACCTGCCACAAATGGAGCCCTTGATGGTCCCGAGCGAGCGGGCTCTGCTACAGGCTATCAAGGCCCGGTCGCAACTAGGAGATTCGTTGATCGGTCTATTAGAGGATCCGCGGACCCCGAGCCTCACGGTCACAGTACGCGGAAAGAAGGACCAGCCGATCGAGGTGCTGGCCGCCACCGCCGTCCGTGACACATTTGACGCCGCTCCCGCTTACCGCCAAGTGACGGTCCGGGTGGTCGTCACCGACCAGATCGTCTTGGTTGCCGACGTGACGTCCGAAGCCTATGCTGCGGCCAAAGGGCTGTCCCGCGATACCGACCTGAGCGCGTTCGCGGCGCAGATCATCCCCCATGTCGAGACAACGCCGCCCTCCGTCAGCCCCAAATCAAATCCGGCCGTCGGACTATAGTCTCGGCCCTGTCCGGGCCGATGCTCAATATCGCCGCAGGCGTACCGGTCGCCTCTTCTACAAACTCGACGTAGTTTTGGACTGTCTTCGGGAGGTCTTCCCACGTTCGGGCGCCCCGAATATCTTCCGTCCAACCCGGAAGCGACTGGTACACCGGCTTGGCCCGCTCCCACTCCTCGGCCGTCGAAGGCACATGCCCGACGACCGCGCCGTCGATCTCGTAGGCTGTCGCCACCTTGACATCTCCGACCCCGGCCATGACGTCGAGTCTGGTGACCACCAGGCCGCTCATCGAGTTGATCCGGCACGAGTGCCTGAGGGCTACGAGGTCGAGCCAACCGCACCGGCGCGGTCTGCCGGTGACGGTGCCGAACTCGTTGCCTTGCTTCCTGATCTGGTCGCCGACCGCGTCGTGGAGCTCCGTCGGGAAGGGTCCCGACCCGACCCTTGTCGAATACGCCTTGCACACACCGAGCACATTGTCGATCGCCCGTGGCCCAATACCTGTCCCCAGGCAGGCGCCTCCCGCCGTGGGATGTGAGCTTGTGACGTACGGGTACGTGCCGTGGTCGAGGTCCAAAAAGGTTCCCTGGGCACCCTCGAAGAGCACGCGCTTGCCTCCATAGACCGCTTCCTGAACCGTAGGCTCCGTCTCACGCACCATGGGTCTGAGGCGGTCGGCATAGCAGGAGTACTCCTCATAGAGGGCCTCAAAGCCCATCTCCTCGCCGCCCAACAGCTTCATCAGCTTGTTCTTGAACGCAAGCACCGATCGAAGCTTTTCTTGGAACTTGTCGGGCTGGACAAGGTCGCCCATACGTATGCCGACACGGTTCACCTTGTCGGTGTAGCAGGGGCCGATCCCTCGGCTCGTCGTGCCGATCTTGTTCTCGCCCCTTGCCACCTCCTCCAGCTCGTCGAGGGCGCGATGATAGGGGAAGACGACGTGAGCGGCCGGGCTGACCCAGAGGTCTCCCAACTCCGCTTGCTGAGCCCGGGTGCGCTCCAGTTCCTCGAGCAGGCTCTTGGGGCAGACCGCCATCCCGCCGCCAAGTATCGAGAGACAACCGGGGTGCAGGATGCCGGCCGGAATGAGTTGGAACTTGAAGGTCTTTCCTCCCGTGATGACCGTGTGCCCAGCGTTGTTCCCACCGCTGTAACGGACGACCAACTCGGCCTCGCCGCCAAGCACGTCCACGATCTTGCCCTTTGCTTCGTCGCCCCATTGCGACCCGACGATGACTAATGTCGCCATAGCTGTTTTCTCCTTTGAGGCAGCCGCACAAAAGTTGAGCCGGCGGCTCCCATGCGAGGATCCGCCGGCCCGTCGAGGCCGTTCGCCTTATCTCGACCTGCAGATAATACACCAGATCGGGACGGTGGTTTCGAGGTCCCGACCTGGTTCGTCGTCAAAGTGGCCGGTAGTGCACATGAAGCTGAGACAGGCGCTCCAAGTGCACCCTCAAGCGTTCTTCAAAGTCCTTGAAGTCCTTCTTAGCCTTGGGACTCCAAGCCACCTCGGCCAAGGCACAGGCCCTCGGGAAGGCCATATATTCAAGGTGCTCGGGGGTCGCGATGTACTCGGCCCACATTTGGCACTGCGTTCCCAATACGTGCGCCGCCTCATCGGGTGTGAACTCGGACGGTACCGGATCGAAGCTGTAGACCTTGTCCAAGGGGAGGTAGCCACCGATCGACAAGGGTTCTTTGTCGGTCGGCTTCGCCTGGTAGTAGTCCAGGTACGTGAACTGGGTCGGGGCCATCACCACGTCGTGTCCTTCCTTCGCCGCCTGGATGCCGCCCTCCATCCCGCGCCAACTCATGACCGTCGCCCCCGGGGCGAGGCCGCCCTCCAATATCTCGTCCCACCCCAACAGACGACGTCCATGAGCGGTCAAAAACTTGTCCATTTGCTGGATGAACCAACTTTGCAAGGCGTGCTCGTCCTTAATCCCTCGGGCCTTCATCAGGTCCTGGACCCGGGCGCTCTCTTTCCACTGGTCCTTCGGGCATTCGTCTCCCCCGACGTGGATGAACTTGCTCGGGAAGACCTCCATCACCTCCGTAAGGACGTTTTGTAGAAATTTGATAGTTGAGTCTTCTACATTAAATACATTCTTGTTCACCCCCCACATCGTCCACACGGGCAGGCGGGTGGTGATGTTCCCAAGCTCGGGGTACGAGGCGATCGCCGCCTGCGCGTGGCCCGGCATCTCGATCTCTGGCACGACGTTGATGAACCGGTCCGCCGCGTATTTGACGATATCCTTCAGATCCTTCTGAGTGTAGAAGCCGCCGTGCCGCTTGCCGTCGTACTTGCCCGTGTTCTTCCCGATCACCGTCTCGGTGCGCCAAGCCCCGACTTTGGTCAGGTTCGGATACCGTTTGATCTCGATCCGCCAGCCTTGGTCGTCGGTCAAATGCAGGTGCAAGGAGTTCATCTTTTGCACAGCCAACAGATCGATGAATTTGAGCACCTCTGACTTCGGCATGAAGTGGCGGGCCACATCGAGCATCAGCCCTCGCCAGCGGAAGCGGGGGACGTCCCTGATCTCCACAGACGGCACGTCCCACTTGACACCTGTCGCCTTCTTGTCTCCAAACGCCGCCGTCGGAAGCAACTGTTTCAGGGTCTGGCCTCCATAAAACAGGCCGGCCCTGGTCTTGGCGGTCACGACGACCCCGTCCTTGGTCACTTTGAGCCGATAGCCCTCCTGCCCCAGGTCTTCTTCGTCGGCCAGCTTGAAGACCACGGATCGCGAGGGCCTTGTCGCCGTCACTTTCAGAGGCAGGCCGGTCGAGACCCGCAAGGTCGCGGCGATCTGACGGGCGACAGGGGCAGCCTCGCCCTTTGCCGAGAAGACAGTCTTGTCGTCCAAGTGGAAAACGCCCTCGCCTGGTGTCAAGCTCGTGGGCATCGGAACGATGGCGAACATGGCCCGAGCGTACCTATGAGAAAGCCAGACCCGCAATCGGGTACGGTCGCCACATGAAGCGTCTTCTCGGCTTCTCCGCAACCGCCGCACTGGCGGCCGGCCTTCTCCTCGGAGGTTGCACACCGCCACCGAGCGTGACAAAGGACGACACAAACAAGACCTCGGCCACCATTGACAAGAAGGACGTGACCGTCGGGTTCATTGTCAAGTCCATGTCGGACACCTGGTTCCCGGTCGAGACCGGATTTGCCAAGAAGGAGGCGGACAAGCTCGGCATCAAACTCCTTGTCCAAGAAGCCCAGACCGGCGACGCGGTGATGTCAACCATCGACTCGATGGCCGCGCAGGGCGCGAAAGGCATCATCATCTGCTCCCCCGAGACCCAGCTTGGGCCGGCGATCAAGGCCAAATGCGATCAGAAGGGTCTCAAACTCATGTCCGTCGACGATCAACTCGTCGACAACGGCAAGCCCATGGCGGACATCCCGCATCTGGGCATCAGCGCGACAAAGATCGGCGAACTGGTCGGGACGACGATGGCCGACGAAGCCAAGAAGCGCGGTTGGAACTGGGCCGACGTCGGCGTCATCGCCGTGCTCAAAGAGGATCTTCAGACCGCCCGAGAACGGGTCGGGGGCGCAAAGACCGCCTTGACCAAGGCCGGGTTGCCCGAGGCCAACTTCTACATCGCCCCGTGGGGCGGTAGCGTGGACGTCGCCTCCGCCAACGACGCGGCCAACGTCATCCTCACCCAGCACGCGACCACCAAAAAGTGGCTGTGTTTGAGCAGCAACGACGACGGCATGTTGGGAGCGGTTCGGGCGGTGGAGAGCCGCGGCATCCCGGTGATGGACATCATCGGAGTCGGCATCAACGGCGGCCCTCCAATCCAGAAGGAGTTCGACACAGGCAAGCAGAGCGGAGTCTTCGCATCGATCCTTTTGAGCCCAAGCACCCATGGCGGCAAGACCGTGGACATGATGGTCGATTGGCTGACGAAGGGCACGGAACCGCCTAAGCTAACCTACACATCTGGCACTGCGATCACCCGCGACAACTATAAGCAAGCGATGGCTGCCGAAGGTCTGTGAGCGCGCAACGCCTCGTCGTCGAGGGCGTCGGGAAGGCATTCCCCGGCGTCCAAGCACTGGCCGATGTGTCGTTCGGCGTGCGGGGCGGGTCGGTGCACGGTCTCTGTGGGGAGAACGGCGCGGGAAAGAGCACCTTGCTTAAAGTCTTGGCCGGGGTCCACCGGCCCGATTCAGGCAGGTTGCTCATCGACGGGGCCCAAGTCGACCCCCGCACGCCGCTGGAAGCCCTGGACGCAGGTGTCGCGGTCATCTACCAAGAACTCCACCTGGTGCCCGGCGTCACCGTGGCGGAGAACGTCATGCTCGGCCACTTGCCGTCGCGCTTCGGCATCGTGCAATCCGCCACTTTGCGCGACGCCGCCAAAGACGCCCTGGACATGGTCGGGCTCGACGTCGACCCCGGCGTCCAACTCAAGGACCTCTCGCTTGCCCAGAGGCAAATGGTCGAGATAGCCAAGGCGCTTTCCCGAAATGCCAAGGTAATTGCGTTTGACGAACCCACGACATCGTTGACCTCGCGCGAGGTCGAACACCTTTTGGCCCTGATCCGACGCTTGCAGGCCTCGGGCCAGGCCATCCTCTATGTCTCCCACCGGATGGACGAGGTAACGACCATTTGCGATGCCTGCACCGTGCTACGGGACGGAAGGCACGTCACCACGTGGGACGACATGGATGGCGTGACCGCCGACAAGATCGTCGCGGCGATGGTCGGCCGCTCTATCCAAGACGTGTACGGCTACACATCGAGGACGATCGGCGAGCCGGTGCTTCAAGTCGAGGAGGTCACCGGCAAAGGTTTGAGCCGACCAGCTTCCCTCTCGGTCAAGGCAGGTGAGATCGTGGGCCTCTTTGGGCTCGTCGGGGCGGGTAGGACAGAGCTCCTCAAGGCCATCTATGCCGGTAATGCGGGCAAGGTCGTGGTGGCAGGTCGGCCGACCGGCCGCCAAGGCCCGCGAAGTTCGGTCGAGTCAGGGCTCGTCTTCTGCCCCGAGGACCGGAAGGCCGAGGGGATCGTGCCGCAGTTGTCGGTGGCGGAGAACGTGAATCTGAGCGTCCGGCGACGGTTCAGCCGGTTTGGCGTGTTGGACGGAAAGCGAGAGCGGGCCAACGCGGAGGAGTACGTCGCGAAGCTGAAGGTCAAAACGTCCTCCTTGGACACGCTCATCAAGACCCTCAGCGGCGGAAACCAGCAGAAGGTCGTCCTTGCCCGGTGGCTCGCCGAGGAGGTCAAGGTCATCCTCCTTGACGAACCGACGAGGGGCATCGACGTCGGGGCCAAGAGCGAAATCTACGCCATCATCCGGGGCCTCGCCGAACAAGGGGTCGGCGTCCTGATGGTCAGTAGCGAACTCCCTGAGGTCATGGGCGTGTGCGACCGGATCCTCGTGATGTGCGACGGACGCGTGACCGGCGAAGTCCCGCGCGGCCAGGCGACCGAACAAAGCCTACTGACGCTCGCCTTGCCTGCGGCGGAGAAATCAGCATGAACAAGCTCAAGGGCTCAAGCGGACTCCTTTTGGTGCTCGTCGCCATGATCGTCCTCTCGGCGATCCTGATCAAGGGCTTCGGCACCGGTGACAACGCTGTCAGCCTAGGTCTGCTTGTTTCGACCGTCGGCCTTGTGTCGTGCACCATGCTTTTCTGCCTGGCCGGGGGTGACTTCGACCTTTCCGTCGGCTCCACGCTTGCGCTCGGCGGCGTCCTTGCCGCGATGGTCACGACCTCGACCAAGAGCGTTCCGCTCGGCATTGCCGCCGCCTTGGCCGCCGGAGCGGTGGTAGGTCTGATCAACGGGCTGGTCATCGCCAAGGTCGGGATCAACGCACTCATCACGACGCTGGCGACCATGCAGATCGTCCGCGGGCTCACCAACATCGTCAGCCACGGCTCGCCCCAGTCGTGTTCGGTGGTCGGCTTTGACGCCCTGGGCAAATCAATGATCGCGGGGATACCGATGCCGATCGTCCTGACGATCTTGGCCTTCGTCGTCTTCGGCTGGCTCCTGAACCGCACTGTTTTCGGTCGCGACACTTTGGCGATCGGCGGCAACGTGGAAGCGGCCCGCCTCGCCGGGATCAAGGTCGAGAAGACAAAGATCTGGGTGTTCGTCCTGAGCGGCATGGTGGCGGCGTTCGCAGGCGTCGCCCAGGCATCGCGGCTCTTGGTCGGCAGTAACAACGCGGGTGACAAACTCGAGCTCCAGGCGATCGCGGCCTGTGTGCTTGGCGGGGTCTCGCTCGCAGGCGGAGTGGGTACGATGTCGGGCGTCGTCGTCGGTGTGCTCATCATGGGGATCGTCCAGAACGCCATGAGCCTGCTCAACATCGACACGTTCTATCAGATGGTGGTGACTGGCGCGATCCTGCTCGCCGCCGTGGTGTTCGACAAAATCAAGACCGCGCAGACCGAGAAGCGCAACGCTGGAGTTAAGGCATGAAACGCAGTTGGTACGGCCTGTTGGCCCTCGTCCTCGTCGCCGGATGCGGCGGCCCTGCCCCCTCAAACGGCGGCCAAGCCCAGTCGGGCACCCTAAACGTGATGGTCTTCGAGGGTGGCTACGGCAAGGACTTCTACGTGAAGGCCGCCGCCGAGTACGACAAGGAGCACCCCGGGCTCAAGACGACGGTGACGGGCGACCCCCGCATCGACGAGCAGCTCAAGCCCCTCTTCATCAAGGGCACGCCCCCCGACCTGACCTTCCCTGGCTGGCGTTTCGACCATTGGGGCGCGGTCGCCGAGGGACAGGTGATGCAGTTGGACGACGCCCTCGCTGAACCGGCGTACAACAGCAAGACGCCCTGGAAAGACACATTCGAGCCGTCGTTGCTCAAACTCGGCCAGTCCGAGGGCAAGACCTACGTGCTGCCCTACTTCTTCAGCGTCCTCGGTTGGTGGTACGACCCCGACCTCTTCAAGGAGAACAACTGGACGCCGCCCAAGACTTACGAGGAACTCTTGGCCCTCTGCGCCAAGATCAAGGCCAAGGGCATCGCCCCCATCACCTACCAGGGCCAATACCCTGACTACATGATCGCCGGGATGCTCGAGCCTTGGATCATCAGCGTGGGTGGGATGGACAAGTTCGACGCCATCCAAAACCTGGAGCCGGGCGCGTGGAAGGATCCCTCGGTCGTCAAGGCCGCCTCCATGATCAAAGAACTGAAGGACATGGGTTATTTCGAGAACGGAGCCAGCGCCTTGAGCCACACCCAGTCCCAGACGGACTTCCTCGTCCGCAAGGCAGCCATGATCCCTTGCGGCACTTGGCTGTACTCGGAGATGATCAAGTCCATGCCGAAGGGCCGCCACATCGAGTTCATGTTGCCGCCCGTCCCGGCTGACGGAAAGGGTGACCCGAGCGCGATCATGATCAAGATCGAGCCTTGGCTCGTCCCGACCAAAGCGAAAAACTCCAAAGACGCAATCGGGCTGTTTAAGTACATGACTTCGCTTGAGAAAGCTGAACAGTTCGTGACAGAAAAGGGGACGCTTATGGCCATCAAGGGGAGCGACCAGGTCGATCTACCCCCTTATCTCAAGTCCGCAGCCACCGACTTCAAATCCAGCAAGGCCGTGTGGGCGGCGCAGTGGAAGGATTGGTACCCCGAGCTGTACAAGAACATCGGCAACCTCGTGACCCAGTTGCTGAACGGCGACGTGACCCCGGACCAGTTCGCCGATCAGGCGGAGGCTGCGGCCGAGAAGACACGCCAAGACCCTGACGTGACGAAGCACAAGGTGTCGTGAACCAAAAGGGGCCGAAGAGGGCGCTGTTTGTCGGGGCCTATTTGGCCCCCGCGGCCTTGCTCTATAGCGTCTTTGTCCTCATCCCCTTTGTCCAGACGCTGCAACTGTCGTTCTTCAGCTTTCGCGGCGTGAGCAGCGAAAAGAGGTGGGTCGGACCCCAGTACTACCAGTACATGGCGCACGACAACGTCGTGCCCCAGGTGTTGCAACATTTGGCCTTCTTACTGATAGCAGGCGGCATCTGCACACTTGTGCTGGCGATGGTCACGGCCCATGCGCTCCAGGACGACACGCGCCTAGCCAAGTTCGTCCGTGGGGTCTTCTTGTTCCCTCAGGTCGTGTCGGTGGTCGCAGTCGCGGTCATGTGGCAGTTCCTCTACGCACCGAACGGAGGGCTCGTCAACGGCCTGCTTCGGTTCCTCGGGCTCGGAGCTGCCGCCAAGAGTTGGCTGGGGGACACGACGTGGGCACTGCCGGCGGTCACCGTCTCGTGGGTCTGGTTCGCCGCCGGTTTCTATATCATGCTCTTCTCGGCCGGCATCAAGGGTATCCCCGCTGAGGTCAGTGAAGCAGCGGCTCTCGAAGGCTGTCATGGATGGCGCAAATTCACCACGATCACCTGGCCGATGCTCTGGAGCGTGCGCCGGGTCGCGGTGGTCTACATCGCGGTCAACGTGTTCAACATCTTCGCTCTGGTTCAAGTCATGACCAACGGAGGGCCCGCACGGGCGACCGAGACCTTCCTTACTTACATCTATGAGGCCGGGTTCTCAACCAGCAAGATGGGTTATGCCGCCGCCTTGGCGATGGCCAACCTGGCCGTGATCATGGTCGTGACGGTCTGCTTGGGCTTCTTGTTCCGCAAGAACCCTGAGGGAGCACGCCGGTGAAGAAGCTCGCGTCCAACGTCTGGTTGACTCTCTTCGGCCTGAGCGTAGTCGTGCCTCTCCTCTGGGTGGCGATGAACTCGCTCAAAAAGGGAGTGGACATCCTCGCCTCTCCCTGGAGCCTGCCGACCCAACCCCAGTTTGTCAACTACGCCAAGGCGTGGAGCGAAGCCGAGTTCAGCCGGTTCTTTATGAACAGCCTGGTGGCGAGCACGGCGACCTTGGTCATCTTGTTGCCTCTCGGCAGCATGGCTGCCTATGTCCTTTCACGGTACCGGTTCAAGGGATCCAAGGTCGTCCAAGCCGTCTTCCTCGGCGGGATGATGTTTCCCAACTTCCTTGCCATCGTGCCGCTCTACCTGCTGATGTCCCAGCTCCAGTTGACCGACTCCATGGTCGGACTGGTGCTGGTCTATGTCGCCTATTCGCTCAGCTTCACGATCTTCGTCATGGGCGGGTTTTTTGAAGCCCTTCCAGGCGAACTCGCGGAAGCGGCGATGATGGACGGCTGCGGGCACAACGCGACGTTTTGGAAGGTCATGTTGCCGCTCGCCCGACCCGGCTTGGTTGTGACTGGCATCTTCAACGGCATCGGCCTGTGGAACGAGTACAACCTGGCCAAGGTGCTTGTCCAAAAGGACGAGGTCATGACCCTGCCGCTTGGTCTAGCCCGCTTGACCGCAACCCAGTTCTATCAGTCTGACTGGGGTGCCTTGTTCGCCGGGCTGGTGATCGTCATGCTACCCGTCCTGATCGTCTATTGGTTCTTCAAGGACAAGGTCCAAGACGCCATGCTCGCCGGAGCCATCAAGTAGGGCCTTAGCCTGAGGCGTTCCGCTTGATCGCCTCGATTTCGGCCAGGCACACCCTGAGCGACTCCCTGGACGATTCCGGCGTCACCGTCTCGATGGGCCGGTCGTTCTTGACACAGTCCACAAAATAGGCGAGTTCCACGTAGTAGCCGCCTAGGTCAGAGATGTTTCCGCCCCCTGCCGCGCTCATCTTGGGAAACTCAGGCACGAACGAGTCCTTCGTGTCCAGGTACACAGTCATCGGCGCGCCATCCCAGATCATCAGCGCCTTCTCGAAGACGGCCCTGAACGCCATGCGGAACGGCGAGCCGGGCGGTAGGTTCCAGCCGCCTTCCAAGTGGGCGACGGTGCTGCCGAAGCGCATGGTCGTGAAGGCATGGCTGGCACCGCGCTGGTCGACGCTGCCAAAGCTGACGACCTCGTCGGGCTTGCCGAGTAGGTACAAGGCGTAGTCTGTGTCGTGGATGTGCATGTCTAAGACGCCACCACCCGACTTGGATTCGTCGGCAAGCCAGTTGTCGCTCGACCACGTGGGAAACTCACCATAACGTGTAAGGTTCAGGCTGAGTAGTTTTCCATATCTACCATCGACTACCGCGTCTTTGAGGAGCGCGTACTCGGGCCAAAACCGGATGCAGTGGGCGATCATCAGCTTCACCCCCGCCTTCTTCGCGGCGGCCGCCATCGCGTCCGCTTCCTCTAGCGACCGGGCCATCGGCTTCTCGCAGACGACGTGCTTGCCCACCTCACAGGCTTGGATGGTCGCTTCGGCGTGGCGGTAGGTTGGAAGGCAGACGTCGACGATGTCGACCTGTTCTTCAGCAAGCATCCCGGCCAGGTCGGCGTACAACTTCACCCCGAACTCGCCCGCATAGTCGGAGCCCCGTTGGGGACGGTGGTCGACGCATGCGACAAGCTCTGCATCGTCAAGCATCCCGTAGACATTGCCGTGCATCCGGCCCATGAACCCACATCCGACGATCCCAACCCTAAGCGGCATGGAGCGGAGTCTACCGAGGGACGTCGAGATGGAACGTCCACTGGGCGCAGTTTTCATCCCACAAGGCCATCCGCACCCCCGCACGGGCGACGTCGGGCCGTAATTTGGCGACGCTTGCCGGCATCAACCGGCCCGCGACCGACGTCTTGCCGTCAGCCCCCCGGAAGCCGCCGAAACGGGTGACAGTCCCAGTCAGGACGACAGGAGGCTTGCCTTCTCGCTCGACCGTGAAAGTCGCCTTGCCATCTTTGGTCGCCTCGACAGTGAGTCTTGCAGGGACAGAATCCGGTCGGCCGTCGAACCGGGCGGTGCCTTCGAGCACCGTCTTGCCAGCAAAGTCACCCACCTGCGACGGCACGCACCAAGGAAGGTCGTCGAAGAGCGGGTTGCCCTGCCTGGCGTCCTCCGACAGCAGTACGAACTCGTCACGCTTGTGCCTCGCCGGTTCGACCGCCGCCTGCCCCCGCCAAGCCAGGATCAAGGTTCGGGCCTCATAGTCTTTGTCGGCACCCTGGATCAGCCCCGGCACAGCCGGTAAGAGACCCTTGATAACCTCCCCGTCCGGCTTACGCTCGTCTTTCCTGCCCAGAGCGAACGCCATGCGGCACATCCAGACAAGGCGGGAAACGTTCGCGTCTGTGATCTTCGCCGCGTTCGCGTCGATGTCGGCAAGGTCTTTGTCATAGCCCAGCGTGATCCTGCTGAGGTGCGCGAGGGCCCACATCGTCTGGCGGGTCACTTTGTCTGAGTCGGGCTTGAGCTTGTTGAACCGGGTGACCGACTCGTCCCAGCGATCGGCCAGACCCAACGACGTGCACAGGCGGACCTCCACGAGGAGCTTGTCAGCATTCCAGCCGCCGCTGTCCACGACCTTTGTGGCGAGGTCAAGCCGACCGGCTGAATAGAGCCGGCGCAACCAGAGCGCGCGCAGTACACCCACCGTCTGCGGATCGGTCAAGACCGTCATAAGGGCTCGGTCTGCGATAAGGGCGGCTTGCCCAGAGGTCTCTCGTGGCATGGTGAAGAGCACGACGTGGCTGGTAGAAAGGAGCCCTGTCTGGATGTCAGCGAGCCTCTCCAGAAACGGCAGCAGACATCCCTCGGACACCAGGCGGTAGCGCTCCTCGTCGATCCTCTTGTTCTTCCACGCTTCCCGAGCAGCCTCGTAGATCGCACCGTACAGGTAGCCTGCTGTCTGGAGGTCGCCCGTCCACAGTCTTTCGAGTTCCGGCTGACGGACCAGGGGCACCTCGAACTTCTCCGCGACCCGGACGATCATCACCGCACATTGCGCGTAGACCGAGTCGGGGTTCTCCTTGGCGACCTTGGCGATCTCGTCCTTGAGCAGATAGGCCTCGGACCGAAGGATTCCGACCGCCTTGATATAGTTCGGGCCGTAGTTCGAGGTCGCCAAGGCTAGGCGCGCGACCCTCTTGCGCATGGCCAGAGGCGCATCCGTGAATCCGATCACCAGATTCAACAGCCACCGGTCGGGCAAGTCCACCGCCATCCCCCTGGCCGCCACGACCAGCATGCGGTCATAGTCCTTTGTCTTGCGGAGGAGTTCGAACTCCATGTCCAGCATCACCCGCTCGGCGGGATGCTCTCCTGGCATCGCCCTGGCTTCCTTCACAAGTTCCGCCGCTTGCTTGAAATCATCCAGGTACTGCGCTTTCCGGGCCCTGAAGTAAGTGCCGACCCGAGTCCCGTCGCCGAAGTGCTTGACCAACTTGTCGGCCACGGCCAAGACTTCGTCCTTGCCCGCCGGATCGACATAGGCCCAGTGCTGCCACACCATGTCGGCGGTGGCGAAGTCTTGCTCCACCTGCCACATCCGCATCACGGCGTCCCGTCGCATCTGTGCGGTCACCGAGCTGTCGACCCACCAGAGGAGCGCCATGTCGCGCACAAAGCTGTCTGGAGAGTTCTTGACCAGCTCTGCGCAGAGACTCTGGGCCTCCCGCTCCCTGCCCAAAAACCGGTAGATCCCTGCCAGCGCGCCTCGGTCCGATGGCGTGAGCTGCCCTAGACCTTCTAGCGACCGGCCCACCTCTACCGCGTTCTTGAAGTCGCGGGCGTCGATGTAAGACTGCATCATCACCCGCAGCAGTTTCGTGTACGTCTCCTTACCCCGGTCTTGCGCCGTCTTCACAAGGTCACGCATATAGGCGTCCCCTTGGCCGATCGGCGGCGGGACGAGCGCCAACAGGACGTCCTGCTGCGGCTCGGACCACGTGGCGGGCACTTGCTTGTTCTCTCCGAACTGCCGTTCTGTCGAGGCGGAGACCTGTTCGACGACCTTGGCGGCGACAGCCGAGGCCCACAGCGCACCGTACTTCTCACCCCGCACCGCGTCGTCTTTCAGAACCTTGGCGATGGCGGCCGTGAAATAACCGTGTCCCGTCCGCGGGTTCTCATAGGATCGTTTACCAGGCGCGCACCCAAGGAAGACGGCGATGTTCGCCGCCCGACCCAGCTCACGCAGTTCCTTTCCAAACGGGTTCTTGTTTCCTTCGCGGCACGCGTCCGCGATAAACAGCACGTTGTGCATCCCGGCGTCGACCAACTTCTTGATGAGCGCCTTCACGGGGACGCCTATCTCGGTCACATTCGACACGTCCGCGTTCGTCGGGCACAAGTAGTCGCCTTGCGGTGTGCCGATCCCGTGTCCGGAGAAGTAGAACACGAACAGGTGGCCGGGGTCGATCCTCCTGTCGTGGATCATGGCGTCCAGTTCCGCCAGGATGTTCTTGGAAGACAGCTTGTCAGGCCCGTCGGTGTCGTCCGCCACCGTCCGAACCGTCTTGGGGTCGAATCCCAGGTCTTCGATAAGCGACTTGGTGAATAGGTGGGCGTCGCTCGCCGCAAACTGCAAGGGAGCGAGCTTTGTGTATTTGCCCGCTCCCAACACGAGGGCCCAACTGCGGGCGGGCGCAAAGGCCTCGGGCCCACCCTGCCCCTGGCTGAGGACGGCCAGGAGCAGGGTGACCAAGGCTACGACGCGCCGCAGCATAGACATGGACCCTATGCGGCAGGTGTGACGGTCAGGCCGATGATCTTGCCGTCCTTCACACAGACACCCATGTTGAGTTCAGGGAAGTACTTCCAACTCTCCAAGGAGTTTCCACGGACAAGGGAGACGTCGACACCGGACTCCATCGGCAGGATGCCCGCCACGGCCTCGACCGTGTCGCCGACCCGGACCACCAGCTTCCTGTCGTCAGACAGGTTCTTCGGCTTGAGCACGATCGTCCCGTCCTTGGCATACGTGGTCAGCCGCAGGCCCTGACCCTCGCTGGCGATGATCGCAAAGTCCCCGTCGAGCCACCGCATCTCCTTCAGATCCTCGAACTTGGGATCGAAATGGAGCTCGTTCTGTGCCGCGCCGAGGGCTTTCACAAACTCCTCGACCGGATCGAACAGGTTGAACATCTTGCCTCCGCTCCACATCGCCACGGCGGAGCACAGTGCGCCCTCTACCGGCTTGATGTCGCCCACCTTCAAGTTCTGCGCAGCGCAGAAGTCGCGGTAGTTCTTGTCGACTTTCGCGTACTTCGGGTTCGCGTCGCTGTTCGAGCGAAGCCAGACGGCCATCGTCGTCGCCGCGATCGCGGCGTCGGTCTTGTCGGTCAGCGACGGGATCTGCTCCCCGAGGTTCATGCCGATGTAGTGGTTGACGGTGATCTTCCCGTCTTTGAAGGTCTCCCTCTCGGCCTTGACCAGGGTGGACACCGCCCCGGTCAGGTCGCCAGACCTCTGCTGGCCGACGGCCAGGTTGTTCGCGATCCGCAGCTTTTCCGGCCCGACCATGGTTTTGCCCAGAAGGCCGGTCAGGATCTTCATGCCTTCTTGCAGCGACTCTGGCTTTGCGTCCGGCTCAAGAACCAGGAGAAGTCCCTTGATCTCTTGCAGACGCGGGTCGCCAGGCAACTTCGACTCAGCCGCGGCCACACGCTGCGTCGCGGCAAGGTAGTTCTTTCTGTCGAGGTCCGTGACCACGGCGCCACGTCCGGCGACCGACGCGCTGGTCAACATCGGGCCAAAGTCCGGCTTGAACCAATTGGCCTTGATCGTCTCGCCCAGGTTGTCGTAGTAGCCCATGCTTGCGGCGAGTGCCGAGTTGAGGTAGGCCTCCAAGAGCTTCGGCTCTTTGGCGATCGCCCGGTCGAACATACGGGTCGCCACGGCGAAGCTTCGCGACTCCATAAACGCGAGGCCCGCGTCGAAGTCCATCAGCGCCCGGCTCACCGTCGGGTTGTCTTCGATTGCGGCGATCCTCGCCCGGTTGCTCGGGTGGTCGCCCTGGATGTTTTCCAGCCAGCCGCCTTGTGACCGCAGATTGGTGTCCAGCCACGCGAGCATGTCGACCATGTCTTTCTTCGAATAGCCGGCGCGTTGGAGCAGCCATGCGCCGGTCGCGTCCGCCTCAAGCTCCTGGTTCCGCGTGTAGATGACTTCCAGTTCGTTAGCCGTGGCACGGACGGAAAGGTGGCCCTTGCTGAGGTGCGAGATCTCGTGGGCGACGACCGCGCGTAGCAACCTGTCGTCATTCATCTCCTTGGCGAGACCGCCGAAGACGACCATCTTGCACTGTGGCTTGTCGCCCTCCTTCGCAGGCTGCTCAAGAGTCGCGTACGCGTTCAAGTCCATGTTGTCCTTGTCGAAGACACACTTGATCGGGTAGGCGTAGTCAGGATCCTTGACGGTGTAGACTTCCAACTCCTTGACCATCTTCTCCAACTTGGCCTGGCTAAAGTCTTCGGCGATGGCCAATTGAGAGGCCAACAAAGCGACGATCGTGAACGGCAATGCAAGCGTAGTTTTTAGGTTCATAAGGCAGCTACCTGTCTAGGCATCCATGACGAATGGCCGCATTTCGGATTACACGTGGTGCCGGGACTCCGAAGATTGCTTACTGGAAAGTCGGCAAATTGGCCAGCCATTCAGTAGGGACGTCCTTCACGAAATCGACGATTCCAGCACTCGGTCCTTGGCCGGGGATATGCTGGGCCATGCTCCGCCGTTCGGTTCTTCTCCTGGCCGTCGCAGCCGCCGTCGCGGCCCGGGCCGACGTGACCGTCCTCAAGGACGCCGTGTTCATGGGATCGCCCCGAGGCTCGAGGTCATTGGTTCGACGTGACCCGGTTGAGGCGATGTTTGTCAACGGCACGGGCGTGGCAATCGGCGACTTCACCGGATGGACGCCCGCCAAAGCGGGGGGCGACGGGAGTTTCACAGGGCGTGAGGCGCAAGGAGGCTATCTGGCTTTCACCGTGGACTCGCCTGAGGACAAACCCGTCTTCTTGGAGGCGCCCGGTTCTGGAGTCGTCTACGTGAACGGCGCTCCACGGGCTGGCGACCCATATAGCTACGGCTACATGTCGCTTCCCCTGCAATTGAGAAAGGGCAAGAACTACATCGTCTGTCAGACAGGACGCGGGCGACTCCAAGTGAAGTTGTCCGACGTCGACAAGCCCGTGTCCATCGACCCGCGCGATGCGACGACGCCGGACGTGCTTGCCTACGGCGACGTTTCGACGAGCCCGGCGGCGTTCAACATCAGGAACGCCACCGGCCGCGAGGTCACAGTCCGGCTGGACTCCGGTGCGGGCAGATCGGCGCCTACCACCATCCCCGCTTGGTCGTTCCGAAAGGTCGGCGTCGAAGCGCCCTTGAACCCGAAGCACCCGAAGATCCATGTGGCCGTTTTCGCCGATGGAAAGGAGGTAGACGGCGTCGAGGTCTCTTTGGCCGTCCGCAAGCCAGGCGAAGCGTTCAAGGTCACCTTCTGGAGCAAGATCGACGGGAGCGTCCAGTACTACGCCGTGCGGCCGTCTACCAACCCAGGCCCGGGGCAGGCGTTATTCCTGAGCCTCCACGGTGCGAGCGTGGAAGCGCTTGGACAGGCACAAGCCTATGGCCCTCATTCGTGGGGGTACATCGTCGCGCCCACTAACCGGCGGCCCTATGGATTCGACTGGGAGGACGCCGGACGGCTCGACGCGCTTGAGGTCTTGCGCCTGGCCGAGAAACGGTTCAAGACCGACCCTCGCATGACCTATCTGACCGGGCATTCGATGGGCGGTCACGGAACTTGGCAGCTCGGAGCCCACTATCCTGGGCTCTTCGCCGCGATCGCAGCCTGCTCGGGTTGGGTCAGCTTCAGCAGCTATGCAGGAGGGGCCAGGTGGGACGCGGACGACCATGTCCAGTCGGTGCTCCAGAGGGCGGGTGACCCGAGCGACACCCTGGGGCTCAAACGCAACTACTGGCAGGAAGGCGTCTTTATCCTGCACGGCGAGCAGGACGACAACGTGCCGGTCACCGAAGCCAGGACAATGCGCAAGGAACTGGATGGCCACCCTGACATCCGCTACCACGAGGTGCCGGGAGTCGGGCACTGGTACGACACGACGCCGGACGCGGGGGCGGACTGCATGGACTGGCCCGGGATCTTCGACATGTTCGCCCACCACCGGCTACCGGGCGACAACGACCTCCGCGACATCGACTTCACCACGATGTCCCCCTCGATATCGGCGAAAGATCACTGGGTGACCGTCCTCCAACAGGAACATTGCCTTGCACCGAGCCACGTGGTCGTGCACGCCGACATCGCCGCCCACAAGATAACCGGGACGACATCCAATGTCGCGTCGTTGTCCTTTGACGTGGCCGGTTGGGGTGGCTCGTCATGGACATACCGATTGGACGGCCAGACGGTGGTCGGATCGGATTCGGGCCGCTTGTACAAGTCAAACGGCTCCTGGCGGTTCACTCCGGTACCACTACCAGAGTCACAGAAGTCCCCGGAGCGTGGAAGCGGATTCAAGTCCGTCTTTGACAACCGGTTCCTCCTCGTGTACGGGACGCATGGGAGCGCGGACGAGAACGCTTGGGCGGCGTCACTCGCCCGATTCATCGGCGAGTCGTTCGCCTATCGCGGCAACGGGTCGGTGGAGGCGGTGTCCGACACCGATTTCCTCGCAGACAAGCGACCAGGTCGCAACGTCTTGCTGATCGGCGACCGCGAGGCAAACTCGGCATGGAGCTCGTTGGTCGACGGCGAGGTGGTGGCGGCGAAGGGTTCGGTGACAATCGGAGGCCGTGTCTTGAGCGGGCCAGGCCTGGCCGTCGTCGCGCTCCGGCCACGCCTTGGCGATCCGACGGCTCTGGTCGGGATCGTCGCGGGCACCGACGTGGCCGGCGCGCGCCTGTGTGACCGTATGCCGTTCTTCACCTCCGGGGCCGCCTTTCCCGACGCCGTGGTCGTCGACAAGTCGATGCTCGACAAAGGCGCGACGGCGGTCATCGCCGCGGGGTTCTTCGGGAACGATTGGCGGGCCGCTACGGGCGATTGGGCGTGGCGATGACCCCAAAGGACGGGCCGCACCGGCGTTACAACCCTCTCCTCGACGAGTGGGTTCTAGTATCGCCCCACCGGACCCAGCGCCCTTGGCAGGGCCAAGTCGAGGATCCCACGCAGAGGCCGCCGTCATACGACGCCGCCTGCTACCTTTGCCCTGGCAACAGCCGGGCTGGGGGGACTGTCAACCCGGGATACGAATCGACATTTGTGTTTGATAACGACTTCGCCGCGCTTCTTCCGGACCAACCAGATGGTTGGGACGGATCCGGCCTGTTTCGAAGCGAGATCGTGTCAGGAACGTGCCGGGTCCTTTGTTATTCAGCCAGGCACGACCTCACGATGGCTGAGATGGAGGTCGAGCACATTCACCAAGTGGTCGACCTTTGGGTCGCACAGGCGTCTGAACTTGGCTCCAAGTACCGGTGGGTCCAAGTGTTCGAGAACAAGGGCGCGGCCATGGGGGCGAGCAACCCGCACCCTCATGGCCAGATCTGGGCGGGCGATTGGACCCCCGTCCTCTTGGACAAAGAGGACGCTTGCCAAAGGCGCCACTGGGAGGAACATCATGAAAGCATGCTGTTGGAGGTGGCGGCCAAGGAGTCCGGCGGGCCGAGAACGGTGTGTGAAAACGACGACTGGATCTTCGTCGTGCCTTTCTGGGCGGTCTGGCCGTTCGAAGGGCTCCTTCTACCCAAGGCCAAGTTGACCAGACTCACAGACCTTGATAGCAGCCGCACGGCAAGCCTTGCGTCAATCCTCAAAGAAGCGCTCGTGCGCTATGACAACCTTTTCGAGACCTCGTTCCCCTACTCCTTGGGCTGGCATTTCGCCCCGTTCGGGCCAGACGACGCGCCCTGGTGGCAGACCCATCTGCACGTCTACCCTCCCCTTTTGCGGTCGGCAAACGTCCGGAAGTTCATGGTCGGATACGAGTTGCTCGCCGAAGCCCAACGTGACATCACCGCCGAACAGGCCGCCGCG
Organism: uncultured Fimbriimonadaceae bacterium; assembly: GCA_964451255.1. Taxonomy (GTDB): domain Bacteria; phylum Armatimonadota; class Fimbriimonadia; order Fimbriimonadales; family Fimbriimonadaceae; genus JAHBTB01. The sequence goes on from CAYVHL010000007.1 coordinate 49,348, forward strand.
CGGTTGCGGGAGGTGTCCCCGAACCGCTTTTGCCAAAGATGACCGTCCGACCATGGCAAGCAGAGATCGTCGTCACGGCCGATGTCGTCAAGGCGGTCGTGTCGTCACAGTTTCCAGAACTTGCTGACCAAAAGGTAGATCATCTTGGGAGCGGGTGGGACAACGACGCCTTTCTGGTCGGCCATTACGTCTTCCGGTTCCCTCGACGTATGATCGCCGTCGAGGCACTGCCGTATGAGCTGGCCGCGTTGCGTCTCCTGCCCGCGGACCTGCCGCTAGACGTGCCGCGCGTCAGCCACCTTGGTAAGCCGTGCGACGCGTATCCCCACGCCTTCTTCGCTTACCCCATGCTCGATGGGCAGTTGGCGAGCGACGGAACCTCTAACCGTGGAGACTCGCAAGAGGACGCCGCCACACTCGGTGGCTTTCTTCGTGCCGTCCACCAGACACCGGCACACAACAGCGAAACGGTCAGGGGCGATACGATGCGCAAAGCTGACCACCCTTACCGGCTCGGCAAAATCAAGGACGCCTTCGAGACCATCGAACAATCTCACCTGCCCGCCCCGAAGGCTGCGCTCATCGCCGCCTCGGAACGTCTCGCCGAGACCCCGATGGCGGCGACGGCCACACTTGTCCACGGAGACCTGTACTCACGCCATTTGGTACTTGACGCCACCGGTGGCCTGAAGGGGGTGATCGACTGGGGAGACGCCCACCTGGGCGACCCTGCCCAAGACCTCTCCGTCGCTTACACCTACTTCACGGCCGATACCGAAAGCAGCTTCTGGGAGGCCTATGGCGGGGTCGACCCGGACACCAAAAGCAGGGCGATGTTCAAAGCCCTCTTTTATGGTGCTGTCCTGACCGATTTTGGAGTCGGAAACTCCGACCGGGCCATCTTCGAGGTCGGACGACACAGCATCCTGCGCGTCCTAGAGAGCCTCTCGTAAGGGTAAACCAGCACTGAGATGTTAGCTGCGCTGATCGTACACACTCAGTCGGACATCGAGGCTTTGGCCCGCATGGTCGACCCAAACAGGCTCAAAGCCACGGTCGAGCGGCTTGCCCAATGGCACGACCGCAACACCAACAACCAGACCCTGTTTGAAGCCGCCGACTGGCTTGCCGACCAGTTCAAGCAGATCCCGGGCCTCCAAGTCGAGACCTGGCACTATCCAATCAAGAAGGGCCGCCGGGTCATAGCCGACAAGGACGTCGTCGAAGTCATCGCGACCCTACCGGGCCAGGACGACGAACGGGTCATGGTCGGCGGTCACTTTGACACGATCAATATGACCGTGCGAGACTTGGCGGAGTCGCTCCAACTCAGGTCGCCGGGAGCCAACGACGACGCTAGCGCAGTGGCGCTGACCCTAGAGGCGGCTCGAGTCCTCGCCACACGCAAGTGGAAGCACACGCTCAACTTCATCTGCTTCAGCGGGGAGGAACAGGGCCTGCTCGGTTCGACTGCCCTCGCCAAGAGGGCCAAGGCAGAAAGTTGGAAGATCGACGCGTTCATCAACAACGACAATGTCGGCAACAGCCACGACCTGGCCGGCCACGTCGAGACCAAACGTGTCCGAGTGTTCAGCGAAGAGTCGGATAAGCACCAGGGCCGTGAGCTGGCCAGGTTCATTGCCGACGCCGGCAAGTCCAAAGACTTTGGCGTCAAGCTTGTTCTGCGCAGGGACCGCTTCGGTCGTAGCGGCGACCACGTCCCGTTCAACGAGGAGGGTTTCACCGCCGCGCGCGTCGTCGATGTCAACGAGGAATACACGCGGCAACACACGGTGGACGACTTGCCCGCGGCGATGGACTTCCCCTACCTGGCAAACGTGACGAGGCTCGACCTACGGGCAATGGCCCTGCTCGCAGATGCCGGAGACCCGCCTGAGCGTGTCATCGTCGACCGTCGCCAGGGACATGACACCAGAGTCACATGGCGTGGAAAGCCTGGCACCAAGTACCGCGTCTATTGGCGGGAGACGACCTCGGCATACTGGGAGGGGCATAAGGACGTCGGGGAGGCGACAGAGGCGACGATCGTAGACGTCAACAAGGACGACCACATATTCGCTGTGGGCGCGGTCGGCGGCATACCTGTGGAAGCCAAGTAGGGGTCAGGCGGCGCGTCGTTCGCCGGCGCCCAACCACTTCTCAAACTTGTGCGCCTCCAACGGCCCCGAGAAGTAGTAGCCCTGGCAGTAGTCTGTGCCAAGGGCGTGGAGTTGTACGAACTGGCTCTCGGTCTCGACCCCTTCTGCGACGACCTCAAGTTCGACGACCTTGCTGAGGGTGATCAGGGCTCGGATGATCGCCCCGGCATCGAGCGAGTCACCGACGGAGTGGACGAACGCCTTGTCGATCTTCACGAGGTCGATCGGCAGGTTTGCAAGAGTCCCCATGCTCGAGTAGCCGGTTCCGAAGTCATCGACAGCGACCTTCACGCCCATCGCCCTGATCGCCTCCAGCTTGGCTCGACAGACTTCGAGGTGACCGATGAGCACGGTTTCGGTGACCTCGACGGTCAACGCGTGCGGGGGTAATTGCGTCTCCTGAAGTGCACGCTCGACGGTGCTCAGAAACGTGGGGTTTTTGAGTTGGTTGCCAGAAATGTTCACCGCGACCCTGAGGTTCGGAAAGCCAGCGTTTCGCAACTGCTGAGTCTGGCGGCAGGCGACCTCGAGAACCCAGGCGCCGACCTGCTCGATCAGCCCGATCTCCTCTAACAAAGGAATGAACACGTCCGGGCCGACAACCCCACGCCGACTGCTCTTCCAGCGGACAAGGGCTTCGGAGCAGACCGTGTTGCCAGAAGAGACCTGCACGATGGGCTGGTAATAGACTTCGAACTGACGGTGGTCCCATGCTTGCCGCATGTCTGCTTCTAATTGCAGCCTCGCCAGGGATTCATCCGCCATCCAGTCTTCATAGACCCGCCAGCAGTTTTTGCCCTCTGACTTGGCATGGTACATGGCCATGTCAGCCTGCTGTAGCAACTTCTCTAGGCTGGTTCGACCGCGCGAGAGGGCGACGCCGACGCTAAAGCTCGTCGAAATGCTCCGGCCGTCCACCTCGATCGGCACCTTGATCCGGTCGACCACGGACCCTGCCAATTTGCATGCGCTCACTTCGTCGGTGGATTCCAATAATATCGCGAATTCATCGCCACCCAGCCTGGCTACAACTCCTCCCTGACACACATCCAGCAACCTGTCCGAGACCGTGGTCAAGAGGAAGTCGCCCGCGTCATGACCCATGGCGTCATTGACGTACTTGAAATTGTCCAGGTCGAGGTAAAGGATCGCGGGCTGTTGGGCGGCCGACGCGCTGGCTAGGGTCGAACCGGCGATCTCAAGGAAGCGGCGCCGGTTGTGAAGATTTGTGAGCGGGTCGCGTGTGGCCAGCAAGTCGAGCTTCTGGTTCATATCCAGAAGCTCCGCCGTCTGGGCGCGGATGGCGCCCTCACGCTCGACTTGGCACGTCGTGTCGACCGCCGACACCAGAATGCCGCCGACCTGCCCGTCTCCTTGCCGCCAAGGACGTGCCTCCCAACTCAGGTGCAGTGTCGTGTCGCGGCCACGGGGTTGCCAGAGCTCTTCCTCACTCCGGACGACATGGCCCTGCAGGCACTCCGCGAAAGCACTCCTCCAACTATGGGGCGAATCGGGACAGAGTTCAAAGTGATCGGCCCCCCAAGACGTTCCCGGCCTGATCCCCATCAGTTCTTCCCACCGTTCAGAGGCCCCGACATAGGCGAGGTCACGGTTGAGCATCGCAATGGCAGCCGGGGCATGGGAAACGAATTCGTGAAGCCGCACCTGTTCCTCGGCAAGGTTGTGCTCGGCCGTTTCTGATTCCGTGACGTCCTCGAACGAGGCGACACTGCCCTGGATGGTTCCCTCGGGCCCTTTGACCAGTTCGGTGTTCACACGAAGCCAGACGATCTTGTGGCCCGGACGATGGACGGCGTACAGCACTTGGTACCCGGGCGAGCCATTCCGCAAACACTCACTCACCGGATCAAGGCCGGGGGCCAACAATTGGCCGTGTTTGTCTGCCAGGGGCCAATCGACATCTTGAGACCGCTTGCCGACTAGTTCTGACTCTGTGAGGCCTAAGAGGCCCTGTGCCGCCGGGTTGACAGTCGATATCTTCCCGTCACCGTCGGTCAGGACGATCCCCTCAGCCATGCTACGGAACACCGCGTCAAGCCTCTGCCGGCTTTGCATGACGTCCAGTTGCAACCGGCTCTCGTCAGTGATGTCTGTCTCCAAAGCCATGTAGCCGGTGTGACTCCCGGCATCGTCGTAAACAGGGTCGAGTTCGTACTTGACGACCACCTTGCCGCCGTCCTTCCGGTACTTGAGAAGGACACCTTCGACGTGGCGGACGTCGTTGATCGCCTTGGCAACCTTCTCTGCCTCGGCCGGGTCGGTGTCTGGCCCGTAGAGCAGTTCTGAATGCCCTAGGCCGATGACTTCGCTTGCGCTGAACCCCGTCATCCGAACAAAACCCTCGTTGACCCACTCGACCTTTTGCTCCGTGTCGAAGAAGATCACCGCGTTCGCCGTGCGCCTGGCGATCTCAGCCAACCTACGGTTTCGAACGAGGTCGAGCATGGATGTCGACTTGGAGCGTCTCGCCGCCAAGCGCGACCTAAAGATGACGATCAGAAGCACGAGAGAAAGGGATCCGATGGCCAAGAGCCCGCTGACCGCAAGATCCCTTCGTTCTCTCTGCTGGGCAAGATAGCCGTCGGCGTCGACGTCGACACCAAGGATACCGGCCCTCTTTCCGTCCTTTCTGAAGTAGGGGGCAAACCCTGAGATCAGTGCTCCTGATGAGTCTTTGAAGGGTTGTGGACTGGCGGTGGCGAGGGGCTTCTTCTTGCTCTTCAGTGCCTCGGCCAAGGCAGGGTCATCGCTGTTGTAGACCTCGCCGACCCGAGACTGGTCTTCCACGTGGTCACCGTCCCGGTCTGCCGAGTCGGTCGGGTCGATGACGAGCCTGACCTTGTCGCCGTCTAGTCGGACGGTATAGATGAATTTGACGCCAGGGGTCGCCTCGAGAGTCTTCCTCAGTGGTGATGCCGCCTGCCAAAACTCCTTAGTGTTGGTCTGGCTATCGTTCCGAAAGGTGTCGTACAAGTCGCCGTCGACCGTGGCAGCCAATGCCGTCGCAAGCCTGACGAGTTCAGACCGCTTGCTTTGCAGGGCCGCCTGGTCGGCCCGCTGCCACATGCCGTAGAGCGAGGATCCGACGATGAGGAAGAAGACAATCCCTACGAGCACGCCTTCGCCCAATGACGCCATCACCCAACCCAGCCTGTGGTTGGATCCGTCGCTACCGTTCTTGGATTGTTGAGACGACATGAATGGGACTGGACGAGTAGGTGCTCCCTCTCCATTGGAGATTCTCGGTCTCAGGCAACCACTGCCTCACGTCGAGACCTTCGGTTGCAACACTTTGCAATAAGTTTCCCTATTGCAACGCAAGGCACGGGTAGAACTGAAGCGATGCGCAAGTTAGCGGCTCTGGCGATCTTGGTGTCGGCGGTCGCGTCCGGCAGCCTGCCGAGCGCGATGTGCCCGGCCGTCCCCGCATGGCCCGCCCCACCCCGGTTCGCCCGAGACATCGCCCTATTTGAATACCGTGACCAAGTCAGCCCGGTCCGCCCCGGCGGCGTAGTGGCAGTCGGAAGCTCAAGCATCGTGGGTTGGAAGACCATGCAATGGGATCTCCCCGGGGTGCCCGTCATCAACCGGGGCTTTGGTGGCTCGGAGATCAGCGACTCGGTCCGCTACGTCCACCGCATCGTCACCAAGTACGAACCCCACCTCATCATTTTCTTCGCAGGCACCAACGACCTTGCCGCAGGCAAGTCACCTGAAACGGTCGCCCGTGATTTTCAAACGTTTGTCGGCCTTGTCCACGACCGATTGCCGAACACGAAGATCCTCTACTTGTCGATCACTCCGGCGCCGTCTCGATTTGGGATCATAGGCAAGATGCGGACGACCAACTCGCTCATCCGTGCCTATTGCGAGGCCACCCCGGGCCTCACGTACGTCGATATGTTCAACCATTATTTGACGGCCGCAGGCAAGCCACGGCCAGAGCTCTTCGTCAAGGACCAGCTCCATATGAACTCGAAGGGATATGCCATTTGGGCGGAGACCCTGCGACCGATCGTCAGGTGATCGGGCGCCGACGGCCACCGTCCGAGAGTCCACGGGACCATGCCCTGAATGGACAGCCGGGTAAGAATAGCGGTGATGCCCACCGTCTTGCTGACCGCCATAGTCTTGCTTCAATCTTCCGGAACCGTAGGCCCCTCACGCGTCGAATACATCAGGCCGATCCACTCGGAATCGTTCAACAAGGGCGGCAAGGCCAAGAAGCGGATCCAGGGCGGCAACCCGCGCACGGTGAACGGCGTGCTGATGTTCGACGGCTCGCAGGACGGCAACCGTCAGGTCGACCCTCAGATCGCTGTCGGAGGCGGATACGTCTTGCACGGCACGAACGGTGGCATCGTCATCTATTCAAAGGCCGGCAATTATATCGACGGTGTCCCCCAGGTCGAGTTCAACAACGGTATCGACCCCAAGCTGTTCTACGACCCAAACAACAAGGTCTTCGGGTTTGACTTTTGGTACTACTACGACAAGCCCAAGATCAAGCCGGTCAACATCTCCGTCTCCCAGACGTCCGACCCTCGTGGGGCTTGGAACACCTACGCCGTGCCGTCTCAAGAGGAGGTCGACGGGGGCGGGATCGGATATAGCCGGAAGTGGATCGGGTACTCGTTCCCAGGCGGCGACGAGCGGACGTTCGTCATCAAGACCGCCGACGCCAAGGCAGGAAAGACGGTCGCCGTCTATCACTTCAAAGGTTCGCTTGGACAGCCCGTCTTTACCCAAGACCGCATGGACGACCTCGTGTTTGTCCAATTGACCGACAAGGACATCGTCCTGACGACCGTCGGGGACGACGGCCACGGGACACCAGCCATCAAGAAGATCGTGAGAACTCCCCACGGGTTCCAACACTTCGGTTGGCCTCCTGCCTCACCCATGAAGGGCACCGACAAGAAGACCGCGTCAGGCGACCGGAACCCGAAGAACATCGTGCTCCAGGGCGGGCACATTTGGTTTTCACATGCGGTGGACGTAGATGGCCGAGCCGCCGTCCAGTGGCACGAGATCAATCTGGACGGCACGCCTGTCCAAAGCGGACTGATAGCAGACCCAGTCAACAGCTACATCCAGACCACTGTAGCGGTGAACAAGCGTAACGACCTCCTTGTCGGTTTCCAAGAGACCGGGCCGGAGATGTTCATTTCTGGCCGTTATGCCTTGCGCCATGCCAAGGACAAGCCCGGTAGCGTCGGACCGATCATGAAGCTCGTCGAGGGCACGGCTGCGACCGAGGGCGGCGCCTGGGGCGACTACAGCGGGTCGTGTATCGACGGCGACAACCTGACGGATCTCTGGACTATCCAGAGCTTTGCCAACGACCAAGGCCGGGGAGGCACCGTGATCGCCCGAATCCGCCCATAGACTTACTGGGTGGCATACTCGCGGCATGGTGACGCGAAGACAAGTCTTGGCGATGGCCGGGGCGGCGCCGTTCGTCCGCCGAATACCGTTGGCAGGCGACGGGCCAGCGAAGCCGATTCGTTTCGCCGTCATCACCGACCTGCACCACGGCCTCGCCCCCGACGCCTTAGCGAGGCTGAAGGATTTTGTCGACGCTATCAAAGAGCGCGACGGACTCCAGTTCGTCGTCCAAATGGGCGACTTCAACTACTCGCTCCCAACGTCGCAGGAGTGCGTCGACCTCTTCTCCTCCATCCAACTTCCTAAGATCCACGTGCTGGGCAACCACGACATGGACAAGTGCGACAAGGAGCACGCCATGAGGTTCTGGGGGATGCCCTCGCGGTATGGCACCCACCACTTTGGCGACACCCGGTTCATCACACTGGATCTCAACCACTACCGGACCAAAGAGGGCCGACTCTTGCCTTACGATAGTGGAAACTATTACTCGGGCGTCTCGCACGGATGGGCCGACCCCGGGCAGCTCCGTTGGCTTGCCAAGGAACTGCGGCAAGGAACCACCCCGACGGTCCTGCTCTCCCACTATCCGATCGGCTTCGCCGAGCCGGGAAAGCCGATGCCACCTGAGCAACAGCAGATACTCGACGTCATCGAGGACGCCCGTATAGAGAATCCGCGCGGCGCGGTCCAGGCGTGCCTCTTCGGCCATCTCCATGTGGACCGTCTGGAGTACGTCGGCAAAATGCCCTGCCTGTGCGTGAACTCGGCCAGCTACTTCTGGTACCAGGGGATGAACCCTTACACCAATCCGCTCTTCGCTTTCATGGAGTTGACCACGGACGGCAGTCTGGTCGTTGAAGGAACAGTCGGCCACTTTGTCAAGCCCCCGCCCAAGGCCTCCGGCGACGTCATCGGCCGATCTGCGTCGATATCGAAGCGCAAGATCAGCCTGGCTTGACCTGCTCCGCCTCGCGAAGACCAGGTCAGGCCGATATACTGCGGGCAAGGCCATGTTTCCCGCCGTCGTCGCCCTCATGTCTGTCGCAAGCGCCACCATCGTCGACCTGCCCCCGGCGACCGGGGCAAACCGATCCTACGTGTCGAACCGGGCACCACTAAACCAGGTGCCCCTGATCAAGTTGCCCATCGACAGCTTCAAGCCAGGCGGATGGCTCAAGAAGACCCTGGAACTCGAGCGCGACGGCTTGGCCGGACATCTAGGCGAGATATCTGTGTGGCTGACGAGGAAGAACAACGCGTGGTTGAACCCGTCCGGCCAGGGCGACTACGGCTGGGAGGAGGTTCCCTACTGGCTCCGGGGCTTTTCAAGGATGGCCTATGTCTTGGATGACCCGAGGATGCTGAAGGAGACCAGCGTATGGGTCGAGGGAACACTTGCCAGCGGCCGACCGGACGGCGACTTCGGTCCGATCCGCTACCACCACCCAGGCAAGCGTGACCTCTGGGCGCAAATGCTGATGGTCCAAGTGTTGCAGGCCTGGTACGAGCACAGCCATGACCCCCGCGTCCTACCCTTCTTAACCGCCTACTTCCGTTGGGAACTCACCATTCCAGACGAGAACTTTCTGAAGGATTATTGGGAGAACAGCCGCGGCGGCGACAACCTCAGTAGCGTCTACTGGCTCTACAACCGCACGGGCGACGCCTTTCTTCTGGACCTCGCCACGAAAATCGACCGGAACACGGCGAACTGGCGGATGCCCGTCGGCCTGCCCAACTGGCACAACGTCAACGTCGCCCAATGCTTCCGCGAACCGGCCACCTACTGGCAACAAAGCGGCAAAGTCGAAGACCTTCGTGCCAGCTACCGCGACTTCGACTGGATCAGGGAGCAGTTCGGACAGGTCCCCGGCGGCATGTTCGGCGCCGACGAGAACGCTCGAGAGGGGTACACAGACCCGCGCCAAGCGACCGAAACATGCGGGTTCGTCGAGCAACTAGGCTCCAATGTCACGATGACCGAGATCACCGCCAACCCCAAGTGGACGGCGAACTCGGAGAACGTGGCCTTCAACTCCTTGCCCGCGGCGTTCACGTCCGACTACAAGGCTCTGCGCTACTTGACGGCCCCAAACATGGCAGTCAGTGACGGAGCCAACCATGCCCCGGGGATCGACAACGGCGGCCCGTTCCTGATCATGAACCCCTTCACCAGCCGTTGCTGCCAGCACAACCACAGCTCGGCATGGGTCAACTTCCTGGAGGGTACGACGATGGCCACCCAAGACGACGGTCTGGCGATCCTGACCCCGACTGACGGTTCGGTGACAGCGAAGGTCGGATCCGGGTCAATTGTGACGCTCCGGACAAAGACGAAGTATCCGTTCGACGGCACCGCCGTCGTGACCGTTGCCACTCGGAAGCCGGTCCGGTTCCCACTCTACGTGTTGGTGCCTGCCTGGACGGACCACGCGAGCCTGGTCACCCCAGACGGACGGGTCAGCGGCGCACCAGGTAAGTACGTGCGGATCAGTAGGGTTTGGCACGACGGCGACCAGGTCAGCCTCGCTTGGGAAATGGAGCCCAAAGTCCAAACCTGGGTCCGGCAGAAGGACAGCGCGAGCGTCGATTTCGGCCCGCTTACCTTCAGCCTCAAGATCGACGAGACATTCAACCAGGTCGATCCGACCAAGTACGCCCAAGGCGACTCAGGTTGGCAACCGAAAGCGGACAAGTCTAAGTGGCCTGCCTTTGAGATACTGCCCAAGACGCCATGGAACTACGGCTTGCTCGAGGGAACGACCCTCAAGGTCGTCAAGCGGCCCTGGCCGAAGGACGACGTACCCTTCACCTTGGCCGGTGCGCCGATCGAGATCGTCGCCGAGGCCAAGAGGCTTCCGCGTTGGGGTCTGGACAACACCGGCCTGGTCTCGGTGTTGCCACAGAGCCCGGTGGAGACGGATTCGCCGACGACGAAGGTCACCCTTGTTCCCATGGGGGCAGCTCGGCTGCGCATCAGCGCCTTCCCCCGCGTGAAGTAGGCTTACCACCGTATCCTCCAGCCATGACGATCGACCCGGACGCTCGCATTGGACACGTCCACCTCAAAGTCTCTGATCTGGAGCGGTCCATCGAGTTCTATCGGACTGTCTTGGGGCTAGACCTAACCCAGCGATATGGCCGCCAGGCTGCCTTTTTGAGTGCAGGCGGTTACCACCATCACGTTGGCTTGAACACCTGGCAGAGCCGGGGCGGCAACCCCGCGCCCCCGACGTCCACCGGGCTCTTTCACTTCGCGATCCTTTATCCCACCCGTGCGGCACTTGCCCGCGCTGTTCAACAGGTGCAAGAAGCCGGGGTGGCGATTGATGGTGCGGCGGACCATGGCGTTAGCCTAGCCGTCTATTTCCACGACCCTGACCATAACGGAATAGAACTCTATTGGGACCGACCGTCAAATGAATGGCCACGAAACTCCGAGGGCGACCTGGAAATGGTCACGGAACCTTTGGACTTGAACTCCCTGAAGGAGTGTTGCCGGTGACCGCTCATCCAATTGAGAAGCTAGACTGAAATCTTGGCGGGGATTCTGGTGGAGATAAGGGGATTCGAACCCCTGGCCTCTTCCATGCCATGGAAGCGCTCTACCAACTGAGCTATATCCCCACGTTCCGGGCGTCCATTAAACCCTCTCCGCAGCCGTGGGCACAAGAACCATGGGTCGCCCGTCCGGAAATCGCGACCGAGGCCAAGCCATCGGCGGAGCGGCACGAACCCTGGCCGGCGCGTCCGAAGTTTGGACGAAGTCGACCGACGGTGTCCGCTCGCATTGCCGGGCCACCATCAGCAAGCTTCGCGATTGTGCGCGGGCGGCGGGCGTCATGGTCTGTCGTCATAGAGCCCTTTGGAGCACCATAGCGGGCCATGCCAGGACGACGATTGCCACCAGGCCAACCTTCTGGTCAGTCCAGCTCGGGCATGAGGCGACTGTAATCGACGTCGCTGTTGCTCCAGCCTCCGTCGATCCGCAGGACCTGGCCCGTCATGTACGGTATGCGTCCCTCCACCAACGAAACCACGGCTTTGGCGACTTCTTCCGCCTCCGCCACGCGGCGGATCGGCAGGCGGTGCTCCACCATCCTCAAGCGCTCGCCCACAAGGGAGTTGCGGCTCATCTCTGTGAAGGTGAACCCGGGTGCGACCGCGTTCACAAATATCCCGTACTGACCCAGTTCCACGGCGCTGTTCCGGGTGAACGCCTCAATGGCTGCCTTGCTGGCGGCATAAGCGGACCGGTCGTACCCGCCGATCATGGCGTGGCCAGATGAGATGTTGACGATGTGACCGGGAACGCCGTTCTCAACCCAGTGGCGGGCCATGATCCTGCTCCCTGCAAAGACTCCGCCAAGGTTGGTGTCAACCACTTGGTGGAAGACTTCGGGCGATGTGTCGAGGACAGAAGACCGATGGATGACACCGGCGTTGTTCACGATCGCCTGAGGTGTGCCCAGGGTCGCGAAGACTTGCTCCAGGACGCCCTCCATGGCAGGATAGTCGGCGACATCCACCCCCCAGGCCTGTCCGCCTGTCGCAGTCGCAACCGCCTCGACACCTGGCAGATCCTTGTCCAGAAGCGCGGTCGACCAACCCTCGGCGGAAAACGCGCCGGCGATGGACTTGCCGATGCCTTTTGCCGCGCCCGTGACGACGACGACTTTCATCTGGCCATTATGCCCGGGCAAAACCGCTCGCCCACATAACCGTCAGGGTCTGCAGAGGGACACACGTGCAGATACTTTCCATGGCAGTAGCGACATTGGGCTTGGCCCAAGCAGGGGCACGTCCGGCCGATTGCGGCGCACTTATAGGCTACGCGCCCGACGGCAAGGCGGTGGTCTCCGTACCGCTCAAAAACACCAAGGTGGATGCAGAGGTCATTGGGCTGGCCTCGCGCGTCACCGTCGTCCAAACCTTCCAAAACGCATCCCGCACTCCGATCGAGGCGGTCTACACGTTTCCGCTCCCCGAGGACGCCGCCGTCGACCGAATGCGGATCCAGGTCGGTGAGCGCGTCATCGAAGGCCAAATACGAAAACGGGAGGAGGCCAGGGCGATCTACGACGCCGCCCGGCAGTCTGGCCGGATCGCAACCCTGCTCGACCAAGAGCGACCTAACGTCTTCACCCAGTCCATCTCGAACATCATTCCGGGCGCCCAGGTCAAGGTCGAAATCAGTTACGTCAACACGGTGAAGTACGAAGACGGCGAGGCGGTGTTCACCTTCCCCATGGTCGTCGGCCCGCGCAACGTCAGCGCCGCCCCCGACCCGGACAAGATCGCCCCGCCGACCTTGCCTCCCTCCATGCGGACGGGCGCCGACGTCCAACTCCATCTTTCCATCGACGCTGGCGCGCCGATCATCGGCTTCCGTTCTGTCTTGCACCAGGTCAGGGCCAACAGACGCGGCCAACGGTTGGAGATCGACCTGGCCAGGAAGGACGAGATCCCGAACCGCGACTTCATCATCCGTTACAACATCGCGGGCGACGCGGTCAAGGAGTCCTTCCTCACCCACGCTGAAGCGGACGGCGGCACGTTCGCCCTGGTCTTGACGCCTCCCAAACCCGACGCGACCATCACACCTGGCAAGCGAGAGATCTATTTTGTGATCGACCAAAGCGGCAGCCAGAACGGGTTTCCGATCGAAAAGTCGAAGGAACTGACGCTGGCGATGATGGACCAGCTGCGGCCAGGAGACACCTTCAACGTCGCCACGTTCACGACGACGAACAACGTTCTGTTTGAACAGGCGGTGCCCGCCGACGGCGACCACATCGCCATGGCGTCGAATTTCGTCAAGGGCCTCCAAGCCAACGGCGGCACGGACATCCTGGGGGTGGTCAAGCTGATCAACAGCCTCCCCACTTCGCCCGGGCGCGACCGGATCGTCCTGCTGAACACAGACGGCTATGTCGGTGACGAGTTCGAGATCCTCAGCGAGGTGCAAAAGGGGCATGGCGCGCGATGGTTCACCTTCGGCATCGGCAACTCGGTCAACCGGTTTCTGATCGATAACATCGCGGCGGAAGGGAGAGGCAGCTCCGAAGTGGTCACCTTGGCCGACACGGCCGACAGAGCCGTCGAACGGCTCGCCAAGCGGCTGCGCACGCCCGTCCTCACCGACATCAAGCTCAGCGTGGAGGGCATAGACGTGTCAGGCGTCTCGCCGGGCTGGATACCCGACGTCTATTCAGACCAGCCTGTCGTTATCTATGGCCGGTACAACCGTGCCGGGCGTGGCCGGGCCATGTTGACGGGAATGTCAGGCGGGCGGCCTTACGAGCGCGTCCTGAACCTAACCTTCCCACAACGTGGCGACACAGGTTCCGCCATCGAGACCCTTTGGGCGCGTCATCGGGTGGACGACCTTCTGCGTCAAAACTGGGCGGCCAGCCGCCAAGGCTCGCAAGAGACCGAGGGTCTGGTGACTCAGGTCACCAACCTCGCCTTGCGCTACCACATCATGTCTCCGTTTACGTCGTTCGTGGCGGTCGAACCCCGCGTCGTCAACGTCGGCGGACGACAGCGCACCGTCCACGTCCCCGTGGACATGGCAGACGGCGTGGACATGGTCGGCCACCTCAAGGACAAGGTGTTTGGGGCGCCCCAAGCCCTGTTCTATTCCGCACCGGCCGGTTCGGCCGGACTCGGCGGCGGAGGTAATAGCAAAGGCGTCGCCAGGTCGACTGCCCAGACGGCCAACACCGTTCTGCGTGGACGCTCGGACGGGTCAGGCGTCCCACCAAGCAGCCCGGAGGCCAAGATCGCGGCCACTTTACGGAACAAGAAGGGCGTCCTGGAGGTTCAGATCCGGCTGAAAGAGCTGACAGAGGAGGCTCTGGCCAAGTTGAAGAAGGCCGGGTTCAAGATCGACGACAGGGACAAGACACTGCCGGTGCTCTTTGGCACGGTCGACGCAAAGGACTTGGAGAAGCTCAGCAAGCTCGACGAGGTTCTCGCCATCGACCCACTCTTATAGAAGCGGTGGAACCGGCAAGAGGCGGCTGACCAGCCCCTCTTGCCGGGGGGGCGCCAGACCATAATCGAGCCATCCCAACCGTCGTCGAAATCCCTCCTGCGGCAGGGCGCATCGCCACCGCGCTTGTCGGCACCGCCTTCGAGAACAAGGTCCACATGGTCGGCGGGGCCGTCCGTGACCTCTTGCTCGGCGCACCGGCCCCGAAGGACGTCGACCTCGTCGTCGAGGGCGACGCCCTCGATCTAGTCAGGGCTCTCTGGAGAAGTGGCGTCGCCGACGGCCCGCCTTCCGTTTTCGAGAACTTCGGCACCGCTCAAGTCCGCGTCGACGGCGTCGATGTGGAGGCGGTCACCGCACGCCGCGAGTCGTACCGGGGCGACTCGCGAAAACCGACGGTTGAGCCTGCGACCCTACAGGAGGACGCCCAGAGAAGAGACTTCACCGTCAACGCATTGCTCGTGGACATCGCCAGCGGCGAGGTCTCCGACCCCTTGGGCTTGGGCTTGGACGACTTGGCGCGTCGGACACTGCGCACCCCGCTCGACCCCGAACAGACCTTCAGCGAAGACCCCTTGCGGATGCTAAGGGCCGTCCGATTTCGTTGGCAGGTCGGACTGGAACCGGCCGAGGGACTCGTCGAGGCCGTGCGGCGCACGGCCCACCGCCTCGACATCATCAGTGCCGAGCGCATCGAAGACGAACTGGCAAAGATGTTCGCCCGGACCACCGCCGCAGACGCGTTCGGCGACTTGATGGGGTGGGGCCTTCTCGATGTGTTCTGGCCAGAGTTCTCGGCGATGAAAGGTGTCGAACAAGGCCAGTACCACCACCTTGACGTCTGGGACCACACCCTCCTCGTCGTCCGCATGGCGGCAAGCGACGACCTATTGGTCAACCTGGGTTGTATGTTCCACGACGTCGGCAAGCCCGCCACCCGTTCGACTGAGCCGAGCGGCAAAGTGCGGTTCTTCGACCACGAGAACGTCGGGGCCGAAATGGCTCGGGAAATGCTCGGGCGTCTTCGGTTCCCTGGTGAGGTCATCGACCGTGTTTCAAGGTTGGTCAAGAACCACATGCGCTTGGGATCCGGGCCAGTCTTCACGCCCGCGGCCGCCCGGCGGGTCGTCCGCGACATGAAAGGGGACGCCGGGAGGCTGCTCGAACTAGTCGACGCCGACACGAAGTCTCTCCGCCCCGGGGTGGATGTTGGCAGGCAGATGGACAAAATTCGCGAGACGATCGACCAGATTCAGTCGGCGACACCCATTTCAACGCTGCAAAGCCCGTTGGACGGGAAAGAGATCATGGCCATCACCGGCCGGTCAGAAGGCACCGAGATCGGGCGCATCAAACGGCTTCTCCTCGAAGAGGTCCTCGACGGACGGATCGAACCAGGTGATAAAGCGCACGCCACCGACTTCGTCAGGAGTTTGGATCCAACCCGATGGCAAGACAAGTAGACTCGGGGCCATGAGTCACGGCCCGCTGGCTGCCATCAGCCGCATCACCTCCGCCCGCTCCAAGCGAGTCTCCAGCTACGACCGGACCGGCGGCAACTCCGACAACATCCAGATCGGAGTCGGCGAGACCGCCGTGCTTGCCGAGATGGAGGGCGCCGGGGTTGTCACCCACATCTGGGTGACGATATCCTGCAAGGATGAAATGCACCGGCGGAACCTGGTGCTGCGGATGTATTGGGACGGACAGGCTCACCCTTCGGTCGAAGCTCCGATCGGTGACTTCTTCGGCCAAGGCTGGGGCCTGAACTACAACTTCGTCTCCCTGCCATTGGCCGCCGCCCCGCGCGACGGCAAAGCCCTGGTCAGCTACTTCCCCATGCCATACGGCAAAGGTGCGCGCATCACTTTGGAGAACCAGGGCACGGAGCCGGTCGACGCCTTTTACTATTACATCGACTACGAAGAGCATGACTCGATGCCCGACGACCAAGGCCGGTTCCACGCCTGGTACCACCAAGAGGTGACGGCACCCGAGAGTGATTCAGGCGATATTGAGAACGAGTGGACGATCTTCGGGCCGTTCGCCAAGAACCCGGACGACAAAGACAATTACCTCTTCATGGAGGCGGAAGGGGCGGGACATTTTGTCGGCGTCAACTACTACATCAATTGTCCGACGCCGGTCTGGTACGGCGAAGGGGACGACATGTTTTTGGTCGATGGTGAGAAGTGGCCTGGAAGTGCCCACGGCACTGGCACCGAGGACTACTTCAACCAGTCATGGTCGCCGGACGAGCACTACCTCCATCCCTACTTCGGCACCGCTTACGCCCCCGGTCGCCATAACGACGACCCCCGGTTCGGATGGCTTGGCCGGACACACGTGTACCGGTTCCACTTGGAGGACCCGATCCGGTTCCGGGAGTCGCTACGAGCCAGCATCGAACACGGTCACGCCAACTGTCTGACCCTTGACTTGGCGAGTGTGGCGTACTGGTACCAGACTGTGCCCTCACGACCCTTCGCACCACTTCCGTCGGCGGCAGACCGATTACCAAGGCCGCTCGTCGGAGCGGTCGAAGTCCATCGGTGGAGAGACAGTTGGCGGCGAGACAAGGGGGCCGGGGAACGGTGGGGGACCGAGAAGTAATGCGGCGTCACAAAGGGCCCTCCGGCCGCTTGTCTGCGCTGGACCCCGCCGAAGGGACGTAGAATCGCATAGACATGGCCTTTGCGACGATCCCCGAGGCGCTGGATTTGATCCAGGCCGGCAAGATGGTGGTCGTGGTCGACGACCCGGACCGCGAAAACGAAGGCGACCTGATCATGGCCGCCGAGCACTGCACCACCGAGGCGATGAACTTCATGATCAAGCACGGTCGTGGCGTGCCGTTCATCAGCACGTGCCCGGAGAGGCTGGAGGAGCTTGGCGTCCCCATGATGACCAAGCAGAACACCGCCCGCCTCGGCACCGCCATGGCCGAGACGGCCGACGCCCGGTACGGCACCACCACAGGTGTCAGCGCGGGCGACCGGGCCAAGACGGTCGCCGTCTTCTGCGACCCGGCCGCTAAGCCCGACGACCTGATGCGGCCCGGCCACATGCTCGTCCTCAGGGCGGAAAAAGGCGGTGTCCTCAGGCGCGCGGGCCACACAGAAGCGAGCACCGACCTCTGTCGTCTGGCCGGGCTCCAGCAAGCCGCCGTCGGGGTCGAGATCATCGGCGACGACGGCGAGATGCTACGGCTTGGCAGCGGTCTCGAGGAATATGCAAGGCGAAACGGCCTGCATATCATCACCATCGCCGACCTGATCGCCTTCCGCCGCCGGACGGAGAGGCTGGTCCACCGGGTAGCAGGGCCGATTCATTTCCCGACCAAGCACGGTCAGTTCCAGTTGTATGCCTACGAGACCGACGTCGATCCGAACCCGTTCCTTGCGATCGTCAAGGGAATCCCAGCCCCCGACGAGCCGACCCTCGTCCGTGTGCACAGCAGCTGCTTGACGGGCGACATCCTTGGCTCGCTCCGATGTGATTGCGGCGACCAACTCTCGATGGCGTTGGACATGATCGAGTCGGAGGGGCGGGGTGTCGTCCTCTATATCGCCCAGGAGGGACGAGGGATCGGGATCCTCAACAAGTTGCGGGCCTATGAGCTACAAGACAACGGGCTTGACACGGTCGAGGCGAACGAGGCGCTCGGGTTCAAACCTGACTTACGAGACTACGGACTGGGTTCCCAAGTGTTGCTCGACCTCGGCGTCCGTAAGATGCGCCTCATCTCAAACAATCCGGCCAAGCGGGCGGGCTTACAGGGGTTCGGGCTGGAGATCGTCGAGACCGTCCCGATCGTGGCCGACCCCACGCCGTACAGCGAGCGCTATCTGAAGACGAAGCGCGAAAAGATGGGCCACGACCTGCCTTAGCCGTAACGAAAGACCCGTAGCTAGGGTTTGCGTCCCTATTGGCTATGTATTTGTGCAGGGTTGCCGTACAATATCGCCATGCGGACTTTTGCTCGCCTCATGTTGGTCGTGGCTTCCTTGGCGACCGTTTCCATGGCACTCGCCGAGGATCTCTCTCCTGGTTCGAAGGCCCCTTCCATCCAAGTGAAGGAATGGGTCAAGGGACACGAAGTCAAGGCTTTTGACGCTGGTAAGACCTATGTGGTCGAGTTCTGGGCCACCTGGTGCGGCCCGTGCATCCAGAGCATCCCCCACCTGACCGAAGTCGCCCACAAGCACAAGGACGTCACGTTCGTCGGCGTCAGCATCTGGGAGGACGGAACCGAAGTCAACAAGTTCGTCGAAAAGATGGGCGACAAGATGGACTACAACGTCGCCTACGGCGGCAACACCGACGGCATGGCCGAGTCTTGGATGGCCGCCGCTGGCCAGAGGGGCATCCCGACCGCGTTCATCGTGCAGGATTCGAAGATCCGATGGATCGGTCACCCGATGGAGATCGAGAAGCCGCTCGACGAAGTCGTCGCCGGAACCTTTGACGATGCGGCGTTCAAGAAGGACTTCGATGCCAAAAACGAGGCCAACCGTAAGGAGATAGCTGTCCAAAAGGCGATCGCGGAAGCCGACAAGCTCCACGATGAAGGCAAGGTGGCAGAGGCTAAGGCCGCTCTGGACAAGGCCGAAAAAGACTACAACATCGGTAAAGAAGAAACGGAAGGCGTGCGCACGATGTGGCTCGCAACCGACGATCCCGCTAAGTTCAAGAAGACCATGACCGAGTGGGCCTCCGGTGGCGAGGACAAGTTACAACAGGTGGCCTCGACGGCCATGCAGCTTGCCGCCGACAAGAAGGCGACAAAGCAGTCAAAGGACTTGGCTTGCGAGGTCGTCGAGATCGCCTTGAAGAAAGGTGCAGACAATTTCATCGTGAACTGGTACGCGATGAACGTCTACGATCAGGCGCACCAGGCCAAGAAGGGCCTTGCGATCGCCAAGAAGCTTGAGGTCTTGCTGCCCAAGTCCGAGTACAAGGACAACGAAGGCTTGGTCACCGCGCTCAAAGAAGCTAAGGCCAAGTTGGAGAAGGAAGCCGGAAACGGCTGATCTCCCCTCGAAAAAACAGGCCGGGTGTTCGATGCGCCCGGCCTGAAGGGAGGTTTCATTGCGGCCCTTATGGGCCGCATCGCGCTTTCTGTTCCTAGCTCTTTCTCTTGGAAGCTCTCTGGCCCTCGTTTCACGAGCCAAGAATATTCTCCCTCCTCAATGGCGATATGGAGCGTCAATATGGGTCAATTCACCTTCCAGGCCCTGCGGCGGTCGTGCCTTGTGGGCCTGGCGCCGTTCATGTATAATCCCTGAGACCCGCCGCGCCTTTCCCTGCTGGGCCGTCGTGTCAAGGACAGGGATGTGCGCATGACCAAATACATTTTTGTGACCGGCGGCGTCGTCAGCTCTATCGGGAAGGGCATCACGAGCGCCAGCCTGGGCCGCCTCTTGCGCAACCGTGGCTACACCGTCGCCCCGGTGAAGCTCGATCCCTACATCAACGTCGACGCGGGCACCATGAACCCTTTCCAACACGGCGAGGTCTTTGTCACTGACGACGGCACCGAGACCGATCTGGACCTTGGCCACTACGAGAGGTTTCTTGACGTCTCCTGCTCCAGCGCGAGCAGCGTGACTACCGGCAAGGTCTATAGGAACGTCATCGAGGCGGAGCGCAAGGGTGACTACCTCGGTGCGACTGTCCAGGTCATCCCCCATGTCACCAACGAGATCAAAAGGCAGATCATCGACGCCGGGCGGCAGCTTGAAGCCGACATCGTCTTGGTCGAGATCGGCGGCACGGTCGGCGACATCGAGTCCCTGCCGTTTATGGAGGCGATCCGCCAGATGCGCAAAGACCTGGGCAAGGAGAACACGCTTTTCGTCCACGTCACCCTCGTCCCAACGGTCGGCCCCTGGCGCGAGGTCAAGACGAAACCCACCCAGCACAGCGTCATCAACCTTCGGGAGATCGGAATTTCGCCGGACATCCTCGTCTGCCGTTGCGAAGACCCCATGGAGGACGAGACCAAGGAAAAGATCAGTCTGTTTTGCGACGTGCCCAAGGAGGCCGTAATCGAGAGCCAGAACGCGGAGACGATCTACGAGGTGCCGCTGATCTATGACCGCCTCGGTCTAGGGGAGCTTGTCATGGAGCGGCTCCACCTCGATCCCAGGTCTGCAGACAACAAGGAGTGGGAAGGGATCGTCGATGTCCTGAAAAACCCGAAGGCGACGACGCGCATCGGTGTCGTCGGCAAGTACACCCAGAACGGCGATGCCTACAAGTCCATCGCCGAAGCCCTGGTGCACGCGGGCATCCCTAACAACGCAAGTGTAGAGATCGAATGGATTGCCAGCGACACCTTGGAGGAAGCCGTCGATTTCGCTGAGGTCTTCGGCAAGATCGACGGTGTCATCGTCGCTCCCGGCTTCGGTGACCGAGGTGTTGAAGGCAAGATCAAGGCGATGCAGCACGTGCGGGAGCAAGGCATCCCGTTCCTGGGCATCTGCCTGGGCCTCCAGATGGCCATCATCGAGTTCGCCAGAAACGTGGTCGGATTGGAAGGGGCCAACAGCACCGAGTTCCAAGAGCGGTACCCGACCGACTATCCGGTCGTCCACTACCTCCCGAACCAAAGCGACGCCACGCACAAGGGCGGGACGATGCGGCTCGGGTCCTACCCGTGCAATATCGCCAGCGGCACTCTGGCGTATGACCTATTTGGAAAGTCACCTATCTTCGACCGTCACCGCCATCGCTTTGAAGTGAACAACGACTTCAGAGAGATCCTTATCAAGCACGGGATGGTCGTCAGCGGCGTCTCGCCCGACTACCGGCTCGTCGAAATGATCGAATTGCCCACACACCCGTATTTCATCGCCACTCAAGCCCATCCCGAGTTCAAGAGCCGGCCCAACCGCCCGCATCCGCTCTTCAAGGGCCTCGTCGCCGCCGCGCTCAAGCGCCGCGCAGGAGTCTTGGTCTAACATGGGCCGACGCGAAAGGGCTGAAAGGCTGGCCCGCGACAGCGACCAGTTCGACGCATTCCGCCGCCGCTTGGTGGCCCGCGTCCCCGCGATCGGCGGGGACGAAAGATCAGAGTGGCTGGCTCTGCTCACCGACATCGCCAACCAAGTCTTCGCCGGAGCAAACGTCAAGGTGCTGAAGCCGGGCTCGGCGACGCGTATGTTCGTCGTGGAAGTCGCCTACAAGGCCGACGGTGAACGACGGCCCTGGCAATTGGCCGAGGCGATGGACCTGGCCTGGAACTCGGCCCTGCCTGTCACGGTCGACAAGCATTCGTCGCTGGTATGGAAGGACGGTAAATCCAATGTTTGGGAGTTCGCCCTTGACCTGACCGACGCCTTTGTGACCGGCGCCGCCATCGTCAGGGAGATCTCTGACCGACCGACTCGCTTCGACCGACCTCGAGGCAGGATCGGCGACCGAGAGGCCCCCGGCCATGTCGAAGGCCCGGCACCTGAGCGAGACGAGCGGTCTCGAAACCGCCCAGAGCGTGAAGACGGCGGGAGCCGCCCCTACGGTGATCGACGATATCAGGATCGGAACCGTCCGCAGGGTGACCGGCCACACCGCCCGTGGCAGGATCGCGGCGACCGACCGCAAGGTGATCGACCCCATCGCCCTTGGCAGAACCGGGACGACCGACCGCAGGGTGACCGGCCGCACCGTCCCTGGCAGAACCGGGACGACCGCCCGCAAGGCGACGGGCCCCATCGCCCCTGGCAGAATCGGGACGACAGGCCACAAGGCGACCGCCCACACCGTCCCTGGCAGAACCGGGACGACCGCCCGCAAGGCGACAGGCCACACCGTCCCTGGCAGAACCGGGACGACAGGCCACAAGGCGACCGCCCACACCGTCCCTGGCAGAACCGGGACG
>CAYVHL010000007.1:71897-119455 GCA_964451255.1 uncultured Fimbriimonadaceae bacterium
ACCGCCCACAGGGCGACAGGCCGCACCGCCCGTGGCAGGATCGCGGCGACAGACCTCAAGGCGACCGGCCTCACCGCCCTTGGCAGGACCGCGGCGACCGCCCGCAAGGCGGTGGAGGCGACCAGCCCAGGTCGCGAAAGTTCAACCCTTCCGGTAAGTCGCCCGGTCCATCTCGCGGACCTCAAGGGTCAGGGAAGCCAGGCTGGCATCCAAAGAACGGGAAAAGTGGTTTTTCAAAGAACCATAAAGGCGGTCGGCCATTCGGGAACGGAGGTCCAAAGAGCGGCCCGAAAGGACGCAAATGGTCAGATGGACAAAGCCAGGGGTAGCTCCCTCACCCATCGACCAGTGTCGCCGAACGTTCGCATAGGCCTTGACCGCCTCCGGGTCGACGGACTCCATCTCGCCCATCAGACGGGCGAGCTCATCCAGAACTGGCTTCAGGTCTTCTGACTCGACCAGGTTCGAGGTGACTTCCAGTTGGAGGTGGGGCATCGCCGCTGAAGGCTACCAGGCTCAAAAATGGAAGTGGCCGCCCTCTATGGGCGGCCATTTCCACTAATCGAACCCTCCGTTGGGTCGAGGCTAACTTACTTCCTGCGGCGACGGACGAGGGCCAGCGCACCCAAGCCCAAGAGACCCATGGAAGTCGGCTCCGGCACTGCGTTCAACTGGCCGACCCAGGTCGAGTACGAAGCGTCTGTCGTGGTCTGGATCGAGAAACCAAACGTGCCACCACCGGCCAGACCGGCATAGGCGCCGGTGCCCCCGGTGTAATCCCAAGTACCTGATCCGGAGACCATGCCTTGGTTCGTGCTGGCCGAATCAATGGTCAAGTTGTATGCAAGGGAGTTACCTGCGCCGTCATCAAAGAGGCCGGCGCCGGATACTGGCGGCACGTTGTTGACAGCGTACCAATTGTTGGTCGTAAAGACCGGCACCGCGATTGAAGCGGTCTGAAAAACGACGTTTTCGGTGAAGTTGATGTTCGGGAGGGTGTTCGGCGCGACACCGATGGACACCACGTCGATCGTGAACGCGTGAGCGCTGACCGCGACGGCGCTGACCGCCGCCAAAACCAGGATTCGATTCAGTTTCATGATCCTCTCAATGTCAAGGCGGACTGTAGCCGACTGACGGAATCATTCTAACCTACCGTGCAGCCGGGCCCAAGCCCGATTCCCCCGCAATAATGCGAGGAAAATGCAAATCAGGCTGATTTCCAGATGTTAATTTTCGGATGCCAATGGAGCCGTCATAGTGAATTGCCCATCGCACTTCCTGGGATCAGCGTGAACTTACCCCTCCCAAAAGCCCACTCCAGCTTTAGGTCTTGACCACCCGTCCGGTTGAACCAACCCAGGTCGAACTTATGCCAGCCCTTCTCCAGTAACAGCTGGCCCGTCTTGAATGTGGAGCCGTGCAGTCCGTCGTTGTCGACGACCGGCTGGTCATCGATCGTCAGCCTGGATCCATCGTCAGAGGTCAACCTAAACGTGTAGAGCCCGGTCTCCGGGGCGTTGACAAAGCCTCGGAACCAGAGTCCGACGCCCTCCCGTTTGCCGATGGTGGACAGGTCTATGGCTTTGACGGGGCCGCCTTCTTCAGCGTGCAGCTTCGTGAAGTCCGGCACGGTGTCGAACGAGCCCGAATAGACGTCTTGGTAGAGCCCTTCGCTCATAGGCGCGGTCTTGGTCGCAGGCGTGAGAGCCAGCTTCCGCACCTTCACCCACGTCGAATCGGTCATGCGACGGCCGTCACGAACACCATAGGCCGACACCCACCCGGTGTCTTTCAAGGTGACCGAGCCGCCTGACCTCAGGGTGCTCGTCGAAATGACCTTTGCGGAAGCGTCACGTACTTGAACCACCCACTCCATCGACGGATCGCCGTGAGCCGGGGTCACGGTCACGGTTGTTTGGTCCGCGAAGGCGTCCGCCTCAGGCGTCACCTTCGGTGCCGGGTGCACCTTGAGCGAGCCACTGACGACCACCTCAATCACCGGGCACAGAGAGTCAGCGTGCCGCGACGGCAAGGTCAGGATCTTTTCTGTCGAACCTCGGGTCGAGGCGACGGACACCGACCCGCCGCCCAACAGCCGCGCCGAAGAGACTCGGTTCTCCATCCCCATCAGGCGGATCTTCCCGTCGGCGGGCCAGTCGAAGACGTGCAAGTACAGCTTGCCCGGCTTGCAAGTGACGCGCCCGAAAGGCACAGAACCAAACGGCGAGGCGTCTGTCCCGTGGATGGACTGCTCGTTCACCTTCATCCACGCCGCCATGTCGTGCATACGGTCGATAGATTCCTGCGGCCAAGTCCCATCAGGTTTGGGTCCGATGTTCAGGAGCAAGTTGCCGCCTTTGCTGACCACGTCGACCAACATATGGATCAAGTCCTTCGAGGACTTGAAGTTCTTGTCCTCAGCGTTGTATCCCCAGTTGTTGTTCATCGTGATGCACGACTCCCAATCGACGCCTGGGATGCCCTCGGCGGGAACCTCCTGTTCGGGAGTACCGTAGTCGCCCGCGAACTGGGCGTCCGACATGCCTCCCATGCCGCCGCGCCCGATGTCTACCCGGTTGTTGACGATCACGTTGGGCTGGAGCTTGCGGCAGAGGTCGTAGAGCGCCTGGCCGTACTTGTGGTTCCAAGTCTTTTCCCATTCACCGTCGAACCACATGATGCCGACGGGGCCGTAATCGGTGAGCAATTGGGTGAGGTCGTTGCGCAAATACTTGACGAACCGGTCGAAATCGGCGCCCTCTGTCGGACGGTCGGTCTCCCAATCCCTGCGGGGCAGATAGTCGGGATGGTGCCAGTCCATGATGGAGTGGTAGAAGCACATCTTCAAGCCGTGTCGTTTGCACGCCTCAGCGAGCTGCCGCGTGATGTCCTTGCCGTACGGCGTGTTCATCACATTGAAGTCGGTGTACTTGCTGGCGAACATGTTGAAGCCGTCGTGGTGCTTGGTGGTCAGCACGATGTACTTCATCCCCGCCGCTTTGGCCATCTCACACCAGGCGTCCGGGTCGAACTTGACCGGGTCGAACCGGTGGACCAGTTGGTCGTACTCGTTGATCGGGATGTGGGCGGTATTGCGAATCCATTCCGCATGCCCCTTGCTGCCCTTCCACTCTCCCTCAAGCACGGAATACAAGCCCCAGTGGAGGAACAGACCGAACCGGGCCTCTTTGAACCAAGCCATGCGCTTGGCCTTCTTGGCAGGCGTCTCCTTCGCCGCGACAGGGGCCACGGTCGTAACGGGGACGGTATGGGCGGAAAGGAGCACCGCGGCCAAAGCAAGTGTCGTCATCAGGGGACTGCCTCGTACACTTCGATTGTAGCCAGACAGACCGGCCCTTTTGCCTGGTTGAACGTCACACGCAAGCCGTCAGCCCGTACCTTCTTCAGGTCGACCAGGCGCCGGTTGCCGACTGTCGTCCCAGTCGCGACGGCGGTCCAGGTGCCATTCTCGCGCGCCTCGACCATAAACTGCTCCACCCTTTGGCCGAGCGCGATGTGCTCCCGTAGGTCAAGGATCCCAAGATTGTGGGCCTTTGTCCAAGTGAGGGTGACGACCGGGGACTTGTCGCTTTCGGCGGGAACCCAATACTTCCCGGTCCCGAGCACCGCGTTCCCAGAGGCGAACTTCGCACCCCTGATGCTACTGGCCGCTACCTTGGCCCGTTTGGCCAGAGGGGTGGCGAACGCCTCGTCCCGCATCGACTTGAACCCCATCAGTGCCTTTCTGTCGACGTCGCTGATCAGGCCGTCGGTGTCGGCGGGCACATTCAAGAGCAACGAACCGTTCTGCCCGACGCTCCTCATGTAGAGGTCGAACAGCGTCGCCGGCGGCTTGACCGTGTTGTCCTCGCTCGCGCGCCAGAACCAACCCCGGCGGATGCTGACATCACACTCGGGCGGCACCCAGTGGGTGCCGTCTTGATGCCCCTGGGTCAGTTGGTCAGCCTTCGAGTCGCCGGGGACGAACTTGTCCCGGTCGAGCAGCGACCAACACGTCGGCGCGCTGTGACCGGCCTCGTTGCCCACCCAGCGGATATCCGGCCCGGCGTCGCTGAAGATGACCGCGTTCGGCTGGAGCTTGCGGACGACGGAGATGAAACCGGGCCAGTCGTAGACTTGCCTCTTTCCGTTCGGGCCCTCGCCGTTGGCCCCGTCGAACCACACTTCCGACACGGGCCCATAGTTGCCCAGCACCTCGCCGAGCATGTGTTTGAACGTGTCGTTGTAGGCTGGCGTGCCGTAGGCCGGGTGGTTGCGGTCCCAAGGCGACAGATAGACCCCGAACTTGAGGCCGTATTCCTTGCACGCCCGGCTCAGTTCCCTCAACACGTCGCCCTTACCGTTCTTCCAAGGGGACTGGGCGACAGTGTGGGTGGAGTACTTGCTGGGCCAGAGGCAGAATCCGTCATGGTGCTTGGCTGTGATGATGACCATCTTCATCCCGGCCGCCTTGAAAGTCCGGCACCACTGGCCACAGTCCAGCTTCTTGGGGTCGAAGACCTCTGTCGGTTCCTTGCCGCTCCCCCACTCGTTGCCCGTGAACGTGTTCGGTCCGAAGTGGACAAAGGCGTAGTAACCAAGCTTCTGCCAGCTGAGTTGCCTCGGACTTGGCGTCGGCCCCACTGGCGCGGGAGGAGTGTCCGTCGGCATCATCACCAATGCGGCCAAGGGCAGGAGCATGGCCCCATTATGGGGCCATCTCGCCAAGGTCGATCGAAATGAGAGCCTAAGTTTGCCGCTCTGGAAACTCCGGCTCAGCCGACGGTGCCTTCTGGGAACCAGAGGCCAAGCTCGCGGGCGGCGGCCTCGGGGTCGCTGGAACTGTGGGTCAGGTTGTCGTCGATCGATAGGGCGAAGTCTCCTCTGACCGTGCCCGGAAGAGCCTCGACCGGGTTCGTCGCGCCCATCATCGCACGGATCGACTTCACCGCGTTCGTGCCTTGCACCGCCATGGCGACCACAGGCCCGCTACAGAGGTAGTCGACGACCGAACCGAAGAACGGCCGTTCGCGGTGTTCGGCGTAGTGCTCTTCCACCGTCTTGCGGTCGGCGGCGATTAGCTTGAGGCCGACGACCTTCAGGTCGCGGGCTTCGATGCGGCGGGTGATCTCCCCGATCAGGTTCCGGGTCACTCCACCCGGTTTGATGAGGACCAACGTGGTCTCGGACATGTCGCGGTGAATGTACCGGACCTCCTTCCAAGCGCCCGAGCCCAGGCCCGGTCAAGCCCTATTCGGCGTCTTCTCGCGGCGCGAACTCCTTCCGGGAGAACCACCAGCAGGCCAAGGCCATGACGACCAGCGCCGTGCCGATCAGCACCGCCCACGAGACGGCTGGCGCCACATCGACGGCCACAAGCCTCTGGACCGCGTCAGAGAACTCATCCGTAGCGGGAGAAGGCTTGGTGTCCGCCTGCAGGTTGGCCAAATGCGTGTGCACGGCGAGCGCGGCCATGCCGGGCATGTTCGGGACGAACGTCTCCCACCCGAACGCGAACAAGAGGCACCACACCAGGGCCTTGTTCACTAGCAGGCTGATCATGACAAAGATCGCGCAATAGGCCGCCGCGCCGACCACGGTCAGAAACAGGTCCGGAAGGAAGGTGCTGTGCCCAAGAAACCCAGGGCCGAGCACCCCGACGCCGACACACACGGCGACGACCACACCCACGAAGGAGGTCGCCGCGAACGCTGCCAAGGTTCTCCCGACCAACATGACAGGCCGGGGGACAGCCCGGGTCAGCCAGTAGATTATCGTCTTCTGCGCGACCTCCTGGCTCAGCACCATCGGGACGAACAGGGCGGCCGCCAGGGCCACGAACCGGAAGACCACGTCGGTAACGATCTGGCCGAAGGCGACGTCCAGGTCGCCGACGCTACCCATCCGGATCCAGACCCGGCTGATCAAGCCGACGACGACCGACACGACCACCCAGATCACGACCCGGGAGGGCCGGAGAAAGTCGCGGAGGCTACTTGTGAAAACGACGCCCAACATCTATCAGGCCTCCACCAGGTAATGGAACACGGCGTCTAGGTTGTTGTCGGGGCTGTCGAACCCATAGAGGTCGATGCCCTCTGTCAATACAAGGTCTGGGAGGGAGTCATAAAACGTGTCGGGTTGGCGGGTCTGGACCTCGACGAGCCCAAGCTCTTCTTCGATCTGGACGGTCAGTACGGCGGGGATCCCGGCCAACCTCGCCGCAAGGCGGCGCGGCTCGCTCGTGTGCAGCTTGATCCTGTGAGGGTGACGGTCGATGAGGTCGCGGATGACCTGTAAGTCGCCGTTGGCCAACAATCGGCCCCGGTGGAGGACGATGATCGACCGCGTCATTTGCTCGACCTCAAACAGGATGTGGCTGCTGACGAGCACCGACTTGCCCTGCCCGGCCAGACGGTGGAGCACACCCATCAGCTCTCGCCGACCCACCGGGTCGAGACCGTTGAGCGGCTCGTCGAGGAGGAGGACGTCGGGATCGTGGAGCATCGCTTGGGCGAGCTTGATCCGTTGGCGCATGCCCTTGCTGTAGCCTTGCAGCGGACGGTCGGCCCGGTCGGCCATGCCGACCTCCTCCAGGGTCTCTTCAGTCCGCCTCTTGGCGACCTTGGTGTCAATGTCCATCAGCCTGGCCATACGGAAGACGAACTCGCGCCCGCTCAGGTGCTCTGGAAAGCTGTCGATGTCCGGACAGTAGCCGAGCCGCTTGAAGACCTCGACGTTGGCGAACGGGTCCATCCCGAACACCCGCACCTCGCCGGTCGTCGGGCGCAATTGGCCGGTGATCAGACGCATCATGGTCGTCTTACCGGCGCCGTTCTGGCCGAGCATCGCGGTCACCCCCGGGCCGACCGTTGCAGTGACGTCGTTCAGCCCGATCACTTGCCCGTACCAGCGCGAGGCGTTAGTCAATTCGATCACTTGACCACCTCCACCGCGCGGATGCGGCTCCACGCTACGCTGAGGGCCAGGGCCGAGACGCCGACGATCAGGGGGACGACCAGCATCATAGGCGGCCTGGCGACGACGTGCTCCGAGTGTTGCCGGATGATCCAGAACGGCGACCCGTCGGTCCCGTACAAGAACTTGGCAAACCCGTAGGGTAGGCCGTCGAAGGAGAGATACGAGATCTTCTCCGCCACCGGCTTCAGGGCCTCCGGCAGGGCGTCGAACCGGCCCACAGCCGACAGGAGGCCGACGAAGAACTTGATGATGAAGTAAAAGCCCGCGTACACCGCCCCCGCCACACGACCGCTCTTGGCCAGCGAACTGAACCCGATGAGCAAGGCGGTCTGAAAGCCCGCGACGGCGGGAAGGACGACGAGCGCCTTGGGGATCATCCAGGGGTCGTCGGTCAGGAATCCGTGGCCGCGCCAGTTCAGTGACCCGTACAGCAGGAACAGGCCGGTGGGGATCGCCATGGAAAGCAAGATGGGGACGAACAAGCCGACGAACTTACCGACCAGGTAGTCCGTCTTCGTGACCGGCTTGCTCAAGTAGACGAGCAGGGCGTTCGTCTGGTTGTCGTTCGCGATGGTCCCTGCCCCCAGGATCAGGCCGAGCGCCATCCACATCAACTGCCCGGCGACCAGCCCGTTCAACAGGAGGTCGTGCCACACGACCTGGCTGAAGAACCGGTCGATGACCTCCCGTGGGAAGAACCCGACCACCTGGTCCATCATGTACATCCAGGCGACGATGATCCCGTAGTACCAAGCCGACGCGGCAGTCAGCACCCAGAACGACTTGATCTTGAAGGCCCGTGAAATCTCGTGCCTGGCGATCACCCTCCACCGCCTGGACGGCGGTTCGAGCTGGCCGGTGTAGTTCCGGTAGCTCAGGTCGGCGATGGGCGCCTGGTCAGCCATCGATCGCCTCCAAGAACGCGTCCTCCAGGGACTTCTCGGCCACCGCCATCCTTCTCACCTGGACCTTGGCGAGCCGCGCGGCATCAAACACGCTCCTCGCGACCTCCCTCGGGGTCCCCTCTCCCTGCAGACGGTAGGTATGGCGCTCTTCGGCAAGCAGTTTCAGCCCGAACCCCGCCGCGGCCATGACGAACTCGTTCGACGGCCCGCGAAGCTCGACGTCCATCGGTTGGCCGGGGATGGACTTGAGGTCGCGCATCGTCCCCTGGGCCCGGAGCCTGCCGCCTAAGAGCACGACCACTTGGTCGCAGGTGCGCTCAATGTCCTTGAGCAGGTGGCTGCAGACCAGGACGCTCAACCCCTTGCCGTGGGACACGGACCGCACGAGGTCGAGCATGTCTTCGCGCCCCCTCGGGTCCAAACCGTTTGTCGGTTCGTCCAGCAGCAGCAGCTTCGGGCCGTGGACCAGCGCCTGGGCTAACTTGATCCGCTGCTTCATTCCGGTCGAATACGTGTCCACCTGGCGATACCTCGCCTCACCCAGGCCGCAGTACTCCAGAACCTCGTGCGAGCGGCGAAGGGACTGGCTGGGCGGTAGGCCGGCCAACTCCCCGACGTAGGCGACGAATTCGACCGCCGACATGCCCGGTATGTGGCAGTCCTGCTCCGGCATATAGCCGACCAGTTGCCGGATGCGCGGCCCGTCGCGGACGATGTCTTGGCCGAAGACCTGCCCGCCCCCCGAGGCAGCGTCGACCAGGCCGAGCATCGTCTTGAGGAACGTCGTCTTCCCGGCGCCGTTCGGCCCGAGCAGCCCCGTGCAGCCCTCCTGCAGGCGGCACGTGAAGTCCTGCAGGGCGACGAAGCTCCCGTAACGGACGGTGAGCCCCCGGATGTCGGCGATGTCCACGGCTTGGGGCCTTCTACCGGGTACAGGCCCGGTCGGGTGCGTCGCCGGGACCTTGGCCTTGAAGAAGTCGGAACCTTTCAGGGACAATTGTGATCTGATTATCAGGCATGCAGACTTTCATAGAATCAGGAAGAATCGGCAAACGGGGTGTCCTCACCATTCCGGCAGCCCTTCGACGACTCTTTGGGCTGGAAGAGGGTTCCTACGTCATCGTTGAAAGCACGGTGGACGGGATCCTTATCAGGCCGGCCGAATTGACGCCCGTGGAGACATACACTCCGGCTCGGAGGGCCGAGTTTCTGTTGAACAATGCACTCAACCAGACTGACTACCTAGCTACCCGCGAGGTCGTCTCATCGTGGGGGATCGATCCCGACTCGGTGCCACATCTGCGACCCAGGTGAGTCAGGTTCCCAGGTTTCACATCCGCAATCGATAGACTGAATGAGGCTATTCCTTGATGCCAACATCCTCTTTTCCGCTGCGTATAGCGAGGCAAGCAGTCTGCTAGAGCTTTGGCAATTGCCGAACACTGTCCTCGTTGTCTCTCCACTGGTGGTCGAAGAAGCACGTCGAAATCTCCGGTCAGAATCGGGCGCCGCGCTCGCTCGGCTTGAAATACTTGTTAGCAGGGTCGAAGTGAGCGTGGCTACGGCTACAGTGCAAAGTCACGGTTTACCCTCGAAGGACGTCCACGTCATCGAGGCCGCAGTCGGGAGCGGGTGCAGCCACCTCGTCACTGGCGACCGGTCGCACTTTGGGAACCTCTACGGACAGGTCATTTCAGGGGTGTTCGTGTGCACCCCAAGAATGTGCTTAGACACTCTCCGTGACCAGACCTAACTCTCGTTTCCCGGCAGGTTCTCAGGGTGGCCACGGAATGTGTCTGGCCAAGCATGGTCGTCCTTGCCCTCTTCGAACAGCCAGGTCTTGTTGAACGCGATCTTCTCGGTCGCCGTGTCCCGGGCCTCGTGGAGACCGGCCAAGTAGACGGTGTTCTTCCCAAACTTCTGGTTCATCGCATCCACAGCGTGGCCGAGGTTGGATCCGGCCACCGTGTCGTCGAATAGCGACGGCGTCACCTGCGGCCCGGGCCGCAGGCCGGTGAACGTCACCCCGACCTGCAACGGTTTGCTGAAGGCCCGGTCCCTCCATAGCTCCATCAGACGGTCTTGCACGGTGATCGCGTCTTGGGTCGGCGGGAGCCGGCTCTCGGCGTGCCAGTCCTCTCTACCCTGCACGTACAGGCTCACCCGTGTCGCCCACAGCTTGTTCTGGCGCAGGCGCGCGCACGCCTTGTGGGTCAGGCGCAGCAACACCGCCCTTGCGCCCGCGTCGGTCCGCATGTCGGGCGGCAAGACGTGGGAGTGCCCCAGGCTCTTGTTGCTTTCGTTGGTGTAGTCGAGGTCAAAGCCCCGCAGGAGGTACCACCACGTCTCGGCGGCTGGCCCTCCGAACGCGCGGACGATGTCCTCCTTGCTGGCGTCCAGCAAGTCGTCTGACCTGAACATGCCCGCCGCCATGAGCCGCGCCTCCATCCGTCGGTTGATGCCGGGAAACTCTGTCAGGGGCATGCCCCGCAACCGGTCGGGCAAATCTTCCTCCTGCAAGACGACCAGGCCGTCCGGCTTCATCATGTCGGTGGCGACCTTGGCAAGGAAGGCGTTCGGCGCGACGCCGATGCTCGCCGTCACCCAGGGGGAAACCTGTTCGCGCAGGACCACCTTCATGCGTAACGCGATCTCTCTCGCCGCTCCGGGCGCCCGTTCCTCCCCCAGCAGCCGGAACCGCATCTCGTCGATGCTGCAGACCCGGTCGATCGGCAAGACGTCGCCGAGCACCTGGAGGACCCGCTTGTGGTAGTGCACATATAGGGCCGGCGTGGCCGAGACAAAAGTGATTTCCGGGCACATCCGCCTGGCTTCGCCGGTCTTGACCCCGGTCTTGACGCCGAACTTCTTGGCTTCGTAACTGGCCGCGATCACCGTCCCGGTGTCTCCCCGCGTGGGGGCGACCGCGATCGGCTTGCCCCGGTACTCCGGATGCTCCGCCTGTTCGACGGAGGCGAAGTAGCTGTTCAGGTCAAGGAACAACCACCGCAACGGCTTGTCGCCCGTCAACGAACCCAGAAGGCGGGTCTGGCCCATCCTGCTCTATTATACGTAGACATTTGGTCACGCAAGGGGCCGGTCAGCGACGATCTGCCGCCCGCGTCCAGTATTGTTGGGAGCGATGGCGGAAGACAGCGACGGCCAAGCACAACCCCTGCCACCACCCGTCCTCCAGTCGGCACGGCCCAATCCCTGGACATGGGTGCTCCTCGCCTTCGTCTTCTCCCTGCTGATTTACAACGCACTGGCCAGCTACTTCGGACCTAAGCACGAGGCCCAGGCAAAACCTGAGTTAGACCTGATGCAACTCAAGGTTGAAGTCGGCTTCCAAGAGTTGTTGGGAAAGATTCTGAGCGAAGCGAAGAAAGCAGACAGTACGACCGACATTTCCCCTTTGCAGAAGCAAGGCGGCCAGATCAGGGATCAACTCAAGGAAGAAGCCAACTCCCTGAAAAGGAAGGACAAGCTATCGACCGAAGACGCCAAGCTGTTGCTCGCCCTGCAGACGGAAGCAAAGGAGAAGCCCGACCCACGCGCCCTCGAGGTGCTCAACAAGAGCAAGGACCGCCAAGACAATCGCGTGGCCGAAATCTACGGGTCGGAAAGCCTGAGTGGACAAGCTGCGGACAAACTGGCCCCCCAAGGTGACGACTTCCTTGACCGTCTGATCCGGGCCCAGGCCAGGGAGAAGGCCGGGGCCAAGGACGCTCGGGCGGGCCTGACCAACGGCAACGCCGTCCTCGGGCTGATCCTCTTGGCCGGATTCGCCGTAGTTGCCTCGGCGATCGGAGGGGTCGTCTTACTGCTCCACTTCGTCGGCGTCCAAAACGGGGCCCGGCCCAAGGGTCTGCCAGTGGCTTTCATGTCCAAGGCGGCGGGAGACCGGTTCGCGCTCCGCATGGCCGTCTACCTTCTCGGTTTCATCGGAGTCAGTTCCGTCTTTTCCATGGTCGACCTCCCGGTCGACCCGGTCTACACCCAGGTCGCCGCCCTGACCGTCGTGCTCGTCGGCGTCTTCGTGATGCTCCGCGTGCCGATCTTCGGCCAGGCTGACCCGTGGACGGTCATGCGGGGCAAGAAGCCCAAGCAGGGCTACCTTCCCGCCGCGCTCACCGGCTGGATGGCCAACTTCCCCGTCCTGATCGTCACGATCATGGCCTCCAGCTTCTTGTTGCGGTTCCTCCCGACGCCGAGCCACCCGGTGACCAACGAGATCAGCACGACTTCCAACCCCTTGAAGCTCGGCCTCCTCCTGCTCACCGCGAGCGTTTTGGCCCCCGTGATCGAAGAAACTTGCTTTCGCGGCCTTCTCTTCCCTGCCATCACCGCCCGGACGGGCAACCACTGGATCGGGATGGTCGCGAGCGGGTTTCTGTTCGCCTCGATCCACCCGCAGGGCCCCGGCTTGTGGCTGGCGCTCGCCGGGCTCGGCATGCTCATGGCCTACCTCACTTACTGGACAGGCTCGATCGTCCCGGGAATGATCCTGCACGGCGTGCACAACGGGATGATCTTGATGATGGGCATCATCATCAACATGATATGAGGAGGGTCTTCCTCGACCACGCCGCCACCACACCACTGTTGCCGCAGGCGCAGACGGCGATGGAGGAGTGGCTCGACGGGCGCCCGGCGAACGCAAGTTCCCTCCATGCCAGCGGGCGGCGGGCCAAGGACGCACTCGATCTCGCCCGTGAGACGTTCAGTGCCGCGCTCGGGTGCTTGTTCGGGGAGTTGGTCTTCTGCTCATCGGGAACAGAGGCGTGCAACCTCGCGGTCGTCGGTGCCGCCTTGGCCCACTCTGGCCCTCGACGGCGCGTCCTCTTCAGCGCAGCCGAACACCACGCCGTCCTCAACACCGCGCCAATCCTCGATCGGCTCGGCTACCGGGTCGAGATTGTGCGAGTCCTCCCAGACGCCACGGTCGATCTTGACGACCTACGCGCCAAGTTGGGAGATGACGTCCTGTCGGTCAGCGTCATGCGCGCTAACAACGAAGTCGGCACCACCAACGACGTGGCCGCCGTCGCCACCCTGGCCCACGGGCACGGCGTGCTGGTGCACTCGGATGCCGTCCAGTCCTTCCCCGAACCCTTGTCAGTGGACGACCTGGGGGTGGACCTCCTCTCCCTCGCCGCCCACAAGTTCGGGGGGCCGAAGGGATTCGGCGCCCTCTACGTCCGAGGTGGCACACCACTCTCGCCCCTGATCCTGGGGGGCGGCCAAGAACGGGAGATGCGGGCGGGCACCGAGGACGTCGCCGCGTGTGCGGGCGCGGCGGCAGCGCTTTCTTGGTGCCAGAGCGACAGCGAAGGTATCGCGCTCCGGAAGCGGGTCGCACGAGACGCGTTCCTGACGGAGTTGGTCGAACTCGCACAGGTGACGGCGGCGTCTTCGGTCAAGCTCCCCGGCCACGCCCACGTCCGGTTCCCAGGCGTCGATAACGAGTCCCTTCTCATCCGACTCGACCGCATGGGCGTCGAAGCCAGCGCGGGGGCGGCTTGCAGCAGCGGGAGCATCGAGCCCAGCCATGTGTTGCTGGCGATGGGCTGGACCGAACTCGAGGCCGGCGAATCGGTGCGCTTCACGTTTGGACAAGAGAACACGGCCGAAGAGGCCGTCTATGCGGCCGAAGTTGTCCGCCAGGCTGTCTCGGCCGTGCGGTCCAAGTCGGTCTGACGCTCGCCCGGAGACGGTCCGGGCGTTCGGCTCGTCGCCCCCCAGCCCACCAGGTACAACCGGTCTCAAGCCATGACCCTGCCCGTAGAAGCCCAGACCCCTGCCCAGACCGTCGCCGAACTCGACAAATACATCGTCGGGCAGCAAGCGGCAAAGCGGGCGGTGGCGGTCGCCCTACGCAACCGGTGGCGGCGTCAACAACTCCCCCGCCAGGAACGGGACGACATCACGCCCAAGAACATTTTGATGATCGGCCCGACCGGCGTCGGCAAGACGGAGATCGCGCGGAGGTTGGCCCACCTAGCCCGCGCGCCGTTTATCAAGGTCGAGGCCACCAAGTTCACAGAGGTCGGATACGTCGGCCGCGACGTGGAGTCCATGGTACGCGACCTCGCCGCCCTGGCCGTCCGCCTTGTCGAGTCCGAGCGGGTGGAGGCGGTCAGGGACGACGCTTACCAGGCCGCCGTCGAGCAGGTCGTCGACATCCTCACGGGGCCGCGCCCCACGAACTTCAGCACGAGCTTCTTTGGCGGCCACGTGTTCCACACCACTGAAGAGCAACCGCCCGAAGACGCCGAAGAGGACGAAGAAGCCCGCCAAGCCCGCCAGGCCGAGTTCCGACGCCAGGTCGAGAGCGGCTCCCTGAACGACCACGTCATCGAGATCGAAACGGAAGAAGCGGGTGGCAACCAGTTTCTCCAAGTCTTTACGCCTCAGGGAATGGAGGAGATGGGCGTCGACATGAACCAGCTCATGGGCCGTGGAGGCACCCAGTTTGTCACCCGCAAGGTGACGGTCGCGGAGGCCATCGAACTCCTCACTGAGCAGGAGGCCAACCGTCGGCTCGACAAGACCAGCGTCGTCAAGGAGGCGGTTCTTCGGACAGAACAGACCGGCATCATCTTCCTCGACGAGATCGACAAGATCGCGATGAAATCAGGTGGCGCGGGCCCCGACGTCAGTCGCGAGGGCGTGCAACGGGATCTGCTGCCAATCATCGAGGGCTCGACCGTCCCGAGCAAGTTCGGACCGATCCGCACCGACCACATCCTCTTCATCGCCGCCGGAGCGTTTCATGAGTCCAAGCCGAGCGACCTCATCCCAGAACTTCAGGGCCGTCTGCCGATCCGCGTCATGCTCGAGACCTTGGGAGAGGAAGACTTCCGTCGCATCCTCAGCGAACCGCAGAACGCGCTCACCCGGCAGTACGAGAAGCTCGTCTCTGTCGAAGGGGTAAAGCTGGTCTTCACCAGCGGTGCCCTCGACGAGATCGCCCACCTTGCCACCGAGGCCAACGCCAAGGCCGGTAACACGGGCGCGCGCCGGTTGCAGACGCTTCTGGAGTGCCTCTTGGAAGACCTCATGTACGATGCGACGGATCTGCACGGACAGACCGTCACCTTCGATGTGAAGGACGTCAGAGACAAGCTGGGCCCGATTGTCCGCGACGCGGCGAAGAACCAAGCCCTAATTTGAGTCCGGAGCGAGGAA
This sequence comes from uncultured Fimbriimonadaceae bacterium, assembly GCA_964451255.1. Taxonomy (GTDB): domain Bacteria; phylum Armatimonadota; class Fimbriimonadia; order Fimbriimonadales; family Fimbriimonadaceae; genus JAHBTB01. The sequence continues at coordinate 86,978 of CAYVHL010000007.1, forward strand.
ATTAGGGTACTAAGGTCTCAGCGCCTGTTTGGCGCGGTGGCTCTCAGTTGGCTCGATCAGGATTTGAAGGCGCATATGATTCTGCTGGGCTGACGGTGGTCCAGACCGCCGCCCGCATGGTGGAGCTTGTACGCGATCTTGGCGACTGCGCCGACTCACGAGAGATTTTCGTCAGCGCAGAGCGTCATTTCCGCCAACTGTTCGGCGATTACAACTCCGTCCTCCTGTTGCTGGAGAACGATCTGGAGGGCGACTGGTCCCTCCTGACGCTGGAGAGCCCCTACACACCCTCCTGGGGCGGCGTCGCCAACCATCAGCTTCCCGAAGGGACGGACACCGACGAGATCGTCAGACGCCTCGGCAAGGTCGTCGGCCACCGGTTGAACTCCGACTCCGCTCTCAAGTCGAGCCTCGTCGAGTCCAACGAGCCCTTTTGGGTTTGCGACAACGTGCTTGCCGTCCGCCTCGCCTCGCTTTCGGGCGCCCCCTGCCGTAGCTTTATGGCGACTGGCTGGAAGCGTCCAGACTCGCGCAAGGGTTGGCTCCTCCTCGGTTACGCGGAACCCAGGGTCATCGGCGACGACGCGGTCAAGCTGTTCACAACCGCCACCCAAGTCACCAGCCGTCTGGCGATGTACCCCGCCCTGGTCAACTACATCTCACGCCAGCAGAAGATCAACGACGCCGTCCGCCAGAACCTGGTCCACGACCTGAAGACCCCGATCGCGGTCATCAAGGGCTCGGCCGAGACCCTGGAACTGCCCGAGGTCTGGCAGGACGCGGCGACCCGCAAGGAACTCCTGGACAACATCGTGGAGTCCTGCGTCAGGCTGCTAGAAGACATCAAGGACATCTTGGAGCCGGTCGGCGCCGCCTGGGCCCCCAAGACCACGATGTTCGACCTCAGCCAGATGCTCCACAAGACGGTCATGGCCGAGCGGATGACCGACCGGGCCAGGGGCCACACCATCGCCCTGCTTGGGGCCGACAAGCCACTCCATGTCCTGGCCGACCAACGCAAACTCCGGCGGGTGGTGGAGAACCTTTTGTCAAACGCCGTCAAGTACTCGCCGGGGATGGACAAGACGGTCAAAGTCCACCTGTCCACAACCGACAACGAAATCCAGATCGCCTTCGTCGACGAGGGGATCGGGATGTCGGAGATCCAATTGGAGCGGGTCATGAACGGTGCGGGCAGGGTCGTCGACGACAGCCTTGGCATTGAAGGCAGCGGCTTCGGGCTGGACTCCGTGCGGACGGTGCTGGAGGCACACGGCGGGAGGCTCGAAGGCCGCTCGTCCCCAGGGCGCGGCTCGACGTTCGTGGCTGTGCTTCCCCGGTGGCCCGAAGAGTAAGTGACGCATTGAAGCGGCCGCCCGCGTCTCTTGTCTCGTAGGAACCGATGAAACGCCGGACGAAGATCGTTTGCACCCTTGGCCCCGCGGTGGCAAGCGAGACGAAGATCAAGGAGCTCGTCCAGGCGGGGATGAACGTCGCCCGGCTCAACTGCAGTCACGGAGACTGGGTCGACAAGGCCCAACTGGTCGACTGGGTGCGGGCCTGCGACACGCCTTGTAGTCGGGTCGCCATCTTGGCCGACCTCCAGGGCCCGAAGTTCAGGATCGGCGCCATGGACGGCGGCGTCACCAGCCTCATCCCTGGCCAATCTGTCACCGTAGGACATGGGGACGTGACGATCCCTGTCCCAGCGGGCGAGATCTGGGATGCCATGGCCGCAGGAGACCGGGTGCTCCTCGGGGACGGCGAAGTCGAGATCAAGCTCGGAGTCAAGAAGGGCGAGGTCTTTGACGCCAAGGTCGTCACCGGGGGCCAGGTCAAGAGTAGGCAAGGCGTCACCCTTGTTGGAAAGTCCTTTGACGTGCCTTGCCTCACCGACCAAGACCTGAAGGACATCGAAGAGGCGACCAAGCTCGGCGTCGATTTCATCGCCCTGAGTTACGTCCGCCGGGCAAGCGACATGCGGGAGCTCCGCAGGATCGTCGAGAAGCTCGACCCCAGCGTCCACCTTGTCGCCAAGATAGAGACGCGCGACGCACTGAAAGACCTCGACGAGATCATCAAGCTGAGCGACGCGATCATGGTCGCCCGTGGGGACCTTGGGCTCCAGATGGACATCGAAGACGTGCCAGCCGCACAACGACGCATCATCCGGGCGTGCAACCGGGCGGGCAAGCCTGTCATCACGGCCACGCAAATGCTCGAGAGCATGGTCGTCAACGCGCGCCCGACAAGGGCGGAGGCCACCGACGTGGCCGGGGCAATCCTCTATGGCACCGACGCCGTGATGCTGAGCGGCGAGACCGCCGCCGGTAACTACCCGATCGAGGCTGTCAAGGTCATGGCGCGGATCGCCGAAAAGACGGACCCGTCCGTCAGCCTGCCCCATGAACTAGAAGACTCGTTGGTCGTCAACCGCGAGAACCACACGGACGCTGTCGCCCATGCGGCAGTCAACATCGCCGAGAACCTCAAGGCCAAGGCGATCGTCACGACCTCTACCAGCGGGGCCACCCCGCGTGTCGTCAGCAAGTACCGGCCCCAGGCGCCCGTCTACTGTGCCTGCTGGCTCGAACGCGTGCAGCGGCAATTGGCCCTGGTCTGGGGAGTGGAGACTGTCTTGGCCCAACCGCCGGCTAACACCGACGACGCCATCGCGAACGCGGTCGATTCCTTCCTGCGTCATAAGCTACTCAAGGTCGGCGACCTGGTCGTGGTCACCGCAGGGGTCCCGGCAGGCAAGCCGGGCAACACGAACATGGTGCTCGTCCAGACCGTTTGATGTAGACTCTTAGCGATCACCCACGGAAGGGGACAAACAACATGAGACGATGGATCGGGATTTTCAGCGCAATCATCGTCGGCGCCGCCGTCGGCGTCGCGTTCACAGCGAAACCTTGGCAGGAGGCCGCACGTCAACATGCCAAGAGCCAAGAGGCCAAAACAGGCATGCGCATCCTGGAAGCTCAGCGTGCGGATCTGATTGGGAAGAACGCCAGATTTGATTCGCCGACCGGTTTGGAGACGGAAGGCCGGGGCCGGGGCTACCGTCGACCCGACGAGAAGCCCATAGACGACAAGCCATGAGCGCCGTCGCCTTTGTCTGCCTCGTTGTCGCCGCTCAGTCCGCGGCCCCACGTCCGTCGCTCAGCAAAGGGCAGTCAGTCACCTACAGCGTCCAGATGACCTATACGGACGCGAAAGAGAGCGACGTCACGACCAAACAAGATTGGAAGCTGAGCTACGTGTCCGACGGCCAACGCATCACGGGGACACGGAAGCTCTTGGGCATGGTGGTCGACGGCCAGACGATCAAGCTCGGCAAGGTCGACGAAGAGCACTGGACAGAGGTGCGCAACTCGCGCGGCGAGGTCATGGCGCGGACGATCTTGAACGACCAAGACTCCGCCAAGCGCCGATGGTTGCGCCTGTTTGACGTCTCATATCCCCCTGCCGCCCTCCGTCGGGGTTCAACTTGGGCAACAGTCGATGAGCAAGACGGCGTCCCGAGACTTCAAATGCGCTACGCAGTCGAAGCCATCGACGACGACAGCATGACGCTGAAGTTCACCGGTAGCGAAGTCGGGAACTACGGCTGGTCTCTCGCGGGTGAGTTACGGTGCGACAAGCGCACAGGTTGGCCCCTCGACATCCACGGCAAGGCAGAACGGGTCACCTTGCCCGACGACGAAGAAAAGCGGATGTACAACCTGGCCTTCACAGCGCGCCGCGCGGCCCAATGACGGCTTACGAAGACGCTTTCGCAGCCGCGAGCATGGCCTTGAACGTCGCGACGTTGCCATTGGCCTCACCACCCTTGGTCTTGCCGTTGTAGGCGTCCATGAAGGCATCCGCTCCACTCCAGCAGGTGCACATCATGCCCTGAAGGTGCCCGGCGATCTTGGCGTTCGCTCCTGCCCGCACGTCGTTGATCAGCTTCGCGTTCCCTTCTGCTACTTTGGTTATCCGCCAGGGGCAAGCCAGCACGTCCAGCCCGTGCATGGCGAAGTACACGGGGGTCGGCTCCGCCTTCTCATAGTGCCAGTCGCAGATCATGATGTCCTTCGGCACCTTGTCGATGGCGGAATGGGTCAGGTTCGTCGCCGCCTCCCATTCACCGAGGCCGTTCGTCCTTCCGTCCAAGAACCGGTCGCCCCACATCCACATCCGGCGGCCCTTGCTCGCCAAGTGGTCGTGCAACCTGGTGACTTCTTGGGCGAAGAGGTCGGCGGTCGGCTTGCCCGCGCACCGGGAACAGTCCTTGTCCGCCAATATGAAGACCTCGTCCATGCCGCAATGGACGGCCTTGGCGTCGAAAGCGTCGGCGATGTCGTCCAACATGTCGAATAGCACGTCATGGAGCCCCGGCGCGTTCGGGCAGTAACTCCGACAATAGATCCCCTTGTTTCCAGGGTACTTGCCCGGCGTCTCGTCGAACTCTGGGTGCTTCTTGAGGAGAAGACCGGTGTTGGCTGCCCACGACTGGTGCCCCAGGCAGTTGAACTCCGGGATCACCTGGATACCGGCCTCCTTACAGGCCGCCGAGATCTTCTTGGCGTCGGCGATAGTCAACGCTCCGGGGTTCGACATCTCGGGCCGGCGGTGCATCTCCATGCTGTCGTCGACGGAGATGACCAAGGTGTTGACACCGCCGTCCTTCAGCGCCGTGCCGATGAACTTGCAAAAATCGTCCACGCGACCGCGAGACGGAGCCGCTACCTGGAGTCCGACGATGGGGAACGGGGCGAGAGCCATTGACGCCGCGACGAGTCCGATGACCATTTCCCGACTATACATCTTGTTCGTACGATGTGTCTCCTTTCAATGTCAGGTGGACGATGTGGTCGGGCAAAGCCGCGACGGGCTAAGCTAGGGGCCGCATGGTCGCCCACGTCCACGCCGCCACCTTGGTCGGGATCGACGCGTTACCTGTGGTCGTGGAAGTAGACCGCCATCCCGGCGCAAACAGGTACATCTTGGTCGGGCTACCAGACAAGGCGGTGCAAGAAAGCGAGGAGCGCATCCGTTCGGCCATGCGCAACTCCGACCTCGACTTCCCCCCTGGCTGGGTCGTAGTGAATCTGGCGCCCGCTGACCTGAAGAAGGAAGGCCCCTCCCTCGACCTCCCGGTCGCGATGGCTCTTCTCTGCCTGACCAACCAAGTCGCCGCTGGGTTTCTCCAGGAGACAGTGTTCATGGGCGAGCTTGGCCTGGAAGGCAACCTACGGCCTGTGGACGGGGCGGTCAACGTGGCGTTGATGTGCCGCGACAAGGGGATGAAACGCCTCGTCGTCCCCCGCGAGAACGCCGCCGAAGCCGCCGTGGTTCCGGGGCTGGACGTCTACGGCGTAGCCAACCTGCTCGAAGCTGTCTACTTAGCCAACGGAGACCTGACCGCCCGACCGATCGAATTGACCCGGTCAGCCCCCGCTAAGATCGACTATCCCGTCGATTACAGTGACGTCAAGGGCCAGCGCCAGGCGATCCGCGCGCTGGAGATCGCGGCGGCAGGCGGCCATAACGTCCTGATGGTCGGCCCGCCCGGGAGCGGCAAGACCCTTCTGGCCCGACGTCTTCCGACCATCCTTCCCCCGCTCAGCCTGGAGGAGAGCATCGACGTCACCCGCGTCTACTCCGCCGCCGGAGAGAAGGGCGGCCACGAGGGCCTGGTCTGGGAGCGGCCTTTCCGCACGCCCCACCACACTGCCAGCTACGCCGCCGTGGTGGGGGGCGGTAAGTCCCCTCGGCCCGGCGAGATATCCCTCGCCCACCTCGGCGTGTTGTTCATGGACGAACTCCCCGAGTTCGGACGCGACGTCCTGGAAGCGCTCCGTCAACCTCTGGAAGACGGCGTGGTCACCGTCGCCCGCGTCCAAAGCACGATCACCTTCCCCGCCCAGTGCGTGGTCGTCGGGGCGATGAACCCCTGCCCGTGTGGCTTCAAGGGCTACCCGGAAGCCAACTGCGTCGGCGCGAACGCTTGCCAGAGATACGCGGGCAAGATCAGCGGGCCGCTCATGGACCGTATCGACCTCCATGTCGCCGTCCCTCGTCTCAAGCCGGACGAGCTGACCTCCACCCCCGGGGGCGAGCTCAGCTCCTCGATCCGGGCGAGGGTCGTCTCAGCCCGCACCGCCCAAGAGAAACGACTCGGCCCTGGACGGACCAACGCCACCATGACCCCGCGTGAACAACGCGAAAACCTGGAAGCCGACGCCGAGTGCACCCAGTTCATGAAGACGGTCGCCGCCCGACTGAACATCTCCGCCCGGGTCTACGACCGGCTTTTCAAGGTCGGCCGCACCATCGCCGACCTGGCGGGCAGCCCCACCGTCACGAAGCCGCACCTAGCCGAGGCGGTGCAGTACCGTGGCACGACGGAGTAGTCCTGGGCGTTTCAGGAGAACCTGGATGCGCCGAATGCCCATCTCAGCAAGCCCGTCCTCTCCATAGCGTCTCGCATGTTTTTGTAGTCAGGATTGTCGTCCTTGTAAGGCTCATAAATCTCGACTCAGGACGTCCATAAGAGTGACGTTAAGAAAGAGCCGTTCCCGACCGACCTTCATTCCTCGAAGGATGGATAGCCGTTCTAACTCCCTCAGATACGTTGAGGCAGTGTTGCGATTGGCGATCCCTGCCTGCTCGACGTGCGAGATCCGTGTGAAGGGTTGCGAGAACACGACATCGATCAACTCGCGGCTGTAGCCCTTGCTCATGTCTGCGCGGGCCACGACTGCAGCGGCCTCAATAGCGCTGTGCACTCGTTCGAGCATGAGAAGCGTCTTTTGCGCTGTCACCTCGATGGCTTCGAGCATGTACACGATCCAGTCCTCCCAGGCATCGTTTTCAGTGACCGCCCTGAGCAATCGGTAGTAGTCGGGCTTGTTACGGACGATAAACCAACTCAAGTAGAGAATGGGGACATTGATAAGCCCAGATTGGAGGAGCGTGAGGATGTTCAGCACACGTCCAGTCCTCCCGTTGCCGTCGGGAAACGGGTGGATTGCCTCGAACTGTCGGTGAGCTGCCGCCATCATGATCAGGGGATCGATGGAGTTTTCTTCCAAGAGGAAGCGGGACAGATCGTCGAGCATGCCGAGGATCCGCTCCTTTCCGGTTGGGGGAGTGTAAATCACCTCCTTGGTCTTGTCATGGACGATTTGACATCCGGGGGTCGCTCTGACGTCGATGTCGGCTCCTTTGAGAGTCCGGACGAGCTTGATCATGAGCGACGGCCTGATTGGCTTTCCGATGCGGATGTCGTCGTAGCCGTCCCAAAGGGCCTCGCCGTACCGAAGCACCTCGCGCGTTTGCAGATCGGAGCTTACAGGTTCAAAGTCAAAGGCTCGGTACAATGCATCGTTCGTCGTGACGACGTTCTCGATCTCGCTTGATGCCCGCGCTTCCTGGAGCAGAATGGCTCGAAGCAGGACGGTTTGATTGGGAATGAGGGGGCCTGCGGCTTGAAGGGCTGCCAAGCGCCGACTCGCTTGGATGGCCTTCTTGAGCGTCGCGGGCGTCTCCAACCTGTCCACTGGAATGGGAGGAAGATCGTTGTACGGTTGGTCAGGCCGGTACATTGAGACGGATTATGCACGCATTTTTTAGATTCGCGTGCATATTAGAAACATCTGCACGCCGCGCATGCATTTTTTTTAGTTGATCTTCGCGGCAAGTGCAACAACTGTAAACCCATTGCTATCGCAATAGCGAAGGCTGAGCGACTCAGGTTCAAAATCGCTGGTGCCCAGAGAGGGACTCGAACCCTCACGGCCTTACGGCCAACGGATTTTAAGTCCGCTGCGTCTACCATTCCGCCATCCGGGCCAGGGCCGCGATTATACGCCGGGCCAGAACCCAGGAATGTCCAGTCGACCGGGGACGGGTCCTTGAACTTTGGCCCTGAATCTGTCACCATAGACGTCCGACTCATTCCCTGATAGGCAAGGAGGGCGACCATGGCTAAGAAAAAAGGCGAAAAGCGAGAGATCATCCGGCTGGTCTGCACCGAGGACAACAAGCACTACGTCACCACCAGCAAGAACAAGCAGAACACCCCTGGCAAGCTGGAGTTGAACAAGTACAACCCCGACTTGCGCAAGGTGACGTTGCACCGGGAGAAGAAGTAATGCCCAACCCTAAGAGAAAGTTTTCCCACCAGCGCACGGCGTTGCGCCGCACCCACTGGAACACCAGCCTGCCCGAGCTCTCCGAGACCAAGAACGTGTCTGGCGAGCCGCTCCACCGTCGCCATTGCGCCAGCCCCGACGGCTACTACAAGGGTCGCCGGTTGCCTGGTTACAAAGATAAGGCCTGAACCGCCAGGCGCCCGACGTTGTTGGGGCTGTTCAGCAGCCCCACCTGATCGCAACGTCGAATCAGCGTGATGGCTGGTAGAGCTTGTACGTGTAGTTGAGCTCCATCTTTTCGCCGCCCTTGACTTCCGGCTCCCAAGTCACCTTGGAAGGCGTGTTCACATCGTAAAGGCGCCGGACGAACTTGGCGATCTTGCCCTCATGGTCGGCCTCGACGGCCTCGCCGGCCAGGAACTTGTCGACCTTCATCTTGACGGTGTCTTTCTTCCGGCTCGTGATGACGATCTTGCCATGGATCGTCACCAAGTCCCATTGTGGGTTGCCGAACCGGTCTTTGATCTCTCCCCGTGAACGGCTGACCTCGTCTTCTGCCTGGTCGGCGGTTATGTCCAGGGCCTTGGTGATCTTGACAAACTGATCTGCGCCGACCGGCGTGTAGGTCATCAGATCCTGACCCAGCAGCTCGCCGTCCTTCACCGTCACCGCCGTGCCGGTTGTCAACGGCTGCTTGGACGTGTTCTTGATCTTGAGTTCGTGCCACGTCTCCAGCGGTGGCAATGCGCGTGCGCCGTTGTTGCTGTCCAGGGGCAATTCCGGCACCTGCAAAGTGTAGACGTGCTGGTAGTCGGATTTCGCCTGCAACAAGATGTAGTAGCCCCGGTCGCCCTTCTTTAGGGTCACCTTTCCTTGCCGGTAGAAGAACAGGTCCTCGTTCGAGAACCCCTCCAGGTCACTCATCGGCATCGGCGCGACGTTCTTTTCTTCCAATCGATATCCCAATTGCCCGGCGAATCCGTTCGCATCCCGTGCCGGGGCGTTGGCGAACTGGTCGTAGCTGCCGCTCTGTAAGATCCTCCCCAGGTAGGCGTCGGACACGACCAGAGACGAGAAGGGGTCGGGGACGGTCAAGAACGGGATGTTGGGGAAGCCTGTGACCAGCCTGAGCTCCGTGTTTTGGATGTCCTCCAGGTCGTCGAGGATCGTCGCCTTGGCCGTGATCGTGCATTCCTTCGGGTCGCTGATGTCCACCTGGTAAGCGGGAGCCCAGGTCAGGCCTTTCTGTAAAGCGGTGTAATAGACCTTGCCGCCGGGAGTCCCGACCAGACGAATAGCTGGAGTCTCGTTTGTCTGCTTGGCAGTCCAGATGACCTGGTCGGATGGGCCCGTGACTGACACGACTGCTCCCTTTTGCAAGGTCATCACGCCCGTCGAAGTCTGCACCACGATGATCTGCCCGCTCGCGGCCACGATCTTCCCTGTGATCTGGGAGCGGCCCTCCGCCAGGCCGGTGACGATCAGGCTGACTTCCTTGCCTTTGTTCGCTTGGAGAATCTCGTCCATCGAGCCCAGATCTCTGGTCACCTCTTGGCTGACCCTGGTGGCGACGATCTCTCTTAGGGTCACACCACGAGGGGCCGTCACCCAAAAGGTCCCCAATGCGACGCTCGACGGTTGACTGAGCGTCAACGTGCCGCTCGCCGGGATCGTAGCCTCACGCAAAACGACGGCGTATCCGTTCTTGAACAATGACGCGCCGACGATCTTGGCGTCGGCGACCCCGTCAGCAGGCGGCAACAGGGCGAGGGCAAGACAGGCGGTGATCAGTGGCATGGTAGTTCCTGCGCAATCAGACGCTTCTCACGGAGTTGCATTTCAGGTCAATGTCCCGAGCATTTCTCTTGCATGGGCCCTGGCTGACTCGCTGACTTCTTCACCGGCGATTAGGCGCGCGACCTCCTCTACCCTTTGGTCTGGCTCCAGACGCTCGACCGAGGTGTGGACCCGGCCGTTGCGCTCCGTCTTCTTGATCCGGAACTGGACGTCTGCCGCGCTGGCGATCTGGGCGAGATGGCTGATGGCCAGGACCTGGTTGTGCGCGGCCAACTGCGCCATCTTACGGGCCGCGGTCGCCGCTGCCGCGCCGCTCAGGCCGGTGTCGATCTCGTCAAAGATCAACGTCGGCACCCCGGCACGTCCGGCCGACACCACCTTTACCGCCAGCATCAGGCGGCTTAGTTCTCCGCCGCTCGCCACCTTGCCAAGCGGCCTGGGTGGCTCGCCTGCGTTCGCGCTGAAGAGAAACTCGACTTGGTCTTGCCCGTCCGGGCCGACATCTTGCCTGGCGAGAGAGATGACCAACTTTGCATTCGGCATCGCTAGTTCTTTTAGTTCCGCCGTGACGTCACGGGCAAAGTCGCCCGCGTGCCTTTCCCGCACGAGAGTCAATCTCCCAGCGACTTCTTCCAGTTCACAGCGCGCGGATTCCGTCTCTGCGGCAAGTTCCTCCTCGGAGAGGTCTTCTCCTTCCAACTGGCTTAGCTCGTCGATTGCCGCCGCCAAGTGCTGGAGCACGGCGGCGTCGTCTTCCCCGTACTTTCGGTGCAGCCTAGACAAGGAGTCGATTCTGGATGCGGCCGCCTCCAAAGCCTCGGGGTCGTCGTCAAGTCCGGCGCAATAGCTCCTCAATGACCTCACCGCCTCGTCAAGTCCGACCTCGGCGGCCCTGAGACCATCGGTCACTTCCACCAAGGAGGCGTCCAGCTCGGCTAGCGCATCAAGGCTGCGCAGTGCAGTCCGCACTGCGGTCAGGGCGGCGGCGTCTCCATCAGCAAGAGTCTCCAAACCTTCGTTGACACCGGTCGTGAGCCTGACGCTGTTCTTTAGGCGTGCCAGTCTGATTGCCAGTTCCTCGGTCTCGTTAGGCACGGGCCCGACCGCCTGGATCTCTTCGATCTGGTAGCGCAGAAGGTCGATCCTTTGTTCGCGTGCCCGCTGGCCGTTCCGCAAGCTCATAAGGCGGCGGGCAAGTCCCTCCTGCCGTCGAAAGGCTTCTTCGACCGACGCTACGAGCACGGACGCCTCGTCACCGATCCAAGCGTCCAGAAATGCCAGCTGCTTGTCTTGGTGGACCAATGACTGATGGTCGTGCTGACCGTGCATGTCGACCAAAAGAGAGCCGATTTCCCGAAGCGTCCCCACCGCCGCCGGGCGGCCGTTCAGACGGACAGTCGACCGGCCGTCATGGCTGACCTCACGTTGGACCACGAGTTGGCCTTCGTCGAAGGAGACCCCCTGCTCCGCGCACTTGGCCATCGCCAGGGGGTTGGAGCGCAGGTCGACCAAAAGTGTGACGACGGCCCGGGCGGCACCGTGGCGGACCAAGTCTGCGTCGGCCCGTGCCCCCAGTGCGAGACCGATCGCGTCGACCAACAGGGATTTGCCCGCTCCCGTCTCGCCGGTAAGCACAGTAAACCCCGCCCCGGGGCGAAACGACGCCCGTTCGATCACCGCGACGTTTTCGACCGTCAGTTCCTGGACCATGACTTTCACATTGTGACGATCCGCCCCCTGCGGAAGCGTCCACATGCGCGCGCGGGGGATAATGGGGCATGACCGTGGCCAGGCCGGGCGTGAACGCCGTCCGCAGGGCAGTGGCCGTCTCCTTGGTATCGACGATAATCGTCGTCGCCGTCAAGCTGGGCGCGGCGGCAGTCACCCACAGTGTCAGCGTCCTCAGCGAGGCACTCCAATCACTGGTGGACATTGCGATGGCGGCCGTCACTTTGTGGACGATCCGTGTCGCCAGCCGTCCGCCTGATGAGGACCACCCCTACGGCCATGGGCGTGCCGAAGTCATTTCGAGCGCCGTCCAAATGCTGGTGGTCATCGGGACCGCCTCCGTGATCGCATGGCAGGCGGCCCTGAGGCTCGCCAAGCCAATCGAGATCGCACCCGACTGGGGCATCGCCGCTTTGGCGTATTCGGCGGTCGCGAACACCCTTGTGGCCCGCTACCTTGTACGCGTCGCGAAGTCCCACCAGTCGGCCGCACTGGAGGGCGAAGCCCAACACCTGAACTCCGACACATGGACTTCACTTGGCGTGTTGCTCGGGCTTTTGTTGGTCAAAGCGACCAACTGGCCAGTACTGGACCCCGCCGTGGCCATCCTTTTCACCTTGGTGGGAGCCGTCTTCGCCGTGCGCCAGCTCATGCACCTGACCCATCAGCTCATGGACGGCTCGTTACCGGCGGACGACATCGCACGCGTCGAGGCCGCGCTCCAGACCCACGGCCACGTCCGTGGGTTCCATGGCCTGCGAACCCGCCAGACCGGACACGTCCGCATTGTCACCCTGCACGTGCTGCTGGACGACGACCTGACCTTCGTCCAGGCCCACGACCTTGCCGAGGACGTCGAGGCCAGCCTTCGCGACGTCTTGGGCGGCGCGTTGGTCACGGTCCATTACGAGCCCTACCTGAGCGAGATGGAGCACCAGGCCCAGGAACACACCGTTGAAGGCGGCAAGTAGAATCGAAGCATGAGCCCTGTCACCATGGACGCCTCGGCTAAAGGCGTCTGTTGGGATTTGTCCGCCCTATTCGCCACCCCCGACGACCCCAACATCGCCACGACGTGGGAGGTGGTCCATCAGCGGGCGGACGAGTTTGTAGCGCGTTACCGGGAGAAGGTGGGGACGCTTTCTGCACCGGAGTTGGCGGCAGCCATCCGAGAGGAAGAGTCCATTCAAAATGAGTCGGCGAAGCCGATCATTTTCGCGCACCTCCTCTTCGCCGCCGACACCAGCGACCCCTCGATCGGCGCCTTCCTCCAGACTCAGACTGAACAGTCGACCGCGCTCAGGGTCAAGTTGATGTTCTTCGACCTGGAAATCCAGGCGATCGACGACACACGCGTCGAGGCGCTCAAGTCAGACCCCAGCCTTGCCGCGTACCGACACCACCTTGACGTCATTCGGGCGTACACACCCCACATGCTCAGCGAGGTTGAGGAGGTTCTGCTAGAGGAGTGCGCAAACGTCGGGACGCGGGCTTGGGTCCGGCTTCACGACGAGGTCACCGCCAACCACGAGTACACCTACACCGACCCAGCGACCGGCGAGACGAGCATCGAGACCGAGCAGGAGATTCTGGAGAAGCTACGGCACGCTGACAGGACTGTGCGCATCGCCGCCGCCGACGCCTTTTCCTCTGGCCTCGGTTCCATGAAGCGGGTCATCACCTACGTTTACAACACCTTGCTTGCTGACAAGAAGCTGGAAGACCGGCTGCGTGGCTTCGAGTCCGCCGAAGAAAGCAGGCATCTTTCCAACGAACTCGACAAGTCGACGGTCGACATTGTGATGCGGCTGTGTAAGCAACGGAGCGACCTCGTCGAGCGCTACTACATGGTCAAAAAGGACATCCTAGGGCTGGACAGGCTTACCCACGTCGACCGATACGCCCCATTGTTTGAGACGAAAGAGCAAGTGCCCTGGGACAAAGCTCGCCAGATCGTTATTGACAGCTTCGCGTCGTTCCATCCCGAAATGGCGAACCGTGCTGACGAGTTCTTCACCAAAAGGTGGATCGACGCCGAACCTCGGAATGGAAAGACAGGTGGCGCGTTTTGTTCATATCTGACACCCGACCTGCACCCGGTCGTACTCATGTCCTACCTCGGCAGTCTGGACAATGTGGAGACGCTTGCCCATGAGCTTGGCCACGGCGTCCACGCATCCTTGAGCCGCGAGCAGTCGCCCTTCAACTATCACGGCACTTTGCCGCTAGCAGAGTTGGCCTCGATCTTTGGCGAGATGATCGTCTTCGAAAGGCTGGTCGGACAAGTCGGAACCCGTGACAAGCTGGCCCTTTATGCCGGGAAAATCGAGGGGATCTTTGCCTCGGTCCATCGGCAGGCCGCCATGTTCCGGTTCGAGCAACGGTGCCATCAAGCGCGCCGCGAGTCCGGCGAGTTGACCACCGAGCAATTCGGCGACATATGGCAGGAAGAGATCCAGTCCATGTTCGGGAAGGGCGTCACGCTCGAAGACCAGCACCGGGCATGGTGGATGTACGTAGGTCACTTCTTCCACACGCCCTTTTACGTCTACGCCTATTCGTTCGGCGAACTCCTGACACTGTCAGTCTATGAACTGGCCAGAAAGGGCGGCAAAGAGTTCGCAGACAGGTATCTGGATGTCCTTCGCCTTGGTGGCTCGCGGACACCGCAAGAGCTCATGGCCGCTCTGGGCGTGGATCTGCGGTCTGAGACCTTCTGGCAAGGTGGTTTCGAAGCGATCAACCGTTTGGTCAGCACCTTCGAATCCCTTTGGGCGGAAGTCAAGGCCACAGGCTGACGCAACGCACCCCTTGCTTCGCCTGTTCCGGCGGGCAAGGGGTGCGACTCCTAACGAAAGTGAACGAGCGCGCTTACTTCGCGCCTTGTTCGATCCAAGTCTTGATCAAAGCGATCGTCTTGTTGTCAAGCGGCTTCGGTCCGGGCGGCATCCGGCGGACACGCTTGCCCTCTTCGGTGGCCTTGTCGCCAGACACGGCCCGATAGATCAGGCTGTTTTCAGGCTTCTTCAAGTCGATCGCACCCTTTGTTGCCTTGATGTGCTCAAGGGTGTCTAGGTGGACTCCGGCCTTGGCGTACTGGCCCGTGTGACAACCGGCACAGTTCTTCTTCAGAACAGGGGCGATGTTCTCGGCATAGGTGACCTTTTCGACCTTCTGCTCCTGCTGGTGGGCGAAGGCAGGTGAGACGACAAGCATGGCGGCGACCGCCGACAGTGCTACCAGCGGTGCGAAGAACGGACTTTTCATGGTTCCAACTAACAATGACGCGAAATGGAGTGGAAAGTTACATAGAAATAACCTAAGGGAATGCTGGCTCGTTCGGCCTCGGTAGGCGCAGTTCCACCGGCAAGAGGGGCTCGAGCGGGCTGCCGGGCAGAAGCTGGTACCAATATGCCGTGCTGGAATAGTCGTTCGAAAGCTTGTTGGCGTGACCGTGTTCGATGCTCACCCGGATCGACTTTTCAAAGCGGATAGGGTCTTCGATGTGGTAGCGATAGACAGAGTTCTTCCCCTTCCAATGCCATTCCTTGTTTCCTGAGTTCAAGATGATGCCGTGGTAGGGTGCCGAGTACTCCGTCGTCGGCCCGAAGGCCGTGCACACATAGTCCTCCGTGCCCGTGCCGTGTAACCGAGGCGGCCAAGGCTCGCCGTCGATGACGACCATGTCGTCGCCCTCGCCGTACCAGTCGTTGCCCTGCCGTTGGAAGCAGTCGATGTCCAGATGGCAACCGACATAGACTCCGCTGCCCTTGGCTTCGAGGACAAGGTAGTTGTCCTTGTCGCTCAGGTTCGGGTTTTGCCGCCAGACGTCCAGGTAGTTCTCTGGCCCGAGCTTTTCCTTGAGCCAGCCGGAAGTCGGGTTCTCCCGCCGCCATTGCGTGTGGAATCGGGCGACGTCGGGCCCGAAGGGTGATCCGTACTCCTCGTAGTCGATATAGAAGTACACGTTCACCGCCATGTCGCCCTGGTTCTCCAGCGTCACCTCGGCAGTGTCAAACGGCATCGGCCACCAGCAGTTCATGCCACGGCCATCCTCGGGCGACATTTGGAGGGGGAGGCTGACGAAGTTCTTCAGGACGCCGTGCCCGACGCCGAAGAAGTCACCGACCGGGCACTCGACCGACGGATGGCCCTGTCCGTCCCACCAAGCCCTCAAGACGAGCTTGCGCGGAAAGGTGTCGTCGTTCCCCACCGTCATCCAGATGTGCTTGACACACCCAGGCTTGTCCGCGGCCAAGAGCGTGACGGTCTGCCCGGGCCTGACAACCCACCAGTCCTCGTTGCCGCCCGACGTGTCCCAACTGCTGCTGCGCATGGAACGGTACTGGCGGAGGAATGGCAGTTGGCCGAGCGACGTGGGGCCGATCATGCCCCCCATTTTGGATCGCAAGGAGGTACACACGCACGGATGGCGGCACGAAAGCTCGGAGTCGGCGTCTTGGGCCTGCACGAGGGCCGGACGCTCCTTGTCGGCCTCACCCATTCCGTCCCGGACAGCGTCAGCCACGGACACCGGCTAGCAGACGGCGAGACCGGTCGCGTCCGATACTGTCAAGCGGTAGCAGGGTGTGATCTCAAGGCGGAAAAGATCGCCGCCTGCCGGGCTGTCTGCCCCGACCTCTTCTATACCGGTGATTACGCCGAGATGCTCGCCAGGCCAGAAGTCGACGTCGTCGTCATCTACACTCCGGACTCTCTCCATGCCGAACACATTGAACAGGCGATGCGGGCCGGCAAGGACGTCGTCTGCACCAAGCCCCTGGTGAACAGCATCGAGGGCGCAGCCAGGATCGTCAGGGCCGCAAAGGAGACTGGGAGGCGTCTGATGGTCGGCCAGAGCACGCGGTTCTTCGAGCCCTTCCGCCACCAGCGGGCGGCCTTCGAGCGGGGCGAGCTTGGCCAGGTCGAGTTCGTCGACGCCCAGTACACACACCGTATGGACTGGTACTACGAGAAAAGCCCCTGGGTCAAAGACACGACCGATTGGATCTTTCTAGGTCTCAGCCACCCGATCGACCTCGTGCGCTGGTACCTCGGCGAAATCACTTCGGTGTCGGCCGTGTCTTTCCGTTCGGCGCTGGCCACCGAGTGGGACGCCAAGAGCCACGATGTTTACAGCGTCCAGTTCACTGCGAAAGACGGCCGGATCGGAAGAGCCTTCGGCCACTATGGCCTGCACGAACTGCCTACCGCCCGCAACTGCATAGAACTGGTCCTCTATGGCGACAAGGGCACCAGCCAGGCGCAGTACCACGACATGCGCTATCGGCACACGGGGAGAGGGGGTGAGGAGGTCACAGAAGACTTCTTGTACGCGAAGCGCGGCTACTACTTCGACAACGAAGTCCACGGCATGCACTTCGGCGAGTTCGCCAACTACACCGACGCGTTCTGTCGGGCCCTGGTCGAGGGCACATCCTGTTCTCCCGACATACAGGAGGGCATCGACGTCTACTGCCTCATGGAGGCGGCGCGAGTCTCCGCCCGGGAAGGGCGTCCGGTCAAGCCCGCAGAAATACGGGCTTTGATCCCGGAAATGTGATAGGTTTGGCGAGATTCCGGCCAACGCGGTTGGCCGTGGTTGTAACCTGACACGACCCTCTGTCGATTGGGGCGGCCGGGGGTCTTTGCATGGATTCAAACGCCTTGATGTTCGGTCTCGGAATTGGCGCGATTGTGACGATCGTCGTCGGGACCGCTTTCGTTTGGGCGGCCTCACGCAAAGAAGAAGCCGTTCTCCGTGGGCGCATCGCCAAGCTTGAGGCAGAACGGTCGCAGATACCGATCGCAACCAGCCCGGGGCAACCGACCGTCGAACCCGAGACGCGGGCGACGCTCATGGCCGAGCTAGGAGAAGCCACCGTCGCCATGACCCAGCTCCGTCGGAAGACGGCGGACTACGATGCACTCAAGGAAGAGGTCGAAGAACTCCGTGCGGCCGTCGCGGACGCGGATCGAACGCGGGCGGAGCTTGACATCGCCCGGGCCCAAATCCAGCGTCTTCGAGAGGATCTAGCCCGGGCCAGCGCGGAGGCGGCCGCGCTCGGAAGCGAGAACGCCCGTCAAAAGGTAGACCTCGCTTCACAGCAAGAGCGACTTGCTGCGGTGGAGCGGACCACCGCTACACTTCTGACCCAGTTGAAGTCTGGGCCGCAAAGTGAAGTAGTCGAGCTAGTCCAGGCTCAGGTGGAAGAAGAACGGTTGCAGCCCATCGACCCGACGACGGTCGCGGCCGTCACCTTCGCACCGTTGACGCCTGCGCCGAAGCCAGACGACGGGGGCGGCGCGGATCCGCTCGGTCAGATACCTGGCGTCGGCCCCGTGTTCGAAAAGAAGCTTTGGGACGCCGGCATCCGCACCTTCCAAGACCTCGCAGGTAGTTCACCCGAAACCGTCCTCGCGGTCATCAAGCCCGAGCACTGGCAGCAGATCGAACCCGAGCTTTGGATTGCTGAGGCCCTCGCGCGATCATAGGAGCCTTTCCGAGCCTCTCGGAACTGTCGGCTTGCCCGAGACAAACGCTTCTCACTAAAGCGGCGATAAAAAGATGGAACTATGGGCACTTGGCCATTCACAATACGCCGATGGGTTCGACACCGCCGCCTCCTATGCCTCCTGAGCCGCCGCCCGAGTTCGTCCCATACCCTCGGAACAGCTCGAAGGCCACGCTGGAGCAATTTGACGCCCTACTTCATGCCTTCAAGACCTGCAACACCACGTTCGGGTTGGTTGTCTTGACCAACGTCGTTTTCTTCGGTCTTGGCCTGTTCATCAGGGACAGCACCCTTTCCATTGCGACCCTGATCTGCAACGTCGCCATCGGCGCGGCGATAGTGATGCGGGGAGCAAGGGTCTACGCCAAAGCGACAGGGAAAAACGTTGCGGCGGCGATCGTGATCGGGGGTGTTTCAGTGATGGTCCCTTGCATGTTCATCATCGCTTTGGTCGTCACCCAACAGGACTTGATCGGCAGGCTCAGGGGTTTCGGATTGAAGTACGGCTTCTTCGGCTTCAGAAAGCACGAGGTCGCGCTCGTGCGGAGCCAACTCGCCTCACAATCCCAGTCTTGACGATGGGCACAGTCGTCCAGAGCCCGCAACCGTAGCCTGGCCGCCCCCGTGGTAGATTGGGAAGCCGCATGGACCCCACGCGCGAAATCGAAGTCCTCATCCGAGCCAAGTACCCCATCGTCTCGGTCGTCAGTTGGGAAGAGCGTCGCGTGGAGGCGGCCGTCCAGGACGTCGCCAAGCGGCTAGGCCGCGACGTCCACACCTGGAGCGTGACCCAGGGCATGCGCCCTGCCGTAACCCGCGCCGGAACCGTCCCGAAGGCCAGCAACCTGCCCGGCGAACTGGAAGCCTTGGCGCAAGTCCACGAAGCGCCCGAGTTCACCCTGTTCGTCCTACGAGACTTCCACCCCTACATGAAGGACTCGCGGGTCGTCCGGCTCCTCCGCGACTTGGCCGCCCGACTGCGCGGACGAAGTCAGACCCTGGTGTTGATCTCCCCCGTCCTCACCCTGCCCACCGAACTCGAGAAGGACGTCACCGTCTTGGAGTTCCCGCTCCCCACTGCCGACGACATCCAGAAGCAGATCGACGACGTCATCGCCGCGATGAAGGACAACCCGAGCGTCGACGTCAAGCTCAAACCCGAAGACCGAGAGGCCCTCGTCCACAGCGCCCAGGGCCTGACCGCCGACGAGATCGAGAGCGCCCTGGCCCGTAGCCTGGTCGAGGTCAAGAAGCTCGCCGTCGACCAGATCATCGAGGAAAAGAAGCAGATCGTCCGCAAAACCGGGATCCTGGAGTTCTATCCCAGTTCGAGCAACCTGAACGACGTCGGTGGGCTCGACCTGCTCAAGGAGTGGCTGGTGACCCGGAGCAAGAGCTTCACCGACAAGGCCCGCGAATTCGGGATACCTTGGCCCAAGGGGATACTCATCATCGGCGTCCAAGGCGGCGGCAAGTCGCTTGTCGCCAAAGCGGTCAGCACGGCCTGGAACCTGCCGATGCTCAAGCTGGACGTCGGCCGAATATTTGGCAGCCTGGTCGGCCAAAGCGAGGAGAACATGCGCCGGGCCATCCGTATCGCCGAGAGCCTGGCCCCTTGCGTGCTTTGGATCGACGAACTCGAGAAAGGTTTCGCCGGGGCGGGGGGCAGCGGCGTCAGCGACAGCGGCACCACCGCCCGCGTGTTCAGCACCTTCCTGACCTGGATGCAAGAGAAGTCCAAGCCGGTGTTTCTCATCGCCACAGGCAACGATGTGAGCGCCTTGCCGCCTGAGCTTCTTCGCAAGGGCCGGTTCGACGAGATATTCTTTGTCGACCTCCCCGACCTTGAGGGTCGAAAGGACATCTTCAAGATCCACTTGAAGAAGCGAGACCGAGACCCGAAGAAGTTCAAAGTGGAAGAACTGGCGGAACTGACCCACGGGTTCAGCGGAGCTGAGATCGAACAAGTCGTCGTCGGCGCGTTGAACGAGGCTTTCTTTGACGACAAACAACTCACGACCAAGTACCTGGCCGACGAGGCCAAGGCGCAGGTCCCCCTCAGCCGCATGATGGCCGAGGACATCATGGGTCTGCGCGAATGGGCGAAACTGCGGGCCAGGCCCAGCGCCAAGCACACCGACTAACCTAAGAGCCTTCACAATAGATGCGGATGGGCCGCACCTTGATGGTCGGTGACCGCCAGCACAGCTGGCGCGAGTGGGCCCGCACGAACGCGGCGGGCCGCGACCACCTTGTCCTAGACCCGGCCTGCGCCGACTACGGCCCGCCGAGCAGGCTCTTGCTCGTGCGCGACGGCAAAGTGGCCGCATGGGCCCACGTCGGGTCGGTGGACCCCTTGCGCGACCCCGTGTCCTTGGTCTCCGGCGCGGCCCGGTTGCTGCGCATGTCAGGGAACGGCGCGGTCGTACAACTCTTTCCCTGGCGGGAGTCGCCGTTGGGACGCCATGTGGCCTTGGCCCTCGGGCAACTGGTGGCCCCAGATAGAGTCTTGGTTCCCAGCGGCACTGGATTGGAGTCTGAGCCCTGGCCAGTCGGCGCCGAGGTCGTCTCCTTGCCCGAATCCTTTCCCCAGATGGTTCAGGAAGCCCAACGCCGGGCCCAGTGGATCGACCTGATGGAGAACGCCGAGCCGCATAAGCTCGATCTCTCCCACGTCAAGGTGACCGGCGCCCGATTCGGGAGCGGCTCCGGCCTCGACCAAGACAGGGCGGGCTGCTACGCGGAATCCTCGGGTGGGGTCCTCCTCATGGTCACCGACCACCCCATGGGCGACGCCGAAGTCGGCCGAGCTATGGACCTTGTCGGGGCGAACCGGTCGCAAATCGTCGCCCCATCCAACTATGCTGGGCTTGTTTGCTCCTTTGCCAACCAGGACGGCGAAGACTTCGGGCTGGGCATCGTCCAGTCGATCGACTTCGACCGCTTGATCGCCGACGTCCGTGCCCTGGCCGTCGCGCCGTCGCCGGTGCGCATCCTCAAGCTCGGGACGCTGCGGGTGGACGGGGTAGGCAAAGAGATCGGAGACCTCAAACCATGGGCGGTATAACGATCTGATGCGTCTTTACCTTGTGCGCCACGGCCAGACGGCGTGGAACGCCGACGGCCGCGCCCAAGGTCACTCTGACGTCGAACTCGATGCTGTCGGTCACCAGCAGGCGCGCGTCCTCAGGGACGCGCTCGCTAACGTCGGGGCCAAGCGGATCTACTCCAGCGACCTGCGCAGGTGCGTCGAGACTGCCGGGCCGCTCGCGGAGGCGCTAGGCATCGAGATCGTCGAACGCCCCGCCCTTCGGGAACGCACTTTCGGCGTGCTCGAAGGCAAGCACTACACAGACCTGCGCTTTTGGTTCCAAGCCGAGTCACGCGCCCAGGGACTTTCGGAATTTGAACTTAGACCGGACGACGGCGAGTCGGTCAAGGACGTCTGGAAGAGGTTGGCCAGCGTTGACCGCGAGATCAACCGGGGGTCAGAGCACGCCGTGGTGTTCGCACACGGAGGGACTTGCGCACTGCTCCTCGCCCGCCTTGTGAACGCCACCGTCGAGACATCGCGAAGCTTCCGGTTCGAGAACGCTTCGATCACCGAACTCGTGCGTCGGCCCGACGGTTTCTGGCAGCTGCTTCGCTACAACGACACGAGACATCTGGGCGGACTGAAGTGAAAGGCTGGCTGGACCGCCAAGGCCCGGCGGTGCTCAGCGCCTTGTTGGTCGGCGCCGCCTTTCCACCGCTGAACGTCTTCCTTCTCGTCTTCGTCGGACTCGCCCCATGGATGTCAAGGCTGAGGGGCATGACCGGCAAAGAATCCCTGAAATCAGGCTTCTTGTTCGGCTTCGTCTACTACTTGGTCCAAATGTTCTGGGTCATGCAGTTCGTGACGGACTGGATCGGAAAGCCCTGGCTCGCCGCCATCCCCTACCTCATCACCGCCCTCCTGGGCGCGTTGCTGATCGCGCCGGTCGGCTGGCTGGTCAGCAAGTGTTGGTCGATCGGCCGCCCCTGGCTCATACCGCTAGTCTGGGCGGCGGAGGAGGGGTTCCGGGCCTCCGTGCCGACGCTCGCTTTCCCGTGGGGGATCTTGGCCACACCCCTGGTACGTGTCCCTTGGCTGATCCAGCACGCCGCCTACGGCGGAGTGTTTCTGGTCTCGGCATGGGTGGTGGTCGTCAACCTGTTCGTCGTCCAGGGCCTCTTCACCAAGAAGGAAGGTGAGCGCGCTCTCAGCCTCAGGCAGGCGTCGGCGCTTTCCGTCACCTTCGTCGCCGTCCTCCTTGCCGGCATGGCGCGGATCATGGACATGCCCAAGACCCACGATCTCAAGGTCACCCTCGGCCAGCCAGGCGTCGACATGGCCTTCACCCGCGGGGTCGAACGATGGCAGAAGCTCGGTCTCGCCGCTGACGAGACCATGCAGAAGGCGGTCGAAAACGGGAGCCAACTCGTGGTGTTTCCGGAAGGCTTCGGCGAAATGACCGACGGCGACGTCCCCGTCAGCGGCGTCGGCGACGCGCCTCCGATCCCGACGATACTGGGCTCGCACCGGCAAGTCGGTGACAAGGTCTACCAGACCGCTTGGCTCTACGACGGCCGCTGGCAGCACGCCGACAAGACCCGCCTTGTCGTGTTTGGTGAATACGTCCCCTTCCGCGGTCTGCCGATCCTCAAGAATTTCAACTTGCCCAGCGGCGACATCACGCCAGGAGACAAGGTTGTGACCCCGACCATCGACGGCACCAAGGTCGGCACCATGGTCTGCTTTGAAGGCGTCTTCCCCGACGTCGCGGACATCCACGCCCGAAACGGGGCGCAGATGCTCGTCCAGATCAGCATCGACGACTGGTACATCCACACGCCCGCTTGGGAACAGCTGTGGATGTCGTCGGTCTGGCGCTCGGTGGAGACCGGGCTGCCACTCGTCCGTGTCGGCGGCCTTGGAAAGACCCTGGTCACCGACTGTCGGGGCAGGATCCTCTCCGCCGCCCCGCCCTTCGCCCCGATGGCCCTCAACGTCAAGGTGCCTGTGCCCGACCGCTCGGACGCCTTCCCCTACAAGTCGGCATTCTTGTGGGTCTGTTACGCAGCGTGCGCTTGGGCCGTGGGGGAGAGCGTCGCACGCCACCTCCGCAAGGGGCAGGCGTCCAAGTCCATCGAGAAGTAGGTTACTGGCAGGATCGGGGACCCGCAAGGCAAAGAAAAGCGTTGCCAAATCGTCTGTTTGACTAGCCTCAGCGTTTCCAACGGAATGTGCAAAACTTAGTCGCTTGCAGATAGTAGACTCGTGTGCGGCGTCTGGGTCAGGGTCGTTGTCTACTCCGATATGAATTCAGTCGAAATGTGTGCAGGAGCCGGAGGACAAGCCCTCGGGCTTGAGCAAGCAGGTTTCAACCACGCTTGCCTCGTCGAAATTGATGCGGAGGCTTGCGTGACCCTCTGTATAAACAGACCACACTGGTGCGTGCGCAAGATGGACCTCCGGGACTTCGACGGTCGCCCGTATAGGGGCGTCGATCTCTTGGCTGGCGGTCTTCCGTGCCCACCGTTCTCGAGGGCTGGGAAGCAACTCGGGGCCGAGGACGACAGGAACCTGTTCCCAACTGGATTGAGGCTCGTCGACGAAATCCGACCTCGAGCCGTGATGATCGAGAACGTCAGGGGCATCCTGGATCCCGTGTTCGGGGACTATCGGCAGTTCGTATCGAACGAGGTCGCGAAAATGGGCTACACAACCCAGTGGAGGCTCGTCCATACGAGCGATTACGGCGTGTCGCAACGGAGGCCTCGTGTATTGTTCCTTGCCCTTCGGCCCGAATTGGACGACAGATTCATTTGGCCGACGCCAAGCGATACAAAGCCTCCAACAGTCGGTCGGTTACTCCACGACCTCATGTCGTCCAACGGCTGGGAGGGAGCGGACGCCTGGGCCATGAGGGCAAATGACATCGCCCCAACCATCGTAGGCGGTTCGAAGAAGCACGGTGGCCCAGATCTCGGGCCGACCAGGGCAAAGAGAGCCTGGGACGCTTTAGGCGTGAATGGGCGACTGATCGGTAAGGAAGCGCCCCAAAAGGGATTCCAAGGAAACCCGATGCTTACTGTCCGCATGGTGGCTCGTATTCAGGGGTTCCCTGACACATGGAAGTTCGCCGGCGCGAAGACCAGCGCCTATCGACAAGTTGGAAATGCGTTCCCCCCACCAGTCGCCTGCGCAGTTGCAAGGCAGATCCAGCACGCCATGGAATCCTCAGCTAGGTCATTGGTCGTGGTATGAGTCTGATCTCCAACGCCCGCGAGAAATTTCACGCTGACCTCCTTGGATGCGTTCTTTCCATCGATTCTCACGGTATCCCAACGAACGCTGACAAGGACTCTCCGCTGTCAAGGAATGTGGCCATCGCCTTAGCCGAGTCGTTGATGGCGGTGAATGGTAGAGACCGGTTGCCGGGCCAGTCTTCGGGGAACCTCTTTGAAGGCGTGGTCAAGAGATTCGTAGAAGACACCTTTCTAATGTTGGGTGGCCTTCGACCCGGTACCTGGGCGGTAGCAAAGGTTGGGAACCGGTCAAGACTCTCTATCGCCGGATATGACCAATATAGCCATCTGGAATCCCTCGCTACGCTTGCGAAGCAGAACGCGGAATTGGCAGTGGCGTTAGGCGCAGATTATGTCATCGCACCGGACGTGGTCGTGATAAGGCACCCCGAGTCGGACGAATTCATCAACGACCAAATTGAACTTGTTGATATGAATCTTGCAAGACTCACTCCGCTAAGAAGGACAAACAATCCACTACCAACTCTGCATGCGAGCATCTCTTGCAAGTGGACACTCAGGTCAGACCGGGCTCAGAACGCAAAATCTGAAGCGCTCAACCTGGTGCGGAATCGAAAGGGCAAGTTGCCTCACGTCCTGGCGGTCACTGGCGAGCCCCTCCCGGCACGCATAGCTTCGCTAGCCCTGGGCACAGGAGACCTTGACTGCGTCTACCATGTAGCCCTGCCAGAGCTCCTCAACGTCTTGGAGCACATTGGCGATGCGACAAGCAGAGAACTCATGAACACGATGGTTGAAGGGAAACGGGTCAGGGATATCGCCGACCTCCCGCTCGACATCAGCATCTGAGCAGCTATCCGAGCCGTCCCGCGACATAATAATCTGTGTCGTCCAGCATAAGCATCAGCCCATGCTCGTCGCCCGAGGCGGCGGTCGCGGTGCTCGGGGACGCGCTTCCCGCCGAGGGTATCGGCGAAGCCAAGTTCGCCCGCCAAGTGTTGTTGGACCCAAACTTCGACGAACGGGGTTCGTTGCTCGCGCATGACGATCAGGGCCCGGTCGGCTACGCCCTCGCGATGCACCGGAAGGTGCCCTTAGAGAACGCGGACCCCGACTTCGACCGGGGCTTCGTCACGCTGCTCGGCGTCCGGCCAGGATCACGGGGCAAGGGAGTCGGAACGGCGTTGCTGACCGCCGCCGAGGGTTATCTTTCTGCCTGCGGCAGCAAGACGGTTTGGCTCTCGAGCTATGCGCCAGGCTACTTCACCCCGGGCGTGGACGTCGAGCTCTATGCGGACGGTCTGGGCTTTCTGGCACGCCGTGGCTATCAAGAGGTCTACCGACCGATCGCCATGGAGGCCCCTCTTTGGAACTTGAGGATCCCTGATTGGGTCGCCGGCCGCGAAGCCGCCCACCGGGCTAAGGGCTTGGAGTACCTCGACTTCAGCCCTCGACTCATCCGCCCACTCCTGGAGTTCGTCCAAAGGGATTTCAAGGGCGATTGGGTCCGGGTCTGCCGACAGACCGCCCTACGCGCCCTCGGCGGCGACTCTCCCCGTCGGCTTCAGGTCGCGGTCGATGCCAGCCAGGGGACACCGGTCGTCGTGGGATTCAGCCACTATGAGGCGGAGCGGTTCGGCCCCATCGGCGTCGACCCCTCCCGGCGAGGACAGGGGATCGGCCAGATACTCATGTACCGGACGCTGGCGGCGCAAAGGGAAGCCGGCCTCAGAAGCGCCTGGTTCCTTTGGTCGGACGACTCCACCGCGGAACGGATCTACAACGGCGCCGGTTTTCGCATCGTGCGGAGGTTCGCGCTCTTGAAGAAGGAGATTGGATGATGTCAGTCGATATCTTGGCCATAGGAGCCCATATGGGCGACGAGATCGCATGGGGGATCGCCTTGGCCGCCCATCGCAGGCTCGGTCGCACCATCGGCATGCTCCACCTGACCCCCGGCGAGAAGGGCCACAAATCGCTTTCGCCGGATGACTATGCCGCCCAGAAGAGGATCGAAGCGGCCGAATGCGCCAAGCGTTTGGGGGCCCAGATGTGGGCGCTGGATTATAAGGACGGTGAACTGCCCGTCAATGACGAGGTCAAGTTCCAGATCGCCGACGTTATCCGTGAGGCAAAGCCGCGCTTGCTGGTCACGCATTGGCCGGGAAGCATGCACAAGGACCACACCGCCGCCGCCGAGAATCTGCCGGACGCCATTTTCTACGCGGGTCTGCCCACATTCACACGGAAGCTCCCGCACCACTGGTGCGGCCGTTACTTGCACGGCGAGAACTGGGAGGACCAGCGCGGGTACACGCCAGAGCTGTTCCTCGAAGTGGCCCAAGAGGACGTCGACCTTTACGAATCCGCCATGTCCGCCTATGCCCTGTTCCGGGGCGAGGTCTCGACATTCCCTTACCTCGAGTACTACAAATCCATCGCCCGCACGCGGGGCATGGAGGTCGGCCTTCCGCTCGCCGTGACGTTCGCGGTTCCCGAGGACCAGCGACGCAAACGGGTCGCCGACCTCTTGGCCGGCCCTTAGGAGGTGCGGTCCACTAGCGACGCCATCAAAGGGCAGCCAGATCTAAGATCCTGCGAACAGACCGACGATCCTATGTTGTCGCCGCCGAGGCGCAGCCCCGGTGAGCGAAGCAAGCCGGGGAGGGCGTGGCCTCGGGGAGGCGGCGACGGTTGACGGGAGACAGCCTGCCCACCTGATTGCGTGTGCAGTCAATCTCTTCAGATGCGGGCCGCTGGGAGTGGCTCCAAATCGAGACGGAAGGTGAGGATCTGGTCGCCCGTGGCGTGCGGGCCACGAACTTCGGTCACGCGGGCGATGACGCCGACAACGGGGTTGGATCAGGGGGCTGGCGTGTCGCCGCCCATCCGGACGTGCCTGTCGTCGCCCTGCCCTACCGCGTGCCCGGCCACGCGCAGTTTCACGACAGCCCACTCCCTCCCCTCAAGGTCAAGACCCCGTACTCGACTGGCACCCGCGTCCGGGTCTACTGCCCCGCCACCGGGCGCACGGCCGAAGCCGAGCTCGCTGACCTTGGCCCAAGCCTGTACATCACCAAGAAGGGCAAGAAGCGGTCCTTGAGGACAGCGGTCGACCTCAGCGAGGCCACCGTCCGCGCCCTTGGGCTGACCCTTGCCCAAGGCGAGTACACGGTCGACTTCCGCATCCTGGGCGGCGCCCTCGCCGAGACAACCCGGCGTATCTGAGAACGACTCCGGATCGCGACGGCGAGAACTGGAGGAGAGAGTGGGATTCGAACCCACGGGACGTTGCCGCCCAACGGTTTTCAAGACCGTCGCAATCGACCACTCTGCCATCTCTCCTCGGCCGGCCCACGAGGATACCGCCCGTGTCAGAATCCCACCATGGACTTCGGATTACGGGGCAAGGTCGCGATGGTCGCGGCAGGGACGCGCGGCATCGGCCTGGCCTGCGCCAGGGCCCTTTCGGCCGAGGGCTGCAAGGTGAGCGTCTGCGGGCGGGACGAGGGACGGTTCCTCACCGCGCTGGCCGAGATCGGCGGCGACTGCGAGGCTTTCTCAGCCGACGTGAGCAAGCTCGACGACATCAACCGTTGGTTTGAGCGGACGGTCGCATCCTACGGGCCCCCTGACATCCTTGTGACCAACACGGGTGGGCCGCCTGCCGGCGCGTGGAAAGAGATGTCGGACGACCAATGGGCCGCGGGGTTCGAGAGCACAATGCTGAACGTGGTTCGGATGGTGCGGCTGGCCACCCCGGCGATGGTAGAGCGCAAGTGGGGCCGTATCATCCACAACACGAGCTTGGTCGCCAAGCAGCCCAACCCACTCCTCCCGATCTCATCGACGCTGAGGGGCGGGCTCATGAACCTCACCCGGCTGCAGGCGTCCGACCTCGCGCCACACGGAGTCACCGTCAACAGCGTGTTGCCCGGGCACACCCTCACCGACCGGCAGCGGCACTTGGCATCCGTACGCGCCGAGCGTAGCGGCACGACACCGGACGAGGCTCTGCGGATGCAGGCGGACGAAGTACCCGTCAGGAGGCTCGCCGAAGCCGACGAGATCGCCGCCGCTGTGGCCTTCCTCGCGAGCACACAGGCCGCTTACATCACTGGGGTCAACCTTTTGGTTGACGGCGGCCTGACCCTTGGCCCTGGTTAAGTCCCAAGCTGCCTCAGCATAGTTCTTATCTGCTCAGTTGCTTCCGGGCTCACTGAGAAAGACTGGGCCTTATAGAGAGCCTCGCGGGCCCTGACCTGATCGTTTCCAGCAACGCATTTGATCGCGGCCTCGATAAACGCGTTGCAGGCCGTCTCTTTGATTTCCATCTCTCTCCGAGGGACGGCGGTGGCCGCCTGAGCATAGAGTCTGGAAGCCGCCTCCCACTCCTCCTGCCGCCTGGCGCCGAAATCTTCGGTCAAGGCCAAGTCGATTTTGGCCTGAGCTTGCGACAGCAACGATTTGACATCGACCGATGGTTTGTCGGGCTCGACCGACTGGCCGGTGGCGGAAGAGCGACCGGTCGGCACGGGAACGTCCTCAGTGAGGCGTGCCGAGTTGCTTCTCAGTTCAGGACGGGCACTAGAGCTAGAGGCGCTGCTCAAGGCATTGATTCCGAAGACGACAATGAGAAAGATCAGCCCAAGGATGACGACCCACTTGAACAGGCTCGCCAAGATCATCTTGGTCTCAGGGCTGATCAAAGGTCGGCGAGGAGGAGGCGGGTAATAGACGGGGACCGGCTGTATTGGCGCCGTCCCGTACCCCTGCGTGGGATACTGCTGTTGGGGCAAGGCGCCATAGGGCGTTTGGTTATAAGGCCCCTGTTGTCCATACGGTTGGCCAAATGGTTGCTGGTTGTACGGCTGCTGACCATATGGTTGCTGACCATAAGGTTGTTGGTTGTAGGGCTGTTGACCGTACGGCGCGGTGGGATAGCCAGGCTGTGGGAACGGCTGATTCAGAGGCTGACCCTGTACGGGTGGGGCGTAGGGGTTCGCCTGGCCAGGGCCTGGGTTGGCCATCGGCGCGTAAGGCGCGCCTTGCGCGCCAGCAAAAGCCGATGGCGGGTCGATCACCGCTCCAGGAGCCATTCCCTTCTCGGCTGAGGCGAGCGCGGCCGCCATGCCCTCAGCGGAGTCATAGCGCATCACCGGGCTCTTGTCCAGTGACCTCTGGATGACCTGCCACAGCCCGTAGGGGCATTGTCGCGGCTGGTCCGGATCGCGGTTCATGATCGCGTAGGTGATGCTCATGACGCTGTCGCCCGCGAATGGTTTCGTCCCCGCGACCATCTCGTAGAGGATCACCCCGACGCTGAAGATGTCGCTTCGGGCGTCGATCTCCTTTCCGTTGATCTGCTCGGGCGACATGTAACTCGGCGTGCCGAACACTTGTCCGTCCATCGTGAGGTTGGGCTCGAACATCAGCCGGGCGATGCCGAAGTCAGTCAGCTTGACCTGCCCGTTTTCGAGGATCTGGATGTTCTCCGGCTTGATGTCACGGTGGACGACGCCGTTCTTGTGGGCGAAGTCGAGGCCGTGCAGGATCTCCTGGGCGACTTGGCTAGCCCGCAACGGGTCGAGGAACCCGTTGGCCTCCATCTCCTGGCGCAGGGTCTGCCCGTCCAGAAACTCCATCGCGATGTAGTGCCGTCCACCTTCCTCTGACACTTCGTACACCGTCACGATGTTCGGATGGACCAATGATCCGGCCGCCCTAGCCTCCCGTAGAAAGCGTTTGATCCGATCCTGCTTCTGTTGATCAGAGGAGCCACCCGGCATGTCCAGCTCCTTGAGGGCCACCCGCCGGTGCATGACGGGGTCGTACGCCTCGTAAACGATGTCGTTCGAGCGCGCGATCTCCCGTATGATCTGGTACTTGCCCAGCGTGTTGGGTGTCTGGGACATGCGACGGCTTCCCTAATGGTCGGTCACCAATAGGTGACCCTCCCCTATTATCAACGTTCAAGGAGCCCGACGTGGTGTCAGATCAGCGGGAATAATGTCTGACCGTGGCCTCCGCCCAAGGTCGCAGCTCCTTCAGGCGCCGCGCCAGAGTCAACTGCCCCATTGCGCGGGTCTTGTTTAGGTCTGGCGGATCGCCCGGGCCCAGCAGGAAGTAGTTGTCCCCACGGAGGTAGTCGGTCAAGAACCTGACGCCCAGTTCGGTCGCAATGATCTCGACCGCCTCTGGCATCCACGCGGTCTCCGCCTTGGTCGCCTCCTGTGCCGTGGTCAGGAATCCCCTTGTTACCGACTCATAGACCTCCTTGTCGACTTCGATCTTGCCCAGGTCTGGCTCCTTTTCCCCCGCCACGTTGGACAGGGATCGGACCATGTCCCCCCAATCCGCCAGCCAGGTGTACGGCATGATCGTGTCCAGGTCGACCAGACTGCGGACCTGGCCGGTGTACTTGCAGAACAGGAAGTTCTCTATCTTGGTGTCGCCGTGGACGGCGTTTCGACGGATCTCACCGGCGGTCATGGCTTCTTGCAGGCTGCGCGCCCACGCTTCGTCATCGAGTGCTTGCTGGATGAACGGGGCCAACTCTGGGTCTTCACGACGACTCTTGGCGTCGTCGATCACATGATTGAGCAGGTACAGATGGCACGTGCCGTCTCGAACCTCCTCCTCGTCCGGTAGGAGGCCGTGACACTGTTCTTCGCGACAATTGCCGGATAGTACGGAATGGAACTGGGCGAAATAGCCCGCAGTGTCCCTGTAGCCAGGCAACGAGCTCACGAGCCGGTCCACCGGCATTTCGGCAACGAGGTCGGAGTTCAGGGCCAACCCGCGTCCCGTTTCCTCCGCCAGCGCCAGGGACTTCGTCCGCGTGGGCACTTGGCCAAGACTCTTGTAGCTGAGCGTGTCCGGGATCCGCACCATCGTCCGCCACACCGAGAAACCCGAGGTGTCGCTCAGGTCAAGGTAGGGCGCCCCGCCCCGGGTAGGTACCAGCGTGATCGGAACCCAGGTGGACTACCGGCCCGAGCCCGCGGACGCGACAGCCCGGCGTTGGCACTCGATCCAGTCCTGCATGGCGCCCATCACCCTGTGGGGCTTTGTGAACACGTCCGTGTTCAACCGCTGCAGCAGATAGCTGCAGCCCTCGTCGTTCTGGACCAAAAAAGTGTGGAGGTTGATGTTGCCGCGGTCGACGAAGTATTCCAAGCCGGTGATCGCGCCGACCTCGAACTCGCTGGCGATCCAATAGAGGTCTTCTGGTGAAAAATCACGCGTCGCGCCAGTCAGGTGGAGGGGACGGGCCAAGGCGGCGCCCGGAGTGTCTGCGGACATCGGGTGACATTCTACACGTAGAAACACCCCCGTAATTCATACAGGCTTGATGACTCGCCAACGGACGGCTGTTGATGTCCGATTTAACAGGTTCGCATGTGACGAGATGGGTGGCCGCCTCACCCCATGTGCGCGACGATGTTGTCGCCGAATCCGCTACACGAAACCTCGGTCGCCCCATCCATCAGCCTTGCGAAGTCGTACGTGACCTTTTTGGACGCGATCGCCCCGTCCACACCCTTCAGGATCAGGTCGGCGGCTTCCGTCCATCCCATGTAGCGGAACATCATCTCACCGCTAAGGATGACCGAGCAAGGGTTCACCTTGTCGAGACCGGCGTATTTCGGCGCGGTGCCGTGGGTGGCCTCGAAGATGGCGTGCCCAGTGACATAGTTGATGTTCGCCCCCGGCGCGATTCCTATCCCGCCGACTTGGGCGGCCAGGGCGTCGCTCAGATAGTCGCCGTTCAGGTTCAACGTCGCGATCACGTCAAAGTCTTTCGGCCTGGTCAAGACCTGTTGGAGGGTGATGTCCGCGATGGCGTCCTTGATGACTATGCCTGCCCCGGGCTTGCCATCGGGAATCTGGCACCACGGCCCGCCGTCGACCTCCACCGCGCCAAAGGCTTCCTTAGCGAGGTCGTAGCCCCAGTCACGGAACGAGCCCTCCGTGAACTTCATGATGTTGCCCTTGTG
>CAYVHL010000008.1:0-57133 GCA_964451255.1 uncultured Fimbriimonadaceae bacterium
GGCGGCCTCCCCGTGACTTTCGCGCTCCTCCACGCCATCGAACGACATGCAGATCTCCCGGACGCGCTGACATCGTCCATGGCCGGATTGTACTGACTTGGTCTTGACTCAACGACACCCTGCGGAGGACATCCGCAGGGTGTCTTTAGGGTCACTTGTTGCGACGGCGAAGAGCCATGCCAGCCAAACCGGCAATGACACCGGCCATTGTGAACGGCTCAGGGACAGCGTCTATAGAGACCCGGTCGAGCAACGCTCCAAAATTGTCGCCGCCGTCGTTCACGAACGTCAGCTTGCTTCCCGCGTTGGCTACCGTCACTGTCCGCGTGATGGTCGTGAACGCCTGGCCAGAAGGCACGGTGAATGCCTCCGTATAGTTATCCAGGGAGACGTGAACGATGTTGGTGTCTCCACGTTGAGAACCGCCAAGGTCGAACTGCAACGAGTAGGTGTAGCCAGGGTCGATAGCGAACTTCGTGGACATGGTCCCGCCAGTCACTGTCGTTCCGTCGAGATCCACGTAGTAGCCGTTGCCGGGCAATAGGTCGTAAAATCCGGTGCCGATAACATCGACAGATCCAGCGGTCACGTCCCAGTTTGCAAATGCGGTGTAGTTTAGGCCCAGCGACTCGGAGTCAAAGTTGTCAGAGAAGCTTGTCTGGGCAAACGCGGCCGAGACCAGGCTGAATATCAGAACAGAAAACGAAAGTTTTAGTGCGCGAAACATGATCCCTAAGAGATTACAAAGGAAATCGTCTCGCAACAAGCACCTTCGGTCTAACCCGACTATAATTGCTTGTGATATCCAGTATTTATACTGTGACGCGCGTCCGGGCAATGACGCTTCGATGAACTGGGCGTTGGTCGGTGTGCGCTTGAGGAGCTTGATCAGCTGGTCAGTCGCCTCGACCGTGGTCCTTGGCGTTCGCCAGCATCCGGTGCAGGTGGTGGACCCCATCCAACGAACGAGTCCAGGTCGGATCTTGACACGATGTCGAAGGAAAATTCTTGCGACGCCATACCGATGACCTTACCGGCTCCTCAGACAGGTGGCTTAGGGCCGCTTCTTGACCCTTGGAGCGGTGAGCGCATGGGCTTGGGCGAGGATGTCGGCGGCCTCGTCCCAGTCCACCTGGTTCACATCTTCCCGGATGACGCCGATCCAGCCGCTCGGGCCAACGTAGGGCGGACGGAAGAACCGGTCTGGGCGCGTCTGTACCAACGCTTCTTGGACGCCAGGTGGGGCAGGGCAGAGGAAGGCGAGCGGCCCTCCGTGATGCCGGGTCCAAAACATGGCGAACTGCTTCCCCTTATTGTGAAACCAGGCGGCCTCCCCGTGACTTTCGCGCTCCTCCACGCCATCGAACGACATGCAGATCCTTCGTACTCTCTGTCGCTGGTCGTCGGAGAACGCCACAGTGCTTTGAAGTGTACCGACCCATCAAATGGAGCGCTCCACGGACGTGATCCGTGGAGCGCTTTTTGATCTCAGTCGGCCTTACTTCTTCCGACGGCGGATCGCCACGCCTGCAAGCCCGAGGAGCATTCCCGTCATGGAGAATGGCTCAGGAACCGCGTGGATAGAGACCCTGTCAAGCAAGGCGCCAACATTGTCCCCGCCGTCGTTGTGGAACGACAAAAGGCTACCAATGTTCGTGACGGTCACGTTACGGGTGATGGTCGTGAAACCTTGCGCGCTAGGCACCGTGAATCCTTCGTTGTAGCCATCCAAGGTGACGTGGACAGTATTCGAGTCGCCCCTCTGCGAGCCAGCAAGGTCGAACTGCAGGGAGTACGTGTATCCAGGGTCGATGGCAAACTTGGTCGAGAGCGTTCCTGCTAGACCGGTGCTACCGTCCAGGTCGACGTAGTTGCCGTTCCCTGGCATGAGGTCGATGAAACCGGCGCCGATGACATCCACGGTGCCGCCTGTGACATCCCAGTTGGCGAAGCTGGCGTAATTAAGGCCCTGCCCCTCCGCATCGAAGTTGTCGGAGAAGGTCGTTTGGGCGAACGCAGATGTCAGGGTGGCCGAAAGCAAGATCAGCCCGGAGAGCTTAGCGAAGCGCAACATGATATTGAACTGTACTTTCAATCTGCGTCAAATCAAAGAATGGACTTGACTAAGCTAGGTCAAATACAGTAAAGATCACGTATTTATACTGTGGCGCGCGTCCGGGCAATGACGCTTTCGATGAACTGGGCGTTGGTCGGTGTGCGTTTGAGGAGCTTGATCAGCTGGTCAGTCGCCTCTACCGTGTCCTTGGCGTTCGCCAGCATCCGGTGCAGGTGGTAGACACC
Organism: uncultured Fimbriimonadaceae bacterium; assembly: GCA_964451255.1. GTDB lineage: Bacteria > Armatimonadota > Fimbriimonadia > Fimbriimonadales > Fimbriimonadaceae > JAHBTB01. Next base: position 2,302 of record CAYVHL010000008.1, read on the forward strand.
CTCCAACGAGTCCTTAGTAAACAGAGCCTCTTCGTGACGTGTCGAGGACCGACGCACGTCGATAGCGGGCCAGATTCGGCGCTCGGCCAGGTCACGGTCCAGGACGATCTCCATGTTGCCCGTGCCCTTGAACTCTTCAAAGATCGCGTCGTCCATTTTCGACCCCGTATCGACCAATGCGGTGGCGATGATGGTCAAGGAGCCGCCTTCCTCGATGTTGCGTGCCGCACCAAAGAAGCGCCTGGGGCGATAAAGCGCCGCAGGATCCAAGCCACCGGACAGTGTGCGTCCTGACGGGTTGATCGTCAGGTTTGAGGCGCGTGAAAGCCGGGTGATCGAGTCGAGGAGGATGACGACGTCGCGTCCCGCTTCTACGAGCCGCTTCGCCTGCTCAAGGCAGAGTTCGGCCACCCGCATGTGGTTTTCGGCCGGCTCGTCGAACGTGGAGCTCACGACTTGGCCTTTGACAAACCGGCGCATGTCGGTGACTTCTTCGGGTCGCTCGTCGACCAATAGAACCATCAGATATGCTTCGGGGCTGTTCGTTGCGATCGATTCGGCGATGGACTTGACGATGGTCGTCTTGCCTGCCTTGGGTGGTGCGACGATCAGGCCGCGCTGGCCCTTGCCGATGGGGGCGATGAGGTCGATGATGCGCCCGATGATCTTGTCCGGGTTGATCTCCTGGACAAATTTAGCGTCTGGGAACAGTGGAGTGAGCTCGTCGAACGACCGGCGCATGGCCATTTCAGGCGAGCCGGTCGCATGTCCGTTGACCGACTCTACCCTCAGCATCCCGTGATACTTCTCGCCCTCCTTTGGGGCACGGACAAGGCCATAGACCATGTCGCCGGCACGTAGGCTGAAGCGCTTGACTTGCGACTGGCTGACATAGACGTCGTCGGGCGAAGGGTTGTAAGAAGGTTTACGGAGGAACCCCCAGCCGTCTGGGAGAATCTCCAAAATGCCGCGCTTGTAAATGGCGTCGGTGTCTTCGTTGGCCTTCTCCAGCAATCGCTCGAGAACGCTGGCGCGGTCAAGGTCAGGCGAGACCTTGGCCTTCTTGGCCTCTTTGAGGAGCTCAGCCGCCGTCATCCGGTCGTAGTGGTTGAGGTCGATCTGCGGCAGGTTTTCGAGGTCCGACGGGTTCTCGTCGCGCTGAGGCTGGTGGTTCGTCCTCCGGCGGCGCTTGCCGGGGTTGTTGTCGGATTTTCTGGGACGGAATACGTGCGTCATGTGTTGCCCGTGAGGCTAAGAAATTAGCTGGAAGGGAGTTGGGAGCCTGGAACTATCCAGCTTCCTCGCGCAGAACACCCACAAACGGAAGGTTCCGATGGTTTTCTGCGTGGTCTAACCCATATCCTACCACAAAGACGTCTGGAATCTCAAAACCGACGTGTTCGACCTTGGTTTCATGGGACCTTGCGGCCGGTTTGCTCAACATGACGACGGTCTCCAGACTCGCTGGGCGCCGAGTCCTGAGCAGATCGAGAAGCCGGGCCAACGTCAAACCCGAATCCACGATGTCTTCGACCAAGAGCACGTGCTTCCCCTCGATGTTGATGTCGTGGTCTTTCTTGAGTTGGAAGACGCCAGACGACGACCTGCCATCGCCATAACTGCTGACCTGGACGTAGTCCATTTGCACAGGGCCAGCGATCTCGCGGGCGAGGTCGCCGATGAACGGCACGCAACCCTTGAGGACGCCGATCAAGACCAGCGGCACTTTGGGACGGCCCTCGCGGATCTCTCTGGCCAGTTCCCGCACGCGCTCCTGCACCTGGAGTTCAGTCAAGAGGACTTCAACGTCCACTGACCGGACCCCAGACTTCGGCCATGGAGGAGACCGTCTCATAGACGCGCACACCGACCTGCCGCACGTTTGTCTGTCCAAGTGCGCACGAAAGCTTCTCGCAGAGGTGGGCCGCGATGTTTTCGGCAGTCGAATGCCACGGAACGACGGTCGCTTTCAACTTATGCTGGGTAAGGAAGTCCAGTACGACGGCGTCGTCGTCCTTGACCATAAAGCTATGGTCCCATTTTTCCAGCAAGGGACGGACTGCGGCTGAAATGAGCCCGAAGTCCACGACCATGCCCGCGTCGTCCTGCTCGCCGACCACGACGACCTCCATGCGGTAGCTATGACCGTGCAGGTTCTCACAGCCGGCGTCGTGGTAGGGCAGGCGGTGCCCCATCTCCCATCGGAACTCCTTGCTGATCGTCACCGACACGTCAGCCCGACCCCTTCAGAGACTGAAACCAGGCGAGGTCGAAGGTCTTCTCAATCTTTGTGTAGAAGGCCACCACGGCCTTGGCTTTGGCGTCCAGGAGAGGGTTTTTGGCCATGGCGTCCCAGAGTTCCTTTCGGCCAGTCAGCAATGCCTCGGCTGTGACGTTGAAGTCCTCTTCCTGGCTGCTCGTTGCGTACTCGTTTAGGAAGCCCTTCTTGAAGTACTCCTCGCCGTACTCCAGCGAGGCAGTGCCAGTCTTGACCGACGTCAGTCCGTCCCCTCGGTACTTGAACTCTGGGGGAAGGGCCTTCTTCCACGCTTCTTGATCCAAGTCGGCAGGGTGGTTTCTGAGCAAGATGCTTGAGAATTCGTGGTGGACGGCCCCCTCGATGTAGCTGTCTGTGAAGCCAAGCGCCTTTCCTGCGTCGGTCACGTAGACGGTGTCCAACGAGTTTGTCCCGCCGTATTGGGCGCCAAAAAAGGTCATCTGCTTGAGAAGGACGACCCTTTTGAGGTCGCGCCGAAGGAACTCGTTCGGATACTTGGCGAGCGCACGGCGGACAGCTTTGAGCGCACGGTCTAACTCGGCTTCTTCGATTTGGACGCCTTGCGCCGATATCGGCGCCTTTTGCCAAGACTGAGGGAACGTGTTGGCGTTCAGCAGGGTTTCGATGCGGACGTTAGAACCTGGCTCAACAAACGTCCGGCGGGTGTCGAGTTGGGTCATCAGAGAAACGGTAAAGGCGACAATTGCGCTCATTGCTCACTCCCATTCGATCGTTGCGGGCGGTTTGCTTGTCAGGTCGTAGAGCACCCGGTTTACTCCCTTCACCTCATTCACGATGCGGTGAGCGACGTGCTCCAGGAAGCTGAACTCCAACGGGACGGCCCTGGCCGTCATCGCGTCTTCGCTCTGGACCGCACGGAGGACGATCGGTTGCTCGTAAGTGCGCTCGTCTCCCATGACACCTACGCTTCGGACGTCCAAGAGGGCGGCGTAGCTTTGCCAGATGTCTCCGTCCAATCCATGTGCCTTCAGTTCCTCGCGGAAAATGAAGTCAGCGTCTTGGACGATGGCCACTCGCTCTGGAGTCACCTCGCCCAAGATGCGGACACCCAGGCCCGGGCCAGGGAAGGGCTGGCGGTCGACGACGTCGTCGGGCAGGCCGAGTTGCCTTCCGACTTCACGGACCTCGTCTTTGAAGAGCCACTTCAACGGCTCGATGACGGTCAACCTCATCCAGTCCGGCAGGCCGCCGACGTTGTGGTGGGTCTTGATCTTCGCGGCGGTAGGTGACCCACTCTCGATGACGTCCGGGTAGAGCGTGCCCTGGGCGAGAAACTTGCAGTCGCTGAGGTCCTCACGGTGACGTTCGAAGCAGACGACAAACTGTTCGCCGATCGCCTTTCGCTTAGCTTCAGGCTCTGTGACTCCTCTTAGCGCGTGAAAGAACTGATCGTGGGCACGAATCACGACAAGGTCGGGATGGAAGACCCTCGTGAACATATCGACGACTTGCTCGGCCTCGCCCTTGCGCAGCAACCCGTGGTCGACGAAGACGCACTTGACCTGTTGTCCGAGCGCCCGCGTCATCATGGCCGCGACTACCGAACTATCGACACCGCCGCTCGTCGCACAGAGAACGTGTTCTGTGCCGACCTCCGCCTTGATCCGGGCGATTGACTCTTCGATGAAGTTGGCGGTAGTCCAGTCGCCTCGTAGGCCGCTGATGTCGAAGAGAAACGACTGCAGGACCGCTCGACCGGAAGGGGTGTGGCTGACTTCAGGATGGAATTGCACGCCAAAGTGCTTGGCACCGGGGTTCTCGATGGCCGCGACCGGGCAGGTCTGTGTAGTGGCCGTCACTTGGTAACCGTCAGGCACCTTTACGACCCGGTCGCCATGGCTCATCCAGACAGCATGGTCGCGCATCTCTCCGACAAGGCTTCCCGGCACGACGGTGTCGAGGTGACGGTGTCCGTATTCGCGTTCGTCGCTTTCCTCGACGCATCCTCCGCCACGGTGGGCGAGGACTTGAAGGCCGTAGCAGATACCCAACGTCGGGACGCCCTTGAGCACTTCGACGTCGATCGTTGGTGCGCCCGGTTGTAACACCGACTTTGGCCCTCCGCTGAGGATCACCGCCTCAGGTCGCCGCTCTCGGATGGCCGCCTCGGCCTTTTGCCAAGGAACCATCTCGCTGTAGACGCCGAGCTCACGGACGCGCCTGACAATGAGCTGGGTGTATTGGCCCCCGAAATCGACGACTAGGACGAGTTGATGGTCCACTATGAAGGAAGCAGTTTGGTCACATGGGCCCAGATCTGGCAGGGACCCCAGCAACGACCCATCGTCCCGTCGTTTGGCACGAGACTTGCCCCTAGAAGAGACTATGCGGTCAAGGATGACTACGGGACTCGCCATTGCCGGCGTCCTTTGCCTGGCGGTCGCAGCCGGCGCACGTACATCTGAGACGGTGTCCGACTTTCAGCCGACCCAACTCCTCCCCCTCTTTGCCGCGATCGGCTTCGTACTCGCCCGGCGTCGATCGGCTTGAAGAGCCGATCGCTGCCTACTTCGGTATCGAATTATAGTAGAATATAGTCTACTTCTATGAAGATTCCCCAGTGTGTGGGAATCCTGGTTGAAAAACGACTCTCCACTGGGCTACTCGACCAGCATAATTCGGTACTCCCATGGCCCAGCGCCGTATTGATTCTCCTGCCGACCACGTCCCGCCACAAAACAACGAGGCGGAGATGTGCACCCTTGGGTGCATGGTTCTGAGCGACCGCGCTGCGGAGGAGATCCGATCCACTCTGAGCGACGAAGACTTTTACGTCCCGGCCCACCGCGAGATCTATAAGGCGATCCGTTCGTTGATGCTTAGTTCCAAGGCCATCGACCTTGTGACCCTGAGGGACGAACTTACCGCCCGCGAGAAGCTAGCGGAGGTCGGTGGCGTCGATTATCTTGTCCAGGTCGTCGAAAGCGTCCCGAGCGCACAAAACGCGCTGCACTATGCGACGATCGTATTGGACAAGGCGACGCTTCGCAGGCTCGAAGACGCAGGGAGGGATATCGTTGGAAAGGTCTACGAGCCAGAGGGTTCGGCAGACGAAAAGGTCAGCGAGGCCGAGTCCATCCTCTTTGAAGTCGGGCGCAAGCGCCTGGGCAAGTATTTCCGCCCTGTCTCCCTGATCGCGAAGGATTTCTTCAAGGATGTCGACCAGCTGATGGAGACCGGCGAACCCGTTTTGGGTGTCCCAAGCGGTTTCACCGACCTGGACGACGTCACGACAGGGTTTTACGGCGGCGATCTGGTCATCATCGCTGCGCGTCCCGCGATGGGGAAGACCTCTCTCGCCATGAATTTCGCCTTGCACGTCGCCCGCCAGAACGTCGGCAACGTGGCCGTCTTTAGCTTGGAGATGACCGGCCAACAACTCGTCCGGCGGCTGATCTCGACCATCGCGCAGGTGCCGATGGGGGTGCTCAAGAGGTCGAACCTACACACCAGCGACTATCAGAAGCTGACCGACGCTTGCGAGGAACTCTACAGCCTGCCCGTTTACATAGACGATTCGTCCGACGTGTCGCCTTTGGAAGTGCGCGGCAAGTGCCGGCGGCTGAAGGCAGACGGGGGCCTGGCACTGATCGTCGTGGACTACTTGTCCCTTATGCGCGGAAACAAGAAAACTGAGAACCGCGTGCAAGAGATTTCCGATATCGCCCGTGGCCTGAAGGGAATCGCGAAGGACCTCGACGTCCCTGTCATCGCCCTGTCACAACTCAACAGGGCAGTAGAAGGGCGCGACAACAAGCGGCCGATGCTCAGCGACATCCGGGAGTCGGGCTCTATCGAGGCGGAAGCGGACATGGTCATGTTCATTTACCGCGACGAATACTACAAACGTAAGGAGCACAATGCCCAAGAGAGGTTCAACCCCGACGCGGCCGAGGTGGCAGAACTCTTGATCGCCAAGCACCGAAACGGCCCGACCGGAACCGTGCTCCTGGGATTCCAGCCCGCCTATACCAAGTTCACCCTGTTGGACGAGGGCAGCAAGGAAGAATATTCACGGCGATCAAGGTCCGGGGACGATTAGTTCTAGTGAGCCTGCCGTTTGCGGCGCTGGGCCCGATCAGTTGCAGGGCGACCAACTCGGGGCACAATGAGCGCGTGGCGTTGAAGCACTACATTTGGTCGGCTGTCCTCCTTGCCGGTCTCTCGGGTTGTGGGCCGAAGGAAGTCGCAAAGGGAACCGAAGCGGCAATACCGGTCAAGAGTTCGCCGTTGAAACCCCTTGCCGCCAAGACAGACGATCCCGTCGCCCTGCGCGACAAACTTGCTGCGGAATACGACGACGGTGGAGTGCGAGCTCCAGAATCGGCGAAGATATATGGCGGCAAGACGACAGAAAAGGTCTGTTGCTTCACCTTTGACGACGGCCCCAAACCTGATTGGACGGAAAAGCTTCTGAAGGAGCTGAAAGACGCGGGCGTCAAAGCGACCTTCTTCATGGTGGGTAAACAAGTGGCCCTTTATCCAGACCTTGCAAAGAAGATCGCGGACGACGGGCACATCGTCGGCAACCACACGTTTACCCATCCTCAGGGCCAAACAAACATGTCGACGATGTCGGAGGACGAGGTCTCAGCGGAGATGAGGGCGACGAACAAGGTCATCCTTGATGCGACAGGGAAGCGACCAGCCTATTTCCGGCCTGCGGGCGGCCACACCAGTTCGCTCGTGATCAACACGGCCGCGGCCAATGGGATGACGACCGTCTTTGGCGGGCCAAACGGTGACGACGCCAACCCGAAGAAATCAGCGGCCCAGGTGGAGAATGAGATCCTCAAGGTTAAGCCAGGGGGGATCATCTGGTTGCACACCGGATCCCCGCAGACCCTTGAGTGTCTTCCTGACGTGATCGCCAAGCTGAAGGCAGCTGGCTGGACGTTCGTCACGCTAGACGACATCGCCAAAATCGCGAAGACAGACTGAAAAGGGTTGGGTCCGCACGCCCCGTTTGGTACACTCGAATCGCCTCTCCCCCATAGACGCGGGTGATGGCGCGTGTCCCTATCGGGACAACCTGAGGAACGTTCGAACGTGGCAAAAAGCGCAAACCTTGACCACCCGGTCCCACCCGCCAAGCTCCAAGAGTATTACCGCCAGATGGTCTATATCCGGGCGTTCGAGGAGAAATGCAACTTCGCATACCGCCAAGGCAAGGTGGGCGGTTACATGCACGTCTACATCGGCATGGAAGCCACCGCCGTCGGTTGGGGCGCGGCCATGCGCCACGGCCACGACAACGTGATCACCGCCTATCGCGACCATCCTCAGGCCCTCCTCATGGGTGAAGACCATGTCGCAGTGATGGCCGAGATCATGGGCAGACAAGGCGGATTGAGCCACGGCAAGGGTGGCTCGATGCACATCTACGACATCAAGAACCGCTTTTACGGTGGTTGGGGGATCGTCGGCGGCCACATCGGCATGGGAGCGGGGCTCGCCTTTGCCTCCAAGTACCGGGACGAAGACAGGGTCACCCTCTGCTACCTGGGTGACGGCGCCTCAAACGCTGGCATCTTCTTTGAGTCGATGAACATGGCCTCACTGTGGGACCTACCGGTCATCTTCATCATTGAGAACAACGAGTTCGCCATGGGGACTAGGTTGGAGTACCACGCCTCCGACACCCACCTCTACAAGCGGGGCGAACCATTCGACATCCGCAGCGAGCGCGTGGACGGGATGGATCTGTTCACCGTGCTGAGCGACGCAGAGCGGATCATCGATTGGGTGCGGACCAACCAAAAGCCGTACTTGGTCGAGGTCATGAATTATCGCTATGCCGGTCACGGTGCGGCAGACAACGACCGGCAGCTCTACCGCACGAAGGAAGAAGAAGACGCGGCGATGAAGCGAGACCCGGTCGCCAGGCTCCGCAAGTACTTGATCGACAAGAAGATCGCCAGCGACGAAAAGCTCGAGGCCATCGAGGTGGAAGTCCACGAAGAAGTGGATGCCATCTACGAAAAGGCGGACGCATCACCATTCCCTGACCCCAGCGAAGTTTACGACCACGTGTATTCCGACATGGAACCGGAGAAGGGCCACTAAGATGCCTGGGACAATAGAGACAACCTACCGCGACGCCATCCACACCTGCATCGACGAGGAGATGGGCCGCAATCCGGACGTCTTCGTGATCGGCGAGGACATCGGCCGGTATGAAGGCACGTTCAAGGTCACCAAGGGTCTCTGGCCAAAGTACGGTGAGAAACGCGTGGTCGACACGCCGATCGTTGAACCTGGCTTCACCGGCATCGCCATCGGCGCCGCCATGACCGGCCTGCGCCCGATCGTGGAGATGATGACGATGTCTTTTTCGATCCTGGCCCTCGACCAGATCATCAACCACGCGGCAAAGATCCACTACATGACGGGCGGCCAGGCGACTGTTCCCATGGTCATCCGTGGCCCCGGTGGAGCGGCCAAGCAGCTCAGCGCCCAGCATAGCCACTCAATGGAGGGATGGTACGCGCACGTGCCTGGGCTGAAAGTCGTCGCGCCCGCGACCGTCGAAGACGCCTACGGGATGCTCAAGGCGTCGATCTGGGATGACAACCCGGTTATCTTCACTGAGAATCCGGGCCTCTACACCCTTAAGGGGACGATCCCGGACGACAAAGACTTTTCTGTGCCTATCGGAAAGGCGAACATCCTTCGGGAAGGCTCGGACATTTCCCTTGTCGGTTACTCGCGGATGACCCAGGTGAACCTGGCCGTGGCCGAAGAACTGGCGAAGGAGGGCGTCTCCGCAGAAGTCGTGGACGTGCGGTCTCTGAAACCGTTGGACACTGAAACGATTTATGGGTCAGTCGCCAAGACGCACCGGGCCGTCGTCGTGTATGAGGACTGGAGGAGCGGTGGTTTTGGTGCTGAGATCGCCTCGCGGATCAGCGAGGACTGCTTCGACGACCTGGACGCCCCCGTCCTACGTGTCGGCGGGTTGAACGTGCCGATGCCTTATGCCAGGGTGCTAGAACTTGAGTGCATCCCGGACGCCAACGACGTGTTGGAGAAGGTTCGACGGGTTCTCTGACTACATTTTTCATCACGGATCGGTTCTTTAGGCTAGAGAATCGCCGCGTCAAGATGTGCAAATCGAGCACTTCCATACCATTGGTTCCTTTCGTGGTGACTCGTGCAATGGTTCTAGAATGGTTGCCATGACCGATAGGACTTTTGCCCCCCTCCCCCCCCCCATGGCCCTTCTGCTATCTTGCCACTGGCACCGAGGCGACATCATGACCAGGGCAAAACTCATGAGACTTCTTGCCCATGCGCTTTGTTGGGCGGCCGCGTTGACTAGTTTCGCAATCGCAAGGCAAGAATTTCATATTCGACTTGTGAATCCACTTCGGAGTAAGTCGTGCAACATAAGCAAGAACTAGGAATCAAGGGGTTTTCCTTAGCGGAAGTGCTCGTGGTGATCTCCATCATTGTCCTTCTGGCGGCGCTCTTGTTCACCGCATTCGCACCAGCCAGGGCACAAGCCAAACATGCGTCATGTAGTGGACAGATGAGGCAACTCTATATGGCTCTCATGCAATACTCCACCGACTATGATGCAGACACTGCATACCCTGAGCTACACGGGTTGACGTACTTTACGACGGTTGGCATCAAGCAGGCTCTCCATTCTTATGGGCTGACCGACTCGCAATGGATATGCCCATCTGCTCCTGACCTGAAAGGGCGGTTCTGGTCCACCTACGGCTTCGCCGCGATTGTCTACGAGAACAGCCCAACTGACCCAATGTTCCAATTTAAGCGAAGGGCTGTTCAAGCACGAGAGAAGGAGTATGGAACAAAATCGCCGCTGATCAGCTGCCCAATACACGATATGAGAGAGATACAACCAACAGACAACGATCCACTCTGCAAGAAAGACCCCTGGCTCATTTGGGTCGACGGTACAGGCGCGGTGAAGTCGGGTCGATGCCCAATGATCACGAGAACTTATCCGTTTGGGTCAAAATAGCATATTCAGATCTTTAACAAATGGACAGAAATAGTGACGAGGAACATGAAAACAAAACTGCATCAATCGAATGTCAACGGCATTGGTATTGTCCAGCACCTGACAATTGCTCTTGTCGGCAGCGTCAATGATGGTCTCCATGTCCGGCGCAGTGGATAACACGCCATGCAACTTCGCTATGACAATTGGATGTGCCTCTCCATGGGAGGTGTATATTGACAATAGCACGAGTTACTCTTGTTGCAACACTCCATCGTCGGGAACGTGCTGTAGTCGAACATGCCATCCTGCATGGTGCCAATTGCCCTCGGGAGAAAGGGGCCCCACTTCGAGATATGCGGCTCCTGGTGTCTTATCGAATGGAACATGCAGTGGCACGACCGGTTTGTGGTCTACGGGTAGTGGCGGCGGCGGTTAGAACCCCAATGGTCGCCCACGTGACCTGATTCTTTTGGGGATCTAGAACGGCTTGTCCACCGGCGGGACGGGGTGTTCGATCTTCTCTCGCGGTGCGAGCCCTTTGCTGACGGCGACTGCGTCGGACAACGACCAAAGGTGGCACAGAGTGGCGGCCATGATGGCCGGAAAGGCGAGCGGCCCAGGCGTCGCGCCTTTGGCCATGCCGATAATCGTCATCAGACCTTTGAACCCATTCGGGTCGGCAAGGAAGACGATCCAGCCAAGTAGCCAACCGCCCAGCATGACGCCGCCCTTGAAATACTTGCCAAGGACCAACTGGCCGACCCCTGGCAGGAAGATCGAGAGCAACATCGCTGCCTTGCCGCTGGCCACCGTGCCGATGTCTTGCTGAGCCGCGGCGAAGGGGTCTATCGCCAGTTTCACCTTCAAGACCATCTCGCCGAACTTTCGTTCCACCGACACGTTGATAGGATCGGCCTTGTGGGCGATCTCAAAGACCTCGTAGGCTTTCCTCCACTGCTTGCGACGGACATAGTCGTCGCCGACGGCCTCGAGGACGGGAACCGAACCGGGAGCTACTGACATGGCCTCTTGCAGGAGCTTATCGGCCATAGAGTTGTCACCCCGCACCCTGGCGAGGTTGGCCTGGCGGAGGATTTTCTCGGCTTCCTCCGCCGCTTCCGGGGTCGTCGGGGTCAGTCCACCAGATCCGGGTTGGGCTTCATCTCTGTCCAATAGGCCTCCAAGTCGTAGAATTGGCGCTTCTCTTCGAGCATCACATGAAAGACGACGTCGCCAAAGTCGTACAGGACCCATCCGTCCGCTTGGCGTCCAATATTCGCCCGCACAGGCTTGATGCCGACGTCACGGAGTCTTTCTGCGACCTTGTCCGCGATGGCGTTGACATGGGTGTCGCTCGTGCCTGTGCAGACGACGAAGTAGTCGGCCACCGATGTCTTGGCACGGACATCAAGGGTCTCGATGTTGACCGCCTTCATGTCGTCGGCCATTTCTGCGATCAGGTCGGCCTTCTCCGCGCTTCCGACGCGCTTCTTACTGACTTTCTTGGTTTTTGTAGAGTCCACGTTCACAAACATATTCCCACACTTTCGGGTCGAGCCACATTTCCGGGCTGTAACCACGGGCCATGGTCTCTTTGATCTTGCTCGAGCTGATATTGTTCGCCTTCATGTGAACGGCGTCACAGTGCTCTTGGTACTGGTCTGGCAGACGGGCTATCGCCGTCTCAGCTTCGTCTGGGGGGCGCCCGACAACACCCAGGCGCACGATCTTGACGATCCGCTCGGGTCGCTTCCAATCGAGAAAATGGCCCAGGGCGTCGGCACCAAGGAGCAGCCACGCATGCCCGGGTAGGACCGTGGTCAACTCGGCCAGGGTGTCCACCATGTAGCTGGAGCCGCCGCGGCTGACCTCGACATCGCTGACACTCATGAGATCGTGGCCCTCCACCATGAGCCTGGTCATCTCAAGCCGCTCCTCGGGCTTGGCTTCTCCATGTTGTTTGAGGGGGTTTCGTGAGGCGGGCACAAAGATGACCTCGTCCAAGTGCAGCCCGTCGATTGCCGCCTGGGCCACCGCCAGGTGCCCAAGGTGGGGAGGGTCGAAGGAGCCACCAAACACGCCATATCTCATCGTCGTCAATCCTTGTAGGTGAACTCTATCTCGCCGACCCTGACCGTGTCTCCGACATCAGCCCCAGCTTGTTGCAACCGCTCGATGACGCCGATCCGCTTCAACCTGCGGTGCAGGTGCATGACCGCCTCGTTGTTGGACAGGTCGGTCATGGCGACCATGCGCTCGATCCGTTTGCCCGTCACGACAAACTCCCCTCCGAGGACCTCCACGTCCCAGACGTCGTCTTCGACCCTGGCTTGAAGCAACGGCGTGACAATCGGACTGGTGGTGGCCAATGACTTCTCCACATGGCGCCAGAGGGCATGCTTGAGGGCGTCCAACCCCTGACTTGTGGCGGCAGAGATAGGGAGCACCTCATGGCCGGTCTCCTGAAACCGGGCGACACTGGCCACGACCTCCTCGGGTTGCAGAAGGTCAGTCTTGTTCAGCGCCACGACGCGCGGCAGGGAAGCTAATTCGGCACTGTACTTCGCCAATTCGTCCTCGATCATCCGGTAGTTGTCGAGCGGGGAAGTCCCATCGAGAGGGAAGAGGTCGACGACGTGGAGGAGGACACGATTTCTTTCGGCATGCCGCAAGAACTGGTGGCCAAGCCCGATGCCTTCGCTTGCGCCCTCGATGAGGCCGGGCAGGTCAGCCATCACAAAGGTGTGGTCAGCGACACTGACGACGCCTAGATTGGGGGTGAGAGTCGTGAACGGGTAATCGGCGATTTTGGGCCGGGCGGCGCTCAATGCGCTCAGCAGGGTGCTTTTCCCAGCGTTTGGCAGTCCGACCACCCCGACATCCGCCAGCAACTTGAGTTCCAGTCGGGCATCAAGGGTCTCCGATGGCCCGCCTCTTTGGGCGAAGGTGGGGGCTTGGCGAACACTGCTCGTATAGTGCAGGTTGCCCATTCCACCTTTGCCACCTCGGCAGACGACATACCTCACGCCGTCTTGGGCGAGGTCAACAACTAGCTCGCCTGTGGCGTCGTCGTAGATCAAGGTTCCGACAGGGACGTGCAGTTCAACCGCGGCGCCGTCCTTCCCGTGTTTGTTCAAGTAGGCGTCCCCGCCGTCCCCTGCCTTGTAGTGGTCGAGCAGTTTGAAATCGTACAGCGTGCGCTTCCCACGGTCGGCCACCAGGGCGATGTCGCCCCCACGCCCCCCGTCCGCGCCGTTCGGCCCTCCACGCGGCACGTGCTTCTCGCGGTGGAAGCTGGCGGCGCCGTCGCCGCCGCGGCCGCTTTGGAAGGTGACGCGCACCTCGTCAAGGAAGCCCCCGCCCGCACTCATGGAGCCTCTTCCTCAAAGAGTCCTGGAATGACGTGTATGACGATCCGCTTTGTCGTGAGATCGACCTCGCGGACAAAGTCCTTCACTGCCGGCACCAGAGCGCCGGACACGACGAGCAGGGAATGGGCAGGTGAGGGAAGCACATCGTCTACCTTTCCCAGGAACTCGCCATTCTGATCAAAAGCATCTAGTCCCAGAAGGTCGGTGGCCACAAACTCACCTTTTCCAAGCTTAGGCCTGTCGGTTGACGGAACCGTGATGTATGCCCATTTGAGGGCCTCAGCCGCTTCCACAGTGTTGATATCCTCAAAGACGACCCTAGCCTGCCCCTTGTGCCAAGAGACCGATTTGACCCTCATCTCCACACCGCCGACGAAGAGCCGATTGCCTCGGGAGAATCGCTCAGGGAAGTCGGTCATGCATTCAACCCGGACACCCCCAAGGATGCCGTGGGGAGCCACTATTTGGCCCACGGTGACATGCCCGACTGGAGGGGGCGGACCGTTCGTCCGCATCGCCTTAGTTCTCGGTGGGCACCTTGACGACGGTCTTGATACGCGCCTTGGCACCCGCCGCACCGACGAGCTGTCGAATACTGCTGATGACTCGGCCGTCTTTGCCGATGACACGCCCGACGTCGTTGGGTGCGACATTGACGATGAAGATCGTCGCCGCCCGGTCGCGGCTTTCAGTCACTGATACGGCATCCGGGTCGCTGACCACGAGACGGATGACATGTTCGACCAACGGGACGAGGTCGCTGCTCATTCTCCGGCCTCCTCACTCGAGCCCGCGGTCTCGGCGACAGGTGCCTCAGGCTCGTCTTGAGGGGTTACTTGGGCGGTTGGGGCTTCGACTTTCGGCTCCTCGGCCTTCGGAGCCGGGTCGGCGACAGCAACGGCCGTGGCCGACATCACCGATTTCTGGCTCATCGCTTCTGTGCGCTTGTCCAAGAACTTATAGCTTGCCTTGGCGTTTGGACGCTGGGCAAAGAATTGGTCGAGAACCCCCTCGCGCTTGAAAATGATGGCGACGGTCTCGGTGGGCTGAGCGCCACTGAGCAGCCAGTGCAAGGCGCGGTCTTGCTTGATCGCGACCGTCTTGGGATTAGTGAGCGGATTATAGGTGCCCAAGATCTCGATGGCCGCGCCGTCGCGCCCGCTGTCGGCCTTCGCGACCACGACGCGATAGAACGGCCGGTGTTTGTTACCCTGTCGTTTGAGGCGGATTTTAACCACGGTGAGTAATAAATTCTCCTGCTTTCTTTGTCGCCCTACCGGCGCTTGCCCAGTTTCTTGAAGCGCTTGCCCATCTGGTTGAACTGCTTCATGCTGCGCCGCATCATATAGAGCTGGTCGATCAGGCGGTTGACTTCCTCGGGGCTCCTACCGGAACCACGCGCGATCCGTCTGCGCCGTGAGCCGTTGAGTATATCCGGATTGGTCCGCTCCTGGGGAGTCATGCTCAGCACGATGGCTTCTAAGTAGTCCATCTGGCGGTCATCAATACCCTCCAGAGCCTCCTCTGGCACCTGACCAGCCAGACCAGGAACCATTTTCAGGACGTTCTTGAGCGGCCCCATCTTTCGGACCATCCGCATCTGTTGCATGAAGTCGTTGAAATCGAGCTTGCCCGACTTCATCTTGTCTTCGATGCCTTGGGGATCCTCGCCGACCATGGCGGTCTCGACCCTTTCGATGATGCCGAGGACGTCGCCCATGCCGATGATGCGGCCGGCCATCCGGTCAGGGAAGAAGCTCTCAAGCGCGTCTACTGCCTCGCCGGTCCCGACGAAGCGCACTGGAACACCGGTCGTGGCCTTGACGCTTAGCACAGCGCCGCCACGGGCGTCGCCGTCTAGCTTTGTGAAGACCGTCCCAGTCAGCTGGAGCTTTTGGTGGAAAGCGTCTGCGACATTGACGGCCTCTTGGCCGGTGGTGGAGTCCAGAACAAGGAAGACTTCGTTCGGCTTCGTGGCTTGCGCGACACGTTGGATCTCGTCCATCAGCTTTTCGTCGATGCTGAGCCGGCCCGCCGTGTCAAGGATGACGACGTCGTTGAACAGATACTTGGCCTTGTCGATCGCCTTCCTTGCGACCTCCACGGGATCGGTCGTACCGCCCGCGTCGTCAGGGCCAAAGACGGGGACGTCTACTTGTTGACCCAGCACTTGGAGTTGCTTCACGGCGGCTGGGCGTTGAAGGTCGCAAGCGGCCATCAGCGGCTTCTTGCCTTGCTTGGCGAACCAGCTGGCCAGCTTGGCGCAGGTGGTGGTTTTTCCCGAGCCTTGGAGGCCGGCCATCAGAACCACTGTCGGTGGGTTCGGCGCCCAATTCACAGCCACTTCATCGCCACCGAGCAGATCGACGATCTCGTCGCGGACGATTTTGACTATGGTTTGGTCGGCGGTCAGGCTCCCAAAGACTTCTTCACCGACCGCCTTCTCCTTAATCTTCTTGACGAAGTCTTTGGCGACTTGAAAATTGACGTCTGCTTCAAGGAGGGCCACACGAACCTCCCGGAGCATCGTGTTGACGTCATCCTCGGTGAGGCGGCCCTTCTTTCGGAGCGCGGCGAAGATGCCGGTCATCCGTCTCGTGAGGTTGTCAAGCAAGGTCAGGAGTTTACCGTCGGCACATTTTTCGACTCGGTCTTAGGTTCCTAGCTCGAAACCCCGATGCTGAAAATGGCGTCTCAAGAACTGTCGCCCACGAAGGGCGGCTCCGGGACCAAGCGGGTTTTCACCATGGACGACAATCTGGATTCAACCAAGATGAAGGGTCTGCCAGCTGGCTGGTTGATCCTCGGGGCCACGTGCGGCGTCGTCGCAGCGATGCTCGTATGGCGTCGCGCCAAGTCCGGCCCGAACCCGTGGGATGTCGACAGCGTGCTCAACGCGTGCGACAAGGCCGCAAGCAAACTAGAAGGACTCCTTCACCAGGAGAGCCACGCTCGTCAGATGGGTTGACCTCCTTTTGACGTGTCGCGCCACCAGGTGCTCCTCACACGACTATCAGCTGCACTTCTGGCTGATGGGCATCGTTCTGATAATCGTTATTATGACAACGACGGATCTCGCAACGTGCTCCCCTACTGTGGGCATGAAGATTCCCCTGGATCGCCGTGTCTGAGATCCAGGGGATGAAGGCCCCAATTAGTGAATGCCGTTGTCAGGGTCGTAGGATCGGCTCAGGTCCTCGACGTGGACGGCGACTTTCGCAATCTTGCCATCAGCATCAAGGGTCGCGGTCAGGTCTCCTGCGTTTGAGCCGCGTCGGTTAGGACGGTACGTCACGACGTTCAGTCCGGCGTTTCCGCTACCACTGAGGGTCGTGACAACTTCCCCTGATGCGTCCGTGATCGTCACCTTAGCCTTGTTGTCCTTGGTGGCCGCCTTGAGCCAGTAAAAGATCTGCGTCGAAGGTTGTGTGTTCTTGGCATACCAGACGTTGTCACCCTCCCACTCGGGGCCGCCGACGAAGCCTAGGAGATAGACGGTGGCCGGCGGCACGAGGGCGACGTCTTGCTCTCGTCTGCTTTGGGTCAGATACTCCAACGGTGCGAACGGCACCGTCCACAGTGATCTGCCGTGCGTGCCGACTAGGAGATCCTTCTCCCTCGGATGGATGAGCACGTCGTCAACCCGGACTGTCGGAAAGGCTTCGTCCTTTCCGTATTTCGTCCATGTGCCGCCTCGATCCATGGACACGTACATGCCGACCTCAGTACCAAGGATCAGCAGAGACGGGTTGTCCACTCCTTCCTTGATCACGTAGGCACAGTTGTTCGGGCCAAGGTCTTTAGCGAGTCGAGTCCAAGTCTTACCGAAATCCTCGGTCACGTAGACATATGTATTAAAGTCGTCGCTCCGATGTCCGTCAAATGTCGCATAGGCTCGGCCAAGCACATGGTGGGACGCCTGCACACGGCTGCACCAAGTAAACCTGGGCAAGTCGGGGATGTTGGCAGTCACGTCTTTCCACGTGTGGCCGTCGTCTTCGGTCACATGGACAAGCCCATCGTCGCTGCCAGCCCAGATGACGCCTCGCTTGAGGGACGACTCGCTGACAGTGATGAGCGTGCAGTGTCGTTCCGCACCTGTGTCTTCCGGCGTCACACCGGCTCGGGGTTTCTGCTTGTCCGGGTCGTTCGTCGTCAGGTCTGGGCTGATCGCCTCCCAGTGGGCACCGCGATCCACGCTTTTGAAGAGATAGTTTCCACCTACGTATAGGGTCGCCGAGTTGTGGGGGGAGATGATGACGGGGGTGCTCCAGTTGAATCGGGCACGCAATCCGGTCACGCGAGGCTGGATGAACGCCTGTGCCCCGGTTTCCTGGTTATAGCGGACGAGCGCCCCACCCTGGCTCTCTGAGTACACCCAGCGCCAGTCCTCGGGGTCGACTTGCACGTGGAAGCCGTCGCCCCCGCCGATGTTGTACCAGTCGTAAAACGCCACGCCACCCCGACGGGTCTGGGTCGGCCCTGCCCAACTGCCGTTGTCCTGCAGACCGCCATAGACGTAGTAGGGCTTCCGCATATCGACTGCGACCCCGTAGTATTGGCCGATCCGCATAGTGTTGGCGTGTTGCCAGGTCGCGCCACGGTCGTGGGTAATCCCCAAGCCGCCGTCCTCACCGACCATCACGTTCTCGCTGTCGGCCGGGTTGATCCAGCATGCGTGGAAGTCGACGTGAACGGAGATGTTCACGGCGCGGAACGTCTTGCCCATGTCTTCCGACACGTGAAAATTTGTCCCACAGACATACACACGCTTGTCATCGTTCGGATCGATCCGGATTTGGCTGAAGTAAAACGGTCTCGGGTTTGTGTTGGACATGTACTTCCAACTTTCGCCTCCGTCCTCGCTTCGATAGATGCCGCCCTTGTCTGCGGCTTCGATCTCGGCCATCACTATCCGAGGGTTCTTGCGGTAGTAACTCAGGCCGACCCTGCCCATTGTCGCTGTCGGGAGCCCTTTCGTCAGCTTCCTCCACGTCTTCCCTGCGTCGGTGGACTTGTAGATGGCCGACCCCGGGCCTCCGCTTGCAAATTTGTAGGCCCACCTCATCCGCTCGTACATCGCGCAAATGAGGGTGTTCGGGTTCTTGGGATCCATCTGCAAGTCGATGACACCAGTCCGCTTGTCGACTGCCAGAAGACGGGTCCAACTCTTGCCGCCGTCGGTGGTCTTGTATAGGCCGCGCTCATCGTTCTCGCCCCACAGGTGGCCGAGTGCGCCGACGTACACCGTGTCGGCGTGCTTCGGGTCGATGATGACCCGGCTGATGTGCATTGTCTCCTTGAGCCCTAGATATGTCCAGGTCTTGCCGCCGTCCTTTGATCGGTAGACGCCTCCACCCCAACTTGAGCTGTTCCGGCTGTTCTGTTCACCGGTGCCGAGCCATACGTCGTCGGGGTCGTTTTGGTTGACTGCGACCGAGCCTAGCGCTGCCACGTCCTCGTTCGTAAAGGTCGGGCTGAACGTCAGGCCCCCGTTTGTAGTCTTCCAGAGGCCGCCGCTAGCCGAAGCGACGTAAAAAATGCGCGAATCCTTTTCGTAAACCCCAATGTCGCTGATCCGACCGCCCATGGTCGTCGGCCCCAACTCACGTGGTGTCAGCGTGCGGAGCATTTGGTTGACGTCTAAGCTTGAATCGGTCGCTGGCGTCGCCGCGGGGGCTGACGTTTGGCCAATTGCGCTGGCAACCACACCTAGGAACGCGGCGACGAGAAAGGCCCTCATAACGCCAAGAACGATACTCTATACAGCTTCTGAAATTGTCAAGTTTAGAGGACGCCAATGTCGCGCAGGGCTTGTTTCCACTTGGTGTGCACGTACCGAGGCACCGCCATCGGATCGGTGGCAGTCTCAACGGGCTGTTGAGATTCGGTGAATCCCAGTTTGTACCCGGCGGCCCGCGCAGCTTCCATAACCCTTTCGTCGTACTTGCCGTTCGGGTAGGCGATGTACCGCACGTCGACGTCGAGGTGTTCCCTAAGGGACTGGGCCGAATCAACCATCTCGTGCTTCAATTCGGCGTCCGTCAGCTTGGTGATGTCCTCGGGATGGCTGCACGTCTCACTGCCGATAGAAGGCAATCGCTGTCGGAGCAGGCTCTGGAGAGTGCCCCAGGGTAGCTTCGGCCTTCCCTCCACGTTGCCCACGTAGTCGGTGTGCACAAACGAAGTGTAAGGGATGCTTCTCTTCCTGAGCACTGGCCATCCATACGTGGCCTGGCCGGCGTAGTTGTCTGCGAAGGTGATCGCGACCTGGGGCCCTGTCGGTTGTTTTCCTCCGAAGAGTTCATCCTCGATATCCCTGAGCGTCACGAACCTGACACCGAGCTTGGCGATAGCGTCCATCTGCTCCATGAGCTCTGGAACCGAGCAATCGAACCACAAGGAATCCTTGTTTCGCTTCGGAATGATGTCGTGGTATACGAGGATGACCGTCTTGCGAAAGTTCGGACGGACGAAAGCGCGCGGTGCCTCCGAGACCTGTGCCTTGGGTTGTGGCACCTGTGGTGCCCGAGGCTGGGCCGGGCGGTCGGTGCACCCGACCACCGCCAGAGCCAATATCAGTGCTGCAACTCGGGCACCCATGCCGCCGTCCTCCCTCCGACCTTGTCCCGCCGGATCGCCTTGCCACACAAAGTCTGGGGTCCCTTGCCGCCGCCCCATCGGACATGGAACAGCCAGTCCTCAGGGTACCTGGATGGGTCGGCGTCCGCTTCGACCGCGATGTCCAACACCTGCGTGATCGCCCCGCACAGGGCACTGATCTCGCCCTGGGTCAGAGACTCCCCGGTCCGGTGGGGGCTGATCCTTGCCGCCAACAAGACCTCGTCCGCCACCCAGTTCCCTATCCCCGCGAACCTGGCCTGGTCGAGCAAAAGGGACTTGACCGGCGCCTTGCTCTCTAACAACTTCGAGCAATCGACTTTCCCAGTCCATGCGTCCGGGCCCAGCTTCACAATCCTTTGGTCTTGACTTGGGTCGCCGCCTAACCAGATCCTTGCCAACCGTCTGCCGTCGGTGAAGGCCAGGCACCTTCCATCTTCGGTCGTGACGAGAAGCTTGAGAAACTTTGGCCGGCCCGACGTATCGTCCATCGGAGCGGCGCCATGAGAGACGAGTCGCCTCTCCCGGCCGCCCACTTCTCTGACCCATCCAGACATGCCTAGGTGGCCGAACAGCGTCTTACCGTCATTCAAACACCACCAGAACACCTTCCCTATTCTTCCCGTGCCCGTGACGGTGGCGCCGCCAAGGGTCTGCTCGACCGCTTGCGCAGGCGACTCGTAGACGATCGAATCCTCAGCCGCTTCGGCCCGGACGATCTTATGACCAACCAACACACGCTCGCACAGCCGGCGGACAGACTCGACTTCCGGCAACTCGGGCATGTACGCAAGTCTAGCTGGTAGCCTCCCTGACGATGGGACGCACGTGCGCCACGGCCGCTTTGATCGCCTTGACCGTCGCCCAAGGCTTTGCCCAGGATCCGACTCCCATGGTGACCTTTGTCCAGCAGTACAGCGCCGATCTCGGCAGCTTGCGCCGCAGCTATCCCAACGAACTTCTGCCCTCCGCCTCGACCAGGATGCGCGAGTTCTACAAGGCAGAGCAAACGGGCCTCGCCAAGGTGAGTTGGGCCGAGCTCGACCGAGAGGGCAGGCTCGACCACTTGTTGATGGCAAACGAACTGGAAAAGGGCCTGCGTGACTTGGTGGTGGAGCGCAAGCGATGGGACGAGGTGCTCAAGCTCTTCCCTACCCTCTCGGACCTGACGCAACTGGACGAAGACCTCAGACGGTCAAAGAAGGTCGATCCCGAGAAGGCCGCCGCGTTCTTGGCCTCAATTCGTTCGACTAGCGACAAGTACATGGACGCAATGGAGAAGTCCAAACCTAGCCCGGGGCTTGCCAGCCGTGTGGTGCGTGCCATAGACAGCACCCTGCGGTCTCTAGGCCATTGGTACAACTTCTATTCAGGCTATGACCCCGTCTTCACCTGGTGGTGCCAAGAACCGTATAAAGCGGCGAGAGAGGCCCTTGAAAAGGATAAACAGACCATCCGTGAAAAGATCCTTCACTTGCCCGCCGACGAGAAAGAGGCCCTGATCGGAGACCCGGCGGGCCGGGAGTCGCTCATGAGCGACCTCCAAGCCGAGAAGATCCCGTACACGCCCGAAGAACTCATAGCGATCGGAGAGAAGGAACTGGCGTGGTGCCATGCCGAGATGGACAAGGCGGCCAAGGAAATGGGTTGCAAGGATTGGCGCGAGGCATTGGAACGGGTCAAGCAGGCCCACGTGGAGCCAGGCGAACAACCCGCGATGATCCGTGGTCTGGCCCTGGAGGCCATCGACTTCCTGGAGAAACGCGGTCTGGTCACGATTCCCCCACTGGCCAAGGAGACCTGGCGGATGGAGATGATGTCGCCGGACGACCAACTGAGGAGCCCGTTCTTCCTTGGCGGTGAGTCGATCCTTGTGTCCTACCCGACAGACGGCATGTCCCACGAAGCGAAGATGATGAGCATGCGCGGTAACAACCGCTACTTTGCCCGTGCGACGGTGTACCACGAGCTTATTCCAGGACATCATCTCCAGCAGTTCTATCAATCTCGGTACCACACCTATCGACGCCCGTTCGGCACTCCCTTCTGGGTCGAGGGATGGGCTCTGTACTGGGAACTCAAGATGTGGGACTTGGGATTCGGGCAGACTTCTGAGCAGAAGATGGGCATGCTGTTCTGGCGCGCCCACCGCTGCGCGCGGATTGTGTTTTCGCTCAAATATCACCTCGGTGAATGGACACCGGAACAGTGCGTGCAACTCCTGGTCGACCAGGTGGGGCACGAGAAAAAGAACGCAGAAGCCGAAGTGCGGAGGTCGTTTGCCGGTGACTATCCCCCGCTGTATCAACTCGCCTACCTGATCGGGGGGATGCAGATCCGCGCCTTACACAACGAACTGGTCCCTGGGCAGATGACCGAGCGAGAGTTTCACGACACTGTGCTCAAGAACGGATCTATGCCGATCGCCTTCCTCCGCACCTTTCTGAGCAAGGGGGACATGCCACAAGAAGTATCGGCTGATTGGCGGTTTGCGGGCTAAGACCGGCTTGGAACCCCTTCGTCAGCTATTGCTTGGAGATCCAGCATCGTACGTTTGTCCAGCTTTCCCAAGCTGAGTTTCTCGGCATCCGTGCCGATCTGCTTGGCGCTCGCACCAGTCAGGCAGCGAAAGTGCACACAGGCGACGAAGTACAGCCCGGCTGGCGAGAGGTCGTAGGTGCCGTTGAAAAGATCCTTGTAGGATCCAATGTCGTGGACTTTTCCTGCCTTGGCACGGTCGTGGACGAGGAGAAGGAGCCGTGCCGTTGGGATCAACTCGACTTCAGGCTTGCCAGCCGAGGTCTGGCCGACCGCGGCGACAAGATGGTCCCAGGCGGACTCGTCCCCTCGTACTCTGGTCGGCCAGTCAGCGTCGGAGTTGAGACTGAAGGGGTCGTCCTTGCAACCACCTTTCGTGCCCGTGTCCCGACAGGGCCAAGTCTCCTCTACCCAAACCCTTGCTCCGGGGCTGAATCCCTGCGCTAACTGGGCAAACTTGTCAATCGCAGGTTTCAGCCCCTGGAGCCGGTCGTTTTGGCTCCAAGGCCCGTTCTCCGTGAGAACGACGTCTTGGTATCCGCCTGCCCGGATCATGTCGAAAAACACCGCTTCGATGCGCCGCCCGCTCGGATCTGACCCCAGTTTTCCTGCCGCCTGGTCTTGCAACCGGGCTGTGACAGAACGTTGTTCGTCAAATCCGAAAGTCCAGCCGGTGCCCTTGACCCCATCCTTGATGATTCGGGGCACCTCGCGGAAACGCCAGGGGCCGACGTAAAAGGCAAGCGTAGACTTAGATCTGACCCTCGCTTGAGGGACTTCGGGGGCTGGAGGCGCGGATGCCTTCCCTCTGTCCGCGCAGCCTCCGGTGGAGAAACCCACCAGAAAGCAGATAACGGGCAACCCATATCCACAAGGAACATCCATCGAATGTCCCGCTAGTTTGATCGAATCACCTCACCTGACGACGGCAAAACCCAATCGCCTCCTCCGGCTATGGTTCGACGATTCTTCGCTTGCGGGGGGACTTTCAGGCGGCTCAACAGGGTCGGGCAAGCGTAGAATCTGCCCACTTATGAACTTCTCACCCACCGCCGAGCACGACTTGATCAGGGAGGCGGCTTACAAGTTTGGGCAGTCCGTCGTCGTCCCTGGCGTCAAGGAGCTTGACCGTGCCCACGAGTCCGACCCGACGACCCTTGCAAAGCTAGGCGAAGCCGGTCTGCTTGGGGTGTGCCTTCCACAGAAGTACGGCGGCATGGGTGCCGACTATATCTCCCTTGGGATCGTCTGTGAGGAGTTGGAGCGTGCCGACAGCACAGCTCGCGTGGTCATGAGCGTCCATACGGGCCTCCATAGCATGACCCTCATGCAATGGGCGACCGACGAGCAGAAGGACAGATGGCTTCCCTCCTTGGCGACCGGAAAGGTGATCGGCGGCTTCGGACTCACCGAACCAAACGCGGGCTCTGACGTGATCGGTATGACAACCACTGCTGAGAAGGTCGGGGACGAATATGTGCTGAACGGACAGAAGACTTGGATCAGCCTCAGCGACTATGCCGACGTGTTCTTGGTCGTTGCTAGGCTCGCAGGGGACTCACCTAAGCCCCGCCATGTGGCCTTTGTCATCCACCGCGACGCAGCAGGTTTTAGCAGCCGCCCGATCAAGGGCAAGCTTGGGGTCCGGGCCGGCAACACGGGCGAGATTTTCTTCGACAACCTCCGTGTCCCTGCCGCCGACCGGATCGGTGAAGACGGCGACGGGTTCAAAGTCGCCATGTCCGCGCTGGACCACGGCCGCTACACGGTCGCCAGCGGTGCGGTGGGGCTCATCCAAGCCTGCATCGACGCCAGCGTCAAGTACGCCAAGGAACGGACCGTGCAAGGCGATGCTATCGCGACCAAGCAGCTTGTCCAGCAGATGATCGCGAGCATGGTGCAGGGACGCGAGGTAGGGCGCCTTCTATACCAAAAGGTCGGCTGGATGAAGAACGAGGGGCTCCGCCACACCAGGGAGGTTTCGATGGCCAAGTGGACGAACTGTGCCGCCGCTTTTGACGCCGCCCATAAGGCGGTTGAAGTCCACGGTGCTTACGGTTACTGCGACGACTTCCCTGTCGAGCGTTACCTGCGGAACTCGCGAGGGGCGATGATCTACGAGGGCACGCACGAGATCCACACCCTGATGCAGGCCGAGTATGAACTCGGATTCCGGAGCGACAAGCCTCTCGCCAAGACCTTGCCTACTTGGCCGTTCGAAGGATGATCTCCGTCGCCTCGGTCGATGTCTACAAGGCCGAAATTCGACTTAGAAAACCGTTTCGCATCGCCACGATGGAGACGCGCGACGCTGAGATCGTCTATGTCCGGGTCCTGACCAGGGAAGGCCTCGTCGGCTGGGGGGAGGCCGCTCCGCTCCGCTCGATCAACGGGGAGACTCAGGGAACGTGCCTGTCGGCCTGCTATGACCTGGCGAAGCTCCTTGTGGGAGAGACGTTTGAGACGGCAGATTTGGCGGCAGACGCGATGGCGTCGGCCCTCGCCGGCCAAGCGACAGCCCGTAGCGCTCTGGAAATGGCCTGCTATGACATTGAGTCCCAAGCCGCAGGCCTTCCGCTTGTCGGTCTCTTGGGCGGGTCGGCCAGGCGTATGCAGACCGATCTGACGATCTCGATCGTCGACGCCGGGGAGGCCGGGACTCTCGCCAAGGAAATCGTGTCGGCAGGCTACCGGGCGGTCAAGGTGAAGCTAGGCGACAGCCCAGACTCAGACCTGCTCCGGGTCACCGCAGTCCGGGAAGCTGTCGGCTGGGAAGTCGGTATCAGGGTCGACGCCAACCAGGCCTACGACACCGATACCGCCCTGGCACTGCTCTCTAAGCTGGCGCCATTCGAAATCGAGTTTTGCGAGCAGCCTGTCCGAAGGTACGACCATGAGGGATTGGCACGGCTCCACCGGGACTCACCGGTCCCCATCATGGCGGACGAGTCTGTCTTCACAAACCGGGACGCCGTGCAATTGTTCGGTTCGGGAGTTGTCGACCGGATCAACATCAAGCTCAGCAAATCCGGGGGGCTTGGCGAGGGCTCGCGTATAGCGTGCACGGCCAAGGCGTCCGGGGGACGCTGCATGATCGGCGGCATGGTCGAATCTCGTCTGGGTGCGACGGCGGCGGCCCATCTGGCCAGTTCAAGCGACGTTTTTCAATGGTACGACTTGGATTCATTCAACGGCCAAGCCGAGGATCCGGTCATCGGCGGAATGGTCCACGAGGGTGGTGAGGCGGTGCTTCCGGACTCCGTCGGCTTGGGAGCAAGCGTCGATCCCACGTTTCTGCGGCGGTGCGAAGTCCGCACCGTCACCTGCTGAAGCCAGGGCATACGCTACGTCAGCTCTTCTTGAACGGTTTGCCTTTCAACTGGGTGAAGACCTTTTTCTCTCCATCCGTCAAGGTTTTGCTGACAAAAGTGTCAAAGTCCTCGCGCAGGCCGTTCAACTGGTCTTGCAGTCCCTTGAGCTCCTTTTCGTGGGGCTTCAACGCCTTTTGGGCGTCTTCCTGGAAGGCCTTTTGGGCTTGCTTGTCGTCTGGCTTTGCCCCTTTGTACTTCTCGTAAAGTGGCTTGATCGCGTCTTGCTCAATGTTTTGGCCCTTCTGGGCGAGTTCGGAGGCTCTCTTGTTGTTCTCCGTGATCTTGTCCTTGAGCTTCTTTGACTGGTCGCTTGTAAGGCCGACGATTTTCGCAACGCGTGCGTCGAGCAAGCCCATAGGGCCCGCGTCCTGGAGGGTGATCTCACGAAGCCGTGTGATCTGGGCGGCGCTCAGTTCGCCCAGGACCCGCCGTTTCATCTCCTTCTGGTCGTCCATCAGTTTGTCGTTCGGAGCCGGCGCCTTCGGATCCTTCTCCCTGGCCTTGGCATAGGCAGATTGCAAGACCTTCATCTCAGATTCGAACCAAGCCGCGTGCTTGTTCATTCTCGTGCGCTGGTCTTCGGTGATCCCAAGGTCTGCCTGGACCTCCTTGGCCTGAAGGTAGCGGAAGTCCGAAATGTCGTAGTCAAAGTTCTTGTCGACCCCAGGAAGTGATGCAGAAGCCACCGGCACGGTCGCTTTCGTTGTCACAGGCGCTTGCACCACAGGATCGCCAGCGGCGAGCTTGGCCATGAAGATGAGGACAGTGACGGTGTTGAACATGGAATTTCCTGAAGTCGTTTGCTATGTTAACGCGACGCGGCGGTCGCTTGCACCCCGGCGCCATCGTCCGTTGGGCCGGATGGACGGCGGTGGACCACGTCGATCTCGACCCGTTCTGCCGCAAGGCGCAACTGCCTGAGGACATTATCGGTGGGTGCGACCCGATGGATCAGCACGACGGGTTCGGCCTTCTTAGACTCGGGAAACTGAATGACGACCTCATACTCCCCTGGATTCGACTCTACGACAGCACGAAGATCCATGAGTTGTTTCCGCGTGGCCCTGAATATTCTCACCAGGACACATCCCGCCACGGACCCGTCAAGGTTATCCAAGTCGTAGGGCGCTGGCACCTCCCTCACCTCAAAGACCTGGATCTCTGCGCGACGCTCGGTCATTCCTGGCCGGTCGTCGAACTTCAGCTTGCCTCTAACAGCGACAACATTGTCCTTGGCAAGAAGCTCCTCGTACTTAGTGACCGCGTCACCATATATGAAGCACGGCATCTGACCAGTGAAGTCTTCGATGGTCATGCGGCACATCCGGGCGCCTGTCTTCTGACTGGTCGTCTTGTTGCAATGGGCAAGGACACCGGCGACTGTCACTGAGATCGGCTCGTCCGCCTCTTGGAGTTGCGCGGCGGAGTGCGTCGCTTCCGTCGCCAAGGTGCGTTCATAACCTCGCAAAGGGTGGTCGGAAACATAGATGCCCATCGTCTCCTTCTCCATCTTCAGGAGTTCGCTTCGGCTTGGCAACGGCACTTCGACAGGCAA
Organism: uncultured Fimbriimonadaceae bacterium; assembly: GCA_964451255.1. Taxonomy (GTDB): domain Bacteria; phylum Armatimonadota; class Fimbriimonadia; order Fimbriimonadales; family Fimbriimonadaceae; genus JAHBTB01. Next base: position 30,032 of record CAYVHL010000008.1, read on the forward strand.
ATTTGGATAGGTGACCTCCTGGATGTCGTCCGATCCTGCGAACAGACTCGCGGTCGGGGAGTTCCTTCGCTTGATGGCTTCGTCGGCGAAGACCAACGCGCCTTCCATCACGTGCAACATGGCGTTGCGATTCTTGTGAAGGCTGTCGAGAGCCCCTGAGCGAATGAGTGCTTCGAGCGCGCCCTTGTTCAGGCCCGCTTCCCTTGTCCGCTCGCAGAACTCGTACAGGTGACTGAACGGCTCTCGCTCACGTTCCAAAATGATCGAATCGACCAGGCCGTCCCCAACGCCCTTGATCGCGCCCAAACCAAATCGGACGGATTTCTTCTTACCGGCGGGTTCTATGACAAAGTCGCGTTCGGACTTGTTGACGTCGGGTGGTAGGACGAGGATGGCCTGTCTGCGACACTCCTCTATGAACGTCGTTACCCGGTCTTCCTTGGTCCGATAGGCGGCGAGTAACGCAGCCATGTATTCGACCGGATACTTCGCTTTCAGATAGGCGGTCTGGTAGGCAAGGATAGCGTAGCAGACGGCGTGCGCCTTGTTGAACGCATAACCAGCGAACGGGAGAAGAAGCTCCCAGACCTTGTCTGCGACTTCGGCCGCGACGTCGTTCTTCAGGCATCCCTCGCGGAACTCGCCCTGCATGGACTCCATGATCGCGAGATCCTTTTTGCCCATCGCTCGCCTCAGGATGTCGGCCTTGCCAAGGCTGAACCCCGCGAGCGCCTGCACGAGTTTCAAGACCTGGTCTTGGTAGACGATGACGCCGTAGGTCTCTTCCAAAATCGGCACCATGCGCTCATCCAAGTACTCAGGCTTGGTTCGGCCGTGCTTGTTGTTGACAAACCGGGGAATGTGGTCCATCGGGCCCGGCCTGTACAGGGCGACCATAGCGGCCAACTCGCGCACGCTTTGGGGCTTGAGTTCGACGACGTTGCGCTTCATGCCGCCGGACTCCAGTTGAAAGACGCCGACCGTCTCACCTCGGCTCAGCATGTCAAAGGTGTCCTGGTCGTCCAACGGTATGGATGTGTGCCCGCCTTGAAGGACAGGATGGTCGGCGATCAGCTTTGCGTCCGGTACGTCCTTATGCGTGTCCTTGATGTTTTCGATCGTCTTAGCGAGAACGGTCAAGTTTGAAAGCCCCAAGAAGTCCATCTTGAGGAGCCCGATCTTTTCCAAGATCCCCATCTCATACGCCGTGACGGCCTGACCCTCGTTTGACCGATACAAGGGGATGTAGTTGTCCAGCGGCTCCTTGCTGATGACGACCCCGGCGGCGTGGACGCCGGCATGACGGGCAAGGCCTTCGATTCGTTTGGCGGTCTCGACAAGCGGCGCGTACCGAGCGTCGGTCTCGACCACCTGTCTGAACTCTTGGACCTCCTTCTCCGCCCGCTCGATGCTCCATCCCGGCCCGGTCGGGATCGTCTTCGCGATCTTGTCGGCCTCGGCGGGACTCAACCCCATTACCCGTGCGGCGTCGCGGAGGCTCGCCTTCGCTCCGAGCGTCCCGAAAGTGACGATCTGGGCGACACGTTCTTGTCCGTATCGCTCGGTGACCCAGCGGATGACCTCGTCGCGTCGCGCATCTTCAAAGTCCATGTCGATGTCGGGCATGGACACTCGCTCGGGGTTCAAAAACCTCTCAAAAGTCAGGTCGTACTCCACCGGGTTGACGTCGGTGATGCCAAGCGCGTAGGAGACCAGGGATCCTGCCGCCGACCCACGGACGCCAAACATGATCCCTTGGCCCCTGGTGAACTCGGCGAACTCCCGGACAAGCAGGAAGTACGTCTCGTACCCTGTCTTGCCAATGACGCCGAGCTCGTACTGGAGCCTTGACCAAGCTTCATCCGTGGCGCCTGGGCATCGTTCTAAGAGCCCTTTTTCGGCCAGCTTAGTGAGGTAACTCGAGGGATCGTGGCCCTCTGCAAGGACAGGATCCGGCATCAGGGCGCGTGCCGAGCCAAGCTGGACGTCGCACATGTCGGCGAACATCAGCGAATTCTCGATCGCCTCAGGGTGGCCTGGAAACAGGGCTGACATCTCGTCTGCCGTCTTGATGTAGTAGTCCGGGCCACTGAAACGCAACCGCTTCGGGTCGTCTTTCAGGTCGCCCGTCCCGATGCAGAGGAGCACGTCGTGCGGCTCGGCGTCACCCTTGCACAGGTAGTGCGCGTCGTTGGTCGCCACCAAGGGCAAGTGCAACTCCTTCGCGATCTTGAGGAGTCCTTCGTTGCACTTCAGTTGTTCCGGGATGCCGTGGTTCTGCAGTTCGACAAAGTAGGAGCCCTCGTCGAACATCTCCTTGTACATGGCGGCGGTCTTCAGAGCGCGGTCATAGTCGTCATGGGCCAGGTACCGGTTGACCTCGCTACCCAGGCATGTGGTCGATGAGACCAACCCTTTGGCGTGGGAAGCCAGAACCTCGTGGTCGATCCGTGGCTTGTAGTAGAAGCCCTGCAATGCGGCGATCGAATGCAACTTGCACAGGTTCTTGTAGCCCTCGTTATCTTTAGCAAGCAGCAACAGATGGTACGTCTGGTTCTCTTCCCTTCCCTGCTTGCTGTGAAGTCCGTTCGGGGCGACATAGGCCTCCATGCCGATAAGCGGCTTGACACCTGCCTTTTGGCAAGCGAAATAGAACTCCATGCAACCGAACATGACGCCATGGTCCGTGATGGCGACGGCGGGCATCTCCAGTTCCTTGGCACGGGCCACCATGTCCGGGATCCGCGTCGCCCCGTCGAGGAGGCTGTATTCCGTGTGGTTGTGCAAGTGGACGAAGGGTCGGGACATGGTCAGGCTGGAAAGAGGCTTCTTTCCAGACGGACGAAGGCGTCTGGTCGTGCCGCCAAAAGGTGCCCTCCAAATGAAAAAATCCGGCGAGAGACCTCGCCGGTGTGGAGTGTTGAACTGTGCTTGATGTAACCGTCGTCGGCCCTCTTGATTTGGAGCCGCTTCGCGGTACAGCCACAACCCTCTACGAGGCCCGTGGCCCTGCAAGTTCCTACAAATCTCACGGCCAAAGACCGTCCTGGTTCATGGCCCGGAGGATCTCTGCCGTGCTCCAGGCTTGCCAGGGACAGCCGCCTGGGCGATGAGGCGGGTCTCCGTCGTAGACCTCAGCGATTCCTCCGAGGCCATAGGATTCCAACATGACCATTGTTTGAGCCAGGGCCTCCTTTGCGTGACGGGTGTCTCCAGTCCACTTGACGGTCGCGGACGCATAGCTTCCCAAGAGCCAAGGCCACGCGGTGCCCTGATGGTATGCGGCGTCGCGCTGTGCAAGCGGGCCTTCAAAACGCCCTTCATAACCTGGTTCCTCTGGGGCTAGCGTCCGGAGCCCGATTGGTACCAACAACTTTTGCCTGACCTCCTTGAGTGCCCGTTTGGCATGTTTTGGGTCGCAGGGTGAGAACGTCAGTGCCATAGCGATCACTTGGTTGGGCCGCAAGCTACCGTCATCAGGGTCGGCTGTGTCCAAGTAGTGGCCTCTGCCACCGTGCCAAAACTTCTGTTCAAAGTTGGCTTCTGCAAGCGCGGCTGCGTCAGCAAAAGGTTTGCTGTCTTCCCCAAGTTTCGCCGCTAACCACTCGCCTACCCGCAGCAAGTTGATCCACAGACCGTTTACCTCGACCGGTTTCCCATGCCTCGGCGTCACGACCCACTCTTTGACCTTCGCGTCCATCCACGTCAGTTGCACGCCAGGCTCCCCTTGGGTCACCAACCCGTCCTCAGGATCGACCTTTATTCCGTACTTCGTCCCTTCTTGGTGCCACTTGAGAATCTCCCGAAGCCAACCGAACGCCTTTTCCGCGAACCCACCGTCCCACTCGGCTTCCAGAGTCTTGTAAATCGCATTGCCGAACCAGAGCGTCGCGTCGACCGTGTTGTATTCAGGCATCTCGCCTTTCTCGACGAACCGGTTTGGAATCAGGCCTTGTCGCATCTGGCTGGCGTAACTCGCCAGAATGCCGCGGGCCACAGTGGCGCGTCCGTTGGTCAAGCACAAGCCAGGCAAGGCGATCATGGTGTCGCGGCCCCAGTCTGTGAACCACGGATAACCCGCGATCACGCTCGACCTCTCTGTTGGGTTCACGAGAAAAACCCTCGCCGAGTCTTCCAACATCTCCTTCAGAGACCGCCGACCCTGCGGAACCTGTGGCAGTTCGACCGGCTGGGTGCCCTCAGATGTCGAGGCGACCAAGACGACATTCTCTCCCGGAGCCACCACGTACCTCAGTTCGCATGGACAAAAGAGATCGTCAATGCCGTCCAGACCCCGTTCGTTTTCTCGTTGCCGCTCAAACCGGTAGTACCAGCCGGTTGTCGGAGTTCGCTCGGCTTGTGGGTGTTCGAGGCTCAGGACGACCCCTTGGTGCGACAGCACAGTGCGGTCGTCGGGAAAGACAAGGAACTCGGGGTAGAAGTCTGCGACCCGAAAGTTGTCGTGGTAGAACTTGTGGCAGACGAGGGGTCGTAGCGTCAGTTGGATCGGCTCAGAACCACGGTTCTCATATACGACCGTGCAGGCGTCGAGCCCCTGATGGCTCACGATGGTCTTGCGGATTGCCTGGCCGTCCAGGTCCCACTCCCAAACGGCGGAGTCGCCGACATGGAACCCGCTGAGTTTTTGGAACCCTAAGGGGTGGACCGCTCCAACGTATTGGTTAGTCGAGATCCCTACAGGCTCGCCTTTGGTGGTGACATAGGCCTCGATGTTGTCAAGGAGGACCATCCTTCCGGCAGGAGGGTCAACGGCGGCCACCAAGTGCCCGTGGTAGCGTCGGCTGTTGGCCCCGGAAACCGTGCCCATCGCATAGCCGCCGCGTCCGTTAGGCAACAGCCATTCCAACCCCGACGACTGTGGGAAGTCGCGACAGACCTCCGTCGGGACCGTGTACGCCATACCGCTTCAGCATACACCTCGGGCCCGCTGTCTGACGGGGATGTCCTCGTTCCCTTATCCTTACTGTGTCGCGAGGTTCTGCACAGCGGGAACATATCCGTTGACGGCTGGGGGCAAGGGTGCCCTCTTACACTTCGGCCTGTTGAAGGATTACCCCATGTTGATTTCGGAAGCGAAGAACCTAATCGGTCATATTGTCGACATCACGTTCACCGACCGGAGCGGTAAGGAGTACGTGAAGACCGCAGAAGTGTTCGACGTCGGATTCGTCCCTCTGTATGGCCCTTGCATGATCACCGATGTGGGTGAGGTCCGGCTCGACCGGGTGTTCGGCGTGTCGATCAGTGACGAAGGCAAGAGACGTTTTGCCTGAAGCCAATTGGACCGCTAATCCTGGGGCTGGCCTGAAGACTGGTCCGGCCCCTCTGCCTGCTTTCGTTGCACTTCACGCCGAGACAATCTTTCGCCGATGGCATCAAACCTGAAGCGTAGGCCGATCCGGAAGTCAGACGGGAAACTCCGCGACGAGATAAACGGCTCAAAGCCGTCCGCCAAGATGGCGAGCTCGTATTCTCGGTCATAGAGCTCGTGGGTCATGAGATCCCACTTCCAGATGAAGCGGGCAGTGTACGGGCCGCGGGCGTAGTCTATCCTCGCGATGAGTTGGCGGTTGTACGGGATCCTGTCGAAGTCGAAGTCGGATGCTCCGACCGAGCCCCCAAGACCGATCGCCACGCCAAGGTTCAGAAAGTCGTAAGGGTGATAGACGAGTCCCGTCTCAGCGCGCCCGAACAGGTAGTGGCCGCCATGGCTGAGAGTCGAATATGTGTCGAAGCGGCTTGTTAGGGAGATCGGCCCGAAGCCAATGTCGGGCGGCTTGACGGTCGCCAGAAAGGCAAATCGGTCGATATAACTTGCCGTTGGCTCGTCCCGGACTCGTTGAAGGTGTCCGGTGAAAGCATAGCCCCAGTCATTGGTCTTCCCACCGAACTCCATGGATAGATCCAACGGCTCCGTCACGTTGAGAGAATCTGGCTTCCGGGCTATGGTGTCAAGGTTGAGTCGGCTCGACAGCGAGAATGAGGACCGCCTTCTGGTGAGATCGTCGTATTCGTCTGTCCGCTTCTTGACATCTATCGAGGTGAACCACCCCTCGCCAGCGAACTCGCCCAACCCGGATCTTGGTGCGATTTGAAACGGGGACTGGTCAGGGTCTAGGGGGCTGTAACTGAACTGGAGCATGCCCTCTAACGCCCTTTTGGGAAACGTGTTTGCGATGGCCCCGATGGCGGCGTGGTGACCCAACATCACCGAGCTGTCCCATGTGAACCCGAAGCCGACACCTCGCCGGTTCGCGAAGCTGGGAATCTTCCATCCTGTCACCCGCCGGTTGAGGTTGAAGTCTATGTTTGCGATCGGCCCGATCTTTCGTCCGAACAACTCAAAGAACACTCGGTGGGCGGTGCCCTTGTCTCCTGGCGTGAGGGTCACTTGCCGAGCCCAAAGCCGGTATGTCGGTCGTTTGAAATGGCTAAAGGTGCCGGTCGCATCCTGAAGGGTCCACTTGCCTGGGGTGATCTGCAAGTCGCTGGCGGTGAACTGTGCGCCGTCGACATTTAGGGAGATGTTGGTCGCATGTCCCGTTCGATCCCGCCAGTTGAACTCCAGCCCACTGCACTCCGCACTGACATCAGGATCTATGATCTCAGTCTTTCCCTCTGCCCTGCCTCTCTCCTCGGCCGACCAAAGCGTGAGCTTCTCACAGGTGATCGTCGTCAGGTCATACGTGGCTGTGACATGGCCGGTCAGGATGAGCGTTCCCGCTGACTCGTCCCGCTTGGCGCCGTCAAAAGTGACGACGAGGCCGTCTTTCAGGGCGATCTTGTGCCCCGACCCCTGTTGCGCCATGGCACGCGACACTGCCGCCCCAAGGGCACTGATCGGCAGGTTGCAAGGAGTAAGCATTCGAAGAAGGAGACGATTCTACCGGCCAGTAGGAACGCTGGCTTGAACTTTCTGGAGACTCTGACCAGTCTAATCCATGTATCATCATGTCTAGCGCGACAATGGCCGATACCCAGACGTTGGACACAAGGGCTGAGCTACGTTCAGACGAAGCAGCCTGGCTCGCAAGGTGCCGCCAGGGCGATGAGCGGGCGATGGACGCGATCGTGGCCAAACACCGCCAACGGATCATCCGTGTCGCAGCCAATGTGCTGCGTGACTCGCACGAGGCCGAGGATGTCGCCCAAGACGCGTTTCTCAAGGCCTTCAGAGAACTCCACCGCCTGAGAGAAGACAACGCATTCAGTGGATATCTCTATCGCATTTGTGTCCGCATGTGCATGGACAGGCTCCGGAGTCGCCGGGCAGACACCGTCGATTTTGAGTGCGTCGAACACGGCCAGGCGTCCAGGATCGAGACCAAAGTGCTGGTGGAAAAACTTCTCGACCGGCTGGCCCCTGAACTCCGACTCACGCTCGTTCTGCGCGAAATGGAGCAGTTGAGCTATGACGAGGTCGCTGAGGTAATGGGCGTCCCCGTCGGCACTGTCCGATCCAGACTGCACACGGCCAGGGAGCGGTTCCGACTTCTCTGGGTCAAGGCCCTGGAGGTTCAAGAGTGAGTTTGGACCGCACCATCTACACGTCGAAGGCTGACACTTCCCCGGTCGTATATGGCGACGCTTGCATGGAGGAGGCGATGTCTGCTCTACGCGAAGTCGCGATCGACGATGTAGAAGTTTCAGCCGGATTCGATGCTTCTGTGCTTCGTCGTCACAAGCTCCTTCAGTCCCGAAGGACAATCAAGTTTTGGATGCCCGCCCTTGTCTGCGCTGTTGTGACGGCTCTCGCTGTCGTCACTTTCCTCCAGTTGGTGGCGGTGCCGGTCTCGTCGGCCGCACATGCCGACCCCATTGAGTTCGCCCCTGGGCAATGACCCGTGCCCAACAGGCGCTTGTCGGGGCACTGGCTGGTTCATTGGCCGTCCTGAGTCTCCACCCTGTCACCAGGCCGCTGTTGCTCGACCCCCTTGTTTCAAACGCTCCCGTTACGCGGGCAGCCGCGCCTTCAGGCATTGACTTAGGCTCGGCGGCTTTGACCTTTGCCAGGGCAGTCTCGGCCCATGAAGCCATCTCAACCGACTCGTGTTTGACGATGGTCGAAGCGGCGCAGCGAGCCGCCGAGAGAGACAATCAAAATGCGGCCTGGCCTGCGGTCGAGGCCTACTTTCAGGACAAATTAGACAATCAGGAGGCAGCGGAGGCCGCATGGCGCAGGGCCGCAAGCCTACGCTTTTGGGTTGACCGGGCAGCATCGTCACTACCTTCGTCTGACACCGCCTGGGACACGTATCGAATCCGTTCATCGACCGGAGCTGGGCTCGTCAAAGCGGCAATGGAATATGCACGTCGTCTGGATCTCGAAAGACTAGGCGAGGATCAGGCCCGGTGGGAGACCATCGCCATTGGACTGAAAGCATGGAACGCTCCCGCTCCGGTCGCGGACAGGCTAGTTGCCCGGGACATCCTCCGCATGGCCCTGCGATATCGCCAGGGACAGGAACCCGACCCATCTCTTATGACTTCGGCGGCGACCCACTTCGGACCTCAACAGATCCAAGAACTAACCAGTGCGGTTTCAGGGTCGGGCGACCTCACGGCTACCCAGCGACAGTGGGCTCTCTCGGCTCTGTTTGCCAAGCGTCTGGCCGGTGCGACGCTTATTGTCGGGGCAGTCGGTGCGCTCGTCTACCTTGCCGGGGCTTCGCTAGTGCGGTTTGGACGTCTTCGATCTTTCATGTCCATGCCGTGGTGTGCAGTGCTCGGCGTTGCCACAGGGATCCTCATCTTTGCCATGACCGGCCTGGTCTTCCCGGCACTCTGGGGCGCCGTGGTTTGGGGCGGGTTCTTGGTGACGCAGGATCGGCTGTGGCGAGGGGAGATTTTCGACCATGGGCCGGCCTTTCGCCTAGCAGTCGTCATCACGGCTACTTTGTTCTGCGTTTCGCTCTCCATGGCGATCGTCGTTTCTGAGCCTGTCTTTGGCCTGCTTGACGAAACGGGACTCGCACAAAACTTGCCCGCATGGTCGTCCGTGCTCAGAGGGACGACCTGGTTTGCCGCCTCGCTCATGGTCGTGCTCTGCCAGGTCTTCGCATACTTCCGTCGACGTGCTCCGGGGCCGGTCGTCGCACAAGGCATCAAAGAGTTCGGCCTGGCGACAATGGTCATCGGGTTGGTCGCTAGTGTCGTTCTCACTCCCGTCTGCTTGGCCTGGAACGCCCAACTAAGCCACGACCTTCAAATGCAAGCGTTGGAAGCCCTGCGATGAGCCTGGACTAGACACTCCTGGTGCGCATCGTCCAACCTGTCCCTCGGAGCCTGGGGGAATGGACGAAGAAGTCGCAAGACTAGTTGAACAAGCACGGCACAGCCGGGAACGGCTCCTTGCATCCTCCATTGACGTCAAGGACGCGCTCAATTGGTGCCAGAGCCATGCAGGAATCATCGACGGGTTGCTCGCCGGGCTCTTCGAGATCATGGGCACCCGCTACCCGGACGCCCCTCCCATGTCCCTCGCCGCCACGGGAGGGTACGGCAGACGCGAACTTTGCCCTTGGTCCGACGTCGATTTGTCGCTTGTCCCTTTGCAGGACGACACGCCCGGAATGTCCGATCCCGTCCGCTGGCTGTTCCGTTCGACATCTGATGCCATCCAGGTCGGGCTTGGCCTTAGGGTCGGCTACTCGTTCCGCTCCGTGTCGGACGTGCCTGGGTTCGACGCCACGACGATCAGCAGTCTCTTCGACGCAAGGCTCGTTGCCGGCGCGCCGGAACCGCTTGAAGTCCTCTCCAACTCGATTATCGACGGGCTCCCTACCGCAGACTTCATCATTGATAAGTTACAGGAGAGGCGGAGGGACGTCGCCAAGACACATGACACGCCCTTGGTCGCCGAACCTCATTTGAAGCTCGGGGCGGGCGGCCTTCGATCGACCCATGTCTCGGATTGGATCAATATCGCCCTCGGCGGGCACCCGTTGCCGCGAAGCGATTCCTATCTCGCGGTTTTGCGTGCCCGCACCCTCCTCCATCTCGTCACGGCGCGCTGCCACGACGAACTCACCAGAGCGAGGGCGACCGAAATCGCGGAACGAATTGGATCGACCCCCTTGCAATTCAGTTCGGACCTCGTGGCCTCGATGCTGCAAAACCAGCATGCATTGGAGATGACCATAAAGCGGTTGGGGTTAGAGCGCTACCCCGTCAACTCAGCGGTGATGGCCGATCATGGGGTCGCTCATGTCCAAGTCGGTTCGGACGCGGGGAAAGCAGCGATAGGCGTGCGCCTAGCAATCTCTCTTGGTCTCGAAGTCTCGGAAGATTTACCTACGGTCTCGACTTCAATTGGTCCCGAAGCGCTGGCGGCGATCTCCGGCGGCGAGGCGACCGTCCGCAGTCTAGACCGTTCAGGTTTGCTCGACTTGCTGCTCCCAGAGTTCACGGGCTGTCGTGTGCTGATGCCGGAAGACGCAAGCCACCGGTTCACCGTCTATGAGCACACTTTACGCGCCGTGCGCCTGCTCGACTCGATTCTTCCCGAGACTCCCCTTGGCACGATCAAGGCATCCCTAGACGATGAAAGCTCCCTGCGCCTAGCCCTCCTGTTGCATGACACTGGAAAGGCCTTGCCAGGCAAGCCCCACAGTGAAACCGGCGCGGCCATCGCACGGGATGTGGCGAAGCGCTGGCGTTTGGAGTCGGGCATCACCGAACTGGCGTCTTGGCTCGTGTCAGAGCATCTGACTATGAGCAGGTTTATCCGGATGCGAGATGTGATGCACCCGGACACGGCCGTCGAATTCGCCGCGGTCGTTGGCGACAAGGAGAGGCTGGACAACCTGACGTTGCTCACCTATGCGGACATGGCGGCGGTAAACGAGGACCTCTGGACCCCAGTCCAGGAGACCTTTTTGATCGAACTTCATGCGAGGACATCGCAAGTGCTTTCAGCTGAGTCGCGTCCAGCAACCGACGTGACCGCTGCCCGCAGACGAATGCTGCGTCGGCTCCAGAGCGAGGCGGTGCCCGGCGAGCGGCTGTCGGCCTTCCTTGACAGTCTTCCGCCGCACTACGTGCTGAGCACCGACCCTCAATCTGTGACCCACCATTTCTGGGCGGCGGAAGAGGCGCGTGACGGCGATCCCCAGGTGATTTGGGATGACAAGGCGGATATTGGGCTGACCGACGTGGCCGTCGTGTGCCTTGACCGACCTGGCCTCTTACAGTCGATCCTCGCGGTTCTTTACGCGTATGATTTGAGCCTCTCGGGGCTCCGGGCAGGCACGACCACGACCGATAGGCCGGTCGCGGTGGACGTGTTCAACGTCAGTTCCGGCGGACGTTGCGTGAACCGCAGGGTAGCGGCGGTCATAGAGGCCGACCTAGTCGCCGTTATCACGGGGGTGAAGACCCCGGACGAGGTTTTGCGTGCCAGGGACAAGGACCCCGACCGAAGCCAAGAACTCCTCACCGTCAGTTATCTCGAGGGCCCTCCTGGAATCATCGAAGTCCGGGCGCCACGCGGCAGAGGGATGCCGTTTCGCGTAAGCAGGACGATTTCTAAGCAAGGTTGGAACGTGCTCGCGGCCCGTGTCGGACAATGGGCAGGAAGCGGCACAGCGGCCTTCTATGTGGAGGGCGCCGACGCCGACCAAGTTGCCCGGGCCTTCCAGACTCAAAAGGTATAAACCCCTTGCTCAACATGAATGTCGTGATCCTGGGTTGCGGCCGCACTGGAGCTACTTTGGCCCTCCAACTCACGTCCCGAGGACACTCGGTGACCCTCATCGAACGCAACCCTGAAGCGTTGCGGCGCCTTGGCAAAACCTATCCTTGCCGGATCGTGCTTGGAAGTGGCCTAGACTTGGACGTCCTCGAAAAGGCAAACGTCCGGACTTGCGACGCGTTCTTCGCCGTAACACGTGGTGACAACACGAACATCATGGCGGCACAGATCGTCCAACGTAACTTTGGCGTCCAGCGAGTGGCCGTCAAAGTCGCCGATCCACAACGTGCTGAGGCGTACCGGAAGCTCGGGCTATTTTGCATCAATGCAGCCGCACTCCTTGCCGGGATGTGCCGGGACTGGCTGCTCGGTGTCGACTATCAACCGATCGACACCTACAATGTCCTCTCAGAGGAGATGGAGATCTAGCCATGTACCTCATCCTAATCGGTGGCGGTAACGTCGGCCTTCAGCTCGCCAAGCGGCTGATCGCACGCGGCCATGAAGTCTTGCTCATGGAAAAAAACGCCCAGATGGCACAGAAGCTAGGCAACCACTTGGGCGACGAATTTGTCATGCACGGCGACGGGTGCGAGATACTATCGCAAAAGGCGGCTGGGTTCAGCAGGGCTGATGTTGTGGTCGCGGTGACCGGCGAGGACGAGGACAACCTCGTCGTCAGCCAACTCGCCAAAGAGGTTTGGAAGGTCAAGCGGGTCGTGGCCCGAGTGAACGACCCTAATCATGAGCAGATCTTTCGTGAGATCGGCATAGACGACACAGTCAGTGCGACCGGCATCATTTTCAGCTTGATCGACCAACAAATCTCGTCTGACGAGCTGATTGCGGTAGGCCATCTCCATAAGGGGCACGTGGAGGTCGTGGAGAGCATCCTTAGCCACCGGTCGCCATTGGTGAACAAGGCTGTCCGGGACATCTCCCTGCCGACCGGCACGTTCTTGGTTTATCTCGTCCGCGACGGCGTCGGTATGAACGTCGGCGGAGACACGGTGTTGCTTGCTGGAGACATGCTGGTCGCCCTTGTGCCGGTCGCCCGGGCGGAAGAGCTCAAGACCACGTTGCTCGACCGAGACTAGTCCTTAGCTGAGCAGCCGGGTCGGGTTCTCAAGGTACTCCCGCACCTTGTTCATGAACCGGGCGCCGACCGCGCCGTCGACCACACGGTGGTCGAAGGATCCCGTGATGTTCATTGTCCACTGGGCGACGACCTCGTCGTCCTCCGTGATGATCGGGATACGCTTGGCTGTGCCGATAGCGACGATAGCCGCGTTAGGCGCGTTGATGATCGCCGTGAACTCGTCGACGTCGAGCATGCCCATGTTGCTGACGCTGAACGTCGAGCCCCCCAACTCATCAGGGCTCAGCTTGTTGTCCCTGGCCTTTGTCGCCAAGTCACGGCTGGCGGCCGAAATCTGACGGAGGGTCATGTTGTCGGCGTTCTTGATCACTGGAACGGTCAGGCCTTCGTCAAGCGCGACCGCCATGCCCACGTTCACGGTGCCATATTGCAAGAGATGGTCGCCTTGGTACGTGCTGTTGACGACCGGCATCTCCCTTAGGGCCAAGGCACACGCTCGGATGACGAAGTCGTTGACGGATATCTTTCCGCCTTCTTCCTCTTTGAACGCTTCGCGCACGGCGTGGATCTTGTCCAGATTGACTTCCAACTTGACGTAGAAGTGCGGCACTTGTTGCTTCGACTGCGTCGTACGCTGGGCGGTGATCTGACGAAGGCGACCAAGCTTGACCACCTTGTCCTCCTTTGTGGCGACCACGGCCGTCACATTGGGCGACATAGACGGGAGTTTGGTACCACCGGCTATGGCAGCTCGCACGTCTTTTTCGACAATGCGACCACCTGGTCCGGTGCCGGTCAGGCTATGCAGGTCGACACCTGCCTCGGCGGCGATCCGCTTTGCCAACGGGCTGGCCTTGACACGGCCTGTGGAGGTTGGTGCCGGTTCAGGCCGACTAGGGGCGGTCGGAACGGGCGCGGCAGCGGCGACAGGCTCTGCGGGCTGCGTTTTGGCCGGGGCGGCGTCGCCACCCGATCCCCATCCGGCAGGGAGCTTCTCCCCGTCCTTCAGGATTGCGGCGATCGGCCTTCCGACCGGCACCGTCCCTTCTGGGCCGACGAGGAAGCCGGTCAGGGTTCCCGTTCCAGGGCTCTCGAGCTCCAGGGTCGCCTTGTCCGTCTGGATCGTCCCGATGATTTCGCCCGATTTGACGGATTCACCGTCTTTTTTGAGCCATTCCAGGAGGGTTCCCTCCTCCATTCCGTCGCCCATCTTGGGCATGATCACTTCGGTCATTTGCGCAGCCTTTTCGCGGGGTCAGGATACCTTCTGACCGTCTGGGGAGCCGGGGGCCTGTTCAAGCCATCGAAGGTGCCGCGTGGAGGGCGAGGGCTGCCCCGCCGAGGAGCCCTGCATCCTCAAGGTGTTGAGCCACAAGAATCTGGCAGTCGACATACAGCGATGGGGCCGCCGAATTCTGTGCCTCCGCCAACAGCGAGTCCATGAAATAAGGATGGGCTTTGGCGACTTGGCCACCGATCGCCAAGACGTCGGGTGCGAAGATGTTGATGAAGTTGCCCGCCCCGACGCCAAGCCATCCGCCGAACTCGCGCCAGACTTCTAATGCGAGCACGTCTCCGGTAGCCGCGGCCTCGCTCAACAGCTTCGGGGTGACTTTGGAATAGTCGCCTTCGGTCAAGTCGTTCAAGAGCGACTTCCGACCTCGTCGAAGCCGGTGTTGGGCTCGCCTGATCACGGCGTCACGTTGACAGTAGGCTTCAATCGCACCATAGCTCCCGGCGTTGCAGTCCAGACCGCCCCGCATCACGACCGTGTGTCCGAGTTCGACCCCTCCGAGGTTTCCCCCCACCAAGAGTTGTGGCCCTGTCGCAGCCCCCATCACGCTCCTCGGCCCAAGCACCACGCCACCGCCGATCCCCGTCCCAAGTGTCAGCATCACCAAGCAATTGGCGCTTCCGCCGCCTGTTCCGAACATGTACTCTCCCATGGCCGCGGCATTGGCATCGTTGGCCATTGTTATAGGTATGCCGACCCTCGACTCCAACTCGGCCTTCATCGGCACGTTCTGCCAGTAATGGAAGACACCGTCGATGGTCATGCCGAAGTTTGGAGCCCACTTGACTAGCCCGGCGGCATCGTCGATGTGCCCTGGGATCGCCATCCCTACCCGTTCTGGCGGAACAGACGCTCCGGATATTGCCTGGCGGACCGTCAGCGAGACCTGGTCCAGTATCCTCTCGGTTCCTTCCTGGGCGAGTGACAGCTGTTCGTGCCGGGCGCCGGCCGGACTCCCGTCCTCAAATAGGGCTTGGGCGCGGACATTGGTCCCTCCCAAATCAACTCCGACGACGCATCGCATGCTGTGACGTAAGGGAATGTACCCGTCGTCTGTCTTTTATGCCGCGCCAAACGACGACGCATAAGTATGGACTGGTAACTTGGTTTGTGAGGGACGCTATTGGATCACGTTGATGTCGCAGAACTAGCCGGTCGAATGACCGATCAGATTGGAAGGGCCATTGTTGGAAAACAGGAGACGATCGAGGAGACCGTCCTTGGACTTCTCTGCGGCGGACACATCTTGATCGAGGACGTGCCTGGCGTCGGCAAGACCACACTGGCAAAGGCGGTCGCCCGGACGATCGGCGGCGACTTCCGGCGTATCCAGTTCACTCCCGACCTCTTGCCCAGTGACATCACCGGATCCTCCATCTATAACCAAAACACACAAGACTTTGAGTTTCGACCAGGCCCTCTGTTTGCGAACGTCGTCTTGGTCGATGAGGTCAACCGAGCCACACCCAAGACGCAGGCTGCACTCCTCGAAGCAATGGAAGAGCATCAAGTCTCCAGCGACGGTGTCACTCACAAGCTTCCTTCTCCTTTCTTCGTGTTGGCGACCCAGAACAACATCGAGATGACCGGCACCTATCCCCTGCCGGAAGCCCAACTGGACCGGTTTTTCGCCCGCGTGTCCCTCGGATACCCAAGCCGCGAGAGCGAAGGCGACATCCTGCGCCAACAGCAAACCGCACACCCAGTGGAGACCCTTGAGCAAGTCGCCACCCTTGAAGAATTGCAGGTCGCCCAACAGGCGTGCAAAGAAGTCTTCGTCCACGACTCGGTCCGCGACTACATTGTCGACATCGTCCGCGCGACACGCGAGACGAGCCAGCTTGTCCTTGGCGCCTCTCCTCGCGGCTCGCTCTATCTGATGCAGGCCGCCCAGGCAAAGGCCGCTACCCAGGGTGAAAAGTACGTCCGCCCAGACGATGTGAGATCCGTAGCCACATTGGTCCTCGGCCACCGTGTCATCGTTCGTGGAGAGATCCGGGCACGGGGAATGGGCGGCGACGACATCATACGCAACCTGCTCGACACCGTCCCTGCCCCCGTTCCAGTCGCCTAAACCGACATGGTCAACCGTTACGCGTCAATCGCGCTGTCGTGGTCGTCGCTGTTCCTGATCGTCATGGCGATCCTCGTGAACTCGACGGCGCTCTTCTACATGGCGACCGCCGTCATCGCCACGATCGCAGCGTCGCACATCCAGGCGAGACTCGCTGTCCGCTTTCTCCGGTTCGAGCGCTATACCGCCCCGGCAGTCAAGGTCGGCGAACTGGTGACCGTTGAGATCGTCGTCTGGAGTGAGCGCCAGTTGAAACGGCCCTTGGTGCACGTCGTCGACCTCCTGCCCAAGAGGCTGGTGACCAGCGAACTGACCCCCAGTCTTCCCGTCGCCCCCAGCTTTGACCAGCCGATCAAGACTCGGTACCAGTTTCGGCCGAAACGGCGCGGCAGGTTCCGCTGGGACAAGTTGGTCGTCGTCGGCACCGACGCATTGGGCCTGGTGACGACGGAGAAGGAGTATGTGACCGAGGCGGTCGAACTGACGGTCTACCCTACACCGTTGCCTGTCAATGAAGACATCAAACCCAGGCTGGGTTGGGGCGCCAGCGACGTCGAAAGCGGGCGGGTACGGGGAGCGGGTCTTGATCCTCGGGGCATCCGTGAGTTCAGCCACGGCGATCCCCTTCGGTACATCCATTGGCGGAGCACGGCAAAGCGAGGCCGGTTGATGGTCAAGGAGTTTGAGACAGGCTCTGGCCTTACGATCCACTTCATCCTCCAGCGGCAGAACGGGACGGACATCGGATCGGAAGAGACTTCCACGTTCGAAGCAATGTGCGGCAACGCGCTGTACTTAGCGGTCGACTATGCTAAGAAAGGAGCGACGGTAATCCTCCCGATAGAGGAGAACCGAGAAAGCGCATCTGCCCATTCCGAGGTCCGTGAAAGATGCATCCGCGAGATCCTCACCGACATCCAGCCCACCTCCAGCACCTCATTGGCTGACGACGTGATGTCCGTACGGCGAAACATCCGGCCAGGCGAGACAGTCGTGCTCTTTGTCGGCGTCCAAGACCCCTCCCTACCCGGTGTGATCGCCGGTTGGCCGGATGTCCAAGTCACCGTGTTGGGATATGACCCGAACGAGTACGGCCAGATGCACGCCGGCCAAAAACCGGCCACCGACCCGCGGTATGTGGACTCTCTAGAGACAGCCGGGGCAACATTCATCGCTCTGCCAAGGACGGAGAGGCTAGGATGACAAAGGCCAGCCTACAACGCGGTCTTCTGGACCACGCCCTGGCCCTCGTCGGTTGCGTGTTCGCAACATATTCGCTCGGAATCAGCGTCGCCAAGCCAATCCTTGCCTACACTCTGTCCGGCCTGTGCGTCTTCAGTGTCTTAGTCGGCAGCCTTTTGAGCAGGGCGCTGGCGAAGTCCAAGATTCTGCAGTACGACTCGTGGATTGCCGCCGCACTTGGCCTCACTTCCGTCTTCTTCACGCTGAAACTGAACCAGATCTTGCCGGAAGACGGCTTCCCCATCGAACTGATCGCCGGGGCGGCCTTATCCCTGCTCGTCATCTTTACTGGGTTCGCCGCGTGGCGGGACGGGACGCTTCTTTTCCTCAGCCTGCCTTGCATCGCCATGTTTGGCCTAGTCGGGACGTTTGACGTCTATCGGCCTGCGACCGCCCTTTTCTTCCTCTTTCTCATCTCTGTGGCGGTCTTGTACGCCAGGGTCTATCTACGGTCGATGTCGGAGCGAGTGGAGAGGCTTGGCGCCGACACTGACCTGTTGCGGAGGGACGCTTGGAAGTGGGTGGCGGGGCCCGAATGGGCCTTCGTGTCGGCCGGTGCGATAGTCGTCATCAGCTTGATCGCGGGTCCCATCATCCAAGTCGGCCTGAGCGGAGTTTCGGGACAGGTGCGCGTCAACTTGCCCCAACAACGCAACCCCTTCGTGCCAGCGGTGAACCAAGTCGCACCCGTCGATGTCAGGGTCGGAAACGGGCCGGTAAACCTGAGCGACAGCATTGAGTTCAAAGTCAAGATGGATCGAGGCCGGTACCTTCGGACCAGGTCATACGCAGTTTATCGGTCGCCAGGTTGGATCGTTCCGTTCGACACACTGAACCCTGACTTTGACCTTTCGATCAACTCTGGCCCGGTAAGCGAAGCAACTGACGGCACGTACAACCTCATCCCTGGTGACTCTTCACCGTTTGAGCCCTTTGACCGACCGAAAGACATCCCCATTACGTTCAAACCAAACAGGTTTATCGACGCCTACCTTCCTTCACCCGGGCCTGTCGTCAGGGTGGCTGGCGACCCTCAAGCCTTTGTCCGCGTGCGCTATGACGGCGTGGCATATAAAATGCAGCTACAGTTTGGCGACTCCGTTACCTATGTCTGCCAAGTCGATGGGCAACCCATTGAGGAAGGAGATCCCCGCGCCACGCACTCGACCCAGCTTCCCCCGGTCATCAGGAGCATGGGCAGGGTATTGGCTGAAGCCACGGATGCGCCATCTAAGATCCGCGAGTTTGCCGCAAACGCCATTACCGGAATCAAGGATCCCTACCAAAAGGCTTTGGCCCTCAAACATGCCATAGCTCGCGCCGCCACCTATAACACACAGGTTCCCCCGTGTCCGCCAAACAAGGATCCGATCGAGTGGTTCCTGTTCGATAAGAAGGAAGGTTATTGCGACAGCTTTGCGTCTGCGATGGTGTTGGCAGCCAGGTCAGTCGGACTCCCTGCCCGCTACACGGTCGGTTACGCGATCGACGAGAGCCAATTGGATCCTGACGACGGATACTACACTGTCCGGAACAAGGATTCCCACGCGTGGGCCGAGGTGTATTTTACGGGACACGGTTGGGTTCCATTTGATCCTACGGACGAGGCGACCAGCTCGGATCCCAAGGCACGCAATAAGGATGATGACCTTGCCTTCTTCGACAAGCCCATTGTGAGGGCCGTGATCATCGCCTTCGCGACCATTTGCATGGCCGTCCCGATCTTGATTTGGGCATGGTTCCTCACTTCAGCACGAGCCGCCGCGCAGTCCGGCAACCCCTTCATGGTCAAGCTCGTCTGGGTTCAAAACGACTTTCAGAAGTCGATTGAAAGTGCTTCGAAACACCCGCGCCGCTTTTCCCAGACGATCCGTTCCTTTGTCAACGGTAACCTCGCTGTCCTTGGCCCATCGGGAGGTTCGGCGGTAACTATCGCCGATGAACTGGAAAAGCTGATGTTCAGCGGCGTGACACTAGACTCCGTCATAGTCAAGGACATGCAGGCGAAGGTCCGCGCGTTCAAGCTGGCGCTCCGCGAAGCCAAGAGGTTCGATGCCTGAATTTGACCCATCCAAAGCGGCCAACTCAAGGCTCGTGCTTCTCGCCGGTAGCGACACCGATGCACGGAGGGCAGGCCTCGAAAACCTGCTTTCTGCTATGGGAGTGGAGGAAGACGGATTCGATAGCGAGTCCCATGTCGCAGACGCGACTCCGGTCGCCGAATGGGTGGCCGCCGCATGTTCCATACCCTTCTTGGCGAGTCTGCGGGTCGTCGTCGTCCGCAATGTCGGCAGGATCGACACAGAAGATCTCGGGGCTAACTTGGTGGCGACCCTTCGGGAAGTTCCCGAGTCCGGCCGTTTGATCCTTGTCGCAGACGACGAAGTGGGAGACGCCGACAAGCAAGGCAGGATCGCCAAGCTCGTCTCCCGCTGGGGCAAGGCCGTCAAGGACGCGGGAGGCTCTGTCTGGACATTCGAGCCGCTAACAGGCGACAAAGCTATCAATGCAGTGCGGGACCGGGCGAAGTCCGCAGGAAAGACACTGACGCACGACACCGCGAAGTTGATCCTAGAAATGGTGGGCGACAAGATCAACCTCGCCAACAGTGAGTTGGACAAGCTTGTCCTGTATGTCGGCGACGTGAACCAGATTACGAACCGCGACGTGGAAGCCTGCGTGTCCCCAGATCAGGACTACAACGTCTACAAGCTTGTGGACGCGGTGGTCGCAGGGCATCCCGGCTCCGCGCTCGTCCAACTCCGGACCCTGTTGGGCAAGGGTGAGAAGATCGAAGGCGAGGTGTTCAGCCGAGTGTTCCCGACTCTGTCCCGCCAGTTCCGGTTGCTCTGGCAGGCGAGGATCTTTGTCGAGAGAAACGTCCACCCAGACAACCCTCCCGTCGACGTCTTGGCCATGCTCCCGAAGAAGCCAAACCTCGCGGACGAGAAAGACTGGTTGCGCCGCAAATTCGTCCAGTCCGCCCGACGGATCAATTTCGCCCAGCTCACCCAAGCGATGGAGATGGTCGTCGATTGCGACGCACGAATGAAAGGCCAGCGTGCTTCGATCACTGCGTCCGACACCCTTGAGCAGACCGTGTTACGGCTCGCCCAAGTCTTTCGCTAGCTCTCGAATCCAGGTCACTCGTCGACTTCGTGGCTAGCCTGGTCCACGACCGAGCGCCGCCGCCGCACCTGTCCGTACTTTGACGCCGCTGTTGTGGACTCCTTGTCGGGGACCCTCGCTCCAGCACCGCTGGTCGCATATGTCACTGCCAAAGCGGCCCGTTGCTTGGCCTCACGAACCGCCTCGCCGAGCAACCCATGTTCTTCGCCCCTTCGCTTGACGATCCACTTGTCCCAGAGATAGAGGATGGGTGAAGCGTTGGCGATCGACGAGTAGGTGCCCGTCACGATACCGAGCAACATCGTGACGCACATGAACTTCAGTTCTGGCGTGGGGGTTCCGATCGCGGTCAGGATGATCAATGTCGCGATCGCCGTCATCGACGTGTTGAGCGAACGGGCGATGGACTGGGTGATCGACTTGTCGACAAGGTGTTGGAACGACTCGTCTGGCGACGGTTTTTCCAGGTTCTCCCTGATACGGTCAAAGATAATGATCGTGTCGTGGACGCTGAAGCCGATGACTGTCAACATCGCGGTGACAAACAACGAGCTGAGTTCCCACCCGAACAGGAACCCACAGACGGCGGCGTTCCCGACCACGAACAACACGTCGTGGAGAAGTGCGATGACGGCGGAGCCGCCGAATTTGAGGCCGGTCTTCATTCCGCCCAAGGCGAACCCGAAACGCAAGGCCAGGTAAATGACGATGAGTACGGCGCTAAGAAGAACGCCGTAGACCGCTCGCTGAATCGCCTCCGCCTGGATCGTCGCGCCTACGGAAGAGATGCTCGCCCCGACCGGATTCAGGCCAGCAGCCGTCGCCAGCTTGTCCTTCGCGTCCGGGTCACCTACTTTCAGTTGGGGAGTCGGCGGTACCGTGATGTAGACGACTTTTTTGCCGCTGACGGTGGCAAAAATGACGTTGAACCCCTTGTACCCTGCCTTCTCTAGGTTCGATGTGATCTGAGACATCGACTCGTTGCCTGTGACGACGAACTGGGCTTCGGTACCACCCAAGAATTCGACGTTCGGCTTCAGCCCGTCCATGCCAAGCGCGATCAGGCCCGGCACGATCAACACGGCGGAGATGAGGAAGTACCTCTTCGCCTTCGGAATGATGTTTAGGGTCCGAGAGTGGGCGCCTTGCTCCAGGGCCTCGCCGAACCAGTTCCGTCCAAGGGCAAAGTACTTGGGGTCGTTGAACCAGTTCATCGAGATACACCCGAGCAACAGTGAGCGAGTGATCGTGACGGCAGTGAAGAACGAGATGCAGACGCCGAGAATGAGGGTCGTCGCAAAGCCGCGGACCGCCCCTGTGCCCAAAACATACAGCACGACCGATGTAAGGATCGTACAGGCATTGGAGTCGATGATCGCGGTCAGCGCGCGCCTAAATCCAAGGTCGATGGCCGAAAGCAGCTTCTTTCCGTTTCTGAGCTCTTCCTTGACACGCTCGAACACCAAGATGTTGGCGTCGACGGCCATCGCGACCGACAGCACGAACGCGGCGATCGCCGCCAGACTGAACGTCGCGCCCACGCTTTTGAGCACGGTGAGGGTGAAGAGGGTGTAGAGGGCCAACGCGACCGTCGCGACGATGCCGGGGAAACCGTAGTAGACGATCAGGAACAGGGCGATCAACCCCATGCTGATGGCCGACGCCGTCACGATCTGCTTGAGCGCGCCAGCGCCGATCGTGGGATCGACCTGTTCGCTGGCGAGTTCGTCCAGCTTGACCGGTAACGAACCTGACTTGACCAGGTCGCACAACTGACGGACATACGCCGGGCTGAAGTCGCCGTTGATGTAGGCCTGGCCCTGGAGGATGGCTCCCTTTTCCAGCGGTGCGATGTTCAAGACGACGCCGTCGAGGACGAATGCGATGTTTTCCTGCTCGCCAGCGTACTTCCGGCACCAAGTCTCCAAGCGTCGCGATCCGTCGCCGCCAAAGAAGAACTGGGGCATCGTCTTGTTGCCCTGGATCAGCGGCTCGGCGTTGGTGACGTCCTGTCCCTCAAGGATGAGGTCCCAGCCGTTGATCATCTGCTTGTATTCGTCGTCACCCGGCTTGAGGACTTTCTCCGGGTTTGCCGTCCGATAGAAGTCGACTTCTGGACGACCGTTCTCACTGGTTTTGCCGGCCTCGGTGTAGCGCAGTTGGGAATGGACAGGGTTAGAGACGTTTTTCGCGTGGAAGACCTGGATTTTCGCCGTCGAACTGAGGATCTGCTTGGCCTTGCTGATGTCCGTAAAACCGGGCAGTTCGATAATGATCTGGTCGTCGCCCTTCGCCTGTACTGACGCCTCGCCGACGCCAAGACCGCCGCTCACGCGGTTCTCCAAGATCTTGATCAAGTCGCTTTGCAGCGTTCCGAGCGACTCCTTCTTGGGGTCTTTCAGGCTGGACAAATCCATCCCGTAGGTCAGGCGCACGCCACCTTGGACGTCGAGGCCGTACGAAAACTTGGTCTTGTAGAAGACAAACGCTGATATGGCGGTCAGAACGACGACCAAGACGAGATAAAGCTGGTTGCGAGAATGCAAAGCCGGGAGCCTCCGATAGGCCGGTCAGGGCCGGGGACAGATTATACCGACAGGCTTCGCACTTGGCAGGGTCAACCGCCGCCCGTTCCGTCGTCCTTTGTGAACCCCTTGAGTTGGTCAAGGGGCAGTTTGCCGATGTTGGCAGGTGTGACCGCCTTGAAGTCCGAGTTGACGAGGGTCCCGTGCACGCTGATTTGCGTGACGCCGTCCTGGAGGGTCGTGATCTCAAAGCGACGCACGACCCAGTCGCCCTTGTCAAACCACTGGTCGACCCGGAGTTCGCCTCCGGTCACTACGTTCTTTGAGGAGGCGGACACTTTCAAGTACGTTGTCTCCCCGACTTTGTCGTCCTTTATCCCGGTCACCTGGGGCACAGGATCTGCGTTGATGCGCATTCCGTTTTCACCCACGACAAAGTTGACCCTGCCCTTCTCCACCTTGAGGGGTTCATACGGCTTGATTTTCAGCCCGTCTTGGACGCTCGTGGTCGCAAATTTTCTGTTCCCATAGCCGACCCTCCAAGTCTCCTTTTCGGTCCAACCCATTTCGACCACTGCCTTGTCGTTCACTAAGACGACGATCTGGCGGCCAGCCGGCCCTAGGACGTACACGACCTCTTGGACAATCGCGCTCCCTTGCGCCGGGATTGTCACGACCTTGTAGGTTCCTTTGAACGACTTCAACGCTGCGAATGAATCGTGCTTCCGACGCTCAATCTCGTCAAAGGTGAGCGTCGGCTGCTGAAGTGCCAGGCAGGCGAGGGCCGTTAGCATCGCACCATCACTTCTTTGTCAGACGTCCGGACAGGCCAGCCGATTTGCACGAACCAGGTCGATTGGCCGCGCAAATTCCGGCACCCAAGGATGGCCGACGACGTGCACGGGCAGGAATCCTCATTCCTTGGCCCAGAACATCGGGCCGGCCGACTCTTGGATGACGGACTGCTTGAGTACGTCCAGAGCCTTTGTCAAGCCCTCCATCGGAGACATAAGGCCGTCCTCGTGTTCGATGCTCAGCACGTAGTCGTAGCCGACCATGCGTAGATTGCTTACGAAGTCCTTCCACCACTCGACCCCGTGGCCATATCCCACGCTCCGGAAGACCCATGAGCGCTCCAAAATGCGACCGTAGCTCTTGGTGTCCAGATTGCCGTTGAGGGCGCTGTTGTACGGGTCGATTCGCGTGTCCTTGGCATGGACGTGGAACAGGGCGCCTTCGTCCCCAAGCTGCCTCACCGCAGCGATCGGGTCGATGCCCTGCCACCAGAGGTGGCTCGGGTCGAAGTTCGCGCCGATGTGGTCGCCGTTTCTGCCGACGCCGTTGCGGAGCTTGAGCAAGGTGTCGTTGGAATAGCAGACAAATCCCGGGTGCATTTCGATGGCGAACTTGACGTTGTTTTCCTTGAGGTACGCGGCCTGCTCCCGCCAATAGGGGATGACCCGGCGCCTCCACTGCCACTCGAGCACGTCGCGGAACTCGTCCGGCCAAGCGCAGGTCACCCAGTTCGGGTTCTTGGCCCGAGGGCCGTCACCCGGACAGCCGCTGAACCCGTTGACCACTGGGACACCGAGCAAGCCCGCCAGCTTCACTCCGTCCCGGAACGCTTTGTGATGGTCCTCGGCGATCTTCTTGACGGGGTGGATCGGGTTGCCGTGCACACTCAGCGCGCTCAGCACCAGACCCTTCTTGTCGATCTTCTTGAGCAAGGCCTCTCGGTCGGACTTGCTGCCGATCAGCTTGTCAATGTCGATGTGCTGCTTGCCCGGATAGGCCCCTGCACCGATCTCGACGGCTTGGAGGCCCAAGCCCGCGGCGGTGTCGAGTGCCTCGTCCAGCGTTTTGTCTCCGAAGAGCGCCAGGAAAAGTCCGATCCTCATGTCGCCCTGATTATACGGCGGAGCGTACGCGAGCGGTGTCATGCGGCGAACCTGACGCCCCATTCCGCGAGTGCGATATGGAGGGAAACCGGCCATACTCAACCCATATGCCCTCCTTGACCGATACTGTCCGTCGCCACCGGGCGCCGCTCGCCGAAGTCGACAGTGAAGTCGCCGCCATCCTCCGGCAGGAAGTCCAACGCCAGGAGAACAACCTAGAACTGATCGCCAGCGAAAACATCGCCAGCACAGCGGTCCGAGAGGCGACGGCGTCGGTTTTGACGGACAAATACGCCGAGGGCTATCCGGGCAAGCGCTACTACGGTGGTTGCCAATGGGCCGACGAAGTCGAGCGGCTCGCCATTTCGCGGGTCTGCGAACTTTATGGGTGCGAAGCCGCCAACGTCCAGCCTCACAGCGGCGCCAACGCCAACATGGCGGTGTATTTCACGTTCATGCAGCCAGGCGACACCCTTATGGCTATGAACTTGGCCCATGGCGGTCACCTGACACACGGTTCTCCCGTCAACTTCAGCGGCCAACTCTACAAAGTCGTCCCCTACGGCGTCCGGGACGACTCCGAGCTCATCGACTACGACGAAATGCGAAGGTTGGCGATGGAGCACCAGCCCAAGGTCATCGTCAGCGGGGCCACGGCCTACTCACGTGAGTTCGACTTCCGCTGGATCAGAGGGATCGCCGACGAAGTAGGCGCGCTCCACATGTGCGACATGTCCCACTACAGCGGGTTGGTCGCCGGAGGTGTCTATCCGTCGCCCTTCGGTCACGCACAGGTCGTGACGTCCACGACCCACAAGTCCATACGGGGGCCGCGGGGCGGCATGATCCTTGGCGACAAAGACCACATCGCCAAGATCAACAAGACCGTCTTCCCAGGGTTACAAGGCGGTCCGCTAATGCATGTCATAGCCGCCAAGGCGGTCGCCTTCAAAGAAGCCCTTCAGCCCGAGTTCAAGGACTATGCGCGCCAAATCGCCCTGAACGCAAAGGCCCTGTGCGACGCGCTCATCAGCGAGGGGTTCAGGATCGTGAGCGGCGGGACAGACAGCCACATGATGCTTGTCGACCTTCGGGCCTTCGGGGTGACCGGCAAGGTCGCCCAAGAGGTCCTCGAGCACGCGAATATCACGACGAACAAGAACTCGATCCCCAACGACCCGGAGTCTCCATTCGTGACCTCGGGAATCCGGCTCGGCACCCCTGCTGTGACGACCAGGGGTATGGGTGCTGAGGAGATGAAAGAGATCGCGAGGCTCATCGCCCAAGTCCTACGTGCGCCGCAAGACGACTCTAATGTGGCCGACGCCAAAGACAGTGTCTTGAAGCTGACCGCACGTTTTCCCATACACACGGTCTAGGCTGACCGGGCCATTCGACATTGGTCCCGACTGGCCAAAATCGCTGATACTATCTAGACAATGGGTTCCAGGCGGCTCCTCACGTTGCTGGGAACGGCGGCGGTTTCGGTTGTATGCGCTTTGCCGGGCCTCTGCGCTCAGTTGTGCACAAGCCATGCGTGCGAACCCACAGGTCAGATTTCGGGGCACTCCTGTTGTCAATCAGACGCATGCTGTGCGGCGGAGGTTGTTCCGAAGTCCGTCCGGCAAGCCACGGGCTCGAAAAGCCAGCCTGAATCCCTTGACGCTTCCAAAGCGAGCACGTGGGGCGCCGTCCAGGCGGTTAGCGCGCGCACGGCTTGGATCGCCTTTCCACAAAAGCCATCTGCCCCAACGGTTGCGATCGTCCATGTCATTGGGGGCTCGCCCCCTCTCCTCTCATCTGGTTCTCCCCGAGCACCGCCGGTCATTTGACGCGCTCGCCAGCGTCATTTGCGGCCACTCGTGGCCGCCACGACCTCAGATGCAAGAGACAAATGAACAACATCCACAAACCCATCGCCATCTCGCTCGTCGCCGTCCCGACGATGAGCCTCGCCAACCCACGAAAGGACGCGGGCAAGTCGTCCTGTGTGGACTGTTGCGGCACGTGCTGCGACGGCTGCTGTGAGGGAGGTTCCTCCTGTTGCGGCGGCGGCTGTTGCCAAGCCTAGTAGACCGGTAGTCGACCAGCCGGCAGGCGGAACTCGCCTGCCGGCGACCTCTTTATG
>CAYVHL010000008.1:57143-98389 GCA_964451255.1 uncultured Fimbriimonadaceae bacterium
GACCGCCGACGTAAAACACGTTTCCACCATCCCCTTTATGGGGCGAAATGGTCGATCATTCCGTCCGCTAGTCCGACGACAAAGCCGTTGTCGCTCGCGGCCACACACAACGCCCGTGCGCCGAATGTCACACGCCGGATCTGCTTGCCATCGACGGCGTCACGCAAGCTGACCCCGTGGTCATCCAGCCATGCCACCGTCTTTCTGTCAGAAAATACGGCAATGCTCGGATGTGACACCGGGCCGACCGCCTCCCAAACCACGCTGAGATCGGCAGCGTTGAGCAACAACGTCGCGTCAAGCCTCCGCGCGAGAAACCTGCCTGTGCTTGGCACGGCCATGACCTTGACCCACCGGCCGATGACGGACGCACGTTCCACAGGTGGCCAGACCGAAGCGTCCCAACTGCGCAGGCTATACCCGTCCGCCCCGACCAGATGCCTCACGTCGCCTTCGATGTAGGCCATCGACGCAGGGGCCGCGTTATCGAACCAACGCCTCTTCTTGTTCCCTTCATTGTCTAGCCGTTCGACCCGCCCAGAAGACCAAGAGACTATGATGTCGGACTCAGGCCCTCGACAAAGGCTAAGAGGCAGATCAGGCAGGAAGCCAAACACCCAGCGCCGCCGCCTCATCCAATCGGTACGCCCACTCAAGGCGTCGAACGACGCGACGCCATGCGTGCCGGCGACCAGCAGATGCTCCCCAAATCGGTCGAAGGCCATGTCGGTCACCCGGGCGGCATGGCGGGTCTTGTCGTCCAGGTCCGCCGTCGGGTTACGCCAAATAAGGCGTCGGTCTGCGTACATGGCCAGGCCGCCCTCCAGATCTGCGGCGGCCATGAGCCCGCCCGGGCCGGAGGCGATCAATCGCACTCCTGCCCGGGTATCAAGCGCATGCGCTCTCGGTGACGGCAACATGGATCTAGTGTACGCGGGGTCGTCCGATGCTCAGCCTCCGCCCCGGGCTGTCCCCTGCCCGTCGTCGCTGACCTTCGACTTGTCCCGATAGGCGGGCTTGTTTGGTGGCACCGGCTTGTAGTCCTTGAGCCGCTTGTTCATCTCGTCGATCGCCCGGTCGAGTTGGCTGTCGCGCCCCAAGCGCCATTGGTATGGGTCGTACTCCACCTCGATGTCGGGATCGACCCCCCAACCCTCGACGATCCATTTGCCGGTGTGGGGGTCGTAGAGGGCGCAGTCGGGTGCGTTGACGCTACCGCCGTCGGCGAGTTGGAAGCCGAACGCGGCGATCAATCCACCCCACGTGCGCTTGCCGACGATGGGCCCGAGTTTTCTCTCACGGAACAGCCACGGGAACATGTCACCGCCGCTCCCGGACATTTCATTCGCCAGAAGCACCTTCGGACCAAAGATCGCGCCAGGAGACATCCAGGGCTTGCCTGCACGGGGGTAGTAGCCTGCGTCGAGCTTCTGCCCGAGGACATCTGCCAAGAACCCGGCGATCAGGCCACCGTGGTTGAACCTCTCGTCCACGATGATGCCGTCCTTGTCCGTCTGGGCATAGAAGAACCGGTTGAGTTGCGACCAAGCACCGTTTTGCGTGTCAGGCACATGGATGTACGCTGCCCGGCCACCGGTTTTCTCGGCGACGTAGCGTCGGTTACCTTCGCGCCAGTCCCAGACCCGCAACGCCGCCTCGCTCCCTGTCGGGACCACGGTCACCTCGCGGCTCCCGGCGCCGTCTGCGTTCGGGCCTATCTTGACCTTGACCTGCTTGCCCGCCTTGTTTTCCAGCGCCAGGTAAATGTCCGTCGCTTGCGTCAGGCCTCTGCCGTCGATCGCTAGGATGTAGTCACCGACCTTGGCATCCACCCCGACCCTTGACAATGGGCCCCGCAAGTTCCCGTTCCACATCTCTCCGGTATAGAGCTTGGCGATCCGATAGCGGTTGTTCTCGAAGGTGTAGTCGGCTCCCAGAAGCCCGACGTTGACCCGCATGTCCGTGTCGCGGAGGTCGCCCCCGCCAGGAAACATGTGCCCGACACTCACCTCCCCCATCATGTCGTCGAAGATGTAGTTCAGGTCGGCGCGGCTCGTCAAATTCGGCAAGAAGACGCTGTACCTCCTGTCCATCTCGGCGGTGTCGATGCCATGTACACCCGGGTCGTAGAACTGCACCGTTTCACGGAACCAGGTTTCATGGAGCATGTGCGCCCATTCGACCCTTGGATAGATCTTCGCGGTGAGGCCGTCCAAGTTGACCGCGCCTTGGCCTGGGGCGGCGGCTGGCGCCGCCGTGGGCACGATCGATGCTCCGCCAATTCCTTGGATGACCATCTTGTTTCCGTCGGCCGTGACTTCGACCGACCTCACACCTTGGGCAAACGGGGAAAGCTTCCTCTCAGCCATGGTGAACTTCATCAACGCCGGCGCGCCGCCTGGGCTGATGCTCGTCGCCTGGGCTGGCGGCACGATCACAAAGAAAACACCCGAGGGGCCGGCCACGATGCGGCTCACATTAGGCAAAGCTCCTGGCAGGGTCACGATGCGACTCTGGATACCGTCCAGGTCGATCTCGTTCTTGACCGCCTTTTGGTCAGACGGAGCCGCAGCCACAGGCTTGGACGCTGCCTCGGGCCCGCCCGCCTTTGGACTCTCCTTCACGCTAGCTTTGATCGGTTCCTCATCACTTTCCGGCGCGAGGGGATCAGCGCCGTCCTTCTTCAGCACGATCGCGTACAACCCGGACGGTTGGTTAGGCTGGTTCATGCTGGCTAGGTCAAGCCAGTTGATGGCCTGCCCGACCTGCGTCGACGCCGCGAAGAAGATGTACTTGCCAGAGCGGTCGAAAACGGGCTCGATCGCATCGGCCATGCCGTCAGTGATCTGGTGGACTTTCCCTGTGGAAGCCTCCCAGAGGAAGACCGCATGCATATGAGAGTCCAGGTCACGTGCATACGTCAGCCAAGCCGAATCAGGCGACCAATTGACATGGATCTCGTATCGTGGGTCGTTGTAGACCGTGTGGTCGACCTTCACGGTCTTCCCATCCGCGACGGTTGTCACCCAGATGTTCTTGTCGTAGTCCATGTAGGCGATTCGCGAACTGTCTGGGGACCAGACCAGGCCGCCGTACGTGCTGGACCCATCACCTGGTTTGAGCACCTTCGTCTTGCCCGACTCGACGTCGTAGAACGCGAGTTCTTCGGTTATCTGCGGGTCCGTGATGAAGGCGATTGTCTTGCCGTCAGGCGACCACTTCCCTTCCCGTCTGTGCAACCCGGGAGCCTCATCGACGATCCGGGCGTCGCCCTTGCTAGCCGGAACAGTGAAGACATAGCCTCGTGCGGTCACCACCAAGCGCTGTCCGGTCGGCGAGATCGAAACATCCGAGATATAGGGCCTCAGATCCTTGAACTCAGGTCGGACTTCAGGAAAGTCCCCGTTCACCTGGATGTCGACCTTGGTCGACTCCTTCTTGGCCGGATCGTAAAGATAGATCCCGCCCAACTTTTCATAGACGAGCACGTCGGGGCCGGCGCTGATCGCCTTGACGTCAAAGCCCTCTCCCTTGACTTCGTCCCGGCTCCGCTTGGTCTGGGGGTCATAGCTCATGATGCCGACCGGGCCACGAATATCAGAGAGGTAATAGATCCTTCCTCCAAACCAGCACGGGTCGTAAATGTTCTCCGTCTTGCGGGGAAGATGGACGACCTTGCTGTCGCCTAGGTCTCCGAGCCAGATCGGATAAGCCTGGCCACCCCTGTATCGCTTCCAGGCGACTTCCCACTTTCCGTTGGGGACATATGCGATTTGTTTGCCGTCGGGGGAGACCGATCCCATCTGTCCTGCTGGGAACGGCAACGGAGTCGGGAAACCACCGTCGATCGAGACCGTGAACATGCGCGTGTAGTCCGTGGGGGACAGCATCGCGCTTGAAAAGACGACGTTCTTGCCGTCCGGCGTCCAACCGCTGACGTCGTCAGCGCCAGGGTGGGCAGTCAGCCTCCTGGGCTCTCCGCCTTCAGAAGGCATCACGTAGACGTCGTCGTTGCCGTCGTAGTTGCCAGTAAAAGCGATCCACTTGCCATCCGGAGAAAAGTGCGGACGCACCTCGCTGCCGGGCGACGAAGTGAGCCGGACGGCTTGGCCGCCGCTTCGCGACACGCGCCACAGGTCACCAGAAAAGCTGAACACGATATCAGTCGCGTTCACCGTCGGCTCACGTACAAGGAGCGGGCCAGCTTCAAACGCTGGACAAACCGCCGCGACCAGGGCCAAAGCGATTGGCGAGATCGTTCGCATAGAAAGCATCCTAACCCTTATACGGGTCAGAGTGCAATCTAAGGTTTCAGTTTCGCAAATTTCGACAAAGTTTCAGCAGTTCCCTTCTCTGCCTGATCGACGCAGGGGACTCAGTGCCCACCGCTTTTGCCGCCGCCGATCGGCGGCCCATAGAACTTCGGTGGTGCGGCCGGTTTCTTGGGCGCCTTCGGCGTGTGGTCTCCGTAGGGCGATCCCGACCTAATGTTCTTCACGTAGCCAGGTTCGCTCAACTCTTCCTGTCCGCCGGGCTCCAACAAGATCTTGGCCTTGGCATCGTCTGTCCAGTCTTTGAGAATCTTGACGCTCACGCCGAGGTCGATCCAGTTGTAGAAGTACTCTGCCGCGTTGCGCGGTGAAAGGGGCATCCGGATGCAACCGTGCGATGCGGGGTTCTTGGGGACGCTGCCGTATCCGTGCACGAAGACATCGCCGATGACCTGCACGGCAAACGGCATCGGCGCGTTTTCGTACAGCGATGAATATATGATCGTCTTCTTCACCGGGCCGGTCTTGAAGTTGCCAAGCGGGGAGTCGTGACCCGACCTGCCGCTACTGATATGGCTCTTGATGACAAGCCGGTCGCCTTGCCAAGCCCGCAGAGTCTGCCTGGAGACGCTGATCTCGACGGACTTTGCCGGCACGACGACCTTCTTGGTCTCTTGGCCATCCGAAAGGTCAAACGTGCCGTCCTCGTTCTTCGTGACGACGATCCCGTATTTGGCTAAGTCCTCAAGGGAAATGAGAGATGATTCGTCCCAGAGCTGGCGTAACTTAGACCGATCGATTTCGACCTCGTCCATGGTCGTGCGATGAGTCTCGCTGTCATAAGACAATTGCTTGCCAAAAGCACCGGCGACTTCGTGCAAGTCAAGATAGACTGCGCCTTTTGCGCTTGCAAACGTCACCGCCTCCAATATGTTTGGGTCTTTCACGGGGACGTCGGGCCTGGTCTGCGGTTGCTCCGCCTGCGGCTTTTCAACCGGCCCCTTGGCTGGCTCGGACTGCTTGGCGTCCTGGCCCCAAGCTAGCGCTCCGCACAAAAGCAAGAAAAACAGACATGGCTTCCGCATCGTCACGGCACCTATTATGGTCGGAAGGAACATCATCGGCCCCGATGGGCCCGGGCGTGCCGAGGTAAGACGCCAACTACCCCATGCCCATGGCCAGAGTCCCAGTCCTGATGTACCACCGGGTCGCTCCGTTGCCACCTGGCGCCATGGTTCCGTTCCACTATGTGGCACCGATGAGGTTTGCCCGTCACGTGTCGGCGCTGGGTTCCCTGGGCTTCACCGCCATCACGCTCGACCACATGGAAATGGCGTTCCGTGGAGAGGCCGAGCTTCCAAGCAGGCCCATCGTCTTCAGCTTCGACGACGGTTATGCCCACTGGTCACAGACGGTGGTGCCGGTACTCGCGGCCAGGTGTTGGCCCGGAACCCTCTTCTTGGTCTCGGGCCTTCTAGGTCAACACAACAAATGGGACTTTGATCAAGGCGACGTGCGGGAGGGACTCATGCCGCCAGCCGACGTTGTCGCCGCGGCCCAGGCGGGAATGGAGATCGGGGGCCATTCAGTGACACACGCGCGCCTTACCGAACTCGGTGACGAGGAACTCTGGCGTGAGCTCGCCGATTGCAAGTCAGGGCTTGAGTCGGTCACGGGCCGTGAACTGAGGTACTTTTGCTATCCGTACGGTTCGGTGGACCAGCGTGTGCGCGACGCGGCTGAACGCGCTGGCTACAAGGGCGCCACGACGGTCGCCAAGGGATTGAACGACTCATCGACAGACAGGATGCTATGGCGCAGGATCAACGTTCGCAGGGACAGCTCCACCCCGGTGCTGCTTTGGAAGCTATTGCGCGGACGTCTCCGTACGACGAACCACTGAACATTGTACAGGTCTGCTCGGCGCGTGGCGCCGTCTATGGAGCTGTCGCCAGCATGATGACCCTGTGCCACGAGTTGCGCAGCAGGGGACACCGGGTCAGCTTCGCGACCTTTAGAGGGCGTGGGCTCGGCGAGCACGTTGCCGGTCTGGGCTATCCGACAAGCGAGTTCAACGTCAAACTCAAAGTTGATCCGTTCGCGGTGGTCAAGTTGGCGAGATGGATACGCAGGAATTCCTTTGACATCGTCCACTGCCACCTTTCGACTTCTGCGACCAACGGGAGCCTGGCGGCGAGACTGGCGCGTGTCCCGAGTGTCGCGACGGTGCATGGTTTGAGCGGCAAGCTTTCGTTCATCGCCGCAGACCACTTGATCGCGGTGAGCGGCGAAGTTCGGCGGCATCTGGTGTCGCAGGGACTGTCGGAAGCAAAGATCTCCGTCGTCCACAACGGCATACCGTTGGGCCCGGTGCCTGACGCGACCGCCCGGTTACAAGCCCGCGAGGCGCTAGGACTGCCAATGGGCGCACCCGTATTTGGCACCACTGCCAGATTGACGCCGCTCAAGGGCATCGACCAAGCCCTCTACGCCGCTAGGCGGGTCGTCGACGACATCCCTTCCGCACTTTTCGTCATTTTCGGGGACGGTCCGTCGCGGCACGAATACGAGGGATTGGCCGCCTCGCTAGGACTGGCCGAGAACGTCGTGTTCACCGGTTACCGCCACGACGTGCGAGACCTCCTCCCGGCCCTGGACGTCTTCGTCTTCCCCACCCTAAAGGAAGCCATGGGCATCGCTCTTGTGGAGGCCATGGCGGCCGGTGTCCCCGTCGTAGCCAACCAGGTCGGAGGTGTCCCGGAAGTGGTCAAAGAAGGCACGGGGTTCTTGGTCACGCCTGGTGAAGCAGTGTCCATGGCCGACCGGACTGTCGAGCTCCTTCATAACCCCGCCTTACGATCCGAGATGGGGTCGAACGCGTTTGGGTTCGTCGCCGACGAGTTCAGCGCTCCCCGTATGGCCGCCAAGACCGAAGGCGTTTACCATCAGATGCTCACCCAGCGCCGTTCTCGGTGACAAGGCAGGTTCTCACAGGCTCTGTGTGGAGAACCTCGTGGAAAAGGCGTGGAAACATCCGTGCCGGTTTCAGCCGAATTGCATACTGACCGGCCAAAAGTTATGTATCGTATGGACAAGGCGGTTGCCGACGAAACCCTCTTCCGGGAAACCGGAGGAAGGTACGAAACCGAAAGTACAGACCGAAGTGCTGATTGATCAAACGGGAGGCCGTGGTGACACGGAAGACCGAAACCGGCAGCACACACCTGGTGAGCCAGGCAGGGATGAAACGGACGGATTCGTGTCGTTGGTGACCGCCCGTTTGTTTTCGCATGCGGAAGCTGGCGCTTCAGGACGATAGGAGACCGACTGTGGCGGACGTGAGAGCCCCTGGCTTCTAGCCCGGCAGAACGACTGAACTACGGCGCTGAGATTGAGTCAATGCCTAAGTCCGAGGAAAGCAAAGCTGGGCTTGGTGGGCGATGAGGGACTCGAACCCCCGACATCCTCCGTGTAAAGGAGGCGCTCTACCGACTGAGCTAATCGCCCGATGACCCGAGCATAATACTCGGGCGCAAGTTTTCCACACGGCCTGGTAGAATTGATGGGGATGTTTCGGCTTTGGCTCTCTGGCCTCCTGCTCAGCGGGGCGGCAGCCCTTACTTATTGCCAGTCGGCACAGCCGGTCAAAGTCGATTTCGGAGCCCGTGGCCCCATTTCAGGCAGCACATACCGGGTTGGCGACACCTGTTACGCGACCCTAGAACAACTGAACAAGTGGGGTTGGAGTTGGGTGCCACGCGGTCGAGAGACGTCGATCAGCGCCGAGGGTCGGATATTCCGTGTTCCGACGGAATTGATCGCCGGGCAGCAAATGGTGAGCCTGGCCGAAGCGGCAAGGTTCCTCGGCGCGGTCGTCCACTGGAACAGCAAGAAGGACACCTACGTATTCAAGGCCAGCGTCAGAAGCTTTGACCTGACCAACGAAGGCTTCCAAGTCGATTCGACGATTAGAGTCAAGCCTAGCTTCAGCTTGGAGGCAAGCCCATGGCGGCTGACCGTCGACATCAAGGGCGGCGTGATGGACGCGCGACTTGCGGAGAGCCTCCCTCAAGGCTGGACAGTCAGCCAGGCGGACGACGACACGGTCCGATTGGTCATTAGCGATCCATTGCTGGCCGGTATGAACGTGCCCCGGTCTGTCGAGTCGCGATCGGTACGCGTTAAGCTCCCCATAAAACTGATGGCCAACGTGACCCTCCCCGAGGGTCAAGAATTGACGATCTTGGAACCCGTCGCCCAGGCTGGGGCCGACGCTGCGCCGGTTCAATTGGGCGCGCCGACAATCGGTCGCGGTGACGAAGGCGGGATGGTGGTGACTGTCCCGACAACCCGAAGGCTCGCAGGCACTCCGTCCGTCCGCTACCTGTCGCCATCGACCATCGCGCTATCCATCTCAGGGGCGACTTTCGCCCAGCCCGGCGACCAAAGGCTCGACGGCGAGGAAGTCAAAGCTGTCACGGCTTCCAACAACGAGCCGAACGCCTCGCTCACTATCGCTTTGAAGTCGGCTGGAGCCTTCATTGTCAGCACGGAGAACAAAGCCTTGGTCATCCGGTTGTTCCGCCCGAAGAAAGGCAAGTTGGCCGGCAAGATCATCGTGGTCGACCCTGGGCATGGCGGCAAGGATCCTGGATGCGATTGGGATAACGAACTGTTTGAGAAGGATCTGACGCTAAAGATCGGGCTCGCCACCGCGAAGGCCCTCAAGGACGCCGGCGCCTCTGTGATCATGACGCGCGACGCCGACACATATCCCACCCTTTCGGAGCGGGCCGCATTGGCGAACAATAGTGACGCGGCCGCTTTCATCAGCATCCATATCAACTCCAACAACGTGGCGGAAACCAGATCAGGGGGGATCACGTTCTTCCACGGCCAAAGTCCCGTCGGTCGTATGCTCGCCGAGTGCATTCAGACCCAAATCGCCGACTTTGGTGCTATCCCTAATATGGGAGCTTGGTCCGACACCCGAATCTATCGTAGCGGATTCGAAGTCTTAAGAGAGTCGAACATGCCAGCGGTGTTGATCGAGCTCGGGTTCATCACGCACTCGCATGACCGACAAGCGGTTCAACAACAGAGTTACCCGGCCAAGGTCGGCGCCGCGATCGTACAAGGGCTAAGAAGCTTTTTTGGAGACGACACCCGATGACCAGCCGCAAGCAAACAAGAACCACCAACCGGGCAGCCTGGGTCTTTGTGGCCCTAGGGACGGTGACCCTTGCGGCCATGGCAGGGGTCGCACACATGGGGCGGACCGTCCCAGACAGCCTTCGCAAGCACCAAGAGGCATCTCCTTTGGTGGAACAGCACCAGTCCGCCGCGGAGCCCAAACAAGAACCGATCCAGGTGAAGGGCCTGATCCCCCATTACGGTGACACGTTCAGCCCCGAACCGCAGGTCTTGACCGTCCCTCCCGGCGCGGACGCCCACGTCTTCGTCTTGAACGACTACCTTTCCCGACTGAAGGCCGTTCCCCAGGAGGCCAGGGTCAATTCAGTGACGGTGTCCGATGGCGTAGCGACGATAGACTTTACGTCTGCCTTGCGCCATGGCTACGGCACCGAAGACGAGCAGATGCTTGTCAACGGTGTTTGTACCGTCATGGGCCAGTTCAAAAATGTGAACTTCGTGAAGTTCATGGTTGACGGACAGTCTATCGACACCCTGGGCAACGCAGACCTCAGCCAACCTCTTCCGGTTCTTCGCTGATCTCGGTCTTCCCTGGCACGAGCCGGACGCTGACCATGTAGAAGACGGTCGAGACTGTGGCGCCGAGCACCCAGCCCAACAGAACCTGCGAAGGGTAATGGACGCCCACATAGATTCGCGACAGGCCCGTCAGTATAGAAGCCGCGATCCAAGCCCCCGACCAGCGCCGGTCCACAAACCAGAACGCCGTGGCGATCGCCATAGTGCTCGCCGCATGCGCCGAGGCGGTTCCGAACCCATGCCCCCCATCGACGCGCACGATCGCGTCGATAAGCTCGACCGACGGTCTCAGGCCTTGGAATCCGGCCTTTAGGACGTTGCAGAGCGAATCTGAGGCCAGCCAGGCGAGAACCCCGACAATGGCGGCCCTCCTCAGCTTGGCCTGCCAAACGAAGAAGACGAAAAGTGCGACAAGCGCCAAGCGCACAAAGTTGCTCTTATAGCTCTCACTAAAGCCAACGAACACCGGTGACAAAGCTTCGGGCCACCCGTTGATCTGGCGGAACACCCAGACGTCCAGTTGGTGCACCGCCTATTCTGGTCGGGGGGGCCAGGAGCCTGCCGGGACAAAATGGAGCCATCCATGTCGGATCTGATTCGTGAAGCGGTCAAGGGAGCCGCCGTCGGCTGGACACTCGGGGCCTCCCATCGGGGAAAGAAGGTGTTCACCCGATTGTCCTTCTTCGACCCCGTGCCGCTACGTATGGCCCAGTCCGACGCACTGGACGCGTGGCACGTCTGGGCCGCCCACCTCAAGGCGGGAAAACCTCCCGAGACATTGGCCGATTCGTGGCTCGCCTGCTGGCGCGGACGGTCGGAGGAGGGCGGCTTCGGCCTGATGAACCTCCGAAGGGGTCTTCGACCTGGCATTTCCGGCTCATACGCCAACCCACTCGGCGAAGGTAGCGAGGGGCTGGGCCGAGCCGCATTCTGGGGCTTGGCGTTTCATGGAGACCCGGAGAAGGCCGCGTCATGGGCCGTCGCCGACTCCAGCATCGATCACTTTGGCGACGGCGTCACTGTGTCCGCTTTGGTCGCTTGGTGGATCGCGTCAGCTGGCCCGTCCACCACCCTCACCGACCTCATTTCGGTAGCGAACGCCCTTCTGCCAGTTGAGAGTCTGGCGACGCGTTCCGTTCAGGCTGTTCTGAGCAAGTCAGGCGACGTCGATGCGGCTAAGAACCTACTGTTGACCTTGCCCGTTCAACTCGGACTTGTAGATTCAGCCCACGCCGCTTTGACTTTGGCCTGGATACTGTGCGGCCTCCAATCTGGATTGAGCGTTTGGGGCAGCGCCCCGTTGATCGCCGCTGGTTGCGGCTCTGCATCAGACCACGCGGCCCTAGTAGCAGGCGTCCTTGCGACCTTAGTCACAGGAAGTGTCCCCAGCGATTGGGCGAACGTCATCGGAGACGACTACGTCTCTGGCCACGGCCTCGTCGGCGTCGAACCGTCGCGCTCCCTGTCCGCTTTGTCGAGCCTTGTCGCATCACGTGAATCTGACCGGGCGCCCGCTCACGCCACGTCGGCGAGCAAGCCTGACGCCTTGACCCTTGCCAAGATCCGCTGGTCGACCGAGTCACCGGCCGAGGTACCCGAGTCGAACGACGAACCAGCAATCGGTGGGGCCGCAGTCGGGCAGGGAGACCCTGGTCAGGCGATCGCGGTCACACACATTTCTGAAGTTCCAGTACCGTCACCTGACTTATCGTCGGCAATGGCCAACGCAGGCAAATCTCATTCGATCATGCATGGCGATCTGCTTGTCCAGGCTGTCTACCACTCGCCTCCTGCGGTGAAGCCAGGTGGCTCTCTCCAACTGCAGGTCGTGATTACCAACCTGGGTACCACCGACGTGGCGGTGGAACCCGGGCTGTCCCTTCCCCAGGGCTGGCAGGCCGCTCACAGGCTCGTCCCATTCATGGCCCTGGCGGGAAGGCCGACAAGCTTCGCCCTTGTCGCCCAGGCTCCGGGAGACTGGGCCGACAAAGCCGCGTCGTTGACTTTGCACCTTGGAGACACAGACTTCAACATCCCCGTTCTTGCCGCCGAACGTTGGAACGTCATCGGACCCTTTGCCAACGCCGAGGGGCTCGGCTACGAGAAGGCCTACGCGCCGGAGACCGAACAGAGCGCCTCTCAAGCCCTAAGCTCCCGGAGCAACCTGCCTCTGAAGTGGAAGACCGAGATGCTGCCCGGAACCGTCTTCGAGGTGGAACCCTACTTCGAGGGCGGCCCAGGCGTCGTCTATCTGTTCGCCAACGCGCGGCTTCCCAAACCTGGTCAGTATCGGGTCTTCGCTGCATGCGACGCCGGTGTGATGGTTTTTGTCGATGGCAAAAAATGTGTCAGCTATTTCGATAGGACCAAGCCCGTCCCGCGCTTTGGTCCGCCTTATATTGGTGAGTGCATCGCCAGCGAACTGACGAAAGTGCTCGTCAAGGTCGTCAGGGGGCGCGAACCGGTGGGGCCGCTCTATCTGTCCTTTTACAACGAGGACGGTGAAGTGGTGTCGCTGTCAGGATTCGAAGTGATGGGATGAACTCCTCGCGTTTCGTTGCGAGACGGATATGGGCCGGCATGCTCTGGGTCATGCGCCGTCCGCACGTCCGGCGACTGCAACGTGCGATGATCTTGGCGGTCCCCGTCAAAGTGCGGCCAAAGGCGTTGAAGACCTTTCTGGCCCAAGAGCGCTTCGCCAGGCGCCACGGGCTCCCAATACTCACCTTCTTTGTCGGCCTCTTTTTTGTGAGCTTTGCCTTCACTGTCGTCTATTACGGAATGACCGAGGTGCTAGAAAGAGGTTGGATCAGGCTTCCTCAGCAAGAGGAAGCGTCGGCACCGACTGCAGTTCCCAAGCCTTCCGGTATAAGGCCGGTAGGGCCAATCCAGCGACCTCTTGGGGCCCAACCCACTTACCAGGCGCCGTCATCCGACTGACCTCCTCCAGATAAACGGCCATTGTGATGCGGTGGTGGGTCACCGTGTGTTTGACTGTTCCTAGCAGACGCCCGCCGTCCCCTGAGCCGACCGTGGTCGGGAACCGCCACATGCCACGCCACCAACTTCCCTCTTCGATCTTCTCAACCTTCCAGGATGACCCGTTTGTCACCAAGTCACAGCGCCATGAGATGTTGATTCGCTCTGCCTGGCGTCTTTTCTTCGGAAACTTCTCGACCAAACCCAATTTTCGCGACAGGCACTGGTTGCTTACCGGACACCTCTCGCAATCGGGCCGACGCGGCGTGCAGACGAGTGCTCCCAACTCCATCAGCGCTTGGTTCCAGTCTCCTGGTCGCCGTCTGTCAAGCATCGCAGCCGCCCAATCGTCGGCGTGATCCCTCAGGGTCTTGCCGTCGCTCTCATCGGCAAGGATTCGCGCATATACGCGTTCGACATTGCCGTCCACGGCGGGCACAGGCGCGCCAAAGCAAATGCTCGCCACAGCTGCTGCAGTGTAGGGGCCGACCCCCGGCACCCGCGACCATCCCTCTACACTTTCGGGCACGCCCGACTCGGCAAGGAGGACCGCACCAGTCAACAAGGCCCTTGCGCGACGATAGTAGCCTAGACCCTGCCACATCGCCAAGACTTCGTCCTCACTGGCCTGAGACAGCGTCCCGACATCGGGAAATCGTGCCATCCAGCGACGCCAATACCGTCCGGCCACAAGAACCGACGTCTGTTGTGCCATCGCTTCACTGACCCAGATCGCGTAAGGGTCGTGCGTTTGCCGCCAAGGCAGGTCCCGCTTGTTGGCGTCGTACCAGGCCAGGAGTCTGGCTTGAAAGTCAGGCAGTGACGACATCAAGCCGCAAATCGGCAAGCGCCCTGACAGGGTCTGGGTGGGACGTCAGGGCCCTGCCGATCACCAAGTAGTCTGCGCCCGCTTCTAGCGCGGCTAAGCCATCGCCGACACGTCTCTGATCGTTGCGGTCGCCCGCGTCGGGCCGTATTCCCGGCGTCACGATAATGCCCTTGTGAATATTCTCCCGTATCTGCCTTGCCTCATGCACCGAGCAAACCACGCCGTCCAAGCCACAATCCATCCCCATCACGCTGAGTGCTGTCATGTGCTCCAATACGGTGCGCTCCGTACCCAGGTACTCGTGCAGGTCGTTGTCATTGAGGCTTGTCAGAACCGACACCCCGACCAACAACGGGGCGTCATTGATGGCGTGCGTCCTGGCTTCCTCGACGGCGGCCGTGATCATGGCCGGGCCGCCGGTCACATGCAGCGTCAGCATCCACACCCCACGCTTGGCGGCCTCCCGCACTCCGATCGCTACCGAGTTGGGGATGTCGTGGAACTTCAAGTCGAGAAACAGTCGTTCGGCTCCCGCGTCGCGGAACCTGTCGATCACGTCAAGGCCGTGCGGCAAAGTAAGTCCGTGCCCGATTTTGAAAGCCCCACAGTAGGGCTTCAGGCGGCGTACCGTCGCGAGGGCCTCTCCCAAGTCCCCGGTGTCTAGCGCGCAAATGATCTTGTGTCTCATCGTCATTGCCTCGAATCTTGCGGCCATCTGGGAGGTGTAATCTCAGTATGGTACATCAAGAACTTCTCTTGGCGGGTCACCTTGTCGGGGGTGTCTGCGACCAGTCGGTCGGCAAAGAGCAGGTCTATTCGCCATATGACGGCCGGTTGGTGGGGACTGTGGCAGAAGCTGGCCCAAACGAGATCGAGGCGGCCATATCTGCCGCGCATGATTCATTTCGAGCCTGGCGCGACGCACCGATCAGCGACCGGGGGCGCCTCTTAAGAGACCTCGCAGGGGCTATTAGGGGCCGACGAGCGGAACTGGCGGCCCTGCTAGTCGACGAAGTGGGCAAGCCCCTGCGGTTTGCGCTCGGCGAAATCGACAGGACCGCCTTGACCTTTGATCTTGCCGCCGACGAACTCACTAGGCCAGCAGGCGTTGGCTTGCCCGCGACTTTCGACCATCGGGGTGAGGGAGTCTCGATCAGAACCGGGCGGTTCCCCTTGGGGGTCGTACTGTGCATCACTCCTTACAATTGGCCGTTCAACCTAGCGGCCCATAAGGTCGCGGCCGCACTGGCGACCGGTAACACGGTGG
Source organism: uncultured Fimbriimonadaceae bacterium (assembly GCA_964451255.1). GTDB lineage: Bacteria > Armatimonadota > Fimbriimonadia > Fimbriimonadales > Fimbriimonadaceae > JAHBTB01. The sequence goes on from CAYVHL010000008.1 coordinate 72,223, forward strand.
TGGTCAAGGTGCCCTCGCTTGCCCCGCTGTGTGGCCTTGCCCTTGGCAAGATCCTCCACGAGGCGGGATGCCCCGACGGAGTCGCAAACGTCGTCCACTGTTCAAACGCCCTTGCGGAGAAGATGGTCGCAGACCAGCGGGTGGCCATTGTGAGTTTCACCGGCTCTGGCCGGGTGGGTCGGCATATCCAATCCATCGTGCCGCACAAGAAAGTCGCACTCGAACTGGGAGGGGACGCCTATGCCTTGGTCGGCCCAGACGCCGACCTCAAGCACGCGGCCGAAAGCCTTGCCACTAGCGCCTTCGCATACGCCGGCCAGGTGTGTATCTCAACCCAACACATCAGATGCCACCAAGATGTCTCCGCACGGTTCCGAGAGTTGATGGCAGAGGCGACCGAACAATGCCGCACCGGAGACCCGGCCGACGCCCTCACGGTTTGCGGGCCCCTCATCAACGCGGCCGCCGCCGACCGCGTCATGGGACAGATTGAAGACGCCGAATCACGTGGGGCAACCGTGATTGTTGGTGGCCATCGAGTCGGTAACACGGTCTGGCCGACCTTGTTGCAAGACGTCCCGCCTGACTGCACCGTCGCCAAGGAGGAAGTCTTCGGCCCTGTCGCGACACTTGGCACATTCGACGACTGGGAGCAGGGCTTTGCCATGGTCAACTCATCACAGTTCGGACTGCAGGCCGCAGTGTTCACCCACGACCTGGATGTCGCGCAGGCCGCTTTCCAAGGTCTTGATGTCGGCGGAGTCATCGTGAACGACTCGCCTTCAACCAGGTTTGACAACATGCCCTACGGCGGAGTCAAGGAGAGCGGGAACACGCGTGAAGGCTTAGCCTACGCCATGGCCGAGATGACCACGGAGCGCGTTCTGGTCACGCGTCATCGGCCAGTCACCTGATCGCGGCTTCCGTCTCACCGTCGAAGACGTGGAGTTTGTCCAAGTCCACGGCGAATTTCGCTGACTCGCCGGCCTCGATCCGCGAAGCAGGATCCAATGAAGCGGTGATGTGCAAATCGCCAGACACTAAGTAGGCGGTGTCTTCTGCGCCCAATTTCTCAAGCACATCGACTTGCGCCACAAAGGTGTTCTCTTCTGTGACGGGGATCTTGCCCTGCGTGGTCGAGACATCGTAGATGTCCTCCGGGCGGACTCCGAGGGTCACGGATTTGCCCTCGCGATCCAGAGCCGGGTGCTTGTCCCCAAGGCCGAACTTGAGACCATGGCCGACAAAACTGCCGCCCTGAATCTTGCCTTCGATAAAGTTCATGGGCGGCGCCCCTACGAAGCCGGCCACAAACTTGTTCGCTGGGAGGTTATAGACCGTCTCCGGCACATCGACTTGCTGCAACACACCGTTGCTCATGACCGCGATACGCTGCCCCATCGTCATAGCCTCGACCTGGTCGTGGGTCACGTAGATTGTGGTGATACCGAGGTCACGGTGGAGTCGGATCAACTCTGCGCGGGTTTGGATGCGGAGCTTGGCGTCGAGGTTGGACAGCGGTTCGTCCATCAAGAAGACCTTGGGCTTGCGGACGATGGCCCGGCCGAGCGCGACGCGCTGTCGTTGGCCGCCAGAAAGCTCCTTAGGCTTCCTCGACAGCAGGTGGCCGATGTCCAACATTTTCGCTGCCTCTTGGACGCGATTGTCAATGTCTTGTTTGATTTTCTTGGACTCGCCCGGGTTGGTGATCTGCCACCAAAAGCTCTTGAGCTCACGCAATTTGAGACCGAAGGCGATGTTCTCGTACACGGTCATGTGGGGGTAGAGCGCGTAGTTTTGGAAGACCATCGCAATGTCGCGGTCCTTGGGCGGCACGTCGTTCACGCGGAGGTCGCCGATGAAGAGGTCGCCTCCCGTCGCCTCTTCCAACCCGGCGATCATTCGGAGGGCCGTGGTCTTGCCGCATCCCGACGGCCCGACAAGCACCATGAATTCCTTGTCACGAATGTCGAGGTTGAGGTTATCGACAGCCTTAACGTCCTTGCCAAAGATTTTCGTGATCCCTTTGAAGGTTACTCCAGCCAACTCTGGTGCTCCTGCTCGCCCACGGCCTGCGTGGACAAGGCAGTATAGCCTGGGTTGCCCGCCGGATGCCATTGTCAGCCGGTGCACCAGGCAGACACATCAAACGCGACGCCCAAGCTGGCGGTAGTCCTGCCATAATCCCAAGAACCATGTCGGAAGACATCCAGCGTATCGTCGCCACAGACTGCGGCTCGACAACCACCAAGGCCATTCTCATCGAGCGCAACGGCGACGGAGACTACCGCTTGGTCGCCCGTGGCGAAGCTCCAACCACCGTTGAGAAGCCGTTTGAAGACGTCACGATCGGGGTTCTGAACTCCATGGCCGAGTTGGAGGAAATCACGGAGGAGACAGTCCCCACTGGGTTCCAGGCAGGACGACGAAAGCTCGTTGATGGCGACAAGGTCTGGAGACTTCTCAAGGAAGGTGCTCGAACAGGCGGACACCCTTCCCCGCTGGAAGGCAGCGACCTTTATGTCAGCACCAGCAGCGCCGGTGGCGGCCTTCAAATGATGGTCGCTGGAGTCGTGAAGGAGATGAGCGCGGAGAGCGCCGAGCGGGCCGCCCTTGGGGCGGGCGCGATCCTCATGGACACGCTAGCCGTCAATGACGGCCGTAAAGACTTCCAACGTGTCGAGCGGCTCAGGCAGCTGCGTCCCGACATCATTCTCATGTCCGGCGGCACAGACGGCGGCACCAAATCCCACCTCGTCGATATGGCCGAAGTCATCCGTAGGGCCGACCCTCGCCCAAGGTTTGGAGACATGAAGCTGCCGATCATATACGCCGGCAACAAAGAGGCCAGCCACGATGTCGGCGAGGTGCTGGGCGAGAGCATCGAGCTGAAGGTCGTCGACAACATCCGTCCGACGATGGACAGCGAAAACCTTGGCCCCGCCCGGGATGAGATCCACGAGCTCTTCCTGGAACACGTCATGCAACAGGCCCCTGGCTATTCCAAGCTCTTGGACTGGGCGAGCGAGGAAGTCATGGCGACCCCCAACGCCGTCGGCAAGCTGATGAAGTCGTACGCCGACCAGGAGGGGATCAACATCCTGGGCGTCGACATCGGCGGAGCGACCACCGACGTGTTCTCCGTCTTCCAAGGGGTCTACAACCGGACGGTCTCGGCAAACCTCGGCATGAGCTATTCGATCTGCAACGTCCTCAAGGAGGCTGGAACCGAGAACATTGCCCGCTGGCTCCCCTTCAAGATGGATCCCTTCGAGATGCGGAACCGCCTGCGCAACAAGATGATCCGTCCGACCACGATTCCGCAGACCTACGAAGACCTCCTGGTCGAGCACGCTGTGTCCCGAGAGGCCCTGCGACTGGCCTTCCTCCATCACAAGTCATTGGCGCGGGCCCTGAAAGGCGTCCAGCAACAAAGGGAGATGGGTGAGATCTTCAGCCAAAAGGGCTCAGGCGAGTCGCTCATCAAGATGATGGACCTCAACATGGTCATCGGTTCCGGCGGGGTGCTCTCGCATGCGCCGCGGCGAGCCCAATCGGCCCTGATGATGCTAGACGCCTACGAGCCGGAGGGGATCACGATGCTGACGGTCGACTCGATCTTCATGATGCCGCACCTCGGCGTATTGAGCGAGCACTTCTATGAGGCGGCCAAGCAGGTGTTCGAGTTCGACTGTATCGTCAAATGCGGCCACTGCATCGCGCCGGTTGGCAACGGCAAGCCCGGTGACCCCATGGTGACCGTGACGGGCCAAGGCGTCAATGTCTCGGTCTCCGTAGGCGAGCTCAAGGTGATCCCCCTCGGACGCGACGAGTTCTTGGAGCTGACCATCGAGCCGAAGGCAGGCTTTGACGTCGGCGAAGGAAAGGGTCGGCCTGTCAAGGCCAAGTTGGAGGGCGGCACAGTCGGCGTCATGGTCGACGGACGCGGTCGGCCTCTAGCTCTGCCGTCTTCTGACGCAGAACGTATCAAGAAACTCCGCGAATGGCTGGAAGCGATGGGGTTGCCTCTCCCGTAGGGGTTCTGGAGTCTCTTCGGGGGCACCTGGCCTTGGGCCGACATCCCTCCGCAAGCCCCAAGGCTCGTCGTCCTGCCCGGTAGCATCAGACCATGACTTGGACGCGATGGAGCATGGTGGTCTACGCCGTCGTTATGGTGGCGCTCGGCGCATACGGGACGATCAAGTTCCACGAGCTCATGAGCTTGATGGGGGGCGGCGGTGCCGGGTTGGTCGTCCTGGCCTGCATGTTTTGGTCGCGCAAGAGCCCCCGGCCAGCCTATATCGTGGCGCTACTTGTCGGCCTGGCGGTCGCCGGCCAGTTCTTCTCTAAGTTCGCCAAATCTGGCCTTGTCTATCCACACCTGTTGATCGCCCTCATTAACGTGGCTCTGATCGCGTGCCTCCTCGGTGGGCACATGCTTTCGATGGCCATGAAGAAAAAGGGCGTGACAAACTAAAAGGGCATCGCTTGGACGACAGCCGTCCAACCTTCGACCAACGCTTCTGTTCCTTCATCGACGTAGCGGTTTGGCAGGGTCGCCGCGGCGATCCAGCCGTGCCGCGGACTGTGGGCCGCCCTGGTCAGGCTGGCGACGGGCTTGCCATCAATCTCTACCGATGAGCCGGCCTTGGCTGGGCCGGACAAGCGGAGACCAATCCAAGTCTTGTTCGTGTGCCCCCGGCTGTGAATCCGCATCAAGACCTCTTGCCCCGTGTAACACCCTTTCGTGTAGCTGACTGTCCGCGACTCGAACGCTGTTCCGAGCTCTGGCGGCAAGGTCTTGTCGTCAAAGTCGACATTCTGCTTCGGCAATCCCGACTCTAGGCTCACCAGATCCAAGAGTTCGGTTCCGCCTACCTCAACGCCGCTCGGTGCGGTTTCTCCGAAGACGAGGTCGAATCCCCCCCGTCCGGTCCGGTCTCTGGCGTACTTTCCTACCGACTCTGGCCCTTGCACGGCCCAAATCCCCGTCCGGACATGCTCGACGACGACATCCTCGAGGATTACCAGCCTTTCCGCTCTGTCCAGAATCGGACGAGGCTGGTCCGTCACAAGCACGACCTCCTGATCAAGAGCATATAGAGCGACGTGCGACTCGATCTGGCCAGTCGGTTTGACAAGGCAGGCCTCCAAACAACCACCACCTTCCAGCTCCCGCAGATCTTGCGTCACCTGACCTTGAAGCCAATCGATGCGGTCGGCACCGGTCACACGAAGGACGTGGGTCTTCTCCAACCAAAACGCCACTGCCGATTCGTTCAGCGCAGAGTAACCAGGTGGCTCGCCCATCCACACTTCAGACGCCTGAAGGCTGTAGAGTTGTGCCATGGGTGGGCCGGTGATCCTGGCGATGGCCTTGGCAATCGGAGGCGGATTCGGCGACCAGCAGGTCGCGCGGTTCCAGCGGTTGGCCGCCGCCGACGTCGCGTCGCGCCTGGCGGGCGATGACAAGAGGGTGTCGGTGAAAGTCGAGCCCGACGGGTTGGCCGGGCTATTCGGGGACGTGGCCAGCGCGACCATCGGGGCCAGTGCGTTTCGCATCGACGGCCTGCCCCTCTACACCGAGCCCGACCGTTCTCAAGCGGGCCGCATCCAAATGTTGAGGCTTCGGCTAAGGGACTTTTCGATCCGCAAGCTCCATGTCGCCTCGCTCGAAGCCGACATCCCAGAGTGCCGGTTTGACTTTGCCTTGGCCCTCTCAAAGCACCGACTAAGGCTGAGCCGCTCAGGCGTCGGGACGGGGACAGTCCGCATCAGCGAGCGAGCCCTGGCGGACTTCATCATGGCGAAGTTTCCTGAGATCACCAAGTGCACGGTGAGGGCCTATCAAGGTCACGTCTGGGTCGAGGGGCACGGCGAGTTCTTGCTTGTTTCCACCGACTTTGCCTGCGTCGCTCGCCTCGGATCCGTGAATAAGCGGCAGATCGTCCTGGAGGGCGCCAAGGTCTACTTCGACTGGCGACGCACCGACGGGCCAGCACGAGACGCCGTGCTCAAGTTGCTGACCCCGGTCGTCGACCTGGAGAAAGACCTGGGTCTGGCAGACGCCGTCGACATCCAATCGGTCGACTGTCGCGACGGCTACCTGGTCGCCAAGGGAGCGACACGCATACCGCTACTGGGCCGGGGTTAGTTCAACCTTGAGAACTGTCTTGTAGTTCGCTCCCTCCCAAGTGCCGCCGACCGTCGGGAGGTAAATCCCTTGTAAGTGCGTCTGCGGCTGGGGGCCCCAATGTTTGGTGGGCAGTTCCAACCAGCCGTGTTCGTGCAACACAAGAAAATCCGCCCGCCAGTTCCCAAACCCGATGTCAAGGTTCTTCTCGGGCTTCCAACCGCCGGGTGGGATGCCTATCGACGTGTCACAGAGCACCCACCCGACCCCGTCCGCATAGAAGTGGGCGCGAACGTGAGGCTGCCCCCCGTCGAATGTGCCGCTCTTGTTCACCCAATGCCCAAACTCGACCCTGGCTGGAATGCCGTTGGCCCGGAACACCGCGACCGCCAACCGGGAGTAATTGCCACAGTGGCCGACCATCGTGCCGACGTCGGCGGAACACGGCACGTAGTCAAAGGGAGCGTCCGCCTTGTACTTCATCGTCTTGCGGATGTACTCATAGACCCTTCGGCCAAAGTCGACCACGCCTTCGCCCCGTTTCAGACGCAAACCAGCCCTTCTGATGAACGCCTGCACCGCATCGGAACGGTAGTCGACGCTGGCGGTCGCGGCCAGGTCCAGGTTTCGCTCTTCCGCACTCAGGGGTTCCACCGGCGTCTTCGGTGCCCCGGGCACGAGCCGGACTCGCGATAGCCGTCCTTCGTAGCGGGTCCAGACCCCCACCGGGTCGCCGTGTCCGATCTCTGCGGTCGTGAAGCGGGCAACCAGGATGGGAACCTTGGCCGCCGACCGTTCCACCGCCTGGGCATTGTTCACGATCTTGCCGTCGAACCAAAGTTCGCGCTTTGTGACCAGTTGATCCGGCAGGTCAGGCGGAGAGGCGGCGAACGCCTCCCATCCTCTTACCGGCTCGTTTGAAACCCGCGTCTCGGTGAGGGTCACTACAAACCGTGGCCCCGGCAAGTATTCAAGGTGCCATTGCGAGGCGGCACCTTGCAGGCTCACATATGTCGCAAAGGCGAGACACAGCACGATGACAGAGTACCAGCGACCCTAGAACCGGCCGAACCTGTGGCGGAGCAATGTCCAGAACGCCTCGACCCCGTCCGTCCACCGAATCTTTTTTCCCGCCGCCACGGACCGGGGCTCATAGCTTACTGGGACCTCATGGATCTTCTCGCCCATGCGACTGGCCTTCGCCGTGACCTCCGGACAGAACTCAAACCGTTCGCACTCCAGGTGCATCTTCTCCAACAACTCGCGTCGCAGGGCCTTATAGCAGGTGGCTTCGTCTGTGATTTTCTGACCATAAAGTACGCGGGTCATCCAGGCCAGCAGCACATTCACGACCTTGTTGGGAAGGGCCATCTCCTTGTTCATGCCTCGCGTAAAGCGGCTGCCGTAGACGACGTTCGCGTCGCCCTCCAAGATCGGACAGACGACAAGAGGCAGCTCTTCGGGCAGGTACTCCAGATCGGCGTCCTGGATGACGACGACCTCACCGGTGGCGTGCGCCAGGCCTGCGCGGATCGCCTTGCCCTTGCCGCCAGGGTCAGGGTTGCTGACGACCATGATGCGGTCGCGGTAGGGCTCGAGCACGGCGACGGTTCTGTCGACGCTGGCGTCGTCGACGACAATGATCTCCTTGTGGAGCGGCAAGGCGAGCAACCGCTCGACGACCTGGGCGATGGTCGCCTCCTCGTTCTTGGCGGGCACCAAGATCGAAACCTCGGGCGTGTCGGGCTCGGCCATGCGGTCGGCGTGCAGGATACCAGCGGCCCCTCGGCATACTGGCGTGACGGGTATGACAGACGGGATGGCGGACCGGTTCGACGTGATACTGAGGGGGGGGACGGTCGTCTCTCCGGTGGCCGCGTTCGCCGCAGACGTCGGGGTCGTGGGCGACACGGTGGCCGCGCTGGGGGATCTGTCGGGTGCCACGGCCGCTAAGGACGTGAACGTCGCGGGCCTGCACGTCGTTCCAGGCGTCGTCGACACCCAAGTCCATTTCCGGGAGCCCGGGCTCGAGCACAAGGAAGACTTGGAGAGCGGCACCCGTTCCGCGGTGGCGGGCGGCGTCACGACCGTCTTGGAGATGCCGAACACTTCCCCGCTGACCACGGACGAAGCCTCGTTGGCGGACAAACTGAACCGAGCAGTGGGGCGCGCTTGGTGCGACTTCGGCTTTTTTGTCGGCGCCACCGCCGACAACGCCCACCGTCTTGCCGAACTTGAGATGCTTCCCGGTAGCCCCGGAATCAAGATATTCATGGGAAGCAGCACCGGGCCCCTGCTGGTGGACGGTGACCCCGCGCTACGGCGCGTGTTGCAGAACGGCCGACATAGAGTAGCCGTCCACGCGGAGGACGAGCCCCGCCTGCGACGCCTGAAGGAATCTCACCAACCGACCCATCCCCGTGAGCACCCAGAATTGCGCGACCCTGAGGCGGCCCGCCTCGCCACAGAGAGGCTCATCCGGCTCTCCGCGGAGACCGGACGGCCTGTCCACATCCTACACATCTCCACTGCCGACGAACTGCCCCTCATCCGCGAGGCCAAGCAGGTGGGTCTGCCCATCACCTGCGAGGCGACGCCCCAGCACATCCTCTTGGGGATGGAAGACTATGAGCGCGTCGGCAGTTGGGTGCAGATGAACCCACCGGTGCGGGGCGGCCACCACAGGGATGCCCTCATGGCGGCGGTAAAGGGCGGCCTCTTCGACGTCTTCGGCAGCGACCATGCGCCCCACACCAGGGAGGAGAAAACGGCCCCGTATCCCAAGAGCCCGAGCGGCATCCCAGGCGTGCAGACGATGGCGCCCCTCGTGTTCGACTTGGCCGTGCGCGGCGGAATGTCCCTCACCGGGGCCGTCCGGATGCTCAGCCAACGACCTTGCGAGCTCTATGGGATCAGGAGAAAGGGCAGGGTCGAGGTCGGCGGCGCGGCCGACCTGGCCGTGTTCGACCTCTCCGCCGACTTCGAGGTGACCGACCCGTGGCTCCAAAGCAAAGCCGGGTGGTCTCCGTGGGTCGGGCGGAAGCTCAGGGCCAGGCCGGTGCACACACTGGTGGGCGGAAGGTTCGCCGTCCGGGACGGGGAGCTTGCCGAATCCGGATTGGGCAGGCCCGCTTCCTACTTCTGGAAGCCAGATGCGCTACAACGCTGACTATTACGAGGCCCTGACGCTGGCCGACGGAAGCGCATGCTCGGTCCGCTGCGTCCGGCCAGAAGACCGCGAGGTCTTCAGACGCGGCATGGAGCAGTACTCGTCGGACAGCCTCTATTGGCGCTTCATGAGCGTAAAGAGGGAGCTCACGGAATCAGAGTTGGACTATCTGACCCAGGTGGACGGCATAGACCACTTCGCCCTCGTGGCGGGCATGACCACAGACCACGGACGGACCGGCATGGCGGTCGCCCGCTTTGTCCGCGTCCCGGGAACGGACGGTGAAGCGGACTTCGCCGTCTTCGTCGGCGACCCATACCAGGGCAAAGGACTCGGCAAGGTGATGCTGGTCCGGCTGGTCGAGGCGGCACGGGAGCGCGCGGTCAAGGTGCTCGTCGCAGAGATGTTCGCCGAGAACGCGCGGATGTTCCGGCTCGTCGGCAGCCTGGGTCTGCCCGTTGAGTGGCGGCTCGAAGGGGCCGTCACCTCGTGTCGGATCACCGTCTGAGCCGCCGGTCCCACCCCAAAGGAATGAAACTTGCCCCTACATGCATTACCATTGGTGTATGAAGACCGTCCATATCGGCGTCGTGAGCCTCGTGTTCGCCGCTTGCACCGGCTGCGCGTCCGTCCCGCTGGCGATGGCCAAGACCTCAAGTGACGTCAAGGGCCCGGAGGGCGTCGTCCTGACCCCGACCAAGTCGGCGGCCAAGAGCGACCGGCGCGTGACCGCGATGTTCGCGGGCGGGTGCTTCTGGGGCCTGGAGTACCGGTTCCGACAAGTGCCGGGCGTGACCGGCACCGCGGTCGGCTACGCTGGAGGCACGACCAAGAACCCAACGTACGAGCAGGTGTGTTCCCACACCACCGGCCACGCCGAGACAGCCCTCGTCCAATTCGACCCGGCAGTCGTCAGCTACCGGCACCTGGCCGACCTCTACTTCACCGAGTTCCACAACCCCACGACCAAGGACAGGCAGGGGCCCGACGTCGGCGACAGTTACCGTAGCGTGCTCTTCTATGCCGACGCGTCGCAGAAGGCCGACGCCCTCGCCGCCGAGACGGCTGCCCAGAAGAACCTCGCCGACCCGATCGTCACCGAGGTCGTGAAGGCGCCGACCTTCTGGCCGGCCGAGACCTACCACCAGGACTACATCGAGAAGACCGGCCACTTCCTGTGTCCGATCGAGCCGCCGAAGAAGAAGGACGGCGGCGGCTAGCCCTTCGGCTTGAGGCCGTAGTAGAGCGGCAACCCAAAGTGGCGCATCCGGTCCCACGGAAAGTTCTTGGGGTCGTCCTTACGCCCCTGGGGCTCGGCGACGAACTCGTGGCTGGTGATCTGCTTGATCGTCGGGAACCGGCGAAGCAGGACGGCGATCAGGTTGTCCAGCGCCCGTAGTTGCGGCTCCGGATAGGACTGGACCCCGTCCCCGACGTTGTCGATCTCGATCCCGATCGAGAAGTCGTTCACGTTCGTGCGGCCAAAGGCGTCTTTGCTGACCCCCGCGTGCCATGCCCTGTCCCAGGTGCTCAGGAACTGCACGATCGATCCGTCGCGGCCGATGCAGAAGTGCGCGCTGACCTGGCTCTTAGGCGTCAAGAACCAGCTGACCGTCCCCTTCAGGCTCTTCCCCGCCGTGTGGTGCAGCACGATCGTGTCGATCACGGTGCCCGGCGGCCGCTTGTTCTGGTTGGGGGTGTCGAGCCAGACCAGTTGGTTGTAGCCCGGGTCCTTGAACTCCTGGCGTCCGACCGAAGCCATGGCGAAGCATGGCAGGAGCGCCACAAGGGCGACACAACCGCGCATCACCCGCCCGCCTTGGGCTTCAGCCCGTAGTGCAACGCCAAGCCAAAGTGTTTCATCCTGTCCCACGGGAAGTTCTTCGGGTCGTTCTTCCTTCCCTGCGGCTCGGCGATGAACTCATGGCTCGTGATCTGCTTGATGTGGGGGAACCGGATCAACAGGAAGCCGATCAGGTTGTCCAATGCACGCAGCTGGGGCTCCGTGAAGGCCTCCTTCCCGTCGCCCACGTTGTCGATCTCGATGCCGACCGAGAAGTCGTTCACGTCGCGCCGTCCGTAGGCGTCCACGCTCACCCCCGCGTGCCACGCCCGGTCGAACGTGCTCACGAACTGGACGATCGACCCGTCCTTGCCGACGCAGAAGTGGGCGCTGACCCTGCTGGCCTCGCTCTGGAACCAGGCCACCGTCTCGGCCAGCGAGTGTTGGGCGGTGTGGTGCAGGACGATCGTGTCCACCACCGTCCCGGCGGGACGCTTGTTGTAGTTCGGCGACTGCACCCACACGACCTTGTTGAAGCCGGGGTCTTTGAACTGCGACGCCCCCACGTCAGCCATGGCCGTGGCAGAGGCCGTCAACGCGAGTAGGAGCAGGGGGATGCGGATGCGGTCTAATATCGGTGTCACCATGAAAGGTCTGCGGTCCATCGGTCAAGCGATCCTCTTTGTCTCCGACATGGGCCGGTCTGTCCCGTTTTACCGCGACGCGGTGGGTTTGCCGCTTAGGTATCCCCAAGAGTCCGCAGACTGGGCCAAAGAGTTCTGGGTCGTCTTCGACGCCGGTGGGTTCGAGCTCGCCCTCCATCGCGACGGCCCAGCCGAGCAGGCGGAGGGCGCGCCCGCGCTCAAGTTCATCGTCGTCGACCTCGACGCCGCCCACACCGACCTCCGGTCGCGGGGGGTCGTGCCTGGCGATATCGAAGAGCCCCATCCTGGCGTCCGGCACTTCAGCTTCCGCGACCCGGACGGCCAAGTCTGGTTCGTGTCCGCCTGAGACCGGCCCCCGCGCCCCGGCCAGAGGTACCATTTTCGCCAGTCATGACGACGTTCCAAGAGCTCGTCCGCAAGCTGGACGCATATTGGGCAAGCCAAGGATGCGCTGTCCTGGAGGGCTATGACACCGAGGTGGGTGCGGGAACCAAGCACCCCGCCACCCTGCTCCGCAGTCTCGGCCCCGAGCCTTGGAACGTCGCCTACGTCCAACCGTCGCGCAGGCCCGCCGACGGTCGGTACACCCGCAACCCGCAGCGCAGCCAACGCTACTTCCAGTACCAGGTGATCATGAAGCCCAGCCCGGACGACATGGTCGACCGCTACCTCGGCTCCCTCGACGCCATCGGGTTCGACACCAAGAAGAACGACGTCAGGCTGGTCGAGGACGACTGGGAAGACCAGGCGGCCGGGGCCAGCGGCGTCGGCTGGGAGGTCTGGGTCAACGGCACCGAAGTCACCCAGTTCACCTTCTTCCAACAGATGGGCGGCGTCGAGTGCAACCCCGTCTCCGCTGAGATCACCTACGGCCCCGAACGGCTCTGCCTGATGCTCAACAACTCCGACTCCTTTTGGGACGGGCTGATGTGGAACGACACCACCTCCTACAGCACGTGCGAGTACGAGTCGGAGATGCAAAACAACGTCTACAACTTCGAGGTCGCCTCGACCCAGGTGCTGCGCGAACTGTTCGACACCTACGAGTCGGAGTCCAAGCGCGTCCTCGAGACCCCGGTCTATTGGGATCCTGCCCTCGGCGTGCTCACCTCGGAGCCGAACGACGCCGACCAGTCGGGGGCCAAGTGCCGGACTTCCCTCGTCTACCCCGCACTGGACCTAGCCTTGAAGTGCTCCCACGTCTTCAACCTGTTGGACGCCCGGGGCGCCGTCTCGGTGACCGACCGCGCCGCCTACATCAACCGCATCCGGGCGCGGGTGCGGGCGTGCTGTCTCAAGTACGTCGAGCCGTATAAGGCCGCCTCCGCGTCCAAGTGAGGCTGGGTTGTCGGCCAAGCGTGTCGTGATCGTCGGGGCGGAGTCCACCGGAAAGACGACGCTCGCCCAAGACCTCGCCGGCCATTACGGGTGCCTTTGGGTGCCCGAATACGGGCGCGCGTACACCGAGGAGAAGTACCGCCGCGACGGGCCGGACGCGCCCTGGGCCTCCGACGAGTTCGTCCACATCGCCGAACGACAACAGCAGGACGAGGACCGAGCCGCGGAACTGTCGCCGAGGCTGGTCGTCTGCGACACCGACGCCTGGGCGACCGGTCTCTGGCACGAGCGGTACATGGGCTCGCGCGACCCCGCGACCGACGCGGTCGGCACGCGCCGCCGTGCCGACGCCTATGTGCTGGCTGGTCTGGACGTCCCGTTCGAGCCGGACGACATCCGCGACGGCGAAGATTATCGGGAGTGGATGCACGCCGAGTTCAAGCGTCTGCTAGAGGCGGGCACAGTGCCGTGGGTCGAGGCGACCGGCCCCCGCGAGGAGCGGGTCGCCCGGCTAGTGCCGTTCATCGACGCCCTGCTCGGGCCTTCCCTGGGTGCGTGACCCACCCGGCTGGGGCCCCGCGCGACCGCACCAACTTCGTTCTCCCAACCTCCCAACACCTTGTCCGGCCCGCTACCGACCCGCTACGGGCCCGCTAAATTAGCGGGCCGACGGCGTTCCGACAGTCTTTCGACAGCGGCCCGGCAGCCGTACGGGATGGCCGCCAGAAGCTCTGCCCCGGTCACCAGGCGTAATGCTCGGGGGCCGTCTTAAATGGCGGGAAGATCTCGTCGATCTTGGCCAGGGTCTTCTCGTCCAGTTGGATGTCCAGGGCGGCGACCGCGCCCTCCAGCTGGGCCATCGTCCGGGGGCCGATGATCGGGGCGGTGACGAACGGCCGGGTCAGCGTCCAGGCGAGGGCGACGTCGGCGGGCTCTTTGCCCAGCTTCGCGCACAGCTTTTCCCATGCGGTGAGCCGCTTGCCGTGCTTTTCAATGACGCCCTTCGTCCAGTCGCCGTGGCGGCGCTTCCCTTTCTGCCCGCCCATGACGCCGCCGAGCACGCCGCCCGCCAAGGGCGACCAGGGGATGACGCCGACGCCGTAAGCCTGGCACGCGGGGCCGACCTCCAGCTCGATGTCGCGCTGGAGGAGCGAGTACTTCGACTGCTCGCTGACCAGGCCGAGCTTGCCGAGCCGCCGAGCCGTCTCGTTAGCCTGGACGATGTGCCAGGCCGCGAAGTTGCTCGACCCGACATACAGCACCTTGCCCTGTTGGACGAGCACGTCGAACGCCTGCCAGACCTCCTCCCACGGCACGTCGCGGTAGATGTGGTGCATCTGCTCGATGTCGATGTAGTCGGTACGGAGCCGCTTGAGCGAACCCTCGACCGCCCGGCGGATGTGGAGGGCGCTGACGTAGCCGGTGTTCGGCCAGTCCTTGAGCTCGCCCAGGCCCATCTGGCCGTAGAGCTTGGTCGCTAGGACCACCCGCTCCCGGCGGTTGCCGCCCTTGGCGAACCACTCGCCGACGATCTGCTCGGTGACCCCTTCCCCCTGCTTCCAGCCGTAGACGTCGGCGGTGTCGAAGTAGTTGATCCCCAGGTCGAGGGCCCGGTCCATGATCTTGAACGAGTCCTCTTTGCTGGTCTCCGGGCCGAAGTTCATCGTGCCCAGGCAGAGACGGGAGACGACGAGGCCGGTCCGGCCGAGGTGGGTCAGGCGCTTGTCCACCGCCCCTGTATACCTGCGGGGGGTCAAGCGGCGGGGCAAGTCTGCCCTCCCGACCTACCGCAACCAAAAGCCAGTTCAAGCACGAACCAGCGACACGGCTAGGTCTGGCCACCCGATTTGTCACTGTCAGACCTGACGAGTAGACGGACAACCGATCCCGCGCACCTCAACCGGCGCGCGGCAGGCGGCGACCGCCTTGCGCCCCCACTCAAGCGCCTCCTCTTCCGAGCAGTCCAGGACCCAAAAGCCGCCGATGTGCTCTTTGGTGTCCAAGTACGGCCCGTCGGTGAGGAGGATTTTGCCGTCGGCTTGATTGCGCAACGACTTGGCGGTCTCGGCCGCCAGCATCCCGCCGACAAAGACCCGGACACCAGCGGCAACCATCTCGTCGTTCAGGTCGTCGATGTCCTTGCTCATATCCGGCGTCTCCTTGGAGCCGTCGTAGCCGTCAGCGTGGTGGATCGCGACAACAAAGTAGGTGTCCATAGAATTCCCGTGTCAGGCAAGGGGCGCCCAGCCTCTCGCCCAGTCCCGATTATGCTGGCGTGTCGCCAGATTTCGCAAACTAGATGCCGTAGAGCGCGCGGTATTTCGCGGTGATGCCGGACAGGTAGTCCTCCGGGCCGAACGGCTTCCCCGTCACCCGCTGGACGAGCTCGACCGGCGTGTAGCGCTTGCCCTGGCGGTAGACCTTCTCCTGCAGCCAGTGCAGGATCGGGGCGAAGTCGCCCTTGGCCATCAAGGCGTCCACGTCGCCCAGGTCGCGGCGCAGGCAGGCGAAGACCTGGTAGCTGAGGATGCTGCCCATCGCGTAGGTCGGGAAGTAGCCGATCGCCCCGCCCGACCAGTGGACGTCCTGCAAGCAGCCCTCCGCGTCGTCGCGGGGGACGATCCCGAGGTACTTGCGGTACTTCTCGTTCCAAGCCTCGGGGAGGTCTTTGACGGGCAGTGCGCCGGTCATCAGGTCGCACTCCAGTTCGAACCGGACCATGATGTGGAGGCTGTAGGTCACCTCGTCGGCCTCGACTCGGATGTAGGAGGGCTCGACCTTGTTCAACAACTGGACCCAGCGGTCCACGTCGAAGGCGCGGGTGGCCGGGAACGCGTCGTGGAGGGACGGCAGCATGCCCTGCCAGAACGCGTGGGACCGACCGACGATGTTTTCCCAGGTGCGGCTCTGGCTCTCGTGCCAGCCCAGGCTGACACCGCCGGCCAAGGGCGTCCCGACCCGCTCCTTGGGCGTGCCCTGTTCGTACATGCCGTGCCCGGCCTCGTGCAACGTGCCCATGATCGCGCTGGGCAGGTAGGTTTTGAAGCGTGTTGTGAGTCGGACGTCGGTGGTCGAGGGGCCGCCGCAGAACGGGTGCACGGCGGTGTCCTGCCGCCCGTGGTTGAAGTCAAAGCCGATGGCACGGGCCAGTGCGTCGCAGTATTGACGCTGGTCGGCGTCGGGCCACTCGCCGTATAAGCTGGAGTCGTCGACCGGGCTGCAGTCCTTGATGGCGGCGACCAGGGCGACGATAGGCTCGCGGATGCCGTCGAACATGTGGTCCCAGCTCTTCTTGGTCGCCCCCTCTTCGTATTGGTCGGTGAGGGCGTCGTAAATGTGGTCGTTGTAGCCGAGGTGCTCGGCCTCCTGTTTCGTGAGCTCGACCATCTTGGCCAGCGTCGGGGCGAACTGGGCGAAGTCCTTCTCCTCCCGCGCCTTGACCCAGACCTCATGGCCAAGTGCCGCCAGGGTGGACTTCTCCTCGACCAAAGAGGCGGGGAGCTTCGTCCGCATGTCCAGTTCGCGCTTGAGCACGCGGACGGTGGCCTCGTCGTCGCCGCCGGGCACCGCCTCTTTCGCCGCGTCCTCGATCAGGCGCCGCGTCTCGTCGGAGACGAAGGTCTCGTGGGCCATGCGGCTGAGGGCGCCAAGGTGGGCGCCGCGGGCCTCCGCTCCTCCGGGCGGCATCATGACCTGGTGGTCCCACTCCATCAAGGCGGCGGCGGACTGCAGGGCGTCGATGTCGGCGTAGCGCTTCTTGAGCGCGGCAAGCGAGGACATGCGGTCGAGGTTACCAGCGGTCAAACGGTGACCGTGGCCAACTCGCCGACCGCTCCCTGCTCGAAGGCCATCTTGCTCAGGTCGCGCGGCACCTCGATCGGGTAGCGCCCGTCGAAGCAGGCGAGGCAGAACTCGCTGGCCGGCCTCCCCACCGCCCGCACCGCCCCCGCGATGCTCAGGTAGCCGAGGGACGTCGCACCAACGTGCTGGCAGATCTGCTTCTCCGTCATGTTGGCGGCGGCGAGCTCGGCAGTGGAGGCCATGTCGATGCCATAGAAGCACGGGTTCTTGATCGGCGGGGCCGTGATCCGGACGTGCACTTCCTTCGCGCCTTGGTCGAGGAGCATCTTGACGATCTGCTTGGTCGTGGTCGCCCTAACGATGGAGTCGTCGACGAGGACCACCCTTTGGTGCCTGATACGGTCTTCGAGCGGCGAAAGCTTCATCCTGACGCCCATCTCGCGCATCCTCTGGTCGGGCTGGATGAACGTGCGATGGATGTAGCGGTTCTTCATCATCCCCTCACAGAACGGGATGCCGCTGACCCGGCTGTAGCCGATTGCGGCGGGGACGCCGCTGTCCGGCACCGGGATGACGATGTCGGCGTCCGCAGGCTTCTCCCGGGCTAACTCCATGCCCATACGTTCGCGGGAGTCGTAGATGAGCGAGCCGTACATCCGGGAGTCGGGCCGGGCGAAATAGATGAGCTCGAAAAGGCAGAGGTTATGGGCCTGGGGCGGTGCGGCCTGGGCCATGCGAAGCCCGTCCTTGTCGATGATGACGACCTCGCCGGGGCCGACCTCGTTGAGCACCTCGCCACCGACGGGGACGAGAGCGCAACTCTCGCTGGCGACGATGAAGCCGTCTTGGAGCCGCCCGACGACCAACGGCCTGACGCCGTAGGGGTCGCGGAAGCCCAGCACCATGTCCGGGGTGAGCACCGTGACGGCATACGCGCCCTTGATGCGCTTCATGCAGACCGACACCGCGTTGACGACGCCGAGGTGCAGGTTGCGTGCCAGTATCTGGGCGATCACCTCGCTGTCGGCGGTGGTGACCAGTTGGACGCCCTCGGCCAGGAGTTCCTCGCGTAGCTCCTTGGTGTTAACGAGGTTGCCGTTGTGGGCGACGGCGATCTCGCCTACCGTGCTGGCGCAGTGGATGGGCTGGGCGTTCGCGAGGACGCTGGCGCCGGTCGTTGAATAGCGTGTGTGGCCGATCGCCGTCTCACCCTGCAGGTCGCTCAGATCGGTGAAGACGGCGCCGACAAGCCCCATGCCCTTGCGCATGGTGACCTTCTGGCCGTCACTGACGGCTATGCCGGCCGACTCCTGGCCGCGGTGTTGCAAGGCCTGGAGACTAAAAAAGGCCGCCTTGGCGGCCTGCGAACCCGGCGTCCACACCCCTACGACACCGCACTCTTCCTTCGGTCGGTCACCGTGCCAAGCTTCGGAGTGCATGCTCTGAATTATATCTTCCGGTTCGTGGGTTGAGTTCTTATGCGGGGCTGTCGTCAACCACTTGGGCACAGCCCCGCGCACGCACACCTCTTGGAGTCGTCCCACCAACCATCAAAGCAGTTCGATTGATATTTGAAGAATGTGTTGACAGGGGGGTAGCCTGAAACCAATGGCACTGACATCTACACTTGCGCTCGGTTTCTCGCTACTGTACACACCGCCTAGGTACAAACCACAGATTTGGAGTCCTGCGATGGGGTACGTGCCATCTGGGGGCGGCGGCGGCCATTAGATGTTACTCGCCACATTGCTGCTAAGTACGTTCAATTTTGGTGGTGGGAGCCCTCAGGCTCTCGCCGCAGCCCTTGCCAAGGAGGCACGGACTACTGCGGTAGTGTACACAAGTTCGAGCGCCGACATACAGCCCCAGAATATCCAATATGAAGCGAGCCGAGACTTGGTCGACGGAATATCAAGTGCGCTTGGCTACCGTAGCTATGACAATGCAGACCTTGTCTTCTTTAGCCAAACCTACCCTCGCAATTTGGTTCTGTCCAATTCATTCTTTACCGCGGCCATACCTCCCGTAGCTGGGACACTTACTGTAAGAGATGGCCGGGTGACGACGAGCGCAGACGGAGCGACGATCCTTTTGTCACAACTTGAGGCTATGAAGTTTACGAAGCCTGTGACGGTCCATTGGTTCGTTAAGAAGCTCGCCGTCTCAGTCGCATGCACGAATGAGCGAGAAGGTGTCTTTCTCAAACTTGTCGCTGGAGCTTGCGGGGCAGATTTCTATGAGTCGCCGGCTGGGTACAAGCTTGACTTCAGCCCTTCGCAATATCGAATGCGAGCCGGGGCCACCTTTTCAGAAGTCGGTGCAAACGATGAGTTCCCGATGCGCCGCGAAACCTTGGCCTTTACACTTGCCGCGTTTTCACTCATGACGGATGAGGAGTTGGCGACGGCATTCAAATCGACGACTGCCTCGGTATCCGTGGCAATAAAGCGTGCAGACAGCGTCTACCAACTGTCGATCGATCGCCTCAATCGTCTCCACCAAAGGGAAATTGAAGGCAGTCCAGACGCACGAAACACCCAAGCCTATGATTGGGTAAAGGCTAAAGTGGATTTCGAAAGCCCCGGATTGATGGTCTACTATCCGATGCAGATTCCCCAGACAAAACTGCATGTGAAGCGAGAACCAAATGCCTGGTTCGTCTTCTAGTCTGCGCTCCTACATGCCGCCGAAGTTCTGCTCGATATAGAGCGCGAGGTCGTGATGGCCGTATCGACGGGCCAGGCTGAGAGGCGTGTCCCCGGTCTCTGTCCTTGCACGGACATCCGCACCGTGGGTCACCAGCTCCAGGAGCATCGGCTGGTTACCCATCTGGGCAACGTCATGGATTGGCCGGATGCCCCCTGCGCGCTGCAGATTGGGATCCGCGCCAAACTCTAGGAGGATCCGGGCGATATCCTGCTTCTTGCCAGCCACGGCGGAACCGAGCGGCCGCACACCTCCCTGAGCACGTGATGGGGCGTTCGGGTCGGCCCCTTCCTCAAGCAGGTAGGTCACGAGCCGCAAGTGTCCGCATGCCGCCGCCAGACAAAGGGGCGTGTACCCGTCGTCACTGAGCTTCTCGATCAGGGTGGAATCGGCAGAGAGTAGCTCCTTGAACCGGTCAAGGTCACCCACGGTGCACGCGGTCGCGAAGTCAGGTTCCGGCACGAGCCGGTAAAGCGACCAGGCGAAGTCCTCTTGTGCCAAGTACATGGCCAGTTGGGGCGCGGTGCACCCGTGATACGAATCCACCTTGGTCTGGGCGATGCCGGGATCATCTTCCAGCATCTGCTTGAACCGCCGTTCGCTCCCCGACTTGATGACCTCTACAAACTCCTCGACAGTCGCCATGTACCCCCCGTACGCCATCGCACGAAACGCTTGCCTACAATTATCGGGACGTCCAACTAGGATCGCAGGATGGGCCTTAGGGTTCCATGACCGAAGCCTTGGCCCAGGACGTGCCATAATCTCCGCTGGACTCTCCGCAGACAGCCGGTGGTCATCCCCAAGGGGGTAGCCCTAAGCGTCCGAAAAGGCAGCCGACCGAGGTTCGAGACCAAGAAAACGATTTGAGGAACACCTGGTCATTCGGCTAGGTCTCGCGTCGGGCTCTTGCACTCATTGACTGCAAGAGCCCGAACTGCTTTGTCAAGAGACAAGGCGCGAGATAAGCAATGCCGACAGCAGAAAAAGCCCGAGTGATCGAGGAGACCGGCGAGCGCTTCAAGCGCTCCAAGGGCGTCCTCTTCACCGAATACCGTGGGCTCAAGGTGAAGGAGATGCAACTCCTCCGCCGTCAGCTGAGCGACAAAGGCGGCGAACTACAGGTCGTGAAGAACACCCTGTTCAACCTCGCCGCCGGTGAAGGTGCCGACCCCCTGACCGAGAATCTGCAAAGCGGCCCGACCGCCGTCGTGTTCCTCTATGAGAACGAGAGCGACTGCGCAAAGGTCGTGACAGATTTTGCCAAGACTCACAAGAACTTGGTCGTCAAGGGCGGACTGATCTCCGGGAAGGTGATCGATGACAAGGGCGTCGACGAGCTGAGCAAGCTCCCGCCGCGCGAAGTCCTGCTTTCCCAGATCGTCGGCCTCGTAGCCATGCCGCTTAGCAACCTCGTAGGGACGATCGAGGCGATTTACGCCGGCCCGATCCGCGCGATCGGCGCCGTGGCGGACAAGTTCGCCGAAGGCGCACCGGCCCCAGCGGCCGAGTCGCCCGCCCCTGCAGAGGAAGCCACAGCCGCGACCGCCTCCGCCGAAGAACCGGCGGCGGCCGAGCCCACCGAAGAGCCAGCCGCCGAGGCCCCAGCCGAAGCCCCGACCGCGGAAGCAGAAGCCGCACCCGAGGCCGAGCCCTCGGAGAACCAGGAGTGAACCACCATGGCCACCACCATTGAATCCATCGTTGAAGACATCAGCAAACTGACGGCCCTTGAGCTCAGCGACCTCAAGAAGGCCCTAGAGACCAAGTTCGACGTGACCGCCGCCGCACCCGCCTTTAACCCGGCGATGTTCGCCGGAATGGGCGGCGGAGCCGCCCCGGCCGCCGAGGCCGCTGAGGAGAAGACGGAGTTCGACGTCATCCTCTCCGACGCCGGCGGACAGAAGCTCCAGGTCATCAAGGTCGTGCGAGAACTCACCGGCCTTGGCCTGAAGGAAGCCAAAGACCTCGTCGACGGCGCCCCCCAGAAGCTCAAAGAGGGCGTCAACAAGGACACCGCCGACTCGATCAAGAAGCAGATCGAAGAGGCCGGCGGCAAAGTCGACATCAAGTAGCCCGGAACCCGGGACCGACCAGTACGGGAGCCCCGAAGGGGGCTCCCGTCATTATTTCAGGGTCTTGGCCCCCGAAACCGCCGACGCTTGGCCGCCGAGCATGTCGAACACGACGACTTCGTTTTGGCCCTTCTTCAGCCAAGGGGCCGGACAGTAGAGCCTGGTCTGCGGCCCGATCTCCCAGAAGCGGCCCAGGTTGTGCCCGTTGACCCAGACAAAGCCCTTCTTGTATCCGCTGACGTCGATGTAGGTGTCACCAGTGGCCGAGAGGTCGAACCAACCACGGAAGAACTGGCCCGGGCGTTTGTCCTGGCTCGGCCTGAGCTTGCCTACCCAGTCCGGATCGAGGGGCAGGGCGAACTGCTCCCATGTCATCAGGGTCATGCCGTTCAGGGTGACCCGGTCGGTGATCCCCTTCCTGTCGATCAGATGCTGGGCGAAGTTGATGCGCCCCATGCCTTCGACCAGGATGTCCAAGACCGGCGTCTCGGATTCAGCCTTCGGCAATTCGATTCCAGTCTGGCCGAGCCGCCGGTCGACGGAACCCACGTACTTTCCATCCACAAAGACGGTGGCAAAGTCATGGAGGTCGGTGATCTGGAGTCGACCGCTCTTGTGCCCGACCAGCTTTGCCCGGTAAAGCATCAGGCCCCCTCGAAGGCCCACCGATTCGAACGGCACCGGCTGAGCGTGGCGCGACGGATCGGGCAGGTTGTCCCAGACGCTCGAATAGGCCGACATCTTGACTGGCGACACCTCGATTGTCGGGATCTGCGCCGGAACCGGAGGCAGAGTCTCCCCGGGCGACAGGTGGCGGCCGATCAGTTCGCGCAGGGCCATGTACTTCGGCGTCGCCCCGCCTTGCTCGTCGCACGGCGCGTCATAGTCGTAGCTCGTGACATCGGGCTCATAGCCCTTGCCGCCCGAGTTCGCGCCGGCCCAGTATTCGAAGTTGGTCCCCCCGTGGAACATATACAGACTGAACGAATAGTGGTTGTCGAGGAGGAACGAAACCTCTTTGACCACGTTGTCCGTCGGGTTGCCCGCCCACTTCTCTCCCCAGTGGGTCAGCCAGCCCGGATAGGTCTCCCCGCTGAACACGGGCACGCCGGGCCTCATCTTGCGGGCGAGATCGGCGTCGGCCTTCGAGCCCAGGGAGTCCAGCCCCACCGCACACCCCGGAAGCGACCCGGCCTCTAGCATGTAGGGCGTCGGCCCGTCCGAGGTGTAGAACGGCACGTCGACACCGTTCTTGACCCAAGCGTCGTGGATCCAGCGCATGTACTCCCGGTCGTTGCCGTAGCTTCCGTATTCGTTCTCAACCTGCATCATGACCACCGGACCACCGTTGGTGACGAGGAGCGGCTTGATCTCCTTCGCCAAACGGTCGATGTACGTCTTGGCGGCGGCTATGTAGCGGGGATCCATGCACCGCAACTTGATGTCGGGGTATTTCAGCAGCCACCAGGGGATGCCGCCGAGGTCCCACTCGGCACAGCAATACGGGCCAGGGCGCAATATCACCCACATCCCCTCCTCCTGGCACGTCTTGACGAACTGGGCGACATTGTGGTTGCCTGTCTTGAAGTCGAACTTCCCTTCCTCGGGCTCCAGGTAGTTCCAAAAGATGTAGGCGCTGATGGTGTTCAACCCCATCGCCTTGGCCATCTTGATCCGGTGCCGCCAGTACTCCGCGGGGATCCGGGCCGGGTGCATCTCGCCGCTCCGGACATGGAACGGCTTACCGTCAAGCAGGAAATCGTTTGTTCCGAGCGTGAAGGTGTGGGGAGCTGAGATCATCGTTGCGAGGCAAGCTACGGTGGAAATGAGCATGAGAGACTTGTTGCACGTGGAGCAGTTGAAGCAATCGGGGCAAGCCGCCGCACCTGCACAGCATGGCCGACGATTTCTGCCTACCGCTCTGCTCGAAGTATACGATGCTATGGCACATGGCCATTGATCTTGATCGGGCCTACGTAGCACTGCCAATTGCAGGCAGTTGACGGGCAGAGAGACGGTCGAGGGCTGGCGTTAGCGCCGATACAGACCTCTCATATCGCGCCTGCCGACCTGCTTGCCCACCGCGATAGTCAACGCTACACCTACGATCCCTGAGACTGATGCAAAGGCAGCTTCGAGGAGCAGGCTAGGTAGCTCAGGGGTGAGAGACAAAGGCCCAGTCCCTGTTACCGGATGTTGAAATACTTCGCTTCCGGGTGGTGCACGATGATGGCGCTCGTGCTCTGCTCGGGCATGAGCATGAACTCCTCGCTCAACTCGATGCCGACGTCTTCTGGCTGGAGGAGTTCGAACAGCGTCCTTTGGTCTTCGAGGTTCGGACAGGCTGGATAGCCGAAGGAATAGCGGGCGCCATGGTACTTGGCGCTGAAGAGGAGCCGCATGTCGTCGGGCTCTTGGTCGCCAATGCCGAGTTCGATGCGGATCTGGCGGTGCCAATATTCGGCTAACGCCTCGGCAGACTCGACGCCCATCCCGTGGACAAAGAGATAGTCTTGATAGTCGCCCTTGTCGAACAGTTTCCGTTCGTACTGGCTGATTTCCTCGCCCATCGTGACGACGTGAAAGCCCACGACATCGG
This sequence comes from uncultured Fimbriimonadaceae bacterium, assembly GCA_964451255.1. Classification (GTDB taxonomy): domain Bacteria; phylum Armatimonadota; class Fimbriimonadia; order Fimbriimonadales; family Fimbriimonadaceae; genus JAHBTB01. Next base: position 96,492 of record CAYVHL010000008.1, read on the forward strand.
GCACCCCGGCCGACTTGTCCCTGAAGAAGTCTGACAAGCACAGCCGACGGTCGACCGATTGCCTCGGGAAACGGAACCTCGCGCGCTCCGTCCGCCTGTCTTCTTGAAGGATGATCAGGTCGTTCCCCTCGGATGCGCACCAGAAGTAGCCCCACTTGACCCTCGGCTTGAGCACCTTTGCGAGTTCGCGTTGGAGCCGGTCGAACGTCGGCCGGACGTTCTCCTCGAGCCACTCGGTGAACTCAGGGTTGCTCATTCCATCTTGCTTCTTATACTGCCATTGTCCACGGAAGAGCGAGATCGGGTTGATATACTTATAGACCTCAAAGAGGTCGAAACGGGTCTCCTTCTTGGCACCGTAGAACGGGAGGTCCGGTACCGGGACGTCGGTCGCCACATCACTCTTAGTCCCATCGAAAACATAGAGGTTTGGCTGTGAATCAGGTAGGCGGTGGCTGGTAGGCCTCTGCCTTTCAGCCGGCTTGCTGGTCTTCGGCCTATCCGGCTTGCCGAGCTCCTCCATTAGGCGCAAACCTTCGAAGGCGTCCTGCGCATAGTAGACGTCGCCGTCATAGATGTCCCGGAGATCCTCTTCGACATACGCGCGTGTCAGGGCCGCCCCGCCCAGGATCACTGGATAATCCGACAGTCCGCGCCGATTGAGTTCCTCGAGGTTCTCCTTCATGACCAGGGTGCTCTTGACAAGGAGTCCGCTCATCCCGAGGACCTGGCAGTTGTGCTCGGCCGCCTTGTCCAAGATGTTTTGAATCGGCTGTTTGATGCCGATGTTAACGACACGGTAGCCGTTGTTGGTGAGGATGATGTCGACGAGGTTCTTGCCGATGTCGTGGACGTCTCCGGCGACGGTCGCCAGGCAGATACTTCCCTTCTCCGCCCCTTCGACCTTCTCCATCAGAGGCTCCAAGTGGCGCACCGCCGCCTTCATGACCTCGGCGCTTTGCAAGACAAACGGCAGTTGCATCTTGCCAGCCCCGAAAAGCTCTCCGACCGTTTTCATGCCGTCCAGCAAGATGTCGTTGATGATCGCTAACGGCGCGTAAGTCTCCAAAGCCGTGTCAAGACGTGCGTCAAGATTCTTCTTGATGCCGTCGACGATGTGCTTCTTGAGGCAGTCTTCGACGGAGAGGCCAGCGAATGGATCGACAGAGGTGTCGACACTCTTGACGTTTTCGAACTTCGCCATGAACGCGACCAGCGGGTCGTACGTCACTTGGCGGTCGTCGTCCATGGATCCTCCACCTTATTATGCGCAAGCCATTCGACGTTAGGCCGGGATAGACACAAAACGAAAGGCCCCGACCGATAGGTCGAGGCCTTGCAAAAGTTATCTATCCGCGCAACGTGCATATCTCCCGGGAGGTCGCCCACCAAGTACGTCCGCCGCTGAGAGTCTTTACTTCCGTGTTCGGGATGGGAACGGGTGTTTTCCTCTCGCCATGGTCACGCGAATAGAATTCTCAATGTGCTTGCCTGCGGCAAAAGCACTTTGAGAGCCGCACAGTTGGTCAGTGGTTTGAGCGTAAAAAACACCGAATGAGAAATTCAGGTTTGAATTTAAACCCTCGGGCAATTAGTACCGCTCAGCTGAACATGTTGCCATGCTTACACATGCGGCCTATCACCAGGTGGTCTTCCTGGGCCCTTACTCTTTCGATGGGAAATCTCGTCTTGGGGCGTGCTTGGCGCTTAGATGCTTTCAGCGCTTATCACTACCAGACTTGGCTACCCAGCGTATGCCCCTGGCGGGACAACTGGTACACCATAGGTCTGTTCACTCCGGTCCTCTCGTACTAGGAGCGACCCCCCTCAAATTTCCTACGCGCGCAGTGGATAGGGACCGAACTGGCTCACGCCGTTCTGAACCCAGCTCGCGTGCC
>CAYVHL010000009.1:0-75743 GCA_964451255.1 uncultured Fimbriimonadaceae bacterium
ATGGCCGTGAACGCGGCGTGGCCGGGGGTGTCCAGGAAGGTGATCGTCCCTACCGGAAGTTCGACTTGGTAGGCGCCGATATGCTGGGTGATTCCTCCGTGCTCGCCTTTGACCACGTTCGTCTTGCGGATGTAGTCCAAAAGCGAGGTCTTGCCGTGGTCGACATGGCCCATGATCGTGACGACGGGCGGACGTGGGGTCGCCGCCCCTGACTTCGCTACCTCCCTCTTCGGCGTTGCGGAAGCCGCCGGCTTCGCGGTCTCCCAGACGATGGCAAAGCCAAAATGCTTGGCCACGCTTTCCGCCGTCTCGTCGTCCAAGACTGTGGTCAGGGTCTTCATCTGCTTGAAGACCTTGATGAGAGTCGTCAAGACCTCCTTGTCCGGCACGCCTATCGCCGTGGCGATGTCTCTGGGAGTGCGCCCAGGCGCCAGGCTGACCGACTTGCCGTCGCCCGTCGGTTTGCCCTTGAGCAACCCCTTGGCGGCGGCGATTTTGTCCGCGGCGCAGCCGAGCGACCCGCCTGCCAGTTCGAGCGTGTCCTCGTCCGCCTGGAACCCGCCACCGACCATCGCCACACCGAGTTCACCGAGTGCGGTTTGAAAGTCGCCTGGCTCGACGCCGAGAGCCTTCGCGACGTCGGCGAGCTTTAGCTGCATGGGCTGTAGTTTTACCTCTGCTGGCATATCAGTTCCTGGCGCACGGCCCCTAAGAGGCCCTCGTCCACGGGCTTGCGCCAAGCCCGTGCGAGCCGACCACGGGCGACAACGCCCTCGCGGCATCCCGTCGTGTCACAGCAGTATGCTGACCTTCCTACGGCCTTCCGCCCCAATGTCGGCACTCCGTCCTGGTCGAGCCGGACACGGACGAACTGGGTCTGCGGGCCCTTGGCCCGACAGACGACGCACATCCTGACCGGTGCGGGCGAGGCTAAGACTGTTCCTCCGCCGGAGCCTTGCGTTCTTCGATCGCCTGCTGCTCGCTCCGGATGTCGATCTTCCAGTCGGTGAGTCGGGCGGCGAGGCGGACGTTCTGGCCGCCCCGACCGATGGCGAGTGAAAGCTGGGTGTCAGGCACGATGACGTAGGCGCTCCGCTCGTCCATGTTCATCTTGATACTGTTCACCTTTGCCGGGCTGAGCGCGTTGATGATGAACTGCTTCGGCTCCTCGGCCCAGGGCACGATGTCGATCTTCTCGGGCCGGAGTTCGTCCATGATCACTTGGATGCGGCTGCCCCGCGGCCCCACGCACGAACCCACGGCGTCCACGCGCTCGTCGCGGCTGATGACCGCCACCTTGCTCCGCTGGCCCGGTTCGCGGGCGACGGACATGATCTCGACCACGCCGTCGGCGATCTCGGGTACTTCCAGTTCCAATAGCTTGCGAAGCAGGTTTGGATGGCTACGGCTGGCGATGACCTTCCATCCGCGGCTGGTGTCCTCGATCCGCAGGATGTAGAGTCGGAGCCTTTCGTTCGGCCGGTAGTCGTCGGTGCCGACTTGCTCCCGTTTGGGAAGTTCGACTTCCATCCGGTTCACCTGGACGAGGACGCTGGACTCTTCCCTCCTGCTCACCTGGCCCGAGACGACCTCGCCCACCAATTCGCTGAATTGATCGTGCATTTTGCGCCGTTCGGCCTCATGGAACTTCTGCTGCAACACCTGCTTGAAGGTCGTCGCCGCGATACGGCCGAACGTGTTAGGGTCGATCTCGACGGCGACAAAGTCGCCGACCTGGGCGTCAGGTTGATGCTTCCTGGCCACTTCCAGGCTCATTTGAAAGCTCGGTTCGAGAACCTCTCCGACGACCTCCTTCTCGATCACGGCCCCGGTGTTGACCGTCTTGTCCAGCCGCACAGTGACGTCCCCTGCCACACCCTTGTACTTTTTGTACGCTACGGCAAGGGCCTGCTCCAGCTCGACTTTGAGTTCATCGACGGGGAGTTCCCTCTCCGTAGCGATTTGTTGCAGTTGGTGCATGATATCCATCGCTTTGCCTTTCCTTTGCCCAAGACCTTGGGGGAACAAAAAAGGGAGGCCCGACGGCCACCCCTCCACGTTCTCCCTGAGGCTTGCCTGGTTTTCTGAACAGATTCTAGCACAGGAAACGCCGATCCGGAGTGACTTTTGAGGACCGTGCGGGCCTCTGCCGGACCAGCCAAACTATCGTTCGGATGGTGCTCCAAAACAAACCTCTCGCGGCTGAGTTGCGGTTGGTGGGCCTCGAGTTCCGTGGACACCACGGGGTGACGGCGGAGGAGCGTGAGACGGGAGGCCGCTATCGGGTGGACCTCTCCTTGAGTCTCTCGCCGCTCGCCACCAAGACAGACGACATCAACGACACCGTCGATTACGTCGAAGTCGGAAGGTTGATCACCGAGACATCTGAAAAGAACAGGTGCAAGACGGTCGAGAGGCTCGCCCGGCTCATGTTAGAAGCAGTGCACAATGGGTGCCCACAGGCAGAGTTCATCGCCATCACGGTGGCAAAGCTATCGCCCCCGACAGACTTGCACATCGCGGAGTTCTCAGTTACCGTGCGCTACCCTACGTGGCCCAACCTCCAGGCCCTCGACTAATGGACAAGATCATCCTCGCCGCCCCGAGAGGCTTTTGTGCTGGCGTCGCCTACGCGGTCGAAGTCGTGGATCTGGCGCTCCGCATCCATGGCGCTCCCGTCTACGTCCGGCACGCGATCGTCCACAACGAGCACGTGGTGCGGTCGTTCGAGGAGCGCGGCGCGGTGTTCGTCGAGGAAATCCGAGAGATACCAGACGGATCGGTCGTCGTCTTCTCTGCCCATGGAGTCTCACCGGCGGTCAGGCAGGAAGCGGCCGACCGCGGTCTGACCATCGTGGACGCCACCTGTCCTCTGGTGACCAAGGTGCACAACGAAGCAAGGCGGTTCGCCGACAAGGGGTTTCTGATGGTGTACGTCGGGCACCGCGGCCACGTGGAGGCGGAAGGGACCATGGGTGAGGCACCTGGGCGCATGGTGTTGGTGGAGACTCCGACGGAGGCAGAGACTGTCTCACTACCCGCTCACGACCGGCTCGCGCTCGTCACCCAGACGACATTGAGTGTGGACGAAGTGGCCGAGACCGTTGAAGTCCTCAAACGCCGGTTTCCCCATCTGGAGACGCCGGCAAAGGAAGACATCTGCTTTGCCACGACCAACCGGCAGGGCGCAGTCAAGGAGCTGGCCCGGGTCTGCGACCTGGTCATCGTGGTCGGGTCCAAGACGAGTTCGAACTCGAACCGGCTCCGCGAGGTCGCGGAGGCTTATGGCGCCCGTTCTTTCCTCATCATGTCCCCGGACGAGGTCGAGCAGGCGTGGATCGACGGAAGCGACGTCATCGGCGTCACGAGCGGGGCGTCGACGCCCGAACCGCTTGTGGAGGCTGTACTCGACCGGCTATGCAAGGGGTTGGGCCACGTCAAGATCGAAGTTCTCGAAACCGTCCGAGAGACCATGGAGTTCAAGCCCTCCCGCGAACTGGTGCGGCTCGCCTTGGCTCAATCGCCGACGAGCGACTCGTAAGTGTCGAAGGGGTCGGGCATCTCGTAATAGGCTTCGCGGCCCAACGCCGCTCCGCTCCAGTCGAAGTGATATCCGCCGCGTTGTTGCCTGGCCAAGACTTTCTTGACCAACAGTGACCTACCCCATGCCCGGGTGTCGGGCGGCGGGTCGGTCATCGCGTCGACGATGTCCAGGGGATCCACGAACGCCCTTCTCTCCTTTCCTTCGGTAAGGGCATAGAAAAGCGACTTCTCGGGATCGACGTTGTGGTACTCCAGATCGACGGAATGCAGGGCGTCGGCTGTCCAAGGGAGATCCTCTTCTTCTCGGTACATATCTACGACGCGCCGCTTGGCGACCCAGTCAAGCCGGTCGAAAAGCGAGAGGGGGTCAGAGGCCAAGGTATCGAGAGTCGCCTCCCAGTTCGCCAGAGTCCAATCAATGTCCGGTGTCTCACCTTTGTAGCGTTGGGCGGCCTTGAGCATCTCGCGCTGCAGGTCGACTGCCCCGACATCGGTGCCGTCGGCGAGCGTCACCGGCCACTTGTAGGTCTGGTCGCGGGAGACCTCGCGCAAAGCCAACAATGGTTCCGCAAGTTGCCACCTCGTGGGGATTAGTCCGTCCTCGAGAAGGCGTAACACCAAGGAGGTCGTGCCGACCTTGAGGGCGTATGCGAACTCCATCTGGTTCGACTCTCCGAAGAGAATGTGGAGACGGTGCTGGCCCTCATGGGCGTAGAAGTGCTCCCACTTCGGGTTGATGAGCGCTCGGTTGAACCTCACCCTGCTCGCCACTGTCCGGATAATGTGGTCGGCCCGTTGCGACAACTGGAACGGCACAGAGTCGTCGGCATAGACGTTGTAGACCTGCGACACCCAGATGTAGTCCACCGGGTTCGCCATCATCTCGTCGTAGTCGGGACGTCCGCCAGTCGCCAGGATGTGCCCGCCCACCCGCCCGACACCAGCGTAGATCTGCCTGGTCGCCAGGAATGCGTAAAGCTTCGGCACCTCGGCGGTGAAGAAGTCCTCACCCATCTGGACGAGGTAATTCTCGTGGCACCCGAAGGTGTGCCCGCCGAAGTGGTCGACCGAATTGTTGTAGACGCTGACGTCGTCGGTCAGTCCAAGTTCGCGTACGGCGCGGACGATCAGGCGTTGCCCGGCCCGGTCGTTGGCGACGATGTCCTTGAGAGCCTTGCATTCGGCGGTCGCATACTCAAGGTGGCTTCCGACCGCGTCGATGTAAAGCCGTCCCCCGTTCATGAGGAACCCGCCACTCTCCGCAGGCTCGAAGACCTCGTCTCGGGCGTGCAGGTCGATCGCGCCCAGCTTGAGGTCGTAGAAGACGTGGTCCTTGATCAGGTCGACCACCTGTTCGGGGCGGGCCAGGTTCTCGTCGGCGAGGCAACCAAACTCGGTTTCCACACCAAAGATTCGCTCCCCTGGTCGGCCCGGCATGACTACCACATTCTACGCCGTTACCAGCCGATCCCCGAAGAGCCTTGGCGACAAGCGTCACAATAGGCTATATCGCATGGGCGAACTCAGCGACCGAAAAGAACAGATCTTGCGCGCCGTCGTGATTGAATATGTCACGGGGTCGGAGCCTGTCCCGTCCGATCTGATCGCAAAGAAGTACGGCCTGGGCGTCGGTAGCGCGACAGTACGCAACGAGTTGGCCGAGATCACGGACCTCGGACTACTTGAGCAACCTCATACGAGCGCGGGCCGGGTACCAAGCGATGTCGGATACCGCTATTACGTGGACCGCCTCGTCGTCCAGCGGTCTGTCAGTAAGGAAGAGGGGTTGTCGATAAAGGGTGTCGCCCAAGAGGAGGAGCCCCTGCGTGACTTGGTGCGCGAGACGACAAAGGCCCTGAGCCGGCTCACAAGGCTTCTGTCGGCGGCATTGACTGTCCGGAACGCGGACGTCACCGTCCGGAACGCCGTCGTCACCGCCATCGGGCCGGACAAGGGTCTGGTCGTCCTGATGCTTCAGAACGGGCACGTCGAGAACCGCCTCGTCGATCTACCTTCCGGCATGACACTTGAGCACGTCGGCGCCGCAAACGGAGTCATCACTCGGCTTGCCGCCGGAGCGACCCTCAAGCAACTGGCGGCGAGCAAGAGCCCTGCCGGACTCGACCCTGCCGTAGAAAGGCTCGTGTGCGCCTGCCACTCTTCCCTTCGGGCGATGGCCAAGGACTTGACCCGGGGCCACTTGATCACCGAGGGGGAGGAGTACATTTTCGCCCAACCCGAGTTCATCCGTAGCCCAGACGCGCTCGCCAACCTGGTTCGGAGTATCGAAGACGAGGTCGGCCTGATCTCCGCGTTAGGAGCCCCCATCGCCCGGCAATCCGACGTCACCATCGGGAGGGAGCATCAGGCTGAACAGATGCATCCGCTCGCGATGGTAAGGCAGACGTTCTATGTGGGCGAGACTGAGGCGGGGACGCTCGCGATCATCGGGCCGACGCGAATGGATTACGACCGGAACATCGCCCTGCTCGATTTCACCGCCCAAGCCGTGAGCCAGACCCTGACCCGGCTGCTCTCCTAGTCGACGGAAAAGATCGAGTCGGACAAGCCGCCGTTGACCTTGACGTTGGCGTAGGTCGTCACCCCGGCCACCTTGTGCTCGGCGTTATAGACCTTTGTCTTTGTCGGAACGAACACGCCGTGCGACTCGACCGGATCCGAGTATTCGAAGACCGCCCGGAGGTTGCCCTCCTGCGCGTACCATTCACGCCGCACGACAAAGTGCTTCTTGGGGTCGATGAATATCCGCTGGCGCGAGGTGTCGTCGAGGCTCTTGGGAAAGGTCAGGTCAAACACGGCCGCGCCGCTGTCCCGGTCGATGCGGACGAATTTGGGGACGTAGAAGTCCCGAAACAACCCCGGGGTGACAAGTCCGAAGTCCAAGAACGTCTGCCGTTTGCCTGGCGACTTCGAGAGGTCTTCCTTGGCATTCAGGTTGGCGCGAGGATAGCGATAGCGCCTGGTGGCGCCGTTGACGATGAACACTATCTTGTTGTCGGCGTCCAGTTGCATCTCCAACCGGAGCTTCATCGGTTCTTTGAGGCGGACTTGCGTGGACTTGAACCTGTAGGATCGGGCGAAATCCTCGTTGATCTTGGCTAGTTCTTGCTGGTTCGCATCACTTCGCCGCATCGTGAAGGCAAGATCCTTGAGGCTCGATGGACAGTAATCATAGATCGAGCGGCTTTGGCCCAATGCGGCGATGGCGGCGGCGGTCAATACGGTCGTCATAGCGTCAACGTATCCATTCAGACGGGCCAGCGGCGTCCAAATGCCGGGCCCTGGGCCAACTTTCTCTCAACCATTCTGTCTCCTGGCGCGTATCATGGTTCAAGAGGGAAATGGCTGCCCAAACACCGTTCGACCTGTTCCAGGCACGGATGAGGTCAATTGACAAGCGCCACTTGCTGAAACCGATGACGGACAGCGAGGTGGTCGATGTCGCCTCTAAGGTCTACCAAAACCTCGCCGGGCCGATGCTTCGACAAAGCCTGGTCCCGATGGCTTTTTGTTATGCTGCCCTGGTCCAGGTCGTCGCCTTTGTCATCCCATACATCTTCTCAACCAGGACCAGCCAACTTGCCGGACAAATCATGGAGGTGGCCTTTGGACTTGGCGTCGCCCTCTTGGTCGCCCTTCCCCTCTTTGTTCTTGGCGTGGGCTACACGATGGCGGTTTGCGGCAGGCTCGTCGCCGATTTTGTGATGGGCGAAGCTCCGGACGAAAAGCAGGCGGTCGCCTGCGCCAAGAAGGCGACTCCCAAGATGATGCTGTTGACCGCTGACCTGTTGATGCGGGCCGCGTTGCCCGCTTTGCTCGGTGTCGGATTCATGACCTTGAGCGCGGCTCTCGGTCAGTCCGGGGGTGGCGACGGCATCTCCGCATTGGCTGGCCTAGCCGCGGTGATCGCATTCCTCCTGACCATCGTTTCCATTCCGTACGCCCTCTATTCCTACGCGCTCGCGCCGACGGCGATGGTCTTTGAGGACATCGGAGCAAGGGCCGCCAAGCGAAGGAGCAAGCTGTTGATGAAGAAGTACCCGTTCCATGGCAACGCGAACTCTGCGTTGTTCATCGTCTGGGTGATCGTCTTAATCATCGGGCTCGCCCTGATCGGCGGATTCACGGTTCTTGTCAGTTTCATCGCCGCCACACCCTTCTACCAGGGCTTGGCGTTCTCGGGTACAGGCGGCGTCCTGTTGAAGACGTTGATCGAGATGCTCCCCACATTCTTGACCGCCTGGCTTCTCGTGCCCCTTTACGCCACAACGACGACCGTGCTCTATTTCGACCGACGAGTCAGAATCGAAGCATTCGACATCAGGACACTCACCGAGGACATCGAACATGCAGACCGCCGTACGATCCTTCTTTCTTAGCGTCTTTCTCCTGGCCGCGACAATGGCCCTTGCCGGCCCGCGCGACCTGCGCGACCGGTTGGAGAAGGCGGACACCCAGGCCAAGTTCGAACGGTTGCTTCCTGACATCGAACAGGCTCTCGGCAAGGATTGGGATCAGTCAGCCCGGCAAGGTGACGGTTGGCAGGATCAGGTGGACGTCGCCCTAGAACAACTCGACAACCTAGTGGCCCAGGAAGACAGGTCCAAGGGAAAGCTGGCCGACGCACAGGGAACCGTCAAAGACATTCTGGCAAAGCCCGAATACCACGACAACGGCGTGACGCGTGACAAGAACTGGCTGTCCCAGACAATAGAACGGGCCGGCCGTGTCATCGGCGACTGGTTCAACAATCTCTGGAAGAAGCTGTTCGGCCAGAACGAGATGAACTACACGCCCTCTGGATTTGGACGGATCAACTTCCAACCCGTCGTATGGGCCCTGCTGATCGGCGGCCTTGTCCTCTTCGCCTTCTATGCAGTCACACGGTTCCGCTGGGCCTCAAGGAGAAAGGTCAAAGCGGGGGGATTGCTCGAAGACGACGAACCAGACCGCACGGCGGACGAGTGGATCACCCGGAGCGAAGAACTTTCGGCGAACAGCCAGTTCCGTGAGGCTGTCCGTTGCCTGTACCTGGCCTCACTGGTGCGATTCGACGAGGCTAACGTCATGCGCTTCCGCCGCGGTGAGACCAACTGGGAGCACCTCAGGCGGTTTGAAAGCAGCCCTCGAAGGCCAACCGGCCTCGACCTCACCTGGCCTACCCGGGCGTTCGATGTCATCTGGTATGGCTACAAGACGGATGGTCAGGCCGATGTGGACAGGTTCCGCAAGTTCTACGACGAAGTGTGCCAGGCAACTGCCCGGTTGAAAGCTGCATGAAGAACTTTCCCGGTGGCAAAGTGGCCCTGGCGCTCGTCGCTCTCTTGGCCGTCTCGTTCGTCTTGCTTGTCTTTGCCAAGGACGAGCCCAGGACGAATCCCACAATCGAGAGCACCAACCCCAGCGGACTGGGAGCCTTTGCCGAGCTGCTTCGACGGGACGGATACCGCGTCGTCCTCGACAGACAACCCCGTCCGAAGCTCGAGTCCGGCGACTTGGTCGTCGACATCGACATGTCGTTCTATGTCTATCCCCCTAGTGACGACTCGGTGCAAAACCAGGTCAAGGACGCCGTCCTTGCCTTCCTCCAAAAGGGCGGATCTGAGTTGCGTCTGCGCTTACCCCCTTCTTTTGACGACCTCAGCCAGTCAGCCCACGTCGTCTCACTCGCGCCTTTGCCCGGGTTGACGCCAAGACAGATGACTGTGTCCACCTACGACGACACGGTGGACATGTCTGGCGACGGACAGGCGGTAGGCCAACCCTTGAACACCAGGGCTGCCGACGGGTCGTGGATGGACGGAAAGAGGATCGAGGTCTACCACTCCCTCGGCGCTACCAACCGGTTCATCGGCAAAGGCGACAACGCCGAGGTCTTCCTCGATTACGTCCACATGCTTGCGCCGCCGGGATCCAAGGTCGTGTTCGCGGAAGCGGCGATCAACAACGTCCGGGAGGAAGGCCCGCTCGAGGCTCTCGGTTCGTGGGCGGTGGCAGGACGCACGCAGTTCGGGCTCCTGATCCTCGTGGTGCTCAGCACCGTCGCCATCCGCTTTGGGTCGCCCATCAGCGACCGTGTCCACCAGCGGTCGGCCCGGGACATGGTCGATGCCGTCGCCGAAGTCCTTCGTAAAGGGGGCAAAGCCCAGTTCGCCCTCGAAATGTCGCTGGACGACACATTTGATCGCTTCCGTCTGGGAATCGGCGCGCCGCTCGGCACGACCAAGGAACACCTCAAAGAGCGGATGCCACAGCCCCTCCTGGTAGAGGTCATGCAAGCCGAAGAACTGCTCGCCCATGGTATCCAAGACAATGCGATGTCGAGTCGGCGCAAGGCCCTCTCCATGGTGCAGTCGTTGGACAAACAAGCAACCCTGTTCGAGCGTGACACGAGGCAACGACGACATCCAGTATCTTGAATGATGCCGCTTGGCGTATCATACAATGATATGTCAAGATCATTTGGACTCCTTTGCTTATGTTGTGCGTTCTTGACGGTTGCATGCGATCAAACGTCCAAGCCATCTGAACCTGACGGGTCCGCCAACAAGGCGTCACCGGTTACCGGGGCGAGCCCCGACAAGGAAACCAATCCACCTAGTTCGGACAATCACGTCGAACAACCCCCTGCCCTTACTAAGAAGGAAATAGATAAATTAGATACCGAATATCAAGCGGCCAAGGCTGACGCAGGCGAGAAAAACGGCGACCCGACCAAGAAAGCAGCTTACGTCAAGGCAACGGTCAAGCTGGCCGACGGCTATATGTTCGCGACCGATGTTCCACCTTCGGAGAAGTACAAGAAGGCATTAGACTATTACCGCGAGGCGTTCAAAGCCGATCCGACGCAAGAAAAAGCCAAGCAGAACATCGACATGATCGAGTCGATCTACAAGTCGATGGGCAAGGCTATACCTGATTAGGCGGGAGGTGAACCGTGGCTATTGATGACGCCGCCCCAGACCGAGAGAGTCTGATCCGCCGCTACACGCTCCTGTTCGGGGCGGTCGCGGTGTTCGTGGCGTTGATCCCTACGCTCATCGCCTATTTGAGGGCTCCCGCCAACGCCATCTATCTCGGCCACCAGACGAGCTTTGACGACCACATGGTCTACGCCGCGTGGATGCGCCAGGCGATGGTGGGGCGGCTCCTCTTTGACAACCGCTTCACCACAGACCCACAGCCAGGATTGACGATCCATCTCTATTTCCTCGCCCTCGGCTGGGTGGCGAAGCTTATCGGGCAGGTCGCCGCCGTCACCTTGGCCCGCGTCGGTTTTTCCTTCCTGTTCATCTGGTTGCTTGGCCGCTGGCTGACGGCCAGTGGTGTCAGCGTCTATATATCAAAGGCCGCCCTGGCCTTGGCGACATTCGGAGGAGGCATTGGATTCCTCTGTTTCACATACTTTGGCAAAGAGATCACCGACAAGTCGTCGCCCATTGCTGGCTTGACGGGCGGCTGGCTGCCCATCGACGTATGGCAGCCTGAGGCGTTCGTCTTCCCTTCGATGCTCACCAACTCCCTCTTCATGGTGAGCCTGTGCCTGATCCTCGTTATCCTTAGGTCTGTGGTCGAGGCCCGACACAGTTCCAAACCTGTCCTGGGAGGAGCGCTGGCGATGCTCGTCCTCATGAACATCCACAGCTACGACGTTTTGCTCCTCACGCTTGTGTTGGTCGGCTTCCTCGTCGCCACGGTCGCCAGAAAGCGATTCGAGGGGCCCTGGCTGGGCCGCGCCTTACTCATCGGTCTCGGAGCCGTGCCCAGCGCCCTCTGGTTCCTCTATGTGCTCAGCCAGGACAAGGTGTTCCAGGCGCGCGCAGAGACCCTCACGTACTCTCCGACCCTACAACAAGTGATCGCGGGAGTCCTCCCGCTCATAATCGTCGCCCTGATGGGCCTCGCCTTCGGCGCGGACCGCCGCCGCAAGGTCGGCGCCGCCGCGACGGCCGCGTTCGTCCTTGGCCTGTACGTGTGGTCGACAGGGGCAGACCCTGGCAAAGAGTTTATGCGCCCGGCCGCCTTCTGCCTCACGCTCGCCATCGCGTGCGTCCTCCTGACCCAGCTGGCGACCGACGACGACTTCAAAAACCTCATGTGGTCTTGGGCTCTGGTCGGGCTTGTCGCTCCCTATTTCCCGGCTCTGTTCCAACGTAAACTGGCGATCGGATTGGCCGTCCCGTGGGCGGTGGTCGCCGCCCTTGAGGCAGGCGAAGCCCTGTCCAAGCAAGAGCGCAGCCAACGCAACATCATCTCGGCGTTGGGCGTCGTTGTGTGCTCCCTCACGTCCCTCTTTTGGCTCCAGCGCGAGGTCTGGTTCATTAAAGAGGACGTCGCCAGCACCACCGTCAACACCGTCTATTACGGGCGCGACGTGGCCGAGATCCTCAAGCGGTTGGAAGCAGCCCCCGGGCGCGTCGTCGCCGTCGCGCCGCCCGGCATCCCTTCGCCACCGGACGAAAAGGGGCGCTTCCCCACCCCCGCCCTGCCCGACCTCAACCCCGTGCTCTCCGGCATGGCGGGCGCGTACACCGTCGCCGGGCATTGGAGCGAGACCCCGCGTTACAGCGACCGTTTCAAGGACGACCTGCAGATGTTCAGCGCCAAGACACCGCTCGCCGAGCGGCGTCGCCTTCTCAAGGAGTTCGGAGTGAACTATGCCGTGGTGCCGACATCCTCCGGCCAAGAGGGATCCCCGTTCGGCTCGTTTGACGACCTGGGCGAGACCGTCTACCGAGGCTCCATCTGGAGTCTGGTCAAGGTTGCGGGCTAGCAGGTTCCGCCGGTCTGCGCCGGTTGATCGCAACCACCCTTGGCCCGCCGGTGTAGGTGCTGAGCCCAAGGGACTCCTTCTTGACGACCTGGCCGTCTATGACGACCGTCCTCCAACTCATCACCTCACGGGCCGTTCCGCCCCTCTCTTGCACGACCTCTCTACCTGGCGCAAGATCCGGGTCGTCTACGTACTTCACACCCCGCGACCAACTCCGAACGAGCTTATTGATGATCTTGACCTCCCCTGGTTCTTTGGTGGCGCCAAGAAGTCGGAACGTCAATTGGCCGGGGCTGTACTCGGCAATGATGCCGACCGGCACGTCCAGCGTGTTCACAAACTTGAAATCAGGTTCAGGAAAACTGACCGTCGCGTCCTGGCCGAGGGGGACATAGGCCACCGGGAGAGAGTGTGCGCTCCGGTCGACCACCTTGAGCCCGGCCTGGAGCACGCTGTTGTAGAGCGTCGTGCTCACCTGGCAGATGCCGCCGCCGACATCGCGGTCGTGCCGACCGCTGACGTACACACCTGCCTCTTTGAAGCCGCGCGATGTTGTCCTCTGTCCGAGCATGCCGTTGAAATCAAACTGCTCGCCCGGCATCAACACCCGTCCGGAAAGGTATTGCGCGGCAAGCTTGATGTTGGAGCTGCGGTTCTCGTTGCCAGCGTCGAAATGTGTCGTGTACTGGCCGATCACCGTCTTCACTTTGTCAAGTTCTTTGTCCGGAACCCTCTTGGTGCCGCCCACCAAGGGGAGTTGCAAATCGGTTCCAGCCAAAATCGCCTCTGTCAGGCGTTCCGCCGCTGCATCCATGTCCAGCGAAAGCGGCACGGCCTCGTACGTCCTGGAGACAGTCCCGTCGGCGTAGGCCACCTTTGCCGGTTGCGTCGCCCGACGGCAGGCCACGACCGCGTCGGCCAGTTTCTGCAATCCCTTCGCGTCTATGTGGAGCACCGGACGGGCCTTGGACTCCGCTGGTTTCTGACCCCGCCACTGGCGAAAGACCCTTGGCCAGAACGGCTCCATCGGCAGGCCGCTTGCCGTCGCTTCCAGGTCTGCCTCCACGCCTAGGCTGGCGGCGGTGAACCCGGTCGGGTCTTTGGCGAGTCCTTCTCCGTGCGTCACCAGCGGACGGTCGGCGACTGCGTGCCACCAAGACTTCAAGGCCTTGGACGCCTCGGCCGTGGTCATTCCACCTAGGTCCACACCCGCCAGTTCCACGTTCGGCCTGACGGTGGACGGCGAGGTGGCGGTCAGGTAGACGGCCGTGCCACCGCCGACGGCGGCCGACACCGCGAGCACGACGCCGACGACCTGCATCGGAAGACTCGATCCTGACCTGCGGTCTTTGGGCATTAACTTACCAATCGGAATTCTACTAGAATTCCTGGACACTTGGACACCGAAGTCCCTTATGTTGTTCCTACTCATTTGTAGGACGGCAATGGTAACCTTGTGTCTATGGAAAAGCTGGTCTGGTTCAACGGAAAGGTGACCCCCCTCGAGGAAGCGACGGTTCCCGCCGCCGACCACGCCCACCTTTATGGCGACGGGCTCTTTGAGGGCATCCGCATCTACCATTCCAAGGTCTTCAAGCTCGACCAGCACCTCGACCGCTTCTACTACGGCTGCAAGATGATGGGCTTCGCCATGGAGGTCGACCAGACCACCCTGCGCAAGACCATCCTCGACCTGTGCCGCCAGGCGGGCGCAACCGAGGGCTACATCCGGCTCAACGCGACCAGGGGCACCGGGCTCGGCCTCGACCCGAAGGCGCTCAAGAAGCCCAACGTCATGGTCATGCTCAACACCCTGTCGCTCTATCCGCCCGAGTTCTACGAGACCGGCCTTGAGGCCATGTTCAGCTCCGTCCGCGTCATCCCCGCCGACAGCCTGGACCCCCGGCTCAAGTGCATCGGCCGCTACGCCAGCAACATCATGGCCAAGGCGGAGGCCAACCGGGCAGGCGTCGGCGAGGCCTTCCTGCTCAACCACGACGGCTTCCTCACCGAAGGCACCGGTGAGAACGTCTTCCTCGTCAAGGACGGGGCCCTCCGCACCCCCCACCCCTCTTGCGGCATCCTCCGCGGCATCACCCGCGACACCGTCATCAGCCTCGCCAAGGCGGCCGGCCTCGCGGTCGCCGAGGAGAACCTGACCCCCTACGACGTCTTCGAGGCCGACGAGTGCTTCTGCACCGGCACCGCCGCGGAGATCGTCCCGGTCGTCAAGATCAACGGCCAGCCCATAGGCGAAGGCGCGCCCGGACGGATCACCAAGACCGTCATGGAACTCTTCAAAGACCACACCCGCACCGGCGTGCCCTTCGCGGAACATGCAGGCGCGCGTTAGGGGCCGTCGCGGTATGGAGACCTTCGTAAATGGCGAGGGGATCGACCGCGTCGCAGGCGTCCCCGGCCTGCACCGCCTCCTGCGGCATCTCAGGGCGCCGACCCGGTCAAAAGACACCTGCCCCGCGTGCGGCGCCACCTATGAGCATGTCCGCTCCTCCGGCCTGATGGGATGCGGCCTCTGCTACTCCGTCTTCGGTGACCGGCTGAAACTTCCCGACTCCTCGTAACGGCTTATCTTTGGGGGGGTGTATCGGGCGTCGCTGACGTTCTGTCTGTAGCCGATAGCTCGTATTATTGCTAGATCTGGAACTCTTACGGGTCAATAGACGAACTCTTGCTATACATTGTAGACAGCCCCTCTTGGGTGGCATAAGTCTGCCCAAATAGGGATTTGTACGGAAGGAGAATTGTTGAATGAAAAAACTAATCGCCCTCGCGATACTCGCTGCTTCTGTAGGCGCGCACGCTCAGGTGTTCTATGACAACGGCGGTCCCAACCAAGCCGGCGGCAACGAAATGACCCGGTGGATGCAGACGGAGGACTTCATGCTGACGAAAGACGCCGTCTGGCACGACCTCCATTTCTGGACCATTGAAGATCCCGGAGCGGCAAACGACGGCCTGCTCTACGTCGCCCTCTATGACGACAACGGCGGCAACCCTGGCAACATCATTGCGCAGGGCACTTTCACTGACGGATTAAACTTCTCAAGGACGTTTCTGCAAAGCGGTGTCTTGGGGTTCTATGACGAGTACCGCTACGACGTGGACATCGCCGACTATCTCTTGAGTTCCGGCGTCCAGTATCACCTGGGCCTGCACCTCAACCCGACGAACAACTACGCCAGCCGGGACGAGAGGTACTGGGAGACCACGAACGCAAACGCCACCGCTGCCGGCATCGAAAGCGATGGCGGGCCGAACGGGCCGTGGATCAGCAACGGCCAAGAGCATGCGTTCAACCTGACCGAAGCCGTCCCCGAACCGGCGAGCATGACCGTTCTCGGACTCGGCGCACTGGCGCTGATCCGCCGCCGCAAAAACTAAGACCCCTCGGCCAGACCCTCCCCGGTCTGGCAACACAGAAGAGAGCGCCGGGCAAACCAGCTTGGCGCCCTCTTTCTTTGGCCGCGCCCCGACCCTGACCCACCGAACAACACCATTTCGGCTGAGTTTCGGCAAGACCGTGTGAGAAACCGGATCAATTGCCTTGTAGTCCCTAATGCTTAACGCTTTCTAAAGGTCAACAGAACCTGCTTGAATATACAATGTCAAGATACCAGCATTGTGGTAATGAAGCAATAGCAACGGGTTGGAAATCGTGCGGAAGGAGAACTCTCGAATGAAACAAGTATTAGCTCTCGCCATTCTGGCGGCGTCGGTCTGCGCGCACGCCCAGGTGTTCTATGACAACGGCGGCCCCAACCAGTCCACTGGCGACGAAATGACCCTGTGGATGTCGACAGAGGACTTCATGCTGACAAGAGACACCGTCTGGCACGGCCTCCACTTCTGGACGCTTGAAAATCCTGGTGCGCCCAACGACGGCCAGCTCTACATCGGCCTCTTTGACGACATTGCGGGATACCCCGGCGAGATCCTTGCAGACCGGACTGTTTCCGAAGGGGTTGACTACACGAGGACGTTCATTCAGAGCGGCCTCGATGGCAACCGTGACGAGTACCGATACGACGTGACCATCGCAGACGTCCTCCTTTCGGGCAACGTCCGTTATCACCTGGGCCTGCACCTCAACCCGACGAACAACTACGGCAGCATGGACCACAGGGATTGGGAGACCACGGATGCAAATGGTAGCCACACAGGATATGACAGCCTTTACGGTCGGCAGCAATGGTTAGACAACGATCGCGAGCATGCTTTCAACCTGAGTTCGGAGGCCGTCCCCGAACCGGCGAGCATGACCGTCCTCGCGCTCGGCGCCCTGGCGCTGATCCGCCGCCGCAAGAACTGAAACACCCCGCGCAAGACCGTCCCCGATCTGGTCAAGACAAACGAGTGCGCCGGGCGGCTTGGAATCTGTCAACGACAATTGGCTTTAGGTAGTAGACCATGGCTATGTATGTGCTGGAAGTTGTCTTCGAACGCAGGTACGGCGACAAACCTCTTGACGCTTCCACCGACACTCCCCTTTATGAGATTCAAACGTGGGTCATTGAAAGCACGGATGCTCTTGCGGCTCAGGAAGCAGTTAGGAAAACGGCGACCCGTAGAGAGGTGTCTTACAAGAACCAAGATGGAGAAGAGGTCAACTGGTTGCTCTATTCGGTCCTTGAACCGAAGCTGATTCTAAGTTCAAGTGACCTGCAAATCGGGGCTGAGGTTGCTTCCAGTCTTGCTGACGAACCTACTCCGGTGTAGCGAGTAGGTCACTGGCGGGAGCATATTCTATCCATGAACAATCTCGAATTTACACATGGGCACGAGTGCCTGCCAGGCGTCCACGACGCCGAGGTTCGTGCGGTCCATTTAAGCGACGGGACGCTCACACTTGACACACGCACCAGTCGTTGCGCCATACTCACTCGCTACCTGCTGAAGCTGAACAAGATGGGTGCCTCTGATCCAGAAGATTCATATGTTCCGGTCACTTCCCAAATGGCAGAACACGAGATTCAGTCCATAATAGGGCAGCAACTTCTAACAATAGACGACATATTCGGCTATAGATTCATGTTTGTTCCATTTGAAACGGCACGCGTTAGCGAAGAGTGGTCCCGCAACACGCGTCATCTACTCGTTGTCAACACAAGGTGGATCATTACTACCAATGGGAAGGTTGCAGTAGACTCCATCTCGGACAGTTTCGATAGCCAGTACTCTCATGCCATCGCCCGTTTGCGAAGGCGGAACCTGAGAATGCAGCCACAGATTGTCTTGCGAGCGACACTCACGAGCAACTATGACATTAGCATTGCCTTTTCAGACAATAGTGAATTGCTGGTAATGAAATCAGGGGAGAAGCTTAGCGGGATTGAGTACTGGCACTTCCTATTGCCAAACATCAATCCCAGGAAAAGTATCTTGCTTGATTCAGAAGGACTATTTTGGAATCAGCCATAGGAAATTGCATGAGTGGGTTCAGCCACCGCTCCGTCTGCTATGGCCCCAAGATTCGTAGACCAGGAAATTGAGGAAGGCGTCGAACATGCTGGCGACATGATTGAAACAATCCAACGTAACATTGACGAAGTCTTTGGGCAAAAGTAGGGAAACAATCCAGTGGGTCGTGATGTTCCTCCTAAAACCTTTAAGATCGCATGCCTAAGTGTGATCATCATGTGTGTGGCCTTCGCGATCATGGGCGCAATTCTTCTTACCATCTCGTCATCTATGGATTCACGAGCCCTAAATGGCTTGAATGAAATCGATCCGACGGTTGCCAACCGGTTAGACGCGGCACTGATCACCCGATCTATTGTCTGCTCAACCGTGGCAGGACTCATCGTTCTTGCCCTCCTCCGTTGGAACCATGTCATAAACCTGCCGGTACGTATCCTCTGCGGAGTCGCGTTAGCTGCGCTGGCGACCATTGCGGCCCCGGCCCTGGGCATCAACAGCCTTGTTTCAGTCTGTATCTTTACGCTCTTGGCTGCTCTGCTCATTTACCTAGCCCAAAGTGAGAGCCCGCAGAATGCGCAGTTGCTGGCTTGGATGCACCGGAACGACTGGCACGAGATCGAGCGGACCGGCGCGTCATCTACCGTTCGAAGAGTGGAACGGATGGAGGGAATGGAACAAGCCGCACTGATCATCCAAAAGTTCCCACACTTCAACTTCGTCGCCCGTCGGGAGACATACGGCTGTCTCATTGCAATAGCAGAGATACATGCCGTGCCAAGCGCAGGGTGGGAGACAACCCTTGACAATTGTGACGCCTATCTAGGTTGGTTTATAGAAGATGAATCCGACAAGGAAATACAGGCCCAGGTTGGTTCCACATTGCTCTCAGGCAGCGAAGTAGAGGTCTTCAAGAGCGTTTACCACGCCCACAAGGTGCTCGTGGCAAAGACAAATGACTATAGTTGGGTTCAGTCCATGGCCACGAGCGAGTTCGAGGACTACCGCCGTGCTTGCGCAGCGGCGGCAAACGAGATGGAGAAACATGGTTACTTCCGTGACCAATGATAATGAACCGACCGTTTCAGCGGAATCTAAAGCTGGCAGCGGGGTCCGTCGCCACAACGGCGACGGCTCCGGTGGTAAAGTTAGACTTCCAATAGGGCCATGGCAACCCTGACGGCCCGATCGTAAAATCGTATGGACAATGACAGTTATCTCGAGGAGGTTCTGAAGGGGTACGGTAGTCGCCTTCTTGAAGTGATTCGACCACGGCTTGACGTAAGTCGGTGTCGCTATCTTACTTACGAACCCGCGCAAGATTTCCGATATTCACCGGGCGTTCCGGGGCGTACTGAGTGGTTTGCGGAATTTGCCAAGAGGCGACTATTGCTCTTTATGGACTGGGTAGACGAAAGTTCCACAATAGTTTATGGGCAGGCCTACAGGCTATCGGAGCCGATCGACTCCTTCAAGGACTTTGACCGTTTCTGCGGATACAATTTCGTATGGGCCGTCCCGATGGCGATGCTACTTACAGAAGACTGGGGGAGCAGCGTCAAGGCACCCACGGATCAATCTGTTGCCGGCGTTTTCTTACAGATGTACGATAACGACGGTTACGTGTTTTTGCCACTATCAGCGACCTAGTTCGGACTGGGTTGCCCGAAGGGGGACGAACAATCCAGCGTGCTGGCTGGCCTGAACCATCTTTCTTCTTCAGGTGGACGGGTGGCCACGATCGTTCCCCTTTCCATGTGGGGGGCCTGGTGAAACCAGTGCATGAGGCGCCATGCACCTTCCCAAGTTGCCAGCCGCGACGACCGTCGCCTCTTCCCTGAGGTAACGCATACGCCGCGACGCATGAACCTGGCGGGCCGTCACTAGTTTCAACGCCGTGTCAACCGCACTCCGCCGAGCACAAGCAGACCGAGTCGCCGAGATAGACATCAGGCTCGACACCTCACATGCTAGACTACTCGAGGAACGCTCCCGCGCCAAGGATTCCCAGAGAGACGCTCGGAACGCAAAGACCGAAGATGACGCGAGAAACTAGCCACAAATTGCGCAGTAGAATGAAGTGGCGGGCCCTGAGTTTTCTTTTCATTGGAATGTCACTCGGAATGATTATGGGGCTCGTCCTCACACGAATCTTGAAACCAGACGTAGGGCAGTTCGAATCTGACGGACTGTTTTTTGTCGGAGGAGTAGCGGTGCCCACCACCTCGGCTTGGACGTATGAACTCCACGGCACCAAGGCGACAATGACCAAGAAGGGCCTCTGGCATAGCGCAACGTTGACGATAGAATCCATTGGGAAACTCAGCGAGAAGAATTCGGTCCACCTGCGATATGACTATCATAAGCTCTTGATTGTTCACAACGCCTCGGGTGCCGAGATACTTGGGCATTCTATCACTGACGGAAAACGAGTTTGCTACGAAGGATTCATTCTGGATGCAGGTCGATACACTGTTTTTGAAGGATGGTGCGGCTCAGACGACAAGGAAGCTTTGTCACAGATGCAAGAAATCATCATTCATACTTGGATCGCCGTTTAGTGAAGTGTGCTGAGAGAGCCACACTATGATGTTGACAATGAGAAGCGGTGACCGAAAGGGCAAACGAAGCGAGGGGTGACATGGCGATTGGCGGTACGGTATGGGCACTGCGACAATGTTCCCACAAAGAAAATCGACAAGTCCGGCCAATATCCTGTATCGTTGGAACTGTATTTAAGCGGCTTCACAAAAGCCATAAACGACTTTGGTGACAACATTGGCAAACAAGTCGATCAATTCTTCAACGGAAGAAAGGAAGTCGATCCTGATGGCTACCCGGCCCGGGTGGGTGGATGGGTGCTAAACCCGAAGCATAACGCGATGACGCTTCCTCCGGGTGTAGGGTACCTTCATGACGACGAAGACTGGGACTACTATCGTAGTGATCGAGGCAAGAACTGGCGAAATCACGAACATCAGCATATCCAGCAGATCAAGTGGATGGGTGCAGTGCTATATATCGCCGAAGTAGTCAGAGGGTACGTGACGACACGCTCTCACGATAATGCACCTCTGGAGATTGATGCCGATAACTATCGATCAGATGTCCAATGGCGACCACCATTCCAGGAACAATGAAGCAAACACGTCTGATCCTTCTTCTGGCGGTACTTGCGGGAAGCTTGCTCTCCGGTTGCAGTAAGTTGACTGGACTCATCATAATCAACTATACGAGTGACGAAGTGGATATATACATAAACGGTGAAAAGATTAACCAACGAGCATCGCCAAAGTCATATATTTACGATCGCGTTTATCTCGGTGACAAGCTGACTGTCGAGGCTAGGGGAATTCAGTCAGGCAGGGAAATACGCCTTGAATACTTGAAGTCTATGGTTACAAAGGCCGTAACTGAAGATCATCCAGAGTTTATAGTTGAATTGAAGTGAAGAAGAACGGACATGCACTGAGATTTCAGATGAGAGATGAATCGGGGCCGGACTCAACCTTGCCGCGACGCATGATCCACCTCGGCCGTCTCTAGTTTCAACGCAGTGTCCGCCGCCCTCCGCCATGCCCAAGCAGACCGAGCCGTCGAGATAGACATCCGGCTCTTGCTCCGCGTCAACTCGATCGCCCACAAGACGAGCGGGTCGGTGGCGATCTCGTCCGAGAGCTACGTCTACGACGGCGCCGGGGACATGTCCAGCAAGATGGTCGACGGGCTCACCACGACCGTCCCCAGCGGGACGACGGCTGACTCCTGCCCGGTCGACGCGCGCACGAACCACACTGCGCAGGCATGGGCACCCGCCGCGATGCTGGCGGCCTTGGCACCGATTGCCGTCAACTCAAGGGTCCACTGCTAACCAGTCATGGCCTTCGCGACGAAGCACCTTCCGCTGCAGCACCGGCTCGAACCCATCGATAGCCGCCGGCCCGTTTCCTGAAGGGTCTTGGTTCTTGTCAGAGAAGTACATAAGAAACGTCCTAAGTCCATAACCTTCTTCTTGGACAAGCCTGATGTGTTCGATGGCCTGCGTATACCCGGGCTGGCGACGGCCATTGGAAGCTCGTTCCCACCGGTCGCGAAGGATCACCGCGCGAGCACCCTCAGTGTTCCGGTTCCACGCGCCGAATATGACGAACCTTTCCGCTTCGTTGACAAAGGACCAACTCCATGTCCAGTTGCGGCACGTACCGCCTTGGCTCTCAATGAACCGCCTTCTGCTCATAGTCGTTCACCAGACCGGGCCGCGCCGACTCCTTTGCTCGGCGGGCGCGGAACCAGCCATCATTATGGCGCACGTCCGGTGGTTATGTCGCTTTGAGCATTGGTCGTGCCGGTCATTGGGATCCATCCCGGGCCTTGATTTCCTCATTAGTTTGGTCTCCGAGCCCGGTGGCGCACTGAGGCAGGCCGTACCCCACGGTCGACGGGCTGTCGCCTGTGTGACCGCCCCGCCAATCCCGGCCCGGGCGCCCCATCCCGGAGCGCCTACAGACAAGAGCCGGGGGGCCACGGCGGCTCCCCGGCCGCCACGCCGACGGGCGAGAAGCTTTGCGCCACCGGCAGACTGGCCGCGCGCGGATTTGGTATCTTAGTCGTGCAATGAAGATGCGACACGCTGTCCTTCTCGTGGCGACCCTCGTCTTTGCGGGTCTGACAGGCTGTGGCGGTAGCGGCGGCGGCTTTCTGGACGCCGACCCGCGGATTTACTTCCTGAACGCGTCAACCGACGCTGGGGCCTGCGACTTCGTAGTCAACGACGTGGTCGACGCCGGTGCGCTGGACTACTTGGCCCACTCCGCCGACTGGAAGCAAAAGGACCAACTGGACGACAGCGAGGGCGGCTACGACGTATCCGTCGCCCCGACCGCAGGCGGCACGGAGTACGACCGGATCGACATCGACCTGGCGGCGAACACTTCCACCGTCTTCGCGCTGGCAGGACAGAAGACCCCGCCCGACAACGACCCCGCCAAGATCCTCAAGCTCCTCAGCTTCAGCGTGAACCGCACCCAACCGAGCACGGGGAAAGTCCGGCTTGTCGTGTTGAACGCCTTCAACCGGTCGGCGGGCCTCGGCACACCGGCGATCGTGCTCAAGAACCCCGGCGACCTGCCGCAGTTCCAGTCCAGCGCGGTGAACCCGGGCGAGACGACGACCTTCGAGGTCGACAGCGGCACCTTCACGTGGGACGCGAAGCGCGCCGACGCCGAGGCGGTGTACGCGAGCGCCTCGGCCACTTTGGAATCGGGCAAGCTCTATCTCGTGGTCGTCTCCGGCATCGAGGGGGCGGGCACGGTCGCCCTGCAACCCAAGATCACCTTCGTGCCCCTGGCCGTCAAGACGGACTGACACCTTCATCCTGGGCCCCGGGGAAAACCCGTCGGCCCAGGCAAAGTCACTGGGTTATACTTTCCCGCGCGTCCTTTCCGACGCCCTCTCCGTCTCTATGTCGAGCAATCCTCGGGACGACTCGCTTGCCGAAAAGCGCTTACTGAACGCCCTCGCAATGGGTGACAGGGGCGCGCTTTCGGGCCTGTACCAACTATACGGGGACAAGATCTTCCGATACACGTACAGGATGCTGGGCAACCGCACCGATGCTGAGGATGCGACGGCAGAGACCTTCTTGCGGGTCGTCCGCCGCTCGGCCGAATTACGGGCCGACGGCGCCTTCCGCACCTGGCTCTTTCGGATCGCAAGGAACCTTTGCATCGACCGGATGCGGCAGCACAAGCTGTTGGAACTCCCAGCGGAGGCGCATTACAATGGGACAGAGGCCCGGTCTGCCCTCAAGGTGACCGTCCAGCAGGCGCTGGACGAATTGCCGGAGGAATACCGACAGCCCTTGATCCTGTGCGATCTGGAGGAGATCTCGGCCAAGGAAGCGGCCGAGATCCTTGAGATCAGTGTGCCGGCCCTCAAATCGCGGCTCTACCGCGGCAGGAGGGCGCTGCGGGACCGGTTGGGCGGCTCGTTGGAGAAACTGACATGAACAACGCGTTCTATCACAAACTGGTGGACATGTACGCCGGCGAGGAACTCACGGAAGAGCTCACCGCCGAGATGGACGAAGCCGCCGCACACGACCCTGCCCTCCGCCTTGACATGGACAGCCTGAGGCGCACCGTCCGTGTGCTCAAGACCTTGCCTGAACCCGAGATGACCGAGGTGTGCACCCAGCGCATCCTGCGGAAGATCCTTGACGGCGCCGAGGTGCCCGTCGAGTTCGTCGACCCGGTCGTCTTACGCCAGTACCGCCTCTTTAGTTGACCGACCTGCTAGACTTCTCTGACCGTATATGAAGGCCACCGTCACCCGCAAGGAACTCTCCGACGCGCTCGCCATTGCCGGGGCGGCGAGCAGCACCAGGTCGTCGTTGCCCGTGCTCATGTCCATCCGGATCGAAGCCACCAGCGCCGGACTGGTGCTCACCGGCTGCGACGGCGAGATGTGGGCGACCGCGACCCTGTCCGCTAACGTCACCGAAGAGGGCTCGGTCTGTGTGCAACAGCGCCTTCTCTCGGACATCGTCGCCGCCCTGCCCGAGGTCCAAGTCACTTTGGAACTGAGCGGCACCGCCGTCTATCTCCGTGCCGGCCAGTCGGACTGGATGATGCTGGCGATGCCCGCGGACGAGTTCCCGACGATGCCAGACGTGAAGCCGTCGTCGGAGCTCACGCTCGCCGCCGACGACCTCCGTGGGGCCATAGATGGTGTGGCCTTCGCCGTCAGCGAAGACACCAGCCGCCCGGTGCTCACCGGAGTCCAGTTCAAGTACGACGGGGACACCATGACCTTGGTCGCGACCGACACCCACCGCCTGGCGGTGACAAGGGTCCACAAGCAAGGATTGGGAAGCTCCATCGAGGCGGTCGTGCCGGACAAGGCGCTGCGCGCCATCCGCGCCTTGCCGATCACCGGCGAAGAGACCCTGACCATCGGGTTTGACGAAACGAGGCTCTTGGTCGACATCGGCACCGCCAAGGTGGTGAGCCAACTTCTGAGCGGCACCTATCCCAACTGGGAACGGGTCGTACCGTCGGAGTTCACCCGCACCTGGCAGGTCGACCGCAAAGAACTCCAGGACAACGTCAAGCGGATCATGATCTTGGCCCGCGACAACGCCAACAGGGTCAAGTTCTCCGGCACCGGTGACAGGATCGTGATCTCCGCTAGGAGCGAGGACAAAGGCGAGGCCAAGGAAGAACTGGAGATCATCAGTAAGAACGGCGACCTGGAGATCGCGTTCAACGGCCGCTACGTGATCGACGCCCTCTCCGCGATGCCTGGCGAAGGCATCCGGGCGGAGATGACAGAGGCCTCACGCCCTGCCGTCCTACGGCCGGCCGAGAACGGCGACGACCATTTCTGTGTCGTGATGCCGATGGCTATCGGCTGAACCATCAGCCCTCGACAAAAACACATGCCCGGCGAACGAGTCGCCGGGCATATGTTTTTCGTAAGTCAGAAGGCCATGTCGATCGGCTCTTCCTTACCCGAGACGCTGCTCTTGTAGAGCGCGTCGAAGACCGTGTTGAGCACGAGGCCGTTCTCGCCGGGCACAGGGGACGGATCGCCGTTGAGGATCGCTTTCACAAAGGCTTGCACCTCGGCGGTGTGGGCGGACTTGACCTCAGGCACGTTGCGCGGCGTCATGTCGAAGAGCTGCTTGTCCGTCTCGCTGTAGATGCGGATGGGGTCGTCGCCCCAGGCCTTGACCTCTGCCCCGGCCTTGGTGCCGAAGAGTTGGGTGCGGAACACCTCCTTTTCGATGTTCGACATGAACGAACTCTCCAGGACCACGACAGCGCCGTTGTCAAAGCGGATGAACCCGACCGCCATGTCCTCCACGGTGAATCGCTTCCTGTCGTAGTCGCCCCAGTAGTTGAAGAGTTCAGGGTCCTTGCCCAAGGTGTCCCAAGTCTTGCCGCTCGCGCTGACCGGCTTCGGATAGCCCATTAGGAACAAGGTGAAGTCCAAGACGTGGACGCCGATGTCCACCAGGGGGCCGCCGCCCTGTTGCTCCTTGTCGATGAACACCCCCCAAGCGGGCACACCACGGCGGCGCAACGCCTGCGCGCGGGCGAAGTAGATGTCGCCCATATGGCCGTTGTCGATGAACTCCTTCATGAACCGGCCCGAACCCGTGAACCTGTTCTGAAGGGCGACCTGGAGGATCTTCCCGCTGTCCTTGGCGGCACGGCACATAGCCCTGGCCTCGTCGCCGTTCATCGCGAGAGGCTTCTCGCACAAGACGTGCTTGCCTGCGTTCAAGGCGTCGATCGTCGGCTGCTTGTGGTACTTGTTGGGGGTCGTGACACTGACGGCGTCGACCGACTTGTCCTTCAACACGTCGTGATAGTCATGGGTGACGTTGGGGATGTTATGGTCTGCCGCCACCTGCTTCGCAAGGTCGGCGTCGACGTCGCACGCCCAGACGATCTCGCATTCGTCAGGGATGCTCTGGTAGCCCGGGATGTGGCACCCACGGCATATACCCCCGGTTCCGATAAGGCCGATCTTCAACTTCTTTGCCATCTCTACGAAGGATACCGGCGGGGAGCCAGGGCATCATCCTACGTGGGCTCAAAAAGGATATGTCACAATCACGCGACGTGCCGATCTACGTCTACGAGTGTAAGTCTTGCGCCAAGACTATCGAAGTCGAACAGCGCATAACCGAAGATCCCTTGACCGATTGTGACTGCGGCGCCAAAGGCGCCCTCAAGCGAGTCATCCAACCTACGGCGGTGATGTTCAAGGGGACGGGGTTCTACGTGAACGACTCGCAGAAGTCCGCCACGCCCAGCGCGAAGACCGAGGCACCGGAGGCGAAGCCCGCCGCCGAATGCGGCCAGGGCGCATGCCCGGCCTGCACCCCGGCCGATGCCGAGTGACGGGCACGACCTATTTCTTCAGCGTCGCCAGGTAGGCGTCATAGGACGCTTTGTCGTTCGGCACCTGGATCTTGCCGTCCATGATCTGCTGTTTGACTTCGTCCAGCTTGGCCAGGTTGGCCGCGCCGATCTTGTCCTTGGTGAAGGTCATGGGCGACGTGCCGACGCCCCCTGCCTTCAAGTCGTAGATCTTGTCACCTGCGGACCACTTGCCGTCTTGTAAGTCCTTGATTGTTTGGTAAACCGCCTCGTCGACCCTCTTGACCATGGAAGTCAAGACAAATCCTTCCGCGATGGCGTCCTGATCCTTATCGACGCCGATCGCGTACTTGCCAGACTCCTGTGCGGCGCGGATCACACCGACTCCCGCAAGGCCGGCCGCGTGGTAGACGATATCGGCACCGTCGCCATAAAGGAGTGTCGCGGCGGTCTTGGCAGAATCGACGTTGTCCCAACTGCCCACGTACTTGCTCGGCAACAACGTGACAGCGGGGTTTGCTGCCTTCGCGCCAGCCGCATAGCCATACTCGAACTTCTCGATCAAGGGGAGCTTCATACCGCCGACGAACCCGATCTTGTTGGTCTTGGTCATCAAGCCAGCCAGATATCCGACGAGATAACTTCCCTCCTCTTCCTTGAACAAGAGGGCCCGGACATTGGGAGCCTTCACCGCCCCGTCGACGATCGCAAACTTCGTGTCGGGGTTTGCGTCCGCCGCACGTTGAAGGGCGGTCTGCATGGTGATGCCGACAGCAATGACCAGGTCGCACTTCTTGTCGACCAGGGCCTCTAAGTTGGACTCATAATCGCTGTCCGAATGGCTTTCGACCGGGAATTCTTCGATGCCGAGCTCCTTGGCCGCCTTATCGAGCCCCGCCTTTGCGCTCTCGTTGAACCCCTTGTCGTGGACGCCGCCCTTGTCGAAGACCACACCGATCTTGAGCTTTCCGGGCGTCGCTTCGGAGTCGGCCGCCTTCCCCGCTCCCGAGCCCGTCGGGCCGCAACCTACGACCATGAAGAGAGCGACGGCGCCCGCCGCCAGACACCATTTCCTGTGACCCATCACGTTTCCCTCGGACAGGTACAATACCTTGTCGCGGCAACGCCCTTTGCCGTCCCGACGAGGTCTTTCGCCTTGATCACCTGTAACCTCACCAAGCCCGAATCCACATTCGACACCATCCGCAAGTCTTATAAGGACTTGAAGCCGACCGACGCCGCCCTCATCGCAACCGCCCTCGTTGAGGCTGGCCGCTCAGCCGACGCCGTGTACGACGGCGAAAGCCACGCATGGCCGGACGACTATCAGGCATTGGCCAAGAGCATCGCCCAAGAAGTGCGGCAGGTTCAGGAGACGGTCGAGACGGATAAGACGAAAAAAGCGGCAAAGACCACTGAGGAGGAACCGGTCACGCTGACCGTCCACCTCCGACCCAGCTACAAGGCGGGCGAGGCCATCCTTGTGGATCGTGACGACCTCCGGACACTCTTCGCCGACATCGTGGAAGAAGGTGTCGAGTATCTGTATTCGCCGACGGACATCGGCTGGCCCTGGACCCTCGAGCGTGTCAACTGGGCGACATTCAGCGGTGGAGAGCTACGGCGTCGGGTCAAGTTCCGGGCCGAATTTGAAGGCGGGCACACCGGGGTAGAACTTGGCCCCGGCGGAAAGAAACGCGCCAGCCGCTCCAAGTGACCCCGCTTTCTGTTAGCATAGTCTTGTGACTGCTCTCCTCGCGGCCCTGATCTTGGTGCGTCCGGCGCCGCTTTGGAGCGTCAATCCCAACCATACGTTGGTGTGGGGTGATAAGCCATACATGCCCGTTGGCGTCCGCCTGAAGGGTGAACCTCCGCTCATCAAGCAAGCGCTCGCCTCCGGAGTCAGGGACTTCATAGTCGACCTGCCGTCAGACGGGACGGGTTGGGCAGAGGCGGTTGGTGAACTCGAGGCGGCAAAGGCGCGCTACGTCGTCGCTATCGCCACCGAATCCCCACGGGCCAAGGTGTTCGACGTGGAGCCGGACGCCTATCGTGTCCCCAACATCGAGGGGCCCTTCCATCTGACTTTCGATATGCCAGGGGCCGACAAAGCGTTGGTCGTGTTGGCCCAACAGACGTCCGCGACAGAAAGGTGGCGAAAGACGATCCCGGTCGTCAACGGCAAGCTGAAGATCGACGACGACCAAGGCCCAGGTTCGCCGTGCGTCCTACTTATCTATCCCTATCTCAAGGTCTCGGAGGTCACAGATTTTTGGGAGCAGTTCGACGGGCACCGTGACACGCTTCTCGCCACGTTGGGCAGGTTCAAAGCAGGGCCTGGTTTTCGTGGCATTCTGAACCCCCTTGGAACAGTCAAGGCGTTCATCCCCAAGGCTCCGGAGTATGTTCCGCTTTCGGCGATGTTCAGGGTCGAGTTGGAAGCCTTTCTCCGGAAAAACTATCCTAACCCGACCGTCGCGGCGCAAGCTTGGTCACTGGGATTCAACGACTTAGGCGACTTCCATGACTTCGCCCGGCTCGTACCGCTCTGGAACGGCAAGCGTGGGATGCCGCTCGTTTATGACCCCGACAACGACCGGACATACACATGCGAGACTCAGAAGTCCCGGATGTGGAGCGACCTCAGGCAGGTCATGTCGGCCAGCGCCAAGAGGCGGTATGCCAACCTCGTCGACGCGGTGCAACAGGCCGTCGGTGTGCCTGTCATAGAAGAGTGGCGAGGGTGGGGTGGGCCCTACGAAGACGACGTGCCCACCGCCGGTGTCGGCGCCTCCCTGCACGTCGATCGCCTTGGGCAACTGGTCGAAGCCGCTTGCCGGCCGACCAGCACGTTGCTTCGCAGCCTTAGCCGGTTTGGTTGGGCGACCGGTGTCACCCTCGGGTCATCCGCCGACAGTGCCAACGCCCAAGAGGTGTTCGACATGCTCACCAGCATGGGTATGCGGGGTTGCTTCTTCCGTTGTTCAACCGACAAGGAGTTCAAGGCGCTGGCCGACTTGTCATCCCAGGTGGACCCCGACGCCGCTCAATGGAAGCCGAACGCCCTCTTCTATCCCGAGGCGGCGAACGACCCGGCCGCCCCAGGCAGGCTGGGCGGCAACCTTTGGTGGCTCCCAGCCCCAATCCCAGGCGAGCGGCTAGACCTTGGTTCGGGCTTGGAGGGCTACACCTTTACCGATAGCAAAGGCCAGGCGATGGCGGTATGGTCGGTGTCCGGGACGACAAAGGCTGCGTTCAAAGTCCAAGATCCAGGCAAGCTAGTCTTTGAGGCGACCGACGGCAGTCAAGTCGTCAAGAACCTGAGAAAGCAGGTACTCGAGATCCAAGTGCCGCCCTCTCCACTCATCATCCGCGGTTTTGACGTCATGCCCACTCCGGTGGACGACTACGGCGAAGCTCTCGTCGAAGTCCGCGCCGCCATCGATAAACTTCCTCTGATCGCAGACATCGAGGGCGACGGCCTTTACAAAATCAAGAACATCGTCGACGGGTTCGATAGGTCACCCGATCTGTCATACCGGCTCCTCAAGGAGATGCAGGCGAAGATGGCTGTCCGGACGTCTCCCTACAACTGGATCGAGGCCGACAAGACACCCGATCTGCTCTTTGCCAGCAGGGGTGATCTGGCGGGCGCCAGCGACGGCCACGTCCTGGTCATAGCTGATAAGTTGGGAGTTGATGGACGGGCGACAGTGAACTTCCCGTTCCTGCCCAGGGTAAACGGTACCAACGAGGTCTGGATGTCCGCGCGGGTGGCGCCGCAAGACCGTGATGCGGTTATTGTCAGGTGTGGGAGCCAGACATGGACTCTGAACCAGCCGCCCAAGAGCTTCTACGGAATGGGATTGGCGTGGTTCAAGCTCGGTGACGTCGACCTCAACGGACAATCGATGGTCTCAGTCCAGACGACCAGACCCAACGTTGAGGTGGCCATCGACGTGATCATGGTGTCACCCAAACCCTTCCGGCCCCGTGGCCCACGACCGCCTCTCGACTTCCTCAGGACTTTCCTTGCTCCCGTGAAGGGGGGAGGAAAGGGTTCTGGCGGCCTTTGACGGCCCTGTCCCACTCCTTCATCTGGGCACCAAAAAGACTTTCTGGCAAGAGGTCTATCCTGCCGTAGACGCACTCTGGCAACCCAAAGCGCACGGCCCAGCCCGCGTCACCGTAGCTGTAGTGCCACCACTCGTCCCGACAGTTGCTAAAACCGGCTCCCAACATCGCCTCAACTAGCGTGAATCGATTCCCCTGTGCCTCTGGAGTCAGACCATAGACGTACGTCGGCGCGCCATTCAACCGGGCGTGCGGGGACGTGACGTCCAACACGTTGCCCTTGTCATCGATCAAGTGGACATCTACGGCCCCGCCGGTGCAGTGTCCTGGAGGGGCCTTTTGATCGACC
This sequence comes from uncultured Fimbriimonadaceae bacterium, assembly GCA_964451255.1. Lineage (GTDB taxonomy): Bacteria > Armatimonadota > Fimbriimonadia > Fimbriimonadales > Fimbriimonadaceae > JAHBTB01. The sequence continues at coordinate 31,088 of CAYVHL010000009.1, forward strand.
GGCGCGACAAACCGACACACCATTCTTCGCGCGGTCGCAAAAGGGACGTCTGGCCGGGCTTCGTGCAAGGCGTTCCACATCCACTCATAGATGAGCTTTTGCCTTTCGAACGGCCGCCAAGCGTCGACCACACCAAGATACCGCCCGTCCGGCAACGACTTAGCCGCGGCTTCTAACTTCGATGCGACTGTCTCCCGCAAGTATGGGATCACGCTCTTTCGAATGACCCGGACAGACGGAGCGGCCTCCGCCAAGGCGACCAAAGGTTCCCCATTGTCGATCTCGTGGATGCGGTTCAGAGCCCGGATCGGCTCAGGCCGACCCTTGGTCCGATCCCAGGACATGGTCGACTAGAGCCCCACCAGGAAGAACAATATCGCCGCGCCCGCCGCTGTCCTCACCGTAGCATTACTGAGTTTGCCGCGCTTGTTCGGCACTTCGATCCGCATTCCTTTGCGCATATCGACGTCTCCGGTGTAGCCCTGGCTGATCTCGTTCAGGTCTATCACACGAGGCTTCTCACTGTCTGGCATATAGACTCGCACCTTGCTCAAGTCCGCATCCTCTGTAGCTCCACCGGCGGTCTTGAGCGCTTCGGTCAACGTCGAGCCCTCGGTGAGTTCAACGTCGCCAGCGCTCCGCACAAAGCCGTCTATCTTGACGACCAGTTTCTGGAGCACCTTGTCCGCAGTGATCGTGTCGCCGGGCATCAACTTGGCATCAAGATCATCTGGCAACTTCAGCTTTCTATCGGCGTCACCTACCCGTGTGAGCCTTAAATATCCGTGCTCTGCGTCGCTGACCAGCCCCCCGGCCTTGTCGATGAAGTCTTTCAGCTTCATCCCTTCGGTCAAGTCGTACTCGCCGGGCGTCACGACCTCCCCACCCACCTTGACTTTGCCGATCACAGCGAGCGACCGAGAAATAAAGGTGACGGTGTCGCCCGCCTCAAGCTGAATGTCTCCGGCCTTGGTGGCAGGGTCGTACTCTGAAAAATCGACGACGCGCGTCGTCCCGTTGACAGACGTGATGCTGACCCGGTGCATGTCGGCCTCCGATGTCGGCTTCGCCGCCTGCACGAGGTCGCCCAAGCTCAGCCCTTGCTTATAGGCAAGTTCTCCCTGCGTGGCGCACACCCCCCGGAATTTGACTGGAGACGCTGCGACAGGTGTCGCGCCGATCGCCGGGTTTGGGGTCGTCCCCACCTTGGCCAAATCGACCGTCGCAGACTTCACGATCTTCTGTGTGACGAGGTTCTCGGCGATTTTGGCGGCGGCCTCCCTTTCCGTCAGCCCCTCGACCTTGACCGCGCCAAGGAAGTCCACCAAAACGTAGCCGTCGGAGGTGACTTTGTACTCGCGATCCAAGGAGGGTTCTTCAACGCAACTCAATTTGATCTTGTCACCCGGTGCAATCTTTGCGTCCTGGCGTGCCGCCCACACAAACGTCGCCAGCATGGCGATCAAAACAAACACGAGCTTGCGTATCATGGCCTTCACTCTTTCCTGACGGTTATCGGCTGCATTCTGCTCCGATCCCTTCCAGGAACTTTCCACCGCTTAGGGATTCAGGCGGATTCCTTTAGTCCCCCTCTTCAAGCCACCTGAGTTGTTCCCCGGTCAGGTTGATCTGACAGGCCTCGACGTTGGCTTTGAGTTGGTCGACGTCCGCCGGGCCGATCAGTGCCCAGACCGGATAAGGCTGACAGAGCGTCCATGCCAACGCGACTTGGTTGGCGGTGACTCCGATATCGCCGCCCAACCGCGCCGCCCGTTGTCGTCGTCTCTGGTTCTCTTCGTTGTCGTAAACACGTCGCACGTCGTCACTGTCCGCACCGGCGAAGTAGCCGCCTCCGGTACTGCTCCAACTGAACAATGGGAACTGTGTCCGCTCGTGCCACGAACGTTCATCCGGCGGGATGGTGTGGCAGTCGGCCCACATCGGTTCGTTCACAGTCGCGAGGGACAGGTTCGGGTTGTTCACGGCGAACCCTTGTTGTCCACTTGATGCCGCATAGTCGTTGAACTCTTCGATTCGGTCGACATGCCAGTTGCTACAACCCCATTGGTCGACCCAGCCCCTCCTCTTCAACTCGTTGAGCTTGTCGACGAGAGGTCCGACCGCAACTTCGCGGTTGTCACGGTGGAACGCCCAGAACTCCATCGTGGTCTGACCGAGGCGCTCAAAATCGGCCCGCATGTCCGACTCGATGTCCTCGGGCGTCACTTTTGGCCGGTCTGACGGGTGGCTCCCCTTGTCATAGTAGACGAGCTCATTTCGTATACCGTTGGCCGCCGCCCACTCCGCGACCATCGCATGGCCTTTGCCGCCGTGATAAATGTAGGCGAAGTCGAATGCGTTGCCACCCGACTCGTGATAGGCGTCAAGGAGCTTGATCGAGTTCACCCGATGGTCCGTGGTCACCGGCACAGTGCCCAGTATCAACCTCGACACCGAATGTCTGGTACCTGGCACGAGCAACTTGGGGATCACTTGCCGCCTCCGAAGACCAGTCCGCTGCTCGCCCGGATCATGTCAAGTGTCTTCATGTTCCCTCGGGTGTCGTCCCAGGACATCGCGCGAGATTGCCGAACCTCGATATCCGCCGCCACGCCGTCGGCCTCGTTGGCATAGAGATCGTCCACATCCCAGGGGCCGTACACCTCCGGCTCGTCCACGCCTCGCTTGAAAAGCTTCACATGGCCCCGGCAGAACCACGGGCTCTCGACTACCAAACGCCCTTCGTCGCCGTAGACCACTACTTGGTTCTCCATCTGGAGGTGCACCCCGCTGGCGATACTGGCTGTGACGCCGTCTGGAAACTCAAGGAGGCCAGTCCCCCAGGCGTCGTAACCGTCGCCAGCGGGAGCAAAGGCGTACTCGACCCTTCTCGGTTCAGACCCGGCGATGGCGCGGGAGTACGAGGCCGTGTAGCAGCCGACGTCCATGATGCCGCCGCCCCCGACCTCGCGCGAAGTCCGAAAGTTGTCCCAGTCCTTCGAAGCCTGAAAGCTGAACTCCGCCCGGACATGGCAAACCTTTCCAACCGCTCCATCGCGGACCATCTTCAATACCGCTTGGGTCTGCGGGTGGAACCGGTACATGAACGCCTCGCAGAAATAGACGTCGTTCTCTCGGACGGCAGCAAGTGCCCTGTCCGTCTCCTCGGTGTTCAAGGTGAAGGGTTTCTCGCACAGGATGTGCTTGCCCGCCCTCGCGCACATGATCGTGTCTTCCATGTGCATGTGGTGAGGCGAGGCGATATAAACCGCATCGACTTCGGGGTCGTCAGCAACCCCTTGGTAGGTTGCATGGCCTCGGCCCCCGTGCTCGGCACAAAAGGCGTCGGCCTTCTCCTGGGTCCGCGAACCCACTGCGACGAGCGTCCCCGTCTTTGACTTCTTGAGACCCCGGGCAAAGGCCCCGGCGATGCCGCCGGTCGCAAGGATGCCCCATCTGACTTTGTCCATGACCGGCGGAATCATACAGGCTAGAACGTCTCCATCAAGCGCCCTTGATGGTCTTTTAGCCACTTTTCATGGGCTTTGTGTCCCGGGTCGTAGCGGCCCACCAGAACCCAGAACTCCGGGCCGTGGTTCAGGTGGGCGAGATGGGCGAGTTCATGGATGACGATTGCCTGCAAGACCTCTGGCGGGGCAAGGACGAGTCTCCAATTGAAGCTGAGCCCGCCGCGCGCACTGCAACTGCCCCACTTGCTCCTTTGGTCACGGACCGAGATGGCGGTGTACTCGACTCCCATCGTCTTGCTCCAGCGGGAGGCCGACGCGGACAACTTCAGTTTCGCCTCGGCCTTGAACTTCCTTGCGACCACCTTTCGAGCTGCTTGAACCGTCGCAGCCCGAATCGAAAGCGTCCGTTCGCCCGAATCTACCGACCACGTGGGGCCGTCGCTCGCAACGTGAATGCGCCATTCTTCGCCACCATACAGAATCCGTGCCGGATCGAAAGACCGCAGTTCTTTGATGATCCGCAGGGTGTGGCGCAACACCCAGTCTGAGTTGGCTTTCATCAAGGCCTCCGCTGCTCTCGCGGGTGCCCCCCATGGCAAGACGACTTCCAGACCGTCGTGCAAGGCGCGGATCCTCCCCAGCTTGGCGCGGCGAGACCGGCGCACCGTCGCGGAGCACTCCACGCCGCCCAGCAGGACAGACACTTTCACCGACACGGATCAATTTTGCTTTCCAAGTAGGTAAATAGAGAGGCATGCGTCCCAGGCCGGTCCTCATTGCCGCCAGTCTTCTCCTCACGACCGTCTCGCTCGCCCAGCTTCCACCTCCAAAGGGCTTCAGCATCCGCAGGCTCAGCAGCTACCCGCTGATCAATGGAAGCAGTCCTGGCGGCGCTGCAATGAGCCCAGACGGCCGACACATTGTGTTCAGTTGGAACAAGGACGGCCAACGGATGAAAGACGTTTGGATCCTTGATTTCCCCAACGGGAAGCCGAAGCAGATCCTAAAGAGCGCCGACGTGCCCCAGTTTCCTCGACAGGAGGACAAGAGGACGGCCCTACAGAAAGATGAACAGGCGCTCTATGACGGAGGAATCGGCAGGTACCAGTGGTCGCCCGACAGCAAGGAGATCTTGACCCAATATCGAGGTCGGACTTGGATCTTCAAGCCGGACGGATCGAACTTCCATCCCCTGTTCGACACCCAGGAGCAGGTGTCCTCGCCCCAGTACTCGCCCGACGGCAAGTACATCTCGTTCATCCGAGGTGGCAACGTGTACCGAGTGGACCGCACGAACGGCGCGGTCAAACAACTCACGTTCATGGGCGGAGGCGGCCAGTCGATCGATGGGGTCTGGTGGTCTCCCGACAGCAAGACGCTTGCTGTGCAGTGGAGCGACAGCACCAAGCAGGGCAAAGGGGTGATGATGGACTTCACCAAGGATCGGGCCGAAGTCGTCAACATCGGGCGCGGTTGGATCGGCGAGGCGGGCCAGAACATCCGCATAGGGTTCGTCCCAGCAGAAGGCGGGGTTGTGAAGTTTGTCAACGGAATCCCGCGCTACACCTGGATCACCGACTACGCCTGGTCGCCGGACAGCCGATGGTTCGCCTTCTTCCACATTGACGAGGACTTCAAGACCGCGACCATCAGCGCGGCTATACCCTCGTCCTCACTTCGAGTCGACTCGTACACCGAGAAGGCGCCCAAGAACTACATCCCCGACTTCCGCAAACTCGACTGGACGCGGGACAGCAAGAAGATTCTCTTCACTACCGACATCCTTGACGGCAAATTCGGTTACCGCAGCCTGATGTCGGTCAGCCCGTTTGGCGGCAAGGTAGACAAGGTGTTCGCCAAGGATTTCGACATAGCCGGATTCGAACGCCCAAAGAACAGCGACCGGATCATCCTTGCCACCCTTGACCGCAACCCGCTCTGGGTAGACGTCACGGTTTTGGAACCCGACGGGACGACAAAGAAGCACGTCGTCTATGAGGACGGTTGCACGACCGCACCGAACTTCGATGACGCATCCTTACCCCTCGTCAGTGACGACGGACGGAGCATGGCGACCTCCGCCAGCAAACCGACGCTGAACTCCGAACTGTTCGCCTTGGAGCCCAAAGAGGCCAGACTCACCGTGAGTCAGACCGAAGACTTCGACAAGATCGAGTGGGCTGACGTCACGCCAGTCACGTTCCCGGGGCCGGACGGCGCGACTATCTACGGAACATTGATCACCAAGAAAGGCATCGACAAGACCAAGAAGCACCCCGCCTTCCTGAGCAACATGTACGCGAACAGCGCACGACAAAGTTGGGGCGGATACAACGAGAACTATGCCGCGAACGAATTGGACATGGTCGTCCTGAAGGTCAACTTCCGGGCGAGCTGGGGTCAGGGAGGTGAGTTCAATTCGGGCTACTACGAGAAGATGGGCGTCATTGACTCGGAGGAGGCCGTGGCCGCCAAGAAATACTTGGTCGGGCTCGGCTATGTGAACCCGGACAGGTGCGGGGTCTATGGCTGGAGTTACGGCGGCTTCCTTACCGACATGATCATGCTCACCCAGCCGGGTGCCTTCGACACCGGCGTCGCCATAGCCGCCGTCACAAATTGGCGGAGCTACAACGAGTGGTACACACGCCGCCGTTTGGGCCTGCCGAAGGACAACGAAGCCGTCTATAAGAAGTGCTCGCCGGTCGACCACGCCGACGGTCTGCAGGGCAACCTCTTGATGATCCACGGAATGCTCGACGACAACGTCCTATTCCAGGACGACGTCCAACTGTCCGAACTCATGATCCGCAAGGACAAGCACTTCGACGAGTTCTTCTTCCCAAGATCCGACCACGGGATCAGTCGCGAGCACGAGCGCCCGTTGGTATGGGAAAAGACGCTCGGATACCTGTACACTAAACTGACAAGACCATGAAGACACTGCTCAAAACCCTGCTCTTGACCGTCGCCGTAGCCCCGTTCTGCCTGTCTGGCGCAACCGGCCGGTCGCCGAGCGATGCGCCCATGCCCGCCGACAAGGTGATCGCCAAGGCCTGCGACCAAGCGAAGACCTCCAAGAAAGACGTCTTGGTGCTCTTCCACGCTTCGTGGTGCGGTTGGTGCAAGAAACTGGACGAGGTTTTCTCAGACCCCAAGGTAAAGGCTGTCATCAACCGGGCATATGTCGTCACTTACCTGGACGTCCTTGAGAACGGGGACAAGAAGTCGCTCGAAAACCCGGGCGGCGAAAAGATGCTCGAACAGTGGGACGGCAAGGACCAGGGCATCCCGTACTACGTCGTTCTCAGCTCGAACGGGCGTCGGCTCGCCGATTCTCGCTACAAAGGAACGGACGGCAAGCTCACGAACATGGGCTGTCCGGCCGAACCGCAGGAGATCGACGCGTTCATGACCCTTCTCAAAAGGAGCACGAAGCTCAAGTCCGACGAAGAGAAGGCCCTTCGCGCTCGGTTCGGCAAAGTAAAGGGCGGCTAGTGCCTCGGTCAGTCGTCCAGCGTCGCGGCGTATGCTTCAGGAGAAAGTAGCGCCGCGACCGAGGCCGTGTCGTCGACCTTGATCTTGACCATCCACCCTTGCCCATAGGGGTCAGTGTTCACAAGCTCGCTCTGGGCCGTCAGTGATCCGTTGACGTCGGTCACTTCCCCCGCGACCGGGGCATAAAGGTCGCTGACGGTCTTCACGCTTTCGACCGTGCCGAACGTCTCGTCCAAGGCAAGAACTCGCCCTTGCGTCGGTAAATCAACGTAAACGACGTCGCCAAGTTCGGACTGCGCGTGCTCGGTGATGCCGATCGTGGCGATGTCGCCTTCGAGTCGCACCCACTCGTGCGACTTGGTGTACTTGAGGTCGTTGGGGACGTTCACTTGTGCCGAGGAGAATACCAGTCGGTTACACTCCTTGCGAAATGCGCGTGGCGTTTGTGACCTTGTTCCCTGAGATGATCCATCAGGCAGTGGGTCACAGCATCCTGTCGCGGGCCGCCGCCGCCGGGTTGGTCCGGTTCGAAACGTCGAACCCCCGCGACTTCGCGACGGACAAACATCGGACAGTGGACGACAGCAGCTACGGCGGTGGGCCAGGCATGGTCATGATGGCCCCAGTCGTGGCCGGAGCGCTGGCAAGCCTTAGGCCCGGGCCTGAGACCGCGGTCGTCCTGACCGATCCGGCCGGTGACCAGTTCACTCAGTCGCACGCGCGCGAACTCGCCACCAACGAGGACGTCATCTTCATCTGCGGACACTACGAAGGCGTGGACGAACGCGTGCGCCTAAAGCTCGCGACCCACTGCTTGACAATCGGAGATTACGTCCTCACAGGCGGTGAACTGCCTGCCCTGGTCATGGCGGACGCTGTCGTCCGGCTTCGAGAAGGGGTTCTCGGCGACCCCGCCAGCCATGAGGACGACAGCCACTCCGACGGCCTGCTTGGCTTCCCTCTCTACACACGGCCCGCTGAATGGCAGGGCCTCGCCGTCCCACCTGTGCTCATGTCCGGCGACCATGGCGCGATCGCCAAATGGCGAAGGCAGCAGCAGATGGTCAGAACCCGTCGGCATCGGCCTGACCTCTTCGCACGAGCGGGCCTACGCGGCGAAGATATCGATCTGTTATAATCCTGGCTCCGTGGGTGTCTTGGTCGGCACTCCTGGGCCGTTGCCCTGTACCGACCGACAACCGCGTTAGAAGGTTTTTGAAGCCATGTCGAAACAGGCGATCCTCGATAGCGTCGTCCAGCCTTTTCTCAAGGACGATCTGCCGGACATCCGGCCCGGCGACACCGTGCGGGCGCACGTCAAGGTGCGTGAAGCCGGCAAAGAACGTATCCAGATATTTGAAGGCCTCGTGATCGCCGAGCGCCATGGTGGGATCGACCGGAACGTCACCGTCCGAAAGATCAGCAACGGCGTGGGTGTCGAGCGGACCTTCCCGCTACACTCTCCCAACATCGCGAAGTTTGAAGTGCTCCGCCACGGAAAGATCCGACGGGCGAAGCTCTACTATCTCCGCGACAAAGTCGGCAAAGCCGCCAGGATCGAAGAGAAGCGCTGATCCCTGTGTTTCCCCTCTGGTCTCTAGTCGCACAAGCTCAAACGTCGGGGGCCATCCAGTGGATCGACAAGCTGGCGCGGGCACCGATCAGCAAGATCGTCATCTTTGCAGCGATCGGCACGGCCATACGTGTCTTGCTTTTCAATTACCTGACCAAGACGCCGCTCCATCAGCGATTCGGTTCGTATAAGGCCGCACAGTACATCAACGAGTTTTCTGACGCGGTGGTCTATTCGGCCATCGTCGTCTTTATGTTGGTCCGGCCTTTCGCCATCCAGACGTTCGTCATCCCTTCAGGGTCGATGGTGGACACGCTCCGCCTGAGCGACTACATCGTGGCGAACAAGTGGGTTTATCGGGTGAGCGACCCACAGTACGGAGACATCATTGTCTTCAAACCACCGAAACAAGGGCTTGTTGGCAACGAAAGCCCGGAGGACACCGATTACATCAAGCGATTGATCGGCAAGCCGGGCGACATCATCGAACTCAAGGACAAAATCGTCTATCGCAACGGTGTGGCGTTGGACGAGCCCTACGTCGATTACACCTTGCCTGGCCCGCACAACAACATGGACGAGGTCATGCCAAAGGCCGACTGGCCGAATGAGAAGCTTCCCGATTGGAAGCTCGCGATCATCGACGGCAAACCATGGCCGGTGCAAATGATGGACGGCTTCACCGACTACGCTGGATTTGACGCGCCGAGGCAGATGCAGAACCTGGCGCCGGAATATCGGACAGAAGACCCGGAAATGCAACGACGCCTGAAGGAAGCTCCTCCAGCCAAGATTCCGCCTGGCTACTACCTGTTCATGGGTGACAACCGCAACGGATCGTATGACGGCCGCGCATGGGGTCTGGTGCCTCGTGAATCGATCGTCGGCAAGGCCTGGTTTATCTGGATGCCGGTCAGCCGCTTCAAATGGCTGGACATCAGTCCGAAGTATCCTGACTCGCCAAAGAAGTAAGTTCCCGCTTTGGTTACCGGAACTTCTCCAGGTTCTTTTCCAGCATTGTCCTGACTTCGACCGCCTTGGCATCGTAAGCTGACTTGTCGGCCCACGTCTCGCGCTGATGCAGGGCGTCACTCGGCACACCTTCGCAGCTTTGCGGCACAGACAACCCGAAGATCGGCTCGGTCTGGAACTCGCTCTTGTCCAGCGAACCGTCCAGGGCCGCGTGCAACAGAGCACGGGTGTGTTTCAAGGACATCCGATGGCCCACGCCGTATGGTCCGCCTGTCCAGCCTGTATTCACAAGCCAGACGGACACGTCGTGCTTGCGCACCTTTTCCTTCAGGAGCTCGGCGTACACCTTAGGCGGCAAAGGCAGGAACGGGTGTCCGAAGCACGCGCTGAACGTCGCTTCTGGCTCCGATACTCCCGCCTCGGTGCCCGCGACCTTTGCGGTGTAACCGTTCAGGAAGTGGTCCATCGTCTGGGCCGGGTTCAACTTGCTGATCGGAGGTAGGACGCCGAAGGCGTCGCAGGTCAAAAAGAAGATGTTCTTAGGGTGTCCGCCGACGCTTGGGTGCACCGCCCCCTCGATGTACTCAACTGGGTAGGCGCAACGGGTGTTCTCGGTCTTGGACGAGTCGTCGTAGTCTGGGACGCGGTCGTCCAGAAGCATCACATTTTCAAGGACCGATCCAAATCTGATCGCGTTCCAAATCTGCGGTTCTCCCTCCTTGCTGAGCTTGATGCACTTCGCGTAACAGCCGCCCTCGATATTGAAGACGCCTTCGTCCGTCCAGCCGTGCTCATCGTCTCCGATCAGTGCCCGGTTGGGGTCGGCCGACAAAGTCGTCTTGCCGGTGCCACTGAGTCCAAAGAACAACGCAGTGTCCCCAGCCGGGCCAATGTTGGCGGAGCAGTGCATGCTCATGACCCCCTTCAAAGGCAAGAGGAAGTTCATGATCGTAAACACGCACTTCTTCATTTCCCCGGCATATTGGGTGCCCATGATGACGAGCTCTCGGTCGGTCATGTTGAGGGCGATAACAGCGTCGCCGCGTGTGTTGTCCACCTTGGGGTCGCAAGTCTCGGTGCACATGTCAAGCACCGTCCAATCCGGTTCGTAGCTCTTGAGCTCATCCCTTGTGGGACGGATCAACAGTGCCCTGATGAACAGGGCGTGCCACGCCTTTTCAACGATGAACCGCGCCTTGATCCGGTGGGCCGGGTCTGCGCCGCCGTATGTGTCGACAACGTAAAGCGTCTTGTCTTTGACGCTCTTCACCGCCTTCGCTCGGAGGTAAGCGAACTGTTCGGGCGAGACCGAGATGTTGTTGTCCCACCAAACCTTATCCTCGGTCGTCGCGTCGCGGACGGTGACCTTGTCCTTTGGTGTCCGACCCGTGTACTTGTGGGTCATAGCGGTGAAGGCGCCGTTGTCCGCCAGTTCCCCCTCGCCGTTACGGATCGCGTGCTCGACGAGCTCGGGAGCGGAAAGGTTGTAGTGGACGATTTTGGCGGTAGAAAGATCGAATCGAGTGGTTGCAGGTGATGTCATGCTCATCGTGAGGATCCTGGGCCCGTCGCCGTTGGCGGGTGCCTGCTTCTCTCTCGGGGGTCAGTGTACCGAAGCCCTTGAGAGGCCCATCCGGTAAGCTGGGCCCACCTTAGCGGGATCGGGTGAAGACGTGCCAAGACGCCAGGTATTGGATCAAATTGAGCTGAAGTCTGCCCTCTCGGGCCTATCTGGATGGGAGGTCGTCGACGGGAAGTTGACCAAGACCTTCAAGAACAGGTCGTATTCCCACGGCGTCCTCTTCACCGTCGCGATCGCCCAAGCGGCCGAGGCGATGGACCACCACCCTGACCTCACATTGACATGGCCGAGCGTCAAGGTTGAGACGAGCACCCACGACGCGGGCGGTGTCACTCCCATGGACATCGAGTTGGCCAAGAGGATCGAGGCCCTGGCCTGATGTCGAGCGTCACCGGGACTCTCTTTCGCGTCAGCACCTTCGGCGAGTCGCACGGCCCCGCAGTCGGCGTCGTCGTCGACGGATGCCCTTCCCTCCTTCCTCTGACCGAATCGGTCGTGCAGAAGGAACTGGACCGTCGGAGACCCGGCCAGAGCAAGCTCGTCACCCAGCGCAAGGAGTCCGACACCGTCGAGATCCTAAGCGGGGTGTTGGACGGCCTGACACTGGGCACACCGATCGCCATGCTCGTCCGTAACAACGACCAGCGCGGACGGGACTACGATGAGATCAAGGAAAAGTACCGGCCCAGCCACGCGGATTTCGCCTATGACCAGAAGTACGGCGTCCGGGCTTGGAGCGGGGGCGGCCGGGCGTCTGCCCGCGAGACGATCGGCAGGGTCGCCGCCGGGGCCATAGCGAAGGAGTTCTTACGCATCCGACACGGTGTCGAGATAGTCGCCTGGGTGGATTCCGTCCAGGCGATCCAGGCCGAGATCGACCCTCTGACCGTCACGCTCGCCCAGGTCGAGGCCCAGATCGTGCGTTGCCCGGATGCCGTCGTCGCGGCCCGAATGGTCGAACTGATCGAACAGGTGCGGAAAGAGGGTGACTCAGTCGGCGGATGCGTGCGATGCGTCGCCCGTGGGGTACCCAGCGGATGGGGCGAGCCAGTGTTCGACAAGCTTGAGGCAGACCTCGCCAAGGCTCTTATGAGCCTACCGGCCAGCAAGGGTTTTGAGATCGGGAGCGGGTTCGCGGGAACGTTGCTCCGTGGAACCCAACATAACGACCCCTATCGGGCCGACCGGGCCAAGCAGGTGACGACAACTAAGAACGACAGCGGCGGCATCCAGGGTGGGATCAGCATCGGCATGCCGGTGACGATGAGGGTCGCCTTCAAGCCGGTAGCCACCGTCATGCACGAGCAGGACACAGTCGACGTCCGCCATGAGAACACGACCATCAAGGGGAAAGGGCGCCATGACCCTTGCGTCCTTCCACGCGCTGTGCCCATGGTCGAAGCGATGGTCGCGCTCGTGCTGGCCGACCACGCCCTCCGCCAAGCTGCGATAGCGCACCCTTAGACGGCATGTCGGCCCATATAGAGCGGACCAACTGTCACAATTCGCATTGGTGGCGCTAGTAGCAGAACATCCGCAAGCGAACACCGTCGGCAGGGTGCAAGCCTCCGACGTGGACTTCTATTACAGCTCGACCCAAGCTCTCCACCGCGTCTCCCTGGTCGCCGAGCCACGTCAAGTCACGGCCCTTATCGGCCCCTCCGGCTGTGGCAAATCGACGTTCCTGCGCTGCATAAACCGCATGAACGACCTCATCGACGGGATCAAGTTGACGGGAAAAGTGACGATCGACGGCCACGACATCTACGGGCCTGAAGTCGACGTCGTCGAGTTGCGGAAGTCCGTGGGCATGGTTTTCCAAAAACCGAACCCGTTTCCCATGTCGATCTACGACAACATCGCGTTCGGACCTAGGATCCACGGGATCCGACGCAAGCCCGACCTAGACGAGATCGTCGAGAGATGCCTCTCAAAGGCAGCGCTCTGGCCCGAGGTCAAGGATAAACTCCACCAAAGCGGCCTCAGCTTGTCAGGTGGCCAACAGCAAAGGCTCTGTATCGCCAGGACCATCGCCGTCGACCCCGAGATCATCCTCATGGACGAGCCATGCTCTGCCCTCGACCCAGTCGCCACGGCGCGGATCGAAGACCTGATGATCGAACTCAAAGACAACTACACGATCATCATCGTCACCCACAACATGCAGCAGGCGCAGCGCACGAGCGACGTCACAGCGTTCTTCATGGAGGGGCGGGTCGTAGAGTTTGCGGCCACCCAAGATATCTTTTTGAACCCCAGGAACCAGAAGACTGAGGACTATATCTCAGGCAGATTTGGCTGATTTCTGCCTGGTTCTCATGATTTCTCGTAACGTCACTGGCGTCATCCGTCCGTTACTTGTGTCACAAAGAAGGCTGACCGTTGACGCGTCAAAGCGCTACGGCCGGCCGGGTTGGAGAGGGAGAAGCCACACCCAAGGTTTGACTTTATGAGGATTCGGCGCGCAAGGTCCTCGCGGACCGCAATTGAAGGGGCATCATGGCCAGCGGACCACTTGATAAAAAGAAGCTTCGCAAGGCTTGGGCGACAGTCGCGACGGAGTCGGGCGAAAGGGCTCACGCGTTTGCGCTGGTCGACAAAGGGCGTTTCCTGGCCGCGAACGCGTCGCTGAGCGAGCTCTTGGGCTCCGACCCCACCGGCGTTAGGTGGGACGCTCTTTTCACGACCGACGTGCCGAACCAGGCCGGTGCTTCAAGAGTCACCATGTCGGGTGGTCGGGAGCTTGATGTTTGGGCCACGTCCTCAAGCCTTGGATTGGCCCTTGGGTTCTCAGACGCGACTGATGACGCCCCAACGGAAGGGGACGGCACTGGCCCGGACTGGGGGAGCTTCGCTCTGGAACTGACCCGATGCTCCTCTGCCGCCGACGTCGATTTAGTCTGCCAGAATTTGGGCCCGAACCTCGTCGGCGCGAGGGGTTTTGTCGCTATCCCCAGCACGAATCGCGGCGAGGTCGTCGTGCGTTGCTACTGGCCGGTCGACTCCCTTCCGCCGACGTCCTTGGCTTTGGACGCATCGAATTGCGACGCATTGCGGAAGGGCGGGGCCTCCAGAAACTGCCGTCACTGTTACGGTCTCGTGTGCACCCCGGTTTTCGTCAAAGGAAGCCTGGTATGCGTCGTCGGATGCTCGGGCCCGGCCGCGGAGGCGGAACTCTTTTCAAAGCTCGTCGGTGCTTCTCTGGCAAGGTTTGCCTAGGCGTAACCCGCCGCGAGCAGGGCCTGCCTCATGCCGTCTATCATAGCCGGGTTGGGTTTTGCCTCCGACACACCGGCGTAACCCCCAGAATCAGCGTCGTCCCGCGCCGCGAAGTGCACCTGGTCGACTCCCGACCTTCGCACCAGGTCCACGACATTGTGTGGCTCGATCGCGCCGCCAGGAAGGACCTGGATTCGTCCCCTGGCACGCAGTTGCAACTCGGAGATCACTTCGACCCCCTTCGCAGCGTCGCCTGCTTGGCCGCTGGTCAGCATGCGAGTGACCCCCAACCCGGCGAGAGTCTCCAAGGTCGCAAAGATGTCATCTGTCGCATCGCAGGCACGATGGAACATCGTCGGTACCCCATCGGCGATGCCGACCATCCGAGCGGTCCGATCGGCGTCGACCTTCCCTTCACTCACGAAGCCAAACACGATACCGTCGGCGCCATGGTCAAGTAAGATCCTCGCGTCCCGAACCATCGTGACGAACTCGTCGTTCGAATAGTCAAAGCCTCCCTCGCGTGACCGGACCATCGCCATGACCGGATAGGCGGCCCAAGACTTGACTTCCTCAAGCATTCCCAACGAGGGTGTCAGACCACCGACAGCTAGTCCGCAACAAAGCTCGATCCTGTCGGCGCCGTACTTGTGGGCAGACAACGCCTCGTCGACCGAACCACAGCACACTTCCAATGTCACCTTCGGCATTGGCTGATAAATTAGCACAGCCGCACGCCGCGTGGCCACGCGCATAACCAGACGAACGGTCGTACTGGGAATAGCCGTTTGCCCGGCGGTCGACCGGCACAAAGATGGCCACCGACTTTGGCGGCATCTCCACCCTTACCAGGCCGGTCACCGCCCTCACCAAGCGTCCTCCTTCGATGTCCTGCATCTCGCCCCAACTCATGATCTTTCCGTCGCGAAAGTCCATCGTCTCGCTGACTTTTGCGTCCAGAGGGTTCACGACGACCATGACGGTCTCTAAAGCCCGGTCCGTGACCCTGAGATAGGCCAACAGCTTGTCTGTGTCCAACAATCTGAAGTCGCCGATACGCAAAGCCGGGAGACGTCGCCGTAGCCGTGAGAGATGGCCGACGAATGACAGGGTCGGATTCGACGGAGAGACGAGATCCCACCGCATGGGCGCCCGACACTCCGGGTCGCCCTTGCCCGTCATGCCGAGTTCGGAACCGTAATATACGACCGGAGCGCCGGGCAACGTGAATTGCATGGCAAATGCCAGGTTGCGATCCTTTTGGTTCGGAAGCTGGTCGGCGGCGCGTGGCGTGTCGTGGTTGTCGATATGGATCCACGACCGGAGCAGGTGGTCGATCCCGGCGTCATCCACCGCACGCTCCAACATCTTTCCGGCGCGGCCGCCGCTGATATTGCCATTGAGCATCTCGACTCCGACGTTGAGCGAATAGAAATTGAAGACACCGTCAAGGTCGTTCTGCCAACCCGATGGATAGCCGCTGACCTCCCCGACGACCAGAGATCCTGGTTTGGCCTGATGCGCTGACGTACGAATCTGTGAGACAATCGACGGCCCCAGGTCGAAGGCCACATCCAACCGCCAGCCGTCGGCGCCCTCGCGCAGCCAATGCTTGACGACGCTGTCGCGGTCGAGCCAAAGGTAGTCGGCCAGTGAACGGTCGCTCGTATTGAGCACGGGCAGGCCCGCTACTCCCGACCAACCTTGGTACCCGCCAGCGTACTTCGGGTCGATTCGGAACCAGTGCCGATATGTGCTTCCCAGCTCCTTCAGAGCCTGTTTGAAGAACGTGGATGTCGCCCCCATGTGGTTGAACACCCCATCGAGGACAAGCCTCATACCCCGCCGGTGGACGGCGGACGTCAGCGACTTGAACGATGAGAGTTCACCAAACTGCGGGTCGATCCGCCGATAGTCTTCTGTGTCGTACTTGTGGTTGGTGAACGCTTGAAAGATCGGCGTCGTGTAGAGCACGTCCACCCCTAGCCCCTTGACGTAGGCCAGCTTTCCCTTGAGGGAGTCGAGATCGCCTCCCCAAAACTCCAACTCATGCCCGTAGTGCTTGGTGGCAGGGTCGTATGCCTTGCCGACGGGTGTCTGACTCCAGGGCATCAGCTTTCGAGGGGCTGCATATTGGCCCCGCTTGGCATCCAAGTGGTCGGAAGGAGCAAAGCGGTCGACGAAGACCTGGTAGACGACGGGGCCGACCCGCCAATCCGATCGGCGTGCATCCATTGTCGTGGGGGACGCCAAGGTCAACACAGCCGCCATGACGAGCATTCAGGCAAGGTTACCGGACGATCGTGCGACAAAGCCTCAGTGTTTCGCCCGTAGGAGTTACAATAGCGGTGATGAGACTGACCGCGATTCTTGCCGCCTCTCTCGCTATTGTCAGCATTGGGTTCTGCCAGGCTCCACCCGACGCCAGCTCCGCGCGAACCGCATTCTCGACCTACGCCCAGGGCTTGCTAAACGACATGCGTAAGTCTGGCGCGAAACTCGATGCAGAGACTTATCGCAGCAAGCTCAAGGACAAAGCCATTGAACTGACCAAAGACGTCGATGTGAGCAAGATCGACGGGAAGTCGGCGATGGATTGGACGAACCTGTTTTCCGAAGCCGGAAGGGACAAGGACGTCGTCATCTTGTGTGAGAAGTATCTTGCGACCAAGCCGGGCCAAGAGGAGCAGTTCCGCGCCCAAATGACATTGGCCGGCGCCTACAACAATCTCGGCGACGCCAAGAACCTTTCTCGCACGATCTCTCAGCTTCGGCCGGCTGACGCAACCCAGTCTAGCGAAGTCGTCTCGCAAGTCCAGTACGAGTTTGTTGACACCGTAGCCTCCAAGCTCGGTTCTGGAAGCGCCCTCCGGCTCCTCGACACCGTGGAGAAGAAGATCGTCGTAGAAGACCCCAAAGCCTACGCCGACCGCATGATGGCGGCGCGGAAACTCCGGGCGGGGGCCAAGGCACCCGACGGCAGCATCCCTGCCACGGTCATTGGATCTGGAGTGCCACCCGCGGATGCGTCGTTGCGGGCGAACTACGAAAAGCAAGCGGTTCAGGTCACCCAGATGTCCCGGTTCAACTTGGCATCTGCCCGGGCCGACCTACTGGTCAAAGCCAACCAGAAGGACAAGGCGCTCGCCGTCCTCAAGAAGGCCTTGGCAGACTTACCGGAGGGATCGCCCTATCGGCGACAAGCGAGTTCCCAGATCACTATGATGTCAGTGGTCGGTTCTGTGGCTCCGAAGCTGGACGTCGAGCGGTCGATCGGTGACTTCAAGGGCCTCTCAGATTGGAAGGGCCGTGTCGTGATTGTCGATTTCTTCGCCCACTGGTGCGGCCCATGCATCGCGTCCTTCCCCGAAATGGAGAAGCTCTACGCCGACCTGCATCCAAAAGGCCTTGAAGTCGTGGGAGTGACCACCTATTACGGCTACTACAAGAAGGAGAACACCCAAAAGCGCGACATGGCGAAGGACACTGAGTTCGACCACATGAAGGAATTCATCGCCGAACACAAGATCCCCTGGCCGGTCGCCTATGGTGAGCGCACGAACTTCGAGAGCTACGGCATCACCGGTATCCCGACGGTCTACGTGATCGACAAGGCGGGGAACGTCCACACCTACAAGATCGGTTATGACCCGAGCCACTTCGACGAGTTCCGAAAGGATGTCGAAGCCCTCCTTGCCAAGTAAGGTGCCTTCTGCGGCCCGCCTCCCCGCGCTGAATTCCACCAGTCATCGGTCGGAACCAGCGTGGGGGGGGCTTAAGCGCCCCTTATGAGCCGGGCACCCTGGCTCGTGGCAATTTACGGGCCGACGGCTAGCGGCAAGACGTGGCTGGCGGAGAGCCTGGCTGACCGTCGTGACACCCGGATTGTTAACGCCGACGCCTTTCAAGTCTGCAAAGGACTGGACATCGGCACGGCCAAACCTAGAGAAAAGTCTCGGTATGAGCTTCTCGACCTCGTCGAGCCAGCGCAAGATTTTTCGGTCGTCCAATGGATCCAATTGGCCCAAGAGGTGTTGTGGACGGCTTGGGACGAGGACAAGGACATCGTGCTCGTCGGTGGGACGGGGTTCTACATGCGCGCCCTGCTCGAGGGGTATGAGAGCCTCGCCGGCCCAGCCGATCCCGCCCTGCGTCAGAGGTTGGCGGACGATGAAGCCGCGAAGGGTCTCCCGCACCTGGTGGACGAGTTGATGAGGCTCGATCCCATAGCCCACGCCAAAACGGATCTTGCCAACCCCGTCCGCGTGCGTCGCGCGATCGAGCGGGCTCTCTCGCCCGGCCCGCCACTCAAGATTGAGCTTCCGGCGTTTTCTATCAGAAAATTCGCGACTTGGCCCTTAGGAACATGGCATCCGGCCTCAATTGAAAACCGAGTCGACGAGATGCTGGCGAGGGGCTGGATCGAAGAGGTGCGATCACTACTCGCACGGGGAGTAAGTCCAGAGGACCCTGGCATGCGGGCCATCGGGTATCACACACTCGTCAAGCATCTCGAGGGCGAGGTTTCGGCAGAGGAAGCAAGGGAGAGTATTGTCACGGCCACGAAGCAGTACGCCAGGCGTCAAAAGACCTGGCTGCGACGTGAGCCGAGAATCGAGTTCTTGAATCTGCCCGAAGGTAGCCGGCCTGATTTCGACAGGGCCCTCGCGTACGTTTGTTCGAGACTGGAAAGTCTGGAGTCAAAAGAATCAAATGGCTAAATCAATCAATCTCCAAGACATGTTCTTGAACCAGGTCAGAAAAGAGGGCATTGGTGTCACGATCTACTTGATGGGCGGAGTCCAACTCCGCGGGCTCGTCCGCGGATTCGACGCCTTCACTGTCCTCCTGGACACTCCTGGAAAACCGACCCAGCTTGTCTATAAGCACGCGGTGACCAGCGTGGTTCCCACGAAGCAGATCGGCGGGCGTGAGGAGCACCATCCGCGCGAAGAAGCGCCACACGAAGAGTGATCGCATTCACCAAGATGCACGGGATCGGCAACGATTTCGTGATGGTAGACGGTTTCAATCAGGATCTTTCCAAGCTTGACTTGGCTAGGGTCGCCAGGGACGTCTGCGATCGCCACAAGGGCATCGGTGGCGACGGTCTCATCGTCGCCGCCCCGGGAACCAGCGAGCGACTCGCTATGCGAATGTGGAACCCGGACGGTTCTGAAAGTGAGATGTGCGGCAACGGGATCCGTTGTTACGCCCACTTTGTCCGTGACAAAGGCATCACCACCGATTCAAGCGTTCCAGTTGAGACCGGTGCCGGGCGGTTGGTCGTGGAGGTAGTCGGTGGCGGCAAAGTCCGCGTCGATATGGGGTCGGCACGGTTGGACAATGTGGAGATCGGTCTGGCCCCAGACGCCCCGACACCGTTTAGAGACGTCGATCTCGGATTCGAGGGACTTCGGGGGACCGCTGTGTCCATGGGCAACCCCCACCTCGTGATCTTCGTACAGGATGCCCGGTCGGTGCCCCTCGACGTCTGGGGTCCGGCTTTGGAGCAGCACAAGGCGTTTCCCCAGCGGGTCAACGTCCATTTCATCGAGGTCGTGGAGCGCAGTCACATCCGGCAACGCACGTGGGAGCGAGGCGCGGGTGCCACCCTCGCCTGCGGGACAGGGGCTTGCGCAAGCGCGGTCGCTTCGTACGTCAACGGCCACACTGAGAGGTCGTGCGTCGTCAGCCTGCCAGGTGGCGACCTCGATATCGACTATCTAGAGTCCGGACACGTCTTGATGACCGGCCCGGCGGAAACCGTCTTCGAGGGCACCTGGGCGCCGTAGCCGATCCAGGGCCTGGCTGGCGTCGGGTATTTCGCCCAGGTGCGGAGTCGTTCCGCGCCAATTGGCCGCCGATCGTCTTTGTGTGGCTTGCCGCCGCCCTCATGGCATGGCTCTATTACCGAGAGGCGCACACACGGGCCTTTGCCGACGCGATCGCGGCGCTCAAGGCCGACTCGGGCATCATCGGGGTTCTTGTGACAGGGGCTGTCGCGGGCGGCCTGATGCCAGAAATGGCCAAGGCGTTCACGGGTCGCCTGGGCAGACTGAACGCAAGTTGGGCAGGCAAGGTCGCCTTCACAGCGCTTGTCTACTCAATAGTCGCGCTGTTCGTAGACCAGTTCTACTTCGGGCTCGCGGCGACCGTCGGCCATGGCAGCGACCCGACGACCGTCATCAAGAAGACCTTGATCGACCAATTGGTGTTCTCGCCGTTCCTGAGCATCCCCTTCGCGACGGCTATGTTCGACTGGCGTGCGGCCGGCTTCTCGTTCTCCCGGTTCGCCCAGGCCTTTGGCCAGAACTGGTACCGGACCAGGGTGATGCCTGGGCTCGTCCTGTGTTGGCTGTTCTGGCCGCCGGTGCTGCTGTGCGGTTACGCGATGCCATTGAGCTTGCAATTCGCCTTCTCAATGATCATCGAAGCAGCTTGGAGCATCATCTTCGTCTTCATCGCCAGTCACGATTGAACCGTCTGGCTAGAGCCATCCCATGTCCGCCAGCACTCTGCTGATGGACGAAGGCGGGTCGCCTTTCGGATCGACAGCATAGGCTCGCCAACCCGATTGGGCGGCAGCATCCACATTGACCTGGCTGTCATCGAAGAAGGCGATCTCGTCCGGCGATGCGTAGACCTTGTCGGCGAACCACTGGAAAATCTCTGGCTCGGGCTTATTGGCACCCGCGTCGTACGACGTGCCAAAGAAGTCGACGGCCACACAGACAGGAAACTCGGCCAGGCAATATTCGATGTGCGGACGGTTCGTGTTGCTGAGGACGCCCACCATGATCCCCGCCGCCTTGGCGCAATCGACGAGCTCGGACGAGCCCGCGTATGGCCCGATCAAGATGCCTTCGTGCACTTTCCGTGCGTCCTCGATCGAAACACCGAGGAAGGAAGCCAGCGCGTCCGTATACACCTGGTAGTCGATGTCTTCCTTTTGGAAGGCGTGGATTGGCGCGAAGTCGTTAAGGCCGCCGCCGTTCTCGGGACGCCCCAGAGTGACACCGGCGGTTGCTGCCGCTTCTTGCCACGTGTGGTTGATCCGCAGGACGACGCCGCCCAGATCCAGGGCGAGGACACGGCCCATTTAGTCCGTCAAGCCAAGGCCGGTCAAGTAGGCGTGGCTCGAGGTGATCGACTTGATGGCGTCGCCAGGATCGTCATGCTCGATGACCGCATACTCGACTTTGGCGTCCCTGCAAGCCTGGATCACCGACTTCCATTCGATCCGGCCCGACCCCACGTCCGCCAACACATTGTCTGGCGTGATGTCCTTGAAGTGAGCGAGGACGACTTGGCCGTTCAATCGGTTGATCCAATCGACCGCGCTGTGACCCGGCTTCGTGACCCAGGCGAGGTCGAGTTCCGCGTGCACCAGCTTGGGGTCGACATGCTGCCATAAGAGCTCGAACCCATACGTGTCTCCGATGGGCGCGAACTCGAAGTCGTGGTTGTGATAAGCGAACTTCAGCCCTTGTCCGGCAAACCTGAAGCCGAGCTCGTTCAAGTGCCCGGCGAACTCGGGCCAGCCGTTCGGATACCGCTTGATGTCGATCCAGGGGACGACGACCGTCTCCGCGCCAAGGGTCTTGGCGTCGGAGACCGTCTGATCGAACTTCTCCTTACATTCGTCGATACCGACGTGCATGCTGGTCGCCTTGAGCCCACGGTCGTCGAAGCCCTTCTTGATCTCGGCGGCAGAGTGACCGTAAAGTCCGGCGGTCTCCACGTGCTTGATGCCGACGGACGCGATCTTGTCGAGCCCTCCCCAGAGGTCTGCGTCGAGCAGATCCCGACAGGTGTACAGCTGTAATCCGATTTTCATTTTCTTCGTGCTTCCCAACTATTTGTCCAGGCTGACCATGACCCGCTCGCGGATCGCCGCTTGGGCGGCGGAGAGCCTGGCGATCGGCACCCGGAAGGGCGAACAGGACACGTAGTCCAGTCCGATCGCATGGCAGAAGTAGATCGATTCGGGATCCCCGCCGTGCTCGCCGCAGATACCGCATTTGAGACCGTCACGGGTCTTGCGGCCGTTCTCGACCGCCATCCGCATCAACTGGCCGACGCCTGCCTGGTCGATCGACTCGAACGGGTTGGTCGGCAAGATCTTGTTTTCGACGTATTTCTGCAGGAACTTCCCTTCTGCGTCGTCACGTGAAAAGCCAAATGTCATCTGCGTCAGGTCGTTCGTGCCGAAGCTGAAGAACTGGGCGTATTCGGCGATCTCAGAAGCGGTCAGGGCCGCCCTAGGAATCTCGATCATCGTCCCGAACGTGTAGGGAACCTCAATTCCTTCCCGCTTGACGATCTCCTTAGCCTCTGCTTCGAGTTGGCCCTGGACGAGACGCAACTCGTTCACCGTCGAGACGAGGGGGATCATGATGTCCGGGAAGACCTTCTTGCCCGCCTTGGTCAGCTTTGCCGCCGCTTGCAGAATCGCGCGGGTCTGCATGACCACCAATCCGGGAAGGATGATCGACAGACGCACGCCTCGCAGACCCATCATCGGGTTCTGCTCGTGCATCGTCTCGACCTCGCTGAGCAGCTTGAGCTTCTCGGCCAACTTGCCCTTGTCGCTGTCGTTGGCAGGCTGGAGGTTCAGACGCGTCTGGAGTTCGGTCGTCTCGCGGATCAACGTCTGGAGCGACGGCAAGAACTCGTGCAACGGCGGGTCGATCAGTCGCACCGTCACCGGCCTGCCTTCCATCGCTTCGAAGATGCCCTCGAAATCACCCTGCTGGACCTTCTCCAGCTTGTCGAGGCACGACTGGCGCACGGCATCGTCTTTGGTCAAGATGAGTTCTTGGACGATCGGAAGGCGGTCTATCTCAAAGAACATATGCTCTGTTCGACAAAGGCCGATTCCTTCTGCGCCGAACTCGATGGCCTGACGGCTGTCACGCGGGTTGTCCGCGTTAGCCCGGACTTTGAGCCGCCGGAACTCGTCGCACCACCCCATCAGTTCGCCGAAGGCGCCGCTCACCTCGGGAGCAATAAGTTTGAGGGCGCCGAGGTAGACCTTTCCAGTCGAGCCGTCCATTGTGATGATGTCGCCCTCTTTGACGACATGCCCTCCGACCTTGACGGTGCCGGCGTGCTCGTCGATCACCAATGCCTCGGCACCGGCGACGCACGGGATACCGAAGCCGCGGGCGACGACCGCCGCGTGAGACGTCTTTCCTCCCCGGGCGGTCAGGACACCTTGCGCCGCCATCATGCCGTGCACATCGTCCGGGTTCGTCTCGTCCCGTACCAGCAGGACCTTGTGGCCCAATCCGCCCTTACCCCGTTCGGCAGCGTGGTCGGCGTCGAATACGACCTCGCCGACAGCCGCTCCCGGCGATGCGGGCAGCCCCTGTGCGAGCAGTGTCGCGGATGGAAGGGCGCCAGGGTCGATCCGTGGGTGAAGGAGTTGGTCCAGATGCGAGCCTGTGACGCGCTGGATCGCGGTCTCTTTGTCGATCAAGCCCTCGTGCACCATCTCAACTGCGGCACGCACGGCCGCCGGGCCGGTGCGCTTCCCCGAGCGGCACTGAAGCATGTATAGGGTGCCGTGCTCAATGGTGAACTCGACGTCCTGCATGTCCTTGTAGTGGCTCTCCAAGAGGTTCACGACGCGGACGAACTCGTTGAACACCACCGGGTCTTGCTTCTCAAGTTCGGTGATCGGCACCGGGGTCCTCACGCCCGCTACGACGTCCTCCCCTTGGGCGTTCATCAGATACTCGCCGAAGAGAATCCTTTCGCCGGTCGACGGGTCGCGGGTGAAGGCGACACCTGTGCCGCAATCGTCGCCCGCGTTTCCAAAGACCATGGCCTGCACGTTCACGGCGGTGCCGATTTCATCGGGGATCTTTTCGGTGCGCCGATAGTAGATCGCCCGCTCGGTGTTCCAACTCTTGAAAACCGCCTCGATGCCGAGCGCGAGTTGCTCATAGACGTCGGTCGGGAACTCACGACCGGCGTTTTGCCTGACATGCGCCAAGAAAAGGCCGCTGATCTCCTTCAGTTGCTCGGCGGTCAGGTCGAGGTCGGACTTGGCTCCGACTTTGGTCTTGTAGTCCTGGAAGATCTTGTTGTCGAAGTCGTGCTTGCTCAAACCAAAAGCGACGTCCGAGAACATCATGATGAACCGGCGGTAGCTGTCGTAGACGAAGCGCTGGTCTCCGGTCTCCTGGATCATCGCGTCGATCGTCTGAGGGTTCAAACCCAGATTGAGGACCGTGTCCATCATTCCCGGCATCGAAAACTTGGCGCCCGACCGGACAGAAAACAACAGGGGCTTGTCGGTGCCTCCGAACTTGCGCCCGGTCTTGGCCTCGACGTCGGCGACAGCCGCATGGACTTCGTCCATCAGTCCTGTCGGTAGCTGCTTGCCAGCCTTGTAGTACTCGGTGCAGACCGCTGTGGTCACGGTGAACCCAGGAGGCACGGGCAACCCGATATTCGACATCTCGGCCAAGTTGGCCCCTTTGCCACCCAGGAGGTCGCGCATGGTGGCGTTGCCGTCACGGAACAAGAAAACTCTTTTGTCGTTCATGGTTTCAACCAGGGAGACGGCGTCTCGTGCGCATGGCGACATTGGCTCGACAAGACTGCCGGTCGGTCTAACTCTTGGGAGTCTATCCGATCCCCGGCCGCCTACCGGGGGCACGTCACGGGCTATTCCGGTCCCACGTGGGCTTCCAGAGGAGCACCCGAAACGGTCATAATCTCAACCGCGCCTGGAGACGCCCATGAAAGCCGAAACCCATCCTGTCAACCACCCTGTGCTCTTTATCGACGGCGAGCACGAGTGGCAGGGCGTCTCGACCATGAAGACGAACGAGACCCGCACCATTGACGGCGTCGACCATTACGTTGTCCACGTGGAGATCAGCGCCTTCACCCACCCGTTCTACACGGGCCAAAAGAGGATCGTCGACACCGCTGGTCGCGTCGAGAAGTTTATGCGCCGCTATTCAGGGCAACAAAAGAAGGGCTGACGCTCGTATTTTCTTATGTTGCCGAGCCCACGAAGCTTGGCAAATATGGAAAGAACCCGATAAACAACGGGAACCTGTGGGAAATCGATTCCGTCGAAAGTCCCAGAGGTCGAGTACCGGGACGCTGATTTATGCCCTTGGAGTTACGGCTGGCTACAAGTGAAGACGAACCTGTTTTTGGAAGGCTCGTCCAACTCTATCTGCACGAATGCAGCCGCTATTCCCATCAAACGCCTGATGACGACGGCCTGTTCGCCACCGAAGGGCTGGAAGCACTGCTCGGAAGCGACAAGAAGCCCTATCTGTTCTGGTTAGCCGGCCGCCTAGCTGGGTTCTCCATCTGCGAAGAAACCGACGACGGCCACAAGATGGACGACTTCTTCGTTCTTTGGCCTTACCGGAGGCTCGGTGTAGGCGAGGAAGTCGCCCGGATCATCTTTGACGAACATCCTGGCCCCTGGTCGATCCCGTACGACGAGTCGAACGACCTTGCCAAAACGTTTTGGCGAGCGGTCGTCTACCGATACAGCCGAAAGGATTTCGCAGAGGTGCGTGAGAGTGACGGTTGGACGACCCTTAGGTTTGAGTCTGTCAAGAGGCCGGGGCCCGGCGTCGAGACGACCCACCAACACAGCCCGATCAAGACTCGCTTATCGCACGAGACCCCGTAGTCCCTTGAACCTTCACCAGGCATGCCATACTGGATGTTCTGGGGCGTTCTGCGCCCTCTGGTGACCTGCCTTGGCGAAACCCACCCCACTCAAGCCCGAAGAAGCTGCCGCGCGTTCCTATGCGGATCGCTTGATCCTCGAAAAATTGACGGAGCTTCGCGAAGTCGTCAAGCCCAGCGAAGTGGCGGAAAAACTCCAGTCCGTCGGCATCGGCCTTGCCGCCGTCCGATCACTTCTCGCCTCGAACGCGGACAAGTTCGCCTATTCCGAGCGGCGATGGATCCCCTCGGCCCGCCTCGAAGGCATGGGCCGGCCCTTCTCCGAGATCGTCCGGCTGATCCTTGACCGCTTTGGCGGCCCCATGCAGGTGTCTCTCCTCATCACTGAGCTTGTCGGTGCCCACGGCCAGGATCCTGCCTTTCTTGAGGAATCTCTGCCGCGACTGCTGTGCACCGACGACCGCTTCCTGCTCACGCGAAGCGAAGATGCGGCCCTTTCCGACTGGGTGTTCAAGGCGAATGACGAACCTGTCGCACGCACTTATGCTTTGAACGGCGTCGATGCTGAAGAGGTGGAAGCCTTGTCCGCAAAACTCAAGGCTTTCGATTGGCGTGACCCGGATGCGACCGTCAAGGCCCTGGAAAAGACGGCCCCGGTCGATGTCAAGGCGCTCGGCGCTGTCGCGTGGCTCGCCCTGTCGCCACAACAGGATCAGAGCCACATGCTCTACGATTGGCGGGCTTTCAACTCCGAGCTTCTCAGCATCCCCGGATTCGTCTTGTCCTCCGACGGCAAACTGTCTCCCGAGGCAGACGCCAAGAAATGGGTCTCCCTCGCGGTCAAGGTAGCTGAAAAACTGGCCCCCACGGTAGAAATCGAGGACGCCGCACCCCTGGAACTCAAGCCAGAGGACGCAGAGACGGCGATCAAACGGATCGTGGCCGCCGATGGCACCATGACGGCGACTCAGATTCTTGAGAACCAATTTGAGATCACACCAAGTGTGAAGACCTTCCCCGACGACCTGCGCAACGTGATGACGGCTCTAAAGTCCGACGCGCGCATCTGGTGGGTCGGTGGCGACAGGTTCAGGAAGCCTAACGACGCGCCGGATTTCATCTACACCCTGCCGGACGCCTTGCAGTTTGTCAAGAGCGACCAACTTCAAGAGGACGGCGACCCGGTCGACGTCGAACTCACCGACGAGGGTCTCAGCAGCTCGCTACGCAAGCTCATCGTCCACCCGTTGGCGACCGACGTCCAAGACGAGGAGTTCATCCCGCAGCTCAAGCAGATCCCGGAGCGGCTTCGCCTTGTTCTCAAGCCCATCCATCGCGAACTCGGCACGTTCCCGATGTCTCAGTTTCCGACCGGTTGGTTTGAAGACGAGCCAGCCATCCAAGAACTCGTTTTCATCGCGCCCGACGGCCAGGAACTGCAGGTCTGGATGAATAGCAAGGCCCGCTTGCTGTTCAACCTTTTCGATTGGTGGCTTGATCAACCGATTGAGTCGGGTGCGGTCTTCAACCTTGCCAAGACAAACAAACCGAACGTCTTCGACTTCAGCTGGGAAGACCAGACCGACCCGGTCGTCTATGTCTCGAACCAGCGGATGGAGGAACTCCGTGAGTTGGCGGCGCGGTCGGAAGCCATATCCACCTTCGACATTCTGCGCGAGGTCATGACGCACTGGCCGAAGGGCGCCGACTTCTTGACCGTCCTATGGGAAGTCAACGTAGTCCGGCGCACAAGCCGACGGCTTCTTGCTTCGTTGCTCAGCAGTTACCTCTGCTTCTACCAGCGCTCGGGGTCACCGGTCTGGCACTATGACCACAAAAAAGTCGAACAAGGATTCGACAAGACCAAGAAGAAATTCATCAAGAAAGACTAATGGGGAGGGCCCTTGATCAGAAGACCCTAATCTGCCATTATGGAGGGCCCGACAGGAACAGCGAATGGCCAATCTGAAATCGTCAAAGAAAGACATCCGGCGCTCACGTGAACAGGCTACGGCGAACAAGTCTGTGCGCACCGCGCTCAAGACCTACGTCAAGAAGGTACGTGAAGCCGCCCACGCCGAAGATCCGGAAGCTGTGGCCAAGGCTGCCTCTCAGGTTCAAAGAAGCTTTGATAAGGCGACCCAACGCGGCATAGTCCACAAAAACCAGGCTGCGCGTCGCAAGAGCCGCATCATGTCTCAGGCGGCAAAGGCCGTTGCCCAAGCCAAATCTGCAGAACCGGCGCCAAAGGCAAAGGTCGAAAAAGCCGCGAAGACAGAGAAAGCCGTGAAAGCGGACAAGCCTACGGTTGCAAAGAAACCAGCGGCGAAAGCCGCTCCTAAAGCGAAGAAAGCCAAATCAGACGAATAGGGGCAAATCGCCCCTTGTCGGCCCAAAGCGACCGCCTGTGACCTAAGGGACACCGGCGGTCGCTTTCATGTCCGAAGCTCGACACCGGCAAAAGGTAACCTCGAGCCAATGGCCAAGCTGATCCTTGTCCGGCACGGACAGTCACTCTGGAACCTCGAAAACAGATTCACCGGATGGGTGGACGTCCCTTTGACCGAACAAGGCAAGGCAGAAGCAAGGGCAGCAGGTGAAAAGCTGCGAGGCCAACCTGTCGACGTCGCCTATACCAGCGCTTTGAGCCGTGCTCAGGAGACACTTCGCATCATCATGGAGACGACTCCCCTTGCTGTCCCTGTCATCCGCGACAAAGCGCTCAACGAACGTGACTACGGCGACCTCAGCGGGCTGAACAAAGACGAGATGCGAGAGAAGTACGGCGCCGAGCAGGTCCATATCTGGCGGCGGAGCTTTGATGTCCGGCCCCCTGGGGGAGAGTGCCTAGCCGACACCGCGGGCCGCACAGTGCCCTTCTTCGAGCGATGCATCATGGGTGACGTCCGCCAGGGCAAGAACGTCTTGGTCGTCGCCCATGGGAACTCCAACCGGTCGATCGCCATGAAACTTGAGAACTTGTCTCCCGACGAAGTTGTCGCATTGGAACTTGCGACCGGTGTGCCTCTCGTCTATGAGATCCAGAAGGACGGCACAATCACGGACAAGGTCATTCTGTGAGCTGCGGTGCCACTAATCTAGCGACTTACTTCAACATCCCCGTCACGATTTCACCGCTGACGTCGGTCAAACGGAAGTCGCGTCCCTGATGCCGATAGGTCAGTTTCGTGTGGTCGATACCCATCAAATGTAGGATCGTGGCGTTCAGGTCATGGATATGGACGGGGTCTTCGACGATGTTGTAGCCAAAGTCGTCGGTCTTCCCTACCACGGTGCCGGGCTTTATGCCACCGCCGGCCATCCAAACTGAGTATGCGTGCGGATGGTGGTCGCGCCCTTTGAACGGCACACCGTTCCGACCCTCGTTCATCGGAGTGCGCCCGAACTCGCCGCCCCAAATGACCAGCGTGTCCTCAAGCATGCCCAGGCGCTTCAGGTCGGTCACGAGGGCCGCAGTCGCCTGATCGGTCGCCAGAGTCTGGCGGCCGAGTCCGTGTGTGAGGTCGTTTGACTCGCTGTCGCCGTGTTGGTCCCAACCCCAGTGGTACAGCTGCACAAATCGGACTCCCCTCTGGAGCAGGCGCCTCGCGAGCAGGCAGTTGTTGGCAAAGCTCGGTTGCCCCGGAGTGGTGCCGTAAAGAGCCTGGGTCTCAGGCGTCTCCTTGCTCACGTCCATCAGCTCAGGGACGCTGCTCTGCATCCGATAGGCCAGTTCATAGCTTGCGATCC
Source organism: uncultured Fimbriimonadaceae bacterium (assembly GCA_964451255.1). Lineage (GTDB taxonomy): Bacteria > Armatimonadota > Fimbriimonadia > Fimbriimonadales > Fimbriimonadaceae > JAHBTB01. Next base: position 60,825 of record CAYVHL010000009.1, read on the forward strand.
GGGTGTCGATCTCCGGATCGTTGACAATCTGTCTGTGCTCGCGGTTCAACTCTCCGATGGCGTCAAGCTGTTGCCTGCGGAGCTGTCTGTCCAGACCGGCAGGATCCGTCACATAGAGTACGGGGTCGCCTTTGGACCGAAACTCGACACCCTGGTACTGCGTCGGCAGAAAGCCGCTGCCCCAGCACGACTTCCCGCCGTCCGGGTTGTTCTGGCCACTGATCAGCACCACAAAACCAGGAAGGTCCTTGCTCTCACTACCGAGCCCATATGTCAGCCAAGAACCCATCGACGGTCGCCCAGGTATCTGGAATCCCGTGTTGGAGAAGATCTGTGCCGGAGCGTGGTTGAACTGGTCCGTGTGCATCGATCGCACGACGCATATGTCGTCGACGATCTTCTTAGTGTGCGGCAAGAGTTCGCATAACTCGATCCCGCTTTGGCCGCACTTTTCAAATGTGTGCGGTGATCCGAGTAGCTTCGGCCTGCCCTTGATGAATGCAAATCGCTCTCCCTTGATTAGCTCCTCAGGGCACTCTTCCCCGTCATGCTTCTGCAGCATAGGTTTGGGATCGTACAGGTCGATCTGGGACGGAGCACCAGCCATAAACAGGAAGACAATGCGTTTCGCCTTGGGCGGGAAGTCCGGCCCGACCTTACGGAGCTTCCCGTCGGGACCGCCGATCGCCATGCTGGTCTCCGCAAGCATCGAGGCCAACGCAAGGTTCCCCACGCCATAACCGGCCACCTTGAGCAGGTGTCGGCGGGTGATCTCGCGGATTCGGTATTGGTCCATCGTTACTCCTTTGTGATCGTTTCGTCCAAGTTCAACAAGACTTGGGCGGTGACTGCCCAAGCGGCGTCGTTAGCGCTACCAAGAGTGGCTTGCTGTTCCTTTAGGAACGTCGCCGCTTCAGCAGGGGCGGCGTTGTACCTGGCAAGGGCTTGTTGGTAAATCTTCTGAAGGGTCGCCAGTTCTTTGTCCGTAGGCTTGCGGACAAGAACTGTCTGGAACGCCCTGGCGATCCCGCGCGCCTTCATGAGTTGGCCAAGCTTTCTTGATGCGGCCAATATCTGTTCGTCGTTCAGCATCACCAAGGCTTGCAGCGGCGTGTTCGTCCGGATTCTGCGGGCCGTGCACGTCTCCCGGCTGGTCGCGTCGAAAGTGAGGAAAGGCGGATAGGGCGACGAACGCTTCCACCACGTGTAGATACTCCTTCGATATCTGTCCCCTTCCTTGCTCGTCACCCATTGCTCTCCGCTATAGGGTGCCCTCCACACTCCGTCGGGCTGGTCGGGCATGACGCTTGGCCCGCCGACCTTCTTGCTGAGCAACCCGCTGACCGCCAAGGCGTTGTCTCGGACTTCCTCCGCGGTGAGACGGAACCTCGGCCCACGCGCCAACAGTCGGTTCTCAGGATCGTCCTCAAGCATAGCCCCGCTGGCCTTTGAGTCTTGCTTGTAGGTCTCACTCATCACTATCCGCTTCCAGAGCTTCTTGAAGCTCCATCCATCATCCATGAAGGTCACCGCAAGCCAATCAAGGAGCTTCTGATACTCTGGCCTCTCACCTTGGGTTCCAAAGTCGTCGCTCGTCTTGACCAAACCGACTCCGAACGCTTGCTCCCATAGGCGGTTCACCGTCACCCGGGCGGTGAGCGGGTTGTCCCTGCTCACGAGCCATTCGGCGAGCCCGAGCCGGTTATCGGGAGCTGCTTTCGGGCGGGGAGGCAGAAATGCTGGCGTTTCGGCCGTCACCAACTTGCCCGGTGCGAGATAGGTGCCCTTGATCCGCACAAAGGTCTGCGGTTTGGTGTCAGGTTTCTCCTTGAATACCAACGTCGTCGGATATTCCGGATACGATTTGAGCTTATCTGTCAAAGACGCGACTTCCTTATCAGCCGCTTCCCGCTCTGGAGTCTTCTCTGCCAGCTTGTCACGCTTGGAAGTCGCTTCGGCCAATCGCGCCTTGAGTTCCTGAACCGGCTTCGGCGCCAGGTCCAGTGTCGGTTCGTCAGAGCTCTCCCAAAACGCGAGCATGTCATAGAAATCGTCGTTCTTGACCGGGTCGTACTTGTGGTCATGACACTGGGCGCATCCTATTGACGTCGCCAGCCACACGGTGCCGGTCGTGCTGACCCGGTCCACCAGGGTCAGCCACCTTTGCTCGCCCTTATCGACACCGCCCTCCTCGTTGAGCATGGTGTTCCGGTGGAATCCGGTGGCGATGATGTCGTCTTGGGTGGCGTTGGGAAGCATGTCGCCCGCGATCTGGTCGATCGTGAAGTCCGTGAACGGCATATCCTTGTTGAAGGCCTTGATCACCCAGTCGCGGTACGGCCATATCGACCGGTTCTGATCCTTCTCATAGCCGTTGCTGTCCGCGTATCGAGCCAAATCCAGCCACAGCTGGGCCATCTTTTCGCCATAGGCCGGACTGGCTAGCAACCGGTCGACCATCCGCTCGTAAGCGTCCGGCCTCGCATCGTTGAGGAAGTCGCGAGACTCCTCGTAGGTGGGCGGCAAACCAGTGAGGTCGAACGAGACGCGCCGGATCAGGGTCGCCTTGTCCGCCATTGGTGACCGCTTGAGCCCCTTGGACGCCAACATCTCGTCCACAAAGGCGTCGATCGGATTCTCCCCGTTGACCGGCGGCTTCGGCTTGACGGGTTTGACGTACGACCAGTGCACAGGCTCGTTCGCATCGTCAATCTCCGCTCCGGCGTCGATCCACGCCGCGATCAAGTCGATCTTTTGCTTGCTGAGCGGCGCGAAACCCATTGGCATCTGGGCGCCCTCCTTGTCGGAGGTGATGCGGACATACAACAGACTGCCCTTGGCGTCGCCTTTCTTGATGACAGGCCCCGACATGCCGCCCTTGAGCAATCCATCCTTCGTATCAAACCTGAGGTCAGCTTGTTGGGTGCCCGCTCCATGGCAGGTGAAGCAGTGCGCCTTCAAGATCGGGCGGATATCACGCGCGAAGCTGATAGCCTTGGCCCCTGGCTTGCTGCCATTGTTTTGCTGAGGTACCGAACTGCAGACCGCCAACACCCACCAGGGCGCCGACGCTGCCACAACCGCTAAGGCCGCGCCAAGTCGCACGGTTCTATTATGTGCGCAAGGCGGGCGTTCCCAGCTTGGAACCCGTGTTTCTACCGATGCCTTGGCGACACCTAAGCTAACAACTCCGCCAGTTGGACCCGCGTGCCACGCCTGGACGACTCCATCGCCGCACAGACCATGGCGAGGCTCTGGATGTTGTCATGGCATTCGCCCTGCGGCAGCGGCCCGCCATCCAGGGCGATGAGGAACTCCGCCAGGGATCCCGCGATATGAGTCTTGAATTCCGCCGGTGACGGCGGCACAGCGAGCGTGTTGTGCGGGCGCATGAAGCCTTCCGTGCCGGCGAGAACCTCCGTCAGGAACTCGCCTTCACCGTCCCACTTCGCCGACCCGATGGAGCCAACTGACCTCCATTCCCCTTCCCAACTAGTGTTGCACCCTTCGGCCACCCAACTGCCACGGTAGGTGAACCTCAGACCGTCTTGCATTTCGAAGAGGCAGTTTGCGTTGCCGTCGCCTTGCATCCAACTCCACGACGGGTTGAATTCCTCAGCGTAAACGCTCACAGCGTCTTTACCGCTCAAAAACCGAGCCTGGTCGAACGTGTGGATGGCCATGTCTGCCACTAGGGGGCTGGGCATCGTGTCTCGAAAGCCGCCGAAGTGGGGGCCGAGGAAGAAGTCGACGTTGAGCACGCCAAGTGTGCCGATTTCGGCGATCAGCTTGCGGTAGGTCACCATGTTCGGGTTGTAACGACGGCTTTGGCTTACCATATAGAGGAGCCGCGTCCGCGTGCTGGCGGCGACCATCTCCTTGGCTTGGACCATATCGACCGACATCGGCTTCTCCCCAAGGACAGGGAACCCGGATTCAAGGCTTTGCACAGTGACGTCGCGATGTGCCTCCGGCACGGTGACGTCGACGACGAAGTCGGGCTTGTTGTCGGCGAGGACGCGGGACAAAGAAAGGCCAGTGTCAACCCCCTCTAGCCCAAGCTCCTTGACTGCCTCGTCTGCGCGGGCCGGTTCGGTGTCGACCCAACCGACGACCTTCACGTCCGGATTATCCCGGAGGTTCTGCCCCCAGTTGCGGCCCATGCTTCCTGCCCCGACGATGACTGCTCTCTTACTCATGGCTTCCAACTCCTGACGAACTCTGCAAGCAACCTAGCACCATATCCGGTCGGGCCAGGGTCGATCGGGCCGCGCGGCTTGTCGGTCTTCCCCATCCCCGCCATGTCGATGTGACCCCATCGGACTCCGGGCTTCACGAACGCGGACAGAAAACCTGCGGCGCACGGTGCGTGTGCCCCGCGTCCCATGTTTGAGTTGACGTAGTCCGCCACGTCTGACTTCATTTGCTCCCGGTATTCCGGATCGAGCGGCAGCCGCCAGAGCCGTTCACCCGTTGCCTCTCCAGCCGCTTCCAATTGGCCGGCCAGGTGGTCGTCATTGGCAAAGAGCCCTCCTCGGACGTTGCCCAAGGCCACGACCACCCCGCCTGTGAGCGTCGCGATATCGACGATGCAAGCAGGGTCTTCCTTCTCGATCGCCCAGCACAGTCCGTCCGCGAGCACCAAGCGACCTTCCGCGTCCGTGTTTGTGACTTCGACGGTGGTGCCGTCCCGATAGGTGATGACGTCGTCGGGCCGCAGAGCGTCAGGGCCGATCGAGTTCTCGGCACAAGCCAAGAGCCCGACGACCGGGAAAGAGGGCTTGACCACGGTCGCCACCGCGTGCATCGCGCCAAGCACCGCACAACCACCCGCCTTGTCGCCCTTCATGCCCCGCATGCCCATGCGATCCTTGATCGACAGGCCGCCTGTGTCGAAGGTGATTGACTTGCCCAGAAGAACAACCGGCAGCCCTTGCACGCCCTCGGGCACGTAGGCGATCCGGACGAAGCAGGGCGGGTGGGCGCTCGCCCTGCCCACGTTCAGGTGGCCCACCAGTTTCTCGTCCTGCAGCCGTCCACCCTCTACGACGGTCACCTCCAGTCCGTGCTCACCACCAAGCTCCAGCGCCTGGTCGGCGAGCCAGCGCGGAATCGCGATGTTGGGCGGCGTGTTGGCGAGGGAACGTGCGAAGTTGGCAGACTGGGCGATGGCGAGTCCTGCCTCTAGACCGCGGTCAAAGCCTTCTTGCAGGGCACACACTTTGGTCTCGACATCCCTCTTGACGGGTGTGCCCGCCCCACGATATTCGGCGGGCGTCCAATTCAGCAGGCCAAGCGCCTCCCCGCACGCTCGTCCTGTGATCTGGGATTCTTCCAGTCCGGACGACTCGATGTGGACTGCGCTGAGCTTGGCCCGGGCCAGCCTTCGTCCAAGCGACGCGAAGGCCTTGAGCGCGACTCTTGCCGAGAAGTCTTCCCGCTTGCCTAGCCCAAGCACATAGATACGAGGGGCTTGCTGGGGAAACGCCTCGACGATCTGGCCCGTCTCGGCCTCCCATTCCGGGCGACGGGTGGCCTCCATAACCTCGGGATCGGCGGTGGCGGAGACCTGTTGGTCAGAAAACTGCAAGTGGACGATGGCGTCCGCCCTAGGGGCGCGGCCGTAATGGAACGTCGTGGGCACGTCCCCATTTTGACCTTGTTTGAGGGTCGGCGTCTTGGTAACGGCTCAGGTCGTCGCTGGACTGTCCTCTTTTGCAAACATGCCGCCATAAAGTGCGCCGGCGATACCGCCGCCAATGAGCGGGCCGGCTATATACAGCCATGCTTCGTCCAGTTTGAATGTGACAAGGGCCGGGCCGACCATACGGGCCACGTTGATGGCACAACCGCTGATCGGGCCTACGGCGAGGATCAAACACGTGATCGAGAGTCCGATGGCAAACGGGGCGAGTACGGTGCCCTTTTTGTCGATCGCCGAGCCGAGGACCACGATAACGAGCGCGAAAGTCCCGATCACTTCGGCGATAGCGGCCTGCATCGCGGTGTAGGGGGCGGTGACCGCTGGAGTGCCGGTGATGACGCCCTCCTTGCCGATGAGCCACAAGCAGACCAATCCGGCCACCGCGCCCCCGACGATCTGCGCTACCCAATAGGCGATCATCGTCGACATGTCCATCTTCTTGCTGACATAGACTCCGAAAGAGACTGCCGGGTTGAAGTGCCCGCCGCTGAACTGGGCGAACGCGCAAACCATCACGCCGATGGTCAGGCCATGGGCCAAAGCGATCCCCAACAGGCCACCGGGCTGTGCGCCGACGTTCTTGATCGCGAGGATGCCGACAAAACAAAGAAAGAAGGTTCCGATGAACTCAGCGACCAACGCACGGGTTTTCATTGACTGACCTCAGATGTTAGGACGGGCGTTAGGGCCAAAATTCGCCTCGTAATATGGAACTGTCATCGATCCCGGAGTGACGATCTTGTCGACTTCGGCCAAGAGCTTCGGGCTCAACTTCATCTGGCAGGCCCTGACGCTCGACTCCAGTTGTTCCGCCGACCGTGCGCCGATGATGGGTACCGTGATGCCCGGTTGGTTGGCCACCCATGCGAGGGAGAGTTCCACGAGGCTCATGCCGTGCCTCTTGGCTACCTTGTCCAGTTTCGCTACCAAGACTGCGGACTTCTTGTTGACCCGGCCCATGGGGTCGCTCTTGGAGTACCGGCCCTCCTTGGGCTTGCTCGCCAAGTACTTGCCACTCAACTGCCCTCCCGCCAAGGGAGACCACGGGATGACGGCGTAGTCGTAGGTACGCAGGAACGGCAGAAGCTCCCTCTCGATCCTCCGGTCCAACAGGTTGTACGGCGGTTGCTCACTGACGAAGCCAGAAGCCCCGAGCATCTTGGCGACGTAGTGCGCTTCGCACACCTGCCAGGCGGCAAAGGTGCTGCAACCGGCATAGCGGACCTTTCCTGCCCTGACAAGGTCGTCCAACGCCCGGATCGTCTCGTCAATCGGGACGTCGGGCTGGGGTCGATGGATCTGGTACAGGTCGATCCAGTCGGTCTGCAACCGTTTGAGGGAAGCCTCACAAGCCTCGACCACGTGCTTGCGCGTGTTGCCCCACGCGTTCGGGTCGGTGTCGTCCATTTTGCCGTGGCACTTCGTGGCCAGGACAAGACGGTCGCGCTTGCCTTTCATCCACTTTCCAAGGATCGTCTCGCTGGTGCCCCTGGCATAGACGTCGGCCGTGTCCCAGAAGTTGATCCCCAGTTCAAAAGCAGCGTCGGCGACCTTGATGGATTCGGATTCCGTTGAACCCCAATCGTCAGGCGACCACCCAAACGTCATGGTGCCGAGGCACGGATTGCTGACCTGGATTCCGGTGCGTCCCAGGGGGCGATGTTCCACGCCCCCTATTTACCCGGCTCAGGGCAGATCAGGATCGATGTTCTGCCAGCCTGGCTCGTCAAACGTGCTGGCCTTCGCGGCAAAATGCGACCGAGTCAGGCGAACTGACCCGTCACAGATCATATTTGTGAACTGTGTCGTCACCTCGTACCCAGAATGAGAGTACGTACCAAGCCTCCCGGCCGACTGAACCATGGTTAGTCCGTTGTTCGTACACTGCAGGGTATCGATCCCGTTGATGAAGAAGGGGGAGGTGCGCGGTCCCGCTGTCCCTGGCCCTCGGACAACAGAGACAAAACTGGTGCCGCCCTTCCTGGCCAAGACCACCTCTCCCGTATCCGGATCGAGCGACAGCAACGGCACCCCGTTGCCTGGCACTGCCGGAAGATTGGTGACATCTACGAGCGAGAGTCTATCGTCGTAGGTACGAAGCGTCCGCATGTCGCTACTCAACACAGAAACCGCCCCAGTCGAAGGATCGATGTCCATTGCCGACACTGACCCGGGCAAGTTGACCGATTGGGTTCGCTGAACGTTGCGGCCCATCCCATCTTCCATCGGCAGGTCGTCCCGCTCAAGACGAATGAGTTTCGCTCCACCGTTGCTATTGGCGACGACAAAGAGGTCAAGCGACGTTCCGCCAACGACCAATTTGAAGGCACCAGGCATAATTCTCAGAAGGCGCGACCGACCGGACGTCAGGTCGTACAAGTAGAGCCCCCCGGAGTCGTTCAGGTAAAGAACGGCGAGTTGCCCGATGTCCCAACTCCAGTCAACGATCTTACCGACCGGAACAAAGGTGTGGGCACTTGGCACTTGGTCAGTCTCGCCGGAGAACTGCCAAGGCAACCTCGCCTGGAAGCCCGCGGCCGTTTGGATAGGAGCCAGGGGTAGAGGCATTGGGAGCGGGCCACCATTACCGGAGTACACCGTTGCGTCGAACCATCCAGCGTACATGGGACAGATCACGTGCATGCCGTCAATGATTTTCGCCTTTTTGCCATAGTCGTCACCAGAGCCTTGCCAAAGCGTGTAACGGGCATGAGTGACGGATTCATCAGTTCCTGCTCTGACGTAGGTATCGTTCTTTGTGTACTTGCCTTCGTCAAGGAAGGTGCTCTGGGAATCGAGATCCCCGTCGGTCCACGGATCCTTTACGATAAACAACGGGTCGGAGGGCACCGTCCAGTCGTATCCAGTCAAAACAACTTCGTGGCCTCCGTCACGGCGCATCTTGCCACTTTCCACGTGGTACCTGCCATAGCCGATCGTATTAATCGCACCCGAGGCGATGCAATTTCTGATCGTTGCTTTTCCCCAAGTCCAATCAGGGCCGTATCGTAATTGGACGATCAAGTATGGCGACTTGACGTCAATCCAAGACTTCATCGCTAACCATGCGTTATATCCGTTGGTCCCGTCAGTGGCGGAGCAGTACATCGCTGCGCCAACAAGTGCGATCATCTGTGTGACATCATCGTAGCTGTCACCAAAACCACCGTCCATGCCCGGAATGCCGTGTGCAGATATGTATTTCAGGATGTCCGTGTAGCTGGTCGGCACACAATACATCCCCCCGTTACCGGGCAAGGGGTCGCGTCGCTGGTCATAGTCCGGGATACCAGATCGGTAGTACCAGTCCGGAGCCGCCAAAGAAAGGGCGGCTACGCAGGTGAACGACAAGCAGAAAAGTGCCCGAAAATGAACGAGTCCCTTTGGTTGGCAATGAAGTCCTCTCATGCTTGCATACTATCTTGAATCTGAGTAACCGACATTTCGATGACGCAACAAAGATCATTCGAAGCTCGTTCTTGAGTATAACTCGCCGATAATTGGTCACTCAACCGCCTAACCGGGTATTGATCGGCGTGGAAAGTGTCACAATTTCTTGCAATAGCCAAGTCGGATGACTCGGGGACACACCGATTGACCCAGCAATGCCGACAGGAACAGGTGACCAATTGCAGACACGCTCCTTCCGAATCTCCCTTGGTGGGACGCCAGAGATCAGGACAAGCGGTGCGTTTTCGGACGAAGCGACCACGGTCTCCTGGACCCAACCTCGCGACCTCTGGCAAGCGCTCCTCCTTCAGCATGCCGGGACATTTTCAATGAACGGCCACACTTTTGAAGTCGAGCCGTACGATCTGGCCGTTGTGCCGCCCGGCAGCCGCAACGAGGTCGTTCGCACGGGGGAACCGCCCTACGTGTACAGCTACTTCACATTCTGCCCTGAGGACGGAGTCCGCGACGAGGTCGCGCTCCCACTCCACACACGTCTAGGCGACGAGGGCAGGTTCTGGAACCTCAATTTTCGACGCGGGCTCAGCCGCCTTCAACTCAGCCGCACCAGCCTGCATGTCGTCGCGCGGTCCATGCTCTGGGCCGTGGCCCAGGAGGCGGTCGGCCCAGAACGCAACGTCTATGTCCAGGAAGTAGAGAGGCTGGTGGCAGAGGATCTTGCCGGCACCTTGCGCATCGACCGTCTCGCAAAGGAGGTAGGTATCTCCCAGGGGCAGCTCAGCCGACTGTTCTTGGCCGAGCACGGAAGGACGCCCCTCCAATACATCCGGGACGCCCGCGCCGAACACGCCCACCGGTTGCTGACGACCACGACGATGACGCTCAAGCAAGTCGGAGCCGCCTGCGGCTATCCCAACGCCCACCACTTCAACCGATTCATCCGTGAGCGGCTGGGCGCCTCGCCTCGGGCCATTCGGAACAAGCAGGTCGTCGTGGATGTCTTCCGGGTCAAGATGTACTCTTCGTCATTAGACAGGCCATGACCGTCTGCCCAGAGTCCTGCTTGCCCAGTGCCATACTGAAACGCAACCCCTATGCCGGAATTCAAGGAAGGCCTCAGCTTTGACGACGTCCTCTTAGTTCCAAAACGCACGGACATCCTGCCAAACGAGGTCGACACAGGCACAGAACTGTTGCCCGGCGTCCGACTCAACGTCCCCATCGTCAGCGCCCCCATGGACACGGTGACCGAGTCGCGGCTTGCCATTGCCATCGCCCGGGAGGGCGGCGTGGGCGTCATCCATCGCAACATGACGATCGAAGACCAGGCCGACCATGTCGACCGGGTGAAGCGTTCCGAACACGGCGTCATAACCAACCCGATCAAGCTCACTGCGGACAAGAAGCTCAGCGAAGCCTTGGGCTTGATGTCGCATTTCCACATCTCGGGCGTCCCGATCACCGACAACGAGGGACACCTCGTCGGCATCCTCACCAACCGCGACATACGCTTCGAGACAAACTTCGACCTCCCCATTTCGGAGCGGATGACCACCAAAGGACTTGTCACCGCTTCCCCGGGCACCGATTTGGACCAAGCCCAGGCGCTTCTTGCCGAACACCGGATCGAGAAGCTGCCCATCGTCGACGACAAAGGGATGCTCCAAGGCCTGATCACGATCAAGGACATCGAGAAGGTCAAGCGCCACCCGAACGCCACCAAAGACTCCAAGGGCCGCCTCGTCGTCGGCGCCGCGATCGGGCCGTTGCGCGAGCCCTACGAGCGGGCCAAGGCTCTCTTCGAGGCTGGGGTGGACTTCATCGTCATCGACGCCGCCCACGGACAGAGCATCGGAGTCCGCGACTGCGTGCGCATGCTCAAACAGAAGTTGCCGGACCTCAAGGTCATCGCGGGCAACGTGGCGACCAAGGAGGGCGTTCGGGACCTGCACGCGATCGGCGCCGACGGCCTGCGACTCGGCATCGGCGCAGGTTCGATCTGCACCACCCGTATCGTGGCCGGGGTCGGCGTCCCTCAGTTCAGCGCCGTGATGGAGTGCTGTGAGGAAGCCGCCAAGCTCGGCCTTCCGACCATCGCTGACGGCGGCATCCGGTCTTCGGGCGACGTGGTCAAGTCCTTGGCCGCCGGGGCGAGCGCGGTGATGATGGGCAATATGTTCGCCGGTTGCGAGGAGAGCCCGGGCGAAATCGAGATCTATCGGAACCGCGCGTACAAGGTCTACCGTGGCATGGGCTCCATCGGGGCGATGCGGCAAGGCTCCAGCGACCGCTACTTCGCCGTCAAGGAAAAGGGCGCGACCCTGGTGCCGGAAGGTGTCGAAGGCCGCGTGCCGTTCAAGGGGCCGCTCGCCGACACAATGGAGCAAATCGTCGGCGGGCTGCGGTCCGGCATGGGATATGTCGGGGCGTCCTCCCTGCCCGACCTGCACTCCAAAGCCGAGTTCTTGAAGATCACGAACGCCGGCCTGCGTGAGTCCCATCCGCACGACGTCTGGATCACCAAGGAGCCGCCGAACTACTCGTCGCCCTATGCGTCTGGCGAAGGCGACTAATCAGTTTCTCGCACCGCCTCGGCATCGGCGAGATCCTTTGGGCGCCGCACGATCCGAGCAGCCTCAGGAACTCTTTCCAGTCGGTGTTCAGTTCCATACGTGTCGTCGATCAATTGGATGAGGATCTCCCACCTCTGTTCGGCTGTGAGAGACTGGTAGTAGGCCTTGTTCGCCTGCTCAGCATCTTTGTGGGACTTGAACTTACGGACGACCTTCTCCAAGGAGTCATTTTACCGCACGCGCGTGACCACTAGACGTGGGCCACGGAGACGCCAAGGCCCGACCTCCCGGTACCATCAAGCCCACCAACGACCCATGGAACCCATTCAAAAAACCGTCCTGCCCAACGGCGTGCGCGTCCTGACCGAGAGGATCGAGCACGTCGGATCCGCGAGCATTGGCGTCTGGTGCCACACAGGCAGCGCCCACGAGAACGCCGACGAAGGCGGGATCACCCACCTGATCGAGCATATGCTCTTCAAGGGTACGCCGACACGCACCGCCAAACAGATCGCGGAGGACATCGAGGGCAGGGGTGGCGCGCTCAATGCCTTCACAGACCGCGAGCAGACCTGCTACTACTGCCGCACCTTGGCAGAGGACGCGGGCAACGGGCTGGACGTCCTCACCGACATGGTCCGCCACGCCCTCATCGACCCGGAGGAACTGGCCCGCGAGAAGGGTGTCGTCCTGGAGGAGATCAAGCGCGGCGAAGACGAGCCCGGCGACCATGTGCACGACCTCCATTTCGAGGGGCTTTGGCCCGGCCACCCGCTTGGACTGCCCGTGATCGGGACGCGAGAGTCAGTGGGCGGCTTTCAACAGAACAACCTCAAGGGCTACATGGGACGACGCTATGTCGGCAACAACGTGCTGGTGGCGGCGGCCGGCAAGGTCGACCACGCCGAGTTCGTCCGACTCGCCACCGAGCGGTTCAGCGACATCCCCGCGGGCGTAAAGGACCACGACCTGACCAGACCGGAACCCCATCCCGGCGTCAACCTCGTCAGCAAGGACGTCGAGCAAGTCCACTTCTGTATCGGGACGGAAGGGACGTCGGTCTACGACGACGACCTGTATGCCTCCGTGCTTCTGGACGGTGTGCTCGGCGGGGGCATGAGCAGCCGCCTCTTCCAAGAGATCCGGGAGAAGCGCGGCCTCGTCTACAGTGTCGGCAGCTACAACGCCGCCTACTCGGCCGGAGGCGCGTTCACCGTCTACGGCGGCACGGGGAGGGATACCTGGCCGCAGGTGCAGGAGCTCGTCCGGATCGAGTTCGACAAGATGATGCAGGAGGGCCCTTCGGAAGACGAGTTGGCCAAGACCAAGAAGCAGATCAGCGGGCACTTGATCCTCGGCTTGGAGAGCACCAGCAGCAGAATGATCCGCCTCGCCAAGAACGACCTGACCCACGGACGCCATATACCGATCGAGGAGACCAAAGCCAAGATCGACGCGGTCACCGTGCAAGACGTCAAGGCGCTCGCCAAGAGGACTCTGGCGGCCGACAGGACCAGGACGACGGCCATAGGGCCGTTCTAACACCACATGGCGACACCCGGGCCCGACTCACGGGCGATCCTGGGTTCGGCGGCCGACGAGGACCAGTTGCTGAACCAGATCGTCCAGTTGATGGAAGCGACGGTTCCCGCCGACTCCTGCGACATCCTCCTGGTCGGCCCCAGCGGGAGCCTCGTGCTCCGCGCGAGCACGACGATGCAGGAACTGGCCCACCGTGTACGCATAGGCAGAGGCGTGGGGCTGGTCGGCCAGGTCGTGAAGTCGGAGAGGCCGGTCGTCGTCAGTGACGGCTTGCAACAGGACGCCTACTACCGGCCCGTGCCGGGGACAAAGGACGAAGAGTTCCAGTCCGCGGTCGGCGTCGTGGTCGGTTCGGTCTTGGAGCCGGTCGGGGTGGTGATGTGGCGGCGTTCGGAGGCTTGGCGGCCCAGCGAGGAGGAACTGGCCAAGGCAGCGGCGGTGGCCCACGACGCCGCCTTGGCCATCACCGTCTTCCACCGGGCCTACGAGGCCGGTCTACAGAGCAACCGGCTCGGCGCCCTCAGCGAGGTGACACGGTCGCTGAGCGACTCGCCGTACCTGGAGGAGATCCTGCAACTCCTCGTCAACGTCACGGCGAGAAGGTTCCACTACCGGGTCGTCACGGTTCGCCTGTTGGACGAGAAGCGGGGCGAGCTCATCCTGCGGGCCACCCAAGCCACGAACAAGGCGTACCAGCGCAAGCGGGCCATCCGCCTGGGGGAGAGCATCGCGGGGCGGGTCATCCAGAACGGCCGCACGATGATCGTCGAGGACGTCCAGACCGACGCCGACTATATCGGACACGACCTGGCCGTCGAGCAGGGCCTGCGGTCCATGATCTGCGTCCCACTGACCATCCAGGGCCGCGTGGTCGGGGTGCTCACCTGCTACACGGGCGAGGTGCGTTCGTTCGCGGAAGACGAGGTCGAGATGCTGGAGACCCTGGCGAAGCAGGCGGCGGTCAGCATCGAGCACGCCAAGCTCCAGGTCCGGAACACCCTGATGCAGGAGATGCACCACCGGGTCAAGAACAACCTCCAACAGGTGGCTTCCCTGCTCCGGCTCCAACTCCGCCAGTCGCACTACAAATCCCTGGAAGAGGCACTGGGCGACAGCCTGAACCGTATCCTCGCCATCGCCGCCGTCCACGAACTTCTCAGCCGAGACGACCTGGACCACGTCAGCATCAAGAGCATCGCCAGCAGCCTCGGGCAGCACATGCAGCAGTCGTTCCTGCTTCCCGGCAAGCAGATTTCCTTCAGCGTGCGCGGGCACGACGTCTACCTCAACACCACCCAGGCCACACAGATCGCCCTGATCCTGAACGAGATGATCGCCAACGCCGTCGAGCATGGGTTTGGTGTGACCGACGTCGGCGAAGTCCATATCAACATCGAGGAGAAGGAAGGCAAGATCGGGGTCTGGGTCAGCAACGACGGCGACCCCCTGCCGCCGGACTTCGACATGAAAGGCGGGCAACTGGGCCTGCAGATCATCCGGTCCCTGGTCGGCGCCCTGGGCGGGACGTTCCTTATGGAAGACCGTTTGGGTTGGACGATCTGCCAGGTCACCTTCGAACGCCAAGCGGCGGAGTAGCCTCCCCGTAATGTTGCGGGCTCGTGGCCAAGAGTTGTCCAGGCGTGGTCAAGAGTTGACCAGGCGTGGTCAAGAGCTGACCAGGCGTGGTCA
>CAYVHL010000010.1:0-67046 GCA_964451255.1 uncultured Fimbriimonadaceae bacterium
GGTCGAGGAGAAGAAACCCGAGCCGGAACCCAAGAAGATGCCGCCTTTACCCGTCTCTGGGTCGCCGGGGAACCAGTTCTGGACGGTCGAGTACTTGATCTCGCCGTCCTCGAGGGCGACGAGTTCCACGATGGCGGCATGCAATTGGTTTTCGTCGCGCTTCGGCGCGGTGCAGCCCTCCAGGTAGCTGACGTACGCCCCTTCCTCGGCGATGATCAGCGTCCGTTCGAACTGCCCGGTGTTCTCCGCGTTGATCCGGAAGTACGTCGAGAGTTCCATCGGGCACCGTACGCCTTTGGGGACGAAGACAAACGAGCCGTCGGAGAACACCGCGCTGTTGAGCGTCGCAAAGTAGTTGTCGCTGTAGGGGACGACGCTGCCGAGATACTCCTTGACGATTTCGGGGTGCTCGCGCACCGCCTCACTGATCGAACAGAAGATGACGCCAGCCTCCCGGAGCTTCTGTTTGAATGTTGTGACGACGGACACAGAGTCGAACACCGCGTCGATCGCCACCCCGCCGGATTTGGGCTCGCCATCTGCATGGGCTTCTCCGGCGCCCTTCACATTGAGCAGGATCTCTTGCTCGCGCAACGGGATACCGAGCTTCTCGTATGTGCGAAGCAACTCGGGGTCGGCGTCGGCCAAGGAGTCGAGCTGAGGCATCTTCTTCGGAGCCGAGTAATAGGAGATGGACTGCAGATCGACCGGCTGGAACTTCACGTTTGGCCAAGTCGGCAGGGTCATCGTCTGGAGGTGGCGGAAGGCCTTCAGACGCCATTCGAGCATCCATTCGGGCTCACCCTTCTTGGCGCTGATAAAGCGCACGGTGTCTTCGCTCAGACCGGGTGGAAGGGTGTCCGAGTCCACGTCGCTGACGAAGCCCCATTTGTACTCCGTCTCTGCATAGTGCTCAAGGAGCTCGTCGTCGGTCTGGACGGCTGTGTTCTGGTCGGTCATACGATGTAACTGATCCAATGGCGGAATCTTCGCTTTGGCCTCTATCGCCAAGCGTCACGCACTTAGATTCTACTACGTCAACTTGAGGTCGCCCCGGACATAGATGGGCTGGGGGCGGGTCGAACTACCCGCCCCCGAACAGGTTCAGTTCGCTCTGAACTCGAGCGAATCGACCCCGACCAGCCAGTGGAGATGTCCAGAAGTGTTGTAGGTCTGGAACCTCAGCTTCACGTGTCCGGTGGCCTGATCTACAAAGTTAGCGGCCCGTGAGGTCACGTTGATGATCAAAGTCTGCCTGGCCCTGTTCATGACCTGTGCTTGGAACGTCTGCCAGGAGTTCGTCCTGAAGTTCCACAGTTGCATCAGGCCAAGTATCGTGCCTTGCCCCTGCGCCCTCACGTTGGCCACGATATTGATCCCCGTCGGCGTGAACGTCGGCAAGACCGCAGTGAACACCCCGGACGCCGGGAGGGAGCGTGAATTTGGCTGCCAGTATAAATACTGGTAGTCCAAATTGAACGTGTCAGCAAGGGTCCCGCTAAACACGACGGAGTTCTCATACGTCACCGAGTCGGCATGGATCGGTCCCGGAGGGATCACTTGGATATCAAACGTGGCGACAGACTCACCGAGCTTGGCGGTGATGGTCACCGTCTTGCCGATGCCGACGGCGCTGGTCGTGATCGTGAAGTCGCCCTTGTCGGATTCATAGGGCACGTAAGTCGTTGCGGGGACCTGGAGCACGGCCGGATCGCTACTCGTCAACTGGACGGGGGTTCCGGCGGGGATTCCGTAGCTGTCCAGCGTGACCGTGCCCGTCGTGGAGTCGCCGCCGTTCACCGCCGCGGTCGCCGCGGTGAGGTTCGCGATGTGGACACCGTCGTCCCTAAGCCGCCACACTCCCCGGCCGTAGGTGGCCGCGAAGAGGGACTTGGTCGCCGGGTTGGCGACAAGCTTGTTGACGATCGTGTTGGGAATGCCTACGGTGGAACCGTAGTCCTGCCATGTCGCGCCAGAGTCCTGGGTTCGCCAAATGCCGATGTCGGTGGCGACATACCAGGTGGCCGGATCGAGGTTGTCGACGGCGATGTCGTTGGCCGAGACGTTGGGGAGGCCTGTGGATCCCGAGCCAGAGACTGAAAGCCACGCCGGGGTGCCCGCCGAGGCGTCGGAGCACCGGTAGACATGGAAGGCCGTGCTGCCGGAGAGGCTGACCAAGATGTCGTTCTTGTTCGACGGGCTCACCAATATCTGGGTGATGGCCCTGTTGGGCAGACCGCCCGAGCCCTGTTCGTCGATTCTGGTCCAGTTGACACCGAAGTCGGAACTCCTCCAGACACGGCCGTTGTCCGTCCCGACGTACAAGGTGTTGCTGTCACCGGGGGCGACGGCGAAGGCGTTCACCTGGCCGGAGCCGCCGCTGAACTGTAGGTTGCCGACCTTTTCGGTCCACGAGTTGGTCGTGGCGTCGTAGCGGTTCAGATAGTCAGCGTTGCAGTAGAGGTAGCGCCCGTTGTTGGGGTCGAGCCAAAGCTGCCCGACAAACGGCACGTTTTGGCCGCTGAGGGATGGGCTGATGTCGGACTGGGAGGCGAACCCGTTGTTCGTGCGGAAAATCGCCTGGTAATAGACCGAGTGATATTGGTTTTGGCCGTTAAGCGGGTTGATCGCGGCCCCCATGCCGTCACCAGCGCCCGGGTTGCCCCACGACAACTGGTTGCCGAAACTGTCGGGGCTCGCGTTGTCTTGGGTGCCCCCCAGGACGTAGGCGTTGTTAGTCGGGTGCGAAGCCAGCGAGTAGAACTGGCTCAGGCCAAGGCGGTCGTTCAGGTTGGTGTAGGTCAGTTTGTCCGTGTCGGGGTTGTAGACGGCCTTGTAAGCGCCGCCGTCGTTACCGATCAGCCACTCGTTGGGGTCGTTGGGGTTGACTGCGAAGCAGTGCTGGTCGTTGTGGGTGATAGCGGTGCCGTCATATGTGGCGGTCCAGTTCGCACCGCCGGCGTTGCGCCAAGTCGTGCCACCGTCCTTCGAGAACGTGACGTCGATCAGACCGATGATGACGCCGTCAGTGGGCGTCCCGTTCGTCGGCTGGACGATGGTGGAGGCGATGTACCGGTCATACCAAGCCTGGCTCCAGTTGTAGCCGTTGATGTAGCTCGCCGTGAGGTCGGTCCAAGTGGCGCCCGCGTCGGTGGACCTAAGGACTTTCTGGCTTCCCGAGGCCAAGACAAAGAGGGTGTCCGGGGTGATCTTGGATGTCGCGACATGGACCTCGCCTGAGACCCCCGAGACCGCCACGCTGGTCCATGTGAGGCCGCCGTCAGTCGATTTCTTCAGATTCGCGCCAGAACTACCGGCCCAAATGACCGAGTGGTCGGCGTTCCAGCAGATCGTGGTGACGCCACCGGAACTTCCCGTGGTGTCTGTCCATGTCACGCCTCCGTTACTCGAGCGGACGACGCCGCCGCCCTGTTCTCCCGCCAGGACGACGCTGGGGTCGTCTGGGTCGAACACGACCGAGGTGATCCGTTCGGATCCAAAAACAGCCGCGCCGACGTTCGTCCAAGTGACGCCGCCGTCGGTGGAACGCATGATGCCGAAGCCGGGCACGTTCCCGCCCTGCCAGTCGCCAGTCCCGGCTAGGACCGTGTTATGGTCGTCCGGCTTGATCGCGATGGCAGACACACCCATGGTCGGCCAAGAGTCGGCCAAGGGCTGCCAAGTGGTGCCGCCGTCTGTGCTCTTGGAGACACCGCCGACCGCGCCGCCGACGTAGATGATGTTGTGGTCCGTCGGGTCGAAAGCGAGTGCGCCCACCCGTCCGTTGCAGGGAGTCAAGCCGTAGTAGGTGTGGTACGGGATGGCCAGGTTCCGCGGGCCGATGAAATCGAATATCTTGAGTCCAGGTGACCCGGAGCCGTTCCCAGGGCCCTTCCCAAGCGCGAACCTCTTGCCACCGCCATGGTCGCCAACGGTGCCCTTGCCGCCGAACCGTTCCTTGCTGCTCGTCCGGCGGAGCATGGCCTGCTCGAAGCCGCTGTTGTCGACCTCGTCGTTGGGGTATGCGCGCAACTTGATGAAATGCAGGTAGGCCTCGAGGTACTCGACGCCGGGCAGTTCGGCTTCCTCTCCGACCTTTTTGGCCTTGTCTTTGCCAGTAAGCTCTTCATAAGCTTCCCAAGACGCTTTATATGATTTGAGGAGTCTCTCCAAGCGTGAGACCCCCATCTTGGGAAGGTCGCCACCCGGGAAGCTCGGTTGGATCGGCTCCGCCTTGACCACCGTCGGCTGTCCTTTGAGCCGCACGATCATCCTTCCGGCGTATTCAGGGTCGGCGAGTTCCAAGACCACCGACTTGCCGTCGGCCTGGATGATGGAACCATGTTCCTTGGCCAAGGCCAACACGGCTGAATTATCTGACCCGGGCTTGAGGTCGATCTTGATCCGAAGGCCTACCGTGTCCGCCGGTGCGGCGACAGCCAGAACCCAAGCAAAGGAGAAAGCGGCGGCAAGGCACGGCCGCAGAAGACGCACGAAACGACGGTCCATAAGTTCACCCACAACAGGAAGAATGAGGCGAACACACGCCCTCTCCCGGCATAAGTACAGATTACCAGGCAGTTCGCCCGGATCGTGAGATCAGTTCACCAAAAATGACGCAGAGGGTGATCTCGGTCAAGTTTGGTCGGTGGCGGATAAGGTAAACATGGCCCCGTTCCATGGCAGCTGTCGCCAGCACAGAGACCGTCAAGATCACGGTAGACGAAGTCGAACTCGAAGTCCCGAAGGGGGAATTGATCGTCGAAGCCGTCAAGAGGCTTGGTCTTGAGATCCCTATCTTTTGCTACCACCCGCGGTTGAAACCCGTCGGCATGTGCCGCATGTGCCTGGTAGAGGTCGGTTTCAAGCAACAGGACGGGACAGTCCGGATGATGCCGAAGCCCCAGGCGGGTTGCACCCTTCCAGCCAGCGAAGGGATGGTCATCAAGACCGACAGCGACAGCGTCCGGACAGACCGGAAGGGAGTGCTCGAGTTTCTCCTGATCAACCACCCTCTGGACTGTCCGATCTGCGACCGGGGCGGAGAATGCCCGCTCCAGAACAACACGATCGCCTATGGGCCTGCCACGACGCGCTTTATCGACATGAAGCGACACATGCCCAAGGCCTACCCCCTCTCCAAGTACGTCACGTTGGATTTGGAGCGGTGCATCCAGTGCGGCCGGTGCGTCCGGTTCACGGAAGAGATCTCCGGCGACAGCCAGCTTGCGTTCCGATTTCGTGGCGCAGACATGCAGCCCTCGACCTTCCAACTCACCGATTTTGAATCGAAGTTCAGCGGGAACGTCATCGAGATCTGTCCGGTCGGAGCATTGACCAACGCGAAGTACCGGTTCCGGGCCAGGCCCTGGGACTTGGAGACGTCGCCCGGCATCTGCACAGTGACTCCGTGCGGCACGAACATCTGGTTCGACCACCGCGCCGGCAAGTTAGTTCGGATCAACGGCCGGATCAACGAGGATGTCAACGAGGAGTGGACGTGCGACAAGACCAAGTTCGGCCACGACTTCTACAACGACCCGGAGAGGCTGACGTCGCCATACCGTCGCGTCGGCGACGCATTCGAGGCCGTTACATGGTCAGAGGCGTCAAAACTCGTTGGGGAAAAGTTTGTCGACGGCGGCCCAAGCGTGGCCGTGTTGGTCGGGTCGTCCCTGTCCAACGAGGGCCTGTTCATGACCCAGAAGCTCGCCAGGGAAGTTTTCAAGACCTCCAACATCGACTTCCGGCCCGTAGGTGGGCTGGCGTGGGCAGACCGGCTGGAGAACAAGTACGGGATCGAGCCTGTCCAGGGTGGGATCGCTTATCTGGAGCGCGCGTCGTCGATCCTGGTGTTCGGCGCCTCCCTCGCTGACGAACAGCCGATGACCTTCTTGCGGGTCCGAAAGGCTTGGTTCAAGTATGGCGCCCGGGTGGTCGTCGCCCATTCTGCGGCCTCGGATGTCGACTCGTTCGCCGATGTCGTCCTGCGATACAAGGCAGGAACCGAGGGAGTAGTGGCGGCCGGACTGCGGCAGTTGTTGGCAAAGCAGGACGGTAGGTTCACGCCGGAGCACGTGGAATCTGTGAGTGGAGTGCCGGCGGCCAAGCTCCGCGAGGCGGCCGCGTCGCTGGGCGACGGTGGGGCCGTTGTGACCACGCGGCGGCTTCCTCCAGCGGCTGCGGAAATCCTCGCTGTGGCTGCTCACGAGACCTCCCGCATGTTTATGCACATGAGCCCGGATGCGAACTCTGAAGGCGCGGCGTCCCTGGGTTGTATGCCTGACACCCTGCCTGGCGGCGCGTGCGAAGGCAACAACGGGCTGGACACAGGCGGCATCCTCGCTGCTGCCGCCGAAGGAAAGGTCAAAGCCTTATGGCTGGTAGGGGTGGACGCCTTCGCGCTCGGCCCCAGGGAGCTTGTCGAAAGAGCCCTCGAGCATGTCGAGACGCTGGTCGTCAGCGACTTCAAGCCGACGGAGAGCGCCGACTTCGCTTCGTTGCTCGTGCCTTTGGCCTTGCCTGCCGAACAGGATGGCACCTACACCAGTTCCGAACGGCGCGTGCAACACATGGGGGCGATCCTGCGCCCGCCTGGCGAGGCGCGGGCGCAGTGGCAAGTCGCCCAAGAGTTGATTGTGCGTAACGGTGGGTCTCCGGTGTTTAGCGCCGCCGACGCGCGCGACCTCATGAGGTCGGCTTCATCTGACTTCGCTTCGCTGGAACCAACTCAGGTCATGGACGGAGGAGCCCTCTTGCCACGCCGAGGCGGCTCCGCACACGACTTGGAAAAGCTGGCCCAGACCCTCGGCGGGCTGTGAAACGTGCTAGGTAAAGTGAGGCCGACTTGATCTACGACTGGTTACAGCATATGAGCGACGGCACGGGTGCGTTCGGCCCTGCCGGCCCGGTCGTACTCGCGATCATCCGCGTCCTGCTCTTTGTCGTGCCGATCTTGACTCTGGTGCCTGGGCTGATCTGGTGGGAGCGGCGGCTCTTGAGTTGGATGCAAGACCGCATCGGGCCGAACCGCACCGGAACGGTCACCTTTCCGGAGAACTTTCCGATTGCCGCGTTGCGAGGAAAGAAGGTACGGACATTCGGTCTCCTGCAACCGATCGCCGACGGTGTCAAACTCTTTTTCAAGGAAGACGCCACCCCGGCGATGATCGACAAGCTGGTGTATTTCACTGCACCGGCCGTCGCGTTGTTTCCGGCCTTCGCCCTTGGCGGGACGCTTCCTATCGCGTCCAACCACTTTCCGTTCATGTCCGCTGACAGCGGGATCTACCGGTTTCTGACCCCGGTCGCCGACGCCAACATCGGCATCCTATATATCCTGGCGATCTCGTCGCTGGGTGTGTACGGCGTGGTCCTCGCAGGCTACGCAAGCAACAACAAGTACTCGCTCATGGGCGGGCTGCGGGCGTCGGCGCAACTCATCAGCTATGAGTTGGCGATGGGCATGGCGCTCGCCTGTGTCGTGATGGCCAGCGGCTCGCTCAGGATCACCGACATCGTCAAGTTTCAGGAGGAACCGCTCTGGGGCCTGGTGCCCGGGGTTCAAAACTGGGCTGTCTTCACGCCATACGGGTTCATTGCCGCCGCCATCTTCGTCATCTGCATGGTGGCGGAGACCAACCGGGCGCCGTTTGACTTGCCTGAAGCGGAGAACGAGCTCATCGCTGGTTACCACACTGAGTATTCGAGCATGAAGTTCGCCGTGTTCTTCATGGGCGAGTACGCCGCGATGTTCGTTTTCAGCGGCGTGTTCGCCGCCGTGTTCCTTGGCGGCTCGAACTTCATGCCGTTCCGTTGGGAGGAACTATCTTCGATGTACCCGGCGATGGGTGGACTCTTCCGGGGCCTGGCTTATGCCAACTACTGGTTGGGGCCGATCGCGTTCCTGGCCAAGCAAGCGGCTGGCATCACGTTCTTCATCTGGTTGCGCGCGACGTTGCCAAGGCTTCGCTATGACCAACTGATGAACTTGGGATGGCGCTCCTTATTGCCGATCGGCGTCGCGAACTTTATCGTCGTCGGGCTGTGGGTCGTGTGCACGGCCAAGTTCGGGCCGGTCGGGGGCTGGGCGGCGTTGCTCGGAGCGTTGGTCTTGCTCGTCGTCCTTTACACCAACGTCGTGGGGGCGACCAAGGTGGACAAGGCCGGTATCGAAAAGCGCGGGGTCACCTTGGTCGACCCTGCCCCGAGATCGGTTCAAATGGTGGATCCAGACAAGGCGTAGGCCGAGGGAGTGCATGGAGAGCGGCGAAGGAGGGAACGTACGGTGAACGCGAGTCAGGTGGGTTTCATGGCCCTGGGGTTGCTGGCCGTGATCGGGGCTGCCGGCGTGGTGCTCGCAAACAACCCTGTCCGCTCGGCGCTCTGCCTCGTCCTCAACTTCTTCGTGCTCGGTTTCTTGTATTTCACGCTTGGATCCCCTTTCCTCGGGATCACGCAGATCATCGTCTACGCCGGCGCGATCATGGTCTTGTTCCTCTTCGTGATCATGATGTTGAAGAGGCATGACCCTCTTGCCGGACCGGAGAAGTCGGACCCTCGGTTGCCGGTCGCCGTGGTGTTGGGCCTCGGGCTCTTCGCCTCGGTCTTTGGGGCGGTCGTCGGTCCCGTCGCCGGGTTCGTTCCCGCCGTGATGCCCGACTACGGCTCGCCGCAGTCAATCGGGCTGAGCCTGTTTTCTACGTATGTGTGGCCGTTCGAAGTCATCTCAGTCTTGTTGCTCGTCGGCATCGTCGGCTCGATCATGCTCGCTAAGAGGAGGTTTTGAACATGCTGCTGGCGACGATGGTCAACGACATTCCAATCTCTTGGTATCTGGGCCTCGGCCTTGTCATGTTCTGCCTCGGAGGCATCGGCGTGGTCATTCGGCGGAACCCGGTCGTCGTCTTCATGTGCATCGAGCTCATGCTCAATGCGGTGAACCTGACCTTCTTGACGTTCGCCGCCTACGGGAGCAACCCTGTCTTGAGCCAGCGAGGTTTGCATGATGCGGCGATGGGAGGGCAGATGATGGTCATTTTTGTCATGGCGGTCGCCGCGGCGGAGGTCGCGGTCGGGCTGGGGATCATCATGGCGATCTTCCGGTTGCGAAACGAGGTCGACGTGGACGAGATGAGCTCGCTAAGGAACTAAGCGGAGACTATGGACACGTCGGCATTCAACTCGGTCTGGTTGCTCTTCTTTCTGCCCCTCGTCGGATTCTTGTTCCAGAGCCTTCTGGGCAAACGGATAGTCGACAACCTGGGCGACAAACTCGGGAAAAAAGTTCTCGGCTGGGCGGCCGTCCTGCCGGTCGCATTCAGCTTCGCGTTGGCCGTCGACCTCTGCGGAAAGCTGCACAATCTGCCCGCCACCGGCCGTCTGGCGATCCTCACGCTCTTTGACTGGATCCACATCCAGTCTCTGCACGTGCCGTTTGAGTTCCGGGTCGATACATTGAGCATCACGATGGTGCTCATCATCACCGGGGTCGGGTCGCTCATCCACATTTACGCGACCGGCTACATGGCGGAGGACACGGACTTCCCCCGGTTCTTCACATACCTGAACCTGTTCATCGGCTCGATGCTCGTGCTGGTGCTGGGCAACAACCTGCTTCTGACCTTCATCGGATGGGAAGGGGTCGGCCTCTGCTCCTACCTGCTGATCGGTTTTTGGTACAAAGACCTGGACAACTCTCGGGCGGCAAACAAGGCGTTCATCGTCAACCGGATCGGTGACTACGGCTTCACGATCGGCATGTTCCTGCTGATCTACGAGGTCACGGTAGACCGCGGCAACATCGGCGTAACCGACCCCAGATGGTTGAGTTTCGACGTTCTGCTGGGCCACGTGGACGTGCTCTTCAAGGCCAACCCGGGAATCGCCACGGCCGCGGCGATCGCGCTCTTCATCGGTGCGATGGGCAAATCGGCGCAGTTCCCCCTCTACCTGTGGCTGCCCGACGCGATGGCCGGCCCGACGCCGGTCTCTGCCCTGATCCACGCCGCCACGATGGTGACCTCGGGCGTGTTCCTCCTCAACCGGATGGCCCCCCTCTATGCGGTTTCCCCCGAAGCCGGGGCGATGGTCGCCCTCATCGGCGCGGTGACCAGCCTGCTTGGCGCTGCGATCGCGTTCGGGCAGTCGGACATCAAGAAGGTGCTGGCCTTCTCGACGGTCTCTCAACTGGGTTACATGTTCATCGGTTGCGGTGTCGGCGCTTATTGGGCCGGCATGTTCCACGTGACCACCCACGCCTTCTTCAAAGCCTTGCTATTCTTGGGAGCGGGCGCGGTCATCCACGCCATGGCCCACAACCAGGACATGCGCAACTACGGTGGCCTGGCAAAGTACATGAAGATCACGGCGGCGACCATGGTCATCGCCTGTTTGGCAATCGCCGGGTGTCCGGGTCTGAGCGGCTTCTTCAGTAAGGAGGAGATCCTGGGAGCAGCGGTGAACTCCCAGCTCACGACCGTTCAATACGGGATCGCCATCCCCGCCGGACAGATCGCCGGTTGGATCGGCTTTGGCGTCGCGCTCTTGACCGCCGCCTACATGACCCGAATGACCATGCTCACGTTTTTCAGTGGCCCTGAGCGTTGGAAGCAGATAGAGCCTCACCATGACCATGCGGCCGGCCACGCCCACGAAGCGCATGTCGGGCACGAGGCGCACGCCCATCACGACGACACCCACGGTTTCTTCTACTCGGACGCCGAGATGAAGGCCCGCGAATTGGCCGAACCCCATGCCGAACACCACGACCTCGACAAGAACCATGTCCCGCGCGAAGTCCCTCTGAGCATGTGGGGCCCTCTCGCGGTCTTGGCCGTGTTATCGGTGGTCAGCGGCGCTTGGCTGATGTACGGGGCGGACTTCGAGCACTGGCTCTTTCCGGTCGCGCCGATCGCCGAGCAACACCACGAGATCGTCCCACATTGGTTGCTCGTTCTGATTTCCTTCGTCCTCTTTGCCGTCGGCGTCGGGTTCGGCGTATGGCACTACCGAAAGGGTGTCCCCGTGGACGAAGGCTGGGACATGTCTAAGTGGAAACGGTGGCGCGTCAGTGCGGGCAGACAGTTCGGCATTGACCATGCTTTGGCCGACGGGGCCGTCTCCTATGGCGGGCGGTTCGCGACCTTTCTCGCCGGTTTCGACAAGTGGGTGGTCGACGGGATCGTCAACGCGGTGGCAAGGATCGCGGAACTGTTCGGCGGCGTGTTCAGCCGCGGCCAGCGCGGTTATGTGCGTGGTTATGCGCTGCTCATGCAAATGGGCGCCGTCGCCTTTGTCGCCTACGTCATTTACAAGATCGTTCAGGGAGGAGGTAACTAGACCGTGCAGAACGGTGCCGGACTCATCTCCTTGACGATCGCCGTCCCGGCGATCGGAGCGCTCCTGTTGTCGCTTGTCCCCGAGGCATATTCCAAAGCCATCAAGGGGCTCGCGATCTTCATTGCCGCCGCGACGTTTGTCGTTTCCCTGTCCGTCCTCGGGGTCTTCAAGGGCCAGTCCTACCACCTACAACTGGTGGAAGCCGTGCCCTGGCTGCCTCAATTGGGGATCACATACAAGGTCGGCATGGACGGAATCAGCATCTGGCTTTTTCTCCTGACAACCTTGTTGGCCCTGCTGTCGATCATCTTCAGCGTCTACATCGACAAGCGCGTGAAGGCGTATTTCGTCCTGATGCTGCTCCTCGAGGCGTCGATGCTCGGGGTGTTCGTGTCTCTGGACCTGGTGCTGTTCTACACCTTCTTCGAATTCACGCTCATTCCGATGGCGATGCTGATCTGGATATGGGGTGGCAGCCAGCGTAACTATGCGGCGGTCAAGTTCTTCCTCTACACCTTCTTGGCGTCGATTTTCTTGCTACTGGGGATCATCGCCCTGGCCAACCAGTACGCTTTGGTGCACAACGAGTTCACGTTCGACCTGGTCAAGATCCAGTGCGCAGTCGCGGACGGCAGCCTTTGGAAGCACGCGATGCCGCTTCAGGCGGTGCTGTTCTGGGCGTTCAGCCTGGCCTTCTTAGTCAAGTGCCCGATGTTCCCGTTCCACACGTGGCTGCCGGACGCCCACACCGAGGCCCCGACGGCGGGATCGATCATCCTGGCCGGTGTCCTGTTGAAGATGGGCACCTACGGCTTCTTGCGGTTCATGCCCTTGTTCCCCGAAGCGACCCAGCAGAACATGTGGCTGATGCTCAGCCTGGCGGTGGTCGGGATCATATACGGGGCGATCGTGGCCGCCGTCCAGCCGGACGTCAAGCGGTTGGTCGCCTACTCGTCCGTGGCCCACATGGGTTTTGTGATGTACGGCATTTTCAGCCTGACACACACGGGGATGGTCGGCGGCGCGTACCAACAGCTCAACCACGGGATCAGCACAGGGGCGCTCTTCCTTTTGGTTGGGCTCCTTTACGAACGCACCCACACCCGCGAGTTCAAGGCGATGGGCGGCCTCAAGGCTCAGATGCCCGTCTTCGCGGCCCTGTTCCTCATCGTCATGCTGTCCAGCGTCGGCTTGCCCGGACTGAACGGATTCGTCGGCGAGTTCTTGGCGATGGCGGGCGGATTCCAGAGGTCGTACTGGGCCAACAACCACGCGCTCTGGCTGATTGCCGGTATCGGCGTCATCCTTGCCGCTGTGTATCTGCTTTGGTTGTTCCAGAAGTTGTTCTACGGCCCAGTCACCAACCCCATGCTCAAGGGCCTCAAAGACCTGAAAGGCTGGGAGGTCGCATTGGTGGGTGTCTTTATCATCTTCATCTTCTGGGGCGGGCTCATGCCGGACACGTTCCTCAAACCCTCGGAGGCGGCGATCGACGCCACCAGGCAGATGGTGCTGAACGCACCTGGTCTGCGCCCGGTGTGGGGTGACCTGCGGTACGAAGTCGATGACAAGGGGAACCTGATCGAGGTGGAGCCTCGGACGGACGTCGGATCATACCGAGAGATCCGCCAGGTCATCCCCAACGACTACTATTCTCTCGATAACCCACAAGGGCCGGTGCTCGTGATGGGAGGGAAGCGGTGAGCCTGATGGCCGGGTGTCTTGGTACTGCCCGCACATTGTCCTTTGACGACGGTGCAGACGTGGTGGTGTTCAGGGGGCCAGAGCCAGGCGCCTTCGTACTGGTGCCATCGCTCTCTTCTCGGATCGAGGACGTCCCCGCATTTTTGAAGGAGGTGCGGGACAACCCAGAAGGTGCGGACGAGTCGGTGATACGTCATGTCGAGGCTGTGCGGGAGGACATCAAGACCGCCTTTGCCGCTAAGGCTTCCGGGACCGTGTATTGGATCGAGGGGGCATCCCCGTCCGCGTTCACCCCGATGCAATACGGCGGCCTCTTCTTGGAACAAGACCGTGAGTTGCTGGACTTCGCCAGGTCGCTCGGTGAGACTGTGGTTTTCATCGCAGACCCACAGGACGCTTACATTGACTTCGTCTGCGACCTTCCTGGCGATTTGTTCGGCTGGGACATCGCTAACGGCGTCGAACCGGAGGCCGTTCGGGGATTGAGGTCAGGCCGTCTGCTGGCCGACCATCCGGACGCCGACGTCCGGTTGACCGGCGACCTGCCAAGGAGGCGGACATTTTGAGTTACACCATTCCGTCCATCGAATGGAGCGTCATCCTCCCGTTCGCCGTCGTCGTGCTCGCGGGGATCATCGCTCTCATCATCGAGACCGTCCGTCCCAAAACCGACAACGCGCTGATCATCGGCGTCTCGCTCGCCGGGCTGGGTGCCGCCTTTGTCCTTCTGGTCTCCCAACTGGCGATGCCAGCCGCCAGCACGTTCCACGGGATGGCTCTGCGCGACCAGTTCGCCGTGTTGCTCCAACTCATCATCGTCGCTTCGACGGCGGTCTGCTTCATGTTCAGTGAAGGGTACTTGCGCGAAAAGAAGATCGCCTTTGGCGAGTTCTATGCCCTCGCATTATGGGCGGCGTCCGGCGCCATGGTCATGGTGGGCACAGACAGCCTGCTCATGATCTTTATCGGATTGGAGGTCCTCAGCATCGGCCTCTACTGCCTGGCGGGCATGAGCAGGCAAGAGTCACGGTCGGAAGAGTCGGCGATCAAATATTTCCTGCTCGGCGCATTCGCATCCGCGTTCTTGCTCTACGGCATAGCCATGCTGTTCGGCGCGACAGGCTCGATGTCCCTACCCGACATCCATGCCGCGATGTCGGGCAACGTCAGCACCGATTGGAAGCCGATGGGTGTGCTGGGCGTCACCTTGGTCATCGTCGGGCTTGGCTTCAAGGCCTCGCTGGTGCCGTTCCACCAATGGACGCCCGATGTCTATCAGGGTGCGCCGACAAACGTGACCGCCTTCATGGCGGCGGTCAGCAAGACGGCCGCGTTCGGGGCATTGGCCCGGGTGCTGATGGCCACGACGCCGCTCTCCCACTATTGGTTTGAGGCTCTCTATTGGATCGCGATCGCGACGATGTTCATCGGAAACTTGGTCGCCCTGGTCCAACGCGACGTCAAACGTGCTCTCGGTTATTCGGCGGTCGCCCACGCGGGCTACCTGTTGGTCGCGCTCCTCGCGTACGTGAAGGCGCCGGACAAGGTGAGCCTGGGGACGACCGTCTTCTACCTGATCGGATATGCCGCGATGACAGTCGGGGCCTTTGCTGTGATCAGCCTCGCCGCCAAGGGCGGTAAGGACGGCTCCAGGTACCAAGACATCCACGGGCTCTATAAGCGCGCGCCCGCGGCGACGGTGCTGCTCGTCCTCTTCTTGGCCTCCCTCATCGGCATACCGCCCACCGTCGGGTTCTTTGGGAAAGCGCTGATCTTCACCGACGCGCTCCGTGCCGGCCTCGTGCCGTTGGCCATCGTTCTGGCCGTGAACTCCGCGATCAGCGCCTATTACTACTTGCAGATCATGACGGCTGCTTTTGTCACTGAGGAAGGGGCGGCGCGACCCGTGTCCCGCCGACCCGGTACCGGACTCACGCTAGCGGCATGTGTCTGCGGAGCAGGAGTGTTGTTCGCCTCGTTCCTTGGAGGCTATTTGGAGGACAGTCTGCGGACGGACAAGATGACAAAACCAATCGAGGCGCCGCCGGTCGTGGTCCGGCAGATCGAGGTGGCAGACCGATGAAGCTCGGCGTCAGCATGTACAGCTACGTGACCGAAGTTCAAGCTGGCCGCATGGACATCGTCTCCTTCATCCACGAAGCGAAAAGGATCGGTGCTGACGGCGTTGAACTCCTTGACTTCTTCTACAAAGACGTCGAGACAGACCGGACGGCGGCGGTATCCGCCTTGGCCCGGACAGGCCTCCCGGTAGGGGTCTTCAGCGTCGGCCAGAACTTCGCCAAGGTGGCCGCCGAAGACAGAAAGGTCGCCCTGGACAAGATCCTCTTCGGCGTCGACGAGGCCAAGACGTTCGGAGCCAGGGTCGTCCGCGTCTTTGCCGGCGACGTGCCCGCCGACGGTTCGTTGGGCTTCGACCAAGCTCGCGGCTGGATCATCGACGGCCTGGCGGAGGCCGCCGACTATGCTCACGGCCAGGGGGTTCTCCTCGCACTGGAAAACCACGGCAAGCTCGCCGGTCGGGGCGACCAAGTGGCCGGGATCATCGCCGACGTTCGGGCCAAGTGCGGGCATGACACCCTCGGCGCGAACCCCGACACCGGCAATTTCCTGCTGGTGGGCCAGCACAGCCACGACGCCATCCGCCAGGTCGCGGACAAGGCGTACATGGTGCACTTCAAAGACTTCCGGCAGGGAGATGGCGAAGGCCGGGTCTATCACTCGCTGGACGGGACGCCCTTTGTCGGCACTGTGATCGGTGAGGGGGACGTGGATCTGGACGCCTGCGTCCAAGCCTTGAAGTCGGCTGGCTTCGAAGGATGGGTCAACTTGGAGTACGAAGGCGACCTGCCCGACTGCAAAGGGGCGGTCGAGAAGTCGTTGCAGAACGCCCGCAGATACATGGCATCGATCGGTATCTCCTGAGGCAGGAGAGCCGACTCACGACGTCATCGGTGGGCCCGGCAGCGCTTCCAAACGGGCGAGCAATTCCCCGAACGCAGCTGATTGCCGCTCTCGATCCAGCCGCCGCCAGTCGGGCACGTGGACGAAGCCGAAACACCGGTCCTGGAACCGGGATGCTGCCCGATAGAAGATCCAATTGCATAGATATGCACCGGCATCGTCGGTACGGGTGAACACGGCCTCCGCTCCTGGCCACCATGCCTCCGACGAAAGCCTAGTCTTGACCAGAGGCGGGCCGAGCGGGTCGATGAGACCCGGGCCCGCGATGTGCCCGTCCACGTCCGGATGAGCCCCGACCGTGTTCCTCGCGGTCTGCTCCAGACGCATCTTCCTTGCCCGTCCGTGGACGCCGACCATGACCAAGATGTCAAACGTGGAGGCGTCGAGCCCGGCGACGTGCCTGTCCACCTCCGCATAGCTGACCGGGAGCACGACGTGCGGTCTACCGCACTGCTCCACCAACCACGCCGACGGGTTGGAGTCAAACCGGCCGAAGGGGCCGAAGCCGGTGGTCAGGACGCGCATCGGAGGTCGAGCCTCAGGCGTCTGGCCAGGTCGCTGCTGAGTAAGCCGTCGGGGTCCCAGCGGGCCTTGGCGTCCCAATACCTGGCCATGCCCGCCGAACCCAGGCTGGTCGCGAAGTCGGTCGGTCGCAACAGGCTGTCCTTGGCCAGATAGAACCGTCCGCCAGAATCGAGGACGAGGTCGCTCATAGCCTCGGCGAGCGAACGGAGGCCGTCCCGGCTCGAATCGGTGACCTTGAAGTCCTGGGCAAGCGAGAATCCGTCCACCCCGTGGCTGAACATGAATGGGTCGGACCGGTGCCGCTTGAGGACGCTCAAGAAGTTCTCCAGACCGCGCTCGCGTTGCAGTTCCATCTGGCGGGCAAAGACCCGGGGGGCCGACTCGCGAGGGACAAATGACTGGTACTGCACCAGGCCGCCGCGACCGTAGGCGCGTTGCCAGCCGGGGACGTAGTCGAGCAAGAAGGAGAAGCCGACCAAGCTCTGGCCTTGGGCTCTGCCGTCTTCCAACAGCGCAGCCGCCCGGTGCTTGGCCGCGTTCACCGCCTTCATCCCGGGCCGGTTGTTCAACATCCTTAGGAAGCGCCACACCATAGACTTGGGCACCAGCCCCATCACGGTGTCGGGCAAGTCCTGGGCTTCCTGTCGCAGGGAGGCGATGTCGGGGGCCGACGGGTGCCGGTAGAAACCCGCATGGAAGAGGCCCCTTCCCGCCTGGCGTCCGGAGGCGAACGCGTCTACCCAACTCACCATATAGTCAGCAGTGGCTTCGTACTGGGCGAATGCGGCGAACTGGGCGTCCCAGTCGCCACAACTGACCGCGTGGACGTCCAGGTAGCCGCTGTCGACTCTTTTCATCTGCAGCCTCGCCCCGACGACGGCGGCAAGGAGCCCGGCCCCGCTCACGACCTCTTCGAACCCCTCGTCTTCCCGGGCCAGCGTCACAAAGGATCCGTCCGTCCGTAGGACGTCGATGGACAGGGTGTTCTCTCCGAACGTCCCCGCCCGAAAGGCGTTCTTGCCGTGGATGTTCATGGCAAGCGCGCCCGCCACGGTGGGGAACATGGTGCCGCTGACGACACTCGGCCACCAGCCGTCCTCGAGCGCGTGCCGCCATAGGGTCTCGACCGTCGCCCCGGGGCCGACTTCGATGACCCCGGTCTCGGGGTCGAACGACCGGACGGCGTCCATGCGAGAAAGATCCAGCACCACGGCCTCGGCCCCGGTGGCGGCGTCGCCATAGCTGCGCCCCGCGCCCCGGAGGACGACCTGCCGTCCTTCCTGGCGCGCGGTGTCCAAGACCTCGGCCGCCGCCTCGACCGACCCGGGCCGGTACAGATAGCCGTCGGAGGAGGTGCTTCCTCCGAAGCCGGAGAAGCGGGCGGCGCGGGCGGTCTCGATCATATCTTGAGGCGTCGAAACAGCCACGAAGGCACGTGGCGGATGAGGAAGAAGACCACCGCATGGGAGGTCTTGAGATAGTGCTCGCCGGTGCGCCCACAGACGGCCAACGTCCGCCGAGCCGCCTCTTCCACCGGCATCAGGCCCCTCTGCGGCAGGTGGGAGGTCATTTCGGTGGCGGTCGGCCCGGGCTTGACGGTGACGACGGTGACGCCCAGCTTGGCCAAGCGGTTGCGGAGGGCCTCCAGGTAGGTCGCGAGGGCGGCCTTGGTGGTGTTGTAGACGGGCTGGCCGCACCGGCCCCGGTCGCCCGCCACGCTGCCAATGCCGACGATGGTGCCGTGGCCGACCCCCTCGAACCTGGTGGCGGCCTCGTTCAGCCAGGCGATCGCGCCCGAAAGGTTCACCGCGACCATGTCGAGATCCTTGGTGGTGTCGTATTCGTGCATGCCGACCGCAGGCATGACGCCGCTCGCGTAGACGACCAGGTCCAGTCCGCCGAGCCGGTGGCAGAGGTCTTGGAACAGGGCCGGGACCTCCGTCGTGTCACGGACGTCGTGCCGGGCGACGACGGCCCGGTCGGGGTGCGCCGCCGCGAGTTCGTCGAGACGCTCCAAGCGACGGGCCACCAGAGCGACCCGGCAACCGGAGTCCATCAGTTGGCGGGCGACCTCGCGACCCAGGCCGCTAGACGCTCCGACGACGATCGCCTGGCGGAACGTCGTCATCCGCCCACCACGATCGGCACGGAGAAGCCTTTGAGGGCGAACGCCGCCGCCACCAGGAAGGCGATGACGCTGAAGACGATGTGCGGGTCGTCCAGCAGGATGTCGGCGGGCTCGCCGCCCTCGTTGCGGCTCAGGACGAGCAAGAGGTAGCGCGTGATGCCGTAGATCACGAACGGGGCGGTCAAGAGGATGCCGGGGAACTTGTGTGCTGTGTCGCTGTCCACCGAATAGATGCAGTAGCTCATGGCCGCCATGCCGGAGAAGATCGCCACAAAGATGTCGAGCGTGCCCTTTGTGTAGTGGACGAGGCTCGCCCGCGACTGGTCGCACACCTCCCCTTGCAAGAGAAACTCATGGCGTCGTTTGCCGAAGCCGAGCATGAGGGCGAGCGTTGCGGTGCAGAACATCAGCCAGCCAGAGATCGGCACGTGGATCGCCTGGGCGCCGATTCCGGCCCGGAGCACGAACCCCGTGGCGATCCAAAAGACGTCGGCGACCGGCACAGCCTTGATCCAGACGTTGTAGACCACCTGCATCAGCAGGTAGGCGCACAGGACGACCCCGACCCACCAGTCGGTGACGAAACCGAGGGCCAGGCCGACGCCTAGGAGCACGACGGCGAAGGCGACGGCGGTCGTCGGCGACACCGCCCCAGTCGCCAAGGGCCGGTTGTTCTTGGTCGGGTGGTTGCGGTCCCGCTCCCGGTCGGCCAGGTCGTTGAACACGTAGCTGGCCGAGCTCACCAGGCACATGGCGAAGAAGGTCGTCAGGGCCGCGCGCCAAGCGGTCGGGTCCAGGATGCGACCGCTGAAGAGAAACGCCGCGAAGACCAGCACGTTTTTCGACCACTGTTTGATGCGGGCGAGGCGGAGGAGCGGGTGCATGCGGTGAACCTGTTGACTCAATGCAACGGCGCCCGGCGCCGCCGGGTTTCTGAGGCGTCTCAGGGCCTGGGGCCAGTTTCGCACACTATGACGCTGCTGATGCCACCCCGGACGTTGAACCGCCCGGTGACGCGCATCCAGCGCGGCTTTGTGGCGTGGGCCAGTTCGTCCAGTAGCCGGTTGGTCACGGCCTCGTAGTAGATGCCCTCGTTACGGAAACTGTAGTAGTAGAGCTTGAGGGACTTGAGCTCGACACAGAGCCCGTCCGGGATGTATTCCAGTTCGACCGTGGCGAAGTCCGGCTGCCCGGTCTTGGGGCAAACGCTGGTGAACTCGGGGCACACGTGGGTGATCAGGTAGCCCCGGTCGGGGTTCGGGTTGGGGAAGGTCTCAAGAATCTCCGCGCCCATAGGGTCGGGAGGGTACCGGCTTTGGCGGACCGGCCTATGGCGCCCGCGTCCACGCGGGGTGCCACATATAGGTTATCGCCGTCTCCCCAAGGATTCCTCGGCGGGTGCTCGACGGCTCCTCGGAACAAGGCCGGTCCCCTATCCCATGCTGCCCGTGCGGACAGGGCCGACCTGAAAGACCGGGGGAGCGACCGGGCCCCGGGTAGATTGCCACCGATGGTGGCCGTCGTGTTTCCGGGCCAGGGGTCACAACGCCCTGGCATGGGAGAGGATCTGTATCACAAGGACAGTTACGCCCGGCAGATCTTCGACGAGGTCGAAGACGCCACCGGGGTCAACGTCCCGACGCTTTGCTTTGAGAGCGACGAGGAGACCCTGAGGCAGACCGAGAACGCCCAGATCGCCCTCTACACCTGCTCCCTCGCCGCCTTTTACGCGCTGAAGGGCGCCATGCCTGGACTGGACGTGACCGGGTGCGCGGGCCACAGCGTCGGGGAGTACGCGGCCCTTGCGGCGGCAGGGGTGCTGAGCGTCTCCGAAGGGGCGGCCTTGGTCAAGCGCCGGGGCGAGATCATGGCCTCGGCAGGAGAAGAACGGCCGGGCACGATGGCGGCTGTGCTCGGGCTGGACCGCGAGACCCTCCTGACGGTATGCGAGAAGGTCGCAGACGTCGGGGTCTGCGTGCTGGCGAACGACAACTGCCCCGGACAACTCGTCGTCAGCGGCGACATCGACGCCGTCCAGGCGGCGAGCGCGCTATTCATGGAGAAAGGCGCGAAGCGGGTCATGCCCCTGAACGTGAGCGGCGCCTTCCACAGCCCGCTCATGGAGACGGCGGCGGCGGAGTTGGCGACGGCCTTACGGGCCGCCGACTTCCATGAGGGCAATTTCCCCGTCTATAGCAACGTCACCGCAGGACCTGGCCACGACTGGCCGAGGCTCCTGGAGGAACAACTCAAAAGCCCGGTGCGGTGGACGGAGTCGGTCCAGACAATGAGGGCGGCCGGCCACACCGTCTACGTCGAATGTGGGAGCGGGGAAGTCCTTTGCGGTCTCCTCCGCCGTATCGACAAGGAGGCGACCGGGCTCAAGGTCGTGGACATCGCGACGCTCGAAGAGACCGTCGCCGCCCTGCGGGAGGTCGCATGAAGAGATTCGATGGGGTCGTCGTCGTCGTCACCGGGGCCAGCCGAGGCATCGGCCGGGCCATCGCTGAGCGGTTCGCCGAGGAGGGGGCGCACGTCGCCTGCGTCGCGACGTCGGAGGCGAACGCGGAGCTCACCGCCATCGCCACCCGGGGCAAAGCCTATGGTCTCGACGTCAGCGACGCCCCGGCTGTCGAAGCGGTGTTCGCGGAGATCGAGAAGGACTTTGGCAAGATCGACGTGCTGGTCAACAACGCCGGGGTCACCCGCGACACGCTCGCCCTGCGGATGAAGGACGAGGACTGGGACAGGGTCCTGGCCGTGAACTTGAAGGGGGCGTTCAACTGCAGCAAGGCCGTGCTCAAGGGCATGATGAAAGCGCGGAAGGGCAAGATCATCAACATCTCCAGCGTGGTCGGCCT
The DNA here is from genome assembly GCA_964451255.1 of uncultured Fimbriimonadaceae bacterium. Taxonomy (GTDB): domain Bacteria; phylum Armatimonadota; class Fimbriimonadia; order Fimbriimonadales; family Fimbriimonadaceae; genus JAHBTB01. The sequence continues at coordinate 21,541 of CAYVHL010000010.1, forward strand.
CCACGGCGCCGCCGGACAGACGAACTACTCGGCTAGCAAAGCGGGGCTCATCGGCCTGACCATGAGCCTGGCCAAGGAGGTAGGTAGCAGAGGGATCACAGTGAACGCGGTCGCCCCAGGCTTCATCGAGACCGACATGACGGCGGAACTCGGGGAGGAGATGCGCGCCCATGTCGAAAAGCAGGCGCCCCTTGGCCGATTGGGCCTGGGCGGGGACATCGCCGGGGTCGTGGCCTTCCTGGCCAGCGACGACGCCACGTACATGACCGGTCAGGTCCTCACGGTGGACGGCGGGCTCACCCTATAGGTGTGCCCGCTGGAAGTTGGTCGGCCCGCGACCCGGAGTGGTCGGTAGGGGTACAGACACCGGCGTCTCATGCGGGCGCGGCGATATCCAAAAGTGGTGCGACACGTAGGCGTCCCCGGTGGCGGTGGCCCGGACAGACGGGTCGGTGTCGGCGGCTAACGGTGCGAGGGCTTGCGCCGCTTCCGGTGTGCCGAGCCGCCTCAGGGCATAGGCGACGGCCTCCCGAACGCGCCACCTCTTGTCTTTGGAGTAGCCGGTGATGAAGGCAAGGCGGTCGCCGTCGACCGGCTCCTCGCCGGCGAGCTCGATGCAGGCGACGATCTCGTCGATCAGCCCCCTTCCCGCCGTGCCCTTGAGCTCGTCCATGATCTTCGGGTGGCCGCTTTGAGCGAAGCACACCAGGTCTTCTATCCGGCCAAGGTAGCGGTGGTTACCGAGTAACACAGCGTACTTCTCTTTGAGGTCGTCATCGCCGAACTTTCGGCACCATGTGGGTTCCAGGCACTTGATCCGCTCCCAGGGCATTTCAGCGCATTTGGATACAACCAGCCTTTGCAAGTCCTCGCTCTTCTGCATCCCGGGGACGCTGCCGAGCAGGCGGACGAAATCTTGGCCCTCTGGCCTGGTGACGTCCATGTTGCCGATCGCCTGCCTCAGCAGACGCTCGCCGTCAGGGAAGGAGAGGGCTGACTCGACGTTCCACATGTCCCAGTTCTTCTGGTTTTGCAAAAGGAACCGGTACACGAGGTTGAGGTCTTCGGACTGGCCCGAGATTCGGGCTAGGGCCAGGACGGCCGCCTCGCGATAGGCCGGTTCCGAGTCCGCCTGGGTCACTACACCCCGGAGCAGGGGTAGGGCCGCGTGGTCTCGGCGGGTCGCAGCGGCGAGGAAGTAACTGAGAGACAAGGATGGGGCAGGGAGAGGAACCTGCCCGTCGCCGTTGATCACGCGGACGCAAGCCTCGTCGGGCGAGACCGTGGTGTCCCCTGCGGCGATCAGACTGGCGACTCGGGGGTCAGGGCTCTCGAAGCTCAAGAGGGCTGCGCGGTTCACATCGTGTCGGACCAAGAACTCCAGCACAGCGGGACGCGCTGGGTTGGCGCCGGTCATCTCTCCTGGCTGGACGGTTGCGAGCAGGGCTGAGACTTGGGCCGCGTCGATCCCTTGAAAGCCGCCCCCTGGCCCGCTGGCCGCCCGGACGAACGCTCCGAGCGCACTGTCGCCGACTTCTTCAGCTAGGCCCGGGAGCCGGAAGCCGAGGACGATCCGAGCGCGTTTGGGTATGGCCTTCCAATTGGCCGCAGCGAACGTCCTGGCCGCTTGTGGGTCGATATCGCTGGTCGCGACGGCCGCAGGCACGGAACCCAAGCACCGCTGTGACATCAGGGCCGGGAGGCAGGCGGGGTCGCCCACGCTGGCCGCCAACTGTGCGAACGCGCCTGTCGCCTCTGAGACGCCAAGGTGTTCGCCGCCGGGGCCGTCGCTGACGAAATACTTGGCTAGTGTCGGCAGTGCTTTACGGCTGCCGTTGGTCGCCAGGGCGGCCATTTTGGCGTCAAGCACCTGGGCGTCGGGTTCGTCAAGAGAGGCGATGATCGCGGGCTCAAGTTCCACGACGCGCAACTCGACGAGTCCGCGGGCGCCCGCGAGTCTTACGGCCCGCTTTGGATCGTCGAGTGAACGGGCAAGGGCTCGCCAACCGCTTGGTCCTGAATCGACCAGCCGTGCGACGACTTCGTTCTGCATCTGTGGGTCGGCGAGTCCCAAGGCGAGGCGGGCAGGGGAGGCGTGGCGCAGGTCGTCGGCGGTGAGGGGACGACCGTAGTAGTCCCACGTCCGATAGCTGATCCATGCCGCCAAGGCGCCGACGGCGGCTAGTTGCAGTCTGAACCGGGCGGATGAGAGGTCAAGGCCCACCGGGCCCATTCTGCCACAGCTCCTACTGTGCGGTCTTTGCCCGGCCCATGGTGGGCATCCTTCGCCCAGTTATGCCTGGGACGGCGCCGCTGGCCGTCCTCCCGAGTTTGTAAGGCGTGGACTTCGCGGGCGGCTGGAGCGAGCGGTGGTGCGAGTGGAAGGCCGGGCAATGCGTTTCGAAGGCGACGCGTTCCACCGGGTCTTGGGACAACTGTCGCAACACCTCGTCGCCGCGCGGGTCGTGGACGAGGCGCAAGGCGTAGGCGACGGCCTCGCGAACCCGCCATCTCTTGTCCTTGGCAAACCCAAGGATGAAACCAAGCCGGTCTCCGTCGATTGGTTCTGTGGCTGCGATCTCGATGCAGGCGACGGTCTCGTCGATCAGACCTCGCTCCGCCGTCTGCTTCAATTTTTCGAGGACATGGGCGTTTCCTGAACCGGCGAAGGCCTTGAGCAACCTGATCCGGTCCGCATACAGGTCGTTGTCCACCAGAGAGGCGTACTTGGCTTTGAGAGCTTGGTCTCCGAACTGGCGGCACCAATGTGGGTTGAGTTGCCATATCCGGCCTGAGGGGACGTCGGCGCACTTGGCGACGATGATGCGTTGGAGGGTCGGGTCGGTGATGATGGCTGGGTCTTCACTGGCGTACTGCAAGAAGGAGACTGCCCCTGCCTGCTGGTCCATTCCCAACATTTGGATCATCTTTCTGACCACGGTGAGGCCGTCAACAGACTTCTGTGCGGCGATGGTAGACCAGACGTCCAAGCGACGGCTTGACGCCGTCCAGTATTTCCAGGCCAGATTCCGGTCTTCGGTGTCGGTGGCGGCCAAGGAGATGGCGAAAGAGGCGGCGTCCCGGTTGCCGTTATCCGACCGAAGCTCTCGTCTCGCCACCTCAAGGCAACCGGGATCCCGCGTGACCCCCGCGGCAATGAGATAAGCGGTGTCAGGGCTCGGCACTAGACGCCCGGCCGACTTGTCGCCGGCGATGGCCCTTAGACAGTCCAGGCGTGCCCGAGCGGCTGGGTCGGTGACCGCCTCTTCGCACCTTGCCAATCCAACGGCGAGTCCCTTGTCTGGCCAAGTGTAGGCTATGCGGGCTGCCTCTTCTGCCCTCGCCACAGCCAGAAAGGCGACGACCTCCCGTCCTGCAGGCGAGTCGTAGTACTCACGAGGGTCTCCCAGCCATCCGGCCCAGCGTTTATACACCGCTTCAACATCGACTGGGGGCACCGGCGCCACCCCCCGGGTTGCTTCTACGAACTTACGGAGGGCTGGATCCTGGATTCCTTCCGGATCGGAGGTCATGAAGGCCATACGGACGCGCGACTCGTCGTCGAGGCCGTCCCAGTTCTCCGCCGCGTACCGGGCTGCCTCGACAGGGTCGATATCGGCGATGGCAGAGTTTGCGCTCGGATATCGTCGACAGACCGCCGACTCGAGGGCGGGGATGGCGTCCTTGTCCCCGAGGCTGGCGGCCAGTTCGGCGAACCTAATTATCGCCGCAGACCCTTTCTTGACCCCTTCGTCGGTCGAACCGAGGTCGAGAAGGTATTTCTCAAGGACCGGCAGCGACTTGGCGGTGCCATTGGCGGCCAGGGCCGCCATCTTCATATCCAGGGCGTGGGGATCGGACTCGTCCAACGAGGCTGTGATGTCGCCCTCCAGTTCAGGGGCCCTGAGATTGGAGAGCATGTCGGCGGCGACTGCTCGTGCGCCGGCCTGGGGTGATTTGAGGGCCTCGATAAGGGCCGTGTGTCCAGACGCCCCCAGACCCAGCAAGCGAACCCCGGCGTCGTGGCCGTTCTCAGGGTCGGCGAGCGCTTGTTTCAGGCGGTCGGGCGAGGCCTTCGCCAAGGCGTTGCCGGTGAGGGGCCGGGCAAAATAGTCCCACGCCCGATATCCTCCATAGAGCAACACGATGCCAAGCGCGAGGGACACCCATTTGAAGGCGGGCTTGGCCGCAAGATGTGACACCGGACCCATTCTGCCATAGGTAGTGCGGATGGCGGTACTGTCGCTACCGGCGCACCGTCGTAGTAATATAGTGCGGCTTCGGACAGCCGAATTGCCGGGGCAGGATCAGATTCATGGCTGACAACGTTTTTGAGAAGGTAAAGAAGGTCGTTTGTGAAGAGCTGGGTGTGCAAGACAGCGAGGTGAAGCCGGAGTCCTCGTTCACTGAGGACCTTGGCGCGGACTCGCTTGACGTGGTCGAGCTTGTCATGGCCTTGGAAGAGCAGTTCAGCATCGAGATCCCGGACGACGACGTCGCAAACCTGAAGACGGTCGGTGACGTCGTCTCCTACATCGAAAAGAAAGCCGCCTGATGTCCTTGCCCGCCCACCCGTCGGGGCGCGTCGTCATCACCGGTCTCGGGGCGGTCACGCCGCTGGGTAACAGCGTCGCTGACTTTTGGCCGCGTGTCGTGGCCGGCGAAAGCGGCATCGGACCCATCACTTTGATGGATCCGTCTGACTACCCCACGCAGGTCGCCGCTGAGGTCAAGGACTTCGACGCCGCCGACTGGCTGGATAAGAAGGAGGCCAGGCGGATCGACCGGTTCATCGCCTTTGCCGCCGCCGCCGCAAGGATGGCGGTCGACGACTCCTGCTTCCCACAAGGCGACGCCGAGCTGAACGAGCAGACCGGCGTGCTGATCGGGAGCGGCATCGGTGGCTTGGGCATGATGACGGAGCAAACCCAACGTCTGCACAGCGAGGGCCCGGCCAGGGTGTCCCCTTTCTTCGTGCCCTACATGATCCCCGACATGGCGAGCGGTTACGTTTCGATACTGCACGGTTTCAAGGGGCCGAACTCGTGTGCGGTCACCGCTTGCGCCACCGGGGCGCACTCGATCGGCGACGCCTATCACATCATCAAGCGCGGCGACGCGGTGGCGATGTTAGCGGGCGGCGCGGAGGCGCCGATCAACCCGATCGGGCTCTCCGGGTTCTGCGCGGCACGGGCGATGACGACAAACAACGAGGCGGGGAGCCGGGCGTCTCGGCCGTTCGACCTGAACCGGGACGGGTTCGTCATGGGTGAAGGCGCGGGCGTCCTGGTTTTGGAGGACCGCGACATGGCCTTGGCCCGTGGGGCGAAAATCTACGCCGAGATCGTCGGCTACGGTATGAGCGGCGACGCCTATCACATCACCATGCCCGACCCCGAGGGGGACGGGGCGCGCCGCGCGATGGAGATGGCAGTCAAGCGGGCAGGAGTCGCCAAGACGGACATCGGCTACATCAACGCCCATGGCACCTCGACGCCCTACAACGACAAGTTTGAGACAATGGCGGTCAAACGGGCGTTCGGCGACGCCGCGTACGACATCCCGGTGAGCAGCACCAAGTCGATGGTCGGCCACCTCCTGGGCGCGGCCGGGGCGGTGGAGGCGATCGTCTGCATCAAGGCCATCACCGAGGGTGTCCTGCCCCCGACGGCGAATTACGAGACCCCCGACCCTGAGTGCGACTTGGACTACATCCCCAACACAGCCCGGCAAGTCAAGGTCGATACGGTGCTGAGCAACTCGTTCGGCTTCGGAGGGCACAATGCCACCCTCGTCTTCCGACGGCACCAGTCTTGACGTCCTGGTCCAGGCGTACCTGGATCAGTTGCGTGCCTCACGCTCGCCACACACGGTGCGGAGCTACGGCGCCGATCTCGCCCAACTATGCCTGTTGACGGACGGACGGTTCGACCTGGCCACCGACGTGTTGCGCGACTATTTGCGCCGCTACGGTGTTACGCCGGTGACTCGGGCGCGAAAGCTGTCGACGCTCCGGTCCTTTGTGCGGTACTTGATGGCGGTCGGCCAGTTGGGCGCGGATCCGACCGAGCCGCTTCAGGCCCCGTTCAAACGTCGTCGCCTACCAAAGGCGCTGGGCACTGACCAGGTGGCCAGCCTTCTCGACCAGCCAGCCCCGGGCAGGTCGCCCCTGCGCGACCAAGCGGTTCTGGAACTGGCCTATGGCGCGGGTCTGCGGGCGAGTGAGGTCGTCGGGCTCGATCTTGCGAACCTTGACCTGGCTGCCGGGGTCGCCAAAGTGCGCGGCAAGGGCGACAAGGAGCGGGTGGTCGCCTTCGGCGCGTCCTGCCGCCGGGCGGTCGAGGCATATGTGGCGGAAGAGAGGACTCCGTCCGTCCTTGGCGACGCCTTGTTCACGAATCACTACGGACGTCGGCTGACGACCCGGACGGTGCAGAACCTGGTGCGCCGCTGGGCGCGCGCCGCGGGCCTGCCAGAAGGCGTGACTCCCCACACCCTGCGGCACTCGTTCGCCACCCATCTGCTCGACGGCGGTGCCGGCCTCAAGACCGTGCAACAGCTTTTGGGGCACGAGCGGCTGGCGACCACGCAGGTCTACACGCACGTGAGCGTGGAGCGCCTGCGTGACACCGTCGCCAAAGCCCATCCCAAGTCCAGATAGGACGACCCGTGGGGTGTAATCGCTCCCATGGACTCTGACGCCGTCTTGGAACGTCTGCCCCAGCTCCGGATCGAGACGCCGAGTTGGGGCTACGGGGACAGTGGGACGCGGTTCAAGACTTTCGCCTGGCCAGGGGCGGCCCGGGACGTGTGGGAGAAGGTGGATGACGCGGCCGAAGTCCACCGCCTGACTGGCTGCGCGCCAAGCGTCGCTATACACATCCCCTGGGACAGGGTCGAGGACTGGGGCGCGTTGCGTTCCTTTGCCGAAGAACGGGGCGTCAGCATCGGGGCCGTCAACCCGAACGTCTTCCAGGATCCCGACTACAAACTCGGGTCGGTCACGAACCCGGACGCACGTGTCCGAGAGAAGGCGCTGGGGCACCTGCTCGAATGTGTCGGCATCATGGAGAAGACAGGCTCCCGCGACCTATCCCTGTGGTTTGCGGACGGCACGAACTACGCGGGCCAGGACGATTTTCGTAGGCGTAAGGGCCATATGGCCGACGCCCTCCATCGCGTCCACGACGCCTTGCCGGAGGGCAAGCGGATGCTCGTCGAATACAAGTTCTTTGAGCCAGCGTTCTATTTCACCGACCTCTTCGACTGGGGCGCCGCCCTGGTGCAATGCCTGGCGGCAGGCCCTAAGGCTAAGGTGCTCGTGGACCTCGGGCACCACGCCCACGGAACGAACATCGAGGCGATCGTCGCCTTCCTGCTGGACGAGGGCAGATTGGGTGGCTTCCACTTCAACGCCCGTCGCTATGCGGACGACGACCTGATAGTGGGCACGACCAACCCGTTCGAGCTCTTTTGCATCTTTGCGGAGACCATCGAGGCGGACGACGTCGCGTACATGATTGACCAGAGCCACAACATCGAACCGAAGGTGGAGGCGATGCTCCAGAGTGTGCTGAACTGCCAGGAGGCCTTCGCCAAGGCATCGCTGGTCGACCGGGAGCGCTTGCGACAGGCCCAAGCGGCAGGAGACGTGATGGAAGCGCACCGGGCGTTGACGGACGCTTATCGAACCGACGTCCGCCCGATCCTCGCCGAGCACAGGCGACGGCTAGGGTTGCCGGAAGACCCCGTCCGGGAGCACAGGGAGAGCGGGTACCCCGGGCGCAAGGCCCAGGAACGCGGCACCGCCTCGGCCGGGGGCGGGTATCCCACCTAGCGGCACATGAAACCTGAAAGCCTTTGGAATGACGCCGACGCCCCGGCAGGAGACGGACTGGCGTCCCTCGCCTATCGCTCCCGCCTGTTGGGCTCTGACCGGACCCTCGTCAACATCTATGGTGGCAACACGAGCGTCAAGTCGGACGAGACCGACCACTGCGGGCGGCCGTGCCCGGTGTTGTGGGTCAAAGGGTCGGGGTCTGATATCGCAGAGATCACCGAGAAGGGGTTTGCCGGGTTGAAGCTGGAAGAGGTGCTCCCCCTCTTCGCGAGGAGCGCGATGTCGGACGAGGAGATGATCGCCTACCTGGACCGCACCGCCTTCGAGACCGGGCGGCCAAGGCAGTCCATCGAGACGCTACTCCACGCTTTCGTACCCGCCAAGCACGTCGACCACACCCACCCCGACGCGATCATATCGGTGGCGTGCTCACCAAATGGTGAGGAAGTCATGCGAGAGATTTATGGAGACCGGGCGGCATGGGTGGACTACATCCGGCCCGGCTTCACCCTGTCGCAAGAGATCGGCGCGGCGGTGCGTGACAACCCCCAGATCGAGTGCGTGGTGATGGGCAAGCACGGCTTGGTGACTTGGGGGCCCGACTCGAAGACCTGCTACGAGACGACCCTGAGGATCATCGGCGAAGCACAGGCCCATCTGGATTCCAAGCGTCAAGCGAATCCCTTTGGTGGTCCGTCAGTGGTAGGGGTGGGTGAGGTCGAACGCGACCGCTTGTTGACCGCCGTGATGCCGGTGCTCCGAGGCGCGATGGCCGGTGAGCGAAAGTCGGTGTTGCTCGTCGACACGTCACCGGAAGCCATGGAGTTCGTGAACTCGCGAGATGCAGCGTCCTTGTCTCAAGTCGGAGCGGCATGCCCTGACCATCTGGTGCATACCAAACGCGTGCCGTTGTACGTAGATTGGAAGACAGAAGACGGCTTGGACGCCTTGGCGGCGAAATGCAAGGAAGGAGTCGCCAACTATAGGCTCGAATACGAAACCTATTTCGAGGCCAACAAGTCGGAAGGGGACAAGATGTTCGCGCCATCCCCGCGGGTGGTGCTCATTCCGGGTGTCGGCATTGTGACGAGCGGCCCCGACGCCATGGGGGCCGAAGTCTCGCGCCAGCTCTACCACCGTGCGATTGTCGTCATGAAGGGGGCGACTTCGCTCAGCGGCTTCGTGTCTCTCTCCGCCCAAGAGTCGTACGCGATCGAGTATTGGCCCCTCGAACTCTACAAGTTGAGCCTGAAACCTGCGCTGAAGGATTTGGAGGGCCACGTCGCCCTGGTGACGGGTGCGGCAAGCGGTATCGGCAGGGCGACGGCGAGGAGGTTGGCGGCGGAAGGGGCGCATGTCGTGGTCGCCGACATCAACGCGTCGGGAGCGGAAGAGGTCGCCGCATCCATTCCGGGTTATCGCAGATCGTTGGCGGTCGGTATGGACGTGACCAAAGAGGATGCGGTCGTGGAGGCGTTCAACCAGACGGTCAGCGAGTTCGGCGGTGTCGACATCGTCGTGAACAACGCGGGCATCGCGAGCAGCGCGCCGATCGAGGAGACAACCCTCGAGGCTTGGGACCGCAACCAGAGCATCCTCTCGACGGGCTACTTCCTGGTGGCTCGCGAGGCCTTCCGGGTTATGCGGAGACAAGGCTCTGGTGGCAACTTGGTGTTCGTCGGCAGCAAGAACAGCGTCGCGGCCGGTAAGAACGCCGCCGCCTACAGCGCGGCCAAGGCCGCAGAACTGCATCTGGGCCGTTGCCTGGCTGAGGAAGGCGGGTCGGCGGGGATCAGGGTGAACAGCGTCCTGCCCGACGGCGTGTTGAGCGGCTCCGGCATCTGGGACGGCAAGTGGCGGGCCGAGCGCGCCTCGACGTACGGCTTGGAACCTGACCAATTGGAGGAGTTTTATCGCAGTCGGACGACCCTCAAGGTGAACGTCCTGCCCGAGGACATCGCGGAGGCGGTGGCGTTCTTTGCCGGCCCGAGTTCGCAGAAGACGACGGGCGGCGTGCTCACCGTCGACGGGGGCGTTCCGACCGCCTACGTGCGGTAAGTTTGTGGTTGATAGTCTCCACCGTGCCCGTCGTCGTCGAGTTCACTTCACGACAAGAGTCATCGTTTCCCAGCCGCCGAAGCCGCCGAAGCCGTACCAACATCCAACTGACCAGTCTCCGTAGTTGAAGTTCGCTCCCAGATAGGGACCCTGCCAACCTTGAAGGGCAATTCGGTCTCCGCTGCGAACGATTCCATTGCCGTACTCGCGAACGACCCGGAACCATTCCCATCCAGCCACTCCATTGCGGTTAGCGGTTGCCGGTCTCCAGCTCCCGTCTGTCGAGAGATATTGGCCATTGTTTGCCTGAAGGCAAACCCAGCTACCGTTGCGGACGGGTCCGCCGCCGTTGGCGTACATTCTCCAGGTCTCCCATGCCCAAGGGTTGCTACTGTTCGCTGCGACGGTTCCACCGCCGCCGTTGTACGCCATGAAGTACGTCCACTTGGGAGCATATCCGGCCCACGGGCGAAGCAAGACCTGGGAACCATCGGTTGCGTTGGGAAGGACTCGCCCTCCCCCCATGAATCGGGTTCGCCAATATTCGTCGTCGATGTTGTCGATGGTTACCCCATAGATAGAGTTTGCATCCCAGAACCGGCCGTTACCGATGTAAACGCCAACGTGAGCGACAACATGGCCGCCCTTCTTCGTCGAGAAGAACACCAAGTCGTTTCGCTCCAGTTGGTTGCGGCTTAGGCGCGAGTTGGCAGTATCGGCATACTGCTGGGCGGAAGTGCGGCCCAACTCCCGCTGCAGCGGGCGGAATGCACGACGAGTGAGGGCCGAGCAGTCGATACCAGACGGGCTGTCTCCGCCATACTGGTAGCGGACACCACTCCATGTCGAGGCCGTGTCGACGGCGTCTTGAGCTTGTGCATGAGTAGAGAGGAGGGTGACTCCAGCGATGGCCGAGATCAGAATGATGAGCTTTGTTTCTTTCATTAGAGCCCTTGCGGCTGCTTTGGCAACTGATCCGCACTCAAAGTTTACCGCATGAAGGCTCTATTGAGAATCACCCATCGTTTTTGAGCTGCGATTGTACCACTTTTGACGCGTATTCGATCCCGACCTCTAAAACCACCGCAAGATGGTGGTGACTTACCATGAGAGTCAGCCGAGAAGGGTCCCTGGCTGTCTAGGCCCAACGATATTCGGCATGTCATGTCGATGGTTTTCGGATGATAACGTGGCCAAGAGTGGGCACGTCCCGGAGTCTAGATAGGCAACGACCGTAAACGGGCGACACAGATTGTATACGGATTCACGTCAGAAGGGTCAAACTGTATACCGTTTCGCCTCACACGGAGTTCTATTCGTTTAATAACGCTGGCGGAGAGGGTGGGATTCGAACCCACGGAGGCTGTTACACCTCACCGCATTTCGAGTGCGGCGCACTAGACCACTATGCGACCTCTCCAGGCCCCAAGATTATGGCCCATGGCCCTGTCCGTGCCTAGGGTGCGGCCGCGAGACCGGGCCTTGCCGCCAAGACCCGCGCGACCGCGTCCGCAGTCAGGGGTCCGGTCAGCTTGCCGCCGGTCTCGACATAGTAGCCGGGGCCTCGTGCCTGGAGGTCTGGGCGGACGCTCGCCAAGGCGGGGTAGGACCAGGCCAGGGTCTTGATCCAATCGAACTTGCGCGCTTGGGTGACACACTCCGGCCCGACGGTGAAGACCGCCGTGTCCGAGCGGGCCAGCAGGGCGGACAGAAAGTAGGTGGCGCAATGGCGGGCGATGCCGTTCGCGGCGGGGGCCATCGCGCTCAAAATGTCGTCGCTGTGCTGGCGCATGACGGCTCGGGCAGCCGGGTCGTTCTCCACCGAAGCATAGGCCCGAAGCAGATAGGCAAGCTGGGCGCTTGTCGCTGGCAAATCGTCGTCCACGAGCTTGGGGAGGTTCCAGTATTCGCATTCCGGTGAATACGCGGTGAACTGGCCGTTAAGGTAGACGCCGGGATGCTCGCCGGCAAAGAGGAATTGGGCCCTGTCCAGGGTCCGCCGCCCCTCACCAAGCGCGTTCACGTCGCCAAATACCCGGTAGAGGGTCAGTTCCAACTCCGCATAGTTGAGGTAGTCGCCGAGATAGGCTTCCGTGGCGACGTCGGTGCTGTGGCGGACGTCGCCTCCCCCAAGGCGCATGGTCTGGACGGCGACGGCGTCGGCCTCGGCGCGCGCCAGCAAGTCCGGTCTGCCAGTGACGGTGGCGTAGCGGACCATGGCCGTGACAACGCGGGCGCCCACGTCCATGCTGGAGGGCCCGGACATCGTGGTCGACTGGGTCGGGCTGGCCGCCTTGAGCCGGGCGACCATCTCCATGAACTCGTCGCGCCGGCCCGCTGGCAAGGGCCAGGTGGGCGCCATGGGAACCATCATGGGATTCTTGGTCGGATCCAGACCGAAGATGGCGTCGGCTCTGCCCGAGTCTGCTGCGAAAACCTCCCCCGCGCGGTTGGAGGGGATGCTGTACCGGGCCGAGCGCTTGTCGGGCAAGAGGTCGGTGTAGCTCGCGCTATAGAACTTGTCGCCGTGGACGAACCGCTGGTCCAGGGCGTCGAACACCTCGTCGCCGACCAAGGTGTCGTCCGGGCCGTTCAGGGAGCCTAGCACCTCCAGCATGTCCGCGTTCCGCCCTGCTGATTGGCTGAAGGAGACTTGCAGCCAGTCTTGGTCTCTGGCTGAGCGAAAGAAGGCCCCGTCCACCCAAGAAAACGCAGGGCTGGACATCAGGCTGTCCACTTGGCGGCGGACGACGTCGCTCCTTCCCGCCGCCAGCAGATAGATGTAGTCTCGGGCAGGCAAGACCTGGGTGTTGCCGATGTTGAAACCGGGATGGTGGTCTGATAGGGTGGCGAGAAGCGCGTCCGTGTAGACCGGAATCTGTGGCACGGCCTGCTCATATCCTGACGAAAGGGCTTGAAACTCAGCCATCTGCTTCTGTTCGTCGGGGAGTTGAGAGTCTTCAGCGGAAGGAAACTTTACGGATTCCAGAATGTTGATGAACGACACGTCGTCGATGGCCCTTGTGTTAGGAACAAAGGTGACGACCCGTAAGATCTTGCCGCTGGCGGACAAGAACAGGATCTGGTTGTGGGTCTCTGTTCCGACCTGGGCACGTGTCAACTGCAGGAAGCACGAACTCCATTTACGCGACCTCTCGGCGTCCAGGCGGACGCTGATGAAGTCCCGGTTCAACCTCTCGGCGACATCGATGGAGTTGAGCACCTTCTTGTCCATCTCCATCGACATTTCGCTCCATTCGGTGCCGATGAAGAGGAAGATTGGCTTCCCGGTTTCACGTGACTTCTGAAAGACGTCAGGCGACATGTCCTGCCAGTCGATCTGCTGGTTGGCCGCCTTCCGGACGAAGCCGGAGGCCGATCCCGCTAGTTTGGCGTTGATCACGGGCGGGATCGCGGGTCGCAACAGGAAGACGACCAAGCCGACAGCGAACCAGTAGATGGCCGTACTGCTCGTGGCCCGATAGGTCTGCCTTCGTCCCTGGTAAGGCATGCGTTCCCATTATGGTCGGGCGGTAACATGGGCCAGATGTCGATTTCGTTGGATGAGGTGAGGCACACGGCGAGGCTTGCGAGGCTGGAAATGGGGGAGGCGGAGCTACTCAGCTTCCAAGGCCGTCTGAACTCCCTGCTGGGCCACTTCGAGGACATCCAACACCTGGACGTGTCCAACATCGAGCCGAAGCCCCACGCGGTGGCCCTGAGCAACGTCCTTGCCGACGACCAGCCGGGCCCCTGCCTGCCGCGCGAGGTCGCCTTGGCGTTGTCGGCGGAGACCAAGGCCGGTCTCTTCATCGTCCCCAAGATCATCGAGGACTGAGGCGTGTCGCTCACCCAACTGAACGCGGCGGAACTCGCGCGGTCCCTTCGCGAGCGTAAGGTCTCGGCCATCGAAGTGACCGACGCCTTTCTTGAACGGGCACAGGAGCACGACCCGCTTTACAAGGCCTTTCTGACCCTTGACCCCGAAGGAGCGAGGAGACAGGCGGAGGCGGCACAGACCCTGCTTGACAAGGGTGAAGGCGGCCCGCTCACGGGCGTCCCGGTGGCCGTCAAGGACAACATCTCGACCGACGGGCTGCGCACGACGTGCGCCAGCAAGGTCTTGGAGAACTACGTCCCGCCCTACGACGCCACTGTGATCGAGCGGTTGCGGGCGACAGGCTGTCCAGTCTTGGGCAAGACCAACCTGGACGAGTTCGCGATGGGAGCGACGACTGAGTCCAGCGCCTACTTCCCGACCCACAATCCGTGGGATCCCGACCTGGTGCCCGGGGGTAGTTCCGGCGGATCAGCGGCGGCGGTGTCGGCAGAACTGGCCCCGCTCGCCCTTGGGTCTGACACTGGCGGCTCGATCCGTCAGCCAGCCTCTTTGTGCGGGCTCGTCGGGTTCAAGCCCACCTATGGGAGGGTCTCAAGATATGGGCTGGTGGCATTCGGGTCGAGCCTTGACCAGATCGGTCCGTTCGGGAGGAACGTCGAGGACACCGCCCTGCTGGCCGAAGCGATCAGCGGCCACGACCCTTTGGACAGCACTTCGTTGCCGGAGGCTCCGATATCCACCAAAGGCCTCCAAGACGGGACGGTCAGGGGCAAGAAGTTCGCTCTGCCACGGGAACTCTTCACCGACGAAATCGACTCGGGTGTGCGGGAGTGTCTGGAACTGGCGGTCGACACACTGACCAGGGCTGGAGCAGAGTTCAAGGAGATCAGTTTCCCATCGATCCCCTATAGCGTCACGACTTACTACATCATCGCGCCGGCGGAGGCGAGCAGCAACTTGGCTCGGTTCGACGGTATCCGCTTTGGGCCGAGGATCGAGGGAGATGGCCACATCGGTAATGTCGCCGAAACTAGAGGGCAATTGTTCGGCCACGAGGTGAAACTGCGCATCATGGTCGGGACCTACGCCTTGTCGGCGGGCTACTACGACGCTTACTATCACAAGGCCCAGCAAGTGCGAGGACTGATGGCGGACGAGTTTGAACTGGCGTTCCAAGAGTTCGACGGAGTGCTGTCCCCGACGAGCCCCGTCGTGGCGTTTCCGATCGGCAAGTTCATCGACGACCCCATGAAACTGAAGCTCATCGATTTTTGTACTATTCCTGCGAACATGGGCGGCTTCCCCAGTATCAGCCTGCCGTGCGGGCTCTCCGAGGATCTTCCGGTCGGCCTGTTGTTGACCGGTCCCGTGCTAGCTGACGAGGCCTTGCTGCAGATGGCGTACGGTGTAGAAAGGGCGCTGGGCCGTGAATATCGCCGCCCGCCCATCCTCTGAGCCCGGGAGCAGAAACTTGGACGAGATCCACCGCCGCGACCAAGACTTGTTTGTGCGGCAGCTTTTCTCGCCGGGCCGTGTCGTCGTGATGGCGTTGATACTGGGCATGGCTGTCCTCACGCTGACTGCGCCCAACCAGGTCGTCGGCCTCTTCGGCTTGGTGACGGCCGGCGCGGTGATCGCCGCGATGGTGTCGACAGCCACCAAGGAGGCGAAGGAGAAACGCTTCTATAGCCAGCGCCTGAAACAACAGTGGTCGTTGTGTGAAGAGCGGGTGCGGCGCTTTCAAGAGGCCACTGCCGCATTGCGCAAAAGGGGTATCGCTGACTTCCAAGAACTGCCCCTGACCGTCGCCAAACTAAGCAACGACCTCTATGTCGCTCTAAGGAAGGCAGACCTCGTCCAAGAAGAGGTCGTGCGAAGCGAAGGGAGCCTGCGGATTCCAAGCGTGCAGATGCCGTCCGGCATGCCGGACGCCCAGTCCCAAGAACTCTATCGGCTGGCCGACAAGAACATCGCCGAGTATCAACAGCAGTGGAAAGCTGTCCTCAGCGGCATTCAGCGGACGGAGGCGCAGTCGGTCGTCTTCGTCACGACCTTGGACGCGCTCCGCATACGCATGCTGAACTATCGGTTGGCCGGCCGTTCTCCCGAGATCGAGACCAGGGAGTTCCTCGGGGTGATCACCGAGGCGAAGATGCAGTTCGCCGCGATTGACAAGGCGTTGGACGAACTGGATATGACCCCCTTCCCGCAGACGATCTCCATTATCCCGGACGTGCCTAGGGCCGTGGTCGAGGAGCACTTAGAGGATCGTCCGTGAAGCCGGGTATGGCGCAGTGCCCGGCAAAAGTCAACACCTTCTTGTCGGTCGGGCCGCCAGGGGTGTCTGGCTACCACCCTATCCGAACCGTGTTCCAGGCTGTCTCCTTGTTCGACGAATTGTCTGTCGCTCCTGCGGACGTCGACATCTTGGTGTGCGACGGCATGAGACTGCCCGAACGCAACACGTTGACGAAGACCCTCGCCCTCGTTCGTGAGTTGGTACCGGTGCCGTCGCTCAGCATCAGACTGGAGAAGCGGATCCCCGCGGAGAGCGGCCTGGGTGGGGGCAGCAGTGACGCGGCGGGTTTACTCCGGTTACTCTCCAATGCGATGCCAGGGATGTTGACCGACCAGTTCTGCCACGAGGTCGCCACCGCAGTGGGTGCCGACGCCCCCTTCTTTCTGGTCGGGGGCCGGGCGATCGGAGAGGGTCTTGGGGAGCGCCTGACTCCTCTGCCGGACGCCGGACGAAGAGAGATGGTGGTTATCAAGCCACGCGAAGGGACAGCGACTGCAGAGGCGTACCGTGCGCTCGACGCCGTTGAACGCACCTGGCGAGAGTTGGACGCCGAAGCCACCTACAACGACTTCGAGCGTGTAGCGGGCTGCGCCTCCCTTGAGGCGATCGAGAGGCTACGGTCAAACGGCGCGGACTCCGCGATGCTCACGGGGTCAGGTTCGGCCGTCTTCGGTTTCTATCCCACGGCTAACGATGCGGACGTGGCTGCGCGACGCCTTGCAGAAGAAAACATAGGCGCGGTACTCCGATGCCACACATTGACAAGGGAGGAGAGCCTATGGACGTCGTGATTTTGGCTGGAGGCAGAGCGAGCCACGAGATGAGGTCAGCCTATGGTGTCGAGTACCGATGTGAGTTACCTTGGCAGGGCGGGACGATCTTGGACCACGTGGCGGAGGTGGCCTCGGTCATCGGGGACGTGACCGTGGTAGGCGGCCCAGAGAGACTTCGAACCGTCGAAGGCGGATCGGACTTTGTCGGTAGCTTGGAAGCAGGGCTAGGCGCGACCAAGAACACCGAGGTCATGCTCGTGACCGCTGACCTTCCGTTTCTGCAGGCAGAGTCTCTGCAGACGTTCGTGGCTCAGAGCGACCCGGACGCCGACTTGAACTTCTCGGTCGTGCCTGTCGAGGTCTGTCAGAAGCAGTTCCCGCAGCTCAAGCGGACAGCGATCGTCACCAGGGAAGGGAGGTTGACCGGCGGCAACGTCTGCGGCTGTCGGCGTGAGGTGTTACTGGGCAACATGCCCTTGCTCGCCAGGACGTACGCCAAGCGGAAGAGCCCGCTGGCCCTGGCCGGCCTTGTCGGGCCGTCCTTCATAGTCCGCTTCTTGTTGGGCCAGCTCATGCCTGGATTTGTTAGCCTGGCTTACCTGGAGGGAAGGGTGTCCCGGGTCTTGGGATTCAAGGCAAGCGCGGTGGTCTGTCCCTTTGCCGACATTGGGACCGACATCGACAACATCACACAGTACAAGGCGGTCGAGAATCTACAGAACGACAGCTAATTGACCGATCCACCGAATGTGGGAGGTTCCGTTCACAAAGACTTGGCTGCGACGGAAGGGTTTCTCGCCAGTTGCAAAGACGTGGTGGAAGTCCATGTCTGGGAGCGAGGCGACCGAATCCTAGCCAGGGTCGTGGTCACTGAGGCCTCCACCGTCAGCGGATTGGACCTGAAGGCAGCCTGTTCGAAAGCCCTCGGGCAGACGCTTGCTCCCGACTACCTGCTCATCGAGCGGGTCAAGACGACCGGCCAGCTACGCGCGGCCTGACCGTCTACTCGTCGTCTTCGTCTTCACCGGATTCGCCAAGCTCAGCTTCAATGGCTCCGGTCTCACCGGCTTGCGTGACGGCGGCCGCCAAAGTGACGTCCGCGATGCTTTTGACCGTTCGGTTCGGGCAGTTTGTGCAGACAAACTGGATTTCTACGGCCTCGAGCCAGCTTGGCACTTTATCAATCGATTTGCCGCAGACACAGGTGATCATCCGTTGTTCCTAAGGTGTGGTTCAGACCGGTCGGTCCACGCTCTCACCGTCAGCTTCGTCGAAGTGCTGGATCGCCTGCTTGTGCGATAGCCAACCGTTCACGAACATCAGGGCCGCGCCGATCAAGTAGTAAAGGGCGAGATTTCCCTCAAATACCTGGCCCGGATCTCGGATGACCTTGTCACCCATAACGAGGGCCACGACGCCGAGAACCGCCAAAGCTCCGCCGAACCAAAAAAAGGTGTTTTTCCACCAGGCCGGTTTGGAAAGCTTCTTCTTCCCCACAACCTGCCAAGATACCTGGCGGTCAGGCTCGGATGTCGATGACCCGTCCCTTTGGCTCAAGCATTTTCAAGAGCTCCTGGGCAGCTTGCGTCTGTCCGTCCAGTGCTTTCTTGAGCATGCCGACCTGGTATTCGCCCGAGACCGACTCGGTCTCAGGTTGAGCTTTGGTTTGGTAGGCTGCCTGGACCGCGTAACTGGACGCTCCGATCCGCATACGCTGATTGTCGGTCGGAGGCGGATGATATTCAGCCCGGAACGATATTGTTTCGATTGCTGGCCAGGGTCTATAGTGCTACCCATGAAGTTCGTGCTCGTCACGAAAGACGCAGAAGTCGTGGAGGCGACATCCGGGGCGTTCCAACCAGATGACGAGTTGGTCGTGACCGAAGACTGGGGCAATGCGCTCGAGATCTGCGCCGACGCCGACATCCTGTTTGTCGACTTGATCGCCACGTTGGACAAGCCACATAAGATTTCGGGCTATGAGGACTTCGCCGGTGCAAAAATGGCTCATCCGACGGCCGGGGCGACTCCCTTGATCTTGATCTCCCCGCCCGACGACTACGAGTTGGACTTCATGGCCGGGTTTCCTGACTTTGTCTTCGCCCACCTGCGGCGGCCGTTGAACTACAAGATTTTTCGTCGTGCTTCGACCTGGGTGTGAGGCTACGAGATCGAGCGGCGGTAAATACGTCCGACGATCGGATATTCGTAGTCTTGGCCCCGCACCGAATGGATCGCGCCCATGACGGGCAGGACGATGCCAGCCAGGCCGCCGATCCAAGCGAGGATGAAGCCGATCCCGTTTACGATCGGGATCGAGAGCAACACGGCGCAGCCAATCGACCAGACGAAGAGGGCGAACTGGAACGTCAGGGACTGAATGGCGTGACGGGTCACGAAGTGCGATTTGTCCTTCTGGGTGATCAGGATGAGAAAGGCCACGATCCAGCCAAGGAAACCGAAGCCGATCATCGGGGCGAGGTGGGACACCGCACCCATTGCTCGTTCATTGCTTGTTCCCATAGTCAATCCATTTCACGGGACGAGACGTCGCGAGGTTGCGCGGTCACGCTATGGCCCACCAGCATCCCTTCGATCTCGTCCGGCTCTAGTATGACGACGTTCGGTTCGACGGCGGTCAAGAAGGAGTCGAGCTTGCCTGAGGGCACCAATCCCTCGGCGACGAACTCGGCATACATCGTCTCCAAGACGTCCCCCGCCGATGGCCGGACAGGGAACGCGTCGACCCATAAGCCCGGTTTGGGCTCGTCGCTCTTGTATGCTACGGCGCCGATCCAGACCCGCGTGCCCATGTCTTGGGGGATGCCGTCGTCGAACCACGCGCCGTCTTGAGACTCGACGCCCTCCTGTTCGAGATACGCCTTGGTCTGGCTCACACCTGCCTCCGCGAAGGCGACGATCACGGTGTCCTTCTTGCGGTGGGCGAGCGTCACGACCGTCCGGCCAGCCTGGACCGACACATAGGCGGCTTCGTCTGGGCATTCGTTCCGAGCGATGTCCATCAGCCTGGCTAGGGTCGTTTTGAGCGTCATTCTCCGTCTCCGGCCATGACCACGGCATGGGTGCTGGGAGGCTGCACGTCGGCCCCCCAAATGACGCCGAACGGGTCTTGCATCCGAGGGGGTTGCATGGAGACGACAGTGCAGCCTCTCTCGGCCAAGGCGTCGAAGCATTGGTCCGTCGCCAGGTAAAGCGCCGAACTTTCCTGGCCGAGTTCCACACGGAGCCGATTGGGGCCAGAGTCCACTGTCCAAGACCCATCCACCGTCCTCGACGGCAGTTCATCGAACACGACGCCATAGAAGTCGGCGGCTTCGGAAGGTTCGTTGCAGAGGACGCCGACTTTGTCGGAGACAAGGCAGGGGCCGAAGTTGCCTGTCGGGTCTGTCGAGGGCTGGGTCTGGTCAAAGAACACGTTCCAGACGATTCCCCACGGGTCGACGACAAGGCAGGGCTTGCCAGGTCCCTTCCAACTCTTCTCCTCGAATCCGAGGCGCCGGATCTTGTCACGGGCTTGGGGCCCGTCGTCGGTCACCATTTCGAGGACCGCCGGGCTGGGAGGTCCAGGGTCGATGAACAACCTTAGCGATCTTGCGCCGAGCTCTAGGCTGCCGTCCTTGCCTACAAGCCGGAGCTGCATGTTCTCCATGTAAAAGTCCCGGGCCTTGTTCACGTCGGGCGAATGGACGGCGACGCACCGGCTGAGGCGGAAGGCCATGCGGCAACGATACCCCTCGGCTCCGAGTGGGTTACACTCAGACCACCCCTAAGGAGAATGAGGCCAAGTGTCTGAGACGATTGATATCCTGCTCCAAGAAGACCGGGCGTTCGCGCCCTCCGACGCGTTCCGCTCCAAAGCCAATGTCGCTGACACTTCCGTCTATGCCAGGGCTTCAGCGGATCCCGAGGGATGGTGGGAGTCGTGGGCCAAGAAACTCGACTGGTTCGAGCCGTGGCACACGGTGCTCGAGTGGAGGCGGCCGTTCGCCAAGTGGTTTCTGGGCGGCAAGACCAACGCCTGCCACAACTGTGTGGACCGGCACGTGGCGAACGGCCTTGGCGAAAAGACGGCCTGGATCGCCGAGGGTGAACCCGGCGACGTGCGGGTCTTCACGTACGCCGACGTGCTCCGGGACGTCCAAAAAGTGGCCAACGCCCTTAAGAGCCTTGGGGTAGGGAAGGGCGACCGGGTCTGCATCTACATGGGGCAGGGGCCGGAGCTTGTGTTGACGATGTTGGCGTGCGCCAGAATCGGCGCGCCGCACTCGGTCGTTTTCGGCGGGTTCAGCGCCGAATCTCTCGAGGAGAGGATCAACGACGCCCAGGCCAAAGTCATCGTGACGGCGGACGGCAGCTGGCGACGGGGGAACATCGTCCCTCTCAAGAAGATCGTCGACGACGCCTTGGGCAAGGGGTGCCCGTCCATAACCAACGTCCTCGTCCTCGAACGCGTCGGCGCACCTGGCACTGCCACGAACGGGGTTCCCGCGCCAGCTTACGACCGGGGCCGCTGGCAGGAGGGCCGTGACGTTTGGTGGCACGACGCGGTGGGATCCGCTGGGGACACCTGCCCTTGCGAGCCGATGGACAGTGAAGACCTGCTCTACATCTTGTACACGAGCGGCTCGACCGGCAAGCCCAAAGGCATCATGCACACGACTGGCGGCTACCTGACCGGCACGTTGGCGACCACAAAGCTGGTCTTCGACCTCAAGGACGAAGACGTCTTCTGGTGCACGGCCGACTGCGGCTGGGTGACCGGCCACAGTTACGTGTGCTACGGCCCAATGGCCAACGCGGCGACCCAACTGATTTATGAAGGCTCTCCCGACACACCGGCCAAGGACCGCTTCTGGCATCTGATCGAGAAGCACCGGGTGACGATCCTGTACACCGCGCCGACCGCGATCAGGACCTTCATGAAGTGGGGCGACCAATTCCCGAACGGTCGAGACTTGTCTTCCTTACGGGTGTTGGGCTCTGTGGGCGAACCGATCAACCCGGAGGCGTGGATCTGGTACCAGCAGGTGATCGGTGGCGGACGGTGCCCGGTTGTGGACACGTGGTGGCAGACAGAGACCGGCGCGATCATGATCACCCCGTTGCCCGGGATCACGACCACGAAGCCTGGCTCGGCGACCCAGCCGTTCCCTGGTGTCGGTGCGACGATCTACAGCGAGGAAGGGGTCGACCGGTTGGCCGGCCAAAGCGGCAAAGAGGTCGGCGGTCTCCTGGTGCTCACCGAGCCCTGGCCGTCGATGCTCCGAGGGATCTATGGCGATCCAGACCGTTTCAAGAAGACCTATTGGAGCAAGTTTGACGACGCATATTTCGCGGGTGACGGCGCGAAGGTGGACGCCGAGGGATACTTCTGGCTGCTGGGGCGGGTGGACGACATCATGCTCGTCAGCGGGCACAACGTCTCCACCATGGAAGTCGAATCGGCGTGCGTCGACCACCAAGCGGTCGCCGAGGCCGCCGTCATCGGACGTTCGCACGACGTCAAGGGTCAGGCCATCGCCGCCTTCGTGATCTTGCGTGGGGACCGGCATCCCTCGGACGACCTGGCGAAAGAGATCAAAGCGCACGTGGCGACAAAGATCGGCGCCTTGGCGAGGCCGGAGGACATCTTCTTCTGCGCCGAGCTCCCTAAGACCCGGAGCGGCAAAATCATGCGGCGGTTACTCAGGGACGTGGCGGAGGGCCGGGCTCTTGGAGACACGAGCACCCTCGCCGACGCGGCCGTGGTCGCGTCGCTCAAGGAGCAGTACGAGGACAAGGAGTGACCAAGGCGGGTAGGCGGTCAGCCTAGTCCAATTGCCAGCCCAGTCAAGTGGCTAGACCGGGAACAAACCGGGTATGGCGTCTTGTGTCCGGCAGATTCTCGTCATAGCGTTGTCGGTCGTCGTGCTGAGCCCGCTGACTGCGGCCCATCCGCAGGACAACCCGTTCAAACCCATGTTCGACGCGCCGAAGAAGGCGCGTGCGGTGGCTGACAAGGAAAGCAGCCGCGTCTACAAGGGCGACGAGGCGGGCCCGAGCGCTGGCCTGGCCATTTTCTCCCCTGCTTGGAACAAGAAGCTGGAAGGGGAACTCAAGCGGCTTGAATCCCAGACCGGGGCCACGCTCTCCACCACGAGGCCGTTTGCAGACCCCGAGATGATGCGGGCCAACATGAACAAACCCGCATGGAACCTTGACGAACTGGTCGCAAACGTCGCACCGGATCCCACGGGTGAGGGGCTCAAGGCAGGAGGGAGGCCGGTGCAAGTCGAAGGTACGGTCCTGGCTGTCAAGGGTGGAGCCGCCAACAGGCTCCTCATGGTGGGAGACCCGGCCGACGAGATGCCGCACATCGCTATCGTCCTCCTCCCTGAGAATGACACGCGCCCGTTCAAGGTCGGCGACCACTTCGCAGACGTCACGGTGTATTTGATGCACGCCTCCAAGAAGGGAGAAAAGCAGGACGCCTACATTTTTGCTGGCTTGCCTACTGCGGGCCAGTCGCAGGGTGCCCGGACCGCTCCCGTGACGAATGGAACTGCGGCCAGCCCCGCCCAACAGCCGGACAAGGGCGAGTTCACCGACGCCCTTAACGGTTGGCGTCTGGTCGGGATCGTCCACGACGGGCAGGGTGGCGTTGGTGTCTTCGTCAACAAAGACGGTCGCAAGCTCTATGCGCGGACGGGTCACGAGGTCGACAAGGGGATAACCCTTTTGGGACTGGAGAACGGTCAGGCCAGGCTCATGGTCGACAAGAAGGAATTCGACGTCTGGCCCTGGTAAAGGGTTTGGCCGGAGAAAACGCCACAAGGCTCAGAGCATGTCGCTCTGAGCCTTGTTCGTTGTCCGACACAGTTGCGTCGGCTTAGCGGCGCGGTCTGAAGCGGGGGTTGACCTCGTCTTCGCCCCGCGACTTCCGTGGGAACTCGGACGGCACTTCGGGCGCGCCGGCGTCGTCGGCAGGCGTCACCGCCGCACGGTCCGGGGCGTCGCTGGTGGAGTCACCGCCGGAGTCTCCCTGGTCGCGTCCACCCCGTCCCCGGTCGTCACGGTCTCTGCCGCCCCGGTCACGGTCTCGGCCCCGGAATCCTCCCCGGTCTCGACCGCCCCGACCTCGGTCGTCGCGGTCCCGGTACGGCCTGTCGTCCGTCTCGCTGATGACGGCGTTGCCGTTGAGCTTCGGGTTGTCGGGGTTGAGTCCGATCGCGGTCAGGTTGACCCTGCCCATCCCGTCGATCTCGGCCACCTTGACATTGATCACGTCGCCCTCGCGGACGACGTCGTCGGGGCGTCGGATACGCTGGCTCGTGAGCTGGTCGGTCGGCACCATCCCGTCCTTTCCTCCTGGCATTTGGACCATCGCTCCTCGGCCCATGATGCGCGTCACCGGGCCGCTGAACTCCATGCCGGGTTCGATCGTGAGGGTAGAGGCGCGGATGAGCTCGATCGCGTGGTCTGCCGCCTCCCCGTTGTCGCTGGCGACCAGGACGCGGCCGTCCTGCTGGATGTCCACCTGCGCACCGGTCTGCTCGGTGATCTTGCGGATGTTCGCACCGCCGGGGCCGATGAGTGCCCCGATCTTCTCAGGGTTGACCTGCACCACTTGGATGCGCGGGGCCGTTTTGCTGAGTGTGTTCCGGGGAGCCGGGATCTCGGCCTCGATCACGTCGAGGATCTGCAACCGGGCCTCAAGGGCTTGGTGCAGGGCCTGGGCGAGCACCTTCTCCGGGATGCCGTCGAGCTTCGTGTCCAACTGCAGGGCGGTGATACCTTTGCGGGTTCCAGCGACCTTGAAGTCCATGTCGCCGGTGAAGTCTTCGACGCCCTGGATGTCGGTGAGCACCTGGAACTTCTTGCCGTCGCTCATCAAGCCCATCGCGATCCCCGCTACCGGGGCCTTGATCGGCACACCAGCGTCCATCAGGGCCAGGGTCGAACCGCAGACCGACGCCATCGAGGTGGAGCCGTTGGATTCGAGGACCTCGGAGATCAGGTGGAGGGTGTAAGGGAACTCGGGGTCGTCCAGGGGGACCACCGGCCTGAGGGCCCGCTCCGCGAGCGCGCCGTGGCCGATCTCGCGGCGACCAGCGCCGCGCAACATCCGCACTTCGCCGACCGAGTAGGGCGGGAAGTTATAGAAGTGCATGTAGCGCTTGTCTTCGTCCTCCTCGTCCAGGGTGTCCTGCATCTGGGCGTCCTTGGGCATGCCGAGGGTGAGCACGGTCATGACCTGGGTCTGGCCCCGGGTGAAGAGTCCCGATCCGTGGACGCGGGGCAGAAGCCCGGCGACCGCTTCGAGCGGGCGGATGTCCTTGAGGCCGCGTCCGTCCGGCCGCTTGCCGTCCTCGATGACAAACTTGCGGATCGTCTCCTTGACCGCTTTGTCGACCGCGTTGGCGACGCCCTTGAGCTTCACCGGGTCGTCGGCGTACTTCTCCTTGTACTTGGCGCTGATCTCCTTGACCACGTCGTCCATCGCGGACTCGCGCTTGGCCTTGTCGGGGTCGAAGAGGCCGCTCTCGATCGCCTTGGCCTCCTTTTTCTTGATCTCGTCGGCGAGTTCGGTGTCGACGCCGTCGATGATCGGTTCGCGCTTGGCTTTCCCAGCCTTCTTGGCGAAGACCTCAAACTCCTTACAGATGTCCTGGATCGCTTTGTGGGCGAACTCCAGGGCCTTGATCATCGTCTCCTCGCTGACCTCCAGGGCACCGGACTCGACCATGCTGATCGCGCTCTTGTGTCCGGCCACGACGAGGTCGAGGGTGCTGGTCTTCAACTGCTCGTTGCTCGGGAAGAGGACGAACTTGCCGTCGATCTGACCGACCCGGACACCGGCGACCGGCCCGCTGAAAGGGATGTCGCTGATGCTAAGGGCGGCGCCAGCAGCGCAGATCGCCAACACGTCCGGCGGGCAGGTCTTGTCGACGCTGAAGGCCATCGTGATGACCTGCACGTCGTTACGCATCCCCTTGGGGAACAGCGGTCGGATCGGGCGGTCGATGAGCCGGGAGATGAGGATCGCCTTGTCGCTCGGGCGGCCACCGCGCTTGATGAAGCCCCCGGGGATCTTTCCGATCGCGTACTTTCGCTCTTCGAAATCGCAGACCAGGGGGAGGAAGTCGATGCCCTCACGGGCGGTTTTGCTCATGGTGGCGCAGCCTAGGACGACGGTCTCGTCCATTCCTAGGAGCACTGCTCCACCCGCTTGCTTGGCTACTCGGCCAGTTTCGAGGGAGAGCGTCTTGCCCCCGACCTCGAAGGTATGGGTGATTATCATGTTTTCGTCTCGCTCACATGCCGCCAGGCCCGGTGCAAACCGCTAGCGTGCGGCAGGCGCAAATGTGATCAAGCAAGACTGAATGCCGCTCTTCGCAAAGCCCTCGGCGGATCGAAGACGCTCCGAAGAACGGCATGCATCCAGGTCTTGACCGCCTGTGACTGTACCTTTCGCTTCGGAATTTCTATCGGGACGCTTGGAAAGGCCCTCGGGCTCGGCGGGTTGGCAGATCGATCCAGATGGATTGTGACGGGCATGGTGCTCGGCGGCCGTCATTTCGTCTTGCCTCTGACGTAGGTGAATATCCTTTGGAGTCTGACTGTGGCCAGGTTGGGCAAGGCCCAACGTGTTGGCCCAGCTACCCTCGGCGTCGTCGAGTACCGGGTGATCGCGGCCTCTCAGACTAGCCTACATTCTCAGTTGTCGTAGGTGGCGTAGGTCCAGCCCGGACAGAAGAGCTTCAAATAGCTGATAGACCTTTCGCGCGGCCCGGTGGATTCGACGCCCCAGTAACTTGCCTTTGCCGAGCCATCGCTCATAAACCGCTGGACTCTGCCTTGCATCCCGAAGACGTGCACTTCCGCGGGCGGTACTGGCCGGTTGACGCGATTGACGACAAGGGCCAGGCGGTCACATTCCTTTTGGAACTTGTTCGATCGGCTCCATTGGGCGACCATAAGAGAATCATATTCAAAAGACGTACGTGTTAGCCAGTTCGCAGGGCAGGCCTTTGCAACTAGGTGACGGTTAGGGCCATTCTCACATATCCACTTCTGCACAGCGACCCCGAACCCGTCTTTGATGTTGTCCCAGTGCGACAGGAATATCCGATTGTCGGTCACGTACTTTTCGGCTACCAGGGGATCTAGGTTCGTCGTCGGTGCCAAACCATCGTGATCGCCCTCATACAGGAGCAGTGCCATGCCCACCTGCCGCAGGTTTGAGAGAGATGTTGTCCGGTAGGAGTCGTCCTTTGCGGAAGAGAAGCCAGGAATTAGCAGAGCTAATAGGCCAACAAGTATCGCCATCGCAAGCAAGAGCTCTAAGACTGTGAAGCCAGCCACAGACCCGCGTCTCTTGACCATTTACACGCCAACCTCTCTACCGAGAAGGGCTAAAATGCGCTCGCTTAGGGCGACGCAGCGGCCTTCGATTGACCAGCCGCAAGTGAGAACCCCACCAGCCCCAAGGATGATCTCGAGCGGAAATGTGAGTATGTCCGCTCGGTCAGGAATGATTCGGTAGACACCGGCCTCGGCGATCGCAAAGGTCACGACTATTAGCAACAATCCTACAGTGATCGCTTTCTTCGGAGCCAACTTTGGATCCAGTAGCAGAGAGAATGGCAATGCCAATCCGCAAATGATCAAGCCGAAGATCAAGCTTCCATCAAGTGATATTGAAGTTGGTCGAAATGGGAAGCCCAATCAATGAGGATGGCAATGAGTAACACGAGGCTTCCGAACAGGAACCCCATGACGCGACTTACAGCCAATACGGACTTAGACACAATATACCATTCAGTTATTGCACTCGTACTCTGGTTGTTGTGGTGTGCCGCATGTTGGCTCTGGCAGCTCACCCGAACCGCCTCGATATATCTCGGGCTCGGCGTGGACGATAATCACAAGCCCGTATACAACAGCGCAACAGGTTGAGAGTATGTGGATCGAGGAATGAGACGAATAAGACATCTCGAAATCATTATATGACGAATCGTGCGAGAGGCGCCAAATTTCCCATAAGTCCGAACAAAATGTCTTCACGCTCCATCTTCGAGAAAGATTCGAAGGACTAGATCGCGATTAGAGCGCGTCTTGTATGGACAGAGTCGATGCCCGGCCGGTTAGTCGGGGCCGTCCTGAACGTTGCTTCTACTTCGGCTTGACTTCGCGGATGCCGAGGCGGGCGATCAGTTCGCGGTATTTGACCACGTCGCGGCCACGGAGATACGCCTCGAGGCGGCGGTGCTTGCCGACCAGTTCCAATCCCCGGAGCAGGCCGCCTCACACCCACAGTCTTGATTCTGGATGGCAAGCTCGAGTAGTCCGACAGATCGAGGGTTTGCCAAACGACTCCGATCAAGGGCGCTCGCGGATTGATTAGGTGAAAGGTCTTTCAGAGAATCGTGGTATAGTCTATTGTTGTCTGCCACATACCAATCAATGGTGGACTGAAAAAAGCTTTGCTTGTGAGCCGCTCTTGTGAGGACGAATATGAGAGCCGCTTGGTTCGGGGAGAATCACCGCTCTTCGAGCCGAGCTAGCTCAGCGTCAGAAATTACCCATTTGTGAGACGAGTAGGCCGAGGTTAAATGAATAGACATCGTGCAATTCTTGGTAGATTGGTGTATCTTCTGGTATTGCTATGGGCAACGGCTGTTGTCCAGAGTGTTATCTTCTATTTTCGTTCATGCAATCTACCACCGCCGCCAGGCGCAGTCTCGCTCTCGGCGGATCAATACGTCATTCCGTTCTTGGGCCTATTCGTGAGGCCCGATAGGGTGTTGACCGAGTCTTGGCCGCTGGGGTTCCCTGCTCTTCTCTTGTTTCTCTGCTATGGTATGGTGGCAGGCTTGTGGGCGACGAGATCTAGGCTAGTCGTCCTACCGGCTGTCACATTGGTTGCTTCCCTGGTCGCCTGCGCGGCGTGGATCCACACGATGGCCATCTTGCCAGGCTTCGAGTGGACTTGGAGGAGTATGGCTCTCGTTTGCACCACGATCAGTAGCCTGATCATCGCTACTCGATGGAAGTGGTTCTTGGATGATCGAGGTTCGCGAACTGGACGAGGTCGTTCTCGTGGCCCTTATGAATTGGGGTTTACTTTTGTTGAGGTGATCGTGGTGGTGGCGATACTGTTGGTCGTAGCCGGATCAGTGATTTTCGCTGTAAGATCAGCTTTTCAGCCAGCGAGTATTACCCGCGAAATCGAACAGGAGAGGCAGATATATGTGGCAGTGAATCTTTACGAGGCCGATTTCGACCATCGATCTCCACCCACACTAAATGCGCTCACCTCAGGATATATGCCCTCTTCACTGTTGACATGCCCCACGGACGCGCGACTCCCACTTGGCCTTCCGGACTGGCCCGCAAACCCGTGGGTAAACATCGTGCCGCCAGATGTCGAGGAATTTGCGAGAATGCGTTCAAGGAGCATAGTAAGTTACTTCTACTTGAAGACTTTTGAGGGGCGGTTTGCTTCGGGGCGGAGCTACGATGAATACCGGTCAATGCCCGAGGTTGGCATGATCACAGGTGTCGGTTTGATGCAGTGTGGAAGCTGCTCCGGAGCTAGTTGCATCGGTACTTGTGAGTACTGGTGGTCAAAGAACCCTGATATCGACAAGGGGCAGCCCGCGGCCAACCTTTCTGGCCCACTTGTGACCGTCAAAATGGACGGGTCGGTGACTTCTAGATTGATGCCAGATTGTGGTGCCGGTGCGACCGGCTACACCCAAGACCTCTTCTTCGACCTTCGGCCACCGAGTTGTGGTCGTACCGCCATTGTCGTCAAGTAGTTGTCAAAAGTTACTTCGGCTTGACTTCGCGGATTCCGAGGCGGGCGATGAGTTCGCGGTACTTGACCACGTCGCGGCCACGGAGATACGCCTCGAGGCGGCGGCGCTTGCCGACCAGTTTCAGCAGGCCTGTGCGGGAGTGGAAGTCCTTCTTGTTCGAGCGAAGGTGGTCCGTGATCTGTTCGATCCGCTTCTGCATGATCGCGATCTGGACTTCGGTGGAGCCGGTGTCGCCTTCCTTCAGGCCGTACTCCTTGATGACATCTGATTTAAGCTTGGGATCCAATGGCATGTGATTCAGTTCCTGCCCCTTGTTGGGACTTCCCACGGTCGGCGGTCGGGCCGCACGCCGCAGGTGGCTTTGGTCTCTTGACCTTGGCCGCGAGGCATGGTACCTCAGGAGGATTGTCGGTCCCGCCGTCGGCCAGCACAATAGCCTCGCTGACGACGGCGCGGCGCAGGGGTTGGCACAGGGCCGTGGTATCGTCGGCCCATGACGGTGACGGTCGTCGGTGCCGGAAGCTGGGGCACGGCGCTAGCGATCTTGCTCGGTCGCAACTGTCACACTGTCAACCTGGTTGGACGGGACAACGAGGGCACCGAGAGCCTGCGTCAAGCGCGTGAAAACCTCCGCTACCTGCCCGGACACCGCTTGCCCGAGGGCGTGTCTGTCTTCGCCGAGGCCGACGACAGGCCGCCGTGCGACATGGCCGTCCTCGCCGTCCCCGCTTATGCGGTCGAGGAAAGCGCGCGAAGGCTCGGCCCCGCGCCGATCGTCGTGTTGGCTTCCAAGGGTCTGGAGCCCAACGGGTCGGGGGTCTTGAGCGATGTCGTCGCCAAGGTCCGCCCTGAGTCGAGCCTCGCCGTCCTCAGCGGCCCGAACCTAGCGGTCGAATTGGCGAAGGGCGTCCCGACCGCGGCGGTGGCGGCGAGCCCCGACCCGGCGACTGCCGAGACCGTGCGGGAGACCTTTCGGGCACCAAGCCTCCGGGTCTATTCGAGCGACGACATGCGGGGTGTGGAGATCGCGGGCGCACTCAAAAACGTCGTGGCTATCGGCGCCGGAATCAGTGACGGCCTTGGGTTCGGGGATAACACAAAGGGTGCGCTGGTGGCGCGCGGCCTAAACGAAATGGCACGGATGGGCGTGGCGATGGGCGGGCACATCGAGACCTTCATGGGGATCGCGGGGGTCGGCGACCTCTTCGCCACCGCCACATCACGCCTGAGCCGGAACTACCGTGTGGGGTTCGCCCTTGGCTCAGGAGAATCTTTGGCACAGGCGATGGAAGGTCTTGGCGGGCAGGTCGCCGAGGGGGTGGCGACCTGCCAGATCGCAGTGGCTCTGTCTCGAGGCCTGTCGGTTGACCTGCCTATTTTCAATGCCCTGGAGTTGGTGATGCGAGGACATCTGAGTCCGAAGGAGGCAGTCCTTCGTCTTATGGAGAGAAGCACCCCGGGGGAAGGGCTGGCGCGATGGAACTGAACGTGTCTGGGATGTAAATCCGTCTGACTGTCCAGGTAACCTTCGCGGGCACCGAAATGTTGGGGAGGGAATTGACGAGGTGATGTTTAGTAAGTCGCAGTTTGTGTCCGTCGCGTCCAGCGCGACGCTCTTTTTTGTGGCGGCATTTGTCGTAGGATGCGGCGGCGGTGGTGGAGGCACCACTAGTTCAGGCGGCACTGGCTCGGGCGGCGCGACTTCGGGTGGTAGCACCGGATTGACGACAGGTGGCGCCACTGGTTCGACCACCGGCTCCACGACGGGTAGCACGACTGGTTCGACGACCGGCTCCACGACGGGTAGCACGACTGGTTCGACGACCGGCAGCACCACTGGTTCGACCACCGGCTCGACGACAGGCAGCACCACTGGTTCGACCACCGGTTCGACGACGGGCAGCACCACTGGTTCGACGACCGGTTCGACGACGGGCAGCACCACTGGTTCGACGACGGGCTCCACGACCGGCAGCACCACTGGCTCGACCACGGGCTTCACGACCGGCAGCACTACTGGCTCGACCACCGGCTCCACCACCGGCTCGACGACAGGCTCGACGACCGGCAGCACGACCGGCAGCACCACCGGCTCGACCACCGGCTCGACGACGGGCAGCACCACTGGTTCGACCACAGGCTCCACGACGGGTAGCACCGGAGGGTCACAACCCCAGGTCGTCTATTGCGTGCTCAACTCAAGCAGCAAATTCAACATCCACCAGGTAGCGTTGGACGGCACCAACGACCATGTTATCGGCGTCACGGGCTTCAGCGAGTTCAACCCCACGACGGACGGGTCGCTCACCCAACTCGTATACGAGACTGACCGCAACCCGTTTGTCCAGGTTTACAAGAGCTTGCTGAACGGCTCGGGCGAGACCCATCTGGCGAGCAGCAGCGTCAACGACGACCAGCCGGTCATCAGCTATGACGGATCTAGGATCGTCTTCCGGAGCGAAAGGAACGGTGGGACTCCGGGCATCTTCACGATGACCAACACCGGCGCCAACATCACCCAGGTGGCCAGCGGCTTTGTCGAAGCGCCGTCCCTGAACGCGAGTGGCACGGTCGTCCTTTACGCCAGCACGAACCTCGGCCCTTCGCAGATTTTCAAGATCAATGCGGACGGCACGGGAACCGCTGTCAATTTGTCGAACGACTCGTCGATCGATGACTTCGACCCCGCGTATTCGCGCGATGCGACAAAGATCTGTTTCGTCCGGATCGTCGGTTCGACGGTCGCCCGCCTCTATGTGATGAGCTTCGACGGATCCAACAAAACCAAGGTCCTTGACCTTGGCGGCCCGGTCCAGTCACCTTCCTTCACGCCGGACGGCACGAGGATCGTCTTCATGTACGACGACGGTACGGGTTGGGACATTTGCTCCGTCAAGACGGACGGCACCGGATTCATGAGGTTGACCTCCACACCCGGCGTCGACGAGTTCAAGACCAACGGCTTCATCGGCCAATGACCTTTGCGTCGGCCCCGGTCGCGATCGCGCTTGGCGCGAACTTGGGATCGGCACGACAGACGATCGGCCAGGCTCTCCGGGGCTTGGCCGATTTTATTGACGGCCTGGTCGCGAGCAGCCTCTATGTGAGCGCGCCGATGTACAAGACCGACCAGCCCGATTTTTTCAACGCCGTCGCCGTGGGTTCGACGACGTTCGGCCCCTTCGATCTGCTGTGCCGTTGCCGCGCCCTCGAAGTCGAGCTGGGCAGGGTTCCAGGTGAGCGGAACGGGCCCCGCGCCATCGATGTCGACGTCCTCTCCTTTGGTGTGCTCCAGCTGGACTCCGACCGGCTCGTCTTGCCACATCCCCGTGCCCAGGAGAGGCGGTTCGTGATGGAACCGTGGGCTGAGGCCGACCCGGGGGCCACTTTCCCGGACGGACGGCGTATCCTTGACTGGAAGCAGGATCAAGCCTTGCTCAGGCAAAGCGTCAGGAGAGTTAGCGATGCCCCAATACCGGTTCCAGGCCGTTGACGCCGACGGACTCACGAGAGAAGGCGTCCTTGATGCGCCATCTCCGGGACACCTTGCCCAGAGATTGGCGGGCGAGGGCCTGAAGGTCAAAGCCGTCGGGCCGGTCGGAACGGAACCAGCGGCACCTGCTCCGCAGGCAGTGTCGCCTAGCCAGGCTGGGCCCGCAAACGTCGTCCAGCCTCGTGTCGGGGCCCCTATTCAGCCGCGTAGCCGCCCGATCGAGCAGTCACAGCCTCAGGTTGTCAACCAAGTAGGAAACGTGCCGCGACCGGCGTTGCCGATCCAGCGGACAGGTCGGGTGCCGAACCACTCGCTCTCCTTCTTCTTCACCCAGTTGGGGACGATGTGGCGATCCGGCGTGCCTCCGACCACCGCCTTGCAGACCTTGGCTGACCAGGAGCGACGGCCCGCGTTGCGACAGGCGTTACAAACAATCGTCCAAACCACGGCCGAGCGAGGCAGCCTGGCTGAAGCCATGGCCGCGTTCCCCGATGTCTTCCCAGAAGGGGCGGTGGGAGCCATCGCCGCTGGCGAGGCGGGCGGATATGTGCCTTTGGCGGCTGCGATGCTCGGCGAACAGTTCATGGCCGCGCACAAATTGGGCTGGGCGGCGCGTGTCACCAGGTGGTCGGCGTTCTACATCGGATTCGTCGGACTACCGTTTGTTATGGCCGGAACATCGGGCATGATGAAAATGGTCGACCAGGCGGTCAACGGCGCGTCGGGTTCGTCTCCGGGGCAACTGCTTGGCCTATTTGTCCGGACGTCGGCGGTGACGTTCTTCACGTCTTGGCCGTTGCTCGTGCTCCTGGTCGGGAGCGTGCTCTACTTTGGCGGCGCATGGTGGATGCGCAAGACGGAACAGAGGCAGCTCCGCCATCGCCTCGGCCTCAAGATCCCGGTCTTCGGCCACTTTGCCCGCCAGGAGAACTTGTCGGCGTTTTGTGACCACCTGGAGCGTTTGAGCGCGGCGGGGTTGAGCCCACGCTTGTCCTGGGAGTTGGCGAGCCGGGCGGTGCCGAACGGCGAGTTTTCGGAAATGTTGCAAGGCGGCTTGGTCGGAACGCCGCACGAGACACCGTTTTCCGATATGGCGGTGCGGTCCGGGATCGTGCCTCCAGACCAAGCCTCTTTGATCCGAACAGGGGAAATGACGGGGACTTTGCCCGACGCCTTCCGCCACATGTCCATGATGGCGAAGGACAAGGCGAGAAACTGGCGGTTCGGACAACTCTATACGCTCTGGATCGTGGCCTTCCTCATCTGTTCGTTGGGCGGGCTCATCGGAGCGGCGACGTTCTGGGCCGGGCTCTACAACCAGGAGATCACCAGCGCGCTAAAGGAATGATAGATGCCGATTTTTGAGTATCAGGCGGTTGACACCGAGGGCCGGACGCACCGGGGCACCGTCTTGGGGGCAGATTTCGAGGCGGCCTCACGGCAATTGCGCGAACAAGGGCTGCAGGTGCGGGGGTTGTCCGAGGCCGTAAATGATCTGGGAGGGACGTCGGTCGCCGGATCGAACGCGGCGGAGACCGCCCGGACCAGCGATCCGAGACCCGCACCGCCGACAGAGGCGCGCACCTATTTGGAGACCAACGTGGTCGGGGCGTTGGTCGGCGGCGTCGCCCTATCCAACCTGCACTTCTTTTTCCGCCAGTTGGGGACGATGCTCAAGGCCGGTATCAACCCAGTGGAAGCGTTGGAGACGCTGGCGCTCCAAACACACAGCCCCAAACTCAAGAGGGTGGTCATGGAGACCCGAGACCACGTCTTGGCCGGACGGCCGTTGACGGCGGGGTTCCAGCGGTATCCGGAGGTCTTCTCACCCTTGATGGTCAGTATGTTGAGGGTCGGGGAAGAAGGCGGTTTTCTTTCCGACCAATGCACGCTGCTCAGCGATTACATCCAGCGGGATATCGAGTTGCGCAACCTGATCCGACGCGAGACTTTCTATCCGAAGGCAGTCATCGTCGGCTCGGCGATCATCATCCTGGGGGCGAACGCGGTCATCGCGGCGGCCGCTCCGGGCAAGAGCGGTATCGCCGCGCCTTGGGCCATCTGGGCCGGCATCCTGATTCTCGTGGCGGGGGGTTTCCTGTTCAAGAAGTTCGTCCTGCCCAACCCGGCGGTGCGGTATAGCTGGGACACGTTCGTCAACAGTCTGCCCTGGTTCGGGAAGATGAACCACGGGTTTGCGATGGCGAAGTTCGGCAGGGCGTTCGGCGCCCTCTATCGAGGTGGCGTGCCGACGGCCAAGGCGTTGAAATTGGGGGCGGATTCCTGCGGCAACGAGGCGGTGCGCCACAAGATCTACCAGGCGGCTGGAAAGTTGGAGGGCGGCATGGGGATCACGGAGACGTTCGTCTCCACCGGTGCGTTCAGCCCCATCGTCCTCAACATGGTCAAGACCGGCGAGGTCACCGGCAACCTGGACGAGATGTTGGTCAAGACAAGCGAGTTCTATGAGGACGAGGGACAGACGAAGGCGCGTCAGTCGGCGATGCTCCTCGGGATTCTGGCCCTCGTGTTCGTCGGGGTCTACGTGGGGTACGTGGTCGTCTCCTTCTACAGCGGGTTCGGAGCCGGGGTCCAGCAACAGATCGACCAAGCCAACGCGCCATGACACCGGACCATTACTCGGCCTTGGGACTCGAGCGGTTTGCCGACGCTTGGGCGGTCAAGACCGCATTCCGTCGGCTGGCCAAGGAACTGCACCCTGACCTGAATCCCTCTCCTGACGCACAGGAGCGGTTCATGCGGGTCAGAGAGGCGTATGAGACTTTGGGCGACCCACAGCGTAAGTCGGAGTACGACAAGGAACTGAGATCGCGGGAAGAGACCGATCGCCGCAAGCGTGCCGAAGAGACGGCGCGTTCGACCTGGCAAGCCCCTCGTAGCGAGGTGCGAGACCCGCGTGGGGCAAAGCAGGTGAAACCAAAGCCTCAGGCACGGGCAAAGACGTCCGGCCCCGCTCCGCGCTATCGCCGTCCCGAAGGCAATTTCGACGCAGGGAAGCTCGCCTCACTCCTAAGAGCGCATAAATATGCAGAAGCGGACATGGTGGCGGAGCGCATCTTGCGCGGCAACCCTCACGAGGCGGCGGCCTACGCGGCCATCGCCGACGTGGCCCGTTACCGAGGCGACCTGGAGAGGTCGGCCAGGTACTACGCCTACGCGGCCCAGTTCGACCCGAACAACCCTGTGTTTGAGCGGAAGTACCTGGAGGTCGTCGACCTGCAGGCCCAGAACGACCTGAGGGAAATGGCCGACTTGAACCGTCGGCCCGTCTACGCGTCGGTCGCCGCGACGGCGGCGGTCGGGTTGTTCCTCCTGTTCGCGCCGCCGTCGGCCATGGTCGGGCTCGGCCCCATGGCGGTCGGCCTGGGGCACGTGGTGGCGTTGTTGGTCGTCGGCACCGTCACGGGCTCGGCTCTGGCGGCTGCCGGTCTGCTGGACCGGCTCGAGACGCTTGGGTCAGCGACCGGGTCGCGCGTGTCGCCACCAGTCGCGCTGGGTCTCATCAGTCTCGTCTGCTACTGGGCCGCCCTTGCCGCGTACTGGGTCGTCGG
This sequence comes from uncultured Fimbriimonadaceae bacterium, assembly GCA_964451255.1. GTDB lineage: Bacteria > Armatimonadota > Fimbriimonadia > Fimbriimonadales > Fimbriimonadaceae > JAHBTB01. Next base: position 58,241 of record CAYVHL010000010.1, read on the forward strand.
GGCAGGACAACGGGCCTTCAATCCGTCACTGTCGCGCCTGTTCGCGGGCGCGACGGCGGCTCTGGGCGTCATGGTGGCGTTCTCGTGGGCCCGCGACGGAGCGGCGGCGGGCCAGGTGTTCTTGCTAGGCGGGAACGTGCTGTATCCGTCCGCGCTGGTCGGTTGGGGGCTGGCGGACGTCTTCCGTGGACTGCGAGGCGCCTGAGGCGATCCCTTCTTTGGTCGGGGGTCACGGACAGGGGCTCTGGTGGCCGCCACCGGTACAATCCAACCTTCCCCATGTCGCGCCGCTTCACAATCATGACTGCGATCCCGTATGTCAACGGCATGTTGCACATCGGCAACTCGCTGACGACGCTTTCCGGCGACGTCACGGCGCGGTACCACAGGATGCTCGGCGAGGACGTGTGGTTCCAAGTCGGAACGGACGAGAACGGAATCAAGATCAAGGAGGCAGCCGAGAAACTCGGGGAAGACCCCCACAAGTTCGTCGAAAAGATCACGGGACGGATCGTCGATGTCTTCCGATTTCTCAAGATCAGTAGCGACGACCTGGTGCGCACGACCGAACCGAGGCACGTGCGGGCGAGCCAAGAGTTGTTCCGTAGGCTCCAAGCGGACGGCCACATTTACACCGGCACGTACGAAGGTTGGTACGACGTCACGACGGAGACCTACTTCAAAGAAGAGGACCTCGTCGACGGCAAGTCGCCGGACGGGAACGAGGTCCGCTGGATCAGCGAGCAAAACTACTTTTTTCGCCTCAGCGCGTTCCAAGACCGCTTGGTTGAAGCCTATGGCACCGGCAAGATCAAGGTGGTGCCCGAGGCCCGGCAAAACGAGGTCCTCAGCTTTATCAACCAAGGGTTGCGCGACGTCTGCATCTCTAGGTCGAACATCGGCTGGGGCATCCCGGTGCCGGGAGACGACAGCCAAGTCATCTACGTCTGGTTCGACGCGCTCATCAACTACATCACCAGTTGCGGATGGCCGGAAGGGGACTGGGAGCCGAAGTGGCCGGCGGACGTCCAGTGGCTTGGGAAGGACATCCTCACCCGGTTCCATGCGACCCTGTGGCCCGCCATGCTGATGGGGATCGGGTTGGAGCCTCCGAGGGTCGTCGCCGCCCACGCCTGGGTGCTGTTCGGCGGGGAGAAGATTTCCAAGTCAAAGGGGACGGCGGTCGAGCCGACGCCTCTGGTCGACGAGTTCTCCGAGCGAGCGGGGATCAGCAAAGAACTGGCCGTCGACGCGCTGCGGTATTGGCTCGTTGCAACCATGGGGTTCGAGAACGACTCCACGTTCACCTACGACGAGTTTGACCGCCGCTACAACTCCGACTTGGCGAACGACCTGGGCAACGCCTTGAACCGGACCCTGTCGATGGCTCACAAGTTTGTCGGAGGCGTTGTGCCCGACGCGCCACTAGAAAGCGACGTGGTCGAGGCGGTCGCGGCGGCCAAGGGCGAGTATGAGCGCGCGATGGCGGGGTACCGTTTGGAGCAGGCGGCCGAGGCGGCGATCGGGCTGATCCGCTTCCTGAACAAGTACATCGACACGCGGGCACCGTGGGCTCTTGCCAAGACGGGTGACGCCTCGCTCGGATCCGTGGTCCGCTCCATGCTTGCGTGTGTGCGGACGGCCGAGGGGATGGTCCGGCCGATCATGCCCGACGCTGCCGACGCCATCGCGGCCCAACTTGGTTCAGCCCCGACCCTGTCTTGGGACTCGGTGGGGGTGGGGTCCTTGCCGCCAGGAACCCAATTGGGGCAGCCCGTGCCGATCTTCCCGAGGTTGGAGGCGAAGCCTGCCGCCCCTGCCGCGCCCAAGCCCGCCAAAGAAGCCAAGGAGAACAAGAAACCGATGGAAGCACCAACCCAGATCGAGTTCGCAGAGTTCATGAAGGTCCAACTCCGCGTCGCCCGGATCATCGAGGCCGAACCCGTCGAGGGAAGCGAGAAGCTTATGAAGCTCCAGGTGAGGATCGGTGACGAACCGCGCCAGATCATCGCCGGGATAAAGAAGAAGTATGCCGCCGAAGACCTGATAGGGCGTCAGATCATCGTCGTGGCGAACCTGAAACCGGCCAAGCTGATGGGGCTCGAATCACAAGGAATGCTACTGGCCGCGGACGACACAGACGGTAGTGCGATCATCCTCCAGCCTGAGCACGAAGCCCCCGACGGCGCGAACGTCCACTAGCCCCAAGCCGACTACCGGAATGCGTCTTTGTAGTGCTTGATCCCGGTCGGGCTGACTCCGACCAGGTCATAGCGTGCGGCGACCTCAGGCGTGCCCGTGCTCTCAAAATACTCGGCTACCGCTTGTTGGAAGCGGTCGATCTTCATGCTGGTGACCGAGTCCTCCGGCAACTCAAAGAAGCCCGACCGCATCTTCACCTCGACGAACACGAGCGTGTCGCCGTCCATGGCGACGATGTCGATCTCGCCGTGCCGGGCCTTGTAGCGGCGGGTCAGAAGGGTGTATCCCTTGCCGAGCAAGTATGCAGCGGCCTGGTCTTCCGCTTGGGTGCCTATATGTCGAGCATGAGGCATGGCTGGTTCAACATCGACTTTACCGGTTCGAAGCTCCTTCTGTGTATGGGACACGGCCCCAGGCGGGCGATCGCCTCAAGATGAGATGGGGCGGCATAGCCGAAGTGGGACTCGAAGCCGTATCCCGGGTGGTCGTCGGCGGCCGCCGCCATCCATCGGTCTCGAGTCACTTTGGCGAGGATTGACGCGGCGGCGATGGCGGCGTCGCGCGAGTCGCCTTTCACCCAGGCCTCGCACCGACAACAAACGCCGAGGGGCAAGGTGTTGCCGTCGACACGAGCCTCTTGGGGCCGCTGGCGCAAGTTGTTCAGGCAACGGGTCATCCCGGCCAGGGTGGCGTGGAGGATGTTGAGCCGGTCGATCTCTTCGACCGACACGGTTTCGATCCAGTAGGCGGCCTCATCCGTGATCCTTGCGAAAGCTTCTTCCCTTTGGGAGCGACTGAGGGACTTGCTGTCGTCGATGCCGGCCGAGTCCCACCCCTCGGGCAAGACGACGGCGGCGACTACCACCGGTCCGGCCAAGGGGCCACGGCCCGCCTCGTCCACGCCCGCCACACCGGGTCTAAAGGGTAGCCGGGTGACCTTCAACGGAAGATGACCCGGGCCTTGTCGTCCAGCTTGTAGGTTGTCTCGCGGGTGTTCGTCGCGCCGTCAGAGGCCGTACTTACGGCGTGGACGAGATACCCGCCGTCCTTTTGCACCGTTATCGACCCGGCCACCTTGGTGACCCCGCCCGCTTCCCCGACGACAGCCTCTTCCGTCACAACCTTGCCCTCCTTGAACTCCACCGTGCCGACAGTCATGAACGAGGCGGTGGTGAAGTAGTGGTACGTGACCGCCTTCTTCTGCGGATCCCACCGGAAGACCGTCTCGCCGCCATAGGCGCCGTCGTTGATCGAGTGGGCCATACGGACGGCTTGGCCGTTGAGTATGCGATCCCACCGGGCGACGTCTACGAGCGGGTTTTCAGGCGTGCTGTTCTTGAACACCCCCTTGTACGTCTTGCCGAGCAACGGTCTCAGCGGCTCCAGATGGGGATCGAGCGCTTCTTTCGGGCCGACCTGGGCGGCGGCGACGATGACGAGCGGAAGCCAGACCATAGGCCAACTATGGCACAGCCGGGCCGGTAAGAATGCCTGGAGGAGAATGGGGCGGAATATGGGTCTTGAACCCACGACCTCCTGAGCCACAGTCAGGCGCTCTAACCCCTGAGCTAATTCCGCCGCGCGAGCCTACGATTATACCGCCGGGCCTATTTGGACTGGGCCGGTGCCTCCTCCGGCTTCACAGTGCTGTGCTCGGAGACCAGGTCGCATGCGGCCAAGGCGAGAACCGCCAAAGCGACAAAGAGAACCGCGAACCTTCTCATCCTAATAACCAGTATGAGGAATTGTGCCCCTTATCAGATATAGACGTAAGTCTACCAGCATGGTATGATCATCCCGTGGCCCAGGACAAGATCGTCGTCGTCGGTGCGAGGGAAAACAACCTCAAGAACATCACCGTCGAGATTCCTCGCGACAAGTTGGTCGTGATCACGGGCCTCAGCGGGAGCGGCAAGTCGAGCCTGGCGTTCCAAACCATCTACGCGGAGGGCCAGCGGCGGTACGTCGAGAGCCTGAGCGCGTATGCCAGGCAGTTCCTAGGGCAGATGGACAAGCCGGATGTGGACCACATCGAGGGCCTGTCCCCCGCGGTGAGCATCGACCAGAAGACGGCGAGCCGCAACCCACGGTCCACCGTCGGCACCGTCACCGAGATCTACGACTACCTGCGGATCCTCTTTGCCCGTGTCGGTGTGCCCTATTCCCCCGCGACCGGCAAGCCGATCACCCGACAGTCGACCGACGAGGTCGTCGACGCGGCAAAGTCCATGCCTGAAGGCGCCCGGCTCCAAATCTTGGCGCCGGTCGTCCGTGCCCGTAAAGGCGAGTACAAAAAGGAGCTGAAGGACATCCAAGCCGCCGGTTATGTCCGCGTGCGGGTGGACGGCGAAATGCACGAGGTCACCGACGACATTCCGATGGACCGGTACAAACAGCACACCATCGAAGTCGTTGTCGACCGCTTGGTGATCAAGGAAGGCTTGGACCGTCGCCTCGCCGACTCCATCGAGACCGCTCTGAAGATGGGCAAAGGCCTTGTCACCCTAAGCCATCAGAAACCTGACCAAAAGGACGACACATGGCACGACGAGCTCTTCAGCGAGCACTACTCCTGTCCAGAATCAGGTTTCACCATGCCAGAGCTGGAACCGAGGATGTTCTCGTTCAACTCGCCTTTCGGTGCTTGTCCTGAATGCACGGGTCTCGGCACGAAGACGGAGTTTGACCCTGACCTGGTGGTTCCCGACCGGCGGAAGCCGATCCGCGACGGCGCCATCGCCCCGTTTGTCTATAAGAGCGGCGACGTCAAGGAGTGGTGGCCGCAGGTCTTGGACGGGGTGGGCCGAGCCGTTGGTTTCGACGCCTCGATGTCATTTGACCAATTGGATGAGAAGGGCCTCGACGCTGTGTTCAACGGCTTGCCGGAACCGGTCTCCGTCATCACAAACTTCGGTCGGACGGAGCGGACGTTCACCAGCCAATGGGACGGCGTCTTGGCGGTCCTCCGCAAGAAGTTTGAACAGACGGAGAGCGAGTGGGTCAAGCGCGATCTGGAACAGTACATGCGGACCAAACCGTGCCCGGTCTGCAACGGACAGAGGCTGAAGCCGGAGACGCTCTGCGTCCGGATCGCCGGGAAGAACATCGCCCAGGTCACATGCATGTCCGTTTCGGAGGCGTTCGCCTTCTTCGACACGCTCCAACCAAAGCTCAACGCCAGGCAACGGGCCATCGGCGAGCGTGCGATCAAGGAGATCCTCGAAAGGCTTCGGTTCCTCAACAACGTGGGGCTGGCCTACCTGACGCTTGACCGGTCGGCCAACACCCTGGCGGGCGGGGAAGCCCAGCGCATCCGTCTGGCGACCCAAATCGGCAGCGGGCTCATGGGCTGCCTCTACGTGTTGGACGAGCCCAGCATCGGACTGCACCAGCGGGACAACCACAAGCTGATCGAGACCCTGCTCAGGCTCCGCGACCTTGGCAACACGGTGATCGTCGTCGAGCACGACGAAGACACGATGCGGATGGCCGACTGGCTGATCGACCTGGGCCCCGGTGCCGGGGAGCACGGAGGCGTGATCGTCAACGAAGGGACGCTCGTCGATTTCCTGCGCAAATCCTCACCGACTGCCGATTTCCTGAACGGCAAGGAGGCGATCCCCGTGCCCAAACGACGCCGTCAACCCACTACGCCAGATCCCGTGGCAAGGAAGGGGTTCGCGGCCGTTTCGACCGACCTAAACGGTGTCGACGGCCGCCAAGAAGCTACTCGCAAGCGCGCAGGCAAGGCCGCAAAGTCCGGTAGCCCAGCCTAGAACTTTTGGATTTTGACCGGCACGTACAGTTCGGTGACCCATTTTGACGTGTCCGCTTCCTGCTCGGGATCCGTCATGTAACGCTCCCAAAAGGCGCCGTCGGGTTGAAGCCCGAGACTCTCGATCTGCTTCCAAAGTTCGGCCCAAGACACTTGCAGACGACTAAAGTCGCCGTAATGCGTGCCCATAAACGCCTGGCAGGCAGGGAACTCGCGGACGGCGATGCCGTTGGTCGTGCTTTGGCTCCCCGCCGCGACCGGCACGACGCACTCAAACGTCGTGTTTGGGCCACATGCCTGATAGAACACACATGGCGCGTCGACCATCGGTGATTCAGGGGCCGAGTTCCAGATGAATCCGAACAGGCGTGGGATCTCTTGAGAAAGCGAGTCCTGAGGGCAGGTCGTTCCGGCAACAAAGGCGTTAAACGCAGGATAATCGACGACCTGGAAGTCAGCCATAGTAGACGAGGAATATACAACGTTCAAGAATTGCTTTGCTTCCTCGACCCGCCTGACTGCCACTTTCACAAACTTCTCAATTTTGGTCAACCAAAAGTCTCCATCGAGGGCTCATTGAGGTCGTGCTAGAGGAGGCAAGCGAATTGGATATGGAGATAGTGAGGAGGATCTCGCTCGGCGACAATGCCGTTCTCGACTCCATTGTCGACGAGCACTACGACGACGTCTTTCGTTATCTCGCTCACTTGGCTCGACACCAGCAAGACGCGGAGGATCTCGCCCAACAGACCTTTCTGCGGGCCCGCGAGAAGGCGGCCACATTCCGTGGTCAGGGAACGTTTAGAGCGTGGCTGTTCAAGTTGGCCTATCGGGAGTACACGCACTGGAGACGTCGCCGGGCATGGGTTGTCTGGGCGAGACCGGATCTTGTGCAGGTCGTGGATCGAGGATTCGGAGAGGTGTTGGAGGCCGTCTGGTTGCTTGACTTGCTTGAAAAGTTGCACGTCGACCAGAGGCAGGCGTTTCTGCTCCACGAAATCCAAGGCTTTTCGATAGAGGAGGTGTCAGCAATCGTTGGCTCTCCGACGGGAACTGTCAAGTCGCGGCTCCATCATGCCCGTGCCAAGCTCCGTCAGGCATGGGAGACGGCACAACTTGAGGTGAAAAATGAACTCGGATAAAAGAATCGACGATGCAGTGGCGGCCTTGAGGATGTCAGCGGTACCGGAAGGTGCCGCCCAAGATCTCAAACTTCGACTCAGAAACCATGATCGGCCAAGGTCTAGCTCCGTCCGGACCGTGGGGCTCGCGGCTGGGGCGGCCGTCGCCCTTGCTTTGGTTATCGTCGCCTGGCCCAAACCAAGCTATGCCGATGAGATCAGCCAGATATTCCAGGCACAAAGGCTTGTGGGCAACCGACACGAAATACAGCGTGTCGTGGATCCTGTCACAGGCACCTGGTCCGTCGCCCAGGAGATCTGGTCAATAGGTTCCAAGGCGAAGCTGGCATTCGACCACTCAGCCACGCTCTATGTGGATGGTGACCGACATCTGAACGATTTTCTCAAGGAAGGCTATGCCTCCGTCGTCACCAGAAAGGACGAATCCGTGGGCAGTCTAGTCACCCTCAGTTATGTCTTGCGCGACAAGCACACGCGTGGGTGGGCCAAAGCGCAGACCAGGCTCGACGGGCGTGTGGTCGATAAATACACCCTTACTCTGGCAGGCGGCGGGAAACCGACGACAGCCGCATACTACGTGGATCCGTCAAGCAAGCGCTTCGTGAAGATTGAACTTCGGGATAGTGGGCAGCGGCTACTGAGCGTGGTTGATTTGAGCTACGGGAACGTGTCCGAGAACGACGTCGCTTTTCGACCGAGGCCGGGCGAGCCGTTGTTCGACTATGACGAACAGAGGAAGGCGGTGCTGGAGCAGATCCGTCGACCGAGCCTAAGGGCGGTGAATGGGCGAGTCGGCATTTGTGCTGTCATCATCGACCGACAAGGAAACTTGCAAGTGGTCGTCTCCGGCCCCAATGATTGTAAAACCGACCCGAGCCAGCCTGTCATCGTTGATGAGAAGCCGGTCACACAAAGAGCAAGTGCCTTCGACGTGCCCATGGAAACGGTCTCCGGATCCAGGTTAGAAGGAGAGGGCAATCATGTCTTCAGCGTTGCTGCTATCGTCAAAGGCTTGCAAGCCGGGCACCACGATATTCAGATTCCCCTTCTCATAGACGGACGGAAAGTGGCGGCAAGAATCACGGGAGTACAGCTTCTTGAAACTGGATCTGTATCGGCCATGCTGACGCCCACGAACATGCCGTTCTGGATCCAACCGAGCCTGATAGAAGAGGGAAGCCCCACCAGAGTCGCCGACCTCGCCAGAACTCCCGGTCAATAGAGGCCCAAAGTATGGCGCGCAAGGTGCATTGAAGTGTAGACTAGCGTCGAGTATGTCGCACGGCTGGCTAGTGCTCAAGAACGCGCGTGGCCACAACCTCAAAGGGATCGACGTCGGCGTCCCTTTGGGGCTCTTTGTCTGCGTGACGGGCGTCAGCGGCAGCGGCAAGTCGACGCTCGTCCAGGACACGCTTTTCCCAAGGCTGATGTTCGAAGTCTATGGGACACGGGGGGCCTGGGAGCCTCATGACGGCCTGGAGGGGCACGAGCCGGTCGACAAGGTCATCGACATCGACCAGTCGCCCATTGGCCGGACCCCACGCTCCAACCCGGCGACCTACACGGGCACGTTCGACATGGTCCGCGACCTATTCGCCCGGACTCCCGACGCGAAGCTACGCGGCTACCAGCAGGGCCGCTTCAGCTTCAACGTCAAGGGCGGCCGGTGCGAGGCGTGCAAGGGCGA
>CAYVHL010000011.1:0-62444 GCA_964451255.1 uncultured Fimbriimonadaceae bacterium
GGCGTGGTCAAGAGCTGACCAGGCGTGGTCAAGAGTTGACCAGGCGTGGTCAAGAACATTCCACGCATGGAAAACCCTGTTCCCCGCCCTTCGCGGAGTGGCCGCGGCGTCCTAGGGGGCGTGGTCGATGTCCGCGGTCAGGTTCAAAGGCGCGCCGTCCGTGACGACGACGCTGTCCTCCACCCGGACGCCGCCGTGGCCCAGCCATGTGTCGGCCTCCGCCCAGTCGACCTGGCCCGCCCACTTGGCCCGCCGTTCCTCGTCTTGAAGCAAGGCGGGGATGAAGTAGCAGCCAGGCTCGACGGTCACCGCGTAGCCGACTTCAAGAGGCATGTCGATGCGCACCCTCACCCCGGCAACCTTGCGGTCCCGGTCCAGCCCGGGCGGCTGGGCCATGGCGTCACGCACGCCGAGCCCGACCGTGTGCCCGACGCCGTGGGGAAAGAAGAGGGCCATCAGGCCACCTTCGACCGCCTCCTCGACGGTGCACTTCACGACGCCGAGTTCGACCAGGGCGCCGGCCATGACGGTCGCGCACAGGCGGTGGACGTCGTGCCACTCCCGCCCGGCCGTGCACGCGGCCACCCCCGCCAGCTCGGCCTCGACGACAGCATCGTGGAGGGTCTTCTTCTTCGGGGACAGAACGCCGCAGGCGTAGGTGCGGGTCACGTCGATGACGTAGCCGTCGACCTCTGCGCCCGCGTCGACCAGCAGGTAGTCGCCTTCCTGGACGGTGCGGTCGCCGGGGGTCAGGTGGAAGACCGCCGAGTCCGGCCCGGCGCCGACGATGGTGCCATAGCCAGGGCCGTCGCCACCTGCCTTGCGGATGGCGTATTCGAACTCGACCTGGAGGTCGCGTTCGGTGACGCCGGGTCTGAGCTGCTTGCGGATCGCGTCGTGGCCGGCCTTCGTCGCTGACGCCGCGCGCCGCATGAGGGCGATCTCCGCGGCGTCCTTGGGCCGTCGGGCGTGGCTCAGGGCTCGGCTCAACGTCTCGGACAGGCCAGGTTCGGCCACTGCGCTGAGATAGCTACCCAACGCCGCCAAAGGCCTGCCTTCCCGCGACGCCATCCACTCGCCGAACTCGTCGATGGGTCTGCCGGTCGGCGCGGGCCCCGGCCCCCAGACCATCTCGCTTTCCGTCACCGGCGGCTCGAAGTGCACCCATCCGGTCTTGGGGTCGTAGGCGAGGACCCCGCCCTCACGCTTGCAGTCCGTCAGCCACCGGTACTCGGGGTGGGGTTTGTAGGGAAAGCACTGGTCAGCTCCTCCTGGTATGTGGATGGGGTCGCCCGCCCCCACCACCACGACCTCGTCCTTCAGACTCCACGCCGCGACCGCCTTGTCCCTTCTTGCCTCGATGCCCATTGCCGACGGTATTACACCTTGGAACCGGCGCAGAGTTTCCAAAGGGCCGGGCACGTGTTCCCAATGTACACTTGGTGGCGTGGAGCTTTCTCGCCGCACGATGCTGAAACAGGCGGGGGCCGCCGCCACCGCCGGATGGGGCGCGCGTCTGGAGGCGATGGCCGGGCCCTTCCAGGTCGACGAATCCCACCTGGTACCGGCAGACAAGAAGTTGTCCGCCAATTGGATCAAGGCTCTCACCGCGCGGGGCGAGCCCCACGTTTGTCGGGGCGACGAGCTCAAGTTCATCGGCATGCCCGTAGGCGGCTGTTTCGCCGGGACTGTCTACCTGGGCGGTGACGGGCGGCTTTGGAACTGGGACGTCTTCAACCAACACCACGAGGGGACGGTGGCCCATCATGCCAAGTACGCAGGCGAGAACTTGGTCGAGAGCGCGGGGGCGAACTATGTCGACCCTCCCTCTGACGTCTCGCCGTTCCGTGTCCAGTTCGCGTGCGACGGAATCCCGTTGGAGACCGGCCATTGGGACGACATAACCTTTTTGGGCCAGTACCCCGTCGGCACCGTCACCTACACGGGCCACGGACTCAAGATCGTCCTCGAAGCGTTCTCCCCGTTCATCCCGCTCGACATCGAAAGCTCCAGCTATCCCGCGACCGTGATGAAATACACGGTCACCAACCAAGGCGCGAAGCGGCGGACGGTCGACCTGTCCTGCGAGGCCGAGCACCCGGCCATCCTGTACAGCAAAGGGCTGCTCGGCACGGTCGAGCTTGTCGCCAGCGACATGCAGGGGGGACGCCCCGGAGTGTCATTCGAATGCAGGCACAAAGGCGATGGGGCGGCCCCGACTGCCGGAGATGTGGGCGACTTCGTCGTGGCGGTCGCCGAGGGCGGGGTGAAGCTCGACACGTCCCGGGCGAGGCCGTCTGCGATCGTCCACGCGCCGTTGGACCTCGGGCCCGGAGAGTCCAAATCGCGGCACTTTGTGCTCGGTTGGCGGTTTCCCAACGCTCATGTGCCAGGCTTCCCCGAAGGCGTGCAACGGTGGTACGGCGCGAAGTGGGCCAGCGCGGCCGATGTGGTCGAGGCCGTGTTCGAGGATCTCCGACGTCTTGAGGACACGACCTTCAAATGGCGGGACACGTGGTACGACTCGACCCTGCCCTACTGGTTCCTCGACCGCACGTTCGCCAACACCTGCACCCTGGCCACCAACACGTGCTACCGGTTCTCCGACGGCCGGTTCTGGTTCTGGGAAGGCATCGGCTGTTGCCACGGTTGTTGCACGCACGTCTGGGGCTACGCCCAGGCTATCGGTCGGGTCTTCCCCGAGGTCGAGAGGTACTTGAGAAAAGAGATCGACTTCGGCAAATACTTCCACGAGGATACCGGTGCGATCGACTACCGGGGCGAGTTCGGCCGGAGCGTCGCCCACGACGGACAGGCAGGGTGTGTATTGCGTGCCTACCGGGAGCACTTGATGTCCAGGGACGACACCTTCTTGAAACAGGTCTATCCGAAGGTCAAGAAGGCGACCGAACTCTTGATGAGGCAAGACCCCGACGAGGACGGCATCTTGGAGGGCGGACAGTACAACACCCTGGACGCCGCCTGGTACGGAAAGCTGGCTTGGATCTCGGGCCTCTACCTGGCCGCAGTCAAGGCTTGCGGGGCGATGGCCCAGGAAGTGGGCGACAAGGACTTCGCCAAGAAATGTGCGTCGATCAATCGGGCCGGTGAGAAGTCGATGGTCGATCAACTCTTCGACGGCGAGTTCTTCATCAACATCCCCGACCCGGCGCACCGCGACCGGAACAACACCAACAAGGGTTGCCACATCGACCAACTCTACGGCCAGCAGTGGGCCCACCAACTCGGCCTGGGCCACATCGTCCCAGAACGCGCGGCCCGCTCCGCGATGAAGGCCCTGTACAAGTACAACTTCGCTCCCGATGTCGGCGTCTATCGTCGTGGGATGAAGACCATTCCCGGAGGGCGTTGGTACGCGGTTCCCGGTGAGGCAGGCCTGATCATGACCACCTTCCCCAAAGGCGGCGCCGACCAGGCGGTGGGCAAGGGCCAAGACGCCTGGGCCGGGATGTACTTCAACGAGTGCATGTCCGGGTTCGAACACCAAGCGGCGGCAGGCATGGTCTACGAAGGGTTGGTCACCGAGGGATTGGCGGTGGAGCGGGCGATCCACGACCGATACGCCCCGCACAAACGCAACCCGTACAATGAGATCGAGTGCAGCGACCATTACGGACGGGCGATGGCGTCGTTCGGCGTTTTTGTCGCGCTCACCGGGTTCTACACGAACGGCCCAGGCGGTCGATTGAGCTTCTCACCTAAGACGGGCCGCGACCACGACCGCTTTCCCTTCATCACGTCGGCCGGTTGGGGAACCGCCGAGGTCACCCGGCGGGCCGACGGCACGTTCGACACCAAGCCCCGCTTCGTGCATCGTGCTTGAAGGACCGGATTCTCGCTGACCACTAGATGCGAAAGGACGGGTCAATATCGAAGCCGAAATAATCCCTGGCGTTCGAATAGCTGACCTCGCGCACCAAAGCCCCCACCAATTCGAAGTCCATGGGCAGCAGGCCGTCGCACATTTCTCCCCCCAGAACGTCGCAGAGTACGCGCCGGAAATACTCGTGACGCGTATAGGACAGGAAGCTTCTGGAGTCTGTCAACATCCCGACGAACCGCCGCAACAAGCCACAGTTCGAGAGCGCGTCCAGTTGCAATTTGATCCCGTCGCGCTGGTCCAAGTGCCACCATCCGGCCCCGAACTGCATCCTGCCCGGCACGCCGGCCTTGGGGAAGTTCTGGGCCATCGTCGCGAATACGTAGTTGTCAGATGGATTGTTATTGTACAAAACGACTTTAGGGAGATGACCTTCTTTCTCCATTCCGCCGAAGAACTGGGCGAGACCCTCGGCGTGGCGAAAGTCTCCTATGCTGTCGAACCCTGTGTCTGGGCCGAGGGAGGCCAAGGCTGGCGGGTTCACACTCCGTACCGGGCCGAGATGGAACTGCATCGTCCAACCCTGTTCCGCATTCCACCTTGCCACCTGGTGCAGGATGAAGTTCGCGAAACCGTGCTGTTGCCTTTCGGTGGCCTTGTGGCCGGTCGCTGCCCGGACGAAGACCCTCTGGAGCTCTCCCGACGACAAGACCTCGACCGGCACATAGGGGAGCCCATGATCCGATAACCGCCCTCCCGCCGCATGGAAGTCGTCGTGGCGTCGCTTGAGCGCGGCCATCATGTGGTCGAGGCTATAGATAGTGGAACCTGCGGCCTCCCCGAGCTTTTCAATCCAGGGGACGAAGACCTCGGGTCGGTCAACCGCCATCGCTTTGTCCGGCCGAAACGTCGGCAAGACCTTTGTTTTGAGACCTGACTTCCCTGCCGCTTGATGATGCTCCAACGAATCTGCCGGGTCGTCCGTCGTGCACACGACTGCGATTCTTTCCCGTTCCAGGATCTTGTGAGTGCTCAGTGTCGCCAGTTGGGAGTTAGCCGTGTCCCAGACCTCCTGCGTCCTCTCGGGTGTGAGCAGGCCGTCGATCCCGAAGTAACGCTTGAGTTCCAAATGCGACCAGTGGTACAGAGGGTTGCGCAGGGTGAAGGGTAGGGTCTCCATCCACGCTTTGTGCTTCTCAAACGGCGTGGCCGATCCTGTGCAGTGTTCTTCCGACACGCCGTTGGCGCGCATCGCCCGCCACTTGTAGTGGTCGCCCTCCAGCCAAATCTCGGTCAGGTCGCGAAACCGGTGGTCGGCGGCGATCTGGGCCGGTGGCAGGTGGCAATGGAAATCGACGATCGGCAAGCCTTCCGCGTAGTCGTGGTACAGCCGCGACGCTTCGTCGCAACCCAGCAAGAAGTCCTCAGTCAGGAATCCGTTCATTCCGCCCATGGATCGACAACCAGTTTGAACACGCTCTTGACCTTCTCGGAAGTGTTCCTTTCGAAAAGAATCGGCAGTTCCGACAGTTTCGTGGATGTCAGCCACTCTTTCACCTTGAACCGAACGTTCTCCAGCCAAGCCAGCGCCCTCGGATAGTCGCCGACTTCAAAGTTGCAGCTTGTCACGATGCTCCGTTCAGACCCGAGCCGCAAGAAGTTGATAGGCACCTCCTCGTCATGCACAGCCAAGTTGACGAGCGTCCCCGCTTTGCCGAGCGCGTGCAACGCGAGGTCAAGGGTCTGAGCTAATCCGACTGTGTCGAAAACGCTTCCGAATCCCTCTGGGGCCAGCCGTCGGAGTTCGGCCCGGGTTTCCTCGTCGGACATGGCCGAGGTGTCCAGGACGGTGCCGACGTTCTGTCTCTGGGCGACCGCCAAGGCGACAGGTGATATGTCGGTGAGCACCGCGTGGCTAGCTCCCAGGGCCAACGCCGCTTGGGCGACCCCGTTACCGGCGGGGCCGGCCCCGATAGCCAACACAGGGCGTCCCGGCTGCACCCGGCCTTGTTCAGCGACGTGCAGACAGACAGCCAGGATGTCCATCATCGCCGCCTCCTCAAAACTCAGGTGGTCCGAGATCGCAAAGCAGCTCTGCCCCCAGGCCGGCGCGAACCTCGTGTACGCGCCGGGAAAGAATTCCTGAGCACCCCACCCCTGTCCATGCCCCATATGGACGGTGTTCGGACACAGCCTGGAACGACCGGCCCGGCAATCCGGGCACCGTCCGCAGACCCTGGAACACACTGGTGCGACCCTCTTGCCGAGCAGAGCCTTGTTTTCCTCCGAGAGCACGGCGACGACCGTCCCGGCGTACTCGTGTCCCAGGACGATGTTCGGTGGGTTATCCACGTGGTAGCCAAGGGTGTGCTGGGCCCAAGGGTTTTCACCCAGGTAGTAGCGGAAGTCTGAGCCACAGACACCGCAAGCGGCGACCTGGACCAACACGAGGTCGGGGTCGCCATACGATTCCAGCGGCCACATCGGGATCTCTTGTGCGCGGAGGTCTTTGCACCCGGCCAATACTCCGGCGGGCATTGTTGGTGGCAGCGAAACGGACGTTTCCATCACACCCCCCACCATGAGCAAAAGCCACCGTCCACCGTCAGCACAGTCCCGTTGACGAACTTGGCGGCGTCAGACGCCAAGAACACTACTGAGCCCACGAGATCGTCCGGGTCTCCGAACCGCCCGGCCGGTGTATGGTCGAGGATCTTCCTGCCCCTTTCGGTGGCCTCGCCCGACTCCTTGTCGGTGAGCAGGTACCGGTTCTGCTCGGTGATGAAAAACCCAGGTTGCAGGGCGTTGACTCGAACCTGGCCGTTCGTCCGCGAACCCCATTCGACGGCGGCCCATCTCGTGAACTGCTCCAAGGCGGCCTTGGCGGCACCATAGCCGCCGACCCGGCTCAACGGCAGCTCTGCCGAGACGCTGGACACGGTGACGACCGACCCTCCGTCGGGGCACATGTGGGGGCCGAAGGCAAAGACCGGGTTGACCGCCCCCGCCATTAGGTTGAGGTCGAAGACCTCTTTGTAGGCCTCTAAGTCGAGCTCGAAGAAGCCCGCGTCGGGGCCGAGGGTGGCAGCGGGTCGGTTGCCTCCGATTGCGGCGACAAGGACGTCGATGCCGCCGTGCTTCTTGCCCACCTCCAACGCGACATCTTGGAGCGAGGCGTAAGAGGAGGCGTCCGCCACCCACGCGTCGCCGTCCACCTTAGCCGCCAGACTGTCCAGCTTGTCCTTGTCACGACCCACAAGGCTCAAGCACGCGCCTGCGTCACGCAATCCCTTCACGATCGACTCGCCCAAGACGCCGGTCCCCCCCAGCACCACCGCGTGCTTGTCCCGAAGCGAGAACATGGCGCTCACCTCGTGACCTCGTCGACAAACTGCTGGGGAGTCTGCGCCCCCTCGTTTACCACCGTCATCGGCGTCCAACCCGTCGGGCCCGGCCCGGTGGCGTCGGCCAGCCACTGCTTGGCGAAGGCCCGTTTGTCTTCCGGCAGGGGCCAGTCCCGCCCTTTCGCCTTGGCTGCCGCCCGGAACTCGTCCCAACGGCGGAGCCACACGGTATGGGGTGAGAGCCGCGCGACCTTGACCCGCCAGGCCAAATCCGGGGAGTCGGCCACGAGCCGGGCCGCCGACGCCCATAAGTGCTCGACCGCCAGCATGGTGTCGAAATCCAGGTAGTGGGCGGTCGGAGCGTCATAGATCGTCGTCTTCTTTGCCGCCGCCTTCGTCGAAAGCAGACCCAATATCTGGGAGACCAGCGGGCCCGCCTTTCCGAAGTAGCCGTTGCAGAACTCGCTGGTCAGAGCCCGGTCGTCTTGCTTGGGGTCATAGAGCAACTGGGCCAACAGCCAGGCCCGCAACTCCATCATGTCCGCGCCGCTGCTTTGGTACGCCCCCTCGTCGAACACGCCCTTCACGCCGTGGTCGGCGAAGAACCGCAGGTCGGGCCCCATAACGCGGTAGTTGGGGAACGGCTGGACATAGTGGGCGAAGTTCGTCACGTAGTCCCAGACATAGAGGCGGCTGGTCAGCTTGTTCCAGCCCGTGATGTCGCTTGCGAAGCTGTTGTTGCTCTCCGAGGTGAACGGCTGTCCAAAGTCGCATTCAATGCTACAAAGGCGAACGATCACGTTCGTACGCGGCTTGATCGTCTTTGGCGGCTTGCGGGTGTACTGGTACGCCAGCGTGTCGATGGCGACCTTGGGGAACTCGCCCTTGATCTGGTCGGCGACGTAGTTGGCGAGGGCGACCATAGTGCCTGCGTGGGTGCCCTCCCGGTCGTCGACAGCCTTGCAACGGGGACATTCGCAGGGGTTGAAGCAGTCGTTTTGACTGACGCTGACGATGTTCACCAGCGGGTTCGCCCGACAGATCTCCTTGACCCGCTTGACGATAATGTCGCGCACATCCTGGTTGGTCGTGCAGAGCTGGGCGTTGTCCGCCGTCCGCTTTCCATTGACGAGGCTGAAGTACTCCGGATGCTCCTTGAAGTACTTGGCCGGCGGGACAAGCTCATAAAACGTGTGGACAAAGCCTCCGTAGACCGTCTTGCCGCCCATGTTGTCGTCCAGCCTGCCGTCCGTGCCTGCGACGCGGTTGTGCCACTGCCAACCACCGTCGAAGAACCCATACCAGTAGGGGTCGCGGTATTCGAACGTCGGCCTGTGGTGCTCGTCGAGCTTGGGAAACTTGAGTTCTGGGTTTGCGGGCACTGTGCTCGCCCACGGAGTCCACCACCGGACACCCGCCTGCTTTTGCAGGAACCACGAGACGGCGTACAAAGTCCCCCGTGGTCGGCCACCGGTCAACAGGAGGCGGTGCCCCTTTGTAAGCAGCACAGACTCCTCGTCTGCCAATTTGGCGGTCTTGACCTCTGGAAACAGCCTGGCGACAAGTTCGCCCCTCCCCACCACGACGCAGGCGGCCGGGGCAGTCGTGGCGTTCAGCCGTAGGACGGGCGCCTTGCCGGTTATCTTTTGCAAGGTCTGGGCGAAATCAACGGCGGCGTGGACTTCCGCCTGTGTCGCCTCTTTCGGACAGACGACAGTCGCCCAAGCGGGATCCACCCTGATCGTCACCGCCGCCGCCAAGAGGCCGAACATGGCCCCAGTATCCCCGTTCAGGGCTTGACGATGCCAAAGAGGTCGGGGTCGACCATATAGCCGTCGAGCATCTCGTACCTCGCCCCCGGCCGACCGTGCTCGATGATGCCGAACGCGCCCTCGAATCCCCACATCCCCCAGCCCCAACCGAATTCGCGCCACAGACCGACCATGTCGCCCATCCATCGAAGGCACACGTCGTTCGGAGTCTGGTTGTAGCACCCGAACTCTCCGATGAAGACGTCGCGGCCCCGAGACCCCACCTCTATCCATGGCTTGTAAAACTCGGCCAGGGCCGCCTTGTCCCACGCGTGGCCCCACCAGTCTCCGCCCGGATACTCGGCGGCATGGCCTTTCCAGCCCGACCACCAGTTCGCTCCCTGATGGCTGACCGGCATCGGTTGGTACCCACGCGTGCTGTGGACGACGTCCAGGTCCGCGAGTTCTGGGATGGCGACGTGGCCTCCCTCCAGGCCGTCTATCACGATGGTCCTTCCGGGATCGGCCGCGCGGACAGCCTCGACAATCCGGCGGATCAGGGACTCGTGAACATCGCGCGTCATGCCGAACTGGCCGATGTCAGGCGGCTCGTTGATCAGGTCGAAGCTGAGCTCGTCACCCGGCACGCCTTTGTACCGGCGTGCGAACTCAGACCACTGGTGGACGAGCCCGTCTTGGGCGACCTTGTCCTTCCACAGGTTGTGCTTCTCGATTTCCGGCTGGTTGATGCAATAGCCCGGCACTCGGTGCATGTTCAAGCTGAAGTGGAGCCCACGGTCTTGGCAGACGGCCAAGTATCCGTCGATGGATTCGAGGACCTCTTCGTCCATGGCCAGGTAGTCGTCTCTGCGGTTCCAGAAACGATAGTCACAGGCCAACCGGACAAAATTGAAGCCGTGCTTGGCGAGGAAATCAAGGGCCTTCAAGTCGGCTGGTTCGGGCTTACGGCCCTCGTCCCACGAGGTCATCCACTGAAAATTGAATCCTGTCCACGGCATCGGACCAGTGTAATACCTTGCGAACCCCCTTGGCACACCGTCGGGCCACCACGTATAGTAGCGACGTGATTCCTCGACTTGCACTCGCCCTTGTCGGTGGCGCTTTCGCAATTGCCTGCTCGGTCCCCGGGGAACCGGCTGGAACCTCACCTCGCGTCACCCAGGTTCCAAACGACCAGAAGCCGCTCCTGTCGGACAAAGAGTTCCAGGACAGCAACGTCAATGTGACAAGGCTCTATGAAGACAACTGCTCACACTGCCACGGCAAGAACGCCCAGGGAGGGGGCGCCGGGACCAAGTCGCTGATCAACGTCGACAAGTTCGACCAGAAATGGGACGTGCCCTTCTTCAACATCATCAAGAAGGGCGACGCCAACGTCGGTATGGACGCGTTTGGGAGGACGCACAGCGACGCGGAGGTCTGGTCCTTGGTCGTGCATATCAGGGAGTTGCAAAACGCTGGCCTACGCCGCCAAGGCTGGGGCCCCAAGGAGTCGGGCGGCGTCTACACCTCCCAGCACGGAAAATACAAGGAGGAAGTCGTCGTCGAACGGAGCCAGGGTTTGCGGCTCCCCTGGTGCCTCTCCTTTCTGCCCGACGGCCGGATGTTGGTCTCTAACCGTTCCGGCACGCTGAACGTGATCCGGCGGGGCGTCAAGGTCGGGGAAGTCACGAACCTGCCTAAGAGCATGGAGTTGGGACAAGGCGGACTCATGGACGTGGTCCCGCATCCGGACTACTCGAAGAACGGCTGGCTTTACATCGCGGTCGCCGACCCCAAGAAGGACGGCTCTGGCAAGGCCTTGACCAAGATCGTCCGAGGCAAGTTGCAGTGGGACAGCCAGGGATCGGCCAAATTCATCAGCCAACAGACGATCTTCGAGGCGCCGCAAAAGTTCTACACCGGGGCGGGGATCCACTTCGGAGGCAAGATCGCGTTCGACGGCAAGGGACATGTCCTGTTCAGCGTCGGCGAACGCGGCTCCAACATGGGGCAACAGAACCTGGACGTCCCCTGGGGCAAGATCCATCGGTTGAACGACGACGGGACTGTTCCGTCAGACAACCCCTACAAAGACTCTCCCTTCCCCAGCACTTGGACTTGGGGCCATCGCAACCCGCAGGGCCTTGCCTTCGGTCTCGACGGCCAACTCTGGGACGCCGAGCACGGCCCACGGGGCGGTGACGAGTTCAACAAGTTGGAGAAAGGCAAGAACTACGGCTGGCCGATCCTCTGCTTCGGCATCAACTACAACGACTCTCCGTTCATGGTGCCCTGGCCCAGGGCCGACCAGAACCTGACCTTGCCGGTCTTGCGCTGGCTTCCGAGCATCGCGACGTCCGGCCTAGCCTGTTGCGACGGCAAGATGTTCCCCGGGTGGAAGGGGGACTTCTTCGTCGGCGGTCAAGCGGGCCAGACCGTCCGCCGACTGCGCGTGAGGGACGGCAAAGTGGTCGAGCAAGAGGAGATCATCTTTGGCCAAGCGCGGACCCGTGACGTCCGGTTCGGCCCCGATGGAGCTTTGTACGTGGTGCAGAACGACCCTGACCGAATCGTGAGGATCACGCCGGTCAAGTAGCGCGGGCAACACGGGCGGCCATCCTTCGCATTGGAACTAAACAAGAGGAGGATGCCGCCGAGGACTATACGGAACTGTCAACCGTCAGTGCCGACGACGTCGCACCGGGGCAGAGCCCCTGGCCAATGCCAGGGGCGAGGGAGTGGCCTTGGGACGGCGCGACGACGATTTGATCCCTTTGGAAGATGCTCGCCGCCGGTATCCTTGCACGCCAGATGGTCAAGCACCACATCGGAGGCAACCGGTGGGACGGGGTCGATGTCCACCCCTACAAGGAGGACGGCACCCACTTCAAGTCCATAACCCGCCAGACCCTGTTTGCCGGCGCTGCCGACCTCGGCGTCGAACTCCGATACTTTGAAGTCCAGGCAGAAGGACACTCGACACTCGAGCGGCACGAGCACACGCACCTCGTCGTCGTCATCGAAGGCTGCGGCCAGGCCTTGGTCGGCGACACCGTCACCGACATCGGCCCGAACGACGTCGTCCACGTCCCACCCATGACCTGGCACCAATTTCGAGCGACCGAGGGCTGCACGCTAGGGTTCCTCTGTATCGTCAGCGCCGAGCGTGACCGTCCTCAGCGTCCAGACCTCGCAGAACTTGCCAAATTCACGGACCGAGCCAAGGCATTCGTCAAGGTATGAGCGAGTCGCCCCGGTCGTTTGGGTTCGAGACGCGCATGTTGCACGCCGGGCAGTTGCCCGACCCCCACGTCGGTTCCCGCGCAGTACCGATCTATCAGACGACGAGCTACGTCTTTGAGAGCGCCGACCAGGCTGCCCACCTGTTCGAGCTCAAGCAGTACGGGAACATCTACACGCGGATCAGCAACCCGACCACTGCGGCCTTCGAGGAGCGCATGGCTTCGCTGGAGGGTGGCACGGGGGCGGTGGCGACGGCGAGCGGAATGGCCGCCGAGTTCGCCACCGTGATGACGCTCTGCCAACCCGGCGACGAGATCGTGGCCTCGTCGCACCTCTATGGCGGCAGCTTGACCATGCTCACCCACACTTTGGAGAAACTCTCGGTCAAAGCCACCTTTGTTGACCCAGACGATCTTTCGGGATGGGAGTCGGCCACCACCGACAAGACCCGCCTCTACTTTGTTGAGACTATCGGAAACCCGGTCGGGTCGATCCCCGACTTCGAGGCCTTGGGCGATCTTGCCAAGAGCAAGAGGGTGCCGTTGGTCGTCGACAACACGTTCGGCACGCCCTATCTGTTCCGCCCGCTGGAGTGGGGCGCGGACATCGTCGTGCACTCGGCCACCAAGTTCATCGGTGGACACGGCACAAGCATCGGAGGCGTTGTCGTTGATTCCGGCGACTTCGATTTTTCGCGTTTTCCGGCAGTCGGAGGTGACTCTCCCAGCTATCACGGTTTGAATTTTTCCGACACTTTCGGCCACTACGGCTTCCTCATGAAGCTGCGCGCCGAGACCCTTCGGGACACCGGCGCGTGCATTTCCCCGACTAATTCGTTCCTCTTGTTGCAGGGCCTTGAGACCCTGAGCGTCCGGATGGACCGCCACGTCGCCAACGCCCACGCAGTCGCCACGTTCTTGGAGGGGCATCCCAAAGTTGCAAAGGTGCACTACGCCGGGCTGCCCAGCCACCCTCACCATCATCGCGCCCGGAAGTATTTGCCCAAGGGGCCGGGCGCCGTCATGGCGTTTGAACTCGCTCCGGGCTCTGGCGATGTCAGGCAGGCCGGAAGGAGCTTTATCGAGTCGCTCACCCTCTTCTCACACCTGGCCAATGTCGGTGACGCCAAGAGCCTCGTCATCCATCCGGGTTCGACCACCCACCAGCAGTTGGGCGACGATGAACTGGCCGCCTGTGGCATCACGGCCGGCACGGTTCGCCTGAGCGTGGGGCTCGAGACGACCGACGACCTCATGTGGGACCTCGACCAAGCGCTCGCCGCTGTCTAGAGTGGCCTGTAATGGACGATCTCCAAGCCTCCGATCTTGAATGGCTTTCGGGAGACTGGGAGTTCACACGAGAAGGTCGGCACGTCACCGAGCATTGGTCGGCTCCCGAAGCCGACACCCTCATCGGCTATTCTCGGACCGTCAAGGAAGGGCACTTGGTGGAGTTTGAACACCTGCTCATCAAGCCTGGACAGGATGGCGTCCTCGAATACGTCGCGAAGCCATCGGGCCAAGGCGAGGCGACATTCAAGCTGGCCCGCTTCGGTGCCCGTAGCCTCGTCTTCGAGAACATGGACCACGACTTTCCCCAACGGATCACCTACTCACTTGAAGACGACCGCCTCACCGCCGCCATCGAAGGCACTCTGAACGCACACCCCCGACGGGTGGAGTTCCCTTACCGGAGAGTCCGCCCGTGACTTCGCCTGCCCATCGCACGTAAGGAAGGAATAAATGAGCTTTGGAAACGCGCCGTCTTGCGACATCCGATTGAACACTGCCCTTACGCCAGAGCAGCGTCTGCTCTACCAGGACACCAAGGCCATCCGGAGACTGCTGGCCGAATCTAAGACGATCGCCGTCGTCGGGCTCAGCACCGACAAGACGAAGGCGAGCAACATGGTCGCCAGTTACCTGCAAGACGAAGGTTACAGAGTGGTCCCTGTCCACCCCAAGGCTCACGAGATTCTCGGCGAGCCGAGCTACCCGAATCTCAAGGCCATACCTTTCAAAGTCGACATCGTTGACATCTTCCGCCCGAACACCGAAGTAGCCGGCATCGTCGACGACGCCATCGCCATCAGTGCGAAAGCAGTTTGGATGCAACTCCGCCTGTATGACCTGGTCGCCGCCGAGAAGGCGAGAGCAGCCGGTCTGGTCGTCGTCGCCGACCGGTGCATCAAGATGGAGCACGGCCGTTACGCTGGCGCCCTCCATTGGGCCGGGATGAACACCGAGGTTGTCAGCGCCAGACGTCAGATGCGGTAGCCCTTGGCAACCGCCGCCGCTTCCATCCGAGGCCGCGAATAGTACATGGACTGGAACATCCCCGTCTCCCTAAATCCTAGGCGCTTATAGAGACCCACGGACCGCTTGTGCGCTTGGAGGACCGCTGTGAGGCAGCCTTTCTCCTTTGCAGTACGTAGGGCGAAGTCAATCGCCGAAGACGCCGCCCCACGTCCGCGCAGATCCTTTACCGTCGCGACTCCGTAGATGCCGACGACACTATGGTGGACGAAGGCCGTGCAAGTACTCGCTGGTCGGCCATCGACCCTGGAAAGCACATGGAAGGCCACCTTGCGCGCGGCAACCTCTTCTTGGCAGGCGATGGTGTCTGCCCTGCTCGCATTGGTAGCAAAGAATGTCGTCGGATGCCCTGGCGATGCCGCTTCGCTCCAGTCCTCGATCAATTCGACAGGCCATGTGCCGACGACTGGCTCGTAACAGCCAAGGTCAAGCTCCATCGCTGGCAAGTACACCGGCCCCATCATTCCCACGTTTCGCCGCAGGAGTCGGCCAAGTCCCCCAGGGGTCGCGTCGGGGCCGACCATCCAGTTCGCCGGTGCGCCCGCACGTTGGTAGAGATCAAGCACCTCGGCCACCTCAGCCTCCCAGCCAGCCGGGTCAAACCGACACCCTGTGACCATGTTCAGGCCCGCGGGCCGACGCGGAATGACCACAAGGCAAGTAGGCGACTCATGCACTTCGTGACCAGGAAGGCTCGCCAGTGCCCTAGCCCATGCCAGTTGGTTGGCTTCACAAGGGCCCACAACGCCAGTCTACAGCCCTCGATCACCCAAAAACTAAGCCATCAATGCTGGCACAGCCGTGCCACTTACGTCGGTCAACCTGAAATCGCGGCCCTGATACCGGAACGTGAGCTTCGTGTGATCCACACCCATCAGCCAAAGTAAGGTGGCCTGCATGTCGTGGACGTGGACGGCCCCGTCTTGGAACTGCTCCATAGTCGGCTCCATCGGCTTACCGTCGGCGTCGACGATGTTGTAGCCGTATTCGTCGGTCTTGCCGTAAGTCGTGCCCGCCTTGACGCCGCCCCCGGCCATGAACATCGTGAAGCACCGTGGGTGGTGGTCTCGGCCGAAGGTGTTGGGGTCGAGGGGCCCTTGTGAGTAGCTCGTCCGCCCGAACTCACCTCCCCAGACGATCAATGTGTCTTCCAGCATCCCGAGCCTCTTCAAGTCTTGGATCAAGGCGGTGGTCGCCTGGTCCGTGTCCTTGCACTGTTGGGTGATGCCGGCCTTGAGTCCTCCGTGCTGGTCCCAACCTTGGTGATAAAGCTGGATGAACCGGACCCCTTTCTGGGCCAGCCGCCGCGCGAGCAGGCAGTTCGCCGCGAACGTGCCCGGTTTCTTGCTGTCGGGGCCGTAGAGTTCGAACACCTCTTCAGGCTCCTTACTGAGGTCGGTGACGTCGGGCACGCTTGTCTGCATCTTGTAGGCGAGCTCGTACTGGGCGATCCGGCTCTCGATCTCGGGGTCCAGCTCCTTCTCAAACTGGTGCTTGTTGAGTTCGCTCAGCCGGTCCAACATGGCCCGCCGTCCGCTTTGGCAGATGCCGTCGGGGTTGCTCAGGTACAGCACCGGGTCGCCGCCAGATCGGAAGCGCACCCCCTGGTACCGGGAGTCTAAGAAGCCGCTTCCCCACAGCCTGGCATAGAGCGGCTGGTCGCCCTTGCCCACGCTGGCCAGGACGACGAAAGCGGGGAGGTCTTCGTTCATCGAGCCTAGGCCGTAGCTGACCCAAGCGCCAAAACTTGGCCTCCCGGCGAGTTGGCTGCCGGTTTGCATGAAGGTGATCGCGGGGTCGTGGTTGATCGCCTCCGTGAACATCGATTTGACAAAGCACAGGTCGTCGGCCACGTCCTTCAGGTGAGGGAACAACTCGCTCATCCACGCTCCGCTCTGGCCGTGCTGGGCGAATTCGAACGGCGACCCTGCCAGCGGGATGACGCTCTGGTTTGCCGACATCGCAGTCAGGCGTTGGCCGTGGCGGACAGACTCCGGCAACGGCTGGCCGTGCATCTTGCGCAGGAGCGGCTTGTAGTCGAAGAGATCCTGTTGCGCGGGGCCGCCCGCCTGGAATAGGTAGATGATCCGCTTAGCCTTGGCAGGGTGGTCCAGGCCGTGAAGCTTGTGGTCTTCTCCCCAGGCCAGCTGGGGCAAGAGGGAGGTCAGGGCTAACGCGCCGATCCCCTGCGCCGTGCGGCCAAAGAACTGGCGGCGGGTCAGGCGCATCAGCTTTGTCGCCGGCAGCGCCGGGTCGAGGTCGAAATAGTCGTTCATCGTTTCCACACCACCGCGTCCGAGTTGAGGATCGCCTGGCAGACAACTGTCATGGCGGCCAACTCCGTCTTATCGAGAGCCTGGTCGGGCTTTTTGTCACCTTCGGCCAGAAGCTTTGTGACCAAAGCCTGGTCTGACGAAAACTGCTTGCGTTGGTCGGCCAAGACCTGGAGAAGGATGTTCGTCTCCGCCTCGTCCGGCATGCGACTGGCGGCGAGGAGGAACGCGGACCTCACCTGGGCCGACGTGCCTTGTTGTTGCTTCATCACGCGCTCGGCCAACACTCTCGCCGCCTCGACGTATTGCACGTCGTTCAGCAACACAAGCGCTTGCAGAGGGGTGTCTGTCATTGGCCGCCGGACGATGCACGACTCACGCGAACCGGCGTCGAAGACCAGCATGCTCGGCACCGGCGTCGTCCTTTTCACGGTCGAATAGACGCTTCTTCTATACAGGTCTGAGCCTTTACTCTGAACGAACGGTTGACTAAAGCCGTTGTTTTCCGTCCATATACCCGCAGGCTGGTAAGGGTTCACCGGAGGGCCACCCATCTTCCTGTCCAACAAGCCCGAGGCCGCCAGCACTGTGTCACGCATCTCCTCGGCGCTCAGCCGCATGCTCGGCCCGTGCCACAGCAACTTGTTCTGGGGGTCTTTCGCCATCCCTGCCGGGTCGCGAACTGAGTCTTGGCGAAAGGTGGCGGACATGACGATCTCCTTCACCAACTTCTTGATGTCCCAGCCAGAGTCCATGAAGCGTCGCGCCAGATAGTCGAGCAACTCGGGGTGGGTCGGCCTCGACCCCTGAACACCAAAGTTTTCCTGGGTCTCCACCAAGCCAGTGCCAAAGATCATCTGCCAGATCCGGTTGACCTCCACGCGGGCGGTCAGCGGGTTGTCTTTCCGTGTCGTCCAGCGGGCAAGATCGAGCCGGTTGTTTTTGCCCTGGGCTTCTAGTGGGGAAAGCACCTTCGGGACGCCCCGCTCGACCCGATCCTTCTCGGTGACCGGAGCGTCGTACATGCCGTGAAAAAGGATGTAGGTCGGGGTCGGCTCCTTGGATTCCTGCATGACCTCGACTTCAAGGACTCCTTCCTCCGCTTGGGTCAACTTGTCCTGGGCTTCTCGCAGGTGTTTGACCGCAGCCTGGACGGCCGCGTCTCCCCCGTATGCGGAAGCTTCCAATGTGGCTTTCGCGGAGGTCGAACCCGAGCCGAGGGCCGCGCACTCGGCAGGCCCCGCCTCCCGGCTGATAAAGGAGGCCTTCCGCACCGCTCCGCCCTTGAACCCTGCGTCCCGGAACCTCTGGCCCAGGCACCAGTCTCCGTGGGAGTCGCCGAGGTCGCCATAGGCGTCGATCTTTTTCCAAAGCTTGTCGCCCAACACGTTCGTCGCGGCCCGCTCTCCGTCGATATAAATCTTCAAGCCCTCGACGCTGCCGCTTCCGTCGTAAGTCCAGGCCACGTTCGTCCAAGCGTCCTTGGGGAGCCGATCCTTCGTCTCGACCGCCAAGGCGTTACCAGGCCAGGTCCTCATGACACGAGCACGCACGCGGCCGTCGATCAACATGAGGTCAAAGCCGCAGAACCCGACGTCCGTCCCGCCCGTGCGGTGCAGCAACACGACCGGGCCCTTATCACGTGGGTCTTTAATGGAGAGCGCCCAGGTGAACGCGTCGAAGCGCTCCTTGCCCGGCAACCCATGGAACACGATGCCGTCGTCGCCGGACAATTGCACGGCCCCCGCGCCGCCCAAATACTTTGGCGACCCGATCGGCGAGGCAAACACCTTCGGGTCTGCTGATTCAGTCGGATACTTGCCTTCTTTGATCTCGCCGAAGGTGAATGTGGCCTTGACCGACCCGTCCTGGCCAGGCTTCCCCTTGCCGGCTAGTGCTTTGTTCCTCGCCGCCACCAGCTCTGAATTCGCCTTGGCCGTCTCCCCCAGCCACTTGCTGATCTCTGCCTTCTGCGCCGATGAGGGCAACATCAAACTGGGCGATGGGACGATCTCACTGCTCAACAAAAGGCCGTACTCGTCGATCGAATCGAAATAGGCGTAAAGCTGATAGAACTCACGTTGTGTGATCGGGTCGTACTTGTGGTCATGGCACCGCGCACATCCGACAGTCAGCCCCAAGATCGCCGTTCCGTACGTGTCCACCCGGTCCACCGCATAGGTGTTCTTGAAGTCTGCCGCGATGGAGCCGCCTTCATTTGACTGGCGGTGCAACCGGTTGAAGCACGTCGCGAGCTTGTCGTCTGTGGACCCGCCCGGTAGCAGATCTCCAGCCAACTGCTTGGTGACGAACTGGTCATAGGGCATGTTCTGGTTGAAGGCACGCACCACCCAATCGCGATAGGGCCAAAACGGCGCGAGCAGATCACTTTGATAGCCGTAGCTGTCACCGTAGCGGGCCGCGTCAAGCCAGTCGACGGCCATTTTTTCGCCGAAAGCGGGTGACGCCAGGAGCTTGTCCACGTAGGCCGCATACGTCCGATCGTCGAGACTCCCAAGCTGATCCTCCGGTGGCAGCCCCGTAAGATCAAGCGCGAGTCTGCGGCCGATCCGGTCTGCGTTGGCGGGCCGGGTCGGCTTGAGGCCTTCTTCTTGCAATTGTGCCGCGATAAACCGGTCGATATCGTTGACCGCCCATCCGTCTCCCGCCCTCGGCACCGGCACCACCCGTGGCACTGGCTCGAACGCCCAGTGCTTGGAGTATTTCGCTCCCTGGGCGATCCAACGCCTCAACGTGTCGGCCTCGGCGGCGGACACATGCTTGCCGGTCTCAGGCGGCGGCATGGGCGAGTCCTTACTCGTGACCCGCTTGACCAACATGCTCGAATCAGGCTTGCCGGGTGTGACCGCCCTTTCGCCTCCACCCAGGTCCAGGGTAGCGCCTTCAAAAGTGTCTAGCCTTAGACCGGCTTGGCGGGAAGCTGCGTCAGGGCCGTGGCACTTGAAGCACTTCTCCGACAGGATCGGCAGCACCTCTTTGTCAAAGTCCACCTTTTCGCCTGACGGGGCGGAAGGTGAGGGTGCGGCGACCGCCGCCAGCCATACCAGACCGGCTCCCAGACACGCCCACACGCCCCGCGGCACCATAAGTTCAAGATACCGGACGATTGCGTTGTCCGACCATTGTCTTTCTCTAAGAGTCTCGTACAAAGTAGAAGCACTCAGGAACAGCCATGCCCGAGACAACCGACACCCGCCCCAGACTTTCCAAAGCGGAAGTCGATGAATACAACGACCTCGGGTACTTCATTTACCGTCATCCGGTCCTCAGCGACCACAAATTCCAGGGCCTAAAGCGCACTTTCGAAGACATCCTCGCCAACCTCGACACAGCCGAGCGCCCCGAGGCGATGGACGTGCCCCACTTCATGTACCCCGAGCTCTTTGAGTTCGCGTGTGACAAGGACATGTTGGCGATGGTCGAGCCGATCCTTGGCCACGACCTCGCCCTCTATTCCACGCACTTCATCTGCAAGCCCAAGGGCAACGGCAAACGCGTCCCTTGGCACGAGGACTCCTTTTACTGGAAGGGCCAGATCGAGCCGATGGAGGTCTGCACGATTTGGATCGCGATCGACCCGAGCACGACGGAGAACGGGTGCATGTACGTCATCCCTCGGACGCATGTGACCGGCCAAATGGGGTTCAGCGACTACGATGATGTCGACGCTTCCAAAAACGTCTTCAGCACGGAGATCAAGGCCGTCCAGCGTGACGACAGCAAGAAGGTCGCGATCGAGCTGGAACCCAACCAATGCTCCCTCCATGACGGGCGGATCATCCACGGTAGCGAGGCGAACCTCTCGGACAAACGGAGGTGCGGCTGGACGATGCGGTTCACATCGACCCGTGTCAAGTTCCACGAGGAAAACTTCTTTGGAGGCCACCAGGTCTATCTCGCCCAGGGCCGCGACTTGGGTGGAAACAGGTACGCCGATCCCACCAAGCGGTACCCCGAGGTCATGGAGGCGCGCGGCGCCGTCTCCCGCTACCGCAACGCTCACTGAGGGGTGCCCGGACATACACTGGGCTTCCTCAGTGTTGAGTTGCTTGGCATTTTTCATGCTTCCCAATGGGGCATGAAGTCGTTACTTGCCGCCCTTTCGCTGCTCTCGGTTGCCTCCCTGGCTCACGCCGACCTTGTGAACCCGTCCCTGCTCAAGAACTCGCCAGACGGCGCCAACACGACTGTTCAGTCAGAACTCGACACCTTGTTCTCTCCGGTCAGCGTCGACACAGACCAAGTCGCCGGAGAACTGTTCGAACTGTGCAATCCACAAAGCCCCGCCACGTTCTCCCTGCTCTTCCAACACGCGGGACAAGGCCCCTTTGCGAAGCTCGGCTACTACACCGACTTGGGTAATCCCAATCCGAGCGTCGTGTGGGTTGTCGGAGGCTCGTCCTCCGGGATGCCTACTAGCGACACCGTCTTTCTCCCCAGCACGACGTTCGGTCTCGCTTTGGCGAGCGGCGACGCTTCAGACGGCGGGACGGTTTATTACAGTCAGACCGCCAAAAATCCTGACTCGGTCAACCATATGGGCGCCCTCAGCCTGGCCAAGAACACTGGCGACGAGTGCGACATCCTGACCGTCTGGGAAGACTTGAACGGTGGTGGAGACATGGATTACAACGACGACGCTGTCCGCGTTCAGAACATACACGCTGTTCCGGAGCCGGTGTCGCTGACCGTCCTCGGCCTGGGCGCCCTCGCGGCAATGCGAAAGCGCAAGACTAACTGACTCGACGCGCAAATGCTCAGCGGCTCGACCTGACCGGTCGGGCCGCTGATTGTTTTGTCTACGGCTCCCAATGCGCGAGGGTTGCCAAAGCCGGACGGTCGAAAGAGCGATACTTGCACCGGTCACATTAGACTAAGATGGGGCAACAAGCCATGAAGAACATCAATCGTGCCGTCGCAGCATTCGCTTTGGTCGCGCTATTGTCGGGAGTCTCGGGCGCACAGGGCATCGACCCACAAATGTATGCCGGGCTGAAATGGCGGTGCGTCGGTCCGTTCCGGGCCGGGCGGGTGTCTGCTGTGTCGGGGGTAATCGGCCGTCCAGGTGTCTTTTACATGGGTCTACCGATGGGTGGGCTGTGGCGCACCACCAACGCCGGGGTCACGTGGGATCCAGTGTTCGATTCGGTTAAGGACGTCGCCTCGATCGGCTCCGTGCAGGTGGCCCCGAGCAACCCAAACATCATCTACGTGGGCACCGGAGACTTTTCGTCTGGCGGTTGCCCAGCCATCGGTAATGGGGTTTACAAGTCGACGGACGGCGGTGCCTCATGGAGCCACATCGGCCTGGTGGGCACGCAACACATCCCATCCATGGTCGTCGACCCTAATGACCCCGACCATGTTCTCGTCGCCGCGCGCGGTGACTCCCGCGAGGCGAGCAAAGACCGTGGCGTCTATCTCACAAAGGACGGGGGGAAGACGTGGAAGCAAGTCCTCTTCCCCGACGACAGAACCGGCGTCGAGAGGCTGGCCTTCGCTTGGGACGTCCCCCATACGGTGTACGCGACCACCGTCAAGCCCGGGTCAAGTTCCGATGTGTACCGTTCGACCGATGACGGCGAGACATGGATCCAAGTCAAGGGCGAAGGGATGCCCAGCCTAAGCGGTCGGACATGCGTCGCCGTCGCACCAAAGACCAACGCACAGAGGATCTTTGTCACAAGCAACACCGGTCTGTTCCGCAGCGATGACGCGGGCGCCCATTGGCGGCAGATGGATCGCGACGACCGACGGGTCAGAAACGGGCAAGGCGGCTACAACTGTGGCATCTATGTCAACACCGGCAACCCAGATATCCTCTACCTGGTCAACACATGCAGCTACATCAGCCTGAACGGCGGCGAGACGTTCACCGGGTTCAAGGGAGCGCCAGGAGGCGACGACCCGCAACAAATGTGGCTGGACCCCACCGACCCAGATAGGTTCATCTTTGGTGTCGACCAAGGCGCGACCGTCTCCTTGGACGGCGGACGCACTTGGAGCAATTGGTACAACCAGCCGTCGGCGCAGGTCTATCACATCGCCGTCGACAACCAGTATCCCTATTGGATCTATGCCACCCAACAGGACAGTGGCGCGGTCGGCACATCGAGCCGAGGCAACTACGGCGAGATCACACCTCTCGACTGGCACCCCCACCCGGGTTATGAGTTCGGCAGCCTGGCAATCGACCCGCGTGACCCGGACATCAGTTATTGCGGCAGCGACATCGGCGGCATCATCCGAGTCACTCGGAAGACGGGCCAATACATCGACGTCAGCCCGATCGTCGACCGCAAAGCGGGACTGAGAAAGGTGCTGAACCAACCCTTGGCGTTCAACCCCAACAACCCGCGCGAACTGCTTGCAGGCTTCCAATTCCTGATGTCGACCACCGACGGAGGTAAGACCTGGCGCAAGCTCAGCCCAGACTTGGGCGCCCAGCCGGAAGCGCCCAAGCCACCGGCGGGTGCGGCCAAGACCACCAACCCGCCGCCTGCCTCCTCGGGAGGCAACTTTGCCGTCGACGACGACATGATGGAGGGCGAAGGTGGAGAAGACGATCCCACCATGGACGACGACGAACGACTGTTGCTCGCCCAACGGCGCGGGGGAGCGAGCATCGAGAGTTTCAGTGTGTCCACCGTCAACCATGACGTGTTCTGGGTCGGTTTGAACACTGGCGGTGTCAAGATGACGCCCGACCACGGCAAGACTTGGCTGGATGTCACACCCAAGGGCCTGCCAGAGGGATCAGACATCTCAGGCATCGACGCCTCTCACCACGATGCGGACGAAGCCTACATCGCGGTCGATTGTCACAACCGGGGCGACTACGCCCCCCACGTCTACCGGACGAAGGACAGGGGCAAGTCTTGGACGGCGATCACCCAGGGCATCCCGGCCGGAAAGTCCGACATGACATTTGCCCGCGTCATCAAGAGCGACCCCGAACGCAAAGGGCTCCTCTTCCTTGGCACAGAGAGCTTCGTCTATGTCTCGTTCGACGACGGCGACCATTGGCAGTCGCTGGCACTGAACCAGCCCAACACTTCCTATCGGGACATGGTCATCAAAGGCAACGACATCATCGTCGGAACCTACGGCCGCAGCTTCTGGATCCTCGACGACATTTCGCCGTTGCGCCAGGTCAGCCCGATGACCGAGTCAGAGCCGGCCCACCTGTTCCAGCCGGGCGACGCCGTCCGGATACGACGCAACGTGAACGGTGGCACACCGTTCCCGCCCGAGGTGGTCCACGCTGAGAACCCGCCCCTCGGTGCGACCCTCTATTATTGGCTCGGCAAACCGGCGAACAAGGTCGATATCGAAATTGCCGACTCCACCGGAAAGGTCTGGCGTCATATTAGCAGCGTCATTCCTGAGGTGAAGAACAACGACCAACAACCGATCCCAGACTTCTGGAAGGAAGTCGTGAGGCCCCTGCCCACGGCGGCGGGCATGTGGAGGGTGAACTGGAACGTGCGGGCCGACGACCCGCCCTCAGCATTTCACAGCTACGGGATCAACGCCAATCCGTTTGAGACGCCGATGTCTCCCGAAGGGCCCCTCGTGCCGCCGGGTGTCTACACGGTCAGGCTCATCGTGGACGGCAAGAAGTCCGAGCAGACGCTGAAAGTCATCAACGACCCTCGGTCACCTGCGTCACCATCAGATATCCGTTCGCAATGGGCCGTCACCTCGAAGCTCTATGAGACGGCGCGGCGATCGTCTGAGATCGATGGGGAGATCGGCGACCTTCGGACAGCGGTGAGGAACCGCCTGGACAGCAAACCCACTCCGGAAGTTGACAAGGCGGTGCGAGATTTCGAGAAGAAACTCAACAGCCTTGATCCGGAGCCGCAAGGGGGAGGAGGCTTCCGGCGCGGAGGATTCACTGGCGGCCCCCCCTCCTTCCGATCAGTCAACTCGACTTGCATGTCGCTCATGAACTCCATGGAGTTCGGCGACTCGGTGCCGACTGACATCGTAAGTAAGTCGGCCGCAAGTGTCGAGTCGGACTTCGTTGCCCTGAACAGGTCGCTGAAGAAACTGGTGGACGAAGACCTGGCCGCCCTGAACTCCCTCCTTGAGAAGAACAAGCAAGCCAAGCTTCCTGTTCCGAGGACATGACGACCCGGACAGTTGGGCGTATGATCAATTCGTGCCCCCTTCTGGTCGTGGTTTGGGACTGCCTTGCGCCCTTGGAGGGCTCCCGTCAGGCCGGGGATAAATTCCCCTCCTCTGGAGGGGTGGCCGCAGGCCGGGGTGGTAATCCACAAATGCGATCAACGACACGCTACAAATCCTTACCCTACAACCCCGAACTGAAGGCACGGGCCAGGGAACTGCGCAAGCCGGGGATGCTCCATGAAGCCCTCATGTGGAACCAACTCAAACGAGGAAGTCTCAACGGCCTCGATTTCGACCGCCAAAAGATCATCGGCAACTATATCGTCGACTTCTACTGCGCCGAGAAAGGCTTCGTCCTCGAACTTGACGGGCCGTCCCACCAGGAACGGTACGAATACGACCAGCGGCGGGACGCCTTCCTGGGCAGCCTGGGGCTCACCGTCGTCCGCATCCCCGTGAAGGCAGTCCTCGACGACATGGATGAAGTGGTGGAGTTTCTAAGAGACCACCCCGGCCTGTCGGCCACCCCTCCGAAGGAGGGGAATTGACCGGATACCTGTCGTCTGTGACGGCGGCCCCCCTGACCGCCACCCCCTGCATAAGAGGGGAATTGATCGGATACCTCTCGTCTTGCGGGGATAGATTCCCCTCCTGTGGAGGGGTGCCCGAAGGGCGGGGTGGTCTCTCTCCTGCCGCGCACAGAAGCCATGAATACAATCTGGTCGGTGCGGGTGCGTCGGTGCCGCCCCGCACCGTATCAACGAGGCTCTGGCCTGACTTTCAGACCATCACTGGCGCTCTATGGGCGGTGGCACGTTGAACTGGGCGCTGATCTTGGCTGGTGCGATGATGTCAGATCTTCCCGGGACGGTCACTTACAACGGGATAGATGGGCCTGGCAAAGGTAAACAGATCGTTCTATTGTCTGGTGACGAAGAATACCGCTCCGAAGAAGGTCTCCCCCAACTCGCGAAAATTCTGGCCGTCCGCTATGGCTTTTCCTGCACGGTGGTCTTTTCGATGGCCAAAGACGGCACGATAGATCCGACCGTGCAAGACAATGAACCAGGGATCGCGGCTCTCAAGACCGCAGACATTTGCATCATGCTGATGCGCTTCCGGCATTGGGACGACGTCCAGATGGGCACGTTCGTGGATTACGTCGCTTCTAACAAGCCGATCTTAGCCCTCCGGACCAGCACTCACGCCTTTGCTTTTCCGACAAATTCGGCCACAAAGTTCGGGCGCCTCTCTTGGAACAGCCAAGAGTGGCCAGGTGGATTCGGCCGCCAGATCCTTGGTGAGACGTGGGTCGACCACTGGGGCCAGCACGGCGTCCAAGCGACCCGAGGCGTGATCGAGCCTGGGAAGGCAGACCACCCGATCCTCCAAGGCGTCGGCGAGGTATTTGGGACGACCGACGTCTATGAAGCCCACCCGCCTGCTGACGCTGAAATCCTCCTGCGCGGGCAGGTGGTCGAGGGCCTCAATCCCACCGACCCGCCAGCAACCGGGACGAGAAAGACCGCAAACGGCAAGACACAGGGGATCAACGATCCGATGATGCCGATTCTTTGGACAAGAAAACGTGGCCACGGCCACACCGTCACGTGCACCATGGGCGCGGCCACCGACCTACTGGACGAGGGGTTGCGACGCCTCCTCGTCAACAGCGTCTTTTGGCAACTCGGACTTACCGTGCCGCCAAAAGCGGACGTCAGGCTGGTAGGCCAGTATCAACCGAGTCCCTACGGCTTCGGCAATCACAAAAGGGGCGTGAGGCCAGAGGACCTGAAACTCAGCTCAGGCTAACTTGACCGGCAAGATGCGCAACCTTCGTTGCGGCTCCTGACCGACGCTTTCGCTTGCCAGTTTCTTCCCTTCTGCGATCTGGTGCTGGAGCTTGCGGGTCCGGGCGTCCGCGGGAGCCAGCTCGACCGGCTTCCCCGTCTGCAAGACGGATTCGATCGCCTGCGAAACCTCGGTGGCGGCCGCTTGGTGACGGTCTGCGTCGGGTGCTGTGCCACGGACGATCTCTTCTACGGCCTGGGAAATCTGGCTGAACGTGTTGCTCTTCACGACCACCGTCGGCACAGACCTGCCCAGGTCCTTGAGCTTCCCACCCTTGGCTTGCACCGAGGTGCGGATGGCGATCACCGCGTCGGCCTGATGGATGTCTGAAGTGATGTAGGCGGGAGCCTTTTTCTCTCGGATCGCCCTTTCAAGCCGTGTCCGCGCGATGCCATAAGGGTAGATCCGGACGACGTTGACCTTCTTCACCGCGTCCTTGGTAGTTTCAGGCCGCTCCCGATCGGGCTTTTCGCGTCCGAACAGACCCTCCTGCTTCTTCGTGTGCTCCCGTTGCGGACGCGAACGACGGGTCGTGGCCTCGTCCTCCTGGCGCGTGGCCAATGACGGGAACCGCTCGTTGAAACCCGGCTCGTCCAAGTCCGGCACAAGCTCCTTTTGCACGACTTCGACCGAGCCACCCGTCCGGACACGCACCTCTGGCCTGGGCGCTATCCCTCGCAACATGAGGTCCACCGTCTTTTGGACGTTGTGATGGACGGCCAGCCTGTCGAAGTCCAGTAGCTCGATGACGACGTCGAACGTCGGCGGCGCCTTGCGCTCCAGGACGGTCTTTTGCGTCCCCCGACGCCGGGCTTCGTCGTCGCTGAGGGTGACGGCCTGGATACCGCCCACCAGGTCGCACAGCGACGGGTTCAGCATCAGGTTCTCCAGGCTCTGGCCGTGGGCTGTGCCGATCAGTTGAACCCCGCGCTCGGCGATCGTCCGTGCCGCCGTCGCCTCCGCCTCGTTGCCGATCTCGTCGATGACGATCACCTCGGGCATGTGGTTCTCGACCGCTTCGATCATCACCGCGTGCTGACGAACCGGGTCGCTGACCTGCATACGCCGGGAACTGCCGATCGCCGGGTGGGGCACGTCACCGTCGCCGCCGATCTCGTTGCTGGTGTCGACGATGACGACACGCTTGTTCACTTCGTCGGCAAGAACCCGGGCGACCTCGCGTAGCTTTGTTGTCTTGCCGACGCCAGGGCGGCCGAGGATCAAGATGGACTGCGCGCTTCGGACGATGTCGTCAATGATGTCGATCGTCCCCTCGAGCGCCCTCCCCACCCGACAAGTCAGGCCGATCACCTTGTCGTGCCGGTTGCGGATCGCGCTGATACGATGCAAGGTCCGTTCGATGCCGGCGCGGTTGTCGCCGCCGAACGCGCCGATCGCCTTGACTACGTAGTCGATGTCATGTTCGGTGACGATCGTCTGGGGCCAGCGCTCCACGCTGGACATGAAACGGCACTCCGCGGGGCGGCCGTAGTCAAGGACGACTTCGACCAGGCTCCTCAGGTCAGGATGGACTTCAAGTTTTTCTCGGACGACCGGCGGGAGGATCTCCAGCAGTTCGGGCAGACCGTCATGCGACCAAGACATGCGTCACTTACTATGACGCCAGTTAGCGCGGCGAAGCGTCAGGGTTGTGGCTTCTGTCCATGGCACTGCCGCAGACCTGGTGATTACACGGGGGGTCGGCGAGTCCGCCCCCTAGTCGCTGATGGAGCTGGCCAGCACCACCCGGACATCCGAAGTCTTGCCTCCGCTCCAGATTTTGAAGGTCACTGTCTCCCCTGGACGCTTCGCCGTCAGTGCGACGAGAAAGCCCTGCAAACCGTCTATGGCCGAACCGTCCATCGCGGTGACGATGTCGAGCGGCTTGATCCCGGCCCTCGCCGCTGGGCCACCCGGTGCGACATCCTGGACGATCACACCGCTTTCTGGTGGAGGGCTGCTGGATCCCGTTTCGTTTTGGATCTGCCGTCGTGCCCGCGAACTCCGCAGGATTCCGTCGCGTTGGTAGTAGGTGAATCCAGGGTCGCCATACTGGACGTGGCCCGACTTGACGATGTCCCGGACGACCTCTTTGACCCGGTTGACCGGTATGGCGAATCCGATCCCGATCGAGCCGCCGTTCGTGCTGGCGATCGACGTGTTGATGCCGACAAGGTTGCCGTCGGCGTCCACTAGCGCCCCACCTGAGTTGCCATGGTTGATCGCAGCGTCCGTCTGGATGCCATCGACAAAGAGGGCGTCGTCACCTTGGATCGGTCGCCCGACGCTGCTGACGATCCCGAGGCTGACTGTGTTGGAGAACCCGAGCGGGTTGCCGACCGCCAGAACCCACTCTCCGGGTTGCAAAGCAGAGCTGTCACCGAGTTGGATCGGCTTGGCATCCGGAGAGTCGATCTTGAGCACGGCGAGATCCGAGCGTCGGTCGGTTCCAACGATGGTGGCGTCCGCCGACTTGCCGTCGCTGAAGGTCACCGAGACCGAGTCCGCCAGGGGCCCGTTGGGTGACTCCAGCCTGACCACATGGTTATTGGTCACCACGTAGCCGTCCGAGACCACGACACCCGAACCCTGTGCGTAGGCTTCGCGGAAGTGGCGACCGAAGAAGTCCTCGCCCTCGGCGGTCGTCTGAATGCTCACGACACTCTGCAAGGCACGCTTGGCGGGTTCACGGAAGTCAAACCCCACCGGGGAAGTCGACGCATTGAACATCTTCGCCGTTCCGGGCCCCGCGAACACGACATCACGATGCTGCCCCGTACGGACAATGCGGTCCAATTGCAACGCACCGAAGACGGCGGCGAACACCGCCGCGAACACTCCGACCCCCACCCCGACGACCCTTGACCCTTTCATCTGTCTCCTGTTTCCCCTACAACGGCATTCTAGGGCTCAAACGTGGCCTACTGGTACACTTTCCGAACTTTGGCCCCAGACTCGACGCCACTGGTCGGCATGACCACCGCCGAGCTCCGCGAAGTGGCCGCCTCGCTTGGAGAACGCCCGTTCCGCGGCGCTCAAGTCGCCAACTGGCTCTACAAGCGCCAAGCAGTCGACGTCGCCGACATGGCTGATCTGCCTTCGGCGTTCCGTGCAGGCCTCGCCAAAGGGTACCGGGTCTCGAACCAAGTCCAAGCCGACCACCGTCGATCCACCGACGGTGTGGACAAGTTGCTCCTGCACAACGGGGACGGACAGGTCTACGAATGCGTGTTGTTGCCCTACGAGGACAGGGTCAGTTGTTGCCTGTCTTCGCAGGTGGGATGCCCGATGGGTTGCACATTCTGCGCCACTGGCCTGGGAGGATTTGACCGCGACCTGGGTGTGGACGAGATCGTCGGCCAGTACTTATGGCTCCAGAGGCTGAGCCTCCGGCGCATCAGCCACGTCGTATTCATGGGCATGGGAGAGCCGCTGTTGAACATCGCGAACGTCGTGCGGTCTTTGCGCGTTCTCCACGAGGAGGTCGGCCTGAGCTACCGCCATCTGACCGTTTCCACCGTCGGCCTGGTGCCCCAGATCCTCCTGTTAGCCCACGAGGGGTTGCCGATCCACCTGGCCCTCTCCCTCCATTCGGCGGTCGACGAGACTCGGAGCCGACTAATGCCTGTCAACCACCGCTGGCCGGTGGCGGAAGTCTGGTCCGCCATGCGCCAGTATCACAAAGCCACCGGGCGTAAGGTGACGGTCGAGTACTTGCTGATCGACAGGCTCAACGACACGCCGGAACAAGCGCGCGCGCTCGCCAAGCTCGTGAGGGGCACGCCGACCGTCGTGAACCTCATCCCGTTCAACTACGTTGACACGGAGCAGGGCTTCCGTCGGCCTGCCAAGGAGCGGGTCAGGGCGTTCCGTTCGATCCTCGAAGGTGAACGGGTCAACGTCACCGAGCGGGTCGAACGCGGGCACGACATCGCCGCCGCGTGCGGCCAGTTGGCCGGACAACACACCGGAAGGTTCGCCAGGAGGGCACGGACATCCGAATTGCCGCTTACACCTTTGTAGCCGCCACAGCCCTTTTGGGGGGCTGCGGGTCACCCAAGCCTGAGCCGAGCCCCAACGCCGAAACGAAGACGCCGGACAAGTCGAGCATCCCCGTCGAGACTGGCCGGGTCACAATCACCGCGAGAGGCGAGGACGGCGAACTCAGCTGGGTGGCCAAGGCCAGCAGGAGCTCTCTCGTCGTGGCCGACCAAGCTTCGAAAGCCATGCTCACCGACGTCGATGGCGAGATTTATATGAACGGCGCCGTCGCCAGTCGCTTCAGCGCGGATCAAGCCGAAGCCGACAACGCCACGCGCGAACTTGTCATGAACGGCCACGTCGTCATCAAGAGCGAGCCGCCGCCGCCGGGCGTCAAGAGCAGTCTGCCAGCCCAACCCGTCGAGATCAACGCCGACCGGGCCAAGTGGCTGGACGACCGCAGGGTGGTCGCCGCCCAAGGTAGCGTTTGGGTTCGCTCGTCCGTCTACCAGATGGGGGAGTACCCCGAGTTATGGGCGACGCAAGACCTCCGCAAGATCGGCACGCCTGACCGGTTCCAACCATGAGACCACGCCCGACACTCCTTGCCTTCGTTGCCGTCGCCATGACCCTGGCGGTCGCCCAGACGACCCGCCAAGAACCGTCGTTCGCCGACACCGCCGGACGGTTCGCCGTCCATGGGGTCAAGAAACCCTTGATCTCAGGCAACCCAAGCGAAGGGAAGATCCACATCGACTTTATCGGAGACCCCCTCTCCGGGTTCAGCAAGGATCAGGGTCTCGAGTTCAGGGCGCGTCACGCCGTCGGCGACCTAAAGACGCAAGGGAGCGGCTTTTCCGTCCAGAACTTCACCCTGGAAGGCGACGTGTGGCTCAAGGTCACCGGCAAGTCGGCTGCGCCAGCGAAGGAAGGTGCTACCACCCCGAGCGCGCCGCCGGTGACCGAGGTGACCTCGTCGAAGATCGTCCTGGTCGACGGGGCCGACCAAGCGACGGTCGATTCGCCGGGAGCCTTGAAGCTGACGTCGAGCGTCGGAGGCGCGGATAGCCGCAAGATCATCCTGAAAGGCCCCAACGCCAAGATCACGATGGATCCCCTGACAAAGCCTTCCGACGACGCGGTCAGGTCGGTCGTGATGTCAGGGAAGACGACTGTCGACGTGGACACGGTGGCAAAGTCGGTGGACGGCACCGTCCGAAAAGTCTCGATGACTGTGACCGGGGATCAATTGCGGTTCGACCGCACGACCCGCGAGATAACCCTTTCCGGTCACGTGCATGTGACGGGCAGGAGCACTAGCGACAGCGCGGGGATCACGGGGACGCTGGACGCCGAGGTCTTCACCCTCCAACTGACCAAGGACCACGAAGTCGTCGGGTGGACGTTGGGCAAGGGCTCAGGTTCGTTCGATGGCAAGGCCAAGGACGGCGGATGAGAATCCGGGCCGAGCACCTGGTCAAGGCATACAAGAAACGCCGCGTCGTCGACGACGTGTCCATCGAACTCGACCAAAGCGAAGTCGTCGGCCTGCTCGGCCCCAACGGCGCCGGCAAGACGACCACGTTTTACATGGTCACCGGCCTGGTTCGGCCGAACAGTGGCAAGGTCTACTTCGACGACCAAGACGTCACCGGCCTGCCGATGTACATGAGGGCGCGGGCCGGTGTCGGCTACCTGGCCCAAGAGGCGAGCGTCTTCCGCAAACTCACGGTCGAGGACAACATCCGCCTCGTGCTCGAGATGAACGGTGTCAGCCGACACGAAGCCGACACGAAGATCGAGGAGTTGTGCGAGAGCCTGCACATCTCCGGACTCCGGAAGTCTGAGGGGCAGGTTCTCTCAGGGGGTGAGAGGAGGCGGGTCGAGATCGCCCGTGCGCTGGCCACCGAACCGAAGTTCATCCTCTTGGACGAACCGTTCACAGGTATCGACCCCAAGACCATCGAGGAACTCCAGCACATCATCGCCAGGCTGGCGAAGCAAGGCATCGGAATCCTGATCACCGACCACAACGTCGAGGCGACCCTCAACATCACCGACCGGGTCTACATCCTGGTTGACGGGCAGATCATCGCCGAGGGCGACCAGACGACCATCCGCGCCAACGAGCTTGTGCGCAACCACTATCTCGGCCATGGATTTGACCGCGTCCAGTCCGAGCGCCAGACGCCGGGAGCGTCCGGAGAAGCGGGCCAGTGAGGCGGATTGACGCCTTGGTCATCAAGGAGGTGGCGCCGATGTGGTTCTTCAGCGCGCTCCTTTTCAGCGTCCTCATATCGGCGGGCCAGTTCCTCTTTGAACTCATCCACCTGGTCAGCGACGGGGCCCCGGCCTATAAGGTCGCCCAGCTCGCCATGCTGATCTTTCCCGGAATCTTGGCTAAGAGCTTTCCTATGGGGATGCTCCTCGCGACCCTACTCGCATTCGGCCGCTTGAGCGGCGACAGCGAGATCGTCGCGCTGCGGGCAGCCGGGATCAGCGTGGGCAGGATCATGGCCCCTGTGGCCGCCCTCGGTCTGGCGGTGGCTCTACTCACCTTCACGTTCAACGAGCAGGTCGTCCCGTGGGCCTCCTCGACCGCCATACGCATCCGCGCCGGCATGGAGGAAAGCCTCCACAAGTCGCGTCAGCAAAGTGCTTCGCAGCCCTTCTTTGACGGCGACCGCCTGATCGGCTTCATCAACGCGACCGACGTCGACCTCTCCACCCAAACCCTCCGAGACGTCACTATCGTCAGCCTCGACCCAGACCGGAATGTCCAGAGCGTCCTGCAGGCCGACAACCTTCAGTACACCGACATCCATGATTGGAAGGTCGTGGGCAAGGCGACGATCTACTTCGTGCAGAGCAAGATGAGGGTCGAAGTGGCCGAAGGCGCCTGGCCCCAAGGTGCGACCAAGCCCAAATTGTCCCTAGACGACATCATCACACGTACCCTTCGCGACCTTGACGTCTACGACATGAGGGAGATGGCGGAGAGGATCGAAAGCCTGCGCGCCGACCCGAACCACGACAAAGGCGAACTCTCCAACCTTGAGTTCGGCTATTGGAACAAGATCGCGGTACCTCTCGGGGCACTCGTCTTTGGCCTGCTCGGCGCACCTATGGGTATCAGGAACCACCGCTCGGGGGCCGCGACCGGGTTCGCCCTGTCGATCATCATCATTTTCGGATACGTTATGGTCACGAACGTGCTCGCCGTCATGTCTCGAGGCGGTCTTGTACCGGCCTGGGCCGCAAGTTTCGTCCCGGTGGGGGTCGGGATGGTGGCGGCGGCCGTCTTGATCAGAAGAAAGAACGTGCTGTGAACCCGGTCATACCGTTTGTCATAGTGATGGTCCTCGTCGGCGGATTTGTCGCCGCCGCAGGTGACGCCATCGGCCGTAACCTGGGCAAGAAAAGGCTCAGGATCGGCCATCTGCGCCCAAAACACACCGCCATCCTGGGCACTTTCCTGGCGGGCATGGCCGGCACAGCTGTCACCATCGTCATCCTCGCGACGGTCAGCGAGCCGATCAAGAAGTGGTTGCTCGAGAGCGAAAAGACCAAGGTCGAACTGGCAGACCTCAAGCAACAGAGAGACTCTGCGCAGGAAACGGTCGGCAAGACTCAAAAGCAGTTGGACGGACTGAAGGCTGAACTGTCTGGCCAGGCCGTCAAGTTGGTGGAGGAGCAGGGCAAAGTCACCGACGCCAAGGCGGAGTCAGAGAAGTTCAAGAAGGACGCCACGGCATTCAAGAACCGGGTCGATGATGTCCGCAAGAGCCTCACGACGACTTCCGATCAACTCAAGAAAACCCTCGTTGACCTCCAAAAGGTCCGCCAGGAGACGACCGACGCCAAAGCCGAACAAAACCGTATCTCTGCCGACAACACGAAGATCCAGCAGAAGAACCAAGAACTCACCGTCCTCAACGAGAAGCTCACAAACGATCTAGGCTCCTTGCAAGGCCAGGTCACCCAGCTTGAAGCTAGCGTCAAGGAACTTAATGCGGCAAAGATCCAGCTCGACAAGACCTATAACGAAAGACTCGCTTCCAACCAAGCAGATCTGAAGCGTGTCAAGGATCAGTACGACCAAGCCGTCTCGGACCTCCAGACTGCCAAGGACAACCTGGACTCTGTGAGGGCGCTCATACAACAACTGGGCAACGCCCAGGTCAACGCCCGGACCAGCCCACTCATCTATAACGCAGGCGACGAACTCGCCCGTACGGTCATCCCTCCCCGCAGCAACGAGGCCGAAGTCAGGAACCTGTTGCTCGCCGCTCTGCGCGAGGCGGAAACCGGGGCAAAGGGCAAAGGCGCGAAGACCACGGCGACGGGCGGGCAGACCGCCGGGTTTGTGGACATCGACCGCAATGGCCGGACAATATCTGTGGCCGAGCAAGAACGCGAGGTCATCTCCCAGGTCGCCAACAAGAACGATCAGAGCGTCCTGGTCCTTGACTCCGCGGTCAACGCGTTCAAAGGCGAGTTCGTCTGGGTGATACCGTCGGTGCGACCGAATCCAGTCGTCTTTCAAGCCAACGAACTTGTCGCCGAAGGCCAAGTCGATGGGAGGCTCAGCGAGGCCGAAGTGACCAAACAGGTGCTCGACCTCGTGAACACGAAGGTGCGAGACGTGGCGTTGCGGCGCGGGATGATCCCAGCGACCGGTAGCGAGATGCCGCTCGGCCAAGTGACCATCGAACAGATCCTCGCCATCGTCAAGCAGGTGCGTGACAGCGAAAAGACCGTGAGGGTCCAGTTCCTCGCGGCCCAGGTGACCAGGGCGGCCGAGCCTCTGCGCCTGGCACATCGGCTAAGACTATGAGCAACTTAGGCGACAAGACGGTCCTGGCGATCGACCCGGGGTCCAGCAAGGCAGGCATGGCGGTGGTCAGCAGATCGGCGACAGGCGACGTCGAACTCCTCTGGCGAGCCGTCGTCTCCGTGGCTGATGTTACGGCCAAGGTGGAAGAAGCGCAAGAGAAGTTTCCCTTCTCCATGGTCGTCATCGGTTCTGGCACCCGGTCCCGCCGCACTGTCGACATGCTCCGCGAAGCCTTCCCGAGTGTGGGCATCTTGGTGGTCGATGAAAAGGACACGACGATCCAAGCCCGCGAACGGTATTGGCAACATAACCCGAGGCCTTGGTGGCGGAGACTCCTGCCCGCCACCATGCAAATGCCCCCGGTTCCGGTGGACGACTTTGTCGCCATGATCCTTGCCGAGCGTGTCCTCGGCGTGGAATAGCTCAGTCTTCCGCTGGTTTCACGCCGGCGGCGATCGTCTTCAGGAAGATCTCCTCTTGATCCGGCCCAAAGCCGCCGAAACCTCGGTCGATCACTCCGTCCTTGTTCACGACCAAGACGTAGGGCGTGTAATTGATGCCCCACTTCCGCTCCATTTCGCCGCTTTTGTCCC
The DNA here is from genome assembly GCA_964451255.1 of uncultured Fimbriimonadaceae bacterium. GTDB lineage: Bacteria > Armatimonadota > Fimbriimonadia > Fimbriimonadales > Fimbriimonadaceae > JAHBTB01. The sequence goes on from CAYVHL010000011.1 coordinate 36,190, forward strand.
AATAGAGGGGACGGTTGCCGTCGTGGCCCGCAGCCTGTGGTGCGACCGACCCGAGAGACACTTCGATGAACGCGGCGTCCTTTCCGTACTGGCTCTGCGCTTTGGTCAAGGCTCCGGCCATGGAACGGCTTGGGGCACATTCCGGCGCGGTAAAAACGACGACCGTCGTCTTTCCGCTGACGCTCAGCTTCGCTGCCTTACCGGTCGCCATATCCACGACATCGACTGCGGGGACCTTGTCGGTCGCCACAAGTGGCCTGTACGGGGGCAAGACGCTGAAAGGCACGTAGCCGTCGGGGATGCGTCCGGAGATTTCATTCGACAGGGTGGCCAGTCGTTCGTGTGAAGTGAAGTCCCAGGTGTATTCGGACTTTGCCATCGGCGTGTCGACTTTCAGGTGCTGCCTCACAAGACGCCCGTCTTTGTCGATGAACAGGCTGATGTCAATGTTGCCGCCCCCGTCGGCCGCTTGATGAGAATCGATCTCGTCCACTTGCTTTCCCCCGATCGTGACAGCCTTAGGGGGCGACCACTTGATATGGAGCAATGCCTTTGGTTGGGCCAAGTAGTTTGGATAAATCTCCAACAGCATCCCAGCGTTCGGCGGCGGCGGCACAAGCGCATCGAACACGGGCCACTCAAGATAGGTCTTGGCTTGGTGGACAAAGAAGATGGTCGAGCCAGATGTCTGGACAAAGGCAAAGTCAAACATCTTCCCTTTTGCCTCCAGCTTCTGGGTCAATGGCTTGGCGTATTCCCATGTACAGTCGGCCAGCTTCTCCAGCTTGGCGTTCGATACGGTGAAGGCGGTTTTGTAGTGGGTAGCCCCCTCCATATAGCGGGCCAGGCGTCCAGCCGGGCTGTCGGCCTGGCCGACGACGATCGCGGCGGCTACTAGCGAGATCGAGAACATGGCTATGGGCCCCTCGGTCCATTATGCCGCCAATCCCGCAGGCTTGCCGGGCTCATCGCGATCATCGTCATGGAATGGCTTCCACACCGGGCTTGGGAGGCACTGTTGGGCATGAACGAGGCGAGGTACGTGGTGTTTCGGTTGGATGACGAAAGGTTTGGCCTCCCCGTAGGCAAAGTCACAAGGATCCTCAATGGCCAGGCAGGTCACTCCGGGCCCGACGACGCCTTCGTCGGATGGGCCGAAGTGGAACGCACGACGGTGCCCGTCCTCGACACCCGCTTTCTCTTTGGGTTCAAGCCCCGGCTCGGCGTTTCCAGACTCGTGGTCGTCGGCACGGCCTTCGGGGCTGTCGCACTGAAGGTGGATTCGGTGGAAGGGATCGTGGATTTCACCGAGGATGAAATCGATCGCTCAGCGGTCTCTGACGAGGGCGACGAGGAGAAGTTTGTCATCGGGCTTGCACGTCAAGGCGATGAGCTGGTCGCCCTGCTCGAAGCCGACAAGGTCGTCCCGCCCGACCTCATGCGAAAGTTACGGCACGAGCCAGCCGCCGCCTAAGCAGACAACCACTTCCGCAGGCCGCCTTCCAGGCGACGTTGGGCAACGTCCCACCGGTACATTCCCGCATACCTGGCGTGCGACCCGCCTTGGACGACCCAAGTGTCGCCATGCTTCTCCGGCTCCGGCAAGACGGTGTGGCTGTGGCCCCCGAACACGACGTCGAACACCCCAAGTTCCGCCACGCGAAGGTCGTTCTTGTAACCGCAATGGCTTAGTAGAAACAAGGCGTCGACGTCGGCTTTGATCCTTGCGCCTTCCGCCGACGCCGCCTCGAACGGATCCGTCCAAAGGTATTGGCTCGCCGGAGCTGTGGCCATCCGCGAGGTCACCATCGCCACCATCGTCCCAACGACGCCGATGCGCCGCCCCTTCCACTCCAGGATCTTTGACGCGGGGAAGACAAGGCCGCCGTCCTTGGTGGTCATGTTCGCGACAACCACCGGCGTGGCCCTGCCCGCCGTCTTGGCGGCAAAGGCAGCTTTCAGGACATGCGACTCCCGGTTGCCCAGTGTGCTCGCGTCGCACCTAAGCCGTCGAAGACAGTCCCAATAGACCTCCTGCCTGACCGGGACGGCGAGATTTCCGACTTTGACCCCGTCGCCTGAGTCGAAATAGAGGTCAGTCGCCTCCCGGAGACCCATCAAGAATGGAATGGTCGAGGAGTCCAACTTCCCGTGCAGGTCGTTGGTGTGGAGGATCGAGACGAAGCTGGCGTGTTCGCCCACGAGTGAGGGCCTAGGAGTTCAACCGGTGGCTGATGGCGTCAAGGATCAGCATCAGCACCATGAACCCGCCCCCAAGATAGATCGTGACCTTGGAAATCTGGTCGTCAAAGCTGGCCTTGCCCCGGAAGGTCGTCCTCACGCTCGAAGAACCGCCAGACATCGCGTCTCCCTTTCCGGTCACGTAGACGATGACCGTGAAGACGATGGCGACCAAGAGCGCCAAGACGAGAAGGATGTTGTAGACGATCTGCACGTTGATGTGCCCCTGCGACGGTTCACCACTGTACCCTCCAAACATCGGGGACCCTCAGGACGATCTCAAGCCCATAGATCGCAATGGAGGTGACCCAGCCGCCAAGGAGCACGTAGGGCAAGCCGCTGTTGACGATCCACCGCCAGGGTGTCGGATGGGAATGGGGCGCGCGCTCATAGTTGGCGAGCAACTCTTCGCCAGCCTTGATGCCGGTCTGGATCTGCTCGGCGTTCGGGGGCCTCGTGGTGAAATAGAACTGTATCAGCGACCCGACCGGGCGCCAGAGGAGGAAGGCGGCGGCGAGGCCGAGCAAGAGGCTGATCTCGCCGTTCAGGGTTCCGATTGGGGTGAAGGCGATGGCGCTGAAGATTGTCAGGCCGGCGATGTAGTTCGTACCACACCTTGGGTGGACCCGAGGCATCCGACGTACCGTCTCCGGCACGAGGTCTTCCCCACGTTCGATCGCGTGCACGGTCATGTGCTCCGCCGCGTGCGTGCCGCTGAGCGGGATCACGCGCAACAAGAGCAGGAAGAGGAAGAAGGTCAGCCCCATCATCGAGGCCACGACCCAATTGTCGAACCGGTGCGCCACCGGGAGCAGCATCCGGATCGCGGTGGTCGACGTGTCGGCCAGAACAAAGAGACAGGCCATCAACGCGCCTGTGAGCACAAGGCCGTACCACGGTGCGCCGCCGTTCACGGTGCCGCTCGTCAAATACACGCCGAGGGGCGTCGCCATGCCCCCGACCATCCTGGGGCGGTTGCGCCTTCTGGGAGGGTTGAACAACCGTGAAGGCGTCAAGACTCCGACGACCCTTGCGTCGTCGTCGATGACGACCGCATATGTCTCACCCGACTCAGACATCCTGCGCAGGGCTTCGGCGCCCGATTCGAACGTGCGGACACTCGCCGCCTCAGGCCTCATGTAGAGCGCCAACTCATCGTTCGGGTCGACGCCGTTGGCCAACGCCCGGGCCAGTTCCCGCTGGCCGACCACCCCCACATAGCGGCCCTCGCGGACGACCGGCAGGACGTCGAGGCCGTTCTCGGCCATAGCCCTGGCGGCAGATCGGATGGAGACCACAGACTCTACCGGCGTCACCGGGCGGGTGAGGGATCCCACCGGCAAACCCAACGGGTCGGGAAGCGGCGGAGAGGTCATGCCTGTTCCGCGCGAAGTTTGATGGCCTGCATTAGGCCCTCGATGTTCTTCGTCGCTAAGCTGTGGACCACCTTTTTCACCAAGGGCCCCAGACCGGGGACGACGTACTCGTAGTCCAGATGGCTGTCGAAGAGGGTCTTGCCGCCTTCTTCGTGGAAGGACCAGCTCCCTTCGAGCCGGTCATAGTCGCCCTTTAGCTGTTTGAACGCGCATGTGTGGGCGTCGTCGTCCCAAACGTCCTCCTGTGTCCATCTGACCTTGATGCCGAAGGCGGAGATCGTCCCGACCCAGTCGCTGACGACGCGGGAGCCGTCTTCCTCGACGACCGTCAAGGACACCACGTCGTCCATAAAGTCCGGAAAGGAGCGGTTGTCCTTGGCGATGGCGTAGACTTGCGCGAGAGGAGCGTCGATCCACACGGACGATGTGATGGTGGGCATAGGTGGTCCGTCCCCAAGACGGCAAAATCCGAGTCTACCTGCCGCTTCTGATCGAGGCTCGCCAGTGCCAGAGACCACCCCCCGCCAGACGACGATGAAGGCCCTTGTCCTCCTGGAGCCGGGCCGTTTGGCATTGGACGAGGTGCAGGTTCCCGAACCGGGCCCGGGCGAGGTGTTGGTGCGCGTCCGTGCCGCCACCACTTGCGGCACCGACCTCAAAGCTTTCCTCCGTGGACACCCCCAGATACCGATGCCGGGCGTCTTCGGCCATGAATACAGCGGCGACGTCGCCGCCGTCGGAGCGGGCACGCCGTTCAAAGTCGGCGATCCGGTGATGGGCGTCCATTCTGCCCCCTGCCAGGCATGCCGCTGGTGTCTCGCCGACCAGGAAAACCTCTGCGAGACCGTCATGTCCACCAAGGTCTTGGGTAGCTACGCCGAGTACTTGTTGGTGCCAGAGCGCGTGGCGAGGTTGAACCTCTTTGAAAAGCCCGACTCCTTGGACTATGCCACCGCTTCGTTGCTCGAACCTCTCTCGTGCGTGGCGCAGGCGCTTCTAAAGACCCCGCCCAAGGCGACCGACCAGGTCGTCGTGGTCGGCCCGGGTGCCATCGGCCTGCTCTTTGTCGCCGCCCTCCGGCGGATCGGAGTCCAGGACGTCGTCCTTGTCGGTCGAAATGAAAGGCGCCTTGCCATCGGTGAGAAGATGGGCGCCAGACCAGAGCTTTTCCGCGAGTTCCATGGCGAAGGCGACATGGTGATCGAATGCACGGGCAACGTCGAGGTCTGGGAACGGAGCGTCGGACTGGCGAGGCGTGGCGGTACGGTTGTCTTGTTCGGCGGCTGTCCTGCTGGTTCAAAGGTGTCCTTCGACACCAAGCGTCTCCACTACGACGAGATCACCTTGGTCAGCCCGTTTCACTTTGGCACCAAGGCCGTGCGGACCGCACGTGGTTGGCTGCTTGACCCTGCCTTCGACGTCTCCCCGCTTCTGAGCGGCACACGGGAGCTCGCCGACGGCCCAAAAGTGTTCCGCGACCTTGAGGCGGGGGTCGGCGTCAAGTACGTCTTCAGGCCATGAGAGTCGCCCGATATCTTGGTGGCGGCCTCGTAGAAGTCGGCACGGCTCCGACACCGGCCTGCCCGTCGGGAGGTCTCCTCGTCAAAACTGAGGCGTGCGGCCTCTGCTCTGGCGAGCTGATGTCGTGGTATATGGACCGCAAGGCGCCCGCTGTCCTCGGCCACGAGGTCGCAGGGGTCGTCGTCGAGTCGCAGGACAGCCGTTTCCCCGTCGGATGCCGTGTTGCCCCACATCATCACGCGGCTTGTCTGAAATGCGACAAGTGCGCCAGGCGGGCCTTTGTGCACTGTGAACAATGGAAATCCACCCGGTTGGACCCCGGTGGAATGGCCGAATTCTTTGCCGTCAGTGCGAAGAACCTTGACGATTGTCACCGCACCGACGACCTAGAGCCCCAGACTGCGGCCCTGGTCGAACCGATCGGATGCGTCGTCAAATCGCTCTGGAGGGCTCAGTACCGTAGCGGTGAACCGGCCGCCGTGGTCGGACTCGGGTTCATGGGCTTGGCGCATATGATGCTCATGCCGGCCGCTGTGGGCTACGACACCGACCCGGCCCGGGTCGCCCACGCCAAGCGCCTCGGATTAGACGCGAGGCATCCCGAATACAAGGAGGCGGCAGATTGTGTGATCGTCTGCCCGGGCAACCACAAAGCCCTGGACTTCGCCTTGGAGATCGCCGAGGCGGACGCCCGCATCGGCCTCTTCGCCCCGATGGAACCCGGCGATCCGTATGCCTTTGAACTAGAACGCCACTACTTCCGCGACTTGCGCCTGTCCTGCAGCTACTCGTGCGGGCCGGACGACACAGTCGAGGCAGCCGTCCTGCTACGGGCCGGAAGGGTCGACGCCGACCGGTTGGTCACAAGGACCCTGCCGCTGGACGATCTGCCTAGGGCGTATGCAGACATGAAGGCAGGACAAGTCGTCAAACCTATGGTGGTGTTTGATGGCCCGTGAACCGGTAACCAATCTTGCCATGTCTGGAGTCAAATCTAGGCCAATGGATGAGCGGCCCCGCAACAAGCGCGCCTTCGATGCGTCAACTTTGTTGAAGATGCGCGGCCTCGTCGTCACATTACTCTTGGTCATGCCACTCACAGCGGCACTGGCCTCGGACGACGGTGACAGCAAGCCGGCGGCCAAACCGACCGTAGTGCAGACTTCAAAAGAAGAAGCCCGGCACAAGAAAGACATCGCCAAAGACATCGAGGAGGGCGACAAGTACGCCACCGACATCGAGAAGCAGTTGAAGCCGAGCAAGGACGAGGCGATGAACGAGCGGCTCCAGCGGGTCGGGGGCGTGCTCGCCAAAATCGCCGACACAACCCAGGTCAAGGTCTTGTGGGGCGACCCCCGCCTGAACCCTTTCCCCTACACCTTCAAACTCATCCAAGGCGACGACGTCAACGCCTTTTCGATTCCGGGCGGCCATATCTACGTCTATGAAGGGCTCATGAAGTTCGTGGAGTCCGACGACGAACTAGCCGCCGTATTGGGCCACGAGATCTCCCACGCTGCGTTCCGGCACCTGGACACACTGAGCAAGAAGAGCAGCGGCTGGAACTTGGTCAACCTCCCCCTGCTCATTGTCGCCGCAATGTCCAAGAGCTCGGACGCCATGGCGGCTCTGATGGCGTCACAGCTGCTCAACCAGGCCTACCAGAGCGGCTGGTCCGTCCAAGCGGAGACTGCGGCAGACTACGGCGGGCTGCAATACATGATGCACAGCCCGTACAACCCCGTTGGCGCCTTGACGTTTATGGAGCGCCTTGCCCATAAGGACAGCCTCGGCCCCCGTGTCGAGTGGGGCATTTATCAGACACACCCGATCACGGAGCAACGGGCCCGCTTCATGATGACAAAGCTGAGAGAGGCGGGTATCGACATCAAACGGAGCCAAGTCTCGACCACTTACTCGGCCCGGGCGATACCCCGGCCTGACTCCACCGTCGAGCTTTGGTTCGGCAAAAACTTGATCCATGTCTTTCGGGGCGGTGAGGCGGCCAACCGCGCGCAAGAGGCGTCCGTCCGTTTGAACACGTTCATGGACGGCGTGCCGAGCCTAGGGGACGCCTACGTGCAAGATGGCATCGCCGTGCGCGGGGGCGACCGGGTCCTCTTTTTGGTCGAGGACGACGACGTGAAGGGCGAGGGGGTCACGGCCCAGGAAGAGGCCAAGTTGAGCCTTTCGCGCCTGAAGAAGGTGGTCTACGACCTAGGCAACCGACTCTTCTTGGTAGGCAGGGGCGGCGGAGGCTGACCTCGGGACCAGTCCGGTGTTTGGTACAATCGGTCGCACTGCGCGGGTGGTGGAATTGGTAGACACGCTACCTTGAGGTGGTAGTGCCCACAAGGCGTGAAAGTTCGAGTCTTTTCCCGCGCACCAGCTTTCGTTTCTTTTGTCTGACGGCCCATTGGCCCCACAGAACCTAACGTAATATCATAGCCATGCGGATTGACGAGATGGTGGCCAAGGGAAAGCCGCTCTTCTCGTTCGAGTTTTTCCCGCCCAAGACGCCTGGCGGTGAGAGGTCACTCTTCCGTAGCTTGGAGAGTCTACGCCAGCTTGAGCCTGCGTTCGTCTCCGTGACCTGCGCGGGTGGCAACATTGGCAAGACGGTCGCGCAAGCCCGCCAGATCCGGGACGACCTCGACCTTGAGGCGGTCGTCCACCTGACCTGCCTCGGTGTGCCACGCGATAGGCTAGTGGAGACGATCCGCGACATCCGCGAGGCCGGATTGATCAATATCCTTGCCCTGCGGGGCGACCCGCGCGCCGACGCGCCTCAGGACGCACCTTGCTTCGCCAGCGACTTTGTCGCCCTCATACGGGAGGTCTATCCGGAGGCATGCGTGCTCGGCGCCTGCTACCCCGAAGGCCATGTCGAAGCCGACAATTTGACAGCTGATCTCCTGAACCTGAAGAAGAAGACAGACGCGGGCGTGGACGTCTTGGTCTCACAACTCTTCTTCGACAACCGGCACTACTTCGAGTTTGTGGGCCGAGCAAGGACGATGGGGATCACCGCGCCCGTGCTTGCTGGCGTGATGCCGATCCAGAACCTGGACCAAGTGCGCCGCTTCACCCAGATGTGCGGCGCCAAGGTCCCCGAACACCTGCACCACCTTCTGGAGCAATACCGAGTTTCCGACGGAGCGACCTTCTATATCGGTGTCGCCCACGCCTTGTCCCAGAGCGCCGAACTTCTTGCCTCTGGCGCTCCGGGCGTCCATTTCTACACGCTGAACAAGTCTCCCGCCACCCGCCTTGTGGTCGAGGCGTTGCGACGAGAACTCGGATAGGCTACTTGAGTTGACCGGCAAGCACGTCGGCGACGGCAGCCAGGGCCGCTTCGACTTTGTCGGGCTCGCGACCGCCCGCAGTGGCGAACTCCGGCTTGCCCCCACCGCCGCCACCCACTAACTTGGCCACCTCCCGCAGTAAGTTCCCTGCATGGGCGCCACGCTTCATCCCTTCAGCGCCGACGGCGGCCGTGATGCCGACCTTGCCGTCCACCGTGCTGAACACGACGACGACCCGCGCCGGGGAGGCGAGTTTGTCCACCACCAGCCTGGCGTCCTCGGCTTCAACTTCGGCAAGGTGTTCGGTCACAAGCTCGAGCCCTTGGACATCGGTGTGCCTGGCGTTCTGCCCGCCGCTTTGAACGACCATACGGCCCCGCTTTCTTTTCTCTTCCTTGAGTTCTGCGATGGCCCGTTCGACCGCCGGGACGAGCTCATGGGGGTTGGTCTTGAGCAAGTCTGCGGCATGGGCGACCGTTTGTTCCTGCCCCCGAGCCCACTCGACGACCCTTGGCCCCGCGACCGCCGTGATGCGGCGGATCCCGCTCGCCACGCTAGCCTCGTGCAAGACCTTGACGACCCCGATCTGCCCGGTATTGACGACGTGGATGCCCCCGCAGAGCTCACGGCTGAAAGAAGGCTCGTCGGGCGTCATGTCTCCGACCTGCACGACCCTCACGACGTCGCCGTACTTCTCACCAAAGAGGGCCATCGCCCCCATCGCGCGGGCCTTGTCGATCGGTACGTCGGAGTAAATCCTGACCGGCGTCGCCTCCCAGACTTTCTCATTGACCATGCTCTCGACGCTTGACAATTCATCCTCGGTCATCGCCTTGCCGTGGGTGAAGTCAAATCGGAGCACCTCGGGGGAGACCAGAGAACCGGCCTGGGTTACGTGTGGGCCGAGCACCGAACGCAACGCTGCGTGGAGCAGGTGGGTCGCGGTGTGGTGTCGGACCGTATCGCTTCGGCGCCCGTCCACCCGGCTGGCCACCCTTTGGCCGACAAAGAACTTTTCAAGGAGTCCGAGCGCATCCTGCTCCGGCAGGCCCCGCCAAGGGGCGCCGTCGGCCTCCACTAGATGGACGAAGACCCCGTCTTGCTTTGTGACGTCGAGAACCCTCAGATCGACCCCCGGGCCGACGATCGTGCCTGTGTCGGCGACCTGACCGCCCGACTCGGCATAGAACGGAGTCTGGTCGAGGGCTAAGGCGAACGCCTCCATGGCTTGTCCGTTCCCGTCAAGAACTGGTCGAACTCCGATGACTTGTCCATCAGATTCAAGCGTCGAGTAACCCAAGAAGCGGGTCGCGGGCACTTTGCCGCCGTCGTGTTCGATAACCGCAACGGTGACGTTCTCGTAAGGGTTCTCCATGGAGCTCGCGCCGCGGCTCCGCTCCTGAGCCGCCGCCATCGCGTCCCGGTACCCTTCCGTATCGACGGCCACTCCGAGCTCGTCGCAGATCTCCTGCGTCACCTCAAGCGGAAACCCGTATGTGTCATAGAGCATGAAGGCGGTCGGCCCGTCAAGCGGTGTCGATTTAGCCCGCTTTCCGCTCCTCCAATCCTCCAGCTTTTCGCTGAGAATGGCTGTCCCTTGCTGCAAGGTCCGACGGAACAGGGCCTCTTCGTTCTTCAGGGTCTCCTCGATCACCGGCTGTTTCTCGGTCAGCTCTGGGTAATAACCACCCATGGTTTTCACCACGGATATCACCAATCTATTGAGAAATACCTCATCAAAGCCAAGCGTTCTTGCCCCCTGCAAGATTGCCCTGCGGATCAGACGTCGAAGGACATATCCACGCCCATTGTTAGAAGGCAATATCCCGTCGCCGATGCAAAAACAAGCAGCCCTGAGGTGGTCGGCGATGACACGCATCGGGTGGTCGACTGCCTTGTCGCTTCCGTAGACTATCCCCTTTGCAAAAGGAAGCGCTTCGATGGCACGAAAGACCGGCTGAAATGCATCTGTGTCGTAGACCGACCGAAAACCGCCGATCGCACACGCCGTGCGTTCCAGACCCATGCCTGTGTCAATGCTCTGGAACGGCAGGTCAGGCATGCCCGTCTTCTCATATCCGCGTTCGGGCCTGGCCGGATCACGCAATTGTCCTTGCCAGTCAAACGAAATGAAGACGTCGTTCCAAACCTCGAGCCAAAGACCGGCCGCCTCGTCTCGTTGGAAGTCGTCGCGCCCGTATTCGCCCGCGAGCGTGGATGGGGGAGGCACGTCGTCGGGCACCCAGTAGAACATCTCGCTGTTCGGCCCGCACGGCCCAGGCGGGCCTTTGGTGAAGCTCCCAGCCGGCCAATAGTTGGTCTCTTCGCCTAATCGGAAGACCCGTGACTCGGGTGTGACGCCGACCGTCTCGAGGTGTCGGGCCCAGAGTCCGTAGGCGACTTCATCCTCCTCAAATACCGTGAACGCCAGCCGTTTCGTATTGAGATTGAGCCAGGCCGAACCAGTCAAAAACTCCCAAGACGATTGAATGGCTTCCTCTTTGAAATAGTCCCCGAATGAGAAGTTGCCGAGCATCTCGAACAAAGTCAAATGGCTGTCGTCGCCGACTTCATCGATATCACCAGTCCTCAGACACTTCTGGCAGGTTATGAGCCGCAGAGAAGGAGGTGTGGCAACTCCTCTGAAGAACGGTTTGAACTGGTTCATCCCGGAGCCGTTGAAGAGCAACGACTCGTCTAACCGGCCCGTGACGTCGTAGGGAACCAAAGAGCTAGCCGGATAACGCCGGTGACCCTTGGATTCAAAGAATGCGAGGTATTTCGCGCGCAGTTCCGAAACGTTCATCGGCCTGGAAAGGGTACCAGCAGAGCCGTCTTGCCCCGGGATGCAAGGTATTTTCCAGTCCTATGGACTGCTATGAGATTTGGGTCGATCTCGCTCCCGGTGTCGACGACATGGAGTTCATCGCCGCTGTCCGGGCCTATCTCGACGCCTTCAGGGAAGAGAGTCGGTTGGAGTGTTACCGGATACGCCGCCGCAAGTTTGGGTTTGGGCCTGAAGCACTCGGCGAGTTTTGTCTAACCCTTGAATTCTCTGACTTATCTCAACTCGACAGCGCCTTTCATCAAGCCGCGACCCGGTCGGGCGTCATCGAGGACCTGCACCGACAGGTCTATTCCCGCGTGAAGAACTTCAAATCAGCCTTGTACCGCGACTATCCAGACCCCGAACGAAGCTAAGGACACAGAATGGCGGTCCGTCCATCCAGGTTCGAAGTGCTCCGCACGTTACGTGCGGCGAACTATGACGCCGCCTTCTCGTTCATGTTCATGGCCTGTACCACGGGCGCGTTCTTGGTCGGCTTTGTCAAATATCTCGGTGGCAACGACTTTTGGGTGCAACTCCTCGTCGCCGTTCCGACTCTAGTCGGCCTCCTCCAGATTCCCGGCGCGGTCGTAGGGCGTTCGTTCAAGGAGTATCGCGGCTTCATTGCCTCTGGCGGATTGATCTGGCGCCTGCTCTACATTCCGATCGCCATCCTTCCCCTCCTGATCCTGGCCAACGAGATCAAGCTGGCGATCCTCCTGGCCTGCGTCTCGGTCGCCGCGGCGGCGGTCAACTTTGTCAACCCGATCTATAACGACTGGCTGGGTGAAATCGTCCCCGAGGACAGCCGGGGTTGGTATTTCAGCCGTCGGACACTGATTTTCACCACCACGGGCGCGGTCGCGGGCCTAGTTTTCGGCATCGTGCTTGACCGGTTCAAGCAGACCAATCATGAAGCGAACGGTTACGCGTTCGTCTTTGCCGTGGGCGTCCTCTTTGCCCTTGTGAGCTTTACCTGCTTCTGGCGGATGGGCCGACACACAAGGGAAAAGCCGGTGGAGCCGCAGTGGTCTGAGACCTGGCGGATGATCCGCGAGCCGATGGGCGACAAGAACTTCCGCAAAGTGTTGCTCTTCACCGCGGTCTTCCTCGCCAGCCAGGGTCTGGCGGGCAACTTCCCCGCCGCCTATGCGATCGAGGTCCTCAAGATCCCCTATGTGCTCTTGCAGGGACTAGGGTTCGTCAGTGCGCTCGGCACGATCGCATTTGTCAAAGTATGGGGCTTTCTAGCTGATAAATACGGCAACAAACCGATGCTGTCGATCATCATGGTCGGCGTGATCCTGACTCCGGGCATCTGGATCATGTGCAGGCCGAACGACCTGGCCTTCAACGCCATATGGCTTCTAAGCGCCCACTTCTTCAACGGCGTCATCTGGTCGGGCGCCTCGTTGACCCACTTCAATCTTTATATGGCGACCGCCAAGCCAGACGACCGGGCGAACTATTTGGCCGCCGCCCTTGCCGTCCAAGCTGTGGCCGCTGGCCTTTCGCCGCTTGTCGGCTCAACGATATTGGAGGGCCTTCGGATGGGCTTCGACCCGATGACCGCCTACAAGCTGATCTTTGGGATCGTGATGGTCGTCCGTGTCGTCGCCATGGTCGCACTCGTGCCGGTCCACGAGCCTGGTGCCACCTCATTGCGGAGCGCCCTCAACCAGTTCAGAAACGTGACGCCAAAGGGCGTGGCTGCCCTGCGCACCATACGAGCCGGCCAAGGTGACCGTGTCGCCGCCCTCTCTCACATTGGCGCGACCCATTTCACCCTGGCGCTCGACGAGGTCGCCAAGGCGCTTTCGGATCCTGTGCCGCAGGTGCGCCGCGAGGCCGCCGCCGCACTCGGCAGGCTCGCCACTACCGAGGCCGCATCCGCGTTACTGAAGCACATGGAGGAGCACCCGGAGCTCGTGGAGGACGAGACGTTGGAGGCGCTGGGCGAGACCAAGAGCAACCTCGCCGTGCCCGTGCTCATCGCCTATTTGAACAACCCCCGCGCGCTCCTGCGCAGGTCCGCCGCCAAGTCTCTCGGTCGTATCCGCGACCCGATCGCCATCGAGGCCCTGTGCTCGGCCGCCGCACCGGAGTCGGATCCTGACTTACGCCGGGCCGCTCTCCAATCCTTGCGAATCCTTGAAGCGCAGGACGCCGCGCCGATTTTCGCCGAGGCACTGGCAGACGACAACCGCAGCGTCCGTTCGGCTGCCGCCGAAGCAGTGAGTGAGCTTCAGCTGGAAGGCCTGGCCGACCCTCTGCGTCATGCGATCAAGCGCGACGACGGCGCCCAAAGCGAAGTGGCATACGCCCTTGGTTGCGTGGGTACTGTCGATGACATTCCACTTATCCTCCATTCGGCTTGCAGAGCCAAGAGCCCGACGACCCGACGCCGTTGCCTCCTAGGCGTGGCCCGACTCCTCATGGTGGAGCAAGACACGTACAAGCTCTTCTCGATGGAAGGCATCTCGCGCGACACGGAACTGATGAACCGGTTGCGCTTCCTCACCAGGCGAGACCCCGAGGTCGGCAAGGCGTTCACCAGGTACAGTACGGGGGACGAGGCTGGGGCACTGGCCGACCTTGCCCGACACGCGCGGACGAAGGCTGTCCAGTATTTGGCCGACAACCCGGTTGAAGAGGGCTTCTTGGTCGCCGTGCTACACATCGCGCGCGGGTCTGTGGCCACTGCTTGAGCCCGGCGACGACCGATGCGCAACTTGTCGTTCCGTAAGACGCTTGTCCTTTATATGGCCGCCGTGGTCTCATTCACCATGGCGGTTGTCGGCGTCTACACGTATGCCCAGGTGGCCCACGACGCAGAAAACGCCGGACGGGCCGTCATGCGGCAGACCGCCGCCCTGGTCGACAAGCGCATCGGCAACCTACTCCAGTTGGCGGAAAGCCAAGCCAGGATCCTGGCCGACCTGAGCGATGACACTCTCGACTCCACCGGTTTCGACGCCTACTCCAGAGTCATTGTCAAGGTCTTGAAGTCCAACGAGAGTCTCGGATCCGCTCGTCTGACGCTCGATAAGACCGGGGAGTCCATCGGGGTCGACCAAGCCGCGACCAGTTCGATGCAGATCAACGAGCTGCGAATCGGCCCCGACGGGCCCGTAAGGCGGGAAAGCATCCCCTTTGGCGAGACGTCGGTCGTCCGGAGCATCGACAAGGGATGGCCCGGCGACCCGCGCGAAGACGACGCCTATAAAGCGTGTAAGGACAAGGGACGGACGGTGTGGACGGACACGCGGGTCGGACCCGAAGCGACCGGCGGCCTCCCTGGGGCTACGGTGGCGACCCCGATCATCGACCGGGACGGAAAGTTCCGAGGCGCCGTCCAAGTCACCTTGACCCTCGACGACCTGAGCCGCTATCTGGCGGGCACCCGGGTCAGTGACCACGGCGAATCGTTCTTGGTCGAGTTCAACAAGTTTGGGCCCCGGGTGATCGCCTATCCGGTCGGAAGTCGGCTCCTCGTGAACCAAGGCGGTGTCCAACGCCTGGCCACCCTTGAGGAACTCGGCGACCCCGTCCTGACCAAGGTCGTCGAGAACCTGACTTCCCCAACGGCATCGGACACAGACAAGCCCGAAGTCACGGTTAACGGCGTACGGTATCTGGTAGGGGTCCGTAAGGTGGCTGGGGACGAGGTTCCTGCTTGGACGCTCTTTGTCATCTCGCCCGCCGACGACTTTCTGGCGGGAACGAGACAGACCGTGGTTTTCTTTGTCAGCCTCGGCTTCCTGGCTTTGGCGGTCGGAGCGGGGACGAGCATGCTGTTGTCGCGCCGAATCTCGCAACCCTTGGTCGCCCTGGTCGATGAAGCTGACCGCATCCAGAGCCTGGATCTGACGGCCCCCGCAGTCCCTGCTTCGAACATCAGGGAGATCGATGAACTGAGCGGGGCGATGGAGAGAATGAAATCGTCCATGCGGTCACTTGAGAAGCTTGTGCCGACGGAATACGCCCGCTGGTTGATCAGTAGCGGCCAAGAGGCCAAACTCGGAGGCGAGTGTCGTCATATCACGACCTATTTCGCCGACATCATCGGTTTCACATCGCTCTCCCAAGAACTACCGCCGGAAGAACTCGTCGAAGTCCTCACCGAGTATCTCGACGTGCTCAGTGCCGAGGTCCTTCGTCACGGAGGCACGGTCGACAAGTTCAATGGTGACGACGTCATGGCTTTTTGGGGGGCACCCACGGTAACGACAGACCATGCCCTCGCGGCTTGTCGGGCCGCATACTCGTCCCTCGCCAGCCTTGACTCGCTCCATGTCGAGTGGCGTGACCACGGTCGACCGCTCTTGCGCGCATCGTTCGGGATCGCGACCGGGGACGTCGTCGTCGGCAACGTCGGCAGCCGTCAACGGATGAACTACACGGTCATTGGGGACTCGGTCAACCGGGCAAGCCGCTTACAGGGCCTGAACAAGTTCTATAGCACGAACATCCTCTTGGGCAAGGACACGGTGGGCGAAGCCGGAGACCAAATCGTGGCCCGGCACATCGATCGAGTGGCCGTCTTCGGACGCGACGTCTCCGAAGACGTCTACGAGCTCTTGGCTATGAAGGACGACGCGACCGACCTTCAGCACAAGATGGTCGAGCTCCATGCGAAAGCCATGACGGCCTATCTGGCGAGAGACTGGGACGAAGCGGTCAAGATGTGGGAAAAGGTGTCGCACTACCTTCCGAATGACGGGCCGACGAGGGTGCTGATCGACCGGGCTATGGGCTATAAGGAACGTCCGCCAGGGCGGAACTGGGACGGATCTGTGCAGATGATGTCGAAATGAGAACGGAACGCGTCGCTGTGTTGGTCGGCACCAAGGGTCGTGGCAGCAACATGGCCGCGCTGGTGGACGCTGGCCAATGTGGGGCGATGCCGGCGACGGTGGTCTTGGTCATCGCACCCAGGGCCGAAACCCCGGCGCTGGAAGTTGCGGCAGACAAAAGAGTTCGGACCGCCGTGTTGGATTGGAAGGCGGATGGATATGCCTCCCGCCTCCTAGAAGCCCTGACCGTGGCCAAGGTGGACATCGTGTGCCTGGCCGGCTACATGACGCTCTTACCAGGCGAGGTGATCGACGCCTATCCCGGCCGGGTCCTGAACATTCACCCGGCGCTGTTGCCGAAGTTCGGTGGCAAGGGCATGTTCGGCCACCACGTCCACAAGGCGGTTATCGCGGCAGGAGAAAGGGAGTCAGGTGCGAGCGTTCATCTCGTCACGCGCGTCTATGACGAGGGCGAGGTCATTGTGCAATTGCGATGCAAGGTCGAACCAGAGGACACACCAGAGACACTGGCCGCCCGCGTTCTGGAGTTGGAGCACCGCGCCTATCCGTTGGCGGTCGCAGAGGTGTGTAATCGTGCCAAGCCCGCCTGAGCCGCACCCGTTGGCGGCAAGGATATTGTTCCCGGTCTTGCGTGGCGTCGTTTGGATGCTGTTGCTCGTCTTTGGCGCGCCGATGTTCGCTCGAGGCAGGCGCAACGTCCCTCGCCGAGGACCGCTGCTGATCCTTGCCAACCACTGCTCCAACTCTGACCCGGTGATCGTCCAGTGGGCCTGTCCTCGCCTCGCCCACTTCATGGCCAGGACGCAACTCTTCGACATGCCGCGCATCGGAGACTTCATGCGGTGGTGGAAGGCGTTCCCTGTTCTCCAATCCTCCGCCGACACGGGCGCGTTGAAGACCGCCCTCCAACTCCTGGAGGAAGGAAGGTGCGTCGTGGTGTTCCCAGAGGGACAGCTTTCACCAGACGGATCCCTGATCGAACTGCTGCCAGGGGTCGCGCTCATCGCCAGAAAGAGCGGCGCTCCGGTGGTCTGTTGCGGGCTACGCGGGACGGAGAAGGTCATGCCGAACCCAGACACTCGGCTCCGATGGTCGGGCCATCGGATCGTCGCCCGCTTTGGGAGACCGCGAACATTTGACCGAGAGGCAGAGACGGAAGAAGTGCTCGGTTGGGCGACGGAAGATCTTCGAAGGCTAAGCCGACAGGATCGGGAGTCACCAACTCTGAGCGTAAGTCTTGACGACGACAGGTGAGGCCAAGACCACGTGCTACGTTGCCTCCGCTTATCTGCGCTTGGGCGCCGCAACTATTCGCGGCTGTCGGCGGCACTACGCGGGAAGGCCGACGACTGACCATGTTCCCAACCGGGAATCGGCTCATACGGCCTGCTGACATAGTCGATCATCGTCGAAAACATCGTCAGGAACCAGATGAATCCACCGATACACAGTATCTTGGTCAGGTTGCTTGCCCACTTGACGCCCATAAAAATGGAAATGACAAGGGTCGCCTTGGCGATCGCGATCGTGACCGCGATCATGTTCATCAAGACTGTGTTGCTCCTAAAGGGTTCCGGCATGCCTTCGGCCGCGGCGATGGTCAACGCCATCAAGAAGAGGAGCATCCCACCGGTCAGGAACAATGTCTTCTGCGGCGTGATGTGATGGGCGTGATAAGCCGAATGCGGTGTGTGCGGCATGGTCGTTACTTCGGTATCAAGTAGAAGAGCGGATACAAGAAAATCCAGACAAGATCGACGAAGTGCCAATAAAGGCACACCATTTCAGTCGGGATGTAGTCGGTTATTGTCGGCGCCTTTCGCCAAATGAGGAACATCAGGGCGGAGATGACGATGATCCCCACGATGACGTGGACGGCGTGTAGGCCGGTCATCACAAAGTAGAGGCTGAAGAATATCCGCGCGTGAGGCGGGTTACCTTCTTGCTTGACCTCCGGTCCGTCGACCTTTTCGACCGTTTCGCCAAAGAATCCTTGTTTGAGCTCACCTACATCCTTCGTGTAGGCCTCGTGCGCACTCTCACCGTAGACAAAGCTGGTATTGGGGAACAGGTGGTGCTCGAACTTAGCTCCATATTCAATGGATTTCACCCCCAAGAACCCGATCGCGCATACGATCGTGACCGCCAGCATGCCCAGTTGGAGCTTCGTCTTGTTCTTCTGTGCGAAGTGAACCGCCAGTGCGGCGAACAAAGACGAGATGAGCAGGATTGTGGTGTTGAGACCGCCAAGGCGCCAACTCAACTGGTGATGGAAGTTGTAAAAGTCCTCTTGGTACTTCCACCGGTAGATCGTGTAGGTCAGGAACAACGCCCCGAAGAACATGACCTCGGTGACCAAAAACGCCCACATGCCGACGACGTACGTCTCTTGCTGTTGGTCTATGTCCTCGTATTGGAAATAGACCGGCGGCACATCGGGATCGACGTGTTCGGGCGCGTGGGCGTGCGACATCAGACTTTTCCTCCCTTGACCGGCTCTGGCTCGACATCGTCAGGCTCGCCTTGGTAGAGGCGGCTGTCTTCTTCCGCGTCATAGTCATAGGCGGGCGCGGTGACGATGACCTTGTGGTCGAAGTTCTCGGTGATCGGAACGACGTCCGTCTCCTCCCATTCCAGGCCCTTGGCTCCCCACGGGTTCTTTGGCGCCTTGGGGCCCTTGATGAGCGAATAGGTCAGATAGAAAGCCGGCAAGAGGAAGCCGACAGCCAAGACCGAGGCGCCGGCCGAGGACATGATGTGATAGATCTGCCATTCAGGGGCGAAGTAGTAGTAGTGGTACCGGCGGGGCATGCCCAGGTATCCGAGGATGAACTGAGGGAAGAACGTCAGGTTGAAGCCAACGAACACGATGATCGCGCTGACCCGTCCCCAGAACTCGCTGTACATCCGCCCGAACATCTTGGGCCACCAGAAGTGGAGGCCGCCAAGGAACGCGGTGACCGTGCCCCCCACCATCACGTAGTGGAAGTGGGCGACGATGAAGTAAGTGCCCGTAAGGTGGACGTCGGTGCCGATCGCGGCCAAGTACAGGCCGGTCAATCCGCCGATGACAAAGAGCCCCATGAAGCCCAAGGCGTAGATCATCGGCGTCTTCAGGTGGATGCTTCCCTTGTACATCGTCGTCGACCAGTTGAATATCTTCACTGCCGACGGGATCGCCACCAAGAAACTAAGCAACGAGAAGAGGATGCCCTGCAAGGTCGACTGACTGCTGAGGAACATGTGGTGCCCCCAGACAAAGAAGCCGAGCCCGGCGATGGCTAGGGACGAGTAGGCGACAAACTGGTAACCGAAGATCGGCCTACGGCTGAAGCAGGCGATGAGCTCGCTGATAACTCCCATGCCAGGGAGAACCATGATGTAGACGGCAGGGTGGCTGTAGAACCAGAACAGGTGCTGGAACAGAACCGGATCGCCTCCCAATTCAGGGCTGAATATGCCGATCTGGAACAGGCGTTCGATGGCGACCAAGAGCAAGGTGATCGCCACGACCGGAGTGCCGAGGATGACGATCAGGCTGGTCGCGTAGGCGGCCCAGATGAAGAGCGGCATCTTGAACCAGGTCATGCCGGGCGCCCGCATTTTGTGGACGGTGGCGATGAAGTTCAGACCCGTCGTGATGGACGAAAAGCCAGCCAAGAATATCCCGAACAAAGTCAGGGTGATCTGGGTGTGGGAATAGAGGGAGCTGAGCGGTGTGTAAAAGGTCCAACCCGCGTCGAAACCTCCCATCGCCATGGCCAGCAGAACCATCACGCCGGATACGATGTACAGGTACCAACTGAGCAGGTTCAGCCTGGGAAACGCCAGATCCTTGGCGCCAATCATCAAAGGCACCAGGAAGTTGCCCAAGGTGGCCGGGATCGACGGCACCAAGAAGAAGAAGATCATCAGCACCCCGTGGGCGCTGAACGTCTTGTTGTAGGCCTCAGAACTCAGCAGGTGGCCGTGCGGGCTGGTGAGTTCGAACCGGATCAGCGCGGCGGCCGCGCTGCCCAACAGAAAGAAGAAAGTGATCGAGGCGAGATACAGGATCGCGATCCTCTTGTGGTCCGTGGTCAACAACCACGACTTGATCGTGTGGTCAGCCGTCAGATAGTTCTTCTTGTTATCCGCGTGCTGGGCCCCTGCCCCTGTGATTACCGTCGCGCTCATGGTCTGCTCTCTGATTGTTTGAATTGGGCGTCTTGTGCGCTCTGCAACTTGTTAGCACTGTCGATTGTGCTGTGGGGCCCGGTCGAGCCAGGAGTCTCGCCCAGGCTGGGCGGACTATAGCGCTCGGCGGGCGCGTTGGGCGCGCTGCCCGACATGGATTTGATGTAGGCCATGATGTCGAGGATCTGCTCCTCCGTGATCTGGCCCTTGTACGCCGGCATCGTCTGATCGTATCCCTTGGTAATGAGGCGCCAAGGAGTCAGGATAGATTCCCGCACGTACTCACGGTCAGCCGGTAATGACTCTCCGGTCGTGAACTCTCGGGTCTTACCGAACAACCCGACTAGCGTCGGCGCCCGGTCGGTGTCGATATCCGTGTGGCAGTTTGCACACCCTTTCTCAGTGAAAAGGCGCTTGCCGCTGTCAGACATCGTGACCGTCGTCGGCTCGAACCGGTTTCCGCCCTTCTTTAGCCATTCTGCGTAGTCTTGTGGCGACATGACATAGACGGTGCCGACCATTTCTGAGTGGCCCGTGCCACAGTGCATGGCACAGAGCATCTTGTACTTCCCGACTGCGGTCGGCGTGAAGGCCAGTTCTGTGTACCGGCCAGGAACCACGTGGTATTGGGCGCGGAAATCCGGAAGGTACATCGCGTGGATGACGTCCTGGGAGATCATCGTCATCTTGACGGGCCTGCCCACGACCACATGCAGCTCGTTGTTCTCCCTGATGCCGTTCATGTGTTGGAGGTGCCACATCCATTGTTTGCCGATCACATAGATCTCAGTGGCGTTCTTGGGCATTTCCCGATACTTGATGAAGCTCGTCGCGCTCCAAAAGAAGATGCACAGACCGATGAGGAGCGGCACAATAGACCATGACAATTCGAGGACCAGGCTGTGGTCGATAGGATTGCGACGGTCTGCGTTGCTACCGGCCCGGTATTTGACGACAAAGACGAGGATCATCGTGCCGACGAGCATCGTGAAGAAGATCGCAAGGATGTTCGTCGTCCAGAACTGCAAGTCGTAGTGGAATGCCCACTCGGACGCTTCAGGCGGCATGATCGGCAACATGGTCGTTAGTCGTCTTCTCCATGGGAGGCGGCCGCTTTCTTGGCCTTGATGTTCCAGACCACCACAGCACCGGCAAGCCCGATAAGCGTGAGGATGCCGAGTGTGCGGACGGCATTGAGCACGTTTAGGGAGCGTTGTCCTGTCAAGGGGTCGATATTGATACAGGCGAGGAAGAACGGACGGTCGTCCTTGACGCCTATCTTCTCTTCCTTCGCGTCGCGGATCGCGCTCAGCAGTATTTGCTGCGGGTATTCGGTGGTGATGAAGTAGCGGCTCAGCCGTCCTGAAGGCGTCAGTATCATCAACGCGGCCGGATGGGTGATGTTGCCGGTCTTGGGATCGCGCGTGTAGACGAACCCGACCTCGTTGGCAAGCTTTTCGATGTTCTCTTCCTTGCCGGTGAGGAAGTGCCAGCCCTTGTCGGTGTTCTTCCGACCGGACACCTTCGCGCCTCCCTCATAGAGATCGACGTAGGTTTGCTTCTTTGCCGCCGCGAGTTGGGGGCCTTCTCGCGGGTCGATGCTCACCAACAGGACGTCGAACGTGTCTCCGACATTGTCCCTCTTGAAACCCTTGACCGAGGCCAACAAATTGTTGAGCTCGTCCGTACAGACTCCTGCACATTCATAGAAGAGGAGGAGCATCACGACCGGACGCTTATGGAAGTACTGCTCCAGTTTGACGTTGTTACCCTTGGCGTCAACGAACGGAAGGTTCAGGTCGATATAGTCGTTAAGTTTTTGGTCCACCCGGACGCCTGCGCTCGAGGCGTCGGTCGCCACCCGGCCCTGTCCGGGGACGGGAGAGTCTTTGTAGCCATAAAATTGCGCTGAAGCGAGTGCCGAGGCGGCTACGACTAGGAGTAGGAGCCACCTTTTCAAGGTTGCACCCCGTTTCCAGCCTCGGGGACGTCTGTCGCCCCAGGCTTGACCGGCAAGCCACGGGCGGCCACGATCTTGATCGCAGACTCCACCGGTATCTGGGCGATCCCTTTGTCCTTGTCCACCCATCCAAGCTTCGACTCTTTGGCTTCTTCTTGTCGGCGCAATGTGATGATGTCGGTCCTCGCCGTAACATCCGACTGCACGACAGGGTAATCCTTCGGCGGCTGCACGACTCGTTCAGGCACTTGGCGCGGCGGGTGCATGAAACTGTAAGTCCGGTCGACCAGCCCGATGAACACCCAAGTCACGACCACGAGCACGGTGAGGAACACAAACCCCAGGAACGCACCGGCCAAGCCCTTCTTGCCGACGTGGACGTCTCGCTCTTCGTAGCCCATCGACTCGAGCAAATTCAGGTCGTCTTCTTCATGATGCATCTGCGACGGCCTCCTGTGTGCGTTCTTGATAAGGATGGGCGGCGGTCACCAACGGCGCCTTGCCCAACTGGTAGCCAAAGTTCACGAGCCAGATCCCGCCGATCAGGGCGAAACAGCCGAAGTCTGCGGCCGTCACGCCGACATGTGGTCTAAAGAACGGCATGATGATGTAGTGGACGTCGAAGAAGTGGAAGAAAAATATCCACGCGGCGACGAAGCCAAGGCGGATCGGGTCACGCTTGACACCAGGTGACAACAAGAGGATGAAGGGCACCAGGAAGTTGAACGCTATCTGGCTGAACCCAAAGCCGTTCCATTCGCCATGGAGCCTGGTGAAGTAATAGCTGTTCTCCGGCAGGTTGCCGCTCCACATGATCAAGAACTGGCTGAAATTGAAGTAGGCCCAGAACATGGTCAACATGAGGAGCATGTTGCCGAAGTCCCTCTTCATCAGGTCGTCTTTGACGACCGCTCCATACGTCTCGGTCTTGCCCGCAAGCAACACGAACAGCGTGGAGAAGGCGACGGCCGATATCGCGCAGACGACGACCCAAATGAACCCGAACATGGTCGAAGACCAGTGAGGGTCGATCGACATCACGATGTCAGTGACGAAGAAGGTGAGCAACAGAACATAGGCCACCATCGCGAAACCTGACAGGTTGTTGCGCTTTTGGTGATACTTTTCGTCGCCCGTCAGTTCCTCCTGGCGAGTCCATTTCTTGAATGCGTTGCCCATCAGGGCGAAGAGCACGAGGACGCCCGCTATCCGGAAATACCAGAACGGAAGGTTAAGATAGGTGTTCTTGCGGACGACCAGCATGTCGGTCGGGGATGCATGGAGCCAACCAGCATATATGACGTCCTTGAACACGACCACCGCGGGTATCAGCAGCAGGCCGAGAAGGGCCATCGCAGCCGGGCCTCCTCCGGCTTCGTATATCCGCGCGACCGGGGTGGTCCATCGTCCACGCATCGCGTTGAACAAGATCGTCATGGAAAGGAAGCCGAACGCCGTGGATCCCCAGAACATCCAACCGAAGAGATAGGATCCAGCGAAACTGTTGAACCCTGACTGCATGTAACCGAACCCGGCGAGCAACGCCCCGACGACCGCCAGGCCGATCCCGAAGGTCATTGACTTTCGTCCCAAGAGGGCCGCGTCTTTCACTGACCGCCTCCTGCGTTGTTGGCCTGCGGTTTCTCGGCACCGATCTGTCCCGGCGAGTCATCGACACCTGCCGGTGGCTGGGGAGAAGTCGGCGTGAGCGTCTTCGGCCCGGTAGGGGACTCGACGGTTCCTCGCGCAGCCGGTTGGCCGGGGTAAGTCTGCTGCTCAGGTTTGAAGAGAGGCCCGGTGTCTGTACCGGATCCAGATAGCCCAAGGGCGCTTCTGTCTGTCGAATCCAAATCCTCGACATTCGCGAACTGGCTGAACTGCAGTGTGCGGATGTACGAGGCGATCGCCCAGCGGTCATAGGGTTTGATGCGGGGAGCGATGGGGTACATAGCGCCGTAGCCGTTGGTCATGACGTCAAAGAAGTGGCCGATCGGCATCTTGCGAAGCCGCTCCGTGTGGTAGTCCGCGACG
The DNA here is from genome assembly GCA_964451255.1 of uncultured Fimbriimonadaceae bacterium. Lineage (GTDB taxonomy): Bacteria > Armatimonadota > Fimbriimonadia > Fimbriimonadales > Fimbriimonadaceae > JAHBTB01. The sequence continues at coordinate 60,444 of CAYVHL010000011.1, forward strand.
GGGCGCATGAGGTTGTAGCCCCTTTGGGCGATCATTCCCTTGCCGTCGCCGAGTGCGCCATGGCAGTGGGAGCAGAACGCCATGAAACGGTCTTGCCCTCTGCGGATGAGCTCCTCGGTCACCGGGACTGGAAACTCCTTGACCAGTTGTCCGTTTTCGAATCCGGTGTAAAAGGCAGCGTTCTCGTGTGCCTCCAAGAAAGGCACCGTGCCCGCGACCGGTTTCCTCGTGTTCTGCCTGTCCGTGAAGAAGTTGCTGAGTTCCTGGCTCTTGGCCTTGGGCTCGACCCACATGTCAAGGTGACAGCCAGCGAGCAGGAACGTGCTGGCAAGGAGCAGGGGAAGCCACCGTCTCATCAATAGCCCTCCGAAGTCATGACTTTTTCTACCGAGAGCGGGCCCAAACCGGCGAAGAGGTCGTGGATCGCGGTCTCGTCATAGCGAGGGTCGGTGGACTCGACCGACAAGATGTAGCGGTCTTGGCTGGCTCTGGCCATACATTCAGCGTTGAAGATCGGGTGGTGGTATTTGGGCAATCCGTTCAGCCCCAACATGCCGAACGCGGCCCCGAACGCGGAGAGCAAGATCGTGAGCTCGTACATGATCGGCACGAACGCCGGGAGAGATCCGAGCGGCTTGCCGCCGGTGTTGTAGGGGAAACCGTTCATCCCGGTCGGCCCCGGGAGAAAGCTGGGGAACTGGAAGCCCGTGCTCGTGTACCACGTGAGGAAGAACCCGGCGGTGACTCCGCAAAGGCCGCCACAAAAAGTGATCCAGCCAAGACGGTTGTCTTTGAACTCCAGGGCGTCCGCCAACCCCTCTACCGGAACAGGGGAGTAGGCGTCCACATCGCGATAACCGGCTGCCTTGACCGCCTTGGTCGCCTCCAACAACGTGGCAGGGGAGTCGAACTCCGCGACCACCGCGAACGGCTTGGGTGACGTGTCTCTACCGTGCGACATTTAGTGCGCTCCCGCGGCCTCCGGCTCCGCGTGGGGGTCGTGTGAAGCATGCATCTGGTGGGCGAGTTCCTTCACCTCGAAGATGTTGATCATGGGCAGGAAGCGCACGAACAGGAACATCAGGAAGACGAACATGCCGATCGTGCCGAAGAACATGCTCACGTCGACCGGGGACGGAGTGTAGTAGCCGAAGCTCGACGGCAAGAAGTCACGGGTCAAGTTGACCGGGATGATCACGTATCGTTCTAGCCACATCCCGATGTTGACGTCCAAAGCCACGAGGAAGAGCGCCACCATACTTTTGCGCATCTTGGGGAACCACATCAACTGTGGGATGAGGACGTTGCAAAGGATCAGGAGCCAGTACGACCAGCTATATGGGGCGTGCAGAAGGTTGACGTGGTTGTGCAGGAACGCCTGCTCCAGAGGCTCGCCGCTGTAGTAGGCGTAAAAGGCTTCCGTGAAGTAGCCGTAAGCCACTATCAGGCCGGTGGCGAGCATGATCTTCGCCATCCAGTCGAAGTGCTTCATCGTGATGACGTTTTCAAGCTTGTACCACTTGCGCAACGGTATCGCAAAGAGGATGACCATCGCAAATCCGGCGAAGACGGCGCCAGCGACGAAGTACGGCGGGAAGATGGTCGGCCGCCAGCCTGGCACGACGGCCATGGCAAAGTCGAAGGACACGATCGTGTGCACCGACAAGACCAGCGGGGCGGAGATGCCGGCGAGCATGATGCCAGCGTGCTCGTATCGCTGCCAGTGCTTGGCGCTTCCGCGCCATCCTAGGCTCAAAATGCCGTAGACGACCTTTCCAAGTTTCTTCCTTGACCGGTCGCGCAACGTGCCGAGGTCGGGCACCAAACCGATGTACCAGAAGATGATCGAGACCGTGAAGTAAGTGCTGACCGCGAACACGTCCCAGATGAGCGGGCTGCGGAACTGCGGCCAGAGCCCCATCACGTTGGGATAAGGGAACAGCCAGTAGGCCACCCACGGCCGCCCTGTGTGCAGGAGCGGGAAGAGGCCGGCGCACATGA
>CAYVHL010000012.1:0-47958 GCA_964451255.1 uncultured Fimbriimonadaceae bacterium
TGGCCACGCCGCGTTCACGGCCATGCGGGCCCGAGGAGCCCAGGTCACGGACATCGCCGTGCTGGTCGTCGCCGCCGACGACGGCATCATGCCCCAGACCGTCGAGGCGATCAGCCACGCGAAGAGCGCCGGCGTGCCCGTCATCATCGCCGTCAACAAGATCGACAAGGCAGGCGCCAACCCGGAGCGGGTACTGCAGCAACTCACCCAGCACGACCTGGTGCCCGAAGCCTATGGTGGCCAGACGATCACGGTCAACGTCTCGGCCGTCACCGGCGAGGGCGTGCCGCAACTGTTGGAGATGATCCTCCTTCAGGCCGAAGTCATGGAACTGACCGCCGACCCCAAGGGTGAGTTCGAGGGCGTGGTCATCGAAGCCAAACTGGAGCGCGGGCGCGGCCCCGTCGCCACCGTACTGGTCGAGAACGGCACCCTCCACGTCGGCGACGTGGTCGTCGTCGGGCAGACCTACGGCAAGCTCAAGGCGATGACCGACTGGGCGGGTAACCGCGTCCAGAGCGCCGGACCATCGACGCCAGTCGAGATCCTGGGCCTTGACGACGTGCCCGGGGCCGGTGAAAAGGCCGAACAGGCCGAGAACGAGCGGTCTGGGAGGGAACTCGCCAGCGGCCGCGCAGAGCAGGCCAGGCTCCAATCTCTCGCCCCGGTGAAGCGCAAGGTGACCCTCAGGGAGATTCGCAAGCAACTGGACGCCGAAGAGACCAAGGACCTCAACCTGATCGTCAAGGCCGACGTCCAAGGCTCGGTCGAGGCCGTCCGTGGGCTCCTAGACAAGCTGGAGAACCCGGAGGTGATCGTCAAGATCAAGCACAGCGCCGTCGGCCCGGTCACGGAAAGCGACGTCCTGCTGGCCTCCGCCTCAGACGCCATCATCGTCGGGTTCAACGTCAAACCTGAGCCAAAGGCCAAGAGCGAGGCCGAGCGGCAGAAGGTCGAGATCCGCACGTACACGATCATCTACGAGCTTATCGAGGACATTGAGAACGCGCTCAAGGGCATGCTTGCGCCCAAGTACGAAGAGGAGTACCAGGGCACCATCGAGGTGAGGGCCGTCTTCAAATTGTCACGCTCGGGCAAGGTGGCCGGTTGCCACTGCACCGACGGGAAGATCACCCGGGCGAGCAAAGTGCGGGTGCGCCGGGACAAGGAGGTCGTGTTTGACGGCGACCTGGACTCCCTGCGCAATGTCAAGCAGGACGTGCGCGAGATCATCGCCGGTCAGGACTGCGGCATCAAGTTCGAGGGCTGGGAGGAGTTCGCCGAGGGCGACATCGTCGAGGCTTACGAGCTCGTGCAGGTCAACTGACCAGCCGATGCCTCCGCCATCTGTCGCTTGCGGCCCGCCCTGACGCCCGAAGATCGTCTGTTTCACGCCTCCTCATCACCATGTCAACATGGGTTCAACATGGGATCAACATGGGTTGGACATGGGTTTGAGCCCGGGTCCAGCGCGGATAGGCCCCTGATCGTCCTGGCGTTTACGGCTTGAGCGAAGGTTTGGGGGAAAGGTGCCCTTTCGCGCAGCCAGGCGCCCGACGCCTCTAAGACTTGTGCTTGACAAACGTCTTGATGATGCCGTCCGTAGTGGACATGACCATCGTCCCGTCCTTGTATTCGAGTTTGGCCGTCCGGGACTTGTTCATCTCGTCTTGGATTTGCTTTTCGGCCATCTGAAAGCCAGCCTTGATCATCTCGGGCACTTCGCCGTCCAGCTTCACCGAAGAGGTGGTCTGGGTGAAGGTCTTGCCATCAGACTTCCAGGTGCCATCTGCGATGACCTTGATCTCAGGAATCTCCAGGACGCCCATCGACTGCTTGGGGATCGTCATGGTGGTGACCACGGAGCCGTCTTGCTTGATATCCACGACCGCGGGTATTTGCCTTCCGTTGACTGGGACGTTGACGTCCCACACCCCGACCGGCGATGGCTGCGAGCACCCGCACAACAGGGCGGCGACGGGCAGGAGTAGGGCGACGGAAGTCTTCATGAGGGACAGTGTAGACGAGGCCGCACCGCGAATGGGGCCAGATTGCTCGGCCCGTAGCCGCCGGCGTCCCGCCAAGAAGGCCGCCGCCGTCCTACAATAGAACCCGATGGGCATCGAACCGAGCATTCCGAGGCGCAAGACCAAGCCGTGTCGCGTCGGACCGGTGACGATGGGGAACGGCCACCCTGTGGTGGTCCAGTCGATGGTCACGGAGGAGACCAGGAACATCGACGCCTGCGTCGAGCAGATCGTCGCCTTGCACCAGGCAGGGAGCGAGATCGTCCGTGTCACCACGCCCACGCTGGGCGAGGCGCAGTGCCTGGAGGAGATCAGCCGCCGGGTAGCGGAGCGCTACCAACCCGTCCCGATGACCGCCGACGTCCACCACCAAGGGAGCGCGATCGCGGTGGAGGCGGCGAAGTACGTGGACGAGATCAGGGTGAACCCAGGCCTTTTCGTCTTCAAACGCCACGGCAGCCGTAAGGACGGCAAAGACATGCGGGGGAGGCAGGCCGACGCCGGGGTCGAGGAGCTTCGCGCCGAAATGGCCTACGACCCCGACGAGTGGCAGGTGGAGCTGGACGCGGTCGAGGAGAGCTTCGTTCCTGTCATCGAGGCCTGCAAGAAGCACGACCGGGCCATGCGGGTCGGCGTCAACCACGGGTCGTTGTCCGAGCGTCTGTTGGTGACTTATGGCGACACTCCGGAGGGGCTCGTCGAGAGCGCGCTAGAGTACGTGCGCCTGTGCGAGAAGCACGGCTTTTTCAACCTGAACATCAGCGCGAAGGCGAGCCGGGTGCCGGTCATGGTCGCCGCGAACCGGCTCATGGCCGCGCGCCTGGACGAGGAGGGCATGCCTTATCCACTCCATCTGGGTGTCACCGAGGCTGGCGACGGGCAATACGCCCGCGTGAAGTCGACGGCGGGCATCGCGACCTTGCTGATGGAAGGCGTCGGCGACACGATCCGGGTGAGCCTGGCCGAAGACCCTGTCAACGAGATACCTGTCTGCTACGAGATCTTGCAGGCCCTCGGTCTGCGCAAGACACAGGTGGAGTACATCGCGTGCCCCAGCTGTGGCCGCACCAAGTTTGACTTGCCGACCGTGCTGGGAGAGGTGCGGTCGGCCACCCGCCACTTGGTCGGCTTGGACATCGCCGTCATGGGGTGCATCGTCAACGGCCCGGGCGAAATGGCGGACGCCGACTATGGCTACGTCGGGGCCGCAGGGGGGAAGATCACCCTCTACCGCAAGCGAGACGTAGTCAAGAACGGCATCGCCCAGGAAAACGGCGTGCAAGAGCTTGTCGCCCTGCTGAAGTCGGACGGCGTCTGGCAGGAACCGGCCTAGGCGCGGATGCCGCCGCCTAGACCGGCCATCTCATACAGGCGGTCGAGGATCAACACCATCGCCCAGGTGTCTTGTTCGCAGTACGCAAGCAGGGCCCGCCTCTTGGCGTCGCGCTCGGGGCCGTGCGGCATGTTTAGTGTTTCCAAATAGGCGGCCACCGCCATGTCGCCGTCCCTGACTTCCAGGCCCTTGTAGTCCACGCCGGGCACGAGGGCGGGAAGGACGGATTTGATGGAGAACGAACCCCGGAAGGCGCGGTCGTAGACGTTGGTCCGGACCGCTTTCAAGAGGTCGAACTCCTTGGCGACGATTTGGTCTGCGAGTGCTTGCGCACCGGGGACACCCTGCTTGGCCAACATGTTTACCGTCTGTCGCTCAAACTGCGAGTAGACGCCTACTGTGGCCGCGCCCTCCACAAGAGAGGTCAGCGTCTGGACGAAGGCGGCTGAGGGATCGGAGTCCTCGTCCCAGAGAAACTCTTCATGGGTGCTGTCGCCGCCTACTTCACGGACGACGTGTCCCGACCACTGGAAGGGCAGCCGCTGATAGGGTCTTGTGCCTTCGTAACGTGGGATGGGAGGTTCGACCGCTTCGAAATCTACGAAGAGGATCGGATAGGCGACCGCGGACAAGGTGTCGCGCAGTCCCGCGTCGACGTATGGCCGCCCAGTGCGGAAGGTCTCCCTGGCCCGCGCCACCACGTCGCCGACATTGTCCTCGTCGGTGAGGTCTACCATGCGGTGTTTGCCCGCCTCGCGGAACTCAGTCCGCTCCTTGTCCCGCATGCCGGGGGCAAAGTAGAGGTCATCATCAGGCAACTGGGCGGTACAGTGCTCGAGGAACGGACAGTCGTAGGGGACTTCGCAATGCTTGTCCGGCAGGATGTCGGGCCTTGCCTCAGAGTCGTAAGGGAGAGCGAGTTCCGCCCGGACTTTGTCCAGCCAACCAACGACGCTGTCGGTGACGTCGACCTCTTGGAGCAGCCGTGACGGGTCGACCTCGCCCTCCCGGACGTAGGTGGTGTCGATGAGAACCACGCTGGCCTCACGGACTTCGATCCCGGCAGCGGTGGCGACGTGCCACTGGAAAGCGAGGTCCACGTAGTGGGCCTCCTTGGGCTTGGTGGACGACTTGACTTCCGTTACTCGCCAGCCGTCCCCGGCCCGGCGGAGCACATCTATGCGGGCGGAGAGCCCGTCGGCGGCGACGGTCGCCTGAAGGAAGGATCCGACGCCCTCGGCCATGGAACGTAGCAACGCCGCACAGGCAGCGGACGGGTCGTGGTCCCGAGGTGCCAGCCTGGCCCCAGGGAAGAGGGACTGAGAGAGGTCTTCGACCTCCCGCCCGATGTTTGCGCGCATCTGCACGCCGGTCGAGGGCGGTGTCGCAAGCCCGGGCTCGTGCTTTGCCAGCCAATGCCGCAACCGGCACTGGTGGAGGGCGAGAAAGCCGCTCTTGGTCAGCAGGTCAGGCAACTGGCACCGTCTCGGACGTGTCCTCGTCGCTGAACTGCTCCTCATAGAGCCGTCGGTACAGTCCGCCCTTGGCCAGGAGCTCTTGATGGCGGCCAGACTCGATGATCCTGCCGTCGTCGATGACAAGGATCATGTCGGCCCGGAGGATGGTGGACAGCCGGTGGGCGATGGCAAAGGTGGTCCTGTGCTCCATAAGGCTGTTCAGGGAGTTCTGGACGATGCGTTCGCTTTGGGTGTCGAGCGACGACGTGGCTTCGTCTAGGATGAGGATCCGCGGGTTCTTGAGGACGGCCCGGGCGATGCCGATGCGCTGCTTCTCCCCTCCGCTGAGCTTGTAGCCCCTCTCGCCGACGACGGTGTCCAGTCCCTCAGGGAGGCCGGAGATGTGGTCCCAGATCGCGGCGGCGCGGCACGCCTCGATGATCTCCTCGTCCTTGGCGTCGGGTTTGGCCACCTTAACGTTCTCCCTGATGGTGGTGTGCATCAGGTACGTCTCTTGTGTCACCGCCCCGATGACCTGGCCCAGCGAGCCGAGTGTGAGGTCACGGATGTCCCGGCCGTCCAGGGTCACGCGCCCCTCCATCGCGTCGTAAAGGCGGGGGATGAGATAGGTGATGGTCGTCTTGCCAGCGCCGCTGGGCCCGACCAAGGCGACGAGCTGACCGGGTTCGGCTTTGAAGTTGATGTCCTTCAGAGTCCAATCCTCCTGGTCGTCCTCGTACTTGAAGAAGACTCCCTCGAAAGCGACTTCGCCGTAGAACGAACGGGAGTCGAGCTTGACGGCGTCGGGCTTCTCCTGGATGTCGCGGGGCATGTCCACGTACTCAAAGATGCGCTGGAAAAGGGCGAATGAGCTCATGATCTGCACTTGTGCCCCGACAAGGCCGGTCATGGGGAAGAACATCCGGATTTGCAGTCCGGTGAGGGCGACGATCTTACCGAGGGTCAGGGAGGCGTCGCCCTGCTGGATCATGAAGTAGCCGCCGACCACGTAGAGCAAGGCTGGGGCTGCTTGGGTGATCAGCCGGATGAGCCCGAAGAAGATGTACTGGATCGAATAGAGCTTGACCTGCCAATCCGCGAGCTTCTTGTTTTCCTGGCTGAACCGTCCGATGAGGACGTCCTGGTTGCCGGCGGTCTTGGACAGTAGGACGCCGCTCACGCTCAGCGTCTCTTGCATCATGGAGTTGAGTTCGCTGGTCTGCTCCTGAGCCCCTGTCCGGACTTTGCGGGCGAAGTCGCCGACATACTTGCCAGCGACCCCGAAGAAGGGAAGCAGGATGACCGAGACAAGGGTGAGACGCCAGTCCATCCAGAACATGGCGACGATCGCGGTGATGAAGATCGCGACGTTGCTCAGTTGGTCGGTGAGGGTGTTGCTGAGGACTTCTTGGACGCCGCCGATGTCGCTGATGAGCCTGGTTTGGATGTCACCGGTCCGTGCGTTCGTGAAGAACTTCAGCGACATGCCCTGGAGGTGTTGGTAGAGCCTGTCGCGGAGCTCCATCATCACCGCCTGGCCCATGATCACGCCAAGAAAGCCATATGCGGCGGTGGTGACGGAGGCCGAGACGACCGTGACGATGACGAACGTCGTGTCGACAAGGATCCTGTTGAAGTCGTGCTTCAAGAACCCGTTGTCGATCATGTCCTGGAACAGGAAAGCCGGGATGATGCCGATGACGACGGACACGAGAACGGTGCCGACGACCGCCCAGACCTTGCCCATGTGTGGTTTGAATAGGGCGACGACCCGTCGGACGATCTCTCGGTCTGGCTTCATGTATGCAGGAGCTTTGTCACCGGCGGGGCGCATATCCCGTTAGGATACGTTGACAAACGGTGACCGGTTGGGCCTGTTCCTGGTCGGGCTAGGGAGCGATGGTTCCGGTGACGACGATCTCGCCGCCATCGACTTCGACATTGTCCAACTTGACTTGGATCGGGAAGCTGGACGCGTCGAGGATCGGGTTGATCTTCGCCAGCTGGTTTTCGACCAACTTTTTGGCGCCGCCACCGATGACGTCCACGGACTCGACGTCCACAAAGACCTTGGACTGGTCCTCGATGCGGAGCGTGCATACCGCCTTCACCGGGATGTCCACGATGAGGTTGGCGACCGCCTCGCAGACGACTTTGCCCTTGTCACAATGCACTTTGAACCGCTTGAGGTTGTCCGGGGTTTTGACCTCCAGGAACTCGGCCACCGAGCCTTCGGTCACCACGACGGCGGCGCGTGCGGCCGCCTCCGTCGTGATGGCGAACGGGGGCCAGGACATGTGGGCGGCGCCGCTGGAGACGGTGAAACGATCGATCCGCAGGCCGACGGGCAGCATCAGGCCGTGGAACTGCGCGTCCATGCGCTGGAAGTCAAGCTTGTCCATACGGGCGTCGGACAGTCTACGCTCTCTGGGGTTATCCCGGTTTCAGGTAGCTTGTGCATATGGTCACCGCCCTGGTGTCCGCCGCAGTCATGGCCATGGCCGTCACCCCCGAAGCACCCCGCGAGTTCCGTGGCGTCTGGGTGGCGTCTGTCGCCAACATCGACTGGCCGAGCCGGACAGGCCTCACCAACGCCCAACTCAAAGCTGAGTTCGACAAGATCTGCGACAAGTGCAGCGAAGTGCACTTGAACGCGATCATCTTGCAGGTCCGCCCGAGCGCGGACGCCCTGTACGCCAGCCGCTATGAGCCATGGTCGGCGTACCTTTCTGGTACCCAGGGCGTCGCACCGCCGGATGGCTTTGACCCTCTGGACTATGCGGTCAAGGACGCCCACAAGCACGGCCTTGAACTGCACGTGTGGTTGAACCCTTACCGGGCGAAGCACCCGGCCGACAAGGGGCCTGCGGCCAAGGATTTCATCGGCAACACCCATCCGGAGTGCGTCAAGCAGTACGGCGACTACCTCTGGATGGATCCGGGCGACAAATTCGTCCAGGACCACACTTTCAACGTCTTCATGGATCTGGTCGACCGTTACGACATCGACGGGGTCCACATCGACGACTACTTCTATCCCTACCCGATCAACGACAAACAGGGCCGTAAGGTGGACTTTCCCGACCAAGACTCCTATGCCAAGTACCTGGCCTCGGGTGGGAGGCTGGACAAAGACGATTGGAGGCGAAAGAACGTCGACGACCTTATTCAGCGGGTCTACAAAGGCATCAAGAAGCACAAGAAGAAGGTCAAGTTCGGCATCTCACCGTTCGGGATCTACCGTCCCGGCGTCCCCGCCGGGATCAAGGCGGGCGTCGACCAGTACGCCGAGCTCTACGCGGACTGCAAGAAGTGGTTCCGCGAGGGATGGTGCGACTACATGACCCCTCAGCTCTACTGGCCGATCAAGCAGACCGCCCAGAGTTTTCCCACGCTACTGGAGTGGTGGGAGAGCCAAAACGTCATGCACCGCCACCTCTGGCCCGGGCAGTTCACAAGCCGGACGGACCCCAAGGCAGGCAACTGGGGCGCGGTCGAGATCACAGACCAAATCGAAGTGGCCAGGAAGATCCTCGGCCCGGACGCCGGCACCGTGCACTTCAGCATGAAGGCGTTGCTCGAAGACTGGAACGGGATCAACGAGGCCCTGCTGGCAGGGCCGTACAAGGAGCGGGCCAAGATCCCCGAGTCCCCCTGGTTGGAGTAAGCCTCAGACCAGGGGAAGGTAGACGGTGAAAGTCGAGCCGTGGCCAAGTTCGCTGGCCACGGCGACTTTGCCGCCGTGGGCCTCGGCAATGTTTCGGACGATCGAGAGCCCCAGCCCTGTCCCGCCGGTCTCACGAGACCGACCACGGTCGACGCGGTAGAACCGCTCGAAGATGCGGGGATGGTGGTCCACCGCAAGCCCGATGCCGCTGTCCTTGACTTCGATCACCGCCTGTCCCTCGTCCTTTCGCAAGGTCACCTCGACCCCGCCCTCCTGGGTGTAGTTGATCGCGTTGTCGACTAGGTTGAGGATGACCTGGGTCATCTGGTGGTCGTTGGCCTGCAAGGGGAGGGTGTCCGGCGCATCGAGTCGGAGGGACAGCCCCTTCTTCGCCGCTTTCGGCTTCGCTTGCTCGACGACGTTCCGCACGATCTCGGCCAGGTCGACGTCGCTCTTCACCGACTGGCCCGCCTCCAATGTGCTGAGTGTCAGCAGGTCCTCGGTGATCCGTGTGAGCCGGTCGATCTCAAAGATGATGCCCGTCTCGTATTTCTCCTTCATCGCCAAGTCGCCGGGGTTCTCGACGAGCGTCTCGGCCATGGCCCGGATGGTCGTGAGGGGCGTCCGCAGTTCGTGGGAGACGTTTGCGACAAAGTCGCGTCGCACGCGCTCGAGTCGGCGCAGGTGGGTGATGTCGTAGAGCGAGACGAAGATGCGCTTCAGTTCGGTGGACTCGCACCAGGCAACGACCGCCATGATCCGTTCTTCGGGGTGGTCGAAGGTGAGCTCGTCCTTGGCCGGTTCACCCGTCGTCGCCACGCCCTCGACTAGGCTGACAAAGGGGGCGGACATCGTCATCGTCAGCAAGGTCTGGCCTTCCGGACGGTTGAACTCGAACATCGAAACCGCCCGCTGGTTCGCGTACTCGATCTTGAGTTTGGGGTCGACCAATAGGATGCCGACGTCCAGGCCTTCGGCCAGGTCGTCCAGCGCGTCCTTGTGCCGCTGGACTTCTTGGGCAAGCGTGTCCGCGTGCTTCCGGGCCGCATCCCGCTCGGCTTCCGTCCGCGATGCGTAGTGGGCCGCCGCTGTCATCGCGAGGGGCATCGCCACCCCAACGGTGCCGAGGGCGACGATCGCCGACACCCGAAGGCCGTCCACAGTGAGCAACGACAGGCTGACCACGGTCACTAGGACGCCGACCCACGGCGCCAGCGCCAGCCAAAGCGGAGGTTTGCCCACGTTCATCCTCCTCCATTGTGGCCCGGTGCGCCGGTAAACTCGCTCGGCGTGAAGAAGATCGACGCTATCGTCCGCGTGAACAAGCTGGAGGACGTCAAGGCCGCTCTCGAAGACGCGGGCGCCACCGGCATGAGCGTAGAACAGGTGCGCGGCTTCGGCCGACAACAGGGACAGACCGAGCACTTCCGGGGCAGCACCTACGCCCTCAACCTCGTGCCCAAAGTCCGCATCGTCGCCGTCGTCCCCGACGACATCGCCGACGCGGCGGTCGAGGCGGTGGTCCATGCCGCCCGGTCGGGTGAGGTCGGCGACGGCAAGATCTTTATCAGCGACGTGCTCGACGCCGTGCGGGTCCGCACCGGCGAGAGGGGCGACGACGCCCTTTGAAGAAGTCTCAGGCCCGGCCTCTCGGACATTGACACCGCGCCGAAGGGGCATCTATAGTGGAGGCCTATGAGCCTGGACACCGGATTGCCTGCGATGGCGGACGATATAGCGCTGGATCCCGCCTTGGTTGAGGCCTACCGCCGCGACGGCCACGCGTGCGTCCGCGGGCTCTGCCGCCCGGACGAGATGGCGGTCTACAGCGGCGTCATCATGGACGCGGCCATGCGCCACAACACCGAGACCCGCCCGATGGAGGAGCGGGACACCTACGGCAAGGCCTTCCTGCAGATCATGAACCTCTGGACGGTCGATGCGGGGGTCAAGCGGTTCGTCTTCGCCAAGAGGTTCGCCTCGGTGGCGGCGCGGCTGCTCGGGGTGGAAAAGGTGCGTCTCTACCACGACCAGGCCCTCTTCAAGGAGCCGGGCGGAGGCGTTACACCTTGGCACCAAGACCAGTTCTATTGGCCGCTCGACACCGACCAGACGATCACGATGTGGATGCCCCTTGTCGATGTGGACGCGGTCATGGGCACGATGAGCTTCGCCGACGGCAGCCAGACCGCCGGGTTCGTCCCCGTCACGACGGAGATCAGCGATGCCTCCGAGACGTTTTTCGAGGGGTATGTGCGGGAGAAGGGCTATAGCGTGACTTCGGCGGGGGCGATGGCGGCGGGGGACGCCACCTTCCACTCGGGTTGGACCCTGCACAAGGCCCCCGGCAACACCACCGACCGCGTCCGCGCGGCGATCACCGTCATCTATTATCCCGACGGCACACTTGTCGGCGAACCCAAGAATGACTTTCAGAAGGCCGACCACCGGGTCTGGCTCGGAAGCATCGCCCCCGGCCAGGTCGCCGACGGCCCCCTGAACCCGGTCTTGAATTGAAACTACACCGGCCCTGTCCACGCTACCCTGGCCCGAGGAGACGAGAATCCGGCGATGGGTGGCCCTTTCCTCTTTCGGGCGGGCGGCATATTCTTGCGGAAGACGGGCTTCCTCGCCCCGGGAAGGAAAGGCGAGTCGAAAGAACTCCGCTCGGCAATGCCCCTCCCGCGGAGGGGTGGCCCTTTCCTCTTGCGGGATGGCGGCATATTCTTGCGGAAGACGGGCTTCTTCGCCCCGGAAGGAAAGGCAAGTCGAAAAGAACTCCGCACGGAAATTCCCCTCCTGCGGAGGGGTGGCCGACAGGCCGGGGTGGTCTCTTAGGAACTCCACCACCTCCTGCTCTACTTGAAGGACTTCCTCGAACTGCATGCCGTCGCCTGAACCGGTCGGCGCTCGACGGACAAAGCCCCCTTTCCCTACCAGCGGCCTGCTGGCGGGGGAGGGGGTCTCTCTTTGTCTCAGGCGGGACTCGATAGAGCGCGTCACGCGGCCTTGCGGCGACGGGCGATCCACCAGGCGAGGAGGGCGACAGGGACCCAGACCGGGGAGAGGATGGCCACGTAAAGGGCCCCGCTGACGATCGTCCGACCCGCAGACATGAGGGTGTTGGTGGCGCTGGTCGTCGTCTGCCCGAACCAGTCGTCCGGCTTGAGGTCTTGGAGCCGCGACTTTTGGGTGAACTCGACCGTGAGGGTCGAGAGGGCGGCTGTGGCGGCGAGGGCCTTGCGCTGGGCGTCGATGCTCTCGATCTGCTGGCGCACGTCGCTCAGGCGGTCGCGGAGATCCAGCACGTCCTGGAGACGGCGGCTGTCGCGGAGCATGCGGACATACTCGGTCTCCTCGGCTCTGAGGACCTTTTCGCGAGCCTGCATGTCGGCGAGTGGGGCGGTGACGTCCTGGCCGCCGATGCTCTCGGTCATGACCTCGCCCATCCGGCGGACGGTGTTGACGAGGGTCTCGTAGCTCGCCGCCGGGACGCGGAGCACCATGCTGCCGCTCGCCAGTCCGTCATGGTTGAAGACGCTGCTGGACTCGACGTAACCCTGCATGGCCTTGACCGTGTCGGTCGCTTCTTGCATGGCCTCCTTGGTGTCCTTGACCTCGACGCCGAGCCGACCGGTCTTGACGACGTCGCGGGCGCCGTAGTTCGGCGTGCCTGTCGTCGGCAGGCCTTGGTTGGACGGGCTGGCCTCATTGAGCGACGACTTAGCCCTGGCATTGGACTCGAAATCAGCGGTGGCGGGGGGCGCCGCCTCCTCTTTCGGATTGGCCTCTCCGGCCGCGGCGTCGGCGGACGGCAACTTAGCTACCTTGGCCTCGGTCTCGGCAGCGGGTCTGGCCGCCATCGCGACTGATTCGCTGCCGACGCGGGGGAACATGGCGGAGCCGACGGCGCCGATCAGGAACAGGGCGGCGACGCCTTGGACGGCCAACGCTGGTGGGCGCAGGTACCAGGGTTTCCTCTTCGCCGCCCGGCGGGCGCGGTCGGCCCCCTGGACGTCTGGTTGGGTTGCGGTGTCTTGGATCTCTTTCGTGAGCAGTTTCATGAACGTGTACTCCTCGCGAAGGTCAGGGTCGCGCTCCAGGGCGGCACGGACCTCTTGGGCCCGCCCCTCCGGCAGCTCGCCGTCCAGATACGCCTTCAGGTCGTCGCGTTCGTTCATGGCCTGTCTCCTTGCAGCCGCTCCCGCAGGTGCCGGAAGGCGATGTGGAGGCGGCTCTTCACCGTCCCCTCGGGCACACCCAGCACCTCGGCGATCTCGCCGTACTTCATGCCTTCGACCTCATGGAGCACCACGACCTCGCGGTGTTCTGGACTCAGGCTCCTGAGCGCCTCAGCCAAAGCGACCCGGTCGATGGCGGCGGTCTCCGTGTCATGCCCGCCGTCATGCCAGGCCTCCAGGGCGAGGGGCTCGAGTCTTCGTCTACGCGCCACCGCCATGCAGGTGCGGTGGGCCACGCCCAGCAACCACGTCGGGAACGCCGAGCGCCCTGCGTACTTGCCGATGGACTTCACCATTGTCACGAACGTCTCCTGTGCGGCGTCCTGTCCGGCGGCCTCGCCGACCCTTCTGGCGCAGAAGCGGTAGACCCGGGCGTAGTGTTCGCACACCAGCCGGTCCATCGCGTCGCTGTCGCCCTTTTGGGCCCGATAGACGAGGCCGTCCATTCCAGTTCGCTCGCCAGTGGGTGTCGCCTGGCTGGCGGACTGTTCACGCCGTTTTCGAAAAATGTGACCTATGGGTAAAGGACGTTGTCGATGCGCCTTGCTTTCAGGAGTTTTTGTCGGATCGTCACAGTGTCCTGCGTCCTGAGCCAGTGCAGGCCGCAGACAATCATGAGGGCGAAGTAGATGCAACTGGCGATCAGGCCCGCCGACTCCACAAACCCGCCTTGCCGCATGTGGAGTCTCGCGACGGTGGCCATCATGCCGTTCAGCATGATCAGGGCGACAGAGGCGATGCGGATTTCGGCGACCGTCCCACGGCTGTGCTCCAACGAAGGGTGAAGGTCGACGGGAGGCAATAGCGACTCGATGTGCCCGTCGGGAGGAGCGAGGAGCCAGGCTTCAAGTTCGTGATAGAAGGCGTCGAACTTTCGGCGGGTGGCATGGTCTTCGTAGGGGTCAATGGGCGCAAGGGTCATCTCACCTCGCGCCCCGCCGTGTGGCATAGGCAACGAGGTCGGAGGCTTGCCTTCCGCCAGGCGCGGCCGCCTACCCTTCGGCCACATGGACACGGGTGGCATATCGTCGCGGTTGAGCCGCCAGACGCTCTGGAGGCCCTTGAAGTAGAGCGTCCCATCGTTGAGCCAGACAAAGCCTTCGTCAGAGCCTGTGACGACACCCTCCCGTTTCATCGTGTAGCGGACGGCCACGGCGCGATCGTCCGGCACCCTGGCGCGGATGCGTTTGAGCCCGTGGCTCATCCAGATGTGGTCCCTCATGCGCCGATAGAGGACGAGCAAGGCGATCTCCGCCGCGATGACCGCGAAGAGCGATTTGGATTCGATCACATAGAGGGACATGTCGTCGATCGCCTCGCGTGCGAACGACCCGATCAGCATCGCTGCGAGCAGGAGGGCCCAGACGACGACCCGTAGCCCGAGGGTCTCGCGCTGGTCGGAGACGATCCGTTCGGCTTCGCTTGCGGGGAGGCGCCAACCGGACACCGGCTTGAGCTCGCCCCGTCCATCGACGTCCCGAGTGCCGAACATGCGCACGCCTATGACTATACAACTCTTGCGGCGTGGAATGCAGGCTCAGGGTGTTCCGTAAAGTCGGTCGCCATAGTCGCCAAGGCCCGGGACGATGTACTTACGATGGTCTAAGTGGTGGTCCAGCGCGGCCGCCACGACCGGGACGTCGGGATGGTGCTGCTTGACCAGGGCCAAACCCTCTGGCGCGGCGACGACGCAGACCAAGACGAGATCTTGGGCGCCATGCTGCCTCAGGAGGTCCAGCGCCTGGCACGCGGAGCCCCCGGTCGCAAGCATTGGGTCACAACAAAGGGTGAACCTTCCTACCAAGTCTGGCAACTTGCAGTAGTAACTGGTGGCGATGGCCGAGTCATGGTCGCGTTCAAGGCCGATGTAGCCGACGGCGACGTCTGGAAAACAGTCCAACGCCGCTTCCATAAGGCCGAGGCCGGCCCTAAGGACAGGGACGACCGCCAAGCCTTGGGCGAGCTTGTATTGCGTGACCTCGGTCAGTGGCGTCACCACTTTGGCTGGTGTGGTCTTGACCTCTCGGGTCGCTTCGAGGATCAGGAGCGTCGCAAGGGTCCGGCTGAGCCGTCGAAAGGCGGCCGGCCCTGTGGCCTCGTCACGCAGTCCGGCAAGGAGGTGCGATGCCAGAGGGTGGTCCAGGGTGCGGAGGCTCACGACTGCCATTGTGGCCGATCCCCAAGGGGTATCGTTATGGGCCTGTCATGTCCTCCGGCGCACCCCCAGTGGGCGTCGTCCTGGCCGCCGGCCAGGGCACGCGGATGAAGAGCGACAAACCCAAAGTCCTCCACCCGGTCTGTGGCCTCTCGATGGTCGAATGGGTCGTCCGCGCCTTGACCGAAGCAAAGATCAAGCGAATCATCGTCGTCGTCGGATTTGGTGGCGGCGAAGTGCGGAAACAGCTTGAAGGCTACAACGTCGAGTTGGTCGACCAAGAGGAACGGCTCGGAACCGGGCACGCGGTGATGTGCGCGGCCCCGTTGCTGGCCGGCCACGGCGGCGTCACGGTGGTCTCCGCAGGTGACACTCCGCTCTTGCGCTCCGAAACCGTCTGCGCCCTTATCGAATCGACAGGAGCCGGGGCGGTCGCGGCGCTTGCGACCGCGACCATGGACGACCCTGGTGCGTACGGACGGATTCTGCGTGGGCCAGACGGGCGTTTCCAGGCGATCGTGGAGGCGAAAGACTGCACTCCTGAGCAATTGGAGACTAAGGAATGGAATCCGGCGCTCTATGCCTTTTCCAACCCGACCCTGCTGCAAGCCTTACCTCGGCTGAAGGCTGATAACAAACAGGGCGAGTACTACCTGACAGACGTCCTCGGCATTCTGCGAGAGAGCGGGGGTGAAGTGGTCACGGTGGGAGGCGAGAGCGAGCAGTTTTTTGGCGTCAACGACCGGTGGCAACTTGCCGAGGCGGGAGCGGCGATGCGTCGCCGGATATTGCGACGACATGCCGAGAACGGGGTCACGATCCTCGACCCCGACAGCACAACCGTCGGCCCCGACGTGGTGATCGGTGTCGACACCCTTATCCATCCCAACACGGTCATCGAAGGGAAGTCGAGAATCGGTAAAGCCAGTGAGGTAGGCCCGAACACCTGGGTCAAGGACTGCTTCCTCGGTGACGGCGTGCGAGCCTACATGAGTCACCTAGAACGCGCGGAGATGGGCGACGGCAGTAGGTGCGGCCCGTTCGCCAACCTGCGGCCCGGTGCCGCTTTGTCGGCCAGAGTCAAGGTCGGCAACTTCGTCGAGATCAAGAACGCCAATATCGGCGAGGATACGAGCGTCTCGCACCTGACTTACATTGGCGACGCGCGTGTCGGCCATCGGACCAACATCGGCGCAGGGACGATCACGTGTAACTTCGACGGTTTCGTAAAGAGCCAGACCACGATCGGCGACGATGTCTTCGTCGGATCGAACACCACATTGATCGCGCCCGTGACCATTGGTGACGAAAGCATGGTGGCAGCCGGAAGCGTCGTCACCTACGATGTCCCGGAAGGGTCGATGGCGATCGGACGTGGCCGCCAAGAGAATAAGGGCGGGTGGTATCGACGATGGCGTGCGGCTAGGATGAAAGGGGACCAGTGAGCGGTCGGAAGCCCATCGCCGGTGACCCCGACATCTTCGTCGCCGACAACTTAGACTATCGCCTGGCCCAACCCGGCTGGGGCACTGGCACGAAATTCAATGGAAGGCGCTGAGCCCACGTCGTTGGAATGGTCTGTGAACCTGGGCGCCGGTCAACCAGGCAAGCGGGCTCTTGTCGGTTCGCTTGCCGTCGTAGCAGGCGTCTTCGGCCTGGTGTTCTTACACAACATTGTGGCGTCGCTGGTCGGGGCAGGGGCGGTATTGCTCTCTACAGCGGAGCTATTTCTCCCTGTCAAATGCCGTCTCGACGGCTCAGGAGCGCAGAGCAAGTGCGGTTTGAGCGTCCAAGAGATCAAATGGGGCGACGTCCGACGGGTCGTCGAGGACGATGGAGGCGTCAAGCTGTCCCCTCTGGCCGAGGCGTCCAGGATCGCACCGTTTCGAGGCGTGTATTTGCGTTTTTCTGGCAACAGCGAGGCCGTATTGGGCACAATACGCGCATTCCGAGAAGGTCATGCAGAGTCTTTGGCAAACGGAACTGACGGTTGAGCAACGCGACGCGCTTGTCGCGAAGGCCGCCGCAGCGATCAAGAAGAAGCGTTTGGAAGCTCCAGCGATCCTCTTCCTGGAGTCGCACAAACCGCTGGCCTCGATCGCCGGCCACGCAATGGTCGCGCTGAGCCCGTTTCTGGTACCGTTTGTGGGCGTGGACATGGTCGACGACGTCAGCCGCCTGCTCCTCAAGCAGGAAAACGTCGAGTTGGTCATCCAAGCGCTTGAACGGGACGACGATCTGCCAAGAGAGGAAGACAAGTAGTCATGCAATATCTAGACACCGGCTGGTTCGGGATCGTCTTCTCGCTCTGTATGGTCGCCTTCATCCTGGTGAACATCAAGCGGGCAAAGGGCAAGAAGGAACTTTTTATCCGCCGTATCGCCGGCCTCAACTCCTTGGACGACGCGATCGGCAGGGCGACCGAGATGGGGCGTCCGATCATGATGGTTCCAGGCATCGGGGCGCTGAACGTCATTTCGGTCCAGGCCATCAACATTTTCAAGCAGATCACCAAGACAGCCATACAGTTCGGCACGCCGATCCGCATTTGTTGTGCGGACGCGGCCGTCTACACGGTCGCCCAAGAGGTGATCCGGGACACGTTCCAGGAATCAGGGGCGATCGAGCGGTTTGACGAACAGACGGTTCAGTTTGTCAGCGACCGGCAATTCGCTTTTGCCGCCGGTGTGTCAGGCATGATCTTGCGCGACCAAGCGGCGGCATCCTTCCTGCTTGGTGAGTTCTACGCTGAGTCTCTGATTTTCGCTGAGACGGCGAACTCAATCGGAGCGATCCAGATAGCTGGTTCGACCCAGACAGCCCAGACCCCATTCTTCATCGCGGCGTGTGATTACGTGCTGATCGGCGACGAGTTCTACGCCGCCAGCGCCTACTTGACTCGCGAACCCGTCCTAGTCGGCAGCCTAGTCGGGCAAGACTGGAGCAAGATCCTGGTCGCCGCGATGATCTTGATCGGGTTCCTGTTCAACACTTTTGCACGGACGCAGGTCGCCACCAGGCACCGGGTCGATGACGACGACAAGGGCACTTCAAAGTGGGAACAAGTCGATCCAGTCACCGTAAAGCCGCAAGACAAGTTGGTGAAGGAGCCCGACACGTTCACATACCACCTGTTCAACCCCATGATCACCGATGACATGAAAGACGTCAAGCGAGACAAGGACCCACAGGCGGCCGGAGGCGGCGACTAATGTTGCCGTTGCTCGCCCAGGTTCGCTTGACGCAGTTCGGCATGGCGCCCAACAGTCCAGAACTCTGGATGAGGATCGCCATCACGTTCGTCGTCGGCATCGCCGCGATGTTCTTGCTGATGCGTGCCCCGATCCGAGCCCGCCGATGGGTGGTCTTTGCGTTCACCTTTGCCTCGGGGCTCTTTTACATCTTGCTCTGGCTATGGCCCGTTCCGATTCACCGTGTGCCGGGCACCTTGCCACGAGACCCGGTGGTCGAGGGGTTCGGCTTCTGGCTCGACGACGCTGTCCCGCGCATCGCCGACGTCGCCCAGATACTGACCGCGTTCCTCCTTGGACTCGGAATATTCAGCCTTCTGACTGTGCACATCCAGAAGATCAGAAAGAAGTCGCAGGACTGGAAGTTCAGCGTCCTCCTGATGGTCTCCCTGGTCGCCATGGTCGGATTCGGCTACGTTGACTGGATTCAGAAGAAATTCCAGGATCCGCAAGGCAAGCTATTGGAGGTCGCCAACTGGCACTTCGTCCAGTACGGCCAGGATCTCTTATTCGACGGGATGTATCAGCAGATGGAGGCGGCCATGTTCTCCACGATCGCCTTTTTCATCCTGTCAGCGGCATATCGGGCTTTCCGGATCAGATCAGTCGAATCGACTGTCCTGATGGCCAGCGCATTGATCTTGATGCTCAGCCTCATGGGCGCTCTCGACTTCGTATGGGCTTCTGGGATCGACAAGATGGTTCTTGGCACCCACAACCCCTTCTTCGACAACTTCAAGATCAGCGTGATCGCCAACTGGGTCAAGACCACGTTGCAGACACCGAGTTTGAGGGCTATTGAGTTCGGAGTCGGTATCGGTGCCTTGGCGATGGGCCTGCGGATATGGCTTGGCTTAGAGCGCGGTGGGGTGAGCGCCTGATGGAGAACTCAATCTGGGAAAAGCTGCAACGAATCGACCGGAGGGTCCTTTACGCAGTCTTGATCGCCCTCACCTCGATTGGTCTGTTCCTGAAGGCAGAGATTCCCGTTGCTGTGGACATCTCGTCCGCCGACTTGTATGCGAAGCTGATGAGCATCGACCCAGCGAAGCCGGTTGTCATACAGACCGACTGGACGATCTCGACGCGCGGCGAGAACATGTCGCACCTGGAGAGCCTGCTCCGGATCTTGATGTCGCGAAAGGTCAAGTTCGTCTACTACTCCGCGACTCCGGACGCGCCCGCACTGCAGGTCGCGACCGATGTCATCCGCAAAATAAATGACGAACGGAAGTCTGCTGGCCTGAGCACATATGAACGGGGAAGGGACTATATCAGCCTTGGACTGTTCCCTAACGCGGAAGGCGCAAATGAGAACATGCGCAACGACATCCGCAAGGCGTGGGGCGGCCGACGGGTCAGAATGCCGGACGGGAAAGAGATCGAAGTCTTCCAAACCCCGGTTCTGCAGAATGTCCACGCCATGAGCGACTTTGGCCTGATGGTGGTCGTGACAGCTTCAAGCACGATCGACATCGCGGTCCAGCGGTTGAACGACAAAGTCGATCTCGCTTCGATGGTGACTGGTGTCGTCGCGCCCGGTATGTTGCCCTACTATCAAGCCCACCAGTTGAAAGGTTACGCCGGTGGCCTGAAGGGTTCGTACGACATCGAATACATGATGAAACACGGGATCAACCACCGGGATCCAGACGGAAGCATCAAAGTTCCGGTGGGCTCCATAACCAAGGAGGTTCCTCCACTCGGGGAGGGCAAGACCCTCGCACGTGCGACGCAGTACTATGCTGACCTGCACATCGCTCTCTCGCTTCTCATCTTTGCCGTCCTCGTGGGCAACGTGGGTATGTTTGCCATCCGCAAGTCTAAGAAAGGGGGCCGCCAACCGTGAGTTATGAGTTCATAAAGCTGACCGCCGGTGTGTTCTTCACCGTCGGCCTTTACAGCGTCCTCTACAAGGAAAACAAGTTCTATCGCTTCTGCGAGCATGTGTTCCTCGGCCTGGCCGCAGGCTATTCGCTTGTCGCGCTCTGGACGTCGATCCTCTATGACCAGTGGTGGCTCAAGATGACCGGTGTGCCCGCCGAGGGCGCCACAAAGATGGTGCCGGGCTACTACATGTACGCCATCCTTGTCCCGATCGGGCTTTGCGGTTACACAGTTCTGAGCAAGAAGCACAACTGGATGAGCAAGATCCCCATCGGCGTCATCCTTGGGCTCTGGTCGGGGCAGCAGATCAAGAACTGGTGGACCCAATACGGCGCCCAGATATATGGGTCGATGCAACCGGTGGTGCCCACGACGTTCTCTTCGATAACCCGTCCAGCGATGTACACGTTTGATGCGGCTGGCGTCAAGGTGCCGCTTCCTCCGGACGCTCAAGCCATCATCCGCTCCAACATCTACACGACCCAGGCTTTGACAAACTTCATCTTTGTCTTGACCGTCGTCTCTTGCCTTAGTTACTTCCTGTTCAACTTCGAACTAAAGGGCAAGGTCCTCAAGAACTTCAACACCCTTGGGCGATGGTTGCTGATGATCGGGTTCGGCGCGATCTTCGGAAGCACGGTCATGGCCCGCTTTGCCTTGGTGATCGACCGTATGTCTTTCATCTGGAACGAGTGGCTCCACCTAGGCAGGTGACGGCCTGTCAGGCGAACGGTCGGCTGAGGCATTGGTTCTGCGGAGGCAGGACAGCGGCGAATCCGACCGACGCTTGACTTTGCTGACCGACGAGTTCGGCAAAGTCGAGGTCATCGCCAAAGGCGCCCGAAAGGGCGGCTCTCGACTTTCAGGCAGCAGCGAGCCTTTCATATTGGCGGAGTTCACATGGGCCGAAGGCCGTGCACGCAGGTTTGTCGTTCAAGTGAGACCCAGAACGTCCTTTCCCAACGCCAGATCGGACTACTTGAGGTTGACGGCCGCCCTGGCTTGGTGTGAACTGTTGTCCACAGCCATTCCCCTAGAAAGCCCCTCGGACGGGCTATACGACCACGCTGTTATGGTGGCGTCGCACATTGAGACGGGTATGAGCCCGGCCGCGGCCCTCGCATGGGGTATGGCCTTGCTATTGGAGATTGAAGGCATAGGCCCTTCCTGGACGCGTTGTGTCACTTCTGGCTTGGCGTTGCAGACGCAGTCAGTCGCGGTCTCCCCTATGGCTGGCGGTTATGTCTCGATCGACCAGGCCACCTTCCCAGATGCAGTGTGGATGGATGCGGAAGTGGCGATCACCGCCTCCAAGCTCACCGATCTAGAAGTGCCGCCGTCAAAGATGAAGCGGGCCAAGGGGACAGTGTTGGCCCTGGTTCGATACTGGGAGCAGGTCCTTGAGCGGCCATTGCCTGCGGGACAGGGGTTTGCGGCGGGTCTAGAAGACGGCAACGAGTAGAATCTGGGAGATGAAGAGGTTCGTTCTCTGGCCCGTGGCCGCGGTTGCTCTCGGTCTGTTGGCAGGTTGCGGCAATTTTTCAAGCCGTCGTGCGACCGCAAAGGAAAACACGCTGCGCCACGCCATCCTGACGAACCCGACGACGCTTGATCCCGCTATCGTCCAAGACGGCGACACCATCGACCTGCTTCAAAACGTGTACGAGGGTCTTGTCGGCTGGAGCGTCGACAACCAGCCGACGGGCTTGATCGCCGAGAGTTGGGAGGCGAAGGACAACGGGCAGGTTTGGGTCTTCCATCTCCGAAAGGGCGTCAAGTTCAGTAACGGAAGGGAAGTCACCGCCGACGACGTCAAATTCAGCATAGAGCGAGCCTGTGACCCGCAAATGAAGTCTCAGACGGCCGACGCTTACTTGAGCGACATCGTCGGTGTCACCGACAAGGTCAACGGTAAGGCAAAGGAGGTGTCTGGAGTCAAGGTCGTCGATCCTGCGACGGTTGAGATCGATTTGAAGCAACCGACGCCCTACTTCCTCGGACGGCTCACCTACATCGTCTCTGCGATCGTGCCCAAAGAGATCGTTCCGGCTACGGAGATCAAGGACATCAAGCAGTGCGTGGGAACGGGGCCCTTCATCGTCAAGGAGTACTACCCCGACCAACTCGTAGTCTTGGACGCCAACCCGAACTACTGGGGCGGGCGGCCGAAACTCGACCACATCGAACGGCCGGTGATCATCGACGCGCAGACCCGCCTCAACAAGTACAAGAACGGAGAGCTGGACATCCTGCTTTTGCAACGCCAGGACGTCAACGCGCTGAAGAAGGATCCCGTGCTCGGAAAAGAGATCGTCGCCTATCCAAGGCCATCGATCTGGTACGTCGCGATGAACCAGCTGGTATATGCGCCGTTCAAGGACAGGAACGTGCGCCGGGCGTTTGCCATGGCGATTGATCGCGACAAGATCGTCAACGAGCTCTTGGAGGGTCTGAACACCAAAGCGGATAGCATCGTTCCGCCCGGCATCAAGGGCCACCGGGACGAGGCTGCCGTGCTGCCGTACGACGTTGCCCAGGCGAAAAAGCTCCTGGCGGACGCCGGATATCCAAACGGCAAGGGGATGCCCCCTCTGACTCTCACGTTCAGGGAGAGTTATCCGGACATCAAGGTCGTCGCAGAAGCGGTGGCAAGCCAACTCAACACGAACCTGGGTGTGAACGTGAAGCTACAGACGATGGAGTGGCGTTCCTTCCTGGAGAAGTACAACCACAAGCAACTGGAGTTCTCTCACATGCGATGGGCGGCCGACTATCTGGATCCCCAAAACTTCCTCAGCCAGATGCTTGCTACGTGGGGGCCGGAAAACAAGTTTGGATATGACAACCCAGAGTTCGACCGGCTGTGCAAACTAGGTGACACGACACTTGAATACGACAAGCGCGTGCCCTATTACCAACAGGCGGAAGACATCGCTTTGCAGGACGCCATCTGGATTCCGATCTACTTCCAGAAGGACTATGAGCTTCACAAACCCGCGGTCAGTGGCCTCAGGGAGTCGCTCTTCGGGCACTTGCCACACACTACGACCCGTATCACAAGGTGAATGTCGAGTGTGTCCCGCCGGTTGGAGATCCGGCGTCCTTATGTGGGGCCGGTTTGGACCCCGCCTAAGGGCTTGGATCTCCCTGTCGCAGGGGGAGTCGGTTGGCAAAGCAACGGTGGCGTGAGCAAACGCCACCCGGCGAGAGCCCTGCCCCTGTCTCTGGAGACGACCGTCCCGGTATTGGAGGGGCCGGTCACCCAGATTCATTTGGTTGGGGCCTTTGCCCTTTACTGCGGCGACAAGTCGGAGGTCGCGGGCACTCTTGGCGGACTGGTTGAAGTCAGCGACGCGGCAGGCAAGTCGGTTCGAGTGAATCTGATAAACGGCCGGCACTACGGGGACGCGACGGAAGTGGCGGCGATTGAACGGCGGGCCGGCGACGGCACGAGCGTACTGACCGTCTCCACGGCGCTGGTCGATGACGTGACAGTTAGGATCGACTGTCTGAGCATCGACATGCCGGCAAACTTCGTGCCCCGGAAGATCGTCTTTCGAGACCTCGGGTCGCCAGCCAGCTTTGTGATCTTCGACATCATCGTCGTGTGCCAAGAGGCAAAGGGATGTCCGATGCGCAAGCACGGGGATGTAGGCCTGGGTGAGATCGCCAGTGTGCTCAGGCTTCGCGACCGCCCCCGTTTTGAGTCGTCCCTGAGCCAAGTGATCGACGCTTTGCGCAACTCGCCGACGCTAGAAGGTGCGAAGGGGCTCGCGTTGACCTTTCTCGCCGTCGTCTTGTCGGCGCTCTTTGAGATCGGATCGAGCCACGAAAGGCACCAATTCCTCTTGGATGCGACAAGGCGGATTGACTCGATCGAAGCCCAAGAGCCGCTCGTCCATCACACTCTGGAGCTTGTCGACTCACTTGTCGAGGAGGTCTTTCACGATGCGTCGGACACCCTTGTTGACCGGGCGGTGGCCATCGTGGAAAGGAATTTCGCCAAGGACATTGTGGACGAGGAAAT
Organism: uncultured Fimbriimonadaceae bacterium; assembly: GCA_964451255.1. Taxonomy (GTDB): domain Bacteria; phylum Armatimonadota; class Fimbriimonadia; order Fimbriimonadales; family Fimbriimonadaceae; genus JAHBTB01. The sequence continues at coordinate 24,046 of CAYVHL010000012.1, forward strand.
GGCCAGGCTTCTCGGAGTCAGCACGTCGCATTTCCGCTTCCTGTTCCGACGTCGGACTTCCGCCCCGTTCCACAAGTACCTTGTGGCGGTGCGTTTGGAAAAGGCGCACGAGTCCATCCTTCAAACCGACGCCCCGATCTTGGCGGTCGCCCAGTCAGTAGGCTTCAGTAGCTCGGCTCACTTCAGTCGTGCGTTTCTCAAACGGTTTGGCTATCCGCCCTCCGCGTTGAGAAACGGCTCACGAAAAGCCAAAGTTTCTGTCGGGTAACCGGATTGCTGCCTTCGGCCGACAATTCACCATATGATCCTTGCCGGGTGTGCTCTGTACCTCGTGTTCGCCGCGGCCTTCTATCTGTACGCGGCGCGCACGGCCTTGAACAGCGTCGAAGCGACCCCTGTGCTTACCCTTGTAAAGAACGAGGGTAGCGGCGACGAAACTAGCCTAGCGGCTTAGACAGGGTCACCGGGCGTGAACCTGGCGTGATATTGGAAGGTCTCACGCGGCCTCATGCGTAGAGCGCGGCGCACAATCGTGTGACGCCCCCGCGAGAGCCTCGTGTTGTACGAGACTGCGACGTCATTGTAGTACCGCTTCGCAAAGGCGACCCTTTCTTCGACGGCAAGCCACTGGCGTTGGTATACGGCTAGGTCGTCGGGTGAGTCCAGACTGCGTCGCAGGGTGTGGAAGCCCCTGAGGATCGCCGCACTGAGGGCGTCTTCAGCGCGAGCGCGGGTGGCCAAATCCCTGGATTCGCGCGCCAGGCGCGCGGCGGACAAGACGTCGTCAGCGACCGCCTGGTCCCAAGCGCCTGTTTGTTCCATGAACAGAACCATGTCGAAGGCCAAGGAGTGGCGGCGTCGCAACAGGTCGTCGACCTGGTGCCAAGCGACCGTGGCCCTGTGCCGATAGACGGCCAGTTCTCGGTGGACCAAAACGCCTGCGGCGAGGACCACGGCGAGGCAAAGCGCAGCCGTGAACCCGTTCATAGAAACTACTAATTGGTCATACGCGGTTAGGAGCCCGGTGGTTTCGAACGCTTGAGGCTGACCGGCCCACGATTGAAATCGGAGGGATCGACCAATGCGGCCGATCCGTCCTTCTCAGGCTCGACACGGACGTCCTGGTACTGTTGTCGAACCTCCGGCGGTTGTCGCTCCATAGGTTGATCCAAGACTTTCGTGAACCGAAGAGTCAAACCGTTTCCTCCGTAGAGGACATCGCCGCTGGCCGGAATGCCCCCGCGGACCAGGGTGAAGGTGCCGTCTCTTCGGACTGTGAGCCTAACTTGCCGGAGAGTCTTGGCAATGGTGTCGTTCGGGGCCCCACGGACAAGATCGGCCTGTTCGCCGATCCATTCGCCCGTCCAGTCACGGGCAGGAGGCCCGCAAGAGGCCAAGAGAAGGCCGAGAGCCACGGATATACTCAGCTTGATGGCTGCCACCGCCCCTGCACTCTACCTGTCGATGGGGCTGAACGAGTCGGAGTACGGTTTGATCCTGAAGCTCATGGGTCGCGAGCCGAGCCTGACCGAACTCGGCATGTTCGCCGTCATGTGGAGTGAGCACTGTGGATACAAGTACTCGCGGCCCGTCCTCTCCTACTTCAAGAAATACAAAGAGGCGATGGAAGGTGAAGGGCTGGAGAACGCTGGAGTCGTCGATATTGGTGACGGACTTGGCGTGGTTATGAAGGTCGAGAGCCACAACCACCCTTCAGCGGTCGAACCCTATCAAGGTGCAGCGACGGGGGTAGGAGGCATCATCCGGGACATCTTCACGATGGGCGCGCGGCCGATAGCCAGTTTGAACTCGCTCAGGTTCGGGCCCATCGAGGCCGGAAAGGCAGCCCCGGAAGTGGTCGAGCGCAACCGATTTCTCTTTGAGCATGTGGTGGCTGGGATCGGCGGATATGGGAACTGCGTCGGTGTCCCGACGGTGGCCGGAGAGGTCTCGTTCCACCCACGGTACAGCGGCAACCCGCTCGTGAACGCCATGTGCGTCGGCATTGTGAAGTGCGACGAGGTCGCGACGGCCGGTGCCAACGGCGTGGGGAACCCGGTGATCTATTTGGGTAGTGCCACGGGCAAAGACGGCATCCACGGTGCGACCTTTGCGAGCGACACGTTGGGGGAGGACAGCGACGCGAAGCGTCCCAACGTCCAAATCGGCGACCCGTTCGCCGAAAAGCTCTTGATCGAAGCGACGCTAGAAGCGCTCAAGACTGGCGCGGTGGCTGCGATCCAGGACATGGGTGCGGCCGGCTTGACGTGCTCGACGGTGGAAATGTCGAGCAAGGGAGGGGTCGGCATGGAGATCGACCTCGACAAGGTTCCCATGCGTGAGCCCGACATGTCTGCCTACGAACTCATGCTCAGCGAGAGCCAGGAGCGGATGCTCGCAGTCGCCCATAAGGGACGGGAGCACGAGGTCATCGACGTCTTCCACAAGTGGGGCGTTCATGCCGAGGTAATCGGCCACGTGACGGATGACGGGCTCGTGACTGTACGTCGACTGGGCCGAATTGAGGCGCAGGTCGTGGCCTCACATCTGACCGACCACTGCCCAACATATTCTGTAGAGCCGGTCGTCCCCGAGTATCACCACAAAGCAGCCCGGTTTGACCCGTCCGTCCTGCCAAATGTTGACCTAGGTGAGGCGCTCACCACATTGCTGTCCAGCCCGAATATCGCCGACAAGAGGCATGTCTACAGACAGTACGACCAGCAGGTGCAGACGCAGACCGCGTCGCTTCCCGGGCAGTCCGACGCAGCCGTCTTGACACCTAGGGGCACTCGAAAGGGGCTGGCCCTGAAGATCGACGGGAACGCCCTGCACACCTACTTCGACCCCTATGCCGGAGGAACTGGCGCGGTGGCTGAGGCGGCCCGAAACGTCGCGTGTGCAGGCGCGAAGCCGGTGGCCGCCACTGACGGCTTGAACTTCGGGAACCCTCAGTCTCCGCAGGTGTACTGGCAGTTCGAGCGCGCCGTAAAGGGTATCGCGGATGCATGCGAAGCTCTGGGTACCCCGGTGGTGAGTGGAAACGTGAGTTTCTACAACGAAAGCAGTCTGGGCGAGGTGTTGCCGACGCCCCTCGTCGGTGTGGTCGGCGTCTTGGAGCGAGCAGACGACCATGTTCCGGGCCGGGCCGGGCCGGGATTGACCGTCGGGGTGATCTCCTATGGCAATCCTGCAAGGCAGGAAGGATTGGGCGCGAGCGCGTTCTTGTCCGTCGTGCATGGTGTTGAGGACGGGTTACCTGTCCCCGTTGACCTAGCCGCTGAAAGGGTGTTGACGGAGACCTTGGTGAGGCTGGCCGAGGGCCGCCTGATGGCCAGCGCTCATGACGTCAGCGAGGGTGGTCTTGCGGTGGCCTTGGCGGAGTCTCTTCTGCCTGGTACCGGTGTCTTTGTGGATCTGTCTTCGATGCCGGACAGCGACGGCCTCCGAGACGACGCCATCCTTTTTGGGGAGTTCCCCGGGCAGGTCATCGTCCTTACAGACCGAGCAGACGATGTCGCGAGAGAGGTCGGTGGTAGGCTGAATTGGACGACGATCGGGAGCACCGACGACCGCGGGACGTTCGTCGTGACAAGGTCGGGCAGGGCCCTAGTCGAGACCGCGACAGATACGCTGGTAGCAGCACGTGAGAACGGCCTGGAAAGCGCCTTGGAGAAGCCGGTCGCTTGACGCGTCGTCTGATATTTGGAGAACTCAGTTTGAAAAAGTTAGTTGCAATAGCATTGTTGGCGTCATGTGTCGCCCTTGTGGGAGCGCAAGCGAAGAAGCCGTCCGATACAAAACCGTCGCAGCCGACCGGGACGGTGGCCGAGAACATCGATGGCACCAAGGCTGACCCGAAATCTCAAAATGCGGTGGCAAAGGCCGCAGAGGCCTACTCCAAGGCCAAGACCGACGAAGAGAGGGCGTCGGCGACCAAGGAACTGGAAGCGGTACACACGTCCGACCCCAAGAACCTTGGGGCGATCACATGGCTTGGCTATGCCTATCTACGAGACGCTGAATACGAGAAAACCATTGATGTCCTCACACCGGCCTTAGGAAAGAGCACAGACAAAGTGGTCAACCGGACAAACCTTCGGAATGTAGCCTCCGCCCAATATGAACTCAAAGAGTACGACAAGGCGGCGTCTCTACTCGCCGTCTATGTGGGCGAATCCCCCGACGACCCCCTCGGCTACGCGATGCTGGGTTCATGCTATGTCCAGCAAGGCAAGTTCGAGCAAGCATCTGAAGTCCTGAAAAAGGCAGAAGCGGTCAGCGCCCTCTCGCCCAGTGTCCGAAGGGGCATACGTCTAGACTTGGCGGTCGCTTTGGCCAAGGCAGGAAAGAATGACGAGGCCCTTGCCGTCTTTGAGAGGGTGCTCGCCGACGAGCCCGATAACGTGACGGTGCTGGCTTGGGTTGGTCACACCTACTTGGAGAAAAAGGAGTTTGGCAAGGCGATCAAAGCCCTGTCGCACGCCCACCAGCTGGCTCCACGGGACATCAGGGTCACGACCAACCTGGCCTCTGCCTACCAACAGGACAAACAGGACACCAAGGCGCTCGCTGTTTACAAGGACCTGACCGTCTTGACACCGGATGATCCAGCCGCTTGGTACAACTACGGCAGTTTGCTCCTCAGGGTCGGCGACTTCTCCGGCGCGCGAGATGCCCTGAAGACGAGCGTCAAACTGAGACCTGACGCTGCCGCCCAAAACAACCTGGGCCAAGCACTTGAGAAGGGAGGTGACACGAAGGGAGCGGCCGAGGCATACGCTAAAGCTTCCGATCTCAGACGCGACAGCATGGACTTCGCTCGAAACGCCGGCGCCGCCTACTTGAAGGCAGGCGATCCCGACAAGGCAATGATCTACTTTAGCCGCGCCGTTGAGTTGGGTGACACCGACCCGAACGCCAGACTGAAGGTTGCGGAGGCATATCTTGGTTCCGGTCGCAACAAAGACGCGTTGGAACTTATGGAGAGTCTTGAACCGAGGTTGGCGGACAATCCTTCGTACTGGTTCAACCGTGGTGTCCTGCAAGGCAAGGTCGGTGACTGGGCGGCAGCAGAGACAAGCTACCAGAAGTGTCTGGCGCTCAAGCCGGACGACCGCGACGCGGCCATGAACCTTGGCCTCGTCTACTTCAAGCGCCAAGACTTTGGAAAGGCAGTCGACATATTCCAAAAGTTGTCGAAATCTGGGGAGGACAGGGCTGCGTCAAAAAACCTTGCTGCGTCCTTGGCCGAAGCTGACCGTCTGCCGGAGGCGGTGGAAGTCTGGAAGGATTTGGTGCACCGGGATGAGAAGGACAATGCTGTGCGCCTTGACCTTGCAGACGCGCTTTGGAACACGGGTGACAACCAGGGCGCCCGATACCACTATGCGGTCGTCCTGCAGACCGACCAGAAGAACGCCAGGGCGCTGAACGGCCTTGGGCTGTGGTACCTTCTGCAAAGTCAAAACAAGGAAGCGGAGAAAATGTTCCGGCAGGCCGTCTTGGCCCAACCTGATTATCCCTTCGCATACAACAACTTGGCCATCACTCTGGAGCGGCTGAACAGGGTGCCGGAAGCAATAAAGGCTTTGGAGACAGCGGTGCGGTTGAAGCCCGACTTCGAAGAGGCCAAAAAGAACCTGGCCCGCCTCAAGTCGACATTCTAATTGCGCGTCCATCTCTTGGTGAACTTGTTCCGGCCTGACGCTGTGAAAGCGGCCGTCACGACGGTTGACTTGCTCAGGCAAAAAGGACTGGCGGTCTTTGCCGACCGGGAGTCTGCGTCTGCCATCGGGGTAGAGAGCGTGTCGCCTGAAGTGTTTCCCGCATGCGACCTTGTGGTCACCTTTGGCGGGGACGGCACCCTGATACGTGCGGCCCATATGTGCGCGGCGCGCGGCACGCCGATTTTGGGGGTCTACTACGGCCGTTTTGGCTTCGTGACGCAGTGCCTGCCTCACGAGGTCGGGGCGGCCGTCAGCCAGTTCCTCGACGATCAGGCGACCATTGACGAGCGAATGATGGTGCAGACGGAGATCCTTCGCGGCGACAAGGTCGTCGCCACGCTCCACTCCCTCAACGAGACAGCGGTCCAGCGGTCGGCGACAACCAGGATGCTGACATTTGAGGTCTTGGTGAACGGGAAGATCCTTTCAAGGTATCCGGCTGACGGTGTCATGGTCGCCACGCCGACAGGTTCGACCGCCTATAACCTTTCCGCGGGAGGACCGGTCGTCGACCCCTCGATAGCGGCGATGTTGATAGTCGCTATCATGCCGCACACCCTGTCCGCGCGCCCGTTGGTATCGAGGCCCGACGCGACGATAGAAATCCTGATCGAGTCGCGCGGCGACGCCGTCCTCTCATGTGACGGCCAAAGCCGCCTGCACCTCTTGAGCGGGGACGTCGTCAAGGTCACCCGTTCACCACGCACGACCAGGCTCGTCAGTGTCGATGAGTCAGACTTCTACGAAAAGCTTGCCCAGCGCTTCCAGTGGAGCAAGGGCCCAAAGGGGATCGATGCCTGAGACCGTAGCCACCGAGGTCTTGACCGCGAACGATGTCGTGGTCACGTTTCCGTCACCGTCAGGGGACGTCCGTGCCTTGGACGGTGTTTCGGTAAGCGTCGCTGCAGGTGAGACCTTGGCCGTCGTCGGCGAATCTGGTTGCGGCAAGACAACCTTGGCCCGCGCGGTCCTTGGCCTCCAGGGAATGACCGCCGGGAACATCGAGGTCGGTGGAAAGCGGGTCTCGCGTCCGACTTCAGACCAAGCTTCACAAATCGGTATGGTTTGGCAAGATCCATTCGCCAGCGTCGATCCGATGTGGCGCGTGAGACGGATCATCGGTGAACCATTGCAACTGGCGGGGCGATCGACCGACTTAGACAACCTGATGTTAGAAGTCGGCCTAGATCCGTCGTTAGCCGACCGGTTTCCACACCAACTCTCGGGCGGACAACGACAAAGGGTCGCGATCGGTCGGGCGTTGGCACTGAGACCGCCCCTTCTGATTTGCGATGAGCCAACCGCCGCTCTGGATCTGAGTATCCAAGCGCAGATATTGAACTTGATCAAAGACATCCAGCGTGACCGCGGGTGTGCCGTCCTCTATATTTCTCACGACTTGCTGACTGTCAGGTACCTGGCTGACCGCGTCGCGGTGATGTACCTTGGTCGGATTGTCGAGGAAGGTACCGCCGAAGAAGTTTTCGGGGCCCCGATGCACCCCTACACCCGTGTCCTTTTGGACTCCGCTCCAACCCTTGACAAACTGGGGCAACTCCCTGAACCGGTGAAGGGTGAGACGCCCGTGTCTCACGGTTCGATCACCGGTTGCCGGTTTGCGGGTAGGTGCCCCCTTGCCGACGACCGGTGCCGACAGATCGATCCGCCCCCAGTCGGTCATGGAGGTCATCGCGCGTGGTGCTTGAAGGTGTTATGACCTTTGCGTCCATTTGCCGATACTGTTAGGTACCCTGGGCTACCCAGTCTGTCACGGAGCGATGGACCAACCCACTCCTGCCCGCCAAGCGTATACCGCGCAGATCGCCGGACTCGAACAAGACGTTCTTGAAATGGCAAGCAAAGCTGACGCGATGGTCGGTCGCGCCGTAGATTCGCTCATCTCCTTAGACTCCGACGTGGCCCTGGCAGTGGTGCAGAGCGACAATGAGATCGACCGCCTAGATATCGATATTGAAGCAAAGTGCCTGCGAATCCTGGCCTTGCAACAGCCGATGGGCAGCGACTTGCGCGAGATCGGTGCGGTCATGAAGATCGTGACCGACTTGGAAAGGATCGGCGATCTGGCTGTAGATTTGGCCAAGTCGGGGATGAAAATCGAAAAGGAGATGGGTGAGACCTCCTATGTCGACATGCGCCGGATCAGCAATCTGGCTCGCCAGATGATCCGCTCGGCGCTGCAAGCGTTCATCAAGCGCGATGGAACCCACCTCAACGAAGTCGAGGAACTGGAGGAGCAGGTAGACGGGATGTACCGGGATCTGCGCGGACAGATCCACGACTATATGCGCCACCGGCCCGACCAGGTCGTGGCCGCGAGTTGGCTCTTGTTGGCCGTGCACCACGTTGAACGGGTGGCCGACCACGCGGTCAACATCGCCGAACGGGTCGGGTTCATGGTCACAGGCGAACTCAAACAACTTGCCGAGGACTGAGTCCTTCGGAAGTTTTCCACCGTCTGGAACGGTGGCATGGATGCTTTCTTGGTCGGTCTGGCACTGGCGCGTATGGCCATGGCTCCGCCCGCGAACCCGCCTCAAATGCCTGTGGTCGTGCGGGTTCTGGACGAGCAAGTCGGAAAGGGACGCCTAGCGGGGCTTGGCGACTTGGTGACCATCCACCTGCGAGCCAAGTATGACGAGGCTGTAGTCTATGACACCGAGAAGATCGGCCAGCCTTACATGTTCGTCTTGGGGCAGAAGGGGATCGTGCCGTTTCTCTCAGTCGCTGTGGCTGGGATGAGACCCCATGGAGAACGCCGGGTCTTCGTGGACAAGCACTCGACTGGAGGCACGTCGGGCGTCCGAGGCTTGCTCCCTGCAGGAGTGCCCCTCACAATCGACATCAAAGTCCTTGACGTCAAGCAGGGCGAGTAAAATCGGGCTCATGCGCGAGGATTTGAGGGAGCTTTGGCGCTTTCGCGAACTCCTCGGCGCGATGGTCGAACGAGAGCTGCGCATCCGCTATAAGAACAGTCTCTTCGGGATTCTCTGGTCTCTCCTGAACCCTTTGGTCACCGTCGCGGTGTTGAGCCTTGTCATCAAGTATGTGATGCAGAACAACACGCCTAGTGCCAGTTTGTATATCCTTGCGGCCTATCTGCCATATATGTTCTTCCAACTGGCGATATTGGACTCGTCGCAATCCGTCTTGGCCGCATTGCCGGTCGTTCGCAAAGTCTACTTCCCAAGGGAAATCTTGCCCCTTGCCTCGGTCATCAGCAACGCGATCCATTTCCTGATCGCGTTGGCGGTGTATTTTGTCTTCGTCTTTATCGTGTGGATGGTGACTGGAATGGGGGCGTTCCCGGTCAGCTGGCGGGTTGTCTTTCTGCCGGTGCTTCTGGTGATCCATTTCTCATTGGCCACCGGGGTTTCTCTGATTTTCTCTGCGCTCAACGTGTTCTACGAGGATGTCAAGTACGCCTTGACGATCTTTCTCTATTTGGCATTCTTCCTGACACCGGTCATGTACTTTGCAGAGACGGTGTTCGAAGCGACGCGGAAGTACGGTCATACAGGAGACCTGCTCTATACGGTCTTCATGCTGAATCCGGTGGCCGAACTCTGTACGGTCTACCGAAAGACGTTGGTGGCACCTGGTGATGTGCAAGTGATCCGGAACGGCGTCGCCACGATGGTGCCTTTCAGGTCTGTCGATTGGGTGCTGTTTGGAGTCGCGACGGCTGTCTCTGTGATCGCGCTTGTCGGCGGATATGCTTATTTCAACCGGGTGAAGTGGAAGTTTGTGGAGCGCCCATGAGCAACACGCTCGTCAAACTAGTTGACGTGCACAAAGAGTTTGTCCTTTCTCACTCCGGGGCGGCGTCCTTGAAGACTCTCGTCCTCTGGTGGCGAAAGAAGCGGACGGAAAAGCTACAGGCACTGAAGGGTGTCTCTCTGGAGATCAAACGTGGCGAAAGCGTTGCCCTGGTGGGACGGAACGGGGCAGGCAAGAGCACGATGTTGGCCCTGATCTCGCGCATCTATAAGCCGACATCGGGCACTATCACCGTTAGCGGCCGGCTGGCACCGTTGCTCGAACTGGGTGCAGGGTTCCATCCAGACCTCACAGGTTTCGACAATGTGTTGTTCAACGGCATGATCCTCGGCCTGACGCGCAAGCAGGTCAAGGAGCGCATGGGGGCGATCATTGAGTTTGCCGGGCTTGAGAATCACATTGACGCACCAGTTCGGACCTACTCCAGCGGCATGTTGGCTCGCTTAGGCTTCTCAGTCGCCGCACACGTGGACGCGGAGATCCTCATTGTTGATGAAGTCCTTGCGGTCGGAGACTATGCGTTTGAAAAGAAGTGCTACGACTTCATTGATGACTTTCGCAGAAGCGGAGGGACGATCTTGTTCGTCTCGCACAATGCGGCCTCGGTCCGTCAGGTCGCGGACCGTTGCGTGTGGCTCAAGAGCGGGGAAGTGGTCATGGACGGGGATCCCGAGACGGTGTTGGCGAGCTATCAGGCGGAAGGAGCGGCCCCGACACAGGGGCTGTAAGGACTTTCCACCACAGTTTGACCTTAGCCCGGTTGAACATCAGAGCGTGCGTGAGCAACCTGAGCAGGGCGCCGCTCCGATCCAGCGTCCAACAGATCGCCGCCGCGATCTTTGATCCGTGGATGGAAAAATAGAGCTCCTTGCCTCGGTTGTATCTGGCTACTGATTCCCAACGGGTTCCTGCTGTGCTTGCTCCGAGGTGATGGGTGAAGAGCGCGTCGGGCACAAACAGAATGCTCCCGTGTCTCCGCAGGCGAAGGCAGAGCTCGGTGTCCTCGCAGTAGAGGAAGAATCTCGGATCAAACCTTTCCACTGGACGAAACATGAGGCACGCACCCATGACCTGCTCTACTTCGGAGGTCTGGTCCCGAGGCAACCAACGACTCAACCAGTAGCTGTTGAGGGCCCTCGAGCGCGCGAACAGTTTCTCCATGTACGTCTGTTCGCAGAAGACCCGCCAAAGCGTCAGTTTTGAGCACGCCGATGGTTGATCTCTCCCATCTGGGAACTGCAAGCGGCCGCCGCAGCCGATCACGGATGGATCTGACATGGCTTCGGCAAGTCTGGAGATGGCTCCGGGTTGCGGCATGGCGTCGGAGTTGAGCAGAAGAGCCACGTCCCCGGACATTTCATCGAGGCCCTGATTGTTAGCTACCCCGAACCCCACGTTGCACCTATTGGCGATCAGCTTGGCACGCGGAAACTCAGCCTCCACCATCGCGGGAGAACCGTCCATGCTCGCGTTATCGACAACGACGACCTCGTGGACATCCTGTAAGGCGGCGAGGCACGTCCGAAGCAGGTCCTTGGTGTTATAGCTGACGACGACGACCGTCACGCGAGGAAGAGTTGGAGGGCCGTCCTTGGACATCTAGGGCTCCCATGATATACTCCCATCTCCCATGTCCCACGAGGTCTTGTTGTCACAAGAGGGGTACGAGCGGCTGAAGAAGGAGCTCGAAGAGCTCAAGGGCTCCGAGCGCCAGAAGGTCGCTGATAACATCCGCGAGGCAAAGAGCCACGGCGATCTGAAAGAGAACGCCATGTACCATGAGGCCAAGCTCAACCAGACTAGGCTGGAGTCGCGGATAGCCGAGTTAGAGCACACGTTGCAAATGGCAAAGGTCATCGACCGATCGATGGTTGGTGAAGGCAAGGCCCATTTGGGCAGTAAAGTGACACTGGAGGATTTGGAATGGGGCGACTCGCTCACCATCGAATTGGTCGGGGCCTTCGAGGCCGACCCTGGCAACGACAAGGTCTCGGTCGACAGCCCGATGGGCTCGGCCCTAATCGACAAAGAGGCAGGCGATGAGGTCGAGGTCCTGGCCCCGGCTGGGACGCAACGCTATCGCGTTGTGTCTGTCGTTTAGTCTCGCCGCCCTGTGGGGTTGCGGCGCGGTGTCACCGGCAGAGGTTAGTGCGTCCAACGGGAAGTCCGCGCCGAAAACCCGGGACACAGCCCCGGACATCCCGGATGACATTGACGTCAGCAAGCTCTTCATGGTCTCCGGTGGTGACAGGCTTTACGTGGGCGAAGACTTGGATCTGGCATTGAATGCAGATGGATTCAAGCACCCGGAAAAATCCACGAGCGTGAACAGGCTGCCGCCGGGCCTGGACGCCAGCTACCAATGCTACGGATGGGAGACTTCCGGACGGGCGTTCGGCGTCATCGCGACGAAGCGTAAAGTGCTGCTTGCGTTGGACACCTACGAAAACGCCGACCAGCAGGCGTTCGACGATTTGAAGAAGTTGTTCTCAGATCGCTTTGGTGAAGCAAAATCGGTCACCAGTTCGCGAGTCCAGTATTACTTCTGGGAGGACAGGCAGGATCGCCTCATGCTGTGCTCCACCCTCAATCCAGACGGCGCCCAGTCCTTCTCCGTCGCTATTGGGGTGAAGCAACTGATGGACTTCTTCCGGATGGACGCAGCGTCTGCCACAGAGGATTCCGCAAGCGCCGACGACTTGTTCCAAAGGGGAAAGTAAGGGAAACGGAAATTGCGCCGACGGCGTCTATACTAATGGCGCCGGAATCGTCCGGCGACTATCCCAATCACGCAGGAGGTGGTGCCCATTCATGGACAGTAACAAGCGCAACCACCAAGGAGAAGCCGGGTTTTAGGAACCCGTTTCTTTTGAGGCGGATTTTGATGAACCCGTCTCCTTGGTGAATACCAGAACCAAGCCCGGCCGCCTCCCGCGGTCGGGCCGTTTCTTTGCCCGGTACTATCTGGCTCGTGCGGTGCGCAGTGGTCATCCCGGCCCGAATGGCCAGTACCAGGTTTTATGGCAAGCCGTTGGTCGACCTGAACGGCCAGCCGATGGTCCAGTGGGTGCGCGAACGGGCGATGGCCAGCGGTGTCGGCGACATTGTTCTCGTCGCGACACCCGACCAAGAGATCGTCGATGTTGTCCGGGGCTTTGGCGGCGAAGCAGTCTTGACACGGAGCGACCATTTGAGCGGCACGGATCGAATCGCTGAAGTGGCAGAAGCGGTCCATGCCGAAGTCTATGTGAATGTCCAGGGTGACGAGCCCATGGTCGCGCCGGAGAGCATCGGTCTCTGCGCCCGACCGCTTCTCGAGGATCCAACCGTTCAAATGGGCTCAGTCATGGCGGTGTGCCAGCCAGAAGATGCGGAGAACCCGTCGGTTGTCAAAGTGGTCGTCGACACTCAAGGCTTTGCTCTCTACTTCAGCCGATTTCCCATCCCGTTTCCGCGCAACCAGCGTACGGACGGCCTCAGGAAACACGTCGGTCTCTACGCCTACCGAAGGGACGCCTTGCTCGCCTTCGCCACGTGGGCGCCCACACCGCTCGAGACGGCTGAGTCCTTGGAGCAACTCCGGTTCCTTGAAAACGGAGTAAAGATTAAGATGAGTCTCGGATCTGACGCCATGGCCGGTGTCGATACTCCCGAGCAGGCCGAAGCCGTGAGACGTCATCTCGAAGTCGAAGGGTCCAAGAAGGACTATAATAGGTGACCCCTTCAACGGCGAAGGCTCGAGGTCACGATGGCCACGCCCTTTGAAAGCCCCAGTACAGGGCCCGTTGACGACGGGCTCGATCGGCTTTTGACGGCCGTCGGAAACTCTCGTCCCGACGCCGACCTGGAAGTTATCCGGCGGGCAGGGGAGACCGCTATCAAGGCGCATGAGGGCCAGACTCGAAAGAGCGGAGAGGCCTACATTCTGCATCCGTTCGAAGTTGCCGAAATCGTGGCCGAACTGGGCATGGACCAGGACTCCATCGTCGCGGCCGTCCTTCACGACGTTCTTGAAGACACACAATTGGGGCCGGAGCAGATAGCCCAACAGTTTGGAACGACAGTCTTGGAGCTGGTCGAAGGGGTGACGAAGCTCCAACTCAACATCAATCCGGACGCAAACGCCAGGCAAAGGCGGGTGGCAGAGACCGACAGGGCGGCCGAGACTCTAAGGAAGATGCTCCTGGCGATGGCCAAGGACTTCCGGGTCATCGTCATCAAACTTGCCGACCGGCTCCACAACATGCGTACCCTGGGAGCGTTGCCCCCGGAGAAGCAGACGCGGATCGCCAACGAGACGCTTGACATCTATGCCCCTCTTGCAGCGCGGTTGGGGATCTGGCAAATCAAGTGGCAACTAGAGGACTTGGCGTTCAAGATTCTGCACCCGGACGAGTTCTATCGCATCAGCGAGCTTGTCGCGGCGACCCGAGCAGAGCGCGAACAGCAACTTGACGAGTCCATGAGATCCCTTCGCGACCATTTGGATGAGCGGGGTTTGACGGGAGCCAAGATCAACGGGCGCCCAAAGCACCTTTTCAGCATCTACAACAAGATGGTCCAGCAAGGGATCCCCTTTGAGGAGATTTACGACATCATCGCCCTTAGGGTCATCGTCGAGGAGACATATCAATGCTATCTGGCATTGGGCGTCGTCCACGAGCTTTGGTTGCCCATGCCGGGCCTGTTCTATGACTACATTGCAAGCCCGAAACCAAACGGATATCAATCGCTGCACACCAAGGTGCTCGGCCCTGGAAAGGCGCCTTTGGAGATTCAGATTCGCACCATGCACATGCACGAAGTGGCGGAGTATGGGGTTGCCGCGCACTGGGGGTACAAAGAAGGCAAGGCGGCACAAGAAGACGACAGGTTCGGCAACCTGCGTCGCCAACTCTTCGACTGGTCCAGCGACAACCAGACTTCATCGGACTTCTTGCGGAGCGTCAGCACCGACCTGTTCAGCGAACAAGTCTTTGCCTTTACGCCTAAAGGCGACGTCATAGCTCTTCCACGTGGATCCACACCGATCGACTTTGCGTTCCGAGTCCACTCAAGCCTCGGCCTGACTCTGATCGGCGCGAAGATCAACGGCAACATGTTGCCGCTCAGCACCGAGATCAAGAATGGCGACGTCGTGGAACTCGTCAGCCGGAGCAACGCCCAGCCTAGCCTTGACTGGCTGGAGCACGCCAAGAGCCCCCAAACGAGGACGAAGCTTCGCGCGTACTTTCGACGAAAGAACAAGGATGCTAGTGCGAACCGTGGCAAAGAAGCGGTGGAGAAAGAGTTGCGCTCCCAAGGCATGGATCCTCGCCTCTATCTTGGCGAGGACAAGATGGCCGAGGTCGTCAAGCACGTCGCCAATTGTGAGAACGCGTCCGACGTGTTCGCCCGCGTCGGAGCCGGACTCACCAGCGTCCAGGCGGTGGTCGACCGCCTCAAGACGACGGTCAAAGAGCCGCAAGAACATCCCATATTCAAGGCACGTCCGAGCGCAGTCGAACCGACGGTCATCACCTCTGGGATCGACAATGTGGAACTGAAGCGGGCCAAGTGTTGCCAGCCGTTGCCAGGAGAGGAGGTCGTCGGCTTTGTGAGTCGGGGGCGAGGCATCGTCTTGCACCGCAAACTTTGTCCGAACATCAGTAAGCTAGAGGAAGCAGAGGCGGATCGGGTCATCCCGATAAGGTGGCCCAGCGACGGCACCTATTATCCGATCGACATCAAGGTCATTTGTGGCGACCGCCAGGGTCTGCTCATGGACATCTCGACGATATTCGGCGAATCCAAGACCAACGTGAGCGCGGCGAAGATCCAGACCTTGGCAAACCACACTGCTGAAATAGACGTCACACTCGACGTCAGAGACACCCAGCATCTGCGTGACTTGATGGCCAAGATCAGCAACTATAACGACGTGATCTCCATCCTGCGCGTAATGGGGCGGGGAGGGAAGTGAGGGCGGTCGTCCAACGCGCGGCATGGGGCCGCGTCGTGGTGGACGGCGAGGTAGTCGGTGAGATCGGGGAGGGACTCGTGGTTCTGGTGGCGGCCGGCCATGACTCCAAGGAAGAGGACGCGCGACGTTTGGCCGATCGGGTCGTCGGTCTAAGGATTTTCAATGACGACGCGGGAAAGATGAACCTGTCCTTGGCCGACATCAGGACGTCGGACAAGCCTCAGGTCTTGGTGGTCAGCAATTTCACCCTCTATGGTGACGCATGGTCTTCCCGGCGGCCAAGTTTTGTTAGGGCCGCGCCATATGAAGTCGGCGAGAGGCTCTACCACGCGTTCTTGGCCGAGTTGGAGAGGCTTCTCGGAAACGTCGCCAGTGGCGTCTTCGGCTCCGACATGAAGCTGGAGATCCTGAACGACGGACCGGTCACGCTTGTGATCGATTCGCGAAGGGCTACAGATTGACCAAGACTCCGTTTGACGGCTCGACCGACACGTGACGGGAGAGGTCGTAGTTGGTCATCGGGACGTCGCTTGAGACCGCAGCCGGATGCGTCTGGTCATATTTGTACTCGGCACTGTAGGTGCAGCCGTCGATTGCCCTTGTGAGTTGCGCCGAGGACATCACACGCGGATAAGCGCCGGAGGCAAGACGTTCTCTAGCAACCTGGGTCAAGACGAGCGTGCAGAGGTTGATCTCGTTGGCCAAAGTGATGGTCTGACCAAGCTGGAAGACTGTGGGTGAGATCGTGCGGACCATGTACCGGTCCACCCTGTCCTCCTTTTGTAGCTGTAGGGCCTTCTTGTCGATGACCAGACCCCGTTCGAGCGGAGTCGAGGATTTGACCCTGGCTATGTCGATCGCCTCTGTCCAATATGCGAGCAATCCAGACTCCATGGCCTCCTTTGAACTTGCGTCCGTCTTCGGGTCGTGCGTGTTCACCGTGTTCATGTTCAAAGTCGCAAACATGTCCGGGGTGAACGTGTCGATGCCTCGGGTGGCCATGACAAGCTCGTTCATCATGCGCCGGCAGATACCCTTGATGTCGGGGCACTTCTGGAGTTTGACCATGCAATCGGCGGCCCGGTCAATTTGGGCGTTCGTCAATCCTGGCGCGGTCAGGAGGTGCGTCACAGCGGTCGCGACTTCTCGGACACCACCGTACCAAGCTATAACCCCGTTGCCATCGGTGCAGTCGGATAAGTACCCCAGAAACGTGGCGGCTTTGTCCAAGGTTGCCAGCGCCTGGTCTAACTTTCCGTCGAGTGTGTCGCGATAGGCAACCGCTGTCGAGACACGCGTGATGACCCGTTCCGGGGTCCGGTCCACTGAGTGGAAGACCGAATGCTTGTCCAGTTTCTGGTCGGGCTGGTAGCTCTTGGCGCTAATGACCTTGTCAACGAGCGAGAGGAGCTTCGAAGAGTCCTTGATGCCCTCAATGTTCTTGCTGTCCTTCAGGCCAGAGGTGGCTTGGGCAAGGTCGCGATGGGCGAGCAGAAAGGCTCTGAACTCTTCGATATACGGTTTCGCGTCGCCATCCTGCCGGGCTTGTTCAGGGACTTCGGATGTGGCCAGACCTAATTCGGCGCCCCGAAGCCTGAGCGCAGGAAGTCGGCTGATCGGATCCCGCATTTCGCGCTTGTCCTTTGCGAAAGCGGTGGCTGTACGGCTGCCATAGACACCTGCTAAGGTCAAGGCGACGAGCGCACCGCCGACCGAGAGTATCCGGCGCATTGACGCCTCCATTTACTCAATGTACACCGAGAGGGTCGAAAATGATCAGTCGACCGCTTGTGTCAGGACGGCTTTCATCACTTCGTCTGGAGTCGTGACGCCACTCAACACCTTTGCCTTCCCGTCCTCCAGCATCGTTCGGAACCCTTGGCGCCGGGAGACTTCAAGGAGCTCGTTGTAGCCAGCCTCCTTCCAGATCGCTTGCTTCAACTCACGGTTCCCCATGATGAGTTCGTAGACACCGATCCTGCCCTTGAACCCCGTGCCACGGCACTCGGGGCACCCCTTGCCCTTTAGGAGGTTCGCGCCCGCCATGTCCTCTGCCTTGATGCCGAGTTGCTCAAGGTCTTCCCGTGGGTAGGGGAAGGGCTCGGCGCACTTGGTGCAGTTGCGACGGACGAGACGTTGGGCCATGACTGCTACCAAGACACCGGAGATCAGGTAGGCCTCCCCGCCCATGTCGACCATACGGCCGATGGATTCGATGGCGTTGTTTGTGTGGAGGGTGCTGAGTACCAAGTGGCCCGTCAGGCCGGCTTGGATGGCGATCGCCAAGGATTCAGGGTCGCGGATTTCGCCCACCATCATGACGTCGGGATCTTGACGGAGGAACGAGCGCATGACCCGGGGGAAGCCAACCTTGTCATTCACCTGCACTTGGGCGATGTTGTGCTCGAACTCGTACTCGACCGGATCCTCGACGGTCACGATGTTCCGACGTTTGGAGTCAAGCTGGTTGAGGCTCGCATAGAGCGTCGAGGTCTTTCCGGAACCGGTCGGGCCAGTCACGAGAATCAGGCCGTAAGGTACTTGTACGGCCTTGACCCAGAGGTCTCTGACTTCCTTGGGCATGCCGAGCACATCCAGGTCGACCTTCATCGCGTTCGGGTCGAGGAGACGCATGACGAACTTTTCGCCGTTCAGGGTCGGCACACAGGAGGCACGGGCGGCCAGTCTACGTCCGTCGTACTCCATATCGATGCGGCCGTCCTGCGGCTCACGCTGTTCGTCGATCCGCATACCGGCGGAAAGTTTCAACCTCGCGAGGACGTTCGCTGCTTGTTCGGGAGGCAGCTGCCCGTTGTCGTGCAGGACGCCATCTTGACGGAATCTGATCCTGAGCTGGTCACGTTCAGGTTGCAAGTGGATGTCGCTGGCCTTGGTGTCCAGCGCCTGCATCATGATGTTGTCCACGATGCCGACCGCGAGCGACATTTCGTTGCCGCCCATCTCGCGCGACTGCCCTTGTTCCCGGATGATCAGACGGAACCGCTTTGCCGCGCCCCAGTTGTAGTTATCAGAACTGACGTTGCCCATTCGACTTGCTCCCCTCTGTAGCTTCCGCTATGTTACAGGATGACCGGTCTGGCGCGTAGCCTCATTTCAGCAAGAGGTAGTCCAATCCGAACATATGGTTCTTCGGGTCTGCTTTCGGGTTGTCGCCGACAGCCACCACTCTGAGCCTGTGGGGTCCCTCTTTCAGTTCGTGCTTGCCGAGCGAGACGAGCTTCCAACCCAGCTCGCCAAAGAAGTCGTGCTCACCCAAGTCGACATCGTCCAGATAGAGGTGATGGATACCGTAGTTTCGGGCGAAACAGAAATTGCCGATCAGCTCGTAGGTTCCGGATTTCGGTACGTTGATCTGGAGGGTCAGGTGATCGCCGGGGTTCGGGTCTGTCCACCAGAGTTGATAGTCGCCTGAAAGGTTGGCGAAGCCTCCCTGATGCTCGAGGTTCCCCCCAACGTGCTCCAAGACGGGTAGACCCTCTCCTTCAATGGCTCCGACCACCGGTTTGTTCGGGATGTGTTCCACTGGGGTCAGCTTGGAGAGATCCACGGCCTTCGCTTGAGTCGAGCCGCGAGTTCCATACCAAAATGCGGTGCCGGCCCAACTGCAGGAGTCGTCCGCCTTCCAGTGCCATGCTTCGAGCTGGAACTTGAGTTCCTTTGTGAAGGGGATGGAGTCTATGACGTGCCATCGCACATTGGCGACTTGGCCGCCGTTCGCCGGTCCGTCTGCACGGGGTTGGGCATGATACGGCTCCTCGAACAAGGCAGGTGAACTCCATGCGTAGCCGAAGTAGTCCTCTGTGCCTGTGCCGAACGTGCTGGGGAAGGACTCTCCATCGACCCAGACTTTCTCGTCGCCTTCACCCCACCAGTACCCGTTGGCATTGCCTACAGCCAACCCCGTTCCTACGTACATTCCCGATCCCAGCGTATCCAGAAACGTCATGTCTCGGAACGGCCTTGTACCGGAGTTGTCGCAGGTCCATTGAGCGTGGAACCGGTAGAAGGGCTCACGGACACGCCGGTCCGAGACCATCGCCGTGAGGGTGGCGGTGACGTCCTGTTCCGCGTGATTCACAAGTCGGAAGGTCGCCTTTTTTGCGAACGGCATCTTCCAAAGCGCGGTCAACCTTCCCGTCGCATCGATCTTCGTGACCATCGTCTGATAGGGCGTGAGCCCGGGAGGGCAACCGAAGAAGTCAGCGGCGGGCACCCTCACGCACTTTTCGCCATCGAAGTCGATCTGAAGTTCAAGGTGTCGCAGGCGCGAGTTGATGGGGCCGATGCGTCCCATCGCCCAAGTCGGTGTCACCTGTAGGGTCAATTGTTCGACGACACCGGCTCCGTCGATCGACATGGAATCGGACTGCCCCCGATAGAGCTTCATTGTCTTGCTCCTTGGCTTGGATTTGGCTTCGATGCGGTTGAGCTTCGTGAATGCGACGGCTTCGCTGCCATGCGCCCGGTTCTCAAGGTCGCCGGGAGTGTATGTCTGGACGTTCACCGGTTCGGTGTAAGTCCGGTACCCGACATGGTAGTAAATGCGGTTAGAGTCCTTCTCTGAATCATCAACGGTGATCTTGAGGCTCTTCGAGTAAGGGAAGGGGAAGTATAGGTTCCGGCCACTTGAAGATTCGTATCCAAACGGCGCGTGCCTCTCACTGAGAAGATCCGCAAGCCTCTCCTGCACTCTGGGTGTGGACTCGCCATCGAAATAGAAGCGCACGACGCCAGCCGGGTTGGCTGACCAAATGCGTACGACCGCCCCGGGGCCCTTCAGGTCGGCCAGAACATATTCGACGCGGTTTGCGACCTGTTCTTGCCTGACGAAGTGGCCCGCGTCGCCGTTTGCAAACCAATCGCTGTTACCTGGGGACTTGCTTCGGCGGTCGTAGCTGCTGGCTTGGCTACACGTGTAGGTCGGAACTGGCGGCTTGTAGAGCCGGTGCAGGTCGTTCATCTCGGGGAGCAGCGTGTCGACACTCACATTTGGGGCGAGTACCAGCGCAAGCAAGGGCAGCAGACTCATTGCCTGCATTATTCCCTGTATGACGACGACTAGGCTGTCGGGTCATAAGTCAGACTGGCGTACAACTCAGGCTGGCGTGTCGCAAAGGGGTCGATCTCATACTCACCCGGCGTGATGACAGAACGCTTGTTCCTGGTGGTGGCGAGGTCGATGTCGGCGACCAGGAACTCTTCGTCCTCCCCGCCCCGGACGACTTCTTCGCCGAACGGATCGAAGACTGCGCTCATGCCAATGAAGTGCTGTCCGTTTTCATCTCCTACCCGGTCACACGCGGCCAGGTAGACCTTGTTCTCGGCCGCCCGGGCGGGCGCGATGTGTCTCGGTGTCACCGAAGAAAGGTTCGGCCAATTTGTGGGGACAACGATGAGTTCAGCGCCCATAAGGGCGAGTGCCCGGGCCGCCTCCGGGATACGTAGGTCAAAACAGATCAGGGGGGCGATCTTGCCAAAATCGGTGTCCCAGACGACCAGTTTGTCGCCGGGCCTGGCAAAGCGGTCGAACCCGAGGAACGGCAGATGGGTCTTGCGGTAGAGCCTGGCCGGCGCACGAGGCAAGAGTAGCATCACCCCGTTATAAAGGCCCGCCTGGTCTCGACCAGCAAATCCCACAATTGTGTGGAGGCTTTTGTCGTCGACCAGGCGCTGCATCTCGTCGAGCGACGCGTCCCACCGGGTGACGGTCAAGTCCTCGTCGGCTTCCACCTCAATGGCAATCTGCTCGGCTCCTTCAAGTGTCGGCGCGGCATAGCCGGTCAAGAAGGCTTCGGGAAGGACCAGCAAGTCTGCATTTTCAGCACTGGCTCTTTCAAGCCAATCGGCCGCACGGCCGATGTTGGCTTTCAGGTTCCCGTAGGCGACGTCTGACTGGGCAAGAGCGACACGGGTCATTCCTCCACCCTGATCCAGCTTTCAATCTTACGGACGGCCGGTAACGCCTTGACCTTCTCCAGAGCGGAGACGAAATTGCCTTCCCGGCCAGGATGGGTGAAGAATACGATTTCGCCGAGCCCCTGTCCGTCCTTGACCCGCATCTCCATGGCGGCGAGGCCAACGCCTCCACGTCCGAACTCGGTGGCTATCTCACCCAAGGTTCCTGGTTGGTCGACGACCTCCATACGCAAGTAATAGCGGGCCGTCAGGTCATCGATCGACGAGACGATTTGCCCTGTGCCGTAAGGGATCGCGCTGCCCGATCCACCCACCATGATGTTGCGCACAACGTCCACGAGATCGCCGACGACGGCGCTGGCGGTGGGATCTGCACCAGCACCACGTCCGCTGAACATGAGGTCTCCGGCGAAATCAGCCCGAATCCAGACCGCGTTGTAGACGTCTTCGACATGCGCCAATTGGTGGTCCTTAGGAATGAGCGCAGGGTGAACCCGGACAAGGATCGAGTCGTCGCCGGTGGCTTCACAAATACCCAGGAGCTTGATTCGGTATCCGAGCATTTCGGCGTACTTCATGTCCACCGCGCTGACATCGCGGATCCCCCTTCGGTACACGTGCTCGAGCGGCACTTGTTTTCCGAACGAGATGGCCGCGAGCACGGCGATCTTGTACATCGTGTCAAACCCATCGACATCGTTAGTCGGGTCCGCCTCCGCGTAACCCTTCGCCTTGGCTTCTGCCAGGGCAGTCTCAAACTCCATGCCTGTCGACGACATCTGGGTAAGGATGTAGTTCGTCGTGCCGTTCAGAATGCCCATGAGCTTGAGCACGTCGTTTCCGGCGAGTTGGTGTTTGAGCGGTTGGACGACCGGGATTCCACCGGCTACGGCGGCCTCAAAATGCATGTCCAGTCCGGAGTCCCGCGCCAAGGCTGTCAGCCTGGAACCATGCTTGGCGACAAGTTCCTTGTTTGCGGTGACGACGTGCTTTCCGGCGCGAAGCGCGGTTTCGATCAGGTCTCGGGCCGGGTCTTCGCCACCAATGAGTTCAAGGACCACGTCCACGTCTTCGCGGGTGACAAGATCGAACAAGTCGGTCGTGAACATCCCCGGTGGCAGGCTCCGTGGCTTGGTCTTGTCTCGAATGCCGATGCCCACGACCTCGATTCTCGCGCCCGCCTTGTTCAGAACAGCCGCCTCATTGTCTTTGACCATCCGATAGGTGCCTTCACCCACCGTGCCGAAGCCAAGAATGGCGACGCGGACATTCCGAGGTTCAGCCAATGTAGAGGAGGGGGTCGCCAGGTTGGACAAGTTGGCCATTGTTCGCGTTAGTTTCCGTGACCGTGCCAGTGACGGTTGACAAGATTTCGTTGAAGACCTTCATCGCTTCGATGAGCCCTACCACTTGGCCAGCGCTGACGTGGTCGCCCACCTTGACAAATGGCGGGTCGCCCGGATTGGGCGACGTGTAATAGACGCCCGTCATCGGGCTCGATATCGGGATGCCCTTGTTAGCAGGTGCTGGTGTGACAACTGCTTTGGGTTGCCTCTTGACGACCGGGGCGGTTGTGGTGACGACAGGGGCCGCCCCAGCCTGCACCGGCAAGGCGTAGGAAAGCTCTAGTACAGTGTCGCCGTCTTTGTACTTGACCGACTCCAGACCAAACTCGTCCATTAGGTCGGCGAGTTCTTCCAGCTTGGATGGGATATCGGACACGCACCTATTATGGGCGGCAGACTAAGGAGGTCACCAGCCTGCTTGACGAATGGCACATCCCAGCTCGGGGGCGGAGGGGACTTTCGAAACTATTTGAGGTTGACGAAATCAACCGAATAAGGCAGATCCAGCCCCTTCACGAACTGGATGGCCTTCTGTAGCTCATCTTTTGCCTTGCCACTAACTCTGACCTCCTCGCCTTGGATCTGGGCGTTGACCTTGAGCCCCTTTTCTTTGATCTGCTTGACCAGCGCCTTGGCCTGTTCCTGAGGGATGCCGTTCTTGAACGTGAGCTTCTGCTTGACGCTGATCCCGCTACCGGGCTCGACCTTGCCTTGTTCGACCATCTTGTATTCGATGCCGCGTTTGAGAAGTTTGGAGACCACGATCTCGCGGAGCTGTTCCATCCGGAACTCGTCGTCCGCGACAAGGTTGATCTCGTCCTTTTCCAGACTGATCGACGCCATGCTGCCTCGAAAATCGTAGCGGTTGTCGAGTTCTTTGGTGGCCTGGTTGACCGCGTTTTTGACCTCCATCATGTCGGCTTTCGACACGATGTCGAAGGAAAACTCTTGCGTCGCCATACCGATGACCTTACCGACTCATCAGACAGGTGGCTTAGGGCCGCTTCTTGACCCTTGGCGCGGTGAGCGCATGGGCTTGGGCGAGGATGTCGGCGACCTCGTCCCAATCCACCTGGAGCTCTTCTTCAAGGATGACGCCGATCCATCCGCTCGGGCCAACGTAGGGCGGACGGAAGAACCG
>CAYVHL010000013.1:0-28205 GCA_964451255.1 uncultured Fimbriimonadaceae bacterium
GAGAACCTCGACCCGATGGGCGTCCACACCGGCGACTCCATCGTCGTCGCCCCGTCCCAGACTCTGAGCGACATTGAATATCACATGTTGCGGACGGCTTCTCTCAAGATCATCAGCGCGCTCAAAATCGAAGGCGGCTGTAACGTCCAGCTCGCCGTCAACCCCGACAGCTTCGATTACTACGTCATCGAGGTCAACCCGAGAGTCTCCCGGTCATCGGCTCTAGCTTCCAAGGCGACGGGCTACCCCATCGCCCGTGTCGCAGCCAAGATCGCGGTCGGCAAGACCCTCGATGAGATTGAGAACGCGGTCACCAAGACCACGAAGGCGTGCTTTGAGCCAGCACTGGACTATTGTGTGGTCAAGATCCCCCGCTGGCCCTTTGACAAGTTTGGAGGCGGAGACCGGCGCCTGACGACCCAGATGAAAGCCACTGGCGAGGTCATGGCGATCGACCGGACGTTCGAGGCGGCATTGCTCAAGGCCGTCCGTGGATTGGAGGTGAAGTGCAAAGACCTCCGTCACCCGCGATTCGCGCCGGAAGCATGCGACGACGACGCCTTGAGAGAAGCGATAACCAAGCCTACCGACGAGCGACTTTGGGCCCTTGCCGAGGCCTTGCGCCGAGGGTGGAGCCTTGACGAGGTTTATCGTCACAGCCGCGTGGACCGGTGGTTCTTGCGCAAGATCCTTCGGATCATGGTTGTGACCGAGGAGCTTCGGCACTCTTCCTATGGTCGAAAGCGAAGGGAAGAGACCCAGGCGTCTGTCAATCGCGCCTTGTCCCTTGGTATCCCGGCCAGGGCGGTTCGTGAGATACTCGGGCCCCTGGCCTCTGATCACGCCGAGGACATCGAGGCGAGCGAGCGCAGGAACGTCTACAAAATGGTCGACACCTGCGCCGGAGAGTTCGAGTCTGCCACGCCCTACTACTACAGCACACTGGAAGACGAGGACGACCAGGTGTCCTCAGCTTTGGGCTGAGGGGCGGGCCATCAAACAGGCTCTCCCAAGAGAAGCCAGGCTATTCCTTTCCGATCTTGGACGCGTACTCTTGCCGGAGTTTCTCGCTCTTGGCCATGGCACGGCGTTTGCGTCGGCGGATGCCCCACGGCAACTTGTTGTGGTCCATCGTGTAGTGGCCGATGGCCCAGTCATAGAACGGCAGGACGACGTTGAAGTTCGTGTCGTCGATCATGTGATGGGCATAGTGCCGCTTGTCAAACCAGTCGAAGAGATTCTTGGTCGGCGGGTACTTGTGATACCAACGTGGGCTTCCGTCGGCCTTGGGGAAGTGCATGTGCCAATGCAAGAACTCGTACATCACGTAGTAGAGGGTCAGCGTCCCAGGAAAGACGAGCGCGACCGGTCCGAGCCAGAACCACAGCGCGATCGTGATCGGCGACGTGACGAGCATTGTCGCCGGCCACATGAGCGGTCCAAGGCTGATCGGGTTCTCGTGGTGGTCGGGGACCTTGTGGTAATCGTCCTCGCGATACTCCGGATGGTGCTGTAGCGCGTGCTTGTCGAATGCCGCGTAGAGCTTGCCGCCAAGGATTTTCTTCTGGGGCGTGTGCAGGATGTATTGGTGGAAAAGGCCCTCAATGACACTGGCAAAGACGACGCTGAAGAGGACGAGGGCAAGGACAGTAAACCAGATCACAGGGCGTTTCCTTTCGCGAGACTGTACCTTTAGCGGTTTGCCGCCAAGGTTATGGTTAGGTACGGTGGCCGCTGCCAGTTGGTCTCTCAAACGGGCCAATTGGCGGCGGGTTCAGTCCTTTTCGACCTGGTTGAACTCTAGTTCGACCGGGGTGTCCCGGCCAAAAATGGAGATCATTGCCTTCAACCTTTCCTTTTCTGGGTTGACTTCTTCCACCCTGCCCGTGTAGTCCAAGAACGGGCCGTCGATGACGCGGATGATGTCGCCCTTGTCGAAGGCGACCTTGGGGGCTTCCTTCGACTTCTCCAGGTTGTTGAGGATCCGATTGACCTCGTAATCCTCCATCGGGATGGGCTTGTTCCCGCTACTGACGAAACCAGTGACGCCGGACGTGCCTTTGACTAGCTTGAAGGTCTCGTCCGTCAAATTCATTTGCACCAGGATATAGCCAGGGAAGACTTTTCGCTCGCGGGTCACGCGCTTCCCGGCCCGGGTGGCCGCTTCCTGTTCGGTGGGGATCAGGATGTCATAGAGGTCGAAGTTCCAAAACCCCTCGACCTGCGCGCGACGGGTCAGCAGGTCGCGGACCTTGTTCTCGTGGCCCGAGATCGTGTGGACGGCATACCAGGAACGTGCCATGTCGTTGGTTCACCTGCCCCCCGAGACGATCAGCTTGACCAACACGTCGACGACGACGGAAAATACAAGCAACATCACGGCGACGAGTCCGCAAACGCCGATGACGACGCCGGTCAACCGCCACGCCTCGTTATGGCGTGGCCATGTGACGTGCTTCATCTCGAGTTTGACGTCGCGGAAGAAGCCGCGCGGGCCCTTCTTTGAGGACGGCAACGGTACGCTACCGGTCGCTTTCTTGCCTTGGTCCATTGGTCAGTTCGCGGTCGCCTGCCCCTGTAGGGACAAACACTTTATCCGGCTCCTTTTATGGGGGGATGGCAAAGGATACCACCCAGTCAATGGTGTCATGGCCCGGTTCTAGGCCCGGAAATCACTTCTTTATCGCATCGACGCGGTACTTGATCAGACCGGCAGGAGCGTCGAACTCGACCGTCTGGCCGACCTTCGCTCCGGAGAGCGCCTCACCCATCGGCGATTCCTCGCTGATGAGGTCCAGTTCCGCGTTGGCTTCCACACTCGCGACGATGCGCACTTCAAAGCTGATCTCTCGGTCGATGTCCGTCACTGCGACAAGCGATCCGACTCCGACATGGTCGGTCGAGATGTCGGCGTCGCTCAAGACGGTGGCTCCGGAGAGGATCGTCTTCAACTCCGAGATGCGGGACTCGACGATCGCCTGTTCGACCTTCACCTCGTCCAACTCGTTGTTGTCCTCGCTGAACTCGCCGTGGTCCTTGCTGTCGCGGATTCGCTCCGCGATCTCAGCCCGTTTGACGATGGTGAGTCGCGTCAATTCCGCCTTCAGGCGGTTCATGCCGTCTTGTGTCAGCAATACTGGTTCTGACTGGTCGATGTCGAGCTCTTCCATCCCTGTCGCCTCGGCGGTGATTGTCACGGCCCTCTGAGGGAGTCGCTATTATAACTCCGGTCCCCGGGGACCCCAGGACTCCTCCGCTGTGTAACGTTTTTTTCGTGCCGATAGTTTCGGCACGTTGTCATCCGATCGCCAGGGTGAATTTAGTAGCGGCTGGTATCTTGCTCCCATGCGGCGGGCACTGGCCCTATCGACCCTTGTCCTGCTTGCCTCGTCGTGCCTCTCCCAGACAGGCGCCGGCAAGGGTGGCCAGACCGTCGATCCCTATGCGGTGCCGCCGGACGCTTTCGTGACCGTGCGCCGAGACGCCAACGGCGCCGATATTGTCGACATCAAGATGCGTAAGGTGGGCTACCCGCTCGACCTGCTCAGAAAGGCCTGTGAAGCCTTCGGCCCCCAGACCGGCAGCGAGGTGCGCGGGCTCTACGTCTACGAGGCGGCGATCAACGGAAAGGAAGGCAACGTCGCCTCAACCGCATCATTTGGCTGCAACAACCTCGTCGACCCGGGTCGAGGCGAGATCAACCTGGACGCCGTGGTCAAATCGTTCTTAGGTGCCCCCGACCCGTGGACGGTCAAGTCGTTCTTGGTCGTCTTCGCGGATGAGACCCCGACAAACCAGACGATCAAATCGGTGCGCAAAGGGAGTGTCCGGCTCGAAGCCCAGGCGAATCCAGGTCAACCAGGTGTCGAGTACCGCATTTTGACACTGACCCAAGACCCGGACGATGTCCAGATTCCCAGAAACGTCGCCCACAAGGAGGCGACGCCGTCTTCCACACCCCCCGCCAGCAAGAAGCTCAACCCCCTGATCGTCCCCTTACTGTCGATCGGCGCCTTGGGCGCCGCCGTGCTGGTCTATTTCGGCCTACGAAAAGAGAAGTCCAAGTCAACCGGCTCGAACAGTTAGGAGGTGGGTGGTCATTGGTATACTTGGACGGCTCCAAGGGGAACCCGGAGCTGACCAGTCGACAAGGCCCGCTCATGCAAGACGCTTCCGCCATCAAGATTCAAGACATGATCCTTGCCGGATTTGAAGTCACTGCCTCCGACGTGATGATCAAAGCTGGCAACAAGCCCAAGATGAAGCAACACAGCTTTGTCCGCGATCTGCCGGGCGAGTGGCCTGTGCTCGACGCCGAGGACGTCAAACGGCTCTTGTACACCGTCATGTCCGAGCGCCAGAAGAGGCACTACGAGGACCACAACGAAATGGACCTTGCCTTTGTGATCGAAGGCAAGTGCCGGATCCGAACGAACATTTATAGCCAGCGCGGCACCATGGCTGCGGTCATGCGGATCATTCCGACCCTCATTCGGACCCTGGATGACCTCGGGCTCCCGCCTTCGCTCGCGGAGATCACTAAGAGCCGTCAGGGCCTCGCCCTGGTAACCGGCCCGACCGGTTGCGGCAAGACCACGACGCTGGCGTCGCTCATCGACATCATCAACGAGCAACGCCGCTGCCACATCGTCACGATCGAAGACCCGCTTGAGGTGGAGCACTTTGACAAGAACAGCTACGTCAGCCAGCGCGAGGTCGGCATCGACACAGCCGACTTCTATCCCGCCATGCGCGCGGTCGTCCGTGAAGCTCCTGACGTGATCCTGATCGGTGAGATGCGCGACACGACCACTATGCACGTCGCCCTCCAGGCCGGCGAGACGGGCCACCTCGTCTTCTCAACCGTCCACACGTCGAGCGCCTATGAGACGCTGGACCGTATCGTGAACATGTTCCCGCCGCACGAAAAGATCCACTTGTGCCAACGCCTGGCGAACTCCCTGCGGGCCATCGTCGCGCAAAAACTCGTCCCGCGAGCCGACGGAAAGGGCCGAGTCGTCGTCGCGGAGATCCTCATCTGCACCCCGACGGTCAGCAAAGCGATCGAGGACGGCCACTTCGGCGACCTCTACCACCTGATGAACGAGGGTGGGTTCTGGGGGATGCAGACGATGAACCAGGGACTGGCCCGCTATGTCAAAGCCGGGATCATCAGTGAGGAGACGGCCCTGAACTACGCCGGCATAGTTTCGGAGCTCAAGCAGATGCTCCGCAGGTAAAGAGAGACCCGTATGCAACACGTCCTCGACGAACTCTTGAAAGAGGTTGTGGCGGTCGACGCCAGCGACCTGCACATCAAGGCGGGGAACGCCCCGATGATGCGCGTCAGAGGGGATCTGAAACGGCTGGATCGGCCGCCCTTGACCGAGGACGAAACCCAAAAGTTGTTTCTTGGCATCCTCAACGAGGAGCGCAAGCAGAAGCTCTACTCATACAAGGAGCTCGACCTGAGCTACGCCGTCCCGGGCCTGGCGCGCTTCCGCGTGAACATGTATTGGCAGCGGGGCAGGATCGGCGGGGTGTTCCGCTTGATCCCCTACCGCATCCGGACCATCGACGAGCTTCGCCTGCCCGAGGTGACGAAGTCCATAGCGATGGCGCCACGAGGCTTGGTGCTCGTGACGGGCCCAACCGGCTCAGGGAAATCGACTTCGCTGGCGGCGATGATCAACCATATTAACGTCGAGTCCCGCAAGCACATCATGACGATCGAAGACCCGATCGAATACGTGCACGAGGACAAGACGAGCATCATCAACCAGCGCGAGCTCGGTACGGACACCCACACCTTCACCGACGCCCTGCGCCACGTCATGCGACAAAACCCGGACGTGATCCTCGTCGGCGAGATGCGCGACCTAGAGACCATCCAACTCGCCATAACCGCCGCCGAGACTGGCCACTTGGTCTTCTCGACGCTCCACACAGTGGACGCCGCTCAGACGATCGACCGAATCGTCGACGTGTTCGAGCCGGACCAACAGGCGCAGATCAGGACACAACTCGGTGTCACATTGCTGGCCATCGTCAGCCAGACACTTTTGCCCACGAAGGAGGGTTCGGGGCGGGTCGCGGCGTTTGAAGTGTTGGTCGCCACCCCGTCGATCCGCACGTTGATCCGCGAAGGCAAGACGCACCAGATGTACATGGACATCCAGACCGGCCAAGAACACGGGATGCAGACCCTTGACGGGTGCCTGCTCCAACTTCTGCGCGATAAGGTCATCGACTACGAACACGCGCTCACAAAGAGCTCTAACACGGCGGAGTTCCACCGGCGCGCGCTCAAAGACGGGCTTACCGAGGAGACGACCCTTGCACATTGAAGCATTGCTCCGCCGGACTGTCGACATGGACGGTTCGGACCTGCACATCAAGACCGACACAGGCAAAGTCTACGTCCGGGTCTATGGCGACTTGCAACCGTTGGACGACGTGCCGCCCTTCTCCGACGAAGAGTTCCGAGAATCCGTCAAGGTGCTCTTGCGCAAGGATCAAATCGAGAAGTTCGACCGAGACATGGAACTTGATTTCGCCTACGAGGTCGTCGGTGTCTCGCGCTTCCGTGGCAACTTGTTCCAACAACGCAACCACGCCCAGGCCGTCTTCCGCGTGATCCCCTATGAGATCCGCAAGATGGAAGACCTGCACCTTCCAGAGGCGTGCTACGACTTCATCGAACGCCCTCGCGGCCTGGTCCTCGTCACTGGCCCGGCTGGTTCAGGCAAGTCCACGACCCTCGCGGCAATGGTCGACCGTATCAACCGGACACAGCATTGCCATATCGTCACGGTCGAAGACCCGATCGAGTTTGTCCACGACGATCATGTCGCGCTCATCAACCAGCGCGAACTCGACTACGACACCCTGAGTTTTGCTAACGCTCTCAAGTACGTCCTGCGACAGGATCCGGACGTCATCCTTGTCGGTGAGATGCGCGACTTGGAGACGATCCACCTGGCGATCACCGCGGCAGAGACAGGTCACTTGGTCTTCGCAACTCTTCACACCGTCGACGCCCTCCAGACGGTGGACCGGATCGTCGACGTATTTCCGCAGCACCAACAACAGCAGATCCGGATGCAACTCTCGGTCAACCTATTAGGTGTTGTCAGCCAGACCTTGCTCAAGCGGAAGGACGGTCGAGGGCGCATAGCGACTTTCGAGGTCCTCTATGCGACATCCGCTGTCCGCAACCTGATTCGGGAGAACAAGACCTATCAGATCGGCTCGATCATCCAGACCGGTGCCAGGCAAAAGATGCACACGCTCGACCAATACATGGCGAAGCTAGTCGAAGGCGGCCTTGTGGAAGTGGCCGAAGCCAAGGCGAAGGCAAAGGACTTGGGCGAGTTCACGCGCATTTTGGAAACCGGCACCGGGCAAGTGGCACCGACTGGCGCTTCCTCGTCTGGGCAGCCTCCGGCCAACGCCTCCGAACCACCTGCCGCACCACCTTCTTCAGGGGTCAAGGGACAACCTTGGCGACAGCAGGTCAAGCGTGACTGATCCGTCGCAGAGTGTGGATCAAGAACTCTTTCAAGACAACGACCGGCAGGCGCCCAGCCTGTCTGACCGCCAGACCGTTGATGTAGAGGGACTGGCTTGCGAGTCAGGTGCGCACCTTCCCTCGGTGACGGTTGCCTATGAGACATGGGGGACTCTGGCACCTGCGCGCGACAACGCCGTATTGGTCTGCCACGCGCTGAGCGGTGACAGCCACGTCGTCGGATGGTGGGACAGGATGGTCGGGCCGGGCAGACCCGTGGACACGAACCGGTACTTCGTCATCGGTACAAACGTCTTGGGTGGTTGTCAGGGCACAACCGGCCCGTCAACTCACCTGGATGAACGGCCTTACGGCTCTCGCTTTCCCTTCGTGACCATTGGCGACATGGTCGAGGTCCAAAGACGGTTGATGGACGCCATCGGCGTGCCGGGTCTGGCCCTGGCATGCGGCGGGAGCATGGGAGGGATGCAGGCTCTCGAATGGAGCGTCCGCTACCCCGGCTTTGTCCGGCGGGTCTGGGCGACCGCATGTTGTCGGGCTCACAACGCCATGCAGATCGGATTCAACGAGGCAGGACGTCAGGCGATCATGAGGGATCCGAAGTGGTCTGGCGGTGATTACGAGCTTACCGACCCGCCGTCAGAAGGGCTGGCCGTGGCTAGGATGATCGGACACCTAAGTTATCTAAGCGAAGAGAGCTTCGCCTCGAAGTTTGGTCGGCGACTTCAAGACAAGGCTCGTTTTGAGTACGACCATAGGCATGAGTTCGCGGTTGAAAGCTACTTGAGCTACCAGGGCGACAAGTTCACGAGGCGCTTCGACGCCAACACCTACATCGTCCTGACAAGGGCGATCGACTACTTTGAGCTAGCTGATCTGAAACATTCGGAATCCGAATATCTGTTCACAAGTTTCACCAGCGACTGGATCTATCCGAGCCACCAAAGCCAGGAGCTCCACGAGATGGCGCGAGTTGCTGGGTGCAGATCTACCTGGGTCGATGTGGACGTCTCAATGGGCCACGACGCCTTCTTGCTCGACGATGTGGGCCAGGCGAAGGCGGTCCGTGACTTCTTGGGTCAATGACCGGGCCCAGTCCTTGGTCGCAAGCCGCCCTGATATGGAATAATCTGCCTCTGCACGCGGGGGTGTAGCTCAGTGGTTAGAGCGCCGGCCTGTCACGCCGGAGGTCGCGGGTTCAAGTCCCGTCATCCTCGCCATATTCGCCTCGAATGCCGCGGTAGCTCAGTTGGTAGAGCAAAGCACTGAAAATGCTTGGGTCGCCGGTTCAAGTCCGGCCTGCGGCACCACCTCTTCTTTGGGGGCCACAGGGCCCGGACTGTTGAACTCAGGCGCGACAGCCGAGTACCATGTCAGACCGTCCCAGACCAGGGGCGTCGCATTCACAGGAGATTTCCATGGCCAGGGTTTGTCAAGTCAGCGGTAAGAAAGCCAACCACGCGAAGCACGTTCGCCACCGGCACTCAGCCTGGAAGTTCCGCGCACCGCACAAGAACCGCACCCAAGACGCGAACTTGCAGAAGGTGACGATAAACACCCCGAACGGCAAGGTTCGTTTGACCGTCGCGACTTCGGTACTCAAGAGCGAAATGTTCGCCCAAGTTCTGTGTGGTCTCAAGCCGTTCCCGAAGGATTGGTTGAAGAAAACAGGTTACGGCATCTGATTTACCAAGTCGACATATTGTTTGTCGAACGGGCCCGGACGAGCATCGTCGGGGCCCGTCTTACGTTATCCTGACGGTGTGCGTGTGGCCGTGGCAGGGAAGTATTGGGCGCCCGATTTGGCGGAACGGGAGGCGAACTTGGAGCAGCTCCGTGCGGTGGCCGACGAGGTGACCTTGCGCGGTCATGAGCCCGTGATCGGTTTGGACCGCGCATTGCCCGTCCTTGATTGCCAACAGTGTGAGGACGACGGAGCCCGATGGCAGGAGGCCATGAGGATCTCCCTTGAGGAAGTGTTGTCCTGCGACTGCATGCTCTTGGTGAGCGAATCCCGCGACGCCTTGACCGAACGCGACGCCATGCTGGTGGCCGGGAAGCCGGTCTACAACTCGTTGGACGACTTGCCGACCGGCACTCAGACCCCCGCCAATGACTTACGGCCAGGATAGGCCGCCAAAGCCGCCTCCAGGCAGTCCATTGCCTCTTCCAAGGCCGCTGCGTTGAGGACGTAGGCGATCCGCACCTCGTCCTTGCCTAGGCCCGGCGTGGCATAGAAACCCGTCGCAGGTGCGAACATGACCGTCTTGCCGTTGTGGTCGAACGACTCCAGGAGCCATTGGCAGAACTTGTCGCTGTCATCAATGGGTAGGCGGACAGTCGCGTAAAAAGCCCCGTTGATGTCTGGGCACAGGGCTCCGTCGATGTTGCGAATCCGTTTCACGATGACGTCTCTTCGAGCCTTGTACTCTGCTCGCACTTCCTCGAAATAGGATTTCGGCGTCCTAAGGGCGCCGATCACGCCGATGCATTCCAACGTCGGAGGCGACAGTCTGGCCTGCCCGAACCGCAGGGCGGCCGCCATCACGTCGGCGTTGCGCGAGACGATAAACCCGATCCTCGCCCCACAAAGCGAATAACGTTTGGAGACCGAATCAACCATGATCACGTTCTGATCCAGTCCCTCCAGCTCCAAAACGGACTTGGGTCGTCCTCCAGCATAGGTGAACTCGCGATATACCTCGTCTGCGATGATGAAGAGGTCGTGTTTCAGGGCCAAGTCTCGTAACGCGTCCAGTTGGGCGTCCGAATAGACAGTGCCTGTCGGATTATTCGGATTACAAACGATAATCGCCCTCGTTCTTGACGTGATGCGTTTGGCAAATTCCTCTGCGGATGGCAAGGCGAAGTTATCTTCGATCCTCGTCGTCAAGGGCACGACCTTGACCCCCAGCGCGGCGGAGAACCCGATGTAGTTGGCGTACATCGGTTCGGGGACGATGACCTCGTCGCCGTCGTCACAGACGCAGCCGATGGCGAAGGACAGGGCCTCCGATCCGGCAGTGGTCGCCATCACCTGGTCGTCCGACACGTCCAGCCCCATCTCGCGGTAGGCGGCTGCGATCCCCTGACGGAGTTCGGTCGGGCCGGCCGAGTGGCTGTACTCCAGCACGGTCAGACCTGGTTTCCGCACCGCCTCCCAAAACTCGTCAGGCGTCCGGACGTCAGGCTGCCCGATGTTGAGGTGGAAAATCTTGACACCGCGCTTGGCGGCGGCCTCGGCGTAGGGCACCAGCTTGCGGATCGGGGAGGCGGGCATGGCGGCCGCGCGTCGAGAGAGACTCGGCATGGTGATGCGAGAATACAACAACGAGTTCGGATCGCGTGGCCCTCTTGGGGTCACTCCTACTTAGTTGCTCTTGTTCTGGCCGTAGAGATAGATGAAGCCTGCGACAAGTAAGAGCCCTAGGAGCACGGCGATTGCGACCTTCCACGGACTGATGGGGGCTTCGCCCCTGATCTCCCCGGTCTGACCGTTGACCAGGTAGTTCCAGGTGCGGGCGCGGTAGCGGTATGCCCCGCTCCAGATAGGCAGCAACAGGTGCTTGAAGGTCACGTCGTTGTAGTCGGTGTCCTTCGTGCTGATCTGCTGGCGGTCGCCACCAATGTCAGTCCGGATCGCGCTGTCGATCGGCCCTTGCATCATCCCCTGCGCGACTCCGAAGCCCTGTTGCAGTCCCACGTCGTACCGGACGGCCTGGAAGCCAGACAAGAACGCGTTCTCGTACGTCACGAGGTTCCCCAATTGCCACGTGTTCATCGCCTGTGCGTATTTCGGCGGTAGTCGGTCGCTAGCTAGCACCAAGACGTCGTCGAAGGGAACGTCAACGACCCCGGACGCTGGATACCAGTCTGTCTCGATCCTCTCCCGAGTCTGCGTCCGACCCTCCGAGTCCGTGTACGTCTCGGACACCACGCGGTCGATTCCGCGCAATCCCGTGTAATGGGTGGTCGTGAAGGCGTCGTAGGTCCAGTAGGGGATAT
Source organism: uncultured Fimbriimonadaceae bacterium (assembly GCA_964451255.1). Taxonomy (GTDB): domain Bacteria; phylum Armatimonadota; class Fimbriimonadia; order Fimbriimonadales; family Fimbriimonadaceae; genus JAHBTB01. The sequence continues at coordinate 11,537 of CAYVHL010000013.1, forward strand.
AGACCCCCGAGAGGCCCCCCTCGATCTTGGCGAGCTTCTTCAGGTCGTTCGGAGCCCAAAACCGACTGGTGATCCAGGCACGGTATTTCTCCCGGGCCGCACCCTTGTCCACCGCAAAGGGAAGGAGCGACCTGGGCTGGATCTGTCCTGACTGCTCGGGTGGGAGGACGATGTTCCCTCCGCAGAACGGGCACTTGCCCGCCGCCTGGTTCGGTGGAAGATTGAATGTCGCCGCACAGGTGTCGCAGACGACCTCCTGGAGGTTGGGATTGGGCGGGATGTCAGCGTTTACCCATTGGTCATAGGAAAGCTCCACGACGCCGTCGGTGCTGACTGTGACCGGCTGGAGGAAACCGCAATAGGGACACTTGAGGGTGGTCGTGCCGGGCGCGAACTCCAGTTGGGCGCCACATTGGGCGCAGGGAAACCGCTCGGCCATCTTGCTATTGTTACCCGGCGGGGCCTCCCTCAGTTGCGCGGGCCCACCTTGAAAGTTGCCAAGGCTCTCACCGGCACCAGCTTTCTGACTCCTGGCCCGAGCCCATGCCAAGAGGCACAAGTACGGGCCGCCTTCACGCTCTGGAAGGCGACCCCCGTTAGTTACGATTCGATCCGCTCTACTGCGCGGGAGGCACAGGTGGCGGTACGGCGGCGAACAGGGCGGCGAGGTCGCCCACCGTCTTCGCCGCTTGCCAACCAGACATGCCCTGCATCCAAACCAGGGTGTCCGGCGTCAGTTGCCCGCTGGTGACCATGCCCTGCAGGGCGTCCAAGCCAAACGGCCCCTGTTGCTGTCCGTTGACAGCGACGTGGTAGGCGTGCTGTTGCGGAACCGGGGGCGGCGCAGACTGTGAGTTCTGGACCATCTGGCCCGCGATCTGGCCGGCCGCGATCTGGGCGCCGATCCCTCCCATGCCTCCCGGGTTTTCAGCACCCTTCACCATGGCGTCGGCAGCCTGGAACTTCATGTAGTTGTCTAAGTTGCCGACCGCGCCCATCTTGGACCTCGTGTCGATCGCCTGCTCGACTTCCGGTGGCACGGAGACGTTTTCGACCAGTAGGTTGAGCAGTTCGATGCCCATTTCCTGCATCGTCGGCTGGACTTTGCTGAGCAGCGTCGATCCGATCTCTTCGTAGCGCGAATACAGGTCGAGTACCGGCATCTTGGTGTCGGCAAGCGCCTTGGCGAACGCACTCACGACGTTGTTGCGGCACTGTTCGCTGATCTGGTCGGTGGTGAACTCCCAGTTCGTGCCGACGACTTCGGACAAGAACTTTTTTGCGTCGACGACGCGCATCGCGTAGGTGCCGTAAGCCCTCACCCGAACCATGCCGAAATCCGCGTCGCGCATCATGATCGGGTTCATCGTGCCCCACTTCTGGTCGTTGAACCGCTTCGTGTTGATGAAGTAGACCTCAGCCTTGAACGGGCTGTTGAAACCGTATTTCCAACCCTTGAGGGTGGAAAGGATCGGCATGTTCTGCGTTTCGAGCGTGTACATGCCAGGTTCGTAGACGTCGGCGTATTTGCCCTCGTCGACAAAAACGGCGACTTGCGACTCGCGGACGGTCAGCTTCGCGCCGTATTTGATCTCGTTGTTGTGCCGCTCAAAGCGGTAGACCATCGTGTCGTCGGTGTCGTCCGTCCACTCGATGATGTCAATGAACTCGCCCTTGATCTTGTCCCACAGGCTCATTTGATTCAGTCGTCTCCTGACAGACAAGTATACGGGACGCAGGGCCAGGGGATGCGCGGGCCTATCGCACGACGTGCAGAGACACGGTGGCGAGGACCGCCGCCACCGAGAGCACAACCAGCAGCCGGTCCCAAAACATTTTCGCCATACCGTGATCGTCGGTCGGTACCGCGGCATACTGCATCGGCATGGTCGAGTTTGATGATGTGCGCTCGGCGGCGGACCGCCTGAAAGGCGTGGCCCATGTCACTCCCGTCCTCACCTCCCGGACTCTTGACGGCCTGGTCGGCAGCGAGGTCTTTTGCAAGATGGAGAGCTTCCAGCGCGCCGGGGCGTTCAAGTTCCGTGGCGCGTATAACGCCGTCTCGCGGCTTTCGGATGAGGCCAGGAAGCGTGGGGTCGTCACCTATTCGAGCGGCAACCACGCGGCCGCCTTGTCCCTTGCCGGGTCTCTGCTCGGATGCCCCGTGACGGTGGTCATGCCTGCGGACGCTCCGGTGGTGAAGAAGGCGGCCACGGAAGGATACGGTGGCGAGGTCGTCCTCTACGATCGGGCCGAGGAATCTCGCGAAGATCTGGGTCGGAGGCTAAGCGTTGAGCGCGGGCTCACCCTCGTCCCCCCGTACGACCACCCCGACATCATTGCGGGGGCGGGCACCACCGCGCTGGAACTCATGGAGTCGGTCGAACACCTGGACGTCTTGGTCGTGCCATGCGGTGGAGGCGGGCTGCTCAGCGGGTGTGCGCTAGTCGCCAAGAACTTGTCTCCTTCGATCAGAGTGGTCGGCGTCGAACCAGCTGCCGGAGACGACGCAAGACGTTCGTTGGAGTCCGGCAAGATCCAAACCGTGCACAACCCGGTGACGATCGCTGACGGGGCCCGCACACCGAGCCTCAGCGAGTTGACCTTTTCGATGGTCCGAAAGTACGCCGACGCCGTCGTAACGGTCGACGATTCCGAGCTGTTGGCCTCCACCAGGTTCATTTGGGAACGAATGAAGTGCGTCGTCGAGCCCACCGGCGCCCTCGCCCTGGCGGCGGTCATGCATGGCAAGGTGGACGCTCGTGATAAGAGGCTCGGCGTGGTCGTCAGCGGAGGCAACGCGGATGTCAACGCGCTTGCCGACATGTGGTGAGGTCGCTGGCCGTAACGATCGTACTGGTACATATACTGGATTAGCCAAGCAATTCTGTCTGAAGAGCCACGCGCTTGGCCTACATTTGACGGAGGTGCGCTATCATGCGAAGTGTATGGTGCTACGGATTCTTGGAGAAAATTAAGATGAAACGAACAGCTTTGCTGTCCCTCTTTGCGCTGGCTGCATGTGCCTCCCAGGCGACAGTGTTGACCTTCAGCGGTCTGCACTCAGACGGAGGTTTCCCTTTGCCAAATTACGGCATCATCAACGATGCGTATGGAGACAACGTCACCACGACCAACGACGGAATCGGCGACTACCTTATGGGGACTGGCTGGACGCCAAATGTCACGACCTCGTATGCGACCGTACAGGCCGATCACACACCGGTGAGCAACGCCCTCCTCCATTGGGACATCGGATACGGCGACTTGGTCGACGTCGCGTTCATGACCACGACCGGACATTATGGTCGTTTGATCCTGACAGCCGACGCTGGCTTTACAGTCACCCTCGACAGCTTTGATGTTGCTGGCTATGCTTATGCCGACTTGCCGATGGATGCTCTTCGTGTCCTTGACGGTTCAAACAACATCCTGTGGGACTCGAACGCGACCGTGGCCCATGGCGCAGGCCCGACGCATGACAGTTATTCCCCGAATGTGACCGGTCAGACCTTGGTCTTGGAATATGGGACCAACTGGAACATCGGACTTGACAATGTCAGCTTCCACCAAGGTGACGCCGTCCCAGAGCCCGCGACCCTGACCATCCTCGGTTTGGGCGCGCTGGCACTAAAACGCCGACGCCGCTGAACTCTAGGCAGCGATCTAGCCCGTGGCCCGGTCAATTTCGACCGGGCCACGCTCATATCACAGGTGTGTGTGAGCCGTTTGGTAACCTTGGGTGATGGTGATGGCCATGGTGGTGGGAGCCGTTTTGGCTGCTACGTCCCAGGATCCCAAGCAGGGGAGATCATTGGTGTGGCAGGACGAGTTTGACCGCGCAGGCGCTCCAAGCCCCGACAACTGGGTGCCCGAGGTCGGGAAGGTCCGCAACCAGGAACTGCAGTACTACACCGACCGCCGGATCGAGAACGCCTACCAAGAGGACGGCTGGCTGGTCATCGAGGCCCGAAAGGAAGACTACAAGGGCTCGACAGTCACATCGGCTAGTCTGACGACGCGTCGTGCCTGGACCCACGTCTACATCGAGGTCAGGGCACAGGTGCCGCTTGGTAAGGGGACTTGGCCAGCGATCTGGATGCTTGGAGACAGCCGCCGTAAGAAGGGCGCCGAACGTGTTGGCTGGCCGATGTGCGGCGAGACCGACATCATGGAGTACGTCGGCTTTATGCCCGACAAATTCCACTACACCATCCACACGGACAAGTACAACGGTAAGAAGGGAACGTCCAAAGGGAGTTCGTTGCTCTTGCCTGAGTCAGACAAAGTGCCCCACGTTTGGGGCTTGGACTGGAAGAGGGATCGGATGGACTTCTATCAGGACGGCAAGAAGGTCTTCACCTATGCCAATGAGAAGTCCGGCGAGGCGGCCTGGCCCTACGATCGGCCCGCGTACTTGCTCCTCAACCTGGCGATCGGAGGCTCTTGGGGTGGGCAGAAGGGCGTCGATGACTCGATCTTCCCCGCCAAGTTCAAGGTTGACTACGTGCGTATCTATCAATAAGAGGCGGCCCGGATGTCGTCACTGACATCCGGGCCGTCTTGGGTGTTGGTGCTAGCCTGGTTCAGGCTTTCTTGGAGCGTCGGCGCAAGAGGCCGGCGACACCCAGGCCGAGGATCGACAGGCTGGCCGGCTCGGGCACGGGGCCGATCATGTCCTGGTGCTTTCCATCCGGGTGGGTAAGGGCTTTGAGCCAATATCCCGTGTCGCTGGTGGCCGAAAGGTCGGTGGTCAGGTAGGTGGTGGCCAAGGTCGCGATACCGCTGTCGGTGCCGTTGTCCTTGAAGTTGCCGGTGGCGAGGCCGTCGCCGCCGTCCACGATCGCGTCCCAGATGGCCATCTGGAGAGCGGCGCCCTTGGTGCTGTTGTCAACACCGGCGGCGAACTGGTTGTAGAGCTTCATGGCCAGGTGGTGGTTGTCACCGCCGGAGAGGCCCGGGATCGAAACCGTGTCGACCAGGTAGTCGCTGCCCGGCGAGACCGTATGGTCCAGATCGACGCAGAAGATGCGGAAATCGGAACCAGCGCCCAAGTGGGCGGTCTGGGGGCCGGACGAGAAGCTCTTGTCGTTACCGTTCAACTTGACATGGATCGTGTCGTGAAGGCCCGACTCAAGTCCGTTGACGTGCATGTTGATGGACGCAAAGCTCAGCGTGGAGCAAGCGGCGACGATGGCGAGGGTGGAGAAGCGTTTCATGACACTCACGCGGCCTTAGACCGCAACTTGGATGCCACGGAAGTGCTGTTTGGGTAAGAACCAGAAAGGATACGGAGCTTTCCCGGCTCAATCGCCAGGGCCACCACGATTATTTGTGCTTGGGCCTGTCCCGTGGCTAGTTCTCGGCACCATCGGCATGAACGCGGGCATTGAACCGCTGGCCTCGTTCACAATCTGCCCATGACAAGCCTCCTCATTGGGACGGCCCTGCTTCTATCGCAGACTGCAACCCCTGTCTCCCTGCTCAACGGCAAGAACCTGGACGGCTGGTTCATGGACGTACCCGCTTTGGACAAAGACCCCAGCGGGATGAAACCTTTCATAGTCCGTGACGGGATGCTCGTCAGCCTCGGCACACCTGGTGGGCACCTGATCACGAAGAAGCAGTACCGGGATTACAAACTGACGGCTGTCTACAGGTTCAGCGCCAAGCCGGGTAACTGCGGGATCCTTGTCCACGTCTCCAAGTTGCGCCGCCTCGGCGGCATGTTCCCACAGTCGATGGAGTGCCAGATGCAAAGCGGCGACGCCGGTGACTTCTGGTGCATCGGCGAGGACATCACCGTCCCTGAAATGGAGAAGCGTCGTGGCCCCAAAGCAAACTGGGGGGTCGACGGGGATAAGACCCGACGCATCGTCAACTTGACCGACAACAGCGAGAATCCGGTCGGCCAATGGAACACTATGCTCATCCGGTGCAAGGGCCGCAACATCACCATATGGGTGAACGGCGACCTGGTCAACGACGGGCATGACTGCACGGCTGACCATGGAAGGATCGCGATCCAGGCCGAAGGATCCGAGGTCGAGTTCAAGTCATTGACATTGGAGAAAGCCTGAGCGTGCTGAGAGGGAACCGCATCAATCTCCGCACCGTGAGGCGCGCCGACCTTCCCAAACTGTTGGAGCTCCGATCAGAGGTCAGGGCCCGTGGCCAGTACTATCCGATGAACCTGCCTTCCGAAGTCTCTCTTATCAATAGCTTTGAGAAGGACGGTATGTGGGGGAGTGACGACGGCACTTTGCTCGTCGTGGACAAGAACTCCGACCGGATCATGGGCTCGGTCTTCTACTTCAACGCCCAGCACTATTACGACGCCGCCAAGGAGGTTGGCTACATCCTTTATGACCCGGCGGACAGGGGCAAGGGCTACGGCACCGAGGCCCTCGGCTTGCTCGTCGACTATCTGTTTGACTGGCTCAACCTGGCTCGGATCCAGATTCAAGTCGAGCTGGACAACACCGCCAGCCGCCGGTTGGCGGAAAAGTGCGGCTTCGAACAGGAAGGCATCATGCGACACGTCTTCTATGTGGGTGGGGCGCCGCAAGACGTCGTCATGTACGCGAAGCTCCGCGGAGCCCCAGGTCTGCGTGGTTTTTGACCCGCCCTTAGCGGAACAGCTTTTGGGAGAACGCCGCCAAAGCGCGCCGCTAGTTCATCCAGACGTGGCCACCGCCTGTCTCTTGGGTCTTGACGTCGGCCCCCTTGTCCTTCAGCCACGCGGCAAAGCCGCGATGGAAGCCGATCAGGCCGTCTTCGGTTCCGCATGTCATCCATAAGTAGCGTAGCTGGCCAAGTTGCGTCATTGTCAGGTCAGGGAAGACTTCCTCGGGCTTGGTGGCGGGCAAGCCCCCGCTGCTGAAACCTCCTACCCAGTGGAACAAGTCGGTGTGGTGCAGGCCCACGAAAAGTGACTCCGCCCCGCCCATGGAGAGGCCGCAGATGGCCCGCTTGTCTGCTGAGGCAGAGACACCGTATGTCGCCTCGACGATCGGCTTCACCTCTTGGAGCAGCGATTTTTCAAAGTTCGTGAAACTGCGCAATGTCAGGGCTTTGTCGCTAAAGTTTGGTCCGCCCGGCGCAGCGAAGTCCGGCACACCGTAGCCAAGCGGCATCACCACGACCATCGGCTTGATCTTTCCCTCGGCCAATAGGTTGTCGAGGATCACGTTCGTCTTGCCGACGGCGGTCCACCCGTTCGCCATGTCAGAGAAACCGTGGAGGAGATAGAGGGTCGGAAGCCGGTCCGCCTTCCTGAAACCAGGCGGTGTATAGACATAAAAGTCGCGCCCCACTCCGATGGCTTTGCTCCGGAAGAAGTGGTGGTGGACGGTGCCTTTGGCTACGCTCCTCTCCTCCCAGACCTGTCCGCCCGGCACCGTCACCAGGTTGCTGGGCCAAATCAGGTTTGGTGCGGTGGACGGGTTGTGAGGGTCTAGTTGAGTGTGGCCGTCCACGTCGAATGAGTAGCTATAGATGTCGGGTGCCAGGGCCTCCGTGGTCACCACCCAGACGCCTCCCGCGCCCCTAGACATCGACCTGTCCTTGTGCCCCGCCAGACTGAGCACGACGGTCTTGGCGTTGGGGGCCTCGTATCGGAAAGTCACCGTGCTGTCCGGGTGGACTCGGGGGGACACGACGAGGGACTGTAGAGAATTCATGAGCACCATCGCGCCAATGAGGGCTCCGATCATGCTCCGATTATGCACTTCGTCAAAGGGGTGCGGCCAAATCGCGCTGAGACACCGTTCTCGAAGAATTTTCAAGAGACCCCTTGTCTTGGCGGCCTCGTTGTGGTATATTACCAATAGGTTACAAAACCAAATAGTAACTAAGTGGCAACCGATCGACTCAGCCTCGTGTTCTCAGCGCTTGCGGATCCCACCCGCCGGGCCATCTTGGCCCAGTTGGCAGAGGGACCGAAGGCGATGGGGGAGGTTGCGGAAGGTTTCGACATGACGGGTCCGGCGGTCACCAAGCACCTCAAGGTCTTGGAAAACGCAGGACTGGTGAAGGTCGACAGACGCGCCCAGAAGCGCGTCCGGCTCTTGGTGGCGGAACCTCTTCGCCAGGCGCAAGATTGGATCGAACCGTATCGAAGGTACTGGGACGCCAGTTTGCAGCGCTTGGACGAATATCTTCGCGAACTTCAATCCACAACGGACAACGAAAATGAGCCAAACACTTGAAATTCAATTGCCCAGCGACCTTGAGATCCAGTTCTCACGCGTCTTCGCCGCACCCATCGACCTGGTCTGGGAGGTCCATACCGTCGGCGAGCACCTCGCCCGTTGGCAGGGCCCGCACGAGATCAAGTACTCCAAGTACGAGATCGACTGCCGCCCCGGTGGCGTGTGGGACTCGGTCTGCTCAGACTCGGACGGCAACCAGCATCGGTTCTACGGTGAGGTCAAGGAGGTCGAACCCAAGACCCGACTCGTCATGACGTTCTTCTGGGACGGCGCGCCTGAGAACCCAATGGTCAACACCCTTACGCTGACTCCCGTGCAGGGAGGAACCAAGGTGGACTACCACTCTCTCTTCTTGGACAAGGCCTCTCGTGACGGGATGATCGAGTACGGCATGGAACGCGGCGTCCGGGCTGGTTTCGAGAAGCTCGACGCATTGCTCATGTCCCTTGATGGCCAGGAGGCGGTGCGATGACCATCGAGTGTCCAGAACGCACGCTCAGCTTGAGCCGTGTCTACCAAGCGACAAAGGAGCGGATCCTTGAGATGTGGTCGAAGCCTGAGCACATCAATCGGTGGTGGGGGCCGGTCGGTTTCACCACGACTACCCATGAGATGGCCTTCGAGCCGGGCGGATGGTGGATCCTTACTATGCACGGCCCTGACGGACGTGACTACCCGAACCGCCTCCAGTACCACGAGACCGGGCCGGATCGGATCAGCTACACCCACTACGCTGATGGCGACACCGTCCACTTTGAGGCGACGATCGAGATCATCGCGCTCGGCCCCAAGGAGACTGAGTTGACCTTCACCATGGTCTTTCCGACCGTGGAGGAGAAGGTGCTGTGTGTCGACAACTACGGCGCCGACAAGGGTCTCGCGGAAACCATGGCGAGGCTCGCAGAACTAGTTGACGGTGCACTCTAAACCCGTGGTCGCGGGCGGTGATTCGCCGCCCGCCCCTTTCGAATATGGGGAGCGAGCACGACTCCGGAAGATTAAGGCCGTCTGGTTCCGGGGCCGGCCGCTGTGCGATCGGGGAGTTTGAGAACACATGAGGCCGTCCCAGACACAACGGCCTTCCTCACGATAAGGAAATACTGGTCGGCCTTGAGTGTCAGTTCCCTAAGCTCAACTCTTTCTCAGTTCTTTACAGCTAAGTAGAGTTGACGGATGGCGCCGAGGTGGTAGGCGGCGTGGGCGATGTTGGCGACGGCACCTTGAAGGTACTCCCCATCGAGGTCGATGCAGCCAAGGCCCTCTTGGAAGACGGCGACGGTGGAACGGAGCTTGCCCTTGACCGCCTCCCACTCAGTGTCCGACACCGTCTGCTTGTCCCAGCTGCTGGGCCAGTCTCCCTCGCGCTGCTCACCCTTGGCCGCCGCGATCGCAAGTTCCATGTAGTAAGTCGTGTGGATGACGTGGGCCGCGATCGAACTCGCCGACCCCATCGGACGCGTTGAGGCTTCCATGGCGGTGAGGTCGTCGATAGTCGCGTAGAAAGCTTCGTTCCCTTGGACGAACCACGTGCCGTCGGCTCCTGGCGCAGTTCCTTGGAAGACCTCGGTGAAAAGCGGGAATAGCCGGTTGTTGGTGTCGCTCATTGCCGCATTTTGACCGACGCATAGAAAGCCCGCATTTCAACCAGATAGATGATTTAGCCCAAACTAATATAAGATTCTGTTTGTATAATGAAATCGAAGGTTCCTTTCGAGGCCCACGTGGCCGCGCTTCAGATAAATGAGTAGAACCGACGATGCAAGCCTTTGACGTCCTTGGCGAGCCTGTACGGCGCCGCATCTTGGAAGTCCTCCACGAGGGCGAGGCGTCCTCAGGCGAGATAGTCGAAGCCGTTCAATCAGAGTTCGCCATCACTCAGGCCGCTGTCTCCCAGCATCTGAAGGTCTTGCGTGAAGCCGGATTCGCCCGTGTAAGGCCAGAAGGGACCCGACGGATCTATCGATTGGAAGCCGGGCCGTTTTCCGAAGTGGACCAATGGCTCGCCAGGTTTCGAGGATGTTGGTCGCCGCATCCCATCCATGCCGACGTAACGCAAATCTGTGACGAATCAGCCAAGCCAAAAGGGAGGACCGCTCAGCCTTGGGAGGGGCTCGGTAAAGCCGATCATGCTGCACGTCTGAACATCCTACAGCAACTTACCGGCCAAGCGAACGAAGCCGCACAGTGGGCCGACGCCGCTTGGGACGGAGTCGCGGAAGTCTGCCGAGACCGTGATGGCGACGCGTGCGCGGCCGCCGCGCGTTTGCTCTGCAAGATTGCACGGCACGTTGACGAGGGGAAAGTCGCCCGTGACCTCGACTGCATATTCGCCATCATGATGGACGAACGACAGAGCGTCGCCCGCCCGGTTTTGCAAGAGGTTTGGAGGATCGGCCTTGTCTCCAAGCCGATCCGAGACAGCGTAGTGCAGAAGTTGAGCTCCTGGTTCAGAAGCCGTGGAACGGGCAAGAACAACCTCCAGATCCGGTTCGACATCATCGACGGTTTTGCCAAACTTCAAAGAGCTTCCGGCGACCCGGACGTCAGCGCGGCCATGCGCCAGATCGTGGGCGATTGAAGCTGATCCTACTTCCGTCTGCGCCTGACCAGCCCCAACGCACCAAAGGCGAGAGTAGCGACGGTAGCCGGTTCTGGAACCGGCTCTCCGGACAAGGTGAACGCGGCGTTGAACTCGTTTCCGGGTCCGACAATGTCTGTGCCGACCCGCAACCAGTCTGGTTTGAGGTTCTCATCCCGGATCCAGGTCTGGTAATCGGGCGAGAAGGGCGTACCTGGGTCGACGATCGGATGCGGTGCGGAGAGCCAGTAGAAGTCGCCGTTGCTCGTGAGTATCTGCGGGGCAAGGAAGTAGTGGTCGGCGCCCAAAACCAGGTCCGTGGTGAAGGTGAAATCAATCCTGACCTCCGTGCCACTGACCGGCCCCTCGCCCCCAGTCGTCTGGTTCGGAATCTTGTGGATGCCGTCCTTGACGCTGTTAAGCGCCGTGAAGACTGGACTCACCGTCGTGGTGGAGTAGGTGAGGCCGCCCGATCCCGAGTCACGACCGTCAAATGCTATGTCCCCAGGGGAGTTGGTCCTGGTCGGCACGTCACCAGTGGGGGTGCCGGAGTCGAGCGGATAAACGCGGTAGATCGTCATGCCGACTCCGGTAACAAACCCGTTACCAGTGAGCAGTCCGGTGACCGAACCTGAATGAACACTGGTCGTCGTGTTGGTAACAAAGTCGTCAGCGGTCTCGATCTGCAACTTTCCAACACTTGAAGGTCTTGAGGCCATGGCCATCAGACTGTCTGCGTAGCCAGTGGAGAAGAAGAAGCTATCCCCAAACGCGGCGCAGAACCCCAATGTGCCAATCGAGACAAGAAGGACGCGGCCCAAGTTCATAGTTCAATTTCCAACAGAGAGGTCATGCACTGTCGCATGATAGGGTACCGACGCAATTGGTTGGCCAGAGCGGGCGAAAGCGAAGTCTGGTAGATAGACTTGCATAAAACTCTCTAAGTATTGTTCTTAGATTCAGATCGTAAGTTCTGAGGCAATGCCTGAGTCGCTTGAGACTTGAACTGGGTGGCCCTGCGTGATCCCCAGACCACCCCCCAACAACGCACCTGTCCCGCGTGCGTCCGCTCAGATCGTGCTCATTTGCCAAAGGACACAGATTTGTCATGTATCATCACCGGAGGTCCCGGTTGTTGCAACCGGCACCCCGCATTGCTCTCGTATATTCGCGAAACTGCCGCCCCTGTTGGATCACGGGCGACAAGAGGGAACCTGGGCTTCGGCTTGGCGCCGTCGCCGGAAAAGAATCTGCTCCTCGGAGATACACAAATGAGACAAATGATGTCGTTGCTCAGTCATAGATTCCGAATGCTTCCCGTGGTGTCTGCCTGTGGGTTCATCGCCATCGCCGCCGCCGCGCCGGTCTTTTCAGGACAGGAACAGCAGCACCGCACTTCGACCGATCCGCCGACCGTCGGACGCGGGAAACTCGGCTCCGAACTCTTTATCGCAGTCGGGCGCCGCGACCAGGCCCAGTTGAAGAGCCTGCTCGGCCAGGGCGCTGACGTCGACGCACGGAACGGGCTTGAGTTCACGCCGCTTTATATAGCCGCCGCCAGCTTCAACATGGACGCGATGAACACGCTGATCGCCGCCGGTGCTGACGTCAACGCGGACAGCCCATACGGGACCGCGTTGCTCTTTGCCGCGCTGACCGGCAACACCCCTGGGGCCAAGATTTTGCTGGACAAGGGCGCCGATCCCAAAGTCGTGCGGGCCGACAGCAAGAACGCGCTTATGTTGGCGGCTAACGCGGGTGCGACACCGATCGTGAGCATGCTGGTCGTCAAGGGAGTCGACGTCAACGCCACCGACACAAGCGGTTCGACCGCCCTCATCTACGCGGCCCGGAATGGACATGTCGAGACGGGCATCGCCCTGCTGGCCGCGGGCGCGGACATCGAGGCGAAGGACGCCGAGGGTCTAACCCCGCTCATGACCGCCTCTATGACCGGTCAGGCCGATTTTGTCACGATGCTGATGAAGCACGGTGCGAAATCGGAAGCCAAAGACGCCAAGGGTCGCACCGCCCTCTTGCTGTGCGCCAACTATGGCGACTCTCCAGGCGCGATAAAGGCACTGCGCGTCGGCGGCGCGGACATGAAGGCGACCGACAGCAAAGGCAGGACGGCTGCCAGACTCGCCGCCGACCATGGCTACCGTGGCGCGCTTTCAGCTCTCGGGTCAAAGTTGACCCCTAGGACGAAGAGAACCACCCGTCAGGCGGCTCAGGCCGCCATGCAGATGGTGGACGCCTCGCTCGCTAAGTTCATCGAAGGGGCCGCCTGCCTCTCGTGCCACCACGAAGGCCTTGGCCGCTGGGCGTCAGGTGTCGCTCGGGAGCACGGTCTCAAGACGAGCCCACAGGTCGCGAAGGCCCAGTCGGGCCGGTGCAACGGCGTAGCCAGCGCGATAAAGGATATGAACGTGGGCGCGCTCAAAGATCCCGAAGCCATGAAGCGCTTGCCCCTGACAGAGATCAACGAGTTGGCCGACGGCTACGCTTGGCTCCTGGCGGGTATGGCAGGAGGTGGCGACCCTCGCGATGAAGCAAAGGGCGCGATGGCCATGGTCATGGCCCGCCAACAGTTGCCTGACGGCTCCTACCTGGTCACCTTGCCGCGTGTGCCTCTACAAGGGAGCCTGTTCACGGTCACGGCGTTGGCCGTCAAAGGGATGAACCATTACGGCCCGGCGGCCGATAAACGTGAGATCGCCGAACGGACGGCAAAGGCCCGGAAATGGCTCGCCACCGCCGAGGCAAAGACGAGCGACGACAAGGCGTTCCGGTTGCTCGGTTTGAAGTGGTCTGGCGCGGGCCGCGCCGAGATCAAGCGGGCGGCCGATGCGATCAAAGCCGACCAGCACCAGGATGGCAGCTGGTCTCAGGTACCTGGCATTCCGGGCGACGCCTACGCGACCGGGCTGGCTCTGTACGCCCTGCATGCTGGCGGCGGCGTCGCCGTGGACTCGACGGCATATGCGAAAGGCGTGAAGTTCCTGGTGCGCACACAGGACGACGACGGCACTTGGTTCGTGGCTAAACGCGCCATTCCGGCGAACAACTACATGGACACCGGCTATCCGCATGGTGAGTCGCAATACGCGTCGTTCGACGGAGCTTGTTGGGCGATCATGGCGCTGTCCCAGGGCCTGTCCACAAAGTAGGCGCACGTACTGCAACGGGGGAAGGCTTTGGCCTTCCCCCGTCGTCGTCTTTCAAGGAGCGCCTTGCGTATCCGCGGGCTCGTGGCCGATTCAAAGTAACATGATGTGACGATGCATGGGTCGAAATCGATGAGGACTGTCGGCTGCGGTTGACGACCGCGGATTCCCTTGAGCGGGCGCGCGGCCTGATCCTTCGGGCCGGGTGGAACAGCACTTGTTACCAACTCCTGAACCGCGGGATCGAGCATTGGTGGTCTGGATCCGGCGACGGGTTCGTCGGGTTTGTCCGGTCCGGTGGGATGGCGATCGTGGCCGGTGCGCCAGTCTGCAAGCAAAGCCTGTTGGCCGAGACTGTCCGCGAGTGGGAGGCCTTTGCTGCTGGCGAGGGCCTGCAAGTCTGCTATTTCGGGGCAGAGACCAGGCTCCAAGAGTTGCTCGCCCCTTCGCATGAATACATCGACGTCGTCCTCGGCTCGCAGCCTGAGTGGTCGCCTCAAGTATTTGTGGAGGCCAACGAGACCACGTCGTCCTTGCGTCAGCAACTCAACAGGTCGTCGAACAAGGGTGTCGCCGTCAGGCGATGGGATCGGGAAGAGGCGGAGAACAATCCACGGCTCATCGGCGCGCTCAACGAGTGGCTCGCATCCCGGGGCCTGCCGACGCTCCACTTTCTTGTCGAACCCGAGACCTTAGGCGACCTCCGCGACCGCCGAATCTTCGTTGCGGAACAGGGGGGCAAGGTCGTCGGCTTTGTCACCCTTTGCCCCGTGCCGGCCCGCGACGGTTGGTTGACCGAGCAGTTTGTGAGGGCGGACGCGGCACCGAACGGGACGGTCGAACTGTTGCTCTACCATGCCGCAAGGTCGGTGGCCTCCGACGGTGCCCAGTATTGGACAATGGGCATCGTGCCCCTCGTCGCCCAAGATCTGCCCGGTGCCGCAGATCCGCTCGGCCTTCGGCTCCTTCGCGGTTGGGCAAAGGCCCACTACACCAGGTTCTACAACTTCCGTGGTCTCAAGGAGTTCAAGTCGAAGTTCCGCCCCGACCATTGGCAACCCGTGGTGGTCATGGTGAAAGACCGCCGCTTTCGATTGCGACATCTCCGGGCCATCGCCCGGGCGTTCACCGTCGGGCCGCCTGAACTGGCTGTCGCGAAGGGTTGTTGGAAGGCCTTGGTCGAAGAGGGACGTCGGTTCCGCAAGTTCCTCGGCCAGTCACAACGGACGTAGTCCAAGGAGGGGCGACTCCGGTTACCTGGCAGAATTGCCTGATTCCGAAAAATGTCCCTATGGGAACATGTTTCTACGTGTAGAATCCCGTCATCGGGAGTCCAGGTACTTTTGCCATGGTATTTCTCTGTGGTGTGCCGGGTGATTTCTCGAAGGAGGAGAAGTGAACAAACTATTCATTGCAGCTTTGGCCCTCGTTGTCTCTGCTACCGCGTTCGCGGACATTGACCACTCCCAATTGATCAACCTGCCTGGCGGCGGCACCGGTGCGATCGCCGGTGGGGATGTCTCTCAGGTGGAAACCGGGGAAACCATCCTTGGCTTTGGCTTCCAATCCGGGACCAACACCATGGCAGACGACTTCACCGTCGGCAGCAAGTTCCACGTGACCGGGATCAGCGTCTTTGGCTATGCGACCAATGCGACTGCCCCGGCCGTCACAAGTGTGTCTTGGGCTATCGATGCCAATCCGACCACCTCGCTGACGCTGACCAGTGTCACGTCTCAGTGGTGGAACCCGAACGGCGTCGGTGTCTATCGATGTGGCACAGGTGTGACGAACAGCAGTGCCCGACGACTCAACGTCGGTGAGGTGACCGGCCTCGACATCACGCTTGATCCGG
Source organism: uncultured Fimbriimonadaceae bacterium (assembly GCA_964451255.1). GTDB lineage: Bacteria > Armatimonadota > Fimbriimonadia > Fimbriimonadales > Fimbriimonadaceae > JAHBTB01. The sequence continues at coordinate 27,350 of CAYVHL010000013.1, forward strand.
GAACCTATTTCTTGAGCGTGCAGGCGGCAGGAATCAACTTCACCCCGCCGTTGCCTTCCAGCCAAGCGGTGTATGGGATGAACGCCCTTCAGGACGCGGCCGGCGCCGGGTTTGCCCCCGTCGCCAATGGTTCAGGCGGCGCGGATCTGGCCTTCATCATCCATGGTGAGGCTGTTCCCGAGCCTGCGACGATGACGGTCCTCGGCTTGGGCGCGTTGGCTCTGATGCGCCGTCGTTTCAAGAAGTAAGGTTCGTACCTGACGCACTCTGGCAACCTGACCCCGATCCCTCGGGGCAGGTTGCCTTTGCATTTTGCAAGGCCATGGATTCGGCCAAGCGTAAGGCTAGAATGGCGCCATGGGCAGAGACAAGATCGTTGATGAACTGCTTGTCACCTACGAGTACTCCTACGCCATGGACAACTGGGTCGCCCCGATAATGGAGGAGTTGGAGCCGGTTGGCGTGGACGAGGCCCTGTTTCTGCCGAGCGGAGTCGAAAGGTGCATCTGGGAGATCGCCCTGCACGTCGCCACCTGGAACGAGAACATCGTCGATCGCGTACGCATCGGCGATAAGGCGACCGTCGTCGGCGGGCATTGGCCACCGTTGCCGCTCGACAAATCGGATGCAGCATGGCAAACCGCTAAACGCGCCCTCCGGACGTCACTTGACCGCATCCGGTTGCTTCTGGAAGAGTCAGACGCCGAGACCCTGCGCGCCAGTCCTTACGGGATCCCAGACCTTGTCTTGCGGTTCGTACACATCGGCTATCACGCGGGTCAGATCACCAAGCTACGGGAGTGGTATCGTTATTGCTTGGCAGGGGATCCGGTGTCTAAGCTTCACAGCTGAGTCC
>CAYVHL010000014.1:0-27033 GCA_964451255.1 uncultured Fimbriimonadaceae bacterium
ATTCCTTTACGCGTTCCCAGACGCCGCCGTCGGCGATGCGCTGATCAACGAGTCCACGCTTGAGGGCGACGCGTTCCTTGAGGTGGGCCAGCAGCTTGGGAACGGTGTCGAGTGGCTCGACCGGGGCGCTCGGGGATGACGGAAACACGGAGGCCGCGCCCTGGCCCTGCGCATACACCGCCGTGACGTTGGTAAACAGGAATATCGCCACCAACAGCGCAGCACTCGTCCGCGAAAATCCATTCGCGTGGCGAAACAACTCGAGCATGAATTCCCCCGGAATACCCGGCGAGCACAGCACGCTCACCATTCGCTGTCTTGCGACAACCCGATCGGGGGAAAGGAAACAATCCGTGGGGACAGGCTTCCTTGCCGCAATCGAATGTGCCAATCAAAGTTAAATCCGCCCGTCTTGGGCGGACGAGAAATCTGACATTAGATGATTAACTAAAGCAACAGCCGTTAGGCGGGAGTGGTCGCGACCGAAATCCCTCCCACGGGGAGAGGAAAGATCCCGGCTTACGCCGGGACCTTGGCGTCCACTTCGAGATCCAACTTGCCGTCATGCACGGTGATGTGCACGTCGCCACCCTTCTCGGCCAGCGCACCGAACAGAATCTGCTCTGCTAACGGCCGCTTGATTTCATCCTGAATCAGACGAGCCATCGGACGTGCGCCCATGTGCTTGTCGTAACCCTTTTCGGCCAGCCATTTCCGGGCGTCGTCGTCCACGTGCAGCATGACTTTCTTGTCATCCAACTGCGCTTGCAGTTCAGTGAGGAACTTGTCGACCACACCAAGGATCACGTTTTCCGTCAGCGACGCGAACGGAATGATCGCATCCAGACGGTTGCGGAATTCCGGCGTGAACATACGACGGATGATTTCCATCGCATCGGTGCTGTTGTCCTGCTGCTGGAAACCGATGCCGCGCTTGCTCAGCGATTCCGCACCGGCGTTGGTGGTCATAATCAGAATCACATTGCGGAAATCCGATTTGCGACCGTTGTTGTCGGTCAACCGACCGTAGTCCATCACCTGCAACAGCAGGTTGAAAACTTCCGGGTGCGCTTTTTCGATTTCATCGAGCAGCAGCACGCAGTGCGGATGCTTGGTGATGGCCTCCGTCAGCAAACCGCCTTGGTCGAAACCGACATAACCCGGCGGCGCACCGATCAGACGCGACACCGTGTGGCGCTCCATATATTCCGACATGTCGAAGCGCACCAACTCCATGCCCATGGTCTTGGCCAACTGGCGGCTAACTTCGGTTTTGCCGACACCCGTGGGGCCTGAAAACAGGAAGGAACCAATCGGCTTTTCCGGCGCTTTCAAGCCGGCACGCGAAAGTTTGATCGCACCGGCCAGCGCCTCGATGGCAGCGTCTTGGCCAAACACGGTCATTTTCAGATCGCGCTCGAGATTACTCAGCTGTTTCTTGTCCGAGCTGCTCACCGATTTCGGCGGGATGCGCGCCATCTTGGCGATGATGTTTTCGACATCCACCACCGAAATGACTTTCTTGCGCTTGCCTTCCGGCTGCAGGCGCTGGAAAGCACCCACCTCATCGACGACATCGATGGCTTTGTCCGGCAGGAAGCGGTCATGAATATGACGTGCCGACAGTTCCGCCGCCGAACGCAACGCGTTGTCCGAGTAACGCACACTATGGTGCTCCTCGAAACGCTCGCGTAGGCCTTTGAGAATTTCGTAAGTCTGCTCGACCGTCGGCTCGGTAACGTCGATCTTCTGGAAGCGGCGCGACAACGCACGATCTTTTTCGAAGATGCCACGGTACTCGGCGAAGGTGGTGGAACCCATCACCTTGATTTCGCCAGACGCCAACAACGGCTTCAGCAAATTTGACGCATCCATCACCCCACCGGACGCCGCACCGGCACCGATGATGGTGTGAATTTCGTCGATGAACAAAATAGCACCGGGTTTTTTCTTGAGTTCACCCAGCAGCGATTTGAAACGTTTTTCGAAATCACCGCGGTATTTGGTGCCGGCCAGCAACGCGCCCAGATCCAGCGAGTAGACAACACTTGCTTCCAAGGGCTGCGGTACGCGACCTTCGACGATCAGCTTAGCGAGACCTTCCGCAATCGCGGTCTTGCCCACACCGGGCTCACCGACCAACAGCGGATTGTTCTTGCGACGGCGGCAGAGAATTTGCGCTGCGCGTTCGATCTCTTCTTCACGGCCCACTAAAGGGTCGATGCGGCCATCACGCGCTGCCTGATTGAGATCCGAGGCATACGCTTCCAGCGCGCTGACGCCAGTCGCTGCACCTTCGGCTGCCGCTTCTTCTTCCTGCGAAGATTGCTGTTGCTCATTGCTAGCGGCATTGCCGGCGTTGTCATCCACCTTGCTGATGCCATGCGAGATGAAGTTGACCACGTCGATGCGCGCGACGTTCTGCTTACGCAGGAAATAAACTGCTTGGCTTTCCTGCTCGCTGAAAATGGCGACCAGCACATTCGCACCGGTTACTTCTTTCTTACCGGACGACTGCACATGGAAAACGGCACGCTGCAGCACCCGCTGGAAACCCAGCGTCGGCTGCGTTTCACGGTCTTGATCGTGGCCGGGAATGAGCGGCGTGGTTTCGTCGACAAACTGACTGAGATCGCGGCGCAAGCCGCTCAAGTCCGCCCCGCAGGCTTTGAGCACCTTGGTGGCAGAGTCATTGTCGAGCAGCGCGAGCAGCAGGTGTTCAACCGTCATGTATTCATGACGCTTGGCCCGCGCATCGCGAAACGCGACGTTGAGGGTAACTTCAAGGTCCTTGCTGAGCATGGCCATTCTCCCTCGATTGCTACTTACGGTTTATAGCGTGTCTTACTATGTATTGCGCTGTGTATTGCGCTGTGTATTGCGCTGTGTATTACGCGTCCGGTGCCGACTCGTGCAAAAAAATGATGATCGGTACTATTCCGACCCATCCTATGCCCGGTCGGTTCACTCCTGCTCAATCTTTGCCATCAACGGATGCTGGTGGCGACGAGCGTAGTCTACGACCTGCGTTGATTTGGTTTCTGCGACATCTTTTGAGTAGATACCGCATACCGCTTTGCCTTGCGTATGTATGGTCAACATGGTGCGCGTGGCCTGCTCACGATTCATGCTGAAAAAGCTTTCCAACACTTCAACCACAAAATCCATGGGGGTGAAGTCATCGTTGAGGATGACCACTTTGTACATGGCCGGCCGCTTGAGCGCAGGCTTTGCGGTTTCGACCGCCAGACTAGTGCCCGCGCCTTCGTCGCTAGGCAGTTCCGGGGTTTTACCGTCGTTATCCTCGGCCATGCGCAACTTCCGGGTGTGGATCAATGACAGACACTGTCAGGTGCCGTGCCAGTGTTGTCCAGTGATGGGGATGGACGCGCGTACCTTCAAGGCCGACCAGCGCCGAATGCTTGACGTCTGATCAAAACCTGATCGACAGTGCGGGTTCGCCACAGTTTAACAACAATAACAACGCAGGCGGCGGGCTGTGAGGCTCGCACAGCGGCACGAGGGATTGCCCATGCAGACCGGACGCGTGAAGTGGTTCAACAACGCCAAAGGCTACGGATTTGTGCGGCCCGACCAAGGCGGTGACGATCTGTTCGTCCATTACTCCTACATCACCATGGACGGTTACAAAACGCTCAAAGCAGGCCAGCCGGTGAGCTTCGACATCAAAGAAGCACCCAAAGGCAATCACGCCATCAACTTGAATATTCTCGGCGATGTACGCGATGACGATGCACCGCGTCACGCCGTTAACGATGCGCGTCATTTTCAAAATCTGCCGGAAGACAGTCGTCGCACGGGCTGAGTGCACATCGAAAAAAATACGCAATAAAAAACCCGGGACCAGCCCGGGTTTTTTATTTATCTCGTGCGCGTTACGCCATGTGTTTGATGATGGCGTCGCCAAACTCCGAGCACTTGAGCAACGTGGCATCCGGCATCAGACGCTCGAAATCGTACGTTACCGTTTTGGCGGCAATCGCACCTTCCGTGCCTTTGATGATCAGATCGGCCGCTTCGGTCCAGCCCATGTGACGCAACATCATCTCGGCCGAGAGGATGATGGAACCTGGGTTGACCTTGTCTTGACCGGCGTATTTCGGCGCCGTGCCATGCGTAGCTTCGAACATCGCCACTGAACCGCCGATGTTGGCACCCGGTGCAATGCCGATACCGCCCACTTCTGCCGCCAGTGCGTCAGAAATGTAGTCGCCATTGAGGTTCAGCGTGGCAATCACACTGTAATCCGCCGGACGCATCAGGATTTGCTGCAAGAATGCATCGGCAATCACATCTTTGATGATGATGTCTTTGCCGGTCTTCGGGTTCTTCATCTTCATCCACGGGCCACCGTCGAGCAGCTCGGCGCCAAAGCGCTCTTTGGCCAGCTCATAGCCCCAATCCTTGAAGGCCCCTTCGGTGAATTTCATGATGTTGCCCTTGTGCACCAGGGTCACGCTCTTCCGACCGTTGTCGATCGCGTACTGGATCGCCGCACGGATCAGGCGCTCGGATCCCATTCGGGAAACCGGTTTGATCCCGACGCCGACCATGACCGGGTTGTCCGCCTCGCTCGTTCGCGACATGCCCGCGGCGGAGGCGAACTCCGCGCCACGCTTCGCGGTGCCGAACCTCACCTTGTCGAACATCTTTGGGAACTTCGCCTGGAAGAAATCGAGCACTTCTTGTGCTTCGGTAGTGCCCGCCGCGAACTCGATTCCCGCGTAAATGTCTTCCGTGTTCTCTCGAAAAATGACCATGTCCACCGCTCCAGAGTCCTTGACCGGGGACGGAACGCCTTCGAACCACCTGACCGGGCGCAGGCAGACGTAGAGGTCCAGAATCTGCCGTAGCGCGACGTTGAGCGACCGGATGCCACCGCCCACCGGCGTCGTCAGAGGGCCTTTGATACCCAGCAAGTAGGTCTTGAAGTCGTCCAGGGTCGCCTGCGGCAGCCATTCCCCGGTGGCGTTGAACGCCTTCTCCCCGGCCAACACTTCTCGCCACTCGACCCTTCGCTTGCCGCCATAGGCTTTGGCGACGGCAGAGTCGAAAACGCGCACGGAAGCCGCCCAAATGTCTGGGCCGGTGCCATCGCCCTCAATGAACGGGAGAATGGGCTCGTCCGGCACGACGAGGCCCTTGGTCGACATGGTGACGGCACTGGCCATAGCTGCGCCAAATCATACCAAGGCGTAACTCGTGGCCCCAAGAAGGTTCAGACCAGAAGCTTGCCTTTCGAGGCGTCCAGTTCTGACATGAACGCACTGAGTTCAGCGATACGCTTCCGATTAGGGCGGCAAATGATGAACTTGCCTTGCTTCTCGACCGTGATGAGACCGGCTGTCTTGAGCTCCTTCAAGTGGAAGCTGATACGTGGGTTGGCCTTGCTAACTCCCGTCACAGCCTTACTGACTTCCCCTACTGTGGCGCCGGCGACGCCGCTTTCGCCGCTCTGGTCCACTCGGCAGAGGAACGTGACGATTCCGAGGCGAGTAGCATCGCCCAAGGCTTTGAAAGCGCGAGACATTTCTTCCACTTCTGCCACCTGTGAAGTCGGTTGCTTTGGAGTGAGATCCATCATTTTGGCACTCTGACCTTCGGTCGCCTGGCAGAGCCAAGCTTGTAAACGCCCAACAATCCCTATTGTGACCCGTAAATGGGGAAATTTGTTGGTTGAGCCTTTGAAATTGTAATGAATACTAGGCCGATTCCCTTCTGTTGAAGTTGAATGGCCGAAACATTGTGACAAAACTCTGCGTCGGAGGCTCGATGGTCAGCCTTCGTCCCTATCCTTCGATCCACGAGGCACCCCTCTCGCGGCGCTCGCCTGGAGCACCCGGGAACCATCACATTATGGTGGATGGATCCGGTTGGCGGATAGAATGCTCTGGACGCGAGACCTGTTGAGAAGAATCGCCTCCCTTTTGCTCTTAGTTCTCCTGGCGTCCGGTTGTTCGACCGGACCCAAGCACGTCGTGCTCCGGATCGCCAATTGGGGCGGCGCCGGGAGCGACAGTGCTGTCGACCAAGCGTACCGATGGGTCTTCGCCGAGTTTGAGCGTCGGCACCCGGGCGTGGAGATCCAGGTCGAAGGGACGCCAGGCAGCCAGGAGTACGTCAACAAGATGCTCTTGAGCTTCGTGGCCAAGTCGGCTCCGGACGTGATGACGATCGACGCCTCCAGCGCCGCCGTCTTCGTCGACAACGGCCTGATCCAAGACTTGGCGCCCTACATCGCCAAGGACAAGTCCTTCGATTCTTCCGCCTACTATCCCAACGTCCTCGACATCACCCGCCGTGCGGACCGTCTGTACTCGATCCCCTTGGATTTCACACCGATGGTCGTCTATTACAACAAAGCGTTGTTCGACGCCGCCGGTGTGCCCTACCCCAAAGAAGACTGGACGACCGATGACTTCCTCGCCAAAGCAAAGGCACTCACGCAGAACGGCAAGTTCGGGTTCGACTTCACCACTTGGATGCCGGGATGGGTGATGTGGCTGTGGAACAACGGCGCCGACGTCTTGTCCCCGGACGGTTCTCGTGCGTCGGGTTACTTCGACTCGCCAAAGTCCGAAGAGACACTCAGAATGCTCGCCGACATGGTTCTCGTCGACAAATCCTCGCCAGCCTTGTCCCAGGCGGCGGCGGTCGGCGTCGACCCATTCGCCAACGGAGACTGCGCGATGGCGGTCAGCGGACATTGGAGCCTGTCGACCTATGCCAGTTCCCCCAGATTGGACATAGAAAAGATCGGGGTCGCACCCATGCCCCACGGCCCTGACATGCCGAGTCAGACCGTCATGTACGAGGCGAGCGTGGGCATCACCCGCGACGCGAAGCACCCCGACCTCGCCTGGGAGCTGGTCAAATGGATGACCAGCGCCGAGGCCCAGCGTAAGATCCAAAGTTCTCTCATCGCCGTCTGTGCCCGCAAGGACGTCAGCCAGGAACTGGCGAAGAACGAGCGGGAGAAGTCGTTTCTCCGCATCGTCTCCTCGGCCCGGGCTCCCTGGGGGGCCAAGGTCAAGGGCTATGACTTCGTCGAGACCGAGGGGATCAAGTTGATGGACGGGGTCTGCAAGAACGGCCTTGACCTCCGCGACGGCCTCAAGGCCGCGGTCGGGCGCATCGACAAGCACCTCGCCAAGTAACGCTAGCCCAGAGGCGACTCAGCCGAGGACGGCGCGGAACGCAACCACCGCCGCAGCCACGTGGACGTTCATCGAACGCCCCTTGCCGTACATGGGAACAAAGACGGCGGCGACGCACCTTTTGAGCACACCGCTGTAGACGCCCTTCTCTTCGTTGCCCATGACGAGGCAGGTCTTGGACGCGAACTCGAACTCGTTATAGGGCACCGCCTGGTCCGCGATCTCGACCGCCACCAAGGTCCAACCGTCCGCCAACAGGGCGTCGCAGGCATCGTCGTGACGCGGGAAGGACCTCACCGGCACCCGTCGGTGGTGGCCGAGCGACGTGACCCCGATCATCGGGTCTGGTGGCACGGGGGTCCGTCCCGAGGTGACGATCTCTGACGCGCCGCAGGCGTCCGCGACCCGGAACATGCCGCCCACGTTGTAAGCGTCGCCCCAATCCTGGAGATAGAATGCGAGCTCGACCTTCGGCGGAAACTGGCGGCGGGCGTCCTTCTGCAACTGCCGCGCCCCCGTCTTGCTCCTGATCGTCTCCATGCCGCCGATTGTAACCGGACTAAACTGGAGGCCGTGGACGCAGTGACTTGCATCGCGAACCGGCGCGACGGCCGCGTCCAAAGCTACGAGGAACTGGAGGCGTTGGCCCAGGCCGCCGCCAAGGGAACCTGGTCCGACGAACAACTCGCCGCCTGGTTGATGGCCGCCTACCTGCGGCCCCTAGGAATGGACGAGACCGCCGACCTGACCCTCGCCATGGTCCGAAGCGGCGAGCGCCTTGACCTCGCCGACCTGCCTAGACCTTGGCTCGACAAGCACTCGACCGGCGGCGTAGGCGACAAGACCACTGTCGTCCTGCTCCCCTTGCTCGCCTGCTTTGGCCTTACGATGGTCAAGATGAGCGGCCGGGGCCTCGGGATAACCGGCGGCACCATCGACAAGCTAGAGTCGGTGCCTGGCTTCCGGACCGACCTGACCCCACAGGAGATGATCGACCAAGCGGGCCGCATCGGCCTGGCCCTTACCGGCCAGACGCCACGGCTCGCCCCCGCTGACGGAAAGCTCTACGCGATCCGTGACGTCACCGCCACCGTCGGTTCGGTCCCGCTGATCGCGAGCAGCATCCTGAGCAAAAAGATCGCGGGAGGGGCCGAGACGATCGTGATCGACGTCAAGTGCGGCTCGGGCGCGTTCATGCGGGATCTCGACCATGCGGTCGCTCTGGCCAGGTGCTTGGAAGAGGTCGGGCGACGCGCCTCACTCAAGGTCGTCACCCACGTCACCGACATGGATCAACCTCTCGGCCGCTCCGCGGGCAACGCGCTTGAGGTGCAAGAGGCCCTCGCCGTGCTATCGGGAAGGGAGTCGAACCGGTTCTCGGAACTCTGCGTCCAGCTTGCCGGAATGGCTTTGGCCTCCGTCGGACGGCCCACCTCGAGCCAGGAGATAGGCCTCGCTTTGACTGACGGGCGAGCGGCATCGAAGGCGATGGAATGGTTCGCGGCACAAGGCGCAGACCTCAGCGTCTTCGAAAGCGACGATTGGTCACAGGCCCCGGTCGTGGAAGAAGTGGTGTGGCCCGGGCCGGACGGGTGGGTCACCCATGTGGACGCGGGTGTGGTGGGCGAGACAGTGATCCGCCTGGGCGGCGGTAGGCACAAGAAGGGCGACCCGGTCGACCCAAGGGTGGGCGTGGAGACACTGGTGTGCGTCGGTAGCCAAATCGCCCAGGGACAGCCGGTGTTCCGGGTACACGCTTCGAGCCAGGCAAGCTCGACGGAGGCCAAGGATCGGCTCGCCATCGCGGTACAGACCACCGACCACCAGGTGTCACCCCGGCCGTTGTTCCTAGCCGAGACGCGCTAGGGCCTACTTCTTCGAGATCAAGCTCGTCAGGGCCTCTTCCAGTCGTTCTAAGGGCAACCCGACGACGTTGGTCACCGAGCCTTCAACCCGGTCGATGAAGTCCTGCGACTCGTCTTGGAGCCCATATGCCCCCGCTTTGTCCATCGGCGAGCCGGTCGCGACGTATCCCTCGGCCTCCCCTTGCTTCAATTGTCTAAATGAGACTCGGCTCGATTCCGTGAACGCCGACATTCCCCCTGGCCAGCGCAGGCACACCCCTGTCACCACTGTGTGGGTGCGGCCCGACAGCAAGCTCAACATGGCCACCGCATCCTCGGGGTCGGCGGGCTTTGCCAATTGACGCCATCCGCCGCCCTCCTCGAGCGCGACGACGGTGTCGCCAGCGATGACAAGTGCTTCAGGCCTGAGCGCGGAGACAGCCAAAGCCTTTTCGCGGGCAAGCCGTTGCGCGGTGACGAACGGGTCGGCCACCGTCAGCAGTTCTTCGTCCACGTCCGCGGGCAAGACCTCGAAATTGGACACCAGGCGACGGAGCAGCTCATGCCGCCTTGGCGAGGCACTGGCCAAGACGACGGGCCACGGGACGGGACGCACCCTGCCATTGTGCCTTTGGGGCCCTGTCCCGCCACCACCACCCGCCCTATACTGGGGCCACCGTGCGCGTCCCGTTTATCGACCTGAAAACGCAATATCGCGAAGTGAAAGACGCCGTCGACGCTTCCTTCGATGAGATCCTCTCCAGCGGCGCCTACGTCCTCGGCCGCTTCGGCAAGGAGCTAGAGGAGTCGCTTGCCGCCAAGCATGGCGTCAAACATGGAATCGCCGTGAACAGTGGCACTGACGCGTTGCGCATCATGCTCCAAGCGGGTGGCCTTCAAGCTGGCGACGAGGTGATCGTCCCCGCCTTCACGTTCGTCGCGACCATCGAGGTGATCGTGCAACTCGGCGCGGTGCCGGTGTTCGCCGATATCGACGCGGACACTTTCTGCCTCGACCCTAAGTCGATCGAGAGCAAGATCAGCAAGAAGACTTCGGCCATCATGCCCGTCCACCTCTACGGCCAACTCGGGCCAGTCGAGGATTACAACCGCATCGCGGAGGCCCACGGCCTTGCCGTCTACGAGGACGGCGCCCAGGTCGTGCTGGCCCACCATAACGGCAGGCACACGGGCAAGTGGGGGGTGGCTTCCGGACTGAGCTTCTATGTCACCAAGAACCTGGGCGCGGCGGGCGACGGCGGCATGATCCTGACCGACGACGACGAGGTGGCGAGGCGTTCGCGCAGCCTGCGCATCCACGGCATGGGCCGCGAACGCTACTATTACGACGAAATCGGCTACACCAGCCGCATGGCTGAGTTGCAGGCGGCTTTCCTTGTCGCCAAGCTCGCCAAGCTCGAGGCTTGGAACAGGCGCCGCGCAGAGATCGCGACTGCATATTTATCCAGTCTCGCCGACACCGGCATCGACTTGCCGGTCACGATCCCCGGGAACCACCACACTTGGCACCAATTCTCGATCCGGACCCGTGGCCGAGACGCCCTCGCCGCCCACCTCAGGGAGCGGGAGACCGACACCGCGATCTACTACCCGGTACCGCTCCACCTGCATGAACCGTATCAGGAGTTCGGCGGCGGCAAGGGATCTTTGCCCGTCACAGAGAAGGTCTCGGAAGAGGTCCTCTGCCTGCCCGTCCACCAGCACATGAGCGACGAGCAGGTCTCCTGGGTGGTGGAAGGCGTCCGATCCTTCGCCACCGCTGCGGTGTAAGGGACGCGCAACGGCACTAGACCAAGCGTTTTTGACCTGACTCGTGTTCCAGCAACCACTTCTTTCGCCAGAGACCGCCGCCATAACCGCACAGCGTCCCATCTGACCTCAAAACGCGATGGCACGGGATGACCACCGCCACGCGGTTGTCGCCGTTTGCCTTTCCGACCGCCCGCGAGGCGTCGGGGCGTCCGAGTTCCTTCGCCATCTGGCCATAAGACCGGGTCTCACCGTAGGGGATCGTGCGCAGATACCGCCAGGCATCTTCCTGGAACGCCGTCCCCGGTGTGTCTAATGGGAGCTCGAACTCCAACCGTGAGCCCGAGAAGTACTCGCCCAACTGCCGTTCCGTGTCGTCCAAGACGACCGACGGCCCCTGGACGACCACGCAGCCCAGTTTCTTCTGCAGGATCTTCAGTTGTGTCTCCAGCATGCGTCGGTCAGCGAACTCAAGCAAGACCAGCGCCGAGTCGGACGCGCAGGCGACGAACGGGCCGATGGGCGACTCGAACCACCGCATCGTCACCGTGCGCAACTGCCCGGCCTGTTTCGGCGTGACGCCGAACACCCGGTCAAAGGCCGCGCGGAACCCACTGCTGGACCCATACCCGTTGTCCATACCCGCCTCCAATGCTATCCGACCTCGCCGCAGGGCGTCCATCGCCGAACCCAGCCGCCTTGCCCGGCAATACGCGGCGAAGGTCATGCCGTACTGCTGTTTGAAGTACCTCCTGACCCGCGTCGGGTCGACCCCACGTTCCCGCAAATGGGAAGCCTGCCACCGCGTTTGGGGCTCGCCTTCCACCATCTCCAAGACGGGCCGGACCCACTCTGGTGGCTTGACCCCCATGTCCATCGGCCGACATCGTTTGCAGGGCCGATAGCCAGCGGTCAACGCTTCTTGGGCGTGCTCGAAGAACTCGACGTTCTTGGGCATCGGCTTGCGTGCCGGGCACACGGGTCGGCAGAATATCTTCGTCGTTCTGACGGCGACAAAGAACAGTCCGTCGTAGGCCTTGTCGTTCTCTAGGTAGGCCTTGGTCCATTCGTCGTGTTCGCTCGCACATCTCATATGACATGGGTACCCCGCCGCGATCAGGACTTGACGACAAAAAAGCGACACGACGGTCTTTTGCGGGTCGTCTAGGAAACTGCCGACGTTAACTCTGGTTGATGACTATGCTGACAGCACTCCTCCTGCTCGCTCCCGTCGTCCTTGGCCCGACCAAGCCCGACCCGTCGCATGTGATGGTGGTGATCAATCTTGCCAGCTCTGACAGCCGGTCCATCGGCGCGTACTATCGCCAAAAGCGTGAGATTCCGAAGGAGAACGTGATCACCGTCGACATGAGCCAGACGGAAGAGGTCAGCAAAGACGAATTTGAATACTCGTTGCTGCGCCCGGTGAAGAAGGCGGTCAAGGCGTCCAAGACGCGCATCGATTACATCGTGCTCACAAAGGGGATCCCCATTCGCATCGGCGACAGGTTCGGTCCTAGCACAGACGCTTACATCGCCGTCATGAACCGCACTCAGGCGCCGATCGGCAAGCTCACCGAGGAAGAGATCAAGCGGAGCATGAACCCCTACTTCGAAAAGAAAGAGGATTTTGACAGCGGCAAGTTCAACATGTATCTCGTGACCCGACTAGACGGCTATACCGTCGACGATGCCAAGGCCCTTGTCGATCACTCCCTGGCCGCAAAACCGCTCGCCGGGCCGTTCTTCCTTGACGAAGCCGGCAACCGGACGACCGGAGGATACGGCGAACTTCAAGGGGCGATGGACAACGCCGCACAGTTGTTGCGGAAGGCGGGCAAGGAAGCCATCGTCGACAAGACTGAGGCCTACGTGAACCCAGGCCGCAGCCTGATGGGCTACATCACCTGGGGAAGCAACGATGGCAAGTTCAAACTGGCGACGTACAAGGCGATCCGCTTCTACCCGGGCGCGCTCTGCGAGACCTTTGTCTCGACCAGCGCAAGGACGTTCAAACACACGACGGGCGGCCAAAGCCTCATCGCCGACCTCATCGCCAACGGCGTGACCGGGATCAAGGGATACGTCAGCGAGCCGTACACCTTCGCGCTCGCACGCCCCGATATCCTCTTCGACCGCTACGTCTCGGGCTACAACCTGGCCGAAAGCTTCTACATGGCCTCGCCGGTCATCAAGTGGAAGGACTTGGTCATCGGCGATCCGCTGTGTTCGCCCTACAATTAGCCGCCAGTCGCCCTTAGAACTGGTCTTCCCGGCCACGTAGCAGGGCCAACAGGACGGGCGCGCCCAGGACGGCGGTGACCGCGCCGACGGGCATCTCGACGCCCGGGATCAATCTCTGGGCGAGCACGTCGGCAAAGAGCAGGAGGGAGCCGCCCGCCGCCGCCGACCCTGGAATGGTACGGCGCAAGTCCGGGCCGAGCAACTTGCGCGTGATATGCGGCGCCGCCAGTCCGACAAAGCCGATCAGTCCGACCGCTCCAACACTCATGCCGGTCATCGCTGAGCCGGTCCACAGGACGATCCGGGTCAAACGACGGGCATCGACTCCGAAACTCTCGGCTAAGTGCCCCGTGATCGCAACCGTGTTGAGCGCCCTCGCCTGCCTCAGAAGGATGGCGGTACCCACGACCAGGAACCCAAGCAACAAGGCGACCCTGTTCCAAAACATCGGGCTCGTCGAACCCATCATCCACCTCAGTATCTGGTTCGTGTCCTTGTTGCCCATCAGGAGGACAAGCACGGTCACCGACCCCAGCATCGTCCCGGTCACGACCCCGGCCAGCAGGAGCCGACCCGTCCCTCCCGAACCTTGTGGGCGACCTAGGGCGAAAACAAGGGCCAAGCTTCCCAGTCCGCCCAGCCACGCCGCGGCGACGAGGCCGAGCCCGCCCAAGAGGCCAGACAAACCGAGCACCACCGCCAGGGCGCCAGCGGCGGACGAACCACTGGACACGCCCACCACGTAGGGCTCCGCCAAAGGGTTGCGGAACAACGACTGGAACGCCGCCCCAACGACGGCCAAGAGCGCACCCGAGATACCGGCCCCGAGGGCCCTGGGCAGCCTTACCTGCCACAAAACCGTGGTCGCGGCTTCTTCAGCGCCCGGGTGCAGGAGGGCCCCCAACAGATCGGCAGGCCCGTAGCGCGTCGATCCTCCCAAGGCGACATGGAGCAACAGCGCGACCACAAATGCCGCCGCGAGCGCCGACATGCACCTTGCCGAGCGGCTGTCCAAGGGGGGCATCGTCCGGTATTATGCAGGTTCAGTGGACACCTTGGCCCTAGCCGAACGCACCTCCCTGTTGAAACCCTCGCCGACGCTGGCGATGACCGCCCGCGCCCGCAAGATGAAGGCCGAAGGTATCGACGTCATCAGCTTTGCCGCGGGCGAACCGGACTTCAACAGTCCGGCCGAGGCGATCAAGGCAGCGGAGGAAGCGCTTGAGAAGGGGATGACCAAGTACGCGCCGAGCCGGGGCATCCCAGCACTTCAGGAGGCGGTGGTCGCCAAGTGCGCCAGAGAAAACGGCCTACAGATCACGCCGGATCAGATCGTCGTGAGTTGTGGGGCCAAGCACAGTCTCTACAACGCGATGATGGTCCTTGCCGGCCCCGGCGACGAGGTCGTCCTGTTCGCGCCGTACTGGATGACCTACGCCGACCAGATTCTTCTCACCGGAGCCAAGCCCGTCGTCGTCCACACCTCGCAGGCGACTGGCTATGCCCCGACGCCCGACCAGATCGAGGCGGCGATCACGCCCCGGACCAAAGCGGTGGTCGTGAACTCGCCGAGCAATCCCACCGGAGGCGCTTGGCCGCTGGAGACCTTGGAGAAGGTCGGTGAACTCGCCGTCAAACACGGTTTCTGGATCATCAGCGACGAGATATACGAGCGGCTCACCTATGGCTATGCCCACAAGTCGGTCG
The DNA here is from genome assembly GCA_964451255.1 of uncultured Fimbriimonadaceae bacterium. GTDB lineage: Bacteria > Armatimonadota > Fimbriimonadia > Fimbriimonadales > Fimbriimonadaceae > JAHBTB01. Next base: position 14,744 of record CAYVHL010000014.1, read on the forward strand.
CGTCGCTCGACAAAGCGGTCGCCGAGCAGACTGTGACCGTCCTGGGATGCAGTAAGACATACGCGATGACCGGATGGCGGATAGGGTTCGCGGTCGCACCCAAACCCGTCGCTTCCGCTATGGCCAATTTGCAGGACCAGGTGACGAGCAACGCCACCACCTTCGCGCAGGCCGGTGCAGTCGCCGCGCTGAACATGCCTTCCTCCGAAGTTGAAGCGATGCGGGCGGAGTTTGAGGCCAGGAAGAACATTGGCTACGGGTTGCTCAGCAAGATCCCTGGTGTCAAACTCGCTGACCCAAAGGGGGCCTTCTACTTCTTCGCCGATTTCAGCGCGTTCATCGGAGGCAAGTTCCGAGACGACCTTGCGCTGGCCGAGCACCTGCTTGCCGAAGCGCACGTCGCCACCGTCCCTGGCTCGGTCTTTGAGGGCCCCGGACACCTTCGTCTCAGCTACGCGACCAGTCGAAAGGACATCGAGACGGGCATCGGACGGATCGCTGATGCGTTAGGCACGATCAACGGATGATCCCCAAGGCGATCCCACTCAAAAGCGAAGAACTCTTCAAGGTGGCGATGTGCCACCGGTCGGCCGCCGCCGACTCGGTTCGCGACAGTTACGAGCGAATGGAGTTCTACGGCGACGCCGTCGTCGGCCTCATCGTCGCCCAGTATTTATACGAGCACCAGCCAGACTGGGACCAGGGGATGATGAGCAAGGCCCGTTCCTCGGTCGTGCAAGAAGGCCCCCTCGCCGAACGGGCCCTTTCCCTCAGGCTAGACGAGTGCCTCGTCCTTGCCCCTGGCGAGGAGGTCACTGGCGGACGCACCCGTCCGTCCGTCCTTTGCGACATCTTTGAGGCGGTCGTCGGAGCGATCTACATCGAATCGGGATTGGAAAAGGCGCGATGGTTCGTCCTTGAGCAATTGCACCCCTATTTGATGCAGGTGAGCGCGGGGGACGTCAGTCCGCACGACCACAAGTCGCGTCTGCAAGAAGTGGCGCAATCGCTCTGGCGCAGGGCGCCTGTCTATCGTGTGGCCAAGGAAGCGGGTAACGCCCACGAGCGAAGGTTCACGGTCCAGGTCCTCTTCGACAACGAGGTCATGGGTGAAGGATCAGGGCGCAGCAAGAAAGAGGCAGAACAGTCGGCGGCAAAGGACGCGCTCGAGGTCATTGATAGGGCAAGCCGCGCACGCACAGGCAATTCGACCAGATTTGATCCGGACCTTTGACACATTGTGTGAGGGATGTGCCCCCTGCCTGGCTTCTTGCTGGAACCCGAGCGTGATGGTGTCGTCAAACTCGCATGGCCTGCACCGGGAACCCCGTGACCTACCTGGTAATGTTAGCGTGTCTTGCGCCGAACGGGACTCGGGTCGGCGATTTTTGCAGGGTGGAAAGGTTTTGGTGATCCTCAAACGCTCCGTCGCACTTCTTCTCGCCGCGATCTGTCTAGCCTCCTCGGCTTCGGCCCAGACGATCGTGCGATCGTCGCTTCAAGTCGGAGAGGCCAGGGTCAGTCGCGCCGAGCCCAACGCCTTTTTGAACCGCAAGGTGCGGAATCACGCCCAGTTGATGCGGCAGATCGAGCGAGACGACGAAGTGATGGACCGGTACATGCGCCACTTCGGCATGAGCCGTCAACAGGTCATCGACATGTTCTCGTCCCTGAAGCTGGACAAGACCAAGGAAGACGCGGTCTTCCTCGTGTATAACGTCCCGCAGTCTGGCGAGGTCAGGGCAAGGGCGATCTTCTACAAGAAAGGCACGAAGATCTGGATCGACAGCAAGGGCAACCCGATTCTGAAGGCGACCTGTGGCAACCCGCTCGTGCGAGGCACTGACAAGGTCGACCAGCCCGTCCTGGCTGACACCGAACCCGCCGACGAAACCATTCGTGACCTGACCGACAACGAGCTGCCCGGCAACGAGGTTCCCAGCGACTTGGTCGCCATGGACGCTCCAGCCGACCTGGAGTTTGCGCCTGCCGACTTGCAAGGCGAGCTTGCACCAGGCCTGCCAACGTCGATGCCGACCGATGTCCCCGGCAACTTCTCCACCCCTGGATTCAACAACTGGAGCCTGGCGCCGATCCTTGGCATCCTAGTCCACATTCCGGTGGGCTCCAGGACAAATCCTGTCCCTGAGCCGTGCAGCATGGCGGCCGTCTTTGGCTTGGCCGCAGCCGCCTATCGGAAGCGTCGGTCCTCGCCGCGCAGGGCGCACGGGTATCCTTCCCGCCGGATTGCCGGATCGTCTAATGGTAGGACAGCGGTTTTTGGTGCCGTCAGTCTAGGTTCGAATCCTAGTCCGGCAGCCAGCATCTCCCCTTGCTCACCGCAACCGTGTGGGTTATTGCTGGCTGGTAAAGGTGATCCGTTTGCTTCGCTGGTCGATGGCAACCCGGTAGTCCTTCAACATTGCTCCGCCAAGATTGCCCCTCTGAAAGAGGTCGCGCAAGTCGATCTCGGGCATAGCCACGGACAGACCTGCAAACTCGACAGGTGCGTCGATCTTGGCGGTGAAAAGCTCAGTCGAATTGAACAGGGTCCGTATGTGGCCGGTTGTCTTGGGCTCGCCAACAATCGGCAACGAGTCCTTGAACTTCAGCGGAAGGACCAGTCCAGCGTTCGAACCTGAATCGACTTGGCAAGGAACCACCGCCTTGCCTATTTTCACTGGGATTAGTGGCGTTCCGCCGACCAACTCGTAGTTCGGTGCGCCTTCAGGCAGCGAGCCGGGGCCAAATCTGACCTTAGAAGAAAGGTAGTCCAGCGTCAAGAGCTGGTCTCGGAACACCGCGAAGCTCAGCACGCCGTCCCCGATGGCGGCGCGGACAGACTTGTCATCCTCCAATCCAGGGGGCGCAAAGACAAGCACACCGTAGAACTTGGCCTTACCGATCCTGAGCTCTGGAATACGGTAGAGATCGACGCTTCTCGTGTTGCTCTTCGTCGTGTCGTCCGCCGTGGTCCGCCCGATCCGTTTTAGGTGCAACTCTTGTATCAGAGACCGAAAGACCACGCTCCCTGAAGCTCCCGTGTCGACGAGCATCTTGCGCGCCTTCCCCGCGATTTCGACCTTTATCATCGGAACCGGCGTCTTCGTTGGCCCTGCTTCCATCGGCACGGCCATCTGCGACTCGCAATCAGAGGTCAGGACGGCCGGCAGTTCCAACTTCTCTTGCGACGCCAAGGCCAAGCTGGCGAGGATCGAGGCGGTCAACACGTGACAGCCCTCCCCGTAGGCCAGTTTTCTCTACTAGGAGCGCGACTTGCGAAATGCGGCACAATCGTGGAACGATTCAGATACTAGAAAAAGTTCCAAGAATTAGAGAATCTCATGGCAACTGAAGAGCACTTTAGCCTAGAGCAACTCGATGTGCTCAGCAACCCAGTGCGTCTGCAGATCTTGACCAGCCTGCGTGTGCACGGCCCGCAAAGCGTCGGCGACCTGTCGAGTCGGGTCAGCAGGGCCGAGCAGCAGCTTTTCTACCACGTGAACCTCATGGTGAAGCACGGGCTGATCGTACCGGTGGAGTCGCGCAGATCGACGACAAAGCCCGTCACCGTCTATCGCGCCATGGAACCACGGACGGTCTCTGGCTTCGATTTGGACGACGAAGGCGTTCGAACCCAGTTCAAGAAGAACACCGCCGCAATCTTACGGGCTGCCCAGCGTGAGTTCGACCAGGCCGTGGAGGCCCAAAGGAACGAATCCCAGGAGACATGCCACGTGGTGCGTGCCACCGCCCGGCTCGACGCGGCCGGATTAGAAGAACTGCGCACGCGGCTCAGCGACCTCAGAACCTGGATGGCCCACCAGGAGCCTGATGAAGGGACGGGTTTCAGTTTCACCGTCGTGATCGCGCCCCTGCCCTGAGGCTCCCGAGAAAGGGATCGGGCCCCGGGTACCCTGCCCCCCTGCATGAGCACACTTAAGGTCATCCCCCTCGGCGGAGCAGGCGAGATCGGCAAGAACTGCACCGTGGTCGAGATGGGCGACGACCTCGTCCTTGTCGATTGCGGACTGTCCTTCCCCCACGAAGAGCACTTCGGCGTCGATATCGTCGTCCCCGACTTCAACTATCTACGGGAGAACAAGGACAGGCTCAAGGCCGTTTTCCTCACCCACGCTCACGAAGACCACGTGGGCGCCTTGTCGTTCTTCGTCCAAGAGTTCGACTGCCCCCTCTATTGCACGCCGTTCACCGAGGCGATGATCCGGTCCAAACTGGAGGAGAGGGTCAAGGTACTGGACGTGCGTATCGAGCGCATGACCCCCGGAAAGACGGTCGAGATCGGAGGGTTCAAGGTCGAGCCCGTCCACCTCACCCACTCGATCCCCGAGATGTCGGCGATAGCGTTTCACACGCCCTACGGCGTCGTCCTGTTCACCGGCGACTTCAAGTTCGATTTCTCGCCTGTCGACCATGAGCCGAGCGACATCAAGCGTCTGGCGGAACTCGGCGAGGAAGGCGTCCTTGTCCTCCTGAGCGATTCGACCAACATCGACAGGCCTGGCTGGGGCCCGAGCGAGTCGTCGGTCAACGAAGGCTTTCTAACCGCGTTCCGGGCCGCCAAGGGCCGGATCATGGTCACGATGTTCAGCAGCAACATCCACCGCATGCAACAGGTCTTCGACGTAGCCAAGGAGACGGGCCGGAAGGTGGCCGTCGCGGGGCGTCGGATGGACGAGACCGTCCGTATGTGCCAGAGGACGAATTACCTGCACGTCCCTGAAGGGACTTACCTTCCTCTGGAGGAGATCAACCAGCACCCGGCCCACCAGGTCGTGATCCTCGTCACTGGCAGCCAGGGCGAGCCGATGGCCGCTCTCAGCCAGATGTCGCGCAAAGAGTACTCCCGGCTCCAGGTCAAGGAAGGCGACACCATCCTCTACTCGGCCCGCCCGATCCCCGGAAACGAGGGGATGATCTGGCGAACGGTCAACCGCCTCATCCGCCTTGGGGCCAACGTGGTGACCGACGCCCCGACGCCGATCCATGTCAGTGGGCACGGTTACCAGGACGAACTCAAGATGATGGTCAACCTGACCAAGCCCTTCTACATCGCCCCCGTACACGGAGAGCCGCGCCATCAACTGCTCTACTTGGACATGGCCCGGGCGATGGGCCATCCCGAACACCGGATGTTCCACCTGCACAACGGCACCGAACTCTGCTTTGACGACAAGAAGGCGTGGATCGGAGAAACCGTCTCTTGGGGCGAGGTTCTCATCGACCAGCACGGCAACGTCCCCGTCACCGACGCGGTTCTGGGACAACGCGCCTCGCTGGCGATGGACGGAGTGATCGTCGTCTCCCTCGCGGCAAACCTGCGTACCGGGATCTTGGAAGGCAAGCCAGAGGCCCAGGCAAAGGGTTTCTCCGGACCTGGCGAAGTCATCGAGGACGCGCTCGACGCCCTTTGCGGCGCGCTTGCCAAACTCCAACCACATGAGTTGAAGAGCCGAGAGGTTTTGGAGGGGACGATCGTCGACCTCGTCAAGCGCGTCGTCCAACGCCGCTGCCAACAGAGGCCGGTAATCATCCCCGTCGTGGTCAGCGTCTGACGCTAGCCCCTAGGCACCGGGCGCCACAAAAGAGTAGTGTCCTCAGAGCCATGGAAGTACTTGTGATCGGCGGCACCAAGTTCGTCGGGCGCGCACTCACCGAAAGCCTTCTCCGCCGAGGCCACCGGGTGACCCATTTCAACCGCGGCAAGACCGCACCAAGCCTGTTTCCCAGCGTCGAGACGGTGGCCGGAGACCGTGCGACGGAGATCACCAATCTCCCCGACCGCAACTGGGACGCCGTCGTCGACACGTGCGGATATCAGCCGGGTGTCGTCGGGACGAGTGCCCGGCATCTGAGGGACAAGGTCGGCCGATACCTCTTTGTCTCGAGCGTTTCTGTGTACAGCGACGACAACCCCCCACTGGTCGGCGAGGACGGCGCGGTCTCAACGCCCGAGTTCCGGGACCTCGACACCGACGCCACGACCTACGGCCCGATGAAAGTCGCCGCCGAGCAGGTCGTACGGGACACCTATGGCGACCGGGCTACCGTGGTCCGGCCAGGAATCATCATCGGCCCTCACGACCACACCTGGCGGTTCACCTATTGGCCTCACCGGTTCCGCCAAGGCGGCGACGTACTCGTGCCCGACCTCGGTTCAAAGAGGATCACATCGGTCGACGTCCGTGACTTCGCCGAGTTCCAGGTGCAGCTTCTCGAAGACGACCGAACCGGCACATTCAACGTCGACAACGACGGCCTGACTTTTGGCGACCTTGTCCGGGCCTGCTCAGCGGGCACCGACGCGAGACAAGTGCTCGTGGACGACGCGTTCTTGGCCGAGCAAGGGGTCGAAGGATGGACGGACCTTCCTGTGGTTCTGCGCGGCAAGCACACCCTGGGTGACACTGCGGCCGCCCAAAGCATGGGCCTGGAAAACCGGCCGCTGTCTGAGACCGTCCAAGACTTGATGGCTTGGGTGGAAGAAAGCGGCGTGCCTGACCAGCGGCCCGGATTGACCCTTGAACGAGAATCGGAGGTACTAGCGGCATGGCGCGCAAGAGCCTGATCCTTGCCCTTGTCCTAGGGCCGGTTGTCTGCTCGGCCGCGCACTACGACGTGTTGCCACGGCCCGCGACCAGCGACGCCCGCGTGACCGTCACACTCGACAACGGCCAGACAAGCACTGCCTTCCATATGTGTGCGTGGCTTCCCGGGGATTACGAGACCTTCCATTACGGCAAGATCATCAGCGACGTGGAATTCACGCGGGGCGGCAAGAGGGTCGACTCCGAACACGAGGCTGATAACCCGGACTTGTGGACGGTTACCGGGGGAGCGGACACCGTCGCGTACACGGTCAAGGGCTCTTTCGGCAATTTCAGCCCTAACTTGCGCGTTCGCGATGACGAGGTGTTCATCAACGGGGGCGGCGTCTTCGGTTGGTTTGACGGACACCAGAAGGAAGAACAAAGCCTCACCGTCCAAAACGTCTACGGCGAGAAGGCCGTCGCCGAGACTCCCATGTCCAAGAAGGGTGACGGTTGGGTCGCCAAAGACTTCGACCGCTTGCTCGACAGCCCGTTTGTGCTGGGGCGCAACACCCGCACGGCCCAGGTCAAGGTCGGCGACCGCACGCTTATCGCCGTCGGCTATGGACGGGCCAGCCAAGTCCCGGCCGACATGTCGGGCTTCGCCCGTGTCGGCGGGATGGCGGCCGAGCAGACGCTTAAGATCGTCGGTGACCTCCCATGGAAGACCTATCGGTTCTTCTTCGATTTCGGCGGGGGTGGCGGCGGACTGGAACACCTCGAGGCCGCCCGCATCGGCGCATGGGGCGGCTCGCCCGAGCAGATGGCGGGCATCATCTTCCACGAGTTCTTCCACTGTGTGAACGTCAAGACTGTCCGCGCCTCCGTGCTCGGCCCGTTTGACTACACGCGACCCGCCCGCACATCGACCCTTTGGTGGCTCGAAGGGGTCACCGACTACTATGCGTCCGTCATGCGCATGCGGGCTGGGCTACAAACGCCCGCGGCCACGGTGGACAGCCTGTTCCGGTCTACGGCCAGGCTGAACCGGAGCGGGCCGGCATCCAAAGCGACGGCGAGCGAAGCAAGCCTCAAGGTCTGGGACAACCGTGGCAGCGACGGGTATGCGGGGCTCAGCTACTACAGCAAGGGGCTGAGCGTCGGCCAAGCGCTTGACTGGGCGATCAGGGCCGAGAGCAAGGGCAAGCACAGCTTGGACGACGTCGTCCGTGAACTCTACAAGGAGTGCCACGGCGGGCCGGGTTACCGGGACTCGCGCATCCGGGAGTTGGTGGCCCAGTTCGGCGGGCCGAAGCTCGGCCCACTGTACGACGCGTGGGTCGACGGGCTTGGACCGGTGGGCTACGCCCTCGAGGCTGCGGCGTTTGGCGTAACTGAAGAGGGCAAGGTCAACCCGGACCAAACCCCGTCGGAGCGGGCGATGTTTGATTCGTGGGCAAAGGGCGTGCCCTACGCCGGATGATCCGTCGACCCGAACCAGCCGGGACGGGTCCGCGTCATAGTAAACATGCGGTCAATGGAGACCCATAATTCAATGGGTCACAATGCGCAGTCTTAAGTACGCCCACTCGTTCGAGGTCGTCCGGAACCTACCGGAGCCTCTTCTGCCGCTCAAGGAGTTGGCGTACAACCTACGTTGGACTTGGCATCACGACACCCAGCGGCTCTTTCATGACGCCGACACCGAACTGTGGCGGTCGACCGACCAGAACCCGGTCGAGCTCATCAACCTGCTCTCCGACGAGCGCGTCGAAGAACTACTCAAGGACGAGGTCTTCATGGCCCGTCTCCAGTTCTGCCTCAAGGATCTCCGAGAGTACATGGCCGCGCCGACCTGGTTCGACGAGCACTATCCAGGGGAGCGAGAGGCCAACCAGATCGCCTACTTCTGTTTCGAATTTGGGATCAGCGAGTCTCTGCCCATTTATTCCGGCGGCCTCGGCGTGCTCGCCGGCGACCACCTGAAGGCGGCCAGCGACCTAGGGATCCCGTTGGTCGGCATCGGACTGCTCTATTCGCGGGGCTACTTCCGACAACAGCTCAGCCCCGAGGCTTGGCAGCTCGAGATCTACCCGCAACACGACTTCTACAGGATGGCCCTGCAACTCGTGCGCGGCGAAGACGGCCTGCCGGTCCGCATCCAAGTGGAGTTCTCCGACCGGAACGTCACCTGCCAGATCTGGAAGGCCCAGGTCGGGCGCGTGGAACTCTTCCTGTTGGACAGCAACATTCTCGCCAACGCCCCTGGCGACCAGACGATCACCGACAACCTCTACGGCGGCGACAACGAAATGAGGATGCGCCAAGAGGTCATCCTCGGCATCGGCGGATACCGGGCGCTACAGGCCGTCGGTAAAAAGCCGACGGTGTGCCACATGAACGAGGGCCATGCGGCCTTCCTAAGCTTGGAGCGCCTACGCCAATTCATGGCCCAACACGGCAGCGACCTGCGGACCGCCAGGAAGTGTGTGGTCGCCGGCAACGTCTTCACCACCCACACCCCGGTGCCCGCGGGATTCGACATTTTCGAACGTCCCATGCTCGAAAAGCACCTTTCAAAGCTCGTCGGCGAACTCGGCATGCCCTTTGACCAATTCATTCGATTGGGCCGGATCAACAAGGACGACGAAGCTGAGAACCTGAACATGGCCGTCTTGGCGATGGAGAACTCCAACCACGTCAACGGTGTGAGCAAGCTCCATGCCCAGGTCACACGCGAGATGTTCCAAGAACGTTGGCCGGACTACCCGATCGAAGACGTGCCCGTCGACGCCATCACAAACGGCATCCACACGATGACATTCGTCAGCGGACGCATGGGCCAGGTGTTGGACAAGCACATCGGGCCGGAATGGCGCGACGACCCCAGCGACCGCAAAATGTGGTCGAAGGTCTGGGACATTCCCAACGAGGCCCTGTGGGAGTACCGTGAGAACGCACGCGGCGACTTTGTCCGATTCTGCCGCGCCCACCTGCGGAAGCGGCTGAGAGCCCAGACCGGCACCGCCGACCTGCGCAGCGTCACCGACATCCTCGACCCGCGCGTCCTGACAATCGGCTTCGCGCGCCGCTTTGCCACCTACAAGAGGGCGACCCTGCTGTTCCGGGACAAGGAACGGCTGAAGAGCCTCCTGTTCCACCCGGAGAGGCCGGTCCAGTTCGTCTTTGCCGGCAAGGCCCACCCACGTGACGACGGGGGAAAGAAGCTCATCCAGGACATCGTGAACTTCATCCGTAGCGAGGGGGCCCGGACCCGAATGGTGTTCCTGGAGGACTACGACATGCACATCGCCCGCCGCATGGTGCAAGGAGTCGACGTCTGGCTCAACAACCCACGGCGGCCTCTCGAAGCAAGCGGGACCAGCGGTATGAAGGTGGTGCCCAACGGTGGTCTCAACTGCTCCATCCTCGACGGTTGGTGGGCGGAGGGCTACGCGAAGGGATGTGGCTGGGCCATTGGGGACAGCAGCCTCAACAACGACGAGGGGCATCAAGACTGGCTTGACTCGCGCTCCCTCTACCAACTCTTGGAGCAAGAGATCGCCCCGACTTTCTATCATCGTGGTGAGAACGGCGTGCCGGTGGGATGGGTGGAAATGATGAAGAAGAGCATGTCGGAACTTGCGCCGACCTTCAGCACCCTCCGCATGGTCCGTGAGTACACGAGCCGCTACTATATGCCGGCGTCCAGAATGTTCAACCGGCTTGTCGCCGACAACTTGGACAAGGCGAAATCGTCGCTCCGTTGGCGCGACAACGTCATCAAGGCCTGGCCCGGCGTCAAGATCGTCGGCGTTTCGGACACGGTCGACCGCACGGCGACGATCGGATCCGGTTTCGAGGTCACCGCCAAGGTCGATCTGGGCAGCCTCTGCCCCGACGACGTGCGCGTACAGGCGGTCGCTGGACAGGTGACGAGCAACCGAGAGCTCCGTAACATCGACCTCTACGATCTGGATTGGAAGGATGCCGACGGCTCGGTCAACACCTTTGCCGGAGTCTCCCGATGCGACGGCCCCGGCCACCGCGGATATCTCGTCCGAGTCATCCCCCGACACGAGGACGTCAACATCGCCACCGAGATCCCTCTGGTCGCCTGGGAGCCATCAGCCAACTAGGATCAGGTCGACCAATATCCACCGCCAGTCCAGGTGTCATGGCCGTTCTCGCGCGTGACAAAATTGCTGAACCGGCTCAGCAAGCTATTTGAACCTGGACTAGCCTCTTGATTTGAGTTTTCCACAGCAAAAATACGGGATTCCCCTTCTTTTGGCGGGCAAGCATATCTAACAGGGTTAGACTAGCGGTGTAGTCCACGAAGGAGAGGAACTATGAAAGTATCAAAACTCATCTTCTGCGCTTCGTTGGTGCTGACCGGGTTCAGCATGGCCAACGCCAACCTCTTAGTGAACGGCGACCTCGACAAGACGTTCGCCGACCCGAACCCACCTAACCTCCCCAAGCCTCAGAACTGGTCGGCCTCGGGCCACCGCCCCACAGCCGGAGACGTCAACGACATGCTGTCGAGCGAGTCTTGGGCCGGACCGGCGCCAACGCCCGTGACAACCGATGGGGCCAACGGTGACGACTGGGGGGTCTTCTTCAAGGCGTTCATCGGCACCAGTGACGATCCGATCACGTCGCACCTTTGGCAAGACGTCGCCGGAACTGCTGGCAATGTCTACACCCTCGACGGCTGGGCAGGCGGTGAAGCCAACCACTTGGCGGAAAGCCACTGGTTCAGTCTGATCTTCCTTGACGCCAACATGACCGTGATCGGGAGCGCCGGTCTCCAACTTGACTCCACATTGTTGGTCGACAACGGCCTGACCTTCCGGTACAAGGAGTACTCCGTGTCTGCGACCGCTCCAACTGGCACAGCGTTTGTTCGATCAGACGTCGCCATGATCAACGGGTCGAACAACCCGCTCGGCGGCGGCCAAGCGTTTGTGGTCGATGACTTCACCCTGACTTCGGAGGCCGTGCCAGAACCCGCGACCATGTCGGTGCTGGGGATCGGCGCGTTGGTTGCTCTCGCCCGCAAGCGAAAGGCAAGCAAGTAACCCTCATCACGACTCACACTCAAATCGGGGTTCCTCTGGCAGGAACTCCGATTCTTCTTCTTTGGCCAGCCGATCTCAACCGCTCAGGTCGAAGGCGTCAGTAGTGGCCTAAGGAACTGGCCGGTGTAGCTCGTCGGGTGAGCGGCCACCTGTTCGGGGGTTCCGGCGACGACCACATTGCCACCCTCGTTGCCGCCTTCCGGGCCCATGTCGATCACCCAATCGGCCGTCTTGATCACGTCCAGGTTGTGCTCGATGACGACGACCGTGTTGCCCTGGTCGACAAGCTGGTGGAGGACGACGAGCAACCTCCGCACGTCCTCAAAGTGCAGGCCGGTGGTCGGCTCGTCCAGGATGTAGAGGGTCTGCCCCGTCCCCCGCTTGGAGAGCTCCGACGAGAGCTTGACCCGCTGCGCCTCGCCACCGCTGAGCGTCGTGGCGGGCTGTCCGAGGCGGAGATAGCCCAGACCAACCTCTTGCAACGTCGACAACTTCTTGTAGATCTTGGGCACCGGCTGGAAGAACGAGCACGCCTCCTCGATAGTCATGTTCAGGACCTCGGAGATGTTCTTGCCCTTGTACTTGACCTCCAGGGTCTCCCGGTTGTAGCGCTTGCCCTTGCACACCTCGCACGGGACGTAGACGTCGGGCAGGA
>CAYVHL010000015.1:0-21876 GCA_964451255.1 uncultured Fimbriimonadaceae bacterium
CGACGATGGAGTCGCCGGTGTGGACGCCCATCGGGTCGAGGTTCTCCATGTTGCAGACCGTGATGCAGTTCCCTTTCCCGTCACGCATCACCTCATATTCAACTTCTTTCCAGCCCAATAGCGACCGTTCGACCATGAGCTGCGACCTCATGGACAACTTGAGGCCTTTGCGGCCGATCTCCCAGAGTTCCTCTGGCGTGTTCGCGATGCCGCCCCCGGTGCCGCCGAGGGTGTAGGCGGGACGGATGATGCACGGATACGGCACGACGTCCAAGATCGCCCTGATGTCGTCATCGCTCTCGACGATCCAACTCTCGGGGACCGGTTCTCGGATCTCGCGCATCAGGGCGCGGAAGAGCTCGCGGTCTTCGGCCTTGCGGATCGCGTCGAGTTGGGTGCCGAGCAGCTTCACGCCGTACTTTTCGAATATCCCTGCCTGTGCCACTTGCGAAGCCAGGTTGAGACCTGTCTGACCGCCCAGGGTGGCGAGGACGCCCTCTGGCTTCTCGCGGGCGACGACCCGCTCGATGAACTCGACGGTAAGCGGTTCGATATAGACGGCGTCCGCCGTCTCCTCGTCCGTCATGATGGTGGCCGGGTTACTGTTGACGAGGACGACACGGTAACCCTCCTCGCGGAGGCTCTTGCAAGCTTGCGTCCCGGCGTAATCAAACTCGGCGGCCTGGCCGATGATGATCGGACCACTTCCGATCACGAGGATGGTCCGCATTCCGAAGTCAGATTATGCCCTGATCGGAACGGTCGCGCCGGGTCTCGCCTTCAGCGAAAGCATGGGCTTCTCCAACAGGAACCAACTCGCAATAGCCGCCGCCAAGCTCAGCGCATATCCCACGACGATATACGTCGCCCCAGTCAGGCCCATCCGGTCGCAGAGGGCGAGCATGGGCAGGTGCAGGACGTAAAGGCCGTAGGAGATATCGTTCGTCAACTTGGGGACTTTGACGTCGAGAGTCCCCAGGCCCAAGACACCAAACGATCCTCCGATGATCCAGCACATGCACACGATCCCACGGGCGACGACTCCTGGGACGTGGAACGCCATCATCGAACCAAGGATCGAGGCCCCGACGAACGCCCACCAGTACTTGCGCACCGTCGGCATGTAGTCGCTGTCCGCCATGTAGGTGCCTGCGACAAAGCTCACAGCCACGGCAAAGCCGGTGGCGTCTCCGTCCAACGGATGGTGCACGCGCAAGACCAGATAGACCGCGGCGGCACAAAACGCCGCCCAAAAGAACCCGCGGTGGAAATGCCTGACCTTATAGAGCCCCGCTACCATCAAGACCACCATGAGGGCGTAGAGGCACTCTTCGACCGATAGGCTCCAGAGGGCGAAATTGGAGCCGACCACCCCCCTGCTGATGACCGGGTGCATCCCAACATAAGACAGGAGGCTGTCCCGGAGCGCGTCTGTGCCGTGCAAGGCATAGGTCACGAGGAGGGCGAGAAAGAACGCTGGCAGAACACGCAACGCCCGGTTACGCCAGAAGGCGCCGAGCGAGGGTGCCCTCTTTAACGATTGGAACACGAGGAAGCCGGAGATGGCGATAAACGCGGGCACCGGGTCGATCGGCAAGACCAACAATGGGTTTCCCCGGTGGGCGATCGGGATGTGCAACCACACGACTTCCAGGCTAAGGAACAGACGAAGCCAGTTGAATAGCGGGTAGTGCGCTCGTTTCGCCCCACCTTCGGTCACCACGATCCCGATGATACTTGGGCCCGTCTAGGCCGACCTGGATAACCCATGAAAATCGGTCTTGTGGCGAGCCGGTCGTCAGGTGCCTCGGACGTACTCGGAGATGGACAGACATTGGGCGCGCCCAGGATCCTCAAACACGGGCAGCGCCCGGGAGAGTGCGCAGGCGGTGTCGATGCTCGTCACGCAGGCTACGCCGGTCTCAATGCAAGCCCTGCGGATTCGGGCGGCGTCCGATCCCGACTTTTGTCCGGGCTGAGGAGTGTTGATCATGAGACTGACCTCCCCTTCGAACAAGCGATCGAGAATAGTCGGGGAGCCGTCTTGGATCTTGTTCAGACGTTCCACCGGCACACCGGCCTCGTCGATGGTGCGGGCCGTCCCCGGTGTGGCCGCTATCTTGTATCCCCTACTGTGGAGTTCGCGGGCGATTTCAACCGCGGCATCCTTGTCTGGGTCATCGACCGTCACGATGACTTGTCCCTTGGGCTTGAAGACGATGCCGCTGGCGACCAGAGCCTTGTAGAGGGCGGCTTCGAAAGTGCGGTCGATGCCAAGGACTTCCCCGGTGGACTTCATCTCCGGACCCAGGCTCGGCTCGACGCGGGCTAGCTTCTGGAAGCTGAAGACGGGAGCCTTGACCGCATAGAGCGGCGGTTCAGGAGTCTCGACCCCGCTCACAGAGACAGAGGATTCGCCCTGGACGAAACCGGCGGCCGTGCATCCCAGCCTCTTGCCATCGCTTGGGCCCGGGAGCCGCGTCCAAAGCCCACTCTCGTAGCCCATGGAGCGTAGGCTCTCGCCCATCATGCACCGGGTGGCGAGCTTGACCAAAGGCACACCGGTGACCTTGCTCAGATAAGGGACGGTCCGGCTGGCGCGGGGGTTGACCTCGAGCACATAGGCGACACCGTCCACGACCACGTACTGGATGTTCATGATGCCCTTGACGCCGAGTTCACGCGCGATCTGGCACGCGCTCGTGACGATCTGGGCTTGGACGTCACCACTCAGGTTCACCGGCGGATAAACCGCCATCGAGTCGCCGCTGTGGACACCCGCCCGCTCGATGTGCTCCATGATTCCGGGCAGGAAGGTGTCTTCCCCGTCGCTGATGACGTCCACCTCTGCCTCGGTGCCGGTGAAGTACTTGTCGACCAAGACCGGCTGCCCAGGGTTCGCGTCCTCGGCCTCTCGATAAAAGCCGTCGAGCTGACCCTCGCTGTGCACGATCTCCATGGCCCGTCCGCCGAGGACAAAGCTTGGTCTGACGAGGACGGGGTAGCCCACCTCAGCCGCGACCTTCTTGGCTTCCGCCAGACTGCGGACGGCCCGGCCGGGCGGCTTGGGGATCTTGAGCCGGGTGAGGAGCGCCTCGAACTGGTCGCGGTCTTCCGCTGCAGCGATGGCCTGCGGGCTGGTGCCGAGGACCTTGACGCCAGCCTGCTCGAGTTGGTCGGCGAGGTTGATGGCGGTTTGGCCGCCGAATTGGACGACGACGCCGACAGGCTTCTCGTGGGCGACGATCCGCAGGACGTCGTCGAGAGCGACCGGTTCGAAGTAGAGCCCGTCACCCGTGTCGAAGTCGGTGCTGACGGTCTCGGGGTTATTGTTGAGGATGACGGCGCGGTAGCCGGTCTCGCGGAGAGACCACACACAATGGACACAGGAGTAATCAAACTCAATGCCCTGGCCGATGCGAATCGGCCCCGATCCGAGCACGAGGACGGTGGGCTTCATTTTGGGGTCGGAGGGGTTATACCGCCTTAATCCGAGAGCCGTGGTGCGGACACGTCCTATATGACCTATCGTGGAACGTGGCCTGGTTAGCGCTCCGGCGATACGTAGGCTAAGCAGTGTTCAAGCACATTATTCAGTCAGCGCGACCGGAAGACTTTCCACTTGCCGGGCCACGTTCATAAGCTAACGTTCTCGACTCATCACAAGCATCCGGTGGTCGCGCACTCGGCTGGCCAGGAACAGTTTCTCAAGACAATCTCCGACGCGGCCAGCCAATGTTCTTGGAAGATCCACGCCTTCGTGGTCATTCCAGATCATGTGCATCTCCTCGTTACTCTGAGGGACGACCACACGGTTGCTTTCGTCCTAAAGCTGATTAGGATGCCGTCGAACTACGCCGTTTGGCCCGAGCTCCCGAAAACTTCCCCAAACTTGGCCAAGGCAATGACCCTGCTCAACACTCGGAAGGCACTCACAAGCCATCCATTTCTCCTGCTGACGCAGGCGGGCCTGCCGAGCTCCTAGACATCGAGGTCTTCCACAACTTGGCCGACGCGCAGCTTATGCTCTCGACAGGAGGTTCCGCAAGGAACAAGGGCCCCACTCCTCGCTCGGCTACTTGACCACCACGGCCGTGCTATCCTGGTGTCAGGACTCCTCTTACGAGCAGTGAATCGGTGGGCCTGCAAGGAATGGAATGATGTTTGTGCTTTCTGCCATTATTGTGCTCAGTTGCAGCGCGCCAGTAGCATCAATCGTGAATGTTCGAGCTTGGCTCGGCTCGAAGGCCGACCTAGGACAGTTTGAACGCCTCGAGTTGCTTACCGCAGGCAAAAGTGAAGACAAGAAGAGGGAGATTTCTTGGCTTTTAAGGGCCGAGTGGACATCCAATGGCCAATTGCTAAGAAGGCCTGACGAAACAATTGCAAGACTGAAAGCAGAAGAGCGTCAGAGACGCGAAATTGCACTTGGGACAGTCGAGGATCGCATCAAGGACGCGCCCAAACGTCTGGCAAAGTTTAAAGATGACGCAAAGTCCATTCGTGCCGAGATCGCTCGGAACGGCGGCTTCGGCGACAACTCTTCCGACAAGCTGCAAAAACTTCGGGCTTATACTCTGACGGCCCTCTACACTAAGAGCGTCCTCGTTGATGCTGGAGTAAACAGCCTGGCGAAGGAAGGGGATGGCGTCGCTTTCCTCGTGCAAGGGGAATCTCTTGGCGAGAAGGAAGCGAAGACATGGCAAATGGCACGCTCTGCTTACAACTCTTTTGTTTTGTCCGATCCAGGATATGGTGGGCCTGAAGGGCAAGACACGCCTCTAAATGTTTGGGCGAGATGGTCGAACCTGGGAGGGGCAGTAAGCCCGTTTATTGTCGCCGTCAGCGACCCTGACCAGCTCGTCGTATCAAGTCGCTTCATGGACAAGAATGGCATTGAGGTCAACAGCTATCGGGTTACAGAACCGGTGCCTGTCGCGGAACCAAGAAAGAACATGGAAGAAGTACCAGACTGGTTTCTTCCCTCCAACGAACTTTCGACACAGGTACAAGAAACGGCGCTTCTTGCCGATCAGGCGTTTAAGGACGGCAGATTTGACCGGGCCGATAAGGCGACGTCATGGAGTGACTACTGCAAATCTCTAAAGGGTCGAACTCCGGCTGAGTGGTTGGCGGACGACATGTTTGGTGATCGGCAACCGTTTGTCGCCCGCATCCCAGACTCCATTTGGCGAGACTTGGCGCCGGTCGCTGGCAGTGGCCGCATAGGACTCTGGCGAGTCTTCTGCGAGCACTGCGACTGGACTGTCCAGGACGGCGTATTGCTAGTTCGCCCTCGCTATACCTTGCTTGACGAAAAGTGGTCGGTCTCTTCAACCGAGTGGAACAAAGCGTCGACGGCCAAGCTTCTATCCTTTCCGCTGTACGCAGAGATCCAGTCAATGTCGGGAGAACTAGGGGCAAGCGACCCCCTCGTGCGACTCCTCTGCTGCGCTTGGATGGCACAAACCGCCTACCCCTACCAACCTGGTGTGCCTGCTCTTGCAGAGCTCTATGCTACCGGTAAGCGCGATCGGATCGCCATTGACTTCTTCTTCGAAGGCCCCAAGACTGCAGAGAAGACATTACGATCGATCTGGGATATACCGTGCACGACCGACGTGCACACCGTATCAGTTAAGTGCTATAAGGTTGCCTTGCAGTCCAATCACGGATACCAGCAACGAATGATGGCAGCAGACCATATAGACGTCGCCGGTCTGCCTGACGACACCCCCGTGACAGAAGGAACGTGGCCGCGATATACCTTCACCTTCAGGTGGCCTCGCGCCGTAACGACCATGCTATACATCGAAGGTGTCCCAAGTTGGAGCAAGGATACGGTTTCTTGGCGTGACATTAAGCCCAGTGGATAACGCTTCGATCCTCGTCTTTGCGTTCCTCGTTTCTCGATTGTTGTTGAGGATGACCGCACGGTAACCGGTCTCGCGGAGAGACCACACACAATGGACACAGGAGTAATCAAGCTCGATGCCTTGGCCGATTTGAATCGGCCCCGATCCGAGCACGAGGACGGTGGGCTTCATTTTGGGGTCGGAGGGGATATACCTTCGACCTCATGCAGGGCCCAATACAACCAGCCCCTCGGGAACAGAGGGCTGGTTGGGGCTTGGATCGTCTGCCTTGATTCTAGCTAGTTTCGGCGACGTCTGGCTAGCAGGCCGACTGCGGCCAATCCGGCCAAGCTGACCGGCTCAGGCACGACGTCAGTGTTGATTACTGCAGTGTAGTAACCGGTGTCTCCACCCGGCTGCTGGCCATATGGAGTCGTCCAGATGAGCTTGGCGTCGGCGCTGATACCGTTCTGGAAACCCCAGGGCCCAAAGCCGTTGTTCCCGAGTTCTACCGGAACAAGGTTGTTCACACCAAACCCGGTCAAGCTCGCTGTCCAATCCGTACCGTTGGTCAACAAACTTTGGGTGTTGTTCGAGAACCAAAAGGAAGCGTCGTCAAGGCTAGCTTCAGCGATCAGCATCGACGGAGCACCGAACTGGTCGCGTGCCTTGATGTGAAGGTAGTTGACCACCCCGTCGACAAGTGCTATCGAGCCCGACTTCGGGCCGGACTGCCACGTCGTGTCTTCTTTGGTCAAGAAGGCCGTGCCGACGATTGAGTCGTCCGTCGAGATATATGCTGTCGCATAGTCATCCACGTTCAAGGTCAGCGAGAGCGTCGTGGCTTGGGACACGCCTGTCATAGCCAAAATAGCTGGAATTACCCATAGTTTCATGTTTACCCCTCCAATCTTGCAAGAAGCGGTTCAAATCCGTAATTGCAATATCCCAACACCTTAGCACATTCTCAGACACCTGAGAAAGTCGGTTGACGAAAAACCGATAAAATTTACGAAATTTCGTCAATATCTGCCTGACACATCCTCAGCGCGACACCGAGCGCAACGTCAACGAAGACGGACATGGAGCCGGGTGAGCGAGAAGGTAGACCTGGTGAGCGTACGGGTATCCTAATCCAATTGGAACCGTACTTGAGACAGCTAACGGATACTGAGAGCTACAGCTCATCTAGCCTAAAGTATTCATTTATCGAAATACAACAGACCGTCTGCGTGCCGAATGTTCGGCACGCAGACCACAGCACCCTAGACGTCACTTCTCTTCTTTGAACTCAGCGTCTATCACGTCTTCACCTTTGGCGCCCGCGCCGACTCCCGCCTCGACTTTCTCCTCGGACGGTTGGCCCTCTGCGCCGCTGGACTCGTAGAGCTTCTTCGAGATCTCATGGAACTCGGTTTCCAGGGCGTCTTTCGCCGACTTCATCGCCTCGGAGTCTTGGCGCTCGACGGCCTGTCTGAGTTCAGAGACCCTCTCTTCGATCCGTGACCGGTCGGACTCGTCGACCTTGTCTCCGAGCGATTTAAGTGTTCGCTCTGTCTCGCTGACGAGCTTGTCGCACTCGTTCTTGAGCTCGGCGACCTCGCGGGCTCTGTTGTCGATGTCTTGGTTGGCCTCGGCTTCCTTGACCATGCGCTCGATCTCGTCCTTGCCTAGGTTGCCCGAGCCAGAGATCGTGATCTTCTGCTGGGCGCCGGTGGCCTTGTCCTGGGCGGTCACGTTGAGGATGCCGTTGGCGTCGATGTCCAAGGTCACTTCGACCTGCGGGACACGTGCCGGAGCTGGCGGTATGCCGCTCAGATTGAACTGCCCGAGGGACTTGTTGTCCTTGGCAAGCGACCGTTCGCCTTGCAAGATATGGATGGTCACCTCGGTCTGGTTTTCCGCGGCTGTGGTGTATATCCGGCTCTTCTTGGTCGGGATGGTCGTGTTACGCTCGATGAGGCAGTCGAAGATGCCGCCCTGGGTCTCCACGCCGAGGCTCAGCGGGGTGACGTCGAGGAGCAGGATGTCTCGCACGTCGCCGCCCAAGACACCGGCCTGGATGGCGGCGCCGACGGCGACCACCTCGTCCGGGTTGACGCTCTTGTTGGGATCCTTGCCCGTCATCTTGAGGACGAGTTCCTGAACCATCGGCATGCGTGTCGAACCGCCGACAAGGATGACCTCGTTGATCTCCTTGAGGTCGATCTTCGCGTCTTCAAGGGCGCGGTTCACCGGCCCCTTGACCCGCTCGATCAGGTCGCGGCAGAGATCCTCGAACTTGGCTCGCGTCAAGTTCATCTCCAGGTGGACCGGCTCGTTGTCGATCGCGGTGATGAACGGCAGGTTGATGTCCGTGCTCTTCGCGCTGCTCAACTCGATCTTGGCCTTCTCTGACGCCTCGCGAAGCCTTTGCAAGGCCTTGCTGTCTTTGCGAAGGTCGACGCCGTGCTGCTTCATGAACTCGGTCGCCAGCCAGTCGACGACCTTCTGGTCAAAGTCGTCTCCGCCCAGGTGGCTGTCACCGGCCGTGGACTTGACCTCGAAGACGCCGTCCCCGACGTCGAGGATCGAAACGTCGAAGGTGCCGCCGCCCAAGTCGAAGACGAGGATGGTCTCGTTGGTCTTCTTGTCCAGACCATAGGCCAGAGAGGCCGCAGTCGGCTCGTTGATGATACGAAGCACCTTGAGCCCGGCGATCTCGCCAGCGTTCTTGGTGGCGGTGCGCTGGCTGTCGTTGAAGTACGCGGGGACGGTGATGACCGCTTGGTCGACGGTGTCCCCGAGATAGGCCTCCGCGTCCGCCTTGAGCTTCTGGAGAATCATCGCCGAGATCTCCTCTGGCGTGAAGTCCTTGTCGACGGCGGGCACGTGGACGGCGGCGTTGCCGCGCTTGTCCTTGATGACCTTGTAGCTGACCTTCTTCGCCTCGTCCTGTACCTCGTCGAGCTTGTGGCCCATGAAGCGCTTGATGCTGGCGATGGTGTTGCCGGGGTTCGTGACGGCCTGGCGTTTAGCGATGACTCCGACCAGGCGCTCGCCGTTGGCCTTGAAGCCGACCACACTCGGCAGTGTCCGAGTCCCCTCGGCGGTTGAGATGACGGTCGGCTCGCCGCCTTCCATCACGGCGACCACGCTGTTGGTGGTGCCCAAATCGATTCCTACTACGCGTCCCATGTTCTGTTCTCTTCTCTACTCCACGAGTACTAGCAAGTGGTTTGAGTCCTATAGGCTAAGGTAACGCCGATTCTACCCTTTCCGTTTCAAAATGAGCCCAAATGCGCAAAAAGGCCCGTTCAGGGGCCCGACCCTGGCTATCGGGGCTTAGACAAAGAAGGGGCGCCGCCCGGGGATTCAGCCCGGACGACGCCTAGTTGTCCTTCTCGTGCGAATGTCAGCTTGAGCGCTTCTTTCGCAGGAGACCCAATGCACCGAGAGCGAGGATGCTCATCGACGCGGGCTCCGGCACCGGGCCGCAGCAGTTGTAGCTGACGCGGTTGATGGCGAAGTCCTGCGACACGCCAGCCGCATCTTGGACGGACAAGACCACGTGGTGGATGTCGCCAGCGTCGCTGTGGACTCCAATGAACGGGGTGATTCCTGGGCTTCCAGATATCCCGGCGACATTGAACGATCCGAGCAGGTTGTTCAGTCCGTCATACACGTCCATGTGGGCGTTGAAGGCACCGAACGGATCCATGTCGATCTCGGTTCCGAAGTCGTTGCAAGTCTTGGCGCCGGTCAAGGATAGGGGACCGGTACCCATGACCCACAGGAGCGGGTCGCCAGCCGCAAAGCCAGTCGCCCAACCGGTGACGCCATCCAGTCTCGTCATCCCACTACCGTTAGCATCGACGAGGACGTTGAACGGTGTGCCGGTGGTCGTCACGACGGACGGATCGGGCACCGAAGTGAGGTTGGGGCCGAGTTGCGACCAATCGATGTAGTCGGTCTCGGTGATCTGCGCACGGGTGGTGAGCAAAGTCACGGCGGCGAGGGCGTTGCCGGCAAACATTGCCAGACAAGCGATTGTAAGTACTCTTTTCATATCTCTCCAAAGAACAGTCGTCTTTACAGGACGACACGATGTAAACAGTACATTGCAAAGCTTGCCAATATCATGGCTAAAGGATCGAAACCCGTAACTTTCTCGGGCGGTTCCCGCATCTATACGGTGTGATCTTTGCGGTACTGCTCACATTTAGCCCCAGAGACTGCGAGTTTCTTGTCGATAAATTGCCGGTCATCAGGCGGTTCTCCTGATAACCGGCATATTGAAAGTCTGCTGAGACCTTTAGGCCTGCCGCTTCTTGCGGAGGAGGCCAAGCGCGCCGAGGGCGAGGACGCTCATCGACGCCGGCTCGGGAACAGGGCCGCAGCAGGTGTAGCTGACATGGTTCATCATGAACCCAAGGCCATCGTTGGTCGTCGAGAACCGAACATGGTGGATGTCCCCCGCGTCGCTGTGGACCCCGATGAAGATCGCCGTGTTGTCAGCGGTATGAACCCCGTCGTTGGCGCCATAGGACAACCCTGCCTCGTCGAAGGCGCCGATCAAATTGCCGAGGCCGTCGTATGCTTCGATGTGGGCAATGAACGAACCGTAATAGTCGCTCATGATCTGGGCGCCGACGTCGCTGCACGTCTTGGCGCCTGTGACCTCGATGTACGTACCGACGCTACCAGCGTTGAAGTCATATGTAGAGATCAGCTTGTCGCCGGGGGCAAAGTTGCCATTGAAGGCGCCGCCCTCGTCCCAGCGACCCATCGAAGCGTCAGATGTGACAGAAACGTTGAAGGGCGTGCCCACGGTCGTCATGACAGTTCCGCTTGCGACCGAAGCTAGATCCGCGCCAGCCTGGCCCCAGTCGAGGTCGTCGGTAGGCGTGGCCGGGCGTGAGGTCAACAGGTAGACCGAGCCAAACGCTTGCAGGCTACAAAGAGCCAGAGCGGTGATAGATAGGATTCGTTTCATATTCTCTCCAGAAGGGGTGTCGCCAAAGAGCGACAGTTGAAACATTACGGTACTTGTGCATTACATTGCAATCTATTGAAATGAATACTAGTATCTTTTCCGGGATGATGCAGGTAATTCACTCGGCACTCATAGCCGTCAGTACCCTTCAACCTCAGAGGTCTGCCAGACGACTTTAGATCACAACGATGGCATGATGCATGCGCGCAGTGAGTTGTCAGAACATATGAAAGAAGGCCGACAGCCAGGAAACTGGCAGTCGGCCTTTGTCACCGAAAGTGTCGGAGCGTCAGCGCGCCCGCTTCTTGCGAAGGAGGCCGAGGGCACCGAGGGCGAGGACGCTCATCGACGCAGGCTCGGGCACCGGGCCGCAGCAACTGTAGCTCACGCGGTTGAGAGCGAAGTCGCCATTGTCGTCCATCTGAATGACGACGCTGTGAATGTCGCCGGCGGTGCTCCTGATCCCGGCGAACAAAGCGGAGCCGTCTTCAGCGGAGCCAACATTGCCGTTGAGGTGGAAGGAACCCACCAGGTTGTTCAGGCCGTCATAGGCGGAGATAGTCATTCCATATGCGCCATATTGGTCCCGCTGGACGCTCATGCCGACTTCGTTGCAAGTCTTGGATCCGGTCAAAGTGAGCGGACCGCTTTGAGAGTTTGTCCAGAGGAGCGCGTCGCCAGGTGTGAAGTCGCCGAGCCAGCCGTTGCCCTCGTCCCGCCTCTCCATGGGGCCGGGGCCAGACACGTTGACATTGAACGGAGTGCCGTGTGTGCTGATGACGAACGAAGCCGGGACTGGTGTGAACGTCGCGCCTAAGTCGGCCCAGTCGATATAGTCGGTCTCAGTGATCTGAGCGCGGCTGGTGAGCAGGGTGACGCTGGCGAAGACGTTGCTTGCCAAGATGGCCAAGCAGGAAGCGAGAAGTATCTTTTTCATGTTCTCTCCAATTTAGGTGTCGCTCATTTGCGACATGCTACTGTACGCGTTCTAAGGAAGTCTGGTCAATATCTTCAAGAGAACTCTAGTAGCATTGGCATTACAATTCCGGCAATTGTTCTGGAGACGTTTGATTGTGGCTTCTCGAAACAATGGTGCAGTCAGTCGAAACTGCGTAAAGGACGACCCCCAGTAGCCTGGTGGTCGCCCCTTGTATATTGCTAAGGTGGGTTCGTCAGCGAGCCCGCTTCTTGCGGAGGAGGCCGAGGGCGCCGAGGGCGAGGACGCTCATCGACGCAGGCTCGGGCACCGGGCCGCAGCAGTTGTAGCTGACACGGTTCAGAGCGAAGCTATCCTGGCCAAATTCCTCGTTGACCACATAGATGCCGACCTTGTGGATGTCGCCGGCGTCGCTGTGGATGCCGATAAACGGGGCGGTCGGGCCCGCGTCGCCTGAGTGGCCGTTCACGGAAACGGAGCCCAGGTAGGTTCCGACCCCGTCCCACGCCTCCATATAGGCCGTAAAGTTGCCAAAGTGGTCACCGTCAACGACCGCACCGACGCTCAAGCAAGTCTTGGCACCGGTCAAATACAGTTCGGCAGGCTGCTGCACATAGAGGAGCGGATCGTTGGTCGCATAGCCGGTTAGCCAGCCATTGTCGCCGTCACGCCTCTCCAAAGTGGCCGATCCGGCATCGACGCCGATGTTGAAGGGCGTACCATGGGTGACAACTACGGTCGGATCCGCGACTGGTGTGAAGGTCGCCCCGAGATCTGACCAATCGATATAGTCGGTCTCAGTGATCTGAGCGCGGCTGGTAAGCAGGGTGACGCTGGCGAAGACGTTGCTTGCAACGACGGCCAAGCAGGAAACGAGAAGGATCTTTTTCATGTTCTCTCCACACGGCATGTGCCGTGACGGAAGAATGATAGATCAACAGATTGCCTATTGATCCGCAATGGAAACTGTTTCAAGTATCTTTATGAGACGTTTCCCGTATTGATACAAGCATTGTTGTCTCTTAGTCATACCGGCTACGGCTCCCAGGCTATACGCGACAGGTTATACGCTTCGGCCACCCGGAGGAAATCCGGGTGGCCGTAGTTTTGTCTCGGAGAGTACCGTCAGGCCTTCTTGGCTTTGCGGCGGAGTGTGAGGAGTGATCCGAGCCCGATCACACCCATGGTCATCGGCTCCGGCACCGGATTGGTGTTGCAGCAACCCATGCTCAGCCGGTTCATCGCCCACCCTTCGCCATTTGAGACAGTGAGTTCGACGTGAAGGATGTCGCTAGCGGCGCTGTGGACACCGACGAAGACAGCGCTGCCGTCCGCGCTGCCGTTCGCGTTTCCATTAACGGTGAAGGAACCAAGGGAAGTGTTGGTGCCGTCAAAGGCCTCGATCGTGGCGGTGTAGTCGCCATAGTCGTTGCGTTGCACCTGTGTGCCGAAGTCGCTGAGCGACTTGCTGAAGTCCATGCGAACCTTGCCGTCAACGAAGTTGGTGAAGAGCAACTGATCGCCGGGAGTGAAGTTGCCATTCCAACCATTATTCTGATCCAGTCTTTGCATAGATGTGCCCGGGCCGTCGACGATCATGTTGATGGGGTCTCCACTGGTCGCGACCGGGATCGGATCGTTGATGACGGTGCCGGTAGCCCCAAGGACACCCCAATCAACCCATGCTTGCTCGGGAAAGAGGTTTCGGCTCGATACGAAGTCCAGGGCCATCGCGTTGGAGGCGACGACCACGAGACAAGAGAGGATAAGTGTTCGTTTCATTGTATTGACCACCGCTGGGCGGACCGCCCTGCCACATTGGAATGGCGCAGACCGCAGTGAGTCTCAACGTGCAGACATCATGCCGTTCTGATGAACGCGGACAAACTCCCGTAGTTGTCCCGGCGCTGCACGATCCAGACGCTCGTGGTGGCACCAGGCACAAAAAAACCCCGCGCAAAGCACGGGGCTTGTCTTAGGAGAGAGCCCTTAGGCTTTGCGGCGACGCCGCAGGGCCAGAAGGCTGGCGCCACCGAGCACGACCATCGAAGCCGGCTCTGGCACCGCGGGGCAGCACTCGATCGACACGTGGTTGAACGCGAAGTCAGTCGGGTCTGTGTCTCCTTCACCGACGATCTCATAGGTCACGGCCAGGATCGTGTTGTCCGTGTTCCGGACGCCGACGAACAGGTGGTCGTCATAGACCGTCCCCGTATCGAACGAACCGAGCGAAAGACCAAGGCCGTCCCATGCTTCGACGTGCACGTGGTACGAATCGATGTAGTTGCGCTCGATATCCATGCCAATGGCAAAGGCCGACTTTGCCAGGTTCAGCGTCACGGGACCGCTGAATCCGTTTGTGAATAGCAGGGGCTCGCCGGAAGCGAACGTCCCGCCCCAACTAGTGTCCTGGTTGAGCCTTTCCATGTCACCGGGCGCATTGATCGCAACCTGGAACACGTCGCCAGTCGTCAAGCCGACAGATCCATTCGGCACGGTGGCAAACTCCGCCCCAAACTGTGAGATGCCGAGGTCTGCGGTCGGGGTCAACTGGCTCCGGTCCGTCAGAAGGGTCAAGGTCGCCGATGCCTGGGCACCGAGCACGGCTGTCATAGCAGCCAAGAGAATGTATCGTTTCATGTTCCTCTCCACCGTCCCCCAACTATTGGTAAATGAACGGTATGGCAAGTATGTCGGCTAGTAAAGATGCGCAAGCAGAAATCGTTGCCAACCTAGTACTTTTATGGTCATAAACCCGTATAAATGCACTAGTACTCTTACCAGATACCCATCAACTTGCTTGGCTTTCCCGATATGTCTACCGGCAAGCAATCACTGCCAGTGGCCTTTACCAGGGTCAGGTCAAATAGGCGTTTAGCTAGGGCACAAACAAGCACGGCCAGTCGTGGGCGGCTTCAGGGGAGTCCAGATGCGCCTGGACATCGACGATCTGGGTAAAGACGGTCTCAAACTCGTCGTCGTCACGCATGATCCGGTCGTAGCTCTCCCTTCCGAAGGGCGGAAACCTTTCTCCAGTCCGCTTGACGATGGCCTTGCCAGCTTTTGACTTTGCCTTCTCTACTATATCGCTGAGCTCTCTGTCGCCTACGATCGCGACCAGGGCATCGGTGCGGTCGGGTGTCACCGCGAGGGCGGCGTACTCAAGCCCCTTGCCCTGCGCGGCGATGAGGGCCCGAAACAGGTCTTGGCACTCATCCAGGCCCAGTTGCCTGCTGTGCTTGAAACCCAAGTGATAGGTGACCCCTTCGGCGCGCCAATGCGGCCACCTTCCCTTCCAAATCTCGAACCCACGCCATCGGGCCATGTATAGAGGAGTCTACAGCGCAAGGCATTGGGTGCAGGATTATCGGGCCAATACAAACTGCGCGGGCCCCGGCGCATCTATGCGCCGGGGCCCGCTTGTTCGATCGGACCCTCAGGTCATTCTTCTTCTTGTCGGACCTCTTCCGCAGCGGCCAAGTCGGCCAGCGAAAGGCCACCGAAGGCGTCGGCGGCCGACCTCTGGTCGAGGTCTTCAGCTTCCACCAAAGCGGTGAGCGACTGTTGCGCCCAACTCGGCTGGGTCCTGTCGACGTCGATCGCGAGTTCCCGGTGCGCTTTGGCACCGGTGCCGGCCGGGATCAGCCTTCCGATGATGACGTTCTCCTTCAGGCCGATGAGGGAGTCGTACTTGCCTCGCACGGCGGCCTCCGTCAGGACGCGGGTCGTCTTTTGGAACGAAGCTGCCGACAGGAACGAGTCAGTCGCCAAGGACGCCTCGGTGATGCCGAGCAGGATCCAGTTCGCGGTGGCTTCCTTTGCGTCCCGCTCTTTCTCTTCGCCATCGACGGGATCGACGTACTTGACCTTCTTGCCGCTAGCGATGCGCTGCCGCACCTTTTCGTTCTCACGCGTGAACTTGAATCGATCCACGACCTGGCCAGGTAGATAGCCGGTGTCGCCAGGCTCCTTCACCTGACGCTTGCGGAGCATCTGTCGGACGATGACTTCCAGGTGCTTGTCGTTGATATCGACGCCCTGGTCCTTATAGACCGACTGCAAGTTCTCGATGAAGTACTCGTGCACAGCCTTCGCACCGGCGAGGTCAAGGACCTCGTGTGGGTCCAGCGGGCCCTCTGTCAGCGGGTCTCCCTTGATGACCTTTTGGCCCTTGCCGACCGGCAGGTTGCCGAGCGGTGGGACGAGGATCGGATAGAAGATGTGCACCTTGTGCACGTCGTATTTGCGCAGGATCGCCAACGAAGCGTTGGTCAGTTTTTGGCCGACCATCCGCTCAAGGGCGGCCGTCGCCGCCTTGTCCCCAGTCGGGTTCCAGTCCTGGCTGTCGGCGATGTAGGCGTCCTTCAGGGCGACATCGGTGGCGACCTCGGCCTCCACTACCAACCATCGTCCGTAGCTCGACCTTTGAATGTCGGCAACGATGCCGGTGACGGGGCAGATGATCGCCTTTCCACGGGGTTGCTTACGGGCCTCGAAGATCTCCTCGACACGGACGATGCCGCTCGATTCGCCTGTCCAAGAGTAGAAGAAGGTCTTCCGGCTTCTCTCCCAGAGCTTGCGGCTGTCCGTGCCGATCTTCTCGATCGCCTTCTCCGCAGCCTTCGTTGTCTTCTTCACGGGCTTAGGAGCGTCCTCGTCCGTTTGCTTGCCAAGGTTTTCAAACAGGCCCTTGACGACACTCTCCTGGCTTTCAAGCAGCTTCGACGGATCGAACTCTCGTCCCTCCGTGTTGGTCGCCGCCTGGAAGTCCTCTTGGAACTGTCGGACGAATTTGCCTGTCTTGTACTGGTTCGTGCGGGCGATGGTCTTGGAACCGGCGACGCCGCCGGTGTGGAACGTCCGCATCGTGAGCTGTGTCCCAGGCTCGCCGATCGACTGGGCCGCGATAATGCCGACCGCGACGCCGTCTTCGACGATCTTGTGGGTGGCAAGGTCGATGCCATAGCAAGCGGCACAGATGCCGATCTCCAGTTCACAAGTGATCGGGCTCCGGACCTTCATGCCGAGCCGACCGTGCTCGTCGGTCTCAAATCCAGCCTTGACGTACTTCTCTTGCACTTTCGCGACCGCATCGTCGTCGTTACCGGCGCCTTCGACGTCTCGGACATAGTCGTCGTCGATCTTGTCCAACTGGTTGCACTGGATCTTCGTCAGCAGGTCACCGAATGAGATCAACTGTGCGCCCGAATCCGGGTCGCTGATGTCTGCCGCGCTGATCCGACTGTAGGCTCGGTCTCCGATTGTCTCGATGACCTTTCCTTCGCTCATGAGGCGGACAGCCAAAATGCCGTCGGTCGTACCGCAGTCACGCTGCTTGACGATGACGTCTTGCGAGACGTCCACTAGTCGCCTGGTCAGGTAACCGGCGTCTGCGGTTCGGAGCGCCGTGTCGGCCAGACCCTTACGGGCGCCGTGGGTCGTGACGAAGAACTCGAGCATCGAGAGGCCCTTTTGGAAGGAGTTCTTGACCGGAAGCTCGTAGATGACCTCGTTGAACTGGTTGAACATGAGGCCGCGCATGCCGCTCAACTGGGCCAGCTGCTTGATGGAGCCGCGCGCGCCGCTCACCGTGATGATGGACAGCGGGTTCTCCTGGTCCATGCTGGCGACGATCGCGTTGCCGATCTCGTCGTAGGTCTCCGTCCACAGCCGGGTCAGGTTCTCCTGCATCTCGCGGAACGAGTTCAGGCCGCGCCGATAGTTCTCGAGGATCTTGTTGGCTCGTGTGTCCGCGTCGCCGAGCATTTCTTCCCGACGCTTCGGCGGGTCCATGTCGGTGAGCGCGATGCTGATCCCATATTTGGTAGCCCAACGGAACCCCAGGTCCTTCATGTCGTCCAGAAGACGGATCGTCCCCTCCGTGCCGACCAGCCGGTGGCACTCGATGATCGTGTTGGCGATCGCCTTCTTGGTGAGTTCGACCTGGAGATACTTTTCGCTCCACCTCATGGGGAACGGCAGGATCTCGTTGAAGAGCAGGCGGCCGGGCGTCGTGACCACGACTACTGACTCATGGTCCATCTCAAGAGGTTCAAGGTTCTTGACCTCTTCATCGAACTCGTTCGTGGTCGTGACATAGCGGTACTCAATGCCTGTCACAGGGTCTCGGTAGTCGATCTCCGAGTCGTCCCGATAGATGGGACGTCGGACACGGACGCGGATCGGTTCGTTGAGGTCCGGGCCAGACTCACCGGTCGGCGCCTCGAACTGATACATGACCTCCTTGAGACCGTTGTAAACGTACGGCGCAGGATTCTTCTCCGGATCCGCCTCGTGAGCCTTGATCTGGGCCGCGAGCCGCTCTTGGAAGCTACGGTTTGTGAAAGTCAGGGCATAACAACCCAAGACGATGTCTTGGATCGGCGACGTGACGGGCTTTCCGTCCGCAGGTGAGAAGAGGTTCTGCGTCGAGAGCATCAAGACGCGGGCCTCGGACTGGGCTTGGATGCTCAATGGCACATGGACGGCCATTTGGTCGCCGTCGAAGTCTGCGTTGTAGGCGTGGCAGACCAACGGGTGCAGTTGAATGGCCTTGCCTTCGACAAGGATCGGCTCGAACGCTTGGATGCCGAGGCGGTGAAGTGTCGGAGCACGGTTCAAGAGAACCGGATGTTCCTTGATGACGTCTTCAAGGCCGTCCCAAACGGCCGGGTGCATACGCTCGATCATCCGCTTCGCGGTCTTGATGTTCTGCGTGATCTTCCGTTCGACGAGCACCTTCATGACGAAGGGCTTGAAGAGTTCGAGCGCCATCTCCTTTGGCAGGCCGCACTGGTGTAGCTTCAGGTGGGGGCCGACGACGATGACGGAGCGGCCGGAGTAGTCGACGCGCTTGCCGAGCAAGTTCTTTCGGAACCTGCCTTCCTTACCCTTGAGCATGTCGCTCAAAGACTTGAGCGGCCGTTGGTTGCTTCCAACAACCGGCCTACTGCGACGGCCGTTGTCGATGAGGGCGTCCACAGACTCCTGGAGGAGCCGTTTCTCGTGGTTGATGATCGACTCAGGAGCTTGTATCTCGATGATCTTCTTGAGCCGGTTGTTTCGGTTGATGATCCGACGGTAGAGGTCGTTGAGGTCGCTGGTGGCGAACCGTCCGCCGTCTAGCTGGACCATCGGCCGCAGTTCAGGGCTGATGACCGGCACCACCTCGAGTACCATCCACTCGGGACGGCTCTTGGAGCCGATCAGGGCCTCGGTGAGTTCAAGCCTCTTAATGGCCCTTGCGCGTCGCTGACTGGTGGTCTCGACGATTTCGCGTCTGAGTTCCCGTGCCATGCGCTCAAGGTCGACCCGGCGCAGGAGTTCCTTGGCGGCGTCTGCGCCGATGTTGGCGCGAACCAGTTCACCGAGATCCTTCTTCATCCGGCGGCCGACTGCGTCGAGCATCTTGCTGACCGCGCGCCATTTGTCTTCGTCGATAAGCTGGTTCAGTTCAAGCTTGCCGAGCAGTTCGGCGGCGACATCAAGGTCGCGAACCCGCTCGTC
The DNA here is from genome assembly GCA_964451255.1 of uncultured Fimbriimonadaceae bacterium. GTDB lineage: Bacteria > Armatimonadota > Fimbriimonadia > Fimbriimonadales > Fimbriimonadaceae > JAHBTB01. The sequence goes on from CAYVHL010000015.1 coordinate 19,274, forward strand.
AGCGTCGCGATATTCCGCGCGGATGCGGTCGTAGTTGGCCTTCATCCGCTCCCTGACGTAGCCTTCGTCGAAGTACTCGTCGGGATTGTTGACCATTTCGGTCGCAAGCCGGTGCAGGCTCTCGACCTCCAAGTCCTTCATCTGCTTTTGGATGTGTAGCTTCTCGTTCTCGACGTGCTCCAGGATCGTCGGGAGCAACTCGGCGATCTTCTCGCTGTCGACGTCGATGATGATGAAGCTGGCAAAGTAGATGACTTTTTCCAGTTGCCTTGGGCTGATGTCGAGGATGAGCGACAGGGGCGACGGAACCCCTTTGAGGTACCAAATGTGGCAGACAGGTGCGGCCAACTCGATGTGGCCCATTCGTTCGCGGCGGACCTTGCTCCTGGTCACTTCGACGCCGCAGCGCTCACAGATGATGCCCTTGTACTTGATCTTCTTGTATCGACCGCACGCGCATTCGTAGTCCTTGGTCGGCCCGAATATCCTTTCACAGAACAGGCCGTCTCGTTCGGGTCGGAACGTCCGGTAGTTGATCGTCTCAGGCTTCTTGACTTCGCCGTGGGACCAACTGCGGATGTCTTCTGGGCTGGCGATGCCGATACGGATTTTGTCAAAGAGGTTGGAATCAGCCATGCGAACACGCGTTTCTGCCAGACCCGTGGGTCACATTCATGCGCAGACAAAGACGCTGCGTCTTTGAGGCATAAGGGGGCCGGTGGCAGACAGATATGTTAGCATGCACGGGGGCTGGCTGTGCGGACTCGGTCCCGCTTGATCAGGAAGCTATTGGGACCTTTGGCGCACCAACCCCAGACATCAAGTGATCTTGGCCCTGTCCGGGGCCTATCACTCGGACGTTGGAAAGTCTCCCCTCACACCGACGTTGTTAGCGACGAGGTTGTAGTCTGAACTCGTCACTGCTCCGTCACCGTCGATGTCAGCCATCGAAGGCGTCCATCCGAAGAGGTTCCCTGATGAATCGAGCCAATCAGTGCTGGAGGTGTTTTTGCCTATGTTCGCCTGGACGAAACCCACCTCGGCTTGCGAGATGACGTTGTCGCCGTTCAGGTCGCCGTAGTAGAGGGTTATCGCCGGTGCGTCTGCCCAAACGCCGTTCGTATAGCTCAGCGTGATCTTCTTCATGACCGACGACTCTGCCCGGACGAACGCGTCGTATGTGCCCGTTGGCAGATTGACGAACATGACGTCAATGGATCCTGGGGTCGTGATCACGTCCGTGAACGAATCGACGAGCGAGCCGTTCGCATAGAGGTCGATGTCAGCGTCCTTGACAAAGCTATCCGTAGGGACCGAAAAACCGCCGTTGCCGAACACCATTCCCGTCGGGATGAACCTTGTAGCGCTGGTAGCCGAAGCGACGCAAGCCACCATGTTGCCACCCATGGTCATGTTCGTAACATGAGAATATGCCGTCATCCTCTTTCCAAAGTCGTAGAGCAGTTCCTTGTAGGAGCCAAGGTCGGTCCAAAGGCGACCCGTGTAAACCATCCTCAATTGCTTGACCACTGTGACAGGGTTGTCCTTTTCCATCACGTTCGAGACAGTGACGCTGGATCTCGCGTACTCCGTCGACGCGGTCGCGCCGCCTGAAGAGGTCGTAAACGCGTTGTTGACCGACGTATCTGCGAAATTATTGAGAGTGAACGTCAAGGCCGTATGCTCGGAGTCTTGCAGGGTCTCCGTCGTCCTTACCCTGTAAGTGTATTGGAGCAGGCCCGACGACTTCGCCGAAATGGAGCCCACTTGGTTCTTCCGGATACTCGCGCTCTTGGTCAATACCACGTGGGTCTCATTACCGTTCTCAACCGCCACCGTCCACCCCGAAGGCAGGTTGAAGGGCACATACTTGGTACCGTCGATGTCGGCCCTGAACCAGCCCATAGCTTCGATTGTTGTCCAGGGAACAGCCGCCAACAGGGCGCAACTTAGGAATGCTGACATAGGTTTCCAACCCTGAGCTGCATGAAAGAACGTTATCGCCTTTCTGTGTAGCCCGGGCGAAATTCTATCGTGACCTTCCCTTGTGGACACTTAGCAAATATATCAGGTTTTGCTTATTGACCTGTATGTTTGCCACAAATCACGTACAATTGTCAGTTGATACTGATGTGTCAAGTCTGGTCGTTGAAACATAAGAACAGCCCCGCAATGTTGCGGGGCTGACAACCACTCTGACCTGCCGGCCTAGTTGAAGAACCCGACGCTTCTGGCGAGCCTCACGTCGTCACCGCCAGTCAATTCGTCAAGATCCTTGAGCGAGAGTTCCTTGTTCGATTTGTCCTCGACCGCGACGCGCAGGCAGAGCGAGCGCAGTTCGTTGACCAGGATCTTGAACGACTCTGGGATTCCCGGCTCTTGGATCGTCTCGCCCTTTACGATGGACTCGTACGCTTTCACGCGGCCCATGACGTCGTCAGACTTGATCGTCAGGAGTTCTTGGAGGGTATAGGCGGCCCCGTAGGCCTCAAGCGCCCAGACCTCCATCTCACCGAACCGCTGGCCGCCGAACTGCGCCTTGCCGCCGAGCGGCTGCTGGGTGACGAGCGAGTACGGGCCGATCGAGCGGGCGTGGATCTTGT
>CAYVHL010000016.1:0-17130 GCA_964451255.1 uncultured Fimbriimonadaceae bacterium
TCTTAGGCACGCCGCCAGCGTTCGTCCTGAGCCATGATCAAACTCTCCGAAGAAATTTTCCGATCCCTTTTCAGGGTTCGTTTTCTTTTTTGAGTTGACCGTACTAACTTGTGAATTTGGGTTCACGAGCTTTTTGGTTCTAAGGTTCCTCTAGCAAGCCGCATTGCTGCGACAATCGCCAGAGGCTGTTGCGCTGTGTCACTTTCTGCTATGGAGCTTTCAATGTGCTCCTCGGGAGAAGCTCCCCCGGGGCAAGGGAAATTATAGGCAAGGCGAACCCGAGCCGTCAAGGGGGTCCCAGCGCCTTTTTCCACTCTGGGCTCCGTTTCCCGCAATTCCCCCGTCTCTAACATCGTATTGGCTTTGTTCGCCCTGTCCAAGTCTAGGGTGCCCCAGCCTGATCGAGAGCTTGCCGGGCTGCCTCGGCGAAGGCCCCCATCGGCCACCGTTGCAAGACCTCGTTGTAGAGCCGCGACGCCTCGCCGACCTGGCCCAGGTGTTGCTGCTTCATCCTTGCCAGCCTGAATGTCGCCGTCTCCCGGTCCTCGTCCGTCGTCTGCGGCCAAGCCCGGATCGAGGCGTAGACGTTGGCCAGGTCCGGAAAGAATCCCTTTGTCTCAAGGGTGACCGCGGCCCTCAAGATTGGCTCCGAGGGCAGTTTGACCGGGCTCGAGCAGAGGTTCGCGAGGACGCCCGACACTGAGGCGGCGTCCTCTTGCGGCGCGATCGAAGGCAACAAGCTCAAGAAATGGTGGACGCACTCGTCGGTCACTTGCCTTCGGCCCAAGCTCCGCCACATCCACATGAGTGCGGTGTGTGAGTCGTCGGGCCGGGCCATCGCGAGATCGCGCAGTTCCCACGGCGCGAGCATGGAGAGGTCTCCCGTCTCCGCATAGGCGTCCTTCGCCATGCTCGTCTCAGGTGTGTCACGCTTGACCGCCAACAGGATCACGCCAAGGAAGCCCACCGCCGCGCCACCGACGTGGGCCCAATGCGCGACCCCAGCCCCGACGTCGGCCGCGGAACTCAAGAGCCCCATGACCACCTCGATTCCGAAATAGTAGAGACCCACCAGCCAGAGTGGTGCGTCCCAGACTCCCCACCATAGCCAACCGAGCCAATAGAAGACCTGAACCTTTGCGAACGGGAACAGCCAGAGGCCCGCACCGAGGATCCCCATGATCGCCCCGCTCGCGCCCAAGCTCGGAATCTCTCGGGAGGCCCCCCCGGAGAACGCCCACTGGCACAGGTCTCCGGCGACCCCAGAAAGGAGGTAGAGCGGCAGGAACCGGTACCACTTGAGCCTTCCCTCCACCGCCACACCAAAGAGGTAGAGAAACCACATATTCCCGGCTAAGTGGAACAGGTCGGCGTGCAGGAACATGGAGCTCAAGAACGTCGCAGGGCTCGCGTTGGAGGCGGTCAAGCCCCACGACTTCAAGATCTCCTCGTTCACTTCCAGGCCCGGGGAGGTCAAGAAGAAGATGATCGTATTGAGACCGATCAACGAGTAGGTGACCCAAGGCGGCGAGTCAGGAGGGTTCTTGACGCGATAAGGGAAAACCATCTAGCAGTCCGTTACCTCCGGTACGTCCGGAACGCGCACTAGGGTTCAGGCGGTCAGGTCAAGAGGCATGGAGTTCGAACGTGCCACGTTGAGAGCGGTGAACTCCCGCTTCCAGTCGGCCAACGAACGCATCTCACTCTCGCCGACGCCCCTGGAAGAGACCCTCTCGAGAAAGGCCCGGAGATCGCCGATCTTCTCTCGCGCCGCTGCAATCCATGCCCGGTTCGCCGAGGCCGGGGTTGCGACACCATAGACTTGGAGCCGGGGGTTGGCCGGTCGTCCTTCGATCAGGGGAAACTCGTCGCCCGCCCTAGTGTGAGCGACCAAGTCGGCGAGAACGGCCGCTCCGCCAGCGGCAAGGCGCATGTCGGCGGCCGGGGCCTTCCTGGCCGCTCGGTTTGCCGCCAGGCCGGTCTCCAGCGAGTCCAGAAGATCGATGACTTGGCCGAGGACTTGGCCGACCGCCCTCGTGGCGGCGTCTCCCAGCACCACGGGACTGGTCGAGACCTCCAGGTCTAGCGCTTTGCCTGGTCTGGCCTCCAACCGCCCCATGTGGTTGCGAATTTTCGGGTTTCCCTGGATTTCCATGTCCCCTGAATTTTCAGACGCGTTGGGCTCAACCGAGTTCCCGGCAAGAAAGACGGAATGTTTGGAACTGGGCCTCAAGAGCTGTCCGTGTACTCCCGCAAAAGGGCGGGCACAATGCGTGCCAAAGCACCGGACTAACGGAAAACCCGGGCCCTTCGCCAGAAGTCGTCGACAGACGTCTTCAGCCCGCGGACCACGTATACAGGGGCGTCCGACTCTTCCTTCACCGCGTACTTGTCGTCAAGCCTCTGCACGAGCCTCACCGACTCGAAGCTAGCCAGCAGATCTGGCCCGAAATCACCGACAAGCACGGCCGAGTCGCCGTCCCAGTCCTTCGGGCCCCAGAGCCAGTAGTTGTTGTGCCGGCCGACGACCCTCTTCCGAACCTCGGCAGAACCGAACTTCTCGATGGCTCCGGCCTCGCCGTAGTTGGAGGCCAGCACCACGGCGCGGCCCCGCTCAGCCTCCGGAATGCCCGCCCATGCCTGGTCCGCGGCACTGGCCATGGACTGCCATCCAAATTCGTCGGCAAACCCGTAGATCGGGCTGTAGCCGCTCTTCTCGCTGTCGGGTGTGGCGACGGGCTTCAGCGCATAGACCTTCGCCAATGTGTCCACTGGCAAGAGGGGTAGGACCAATCCCGCCATGACCGGCAGCGTCAGGGCGTAGACGCCTGCATATGCCTTGGCAAGCTTTTGTCGCTTCTGGAACCATGATTCCAGGGCGACCGCGCCAGGTGCCAGGACGAAGACATAGGCAGGCGTGAGGTAGTTCTCCCGGCTCCGACCATTCAAGAGCAAGATCGCCATGACTGTCAAGAACACCAGTGCGGACGCCCGCCACTTGGGGTTCCTGAGGCCCACAAAGATGCCCGCGAGCCACAGTGGGACTGCCAATGGGTTCGTGACGATCGCCTCGCGAGCCAAGAACATCCACGGCGAGATCGCTGTCAATTTGGTGTCGTTGGCGTTTCGGGCGAACTCGAGCGTCGGATAGCCGTTTTGCACCTGCCACAAAATGAACGGGCTCGCGATCAGCATCGACAAGACCAGCGTCGTCCAGGGCCAAGGCGTCGCGAGGTCCTTTCGGCGTTCGGTCAGAAGGACCGCCACGACAAGGCCGGCCATCAGCCAGAGGACGCTGAGTTTGTTGAGCATCCCGATCCCTAACACGACCCCGAGGACGATCCACAGGGTCGGGGTGCTCTTTTGGGAGATCTTGGCGAAGACCCACGCGGCGACACACCACAGCAGGACGTCGACGCCGTTCATGGAGTACAGGTGGGTGACCACCATGACGGTCGGGGCGGCCGCCACGGCCAAGCCGACCATGCCTTGTGCCCAGGCCTTGCCCCCAAACTCACGGGCGACTAGACCCGCGACCCAGACCGCGAGGAACCCCGCGATCAAGCCAGGCAGCCTGACCGCCCACAGGGCGCCGCCGAACCAGTCGGTGAAGACCCTCAAGATCGCGACGCAAAGCGGGGGATGGTCCACATATCCCCAGGCCAAGTGCTGGGCACAAGCCAAGTAGTACAACTCGTCGCGGAAGAAGCCGTATTGGCTGATGCAAACGGCGTGAAGGACGGCCTGACTGACTGATGCCAACGCCAGGGGAAGGACGGCCACCTTGGGGGCGGCGACGGCACGCGCCTTCGTCGCCACGGCTTGGCGCGTCCGATCCAGCGTCTGCGTCAGTCCCATGCTCTCGCCCTCTTCAACACCGAAGACGTCCTGGGGACGGAAAACGAGTCGGGACCAAGGAAGGTCTTTCGCGTACAATGACGGGAACCTCGACGTCGCTGTAAGTCGATTCCCCCTTTGTCAAGCATGCCTGGCCCCCCATCCCACGTCCGTGCGGCATTTGTCTCAGATATCCACCTGGGCGCCCACGGTTGCAAAAGCGATAGCGTCCAGGACTTTTTGCGCCAAACGACCTTTGACGAGTTGTACCTGGTCGGCGACATCATCGACGGGTGGGTCGGCAAGGGCGAAAAGAAGTGGCAACAGAGGCACACCGACGTCGTCCGACTGATCTTGGACGCCGCCCAGCGTGGGACGCAAATTTACTACACGCCGGGCAACCACGACGACTTCGTCCGCCGACTGAACGGGGGCGAGCTAGGAAACGTCACCGTCGACCACTCCTTTATCCACCGGACCGCCGACGGGAAGGACCTGTTGGTCGTGCACGGGGACCTGTTTGACACCACGGTGACCAAATACCGGCCATTGGCGTTCATCGGCGCATACATGAACGAGTACATGGCGGTCATCAACTCTGTCGTGAACAAGAACCGGCTGGCCAAGGGCAAGCGACCGCTCGACTTTGCCGCCACGCTCAAGAAAGGCGTGAAGGGCTTTATCGCCAAAAAGACAGATTACGAGTCCGAGATCATCGCCTTTGCCAAGGAGCACGGCTTCGACGGCGTTGTGTGCGGCCACGTCCACCGACCCCGGATCGAGATCGACGAGGACGGTTTTATCTATGTCAACTGCGGCGATTGGGTCGAGCACTGCACCGCCGTGGTGGAGCACGACGACGGGCGGCTCGAACTCGTCTGGTGGAACGGCCAGAACGCCTTGGTCACGGAGACGGAGGCCGTGCCGATTTTCAAGAGGTTCCGTTCGGGGATAAAGTGAACCGATGCTCTGGCTTCGGGTACTCGAGATCTTGGGCGTCCGGCGGTTGTATAGCCTGACCGGAGGCGGGGTCTCGGGCCGAATGCTCCCGGCCGCCGCCGAGGCGAGCGAAACGAAAGGCTGGAGCCAAGAAGACGTCACCGAACTCTTTGAGGGTGCCAGATACTTTGGTATCGCCAATTTTGTCCGATTATTGCTCCACATACCAGTCATTGCCTTCTTGTGCTACCTGCAAACTTGGGGCTGGGTGGCGGTTTTCGGAGCGGTCTGCTTCTTCCATATTCTCTGCGTGGTCTTGGAGGCCTACAAGACGGGTGTGGGCAAACGGATCAGCCCTGATCCGGATGCGGTCAGCCGGTCTGAGCAGTCCGTGCTCGCCGTCGGGGAGGCCCTGCCTCGGGCCTCTGGTTGGTGGCGGAACCGGTCCTGGGAGACGGAGCGGCTCTACCACTGGCTCGGCATGGGCTGGTTCCAAGAGATCGTCACGACCTACGTCGAACTCACCCGCCTGAACCGGTTCGAACGGCGCAAAGGTGAAAGGGTCGAGTACCTGGGAAAGCTTTCGCCCGCCGACCTGGCCCGCTTCGAAGCCGGCACACGGTTGGGCGAGCTCGCCCACCTGATATTCGCCGTCTTGGACTTGCCACCCGTCGTAATCGCCGTGACACACCATAAGTGGGCCTGGCTGCCCTACCTTGGCGCGCTACTCTGGGGAGACAGCTGGCTGGCTTTGTTGCAACGGTTCCACCGCTTGCGGGTGACCGGGCTCCTGGAAAAGTACCGGGCCAGGGAAGCTCGAAAGCAGAAGCAAGGCAAGGCTTCGGGGGCCAAGACTTTTCGATGAGCCGGCCTCGTCTTCTGGTCCTCTCCGCTTCGACGGGAAACGGGCATCTCAGTGCGGCCGAAGCAGTGGTCTCCGAAGCAAGGGCACAGGGGCTGCAAGCTCGCCACGTTGACACCCTTGACTTCACTCCCAAGGCATTCCAATCGTGGTACCGGGGCGGATATGAAGTCCTCGTGCGTCGGCGACCCGAGGCATGGGGCCATCTCTACCGCTCCTCCGACCGGCCGCTCTTCAACTATTGGTTTCAAACCCGCCTCGACGCCGCGATGTGCCGTGGGCTGCGCCGACTGCTCAGTGAAGAGCAGCCGGACTGGGTTGTGTGCACACACTCGCTGCCCCAGCCGACTCTGGCCACCCTGCGGCGACAATTCAAGTACCGGACCGCCGTGGTGGTCACTGACCTGTACCCGCACCGAATGTGGCTCCGTGGTCGTCCTGATTGGTTCTTTGTGCCACAAACTTATACAAAGCAGATACTTGAACAACGGATACCGCGGTCGAAGGGACACATCACGGTTTCAGGAATGCCAGTCTCGTCCTTGTTCAAGAGAAAGATGCCCGCCCCAGAGATCCCGGTCACCGTTCTCATGACCTCGGGAGGCATCGGCGGAGGGCCGTTAGTCGCCGCCGCCAAAGCGGTCTCGGCCACCGGAGCCAGGTTAATGGTCGTCGCAGGGAGAAACGAGGCTGTTCGACATGCCGCCGCCTCGTCCTTTGAGGGAGACAAGAATGTCGAGGTGTTCGGCCAGGTCGACCAAGCGACGATGGCCGCATTGATGGAGAGGAGCAACCTTCTCGTCGCCAAGCCCGGTGGATTGACTACCTTCGAGGCCCTTGCCATGGAGTTGCCCTTCGTCGTCTATCTTCCCTTCCTGATCCCCGGCCAAGAGGAAGGCAACGCGGATTTCTTGGTGAAGTCGGGCGCCGGTGTGTCGGTGGCCACGCCCGAAGAGTTGGGAAGGGTAGTCGCGGCTCTGGCCTCCGATCCTGTCAGGCGTCAGGAAATGTCGATGAAAGCGAGGGCCCAAGCCATGCCCGACGCCACCAAGACGATCATCGAAGAACTGGTCAAGCTCACGGATCGCGCGATGGCGACCTCGGCCTGACGCACTAGCCGCACTCGTGCCCGGCGCAGAACGTCCGGTAGCGCTCCCCGATTACGGGCGCGTAGGACTCGAAGAAGTCCCCCATGTTGCGCACGAACGGCCCGCTGATCAGCAGGAACTCGACCACAGTCATGATCGCCGGGAACGGCACCCGTTGCGCGAGCTTGTGGTTCAAGCTGTCGACAGCAAAGATGACAATCGGTTGGGTGACGGTGAGCAAGAAGTAGAAGAAGAGCGCGTAGCGGAACGAGGCGCGATGAACGGGCCACAGGTCTTTCTCCATGGCCACGAAGCGCGTCCACGGGCTGCCCGGCAGCCATCCATACAGCTTCCTGTTCTCGTATGCCCACACGACCTGGTAGGCCAAGGCCGTTGTCAAGTAGCAAACGACGGGCATGAGCAAGGCCATGTAAGGCATGCCGCTCGCAACCTGGAGCCATGACGCCAAGGCGACGCCGACGAGGTTCGACGGGCCGCTGATGAAGAACGTCCCGACCAACCTGCCACGGAACAATTCGACGATGTCCGAATGGTCGGTCTCGTGCAACAACCGCTGGCGATTGGCCATCGCCAACTTGAACGCCTTCATGTCCTCCTTCATTTGGCGGACGTGATAGGCGGGGTTCAGCATGTCCCCAAGGCGGCCGAGCGCCTTCGCCACTGGACCCTTCTCATCATTAGAAGAAGTCGTCTGGGGCTGCCGCATCACCTTTTGTTCCACAAAAGCCATACCTCGAGGGCCGCGCTTGGCCCCTGACAGATTGTCGGCGGACGGCCATCTTACCACTCCACAAGGACTACGTCAGGCTCAAGGGCGGGTTCTGAACCAGACCCTACGGGGGTATTGTTACCCAGTGCCACCCGCCAAGACGCCGCGCTCCCGGCTGTCCCGTGACGACCTTCTCGGGCTTTACCGCCAGATGGTCTTGACAGCAGCGTTTGAAGACAGGCTATTGGCCGAGTCCCAGGCCGGCAACCTTCGAGGTTCGCTCCACTTGGCCAAGGGTCAGGAAGCCCTCCCCGCCGGTGCTTGTCGGGCCTTGCGCGCCGACGACACGATCACGATGACCTATCGGGGCCACGGATATGCCCTCGCCAAGGGATGCGACCTGGGACGTGTGGCCGCCGAAATCCTTGGCCGACGCGAGGGCCTGAGCCGCGGCCAAGGCGGCAAGATGCACCTCTTCGACCCTGCCCACGGCGTCCTCGGGGCGAACGGCATAGTGGCGGGAGGCATCCCCACCTCGGTCGGCGCGGCCTGGAGCGCGAAGGTGCAAGCCAAAGACAATGTGGCCGTGACCGTCTTCGGAGATGGCGCCGTCAACCAGGGCGTCGCCATGGAGTGCTTCAACATCGCCGCCTTATGGAGGCTGCCGGTCATCTTCCTTTGCGAAAACAACCTCTACGCCGAAATGACGCCGATCGACCGGAGCTCGGCCGAACCCGACCTGGCGAAGCGGTTTGCGAGCTTCGGGTTGACGACCTCGACATTTGACGGCAACGACGTGCTTGAAGTGTACGACCAGGTCGCCACAGCTGCTGCCGGATGCCGGTCTGGCAAAGGCCCCTACTTTTTGCAAGCGATGACCTATCGGACATCGGGGCACTACCAGCTTGACCCCGGCCTGGGATATCGGTCCAAACACGAGGTGCAGAAATGGGAGAAGGCGTCGCCCATCACGCGGTTCGCCGCTTGGCTCAAGAGCGAAGGACAGGCTGACGCCAGGGCTCTCAGGACATGTGGTCAGGCGGCGGAAGATGATGTGAAAGCCGCCTTCGAGTTCGCTTTGGGATCTCCCGATCCGGACTTGGACACGTTCCTGACCGGGGTGTTCGCGTGAGCTTGGCGGACGCGGTCGAGACGATGTCCTTTGGACAAGCGGTCAAGGCGGCCGTTGCCGAAGAGATGCGGCGGGATCCAAGCGTCGTCCTCATCGGCGAGGACGTCGCCCACCACGGCGGTATGTTCCAGGTCACCAAGGGCCTGATGGAGGAGTTTGGCGACCGTAGGGTGGTTGACACGCCGATTTCGGAGTCCGCATTCGTCGGGATGGCGCTCGGCGCCGCCCTAACCGGCCTGCGACCGATCGTCGAACTGATGTTCTTTGACTTTGCACTCGTCGCGATGGATCAGCTCTTCAACCAGATCGCCAAGACGACCACGATGTCAGGCGGGTTGCCCGTTCCTCTGACGATCCGGACCCAAGGCGGGGGCTACAAGGGCGCCGCCGCCCAACACTCCCAGATGCTCGAGGCGCTGTTCCTCCATGTGCCCGGGATCAAAGTTGTCGCACCCAGCTCACCGGACGACGCCCATTCCCTGCTGCTCGCCTCGATCCGCGACGATAACCCGGTGCTCTTCATCGAACATAAGCAACTCTACGGCGTGTCCGGGCCGGTCGTGCAAGGTGAGGCCGCGAGCCTCGGCACGGCAAAGGTGGTGCGAGAGGGCCGTGACGCGACGATCGTCAGCTACTCCTACACGCTTCAACTGGCTTTGCAAGCCGCCGAATCCTTGGCAACCCAAGGTGTTGACGTCGAGGTCGTCGATGCGCGAACCCTCAATCCCTTGGATCTCCGCACAGTCGTAGATAGTGTCGCCAAGACCCACCATTTGGTTATCGCCCACGAAGGTCACCGACGATGCGGGTTCGGGGCCGACTTGGCCGCTCAGGTCCAGGAGGCCGTGTTTGACGAACTGGACGCACCTATCCTTCGGGCCTGCAACTTCGACGTGCCGGTGCCCTTTGCCAAGAACATGGAAGACGCCGTCCTGCCGTCGGGCAAATTGATTCAAGCCAAGGTCTTGGAGTGCCTCGGAAGATGACACTGGCGTGCCGAGTGGCCTTGGTGACCGGCGCAGGACAGGGAATCGGGGCGGAGGTCGCCAGGAAACTATCTCAACTCGGCGCCACCGTCGCTTGCATCGACTTGAACATCGACATGGCCCTCGAGACAGCGAACGGCTTGAACGGCAAAGCGTACAGGGCCGACGTCGCCGATATCGACGGGCATGCAGGATTGATCGACCAGTTGGAACGTGACCTGGGCCCGGTCGACGGCCTGGTCAATGTGGCCGGTGTATGCCTGACCAAGCCGATCAAAGATGTCACGCCGGAGTCCTTCGGCCTGACATTTGACGTCAACGTCAAAGGGACGTTTTTCCTTGGACGGTCCTGTGCTGACCGAATGGTGGAACACGGCGGGGGTGCAGTGGTCAATATGGCCTCCGTCTCAGCGTTCTTGCCGAAACTCGAGCAGATCGACTACGGCGCGTCGAAAGCTGCGGTAGTCAGCCTGACCAGGTCGATGGCGCTCGTCTACGCGGACAAAGGGGTTCGTTTCAATGCCGTCGCCCCCGGCATGATCGACACGCCCATGACCCAAGCCAACGCGGAAAACCGCGCACGGGCCAAAGGCACGTCCACCCAGGAACAACTGGAATTGCTCTTGAAAACCGTGCCCTTGGGCAGGGTCGGAACGCCCGAAGACGTAGCGAGCACGGTCGCATTCTTGCTGAGCAAGGAGGCGGCATACATCACCGGGCAGACGCTTGATGTCTGCGGTGGGACTTTGATGAGGTAACCATGGCATTCAACGGCGTTTGGCACACAAGTTTCACGGTCGCTGACATGGACCGCTCCCTTGCCTTCTATTGCGGCATCCTGGGGCTCGAGGTCGCCCATCAACAGGTCCAGCATAACGAATACACCGCCAAACTCGTCGGCTATCCGGACGCCCATCTCAAGGTGGCTATGCTTCGGATTCCGAATGCTTTTGCGGGCCCATCGAACCACCATCTGGAACTAGTCGAATACATCCACCCCCGTGGCGAACCTACCGACGTAGCGACGAACCGTCCAGGTTCGCCGCATTTGTGCTTCGTGACCGACGACATCCATTCGGATTACGACCGGATGGCCGCAGCCGGTGTGCGGTTCAAAGCACCGGCGCCGATCGAGATCGTCGCCGGTGTGAACCAAGGCGGCTACACGGTCTACTTCCTTGACCCGGACGGTATCACGTTGGAGATGTCACAGCCTCCTCCAGGTCGCCCGTGGGGGACAGTTGGCGGCGTCGAGATCCATAAACCCGATGACCCCGCTTAGGCAACACCCTGACCTTTCGGTTGACTCGTTACCAATCAAGATCATTGGGGCGGGTGGAATCGTCCGCCACTCTCACCTTCCTGCCTACGCGATGTGCGGTTGGACAGTCGAATCCATTTACGACATCGACAGGACGAGGGCGGCAGACCTAGCTGAGCGGCACGGGATCAAACGCCTGCCAAAGAGCATAGCGGAGGTCGTCGAGGAAGGGCCCCAAAGGTGCGTCTACGACCTCGCCACACCGGCGGTGGAAGCGGCCGGAATCCTCTCCCAGTTGCCCGACGAGTCGTTCGTCCTCATGCAGAAACCCATGGGTGAAGATTTGATCCAGGCTCACGCAATCCGAGAGGTGTGTCTAGCCAAACGGTTGCAAACGTCTGTCAACTTCCAATTGCGGTACGCCCCCTACACTTTGGCCGCCCGAGACGCTTTGGCCCAAGGCCTCCTTGGTGACCTGGTCGAGGTAGACATCAAAGTCGACGTGAACACACCCTGGGCGATCTGGCCATTTCTGGAACGTTCGCCGCGCATGGAGATCGTGTACCACTCGATTCACTACCTGGACCTCGTGCGGGCCCTGCTCGGCGAGCCGAAGTGGGTGAAGGCCACAACACACAGGCACCCGGCAAGCCCAAAGCTCCACTCGAGCCGCTCAGCCGTACTGATGGATTTCGGCATATCGGAGCAAGGGCACCAAAGGCGAGCCCAAGTCGTCACTTTCCACGCCCATGACCACGGCCCGAAGCACCAGATCAGCAGGGTCGAGTTGATGGGCACGAAAGGTGGCGCCGTCTTCCAGCTCGGGTTGAACATGGACTATCCGAACGGCGGGCCGGATTGGCTGGAGATTGACATCGGCCAAGGTTGGCAGGCCGTCCCGCTCGAAGGCAGTTGGTTTCCCCACGCCTTTCGGGGCCCGATGGCGGCGATGATGCGATGGGCGGCCGACCCAGCCGCCGTACCTGAGACGCACTTTGAAGACGCGTTCAAGACCATGGCGATGGTTGAGGCTGCCTACCAGGACGCGGCGACTCCGGGCGTCGATCCGTCGGCGTTCTATCCTACTGACAGGCCATAAAACTGGACTGCGTTGGCGCCCAAGACCCTCTGGCGGTCTTGGGGAGTCAGGGCAGACAAGCACGTCTCCAGTGCCCCGACCGTCCTGCCGTAGTCCCCGGCCGGGACGCACACCGGCCAATCCGAACCGATCATGCAACGCTTCGGGCCGAAGCATTCCAACACGTGCTCGACGTAGGGCCGAAGTGTGTCCGCGTCCCAAGTGTCCCAGCGTGCCTCAAAGGCCAATCCGGAGACCTTGCACCAGACGTGCGGCACCATCGCCAACGCACGGATGTCTGACGCCCAAGGCTCCCATTGCCCGTCACACACCCGTGGTTTAGCGCAGTGGTCGAGCACCATCGGCACCTCGACCTTCTCCGCGAAACGTCGAGCTTCGACCAATTGGTCGGCATAGATCAAGATGTCATAAGTTAGCCCCATCGAGGCCAAGTGACGGACTCCCCGACGAAACTCTGGCCTGTCCAAGAACCCGGCTGGCTGGCCTTGGGCGTTTTCTCGGACTCCCACGAATTTGGGGTGTGGAGCCCACTCCGCAAGCTGGTCGTGCAAGTCAGGGGCGCACAAATCGACCCACCCCACGACACCGAGGATCTCAGCGGCTCCGTCGGCCAATCCAAGCAAGAACGCAGTCTCTAGCGTCGTAGACCTTGCCTGGACCGCCACCGTCCCCGCATACCCGGCGGCGGCAAGAGAAGGCGCCAAGTCAGGGGGCAGGAAATCCCGACGTATGGCCGCCATGTCATCCGACAACCACGAGAACTCAGGAAGCTCGTAATGCCAGAAGTGCTGGTGGGCGTCGACCTTGGGCACCGGTCAGTCCCCGCTCATCGCCGCCGCACGTGCGAGACGCCATCGATCAAGAGCAACCGCTGTCAAGATGATCGCGCCGGTCACGATCTCCTGGACCCAGTTCGGCCAGCCGAGCTGAGACCCGCCGGAGTCGATGGTCGTCATGATGAACGCGCCGATCAACGAACCGAAGATCGACCCTTCTCCTCCGTTCAGAGACGCGCCGCCGATGACCACGGCGGCGATCACGGTCAGTTCCAATCCGACCGCCACGGTCGGGTCGCCGACGGTCAGTCGTGAAAACTGCGCGAGGCCGGCAAGCCCGAAGCACAACCCAGAGAGACCGAACACCCACACTTTGACCCGGTCCGTGTTCACACCGCACATGCGGGCGGTCGCCTCGTTCGAGCCCGTCGCCACGACGTGCCGACCGAAGACCGAGGAGTTCAGCACCCAATGCGCGACGATCCCGAGCGCTATCACCAGCCATCCTCCGATCGGCAACAACTGCCACTTGCGGTCGGGCGGCAATGCCGCCGTCAGGTTGCCGAGCCAGGTCATCGGCGCGTCGATCTTCTGCTCGTTGGCCAGACCCTTGGCGACGCCTCTGAAGCCCAAGAGGGTAGCCAAAGTGACGATGAACGAGTTGACCTTCAGGCCGGTGGTCAAGACGCCGTTGACAAAGCCGCAGACGATGCCGATCATGACCCCGTAGAAGGCCGCCGTCAACGGCGGCTGGCCCATTTTGAGCGCGAACGCGATGGTGACGGTGACGAGCGCGACCAACGATCCGACCGACAAGTCGATCGCGCCGGTGATGATGATGAAGGTCATCCCGATGGAGGCGAACCCGTTGATCACGGTCTGTCGGATGATCGTCTCAAAGTTTTGGGCGGTCGGAAACGATTTGGGGAGGGCGATGCTGAAGATCACGAACAGGGCGATCCAGACCAGCACCAGTCCAAGACTCTTGCGCCAGTTCTTCATGCCCCGGTGCACCATCCAAGGAGCTCTTGCTCAGTCGTCATTCGCGCGTCCAACACAGCCACCACTTCGCCCCGCCGAAACACGGCGATCCTGTCGCACAGCCCCAGCAACTCAGGAATATAGCTGCTTACCATGAGCACAGCCTTGCCCTCGCAGGCCGCCTTGTCTATCGTCTTATAGATTTCCGCCTTGCTTCCCACGTCGATCCCTCTCGTCGGTTCGTCCAGCAACCAGACGTCAGACTCTTGGTCGAAGAGCCGCCCGATGGCGACCTTTTGCTGGTTGCCGCCGCTCAGTGAGTTGACGGCTTGCCAGGGCGAGCGGCATTTGACGTTGAGCGCCTGGACCGCCGCTTCCGTGCGGACGCGCAAATCCGACTCGCTCACCCGCACCCGGCCGGGCCGCGGCATCGTCAGGTTGTCGGCGATGCTCATCGCCTGAGCCAACCCTTCTGTCTTCCGGTCTTCGCTCACCATCCCCGCCCAGGGCCAGCCGACACGGTGTCCGGACCGGGCAGAGACTCGGCCCGACCGGATCTTGTCCAAGCCGAAGACGCAACGGACAAACTCGGTACGGCCCGAGCCGTTCAGCCCCGCGAGGCCAAGGACTTCCCCGGCGTGGAGTCGCAGGTCCACCCCGACCGGTAGTTTTGGACCGCTCAGCCCTTTGGCTTCGAACACGGCCTCACCAGGAGTCCTGTCCGAACGGGAGTAGATATGGCCGACCTCACGCCCGGCCATGATGCTTGCCATCGCGCCGGTGTCGGTGTCCGCGACATCGACGTGCCCGACTACGAGGCTGTCACGCAAGAACGTCGCCCGGTCGCAGACCTCCTTCACCTCGTCTAGGAAGTGCGAGATGTAGACCACCCCCTTACCGAGCGCGACCAACCTGCGGATGACGATGAACAGGTTCGCGACGTCTTTCCTTCCCAGGCTCGAAGTCGGCTCGTCAAAGAGCACGATGCGCGCGTCCGACATCAGGGCCCGGGCGATCTCGACGATCTGCCGTTGGGCAGGGGACAAGGTGAGAAGCAGGCGCCAAGGCGCCAAGTCTCCCTCGCCAAGGGTCTGTAAGTGCGTGGTCGCCTCGGCTTCCATCGCCCGCCGGTCGAGCATCGCCGCCCTGCGCTTCTCTTGGCCAAGGAAGATGTTCTCGGCGACAGTCAGGTGGGGGCAGACCGCCAGTTCCTGGTGGACAAGGGCGACGCCCGCTTGACGCGCGTCTTTGGCGCTGCGCGGAGCATAGGGCGAACCACCGAGTGTCATCGCACCGGCGTCCGGGCGTTCCTCGCCATGGATGACGCGCATAAGGGTGCTCTTGCCGCTCCCGTTTTCACCGACCAGCGCGTGGACTTCGCCCGCCTCGACGTCAAAGTCCACGCCGTCCAACGCCCGGTTGGCGCCGAACGACTTGCTGATGCCCCTAGCCTCCAGCAACGCCATGCGTCTTCAGAGCTTGGGATGGAGCAGGTCGTGGATCTCCGGCGTGTTGAGGTTCTCCTTGTCCACGACGGCCGCCCCGGTGTCGATGCGCTTGTCCACCTTCTCTCCCTTGATGTGGGCGACAAGGCTCTTGATCGACAGGTAGCCCATTTTCACCGGGTTCTGGACGACCAGGCCGTCGATCTCGCCTTTTTCTAGTCCGGCCAAGAGCTGGTCGCTCGAATCAAAGCCGACAAATCTGATTTTCCCGGCCAAGCCGTCGGTCTCCAGCGCCCGCAGCATGCCGAAAGCGCTGGATTCGTTCGGACAGAAGATGCCATTCACGTTCTTGAACCGTTGGAGCAGGTTTTCCGACGCGGCCTGCGCCGATTCGACCGACGCGCCCGCGTGCTGGTTGTCGCTGATCATCGTGATGCCCGGGAACTTCTTCATCGCTTCCATGAAGCCGTCCTCGCGCTCCATAGTGCTCGCCGAGCCTTCCTGGTAGCGCAACAGGATGACGTTGCCCTTTCCGTTCAGGAGTTGCCCCAGCTTCTCTCCCCCCAACGCTCCCGCCTTTTTGTTGTCCGTGGCCACATAGCTGACGGTGTCGACGTCGTTGAGACCGGAGTCGAAGATGAGGACCGGAATCCCCGCCGCTTGGGCGTCCATGACGGGTTGGCGCAGGGCGTTGTTGTCCAATGGGGCCAGGCAGATGCCATCGACTTTCTTGGTGATGAAGTTCTCGACGACGGTGATCTGTCCGTCCTTGTCGTCCTCCTTCAACGGGCCCTTCCAGATCAGGTTCACCCCGAGTTCATCGGCCGCCTTCTGCGCGCCCGCCTGGACGGACTTCCAGTAGACGTGCTCCGTCCCCTTGGGGATCATCGCGACGGTGAGCTTGCCCTTTGCTTCGCCCGGCTTCGCCTCGCCCGAGGAAGAAGTGGCCGGCGGCTGGCAGGCGGTCAGGAACAGGCTGGCGATTCCGACGACCGCCAGAGGCAATGCGAGCCTTTTCATGGTTCGGCCAGTTTGCCCGATTTTCGTCGGGTTTGGCTTCATCTGGCGACCCGCGTGGTGGATTCTCCCGCCCCGCAGTCGGTCAGGACCCAGGCGACAAGCATTCTAAACTGACGCCATGCGCGTCGACCAGTGCCGTTGGCAAGACATCGAGGACTACCTGAAGACGGACGACCGGTGCGTCGTCCCCCTCGGCTGCACCGAGCAGCACGCCTACCTCAGCCTCGCCACCGACAGCATCCTCGCGTTCAAGGTCGCGGTCGACGCCGCCGAGCCGCTTGGCGTGCCCGTCTTCCCCGTCCAACCCTACGGGGTCACGCCGACTTTCCTCGCCTATCCGGGCACCGTCAGCATCAGCCTCGCCACCTACGGCGCCCTGCTGGTCGATGTCCTGGAGAGCCTCTACGGCCAGGGGTTCAGGCGGTTCCTGTTCGTGAACGGCCACGGCGGCAACTCGCCCGCCTCCGCGTTCGTCAACGAATGGGCCGCCGACCAAGAGCCCGGAGTCCACGCGCGCTGGCACGACTGGTGGAACGCCCCCGCCGTCCAAGCCAAGGTTCACGAACACGGCCCGGACGGCACCCACGCGAACTGGATGGAGGATTTCCCCTGGACGCGCCTGGCCGGCGTGACCCCGCCCGCGGAGCCCAAGCCGATGGTGGACTATCTGGCCCTACGCGGACGGTCGGCGGTCGAAGTCCGGGAGGGACTCGGCGACGGCTCCTTCGGCGGCGTCTACCGCCGGTCCGACGAGGCTATGTCCGAGATCTGGCAGGTGGCCGTGGCCGAGACCAGAAGCCTCATCCAAACTCTGTGAACTTGGGGACACCGCCGGATCGGCACCCGCCGCCGGGCCCCGTCCACAAGGGTTCTCCAGCCGTGGTCAAGAGCTGACCAGGCGTGGTCAAGAGCTGACCAGGCGTGGTCAAGAGTTGACCAGGCGTGGTCAAGAGCTGACCAGGCGTGGTCAAGAG
>CAYVHL010000017.1:0-16702 GCA_964451255.1 uncultured Fimbriimonadaceae bacterium
GTCCAGCACGCCCTGCGCGCCTTTACCCCCCGCGACCAGAAGGCGGTCGCGGCCAGCGCCGACACCTTCCGCCCGAACCCCGCGTTCTCGACCGCCGAGGCGATCACCCAGCTGGGCGTCGGCGAGGCGCTCGTCTCGTTCTTGGAGGCGAAAGGGACGCCGATGGTCGTGCAGCGGACGTTGGTCTGCCCGCCGTGCTCGCGTCTGGGCGTGGCGACCGACCAGGAGCGGCAGGCGGTCATCGCCAACAGCCCGGTGAAGGGTCTTTACGACACGCCGGTTGACCGGGAGTCGGCGTTCGAGACCCTGAAGGCGCGGGCCGACCAAGCCGCCCAAGATGCGGCCGCCGCGCCGCCCGAGATGCAGGAGAACCGCGCCCGAAAGGAGCACAACCCCGCCGCCGACATGTTCGGGGACATCGCCAAGTCGGTGATCCGCTCGGCGGGCACCCAGATGGGCCGGTCGCTGGTGCGCGGACTTCTGGGTGGGCTGTTCAAGGGCCGCTGACGTGGAACGACATCCCGGACAGTCAGAAGAAGCTGTTTGACGATGTCGAGCGGGCCCTCGCGGACTACCTCGCAAGTCCCCGGCTGCGGCTCGCGAACAGCGACCATTTCATCATGTCGCTCGTCTAGCCGGAAATGGGATCCTCCGAACCCGTGGGAAACGCCCCTCGTCCCGGCAAGAAACCGGTCCAACGGAAGCCGCCTGGCCGTGCCTCATAGAATCGCGTGGTGGTGGCAACGGCCCGGTGATTCTCTCCGTAGAATGGCGGGATGAACGCAACCATCAAAGAAGCCAAAGCAGAGTTTGACCGCGCCAAGGACGGGATCGCCCGTGCCCTGGCCGCCACCCCCGACGACAAGATCAACTGGTCGCCGTCGGCGACCGCCCGCACGCCGCTGCAACTCGTCTACCATGCGGGCCACGGCACCGCGGGCATGGTCGGGTTCTTTTCTGGCGAGATGGGAGAGGGTGGGTTCGATCCGGCAGCCATAGACGACATGTGCCGCGCCGCCGAGGCGGGGGCCACTTCCCGCGAGGCCGCCCTGGAGCAACTGGAAAAGGGCGCCGCCACCTACCACGCTTGGGTGGACGGCTTGACGGAGGAGCAGTTTGCCCGTCCGTTCCAAACGCCGATGGGAGAGAGGAGCATGGCCGACGTCATCACGTTCCCGGCCGACCACATCCGAGGCCACACGGCCCAGCTCAACTACATCCAGACGGTCTACGGCGACCGTGGCTGGCATATGTGACCCTGGATCAGTAGTCCCGCAGGGGCGCGCCCTGGGCCACGGCTAAGGCGTCGGCGTGGTGGGCGCGTCCGGTCTCGCGGAGCCGCTTCAGGTACATCGCCCACTCGGGCGAGAACTTGTTGGCGTGATAGGGCCCGCCTTCCTGGATGACCCCCCAAAGGGGGTCGCCCCGGGGGGCGAGGGGCATTATAGAGCCCGTCCACTCGTCCAGCATCTGGAGGGCCTCGGCCATCTGCACCGGGTGCG
The DNA here is from genome assembly GCA_964451255.1 of uncultured Fimbriimonadaceae bacterium. GTDB lineage: Bacteria > Armatimonadota > Fimbriimonadia > Fimbriimonadales > Fimbriimonadaceae > JAHBTB01. The sequence continues at coordinate 1,503 of CAYVHL010000017.1, forward strand.
ACGGAGCGAGATTGGTCGTCTCGTGGGGGTCGGCCTCAAGGTCGTAGAGCCCCCATTTGGGCACGTCTTTGAGCCCCGCGTGGTAGGTCCGGGTGAAGAGCCACCGCCCCCACCGGACGGAGCGCTGGCAGCTCCATGCGCCGTGGCTGAGCACCAAGTACGGGCGTCCGCCGTCCTCGCCCAGGCCCATCCGTTGTCCGCAGTGCCAGTCCGGCACCGTCCCGCCGAGCCACTCGACGATCGTTCGGGCCAGATCGACATGGTAGTGCAGGGCGCCGACCGAGGCGCCCTTCTTGTCGTCCGTCCAACCCGGCCAGACCATCACCAACGGCAGGTGGTGGACGCTCTGGGACGCGAGTTGGTGGTCTCCCCAGACGTTGTGCTCGCCCTGGCTCTCGCCGTGGTCGGCGGTGATGATGAAAGCGGTCTCATCCCGTACGCCGAGCCGTCCAAGCATGTCGACGAGCTTGCCGACGTAGTGGTCGGCGAAGGCGATGCCGGTGTCGTACCCGTCCATGTGGGTCTTGGCGTCGGCCCTGCTCTTGATGCTCCCCACACCCATCCGCCAGTAAGGCGGCAGGCGATCGTCGAAATCTGGTACTTCGGCGGCGCTGTGGGGGCCGAAGCTCTTGTTCTGGTCGGCGATGACCTGGTCCGTGATCCACGGCTCGATATCCTCTTCGCGGAAGGGGTCGCCGAACTCCGGCGGTGTGTCGTAGGGGGTGTGGGGATCCCACATGTTCATGTGCAGGAACCAGCCGTCCCTTTCGCCATTGGCAGCTAGCCACTCTTCGACCATGGGCCAGATATGGTCGGCGCGGCATCCTCCCGCGCGCCCGGTGTCGTGGACCTCGCGGAAGCCGAACCAGGCCTGGTAGGCGGTGTGTCGGTTGGGGAAGTCGCTGATCGAGCAGGTATGGACGCCCGCCTTGCTGAGACATGCGCCGAGGGCGCCCATGCCCTCGCGACTACGGAACCCGCGGTTCTCGCGGGGGGCCAGGTCGGCGAACTTGCCGCCGTGGTTCACCACGCCGCTGACGGTGCCGAACTGGCCGGTGAAGAACGCCGTGCGGCTCGGCAGGCAAGGGGTGTCGCTGGCGTAGTAGTTGTCGAACCGGACGCCTTCACTGGCGAGGGCGTCGATGTTGGGACTGGTCTGCCGGTGGTAGCCGTAACAACCCAGGTGGTCGGGCCGCAGGCTGTCGATGTCGATGTATACGACGCGCACAAGAGTCAGGATAGCCGGAAACAGGACGACCCGGCCCGATTCGGGGCGGGCCGTCCTGCCTGCGGCTCAGTGGGTGACGACGCGGTCGAGCTTCTTGGCCTGATCGACCCAGTCTGCCACTTTAGACTCGGCGGGTAGGGCGCGTACGAGGTTCTTGGCCGCGTTGACTTCGGCCATCTTGGCGGCAAGCGCCGTCGCGTTGCGCTGGGCGAGCTCGGGCACGCTGTCGACGCCCGAGGCTTCGAGGAGGTCGGCGTATTCGGATCCGATGCCCTTGACGCGGGCGAGGTCGGCGCGGTTCACCCACTCCAGGATGAGCTTCTCGGAGATGCCGGACTTCTCCGCGAGTCCCTCCCGGCCCTTCTTTGTTCCACCGTGCGTGAGCAGGTCTTCTTGATGCGCTACACCGGCGGTGGTGAGTTTCTCTGCATAGGCGGGGCCGATGCCCTCTACTTCATGGATTTTGGTCATGTCAATGTGTTCTTCCGGCACAACGCCGGTGGTCACTCCTACTGACCGCATATTTTACGCACTTGTTCTCGGAGGTCGCAGTTTGAGGCGGACACACCCTGCGGCGACGGCGAAAAGGCGGCCGCATGCCATGGCGGTTCCCAGTAAGATGGCAGGCACAGCCAAGATGCTCGCCGCCGTCGCACTTGCCCTCTCGCTGACCACGACCGCCCCGGACGCGCTGCAATCCGCGTTCCAGAACCCGCCGCCGAGCGCGCGGCCCCACACCTGGTGGCACTGGATGAACGGGAACGTGACCAAGGAGGGGATCACCGCCGACCTGGAGGCGATGAAAGTGGCGGGCATCGGCGGGGCCCAACTGTTCACCGTCGACCAGGGCATACCTCACGGGCCCGCCGGGTACGGCGGGACGCTCTGGCGAGAGCTCACGGCCTGGGCGGTCAAGGAGGCCGACCGCCTGGGGATCGAGCTCTGCATCCATAACTGCGCGGGCTGGAGCAGCAGCGGCGGGCCGTGGGTCAAGCCCGAGGACGCCATGCAGGTCGTCGCCTGGTCCACGATGGAGGTGGACGGGCCTGCCCACATCAGCCAAGACTTGTCCGCCGTCGTCGCCCCACAGGTCTACGCCAAGGTGGACTACCACAAAGACATCGCGGTGTTCGCGGTCTCGGGCCAACACGGCCTGCAGGCGAAGCCAGCGGACTTCCTCGCCCGTACGGGCGTCGTCCGGGGGGACGGCCTTGAGCCCAAGCTCGGTTCGACCACCCCGGTGACCGGACAGTTCCTGGACATCACCGACCACTTCCACGCGGGGCACTTGGACTGGGACGCGCCCGCGGGTGATTGGACCATCGTCCGCATCGGCCATGTGCCGACCGGCAAGGACAACCACCCGGCGCCCCCAGAGGGCGACGGCCTTGAGGTCGACAAGCTCAGCAAGGATGCCATGGACAAGTTCTGGTCTGGCCTGATGGCCAAGGTCGTCGGGGACGCAGGCCCGCTGGCAGGGAAGTCTCTCAAGGACGCGCTGATCGACAGCTATGAGGTCGGCTCCCAGAACTGGACACCCCGCATGCGCCAAGACTTCCGGCGTCTCCGTGGCTACGACCCCTTGCCGTATCTGCCCGTACTCGCCGGGTTCACCGTCGGCAGCCAGGACAGGAGCGAGCGGTTCCTCTACGACTACCGGCGCACGATCGCCGACCTCTTCGCCGCCAACTATTGGGGCCGCTTCACGCAGCTGTGCCACAGCGTGGGCATGGTGGCCAGCACCGAGCCCTATGGCAACGGAGGCTTCGACACCATCGCGGCTGGGCGGCTGGTGGACATCCCGATGGGCGAGTTCTGGATCCCTGACGGCTCGGCGATCGAGACGGTGAAACTAGCGGCCAGCATCGGCCACGTCTACGGCAAGCCGGTCATCGGGGCCGAGTCCTTCACCGCCGGGGAACGGGAAGGGGCTTGGAAGGAGGAGCCCGCCAAGATGAAGGCCCTCGGTGACTACGCGTTCACCCTCGGGCTGAACCGCTACATCTTCCACCGCTACGCGATGCAACCGTGGCTCGACCTGAAGCCCGGCATGACGATGGGCCCGTGGGGCACCCACCTCGACCGTACCCAAACCTGGTGGCGCGAGGCGGCGACCTGGCTGAAGTACGTCGCCCGGTGCCAGTCCGTGCTCCAGCAGGGCCGCTTCGTAGCGGACGTGCTCTACTACTACGGCGAGGCCTCGCCTCAGGACATGCCCACCCCTCAGGCGATGCGCAAGATCGTCCCCGAAGGCTACGACTACGACGGCTGCGACGCCCACGCCCTTGAGACGGCCAGGGTGGTCGACGGCCAGGTAGCCCTGCCCAGCGGGATGCGCTACCGCTTGTTGGTCTTGCCCGACAGCAAGCTGATGACTCCCAAGGTCGTCCGGTCGGTCGAGCGCCTGGTCGCGGCAGGGGCGACGGTCCTCGGCCCGAAGCCCGAAGACACGCCGAGCCTGACCGGCTATCCCCGGGCGGGCGAGGCCGTCCGCCGGATCGGCTCCGACGTGTGGGGGGACGGTACCTCGCCCCATCCTTATGGACAGGGGAAAGTCGCCGTCGACCGCGACGCTGGCCGCGCTTTGCAGGCGGCTGGCGTCGCCCCGGACTTTGCTTACTCGCCTCAAAACTACGGCACAAAGCTGGTCTATATCCACCGCACCGTCGGCGACGCCGACGTCTACTTCGTCAGCAACCAGAAGGCGAACTGGACGACCGCCCAGTGCACGTTCAGAACCGTTGGGAGACAGCCCGAACTGTGGCATCCAGAGACGGGTGAGATAGAGGACGCGCCCGCGTTCTCCATTGAGAAGGGCCGGACGACCGTTCCCCTCACCCTAGGGCCGACGGAGTCTGTGTTCGTCGTCTTCCGCCGCCCCGCCCCGTCTCGCCATTTCGTCTCGGTCGTCCGCGACTCCCAGGCGGACCAGGTCAAGCTCCCCGATGTGACCGTCAAGTCCGCCCGGTACGAGACCGAGGACGGCCGCGGCGTCGATGTCACCGACAAGGTCCGTGACATGGTCAAGGGCGGCCTGTATGAGATCCCGGCAAGCAACTCCGCCTATGGAGACCCGGTAGTCAACGTCGTCAAGCACCTGACCGTCACGTACACCCTCGACGGCAAAGATTTCACCAAGACCGCCGCCGAAAACGGGGCCGTCGTGATCCTGCCGATGCCTCCGCAGGACATGCGTCCGGCGGAGGAGACGGTCCGACTGCGCGACCCCGGAACGGTGGAGATCACCGCCTGGAAGAATGGCCGGTTCACAGTGACCGACTCAGCCGGTCGTCGGAGGACGGTCCAGACGGAAGCACCCCTCACCCAGTCGCTCGACCACGGCTGGCAGGTGAAGTTCCCGCCTGGGCTTGGCGCGCCTCCCAGCGCCCGTTTCGCTGACTTGGTCTCTTGGACGGAGCGGCCCGAGGGCGGGATCAAGTACTTCTCGGGCCGGGCGACGTACTTCCGGCCCTTCCCGGTCAGCCGTGGGATGCTGGCGGGCGGCCGCTCGGTCATGCTGGACCTTGGGGACGTCAAGAACTTCGCGACCGTCCGGGTCAACGGCAGGCCGGTATTGACCCTGTGGAAAGCTCCCTTCACAGTGGACGTCACAAAGTTCGTCCATGCCGGGGCGAACACCGTCGAGATCGATGTCACCAATCTTTGGCCGAACCGGATCATCGGCGACGAGCAGCTCCCGCCCGACGTCGAGTGGGACGGTAACCACTTGAAGAAGTGGCCCGACTGGTTGCAAGACCGCCAGACCCGCCCAAAGACGGGCCGGATCACCTTCGAGACCTGGCGCTACTATACAAAGGACTCCCCGCTCCTGCCGTCGGGCCTGATCGGCCCTGTGGTGCTCCGGTCGGCGAAACCGTTGGTCGTACGTCTGAGGTGAGCTTGCCAGGTCTTGGGCAAGCCCGGTAGGATGGGGCCATGACACCGGGGCGTAGCATCCTCACGACGGTGGCGGTCGCGGCCTTGGCCCTGCCGCTGGTCGCCGCACAGACCGGGCAAAAGGCATCCAGGGACATCTATCCTGCGCCGGAGAAGGCAGGTTCTGAGATCAAGGAGGCCTTCGCCAAGGCGGCGAAGCAGCACAAAAGAGTCATCCTGGACTTTGGCGGGAACTGGTGCGGGGACTGCCGGGCCTTGGACAAATACTTCCACCAAGAGCCAAACGCGACCTTGCTGAAAGACCATTACATCCTTGTGCATGTGAACATCGGGGAGTTCGACAAGAACCAAGACATCGCCAAGAAGTACGGCGTGCCTCTTGAGAAGGGCGTCCCTGCCCTCGCCGTCGTGGACGCGGAGGGCAAGGTCCTCTTCAGCCAACGGAACGGGGAGTTCGAGTCGATGGGCAGGATGGACGTGAAGTCCGTCACAGAGTTCTTGAACCGTTGGAAGCAGTAACCAGGCGGGCAGGGCAGGGAGGGGTTCACGCACGTGAGGCAGATATCCCTCTTCTTGGACGTCGAAGACCCACACAACCCGGAATCAGACGATGCTGTCCTTGAGATCGCTGAGTTGTTTGACCGGGCCGGGGTCCGGGGCAACTTCTGCGTCACCGGTGACAAGTGCCGCGCCCTCACCCGCCGCGGACGTAGCGACGTCGTAGCGGCTTTGGCGCCCCACTGCCTGGGCTTGCACACCGACACCCACTCCGAGCACCCGACCACGATGGAGCTCCTGGCGGACCTACCTTATGGTGAGGGGTGTCGCTTAGCCTATGATGCGGAGAGCCGCGGCCAGGACGCTTTCGTTTCTTTGTTTGGGCGCGAGCCCGCTTTTTGGGGCGGGGCGGGGAACACCTGGTCCCCGGAAGTGGCCGACGCCCTCCGGAGGCTGGGCATACCCGCCTACACCTATGCCCTGACGAGCGTCGGAGGGCGGATCCACCGGTTCAACGGGGTGGTGGCACTGCCCCAACACCGGGCCGTCGCCGAAGACTCGTGGCCCGACACTGAGCCGGTCCTCGAGACCGGATCGCAGTGGTCAGGCGTATTCTTGGGGCACCCCACCCGGTTTGTCTTCGCCGAGTTCTGGGACAAGGGGCACGCGTCTGGCCTCACGCCGAGCGCCGCGCCGCGTCTTGCCCGTCGGGAGTCGGAGGATTACCGACGGTGCCTCGCCGGGTTGTCACGATGCCTGGAATCGCTGCCAGGGCGGTTCGAGGTCGTCACTGCGGACCAGATACAACGGGAGTTCCGGGCCCCGACGGACGAAGAGCGGGCCGTCTTTGCCCGCGAGACTTCGGCTGCGATCCGGGCCGCCAAGTCTTGGCCCATCCACCGCCCGGATCTGGACGTGGAGAACATAGTCTCCAAGACCTTGGCCCTCGCTGACACTTTGGAAGTCGAAATGTGACGGGCTAGCGTGCTTCGGTTCCGGAATGGAGTGCGGCGGCTCAGACGCCGCTTTGTCCGGCGCGGGCTCCGGCCGCTCCTCGTGTGCCGACGCCCAGAGAAGGTCGTCGGCGATTGCCAGGCGGGGTCATAGCCCCGTACCCTACACGGGCGTCCAGGGCAGACACGACCCTAAATTCACTGACGGAACATTTATCTGGGAACGTCGGTCACTCACTATATGGCGCGCCCAAGCATGTTGCCGGGGTTGTTGCCTTATACTAGATTCTTGGAGTCGTTTTCCCATGAAGCTTAGGTTCTGCTTGATCGTCGTCGGCACGGCGGCCGCCGTGCTCGCGGGCGCCACTTCGCCAAAGCGCGTGGCCATGCCCTACGGGCCAATGACCGAGACCGTGTCCGGACAGCTCCTGGTCAAGTTGCGGCCCAACATGGCGGCCCAGAGCCTGTCGAGTCTGCCGCGAGGGTCGCGGTTCTTGAACTGGGTCGGCCCGACGGGGTGGAGCGTCTGGGCGATCCCGCAGGGCGTCGACCCAGCGGCAGTGGCCCGGTATGCAGCCCGGAACCCGGCGGTGCTCGCGGCCCAGCCGGTCAACAAGGTCTACGCCCTTGGCCTGGGGAACCCTAACGACGGCGACTGGGGAGTGGAGGAGACCGACCCCGAAGTCGTCCTTGACTTAGGCGACGTCAACCCCTCTTTCTTGCGGCTGTGGCACCTGGCGGATGACGAGGCCTTGAACGCCTGGAATATCTATCCCAACGTCTACTACACCTCGTCCACCAAGCCTGCGAACGCGCCGATGATCGCGTTCATCGACTCCGGATGCGACCAGAACCACCCGGACTTCATCAACCAGGGCGGGATCAGCACCAACACGACGCTCGGCGGCCAGTTGAACTGGGCGATGAGCAAGCACTTTAGCTTCGGGGCGCCGGACGGCCTTCCGTGGAACGACGACAACGGGCATGGCACGCACGTCGCCGGCCTGGCCCTCGCTTCGGCGAACAACGGCTCGTTCGCGGGCCACGGCGTGCCCGGCCTGGGATACAACGCTCAGGGGATGATCCTGAAGGTCATCGACCAGGGCGGCAGCGGCACGGACACAGACGCGGCAGGAGCGATCTTTTACGCGGCTGACCACGGTGCCGACATTATCAACCTCAGCCTAGGCACCGAGAACTTCTCGCAAGTGTTCCAGGACGCGGTGACCTATGCCTGGCAGAAGGGTTGCCTTGTCATCGCGGCGGGCAACGAAAACGGCAACGGCGGCGGCGACCTCGGCCCCATCTATCCGGCGGCGTGCAGCGGCGCATTGGCGGTGGAGGCGAACGGCCCCGACTACTTCCCGGCGACCGGGACGTATTCCGGTGTCGGCAACTACGTGGACATCGCCGCGCCCGGTGGCGACGTCGTCCAGGACACGGATTACTTCTTGATCCAGTTCCTGTGGTCGACGGCGATGACCACCCCAGGCGGCCCAGGAAGCCTCTACGACCTGAGCAACCAAGGCGTGCTCTATCCGCCTTATCACTTGGATTACGCTTACCTCGCGGGGACTTCGATGGCCACGCCGCAGGTGGCGGGCGCGGCAGCGTTGTATTACGGCCGGTTTGGCCTGCGGCAGAACCAGGGCCACGTGAACATCCGCGCCTACCGGGCCTTGGAGCGCACGGCATACGGTGCGATGGGTGCGCCGATGGGCGCATGGGAGCCCTATCAGGGATACGGCAGCCTCGACGCATGGAGCCTGCTCTTGGACGGCAACCCGAGGGGAGCCTCGGTGGGCTCGGTCGAGGGCATCGTCTACTATGGCGGCACGCCGATCTCGAACGTCCAGGTGCGGGCACAGAAGACCAGTGGCGGCACGATCTTCTCGACGACGACGCGGGCTGACGGGGTGTACCGGTTCGACAGCATGCCAGCCGGCACCTATAACGTGACGGCCGCTCCGTTCGGGGTGTCACGGACAAAGAAGACGATCGTCGCTCTGGGAAGCGACGCCACGGGCGTCGATTTTTGGCCCGGCGGTGACCCGTGGGACTCGACCGCGCCGACGGTGCCGCTGTTCGCCGTGAACACGGTGTCGGCATCCAGCGTCGGTCTGTCGCAGTGGGGATACGACACCGAGAGCAGCATCGACAGCCTCAAGGTGCGCATTGGCACGACCCTCGGCGGCCAGGACGTCTATCCGGACACTGATTTGGTGACCGAATCGACCGGGGTCACGATGACCGGCCTGTCGCTTGCGTCGGGCACTACATATTTCCTCCGAGCGACGTACACAAACGGGGCGGGTCTGTCCACGACGGTTGACCGCCAGATCTCCTTTGGAGCCACGACCGTGTCGCCAAGCTCGTTCCAGATATTGATGGGGACCCTGGTGTCAGGCGGGCTTGCTGATCTTCTCAACAGTGACGACCAGCGCCTGGTTGTTCGGAGAAACATATTCGGGAGCGTGACCAGCTCGCCTATCGAGATCACGGTGACGGGCACGTCGCCGACCTCCAACCCCTTGACCTTCAAGATCCATTTGGAGGCGCAAGCTTCAGTTGGGGGACTTACCCAAAAGATCGAGCTCTGGGATTACGTCGCCGGGGCCTTTGTCCAGGTTGATGCTCGCAACGCCAGCTCGACCGACACGATCGCTGAGGTGTCGGCGACGAACCCATCACGTTTTGTGAACTCTTCGAACAAGGAGATCAAAGCCAAGTTTTCGTGGAGGTTCACAAGTTTCGGTTCAAGCAACCCTTGGACGGCGAGCCTGGATCAGGCAGACTGGATCATCCAGTAACTCCTGATGACGGACGGCTCTGGTCACCTCGAGGCTTGTCGCGGCGCAAGGGAGCCTGACTGACAGGACAATGAGGCGCCCGGGTGAAATGTCACCAGGGCCGACCTTGATCCCCCGAAAGCGAGGTTCGGCGGCGAGGTTTCAGAAGGGCTGAGGGGATGCCTACCGTGTACGACAGGGAGACTATCCCTTCTCATGCGACCGCCGGTCTCGGTCTCGCTGGTCATGCGGTCGGCGCGGTCGTAGGCGTAGGCCACCGACCAGTTGTACACGGGCGAGCTGGGCCAGTTCTGCGTGCCGGTGGTGGTGAGCATGTTGCCGTTCAGGTCGTAGCCGTAGGCGAAGACGTTGTCGGGCCTGGGGCCAAAATAGCAGAATTCATACTGAAACATATGTGGACCCTATGACTCGTCCGAGCGGCAGTACCACGTGCACCAATCGGTCGGAGGCGGACGCGACCGGCTACGGCAACCGATATTCGAAATGTTGAATCCTATCCTGAATCTCTATGTTTGCGGAAATCACGCCTTGCTTGATAGTGGCGATATTTGATTCGGCAGGAAACTTTGTTGTCAGCAAATCGCCGTCCCAGTCCGCATCGCGGTACACCTGGAACCTACCTAACCTATAGGATGGCCGATTCATTATTAAGGGAATGTTACCGCCCCTAAGGAGAAAGTACGTCTTGTTAGGAGTCTCGACCAAATATGATCCGTTGTGACCCGAAAACACACGCGATCGGGTGATATTGTCTGATCCGGCTTCCTCAAACACATGCAGCCCCTCGTTAGCCATGAATATAGCCAACGACAGCAGCACTATGCAAATCAGCACCGTCGCCACGAGAAAGGGTCGTTTCACTACCGGAAATCCCTCGTCACAAAGGATTCGTGCCCGATCCTGTTTTGGTCGAACGTGCCAATTGAGACACCCCGAGCGTTCTGATAGATTAGTAGGTCGCCGCCCAGTGCCAATGCCGAGTGCCCGATGTCCCCGCCCTTGAAATAGACTGCGCTTCCTGGTCGGAAATCGACACACCCCGGACCACACATTCCCCATCCTGTGACTGGAGACCAGCCCATATCCATGTTAACCGCCATATCATTGGCAGATAATGGATGTTGGCGCCAGCCCAGGCCTGCTGTTGGCACTGCTATGCCAGCGCCTTTCACGTAGGCGAATGCTACGAACCAGTTGCACTTTGATGCCGCCGAGCAGGAATCAAATCCCGGCGCGGTCACAGTGCCAGAAGCAGTCCATTCATCATTGCCTAGCTGGTTAAGTGCCCACAGAGTCGCTTTAAGGTAGCCAGGGTCCTCTCCGCTGACAGCCTCAATCTGAGCCTTAATTCGGCCGACAGCATAGTTGACGGCGGCAACATTGACGCCCTCACCCGGCGCTGGAGACCAGTAGGCCGTATTGTAGAGCTTTCGCAATGCAGTGCGGTCATTGTCTGTTATAGGACGTGTACCTGCCGTATCGCTCCTCACCGCAGGGTTGTCGCCGCAGTACGAATAGAGGTTCGTCGTGCCGCCGGCGTAGCCGATGGGGTCTTGGGTGAGGAACCGGCCCAGCTTCCAGGCGTAAGACCGCCTGCCCATCACGTACCACTGGGACGACGAGTCCCAGACCACGCCCTTGGCCCCTTCGTACTTGAAGTCTCCTTCGGTGCCTGTCCGTATCGTGTAGTAACCCCCGTAAGCGTCCCAGTCGCGCACAAGACTAAAAGTAGAACCCACGAGCGTTGCTATGGTGTCGCCCTTCAGGTTGTGCAACGAGTACCACTGCTGGTTCGTGCCCGCCAGCGTCCAGCCGACGCCGGGCAGGTCGTACTGGGCCTGGCTCTCGCCTCTATATTCGGCCACCAACGCCGAGCTGTCGTAGACGAAGTCCGTGTAGGTCGAGCCCAGCACGCACTCCGTGCACCCGTCGCCGTCGTACATGTCACGGGGCCGCGTTGAGGCACCGCGGATCATGCAGCGTAATGAAGCCGAGCATCAGACGCGAGACGTTTATGGAGCAGTTGAAGTCAATGAAATCGCGCCTGCGCGGTTTATGTGATAAACACATGTCTGGCTGCTTGGGCTCCTTATGCTAACCGTGACCACAATGCCCGTGTCGTCCTCGGTCACCTTCAGCAATGCGTCCTGTTGAACTCGATCCAAGAGGGCGACTGAGTTCCTATATTCATTCGGCCATCGCTTGACGAGGGCATCATCCTGGCCAGATTTGTAAGCAAGAAGCCGTTTACCTCCGTCGGCACTGAGAGTCGAAATATATGCGTTACAAAGGTTAATTGCATTGTTGAACAGGACTAGGCGCTGTGAAGCAACATTATCACAAAGCATAAGATTAGGAATATCATGGTGACGATCGTACAGATGCAACACGCTGTTCGAGGATTGGACTACATGCCCCTGGGGATCGTCGATTTCGAGTCGAATTAGAACTTCATTGGTTTCCAGCTTTGATCTGCCGATTTGTTGCTCCAGCTCCGGGGCGGTCAGGTTCACTTTCATATACTTCAATGAATATCCGGGTGGAAGTCTGAGTCTCTTATCCAGCTGTTTAGTAATGAGATCAATATCTCTGTCGCTACTGGGCAATTTGCCTGATGTATAGTAGTAGCATTCAGCGGCCATTGCCATGGGCCAAAGCCGATTGTGGTCTTTTGTCGATAGCAAAGCATCCTTTCCTGCACGACACCCTGTCGCCGCAAGAAGAGGAAGAATCAAGAGCTTTCCAATATCCATATCTAATCATGTTCGTTTCGTGTGTGTGGGAAGTCGGACGGTCGAATCGCGCGCCCGCCGCCATGATACGTGGCAATCTTCTTCTCCTCCCCCCAATATTCCCAGTCATAGTTTCCCCAAGTGGTGCAGGTGTTAAACGAAGCGACGTGATGATCGACACCGACATTCCCAAAAACACTGTCTGCTGTCTTGTTCCAAGCCTTCCGACTCTCTTTCGTTGCGTACAAGCTACATGACATTGAGCAGAGAACCTTTAGTCGATGGTTTCCCAGAAGGCTCAGTAGTGTGTCTGCGGTCAAATCTATACCACCGTCTCTCTTGACGTTCTCTCTAATCCAGATATTGCCAGGGGAACCATGCGCAATGAAAATGACTCCATCCGAATGTTCCAACCCCTTTTTCAATTGGGCAAGGGATGGATTCTCGAGAGTGTCCGCCCGATCGCCTCTGCTCCAGAAATAGTCGCGAAGCCACATAGCGGCGTGGCTGAATCGGATTTCAGGTCTACCCTTGTCCTGTTCAGAATTGTCATTTCCAGGTCCTACGACAATAAGGTAGCGCTCAAGGCCCCCGCTATCGCTCCTCACAGCAGGGTTGTCGCCGCAGTACGAATACAGGTTGGTCGTGCCGCCGGCGTAGCCGACGGGGTCTTGGGTCAAGAACCGGCCCAGCTTCCAGGCGTAAGACCGCCGCCCCATCACGTACCACTGGCTCGACGAGTCCCAGACGACGCCCTTGGCCCCTTCGTACTTGAAGTCCCCTTCGGTGCCGGTCCGTATCGTGTAGTAGCCTCCTTGCGCGTCCCAGTCTCTCACCAGGCTGAAGGTCGCCCCGACCAAGGTCGCGACGGTGTCGCCCTTCAGGTTGTGCAACGAGTACCACTGCTGGTTCGTGCCCGCCAGCGTCCAGCCGACGCCGGTCTCGGTCTCGCTGGTCAGCTGGCCGGCGCGGTCGTAGGCGTAGGCGACGCTCCAGTTGTACACGGGCGAGCTCGGCCAGCTCTGCGTGCCGGTCGTTGTGAGCATGTTTCGTGCCAAGGCCCGTCCGCGTCTATCGCGCATTGTGTTCCTAAGCCGCCCATCAGGAGAGTCGAGTTGGGGCCGTGTTCGAACCTGGTTCTAGTTCCCCGGGGCGATAGGGGGTCGCACATGTATCGAGCTTGGAAATCGCTTGCAAGCTTCTTCCGAACCTGCAACACCGTCGATATCTCGGTAGTAAACTTCACGACAGGCATATTCTGCCACCACTGGCGAACGATCATGAATCGCTATCGAGAGCCCCTTCCTCTTCAGGTCGCTTCTAAGTTCGATTAAGTAGTTAATGATCATTAACTTGGTCTCATCGCTTTCAACCTTTCCATCGCGAAAGTCTTCGTACGGTCGAATATCACCGCACTTGCCAAGGCGCCAAATCGCGGCTCTCCGTATTCGCAATGAAGTAGTCCCCTTGGACAAGAGATATATATCGTCGAGATATGCGCAGCTATTTCCCATGCTGCTCAAGCGGTCAAGACATTCCTTTTCGGTTCTTGCGCTAGCCGGGTTAAGATAGCGCGGAGTGGCTTGTGTTTCCAATTGTGACGTTGACGAACAACCCGTGACGCAAGCTGAGAGTATGAAAAATGTGAGAGCGCGATACACGATCATCTACCTCCGTTTGGATCGCTAAAGGCAGTGTGCTGGCGCTCCAGCCATGTATCTAGCGTTTCTCTAACGTCCCTAGGAGTTTTATATATGAATACGTCATTGTTTCCTTTGGCGCTGACATTGAATGTGTAAATCCCTTTGCTTTCTAACCGCGACTGCGCGTCAGACAAGATGCTGGAGACCCATGTCGCGCAATTGAACGATGTGAGACTATACTTCATGCCTCCGCCCTGGCTATGGTCAATCTTACTTTGGATTATGGAGCTACGGATTGCGAGATATTCTGCTTTTGAAATGTAATAGACATATGCAAGATTGTTGTCGCTCGCGCTCTTTTGGTCGGGCCAGTCATCCATGGAGACGAATCCTGGCCCGTCTTTGTCCTTACCTGACGTCTGATTGTGTCCTTGTGCGACGTCAAGGGAAGGATAGAATCCATACCAGGTGCCCCTATTCTTGTTGTCATATAGTCCTATGCTCAAATGCGTTCCATAACCAGCACCTCCAGATCTTTGGACAAACGCCGCCCATTCTAATCCATCAGAGTCGCTCCTCACCGCCGGGTTGTCGCCGCAGTAGGAATAGAGGTTCGTCGTGCCGCCGGCGTAGCCGATGGGGTCTTGGGTGAGGAAGCGTCCCAGCTTCCAGGCGTAAGACCGCCTGCCCATGACGTACCACTGGCTCGAAGGGTCCCAGACGACGCCCTTGGCCCCTTCGTATTTGAAGTCTCCTTCGGTGCCGGTCCGTATCGTGTAGTAGCCTCCTTGGGCGTCCCAGTCTCTCACCAGGCTGAAGGTCGCCCCGACCAAGGTCGCGACAGTGTCGCCCTTCAGGTTGTGCAACGAGTACCACTGCTGGTTCGTGCCCGCCAGCGTCCAGCCGACGCCGGGCAGGTCGTATTGGGACGGGCTCGCGCCACTATATTCGGCCACGACAGCCGAGCCGTCGTAGACGAAGTCCGTGTAGGTGCTCCCCAACACGCGCTCGGTGCGCCGCCCGTCCCCGTCGTACTTGTAGGTGTCGGTCGGGAGGCTCGTGTACTGGATCTGGGTGGCGTTGCCGTCGGCGTCGTAGGTGGTGGCCAGCGTCTGCGAGCCGTTGTAGAGGCTGGTGGGGTCGCCGTCGGCGTCGTAGGCGTTGAAGGTGTAGCCCTCGGCGGTGGAGATGCGGTCTCCGCCGGGGACGGTGTAGGCGTAGTTCTTCAGCACGCCGCGGAGCGTGTGCGAGACGCGGTTGTCGTTCTTGTCGTAGACGAACTGGTTGTTGTAGGCCCATGCGACTCCGGTCTCGGTCTCGCTGGTCATGCGGTCGGCGCGGTCGTAGGCGTAGGTGTAGGTGTAGGTGTAGGTGTAGGTGTAGGTGTAGGTGGTGGCGACCCCGTCGACGGTCTTGCTGGACATGTCCCCGGCGCCGTC
>CAYVHL010000018.1:0-2088 GCA_964451255.1 uncultured Fimbriimonadaceae bacterium
AGACCAATCCTCTGGCAGAACTGACCCACAAGCGCAGACTGTCTGCACTTGGACCTGGCGGTTTGTCGAGAGAACGTGCTGGTTTCGCGGTCCGCGATATTCACCCCAGCCACTACGGTCGTATCTGCCCGGTAGAAACTCCGGAAGGTCCGAACGCAGGTTTGATCGGCTCTTTGGCAACTCACGCTCGAGTCAACGAATATGGTTTCATCGAAACTCCATATAGAAAGGTAGAAAACGGCAGAGTTACTGACGACATTCATTACCTGACAGCAGATGAAGAAGACAAGTATCGTGTCGCTCCCGGTGACGTGCCGGTCAAGGACAACGGTGACTTTGTTCATCCTCTGGTTCCGGTGCGCTACAAGGCAGAGTTCGAAGAAACTCCGCCTGAGCAAGTCGACTATGTCGGCGTGTCACCGATTCAGATCGTATCTGTCGGAACAGCCTTGATTCCGTTCCTCGAGCACGATGACGCTAACCGCGCACTGATGGGCTCGAACATGCAACGTCAGTCTGTGCCTCTGATTCAAACAGAGCGCGCATTCGTAACCACCGGTATCGAAAAGCAATCAGCGAAAGATTCCGGGATGGTTGTGGTTGCTGACGTCGAAGGCAAATGCGAATACGTTTCAGCGACTGCTGTTCACGTTAGAACCAAGGACAAGAGACTGGTCAAATACAGACTTGCGAAGTTCCAACGTTCCAACCAAGACACCTGCTTGAACCAGAAGCCGATTGTTGAAGTCGGCGACAACATCAAGCCGGGCATGGTCATCGCCGACGGTGCCGCCACCAAGCGTGGTGAACTGGCGGTAGGACGCAACCTCCTTGTGGCATTCATGCCGTGGGAAGGCTACAACTTTGAAGACGCGATCCTTATAAGTCAGCGCCTCGTATTCGACGATGTAATGACTTCCATCCACATTGAAAAATTGGAAATCGATGCTCGTTCTACGAAGCTCGGTCCGGAAGAAATCACTCGCGAAGTGCCGAACGTTTCTGAAGAATCGCTGCGTCACTTGGACGAAAACGGCATCGTCAGAATCGGCTCACGTGTTTATCCTGACGACATCCTGGTCGGCAAGATCACACCGAAGGGCGAATCCGAACACCCGCCGGAAGAAAAACTCTTGCGCGCCATCTTCGGTGAAAAAGCCAGAGATGTACGCGACAACTCACTGCGCGTTCCGCACGGTGAAGGCGGTCGTGTTGTAGGCGTGAAAGTGTTCGACCGCGAGAAAGGTGATGAGCTTCCGCCTGTCGCCAACAAGGTTGTTCGCGTTTACATCGCACAAAAACGCAAAATCTCAGTCGGAGACAAAGTCGCAGGACGTCACGGCAACAAAGGTATCGTCGCGAAGATTCTTCCTTGCGAAGACATGCCTTTCCTTCCTGATGGCACACCTGTCGACATCGTCTTGAACCCGCTTGGTGTACCGAGCCGTATGAATGTCGGACAGACATTCGAAACACTGCTCGGATTGGCAGCAATGCTCACCGGCTTGCACTACGAAGTGCCGCCGTTCGACGAAATGCACGCCAAAGAAGCATCATCGGCTCTCGTACATGACGAGATCAAGAAGGGCAAAATCAAAGCTGAATCTCCGTGGGTCGGTGATGACGGTAAAGTCATCCTGTCAGACGGCAGAACCGGCGATCCCTTCGACAATCCTGTCACCGTCGGCAAGATCTACATGATGAAGCTGGTCCACTTGGTTGACGACAAGATTCACGCTCGTTCAACCGGTCCATACTCGCTGGTTACGCAACAGCCTCTCGGCGGTAAAGCGCAATTCGGCGGACAGCGTCTGGGAGAAATGGAATGCTGGGCTCTCGAAGCATTCGGCGCCTCCTACTCTCTGCAAGAGATGCTCACCATCAAGTCTGACGACGTAAATGGTCGCTCCAAAGCGTACGAATCTATCGTTAAGGGTGAAAACCTGAAGCGTCCTGGTATTCCTGAATCCTTCAAGGTACTGGTTCGTGAATTGCAGTCCATCGGTCTCGACGTTTCCGTCGCCAAACGCACACGCGAAGGCGGTGAAATCGAAGTCGACCTGATGACTGAAGTAGAAGAAGTACGCC
>CAYVHL010000019.1:0-1897 GCA_964451255.1 uncultured Fimbriimonadaceae bacterium
CGCATCACGACGCTCGCCGTCACCTCGGTGAAGTTGGCCGGCTCGGCGGCATCGAAGGCGATGGCCTTCAGAATGCGCGTGCCGCCGGTCGTGTCCGCCGACGCATCCCAGTCCGCCTCGAACGTGTCGGCCGACGCGGTGGCGTCCTCGCCGATCTTGCGGTTGCCGACGTAGAACTCGACTCGGCCCATCGCCTTGTCGTCTGTGGCGACGGCCTTGATGGTCACGGAGCCCGGGTCCAGGCTGTCGCCGGCCGCGGGCACGACGATAGCACACGTCGGCTTGGTGGTGTCGGCCTGGTCGCAGGCCACGACCAGCGCCAACGCGATGACTGCCAATATCAGCCGCTGCTTCATAATATGGCCTCCTTGGGGTTTCACTCTCTGGCGCATCATCGTGGTCAGTCTCGAACCATCGGACTTGCTGCGCCTACGCGCTCACTATACTCCGTCCGAGGGCCTTGTCTAGACCTTGCTTGCCGCCAGGAGCATCCGGTGCCGCGGCGTCCGTCATTCCGCACTGCGTCCTCGCAGGGGCGCGTCCGGGCCGCGCCACCGGAGTCGAGGAATCCGTTGTCGTTGGCCCGGCCTGGGGGCGCACGTAGCGCAGTGTCGCATAGAGATCGGGAGAGCGTCGTGGAGGGTAAGAGAGTAGATCGCGGGGGACGCCGTGTGGTTAGGAACGCGTTAAGAAGTGTGAAGTTAGTCTTTGTGTACGGGGTTGCTTTGTGTCTCTTGTGCCTTCGTGGTCATTTCAGTCCGGCGAGAAAGGACCGGGGCGGCACGAGGCCGCCCCGGTCGAGGTTTCGGTCGGGTCTAGCGTTCGACGACCAGCTTGTGAGTCGACTCGTACCCGTCCGAGGTCAGCTTCACAAGGTAGACGCCCGCACTCAGGCTCCGCAGGTCCAGGCTCGCAGTACCGCTGCGGCCGGCAACCAGGCTCTGGCTCGTCACCGTCCGCCCGGTCACGTCATACACCCGCAGCGTCGCAGGCCCGGCCTTGGGCAGCACGTAGCGCAGTGTCGCATAGCCCGTCGACAGCGGGTTGGGACCCAGCACCGTGCCGACACGGCCCAGGGTCTTCTCCGCCATCACGCCCGAGCGAACGGGGGCAGAGCCAAACGCCGTGCCGATGCGGTAGGTCCACATCTCCGCCGTCTTGTTGCCCTTCAGGGCGTACAACGCCTCACCGTCCGTCGTCAGGCCCGAGCCGGCTTTCACGCGCTTCTTCTTGCCCGTCGTACCGACCGACGGGATCGTCTCTTTCTCCGCCCACGTCGCGGTCGCGAGGTCGTAGGCGTAGAAGTCGATCGTGTTGCCGCCCTTCAGGGTCCAGATCTGGCCGTCCCACATCACGGCGTCAGACCCGTCCTTGGCTTTCTTGTTCTTGCCCGTCTGGCCGTTGGCCAACGGCATGCCCGGTATCATCGCGCTCCAGTTCATCGAATCAAGGCTGTAGGTGTACATCTCCATGTACTTCGCCTTGTGAGCGTAGATCTTCCGGTTCGGCTCGTCGTAGGCCAGCCAGGAGCCTTTGTCGTACTTCGCCTTGGCGCCGATCGGCGCTTCGGCCAGGGTCTCCCACGTGCCGAGGTTCACGTTGTAGCGGTAGAACTCGCACTTGTAGCCCTTCAGCAGGTACACGTACCCGGTCGTGTCGTCAAGCACGTAGACCATGTCCGTGCCGCCCTTGACCTTCTTGTTGGAAAGCCCGAGCGGGACGTCACCAAGCTGGGTCCAGGTCGAGTCCTCAACCGTGTACTTGTAGAACCCGGACGTGTTGTTGCCCTTGGTCGCGTAGAACGTGCCGTTGCCGTCAGGGCAGATGTTGGCGCCCTTGTAGGGCGGCTTGGCTTCGGTGCCCAAAGGCATCGACGGCAGGGTCAGCCAGGTGTTGG
>CAYVHL010000020.1:0-1603 GCA_964451255.1 uncultured Fimbriimonadaceae bacterium
GGCTATCCATTTGTCCAGGGCGGTTTCTGTCTGGGGCCGTGTGGTAGCGTTCCAGATGCCGTAGAAACGTTCCTTGTGCTCGTAGGCGGCCAGCAGTTGTGGGAATGCGCTGGTCCAGGTCTCCATGATGAGGCGTTCCCGGTTTGAGACTTCGTGAGCGCGTTTCAGCAGGATTTTCCGGTCACCCTTGAGGGTTCGGCTCTGGGAGGGCATCAGCTCCTTCCTGAGGCCCTTGCGCACCTTCTCCAGGGCATCGTTGGCCATGCGCACCACATGGAACTTATCGACCACGATGCGGGCCTGTGGCAGCACCGCCTTGACCGCTGCTCGGTAGGGATTCCACATGTCCATGCTGACGATCTTGACCTTCTGCCGGTCTTTCATCTTCATCAGGTAGTTGGTCACCACGTCCTGACGGCGGGTGGCCAGCAGGTCGAGCAGGGTCCTCTCCTCGATGTTGGTCAGGATGCAGCGGTAGCGCTTGTTCAGGTACAACTCGTCAATGCCGAGAATGCGGGGCGTCTCGAAGCGGTGCCAGCGCCCCAGGAATTCGGCGCGGGCGTTGAAAATGTCGCGTACCGTCTTCTCGTCCAGGCCCGTGGTATCAGCCACGTAGGCGTAGGGGTGATTGAAGGCTTCCTTCTCCACGTACTCATGCAACCGCAGCGTCATGCGGAAGCCGTCCACCATCTCCGGTAGCTGGGGCCTGAAGGTGGTCTTGCAGGCCCGGCAGGTGTACCGGCGACGAACTACCCAGAGGGTGACCCGCTTGCCGTGGATGGGCAGGTCACGATAGGGAACATCACGCTTGCCGAACCGCACGAACTCACCCTGCACGCAGCACCCCTCGCAGGCTACTGGTGTAGGTGCTTCAAGCCGAAAATGTATGTCTTCATTCTGCTCATCAGAATCCACCAACTGGTAACCAGGAAGGCTTAACGAATTAATCATCTCCCGCCTTGATCAGAAAAACAGGTAGGTGGCGTAACCGGCAATCATCGCCATAGCAAAAATGACTGCTAAAAACGCCGCTAAAAGCTTCAGCGTGAACAAAGAGCGCAACAGAATGAGCTCAGTCAGGCTGGCTCCGGCACTGCCGATGATCAACGCAAGCACCGTCCCGGCACCCACGCCTTTGGCCATCAGAGCCGCTGCCAGAGGTATGACGGCTTCAGCGCGAATATACAACGGCACGCCGATGACAGCGGCAACTGGAATGGCAAAGGGATTATCTGGGCCTGCATACTGCTCCAATAAGTCAGTGGGCATGAAACCATAGATCACGCTGCCAATCGCAATAGCGATGAGCAGGTAAGGCAACACATCGATAAAGTCCGACCAAGCTTCCCGCCACACACCATTGTACTTCCCTTCTTTCTTAACCGTGACAGTGGGTTGACTGTCACAGCATTCGCTAGACGTAGAGACTGTTGTCTTCCTATCAGCCCCGCAAGAAGCCGTCTTCGGAGTGGTGTCGCAGCTGTTGGTGCCGCAACTCGATGCGGTCGATGTAGCACTGCACGGGCTTGCTGATGAACTACATCCACTGCTCTCTTGTGTCGCCGTCCGGCGCACATAACGCTCGAAGCCAAGCGTGTGAAGC
>CAYVHL010000021.1:0-1511 GCA_964451255.1 uncultured Fimbriimonadaceae bacterium
CCTGGTGACCCCCGGATGCGGCTCAGGCCACAACTTGGCCACCGTCCGGGGCAAAGTCACCCTGAAGGGCCAACCCGTGCAGGGCGCGTTGGTCGAGTTTCAACCCACGGCTCCGGGGGGTTCTCCATCGTCGGGCATCACGGATGCCGAAGGCCGGTACGAGTTGATGTACACGTTCGACAAGTCGGGCGCTGCGGCGGGCGAGCACATCGTGTCGATCCGCACCGGCGGGACGCGTGTCGACAGTACGGGCCGCGAGGTCGAATGCAGGGAGTGCATCCCGGCCAAATACAATACGCGAACCGAATTGAAGCGGACGGTCGCGCCCGGACGCAACACGCTGAATTTCGATCTCTGACGGCGGTGGCTTGCCGATGTTCCTGAAAATCGCCCTTTCGCAGACCAGGCACAAATGGGGAATCGCCCTGCTGATTCTCTTGGCGATGACCGCGCTCGTGACGCTCTATGTCTATTCGAGCAATACGGCCAAGTTCGCCAACCGCTCGATGGAACTTGTCATGAAGAATATGGGGCACAACCTCCTGATCGTGCCCGAACAGTCCGATCCCGGGGCCGTGTACGTGTGCTCCGACAGCCAGGTGCTGTTTCCCGACGACACAGCCCGACGGATGAGCCAAGCGCTCAGCCTGTCGTCCCGGTACTACGTCTCGGTGTTGCAGGCGCGGGTGGAGGTGGAAAACCACCAACTGCTGTTGACGGGAATCGAGCCTGTCGCGCGAAAGGACGAAACACGCGAGAAAGGCAACATGGTGCTCCCGCTGGGCGAGCAGGACGCCCGCCTCGGTTCCGAGAGCGCCCGGAAGCTCCACAAGGAAATCGGCCAGTCCCTGCAAATCTTGGGCAAGGAATTCCGGATTGTTGAAATCTTGCCTCCCAAGGCGACGGTGGATGACTGTCGCGTCTACATCCGCCTGTCGCAGTGCCAGAGGCTGTTGAAGAAGGAGGGCCAGGTCAGCTTCATCCTCGCCTTCCTCTGCCTGCACGGCGGATCGCTCGACCGCGCCTTGAAGTTTCAGGAGCAGAAGCTGGCGGAAGGGTTCCCCGGGTTTCGCCAGATCAGCAGGATGGACGTCGCTCAAGGTAGGCACTTGGCCCGTGTAACGACGCAGAAGTCGCTCTACTACCTGCTGGCGATCGTCGCCGCAGCCACCATCGTGATCATCGCCGTGACCGGGCTGCAAGAAGTCGCCGACCGCAAGCAAGAAACCGGAATCATGATCGCCATGGGCGTGTCGCACGCCTACATCGTTTCCCTGTACCTGGCGAAAACGCTGGCGTTGGCATTGACGGCGTCGGTCCTCGGCTTCTATCTCGGTTCGGTTCTCGCCGTCCAGCTTTCTGCGCCGTTTCTCGTCGTCAACACGGAACCGGTCGCCATCCTCTGGCGGGAGTTGCCTGCCACCGCCGGGTTGACGTGTGCGGTCGCCGTCGCGGCCGAAGCGATTCCGATCATCAGGCTCCTATCGCTGGACCCCAACACGATCCTGGTT